>NZ_VIXA01000002.1:0-2092086 GCF_007829925.1 Micromonospora palomenae
CGCGCGGAGTTGCGAAGCGCGCACCTGACGGCGAATCGGTCGTCGCCCGGCGAATCGGGGCGCATCGCGCGGCCCCCTCACCCACGGTGCCCCCTGGGCGGGCGTCCGTCAAATAGAGCGCGCTCTGTGGGAGCGCCCCCGCGCCTGCGGCGTTTCCGCTCCTCAGCGCCGCTGTCGCCGTACGCTGGGAGCGAGGTGGCCGGGGCCGGTCAGCCGTCGCCCCGCCGCACCCGGACCGAGATCCGGAAAAAACTTTCGGTGGGGAGTCTTGCCTGGCGGAAATCTCCATGACAGCGTCGGGGCATGCATCGTCGTCTCTTTACCCGGAGTCTGGCGCTGGCGACGCTCGCCGCCACCGCGGCCGCCGCCGGCGCCCTCCCCGCCACCGCCGAGTCGCCGACCCCGGCGGCCACCCGGCTGCACGCCACCATCGACGCGATCCTCGCCGACGCCCGGCTCACCGGGGCGCAGGCGGGCGTGGTCGTGGTGGACACCGCCACCGGGCAGACCCTGTACGACCGCAACGGTGATCGCCGGCTGATCCCCGCCTCCAACACCAAGCTGCTCACCTCGACCGCGGCGCTGGAACTGCTCGGCCCGGGGCACCGGTTCACCACCGACGTGCATTCCACCGGGCAGCGCCGGGCCGGGCTGGTCTCCGGCGACCTCTACCTGCGCGGCGGCGGCGACCCGACGATGCTCGCCGCCGACTACGACGCGCTCGCCGCCGAGGTGGCCGCGGACGGCGTACGGGTGGTGACCGGCAACCTGGTCGCCGACGACACCCGCTACGACCGCACCCGGCTCGGTCCGGACTGGACGTGGGACGACGAGTCGTACTACTACGCGGCGCAGGTCTCGGCGCTGACCGTCGCCCCGGACACCGACTACGATGCCGGCAACGTGATCGTGCACGCCGCCCCGGCCGCGAGCGCGGGCGCCCCGCCGACGATCACCATGACGCCGCCCAACGGCTACGTGCGGATCGACAACCGGGCCGAGACGGTGGCCGAGGGCGACACCACGATCACCTTCGAACGGGAGCACGGCACCAACACCGTGGTGGTCACCGGCCAGATCGCCGTCGGCGACGCGCCGTCCAGCGACTGGATGACCGTCTGGGAGCCGACCGGGTACGCCGCCGACGTCTTCCGGGCCGCGCTGCGCCGCCACGGCGTGCGGGTGCTCGGGCGTACCGTGCTCGGCCGGGCCACCCCGGACGACGCGGCACCGGTGGCCCGGCACGACTCGATGACCCTGGCCGAGCTGATGGTGCCGTTCCTGAAGCTGTCCAACAACGGGCACGCCGAGGTACTCACCAAGGAGATCGGGCGGGTCATCTCCGGCTCGGGCACCTGGTCGGCGGGGCTGACGGCGATCAGCGAGTACGTCGCCGACACCGGCATGGACACCGGCACCCTGCGCCAGCGCGACGGCTCCGGGCTGTCCCGGCGCAACCTCATCCCGCCGGCCGAGTTCGTCGCCCTGCTCGCCGCGGTCCGCGCCGAGCCCTGGTTCGCCGACTGGTACGCCGCCCTGCCGATCGCCGGCAACGCCGAGCGTTTCGTCGGCGGGACGCTGCGCAGCCGGATGCGCAACACGCCGGCGGCGAACAACGTGCACGCCAAGACCGGCAGCCTGACCGGGGTCTCCGGCCTCTCCGGCTACGTCACCGACGCCGACGGCCGGGTGCTCGCCTTCTCCGTGGTGCTCAACAACTACCTGGCCTCGTCGGTCAAGGGGCTGGAGGACCAGATCGCCATCGCGCTGGCGTCGTACACCGAGAAGAGCGTGAGCACCGCGCGGGTGGCGCCGCCGGTGGCACCCGACGCGCCGCGCGCGCCCGAGGGGCTGGAGTGCTCCTGGGTGAAGCCGATCGCCTGCTGAGAACGGGTGCCGGGTCGCGTCGTCTCTCCCCGTGGGGTCGGCGCGTGTCGCCGGGCCATTGGGGACGATTCTGCGCCGGTCACCGTGGCCCGTCGATTACCTCGCGGGTAAGAATCAGACCCGCTCCAGCACCACCACGGGGATCTCCCGGTCGGTCCTGGTCTGGTAGCCGTCGTACGCCGGCCAGATGTCGGTCATCGTCCGCCACATCCGGGGCTTCTCCTCGGGCCCGGCGGTCCGCGCCCGCACCGCGAAGGTCTCCGCGCCCACCTGCACCTCGGCCTCGGGATCGGCGAGCAGGTTCAGGTACCAGGCCGGATGCTGGGGCGCGCCGCCCTGCGAGGCCACGACCAGGTAGTCGTCGCCGTCGCGGCCGTAGATCAGCGCGGTCCGGCGCAGCTTGCCACTGCGGCGACCACGGGTGGTCAGCAGCAGCGTGAAGACGCCCGGCCGCCACTCGTGCCCCTGCTCGCCGCCGGTCTCGACGTACCGTCGGATGTGGTCGGCCACCCAGCCCTCGGGGCTGTCCAGCACCTGCTCGCTCGCCGTCACGGCCCGCCTCCCGCGCCTCGTCGCCGTCGTCGCGCCCACGCTACTCCGGCCCGCCGCGCCAGAGCCGGCGAACCGGGTCAGCGCAGGGCGACCGCGCGCAGGGCGACGTTGCCGCAGTCGTTGAAGGTCTCCTCGTTGGTCCAGGAGATCAGCAGCTTCTGCCCCGCAGCGACCCGGAACCGGACGACGAACTGGGCGCTGTGGTTGGTGTGCGGGTCCTCCAGGCGCAGGGTGCTGGTCGGGCCGCCGGTGGAGAGGCGCACGTCGAGCCGGCCGCGGGCCATCCAGAGTCCGGCGAAGAGGTGCACGGTGCGGAGTTCGCCGCTGCCGAGCACGGCGAGGCGGAACCCGTTGCCGACGTCGCAGGTGTGGATGCCGGTCGAGGTGCCACCTTCGCCCTGCACCGGGGCGCCGTCGCGCCAGCCGAACAGCTCCGGGTCGGTGTCGTAGCTGCTCCGCGCGCCCGGCCCGCCCTCGTCGCGGATTTCGCCCGAGCCCCCGCGCTTGCGGACGACGGAGTCCGGGCCGCGCAGCCCCCAGTGCACCCAGTCCCGGGTGCCGAGGTGGGTCAGGTCCACCATGGCCGGCACGTCGGCCCGGGCCACGCTGAACAGCGGCGCCGTCGGCTGCGGCGCCGGCGTCGGGGTCAGCGAGGGCGACGGTGGGGGCGTGGGTGGGCGCTGCCGGGGCTTCAGCCCCGGCGACGCGACCCCGGCCTCGGTCACCTGGCCGGGCAGGCCGGTCGGGCGGCCGGCCGGCGTGGAGGCCGCGCCGGGCAGCGCCGCGCCCTCGCCGCGCGGCTCGGGCTCCGGATCGATGCTGAGGTACGCCACCAGCGCGGCGAGGCAGACGACGGCGGTCAGCGCCTCGACGGTCCACCGACGACGCTGCCGGTGCCGGGCGATCCGACGTGCCGTGCTCAGGCCCCGGTCACATCCCGTCCGTCTCGGCTCGTCGTCCGTCACCGCTTCTCCGCTCTCCCCACCCACGGTCGCGCCCGCGCGGCGGTCCCGGGGTCGCTGCGTGAGCCGCCTCACGTTTTCATCCGAACGGCCTCTTGCGCCACCTGCGGGGGCAGGGGCGTTTCCAGTTCGTTACCAAGCGGTAGTAACGGAAACTTTCCTATCAGTAATGCCGTCCGGGCGGTAGACCGCTTCGCCGCGCCGCGCCTCGACGAAGATCAACCAGGCCAGCGCCGGTTTCCCCCGCTACCCAACAGGAGGCCGCACACCTCGCCGAACCGGACGTCCACGCCGGCGACCGACATGACGGTACTTCAGGGCTGTCCCGGGCGCGAAACCGACGAAGCGCACCAAGCGCACTGCGGCGCGCGCCGGCCGCCCGGCTGCGGCTGCGGGCTGCGCGGGTCAGCGGATCTCGAAGCCCAGCGCTCGGGCCAGCACCAGCGCCTGCTCCGGGTCGATCACCGCGCCGGCCCGCTCGACCGCCGTCGGGTCCAGCGCGGTGAGGTCGCTGCCGCGCAGGTCCGCCCGGCCCAGCCGGACGGCGTGCAGCTGCGCGGCGGAGAGGTCGACGCCGGTCACCGTCGCCCCGGTCAGGTTGGCCCCGGTCAGGTCGGCCTCCCGCATCCGTACGTCGGTGAAGCTCACCCCGCGCAGGTCCGCCCCGGGCAGCGCGACGAACGACCAGTCGCCGCCGGCGACCCGCAGCGGCCGCAGGTCGCACTGGTCGAAGGTGCTGCCCACGAGCTTGCAGCCGGTGAACTCCGCCTCGAAGAAGTTGCACCGCCGGAACACGCAACGGGTGAAGGCCGAGTCGACGTGCCGGGAGGAGTTGAACCGCACGTTGCCGAAGGTGCACCCGGTGAAGGAGGCGTTCCGGCTGACCGCCTCGGTGAGGTCGACGTCGTGGAAGACGCAGTTGACGAAGTGCCGGTCGACCAGTTCCTCGGCGTACCAGTCCTGCTGGCGGAAGGTGACGTCCTCGGTCGGCTCGGGCATCGCACCACCCTATGCGGCGGCACCGACAGCGGCGGTGGGCCTTCCGCCGCCGGCGTACCGACTAGTAGGTTCGGCGACGTGAGCGTGGCACGTACTACCGACCCGGACCTCATCGGCTTCGACCCGGCGCGGCTCGCGCGCATCGACCGACACTTCGGCCGGTACGTCGACGACGGTCGGCTCGCCGGCTGGCAGATCGTGGTCACCCGCCGCGGCGAGATCGCCCACTCCTCGACGTACGGCATGCGGGATGTGGAGGCCGGCGCGCCGGTGGAGCGGGACACCCTCTGGCGCATCTACTCGATGACCAAGCCGATCACCTCCGTCGCGGCGATGATGCTCTGGGAGGAGGGCCACTTCGAGCTGAACGACCCGATCAGCCGCTGGCTGCCGGAGTTCGCCGACGTCCGGGTCTTCGACAAGGGTTCGGCGCTCAAGCCGTACACGGTGCCGGCGATCGAGCCGATCCGGGTCTGGCACCTGCTCACCCACACCTCCGGCCTGACGTACGGCTTCGCGCAGGCCTCGGTGGTCGACGCCCTCTACCGCGCCGCCGGCTACGACCTGGGCGTGCCGGCCGGGCTGGACCTGGCCGGCGCCTCGGCCGGGATGGCCCGACTGCCGCTGATGTTCCAGCCCGGCACCGGCTGGAACTACGGCGTCTCCACCGACGTGCTGGGCCGGCTGGTCGAGGTGGTCTCCGGGCAGCGCCTGGACGCGTTCTTCACCGAGCGGATCCTCACCCCGCTGGGCATGACCGACACCCGCTGGTGGGTCGACGAGCCGGACGCCAAGCGGCTCGCCGCCCTCTACACCCCGCACCCCGGCACCGGGCAGGCGGTCCGCGTCGACCGGATCGGGGCCGCCGCGCTGAACCGCCCCGACTGCCTCTCCGGCGGCGGCGGGCTGGTCTCCACGGCCGCCGACTACCACCGGTTCACCCAGCTGCTGCTGCGCGGCGGCGAGCTGGACGGCGTACGCCTGCTCGCGCCCCGCACGGTGCGCTACATGACCCGCAACCACCTGCCCGGCGGCGGCGACCTGGCGTCGTTCGAGCCGGAGGGGTTCGCCGAGACGGTGTTGGACGGCATCGGCTTTGGCCTGGGCTTCGCCGTGGTGCAGGACCCGGTGCCCGCCCGGGTGCCCAGCAGCGTCGGCGAGTACTACTGGGGCGGCCTGGCCAGCACGGCCTTCTGGGTCGACCCGGTGGAGGAGATCACCGCGCTGCTGTTCACCCAGCTGATGCCGTCGAGCACCTACCCGCTGCGCTCGCAGCTGCGCCAGCTGGTCTACTCCGCCCTGGTCGACTGAGCCGTTCCGCCGACGGACGGCCGGACCGGTCCATAGCCTGGACGGCATGAGCAACGTCGTGGTGTACGGCGCCGGTGGCACCGCGGGCTCGCGGATCGTCACGGAGGCGGCCGATCGGGGACACCGGGTCACGGCGGCGGTCCGCCGCCCGGAGGCGCTCACCTGGCTGCCCGCCGGGGTGAAGGTGGTGACCGGGGACGCCACCTCGGCGCAGAGCGTCCGGGAGTTGGCCACCGACGCCGACGTCATCGTGGTGGCGATCGGCGGCGGGGAACGGGCGCTCTGGCGCGACGCGGCGGAGAACCTGGTCACCGTCCTGCGGGACGTGCCGAACCCGCCCCGGCTCATCCACGTCGGCGGCGGGGCGACCCTGCTGACGCCGAACGACACGCCGCTCCTCGACGAGCCGGACTTCCCCGACGAGTACCGGGACGCGGCGCTGGGCCAGGCCGACGCCCTCGCCCTCTACCGGTCCTCCGCCGACGGGCTGACCTGGACCTACCTCTCCCCGCCGCCGGTGGAGTTCCATCCGGGCGAGCGGACCGGCCGCTACCGCACCGGCACCGAGCACCCGGTGGTCGACGAGGGCGGCCGCTCGGTGCTGACCTACGAGGATCTGGCGGTCGCCATCGTCGACGAGATCGAGAACCCGCGCTTCGAGAACATGCGGTTCACCGCCGCGTACTGAGGCTCAGTCGGCCAGCCGGGCCGGGAAGCCGCCGGTGGCGATCGGTCCCCAGCTCTCGATGGTGACCCGGATCAGGGACTTGCCCTGGCGGACCATCGCCTGCCGGTACTCGTCCCAGTCCGGGTGCTCGCCGGAGATGCTGCGGAAGTACTCCACCAGCGGCTCCACGGCGTCCGGCAGGTCGAGCACCTCGGCGGTGCCGTCGACCTGCACCCAGGGGCCGTCCCAGTCGTCGGAGAGCACGCACGCGGAGACGCGCGGGTCGCGGCGGATGTTGGCCGCCTTCGCCCGCTCCGGGTAGGTGGAGATGACCAGCCGGCCCTCGGCGTCGACGCCGCAGGAGACCGGCGAGGACTGCGGCCGGCCGTCGGACCGGGTGGTCATCAGCAGGACCCGGTGTCGCGGGCGGATGAACTCGATCAGGGCGTCCCGGTCGACCCGGGTGTTGCTCGCGATGGTGCGTGCCATGCGTCGGTTCTACCAGGCCGGGGCGGGCGTGCTCCGGCCGCGGGCCGGGGCGGGTCAGCGGGCCCGGTCGGCGACCCCGCCGGGAGCCGCCTGGGCGGGGACCCGGGGCCGGGCCGGCGGGCGCCAGGCGCGGCCGTTGGCGTAGATCACCCGGAAACCGAGGTACGCCGCGAGCGGTGCCCAGTGCGCCGAGCCCATCCGCAGCTCGGCGGCGTTGTGCCGCTGGCCGTTGGCGAGCACGTCGAGCAGCACGGTTTCGAAGGCGGCCGATTCGACCCAGTCGACGTCGCGGGTGAAACCGCAGATCAGGGCCGCTCCGGTGACCTCGAGGAAGTCGCGCAGCACGGCATCGGAGGCCCGCAGCACCGAACAGCTGCCGAAATAGAGCCGGCGCCCCTCGCACCGGCCGGCCATCCGCTGCGCCACGTCGGTCAGCTCGACGGAATCCCAGTCGGTGAGGCAGAGCCGGCTGGGCTCGCCGTGCATGGCGAAGAAACCGACCCGGTAGTCGGCGTACTGCTTGAGCAGCCAGCGGTCGAGGAAGTAGAAGAGCTCGTCCCGGGTGGCCGCGTCCTTGTGGATGAAGCGGATCCGGCCGAGCCGTTCCAGCAGCTCCAGGGTGGGCAGCACGGAGCCGCGCTCGTTGAGGTCCCGGTGCCACTGGCCCTCGACGCAGAAGACGCCACCGCGTGCCACGTCCACCTCCCCCGTCACACCGCCGCGCCTGACGTTACCGGGCCGGGACCGGGCGGCGACATCACCCGGAGTGTGCCCACCGGCTCCCCGATGTCACCTTCCCGACCTGCCGGGTCGTCCATTCCGATCCCGCGATGTCTGCTCCGAATGGCTGTTTCGCAATTCACCGCAATTCACAGGCAATGCCCAGGGACGGCCGATCGTGAGGACAATTCTCATTAATCGCCACCAACCGGCAGCGGAACTGTCAGGGTGAGAAGCGCGGGACGTTCCGGTCGATGTCCTGACGGGTCACCTCAATCGCTCTCCTATCGGGAGGACTTCTGTGCGCGTGAACACCTTGAAGCGAGCTGCCGTCGCGTTCGCCCTGGCACTGCCGGGCGCCGCGATCGCCTCGGTGGTCGCGGCTCCAGCGGCCCACGCCGACGGCTGTTACACCTGGCAACGCACCCTCTCCGCCGGGAGCTCCGGCAACGACGTGCGTCAGCTGCAGATCCGGGTCGCCGGTTGGGCCGGCGCCGGCGGGATCGTCCGCATCGACGGCCGCTACGGACCGGAGACCGCCGCCGCGGTCAAGCGGTTCCAGACGGCGTACGGGCTGCGCAGCGACGGCATCGCCGGGCCGCAGACCTTCAACAAGCTCTACCAGTTGCAGGACAACGACTGCACCCCGGCGCACTTCAGCTACTCGGAGCTGGACGACGGCTGCGGCCGCGGCGGGTGGAGCGGGGGCCCGCTGTCGGCGGACCAGACCCGGGCCAACGCGGTGCGGACCATGTGGAAGCTGGAGGCACTGCGCCGAGGGCTGGGCGACCAGCCGATCAACGTCACCAGCGGTTTCCGCAGCACCGCCTGCAACAACCAGGTCGGCGGCGCGTCGGACAGCCAGCACCTCTACGGCAACGCCGCCGACCTGACCTCGCGGAACAGGTCGCTGTGCGAGCTCGCCCGGGCCTCGCGCAACCACGGGTTCAGCGGGATCCTCGGCCCCGGGTACCCCGGCCACAGCACCCACGTGCACGTGGACTCGCGGCGGGAGAACAACAGCGACCGGACGACCAACGGGACCACCTGGTCCGCCCCGAACTGCGGGGTGAGCAGCGGCGGCTGAGCCGGACGATCCACCCGACGTGGCGGTGCCCCCTCCGTGGGACGCCGCCACGTCGCGCACACCGGTCGGTGAGGACATCGCCGGCCGGCCCGGGGGTAGGGGACCATCGGGCCGGCCGGCGAGGTGGCGCCCGGGCGATGCGGGCGGTCGTACCTCCGCTCAGCTCGCCCGGGGCCAGCGCGGCGCGGTGGCGGGGGGTGCCACCGGACGGCTGGGCCCACCGGACCGGACGACGGGCCGGACTCCCGGTGCGGTGACCCGGCCGGTCTGGCCGCGCGTCGGATGGCCGTGGGCCGGCCGGTCGGTCGGGGCACGGCCCGGGTGGACCGGGGCCGGCCGGTCGCCCCGGGCGGTGGCGGGACCGTTGAAGGTGAACGGGAACGGCACGTGCACGAAGGGGTTGCCGTGCCGGATCAGCGCGTCGATCTGACGCTCGTTGAGCCCGTGCGTCTCCAGCACGCGGCGGCCCCAGCGGTGCAGGCGGCACGGGTACGACGCGCCGTCGTTGCGGCACAGCGGCCCGTTGGGCCACTCCTCGGCGGCGTGCACCACCACCGCCCGGACCGCGAGCCGGACGTCCTCCGGTGTCAGCGACGCCGGCACCGGCACCTCGCCCAGGATCTGATCGATGGGATCCGTCGACTGCTCACCAACTCGCACGGCAGGCCTCCCGCAGCTCGGCAGCGATTGCGGCTGATCGCCGCAGCGCATCCTCGGCCAGTGGTACGGCCCGAACCGGACGAAAGTTCAATCGCGCCACGCGGTGGGTGTCGTCGTCAGACCAGGCCCGCGTCGTGCACCAGCAGCGCCACCTGCACCCGGTTGTTCAGCTCCAGCTTCGTCAGCAGCCGCGACACGTACGCCTTGACCGTCGCCACGCTCATGTACAGCTCGGCGGAGATCTCCGCGTTCGTCCGGCCCTGCCCCAGCGCGACGGCCACCTCCCGTTCCCGCCCGGTCAGCCCGTCGAGCAGCCGCAGCGCCCGCTCCCGGCGGGGATCCGGGCCGGCCGGCCCGCCGGCGGTGACGTGGGTGATCAGCTTGCGGGTGACCGTCGGGGAGAGCGTCGCCTCCCCGGCCGCCACCCGGCGCACCGCCTGGACGATCTCGGCGGGCGGGGTGTCCTTGAGCAGGAAGCCGCCCGCCCCGGCGCGCAGCGCCCGCAGCACCTGGTCGTCGGCGTCGAAGGTGGTCAGCACCAGCACCTCCGGCGGCCGGGGCAGCGCCCGCAGCGCCTCGGTCGCCGCCAGCCCGTCCACCCGGGGCATCCGGATGTCCATCAGCACCACGTCGGGCGCGTACGCCTCGACCGCGGCCGGCACCTCGGCGCCGTCGGCGGCCTCGCCGACCACCCGGACGTCGGGCACCCCACCGAGGATCATCGACAGCCCGGCGCGGACCAGCGCGTCGTCGTCGACGATCAGCACCCGGACCGGTGCGCCCTCCCCCGTCACGCCGGCCACGGCAGCCAGGCGGCGAGCCTGAAGTCGCCCGCCAGGTCCCGCCCGTACGCCAGCCGGCCACCGGCCAGGGTGACCCGCTCGGCGATGCCCACCAGGCCGGTGCCCGCCCCCGGGATGGCCGGCTCGGGCGGCTCCCCCACCGGCCACGGGTTGCGGATCTCCACGGTCAGCCCGTCGCCCGGCCGGCCGGCCAGCCGGACCCGGACCACCGCGCCGGGGGCGTGCTTGCGGGCGTTGGTCAGCCCCTCCTGCACGATCCGGTACGCGCTGCGCCCGACCGCGGCGGGCACCGTCGCCGGCTCGACGACCAGGTCCTCGGTGCTCACCCGTACGCCGGCCGCCCGGCACTCGCCGATCAGCGCCGGTACGTCGGCGAGCGTCGGCTGCGGGCGTTCCGGCGTCTCCACCTCCGCCCCGCCGACCTCCGCGCGCAGCACCCCGATCACCTCGCGCAGGTCCTGCAGGGCGGCGTGGGCGCTGGCCCGGATCACCCCGGCCGCCCGGGCCACCTCCTCCGGTGGCGCGTCCGGCCGGAACTCCAGCGCCCCGGCGTGCAGGCTGAGCAGGGAGATCCGGTGGGCCAGCACGTCGTGCATCTCGCGCGCGATCCGGGTGCGTTCGAGCTGGCGCGCCTGGGCGACCCGGAGCTGCTGCTCGGCCTCGGCCCGGTGCGCCCGCTCCCGCAACGAGGTCACCAGCTGGCGGCGGGCCCGGACGAACATCCCCCAGGCCAGCACCCCGCCGAGGAACGACGCCGTCCAGATCATCGCCGCCCAGAACGGCAGGGCCGGGTCGGGCCGGACCTGGTTGTAGACGGGCGTGACCAGCAGGTGCGCGCCGACCAGCGCGGCCGCCACCGGGAACGGCCGGTGCACCGCCACGGTGAACAGGATGATCAGCAGGGCCACCGCCGCGGTGACCGAGAAGACCGCCAGCGGCAGGCTGGCCACGGCCAGCGCGACCGGCCAGCGCCGGCGCAGCCAGAGCGCCGCCGTGGTGAGCAGGCCGACCACCAGGTCGACCTCGTTGAGCCAGGACGGCCCGGCGTTGAGGGCGAACTCCGGTGCCGGCCCGACCGAGTCCCCGAAGGCCAGCAGCACCCAGCCCAGCGCGAGCAGGAAGGCGAGCCCGTCGACCAGCCAGTCCCGCGTGGTGCGGCGGGCGACCGGGGTCGCGCGGGTCAGGGCCCCCGGCAACAGCCAGGGAAGTTCGGGTACGACGGCACTGCTCACCCACCAATGCTAGGTAGCCGTCCGGCGTCGGCGACAGCTACCAAAGTCGACGAGCGCCGTGGCCACAGGTGTACCCGGCTCTCGACCGCCGGCCGCAGCGCGACACCGGGTGGCCCCGACAGGCTCGACGGCATGATCACGGTCGAACACCTCACCAAGCGGTACGGCCCGCACGCCGTCGTGGACGACGTGTCGTTCCGCTGCGAGCCGGGCACGGTCACCGGCTTCCTCGGCCCGAACGGCGCCGGCAAGTCCACCACCATGCGGATGATCTGCGGGCTGACCCCGCCGACGTCCGGCGGGGCCACCGTCGCCGGACGCCCCTACCGACAGCTGGCCAATCCGGGGCGGGAGATCGGCGTGCTGCTCGACGCCTCCGCCCAGCACGCGGGGCGCACCGGCCGGGAGGCGCTGGCCCTGGCCGCCCGGACCATGGGCGTCGACCGGCGGCAGGTCGCCGCCAAGCTCGACCTCGTCGGGCTGAACGCGGCGGCGGCGAAGCGGCGGGTCGGGGCGTACTCGCTGGGGATGCGGCAGCGGCTCGGCCTGGCGCTGGCGCTGCTGGGTGACCCCCGGGTGCTGATCCTGGACGAGCCGGCCAACGGCCTCGACCCGGAGGGAATCTTCTGGATGCGCGGCGTGCTGCGCGACTTCGCCGACCGGGGCGGCACCGTGCTGCTCTCCTCGCACCTGCTGCGCGAGGTGGAGGCCGTCGCCGACCGCCTGGTGGTGATCGGTGCCGGCCGGGTGGTCGCGCAGGGCGGCAAGGACGACCTGCTCGCCGGCACCGGCACCCTGGTCCGCGCCCGGGACCCGCGGGCGCTGCGGCTGACCCTGGACCGGGCCGGCCTGCCCGCCACCGCCGGCACCGACGGCGGGCTCGTGGTGCGGGCCGAGGCCGAGGCGGTGGGCCAGGCCGCCGCGGACGCCGGTCTCGTCCTGACCGAGCTGCGGCCCGCCGGCAGCGGCGGCCTCGAACAGCTCTTCCTCACCCTCACCGCCGGCACGTCGACGAAGGAAGCCGTGAAATGACCACCACCACCGCACCCGCCGTCACCGTCCGTCCCGCGCCGCCCGGACCGTCGCTGGTCCGGCTGACCGAGGTGGAGCTGCGCAAGCTCGCCGACACCCGGGCCGGCCGCTGGCTGCTGGCCACCATCGGGCTGATCGCCGCCGCCATCGCCACCGTGCAGCTCTTCGTCCTCGACGAGGCCGCGCAGACGTTCACCGCGTTCTTCACCGCGTCGCTGCTGCCGGTCGGGCTGCTGCTGCCGGTGCTGGGCATCCTGTCGATCACCGCCGAGTGGTCGCAGCGCACCGCGCTGACCACCTTCGCGCTGGTGCCACGCCGGGAACGGGTGGTGGTCGCGAAGCTCGCCGCAGTGGTGCTGGCCGCGCTGGCCTCGGTGGCGGTCAGCCTGGCGGTGGCCACCGCCGGCACGCTGGCCGCCCGGGCCACCGGCGGAGCGGGCAGCTGGACCTTCGACTGGTCCCTGCTGGGGCACGCGGCCGTACTCCAGGTCACCAGCGCGCTGATGGGCGCCGCCTTCGGCCTGCTGCTGCTGAACACCCCGCTGGCGATCGTGACCTACCTGCTGCTGCCCACCGTGTGGAGCATCCTCGCCATGATGGTCGCGGCGCTGCGCGGACCGGCCCGCTGGCTGGACACCTCGGTGACCATGGAGCCGCTGTTCGGCCCCGAGGTGACCGCCGGGCAGTGGGGGCGGCTGGCCGTGTCCCTGCTGGTCTGGATGGTGGCACCGCTCGCCGCCGGCCTGGTCCGCACCCTGCGCCGCGAGGTGGCGTGAGCGTGCGCGCCGAGGAGCAGGCCAGCGTGGTCGACGGCGGCGTCGGCGAGCTGGTGCTGATGTGGGCCGGGTTCCCGCTGCTCGGCGCGGGGCTGGGCGCGGCGCTGACCGCCGTGTCCGGCTGGCTCGCCGACCTGCCGTGGGTGCCGTTCCAGGGCTGGTTCGAACTGCTGGCCGGGCTGCCGGAGCGGCAGGCGCTGGCCGGCGGTACGGCGCTGCCGGCGCTGGCCGGCCTGTTCGTCGCGTACGTCGGGACGCGGGAACGGCTCACCGTGACGGTCGACCGGACGGCGGTGCGGCTGCACCGCGACGGCCACGGCCGGGACGTCGCCCGCGCCCCGGTCGCCTGCGTCTTCGTCGACGGCAAGGCGCTGGTGCTGCTCGACCGGAACGGCGCCGAACTGGCCCGCGAGAAGTCGGACCTGAGCGGGGATCGGCTGCGCGCCGCGTTCACCGCGCAGGGCTGGCCGTGGCAGGAGACCGACCCGCACCGCGACGCGTACCGGCGGTGGGTGGAGGGGCTGCCGGGGCTGCCGGCCGGCGCGGACGCGCTGCTGCGCGCCCGGCAGCGGGCCGTCGACGCGCGCCGCCGCGACGACACGCGGGACCTGCGCCGGGAACTGGCCCGGCTCGGGGTGGTGGTACGCGACGAGAACGGGCGGCAGTACTGGCGGCTGGTCCGGCTTCCGCTTCACCCGGAGGAAACCGGTGACGGCCGGTAGCGTGGCTGTCGAGGAGCCCTGACGGCCGGGAGCGTGGCCCATGACCGAGCAGCAGCCGTACCGGGTGGTGGCCAGGCACCCCGGTTTCGAGCTGCGCCGGTACCCCGGCCACCTGGTCGCCGAGCTGCGCGTCGACGGGTCGTTCCTCGAGGCGGGCAACGCCGGGTTCCGGCCGCTGGCCGCGTACATCTCCGGGGCGAACCGGTCCCGCCGGAAGGTCGGCATGACCGCCCCGGTGGTGCAGGAGTCCGCCGGCTCCGAGCAGATCGCGCGGACGGCGCCGGTGGTGCAGGAGGAGGGTGAGCGACCCGACTGCTGGGTGGTGCGCTTCGTGCTGCCGGCCGCGCTCACCGCCGCCACCGCGCCCGAACCGGAGGATCCCCGGATCACCGTCCGGGAGATCCCCGCACAGCTCGCCGCCGCCATGCGGTTCTCCGGCCGGTGGAGCGAGAAGGCGTTCGAACAGCGGGCAACCGCGCTGGGCCGGGCGGTCACCGCGGCGGGGCTGAGCCCCACCGGCGCGATCCGGTACGCCCGCTTCGACCCACCGTGGAAGCCCTGGTTCCTGCGCCGCAACGAGGTCGTGCTTCCGGTCGTCGAGTGACCGGGGCCCGGGTCGCGTCGTTGGGGCGTACGTCCCTCGGCGGGACTCGACACTGAGGGTGAAGGGGACGACGATGACCTCCGCAGGCAACGGCACCGGCATCTTCCGCCGCAAGCCGGTCGAGGAGATCGCCGACACGACTGAGCAGCTGTCCCGCTCGCTGGGGCTGTGGCAGCTCACCGCGATCGGCATCGGCGGCATCATCGGCGCCGGCATCTTCGCCCTGGCCGGGGCGGTCGCCAGCGAGACCGCCGGCCCGGCCGTGCTGGTGTCGTTCCTGATCGCCGGCCTGGCCAGCGCGGCGGCCGCGCTGTCGTACGCGGAGTTCGCCGGCATGATCCCGAAGGCCGGCTCGGCCTACACCTACGGCTACGTGGTGCTCGGCGAGGCGGTGGGCTGGTTCATCGGCTGGGACCTGTTGCTGGAGTACACCGCGATCGTGGCCGTGGTCGCGATCGGCATCTCCGGCTACTTCGGCTTCCTCCTCGGCGAACTGGGCCTCGACCTGCCGGCCTGGATGCTCGGCGCGCCGGGCACCGGCGACGGGCACGTGGTCGACCTGTTCGCCGTGGTGCTCTGCCTGTTCATCGCGTTCCTGCTCACCCTGGGCATCAAGACGGCGGCCCGCTTCGAGACGTTCGTGGTCGGGCTGAAGGTCGCCGTGGTGCTGCTGGTCATCGTGGTCGGCTTCTTCCACATCCGGACGGCGAACTACTCGCCGTTCTTCCCGTTCGGCATCAGCGGGGCGTTCACCGGCGCGGCCACCGTCTTCTTCGCCGTCTTCGGCTACGACGCGATGAGCACCGCCGCCGAGGAGTCCCGGGACGCCCGCCGGCACATGCCCAAGGCGATCATCTACTCGCTGCTCATCTCGATGGTGCTGTACGTCCTGGCCACGCTGGTGCTCACCGGCATGCAGAACTACCGGGAGATCGACCCGGAGAGCGGCTTCTCCTCGGCGTTCGCCTCGGTGGGCCTCTCCGGCCTGGCCAGCGTGATCGCCGTCGGCGCGATCATCGGCATCCTCACCGTGATGTTCACCTTCATGCTCGGGGTGACCCGGGTGTGGTTCTCGATGAGCCGGGACGGACTGCTGCCGGCGTGGTTCGCCAAGGTGCACCCGGTGCGTCGGGTGCCGACCCGGGTCACCTGGATCGTCGGGGCGGGCTCCGCGCTGATCGCGGGCTTCCTGCCGATCCGGGAGGCGGCGGAGCTGACCAACATCGGCATCCTGCTGGCCTTCGTGGTGGTCTGCATCGCGGTGATCGTGCTGCGCTACCGCCGCCCGGAGGCGCCGCGCACGTTCCGGCTGCCGGGCATGCCGGTGGTGCCGGCGATCGGCGCGCTCTTCTCGGTCTGGCTGATCACTTTCCTGGCCCCGGAGACCTGGCTGCGGTTCGCGGTCTGGTTCGTGATCGGCGCGGTCGTCTACGCCCTGTACGGCTACCGCCGCTCGGCGCTGGCCCGGCGCGGCCCGTCCGGTCCCGGCGGCCCGTCCGGTCCCGGCGGCCCCTCCGGCCCGGGCGGTGCCTCCGGCCGGGGCTGACCTCCGGCCGGGTGCCCGAGGGCGTTGGGCCAGGCCAGCAGCAGCCCCAGCACCAGGCCGGTGAGCAGGCCGGCCAGTGACCAGAGCGCGTCGGTGTCCCTGGCGTCGACCGCGATGTTGCCCGCCCGGGCGGTGAGCACGGCGCCCACCGGCAGGGCGGCCTGGGCCAGCAGCGCCAGCAGGCCCACGGCCGGCAGGCCGAGGAGCATCGCGACGCCGGCCATGGCGTGCCGCCGCCACGGCGGACGGCCGCCTGGGCGGTCCCAGGACAGCAGCGTCGTACCGGTCAGCAGGACCACCCCGAGGGCGAGGACTGGCCACCAGCGGTGACCGGGTGGGAGAAGCCGGCCGACGGCCAGGCCGGCCGCGCCGGCCAGCGCGAGGCCGAGCGCCCACCACCGGCGCTCCCGGCCGGGTGCGGGGGCGGCGGCGAGTGCGCAGCCCAGCGACGTGGCGAGCGACAGCGCCGCGGCGGCGAGGCAGGCCGGGGTGAGCTCGGGCTCCCGGTCGGTGGGCGACTGCAGCGCGCCGGCCACCACGACCAGCGTCGCGGCGACGGCCGCCGCCATGCCCAGAGCGCGGCGGTGCTGCCAGTGGACCGGCCGGCCGGGTCGCCCGTGCCGGCGGACCAGGAACGCGGCGAGCAGGCCGACCGCCGCCCAACCGCCGGCCACCAGCAGCACGGTCGCCGGGACGCCGGTGACGTCGGCCCGGTCGAGCAGCACGTCCGCCACCACCGCCCCGGCGCCGAGCACCAGCGCGGGGTGGGTCCACCGGCGGTCGCCCCCGCCGGCCAGCACCAACCCGAGGACGACCAGCAGAATGGCGAGGAAGCGGACGTCGCGCGCCCAGTAAGTGTTGTTGCCCGCCAACCGTTCCGGCCACGGCCCGATCGGCTCGGTCAGCGGTTGCAGGACGGTCATGCCGACCGCCCAGAGCACCACGGCGGTGGCCGCGATGAGCAGGCCGGCGACGGGGCGTAGGGCGCGCATCCTGGCACGGTAGTCCCCCGCCGTCGTGATCGCCGTCCCCGCCCGGGTCGGGGCCACGTACCTCCGCCCGGGGCCCTTCCCGGGCTCCCGCCGCCGGGCGCCGCCCGCTACGGTTCCCTCCACTGGGGAGGTGCCATCGGTGTACGTGGTGTCCGTTATCAATTACAAGGGCGGGGTGGGCAAGACCACCCTGACCGCCAATCTCGGGGCGGAGCTGGCCAACCGGGGGATGAAGGTGCTGCTGATCGACCTCGATCCGCAGACCAGCCTGACCTTCAGCTTCTACGACCCGGACGACTGGCGGGAGCGGCTGCGCGACGGGCGTACCGTCAAGCGCTGGTACGACGGGCTGCGCGGCGACACCCCGGCGGTGACCTTGGGCGAGCTGGTCGTCTCTCCCGGTCCGGCCAACGCCCACCTCACCGGCGCCGGGCGGCTCGACCTGATCGCCTCGCACCTCGGTCTCACCGACATTGACCTGGCGCTGGCCCGGGGCGTGGCCGACGGCGACGAGTACGACGCGGAGCTGTTCCGGGTGCGCGGCTCGCTCGCCGAAGGGCTGCACGACGAGGCGCTGGGCGGCTACGACCTGGTGCTGATCGACTGCCCGCCGAACTTCAACGTGGTCACCCAGTCCGCCATCATCGCCAGCGACCACCTGCTCATCCCCGCGAAGGCCGACTACCTGTCCACCCTCGGCATCGACTACCTCTGCGGAAACGTCCGGGAACTGGTCGACCGCTACAACGCGGACTCGCGGCGGTTCGCCACCATCCGCCGCCACCACAAGGTGGCCCCCGGCATCGCCGGGGTGGTCTTCACGATGATCCAGCTGATGGCGCAGCGGCCGATCGCCGCCCATCAGGGCTACATGGACCAGGTGCGCGCGCTCGGCCTGCCCGTCTTCCCCACCGTGCTGCGGGAGAACGTCACCCTCTTCGCCGCCAACACCCCGCGCGGCGTTCCGGCGGTGCTGCGGCACCGGGTGACCTCGGCGGCCGTGCAGGAGGAGCTGCGCCAGATCACCACCGAGTTCATCGCGCACCTGCAGCCGGCGGAGGTGGCGGCGTGACCGACGGCGTGCGCGCCGCCGCGCTGCTGGCGCGGGTCGCCGAGCTGCTGGCCGACCTGCCGGCCGCCGACGTCGCGGCGTTGACCGAGGGCCGCGCCCGGCTGGCCGTGGTGCCCGTCGCGCCGACCGTCGCCGTCCGGCCGCCGGCGCCCCCGCCGACGGCCGGCCTGGACGCGGCGGTGCCGGCGCTGACCGCGATGACCAGCCGGGCGGAGGGTACGGCGTACCTGACGTCCTGGCCGACGAAGGACCTGCGGGCGCTGGCCGCCCGGATCGGGTTGCGCGGGGTGGCCGGGCTGCGCAAGGCCGACCTGGTGGACCGGCTGGTCGACCGGACGGTCGGCTTCCGGCTGGACTCCGCCGCCATCCGCCGACTCTGAAGGAGACCCGGCGCCCGGGCGCTTCGCGCCTTCACGTGAGTGGACGGTCTGCCTAGGCTGGGCGGTACCGGACGTCGACAGGTGAGGAGGCTCCGTGGCCGACGTGGAGATCCCGACCGCTCCGGGGACGCTGCCCGCGTACCTGAGCGAACCGGAGGGTGACCGGCCGCGGCCCGGCGTGGTCGTCGTCCACGACGCCTTCGGCCTGACGCCGGATGTCCGCCGTCAGGCGGACTGGCTGGCGGGCGCGGGTTTCCTGGCGGTGGCCCCGGACCTCTACTCGTGGGACAAGCGGGGCCGCTGCGTGCGCGCGACCTTCCGCGCGCTGCTCAGCGGCACCGGCCGCGCGTTCGACGAGCTGGACGCGACCCGCGCCTGGCTCGCCGGACGGCCGGACTGCACCGGCCGGGTCGGGGTCATCGGCTTCTGCATGGGCGGCGGCTTCGCTCTGCAACTCGCGCCCGGGCACGGGTTCGCCGCCGCGAGCATCAACTACGGGCAGGTACCGAGGGACGCCGAACGGCTGCTGGCCGAGGCGTGCCCGGTGATCGGCAGTTTCGGCGGAAAGGACGTCAGCCTCCGGTCGGCCCCGGCCAGACTGGAGTCGGCGCTGACCGCCAATGAGGTCCCGCACGAGGTCACCGTCTACCCGCAGGCGCGGCACGGCTTCCTCAACCACCACCGGCCGGGCGAGCTGCCCCGGATGCAGCAGGTGGTGGCCCGGGTCGGTGGCGGGCCGCACGAGCCGTCGGCGACCCAGGCCCGGCGCCGCATCGTCGCCTTCTTCGACCGGCACCTGAGCACCGCCGGGGAGCCGGCATGATCCGGTACGCGGGGCTGCTGCGCGGCGTCAACGTCGGCTCCACCCGGCTGTCCATGGCCGACCTGCGCCGTCTGGTCGCCGACCTCGGGCACGCCGACGTGAAGACCTACCTCCAGTCGGGCAACGTCGTGTTCGGCAGTACCTCCACCGACGCCGCCCGGCTGGCGAAGGGCATCGAGCAGGTGCTCGCCGGCGAGCTGGGGTTGACCGTGCCGGTGCTGGTCCGCAGCGGCGCGGAGCTGGCGGCGGTGGTCGACGGCAGCCCGTACGCCGGCCGGCAGGACGACCCGACCCGGTTGCTGGTCGCCTTCCTGGCCACGGCGCCGACGAAGGCGAAGGTCGCGGCGCTGACCGTGCCCGGTAACGAGAATGTCGAGTTCACCGTGGCCGGTCGGGAGGTCCACCTGCACTTCCCCGACGGCGGGTACGGCCGGTCGAAGTTCACCAACGCCTACCTGGAGAAGCAGCTCGGTGTGGTGGCCACGACCCGCAACTGGAAGTCGGTGCGGGCCCTGCGGGACCTGACCGCGTCCTGACCGGAGCGGCCGAGCCACCATATCGGCCCGGAACCGCTCGTCCGTCCGGCTGATCGGCGATTTTACGATCTTGCCTCGGGTCGGTGCCCCTCGATACGCTCCCGCGGCTATCTCACCTGAGAAAGGACCGCAGTGACCGCTCCCGTTACCGTCGGCACCCAGAAGTCCTGGGTCGTCGCGCTGCTGCTCTGCTTCTTCGTCGGTTTCCTCGGCGTGCACCGCTTCTACGTCGGCAAGGTCGGCACCGGCGTCCTCCAGCTGGTCACCTTCGGTGGCCTCGGGATCTGGACCCTGATCGACTTCATCATGATCCTGATCGGCTCCTTCAAGGACAAGCAGGGCCAGCCGCTCGCCAAGTGACCCGGGCGTGCGCCGGTGGGGCCGGGATCCTCGCGATCCCGGCCCCGCCGCGTCCCCGCTCAGAAGTGGTACGCCGTCCCGTACTCCGGCACCAGCACGCGGGTGCGGGGCGAGGCCCGGCGGACGGCGGCGACCAGGTCGTCGAGGCGCCGCCGGTCGGCGGGGCCGACGACCGGCGGGTTGGCCAGCGGGGTCTCGAAGTTGTCCCAGTGCACCGGCACCACGACCTTCGGGTGGTCCAGGGCGGCCATCAGCCGGGGCACGTAGTCGGCGGTCGCGGTGGTGGACTGCAACGCCACCATCGCCACGTCCGGGGCGAGCCCGGTGAGGTTGCGCTCGGCGAAGTCGCTGGCACCCATGAAGAACACCGACGGACCGCCGTCGACGCGCACCTGGTACGCCAGTGTGTCCCCCTCCGGCAGGTCGGCGATGGTGGCGGGCCGGGTCGGCTGGCTGACCCGTACGCCGGGGAAGGCCATCGACCAGCCGGCGTTGCGGCTGTGCAGCGAGCTGACCACCTCGACGGTGTGGTCGCCGAAGTCGAGCACCTCCCCGCCCTTGACCGGGCTGAGCTGGCTCGCCGGCAGCCCGTACGCCAGCCCGAGGTGGTACGCGGTCAGCGTGCCGAAGACCCGGGCGCCGGTCTTCTTCGCGATGTGCGGCACGTCGTTGTAGTGGTCCCAGTGGGTGTGGGTGACCAGCACGGTGCTGGCCCGGTCCACGAGGGAGTCGACGACGGCGGTGTCGACGGTCAGCGGGGTGGCCGGGTCGAAGGCGCCGCGGAACAGCCCGGTGTCGTAGCGGCTCAGGTACGGGTCGACCAGGACGGTGCGGTCGCCGATGTCGATCCGCCAGCCGGAGGTGCCCCACCAGCGGAAGCTCACCGCGCCCTGGCGGGCGCGGCCGGCGGCGGCGGTCGGTGCGGCCTGCGCCGGCGTCCCGGTGGCGAGTCCGCCGGCGGTCACCACGGCGGCCCCGGCGGCGGTGGTGCGCAGGAATCGGCGGCGGTCTAGCGGGCGTGCGGACATGGTGGATCCTCCCCGTCTGCGGTGTGCGCGGTCGGTTCCCACCCCACCACCGCGCCCGCCGCCACGTCCAAGATCGAAGGCCGGCGTGGGCGATATCCGGAGCGATATCGGTCCAGCTCACCGCCGCCGACGTGGCGGGTCGGTGTGCGGAAAAGTCAGGCCGCCCGCAAGGCCTCCACCGCCGTCCGGGCGGCCTCCCCCATGGCCAGGTCGACGTCGATCCGGCGGGTGGCGAGGCGGTCGGTGCGGGCGAAGACCGCCAGCGCGTACCGGCTGCCGTCCGGGTACTCGGCGACCCCGGCTTCCAGGTGCAGCCCCGGCAGGGTGCCGGTCTTCGCGGCGACGCGTACCCCCGCCGGGAAACCGGAGGCCAGCCGGGTCCAGAAGAGCTGCCGCGACATCAGCTCCCGGACGGTGGCGCAGGCCGGGGCGGGGCCCGCCTCGTCCCGCCAGATCAGGCCGAGCAGCCGGGTGATCTCCCGGGGCGTGCTCGACGTGGTGTGCGCGGGGTCGAAGACCCGCATCGCCCGGACCCGCTCCTCGGGCAGGGTCGGGAAGATCCGGGCGAAGTCCGCCTCGGTGCGGGCGCCCACGTCCGCGAGCATCAGCTCCACCAGCTGCCTCGGTCCACCGAGGATCCGGGTACGCGGCAGGTCCAGCTCGGCGGCGAGCATCGGCAGCACGTCCGCGCCGACCCGGCGCAGCAGCAGGTCGGCGGCGGTGTTGTCGCTGACCGACATGGCGAAGTACGCGAGGTCCCGCAGGGACACCTCGAC
This sequence comes from Micromonospora palomenae, assembly GCF_007829925.1. Taxonomy (NCBI): domain Bacteria; kingdom Bacillati; phylum Actinomycetota; class Actinomycetes; order Micromonosporales; family Micromonosporaceae; genus Micromonospora; species Micromonospora palomenae. The sequence continues at coordinate 22,017 of NZ_VIXA01000002.1, forward strand.
GTCGTCGGCGCAGCCGGCCACCCCCCACCCGCCGAGCCGGTCGTCGGCCCGGACCAGCACCCGCTCGCTCGCGTCGAGCTGCCCGGCGGCGACCTGCCGGGCGAACTCCAGCACCAGCAGGATCTTGAACACCGAGGCGATCGGGGTCTGCTCGTCCGCCCGCACGGCGACCTCCCGCCCGGCCGGACCGTCCACGCCTACGACGTGCAGGCTGCCGGTGATGCCGGCCCGGGCGAAGATCTCCTCGACGCGCTGCTCCGCTGCCACCCCGGCACGGTAACCGGTGGCTGCCGTAGGGTCCGGGCGTGGACCTGCTCCGCCACCTGCGGCACTTCGTGGTGGTCGCCCGCGAGCTGCACTTCGGCCGGGCGGCCGAGGCGCTGGGCATGGCACAGCCGCCGCTGAGCCAGTCGATCCAGCGCCTGGAGCGCGAGCTGGCGGTGGAACTGTTCGACCGGTCCCGGCGGCAGGTGCGGCTGACCACCGCCGGGCAGCTGCTGCTCGGCGACGCCGAGGAGCTGCTGGCCGGCGAGCTCCGGGTACGCCACCTGATGCGTCAGGTCCGCGACGGCGCGCTGGGCGTGTTCCGGGCCGGTGTGCCGCCGGAGACGCCGGCGGTGACGCTGCGGGCCCTGCTGGACCGGCTGGCCGCCGCGGCGCCGGGGCTCGACGTCGACCTGCACGAGCTGACCAGCGCCGAGCAGGTGCGGATGCTCGCCGAGCGGCGGCTGGACGCCGGGCTGCTGCAGTATCCGGAGGAGCCGGACGGGTTGCGCTTCGGCCCGCCGGTGACCGTACCGGTGGGGGTGCTGCTGCCCCGGGCGTCGCCGCTGGCCCGGCCGCGCGAGGTGGCGCTGGCCGACCTGGCCGGGCTGGACCTCGTCGCCGCGCCCCGGTCCACCGCTCCCGGCTGGTACGACCACGTGCTGAACGTCTGCCGCCGGCACGGCTTCACCCCGGGCCGGGTGCGGCCGGCCCGCAATCCGGAGTTCATCTTCGGTCTGCTGCTGGCGGGCGGCGCGGTGGCCCTGGAGCCGGAGTCGCTGGCTCGCCGGGAGCCCCGGATCGCCTGGCGCCCGCTGGCCGGGCGACCGCTGGTGAAGCGGACGGCGGCGGCCTGGCCGGACCGCGCGCCGCACCCCGCGGCACCGATGTTCGGCCAGTTCGCGGCCGAGGTGCTGGCCACTGTCGAGCCCGCGCCGCCGGCCGCGGTGGCACCGTCGGCCCGGCCCTGGCCGGTGCTGTTCGACGCCACGGCCGACTGAGCGGTGTGGCCCGAGGACCGGGGTTGTCACAGATCACCCGGACGGGCGGAGTGAGGGAGCGGCCCGACCGGGTAGGACAGGCTGGTGGCACCACTGCGGCGGACGCCGTGGAAGCGCTTCCGGCGGCCGGCCGGGTGCCCCTGACGATGGGAGAGAGAGCCGGATGGCGAACACGATTCCCAACATCCCCCTCAACGACGGCAACACGATCCCGCAGCTCGGCTTCGGGGTCTTCCAGATCGAGCCGAAGGACACCGTCGAGGCCGTGGGCCGGGCGCTGGAGATCGGCTACCGGCACATCGACACCGCCGAGATGTACGGCAACGAGGCCGAGGTCGGCGAGGCGGTCCGCACCTCCGGCCTGGACCGCCGCGAGGTCTTCGTGACCAGCAAGCTCAACAACGCGTTCCACCGGCCGGAGGACGCCCGCCGCGCGTTCGAGTCGACGCTGTCCGCGCTGAAGATGGACTACATCGACCTGTTCCTGATCCACTGGCCGCTGCCCACCCTCTACGACGGCGACTTCGTCTCCACCTGGAAGGTGCTGGAGGAGTTCCAGCGCGACGGCCGGGCCACCTCGATCGGCGTGTCGAACTTCCAGGTGCCGCACCTGGAGCGGCTCGCCGCCGAGGCGGACGTGGTGCCCGCGGTCAACCAGATCGAGGTGCACCCGTACTTCGGCAACGAGGAGGTGCGCGCATACGACCGGCAGCACAACATCCTCACCCAGGCGTGGTCGCCGATCGCCCAGGGCAAGGTGCTCGACGACCCGACCGTGGTCGACGTCGCCGACGAGGTCGGCCGTACCCCGGCCCAGGTGGTGCTGCGCTGGCACGTGCAGCGCGGCGACATCGTCTTTCCGAAGTCGATCACCCCGCAGCGGATCGCGGAGAACTTCCAGATCTTCGACTTCGCGCTGGACGACGCGGCGATGGAGCGGATCAGCGGGCTGGACCGGGGCGAGGCCGGCCGGCAGGGCCCCAACCCGGACGAGTTCGACTACGTGCCGAGCTGACGGGTGCCCGGCGAGGGGCCTCGGTCGGGCCCCTCGCCGGTTCAGATGATGAAGTGCGTCCAGTAGGCGAGCCACACCACGAACAGCGCGCCCTGCACCAGCCCCAGCGAGGCGCTCAGCCAGGCGTCGGCCGTGGCGTTCCTGGCCCACCGGGCCAGGACCAGGCCGACCGGGAACGCGGCGATCAGGTAGCGCAGCAGGCTCTTGTACACCGGCGGCCCCATCGACAGCGGCGCGAGCACCATCAGCACCGCGTAGACGAAGTAGGGCAGCCCGAGCCGGCGGAAGCCGGCGACCACCACCGCCAGCACGGCCACGGCGAACCAGACCCGTACGGCGTCCCGGTGGTCGCCGGTGAGGCCGTTCCGGATCACCGGCAGCGGATTCTGCACGACGATGCCCCAGCCCTTCTCCTGGGCGTGCTTGTAGGCGAACCAGTCCCCGCCCTTCCACCGGCAGAACGCCATGAAGGTGAGCCAGCCGGCCGGGATCAGCAGCAACGGCCAGCCGGTGCGGACGTACGTCCAGAGACTGCGCGGGTCGAGCCGGTAACGGTGCTGGCGCAGCAGCACCAGAGCCAACGGCACGACCACCAGGAAGCCCACCGAACGGCTGAGCCCGAGGAAGTAGCCCACCACCCCCACCGTCACCCACCGCCCCCGCTCGGCGTAGTGGAAGGTGGCCAGCGCCAGGCAGAGGAACAGCGACTCGGTCAGCGCCGCCTGGAACAGGAACGCGGTGGGCAGCAGCACCAGGTAGCGGGTGAACCGGCGCGCCGCGGCGTCGTCGCCGAGCAGCGTCTCGCCCAGCCGCAGGGCGTAGTAGAGCAGCAGCAGGAACGCGACGTTGCTGATCAGCAGCAGCGCCAGGGCGGTGTTACCGCCCAGCGGGACCGCCACCACCCGGGCCAGGAACGGGTAGAGCAGCGGGAAGCCGAAGCCCCCCTTCCACTCGCCGGTGAGCGGCTGCCGGCTCAGGCCGTCGTAGATCAGCGCGTCCCAGGCGAACCACATCGAGATCCAGCGGTGCGGCGAGATCTCCGTCTGGTCGAGGCGCGTGTTGATCTCGTCCGCCGGGGGCGCGGCGGGCGCCCCGTCCCAGGCGGCCAGGGCGATCACCCCGACCAGGCTGAGGACGACCTTCGCGCCGACGAACACGGCGAGCACGTACCGCCAGCGCTCGGGCACCCGGGCGACGAGGTCGCCGGCGTGGCCGAGCAGGCGGTCCCAGCGCGCCGGGAGACCGGTCGCGGGCGCGCGGCCGTCCGCTGCGGCGTCCCGCGGCCCGTCGGTCATCTGGCGCTTCCTCACGGAGTCGGTCCGACCCGCGACCCACCCACGGCGGGCCGCGAACCTGCCGGCCGGGCATCCCCCGCCTACGGCGGCTGACACCTCTGCGCCCCCCACCGCCCGGCCGCGACCGGCATGATCAGGAGTTCCGGGCCGGTGGATGTGAGACAGCGCAGAGAACGGGTAACCGCGCCTGTCCGACAGGACCCGAGGGCAGGGAGCGGCGTGAGGATGGACGAGCGTCACGGCACGGTGGTCATCGGCGCGGGCCCGGCGGGCCTGACCGCCGCGTACGAGTTGCTCAGGCACGGCGAGACGGTACGGGTGTTCGAGGCCGACGACGTGGTCGGCGGGATCAGCCGTACCGTCGAGCGGGACGGCTGGCGCTTCGACATCGGCGGGCACCGGTTCTTCACCAAGGTGGGCCGGGTCGAGGAGTTCTGGCACGAGATCCTGCCCGACGAGGAGTTCCTGCTCCGGCCCCGGATGAGCCGCATCTTCTACCGGGGTGCGCTCTACGACTACCCGCTCAACGCCGGCAACGCCCTGCGCAACCTCGGCGTCCGGGAGGCGGCCCGCTGCATGGGCTCGTACGCCCGGGCGCGGCTGCGCCCGCCGAAGGACCAGTCGCACTTCGAGGGCTGGGTGTCGGCGCGCTTCGGCTGGCGGCTCTACTCGATCTTCTTCAAGACCTACACCGAGAAGGTCTGGGGGATGCCGGCCGACCAGTTGCAGGCCGACTGGGCCGCCCAGCGGATCAAGAACCTGTCGCTGGCCCGCGCGGTGCTCAACGCGCTGCTGCCGCGCCGCAACCGCAAGGACGTGACCAGCCTGATCGAGGAGTTCCAGTACCCGAAGTTCGGGCCCGGCATGATGTGGGAGCGCTGCACCGAGGAGATCCGCAAGCGCGGCGGCGAGGTCAGCACCGGCACCTGGGTGAAGGCGGTGCACCGCGAGGGCAGGCGGGCGGTGGCGGTCACCGTCGACGGGCCGGGCGGGGAACGCCGGCTCCCCGCCGACCACGTCATCTCGTCCATGCCGATCTCCGAGCTGGTGGCCGCGGTGCGCCCGGCCGCCCCGCCCGAGGTGCTCGAATGCGCCGCCGACCTGCGCTACCGGGACTTCCTGACCGTGGCGCTGGTGGTGCCGGAGGAGTTCTCCTTCCCGGACAACTGGATCTACGTGCACGACCCGGCGGTGAACGTGGGCCGGATCCAGAACTTCGGCTCCTGGTCGCCGTACCTGGTCAAGGACGGCCGCACCTGCCTGGGGCTGGAGTACTTCGTGTTCGAGGACGACGAGACCTGGCGGACCTCCGACGCGGACCTCGTCGCGCGGGCCACCGCCGAGCTGGAGCAGCTCGGCCTGGTGCGGCCCGGCGCGGTGGAGAGCGGGTACGTGGTGCGAATGCCGAAGGCCTACCCGGTGTACGACGACCGCTACCAGCACAACGTCGACACCATCCGGGCGTGGCTGGCGCGGGAGCTGCCTAACGTGCACCCCGTCGGGCGCAACGGGATGCACCGCTACAACAACCAGGACCACTCCATGCTGACCGCCATGCTGACCGCCGAGAACATCGCCCACGGCGCCGGCCACGACGTCTGGACGGTGAACGTCGAGCAGGACTACCACGAGCAGAGCAACGACAAGGGCGGCGACGGGCGGCGGGGCACCGGCCGGGACGCGCCGACCGTGCCGGCACGTACCGTCGGCACGACGACCGCCGGCCGCGCGGCGGAGCGTCGACCGACCGGGGTCAACTGATCCTCACGCTGCGGGCGGTCCGCTGGTGAGCCCTTGACTTCGAGCACGCTCGAACGTCCAGGGTGGAGGCTCCACGTCGAAAGATGGGAGACCTCATGCGGTACCGCACGATCGGCACGGACCCACGGACCCGGCGCGAGGTGAGCGTGCTCAGCCTCGGCGCGATGCTCTTCGGCACCGCCACCGACGAGGCCACCTCGTACGCCATCCTCGACCGGTACGTCGAGGCCGGTGGCACCTTCGTCGACACCTCGGACAACTACGCGTTCTGGATGAACGGCGGGCAGGGCGGCGAGAGCGAGGAGCTGCTCGGCCGCTGGCGGCGCAGCCGGGGCGTCGGGGACGAGATCGTCGTCGCCACCAAGCTGGGGGCGCGTCCGCTCGCCCCCGGCACCAGCTACACCGACAACGCCGAGGGGCTGTCGGCCAAGGTGATCCGGGAGTCGGCGGAGCGCAGCCGGGAACGGCTCGGCATAGCCAAGCTGGACCTGCTGTACGCGCACATCGAGGACCGCACGGTGCCGCTGGAGGAGACGGTGGCCGCCTTCGGCGAGCTGGTCGCCGAGGGCGCCGTCGGGCTGCTGGGGGCGAGCAACCACCGGGCGTGGCGGGTGGAGCGGGCCCGCGCGCTGGCCGCCGCCGCGGGCCTGCCCGGGTACGAGGTGCTCCAGTACCACCACACCTACCTCCAGCGGCGTACCGACCTGCCCAGCGAGCTGGACCCGGACGGCGACCCCGGCTCGGTCGGCGGTGACCTGGCCAGCTACCTGCGGGCGGAGCCGACGCTGACGCTGGTGGCGTACTCGCCGCTGGTGAGGGGCGGCTACACCCGGCCGGACAAGCCGCTGGGCCCGGAGTACGACCTGCCGAGCGCGCCCGGCCGGCTGGCCGCGCTGCGGGAGGTGGCCGCCGAGACGGGCGCGACGGTCAACCAGGTGGTGCTGGCCTGGCTGATGGGCGGCGAGACGCCGTCGATCCCGCTGGTGGGCGCCTCCTCGGTGGCCCAGCTCGACGAGAGCCTCGAAGCGGTGGAGCTGGAGCTGACCGCCGCGCAGCGGGAACGGCTGGATGCCGCGCGCTGATAGGCGTCGTCAGGCCTTCAGGTCGAGCCGCCAGTCGTTGGAGCGCATCAGGCGCCCGGGCGGGTACTCGAACTCGGTCTCGCCGAGCAGTGTGAACCCGGCCTTGCGGCAGACCGCGTTCGAGGCCGGGTGGTCCACCGACGGGTACGCGTGCGCCCACCGGTGCCGGCCGTGGGCGCGGGCCTCGGCCACCACGGCACGGACGGCGGCGGTGGCCAGGCCCCGCCCCTGGTGCTCGGGGAGGATCGCCCAGCCCATCTCGTAGACCGGCTCGTCGTGCCAGACGCGTTCCCAGTAGCCGACGCTGCCGACCTTCACCCCGTCGGGCAGCAGCACCACGGTGAACATCGAGCCGCTGCGGGGACCAGGCCCTTGCAGGTACCGCTCGTGCCGGGCCAGCACCTGCTCGTCGGTCTCCGGGCCGCCGGTGTGGTGCCGGACCTCCGGGGTGTTGAGCCGGCGCAGCAGATCCAGGTCGTCCTCGTCCCACCGCGCGATGCGCACCTCGGTCATCCGTCCCCCGTCCGTCATGGGCGCCCATTGAAGCAACCCCCACCGACGTTCAGGGGTCACGAGCCGGCCCGACGTGCGCGGCCGACCGGCGGTGCGTGGTGCGGTCGCTGTGGAGCTGATGTCGCAAACGATTCAGCGCGACGATCCGTTCAGGGGGTCGGGCGCTGCCGGGGAACCTGCCGGTTGAAGCGCGGCTTCAGGGCCACCACCAGGGCGTCCTCGTCGGCCTCCGGGTGGTCGCTCTCCCGCCAGCGGACGATGCACCGGCCGAGCCAGCTCGCGATGTCGGCGGCCGACGCCACCGGCCCGGACCGGTCGAGCAGCTGACCGACCTGGTCGTGCAGCACGGAGGAAGCGCGGCTGCCGGTCAGGTGCTGGCGCAGCCGGTCCTTCAGGTTCGACGTCTGCCCCACGTAGATGACCGTGTCGCCGGCGACCACCACGTGCACGCCGGCGGCGCGGGGCGCATCCGCGACAACATCCATCGTGTACGGGCGGGAAACGGTGAAGCCCGTCAGCAGGTCCTCGTGTGTGATCTCGGCCATCCCCGGACGTTACCGAGGCGGGGCCACGGTCGGCAGCCTCGGCGAAAGTTCGCGGGGACGACGCAGGTCTCTTCACGCATCGGACCGCCACGTCTTCCGGCGGGCGAGCAGTGCCAGCCAGCCGGCGATGCGGCAGAACACGAGGTCCAAATGGAGAATCTCACCCCGGGCCGCACCCCGGGGTGACGTGGTCGGAGACGGTACGGGCGAGTTGTCGAACCGTCTCGCTGCCGCTGCGGAACGGGCCGGTGGTGAGGAACGCGACGGCTGTCTCCGCGCCCGGGGTGAGGCAGTAGCCGACGTCGTGGGAGGCGTCGGTATCGTCGCCGGTTTTGTGCGCGAGGGGGGTACCGGGCGGCAGGGCGGCGGGGATCTTGGAGTTGCGGGTCTGGTTGCGCATGAAGCCGATCATCAGGTCACGGGACGGCTCGGTGAGGATCCGGGCGTCCCAGACCGCGCCGAGCAGCGAGATGACGTCGTCCGGGCTGGTGTAGTTCTCCTCGCCCCGGTCGGCGCCACCGTCGAAGAGCTTGTGGGCCAGGACGGTGTCGCGCTGGTTCATCGAGTCGATCAGGGCGTTGACGGGCGCGAACCCGCCGAGCTGGTCGATCAGCACGTTGGCGGCGGTGTTGTCGCTGTACTCGATCATGTATTCGGCCAGCCGATGAGTGGTCACGAGCTGCGGGATCGGCTCGGACTTCAGCTTGCCCGCGCCGCCGACCACGTCGGCGCGGGTGACCCGCACTTCCCGGTCGAGCGACAGCTGCCCGCAGTCGACCCGGCGCAGCAGCTCGACCAGGATCCACAGCTTGATCACGCTGGCCGCCTTCGGCCGGAACGTGCCGTTGACCGCGATCTGCTGGTTGCCGTACCGGCCGGAGAGGTCGCGCACCGTGACGCCGGCCCGGTTGTTGGTCGCGGCGGCCACGACCTGGGCGAGCTGCCTGGTCAGCGGGGGCAGCCGACGACCGGCGGCGGGGTCGGTGGGCGGCTGCGGGTCGGTGACCACCTCGCCGACCAGCCGGTGGGGTTGCTGACGTGGGCGGACCACCTCGACAAAGCCCCGGGTGCGGCCGACCAGCGGCGCCCGGTAGGTGTAGGTCTTGCCCGCGGCGGTGACCCGGCCGCTCGCCGAGCCGCCGGCGACCCGCATCCCCGGGTCGGCGATCCGGCCGGTGTCACCGTCGCAGGCCCGGTAGCGGACGGTGCGGGCGGCCGTGTCGACCGAGAAGACCCCGCTGGGGAAGGCCAGCCACGCCGCAGCGCTGGCCGGCCCCCGCACCGGCCCCCACGCCGGCGCCGGCCCGATGCCGTCCACCGGGGTCGACCCCGACGTGCCGAGCAGCGCGAGCAACGCGGCGGCCCCGACCGCCGTCCATCGCCGCCTTTTCGGTGGTACGCGAACAGCCCTCTCCCGTGACGGCGAAGATGAGTGCCCGGGTCGCATCTTCGTCATTTCCGTACGATATGTAGCTCACCGTCCCGTCGGCGGCGGCGGTGCCGGTGTCACCCGTCCGAACCGAGGAGTTCCAGGAACGGGCCGGGGCGCTGGACCCGGCTACGTCGCGCCCAGGTGCGTGAGCATGGTCTGGTTCGCCACCCAGCCGTCGGGAAACTTGACCGGCACGTCGAGGTGCACCGACTCGGTCGAGGGGTGGGCGTCCAGCAGCTCGCCGATGCCCGCCCGCGCCACCACGATGCAGGCGTGCCGGTGCCGGGACGCCAGCACACACAGCCGCCCCGACTCCAGGTGGAAGGCCGTGGCGTCCCGCCGCCCGGAGAGCGGGTGCAGCACGATCGTCACGTCGTACTCGCGGCCCTGGAGCCGGTTGGCGGTGTCGACGGTGACGCCCGCCCCGGCCTCGCCGAGGTGGGCCCGGATGGCGGCGACCTGGTCGCGGTGCGCGGCGCCGACGGCGATCCGGTCGGCGGTGACCGGCGCGCCGGCCGGCGCGTGCTCGGAGACGGCGACCGCTCCCCGCCGCAACACGCGCAGCGCCAGCGCGGCGCACGCCGAGGCAGCCTCCGCGTCGGTGCGCAGGGTGTGCCGGGCCGGCAGTTCGTGCAGCGCCCAGCCCGTCGTAGCGGCCGACTCCACCGCCGCGTCGAGCGCGTCCCCCGGTCCGGGCTCGGTGAACGACAGCGCCCGGTCGCTGGGGCCGGTGCCGGCGCGGAACCCGGTGAACGGGTAGAACGCGGCCGCGACCACCGGCGCCGCCGACGCGGGCAGCCGCCAGGACACCGGCAGACGGTGTACCGGCAGGTCGGGGTTGTGCCGCAGCAGCACGGCCACCGCGGCCTGCATCGGATCCCAGGTCAAACCGGTCCAGCGCGCGGTCTCGACGGTGGAGAACGGATCGAGCTGGCCCGGGTCGCCCACGAACAGCGCCCGCTCGAACCGCCGGGCCACGCGCAGCAGGGCGTCTGACCGCATCTGGTACGCCTCGTCGACGATCGCCCACGGCCAGGAGCCCTCGGTGACGGTGGCCCACTTGGCGGCCGTACCGATGATGACGGCCGGGCCGCCGAGGTCGGCGACCTTGGCCGCGACCTTGACCGTTTCGTGGCCCTTCACCCGCTCCGAAGGCTGGTAGTCGGCGGCGGAGAGGCGGCCGATGCGCAGCTCGGGGGCCTTACGGGCGAGGCGGTCGATGAGGTCGTCGACCTGCTCGTTGGTCTGCGCGATGATGATCAGCGGCTCGCCGGCGGCGGCCAGCTCGACGGCGGCGCGGACGACGAGGGTGGACTTGCCGGCGCCGGGCGGGGAGTCGACGACCACGCCGCGGTGGTTGCCGGAGCGCAGGTCGGCCAGCACGGCGGTGATGACTCGTTCCGCCTCGGCAGCGGGCGGTATCGCCAACCCGGTCAGCATGCCGTCACCTCCTCGCAGGCGTTCCGCACGATACCGGCCCTGACCAGAGGTCCGGCCGCTGTACCCGACCCAATCCAGCCCGTCCCGGTTGTGCCGGGCCACCCGAGGACGACGGAACGCTCCTCGGTGCCTGTGCCAGCAGGCCACCCTGCTGCGGCCGTCACTCCTCACGGCGGGTAGCGCAGGCGACGTGATCGGACTGCCAGGTGCGCAGGGCCCGCTTGATGCGCTGGTTCTCGGCGCGTACGTCTTCGAGCTGGCGGGACTGCTTTAACAGCTCGAAGGCGAGCCGGTGCAGCAGTGCGTCGACGTCGTCGACCTGGTAGCCGCGCCGCCCGCGCCGGGTCAACGGCAGCGGCACGGTGGTGATCCGGTCCGGGGTGAGCGGGTCGCGCAGGGCTTGGCGGCTGCGGTAGACGGTCATCGCCAGGGGATCCGATCCGGCAGGTGGATTCGCGCGGCGGGCACCCCGGCGGCGAGCAGCCGCAGCCGCGACCCGGCCAACATCGGCGGCGGCCCGCACACGTACACCTGCTGGTCGGGGCGCAGGTGGTCGAGGGCGACGGTGAGGGCGTCGCCCCGCTCCCCCGGCTCGGCGAGGGGGTCGTGGGAGAACACGGGCACGATCCGCAGCCAGTCGTGGGCGCCCTGGAGCTTGTCGAGGCTGACCGCGTCGTACAGGTCGGCGACCGTGCGGGCCCCGACGACCAGGGTCACCCGCCGGCCGTCCGGGGCGGCAGCGACCTGCTCGACCAGGGCGCGCAGCGGGGCCAGCCCGGTGCCGCCGGCCACCAGTAGCAGCTCCCGCTCGTCGCTCAGGTACAGGCCAGTGTCCATGGGTGGGCCGAGGTGGAGCAGCTCTCCGGGGCGTACCTCATGGACCAGGCTGGTGGAGACGGCGCCGGCGGGGACCGCGCGGACGTGCAGCTCGAGGGTGCCGTCTGGGCGCGGCGCGTTCGCCGGGCAGTACCAGCGCCACCGGCCGGGCCGGCGCGGCGTACACATCGGCACCGCCTGGCCGGGCCGGTGCGGTAGCCGCCGCCACGGCCGTACGGTGAGGATGGCGACGCCGTCGCAGGCCCGGTCGTGGTCGAGCACCTCGGCCGGCCACCAGGCCGGGCCGTCCCCCACCCGCCCGGCGGCCCACTCGACCAGCCGCCACGCCCTTTTCCACCCTTCGCTGGTTCCCAATGCTTGTCGAAGGATGACGGCATGCGCCGGGCGCAGGCCGTAACGACGGTACGTCCGGCCGAGCACCGCTAGCAGCGCCAACCGCCCGGCGCGGTCGTCGCCACCGGTCATGAGGCGGTCCAGCGCGGCGTGGACCAGGGGTGCCTCACGCTCGGGCAGCAGGCCCGGGCAAAGGTCCTCCACCGCCGCCCAGAACTGGTCGGCGCTAGCGGTCGGGGTTGCGACTGTCGGCTCGCCACGCGCTTCCAACACCCGGACCAGGTAGTTGACTGCCCGCCGGTGCTGCGCCTCGGACCAGCCCAGGCCGTGCCACCCGTCGAGCAGAGTTGCGCCGCCGGGCGCGGTGGTAAGCGTCGGCGCCAGATGCGCCGTCAGCCGGTCCCAGTCCACCCCGATCAGGTATGGGGACAGCTCCGCGTCGCCCACAAGCAGGCTCAGCCAGTGGGCGACCGCCTCGCGTACCTCCGGCTCGGTCACGCCATCTCCTCCTCGGTGAGGCCGGCGGCGGCGAGGGTGGCTCGGCCCCAGCGGGCCAGGCGGCACGGGTACGGGACGCGTTCGCTGCGGCAGAGCAGGCCGTGTGGCCAGCTCTCCGGGACATGGACGCGGACCGCCCGTGCGGCGAGGACCAGGTCCTCGTCGGTGACCGGGGTGAGGACGGGAAAATCGGCGAGTACGGCGGACATGGGTGGGCGCCTCCGGCGTCGTGGTGCGTGGAGTGGCGCTGGGGCGGGCGGGGACGGTCGTCGTCGTTCGGGTCGACGCGGCCGGAGCCCAGCACCCGCCCCGGGCCATGCATCCACCCTGGTCAGACCGCCGGGGAGGCAATATGACTACGGAATGCACCTTCGCGGTAACTGCGCTGCACCTGCCGGCGCTAGGCTGCCCAATGACCGATCTCGACGTGATCGAAGGCGGCACGATGACGACCGTCCACCGGTGGACCGGCCGGGAAACGCGAGCGCTGCGCCAAGCCCTACGGATGAGTATTCGGGACTTCTCGGCGCACCTGGGCGTTGCCGAGCGGACCGTGTCAAAGTGGGAGGCCGGGCAGGATGGCGTTCGTCCGCGTCCGGAGATGCAGGCCGCACTCGACACGGCGCTCGGCAAGGCGAGCACCGACGTTCGCGACCGGTTCGTCGCGGCGCTCCACGTCGGCGAGGCATTGCCACCGGCCGGCGCGACTCGGTCGGACCTGGGGGCGGTGGCGCGTCAGCGGGTGGGTGCGGTCCGGGCCGCTGCCGGGCTGACCCCTGACAGCTTCGCCGATGTGCTGGCCTCGCCCCTCGGCTGGCGACCCAGCGCCGAGGCGGTGCTGCGTTGGGAGACCAGCGAGACGCCACCGGGGAACGTGATGCTCGCGCTCGAGGCGCTGGGCCAAGGCCCCGTCCCGCCATCCTCTGATGGCCTCGCCGGCCTGACGGCGGTCTACCCCAGCCGGTCTCAGCTCTCCGCGCGCCTTCCGGCTGACCAGATCCTCGACGGTGCCCAGGATATTCGGGCGGTCGGCCTGTCCCTCAACATGCTCTGCCAGGACTACGCCGACCGGCGCTGGAACGGCCTCTTGGAGAGCGGCGCTCATGTTCGTTGCCTGTTCCTCGACCCCGCCGGCTCGGCTATCCAGGCTCGGGAGGTGGAGGAAGGCTTCGCGCCCGGGCAACTGTCGGCGCTGACCAAGCTCAACGTCGAGACGCTGCTTCGGGTCCGCGACCGGCTTCCCGCCGACCTGCGGGACAGCATGGGGCTGGCGACGTACGACGAGACGCTTCGCTTCAATATCGTGCTCGTGGACGATCTGTGTGTGGCGCAGCCCTACCTGACGGAGAGCCGTGGAGTGGACTCCCCCGCCTTCGTCATCCGCCGAGACCCGCAAGGCACTGGGCTGTACCCGGTATTCGAGCAGGTCTTCGAGTCGCAGTGGCAGCGCGGGCGGCGGCTGTGAGCGAATACCGGGAGCTGCTGCCGATCGCAGTGGAGGCCGTGAACCGCGCCGCGGAGGCGATGCGGCACCGGTCCCCAGGCGCGTTGACGGTGAAGGGCGACCGCGACTTCGCCTCGGAGCTGGACTACGCGATCGAACGCGACATGCGCGCCTTCCTCAGCGCTCAAACGCCTGACATCGGATTCCTCGGCGAGGAGGAAGGGCGCACCGGCTCGGCCGACATGCAGTGGGTCCTCGATCCGATCGACGGCACGGCGAACTTCGTTCGGCGTCTGCCCTTGTGCGCCGTCTCGCTCGCGCTGGTGCACCGTACCGAGGCGGTACTCGGCGTTATCGAGCTGCCCTTCCTGGCTTCGCGATACACCGCCGCTAGGGGTGACGGTGCCTACGCGAACGGACAGGAGATCAGAGTCAGCAGCACGAGCGAGGTTGGCGTGGCCATCGTTGCCATCGGGGACTACGCCGTAGGTCCGGACGCCGAAGCAATGAACCGGTTGCGCCTCGCCCTGACCGCCCAGCTCGCCGCCGAGGCGCAGCGCGTGCGCATGACTGGGAGCGCGGCAATCGATTTGGCATGGCTCGCCGAGGGCAGATTCGACGCAGCGCTGACGTTGTCCAACCATGCGTGGGACATGGCGGCCGGGGTCGTCATCGCGCGGGAGGCGGGGGCCGCTGTTATCGATCAAGACGGTGCCGACCACGACGTCAACTCCGCCGTGACGCTCGCAGCAACGCCTGCGCTCTCTGACGCTGTGCTCGCTGTCTACCGGAAAGCCGCCTCGGCCGTAGATGTCGTCAGTCATCCGCTCAACCGCTCAGGCACAGTCCCAGACAGTCCGCCCCCACCGGCAGCAACCGGTCCGACAGGTTGAGGGCCCACTGCCGGCCCCGGCCGGCCGTCGGCAATGGCATGCCCGCCGCGTTCGGCGCCCAGCCGGACCAGCCGGCGGACCTGAACTTGTTTCAAACCGGCCACTGCAAGGATCCACTACAAGCAGGCTGGGGGACATCTGCACCCACCTCAACCGGTTCATAGACAGACGCCGGGTTACGAGACATCGCTTAGCCTTGTCGTCAGGTATGTCCTCTAATTGTTGACACCTTTAGCTGAAGACTCAGGAAGGAGTCAGGACTGGAGTCATTATGAGGTCAACCTCGCCAACCTTCGTGCCCGTGTCACCGAAAAGACTCGTTTGGGTCGGCCTGGTATATGGCCGAGCGATCTCCTCTAGTGCATGCGACGGAAATGCCTTCCGGAGTGCATCCCTTGTTGCCGTGAGAGTTGGCTCACCCCTACCCGTCCGCACATAAACAATTCCATCACTCGCAACTGCGGGAGCAATGCCAGTGAAAACCCGGCGCAGAAGTTCACAATACCGCCTCGCGTTCTCAAACTTACCTTGCAGCTCGTGTGATCCTGGAACTCGGTAAGCATTTGGCGGGCCACCAAGAAGCCAGAGGCGTAGCCATTGATCATAGTGGTAGTTAGTCAGTCCGAAGTAGGGCGGCGACGTCAGCAGCAGCGCAGCACCTCGTTTACGCTCCTGCAGATAGCCGGAGATTGCCGAAACCTGAGCCTCTGCGTCGCCCAAAAGTACTTCACTTTCAGCAGTCGCTGGTATACCCCTAGCATATCTCCAGGACACCCGCCTGGTCATGAATTCGAGAGGGTTGATGTCTGGCGGCTCCATGCCCCGCTCTTTCCACCACCTCACGGCGTAGTCGGGTGCCATCGCCTTCGTTTGCCGCATTTGATTGGACAGCGCAGACCCGCTTTTGCCGTGGAGGGACACGAGAAGCAGAGCCATTACAGTCCGGTCAACATCGTTCTGCCGCCAGTCGAGCAGCTCTCGCGCGGCCAGCAAGAATTCTCGTACGCTTTGGGAAAAGCAGAAGTGAAAGAACTCGGGAAGCTCGGAAGCGGCATGCCTTTGCCTCGGGGCAGCCAGCGAGACAGCGCGAAGACGTTCAGAGACGCTTTCGAACGATCCTGGGGTGAGCTTAGCCTTCGCATAGCACCAACCAACGGGATTAATCTCAACGCCGAACGCATTCCGGCCCTGGCAGGCGGCGCTGAAGATTGCCGTACCCCTTCCAGCGAAAGGGTCCAAGACCGTGTCGCCAATTTCTGTGTAGCGGGAAATGACGTCGTCGGCGAACCACGTCGGGAACATCGCATAGTATGGCCCAACGCCCTCCCAGCGACGTACGGCATTCGCATAGTCGCGTTGACGGAGCACTACTTCCCATCCTTCATAAGGGCGGCGGCTAGTTGCTTGAGAACCTTCTCTCCCAAATGCAAAGGGATAGCCGCATGAGCGTGAGCAGAAACAATAGGGGTGACGGCATTCTCAAACCGAGACGAAACAAGTTTGTCCAGAAGTCCGCAAATAACAGGGATCTGCGGATATAGGGACAACTCAGACGACAACAAGCTATCCTGCTCATCATCGAGAAACGGGATGTTGGCTACAATGCGAGACCCGTTTTTAGTCTTATAAAAAAACTTGCGACCAAAGTAAGTGTCCGCGCCGTATCGCTTCTCGCTAGCGGAATAAATTATGCGCTGCTTGATATAGTCATCGTTTGGCATGAAGAAAGATCGATCTTCGAACAATGGCTCGTCCCGGCCGTGCACGATATCTATGTCGGAAAAGTGATCGACAAATGTTCCGCTCTTCTCAATACCGATTATTGTTAGGTCTCTACCCGTCAGCTTCCTAGCCTCAGCATTTAGCCGCTTAAGTTCGGTGCTGATAGCAGCGCTCAACCAGGCGGGATGCCCGAACACCGCCAGAGGCCCGTCAATGAAGAAAGCTATCTTCTGCGCCTGCTCTAGCATTCCTCGAATTTCGAGGCAGCGCAAGAGATGTACAAGTAACAGTTGCTCCCAAACCTGCATCGTCTCGCCCAGCGCCTGACCGTTGGAGGAGTCGTCCCTGAAGCCTTCGTGAATCCGCAGCGCGTCGGTGGAAAATATGGCCCGACGCTTGGAGCAGGGACATTCGGTCAAGCCAGCCGGGACAGAAAGCCTTATTTCGCAACCGTCATACGAGTACGGGCATCTCTGCTGCTTCTCCCGCGGCTTATATCGCAGCAGCTCCTCGTATGTCTCGATCAAACGAGCATGGTCGTCGTCATCCACAACGGCGTTGTGTATTAAGTCGTATAGCTCGGCCCTAAAGGAGTCGCGGGCTGATATATGTTCCCGGGTGACCACGTTGCTCCCAGGAAGGGCGGCCGGACGAGTCGCAGCCTCTTCAGTTGTCCGAAATTTGACCGGATCGACGGGCCGGTACTCGTCAAGGGCATCCACAAGCTTGAGGTTGAGCAAGACACTGGCAACAGTGATATAGCCGACCCTTGCGCCTGGGTATCCATTTGCCACGTTCACCTCGGCATTGCTGCCGTCTATCGCAAGGACCAGATCAGGCAGTGGAGAATCAGCTACCGGAAGAACTTGGGGTCTTGGAAGTTTACCGCCCTCGCTCTCCGACAACGCTCGCTTCGCTCGCTTCAGCAGAGCTTTGACCTGATCAGAATCTGCGATCCGTTGCAGCGGCAGGTACGCGGCAAATTCGCCCTCATACGGCATCAGGACGGACTCCGGTCGCTCGAGTCAATCGTAAACCTGTCAACTTGAATCGGAACAACGTACGGATTCGACAGTGTCTTTAGGCGGATAAAGCCGGGGTCTTGAGCCCTCAGAATGCTCGCCTCGAAGTCCGCAAAGTCGTAAAACTTCCGTAACTCTTTGGTCTCGTCGGTATTGTTCAGGTGACCAATAAACCAATTCGCCGTGTTTCGAAGGATGTTCCGTTGGATCGAACTTACCTCCTGTGTGGCATACACAAGGCCGATCCTGTACTTGCCGCCCTCTTTCGCGGTCCGTACCCATACATCTGCAAAATCAGTCTCGTTAGACGAGGGAAGCACGTTATGCGCCTCCTCTACAAACACAAGGATCTCAGGGGGGGTTTTCCCGTTACGAAACTCGTCTTGGTTCCTCGCAAAGATCCGCCACATGATCCTGTCTGCCGACGTCTTGTTGATCAGCGGGTTACCACTTGATTGGTCGACGATGACTAGGCGACCGTTTGTCAAGTGATCGTAAATATCATCGGCGTAATCGGTATCTGTGGTGTCGGTATGCTGCTCTGCAACTCGCCCGATCTGCTTGGACCCATTTGGATAAAAAAACATCTCCAGAATCTTCTTCAGGTCATCATCGGCCCACGATCCCGAAGAACTCTTCTTGATATATTCGCGATCGAAGTCGCCGTACGCTGAGCCACCATCAAGAATGTAGGTTCGCAAGATCGTGAACGCCTGGATCAACTCTGACCATGTGGGAGCGCTCTTAGAAAGGATCGTTGCGCATGCCTCATACTGCTTCGGATCCTTACCCCCCGATTGGCGAAGGGCACCAATGAAGTCCTGACCGAACAACGGAGTCGGTCCGTGCCTGAGTGTTGGGCGGATACGGGCAGGCACCTCGAAACCCGCCTTAACCAAGAGTGCTCGGTAGCACAGAACCCGCCGGTGATAGCGGATTGCCGCTGACCCGGAGTCGCTGCCTGGCGGCGAGAGGGCCACGTCCCGGAAATTCGCGATGAACTTTGTTGAATCCCCCGCCAGAGCTGAATCGATTATCTGCTTGCCAACCTGCAAGTTGTCGGTTTCGTAAAAGTTCAGAAGCATTAGCTTCCGATTCGGATCGTTTGGGTGCGGGAGGATGCCGTACGTAACAACGTCCCTCCTCAGAGAGTCTTGTGCATTAATAGGCCCAAGGGCCCAAACATTCTTTATTGCAGTGGGGTTCTTCTTGTTCCCCGCATCTTGCGTATTCTCGTTCGCATACTCACCGTCGGGATCGAAAACGATTTGCCCGATCCGCAGCGGCGTAGCAGCCCAGCGAAGCGCGAAGATAGATCGCAGAACGATCTTCGTCGTGTTCGACTTTCCCATGCGGGTCATACCAAAAAGAGCGGTCTTTTGGGCAAGTAGGTCCGTGGGAGTGATCGATACATTTACGGAACTGATCTGCTGGAACCGGCGATTCGTAGACGCGTACCTTACCTTCCCCACTGGGACCTGGGGTCCTTCACCGCCTTCATGACGGCGAGGGTCACGATAATTGACGATTCTCCCCAGTGTCTCAGATCGAGGCTTGAAGACCTTTAGTCCTCGATTCGGATAGTAGTTGCTAAGATCAGCACCGAAGGTCAGGGCCAGGCTGCCCTCTACCTCATCGACGTGGAACGTGCCCAGGACTCGAGACTTAACACCTGCGTAGCTCAACAGATGATTGGTTGCTGGGTCCATGACGTCTTTGTGATCCCAGCTCTTCGCTCTCTCACCGGCGACCCGTTGGGCAGTTTCTACCCGGACTCGCAAGGCCTCCTGTGCATTCGGAAGATTAGCGTGGTCTAACACTCGCAATAGAATGACAGAGGAATCCTCATCCCAGACATCGATCGACTGTCCCTCGATAAGGCGTGTTGCTAACAGAAACGATAACGCAGGTATCCCGCCCACCTGTCGACGGTGATGGTCGTGAATTTGGACGAGCGCTTCGTTGTAGCCGAGCGAATAGACCTCTCCTACGTACGCCTCGAAGTCGATCAGGTCCAGTAGCATGCCCCCTATCAGATCACTGGACTCCTCGGGCTTGTCTGGCGAGATCTGGTCCTTGATCGACTTAATGATTCCCACTTGATCACCCCGAACGTCTGCTGCCGTCTAAGATTGGGACATTTCCTGAGACACGCCGATCTTGCCCATAATCGAACTCCTTATCCCGAACCCCCTAATGTGTTGATTCTCTGCCGAAGCGCATCCGCTCGCGTCTTGAGGGCCTCCGCTCTCGAGACAATCGCCTTAGCGTATGATCGAGGATCAGCCAGGTCGGCAAGGTAGTTCGGATCTGATTCGAGCTCCGCTACCCGCGTCTCGAGCTGCTCCTGCTCTCTTGTTATTTGTTCTAGCTGGTATCGGAGCCGCGTCAACTCTGGTTTTTCGCTTGAAGGGAAGGCTGCCCATAACTTGTGAGCCTGTTCGACCGGCCCGAGGGGCGAAGTGAAGTTGAAGTTCTCATTTAAGGGGCTGCCTTTGCTGGCTTGCGAGACTCGCTCAACCTCGTCGTAAGTCTCCTCCTGCATTGGCGCGCCCAAAATGTCATGTGCGCCTCGAAGAAACGCTCTCGGCGTCAGAATGAGAATCTCGGCCTTTGCCCGGGTCGACATCTCGTGATCGAGCGCTGGCCAAGGGCGTATCGCCTTGCCGTTCTCATCCTGCTCATACCAATCGCCCTTTGTGTCTCCAGACACGAAGATCAGGCGGCGAGGCGCGGGCAGCGTGTTGGCAAACTCGATGATTTGTTCCCAGATTATGTAATCGCCCGCTGCCGCCAAGGCTGTTCCCTTCTTGGCGTCAGCAAACCCTGGAGGAATTCGATTGGGATATCGGTAGTTGACTGCTGTTTCCACCCATTCACGCACAACGCTCTCTGGTGGGGCGTCACCAATTTCGTCGCCAAACAGGGCCCCGATTCGCGGAAGGAGTGGATCGTTGCCGACGACGCTTCGCGGACTAATAGCTTCTGCGGCACGCAGCGCCTTCAAGCTATTGGCAAGGACAGTTTGCCAATCCCCTAATGCACCGCCTATCACGTCATCGGCTATAGACTCACCCAATGAATCGGCAACAGCGTCGTCTTGTGTCATGTCTCGGATTAGTTCGACGACGTCGTCGCGCGCTTCCCCAATCAGTCTGATGGCCGATCGGAATTTTGCGTCGAGGGCCTTGCCCGCCGAGCTTAGGGCCGTTAGGCGCCCCTGAACCGCCTTGGCTCTATTCCGCGAGAACTCCAGACCGACCTGGTGCGGCAGCCAAAGTCGTTTTCTTCGGCTGAAGAGTTCGAACGCTGCAAGGACCTGCTCGCGCCCGTCCTTGGTATATCGGTAGAGGTCAAGCAGGACATTTGCGTCCGGAATTACTCTCGATTGCTCAAAGAAGTGGCGGGTAGTGCTGGGAGGGGCGTCATTGTGGCTTGGGGCCAGCCAAGACCGGTAACGGGTCCAAAGGGTTGGGTCTGGCTGTCCGTCATCCATGCAGACTCCATACACGGGTGGGGCTACCCACGGCGTAGAGCGTGACGGTGGCCCACTTGGCGGCTGCGCCGATTAGGATGGCCGTGCCGCCGAGGTCGGCGGCCTTGGCGGCGACGCCCGCCTTCCCACGGACGTTGACTCGGTCCCAGGGCTGGGACTCGGTGCCGGAGAAACGGCCAACGCACGGCTCGGGCGCCATCTGCGCCAGCCGGTCGATGAGGTCGTCGACCTGCTGGTTGGTCTGCGAGCCGATGATCAGCGGCTCGGCGGCGGTGGCCAGCTCGATGGCGGGGCGCACCACTAGCCTGGACTTGCCGGCTCCGGGCGGCGAGTCGACCTGTACGCGTCGGTGGTGGCCACGGTCGGGCAGCACTGAGGTGATCACCCGTTCCGCTTGGGCCGCCGGCGGTACCTCCAGCCCAGCAAGCATCGCCCCTCACCTCCCCACAAGGTGTGTCGGGCAGATTACCGGCAGAGCTCCTGCCAGCGGGACCCCCGAATATTCACCCTTCAGCCCGTCCCACATCGCCTCTCTACACTGTCAACAACCTACGAAGTTGTCGTTGCACAAGGGCAACTATCTGTCAAGGCGACGGGCTTTCCCCAGGTCACAAGGTAGGTCATGGAGAACTTGCTCCACCAGGCCTCGCCGACAGCGAATGAAGGACGGACAACTACCGCGACGATGTAGGGGAGATCTGTCGTGGACCCGACAGCAGGATTTTTGCTCCGCGGCGGGACAGCGCCTCAGCCCCTTGGCCGGCTAGGTTGCGCAGGTGACGGATCTTGAGCCGGGCATCTACGACCACCTGATCACTCGCGAGCTCGCCGAGCGGCTCCAGCAAGCCGATCCCGCCCGGGTCCAGCACAACAAGCTCGATCCAGCCGACACCCACGACGTACTCGCCCGGCACATCGCGGCGCTGGCTCGCCGGGCGCTGCTCGCGGTACCCGGTGGTGACAACAAGCTCGCTCGCCAGGTCGAGCTGGCCAACCGCATCGCCGAAAGCATCGCCCAGGCCGAGCCTCGTGCCGTCGGCGCCCACGACCAAGTCGCCGACGCGCAGCATCTGCTGCACGCCATCGCCGCCCCGCCCACTCCGCCCGCCGCACCCACCTTCCCGGTACGCCCCACTACCCCGCTCTCCACCGGCGCCCTGCTGGTTAACGGTCGCCACCAGCCACGCATCGGCCACGAGGTCACCCACGAGATGGCCTCCGCCGACGAGGTCGACCTGCTCTGCGCGTTCATCAAGTGGCACGGCCTGCGCATCGTCGAGCCCGCGATCCGCGACCTGATCGCCCGCGGCGGCCGGCTGCGGGTCATCACCACGACGTACCTCGGCGCGACCGACCAGCGGGCCCTGGACCGGCTCGCGGAGCTGGGTGCCGACATCAAGGTCTCGTACGAGACCAGAACCACCCGGCTGCACGCCAAGGCGTGGCTGTTCCGCCGCAACAACGGCACCACCGCTGCGTACGTCGGTTCATCGAACCTGTCGAAGGCCGCGCTGGTCGACGGCGTGGAATGGAACGTGCGGGTCTCGAACCTGGAGCAGCCGCACGTCATCGACACCTTCGAGGCGACGTTCACCGACTACTGGAACGACTCGGCCTTCGAGGCGTACGACCCGGCGAAGGACGCTGAGCGGCTGCGCATCGCGCTGCGCGGTGAGCGCCCTGACGAGGCGCCGACCGAGATAGCCAACCTCGACGTGCGGCCGTTCCCGTATCAGCAGGAGATTCTCGACGACCTGGACGCCGAGCGGATGGTGCACGGCCGCTGGCGGAACTTGGTGGTGATGGCGACCGGTACCGGCAAGACCGTGGTGGCGGCGTTGGACTACCGGCGGCTTCGCAAGGCCGCCCAGGTCGACTCGCTGCTCTTCGTCGCCCATCAGGAGCAGATCCTGCGGCAGAGCCGCTCGGTGTTCCGGCAGGTGATGGGGGACGGCAGCTTCGGCGAGACCCTCGTCGGCGGCGATAGGCCGAAGGACTGGAAGTACGTCTTCGCCTCGATCCAGTCGCTGTACCGGCAGGAGATCGACCCCGAGGCGTACGACATGGTGATCGTCGACGAGTTCCACCACGCCGAAGCGCCGACGTACGCCCGACTGCTGGAGCGGCTGCGGCCGCGCGTACTGCTGGGGCTGACCGCGACCCCCGACCGGAGCGACGGCGGCGACGTGCGCCGGTGGTTCGACGGCCGCGCCGCCGTGGAGCTGCACCTGTGGGAGGCGTTGGAGCGGCAACTGCTGGCGCCGTTCCAGTATTTCGGGCTGCACGACGACGTCGACCTGTCGCAGCTGCGCTGGAAGCGCGGGCAGGGGTACGACCCGGCCGAGCTGGACGGCGTCTACACCGGCAACCACGCCCGGGCCCGGATGATCCTGCGGGCGGTAGGCGACACCGCCGACGTGGGGCGGATGCGGGCGCTCGGCTTCTGCGTGAGCATCGGGCACGCCGAGTTCATGGCGGACTGGTTCACCAAGGCGGGGGTACCGTCGGCGGCGGTGACCTCGCGGGTTGACGCCGCCGGCCGACAGGCCCTGCTGACGGCGTTCCGGAACCGTGAGCTGCGGGTCCTGTTCACCGTCGACCTGTTCAACGAGGGCGTCGACCTGCCGATGGTCGACACGATCCTGATGCTGCGGCCCACCGAGAGCGCCACGATCTTCCTGCAGCAGCTCGGCCGCGGCCTGCGCCTGGACGACGACAAGCCCTGCCTGACCGTGCTCGACTTCATCGGCGGCCAGAACGCCAACTTCCGCTTCGACCTGCGCTGGCGGGCGCTGACCGGGGTCAGCCGGCGGGCCGTCGAGGCGGCCGTCCGGGACGACTTCCCGTCGCTGCCGAGCGGCTGCCACGTCGAGCTGGACCGGGTGGCGAAGGAGGTCGTGCTCGCCAACCTGAAGTCGGCCCTGCCGAACTCGAAGAACGGCCTGGTGGCCGAGCTGCGGCAGCTCGGGGACGTGAGCCTGGCCGAGTTCCTGCGCGAGACCGGCCTGGAGATCGAGGACGTCTACCGGTCGGCGAGCATCGGCGGGTGGGGCGGGCTGCGCCGTCTCGCGGGCATCGACAGCTCGGCCGCCGGCCCGGACGACCGCGAGCTCGGCCGGGCCATCGGGCGGATGCTGCACATCGACGACGTTGACCGGCTCGACCTGCTGGCCCGGGTCGCCGGCGGCGAACACCCCGGCGG
The DNA here is from genome assembly GCF_007829925.1 of Micromonospora palomenae. Lineage (NCBI taxonomy): Bacteria > Bacillati > Actinomycetota > Actinomycetes > Micromonosporales > Micromonosporaceae > Micromonospora > Micromonospora palomenae. The sequence continues at coordinate 45,812 of NZ_VIXA01000002.1, forward strand.
CGGCCGGCTGCTGGACATGCTGCACTTCAGCCTCTGGGGGCCGTCGGTGCCGCTGACCGAGCGCGATGCCCGGCTGAAGCGGCTCTGGGCGGAGCCAGCGCGATGCACGGAGCTGCGCCAGGTCGCCGAGGTGCTGCGAGACCGCATCCACCGGGTCACGGTGGAGCCGGAGCCGGCGCGGGTGCCGCTGCGGGTGCACGCGCGCTACAGCCGCAATGAGGCGTGCGCGGCCTTCGGAATGACGAACCCGGGATCCCTGCGCGAAGGCGTGAAGTGGCTGCCGGACGAGCAGGCCGACCTCTTCTTCGTCACCCTGGTCAAGTCCGAGGAGCACTACTCCCCCACGACGATGTACGCCGACCGGGCCATCACCGACAGCCTGTTCCAGTGGGAGTCGCAGAGCACCACGTCGTCGGCGTCGGCGACCGGGCAGCGCTACATCAACCACATTGAACGCGGCTCGACCATCCACCTGTTTGTGCGGGAGACGCGGCTCCCCGACCGGGACCTCGGCGCACCGGCGTACCTCTACGCCGGGCCGATGACGTACCGGTCGCACAGCGGCGACCGGCCGATGCGCATCGTGTGGGAGCTGGCGCATTCGCTCCCGGCCGACATCTACGCCGCAGCCCGGGCGATCGCGGCGTGACCTCGGACCCCAGAGTCCTCGACCGGCTCTTGTCCCTGCGCCTGCACCAGCAAAGTGGTCGACGTGCGCCACACAAGCCGCTGCTGGTGCTGTTGGCGCTCGGTCGACTCATCAGCAAAGGTTCCAGTGCGCTGCAGTGGTCCGAGGCGCGGAAGCGGTTGAGTGACCTAATTGCCGAGTTTGGTCCCGACTCGAAGACGGGCCGGGCACAGAGCGCCGCCTACCCGTTCACCCGGCTGCGCAGCGATGGCGTCTGGACGCTGAACCGGGACGTGCCCATGGATCTCGTCGGGCCACTGACCGCGGACGACGTCGTGGGCCAGTTCGATGTCTCCATCGAGGCGGCACTTCACAAGGACCGCAACGCGCTCCGGTCAGTCGCGCGTGCCCTGGTCGAGAGCCAGTTCCCGGCCACCATCGCTCCCGACGTCCTCACCGCGGCCGGATTGGACCCCGACGAAATCCTTTACGCGCCTGGCCAGGTGGCGGCTCCTCCGCGCCGGCGAGATCCCGCCTGGCGGGCCGCAGTCCTTCGTGCCTGGGACCGGCAATGCGCCTTCTGCGGATACGACGGCCAACTCGGCAACGCCTCGGTAGGAGTGGAAGCGGCGCACGTGCGCTGGTGGGCCTTCGACGGTCCGGACAGCCTCGACAACGGCCTAGCGCTTTGCGTTCTACACCACAAGCTTTTCGACTTCGGCGCGCTGGGGCTCGACGCGACGTCACACATCCACGTTTCGACCGCCTTCACTGCACGCACCGAGCTCGGGAGAGCGGTGTATAACCTCCACGGACGGGTCCTGCGGCCACGCCCGGGCACCCTGATTCCAGCCGTCGAGCATGTCCTTTGGCACCGCCGTGAAGTGTTCAAGGGGAAACCGCTCGCCGCATAGTGGCCGAGCCAGATGGTGACGAGCTTCAGTTGCGGCAGAATCGGACGCCCGCTGTTCCTCGGATGGCCACCAATGGGCTCGTTTCGTCACGTCCTGCCGCCCCGAGTGGTTCCCGATCAACCTCGATGGGGCATTCCCCGCGCACTTCCATTGAGCCAGGATGGTCGCCATGACGACCGCGCCGATCGACGCGACCGGACCCGCCGCCTCACGATCGCTCGTCGAGGGACCGGACTGGTGCGAGCCGGGTCTGCTTGCCCGCGCCGGCCGGTACCCGCTCGCCGTGGAGGCGCCGGTGATGGCCGCCGTCGACATGCTCGTCCCAGGCGTTTCGACGGTGACCCGCTACGCCCGCTACTACAGCCTCTACTGGGCCCTCTCCGCCCACGCCGAGGATGCCGGCTTGGACCGCGACGCCTGCCGGCGGCTGATCCGCCGGGCGGAGGTCGGCATGGCGCGGATCTCCCAGGCGTACGACGAGTCCGACCACTCGCTCGGCCTGGCGCACGGGGTGGAAGCACTGGCGCGGCTCGGCCCCGACGCGGGTGCCGAATTCTCGGTGGCCGACGCCACCGGCTCCCGCTCATACTCGCCGCGCGCTTGGGGCTTCTGGTCGCAGTACAACGGACCCAGCGGGGCGCTCGGTACGGCGACGATGGACGGCGGGGCGCTGCGCCCCGGCCGGCACCCCTGCCCACCTCAGATCACCGAGATGTACGCCCCGCTGATCGCCGCGGCCGAACGTGGCGCAGGCCTCTCCCTCCCGTCGGCGGCGCTCGGCCGGCTGAGCCTCCAGCAGGACGAGGACACGCCTGACCTCGAGCCGCTGGGCAGCGTGTTCAGCGCGACCGTCGACGGCCGGCACGACCCGGAGGCGTGGACCGGCGACGACCGGACCAGACGCGCGACGCTACGCATTCTGGCCCGGTCCTGGCAGCTCAATCCCGATGCGGACACCTGGCTGGCCGCATTCGCGGCCGGCGTGGCCTACGGATCGGCGGCCCGCGAGGACCCGCTGCTCGCTGGCGAGGAACGCACGGCCGCATGGCGGGGTGTGGTGCTCCGGCACCACTCCGTCGGCGCGTGGCGGCACCTCTGGGCAGCGCTGGTCAACGAGGTCCGCGACGCGGAGAACGCCTCCCGGGGCCACCTGCACGATTGGATTGCCGGGCAGCTGCCCGGCGGTAACGTTGCCGATTTCGAGGCCGGCCTACCCCCGGTCGTCGACGGACAGGGCGATCCAATGCCGGCCGAGGAAGCACTACTCGGTGACGATGCTGGCGTGGTCACTGACGTGGCGTTGTTGCTGCTGGGAGCCCGCCGACTCGACTCGCTGACCGGCCTCACCCTGCGCACCTTCAAGGGGCGGCGGCCCACCTACCTCGACCCCACCTGGGTGGCGCAGCTGCGGCGGGAGTTCGCCCAGCGCCCCATCGCCGAGTTGGGCCGACGGCTCGTTGACGACATGCTCGCGCAGTCGCGGCGGGTGGCGCTGCGCAAGGTGGCGTTCAACCCGGACGGCACCATCTCGCTGTTCAGTCGGCTGCATGAGCGCAACGGGGTGTACTTCGCCGACTCCTCAGAGGGCAGCGGCAACATCGGCCTACGCGTCCACCAGCTCGCCGAGATCGCGGTACAGGTCGGTCTGCTCACGCCCGAACGGGAAGAACCGGTGACCCCGTGGGGGCGGCAACTGCTGGAGGTGCCGGCATGAGCGATGTGTCCCGGTCCTTCCGCTCACCCCTGACCCTGCTGGAGCAGTGGCGCGACCGGGCCGACGGCGCCCGGCTGCGCGAGGTGGTCATCACCGGCTACACGGTCGACCTCGGGTTCCTGGAGAAGTTCGCCATCCCGACGGCGCGGGCGCTCGGCGCGCGAATCACCGTGCTCGGCGACGCCGGGCAGGCCGTGCACGACCCGGTGGACGTGCGGCGGGCCGGGGTGGCCTACCAGCATGGCCACGCGGTCTGCCCGCGCGCATTCCACCCGAAGCTGGTCGTGCTGCTCGGCGACGACGACGTCTGGCTGGCGGTCGGATCGGGCAACCCGACGCTGTCAGGCTGGGGCTACAACCGCGAGCTGTGGGTGACCGCCCGCGGCACCCGGCAGTACGGGCCCCAGCTCATTGCGGACGTGGCGGACTGGCTGCACGACCTGCCCGGTGTGGTCGGGATGGCGAGTTGGATCGCGGCGACGCTGCGGCAGGTGGCGGACCAGATGCAGCCGGCCAGGGTCGACGATCGCTGGTCGCCGGTACGCGCCTACGGCAACCTGCGTCTACCGCTGCTGGAACGGCTGCCTGCCGATCCCATCGACGAGCTGCGCCTTGCCGCCCCGTTCTATGACCCGCCCGCCCGCGCGGTGAGCGCCCTGGTCAACCGGACCAAACCACGCTCGGTGCGCGTGGCCGTGCAGCCCTCGATCGCCATGTTCGACGGCGCCGCACTGGTCCGGGCCACCGAGTCGACCGTTGATCAGGAGTTCCGGCTGCTGGGTCCGGGACCGGCCCGGCACGGCAAGCTAATCGAGTGGGACACCACCGACGGCACGACCGCCGGAATGACCGGCAGCGCGAACGTCACCACGTCCGCGCTGCTGCTCAGCACCGTGCAGGGTGGCAACTGCGAGCTGGCCGTCATCGCGCCGCACACCGATTCTCTGTTTCCAGAGGGCGACCCGCAGCCGGATACGACGTTCCGGCAGCTGGCGTCTGCTCCGCCCACGGCGACCGATCCCGTCGGTGCCGCGCCGGTGCTCCTCGGCTGCGCGCTGAGCGACGGCACGCTCGTCGTTGAGCTGGCCGCTCCGGCGGCGCAGCGGGTGGTCGTGGAGACCTCGCCGTCGGCGGTGCCCGGCAGCTGGCTCGCCGTGGGCGCCGTGCCCGTCGGGCAGCAGACCGCACGCTTCGTGGTCCCGGAGCTCATCGGGGGCGCGGTCCGCGCGGTCGTCGAGATCGACGGTGTGCGCCGGGAGTCGGCTGCGGTCTTCATCACCGACGCGTCCCGCTGCCGGCCCCGCCGGGACGCCTCCGACGAGCCACGGCTGTCCCGGTCGTACGAGCCTGACGAACTCTTCACCGATCCGCTGATCGCTCAGCGTTTTACCGCGGACCTGGCTCGACTGGTGGAACTGGCCGGAGCGACCGGCGGGTCCGTGCCCGCATCCTCGACCTCGACAGTGAGCAGCGAGGTCGCACCGGGTGACCGGTGGGCGGACTACCTCGAAGACTGCGACCGGCTGCTCGGGCCGGGGCTGTCCGGGCTCATCTTCCCGCGCACGTCGGCCACGAATCAGGCCACGGCAGCAGGCTGGTCCATCGACGACACCGACGAGGGCGAGCTCACCGAGGACGAGGACGAGGGTGTGCTCGACGGCCTGGTGGAGGAGCCGGATACCGCCTCGGCCAGGTCCGTGCCCGACATCCGTCCAGACGAGCGCGTCCGGTACCGCCGGTTCGCGGCCCGCTGGGTCGCCTCGGTGACCGAGCCGGCGGTGGAGGACGACTGGTCGACCCTGCCGCCGGTGCATCTGCGGATGACGGTCACCGCGCTGTACCTGACGCTACTCGCGGCCGGGGTGTGGCAGGAGGACGAGGACTGGCGTACCGACCTCCGGTGGCTGGTCTGGGCGCTAATCCCCGACGACGCCATGCTCGATGAGCTGCCGCCCGAGGCCTTCGACCACCTCTACTCTCTGCTAGCGGTCGCCATGGCGACGCTCCGGCAGGGCGCGCACCTCCGGGGCGGACGAGAGGCGGACGTGCTCGCCACCGATGCCTGGCGGGACGCGTCCGAGTGGGTCGCGGAGGCCGACGCCGAACTGGCCGAGCAGCAACTCCTCCCCGCCAGCCAGCCCTTCGCCCGCGTCATCAGCGCCCGGGAGCTCTGGGACACCATCGTGCTGGCCCAGGAGACCAGGCAGGATCCCTACGCCGAGGCCCGGGCGGCGCTCACGGAAGCCGGTTTAGCCGTCCGTCTCGACGAGGGCGCCTGGTGGGTAGAGGGAGAGTTCGGTAACCCGTACCGGGCGGCAGCTCGAGTGGCGACGGAACTCGGGCGGACAACCGGCCGCATCGTCGCGGTGGCCCGTAACCCGCGGTGCACCGTACTCATCGCGCGCGTCGATCGGACGATGGTGCTGGTCGACTCGCGGATGGCCGTCTGGCGGCTCTATCAGCTGTCCGGTACCAGGACGCCGCTCTCGATGACCGCCGAGTGCCCCGGACCGCCACCGGGCGCTCGCACCACCCCACTCACATCGCCTCCGGCCGAGGTGCGGGGTCTGAGCGAACAGGTAGGCGTTGACCTGGCGGTGCTGGCGAGGCGGATCAGAAGTAGCCGGTGAGCCATCGCGGGCTAGGGGGCGATGGAACTGAGCTGCGAAGGACCGGCCTCGCGACTGGCAGTTACGAGGCCGGCCCTTGGTCGCAGTTCTCGTCATCAGCGCGAGCTGCAACGAAGCTCAACCACCCGGCTCAGACGCCGGCGCTGGTCACCAGAGGCTCCATGCCTGGGAGAGCACTGTCGGCGAGGTCGGCGCCCGGCAGACCGATAGCCGCCATAACCTTCTTCGCAGCGAGACGACCGGGTGCCCGCGTGGTGCTGATCTTGTCGCCCGTGATGATGGTGCCGTGCCAAATGTCGGCGTTACGGCGCCAGTCGATCTTCGTAGCCAGGTCGATATAGCGCGCAGTACGCCACTCCGGATCCTGATTCTTCTCAATCTCATAGGCGACATGACCGATGATGACCAACCCGGTGGCCGTCATGTTGATGTAGTGCTTACGGAAGTCAACGACCTGGTTGGCCGGGCCGCCCGACGTCGGTAGCGCGGCGATAGCCTTCCAAGGGGTCATGTGTTCGGTCAAGACGGCCATCATCGACAGCGTCCGCTCAACGAAGGCATCTTGGCTCGCTGCAGAACCGATGACCTGGTTGGTGCGGGCGGGGATACTCGCCTCGCTCAGAGCGTAGTCACGGAAGAGCAGCTCCTTGACCATCCCCCGGACCTGGTTGAGCAGGAAGATTGCTGGCGACAGCTGCGACAGGCTCTTGGAAGTCTCGTCGATGCGTCCCCGGAACAGGGTCGATCCATCCACGATCTTCGTGAGCACCCGGTTCAACGGCTCCCGGGTGTTGAACGCCGCCAACAGGCTGGCAGGGATTTGCTTCGTTTGGGCCGCGTCAGCGAAATCCTGATGGATCCGCGCGAGATCCGGTTCGACGACGATGACCACCGAGACGCTGTCACTCATGAACTTGGAGTCGGTTTCCGTCAGCGCTTCGCTGCGCTTCGTGATCGCGGCGAGGCGATGCTGTCCGTCGGTCACAGAGAACTTGGTCTCGTCCCCGATGACGACGAATCCGGCGGTCATGGCGAAGTTTCCACGCGGGATGTGGATGGCAGGCACCGAGCGCACGTTGAGGGTGACGGGCGGGAGTATGTAGTTGTGCTCGTTGTCAGCGAGGTACTTGCTGATGGCGCGGACATGCCCAGGGTCCATCGGACGATTCGTCGCCATCCGGGGGTTGCCGCCCTTGGTGGCCGGCTCAGCCACCACATGCTTGACGAGAAACGCGTTCGAGAAGGCCGTCGTCAGCATGAGGCGCCCACCCTGCTGAAAGACGACACAGGTGAAGACTCGGCCACCGGCGGCCGAGGCGGCCTCACTGGCGGCAAGCTGCGCGGCAGTCAGCGAGTCATGCTGGGTGAGCCCCAGCTCAGCGAAGAACATCGAGTATTACCCCGTCCTCTATGGATTCGAAGCATGAACGTAGCCGCAGCTCCGTACTACGTCAATAGGTCCACGTAGTACGGAGAAAGGAGTTGCGGGTGACGAAGGTAGTACCTGCGTCGCATGCGCCAGGCACTCCGGCACCGCATCGACCGGGCCTCTGCGGCGCCACGCGGGTCCGACACACCGGCGTCACCAGCTCATCGACGAGTGGCCGCGCGCGGACCTGAGGGCATGGTGGTCGGCGGCGATCACCGCGCGTTCCGCGGTGTTGGCGTCGTATCGGTCCTTCCCTCACGTGGTCATCCGCCCGTCGCCGAGCGCGACGCCCGGCTGAAGCGGCTCTGGGCGGAGTCGCGCGCTGCGCCGAACTGCGGCAGGTCGCCGAGGTGCTGCAGGACCGGATCCACCCGGGTTACCCCGGCCCGAGCCGGGCCCGCAGCGCGTCGCCGGTCTCCAGTCGAGGACGTACTGGCTGTTTACGGCCCTTGATCACGTGACGCCCGAGAGCGTCGTGCGCCGCTCGGCATCGGCTTCCCCGAGCAGATCACCGGGTTACGGACCGATCAAGGTCTGATCGATGGTCGATTCGCGGAAATACGCAAGGTTCGTGGAGAAGACCCGGTAGATCCCGTTTCCCACTAAGGTGAGGACTGCTCGGACAATCCCCACCCTCCTCGCTGGGCGCGGCCTGGCGTGACTCGTCGAGCGAGGTGCGCATCCGTGACATCCCGGTCCGGCGCACGCCCCCTGGTCGCGGTGTGCGTGATCTTCGCCGCCGCGTCGCTGCTCGCGGTGCCGGCCAGTCTCGACCTCGGCTGGGACGAGGTCGTCTATGTGAGCCAGCACGGCAACCATGCGCCTCCGGCGTTCATGAGCGCACCGCGCGCCCGGGGGGTGACTCTGCTGGTGTGGCCCGTGGCGTCCTGGCTCGATTCCACCGTCGTCCTCCGGCTGTTCCTCACCGTCACCGCGGCGGCGTCGCTCGGGCTGGCGTTCTGGGTGTGGTCGCGGGTGTCCCGGCGGCCCGGCACCACCGCGATCGCCGCCGGGTTGTACGCGAGCCTCTGGACCGCCCTGTTCTACGCGAACGCCGCAATGCCCAACCACTACACGGCGATGGCGGCGGTGGCAGCGGTCGGGTGTTTCCTGCTGGCCGTGGCCGAGCCGGCCCGGCCCGGGGCGTACCTCGGGGTCGTCGCCGCCCTCGCGGTGGCCGCCCTGATGCGTCCGGCCGACGCCTTCTGGCTCGGGTTCCCGCTGCTCGCCGCCACCGTCGCGGTGCCCGCGTTCCGGCGGTGGCGGCTGACCGCGGCAGTGGTCGCAGGCCTCGTGCTCGGCGGCGCACCATGGGTGGTCGAGGCTGAGCTGCGCTACGGCGGGCTCCTGGAGCGCATCCGTCAGGCCGGTCACGTGCAGGGCGGCACGACGCTGCAGTTCTCCCTCGGGCACGTGATCAGCACCCTGGACGGGCCGATCCTGTGCCGCCCGTGCGGCAGCCCCGTGCGGTGGCCGGCGGTGCTGTGGTGGCTGGCGCTGGCGGTGCTGGTGCCACTGGCTGTCCGGGCGGCCCATCGGGCGGGCGTGGCACGGACGGCATGGCTGCCACTCGTGGTCGCCGCCGCCTTGGCCTTCCCCTACCTGTTCCTGATCGGATACTCCGCACCCCGGTTCCTGCTGCCGACCTACGCCGTGGCTCTGGTCGGCGCCATTCCGGGGCTCGCCGCATTGTTCTCCACGGCCGTCGGTCAGCGGCGGCGGGTCGTCGCCGCCGTGGTGGCGTTGGGCTTCGCCGGTCACCTCGCCATCCAGGCCGGCATCCTGCACCACGTCGTGGCGGAGCAGGTCCGCAGCCGCGGCGACTGGACCCGCCTCGTCCAGACCCTGCGATCGCACGGGGTGCGACCGCCGTGCGTGATCTCCGGCCACGAGGCCATCCCGATCGCCTACTACGCGGGATGCCAGGCGCTGGAAGACCGGGGATACAACCGCAACGCGAGCACCGCGCAGCTGCGGCAGGCCGCGGCGACCGGACGCTTCGCCCTGCTGGTCAAGAACTCCGCCCCGCCCGGCTGGGCCAGGGACTGGCACCGGATTCCGGTGCCGAACCTCACCACCTCCGGCTGGGAGGTGTACCTGCCGCCGGCGGCAGCACCGAACTGAGACGGCTGCGCGGCGGGTGGGGCGCCCGGCACCGCGCTCGTTCGGGCGTACGCCGGGCGCCGGCGGGTATGTGCGGCGGATGCGCACCGGCGAGGTGACCCGGCTCTACCACCACCAGACGAACCAGTGTCGCGACGGCCGGCCGCCGGGCATCCCGGGGTTCGTCCCGGTGGACCCGAGCAACCGTCCCCAGCCCTTCAAACGCCACCTCGGGGCGCCGGTGCATCCCCTCCCCCGCGACCTGCCGCCGACCGGGGCGCCGGCCGCGGTGACCCTGTCCGGACGGGTACCGCCGAGCGACCCGACCATCGACGGCGAACTCCTCGCCCGGCTGCTGTTCTACTCGGCCGGCGTCACCCGAACCGCCGGAGACGACCTCTGGTTCCGGGCCGCCCCCTCCGCCGGCAATCTCCACCCCCTTGAGATGTACGCGGTGGTCGGCGAGGTGGCCGGGCTCGACGCCGGGCTGTACCACTTCGCGCCGGAGGTGTTCGGCCTGGAGGCACTCGCGGCCGGGGACCACCGCCCGGCGCTGGCCGACGCCACCGCCGACCCGGACGTCGCGGCCAGCCCGCTCGCCCTCGTCGTCACCGGCCTCCCGTGGCGCACCGCATGGAAGTACGCCGAACGGGGCTGGCGGCACGTCTACTGGGACGCCGGGACGATGCTGGCGAATCTGCTCGCCGTCGCCGAAGGCCACGGGCTACCCGTGCGGGTACGGCTGGGCTTCGTCGACGCCGCCGTGTCTCGCCTGCTCGGCGTCGACGGCGTGACGGAGTTCCCGGTGGCGGTGATCACCTGCGGCCGACCCACCGCGAGCGCCGCCGCCGAACCGGTCGAGCTACCTCCGCCGCAGTTCCCACCGACGCCGCTCTCCCCCGCGCCGGTCGACTTCCCGCTGGTCATCCGGGTGCAGCAGGCCGGTGAGCTCACCACGGGCGACGACGTGACCGGCTGGCGAGCGTCCGCCGTCGCGGGCCTGCCCCGCGCCACCGACACCGTGGATGCACCGGTTGCGGCCGGCAGCGAGCCGATCGAGTCGGTCATCCTGCGCCGCGGCTCCACCCGGCGCATGCGCCGCCAGGTCGCCCCCGCCGAGCTGCTGCACTGGGCGATGGCCGCGGCGACCCGCACGGTCCCCGCCGACGCGATCCCGACCGGGACCACCCTGCTCTCCCACGAGGTCGCGGTCCACGCGGTGCACGGCACGGAGCCGGGCCTGTACCAGCAGGTCGACGGCCGGCCGCAGCTGCGCCGGCCGGCGCCGGAACCCGAGGTACGAACGTTGAGCCAGGCGCTCTGCCTCGACCAGCCGCTCGGCGGCGACTCGGCGTACACCGGCTTCGCCTGCGCCGATCTCGACCAGGTGCTCGACGGGTACGGCGAGCGCGGCTACCGGGTCGCCCAGTTCGAGGCGGGGGTGGCCGCCGGCCGCCTGCAACTGGCCGCCTTCACCCTCGGCCACGGCGGCACCGGCCTGACGTTCTGCGACCAGGACGTCTCGGATGCGTTTGACACTCGTGCGGCCTGCATGCTCGCCATCGCCATCGGGCTACCCGCCTACCGGCCGAAGCCGGGCGGCCCGCCCGGCCGGCCCCGGCGGCTCACCCGCTGACGGATCCCGCCCCGGTGCCGGGTGAACGCCGGCAGCACGGACGGCCCGCCGGCGACCGCCTCGACCACCTGGAAGCCGGTACGCGTCGAGGATGCGCGTCAGCCCGTCCCGGAAAAAGGGCGAGGCCTCCGCGGTGACAACTCGCGCTACGCCTTCGCCACGCTCGCCGGCTCCGGCGGCGCGTGCCGCCCGCTGGCCGGCCGCTCGTCACCGTGCCCCGGCCACCACGCCTTGTGCCCGATCAGCGCGGTCAGCGCCGGGACGAAGAACATCGACATGACGAACGCCGACAGCACGATGCCGATCGCCACCGCAAACCCCATCTGCTGCAGGAACGAGATCGGCGCGAGCATCAGCACCCCGAACGTCCCGGCAAGGATCAGCCCCGCCGCCGCGACCGTCGGCCCGGCGTGTTCGACCCCGATGGCGGCCGCCTCGTGCGGCTCGTTGCCCTCCCGCGCCTCCTCCCGCAGTCGGGCGATCATCAGGATGTTGTAGTCGGTCCCGATCGCCACCACGAAGAGATAGAGGATGATCGGCAGCTGGAAGGTGATCCCGGGCTTGTCCTGCAGCCCTTGGAAGAGGTAGACCGTCGCGCCCAGCGTGGCGGCGAAGTTGAGCAGCACCGCGATCACGAGGTAGATCGGCGCGACCAGGCTGCGCAGCAGCAGCGCGAGGATGAGCGCGATCAGGCCGGCCGCCACCGGCAGGATCACCGACAGGTCACGGTTGTTCGCCGAGTTGATGTCCGCGAAGATTGCGGTGGGTCCGCCGACCACCGCCCGGGTGCCGGGCGGGGCTGCCGCGTGCAGGGCGTCGCGCAGGTCGTCGCGGACGAGCGTGATCGCCTCGTTGGAGACCGGGTTCTCGTCGAGCAACAGGTTGACCCGGGCGACACTCGGGTCGTTGCTGCGCTCCGGGGGCTGCGCCCGGCCCACTCCCGGGGCGCCGGCCGCGGCCGCCGCGAATTCGCTGACCTGTTGCTCGGTCAGCGGCGACCCGTTGTCGGTGGTCAGGTAGACCTCGGTCGGGGCGAGCGCACCGGCGGCGAACCCGCGCTGCAGGTCTGCGGCGGCTTTCGCCGACTCGGTGTCCTGGGGGAAGCCGGAGCTGAAGTCGTAGTCGGCCTTGTAGGCCAGGGATCCGGCGGCGAGCGCGACCAGCAGGGCGCCGGATGCCGCCGCGACGAGCGCCGGACGGCGACCGATGGCGGTCCCGAGGCGACGCGCCATGGTGGCCTTGGGGGCCCGCTGCCACGCCTTGGACGGCCAGAAGACGTACCGGCCGAGCAGCGAGACGACCGCCGGGATGAGCGTGAGCGAGGTGACCAGCATGACGCCGACGGCGATCGCGAGCGCCGGGCCGAGGGAGCCGAAGAAGCCCAGGGAAGCGAGGAGCAGCACGAGGAACGCGACGATGACCGCTCCCGCGGCCGACGTGATGACCTCGCCGACCCGCTCGACGGAGACCATCATCGCGCTGCGCTTGTCGTCTCCGGCACGCAGCCGCTCGCGATAGCGGAAGAGCAGGAACAGGATGTAGTCGGTGCCGATGCCGTACAGCACGATCAGCAGCACCGTCTGCAGATCCTGACTGACGTTGAGGTCGAACGCCTTACCCGCTGCGGCGACAAGTCCGCTGGTGACGGCCATGACAACGCCGATGACCACCACGGGCAGCAGCGCGGCGATGGGGCTGCGGAAGATGATCAGGATCAGTCCGATGATCAGGATGATCGTCGCGATGCCGACCACGGCGAAGGCCTGGTTGAAGGTGTCCTCGTTGTCGACGAAGCTCGCTACGTCGCCGGCCACGCCGGCGGTCAGCCCGCTGCCCGCCAGTTCCGGACCGATGGCCGCCCGCAGATCGCGTACGGCGTCGAGCAGCGCCGGGTCGTCCGGGGCGACCGCATCCAGCCCGACGTTCACCACCTGCACCGACTTGTCCGGCGCCACCGCCTGCGGGCCGGTCAGGTAGCCGGAGGTGTGCGAGATGTTCTTCGCCTTGAGCGACTGGGCGAGCTGGCCCACCTTCGCCTCGTCGGCCGGCGTGAGCGGCTGCCCGTCGGCGCGCTTGACCACGATGGTCGCCGTCGCCGTGGCCTGCTGCGGAAACGTCCTTTTGGCAAGTTCGATGGCCTGCACGGACTCGTACGAGCGGGGCAGGAAGCTGCCCTGATCGGCGGAGGTGATGTCGCTCAGCGACGGCGTGGTGACGACGATGGCGACTGCCGCGAGCACCCAGCCGGCAATCACCCACCAGGCCCTGCGTACCACGAATCTGCCCAGCCGCTCGAACATGGTTTTCCCCCGTTTGTTCGGCACCACCGACATCTGAGGCGTCGGGCGCCGCTGGGCGCCCGCCCGTCACTACGCTGGGTAGCCCTCGCTACCCCGTGTGCATCCTACCGACGGCAGGCAATCCTTTTCGGACGCGCGAAGACGCGGGGCGTGTCAGCCCGTAGCTGGTCGATACCCGTACACCGGCTCTTTCCTGCCGGCCCGGTCCGGACGCCGGCCGGCCTTGCCGCGCACCAAGGCAGGAGAAGACGGAACCGGATCAGGCAACCAGGGCGTACGGCTCGGGCTCGGGCGACAGGCGGCGCTGGTCGTAGTCGGGGGCGAGCGTGCCGAAGAGCCGGTCCCAGATCGACGTGTAGAAGCCGAGGTTGACCGCCGGCTCGACGTGGTGCCCCGCGTGCAGCGTCGGGGTGGCGACCCAGCGGAACACCGGGCTGCGCCGGGCCGCCGGCGGGAGCACCTCCACGCCGAGGTGGCCGAAGATCCCGAAGACGAGGTTCACCGTGGTGTAGGCGACGATCGCCCAGAACGAGAACGCGTGTGCGGCGAGCGCCGCCAGCCAGAGCCCGCCGAAGCCGAGGATCTCCAGCGGGTGCAGCGCGTACAGCGTGGCGGGCTGGGCGTCGACGAAGCGGTGGTGCAGCGCGTGGGCGAGCGGAAAGATCCGGGGCCGGTGCGCGACCGCGTGGCCGGCGTACATCAGCAGGTCCATCAGCAAAAGCAGCAGGACGAAATCGGCCAAGGCGCGGAGGCCCAGGTCCGCGTTCAGATGGATGATCCCGGCCTTCCACAGCGCCCAGCCGGCGATGGTGACCACGGAGTTCATCAGGATCGCCCCACCGGCGAGCCACACCTGCAGCCGGCTGATCCGGCCGGGGTCCGGCAGCAGCCGGACAACCGTCGGCAGCCGCAGCATGGCGTTGCCGGCGCCGACGGCGACCAGAAAGAGGATCACGTTCTCGAGCAGAGCGAGCCCGACCACCTGGCCGACATCGAGTCGCCACGCCCAGTCGAGCACACCATCCACGTCCGTCAGTATGGGCCCGTCACAGCGGCTCCGGGCCGACGTGATTTGCGGATCGCGCAACAGGCCAGCGCGAACGTCCATAGCCTGGCAGGTGGGAGCACTTCGAGGAGTTGCCGGAGGACACCGTGACCAAGGCCGTCAGGGAAGCGCTTGAGGGCGTCAGCGAGATCGAGCTGACCGTGACCGGCCGCAAGACCGGGCGGCAGATCACCCACCCCGTCTGGTTCGTCCAGGAGGAGGAGAGCGCCTTCCTGGTCCCGATCACCGGCTCGGACAGCGACTGGTACAAGAACGTACAGCAGACACCGTTCGTGCAGCTGGCCGTCAACGGGACGGCGGTGAGCTCGACCGCGACCCCGATCACCGAACCGGACCGGGTCGATCACGTGGTGAAGATGTTCCGCGAGAAGTACGGCTCGGACCAGGTGGACAAGAGCTACCCGAAGCGCGACGTCGCCGTTCAGGTCTCCCTCACGTAGCCCGTCGGATCAGCCGGTGATCGTCAGGGCGACCGGCATGCCCTGCTGGACCTCCAGGACCGCCCGCTCCCCCAGCGGTCGCACCAGCTCGACGGTGGCGGTCCGCCGCGCTCCGATGTCCCCGCACGCCTCGCCGTCGGCGTGGGGATGCGCGCTGACGATCACGACGACAGCGTCGTCCTGGCACCAGGCTCTTCACGGGCGGGTCGCGCGCCGGCGGAGGACCACGCGGCCGGCGCGCTGCCGCAGCTTCCGCGCCGCCTGGCTCAGCTCGAACGCGATCCGGGCGGCCTCGTACGCCTCGGCGGCGCCCGGTTCCGCCACCCGGCGCTCGCGCAGGTCGTCCCACTCGGCCCGATCATCCATCACTGGTTCCCCTTGACCATGGTCAATCGCTCTGTGAGCCATCGCTCCGGAGCCCAACGACGGTCGACGCACCGGGTGGCGGGGCGGTTCGTCGCGTCCTGTTCCTCCGCGGTGATCGATCGACTTCTACGATGCACGTCGTGCGCGATGATGGTGAGTTCCCCGCAGGCCAGGAGAGTTCGGGTCGGCGGTGGCTGGGCCGTACCCGGCTGGTCCTGGTCCTGTGTGGCGCGGTCGTCGCCGTCGTGGCCGCCACCGCGGGTGTCCGGTGGTTCGTCGGCGAACCCGATCCGGCCGCGGGTGGGAAGCAGTCGGTCGGCTACGGATGCCCCGTGTTCGGCTTGGACCCGGGCCCTCCCCAGGAGTGCGGGCCACCCGCGGCCCTGGACCCGCGCCGCGCACGGGTGACCGAGGGGCAGCGGACGGCGGTCCGGGACAGGGCCAAGGCCATTCGCCTCGCCGCGTCGCACGCCGGCTGGTGCATGACCGGCAGTCAGCCGGAATGTGCCCGTCGGCCGGCGTCACACGCACCGACGCAGGACGATGTCGACGCGGCTCGGCTGTGGCTGAGCCGGACGGAGACCTCGGCGAGCACGGCACGGCTGGCTCGTCCGGGCGATCCAGGTCAGGTGGGCGCGCTGCTCTATGCGGCTCGCCTCGATGACGTCTGCGTCGTCGGCTACCTCGAGCAGGTGCCGGGCGGTGCGGGCGGCGAGGAGATCGTCGGCCTCCTGCCAGATGGGACCTGCCTGCCTGACTGACGAGTCGACCATCCCCACCGGTGCAGGCGGACACCCGACCGGGCCGGCTCCGACAGCCGCCGCCGTGAGCCGGGCGTCGACCAGCACCACCGCCGCGGTCAGACATAGCCCGGGCGTCGGGTGCCGCCGTGGTCGGCGCACGGCCCGCCCGGTACGCCGGTCATGCTGATCAGGCCGTCCTCGCACTGCACCAGGTAGCCCCTGCCGTCCCAGAAGGTGTCCACGCAGTCGAACCAGTCGCAGACGTCCGCGGCCGGCTCGTAGATGTAGGAGCCGCCGCAGTAGTTGTAGCCGTACGGGTTCTCCGGTGCGCCGCAGAGGTCCACCGGAGTCGGGCTCGGCGAGCCGGTGGACGGGCTCGGGCGGCCGCCGGTGCTGCTGGCCGACGGCTGCCCCGAGGGGCTGGTCGGCGCGGCGCCACCGTTCGGGCCCGGTCCGGGCGAGGTGCCCGGCCCGACACTGGGCCCCGGTGCCGTACCGGTGTCGGGCGCGGTGGTGGCGTCCGGCCGCGGAGCCGCGCTGGGCTCGGTGGAGCTGAGCGGCCCCTCGACGGCGGTGGACGGCGAGGGTTCATCGGGGTCGGTCGAGGCCGCGCCGGGGCGGCCGTCGATGTTCATCCCGACCACCGGCCGGTCCCCCGTGGACCAGCGGACCGTGCCCACGACCCCCGCCAGGGCCACCAGCACCGCGACGGCCGCGACCAGGGCCGGACGGGCGAGGCGGGCGACGGCCGGGGCCTCGGCGGGGGTGGCCGGTGTCGGTGCCGCCGGTTGGGTACGCCAGTGCGCCACCACCGCCTCGTCAAGCCGGTCCAGGAGCGCGTCCCGCTCCCCGACGGCGTCGGCGTACGCGACGGTGAGTCGCAGCCGGAAGGCGGACGCGGCCGCCGGCGGCACCCGTACTCCCCGGATCCGGCCCGGGCCGTGCTCGTGCAGCAGGGTGAACGGCTCCTCCGGATGGTGTGCCACCCCGGTGAGCTGCGGGTACGGCCACTCCCGGACCCCGTGGCGTCCGATGAGGATCAGCCGCCGGTCGGTGACCACCGCCAGGCCGGCGTCGACCACCGCGATGCTCTTCGTCCGCCCGGGTGACCGGACCGGGTCCCCCACGGGAACGACGGCCAGCTCCGGCGCGGGCAGGCCGGCGGTGTGCCGAGCCGTCACCTCGAGAAGTTCGGCCCCGGCCTGCACAGTGGCCACGACCTCGTCGTGGTCGAGGGCCACCGGCAGCCCCACCGGCGTCTCCGCCCGCTGTTCGGGTTCCTCGGCCCGCGCGCAGAACTCCCGTAGTTCGATGTCGCGTCGCCGCCACGCCTCGACCGCAGCCTCGTACGCCGTGCGCCGCCGCTCGTTCTCTCGGGTGGCCCAACGGGCCCGCCAGCCCACAGCCGTCGCGTGCGTCGCCACCGGGTCGCCTCTCATCGTGAAGGGGTTCCGCGTCCACCCGGTACAACCGCGCGCGACGGCGCAGGACACGCCGTAGCCGTCGACCGGTTCGGCTGGTTCCGTGGGGGCTGATTCGTGAAGGTGCCGCCGCCCCACATCCACAGCGCCCTGCTCGACGCGGAGGCCGGCGTCGTCGTCGGGTACCCGTAACGGTTGGCGGGTGGGACCGAACCGCCGATATCCACCGCTGTCCCCGCCCGGCGCGCGGCGATACGGTGCACGCACCGCCTCGGGCCGCGCCCCGCCGACAGGTCGCGACGCCGCCTTACGCGTCCCCATCCGCACCACCGGATCGATCTCACGTCCGACGCCGGCGTAGTCGCCGGGAGAGAGGATCGAAGAGGATGCTCCCGACACCCACCACCTCCCGCTGGCGAGCGGCGAGAGTCACCGTTGCCGCCGCCATCGCACTGGTCAGCCTCGGCATTTTCGGCGCGCCCGTTCATGCCCAGGGACAGTCCAAAGTCACCGTGATGACCCGGAACCTCTATCTGGGTGGCGATCTGACGCCGTCCATCGGCGCGCCGACACCCGGGGCGTTCCTGGCCGCGAACGCCGCGCTGTTCAGCCACGTCGGCCTGGTCGACTTTCCGGCCCGGGCGAAGCTGCTCGCTCGGGAGATCACCGAGAACAAGCCGGATCTGGTCGGGCTGCAGGAGGTCGCCCTGTGGCGCACCGGCACGTTCGCTGACCCCGCACCCGCCACCGAGATCCGGTACGACTACCTGGCGCTGCTCATGGGCGAGTTGAGCCGTTCCGGCCACGCGTACGACGTCGCCGTCGTACAGGCCGAGGCGGATCTGGAGGCGCCGGCGGGCGCGCCGCACTTCCTCGACGTACGGCTCACGATGCGCGACGTGATCCTGGTCCGCCACGGCGGTCGGGTGAAGGTGACCGACTCCTCGTCCGGCACCTTCGCCAACAACCTCACCTTCACCCTCGCGGCAACGGGCGGGACCGTGACCAGCACCCGCGGTTGGACCGCGGTGGACGTGGTGCACGGGCAACGTCCGTTCCGGTTCGTGAACACCCACCTGGAGGCCTTCCACCCCGGTGTCCGGGTGCTGCAGGCGCGCGAACTGCTGGCCGGGCCGCTGGCCACCGCGCCGGGTGACGTCATCCTCGCCGGTGATCTCAACACGGGCCCCGACCTGCCCGTCGCCGAGAACCGGCTCGCCTACGCCGCGCTGGTGGCCGGCGGGATGCGGGACACGTGGGAGATCCTCCACCCGGATGAGCCCGGCTACACCGCGGGTCTGGGCGACGACCTGAACCAGCCCGCCGACGCCGTGGAACACCGGATCGACATGGTCCTGTTCCGGGGGGAGGTCGTACCCGTCTCGAGCCTCATCTTCGGCAACGAGCGGCAGACCCCCGACGGCCGGTGGGCCTCGGACCACCTCGGCTACCTGGCCGTGCTGGCCCTGCGGTAACCCCGGACGCTGCCCCCGGGCTGGCGCCGACGCGCCAGCCCGGAGCAGCCACCGGCGCAGAGCGGCACAGCGTGAGCGGCCCGGCTGTCAGTAGGTCCCGCCCCGTGCCACCTGCGCGGCCACCCGCTCGTGCAGCGCGGCGAGGGCCGGGCTGACGGCGGCGGTGAGCGGCGCCGGGTCCGCCAGCCGGCGCGCCGGCTCGGGCAGCCAGGCGAGGTCGGCGTCGAACCGGCCGCGCGCGGCGCGTACCTCACCGGCCGGGTCGGCGGCGGCCAGGCGACGGCCGCCGCGCATGACCGGCACGAGCAGCGGCTCGCGGTCGCCGGGTGGGGGTTCGTCGCGCAGCCCCACCACGTCGCCGTTGGCACCGGTGGGATCGCGGAAGACCTGCTTGGGACCGGGCAGGGTGGCCTTGCCGGGCGACAGCTTGAGCACCGGCCGGTCCCCGACGGCCACCAGCTTGTAGGCGCTGTCCAGGGACGGCGCGTCGAAGGAGACGCCCATGCGGGTGCCGACGCCGTACGCGTCGATCGGTGCGCCCGCGGCGACGAGCGCCGCGATGGCGTCCTCGTCGAGGCTGCCGCTGGCCACGATCTGGGCCTGGGCCAGCCCGGCGTCGTCGAGGATCGCGCGGGTCTGCCCGGCCAGCGCGGCGAGATCTCCCGAGTCGAGCCGCACGCCCACCGGGCCGGTCAGGCCCAGCTCTGCGATGACCTCGACGGCGGCGCGCACTCCGGCGGGCGTGTCGTAGGTGTCGACGAGGAACACCGGGTTCGTGGGGAAGTCGGTCGCGAACGCGCGGAACGCGGCGCGCTCGTCGGGGAACGCCTCGACGTACGAGTGGGCCATGGTCCCGGACGGCAGCAGTCCGTAGCGTCGAGCGGCCTCGACGTCGCTGGTCGCGGCGAAGCCGGCGATCGCGGACGCCCGCGCCACGGCCGCGCCGGCCTCGATGCCGTGCGTGCGGCGGAACGCGAAGTCGACCAACTGCGCGTCGCCGGCGGCGAGGCGGCATCGGGCAGCCTTGCTGGCCACCGTGGTGTGGAAGGTGATCAGGTTGAGCACGCCGGTCTCCACCAGCTGCGCCTCGGCGATCGGCGCGGTGACCTCCAGCAGCGGTTCGTCGGCGAACACCACGCGGCCCTCGGGTACGGCCCAGACGTCACCGGTGAACCGCAGCCCCGCGAGCGCTGCCAGCGTCGCTTCGTCGAGCCCGACGGTGTCGCGCAGGTAGCCGAGTTCGCCATCGTCGAACGCGAAGCCTTCCAGGAACGCCAGCGCCTCGGCCAGCCCGGCGGCCACCAGGAAGCCACGCTGCGGCGGTAGGCGGCGGACGAACAGGCTGAAGGTGGCGCGCTCCACCATGTCCCGGCGCAGGTAGCTGGCCGCCATCCGCAGCTCGTACAGGTCGGTACGCAACCCGGTCATGGGTCCTCCATCGGCACGGGCACCGCGACCACCCTGTCTGGTGAAATGTGTCGGGCGCGGGTACCCCTTCGGGCCGCTGATACACCTACGGCGTGGCTCCCTCCCGCGACCCGTCCCGACCAGTTCGCCGGGGTCCGCTCACCCCTGACGGATCAGGCTGTCGAGGGCGACGGTGGGATCGGCCAGGCGGTCGAGGTCGACGTGCTGCCGGGAGCGGATCAGCTGCCGGATCGGGCCGGTCACCTCCCAGACGTTGACGTTCATGCCCGCCAGCACCCGCCCCTGCGCGGTCCAGAACGCGATGAACTCGCCGCTGGTGAGCTCGCCGCGGACGACGACCCGGTCGTAGGAGCCGGGCGGGGCGTGGCCGGTGTACTCCATGCCCAGTTCGTACTGGTCGGTGTAGAAGTAGGGCAGCCGGTCGTAGCTGACGGCCTGACCGAGCATCCCCCGGGCGGCGGCGGGCCCGGAGTGCAGGGCGTTTGCCCAGTGCTCGACCCGTACCCGGGTGCCCAGCAGCGGGTGGTGGGCGTTGGCCAGGTCGCCGGCGGCCCAGATGTCCGGGTCGCTGGTACGCAGGGTGTCGTCGACGAGGACGCCGTTGTCGACGGCGAGGCCGGCCTCTTCGGCGAGTTCGGTGTTGGGCTGGACGCCGACGCCGACGACCACGAGGTCGGCGGGCAGGACGGTGCCGTCGGCGAGCAGTACCGCGGTGACCCGGTTGGCCCCCTGGAACTCGTGGACCTGGGCGCCGAAGTGGAAGGTGACCCCGTGGGCGCGGTGCAGGTCGGCGAAGACGGTGGCGAGTTGGTCGCCGAGGACGCGCTGCAGGGGCAGGTCGGCGGTCTCGACGACGGTGACGGTGGCGCCGCGGGTGCGCGCGGCGGCGGCGACTTCCAGGCCGATCCAGCCGGCGCCGACGATGACGACGTTCGCCCCGTCGACGAGGGCGTCGGAGATGCGGTCGCTGTCGGCGAGGGTACGCAGCCGCAGCACACCGTCGAGGTGCGCGCCGGGAATCGGCAGGGCCCGGGCCCGTGACCCGGTGGCCAGCAGCAGCCTGTCGTAGTGGAAGCGCTGCCCGTCGGCCGCCGTGACCTGCCGGGACCGGCGGTCGAGGGCGGTGACGCGGGTGTCGGTACGCAGGTCGACGTCGTGGTTGGCGTACCAGCCGGCGTCGTGCACGTGGACGCTGTCGCGCTCGGTGGTGCGCAGCAGCAGGCCCTTGGACAGTGCCGGCCGTTCGTACGGGCGCTCGGTCTCTTCGCCGAGCAGGACGATCCTGCCGTCGAATCCCTCCTCGCGGAGCATCTGCGCGGCTCTGGCTCCGGCCAGCCCGGCCCCGACGATCACGAACGGACGCTGCTGGGTCACGGATTCTCCTAGCGGGACGTGTCAGGCGTGAGCGCCGACTCCGGTGAGGGTGAAGAACTCGGCGCGGGAGCGCGAGTCGTCGCGTAGCGCGCCGAGCAGCGTGGAGGTGATGGTGGTGGCGCCGACCGCCCGCACTCCACGCAGGGTCATGCACAGGTGCTGCGCCTCGACGACCACCCCGACGCCTCTCGGGCGCAGATGGGCGGTGAGCCAGTCGGCGATCTGCTTGGTCAGCCGTTCCTGGACCTGCGGGCCGTGGGCGAAGAGTTCCGCCACTCGGGCGAGTTTGGACAGCCCGAGGATCCGCTCGCCGGGCAGGTACCCGACGTGGGCGACGCCGATGAACGGCAGCAGGTGGTGCTCGCACACCGAGCGGATCGGGATGGCCCGGGCGACGACGAGCTCGTCGTAGCCCTCGTCGTTGTCGAAGGTGGTGAGCCGGAACTCGCGCGGAGTGAGCAGTTCGGCGTAGGCGCGGGCCATCCGGCCCGGCGTTTCGGCCAGCCCGTTGGCGTCGAGGTTCACGCCGAGTGCCGTCAGGAACGCGGCCGCGGCCTGTTCGGCGGCGACCAGGTCCTTTGTGGCTGGCCGCCGGTCGACCTGTAGCGGACTGAGGGCCACCTCTACTCCCATCGACGGGCGGTGGGTGGTTCCATGTCGACCACCCACCCGTTTTCGCCAACCAACGTTGTCGTTATTCATGCTGTACCCCGGGCGGAAGAATTTCAATAGCCGGCGCTGGTGATAATCTCGGTGGGATGCCGGACCGATGGACAGCCGTCGCCGCGCTCGCCGATCCGTCCCGGCGGGCGCTGTACGACCACGTGCGCCACCAGGACCACCCCGTCACCCGGGAGGAGGCCGCCGACGCCGCCGGGATCTCCCGCGGACTGGCCGCCTTCCACCTCGACAAGCTCGTCGACGCCGGCCTGCTGCGGGCCCGCTATCAGGCCCCATCCGACCAGCCGAGAGGGCGGGGCCGCAGCCCCAAGGTGTACGAGCCGGCGGGGGACGGTCTCGCCGTCACGGTCCCGGAACGCCGCTACGAACTGATCGCCGAGATCCTCGCCGACGCGGTCGTCGACGACCCGGCCCACGCCGACGACGCCGCGCGTCGGCTCGCCGGGCAGCGCGGCCGCAGCCTGGGCGCCGGACTGGCCGAGGACGGGTGCGACGTCCTGTCGGCCCTGGGCGGCCTCGGATTCGAGCCGCGGCCCGACGCGCAGCGGCGGGTGCTGCTGCACAACTGCCCGTTCCACGCCCTGGCCACCCGGCACACCGCACTGGTGTGCGGGCTGAACCACGCCTTCCTCACCGGCCTGCTCGACGGGCTCGGCGCCGCCGATGTCGAGGCCCGCCTGGCCCCCCGCCCCGGTGCCTGCTGCGTGGAGTTGAACCTGCCGTCATGAGTACTCGCTCCACCGCACCGGCGGCCGCGGTCATCACCCGCTGGGCGTGGCCTTCAGATCCAGCAGCCCGGCGTCGACGACGGCGCGGCTGAGCGGCCGCGCCGCTTCCGCGAGCCGCACACACCCGTCCTCGCCGAGCACCCGGTAGGCGGGTTCGGCGAGAGCGTCGGTCCGGTCCTCGACCGACTGACGCAACTCCCGGCCGGCGTCGGTGAGCGCCAGGTCGTCGGCGTCACCGTCGGCCAGCAGGCCGCGGGACCGCAGGTCGTCCACTGCCGCGGCCCACTCGTCGCCGGTCCAGCCGCGACTGCGACGCAGGAACCGCACCGGTACGTCACCGGTGGCGGCGTGCAGCACGAGCGCGTCGAGGCCGGTGATGCCGGCGACGACGAGGGCGTTCACGTGCCCGTCGCCGCGGAACTCGCGCAGCAGCGTCTGCGCGTGCCAGAGCACGAGGTGCGGCTCGTCCGGCCACGGCAGCGCCGCGTGGGCGGCGAACAGCGAGCGCCCGGGCAGCTGCTCGCACGCCGACTCGGCGGCCCGGCGGGCCAGCCCGGCCGCCTCGGCGACGGCATCGGCTGCGTCCTCCAGAGCCGAGAAGGCCCGGCTCAGGGCCGCGTCCGCGGCGTCCAGGCGGGCGCGGAGCACGGCCGGCGGGTCTGCCCGCTCCCACGCGGCGGGCAGCGCCGCGCGTACCAGTGCGGGCTTGAAGTTGAAGAACGTCGCGATGACCGGCTCGGCCGGTACCGCGCCGAACGCGGCCGACCGGGACGCGAAGTAGCCCGTCAGGCCGTCCAGGCCCAGCGCGTCGTACCGCTCCCGCGCCTCGGGGGCGAAATAGATCATGGCGTGGATCGGTTCGGCGCGGCGCCACGCGGCGCGGGCGACCGCGGGGTCGAGGGGGGATCGGACCACTGCAACTCCTCGCATCACTGTTCGACGACGGTCACGTGCGGGTCTCGGGTCAGGGCGTCCGGTCCTGCGCGAAGCGCCACCGTAGCTCCCGCTTGAGGACCTTCATGCTCGGGCCCAACGGGAACTCGTCGACGAACTCCACCCGCCGCGGGTACTTGTGGCGGCCCACGTGCTCGCGCGCCCATTCGATGATTTCGTCGGCGGTCACCTCCGCCGCCGGGATGACCACCGCGCACACCTCTTCGCCGTGCGTCGGATGGGGTACGCCGACCACCGCCACCTGCCCGATCGCCGGGTGGCGCAGCAGCGCCTCCTCGACCTCGCGGGGATAGACGTTGAATCCGCCCCGGATGATGAGGTCCGTCTTCCGGTCGACGATCGTGACGAACCCGGCCTCGTCCCGCATACCGAGGTCGCCCGTGCGGAACCAGCCGTTCCGGAGGACCTCCGCGGTCGCCCGTGGCTGGCCAAGGTAACCGGCGAAGACGTTGTGCCCACGGATGACGATCTCGCCGATCTCGCCCGGCGGGAGCAGTTCGACGCGGTCCTCCCGGTCGGCGCGGGCCACCTCGACGTCGACACCCCAGATGGGGCAGCCGACGCTGCCCGGCCGCGTGCCGAAGGTCGGCTGGTTGGTGGTGGCCACCGGTGAGGTCTCGGAGAGCCCGTAGCCTTCGTAGACGGTCGTCGTGAACGTCGCCGCGACCTCGTCCAGCACGCTGGGCGGCAGCGACGCGCCGCCGGAGACGCACAGCCGCAGCGACGGGCGCGGTGCGCCCCTGCGGGCCGCGTCGAGCAGCGCGATGTACATGGTGGGCACGCCGAGGAACGCCGTCACGCCGTGCGCGACCATCAGCTCCAACGCCTGGGCCGGGTCGAAGCGCGGCTGGAGCACGAGCGTGGCGGCGGCGCGGAACGCGGTGTTCATCGCGGCGGTCTGCCCGAAGCTGTGGAACAGCGGCAGGCAGCCGAGCAGCACGTCGTCGCGGCGTACCCCGAGGTCGTCGAAGGCGTTGACGGTGGCGTTCATCGTCAGGTTGAAATGGGTCAGCACCGCGCCCTTCGGTCGACCCGTGGTGCCGCTGGTGTAGAGCACCACGGCGGGGTAGTCCGGCGCGGTCGGCACCAGCCCGGGCTGCGGCGCCAGCCGGGCGGCCGCCGCGACCAGCGAGTCCGGATCGGCCGGGTCCAGTGGGACCGCCGGCACGCCGGCCAGCTCCGCCGCCTTCGCGGCCGTCGCCGGATCACCGCCGCCGTGCACCAGGGCGCGGGCGTGGCTGTCACGCAGGACGAACGCCACCTCCTCGGCGGTCAACAGCAGGTGGATCGGCACCACGACCGCGCCGAGCGAGAGGATCGCGTAGTAGGCGCGCGGGAAGTCCGGGACGTTCGCGGCCATGAGCGCGACATGGTCACCGGGGCGTACCCCCCGCTCGGCCAGCGCCGCCGCGTAGCCCCGGGTCTGCGCCCACAGCTCCGCGTACGTGACGCGTTCGTCGCCGCAGACGATCGCGGGATGCGCGGGTCGGCGGCGGGCGGACTCGGCCAGGACGGTAGCCAGCGACAGTTGGGCCATGGTTCCTCGCTGTCGAAGGGGACGGGCGGCGTCACGGACCGGACGCGGGTGGGGTCCACTGATCGAAGACCGGCGGGCCGGCGAAAGCAAAGACGAGCCGTCACCCGCCCCATAGGCGGCAACTATGGCCGGCGCGCTCCACTGTGTGGGGCCGGCCTACTCCGGCCCGGGCAGCAGCTCCAGCAGGGCCTGGGCGGCCGGCGACAGCCGCCCGGACCGATGGACCAGCGCGAACCGGCAGACCACCGGTGGGTCCAGCGCCCGCACGACGGCCCCGCCGCGGGCCGCCTCGTCGGCGTACCACCGGGTCAGGAACGCGGCGCCGGCCTGGGCCAGGACCATGGGTACAACGGCCTCGCGGTGCCGGGTCACCGCCGCGCGACGCATCCGCACACCGGCCGTGCCGAGCGCGGCCAGGACCGTCGCGCGCAGCGCGCTGTGCCCCTGAATGTCGATCACCGGGGTGTCCTGGAGCGCCCGCAGCGGCAACGGCCCGTCGGGCGCGGGCGTGCCGGGCGGCAGCACCGCCCACACCTGCTGTGCGCCCAGTTCCCGCACGGGCAGCCGGAGGTCGGGGATGGGCAGGTACGTCAGGGCCAGCTCGCAGCTTCCGTCGCGGACGAGCCGGGCCAGGTCCTCGTCGTCGCGGGGCTCCAGCACGCGCACCGCGATGCCGGGGAAGCGTCGCCGCAGGGTGGCGATCGCCGGGGTGAGCGGGTCGACGGTCAGTGCGGCGTGCGCGGCGATGTCGAGCCGTCCGGTGCGCAGGTTCACCACGTCGGCGACGGCGGCCCGGGCGGCGGTGGCGTCCTGAAGGACCTGCCGGGCCGGGGCGACCAGCGCCTCGCCGCCGACGGTGAGGACCAGGCCGCGCCCGGTGCGGTGGAACAGCTCGATGCCGAGTTCGCGTTCCAGCCCCCGGATCGCCTGGGACAGGGACGGCTGGGCGATGCGGATGGCCGCGGCCGCGCGGGTGACGCCGCCGTGGTCGACGACGGCGAGGAAGTACTCCAGCTGGCGCAGGTCGACCGTCATCGCCCCGCCCGGCACCTGGCGCGGGCGTGTGCAACGAACGCGCGGGCAGCCGGCGACAGAGGACCGGGCCGGTGCACCAGCCCGTACGCCTGCCGCAGCGGCGGATCGACCGGGCGCACGACGGCGCCGAGCGAGGCGGCCGAGTGCGCGGTCTCCCGCACCAGGAAGGCGGCGCCGGCACCGCCGAGGACGAGCGGCGCGAGCGCCTCCGGGTGCGCCACCTCGACCACGAGCCGGGTGCGGACGCCCTGATCGCGCAGCGCCCGCTCGACGTCGTCCCGCTGCCAGTTCCCGCGCGGCACCCCGAGGACGTCGGCGCCGTGCAGCCGGGCCAGCGGAACGGCATCACCCGGGCCGACGTCGGTGCCGGGCGGGAACGCCAGCCACAGCTCCTGTACGCCGAGTTCGACGACGTGCAGCCCGAGGTGCGGCAGGGGCAGGTGGGTCAGGCCGAGCTCGCTGTGCCCGTCCCGGACGAGGATGTGCAGGCCGTCGTCGGTCTCCGGCTCGTCGATGTGGACGACGATGTGCGGATTTTCGCGCCGGAAGGAGCCGACCAGGGACGCTCCCGGGTAGGCCGCCAGCACGGGCACGGCGACCAGGTCGAGGGCGGGCGTGGCTCGGGCGTGCGACCCCACCGCCTCGCGGGCGGCGGTGATGCCGCGCAGCATCTGGCGGGCCGGGCCGACGAAGGCCCTGCCCGCGTAGGAGAGCACCAACCCGTGTGGGACCCGGTGGAACAGCTCGGTGCCGAGTTCGCGCTCGAGCGCGCGCACCGACTGCGACAGCGTCGGCTGGGCGACGTCGAGCGCCGAGGCCGCCCGACTGAAGCCACCGTGCTCGGCTACCGCGAGGAAGTAGGAGACCTGCCTGACGTCCAATGCGTTCCCGATGACTCAGCTAGGGCCCGGTCAGCACGGATGTTACCGGTAGGTTCTGCCCGAGCCGCCAGGCGTGGCGGCAGAGTGTCGTAGCGCGGTTTTAGCCTGCCCCGGACCCGACGCCGCAGGAGGCACCCATGCTCGACCACCTGTCCATCCAGGCCCGTGACGTGGCGGCCAGCGCCGCCTTCTACGACGCCGTCCTGACCCCGCTCGGCGGTCGCCGGGTGATGGAGTTCGGCCCGGTCATCGGGTACGGCACCGACAGCCCCGACTTCTGGCTCGGCCCGGTGAACACCGGCGGTGAGGCGCGCGAGGCGCACATCGCGTTCACCGCGCCGGACCGGGCGGCCGTGCAGGCGTTCCACGACGCCGCGGTCGCCGCCGGCGCCGAGGTGCTGCACGCGCCCCGACTGTGGCCGGAGTACCACCCGACCTACTTCGGCGCGTTCGTGCGCGACCCGGACGGCAACAACGTCGAGGCCGTCTGCCACGCCCCCGAGTGACGAGGCCGGCGTCCTAGCCGGGATCCCGCCTGGATCTCGACGGCTCATCCCCGCCCGAGGAGGCTGGCGGCCTGCGCCAGCCAGTGCGGCACGTCGGCGTCGTGGTACACCCGCTCGCTCGGCTCGATCGCGGCGAGGAAGGCCGCGTACACGGCCGCCGACCGCACCGCCGCGACCGGCCGCAGCAGCTCCACGGCCCGTTCCGGCTCGCAGCCGGGCACGTCGGCCCGCCACCGGGCGCACCACGCGGCCACCAGCGCGTCCGAGGCGTCGGCCGGAAGCCCGATGGTCAGTACCAGGATGTCGAAGGCCGGGTGCCCGACGAACGAATCGCCCCAGTCGATGATGACCCGCCGGTCACCGTCGCTCCGGACGTTGCCGGGGTGCAGGTCGCCGTGCACCAGGGTGTCCGGCACGCCGCACCGCCGGGCCTGCGCCAGCCGCTCCTCCAGCCCATCCAGCACGACGTCGGCGTGGTGCGGGGCGAGCGCGGCGCGGATCCAGCGGGCCAGGGCGCCGCCGCGCAGGTCGGGCACCCCCGCCGCCACCAGGTCGTCGACGAGGGGCAGCGCGCGCATCTGAAGGACGTGCTGGTCGGCGGCGATGGCGGCGCGTTCGGCGGGGTCCGCCCCGTAGCGGTCCTCCCCCGGCACGTGGTCGAGCAGCATCCGCCCGTCGTCGTCCGCGGCGAGCAGCGGCGGCACCAGGCCGGGCGTGACCGCGCCGAGCCAGCGCAGCACCGCCGCCTCGTGCCGGAAGAAGCCGGGAACCTGCTTGAGCCAGACCGGGCCGTGTGGACCGTCGAGCCGCCAGATCGCCGACAGGTTCCAGGTGCGCCGCTGCGCCACCTCCTTCGCCGGCCGGCCGAGGCGGTCGAGGGCGGCGGTGGCCCACCCGACGGTGGCGGCCGGTCCGCCCGGCTCGGCGTAGGGCGCGCGCAGCGGGTGCGGCGGGAGTTCCAGGTCCACCGGTCGCAGCGGTACGGCGGGTGGGGCGGCCACCTCGGCCAGGTACGTCACCGCGCCGCCGATCCCTGGGCGGTCGCTGACGCAGGAGAGCAGCCGCAGCACCGCGACCTCGACGGGCGCCCCGCAGACGACGGCGTCGACCTCCTGCCACCAGGGCGTCGGCACCTCGTACGGAGGCAGTGCCCCGAGCAGCCGGCCGGCGGGGTCGACCAGGACGAGGGTCACGGTGCGGGTCACGGTCGCCGACCGTAGCGCCGGGGCGGGGTCAGCAGCGAGCGGTTATCGCACCGGGTCGTGGGTGCCCCGCGGCACTCCGGGCCTGCACCGGCGCAGCCGGTCCGCCGCCATCCGCCCGCCGACCGCCAGGCCGTACCGCTCGACGGCGGTGAGGCCGTACGCGCTGCACGTCGGGGTGAACCGGCACTGGCCCGGCCAGCGGTGCGACAGCCAGCGCCGGTAGCCGAGGATGGCCGCCCGACCGGCCCGGTCCACCACCGGCGCCCGGCTGACCCGAGCGGTGGTCGCGCCGAGGGTGAGCAGAAAGGAGAAGAGCCCGAGGTCGCAGCAGTTCGGACCGTCGCACTCGCAGGCGTCGCAGCCGGCGTAGGCCCAGTCGCGCTTCTTCTTGCTCTTGGCGGTGCGCCGACCCCACAGTTTGTTGATCACGCCGTACATGGTGCGGCAGTCCCGCCACCCGGGTGCTGGTCAGGCCGGTCGGTCCGGCGGCGTGGTGAGGGCGAAGTGGACGGTACGGCCGGTGCGCCGCCGCCCCAGGCGGTGCGCCAGCGGCACGAGCACGCCGTGCAGCACGGGGTACTTGCCGACCAGCAGCCCGGCGGCGAGCCGCTCCTCGTCGCCGGTGAGCCGACGCGCGGTGGCCCCGACGGCAGGGCCGGTCGGTCGGCCGCGAGCGGTGCACGGGGCGACGGTGACCCTGGGGCCGTTGCGGACGCGCCGGGTCTTGCCGGCCCGCTCGAAGCTGCGCACGTACGCCCGGTCGCCGTCGACGGCGATGCTCACCGCCGTGCCGACCGGGGTGCCGTCGCGGCGGAAGCTGGTCAGCAGCACGGTCTTCTGTCGGGTGAACGGCGCCCACCCCGGTGCCGCGCCGACCTCGACCGCGCCGAGCACGCCGCCGAGTTCGCGCCACCGGGCCACCAGCGCCGCCGCCGCCAGCGCGGCGGAGAGCCCGACCAGCCAGGTCTGGCCGGCGCTGCCGCCGAGGTGCCGGTCGGCGAGGTGGGTGCCGGTGTGCGCGAGCGCCCCAGCGAGGTAGCCGGCCAGGGCGACCGCCGGCGCGTCGGCCCAGATCGCGGCGAGCAGCAGGGTCACCCCGATGCCCAGCTGAAACGCGCCGACGTCGTGGACGAAGTGGTGGCTGCCGGGAAAGTCGACCGCCTCGGCGAAACCGTCCGGTCGGCGCAGCGCCCACCCTCCGACCACCAGTGCGGTCAACCCGAGCAGGGCGCAGGCGGCCCGGACGAAGCTCCTCATGCCGACCTGACGGAACGCCGTAGGAGAACGTGACGGTCCCCGGCGGTACGGTCCGGGGCATGGAACAGCGGATCAGCCTGATCACCCTCGGCGTCGCCGACCTCCCGCGCGCCCGGGAGTTCTACGAGCGCCTCGGCTGGCGGGGCCAGGAGGTCGAGGAGACCGTCTTCTTCCAGGCCGGTGGCCTCGCCCTGGTGTTGTGGGGCCGGGACAAGCTGGCCGCCGACGCGGGCGTGCCGGACACCGGCCCGGGCAGCCTGACGCTGGCGCAGAACGTCCGTACCCGCGCCGAGGTCGACGCGGTGCTGGCCACCGCGGAGCGGGCCGGCGCGCGGATCACCCGCCCGGCGGCGGAGACCTTCTACGGCGGCTACGCCGGCTTCTTCACCGACCCCGACGGTCACGTCTGGGAGATCGCCTGGAACCCGGGCTTCCCGCTCGCCGACGACGGCACGCTCACCCTGCCCGACTTCAGCTGAACACGGTGCGCCGCACGCCCCGGTGCCCGGCGCAGGCGTCGCGCCGCCCACCGGTGAGGCTGACCGCGCCGTCCTTGCACTGCACCAGGTAGCCGCGCCCCGCCCAGAAGTTCTGCGCGCAGTCGAAGAAGTCGCAGATCCGGTGGTCGGGCCGGCGGACGCGCTTGCCGCCGCAGAAGTCGTACCCCATGGGGTTGGTCGGGGCGCCGCAGCGCCGCTCGCCCGACGGTGCGGGTGCGGCCGGCGAGCGGCGGGGCTTCGGCGCGGCGGACGGCGAGGGCGCGACGGCGCGGGGCGCGGCCACCGTGGCGGCGACGGCGACGTCGGAGCCGGGGCTGACCGGTGGGTCGGACTCGAAGAGGACCGCGGGCACGACCAGGGCGAGCGCGGCGGCGACGGCGACGGTGCGCCGGCCGCCGGGGATGCGCCCGGCGAGCCGGGCCTGCCCGGGGGTGGCGATCGCCGGCCGGAAGGGCCGGGTCTGCTCGTGTTCGGCGATCAGCTCGTCGAGCTGCGCGATCACCGCCGCGCGCTGCTCGATGGCGTCGGCGAAGGCCAGGGTGAGGGTGAACCGGAACTCGGCCGCCGCCGTGGGCGGCACCAGCAGGCCGCAGGTGCGCCGCCGGTCGAGGACCTGGATCAGCGACACCGGGGCCGCCGGGTCGTGGGACAGGCCGGTCATCTTCCCGTACGCCCAGTCGCGCCGGCCGCGCCCGCCGAGCAGCACCAGCCGGCGGTTGGTGATCACGGCCACGCCGGCGTCGGTGGCCCGGACGCCGTCGGGGAGCCGGTGGCGCAGCGGCGCCGGCAGCGGCTCGACGGTCAGGTCGGGTGCGGGCAGCACCGTGGTGTGCCGGACCTCGACCAGTTGCGCGGCGGGCAGCGCCCAGAAGACCACCTCGCCGGGGGCGAGTTCCAGGGGCAGGCCGTGGCCGGCCGCGACCGAGCCGCGCAGGTCGACGGCGAGGGTACGCAGTCGCCGCAGCTCGTCGTCGCGCTGTCGCCACGCGCGCTCGGCTTCGCGGTATGCCCGCTGCCGGCGCTCGTTCTGCTTGCGCGCCCAGGTGTAACGCCAGGTGGAACCCGTCGAATCAGTATCTGCCACGCCGACTCCTTCGCCGCGCGAGCCACCAACCGGGGTGTCATCCGGATCAACGGTGGCGGCGAGTCCGGCGGACACGCCGAAGCGCGCGAACCACCCGATCGGGGGACCAATCCGGACGATTGGCGGATGCGCTGCGTCGATTCACGTTCGGCGTCGGGACGGCGGCGCGGGTCACCCTGCCCTGAACCGGCGCAGCCGATCGGCGGCCATGGCGACCGCCTGCGCCGCGCCCACCAGGCAGGGGGCGAGGATCCGCCGGCCGTGTTCCCGGACGGCGGCGCCGTCCGGGTGCCCGGGGAGCCATTGCTCCGGCTCGCCGATGGTCAGCTCGGCCCGACCGCCGGGCAACCCCACCGCGCCCTCCGGCAGTCCGCCGAGCCGCTCCAGGTGGCCGGGCGAGAGAAGCTGGTGCCACATGGCGTCGGGTACCAGGACGTCGGCCAGTGGCGCGACGTCCGGTCGCGACGGTCCGCGGTCGATTCGCGGCACCCAGTCGTGCCGCAGCACCAGGCGGGTGTCCGGCTCGGCGTCGACACCCGCCCAGACCAGCAGCTCGGCGTGGGCGCGGACGCTGTCGCGCAGCTGCCGCATCCGGCGGGTCAGCTCGGCCCGGTCATCCGGTGCCGGTGCCACGGTCAGGGTCGCCGCGGGCAGCCCGTTGCCGTGGGCGGCACCGACGCTCGCCGCCACCAGGCCGGTGGCGGGGCCGCCGGCCACCAGGGTCACCGTGGTCGCGCCGCCCGGTGTGGTGAGCACGGCCTCCGCCACCGGGCGCAGGGACCGCGCCGGCACCGGTGTCCGCACCCCGAGGACGACGGCGGCGAGGTCGGCCGTCGGATTCCGGGCGGCGTGCAGCCAGTCGACCGCGACGTCGAGCAGCGGCACCGGCGGTCGGGACGGCGCGGGCCCGAACGGCGCCCCGACCGGTCCGGCCAGGTAGGCCCGCGCCGCCGTCCCGAAGCCCGCCAACTCGTCGAGCTCCGCGGGCTCCGCCAGCGAGATCACGGCATCGCGTACGCCGCCGTCGCCCAGGTGCTCGGCGAGCAGCCGCGGGACGGCGAGCACCTGCTCGTCCGGGAGGGAACCGAAGTCGACCAGGAGGAGCTGCGCCCCCGGCAGGGGCACCGGCGGCGGGAGGAACGCGACGCCCTCCGGCTGCCCGTCCGGGCCGGTGCCGGTCAGCCGCAGCAGCGCCTGACGTAGCGCCGCCACGGCCGAGGGGAGCTGGCCGTCGTCGGACCGGACCTCGATCAGCAGGCTCTGCGACTCCCGCAGCTCCCGGTCGATCTCGGGCAGTACGACGACGGCCATCAACGTTCCCTTCTCCGGCGTGATCAGACTGGCACGGGCACCCGGATGGTCGGCGCGATCACCTCGTCACCGCCGTTGAGCCAGTCCCGTCCGGGATCATCTCGTGCGCCATGCGGGGTGCCCGAACCGTCGGTAACGTCAGCCCCAGCCGGACGGCGACGGGGCCACCCGGCATCGTGGCGCGGAGGTGGGCCGTGAGCGACAGGGTCGTGCTCGGCGTCGACATCGGCACCACCAGCACCAAGGTGGTCGCCTACGACACCGAAGGCGAGCAGCTCGGCCACCATTCCGTGGGCTATCCGCTGGACGAGCCGCACCCGGGCTGGGCGGAACAGGATCCGTCGACCATCTTCGACGCGGTCGTCGAGTGCGTCCGTACCGTGGCCGGTGAGCTGCCCGGGCCGGTGGCGGGCCTGTCGTTCAGCACCGCCATGCACAGCCTGATCGGCCTGGACGCCGAGGGCGTCCCGTTGACCCCGTCGGTGACCTGGGCGGATTCCCGGTCCAGCGCGCAGGCCGAGCGGTTGCGGGCCGCCCCGCCGGGGCTGGCGCTGCACCGGCGTACCGGCACGCCGGTGCACCCGATGGCGCCGCTGCCGAAGCTGGTCTGGTTCGCCGAGCAGGAGCCGATGATCTTCCAGCGGGTCGCGCACTGGGTCGGCATCAAGGACTACGTGCTGCTGCGCCTGACCGACGCGCTGGTGACCGACCACTCGGTGGCCTCGGCCACCGGGCTGATGGACATCCACCACCTCGTCTGGGACGCGGAGGCGCTGGGCATCGCCGGCATCGTCGAGGAGCAGCTGCCGCAGCTGGTCTCGACCACCACGGTGCTGCCCGGCCTCACCGCCGAGGCGGCCGTGGCGACCGGGCTGCCCGCCGACACCCCGGTGGTGGTCGGCGCGGGCGACGGCCCGCTGGCCAACCTCGGCCTGGGGGCGGTCCGGCCGGGCGTGGTGGCCTGTTCGATCGGCACCTCCGGGGCGATGCGGGTGGCCGTGGAGCGGCCGGCCGTCGATCCGCTCGGCGGGGTGTTCTGCTACGCGCTGACCGAGGACCGCTGGGTGGTCGGCGGCGCGATCAACAACGGCGGCATCGTGCTCCAGTGGGCCGGCGACGCGCTGGCTCCGGAGCTGGGCGAGGACTCCGAGGAGGAGCTGCTGGCGCTGGCCGAGCGGGCACCGGTCGGCTCCGGTGGGCTGATCATGCTGCCGTACCTGCTCAGCGAGCGGGCGCCGCACTGGAGCGCGCTGCCGCGCGGAGCGTACGTCGGGCTGACCCACGGCCACCGCCGCGAGCATCTGGTCCGGGCGGCGCTGGAGGGGGTGTGCCAGCAGCTCGCCCTGGTGCTGGCCTCGGTGCGGGCGGCCGGCAACGAGGTACGCGAGATCCGGGCCAGCGGCGGCTTCGCGCGCAGCCCGCTGTGGCGGCAGATCCTCGCCGACGCGCTCGGCATGCCGGTGCGCTTCCCCGCCGTGCACGAGGGCTCCAGCTTCGGCGCGGCGCTGCTCGGCATGCAGGCGCTCGGGCTGATCCCGTCCATCGACGTCGCCGCCGACCTGGTGGAGATCGACGAGACGGTACGCCCCGATCCTTCCGCCGCCGCCACCTACGCCGCGCTGCTTCCGCTCTTCTCCGAGCTGTACGACGCGCTGGTCCCGACCTTCGCGTCGCTGCGACGGCTGGCCCCGAGCCTGCCGCCGGAGCCGTCACCCACCCCCGCACCCATGTGATCGCCCGTCCCGCGCGGGACCGGACGCCGTCCGAAGGTCGTGATTGCCGTGACCACTCTCCTCGCCGCACCGGCCGAGCTCACCGACGCCGGTGACGCCCAACTGATCGTCGCGGCCCTGCTGGGCATCGCTGCGGTGGTGCTCCTGATCGCCTGGGGCAAGGTCCACCCGTTCCTGTCGCTGATCCTCGGCGCGGCGGTGCTCGGCGTGGTCGCCGGCGTGGCCCCGGACAAGATCGTCACCTCGTTCAGCGGCGGCGTCGGCTCCACAGTGGGCGGGGTCGGCCTGCTGATCGCGCTCGGGGCCATGATCGGTGGCCTGCTCGCCGAGTCCGGCGGCGCGGACAGCATCGTCGAACGGGTGGTCGGCCGGGTCTCCGGCACGGCGCTGCCCTGGGCGATGGCCGGGGTCGCCGCCCTCATCGGGCTGCCGCTCTTCTTCGAGGTCGGCGTCGTGCTGCTGGTACCGATCGTGCTGCTGGTCTCGCTGCGCACCGACGTACCGCTGATGAAGATCGGCATCCCGGCGCTGGCCGGCCTGTCGGTGCTGCACGGCCTGGTGCCGCCGCACCCGGGCCCGCTGGTCGCGATCGACGCCCTCGGCGCCAACCTAGGCCAGACCCTCGCGCTGGGACTGCTGGTCGCCATCCCGACGGTGATCGTCGCCGGTCCGATCTTCGGCAACTTCATCGCCCGCTACGTGCCCGCCACCGCCCCGGAGGCGTTGCTGCCCACCCGGCGACCGGTCGCGCTCGCCGGCGGGCGGGGTCCGGCGGCCACCGGTCGCGGCCCGCTCGACGCCGACGGCGACCTGGTCACCGAGGACGACCTGGCCAACCCCGGCGCCGGCCGCCCGGGGCAGCCGATCGACGAGGCCGCCACCGAGCGGGTACGGGCGCGCCGCGCGCCGGCCCTGTGGGCCGCGGTCATCACCGTCCTGCTGCCGGTGGTGCTGATGCTGCTGCGGGCGATCGGCGAGCTGACCCTCGACGAGGGCACCGCCGGCCGCAAGGCGCTGGACATCGTCGGCACCCCGATCGTCGCGCTGCTCGCCGGCGTCATCTTCGCCATGATCTTCCTCGGCTACCGGACCGGTTTCAGCCGCTCGCAGGTCTCGGGCTTCCTCGGCGGGTCGCTGCCGCCGATCGCCGGCATCCTGCTGATCGTCGCCGCCGGTGGCGGTTTCAAGCAGGTGCTGGTCGACGCCGGCGTGGGGAACCTGGTCGCGGACGCGGCCGAGGGCGCGAACCTCTCGCCGCTGCTGCTGGGCTGGCTGGTGGCCGTCGGCATCCGGGTGGCGACCGGCTCGGCCACCGTCGCCACCATCACCGCCGCCGGCATCGTCGCGCCGCTGGCGGAGACCCTCCAGGGACCGGAGGTGGCGCTGCTGGCGCTGGCCATCGGCTGCGGGTCGCTGTTCTTCTCGCACGTCAACGACGCGGGCTTCTGGCTGGTCAAGGAGTACTTCGGACTGACGGTCGGACAGACCATCAAGAGCTGGTCGGTGATGGAGACGATCATCTCGGTGGTCGGCTTCCTCGGCGTCCTCGTCCTCGACCTCCTCCTGTAGCGGCCCACCGGGAAGTGATCAAGAGGTTTGCGTCGGGGAGGCGCCCTTCCCCGACGCAAACTTCTTGATCACCGAGGCGTGATCCGCGAGGGCCGCCCGGACGGGTGACGGGGCACTTCGGGGTGGCGGGGCGGGGGTGACCTTCGCTTACGGTGCGAAGGTGAACAGAACAGACAAGTGGGCCTCATCTTCCGCGCGGCGCGTACCCGGTTCGAAGCTGGTGGCGGTGCTGGTGGCGGCGGTGCTGGCGGTGGTCGGGGGGTCGGGTCCGGCCGTCGCGGACGGCGGGCCGGGGGCGGGGTCGCGGCCGCCGGCCAACCCGCTGGCCTGGCTGGCCTTTCCCGGCGGGGTCTTCTCGGTCGACGCGGCCGCGCGCACGGTCCGCTACCGAGCCTGCGACCGCGACACCGGCCGGGTCGCCGACCCGGGCATGCGGGTCACCGCCCGGTCCGCGAGCGGCCAGGTCACGATCGGCGGTACGAGCTACCGGTACGACATCCCGCTGGTCGGCCGGGCCGAGGGCGTGGTCGTGCTGTTCCGCCCCCACACCCGGCCCGACTGGCAGGTCGGCGAGGTGGTCACCGACCCGCTGCCGCCCACCGACCCGGCGGCCGGCCGGGCACTGCTCCCCCTCGCTGGGCAGCTCCGGCAGGTCGTCGACGCCGCCACCGCCAACCCGGCCGGCGTCACCGTCCGCGACCTCTCCGGCCGGTACGGCCAGCAGCAGGTCTCGGTCAACGGCACGCTGCGCCCGAAGGCGGCCAGCGTGATCAAGCTGTGGATCCTGGTGGAGCTGCTGCGCCGGGTGGACTGCGGGCAGGTGTCGCTGGACCAGGGCGTGCTGGTGACCGCCGCGGACGTGGTCGGCGGCACGGGCCAGTTGCAGTTCGAGCAGATCCCGCAGGTGGCGAGCCTGCACAAGCTCGCCGAATACATGATCGAGTACAGCGACAACACGGCCGCGAACGTGCTGATCGACCAGCTCGGCCGGTTCGCGCCGGTCAACGCGCTGATCGACTCGATGAACCAGCGGGAGACCATCCTCGCCCGCAAGATGCTCGACACCGAGGCCGCCGCCCGGGGCGAGGAGAACTACACCAGCCCGGACGACGTCGTCTCGCTGCTCGGCGCGGTGTGGGACGCCCGGATCCTCACCCGGGCCTCCCGCGACCTGATGATCGGATTCATGCGCGAGCAGACCCTGAACAGCAAGATCCCCGCCGCGCTGCCGCCCGGCACCCCGGTGGCGCACAAGACCGGCGACCTGCCGGACGCCTCGCACGACGTCGGCTACTACCTGGTCCCCGGCGCGGAGACGGCGGTCGCCTTCCTCACCGCCGGCCCGTACGACAGCGGCAGCGAAACCGTGCGTCGACTCGCCCGCACCGTCTACGACTACGTCGTCGGCCCGTGAGCCGGCGGGCGGCGGTCGGCGGCCCGTGACCCGACGGGCGGCGGTAGGTGAGCCAGTGAGCCCGCGGGCGGGCGGGCGGCGGTCAGGGGGCTTCGACGGCGGAGATGCGGTAGCGGTGCACCTCGGCGCCGAGGATCGCCGCCACCTGCTCCTCCGCCGGGCCGGAACCGCGGAAGGCGAGCAGTTGGTCGTCGGTGTCCCAGCGCTCGTAGACGTTGATCCGGCCCGGCTCCACCAGGTCGGCGCTGATCGCGAAGTCGATGCAGCCGGGCGCCGAGCGCGCCTGCCGGACGACCTCGGCGCAGGACGCCAGGTAGGCGTCCCGCCCGGCCGGGTCGACGTAGAGACTGCCCGCGACGATGAGCACGGTGACCTCCGGTGGTGTGGTGGGGCGGTCCGCCTGACAGGCACCAATATGCCCGCCAGGCGGCACCCGCACCGCCCACACCGGCTCAGGCGCGCGTGATCGCGTTGGCGTGGATCGCCTCGTTCAGGTACGCGGCCATCCCCGGCGCGATCGCCTCGTAGTGCGCGGTGAACCGCGGATCCGCCAGGTACATGTCGGCCAGCCCGGTGTGGATCTCGTAGGAGCAGTCGTAGAACCAGCGGCCGATCAGCTGCCGGTGCTCCTCGGCCAGCGCCATCGCCTCCGGCGAGTCCGCCGCCGCCCCGGACGCCATCACCTCGACGAACCGCCGCCCCCAGTCCTCGTTCTCGGCCTTGTTGCGCAGCCAGTCCTCCTTCGAGTAGCTGGCCGCCCGCCGGTTCGACTCCCGGTACGCGTCGGTGCCGCCCCAGCGCTGCTCCGCCTCCTCGGCGTGCGCGTCCGGGTCGAAGTCCCCGAAGACCTCGAACCGCTCCTCCGGGGTCAGATTGATGTTCATTCTTCTCGCCTCCATCGCGAGCTCGATCGCGGTGACCATCTCCTGGAGCTTCCCGATCCGCCCGCTGAGCAGCTCGTGCTGCCGGCGCAGGTGCGCCGCCGGGTCGGCGGTCGGGTCGTCGAGGATCGCCGCGATCTCCTCCAGCGGGAACCCCAGCTCCCGGTAGAACCGGATGTGCTGCAGGCGCTCCAGGTCCGCGTCGTCGTAGCGGCGGTAGCCCGCCGCGGTGCGTCCGCTGGGCGACAGCAGCCCGATCTCGTCGTAATGGTGCAGCGTCCGGACCGTCACCCGGGCCGCCTTCGCCACCTGACCCACCGTGTACGCCATGGTTTCCCTCCCTTCCGCGACCAAGGCTCCCGCCTGCCGTTGCGTGAGGGTCAAGCCCGATTCTGCGCGCCGCGTCACACCCTCGCCGGGGATCGGCGCGGCGGCACACCCGAACGCCCCCGGCCTCCGAGGGGGTGGAGCGGCCGGGGGCGTCCGGGGCGGGGTCAGACCGGGGCGGAGGCCGGGCGCAGGTCGGCCAGGCGGCCGGGGCGGCCGTAGCGGTAGCCCTGCCCGTGCACGCAGCCGATCGCGGTGACCGCCGCGTGCTGCTCCTCGGTCTCCACCCCCTCGGCCACCACCGCCAGGTCGAACGCGCCGGCCAGCCGGGTCACCATCTCCACCGTCGCGTACGCGCGGGTGTCGGTGTCGAGCCGGGAGACGAACGACCGATCGATCTTCAGCTCGGTGGCCGGGATGCGGTGCAGGTAGCTCAGCGACGAGTAGCCGGTGCCGAAGTCGTCGATGGCGATCCGGATGCCCAGCTCGCGCAGCTGGCCCAGCCGCTCCAGCACCGCCTCGCTGCCGTCGATCAGCGCCGACTCGGTCAGCTCCAGGGTCAGCGCGCGGGGGGCCAGCCCGGCGCTCGCGGTGGCCGCGGTGACGGTGGCGATCAGGTCCGGCCGGCGCAGGTGGGCGGCGGCGATGTTCACCGCCACGGTGGCCTCCGGCGCCCGTTCCCGCCAGGTCGCGGCGGCCCGGCAGGCCTCGTGGATCACCCAGCGGTCGATCGGCACGATCAGGCCGGTCTCCTCGGCCAGCGGCAGGAACGCGGCCGGCCCGAGCAGCCCCAGCCGGGGATGCCGCCAGCGGACCAGCGCCTCGGCGCTGCGGACCGCGCCGGTGGCCAGGTCGACGATCGGCTGGTAGTCGAGGTGCAGCTGCTGCTCGTCGACGGCCCGGCGCAGGTCGGCGATCAGCTCCGCCCGGGTCACCGCCGACTCGCGCAGCCCCGGCGTGCAGGTCCGGTACGCCGACTTCCCGGCGGCCTTGGCCGCGTACATCGCGATGTCGGCGTCGCGCAGCAGGTCGGTGTGGGAGGCGTGCTGCGGGCCGTACTCGGCGATGCCGATGCTGGCCGACGGGTGGATGCCGACGTCCTCCTCGCCCGCGGAGGGTTGCAGGGCGGCAAGCAGCCGCTCGGCGAGCCGTTCCGGCGCGACCGGGCGGTCCCCGTCGACCAGCACGGCGAACTCGTCCCCGCCGAGCCGGGCGATGGTGCCGTCGTCGCCGACCGCGTCCCGCATCCGGTCGGCGATGGTGGTCAGCAGGCTGTCCCCGGTGGCGTGCCCGAACCGGTCGTTGACCTGCTTGAACCCGTCCAGGTCGAGCAGCAGGACGGCGACCGGCGGCCCGTCGCGCAGCGCCCGGCGCAGCCGCCGGTTGAACATCAGCCGGTTGGGCAGGCCGGTGAGCTGGTCGGCGTAGGCGAGCCGGCGCAGCCGCGCCACCAGGCGGAGGTTCTCGTTGGCGGCCAGCCCCTGCCGCAGCGCCAGAGCGCCGAGCAGCGCCATCATGCCGATGAAGACCAGGTGCGGGGTCTGCCCGGTGGGGTGCCGGGCGAGCACCACCGCGATGATCGCCCCGCCCACCGGCAGGTACGGCAGGGCGACCCGCCACCAGGGTGGCAACGGCGACTCGATGCCCTCGTCGCCGCCCTCGCCGGCCGGCGGCGGCGGGTACGTGGTCGCCACGCCGATCAGCAGGTAGCTCAGCGGCCAGCAGACGTCGATCACGTGCCCGGGGGCGTAGGTGCCGTGCGCGACGAGCGAGACGTAGACCGCGTCGGCGCCGGCACGGGTGGCCAGGCTCGCGCCGATCAGGGTCAGCGGCCGCCAGATCGGGCGGGACGGGCCGGCCACCGCCACCAGGATGGTCAGCTGCATCAGGTCGAGCATCGGGTAGAGCAGGCCGAAGGTGCGCAGCGGATCGGCCAGGTCGGCGTCGGCGATGTCCTGGAACACCACCACCCAGCCGATCGGGATCAGGGCCAGCGCGACGATCACCCCGTCGAGCAGGGTGCGGGCCCGGCCCACCGCGCTGCGCGGGGCGGCGAGCGAGCAGAGCAGGGCCGTGGTGCCGGTGAGGATGCCGGCGGTGAAGATGGCACCGATCAGCGGGGTGTGCGGCAGGGTCTCGTTGCCGAGGCGCTGAACGGTCCACAGGGTACGGCCGGCGGCGGCGAGGGCCATGGTGACCGCCAGCAGCGTCCAGAACCGGCGCAGCGTCGCGGGATCACGGCGGGCCGCGCCGACGCAGGCGACGGCCGACCATCCGGCCACCGTGATCGCGCCGACGTCGCCGGCTAGGGCGGCGCCGGGCAGCGCGGCGGCCAGCCAGACCGCCTCGACGAGGACGACCAGCGCCGCGGCAACCGCGCCGACCCGCCGGGCGCGGGTCGAGCGGGGCGGCGCGACGGCCTCTCGGCGGGCGTCATCGGGCAGCACGATGGTCGCTCCGGCTCTCTCTCCTGTGCGCACCTCGACGGTGAGGACCGGTCACGGGCGGCGAACCATCGCAGCCTAGCCAGCACCGGGGCACCTCGCCAGGGCCGATGGACCCAGGGAGGACCGTCCGTCCAGGACGGTCAGACCGGCGCGACGGCGGGCGCGACGAGCTGTCCGGCCAAAAGGGACGCGGGGCGTCGCGGCGGTCAGCCGTCTGCCGGCCCGGGCCCGTGGACGGTGGCGGTGCCCGGGCGGAGCGCGTAAACGGTGGCGGTGCCCGGGCCGGGCGCGTAAACGGTGGCGGTGCCCGGGCCGCGGCTGCTCAGGCCCAGTCCTCGGCGGGGTCGGCGTCGCTCGGGGCGGGCGCGTCGTCGGCGCGGGTGGGCGGCGGGCCGCCGTGCGTCCACGGGGTCTCCTCCGGCGTCGGGAACGCCCCGGCGGGCAGGAACGCCTCGGACAGGGTGGTGTAGCAGAGCCGCTCCCCCACCTCCGGCACGCTGCCCGGCGCGGCGGTCAGCCCCCGGCCCATCGCGCCGGAGAGCTCCAGCACCACCTCGGTCTTGCCGTCCGCCGCCGGGGTCAGGAAGACCACCCTGGCCTTCTGCGTCGGCCGGGCCGGCGAGTGGAGCGTCGTGCCGACCGGCACCAGCACCGGTTCGGTGGTGACGAGCTGGATCCGGGGGCGCAGCACCGGCCGCTTCCCGGTGTCGTCGACCCGCTTCGGGTCGGCCAGCGTCACGTCCCCGACGAACGCCTCCCCGGTCAGCCGGTGCTCGGCCATCACCAGCGGGTCGTCGTAGGCGCGCTGCACCGCGTACGTGGTCAGGGCGCGTTCCAGCCGGTGCAGCCGCTGGGCGGCCACCACCGCACCGTCGCGCCGTGGCTGCGGGCCGCCGCCGGCGTCGACGTGTTCGGCGTGGCCGGTGAAGGCATCCTTGTCGCCGTCCCAGCGGCCGGCCACCCGGGCCCCGGGCGGCAGGGTCCGCAGCAGCCCGACGCCGCGCCACATCAGCTCCCAGGTGGGCGCCAGCTGGTCGCGCAGCACCCGCTCCAGCTCCGCGTACGCCGCGCCGCGCGCCACCGGGTCGTCCCCCGCGTCGGCGTACGCGGCGACGGCCGGGGCGAGCACCCGGTTGTCGAACTCCGGGTCGGTGGCCGGGCCGGCGGGCGGACAGACCGTCGGGTCCTCGGCCCGGGCGGCCGCCTGCGCCCCGGTCATGCCGGCCGGCGGATCGATCCAGCCGAGCAGCGCCGGCAGGTGCAGGTCCTCCACCACGCTCTGGCCGGTGGCCCAGTGCAGGCTCAGCGCGTCGGTCATCGCCACCAGCGCCGACGAGCCGGGGTGCTCGGCCCGCTCGGTGAAGAAGGTCAGCCAGCGGCCGAGCAGCGGCACCGACGGGTGCACCGGATAGTCGCCGTCCGGGCGGCGGAACCGGGTGGAGCGGCCCAGCAGCCGCAGGAAGGTGATCCCGGCCGGGTTCGGCACCAGCAGCTGCGGCGCGTCGACGTACCGGTGCCGGACGTCGCGGCCCCGGTCGATCGGCACCGCCTCGGTGACGTCGCGGAACTCGTCGAGGTACGGCAGCACGGTGGCGGCCAGCTCGGCGGCGAAGCGGAAGCGTTGGTCCCGGTTGCGGGGCTGCGGCACGATCAGCAGCCGCGCCTCGTCGGGGGCCGCGCCGACCAGCGCCGCCAGTGGCGCGTTCGCCTCGCCGGCCATGGCCAGCGGCACCACCACCAGCGGGCGCTCGGACAGGTGCAGGTGCCGGACGGTGGCGACCGGCTGGGCCACCCCGGCGGCCAGCGCCTGCGCCCTGGCGAGAGCCCGGAGCGTACTCATGCGGTCCGCCGGATCGGGGCGGCCGGCGCGCGGCGGGCGCGGGGCGTACTCATGCGGAGTTTCCGGCGAGGGCGTCGGCGCGCAGCCGGGCGGCGGCCCGCAGCAGCGCGGCGGCCTCCTCCTGCTCGGGCTCGGGGGCGCGCTCGCCGGTCGCCAGCGCCAGCACCTCGGCGACGGTGGCGACGCCGCCCAGCGCCTCGCGGACCGGCCGGCCCAGCGCCCCGGTGTGCCCGCCCGCCTCGTTGCGGCAGAAGTACGCCAGCTCGCAACTGGCCAGGCACTCCGGCGCGTAGCGGGCCGGCACCGTGCGCAGGCCGGCCGCCAGCGTCGCCGGGTCGGCGGTCGGGTCGGCGGTGAAGTCCGCCGGCACGGTGTCGAGCAGCGCGTCCAGCTTCGCCATCCGGTCGAGCTGCCGGCGCAGCACCAGCAGCTGCTTGCGGACGTCGAGCAGGCTGGCCACCGGTCGGTTGCCGAAGTCGCGCGGGCAGATCAGCACCACGTCGTGCGAGACCAGCTCCTCGGGGTGCCCCTCGGCGGCGAGCAGCTCGCGCAGCGCCAGCACGTAGACGGCGGACTGGATGGCCGCGGCGGCCACCTTCGCCGGGTCGGCCTGCCCGTCGACCACCGGGAACGACTTGATCTCCACCACGTGGAACCGGCCACCGAGTCGGGCGGCGACCAGGTCGGGCTCCAGGTGCACCCGCTGGCCGGCGACGTCCAGCCCGAGCAACGGGTGGTCGAAGAGCGCCGCCTCGGGCCCCTGGGTGGTCAGCGCCCGGCGGGACCGCTCGTGCCGGTCCGGCAGGTCGTCCGCGCCGCCCAGGTCCGTCCAGCCGGCCCGCTCCGGCACCGGTACGCCGAGCCGCTCGGCGACCAGCCGCAGCAGCTCCGCCCCGCCGTCGGCCTTCACCTGCGCCTCGAAGGCGTTGCCCCGGGTGATGGCGAACCGCGACTGCCCGAAGCGGGCCGGGAAGCCGATCGCCTCCGCCAGCCTCGGCTTGTCCACCCCGGCACCGTCCAGCACCGCCCGGCGGGCGCAGCCCGGGTTGCCGGTGAGCGCGGCGATGGTCCGGGCGTTGTGCCGTTTCGGAGGCAGGTCGCCGCGGATCGCGGCCAGGCGCTGCGCGGTGCTCGTCAC
The DNA here is from genome assembly GCF_007829925.1 of Micromonospora palomenae. Taxonomy (NCBI): domain Bacteria; kingdom Bacillati; phylum Actinomycetota; class Actinomycetes; order Micromonosporales; family Micromonosporaceae; genus Micromonospora; species Micromonospora palomenae. Next base: position 90,507 of record NZ_VIXA01000002.1, read on the forward strand.
GATCCGCCAGGATAGGCGCTCAGCGCCGGTTCGGCCGGGACGCGGGCCCGGCGGACCAGCACGGCGGTCGCCACCGCGGCGAGCAGGGCCACGGCGGCCATCGCCCAGAGCACGGTGTGCAGGCCGCCGGTGAAGCCGGGATCGGCGAGCCGGCCGGCGGTGGTGCTGGCCAGCACCGCGCCGACCACCGCGATGGCGACCGTCTCGCTGGCCAGCCGAGCCGTGTTGATCATCCCGGCGCCGGTGGCCGCCCGGTGCGCGGCGACGCTGCCGATCGCCATGGCGTCGAGCAGGCCGATCGACAACCCCACCCCGACGCCGATCGTCAGCAGCGGGCCGGCCAGGGCGGCCGTACCGCTGTCCGGGGCGAGCACGGTGGCCCAGGCGGCGCCCACCGCGACCATCGCCACCGAGGTGACGATCACCGCCGGGGCCGGCACCAGCCGGGTCAGGGCACCGCTGAGCAACGGCAGCACCAGCGTCGGCGCGGTCAGCAGGATGAGCGTCGCGCCGGCGGCGCCGGGGCTCATCCCGACCACCGTGGTCAGGTACGACGGCAGGTAGACCAGCAGTGGCACCAGCACCGCGACGATGGTGGCCGCCGCCAGGCAGATGCCGAGGAAGCGGGGGCTCGCCAGCAGGGCCAGGTCGAACATCGGCTCGGGCCGCCGGCGTTCCACCCGGACGAAGGCCACCAGCAGGGCGACCGCCGCGGCGAAGGCCGCCACGATCACCGGGGCGGACCAGCCCAGCTCGGGGCCCTGCACGAAACCGAAGATGAGCAGCAGCAGCGCGGCGGTGAAGGTGACCGTTCCGGGCCAGTCGATCCGCCCGGCGTGCGGCTGGCGGGACTCGGGCAGCAGCGGGGTGAGCGCCAGCACCGCCACGGCGGCCAGCGCCGGCGCGGCGAAGACCGCCCGCCAGCCGAACGCGGAGATCAGCAGGCCGGCGATGGAGGGCCCGAAGGCGAGGCCGACGCCGATGGTCGTACCGAAGATGCTGAACACCCGGGCACGGGCCCGGCCCGGGAAGGCGTGGGCCAGCAGGGCGGAGGCGCTGGTCGCGGCGGCGGCCGCGCCGACGCCGGCCAGCGCGCGCAGCAGGTCGAGCAGCACGATGTTCCCGGCGACCGAGGCGAGCAGCCCGGAGCCGGCGAAGATCGCGACGCCGGTGGCGAAGACCCGGCGCCGGCCGAGCAGGTCCGCCAGCGCCCCGGTGGCCAGCATGAAGCTGGCGAAGGTGGCGTTGTAGCCGTTCACCACCCACTGCACGCCGGCCAGTCCGGCGTCGAGGTCCCGCCCGATGTCCGGCAGCGCGACCGACGCGCCGGTCAGCGAGACCGGCAGCGAGAGGGTGGACAGCAGGACGGCGACCAGCACGACGGCCGGGTGGTTACGCAAAGATTCTCCCCGTTCGGACGGCGGCCCCAGCCTAAGACGCGGAGGTCAGCAGGCATCCGATACGGGCGGAAGATCACATGGTCAGCGCTCGGCGGATCGGTTCCAGGGTGAGCGGGGCGAGCGGGCCCCGGCCAGCGGCCGGCTGCGGCGGCGGTGCCGGCGACGGCCCGGGGTGCAGGGCGGACGGGAGACGGTGTGCACCGGCGCGGGAGCCGGCACAACCGGTTGCCGGCCGATCAGCCAGCAGAGGAAGCGGGCCATCGCCGGGTCAGCCGACCGGGAGGCTGCGGGCCTCGTCCTTGGAGATGCCGTACTCGGCCCCGCAGAACGAGCACTGCTGCACGTAGCGGGTGCGGACCGGAATCAGCGGAATGAAGAAGAGGGTGAACTTCGTCGACCGGCGGGTGATCACCTGCGCGGCCCGGTTGCCGCAGTTGCGACAGACCGCGGTGACCACGCCGGACCGGTTGACGGACGTGCGCAGTCCGAAGATGAAGAACATCGCCGGCCTGTACCCACGGGAGGGGGCTCACACACCCGTTTTCAGGAAGTGGTTCGCCGCCACGGCCGGCGGGCGTCGAGCTGGACGGCGAGCAGCTCCAGGAATTCCCGGAACCGCTCCTCGCCGTGTGGGGTGGGCAGCTCGTCGGTGAGCGGGCCGCGGTGCCGCCGGGCCCGCGCGATCGCCGCGGCGTAGACGCGCGGACCGGCGCCGAACGACCGGCGTTCGACCATCGCCTCGGCCATCCGGGCGGCGGCCGCGTCGTCCAGCTCGGCGGTGAAGATCAACCCGTAGAGGATCTGGTTGACGAAGCCCTTCCAGTCGTCGCGGGGCATCGCGGTCCTCCTCGGTAACTCCGTCGCCGGTGAGCGGTGCCGATGACATGATCCACCCGTGTCCGGCCCCGACCCGGTGGACCCGCCGTACCGGTGCGTCGGCGAAGATTTCTCGCCGGTCGGTGTCCGGATCCGGGTCCGGCGTTCGTCACCCTGGTGAGAGACCACGACACCGAGGAGCGCCGACCGATGAAGTTCATGATGTTCGTCTGCACCGACACCGAGCCGGACACCGACCCGAGCGCCGCGCCCGACATCGAGCGGTGGGTGGCCGAGCGGGACGCCAGCGGCCAGCGCCTGACGGGCGACGTGCTGGTGCCGCCCTCGGCGGCCACCACGGTCCGGGTACGCGGTGGCGAGCTGCTGCTCAGCGACGGCCCGTTCGCCGAGACCAAGGAGGTCATCGCCGGGTTCGACATCCTGGAGTGCGCCGACCTGGACGAGGCGATCGAGGTCGCCCGGGCCCACCCGATGGCGTACGGCGGCCGGATCGAGCTGCGCCCCTTCGCCGGCCTGGACTGACGCGGGTGGTCGACGCGGCGGACGCGGTGGCGGACGCGGGTGCCGAGGCGTACCCGCGGATCGTCGCCGCGTTGATCCGGGTCACCGGCGACTGGACGCTCGCCGAGGACTGCGCCCAGGAGGCGCTGGCCTCGGCGCTTCAGCGGTGGCCCCGCGACGGCGTGCCCGGCAATCCGGGCGGCTGGCTGATGACGACCGCCCGGAACCGGGCCGTGGACGTGCTGCGCCGCGCCGCGGTGGAGCGGCGCAGGCTGCGGGACCTGGCCCTGCTGACCGATCCCGAACCGCCGACCGGGACGGAGGAGGACGTGGTGGACGACCGGCTGCGACTCGTCTTCACCTGCTGCCACCCGGCGCTGGCCCTGGAGGCGCGGGTCGCCCTGACCCTGCGCACCGTGGCCGGGGTGCCCACCGCCGACATCGCCCGCGCCTTCCTGGTCAGCGAGTCCACCATGACCCGGCGGATCACCCGGGCAAAGACCAGGATCGCCACGGCCGGCATCCCCTACCGGGTGCCGACCGGGCCCGCGCTGGTCGAGCGGCTGCCGGGCGTCCTGGCCGTGCTCTACCTGCTCTTCACCCGCGGGTACGACGCCGACGGCGAACCCGCCTTCGCCGACGAGGCGATCCGGCTGGCCCGGCTGCTCGACCGGCTGATGCCCGACCAGCCGGAGGTCGCCGGGCTGCTGGCCCTGTTCCTGTTCCAGAACTCGCGCCGCGCCGCCCGCCGTGACCCGGCCGGTGACCTGCTCACCCTCGACGAGCAGGACCGCTCCCGCTGGGATTACGCCGCCATCGCCGAGGGACTCGCCGCCCTGGACCGCGCCGGCCACGGCCCGTACGCGCTCCAGGCCCGGATCGCCGCCGCGCACGCCACCGCCCCGACCGCCGCCGACACCGACTGGGTCGCCATCGCCGGCTGCTACGACGAGCTGGCCCGGATCCGGCCCACCCCGGTGATCCGGCTGAACCGGGCGGTGGCACACGGCTACGCCCACGGGCCGGCGGCGGGGCTGGCCCTGATCGCCGAGGCCCGCGCGGGCGGCGCGCTCGACGGCTACCCGCCGGCGCTCGCCGCGCAGGCCGAGCTGACCGCCCGCCACGGCGACCCGGTACGCGCCGCCGCGCTGTTCCGCGCCGCCGCCGACCTGGTCGGCTCCGAGCCGGAACGCCGGGCGCTGCTGCGCCGCGCGGGCGAGCTGGACCGCTGACCGCGCGGGCCCGTCCCGCCGACACCCACCGGGTTCGGGGTCGGTGGGCACCGGCGGGACGGCCGGCGGTCCGACCAGCGCGCAGGTGCCTGCCGGCCGGGCGGCCGTGGTGATCGACCAGCAGCGGCCCAGGCACACCTGTTGGGCGGCCTCAGGGGCAGGCGTCACCAGCCCGCCGCCACCATGGCATGGGGTGTGCGAGCCCTTTCGAGCTGATGACGTAAACGAATCGGGCTAGCGAGGCGACCACACCGCGGGCCGCCCGGCGCTGGCGCCGGCGCCGGTGGCGGTGCCGGAGGCGGTGCCGATGCCGGGGGCGGTGCCGATGCCGGAGGCGGTGCCGATGCCGGTGCCGATGCCGATGCCGATGCCGATGCCGGAGCCGGAGCCGGTACCGGTGCCGGTGGCGGATGAATCGTTTGCGTCATCAGCTCGAAAGGGCGCCGACAGCGCCCTTGCCGCCCGGCCACACCCGATCAGCCCATCCCGCCTGACAAGCTCGGGCGGGCACCCCCGCACAAGCACGAGCACCCCGGAGCGGCATCCCGCCAGACGACCGCCGGTCGACGCGGCAGGGGTCGCGCCGGCTCGGGCTGCACGGACGGCGCGGGCCGCACCAAATCCACGAGGGGGTGCGGCCCGCGCCGGTAGAGACGGCCGGACGGTCAGGCGCCGGCCGGAAGCTCCTCCAGCACCCAGATCGGCTGCCAGTCGGCCATCTCGTGGTAGCGGCGCAGCTCGGACAGGCCGGCCACCGACCCGCTCCAGGCCGCGTACGGCGGGTTGCCCTCGTCGAAGCCGCTCTGCACGAAGGTCAGCTTGGTCTTCCCGTCGGACTCGGCCAGCTCCCACGTGCTGATGCCGGTCGGTCCCCAGTCGACGGACATCCGGTGGCCGGGCTCCAGGTCGACCACCTTGGCCGCGTACCCGGCCTCGAAGCCGCCCATGGCGTACCGGCCGCCGACCCAGGGCTCGATGCCGATCGGGTAGCCGAACCAGGCGCTGGCCTGGGCGGAGTCGGTCAGCGACTGCCAGACCCGCTCGACCGGCGCGCCGATCAGCAGCTCGCCGCGCAGGTCGGCGGAGGTGAAGTCGGTCTTCGGCAGCAGCGGGCGCCCCTCCAGGTGCGCGGCGAGGTTGGCGATCGACAGGCTCCACCAGGTCTGGAGCACCCCCCGGATGGTGCTGCCGTCCATCGCCTCGGCGAAGTTGAAGTGGCTCTGGGTGAGAGTCAGCAGGGTGCTGCCCGGCCCCTCGGGCGTCAGGGCTATCTCGCTGGTGGTCTCCACCCCGTCGAGCAGCCAGGCGAAGCGCAGCGTGTCGTCGTCGGCGTGCAGCAGGCGCTGGTGCGGCGCGTCGCCCTCGGGCGTGAAGCGGCCCCAGAACTCGTACCGTCGGGGCAGCTCCACCTCGGCGTGCTCGGCGAACCAGACGCGCAGCTCGGCCGGGTCGGTCAGGGCGCGCCGGACGGCCTCGACCGGCGCGGCGAGACGGGCACCCAGCTTCAACAGATCACTCACGGTCGTCCCCCTTGGGGTAGCAGGCAACGGCGAGCTTGAAGGCGTCCCCCTCGGCGCCGCCGTAGCGTGTGAACAGGTCCCGCAGCGTGGACTGCAGGTCGTGCAGAAACTCCTGCCGGCGCTCGGCCGGCACCCGGATCTCGCCGGACACCCCGATGGAGGGCAGCTCCGGCGCGGACCGGTCGAGGGCGGCGACGTCCGCCTGGACCTCCTCCATCAGGTCGAGCAGGTAGCCCAGGCTGAGCTCGTCCCGGGCCCGGCGCACCCCGCCGACCCGCCCCACGAGGCGGGGCGAGAGCCAGTACGACCGGGCGGCGGCCTGGTAGATGCCCTCGCTGATGCCGCGCACCTTCCGGCTCGACACCTGCTCGACCAGCCCGGCCGCCACCAACTGCTTGACGTGGTAGTAGACGCGCTGCGGCGTCTGCTCCAGCCGGGCGGCGACCTCGGTGCAGGTGCGGGGCTCGGCCAACTGCCGCAGCACCTCGACGCGCTGCGGCTTGAGCAGGACCTCGGCCTGCTCGATCTGCTCCAGGTACATGACGTCTCTCATCGCACAAATGAGCTTGTACGTAAAAACTCTCTTTGTCAATAGGATCGAGGAAAGCCGCGCCGACCCGGGCGCGGCTTCCCTCGGGCGGTTTCCCGGTCAGGGCGTCCAGTCGGGGCGCAGCGGGTACGACGTCTGCCCGGCCGGCCCGTTGCGGGTGGCCAGCACCTGGTGCAGCTGGATGCCGTTGGTCTCGAAGGCCAGCCGGGACCCGGCCATGTAGAGGCCCCACACCCGCGCGGTGCCCTGCCCCACCTCGGAGACGCAGAAGTCCCAGTTCTCGACGAGGTTGCGGCACCAGGCGGCCAGGGTCAGCGCGTAGTGCTGCCGCAGGTTCTCCTCGTGGTGCACCTCCAGCCCCACGTCGTGGATCTCACTGATCAGCCGGCCCGGCCCGGCCAGCTCGCCGTCCGGAAAGACGTACCGGTCAATGAAGGCGCCGGAGCGGTGCGGGGCCCGGTTGTCGGCCCGGGTGATGCAGTGGTTGAGCAGCCGGCCGTCCGGCCGCAGCCGGTCCCGCAGCGCCCCGAAGTACGCCGGGTAGTTGCGGACCCCGATGTGCTCGGTCAGCCCGATCGAGGAGACCACGTCGAACTGCTGCCGCGGGGCGTCCCGGTAGTCCAGGTGGCGCACCTCGGCCAGCTCGGTCAGCCCCTCCCGCTCGATCGCCGCCTGCGCCCAGCGCGCCTGCTCCCGGGACAGCGTGACGCCGAGCGCCTTCACGCCGTACTCCCGGGCGGCGTGCCGGACCATGCCGCCCCAGCCGCAGCCCACGTCGAGCAGCCGCATCCCCGGCTTGAGCGCCAGCTTGCCGGCGACCAGGTCGTACTTGGCCGCCTGGGCCTGCTCCAGCGTGTCGCCCGGGCTGTGGAACACCGCGCAGGTGTACGTCATGGACGGGCCGAGCACCTTCTCGTAGAAGGCGTTCGAGACGTCGTAGTGGTGCGAGATGGCGGTGCTGTCCCGCAGGCGGGAGTGGCGCAGCCCGTTCATCACCCGCCGCCAGCGCGGCTGCGCCTCCTGCGGCGGGGGCGGCGGGGGCAGCAGCCGCTCCCAGCCCAGCCCGCGCACCAGCGCCAGCCCCTCGGCCAGCGACGGGGTGCGCACCCGCAGCTCGTCCTTGAGCACCCGCAACGCCTCGTACGGGTCGCCGGGGTGCACGCCCTGCAACTGGAGGTCCCCGCTGACGTACGCCCGCGCCATGCCCAGGTCACCGGGGGCGGTGAGCAGGTACGTCAGACCACGCTCGGAGCAGATGGACAGGGTGATCCCACTGTCGGCCGGGCCGATCGCGCTGCCGTCGTACCCGGTGATCCGCACCGGCAGCTCGCCGGTGGTCAGCGCCCGGACGACGTCGGCGACGGTGGGGGCGGCGCGCCGGCCCCCGGCCGGCGGTGGTGTGGCGGGGGAACTGCTCGCCCCCTGTTCTCGGTCGGTCAGGCTCATTTTCGTGCAACCGCCTTCTCGTAGAGTCCGGTGAGCCGGTGATCCGGGTCGTAGCGGTCCTTCACGGCACGCCAGGTCTCCCCGCCGTAGAGCCGGTCGAAGGCCGCTCGGTCGTAGTACGCGTCCGAGTAGAGGGACTTGTGACCACCCATGTCGGACACCGCCCGCTCGATCGAGCGGTTCACGTCGCCGTCGGCCGCTCCGTCGGCGATCGGCACACTTCCCCAGAAACCGATGTTGACGTAGGTCTGCCCCGGCCGGAGCGGATACAGCGGCCAGGACCGCGCCGAGCCCGGCCCGGCCGGCTCACGCAACCGCAGCGGGCAGAGCCAGACCGGGTTCATGCCCACGTTGGCGGCGAACCAGCGGAGGAAGTCGGCGGTGGCCTCCAGCGGGATCTCGACGTCCTGCACCACCCGCTCGCGGGCCGGGCGTCCGCGCCAGCGGTCGACCCGCGCGGCGACCTGGTGCCGGTGTTCCAGCCGGACCAGCCGGTGGTAGAAGTCGCTGCGCCGCCACCGGGCCGGCCAGAGCCGCCGGACGACCGGGTGCTGCACCCCGAACGCCGCCGAGCACCAGAACCAGTCGGTGTCCCAGCGCCAGAGGTAGTCGTGGGTGGTCAGCGCGTCGCGGGTGCGCCGGCGCAGCGACCGGTAGTAGATCTCCTGGCCGGTGTAGTCGCTGAGCTGCGGCGCGTCGTCGGTGAAGGTGCCCAGGGTCAGGTACGCCTCACCGGGGCTGAACATCACCCCGTCCATCGCGTCGACGGGCTGCCCCTCCCACTCGCCCTTGGCGACCACGTCGCCGATCGCCTCGGTCAGCTCCTCCAGCCGACTGAAGCGCACGTTGCGCAGCGCCACGGCGTGGCGTACGGGCTGGAGCTCGATGCGCAGGCGGGTGGCGTAGCCGAGGCTGCCCAGCGAGTTGGGGAAGGCGGCGAAGAGGTCGGCGTGCTCGCCCTCCGGGCGGGCGGTGAGGATCTCGCCGGCGCCGGTGAGCACGTCCATCTCGGTCACCGACTCGTGCGGCAGGCCGTTGCGGAACGAGGTGGACTCGATGCCCAGCCCGGTGACCGCGCCGCCCAGGGTGATCGTGCGCAACTGCGGCACGACCAGCGGCATCAGTCCGTGCGGGAGGGTGGCGGCGACCAGGTCCTCGTACGTGCACATGCCCTGCACGTCGGCGGTGCGGGCCCGGGGGTCGACCGACAGCACGCCGTCCAGCCCGGACACGTCCAGGCCCGGTGAGCTGGTGGCCGCCCGGGGGCGGAACAGATTCGAGGTGCGTTTGGCGAGGCGGACGGGTTCCCCGAGGGGCACCGCGGCGTACGACCGCCGCAACGTGTCCACCGCCAGGTCATGATCACGCAGCGCGCGCATGAGATCACCTTACGCGCCGAACGGCCCGCGCGTGGGATGTCCATGGTGGCCTTTTCGCCACCACGATCGGACGATCCCGTCACCGTGGCGGACGTGCCGTCGGGTGATCTCCTGGCCCAAGCTGCGCGCTGATCCGCCGCCGATCGGTGGTCGGTCCGGGGCGGACGGCATAGCGTGGACCCATGCCGAAAGCCGTCTGGAACGACCTGGTGATCGCCGAGAGCGACGACACCGTCCTGGTGGAGGGCAACCACTACTTTCCCCGGGGCGCCCTGCGCGACGACGTGATCCGGGAGTCCGCGACCCACACGTTCTGCCCGTGGAAGGGCACCGCCTCCTACTACAGCCTCGAGCACGACGGCCGGACCAGCGCCGACGCCGTCTGGTACTACCCGGACCCGAAGCCCGACGCCGAGATGGTGCGTGATCGGGTGGCGTTCTGGAAGGACGTCACGGTCGTCGACTGAGTCACCGTCGGCCGGGGCGGGTGGCCATCGACCGGTCCGGTGGGTCAGGATGCCCCCATGTCCGCCCCCGACGAACACCACGACCCGGCCGGCACCGTCTACGGCGCCCGCCGGTCCGCCCGACCCGGGCTGCCCCGGGACCCGCTGATGCGGTTCGCGCTGGCTGCCGGGCTGGTCGGCGTACTGGTGGGGGTCTTCTTCGCCACCGGTGTGCTCGGCGGCGGCGACCAGCCGGTGGTGCCGGCGTCGGCCGCCTCCGCGCCCCCGGCGGAGCCGCCGTCGCCGGAGGTCACCGAGCCGGCCCCGACCACCCCCGCCGCGCCCTCGCCGACCGCCGCGCCCACCACCCCGCCCGCCCCGGTGGCCGGGCCGAAGGTGTTCCGGGCGGTGGCCTCCGGCCTCTGCGTCGGCACCGACGACGAGGACGAGAAGGCCAAGGCCGAGTTGGCCGGCTGCTCAGGCGGGCCGGAGCAGCAGTGGGTGGCCAACCCGGTCGCCCCGGACCTGGTCACCCTCACCAACGCGGCGCACGCGCAGTGCCTGGACGTCGAGGGTGGCAGCACCGACGACGGCGCGAAGCTCCAGCAGTTCCCCTGCCACGGGCAGGCCAACCAGCAGTGGCGGCTGACCCCGGTCGGCAGCGGCCCGGTGCTGCTGGTCGCGGTCCACTCGGGCAAGTGCGCCGAGGTGAAGGACGGCGGCACCGAGTCCGGCGACGAACTCGTCCAGGTCCCCTGCACCGGGGCCGCCCCGCAGCAGTGGACGGTGGGCTGACGCCTCAGCCCCGGTAGCTCCAGGCCCGGGCCGGCCCCGCCACCACGGGCACCGGCACCGGCACCGGTTCCCGGCGGCGCAGCAGCAGCGAGAGCCCGGCCGCGCCGATCGACAGCGCCCCGGCGACGTACCAGGCCAGCGCGTAGTCGCCGAGCCGGTCGCGGACCAGGCCCGCCCCGGTCGCGGCGACCGCCGCGCCGAACTGGTGGGCGGCGAAGACCCAGCCGAAGACCACCGCGCCCGCCGCGCCGAAGTACTCCCGGCACAGCGCGACGGTCGGCGGCACGGTGGCCACCCAGTCCAGGCCGTAGAAGATGATGAAGACCAGCATGCTCGGCTCGGCCGTGCCGGCGAAGAGGCCCGGCAGCACCAGCAGCGACCCGCCGCGCAGCGCGTAGTAGGCGCCGAGCAGCAGCCGGCTGTCCACCCGGTCCGTGAGCCAGCCGGAGGCGATGGTGCCGACGATGTCGAAGAGCCCGACCAGGGCGAGCAGCCCCGCGGCGGTGGTCTCCGGCATCCCGTGGTCGTGCGCGGCGGGCACGAAGTGCGTGCCGACCAGCCCGTTGGTGGTCGCGCCGCAGATCGCGAACCCGCCGGCGAGCAGCCAGAACGGCCGGGTCCGCGCGGCCGAGGCCAGCGCGCCGACGGCCCGGGAGGCCGCGCCGCCCGTCGTCGGCGCGGGCGGCACGACCTCCGCCGCGCCGTAGGCGGGCAGGCCGAGATCCGCCGGGTGCTCCCGGAGCAGCCAGGCCACCAGCGGTACGACCGCCAGCGCCGCCCCGGCGACGACGAGCGCCGCCGTGCGCCACCCGTGGTCGCGGACCAGCACGGCGAGCAGCGGCAGGAAGACCAGTTGACCGGCCGCCCCGCCGGCGGTCAGCACCCCGGTGACCAGCCCGCGACGGCGGACGAACCAGCGCCCGGTGACCGTGGCCACGAAGGCGAGCGCCATCGACCCGGTGCCCAGCCCGACGAGCACCCCCCAGCAGAGGATCAGCTGCCAGCTGGCCGTCATGAACACCGTCAGGCCGCTGCCGGCCGCCACCAGCGCCAACGCGCCGGCCACCACCCGTCGGACGCCGAACCGGTCCATCAGGGCGGCGGCGAACGGCGCGGTCAGCCCGTAGAGCAGCAGGTTGACCGAGACGGCGGCGGAGACGGTGGCCAGCGGCCAGCCGAACTCGGCGTGCAGCGGGTGCAGCAGGACCGAGGGGGTGGCGCGGAAGCCGGCGGCGCCGACCAGCGCGACGAACGCGACGGCGGCGACCAGCCAGGCGGGGTGGAGACGGCGGGTGCGGTTCACGATACGAGTCTCGACGGCGGGGCCGCGGACGACGAGTGGCCGGAAAGCCATCATGCGCAATAATCGGGCCATGACGATCGTCCCGCACCGGGTGGCGGTGCTCGCCATCGACCAGGTGGTCGGCCTCGACCTCGGCACCCCCTCCCAGGTCTTCGGCACCGCCCGCACCAAGGACCTGCGGCCGCTCTACACGGTCGACGCCTGCACGCCGGGGGGCCGCTCGGTACGCAGCACCGCCGGGTACCAGGTGCTGCCGGACCACGGGCTCGAGCTGGTCGAGGCCGCCGACACGGTGGTCGTACCGGGCATCCACGGCGGTCCGGCGCTGACCGACGGCATCCTCGACCCCGAGGTGGCGGCGGCGCTGCGGGCGGCCCACGAGCGGGGCGCGCGGATCATGTCGATCTGCACCGGCGCGTTCGTGCTGGCCGCCGCCGGGCTGCTCGACGGCCGGCGGGCCACCACCCACTGGGCGTACGCGGACCTGTTCCGCCGGCTGTACCCGGCGGTCGACCTGGACCCCGACGTGCTCTTCATCGACTCCGACGACGTGCTCACCTCGGCCGGGGTGGCCGCCGGCCTCGACCTGTGCCTGCACGTCATCCGCACCGACCACGGCAGCGAGGTGGCCAACCGCTCGGCGCGGCGCTGCGTGGTGCCGCCGTGGCGCGACGGCGGCCAGGCCCAGTACATCGAGCGGCCGGTGCCCCACCGGGCGGGGACCGGCACCGCCGGCACCCGGGAGTGGGCCCGGCAACGGCTGCACGAGCCGGTCACCCTGCGCGACCTGGCCGAGCACGCGCGGATGAGCGTGCGCACCTTCACCCGGCACTTCCGCTCCGAGACCGGGCTGAGCCCCGCCCAGTGGCTGCTCCAGGAGCGCACCGACCACGCCCGGCTGCTGCTGGAGACCACCGACCTGACCGTCGACCAGGTGGCCCACCGCTGCGGCTTCGGCACCGCCGCCGCCCTGCGCCAGCAGCTCCGCCAGCGCATCGGCGTCGCGCCGAGCGCGTACCGCCGAGCCTTCCACCGGCACCCCTGATCCGCGTTCCCGCACCTGCGGGACCGCTCGGTCGGCGGGGTCAGGGTGGGGCGGCGGCGCGGAGCCGGTGCAGGGCGGCGGTGGCGTCGCGCAGGTGCACCTCGATCACCGGGCGGTCGCCGGGGCCGGACGGCACGGGTGCGGTGGACCCGGGCCGGGATCCGGAGCGGTCGGTGGTGGCGGCGGAGAGCTCCGCCAGCCCGTCGGCCAGCTCGGTCAACCGGTCCGGCAACGGGCCCGACGCCACGGAGGGGTCGGACGTGAGCTGTCGGTGCACGTCGTCGCAGAGCAGCAGGGCGGCGGCGACCAGCACGTGGACGCTGTCGAGGGAGCGGTCGGCCCGGTGCAACCGGGCGGCCCGCCGGCGCCCGCGTACGGTGCGGCCGGTGACCCGGTGGGCCTCGACCCGGGCCTCGGCGAGCCGGCCGAGGCGGGCGTTGGCGTGCCGGGCCTGCTTGCAGGCGGTGGCCGCCAGCCCCGGCCCGCCCCGGCGCAGGGCCTCGGCCGCCGTCCGCAGCGCGACCGCGGTGTCCCGCAGGATCTCCGGGACCGGCGCGGCGACCAGCTTCACCGGATCGGGGCTGAACAGCACCTGGCTGCCGAGCAGACCCAGCGCGCCACCGACCGCCACGTCCAGCAGATAGCCGGCGGGCGACCGCGCCGGCCCCAGCGCGGCCACGATCAGCACGGCGGTGCCGGACTGGACGTAGGTCAGCGGCCGTGGGTCGATCAGGGCGGCGATCGACATCGCCAGCGCGAGCGCCGGCACCATCACCAGGAATCCGATGCCCAGGTCGAGGGCCTGGACGGCCTCCCCCACCGCGACCCCGGCCAGCACCCCCACGAACAGGTCGACGGCCTGCCGACCCCGCCCGCCCAGGCCCGCCGACAGGCAGATCAACGAGCCGGTGGCGGCGAAGATGGGCGCCTGGTGACCGAAGATGGTCGCCGCGATCCACCAGGCCACGCCGGCCGTCAGCGCGCACTGGCCGATCAGCGGCAACGCCATCCGGATCCGGTGCGGCAACAGCGCGGGGACGACCGACCGGGCCGCTCTGCGCAGGCCCGCCCCGCGCCGGCTCACCGCACCGGCTGGCTCACGACCCGACCGACCGGTCGACGGTCGGCCGGTCGACGGTGGGCGCCCCGGGCGGTGTCCGCAGGACCCGGAGCTGCGCGAGGTGTTTCGGCAGGTGGACGCGGGCGTGCAGGTCCAGGGTGCGCGACCACGGCAGGGTGTCGTCGACCACCAGGTCGAAGCCCTCCCGCAGGTGGGTGTCGACCGGGGTGTCCGCCGCCGGGCCGAGCCGGTCCACCAGGGCGCAGAGCTTCTGACTGGTGGCCCGCAGCAGGGTGGCCAGCCCGTCCAGGCCGCCGCAGTCGACGACCAGCGCGTCCACCTGGGGGCGGTGGATGGTCTCCAGGTCGTAGTAGGCGAAGGGCGAGCCGGTGAGGACCGCCTCGGTGGCCTCGCTCATCAGCTCGTCGTTGGCCGCCAGGTGGGCCACGATCTGCTCGGCGGTCAGCTGCCCGTGCGGCGGCTCGCCGAAGCCGCCCGCCTCCACCTCGGCGAGCAGTTCGTCGTAGATCCGCCGCAGCCCCGCGCTCTCCACGTCCCCCAGTCAACCCCGCCGACCGGCGCGGACCGGGGCGTTACCGCACCGGGATCACCCGGACGGGCGGTTCAGCGCCGGCCCCGCCGGGCGCGCAGGTAGTCGGAGACGACGTACTCGCCGAGGTCGTCGACGTCGGGGGTGAACATCCGGCCCTTCGAGCGGCGGGCCACCGCGTCGACGAAGCGGCGCAGCCCCGGATCGTCGCCGAGCATGAAGAGGTTGAGCGTGGCGCCGTAGCGGGTCAGCTTGTCCACCTCGCGGATGGTCGCCTCGATCGTCTCCGGCAGCGGCGGCCAGTGGAACAGCGCCTCCCCGTCGTCCGGGTCGAGGTGGGCGGTCGGCTCCCCGTCGGTGACCACCAGCACCACCGGCTCCGCGCCGGGGTGCCGGCGCAGGTGTCGCCCGGCGAGCCGCAGCGCGTGCTGGAGGTTGGTGCCCTGCTGCATGTCCGGCTCCACCGCGGCCAGCTCCTGCTGGGTCAGCGTCAGCGCCTCCCGGCCGAAGCCGACGATCTCCAGGGCGTCCTGCGGGAAGCGGGTCGCCACCAGGTGCGACAGCGCCAGCGCCGTCTGCTTCATCGGCCCCCAGCGCCCCTGCGAGATCATCGAGTACGACAGGTCGACGCAGAGCGCCACCGCCGCCGAGGCCCGGCGCTCGGTCTCCACCACCTCGAAGTCGGAGACGTCGAGCTGGACCGGCACCGTGGGGCCGGCCCGGCGGACCGCCCGGGTGAGGGTCCGGACCACGTCCAGCGGCTGCTCGTCGCCGTACTCCCAGGGTCGGGACGCCCCGCTGACCTCGCCGGCCGCGCCCGCCGAGCGCAGGTCGTGCTGGCCGCGCGGCCCGGCCGTGAGATCGGCGAAGACCCGCCGCAGCGCGGTGCCGGCGAGCCGGCGCAGCGCCTTCGGGCTCAGGGTGAGCCCGTCGGCGTCCCGGCTCACCCACCCCTGCCGGCGCAGCTCCCGCTCCAGCTCCCGCAGCCGGCGGACGTCGTCGGCGGCGTCGCGGCCCAGCGTCCGGGCCACCGCCTCGACGTCCACGTCGTCGAGGGTCGCGCCGGGGTGCTCCTGGTCGAGGGAGTCGAGCAGGTCGTCCAGCTCGCCGATCTCGTCGAGCGCGCCGGCCGCCTCGCCGTAGCCGAGCGGCTGGTCACCGCGGACCCGCTCGCCGCGCCGCCAGTTCAGGTCGGGGCGCAGCGCCCGCAGGTGCCCGTCCAGCGCGGACAGCTCGCCGGCCAGCCGGTCACCGAGGGACTGCCGCATCAGCCCGGCCAGCTCCTCGCGCTGCTGGTCCGACAGCGACCGCATCAGCCGCTCCCCGGCGGCCGAGCGGCGGGCCAGCACGTCGACCAGCTCGTCGACGTCCTTCGGCCGCTCCGGGAAGAACTCGCCGTGCCGGCGCATGAACTCGGCGAACGCGTCGGTGGTGTCCTCGGCGCGGGCGTGCCGGGCCAGCAGGTCGTTGAGGTCACGCATCATCTCGGCCAGCTGCCGCTGCACCGCCGGGTCGCCGGCGGCCCGTGCCGCGTCGCGCAGCCCGGCGAAGCGCTGCTCCAGCACCTCGCCGCGCAGCCCGTCGAGGATCCTCTGGTACGCCTGCCGCGCCTCGTCGCTGGCCCACTCGTAGCCCGCCAGCTCCTGCACCGCGCGGGCGGTGGAGCGGGGCAGGTTGTCCAGCACCGCCTCGGCGAACCGCGCGTCGTCGTCGGCGCGCCCGCGCAGCTCGTCGCGTTCCGCCGCGAGCGCCTGGTCGAGCAGCGCCCGGGAGCGGGTCACCGCCCCGTCCAGGTCGCCCCGGCGCAGCGCCTCCCGGCGCAGCCGGCGGGCCCGGGCGGCCAGGTCGTCCAGGCCGCCACGCCCCTGCGGGCCCCGGCGCAGCAGGTCGCGCAGCGCGTCCCGCAGGCTGCCGCCGGCCAGCACCTCCGCGCCGACGGCGTCCACCGCGGCCCGGACGTCGTACGGCGGGGCGAGCGGGTCGGGCCCGCCGCGCCACTGGCCGTACCGGAACCGGTTGCCGGTCACGCTCAGCCCCGGCCGCCGTAGACGGTACGGCCCGACTCGGTGACGTCCTTGCCAAGCCGGCGGGTCAGGTGCAGCCCCTCCAGGACGAACTCGATCCCGGCGGCGGCCTCCTCCGGGGTGGGCGCGTCGCCCAGCCCGAGCCGGTCCAGCGCCTTGGCCAGCCCCGGCACGGTGCCGACCTGGCGCAGCAGCTCCGCCGAGGAAACCAGCTCACCGGTCTCGACGACGGTGCCCTCGGCGACCAGGCCGGTGAAGCCGGACAGGTCCAGCCCGGCCAGCCGGGCCCGGAACGTCTCGGCGGTGGCGGTACGCAGCAGGTGGGCCAGGATCTCGATCTCGCGCCCCTCCTCGCCGCTCTCGAACTCGACCTTGCCGCGCAGGGTCGAGGTCACCGACACCGCGTCGCCGACCCGCGCGACCGGGGCCTCGGGGCGTACCCCCTGGGCGGCGGGACCGGCGGCGAGCAGGCCGGATCGGCGCAGCGCGGCGGCGGCGACCGTCTCGGCGGCGGCGATCGCGAAGCGGGCGGAGACGCCGGAGCGCGGGTCCACCGACGGCGACTCCCGCACGGCGCGGGCGAACCGGGCGAGCACCTCCAGCACGTGCTCCGGCACCTCGGCGACCAGCTCGGCCTCCTGCCGGATCAGCGCCAGCTCCAGCTCCAGGTCGACCGGGTAGTGGGTGCGGACCTCCGCGCCGAAGCGGTCCTTGAGCGGCGTGATGATCCGGCCCCGGTTGGTGTAGTCCTCCGGGTTGGCGCTGGCCACCAGGAACAGGTCCAGTGGCAGTCGCAGCTGGTAGCCGCGGACCTGGATGTCCCGCTCCTCCAGCACGTTGAGCAGCGCCACCTGGATCCGCTCGGCCAGGTCGGGCAGCTCGTTCACGGCGAAGATCCCCCGGTTGGTACGCGGCACCAGTCCGAAGTGAATGGTCTCCGGGTCGCCGAGGGTACGGCCCTGGGCCAGCCGGATCGGGTCGACGTCGCCGATCAGGTCGCCGACGCTGGTGTCCGGGGTGGCCAGCTTCTCGCCGTAGCGCATCGAGCGGTGCAGCCAGCCGACCGCCAGGTCGTCGCCGGCCTCGGCGACCAGCGCGCGGGAGGCCGGGGTGAGCGGGTGCATCGGGTGCTCGTTGAGCACGGAGCCGGGAATCACCGGGGTCCACTCGTCGAGCAGCGCCACCAGCGAGCGGATCAGCCGGGTCTTGCCCTGGCCGCGCTCGCCGAGCAGCACCATGTCGTGGCCGGCGAGCAGGGCCCGCTCGACCTCGGGGAGGACGGTGTCGTCGTAGCCGACGATGCCGGGGAAGCGGTCGGAGCCGGAACGCATCCGGGCGAGGAGGTTGTCGCGGAGTTCCTGCTTGACGGTGCGGTGCCGGTGCCCGGCCGCGCGCAGCTCGCCGAGCGTGCCCGGCAGGTCGGCGGGCGGGACCGGGAGAACCTGGTTCGGCGCAGTCACCCGACCCAGGCTAGCGCAGGAAAACGAGGGTGCCCCGTCGATCGACGGCGCACCCTCGTCCCCCGGTGGCCGGGGCCGGCGGCGGGGCGCCGGCCCGCGGCGTCAGCCGCGACCGCAGCGGGCGCAGCCGCCCCGGCGGCGCAGGTGGTACGCATACGTGGCGGCACCGAGCGCGGCGCCCCAGAACGGCCAGAGCAGCATCGGGGCGCTGGCCATGCTGAAGCCGCCGCCCAGCCGCCAGAACTCGGGCGTGGTGACCAGTCCGAGGGTGGCCGCGGTGACCGCGAGCGCGACCAGGGTGGCCGGGACGACCGCGAGCTTCACCGGCACCGGCCGGCCGGCCAGACCGACCATCCAGCGCGGGAACAGCTCGCCCCAGCTCTGCACCAGCCCGAGGGTGAGGACCGCGCCCACGGTGGCGAAGGCGCCCAGCCCGGCGCCGGCCCAGACCTGTCCGGTCTCCCGCAAGTCGTCCAGCAGCTCCGGGGAGATGCCGAGCGGGATGCCGGCCGCCCAGGCGAACCGGGTCAGCGCGTACGCGAAGGGGATGGCCGCGGCGGTCCAGGCGGCCCAGCGTCCCCAGCGGGCGGCGGCCGCCCGGGTGGTCCAGCCCCGGTCGGCACTGCCCCGGCCGCAGGCCACGCAGGCGTCGGCGGTCCGCCGCTGCCAGACCAGCAGCGCCCCGGCCAGCAGCACTCCGCCCGCCATGGCGGCCACCTTGACGCCGAGCGACCAGGTGAAGACGTCGGCGTAGTCGACCGGCGGCCAGCCGAACGGGGCGCCGAGGATCAGCATCGGCGCGTAGCCGAGGATCACCAGCACCCGCGCGTCGGGCACCACCACGGCCAGGACGAAGGCGACCGTCCAGCCGTAGCCGAGCAGCAGCGCACGCAGCGGGCCGGGGGTGCGGGCGCCCTGGCTGCTCATGGCGAGCGCGGCGACCGCGGCGGCCAGCAGCATCCCGGCGAAGAGCGGCGGCGCGACGTCGACGGGAACCAGCCGGAGCAGGTTCGCCCCGCCGCCGTCCCGGTCGTTCGCACCGAACGGGTAGCCGGCGCCGGTCAGCGTGCAGAGCAGGGCGAGTGCGCCCCAGAGACCGAGCCAGCCCGCGGCCAGCGGGGCGAGCCGGTCGAGCCGGCGGAGGGCCGGACGGTGGGTGGGAACATCGGTCGTCGTCATGCTCTCAGCCTCGGCCGACGCACCCGGGAAACCCTCCCGAGCGGTGACGAACCCGCTCCCCCGGCCGAGGGGGATCAGCCGGTGGGGACGACGAAACCCGACTCGTAGGCGGCGATCACGGCCTGGGTGCGGTCCCGCACCCCGAGCTTGGCCAGCACGTTGCCGACGTGCGTCTTGACCGTCTCCACCCCGACCACGAGCTGCCCGGCGATCTCGGTGTTGGAGAGGCCGGTGGTCATCAGCCGCAGCACCTCCGCCTCCCGCTCGGTCAGCCGGGCCGCGCGCAGCCGGTCCCCGCCCGAGGACCCGTACGCCCCGGCGAGGCGGCGGATCGCGGCCGGGAAGAGCAGCGAGTCACCGGCGGCGACCGCCCGGACGGCGGTGACCACCTCCGCCGGGCGGGCCCGCTTGAGCAGGAAGCCGCTCGCGCCGGCGCGCAGCGCCTCGTAGACGTACTCGTCGTTCTCGAAGGTGGTGACCACGAGGACGCGGGGCGGGTCGGCGGAGGCGGCCAGCAGCAGCCGGGTGGCCTGGATGCCGTCGATGGCGGGCATCCGCACGTCCATCAGCACCACCCGGGGCCGCAGCCGCGCGACCAGCGGTGGCACCTCGGCGCCGTCGGCGGCCTCGCCCACCACCCGCAGGTCCGGCTGGGCGTCGATGATCGCCCGCAGCCCGACCCGGATCAGCTCGTCGTCGTCGACGATCAGCACGTCCGTGCTCACCGCGTCTCCCCCCTCGGCACCGGCAGCCGCACCCGGACCCGCCAGTGACCATCCTCCGGGCCGGCGGTGATCCGCCCGCCGAGCAGCAGCACCCGTTCCCGCATGCCGTCCAGGCCCCGGCCGCCGCGTCCCGGCCGCGCCGCGCCGCCCAGCACGTTCTCCAGCTCGATCTCCAACCAGCGCCGGCTCGGCGCGTCGGACGCCGCGCGAGGTGCGGGCACTGCCGCGTCTTCGGGTACGTCCACCCGCAGGCGCACCGGGCCGCGACCGTACCGGGCGGCGTTGGTCAGCCCCTCCTGCACGATCCGGTAGCCCTCCCGGGACACCGCCGGGGGCAGCTCTGCCAGCTCCCCGTCGACCCGCGCGTCGACCCGCAGCCCGGCCGCCCGGGTGTCCGCAACGAGCCGGTCGAGCTGGGCCAGGGTCCGCTGCGGGGCGGTGGCGGCCGGGGCACGGCCGGCGTCCTCGGTCTCCCGGAGCAGGCCCAGCACGTGGTCCAGGTCGTCCATCGCGTGCCGGCTGGTCTCCTCGATCGCGGCGAGCGCCCGGCGGGCGAACTCCGGGTCGCCGTCGAGGAGCTGGCGGGCCGCACCGGCCTGCAGGGTGGCCACGGTCAGCGCGTGACCCACCGAGTCGTGCAGTTCCCGGGCCAGCCGGTTGCGCTCGGCGAGCCGGGCCGCCCGCGCCGCCAGGGCGGCGAGCTGCTCGGCCGCCGAGGGGCCGAGCAGCGCCGGCGCCATCGAGGCGGCGAGCGTGCCCAGCCCGGCGACCGCGTAGCCGAGGCCGAGCAGCATCAGCACCCCGGTGAGGGTGAGCCAGCCGGTGTCCCGCCCGTCGAGCGGCCCCCAGCTCTCCTGGGCGACCAGCTGGGTGCCGACGCCGAACTGCTGGGCGATGAACGACAGCGCCATCGGCAGGGCGCTGATCAGCGCGAACATCACCGTTCCGCCGACGGTCATGTGCAGGGCGATCCAGAGCGCGGCGCGCAGCCGGGTCTCCCGGTCGGCCGGGTGCCCGGCGGCGGGTTCCGGCAGCGGCACGCCGAGCAGGGCGCGGGCGGCGGCGATCTCCAGCGTCCGGCTGCCGTCGAGGAAGAACGGCACCGCGCCGATGACGGCGGCCACCACCATCAGCGCGAAGACCAGCAGCCGGGGCACCTCGCCGCGGGTGAGGAGCTGGACGAAGGTGCCGGCCAGCAGCGCGTACGGCAGGGCCAGCACCCCGCCGAGCAGGAGGAACACGCCACGGCGACAGGTGCTCGCACGGACGAGCGGCGCGATCAGCGCCCGGGGAGTCACCGGGCCATTCTCCCGCCCCGCCACGCCATGCCGACTCCCCCGTGTCGGGGATTCCGGCGCCGCCTCGTCGCCCGCGGATCACTCCGGGCGGCGGTCCCCCGTCCGTCTGCGGCTCAGCGGTGCTCCTGCACGTACTTCTGCGGGTCCTTGTCGTCGAAGGTCAGGTTGCGCCCGTTCTTGTGCTCGCCGTAGAAGGTCAGCCAGCGGGCGCCCAGCTCGGCGCGGAGCTCGACGCTGGCGTGCCGGCGGAAGTCCGGCAGCGCCCCGTCCTCCTCCTCGGCGAGGTGCTCGCTGTTCTCCCGGCGGGCCTTCCACACCGCCGCCCACCACTCGTCGGAGCCCACCGGGTGCAGCTTCGACTCGGCGATGGCGTCGCGGATCTCGTTGTGGTCGCCGATGGCGTCGGTGGTCTCGTCCTCGCCGTCGTCGCCGTGCCGCACCAGGTGCGGATAGAGGATCGCCTCCTCCGCCTCGGCGTGGATGTCCAGGTGCAGGGCGAGCGCCTCCCAGACGGCGAGGAGTTCGGTCTCGTCGCGGGCGTCGTCGAGCCGGGCGAAACCGCGCCGGAAGGCGGCGTGGTCGTCCAGGATCAGCGCGGTGATGTCGTCCATGATGCTCACTTCCCCACTCGGGCGCGGATCAGCCTCGGCACCGCGGCCAGGCCGGTGACCGGCCGGAACTGCCGGGCGGCGGCGGCCAGGGCGGCGTACTCGTCGGCGCCGAGGTCGATCTCGGCGGCGGCCGCGTTGCGCTCCATCTGCTCCACACCGGACGCGCCGGGGATGGCCACCACGTTCGGGTGGTGCAGCAGATAGGCCAACGCGATCTGGCTGGGGGTGGCGTCGTGCGCGTCGGCCACCTCGCGCAGCGTCGCGATCAGGGCGGTGCCGCGTTCCAGGTTCACCGGCAGGAAGTACGGGTTCGCCCGGCGCACCGCCCCGCTCGGCGGGTGCTTCGCGTCGTACCGCCCGGAGAGGAAGCCCTGCGCGAGCGGGCTGTACGCGATGACGATCCGGCCGGCCTGCTCCGCGTACGGGATCAGGTCCTCCTCCGGGCCCCGGTCGATCATGCTGTAGCGGACCTGGTTGCTCAGCACCCGCCGGCCCAGCGCGGCCTCGGCGAACCGCCAACGGCGCAGGCTGTAGTTGCTGACGCCGACCTCGGCGACCAGACCGACGTCCTGCAACGCGCGCATGCCGCGCATGGTGGTGGTGTCGGCGACCACCGGGTTGGGCTGGTGCACCTGGTAGAGGTCGATGCCCTGCACGCCGAGACGGGCGGCCGAGGCGACCGCCCGCTGCTGCACCACCGGGGCGACCGGCAGGACCGGGAAGACCTTGCTGGCCACCACGACCTTCTCCCGGTCGGCGCCGAGGGCGGCCCCGAGGATCCGCTCGCTGCGGCCGAAGCCGTACACCTCGGCGGTGTCGAAGAGAGTGACCCCCAGGTCGAGCGCCCGCCGCACGATGTCCGCCGCCCGACGCTCGTAGTCGGGGCCGTAACCCCACTCCTTCGAGCCGAACTGCCAGGTACCGAGACCGATCTTGGAGATCGGCTTGGGCGTGTCGAGCGGGACGAAGCGCATGGGCTCGAAGCTACCCCCGCACACCGGGACGGCACGCCCGTTCCGGGACGCCGGATAGGGTCGGCGTCGTGACCTACCTCGCCGCTGATCAGCGTTACGACTCGATGACCTACCGACGGACCGGACGCAGCGGGCTGCGGCTGCCCGCCGTCTCGCTCGGCCTGTGGCACAACTTCGGGCCGGACCGGCCCTTCGAGCGGCAGCGGGACATCGTCCGACGCGCGTTCGACCTCGGGGTCACCCACTTCGACCTGGCCAACAACTACGGCCCGCCGCCCGGCGCGGCGGAGGAGGCCTTCGGCCGGCTGCTGGCGACCGACCTCAAGCCCTACCGGGACGAGCTGGTCGTCTCCACCAAGGCCGGCTACCTGATGTGGCCCGGCCCGTACGGCGAGTGGGGCTCCCGCAAGTACCTGGTCTCCTCGCTGGACCAGTCGCTGCGCCGGATGGGGCTGGACTACGTCGACATCTTCTACTCGCACCGGTTCGACCCGGACACCCCGCTGGAGGAGACGATGGGCGCGCTCGACGCCGTCGTCCGCTCCGGCAAGGCGCTCTACGTCGGCATCTCCAACTACGACTCCGAGCAGACCGCCCGGGCGGCGGCGATCCTGCGTGACCTGGGCACGCCGCTGCTGATCAACCAGCCGTCGTACTCGATGTTGAACCGGTGGACCGAGGACGACGGCCTGCTCGACACGCTGGCGGAGGTCGGCGCGGGCTGCATCGCGTACAGCCCGCTGGCTCAGGGCCTGCTCACCGACCGCTACCTCGCCGGCATCCCCGAGGACTCGCGGGTGCGCACCAGCGTCTTCCTCAACGAGAGCGACCTGACCGAGGAGAAGCTGGCCACCATCCGCGGCCTGGGCCGGGTGGCCGAGCGGCGGGGGCAGACCCTCGCCCAGCTCGCCCTCGCCTGGGCGCTGCGCGACCCACGGATGACCAGCCTGATCATCGGCGCGAGCAGCGTGGCCCAGTTGGAGGGGAACGTCGCCGCGGTGGAGAACCTCGACTTCACCGCCGAGGAGCTGGCCGAGATCGACGGCCTGCTCGGCTGAGCCGCCGAGGCGTCCCGGCCGCCGTCCACCGCTGGTGGGCGCGGCCGGGGCGCGGGTCACCAGATCCGGCGGCGGCCGGCGCGGTGGTTGCGCACCTCGCAGGCGCGGCCGGGCGGGACGGTGCCGGCCCGGCGCAGCCGCATGGCGACCATCGCGGCGAGCAGCACGGTGACCGCCGCCGCCGCGCCGACCACCAGCCGGAGGCTGTCACCGCCGAGGCGGGTCACCGACGCCACGGGTACGCCCGGATCGCCCGCCACCGGCGCCGCGGTCAACCCGGGCACGGCGGTGCTGGCGGCGCGCGGCGCGACGGCCGGGCCGGCCGGGCTGGCCGCTGCGGTGGGCGTGGCCCCGCCGGGCGTGCGGAACACCACGTCGGAGCAGGAGTAGTAGCTGTCCGGGGTGTCGGAGTTCTGCCACACGGTGTAGATCAGGTGCCGCCCCGTCAGCCCGGCCGGCAGCCGGCCCGCCAGCTGGTACGAGCCGCTGCGCAGCGGCGGATCGATCATCGTCAGGAACGGACGCGGCGAGAGGTCCGCCCAGGTCAGCCTGCTCTGCGGGTCGTAGCCGGGGCGCGTGGCGTAGAGCCGGAACGTGCCCTTGTGCGGGATGGTCCCCCGGTAGCGGAAGGTGAACTTCGCCCCGGCGGTCAGCTCCGTCGCCGGCCAGTCGGTGCGCGGCAGGTCCAACCCCCGGTACGCCGACAGCCCGCCGCTGCACAGCTCTCCGTCCGGGATCCGGTCCCGGTCCTTGCCGTTGACGCCGAAGACCCGGATGTTGTCCCACTCGCGTACCGCCGCTCCGGCCCGGACGGCGGCCCGGCAGGCCGGCGTCGCGGCGTGCGGGCCTTCGGGGCCGCAGGCCGCGGACCGGCTCAGCGGGCTGGTGGGCGCGCCGTGCGCGGCGGCGGGGGTCGCGGTCGGCAGGACGCTCGCGGCGACGGCCGCGAGGACGGCGAGCACTCGGCGTACGGTC
Source organism: Micromonospora palomenae (assembly GCF_007829925.1). Lineage (NCBI taxonomy): Bacteria > Bacillati > Actinomycetota > Actinomycetes > Micromonosporales > Micromonosporaceae > Micromonospora > Micromonospora palomenae. The sequence goes on from NZ_VIXA01000002.1 coordinate 114,875, forward strand.
ATGATGGACCTCCCGAGCACTGGTACGGGCGGGAGCCGCCAAAGGTTCGACGGGCGGTGGTGCTGGCGCCGGCTGAGTAGCCTGGCCGCGTGCTTTGCCTTCCCGCGTATTCGTCCCCGACCGACCTGCCACCGCAGGCGGTGAACGCCCTGTCGCCGAGCCAGGTGCCGATCCTGGGCCTGGCCCTCGTCGCGATCGGCGGGTTCCTGCTGTGGCGCGCCGCTCAGCGGTCGAACCCTTCTCGGCAGGAGGAGCGCCGGGGCGGAATCGCGTTCCTGGTCCTCGGCTGCCTGATCGGCGCGGCCGGTGTGGTGAACATCTGGCTGGACTAGCCGGCCACGACGCGCCCCACCGCCCATCGCGGGACAGGTCGTGTCGGCACCTCCCGGGTGGCCCTCCAGTTCCAACATCACCTTTCGCCGGCATGCCCGTTTCACCCTCCGACGGCACAGCGGAGAAGGGGTCGGCGTGGAGGAATACCCAGCCATCGAGGACCACGGGATCATCGGTGACCTGCAGACGGCCGCACTGGTGGCTCGCGACGGCACGGTGACCTGGTTCTGCGCCCCGCGCTTCGACTCGCCGAGCATCTTCGCCGGTCTCCTCGACCGGCATCGTGGCGGGTACTTTCGCATCTCCCCCGACGGCGTCCGGTACCTGTCCAAGCAGCTCTACCTGCCCGGCACGCCGATTCTGATCACCCGCTTCATCAGCGCCGACGGCGTGGGAGAAGTCATCGACTTCATGCCGGTCACGGGCAAGCAGCCCACCGACCGGCACCGCCTCGTCCGGATCATCAACATGGTCCGGGGCAGCATGCGGTTCCGGATGGCGGTTCGCCCCCGCTTCAACTATGGCCGCGATCCACATGAGCTGGACCTACGTCCCGGCGGAAGCGTCTTTCGCAGTGCGTCGGCAACCCTGACGCTGCACACGTCACGTCCGCGCGGCCGGTTGGTTCCCCAGGAGCAGATCCACAACGAGGACGGGGACCTGCTGGCGTTCACCACTCTGCACGAGGGTGACACCGGCGCGATCGTCATGGACACCGCCTCCCCGGCAGAGCCGCACGTCATGCCGTTCGAGGAAGTCCAGCACATGTTGGAGCAGACGCGCGACTACTGGCGCCGCTGGCTGGACCGGTCCCGGTACCACGGGCGGTGGCGGGAGATGGTGGAACGGTCCGCGATCATGCTGAAGCTCATGACGTACGCCCCGACCGGCGCGATGATCGCCGCGCCGACCGTCGCGCTGCCCGAGGAGATCGGCGGCAACCGCAACTGGGACTACCGCTACACCTGGATCCGGGACACGTCGTTCTCCATGCACGCGCTGCTGAGCCTCGGGTTCACCGAGGAAGCCCAGCAGTACGCCGAATGGCTCGACGACCGGGTGCGCGAGGCCGGCGACAACGCCGCACCCCTGAAGATCATGTACCGGGTGGACGGGTCGTCCGACCTGACCGAGGAGACTCTCGACCACTTCGAGGGGTACCGCGGTTCCGGGCCGGTCCGAATCGGCAACGGCGCGGCCGACCAGCTGCAGCTCGACATCCACGGCGAGGCCATGTTCGCCATCCATCTGGCTGGCGGCCAGGGCCTCGACGCCTCCCACCGGGTCTGGCAGAGCACAGTCCGACTCATCGACTGGCTCTGCGACAACTGGGACCAGCCCGACGCCGGCGTCTGGGAGAGCCGCCACCATCCCCGCGACTACACCTACAGTCGGCTCATGTCCTGGGTCGCCTTCGACCGGGCGATCCGCCTCGCCGCCCGCCTCGGCCGGCCCGGCAACACCGACCGGTGGACCGACCAGCGCAACGCCATCTACAGCCAGATCATGGAGCGTGGCTATGATCCCGGCCGCCGCTCCTTCGTGCAGAGCTACGGGGAGAGCGTCCTCGACGCCGCGCTGCTCATCATGCCGGTGGTCGGTTTCGTAACGCCCACGGACCCGGCGTGGCAGTCCACCCTGCGCGCCATCGGTCAGGACCTCGTCTCGGACAGCCTCGTCTACCGATACGACCCCACCGCCTCGCCCGACGGGCTCCCCGGCAACGAGGGCACCTTCAACATGTGCACCTTCTGGTACGTCGAAGCCCTCGCCACCGCCGGACGCCTCGACGAGGCACGGCTGATCTTCGAGAAGATGCTCACCTTCAGCAACCACCTCGGCCTCTACTCGGAGGAGATCGCCCCCAGCGGCGACCAGGTCGGCAACTACCCGCAGGCGTTCAGCCACCTCTCCCTCATCAACGCGGCGGTCACCCTCGACCACCTGCTCACTCATCGGCGATAGCTCGACGCTCGCGGGTCGTTCAGGGCCGCCCTGAAGGCGTACCCGCCGTAGGGAGAGTTTGGATCCGGGGGTGGGGAAAGACACCGGCGCCGAGCCGGCCGGTCGGCTCGACCCGGGGCCAGCAAGGCCCCGACGAGCCGGAAGGCGGCGGCGAAGAAGGCGGCGGCGAAGGCCACCACCATGGAGTCCTTCGGCAACCGGCGCACCGCCCGCAAGACCGCAGGGTGAACATCTGGCTGGACCAGCCAGCCCCGGGATGCCGACGGTCAGGCCACGAGAATCTTGGCCATGATGTGCTCCCGACGCACCCCGTCGGGCATCAGATCGCCCAGCTCACCCGTGTCACGGAAGCCGTTGCGCTGGTAGAGCGCCCAGGCGTTCCGGTTGCCCTCCACCACGGCCAGGCGCAGTGTCTCCGCGCCCACCAGCCGAGCCCACTGCTCGACCGCCCGGACGAGATGGTCGCCCACGCTCCGGCCACGCCCCACCGGCGCCACATACATCGAGATCAGCTCGACGACGCCGTCCTGATCGGTCGGCACGCCGCTGGCCATCCCGGCGGGCTGCCCGTCGAGCATCGCGATGATGTTGTACGAGCCGGGGATGGCCAGCCGGCCGCGCCAGCGTTCCTCGCGGTCGCCCTCGCCCTGCCAGTCCGCCAGCTGGGAACCGAACGCGTACGCCGCCTCCGCCAGCGCGGCGAGCCGCAGCTCCCGCCACATCTTCCAGTCGGCCTCGCTGAGCACCCGCGTCTCGATCATGCGGGGAGGATGCCGCAGATGTGGGGAGCCGACAACCTGGTATCCGGTGACGAGGCGTGCCGACCGGGCCCTGTCGGCCGGCGGGCACCTCCGTCAGCGGCGGTGCGGCATCATTCGCCGCTGATCGGGAAGAGCCCGGCGTGCGCCTTCCCGTCATCCGCATGCTGCTCGTCGCCGCGCTGGTGGCCCCGCCCCCCGGGGTCGGCGCAGCCCGTGCGGAAGTGATCCACGACGGGTTGCCCGCCTCCGCGTCGGCGGCCCCGGCGAGGGCTCGGCAGGTCACCATCCTGGGCTCCGGCGACATCCTGGTGCACCCACCCACCTGGCAGCAGGCCGGCGCCGACGCCGTCAAGGCCGGTCGGCCCGGTTACGACTTCGACCCGATGTTCGCCCCCATCCGGCCCGCGGTCGAGTCCGCCGACCTGGCCATCTGCCACCTGGAGGCGCCAATGGGTCCCGGTGCGCCGGCGGACTTTCCCCGGTTCCGCGCCCCCACCGACCTGGGACCGGCCATCAGGACCGCCGGCTACGACACCTGTTCGACGGCCAGCAACCACTCCTTCGACCAGGGCGAGCAGGGCGTCTACGCCAACCTCGACGCGCTCGACGCCGCCGGGCTGAAGCACACCGGCACCTTCCGCAGCAGCGCCGCACAGGCCACCCCCACCATCTACCAGGTGAAGGGCGTCAAGATCGGCCACCTGTCCTGGGCTGCGCACTTCAACGGCCACCCGCCGCCACCGGGAAAACCGTGGCTGGCCAACCGCATCGACGTGCCCGCCATCAAGCGGGCCGCCGCAGCGACCCGCAAGGCCGGCGCGCAGATCATCGTCCTGTCCGCCCACTGGGGCACCGAGATGGAACACACCCCCGACGAGGACCAGTTGCGCTGGGCCAACGAGTTGATCACCGATCCGGACATCGACCTGATCATCGGACACCACGCCCACGTCGTGCAGCCCTTCGAGAAGGTCGGCGGCAAGTGGATCGCCTACGGTGTCGGCAACACCCTCGCCCGGCACGACTTTCCCAAGGACGCCAACCGTGAAGGCGTCCTGGCCAAGTTCACCTTCACCGAGCAGGCGGACCGCCGATGGACCGCCACCCGGGCGGAGGCGATCCCCATCTGGCTCTCCCTGAAGCCCACCATCCGGGTCCTCGACCTCGCCCGGCTCCCGGCGGTCGACCGGCGGCGAGAGACGTACCGGGCCGCCATGGACCGGATCAGCGGCTACCTCGACGCCCGCGGGGGCATCAACGACGGCCTGCACATTGCCCGCTAGGCCATGCCTGCGGGGCTCCGACCGTGGCGGGAAAGCCCCGGTCGGTAGGCCGAGCGGGTCCCCGCCGTAGGGAGAGTTTGGCTGCCGGGGGTGAGGGAAGACACCGGCGCCGAGCGGGCCGGTCGGCTCGACCCGGCTGGACCGGTCCGTCCCGTCAGCGGCATCGTCGGTGCGGGCCTCGGCAGGACATTCCGAGGAGGAGCGACGATGGCCGACGCTCGACGGAGCACGACCGGGGCCGCCGCCAGGCCCACCAGCGCCCGGAAGGCCACCGGGGCCAGCAAGGCCCCGATGAACCGCAAGGCGGCGGCGAAGAAGGTCGCGGCCGCCACGAAGCGGGCCACCGGGGCGAGCCTGGCCAAATCCCCAGGCGAGAAGCCCACCCCGACGACGGCGCGGGTGGCCCGGAAGAAGGCGACCTCCGCGACGGCCGCCCCGACCCGCACCCCGACCGCCAAGGCGGCCGCCGCCAAGAAGGCGCCCGCCGCCAAGAAGGCAGCCCCCGCCAAGAAGGCGGCGCCCGGGACGAGGGCGGCGACGAAGAAGGCGCCGGCGAAGAAGGCCGCGGCTGCCCGCGCGCGGACGACCACGGCCACCCGGGCGCCGGCGAAGAAGGCCACCACCATGGAGACCTTCGGCAACCGGCGCACGGCCCGCAAGACCAACCGCTGACGGTCCGCCGGTCCCGGCGATGCCGGAGCGGCATCGCCTCGGCCACGTCCGGGCCCCGGCCCACCTGTGTGGACGGCTCGGCACGCGCGCTGTCAAGGCGCTCCTCGTCGCGGCCAACGTGCCGCGCCCACCCAGCTCGTGCAGGCCGCTGCTGCGACGGAGAGCGCGCTGTGGGCGCTACGTACAGAGCAAGGAGAAACACCCGATGCGTCAAGTAGTCATGTACGCCCCCGGCGACGTCCGCGTCGAGGAGCGTGAGGACCCAAAGATCATCGAGCCCACGGACGCGGTCATCCGGGTGACCGCGACCTGTATCTGCGGGTCCGACCTGTGGCCGTACCGGGGTATCGAGGCCGTCAACGATCAGGTCATGGGCCACGAGTACGTGGGTGTCGTCGAGGAGATCGGCTCCGAGGTGAAGAACCTCAAGGTCGGCGACTTCGTTGTCGGGTCGTTCGTCATCTCCGACAACACGTGCGAGATCTGCCGGTCCGGCTACCAGTCCAAGTGCGTGCACGGCACCTTCGTGTCGACGATCGGCACCCAGTCCCAGAAGGCCCGTATTCCGCTGGCGGATGGCACGCTGGTTTCTACGCCGGGGCAGCCGGACCCGGAGCTGATCCCGTCGCTGCTGGCCGCGTCCGACGTGCTCGGCACCGGCTGGTTCGGTGCCGTCGCCGCCGAGGCCGGCCCCGGCAAGACAGTCGCGGTCGTCGGTGACGGCGCTGTTGGCCTGATGGCCGTCCTCGCTGCCAAGCAGCTGGGCGCGGAACGGATCATCGCCATGTCCCGCCATCCTGAGCGGCAGGAGCTGGCTCGGTTCTACGGCGCGACCGACATCGTGGAAGAGCGCGGCGACGAGGGCGTGGCGAAGATCAAGGAGCTCACGAACGGACTGGGTGCGCACAGTGTGATCGAGGCGGTCGGCACGCAGGAGTCGATGATGCAGGCCATCCGGTCCACCCGCCCCGGCGGGCACCTCGGCTTCGTCGGCGTTACCCACGGGGTCGAGCTGCTTGGCCTGGAGCTTTTCTTCGCCGAAATTCATCTGCACGGCGGGCCCGCCCCGGTACGCCGGTTCCTACCCGACCTGATCCAGCTGATCTGGGACCGCAAGATCGACCCCGGCAAGGTCTTCGACCTCGCCCTGCCGCTCGACCAGGCCGCGGAGGGCTACAAGGCAATGGACGAGCGGCGCGCCATCAAGGTGCTCCTCACCGTCTGAGACGCGACCCCTCGCGCACTTCCGCCCGCCCCGCGTCGTCACAGCGGAGCGGGCGAACGCCTTGTCACGACACCTCGTCTAGGCGGCCAGACCGTCGGCTTCCCAATGGAGCCGCCGTCACCACCCGGATAGCCGGAAATGTCACCCAGATCCCGAGACAGATCTGTCACGGACGTCCTGAGACCCCGACATTGCCGGCAGCCGGCCGTGTCCGTCACGGGACATGCGTGACGGTCCCGTCCCATTACATGTTCGACATGATCACGTGCGTCAGTGGCGAAGCAGCTTCACTCCGGTTGCCAGCGGAGCCAGCGCTGGTCGTGCTGGAAGCCCACCCGCTGGTAGAAGGGCACTGCGCGTTCGCTGGAGTGGACGGTCACGTGCTCCAGGGTCGAGAGATGGTCGGTGACCCAAGCGGAGAACAGCTCCATGAAGGCGGCGCGGTCTGTCCCGGTATAGCCGCGTTCCTCGGTCAGCCGGCCACCTGAGGCCGCCTAACGCCGCAGCATCGGCCGCCGTCGCCTCACGTACCGTGACCTGCATCCCCGTCCTCCCGCCGCCAGGAACGACAAGGGCGTCCGTCATCTCTGACGAACGCCCTGGTCTCAAGGGTGGAGCCGAGGGGACTCGAACCCCTGACCCCCACACTGCCAGTGTGGTGCGCTACCAGCTGCGCCACGGCCCCTTGCTGTCGTCCCGGTGTCCCGGGCACGCAGAGAACTATACACACGCCGCCCGGCATGGTCATCTCGCGGGGTCCCCACCCCGCCGCGGCTAGTTCAGCGCCACGTCGGGCGGGAAGTGGGCGACCGCCGCCATCATTCCGCCCTGTCTCCGCAGCACCATCGGCCACAGGTCGTCCGGCCGGTCGACGAAGGCGTCCCCCGGCAGCGCGTCGAAGACGAACCAGGAGCCGTCCTCGATCTCCTGCTCCAGCTGACCCGAACCCCACCCCGAGTAGCCGGCGAAGACCCGGATGCCGCCGATGCCGTCGCGCAGCTTCTCCGGGTCGGCCGACAGGTCGACGGTGCCGACCGCGCCGGAGATCTGCTGGAAGCCCTTGAGCCGGCGCATCGGGTGCCGCATCCGGGCGAGGCAGATCGCCGAGTCCGGCTGCACCGGGCCGCCCTCGAAGAGCACCGCGGGGTGCCGGGCCAGGTCGCTCCAGTCACCCAGCACGTCGGCGACCGGCACTTCGGTCGCCCGGTTGAGCACCACGCCGAGCGCCCCGCCCGCTTCGTGGGCGACCAGCAGCACCACCGTGCGATCGAAGTTCGGATCCTTGAGGGCCGGGGTGGCGACCAGTAGTCGCCCGGTCATGGACTCCATGGCTCGACCGCCGATCGCCCGTCCCTCCTCCTGCATCTCGGACACCGTCAGCCGCGCGCCGGGTCGTGGAACCGGTTGCCGTCGGCCATCCGCGCTGTCACCGCCATGCCTGGCACCATAGCCTGCGCCCGGGGTGGTGGCTAAGGTCTGACCGGCGGGTGATCGAGCGGGAACGAGGGAGGGTCGATGGGTCCGACGGCGGACATCGCGGTGATCGGCGGGTCGGGGCTCTACGCGCTCCTGGACGGTGCCACCGAACACATGGTCGAGACACCGTACGGGGCGCCTTCGGACCCGATCACCGTCGCGGAGGTGGGCGGGCGGCCGGTGGCCTTCCTCCCCCGGCACGGCCGCGACCATCGGTACCCGCCGCACCTGATCCCGTACCGGGCGAACCTGTGGGCGCTGCGGTCGCTCGGGGTGCGCCAGGTCGTCGCCCCGTGCGCGGTGGGCGGTCTGCGGCCGGAGCTGGGCCCGGGCAGCTTCGTGGTCCCCGACCAGCTGATCGACCGGACCAGCGGTCGGGCGCAGACCTACTACGACCGGGGCGCGGTGCACGTGCCGTTCGGCGACCCGTACTGCCCGGTCGGCCGGCGTACGCTGCTGGCCGCCGCAGCCGGTCGGGACGTGGCGGCGGTGGACGGCGGCACGGTGGTGGTGGTCGAGGGTCCGCGCTTCTCCACCCGCGCCGAGTCCCGCTGGTACGCCTCGATGGGCGGCACGGTGGTCAACATGACCGGCCACCCGGAGGCGGTGCTCGCCCGCGAGTTGGCCCTCTGCTACACCTCGATCGCGCTCGTCACCGACCTGGACGCCGGCGTGGAGGCCGGCCAGTCGGTCACCCAGGAGGAGGTGTTCCGGGTCTTCGCCGAGAACACCGACCGGCTGCGCGGGGTGCTGCTGGACGCGGTGGGCGCGCTGCCGACCGACCGGGACTGCCCGTGCGGGCACGCCCTGGACGGCATCAAGACCCCCTTCCCGCTGCCCTGACCGTCCCCGGCCGGGTGCACCCGCCCCGGTGAGCGGCAAAGCGCCCGACTTGTCCACCTGCCACCGATAGATTCGGCAGGTCGGGAACCCTCTGTTGGCGTGGGCGCCGACGGGCGCCGGCACGCGCCGGGACAGGGAGGCGGGGGGCGATGGCGACCGTCCGGGACACCACCTACGAACTGCTCCGCGCCCTCGGCATGACCACCGTCTTCGGCAACCCCGGCTCCACCGAGCAACCGTTCCTGCGGGACTTCCCGGCGGACTTCCGCTACGTGCACGCCCTGCACGAGGCGTCCGCGGTGGCGATGGCCGACGGGTACGCGCAGGCCACCGGCCGTCCGGCGCACGTCAACCTGCACACCGCGCCGGGCACCGGCAACGGCATGGGCAACCTCGTCACCGCCTGGCACAACCGCACGCCGCTGATCGTCTCGGCCGGCCAGCAGAGCCGGGAGATGCTGTTGACGGAGCCCCGACTGACCAGCCGGGCACCGACCGAGCTGCCCCAGCCGTACGTGAAGTGGAGCTACGAGCCGGTCCGCGCGCAGGACCTCCCGGCGGCGTTCATGCGGGCGTACGCGAGCGCCGCCCAGCCCCCGGCCGGGCCGGTCTTCCTCTCCCTGCCGCTGGACGACTGGGACCAGCCGGCGGATGCGGCGCCCCAGGTGCGTACCGTGGCGACCCGGTTCGGGCCCGACCCCCGGCGGCTGCGGGAGTTCGCCGCGCTGCTGGCCGCCAGCCGCTCCCCGGTGCTGGTGCTCGGCGCGGCGGTGGACCGGGCCGCGGCCTGGCCGCTGGCGGTGGCGGTGGCCGAGCGGCTGGCCGCCCCGGTCTGGTCCGCACCGGCGCCGGAGCGGGCCGTGTTCCCGGAGCGGCACCCGCACTACCGGGGGGTGCTGCCCTTCGCCATCGCGCCGCTGGCGGAGAAGCTGCGCGGGCATGACACGGTGCTGGTCGTCGGCGCCCCGGTGTTCCGGTACTACCCGTACGTCCCCGGCACGCACCTGCCCGACGGCGCCCGGCTGCTGCACGTCACCGACGACCCGGACGAGGCCGCCCGGGCACCGGTCGGCGACAGCCTGCTCGGTGACGCCGGGCTGACCCTCGCCGCGCTGCTGGACCTGCTCCCGGCGGCCGACCGACCGGCTCCGGAGCCCCGGCCGGCGGTGGCGCCGCCGGAGCCGGCCGACCCGCCGGACGCGGACACGCTCTTCGCCGCGCTGGCCGCCTGCTGGCCCACCGACGGGGTGCTGGTCCAGGAGTCGCCGTCCAACCTTGCCGCGCTGCGCCGCCGGCTGCCGATGGTCCGGCCGGCGTCGTACTTCACCATGGCCAGCGGCGGGCTCGGGTACGGCCTGCCGGCGGCGGTCGGGATCGCCCTCGCCGAGCGGGACACCGGTCGCGGCCGGCCGGTGGTCGCGGTGATCGGCGACGGCTCGTTCCACTACTCGGTGCAGGCGCTCTGGACCGCCGCCCGGCTGCGCCTGCCGGTGGTCGTGCTGGTGCCGGTCAACCAGCAGTACGCCATCCTCAAGTCGTTCGCCGAGCTGAAGCACACCCCCGGCGTGCCCGGGCTGGACCTGCCCGGCCTGGACATCACCGCGATCGCCCAGGGGTACGGCTGCGCCACCAGGGTCGTCAGCACGCCGGACGACCTGTCCGACGCGCTGGCCGACGCACTGCGCGCCGAGGGCCCGACGGTGCTCCCGGCGCCGATCAGCGGCGAGCTGCCCCGGATCCTCTGACCGGTCAGCCGACCCGCTGGGTCAGCACCCGCCCGGTCAGCACGTCGAGCACCGGCCGGCCGCCGAGCGGCGCGGAGAGGGTGACGGTGACCGGCTCCAGCTTCAACTGGTCGGTGCAGACGCCGCTGGCCCGGACCACCCCGCCGCCGACCACCACCACGTCCTCGCGCTCCTGCACCAGCGGGGTGATGCCGGTGTCGCAGGCGCCCACCCCGAGCACGTAGGTCAGCCGCGTGCCGTCCACCCGTTCGGTGTGCTGGGCGCCCACCACGTCGGCGGGAGCGGGCCGGGCGGGAGCCGTCGGCTCGGGCACCGGGGTGACCGACTGCGGCGCGACGGCCACCCGGGCCACCGGGGCGGCCAGTCCCTCCACGGTGAACAACCAGGCCGGTACGTCGGCCGCGCCGCGGCTGGTCCGGACCGAGGCGGTGCCGAGCCGGACGGCGGTGACGGTGAGCGGGACGCAGGCGGTGGCGACCGGGCTGGAGACGGAGCCGTCCGGCCCCGGCTCGATCGTCGGGCCGGGCGCCTTCGGCCGTCCCTCGCACGGCGGCGGGTCGCCCTGGTCCAGCTGCCGGTACGCCTCGGCGGCGCTGAGCAGCGGCGCGGTCATCGTGCCGTCGGGGAACCGGATCGTGCCGTCGGCGGGGCGGGCGGCCGGCAGCTCGATCTGATCCCGGTACCAGCCGGCCAGGAAGGCGGTCTCGGTGTCGGCGGTGAACCCGGGGTCGCCGACCAGCACGGTCGGGTCCTGCAACGGCACGTACCCGCTCCGCCAGGCCGGTGCGGGGCGCCAGTCCTCGGCGACCTCCGCGGCCCGCTGGTGGAACGCCTCCCAGCGGTGGTCCGGGCCGGCCGACGGCCCGGCCGGGTCGGAGCCGGCCGGCGCGCAGCCGGCCACGGTGACCACCAGGGGCAGGCCCAGCAGGGCGATGAGTCGACGCATACCCACTTGGACGCCGCCCGGCACGGGCCGGTTCCCGCCGGTCAGGTCTCCCCGCCGAGGTCCGTCTGATACGCCTGCCAGAGCAGATCCGCGCCGCGCTGCCGGTGCCGGGACAGCGCCCGCAGCAGGTCGTCGGTGCGCCGGCGCAGCTCCTCGGCGCACACCCCGGGCCGTTCGACGGCCCGCTGGAGGTCGGCCAGCGCCGCGACGATGGCCGCGTGCTCCCGGGTGAGCAGCCGGACGCCGCGGTGCAGCCGGGGCGCCTGGGCGAGCACCTCCGCGTAGAGGCCGGCCGGGCCCTCGGTGATCCGGACGTGTTCGGCGAAGCCCCGGCGGACCGGGGCGAGGTGGACGATGACCCGTTCCCGCCAGCGGGGCTCCCCCGGCGGTACGGCGAGCGCCCGGGCCAGGGCGGGCAGGTCGCCGGGCGGGCTGGGCCGGCGCGCGGCGGGCGGGCGGACCGCCGGCGGAGCGACGGACGGCTGCTGGATCGGACCGGTGACCATGGGCACCTCCCGCGCTGCGTGCTACCGCGTACAGCGATGGTGAACCCCTGCTCGGGCGCTGTCCAGGGGGCCGGAACGCCTCATTGGCCCCATCGGTCCCAGTGGCCCCAGAAGTATTCCTGGTGGCCCAGAAGTATCCGGAGACGACTGTGCGCCCCGGTCCGATGGACCGGGGCGCACATGAGGTGGTGGAGGTGCCGGGAATCGAACCCGGGTCCTTCGCCGGTTTGTCAGGGCTTCTCCGAGCGCAGCTCGCTGTGCCTCTACTCGGCCCCACCGCTCACGCGAGCAAGTTGGTGTGACGGGCCCAGTCGCTGATTGATCTCGCCGCACGGACCCCGCGACCGGGTCCGGTTGGCCAGCCTTCTAGCTGATGCCGGCTAACTGGGTCGAAGGCGCTCCCAGGCCGACAGACTCACTACTCGCCTCAGGCGGCGAGAGCGAAGTCAGCGCGATTGTTCTTGGCGCTTATTGGTTTCCGACGAACGATTCTCGAGACGACGTCGGCTTCCTCGGCTCGCTTCCCCTGCCGCAACGTACGAAGTCGAAACCAGTCACCCCCTCGGTCGGCCGCCCCTGTTGGCGGCTCTGTCAAGACTAACGCCTGCCGCAACGGGATTCATCCCGAGCCCCCGGCCGACTTCATCGACTCGGACAAAGACGACAGATCAGTCGTCCATGCCCTTGCCGCGCCGGCCGGCCACCCGGGCGATCTCCCGGTCGGCGTCCCGCTTGGCGAGGTCCTGACGCTTGTCGTACGACTTCTTACCCTTGGCCAGGGCGATCTCCACCTTCGCCCAGCCGTCGGAGAAGTAGACCTGCAGCGGCACCATGGTCAACCCGCCCTCGCGAGTCTTGCCGATCAGCCGGTCGATCTCCAGCCGGTTGAGCAGCAGCTTGCGGGTACGCCGGGGCTCGTGGTTGGTCCAGGTGCCCTGGGTGTACTCCGGGATGTGCATGCCGTGCAGGTAGAGCTCGCCGTTGCGCTCCTGGGCGAACGCGTCGACCAGGGAGGCCCGACCGGCCCGCAGCGACTTGACCTCGGTGCCGGTCAGCATCATGCCCGCCTCGTACGTGTCGAGGATGGCGTAGTCGTGGCGCGCCTTCTTGTTGGAGGCGACCACCTTGCGACCCTTTTCCCGTGGCATCGGCGCCACCCCCTTTCGCGGTGACCCACGACCGGTGCGACCGGCCGCGGGGCGGAGATCATGCTACCCGAATGACAAGGACCCTCCCGCGCCGTTTATTCCGGCGCGGAAGGGCCCTCGGCGGAGCCGTCGGGTAACTAGACCCGCAGGTAGAAGCGGAGCGTGATCCAGCCGGTGACCGCGCTGAACAGGGCGCCGACGCCCGCCATGATCGGGAACATCAGCAGGATGTCGCCCCACGAGACCGGGGTGATCAGGCCCTCCAGGGCGGCCATCGAGCCGCTGCCGCCGAAGTACTTCCCGACCGCCATGAACACCAGCGCGAGGACCGAACCGATCAGACCGGCGACCACCGCCTCCAGCACGAACGGCGCCTGGATGAACCAGTTCGACGCGCCGACGAGCTTCATGACCGCGACCTCACGCCGCTTGCTGTACGCGGCGACCTGGATGGTGTTCGCCACCAGGAGCAGCGCCGCGGCGGCCATGAACACCGCGATGACCAGCGCGAAGGTCTGGATGCCGGTGAGGACGCCGAAGACCTTGTCCAGCAGCCGGCTCTGGTCGACGATCTCGTCGACCCCCTCGGTGTCCTTGTACTGGTCGTAGATGCTCTTGTACTGCTCCGGGTTGACCAGCTTGAGCCGGAACGACTCGGGCAGCTGGTCCGCCTTGACGGCGTTCACCAGGTCCGGGGCGTCCTGGTACATCTCCTGGAACCGCTTGTACGCCTCGTCCTTGTTGACGTAGAGGACCTCCTTGACGAGGGGGTCGCTCTTGAGCTTCGCGTCCAGGTCGTTGCGCTGCTGCTCGCTGACGTCGGGGGCCAGGAAGATCGAGACCTGCACGTTCTCGTAGTACAGGTCCTTCATGTCGCCGACCTTCTGGTACAGCAGGCCGGCTCCGCCCAGCATGAACAGCGACACCGCCATGGTGATGATCATGGCGATGGTCATGGTGACGTTGCGCCACAGTCCGACCAGTACCTCGGACAGGACGTATTTCATCCGCATCGGGTGTTCCTCCGGCTCTCCGGCATGAGGTGTTCGTCGTCAGGGTGTACGGCAGGGGTGGAGCGCCGGCTCACCCGTAGACGCCGCGGGCCTGGTCGCGCACGATGCGGCCGCTCTCGATCTCGACGACGCGGCGGCGCATCTGGTTCACGATGTTGGAGTCGTGCGTGACCATCACGACGGTCGTGCCGGTGCGGTTGATCCGGTCCAGCAGGCGCATGATCTCGATCGAGGTGTCCGGGTCCAGGTTTCCTGTCGGCTCGTCCGCCAGCAGGATCAGCGGACGGTTCACGAACGCCCGGGCGACGGCCACACGCTGCTGCTCACCACCGGAGAGCTCGTGCGGGTAGCGGTGCTCCTTGCCACCGAGCCCGACCAGCTCCAGCACCTCGGGCACGACCCGGCGGGCGACCGCCTTGGTCTTGCCGATCACCTCGAGAGCGAACGCCACGTTCTCGTAGGCGGTGCGGTTGGGCAGCAACCGGAAGTCCTGGAAGACGCAGCCGATCGAGCGCCGGAAGTGGGGTCGCTTCCAGGAGCGCATCGTGGTGACGTCCTTGCCGTTCACGACGACCCGGCCCTTGTTGGGGCTGACCTCGTGCAGCAGCATTTTGATTATCGTGGACTTGCCGGAGCCGGATGGACCGATGAAGAAGACGAACTCGCCCTTCTCGATCGAGACGGACACGTTGTCGAGCGAAGGCCGGGACGCCTTCGGGTACGTCTTCGTCACTTGCTCAAGCTGAATCACGGGTGGTGAGTCTACGCGGTGTAACCGCTGAGCCAAGTCCTACGCCCCACCTGTGCGAGGCGCGTCATCGATTACCTCTCCCACCAGGAGATCGACGACGCGCTCCGCCCTCGCTTGATCACGCAGCGTCGTTGGCGAGCTGCTGCTGCTTGCGCCAGCGGATGCCGGCCTCGATGAAGCTGTCCAGTTCCCCGTCGAAGACCGAGGACGGATTGCCGGTCTCCTGCTCGGTTCGGAGATCCTTCACCATCTGATACGGGTGCAGGACGTAGGAGCGCATCTGGTCGCCCCACGAGCCGGCGGCGTCCGTCTTGAGGCCCTGGAGCTTGGCCTGCTCCTCCTGCCGCTTGCGCTCCAGCAGCCGGGCCTGGAGCACGCGCAGCGCGGAGGCCTTGTTCTGCAGCTGGGACTTCTCGTTCTGGCAGGTCACCACGATGCCGGTGGGGATGTGGGTGATCCGGACCGCGGAGTCGGTGGTGTTGACGCTCTGCCCGCCCGGGCCGGAGGACCGGTAGACGTCGATCCGCATCTCGTTCTCGGGGATGTCGATGTGGTCGGTCTGCTCCACCACGGGCAGCACCTCGACACCGGCGAAGCTGGTCTGCCGGCGACCCTGGTTGTCGAAGGGGCTGATCCGGACCAACCGGTGGGTGCCCGACTCGACGCTGAGGGTGCCGTAGGCGTACGGGACCTTGACGGTGAAGGTGGCGGACTTCAGGCCGGCCTCCTCCGCGTACGAGGTCTCGTAGACCTCGGTCGGGTAGCCGTGCCGCTCGGCCCAGCGCAGGTACATCCGCAGCAGCATCTCGGCGAAGTCGGCGGCGTCCACCCCACCGGCGCCGGCCCGGATGGCGACCAGCGCCTCCCGGGAGTCGTACTCGCCGGAGAGCAGGGTGCGGACCTCCATCTCCTGGATGGCCTTGCGCAGCCCACCGATCTCCGTCTCGACCTCGGAGAGCACCCCCGGGTCGGCCTCGGCCTCGGCCAGCTCCAGCAGGACACCGGCGTCGTCGAGCCGGGAGCGGAGGCTGCCGAGCTTGCCGATCTCGCCGTTGACGTACGACAGCTGCGAGGTCACCTGCTGCGCCTTCGCCTGGTCGTCCCAGAGGTCGGGCGCGGACGCCTGCTCCTCGAGCCGGGCCTTTTCCTCGTGCAGGCGGTCGAGGTCGAGCACCGCCTCGATGTTGCGTAGGGTGGCGTCGAGGTCCTTGAGCTGTTCGGCGTAATCGGCAGCGGTCACGACAGACAAGCGTACTGTGCGTGCGGCGGTCCGCTCACGTCACACCGCCGACCCGGGCAGATGATCAGCCGACCGGGGCGGTCTTGAGCCAGGAAAGTGCCGCCTTGTGGTAGGCGACGGCGAACTCCAGCGCGCTGGCGTCGTAGGTGTCGCCCTCTTTCTTGGCGTTCTTCACCTGCTCGCGCACGTGCGCCAGGGCCTCGGTGTGGTATTCGTTGGCCGAGGCGTAGAGGTTCTTGAGCTGGCTGGCCGAGTGCAAGTTGCCGAAGGCGATCCGCAGGGCGATCGGGTTGCGGATGGTGTCCCGACCCGGGTTCTCCGCCAGCCAGCGGGAAAATGTCCGTTTCCCGCTGGCGGTGATCGCGTACGGCTGGCTCATCCGCGGCCCGGGCTTGCCCAGCCGCACGAAACCCCGCTCGGCCAGCACCGGCAACTCGCGGTAGACCTGACTGCGGGTCATCGACCAGTACGGCGCCAGTCGGCGCTCAGCGGCGGCCATCAGCTGGCCGCCAGTCATCGGGCCCTCGTGCAGCAGCCCCAGCAGGGCTGCCGCGGTGGGGTTGACTCCGGATTCCGCCATGCCCTCTAAGCTGCCACTTTGCCGTCGCAGCGTCCAGGATTTCCGGATTTGCCACCCGGGAGGATTTCCAATGTGCACTGTCGGCGGACGACAGTGCTGCCAGGACTATCGATGCCTACCGGCCGGACGGTGTCCGGGGTCCCCGGACGGCGGGCCGGGCTCCGCCGCGCGGCCAGCGACCCGCCCGAGGGCCGGCCCGGCCGCCGGTGACGCTGCGCGCGCCACCGGCGGCCGTCGCCGGTTCAGCCCATGTGCGGGTACGTGTGGTCGGTCGGCGGCACGAAGGTCTCCTTGATCGTCCGCGGCGACAGCCAGCGGACCAGGTTGAGCCAGGAGCCCGCCTTGTCGTTGGTGCCGCTGGCCCGGGCGCCGCCGAAGGGCTGCTGCCCGACCACCGCGCCGGTCGGCTTGTCGTTGATGTAGAAGTTGCCGGCCGCGTACCGCATCCGCTCGGCGACCGCCTCCACCACCCGGCGGTCGTTGGCGAAGATCGAGCCGGTCAGCGCGTACGGCGCGATCGACTCGGCCTGGGCGACCACGTCGTCGAAGCGGGCGTCGTCGAACACGTGCACGCCGAGGATCGGACCGAAGTACTCGGTGGTGAAGGTCTCGTGCGCGGAGTCGCTGCACTCGAAGAGGGTGGGCCGGACGAAGTAGCCGGCCGAGTCGTCGGCCGTGCCGCCGGCGAGGATCCGGCAGGTGTCGTCGTCGGAGATCAGCTCCAGCGCGGCGGTGTGCCGGCTGAACGCCTTCTCGTCGATCACCGCGCCGCCGAAGTTGCTGAAGTCGGTGACGTCGCCGTAGGTCAGCGAGTCCGTGGTGGCGGCCAGCCGGTCGCGCAGCCCGCCCTCCCAGAGCGAACGCGGCACGTACGCCCGCGAGGCGGCCGAGCACTTCTGGCCCTGGTACTCGTAGGCGCCCCGGATCAGCGCGGTGTGCAGGGCGTCGACGTCGGCGCTGGTGTGCGCGACCACGAAGTCCTTGCCGCCGGTCTCGCCGACCAGCCGCGGGTAGCCCCGGTAGCCGGCGATGTTCTCGCCGACGGTCCGCCACAGGTGCTGGAAGACCTTGGTGGAACCGGTGAAGTGGATGCCGGCCAGGTCCGGGTCGGCGAGCACGACGTCGGAGACCTCCTCGCCGCGCCCGGTGACCATGTTGATCACGCCGGGCGGCAGGCCGGCCGCCTCGAACAGCCGCATGGTGAAGTGCGCGGCGAACTGCTGGGTCGGGCCCGGCTTCCAGACCACGGTGTTGCCGAGCAGGGCCGGCGCCGAGGGCAGGTTGCCGGCGATCGCGGTGAAGTTGAACGGGGTGACCGCGTAGACGAAGCCCTCCAGCGGGCGGTGGTCGAAGCGGTTCCACACCCCCGCCGACGACATCGGCTGCTCCTCGAGCAGCCGCCGGGCGAAGTGCACGTTGAACCGGAGGAAGTCGATGAACTCGCAGGCCGAGTCGATCTCCGCCTGGACGGCGGTCTTGGACTGGCCGAGCATGGTGGCGGCGTTGAGCGTGTCCCGCCAAGGGCCGGCGAGCAGCTCGGCGGCGCGCAGGAAGATCGCGGCCCGCTCCTCGAACGGCAGCGCGCGCCACATCGGCGCGGCGTCCTTGGCGGCCTTGACGGCGGCGCGGGCGTCGTCGTGGGTGGCGTGGCCGGTGACGCCGAGCACGTGGGCGTGCTTGTGCGGCTGGACCACGTTGATCGACTCACCGCCGGCCATCCGCTGCTCGCCGGCGATCGTCATCGGCAGGTCGATCCGCTCGGCGGCGAGTTCGGTCAGCCGCCGCTGCAGCCGCTCCCGGTCGGCGCTGCCCGGCTCGTAGGTGCGTACCGGCTCGTTGCGCGGCTCGGGTACGGAGAACACGGCGTCCATCACAGGCTCCTGTGCGATCTCGACGGCGGTGGCGAAATCGGACCCGCGGGCGCCGACCGGACGGCCGGACGCCGGGCGCCGCGCGGGTGAGGCGTCGCGGCGGCGGGACCTCCGGCGATTCTCCCACGCCCGCTCCCCGCCGATCGCGCCCCGCCCGCCCGGAAACCATAGATCGAGAAGTGCGGGTGCGCGCCGGGCGGCGATCCGTACCCGAACGGCCCTTTCGGCCGAAGGAAAGCAGGCCGGCGGCGCGGGTGCGGGCGCGCGGAGCCGGCCGGGCCGGGCGCGTACGCTGGATGGCCGGTGACCTGCCCCGGCCCGCCGCTGCGGTCGGGCGCCCGTCGAAGGGGACACGATGAGCAAGCAGCCCGGCAGCTCGACGGCCGCGCAGTCGGACCAGCCGGACACCACCCACCCGGCCGACGGGGTCGCGCCGGTGGCCGAGGCCCCCCGGCCGGCGCGCGCCCCGGGCGCACCCGTGCTGGCCCTGCTGGCGATCGGTTGGCTGGCGGCGATGCTCTGGTCGACCCGCGAGGCGATCAGCTCGGCGGCGGCCGGCCTCACTGCGATCAGCCTCTCCGCCTTCGCCCTGCCCGGGGTCATCTCGGCCGCCCTGGTGGCCGGGGCCGCCGTCGCCCTGGCGGTGACCGGGCTGCTGGCCCGGCGGGGCGTCGACCGGGCCACCCTGCGCTTCGTGGTGGCGGTCGGCACCGGCCTGCTGGTCGGGCTCGCCGCCGCCCTCGCGATCAACCTGACCTACGCCGACAACGCGACCACCAACACGATCGCCGGCACCAGCGCCGCCGCGGCCATCATCGGCGGGGCACTGGCCGGAGCCCGCGACGCCGCCCCGGTCGGCGCCGTGGTCACCGCCGCCCTGGGCACGCTGGTCTTCGTGGTGGCGTTCAGCCGGGCCCGCGACCCGCTGTTCGACCTCTTCGGCGCCGACGGCTCCCAGGCGTCGCTGGTGAGCGCCGCCAAGTGGGTCTCCCGCACGGAGTCGCTGCTCGCCGGACTGCTCGCCGGACTGCTCGCCTTCGGCTACCTGACCTGGGCCCGTCGCCGGGCGCTGCGCCGCGACCCGGCGACGCCGGCGCTGCGCTGGCCGGCGTACCTGGTTGCCGGGGCCGGCCCGGGGCTGCTCCTGCTGCTCGCCGAGGTGATCATCCGGATCGGTGGCCGGACCCTGCTCGACCTGGCCAGCGCGCTGAGCGAGGCGGACGCGGTCGCCCAGACCAGCCTCGGCACCTCCCGGGTCGACAACGGCATCTGGGTGCTGTTCGTCGGCGCGCTGACCGCGCTCGTCGCCTTCGGCCGCACCCTCGGCCCGGCGCCCCACGACGACGAGCCGGAGCCGGTCGAGGACTGAGGCGACTCCGCCCCGGAGCGTCCCGCTCCGCAGGTGGCATGGCCGGTGCCGGAGCGGGCCGGGTGCCCGTGGGCGGGTTGGATCAGGAGGCGGCGCGGAGCAGCAGGTCCAGCTCGGAGGGGTCGTACCACTCCAGCTCGTGGTCCTCGGCGCTGTCGACGGTGAACTGGGCGTCCGGGTCGCCCGCCACGGCCTCGGCGATCACCTCGACGGCGGCGGCCACGTCGTCCACCGCGTCCGCCCCGTCCACGTGCAGCGCGGCCACCGACCGCACCGGCACCGGCTGGTCGAGCCGCACCGTGCTGGAGCCGAGATCACCGTCGCCCCGGCCGACCGCCGACGGGGGCAGGTCCACCGAGACCACCACCCGGCGCCGGGGCGCGGCCGGGTCCTCCCGCAGCAGCTGGAGGGCGTCCTGGGCGGCGCGGGTGAACGCGACGTACTCCAACTCCTCCTCGTCGCCCTCGGCGTACCACTCGCGCAGGGCGGGGGTGACGGCGTGCGCCTGGTCGGCCGACAGCCCCTGC
Organism: Micromonospora palomenae; assembly: GCF_007829925.1. Taxonomy (NCBI): domain Bacteria; kingdom Bacillati; phylum Actinomycetota; class Actinomycetes; order Micromonosporales; family Micromonosporaceae; genus Micromonospora; species Micromonospora palomenae. The sequence continues at coordinate 135,129 of NZ_VIXA01000002.1, forward strand.
TCCCGCAGCCGGGCCAGCATCGGCACGGTCGCCGGGACGTACACCCGGACCAGCTCGTCGCTCACCGTCGTATCCCCCGATCGTTCGCGGACGGGCGGGTCTGCCGGTCCGGGCGCCGATCATGCCGTACGCCGAGACCGTCATACACCCCGCACCGGCCCGGTGGAAGTTGCCGCACCGCAGCGCCGGCCGGGTGGGTGCTGGGCGGGTCCGGCCGGCGGTGGCAAACTGAGGCAAACGACGTCAACACCGGGGGTTATCCGTGGAGCCGAGGTTTCTCCTGCTCTCCGACGTGGCCACCGAGTTGAACGTGTCGGACTCGCAGGTCTACCACATGGTGCGCAGCGGCGAGCTGCCGGCGATCAAGATCGGTGGTCGCGGCCAGTGGCGCGTCGAGCGCGCCCAGCTGGAGGAGTACATCCAGCGCAAGTACGCCGAAACCGCCGAGTGGGTACGCGGCAACCCGCTCGCCGACCGCGACACCGAGTAGCCGCCCCGACGCTGACCGCCATTGACGGCGGACACTGTCATGCCCGAGTATCGAAGCGTGCCGGAGGCAAACGAAGGCAAACGCAACGATCAGAGGTGAACAACATGGTCGACTCCCGCCGTCCCGGCCCCTCCCGGCCCCCGGTCCGGCTGCGCCCGGCCCCGGTCAGCGACCCGCCCTACGTCGACGAGTCGCCGGATCTCTGGCCCCGCCCCAGCGGCCAGCTCGCCCTCGACCTCTTCGGTGCCGCGCACCAGCCCGCCGGCCGCCCGCCCGGGCGGCGGCACGACTCCCGCCCGGGGCCGCCCCGGCCCCGCTCCGGCCCGCCGCCCGGCGCCCTCGCCACGGCCACGCCCGAGGCCGGCCGCGCCGCCCAGCGCTTCGTCGCCACCTTCCTGGAGATCCTCAACGGCTACCGCCCGCCCGGGCAGCTCCGGTCCCTGGTCGAGCCCGGACGGGCCGCCGAGGTCACCGAGCAGCTGGCTCGGGCGTCGGCCCGCACCGGCCCGCACCGGCGTCGGTCGAGCCGGCCGGTGGTGCACCTGCGCCGGCTCCGGGTCTGCGAGCCACGGTCGGCGGCCGTCGAGGCCGCCGCGGTGCTCGCCGGCGCCGGCCGCACCTGGGCGCTGGCGGTACGCCTCGAACACCGCCGGGGCGGCTGGCTCTGCACCGCCCTCCAGGTGCTCTGACCACCTCGCCCGTCGCGCCCGGGCGCGGCATGATCCACTCCAGCTCGCCGACATGCTGGTATCGGCACGGCACCGACACCGCCACATCGCCGGAACGGCGGAGCCAACCGCGCCCTCCGCAGCGGCGGGCTGAAGCCCCGGGCCGCGCGCCGGGGTCGCGGGTGGGGGCGGTGCGAGCGGCAGGACGGCGAGAGCCGCAGTCCCGAAGGACTGCGGCTCTCGTCGTACCGACTCGGCGGGGCAGGGCCCCGCGTCGGGATCAGGCGCCGCCGTTGGGCGCGCCGTGGCAGCGCTTGTACTTGCGGCCGGAGCCGCACGGGCAGGGCGCGTTGCGGGACGGGCCGTTGCCGCCCTCGGCACGCTCCGCCGGCACCGACCCGCGCCGGGCGGTGCTGGCCGCGACGGCCTGACCGCTCGCCCCGGTGGCCGCCGGACGACGCGACGCGCCGGACGCCCCCGGCGCCGCCGGACGGGCCGGGGTCTCCGAACGCCCGACACCCAGGGCGGGCGCCTGCTGCTCGGGCCGCTCCACGGCCACCGCACCCTGGCCGGCCTCGCCGTCGATGGTGGGGGCGGAGTACTGCAGGCCCTGCTGCTGCGGCGCGCGGTTGAGACCCTTGGCCCGGATCTCGACCGGCTTCTCCAGCAGCTGGACCTCCTCGGCCTCCGGCTCCGGCTCCTGGACCTGCACCTCCAGGTTGTAGAGGAAGCCGACCGTCTCCTCCTTGATGCCGTCCATCATGGTGGCGAACATGTCGAAGCCCTCGCGCTGGTACTCGATGACCGGGTCGCGCTGGGCGTACGCCCGGAGGCTGATGCCCTCCTGGAGGTAGTCCATCTCGTAGAGGTGCTCGCGCCACTTGCGGTCGATGACCTGGAGCAGCACCATCCGCTCCAGCTGGCGTACCGCCTCCTCGCCGAGCTGCTCCTCACGCCGGTCGTACGCGGCGTGCGCGTCCTCCTTGAGGCGGGCCAGCAGGAAGTCGGCGTCGATGCTCGCGCGGGCGCCGCCGGCCTCCTCCTCCATCTCCTCGATGGAGATGCCCACCGGGTAGAGCTGCTTGAGGCTGGACCAGAGCTGCTCCAGGTCCCAGTCCTCGGCGTAGCCCTCGCTGGTGGCGCCGGTGACGTACGCGGTGACCGTGTCGTCGATCATGTTGCGGACCTGGTCGGAGAGGTCCTCACCGTTGAGCACCCGCAGCCGCTCGGCGTAGATCACCTGGCGCTGCTTGTTGAGCACCTCGTCGTACTTGAGGACGTTCTTGCGGATCTCGGCGTTCTGGCCCTCGATCTGCGCCTGGGCGCTCTTGATCTGGCGAGTGACCATCTTCGACTCGATCGGCACGTCCTCCGGGATGTTGAAGCGCTCCATCACCGCCTCGACCGCACCCGCGCGGAAGCGCTTCATCAGCTCGTCCTGCAGCGACAGGTAGAAGCGGGACTCGCCCGGGTCGCCCTGCCGGCCGGCCCGACCGCGCAGCTGGTTGTCGATCCGGCGGGACTCGTGCCGCTCGGTGCCCAGCACGTAGAGGCCACCGGCGTCGGCGACCTCCTCGGCCTCGGTCTCGCAGGCCTGCTTCCAGGCGGGGAGGACCTCCTCCATCGCCTTGGCGTACTCCTCGTCGTTCTCCAGCGGGTCGAGGCCGCGCTGGCGCAGCTCGCTGGCGGCGAGGAACTCGGGGTTGCCGCCGAGCAGGATGTCCGTGCCACGACCGGCCATGTTGGTGGCGACGGTGACCGCGCCCTTGCGGCCGGCCTGGGCGACGATCTCCGCCTCGCGGGCGTGGAACTTGGCGTTCAGCACCGAGTGCGGGATGCCGCGGCGGCGCAGCAGCTGGGAGAGGATCTCGGAGTTCTCCACCGAGACGGTGCCGACCAGCACCGGCTGGCCCTTCTCGTGCCGCTCGGCGATGTCCTCGATGACCGCGTTGAACTTGGCCCGCTCGGTCTTGTAGATGACGTCGGCGCGGTCGATCCGGACCATCGGCCGGTGCGTCGGGATGGTCACGACGCCGACCTTGTAGACCTTGTTGAACTCGCCCGCCTCGGTCTGGGCGGTACCGGTCATGCCGGAGAGCTTTTCGTAGAGGCGGAAGTAGTTCTGGAGGGTGATGGTGGCCAGGGTCTGGTTCTCCTGCTTGATCTCCACCCCCTCCTTGGCCTCGATCGCCTGGTGCATGCCCTCGTTGTAGCGACGGCCGTGCAGGATGCGGCCGGTGAACTCGTCGACGATCAGGACCTCGCCGTCGCTGACGATGTAGTCCTTGTCGCGCTTGTAGAGCTCCTTGGCCTTGATCGCGTTGTTGAGGTAGCCGACCAGCGGGGTGTTCACCGACTCGTAGAGGTTGTCGATGCCGAGCCGGTCCTCGACCTTGGCCACGCCGCGCTCGGTGACCGCGATGGTGCGCTTGGCGTAGTCGACCTCGTAGTCGCCCTCGCCGTCGGTGCCGGGCTGGAGCCGGGCCACCACGCCGGCGAACTCGGAGTACCAGCGGGCGGAGTGCTCGGCCGGGCCGGAGATAATCAGCGGCGTCCGGGCCTCGTCGATGAGGATCGAGTCGACCTCGTCGACCACGGCGAAGTTGTGGCCGCGCTGGACCAGCTCGTCGCGCGACCAGGCCATGTTGTCGCGCAGGTAGTCGAAGCCGAACTCGTTGTTCGTGCCGTAGGTGATGTCGCACTCGTACGCGGCGCGGTGCTCGGCGGCCGGCCGGTTGGGCAGGACCACGCCGACGGTCAGGCCGAGGAACTCGTGCACCCGGCCCATCCAGGCGGCGTCGCGCTGGGCCAGGTAGTCGTTGACCGTGACCACGTGCACGCCCTTGCCGGACAGGGCGTTGAGGTAGACCGCCATGACCGAGGTCAGGGTCTTGCCCTCACCGGTCTTCATCTCGGCGATGTTGCCGAAGTGCAGCGCCGCGCCGCCCATCACCTGGACGTCGTACGGGCGCTGGCCGAGCACCCGGGCAGCCGCCTCGCGAACCGTGGCGAACGCCTCCGGCAGCAGGTCGTCGAGCGTCTCACCGTCGGCGAGCCGCTCCCTGTACTGCTCCGTCAGGCCGCGCAGCTCGTCGTCGGTGAGGTTGACGTAGTCGTCCTCGATCGAGTTGACGGCGGCGGCGATGGCCTTGAGCCGACGCACCATACGGCCCTCGCCGGCGCGGAGGACCTTTTCCAGAATCGACACGGATCAACGCTCCCCTAGACAGTCTCGAACCATCGTAGGCGCTCCATCGGCGCGATGGTCACTGGTGGCGGCGGTCCGGCCCGGCGAACCCGACATATCGCGCAGGCAGCGCCGCCACCGGCGGTTATCCGGTTACGCCCACCGCGAACGATCCGGCACGATGACTCGGATGGAGCCTGTGGAGATCATCGAGGACGGCCTGCTGCTGCGCCCCTGGCAGGCCACCGACGCGGACGCCGTGCACCGCGCCTGCCAGGACCCGGACATCCAGCGCTGGACCACCGTACCGCGCCCGTACCTGCCGGAACACGCCCACGGGTTCGTCACCGACCGGGCCCCGACGGCCTGGGCCGAGGGCTCCGGGGCGCCGTTGGCGGTCTGCGACGCCGGCACCGGCGAGCTGCTCGGCTCCTGCGGCCTCGTCTCGATCCACCGCGACCTGGACTCGGCCGAGATCGGCTACTGGACCGCGCCCTGGGCGCGCGGGCGGGGCGTCACCGTGCGGGCCACCCGGGCGGTCGCCCGCTGGGCGTTCGACGCGCTGAAGCTGCGCCGGCTGGTCTGGCAGGCCGAGGTCGGCAACCACTACTCCCGGTTGGTCGCGCTGCGCGCCGGCTTCCGGGTCTCCGGCGAGCTGCGGCTGGCCCACCCGGCCGAGGGCGGCCGGACGGCCGGCTGGATCGGCTCGCTGCTGCCCGGCGAGGTGCCCGCGCCGGGCGAACCCGGGCCGGCCGGCCCGGACACCCTCGACGCCCGCCGGGCCGCCGTCTTCGGCCGGCCGCAGCCGGTCCTCTTCGCCACGGCCGGCGACACCGAGCTGCGGCTGCGCCCGATGGAGGAACGCGACCTCGACGCCATCGTGGAGAGCTGCCGCGACCCCGACACGGTCCGCTGGACCACCGTGCCGCACCCGTACGAACGGGAGCACGCCGAGGGCTTCCTGCGGGACTTCGCCGAGGCGGCCTGGGCCCGGGGCACCGGGGCGTACTACACCGTCGCCGACCCCGACGACCGGTACGTGGCCTCGGTCGACCTGCGCATCGGCCCCGACCCGCTGGGCGGCAACGTCGGCTTCATGACCGCCCCGCACGCCCGGGGCCGGGGCTACATGCCCGCCGCGGTGGGCGCGCTGGCCGCCTGGGGCTTCACCACCCTGGGCCTGGCCCGGATCGAGTGGCTGGCGCTGGTCGGCAACACCGCCTCCCGCCGGGTGGCGGAGAAGGCGGGGTTCTCGTTCGAGGGCACCGCCCGGGCCCGGCTGACCGCCCGCGACGGCGGCCGGGCGGACGCCTGGGTGGCCGCCCTGGTCGCCGAGGACCTGGCCCGGTGACCCCGGAGACCATCGAGGCGGACGAGGTCCGGCTGCGCCCGTTCCGGCTCGACGACGTCGTGGACACCGCCACCGCCTGCGCCGACCCGCTCACCCGGCGGTTCATCTCCGGCATGCCCGATCCGTACACCGAGCAGAGCGCCCGGTGGTGGATCACCGAGGGCGCGCCGGCCGCCTGGGCCACCGGCGGCGCCGCGTACGCGATCGCCGACCCGGCCTCCGACCGGCTGCTCGGCGGGATCGGGCTGAGCCAGCCGGTCCCGGCCCGGGGCCAGGCGGAGATCGGCTACTGGGTGGCGCCGTGGGCCCGCGGCCGGGGCGTGGCCACCGCCGCCACCCGCGCGCTGGCCGGGCACGCCTTCGCCGCCGGCACCGCCCGGCTGGAGTTGCTCACCCACGAGGAGAACGCGGCGAGCATGCGGGTGGCGCTCGCCGCCGGCTTCCGGTACGAGGGGGTCCGCCGGGCCGCGAACCCGACGCGCGGCGGCGGGCGGCACGACCTGTGGGCCTGGGTACGCCTCGCCGACGCCCCCGCCGGCCCGACGCCCCGGGCACTGCCGGACCTGCCCGACGGCCGGCTCACCGACGGCGTGGTGACGCTGCGCCGGCTGACCCCCGCGGACACCGACGCGCTGTACCGGCTGCACACGCTGCCCGAGGTAGTGGCGAGCCGGGTCCGGCAGGTCCCGCCGACCCGGGCGGCGATCGCGCGGCGCTGCGCCGTCGCCGAGAGCGAATGGCTGGTCGGCAGCGCGGCCGACGTCGCGCTCTGCGACGCGCGGACCGGGGAACTGGCCGGCGGCTGCGCGATGATCCACGACGAGCCGGCCACCGGCCAGGCGATGCTCGGCTACAGCCTGCTGCCCGAGGCGCGCGGCCGGGGGCTGGCCACCCGCGCGGTGCGTCTCCTCACCGACTGGGCCTTCGGACCGGTCGGACTCGCCCGACTCTGGGCCGGTACCGCGCCGGAGAACGTCGGCTCCCAGCGGGTGCTGGAGCGGGCCGGGTTCCGGCGGGAGGGGCTGATGCGGGGTCGGCTCCCCGGTCGGGACGGGCTCCGGGCGGACGCGGTGCTCTACGCGCTGCTCGCCGACGACCCACGTTGAACGCGCGCCGGCCACCGGAGCCGGGATGGGCGAACCACCCGGCTCCGTGACCGGCTGCGAGGGGTGGAAGGGGTCAGATGTCGAGCGAGATGATGCCGTAGTCGTACGCGTGCCGCCGGTAGACGACGCTCGGCCGGCCGGTTTCCTTGTCGTGGAACAGGTAGAAGTCGTGCCCCACCAGTTCCATCTGGAACAGGGCGTCGTCCACGGTCATCGGCTCGGCGGGGTGCACCTTGGCCCGGGCGATGTGCCAGGGCTGGTCGTCGTACTCGTCGGCGGGCTCCTCCTCGACCCGTTCGGCCACCGCGGTGGCCGTGGCGCCGGACGGCGCGGCCAGCTCGGCCACCGGCAGATCGGCGGTGGCGGCGGCGACGGAGAGCGGCGCGTGCCGGCCCCGGTGCACGCGGCGGCGGTCGGCCGCCCGGCGCAGTCGGGTGTCCAGCTTGGCGATGGCCGCGTCGAGCGCGCTGTAGAAGTCGTTCGTGCAGGCCTCCGCCCGGATCACCGGCCCCCGGGAGACACAGGTGATCTCCACGCGTTGGCAGGTGTCGGACTGGCGGGGATTGCGTTCGTGGAACAACTCCACGTCGACTCGGATGAGCTTGTGGTCGTAGCGTTCGATTTTTGCGAGTTTCTCAGCTACGTGCACCCGGTAATGGTCCGGCACTTCGACGTTTCGGCCCTTGACCACGATGTCCACGTGACCTCCCTTTTTCGGATGGTCGTCTGATCTTCAATCCGGTCGACCGACCCTGGGAGCATCCCTGTGGCGTCGACCGGTCAGGTACGGCTACGCCTCCTTCCACCGCCGGGGGTGGGTTTGGAACTCCTACCCCCGACAGCAAAACGCTAACTCCTGTTCGGCCGGCAGTCACCCCCAGTTGTCGAGAACGCTCAGGGATTTCACACCTCATACACCATGGGGTGAAACGGAAACACGAAGCGTCACCAATGGCGTCGTTTTTGCGTTGCGGCGAGCACCGCCGCGACGTTTGGCGTTATTCCCAGGCCCCGCAATGTGCGGGCCACCGCGGCCAGGGTCGCCCCGGTGGTGAGGATGTCGTCGAGCACCACCACGCTCCGCCCGCCGGCTTCGCGCCCGCCCCGGCCCGCGCGGCCCCGGAACGCCGACGCCGCCGCGGCGGCCCGCCCGGCGCTGTCCAGCGCCACCGAGTCGGGCCGGGGCAGCGCCCGCAGCGGCCGGGCCGTCCGCACGTCCCACCCCGCCCCGCGCAGCCGCCGGGCCGCGTGCCGCGCCAACCGACCCAGGTGGTCGCCGTAGCGGGACCGGGCCGCCGCCGCGGTGTCCGGCACCGGCACCAGCAGCACCGGCCGCGCCGGGCCCACCGCGTCGGCCACCACCTCGGCCAGCAGCGCGCCCAACGGCCCGGCCAGACCGTGCCGACCCCGTTCCTTGTACGCGAGCAGCGCCTCCCGCAACGGCCCGGCGTACGGGCCGAGGGCGTGACAGGGCGGCAGGTCGGGCGGGGCGGGGGTGGGGCGTACCGGGGCGGGACGCAGCGCCTGGAGCGCGTCGGCGCAGGCCGGGCAGAACCCCCGCCGGCTCGCCGAACCGGTCCGCCGGCAGCCCGCGCACCCGCTCGGCAGCACCAGGTCGGTCAGGTCCGCCCAGAGCCCGCCGACCGCCCGCACGACGCCCTCAGTACAGGAAGAAGGGGGCGGTCGGGCTGCCCGGGCGGACGCCGGCCGGTGGCGGCGTCACCTCCAGCACCTGGTCGCGCCGGATGGTGTCCGGCGAGGGATAGCGGTAGGCGACCCCGTTCGCCTCATACATGATCAGCGCGCTGGGCAGCGGCACCACCGGGTTCGTCGGGTACGCGGCCAGGTGCGTCACCCGGGCGCCCACGTCGGCCACCAACGCGGTCTCCAGCGCGCCGTCGGTGCTCACGTAGTAGACCGCCGAACGGTCCGCCGTACCGGCCACGACCAGGGTGTTCTCCGCCGCCCAGTCGACCGCGGACAGATCGCGCAGCGAGGTGGCCACCGCGCGGGCCGGGCCGACCGAGACCAGGCCGCCGGCCAGGTTCACCGCCGCCAGGTGGAGCCGACCCCCGATCACCAGGGCGAGCCGGTGCCCGTCCAGCGAGCCGGCCACCGCCGTCACCCGGCCGGAGACGGTCAACGGCACCGGGACCGTCCGGGCCCGGTCGTCGAAGCGGTAGAGCTGGCCGTCCGCGACCATCAGCCCGTACGGCTGGCCGGGGTCGAGCGAGCGCAGCCACACCGGGCGCCCGATGACGCCGAAGGTCTGGGTGCCCCGGTGGACGACCTGCACCGGGTCGGTGCCGGATCCGACGGCCAGCCGCTGCCGGCCGCCCGGGGCGCCGACCACCAGGGCGGCGAAGATCCTGTCGTCGACCCGGCTGAGCCCGGCCGAGACGACGTTGCGGTTGACGGCCGGCACGAGCGGAACGACCCCGCCGGCCTCGCCCGGGAAGCTCAGGGCGTGGACCGCGCCGTCGTAGACGGTGAACCGCTGCGGGGTGTCGTCGATCGGGTAGAGCGGGTGCGCCAGCCGGTGCTGCTTGAGGTCCGCGATCGCCACCCGGGACTGGTTGCGGGTGGTGAGCTGGAGCTGGCCGTCCAGCTCCGGCAGCGACCAGGCGAGCTGGATGCCGATCCTGCCCAGCTCGCGGTTGTCGTCACCCGGCAGTTCGAGGGTGACCTCCCAGCGGCCGTCCGTCTCGATCGCGTTGTTGATCAGCGCGGTACGGTCCGGCAGGGGCCGGGCAGCCGGGCGCAGCCACTCCGACGGGCCGGCGAGCAGCCACTTGACCACCTCGCTGACCCGCCGCCCGTCCGGCACCGCCAGCGGCAGGTAACGCTGGTCGGCGACCAGGCGGGTCTGGTCGGAGTTCCAGAAGTAGACCGCCTTGGTCTGGTAGTACTCCCGCAGCGCCTGCTCGCTGAGCAGCAGCACGTTCGGCGGGTCGGTGACGAAGAGGCCGGCCTCCTCGGTGCCCTGCTGCCCCGGCGAGACGGCGCCGCGCAGGGTGAACCGGTACTCCCGCTCGGTCGCCACCGGCTGTGCCAGGACGCCGTTGGACCGCAGCACGCCGATCTGCTGCACCCGCAGGAGCACGGAGAACAGCCCGTTGGCGTTCTCGGTGATCACCGGGTCCTCGGTCAGCCGGATGACGTTGACCGCGACCTCGCTGCCCTGCTTCTCCTGGAGGCGGCTCTTGTTCTCCGGCGCGATGAACTGCTTGACCCGCGCGTACGCCCGGTCCGGCTCGCCCGCCGCCGCGGAGAGGAAGTTGCGGACGAAGGTCTCCCGGTCGGTGCCGGCGGCCGCGCGGGCGGGCGGCTCGCTGCGGCGGAAGCTGGACGCGCCCGCCTCCACCGCCGGCCCGGACCCGTCCACCTGCACCTCGGTGTTCTCCGGGATGCCGCAGCCGGCCACGGCCAGCAGCGCGGCGCAGAGCGCCCCGGCCAGCGTCCGCCCGCGCGGCGCACTCATGAGCGCACCTCCGCCGCCCGGTCGTCGTCGGCCGGGGCCGGCCCGATGGCCAGCGCGCCCTCGCCGGCGGGGCCGATCGCCAGCAGGTCGCCGGGGCGGGGGCCGCCGAACGGCAACGCGGCGTCGGCCGGCACCAGCCGCAGCGGCGAGGTGGTGAGCCGGTCCCCGGCGCGGGCCGGCAGGGTGAGCCGGAACTGGGCGCCCTGCCCGGGCGCGCCCCACGCCTCCAGCCAGCCGCCGTGCAGCCGGGCGTCCTCCAGGCTGATCGACAGGCCCAGGCCCGTCCCGCCGGTCTGCCGGGCCCGGGACGGGTCGGCCCGCCAGAAGCGGTTGAAGACCAGCTTCTCCTCCCCCGGCTTGAGCCCGACGCCGTGGTCGCGCACGGTGATCGCGACGGCGGTCTGGTCCATGCCGAGGGTGATCAGCACCGGCTTCGCCTCGCCGTGCTCGACCGCGTTGCCGACCAGGTTGCGCAGCACCCGCTCGACCCGGCGGGGGTCGACCTCGGCGATGACCGGCGTGGTCGGCACGTCGAGGTGGATCGGTACGCCGACCCGCTCGGCCAGGCCGGCCAGCCGGTCGGCGACCCGGTGCACCACCGGAACCAGGTCGGTCGGCTCGGCGTCGAGCATGGCGAAGCCGGCGTCGAAGCGGCTGATCTCCAGCAGGTCGGTGAGCAGCTCCTCGAACCGGTCCAGCTCGGCCTGGAGCAGCTCGGCGCTGCGGGCGACGGCCGGGTCGAACTCGTCGCGCTCGGCGAAGATCAGATCGGCGGCCATCCGGACGGTGGTGAGCGGGGTACGCAGCTCGTGCGACACGTCCGAGGTGAACCGGCGCTGCAACCGGGACATCTCCTCCAGCCGGAGGATCTGCCGTTGCAGGTTGGTCGCCATCTGGTTGAACGAGGCGGCCAGCAGGGCCAGGTCGTCCTCGCCGTTGACCACCATCCGCTGGTCGAGCAGGCCGGCGGAGAGTCGCTGGGCGGTGCGGGCGGCCACCCGTACCGGGGTCACCACCAGGCGGGTGACCAGGGCGGCGAGCAGGCCGAGCAGCAGCACCAGGGCCACCCCGGTGGCGAGCACGGTGGCCCGGGCGTCGGCGGCGGTGGCGTCCTGCCGGGTCAGCGGCACCAGGTAGTAGAGCTCCAGCTGGCCGAAGCGGGTCGGCACCGGCGAGCCGTACACCAGGTACTTGGTCCTCGGGCCGCCGAGCCGGCCGGTGCGGACCTGGTGGGCGACCTTGCCGTCCGCGACGGCGGCCCGCAGCTCCCGGCTGATCAGCGGCCGGACGTCGGTCGCCGGGGAGGTCCGGGTCTCGATGATCCCCGCGTAGCTGTCGGCGGTGATCGCCACGACCACCCCGCTGGTCTGCTGCGGGTCACCGCCGGCCAGATAGTTGACCGTGCCCTCGATGGTGTCCTGGAGCTGGGCCTCCTGCGGCTGGCTGTAGAGGTTGAACTGCTTCGCCGAGTAGTCGCTGCCGCTGCGCAGCCGCAGCAGCACGTCGGTCTGGGCGTTCTCCACCAGGATGTTGGTGATCTTGTCGGCGATCAGGTAGGCGAAGCCGCCGACCAGCAGGCTGGAGGCCACCAGCGTGATGGTGACCACCCGCACCTGCAGCGACCGGCGCCAGGTCTGGTGCAGGCCGAGGCCCTGACTCACCAGGGCACGGCAGAGCACCCGCGCGGCGGGTCGCCAGCCGGCGGGGGTGCGGGAGTGGGGGGTCGGTGAGCTGGTCACGGTGCGACCAGGCTATCCGGTACCCGCCTTGTAGCCCACGCCCCGAACGGTGAGGATGATTTCGGGGCGCTCCGGATCCGGCTCGATCTTGGCGCGCAGTCGCTGCACGTGCACGTTCACCAGCCGGGTGTCGGCCGCGTGCCGGTAGCCCCAGACCTGCTCCAGCAGCACCTCGCGGGTGAAGACCTGGCGCGGCTTGCGGGCGAGCGCGACGAGCAGGTCGAACTCCAGCGGCGTCAGCTTCACCTCCTCGCCGTCCCGGCTGACCGTGTGCGCTGGCACGTCGATGGTGATCTGGTTGCCGGGCGGCCCGATCGTCAGCATCTCCGGGGCGACGTCCTCGCCGCGCCGCAGCCGGGCCCGCATCCGGGCGACCAGCTCCTTGGGCTTGAACGGCTTGACCACGTAGTCGTCGGCGCCGGACTCCAGGCCGAGGACCACGTCGACGGTGTCGCTCTTGGCGGTCAGCATCACGATCGGCACGCCGGATTCGGTCCGGATCGCCCGGGCCACGTCGATACCGCTCATACCGGGCAACATCAGGTCGAGCAGCACGATGTCGGGTCGATTGTCCCGGAACGCGGCCAACGCCCGTTCCCCGTCGGCGACGAACGAGGGCAGGAAGCCCTCGCTGCGCAGGACGATGCCGAGCATCTCGGCGAGCGCGGGGTCGTCGTCGACCACCAGTACCCGGGCTCTCATGGGATTTATGTTTCCATCCCCGTTCAGTTCGGTGGGATCGGCGTCACCCGGCACGGTACTGCCGTGAGTGGTGTCACCGCACGTCCCACGCGGAAGACCGCCGCCGAAGGTCATCTGCGAGGGCCGCGCGGCGTGCGGGTCCACCCGATCGGACGGGCCGTGTCACCATGATCCCCCGGGTGCCCGCCGCCCGCCACCGAGACCCGTCAGGAGCAGGAGTACGCGTGCCCGACGTCGGCCCGACCGCCGTGCTCCCGAGGCGCCCGCTCACCGTCGGCGAGCTGCTCGACTCGGCCGTGCTGCTGCTGCGTACCCAGGGCCGGCTGCTGCTCCCGCTGGGCGCCCTGTTCGCCATCGGCGAGCAGCTCCTGCTCCACCCCCTGCGGCTGGCCGCCGGCGTCGAGCCGCCGAGCTGGCTGCTCGGCGTCGACGGGTTCCCCGCGCTGTGGTTCCTGCTGGCCGTGGGCGCGGCGAGCGAGGCGGTGATCGTCACGCTGCTCGGCAACCCGGCTGCCCGGGCCGCCGGCGCCGCGCTGCTCGGCCGCCGCGCCGGCGTACGCGAACTGCTCCGCCCCCGGGATGCCCGCTACGGCGCCACCCTGCTCCTCGCGCTCCTGGTCGGCCTCGTCGTCATGCTCGCCGGCCTGATGGGCCCCCTCTGGTTCGTCGCGTACGCCCTGTTCGGCTCCGTCGCGGCCGCCCTGGCGGTGGACCGGGTGCCGGTGGAGCGGGCGGTCGGCCGCGCGGCGCGGCTCGCCGTGCGCGGCGGCGGGCAGGCCGGCGCCGTCCGGCTGCTCGGCTACCTCGGCTGGTGGATCCTGCGGATCGGCCTCGGCCTGGGCGTCCTCACCGGGCTCGACTCCCTCGACCTGATCGATCTCGGTGACCCGGCCCTGGCCCAGGTCGCCGCCATCACGGTCTGGGCCGGCGTGAACACCGTCGCCTACCCGGCGCTGGCCTGCCTGGACGCGGTGATCCACCTGGACAACCGGATGCGCACCGAGGGCCTCGACATCCGGCTCGCCCGCTCCCCGGCCGGCCTCGCCGAGCCCGTCCTGCTGGCGGCCGACCGATGAGCTTCAGCCGCTGGTGGACCGAGGCCACCGCCGCGCTCGGCGACCTGCTGCCGCTGCCGCTGGCGGCGCTGCTGCTCCTGCTGGCCGCCGGGCTGGCCGCGCTGGCCTGGTACCACTGGCCGGCGTGGGTGCCGCGCCGACTGCCCCGGCTCTCGCTCCGCCGGCGCCGCCTCCGGTTGCCCGGCCGCCGCCTCCGGCTGCCCCGATTCCGCTTCCGGCTGCCCCGGCTCCGGCTGCCCCGGCTCCGCTTCCGGCTGCCCCGCTGGCGGCGGCGCCGCCGGACCGGGTCCGCCGCCGAGACCCCGGAGCTGCCCCGGCCCCGGGCGGGCGACGCGGCGCCGACCCCCGGGCCGGCGCTCTCCCTGGCCGACCGGCTGGCCGCCGAGGGCCGCTTCGCCGAGGCGGTACGGGAACGGCTGCGCGGCATGGTCCGCCGGCTGGTCGCCACCGGAGCGGTCGAGCAGCGCCCCGGCATGACCGTCACCGAGCTGACCGAGGCGGCGGCCCGCAACCGGCCCCCGGTCGACCCGACGCTCCGCGCGGCGGGCACGATCTTCTCCGAGCTCTGGTACGCCCGGCGTACCGCCTCCGCCGAGCACGACCGGCGGATGCGGGAGCTCGCCGACGAACTGGACCGGGTGCTGGCCGGCGGTCCGGAGGAGCCGCGATGACCGCCACCGCCGCACCGCCGGCCGCCCCCTCGACCGCCCCGACCCCGCCCCGGCGGCGACGCCGCTGGCACCGGCTGGTGATCCCGTTCGCGCTGGCCGCCGCGCTGCTCACGATCACCGTGGTCACCCACGCGGTCGACCAGCCGGACGCCACGGAGCGGGGCTACCTCTCCCCGGTGGTGACCGACGACGACGGCGGCAGCCGGCTGGCCGAGGCGCTGCGCGGGCAGGGCGTCACCGTGCAGCGGGAGACGGACACCCTGCGGGCCCTGCTGGCGCTCGACACCGGGCCGGCGACGCTCTTCGTACCGGCGCCGGAGCTGCTGCACCCGGACACCGTCGGCGCGCTGGCCGACCTGCCGGCCGGCCGCCGGCTGGTCCTGGTCGACCCGTCCCTGCGGGTGCTGGAGTCGGTGGACCTGCCGGTGGTGCGGGCCGACCGGCGCTGGGCCACCCGGGCGGTCGCCCCGGACGCCGACGGGGTGCCCTGCCCGCTGCCCGAGGCCGCCCGGGCCGGCACCGCCGCCGCCCAGCTCCAGCGGTACGCCCCGCGCACCGGCTTCGCGAACACCCTGCGCACCTGCTACTCCGGCGGGCTGGTGCACCTGCCCTGGGCGGCCGACGTGGTGGTGATCGGCGCCGGCGACCCGTTCCGCAACGACCGGATCGGCGAGTGGGGCAACCAGGCGCTGGCCACCGGGCTGCTCGGCGGCCACGGCCGGGTGGTCTGGCTCGACCTGGACGGACCCGCCCCGCCCCCGCACTTCGGCACCGGCAGCAGCGGCGAACCCGCCTGGTCGCCCACCCCCGGCGGCTCGACCACCTACGGCAGCGGTGACGGCAACGGCGGGCAGCCCGGCGACGGCTACCCGGGCGGCTCCGGCGACTCCGGCGACCCGTCGGAAGGCGACGGCCCGTCCGCCGGCGACGAGCAGGACCAGGGGCAGGGCCCACCGCCGGACCGGCAGAACCCGCTCTGGGCGGCGTTCCCCGCCTGGTTCTGGGCGCTACTGGTGCAGCTCGCGCTGGCCGCGCTGCTGGTGGTGCTCTGGCGGGCCCGCCGGCTCGGCCCGCCGGTCGCCGAGCCGCTGCCGGTGCAAGTGCGCTCCGCCGAGACGGTCCTCGGCCGGGCGCGGCTCTACCAGCGCGCCCGCGCCCGTGGCCCGGCCGCCGACACGCTGCGCGCCGCCGCGCTCGACCGGCTCGCCGCCCGGCTCAACCTGCCCGCCACCACCCCGCCCGCGGAGGTGGCCGCGCTGGTCGCCGCGCGGACCGGTGGCACCACCGACGAGGCGCACGAGCTGCTGTACGGCGGGGAGCCGTCCTCCGACGCCGAACTGCTGGCACTGGCCCGGTCGCTGGACCGGGTGACCCGTACGGTCGCGGCACCCCCCGACCACCCGATCGAAGGAGACCTCCGGTGACCCACCCCGTCGCATCCGCCGCGACCGCGACCGCCGGCGCGGACGACGCCCGGGCTGCCCTGCACCGGCTGCGCGCCGAGGTGGCCAAGGCGGTCGTCGGGCAGGACGCCGTGGTCACCGGGCTGGTGATCGCGCTGCTCTGCCGGGGGCACGTGCTGCTGGAGGGCGTACCGGGAGTGGCCAAGACGCTGCTGATCCGGACGGTCGCCGCGGCGCTGGACCTGGATTCCAAGCGGGTGCAGTTCACTCCCGACCTGATGCCGGGCGACGTCACCGGGTCGCTGATCTTCGATCCGCACACCGCCGCGTTCACCTTCCGGGAGGGGCCGGTCTTCACCAACCTGCTGCTCGCCGACGAGATCAACCGGACCCCGCCGAAGACCCAGTCGGCGCTGCTGGAGGTCATGGAGGAGCGGCAGGTCTCCGTCGAGGGCGCCCGCCGGCCGCTGCCCGACCCGTTCATCGTCGCCGCCACCCAGAACCCCATCGAGTACGAGGGCACGTACCCGCTGCCGGAGGCGCAGCTGGACCGGTTCCTGCTCAAGCTCACCGTGCCGCTGCCCACCCGGGACGAGGAGCTGGGCGTGCTGCGGGCCCACCACGCCGGCTTCGACCCGCGGGACCTGGCCGCCGCCGGCGTACGACCGGTCGCCACCACCGCCGACCTGGCCGCCGCCCGGGAGGCGGTCGGCCGGGTGTACGTGGCCGAGGCCGTCCTCGGCTACATCGTGGACCTGTGCCGGGCCACCCGGGCCACCCCGGCGCTGGAGCTGGGCGCCTCGCCCCGGGGCGCGACGGCCCTGCTCAACACGGCCAAGGCGTGGGCCTGGCTGGCCGGGCGGGACCACGTCACCCCGGACGACGTCAAGGCCACCGCCCGGCCGACGCTGCGGCACCGGCTGCGGCTGCGCCCGGAGGTGGAGCTGGAGGGCGTCGGCGTGGACGCGGTGCTGGACACGGTGCTCGCCACCGTGCCGACGCCGCGATGACCTGGCGGGCGGCCGTCCTGCTGCTGGGGGGCGCGCTGACCCTGCCGGTGTGGCCGGACCCGTTCCTCGGGGTCGTCCTGATGACCGGCGCGGTGCTGCTGCTCTGCGCCCTGGACTGGGCGCTGGCCGCGCCGCTGCACGCGGTCACCGCCACCCGCGAGGGCGACCGGACCGTCCGGCTCGGCGGCACCGCCACCGTCGCGCTGCGCCTGACCAACACCTCCGCCCGTACGCTGCGCGCCCAGGTCCGCGACGCCTGGGTGCCCTCGGCGGGGACCCGGCCGGACGTGCCACCGGAGCGGGTCGTGCCGGTGCCGGCGGGCGGCGACGCGCTGCTGCCCAGCCGGCTCACCCCGACCCGGCGCGGCGACCGGCCCGCGGTGGCCCTGGCGGTGCGCTCGCTGGGCCCGCTGGGGCTGGCCTTCCGGCAGCGCGCCGGGCGGCCGGTCACCCCGGCCTGGACGCTGCGGGTGCTGCCGCGCTTCGACTCCCGGCGGCACCTGCCGGAGAAGCTCTCCAGGCTGCGCGTGATCGACGGCATGCAGGTCACCCGGGGACGCGGCCAGGGCACCGAGTTCGACACCCTGCGCGAGTACGTGGTCGGCGACGACGTCCGCTCGATCGACTGGCGGGCCAGCGCCCGGCGCGCCGACGTACTGGTCCGCACCTGGCGGCCGGAGCGGGACCGCCGGCTGGTCTGCGTGCTGGACACCGGCCGCACCTCGGCGGTACGCGTCGGCGACGAGCCCCGGCTGGACACCGCGATCGACGCGGCGCTGCTGCTCACCGCGCTCGCCGCCCGGGCCGGCGACCGGGTCGACCTGATCGCCGCAGACGCCGCGATCCGGGCCACGGTCACCGGCAGCGGACGCCCCGCCCTGCTCGGCAAGCTGGTGACCACGCTGGCGCCGCTGCAACCGGCGCTGGTGGAGACGGACTTCGAGCTGATCGTCGGGGAGATCCTCCGCCGGGAGCGGCAACGCAGCCTGGTGGTGCTCTTCACCGCCCTGGAGGCCGGCGCGCTGGGCGAGGGCCTGCTGCCGGTGCTGCCCCGGCTGGCCGCCCGGCACCGGGTGGTGGTGGCCGCCGTGCACGACCCGGTACTCACCCGGCTGACCACCGCCGCGCCGACCCGGCCCGAGGACGCCTACGCGGCGGCGGCGGGCTGGCGGGCGCTGGCCGAGCGGGACCGGGTGCGCGCCGCCCTCGCCCGGTACGGCGTGACCGTGGTGGACGCCCCGGCGGACCGCCTCGCCCCCACGGTCGCCGACACCTACCTCCGCCTCAAGGCCCTCGGCCAACTCTGACCACCCGGCCCTCCCGGCGGTCCGGGTGGTGTGGGTCAGGTCAGCGACCAGCGGGGTCGGCGGTCGGCGTCGGTCGGTGCCAGGCGCGGGCGGGGTCGGTGGAGGGCCAGAGTTCGGCCAGCCAGGGGTCGGTCCGCTCGGCGGAGAGCGATTCGGCGGCGACCGCCCGACGGCCGAGGACCACCACGTACCCGAGGAAGCCCAGCCAGACCATGGCCCCGAGCGCCACGCGCAGCGCGATCGGCACCGGCGCCGGGGTGACGAATGCCTCCAGCAGCGCGGAGACCGCGAAGAGCCCGACCAGGCCGATGGCGACCAGGATCGCCGAGCGGCCCGCCTCGGCGACGGCCCGACCCCGGCTCAGGTGCGCCGGCGGGGAGATCCACGCCCACGCCGTCCGCAGGCCCACCCCGGCGGCGACGAAGACCCCGGTCAGCTCCAGCAGGCCGTGCGGGGTGATCAGTCCGAAGAAGACGTCGGCCCGGCCGTAGGAGACCATCACGCCGCCGACCACGCCGACGTTGAGCGCGTTCTGCCAGAGCAGGTAGAACACCGGCACCACCAGCACGCCGGACGCCAGGCACTGGGCGGCGATCCAGGCGTTGTGGGTCCACAGGTGGAAGGCGAAGGTCGGCGCGGAGAACTCGGTGTAGTAGCCGGCGAAGCCGGACTCCACCAGGTCGGCCGCCGCCTGCGGGCCGATGAACGCCGCGGCGGTTTCCGGGTGGCCGGCGACGTACCAGATGAGGAAGCCGCTGAGCAGGCTGAACCCGGTCGCCACCGCGCACCACCACGGCCAGGCGCGGTAGACGGCGCCCGGGAAGCCGACGGTGACGAACCGGGCCACCGCGGACCAGGACGCGCCGCGCCGCCCGGTCACCCGGGCCCGGGCGCGCAGCACCAGCTGGGAGAGCCGGCTGACCAGCCCCGGGTCGGGTGAGCGGCTGCGCAGCGCGGACAGGTGGGTGGCGGCGCGCTGGTAGAGCGCCACCAGCTCGTCAACCTCGTCGGCGTCCAGCCGCCGCCGGTCGCAGAGCTGTTCCAGCCGCCGCCACTCGTGTTGGTGCTCGGCGACGTACGCGTCGAGATCCACTCGTCCTCCCCCGTCCGGCACTCATAGTGTTCACTGTGCGGGTGAGAGCGCAACCACCGGTGCCCGCCGCGACCGGCGCGGCCGACCGTTCCCCGACGGGCGCCGACGCCGGCCTGGTCAGTGGCGAGGCCGTCCAGTTGGACGTGCGGGCGGCCCGGCTGGGCTCCCGGGTGCTGGCGCTGCTGCTGGACGTCGCGGTCCAGCTGGTGCTGGTGGTGCTGCTCGGGATGGCGCTGACGGGCCTGGCGCTCAACGCGCTGCCCGGCGTCGACGAGGCGTTGATGAACGCGCTGACGACCGTCTTCCTGGTGCTGCTGCTGGTCGGCTACCCGGTGCTCTTCGAACGCTTCAACCACGGCCGTACGCCGGGCAAGATGGCCGTCGGGCTGCGGGTGGTCAGCGCCGACGGCGGCCCGGTCGGGGTACGGCAGTCGCTGAGCCGGGCGCTGGTCGGGGTCGCGGTGGAGTGGCCCGGTCTGGTGCTGCCGCTGCTGAGCTGGGTCGCCGGCGTGGCGGTGATGCTCACCGACCGGCGCGGCCGGCGGCTGGGCGACCTGGTGGCCGGCACGATGGTGGTGCACACCCGTACCCAGCAGCCCTGGCTGCCGGCACCGATGATCATTCCGCCGCTGGCCGGCTGGGCGGTCCGCCTGGACCTGACCCGGCTGGACGACCCGCTGGCGCTGGCCCTGCGGCAGTACCTGACCCGGGCGCACCGGTTCGCCGAGCCGTCGCGGACCCTGCTGGCGCGGGCACTGTGGAGCGAGGTGGCCGCGGTGACGACGCCGCCACCGCCGGCCCGCGTACCGGAGCCGCTGCTGCTGGCCGCCGTGCTGGCCGAACGCAACCGCCGTGGGGCCCTGCGGCTGCGGCGGGCCCGCACGCTCACCGCCAGCCTCTGGCCCGAGCTGTCCCCGACTCCGGCCACATCCGCCGTACCCGTCGGGGCGACCGCGGACGCCACCCCGGCCGGCCTCCGGCCCGCGGTCCCGGCCCCCCGCCCCGCGTCCGGTCCGCCGGCACCCCCGGCCTGACGCCCGTCGGACCGGCTGCGGGCACGACGGCCCGCTCGACCGGACGGCGGCGGCGGTGCGAAACGGTCAGCTGAAGAGCGAGCGGCCCCACCAGTCGGCGGCGTCCCGGACGCCGGGCGGGCAGGCGAAGAGCGCGCTGGACACGTGCCGCAGGTACTCGTTCATCACGTCGTTGCGGGCGAGCTGGGTCTGAATCGGCACGAACTGCTTGCGCGGGTCCCGCTGGTACGCGATGAAGAAGAGCCCGGCGTCGAGGCGACCCAGCCCGTCGGAGCCGTCCACGAAGTTGTAGCCCCGGCGCAGCAGCCGGGCGCCGTTGTTGCGGCTGGGGTGGGCGAGCCGCACGTGCGCGGCGTCGGCGATCACCGGCTCCCCGTCGTCGCCCTTGGCGTCGAAGTCGGGCTCGTCGAACTCGTCGCGGCGGCCCAGCGGCGCGCCGACGCCCTTGGTCCGCCCGACGATCTGCTCCTGCTCGACCAGCGAGGTGCGGTCCCAGGTCTCGACGTGCATCCGGATCTTCCGGGTCACCAGGTACGACCCGCCGGTCATCCAGTCCGGGCCGTCGCCCGGCTGGGCCCAGAGCTGCTCGCGCAGCAGCCCGGCGTCCTCGGCCTTGAGGTTGGCGGTGCCGTCCTTGAAGCCGAAGAGGTTGCGCGGCGTCGCCTGGTCCCGCGAGGTCGACGAGGTACGCCCGAAGCCCAGCTGCGACCAGCGGACGCTGACCACGCCCATGCCGATCCGGGCCAGGTTGCGGATGGCGTGCACCGCCACCTGCGGATCGTTGGCGCAGGCCTGGACGCAGAGGTCGCCACCGGAGATCTCCGGACGCAGCGCGTCCCCGGCGAAGTGCGGCAGGTCGGCCAGCGCTGCGGGGCGCCGGTCGGCGATGCCGAACCGGTCCCGGCCCTGCGCGTCCCGGAACAGCGTCGGGCCGAAGCCGATGGTGAGCGTGAGCTGCGACGGCGGCAGGCCGAGCGCCTCACCGGTGTCGTCCGGCGGGGCCTCCGGCATGCCGTCGACCGCGCCGATCACCCCGGCGTCCCGGCCGGCGGTCATCCGGGCGGCGGCGGCCGTCCACTCCTGGAGCAGCGCCACCAGCCGGGCCCGCTCCTTGGTGATCACGTCGAACGCGACGAAATGCAGCCGGTCCTGCGCGGGGGTGGTGATGCCGGCCTGGTGCTCGCCGTGGAACGGCACCGCGCCGGCCGCCACGTCGCCGGCCACCGCCTGGTCGGCGTCGCGGACCAGCAGCGCACCCGCGCCGGCGGCGACGCCGGCCACCCCGGCGACCCCGACCCCGGCGAGGGTGATGGCCCGCCGCCGGGACAGCCCGCCCCGAGGTGCCTCGGCGGACGGGGTGGACGCGCTGCTCTGCTCGCTCATCGGTTCTCCTGTGGGACCGGCCGTCATCGGGCGACGACGGCAGCGACCTTGCTGATCGGCTCGGCGAGGGCGTTGATGCTGTCGGACAGCTCCTTGAGCTGGTCCTTGCTCAGCTCGGTGTGCAGCTTCCAGCCGTCACCGGCCCGGTGCTGCCCGAGCGCCTTCTCGACATTGGCGAACTCCGTGTCGAGCTGGGTGACCAGTTCGGGCGAGCGCTGTTCCAGGGCCGGGCGCAGCGCGGCGATCGCGGCCTTCGAACCCTCCAGGTTGGCGTTGAAGTCCCAGAGGTCGGTGTGCGAGTAGCGGTCCTCCTCGCCGGTGATCTTGCCGCTGGCGACCTCGTCGAGGAGCTCCTTGGCGCCGTTGGCGAGCTGGAGCGGGTTGAGCTTCTCGGCGTTGGCCTTGGCCACGATCTCCTTGACGTCGGCCAGCAGCCGGTCGGCGATCGGGCCGTCCTTGCTGATGTCGCCGGACTGCCAGAGGTCCTTCTCGATCCGGTGGAAGCCGGTGAACTCCATCCCCTCCTCGATGACCTCCTCGCGGCCGTCGATCTTGGGGTCGAGGTCGCCGAAGATCTCCGCCACCGGCTCGATCCGCTCCCAGTAGGTGCGGGCGACCGGGTAGAGCGCCTTGGCCTTGGCCACGTCGCCGGCCTTGACCGCGGCGACGAACTCCTCGGTCCTGGTCAGCAGGGCACCGGTCTGGCTGGCCACGTACCGCTGGTAGCTGGCGGTGGCCTGGGCCAGCGCGGCGTCCGGCGCGACGGTCGCGGCGGTGCCGCTGACCTTCAGCGCGCCCCGGATGCCCCGGCCGCTCATCCCGGGCTTGCACGCGGTCTCGTACGTCCCGGCGGGCAGCTCGACGCGCAGCTCGCGGCTGAGCCCCGGGGCGATGTTCTCCACCTCGCCCATCACCCGGTCACCGGCGGCGTACACGTAGAACTCGTTGACCTTGCTGCCGGAGTTGGTGATGGTGAAGGTCGCCTGGCCGGCGTCGAGGGCGGTGACGTCGACCTCGCAGGTGGTGTCGCTGGCCTTGACCTTCACCGCGTTGGCGCCCTTCGCGCCGTCCTGCTCCTTGCCGTCACTGCAGGCGGTCACACCGGTGACGGCCAGCACGCCGGCGGCGGCGAGCACCAGGAAGCGGGTGGTACGCATCAGTTTCTGTCTCCTCGGAGCAGGTGGGTTCAGGCGCGCTGCGGCGCGGCGGCCGGGCGCTCGATGTCGGACCCGGCGGGCTCATCGGCCGGGGCGGCGTCGGTGTCCGGGGCGGCTTCGCCGGCCGGGGCGGTCGTGGGCGGAGTCGGCGTCGCGGCCGGGGGGGTCGGCTTGCCGGCGGGCGACGGCTTGCGGAGGAAGAGGAACAGCACCGGCACGGCGTAGGCGACCCAGGCGACCATCTCCAGCACACTCGGGGTGGCGGTGATGTTGAACATCCCGGCGAGCAGGGCGGCGTACCAGGTGTTGGGGTCGAGCACCGAGGTGATGTCGAAGGCCAGGTCGTTCAGGCCGGGCAGGACACCGGCCTCCTGGAAGTCGTGCACGCCGTACTTGAGGATGCCGGCGGCGACGAGGATGAGCAGCGCGCCGGTCCAGGTGAAGAACTTCGACAGGTTGATCCGCAGCGCGCTGGCGTAGAGCAGGACGCCGATCACCACGGCGGTGACGATGCCGCCGATCAGCGCCAGCAGCGGACCGCTGTCCCCCGCCGCGCCCTGGGCGGCGGAGTAGAAGATCAGGGCGGTCTCCAGCCCCTCCCGGATCACCGCGAGGAAGCTCATGCCGGCGACCGCGAGCGAGCCGACCGCCAGCGCCTCGGTGAGCTTGCCCCGCAACTCGCCGGCGATCGTCCGGGCGGCCCTGCGCATCCAGAAGATCATCCAGGTTACGAAGACCACGGCCGCGACGGAGGTCACCGCCTCGAACAGCTCGCGGTCCTCGGAGCGGGCGAGCAGCGAGGTGGAGGTGTACTCGATCAGCCAGCCGAAGAGCACCGACAGCACCACGGCCAGACCGACACCGGCCCACACCTGGGGCAGCCGGTCCCGGCGCTGCGACTTCACCAGGAAGGCGACCAGGATGCTGACCACCAGGGTCGCTTCCAGGCCCTCACGCAGGCCGATCAGGTACGTGGCGAACATCGATGCTCCGGGTTGATGAGGGTTGCCTCACTTAACTTAGGGCAGACTTACCTTCCTCCTGCTCCCGGGGGGCCGTCAAGTCGATCGCCACGAGTTCACCTGTCCGTCCCGTGACAGGATCGGCCCGACGTTCACCGGACGGGACGAGGCCCCTTGACCACTTCCACCAGCACGCCGGCCGACCCACCGCCGCCAGGGATTTCCGCCCCCACGCCGGCGACCGCCGACCCCGCACACCGACGACGGTCCACCACCGACCGGCCGCACGCCACCGGACGCCGACCGTGAGGGGCCTGCTGCCCTGGCTGGCGGTGCTGGCGCTGGTCGTGGTGCTCAGCGAGCTGCGGCTGCGCCCGCTGGCCGCCGCCGTGTCACTGGCATGGCTGGCCTGGTGCGTCTGGACCTGGATCCGGCCCACCCGCCGCACCCCACGCTGAACCCCCCGTCACGCCCGCGGCACGACGTGCCGTCGCGCGAGATGCGGCGTGTCGGGGCATCCCCACGCCCGGACACCGCGACACGCCGCAAACGGGGGCAACGGGCGCGGACGGAGGCGGGCAGCGGGCGGGGAGCGACGGGAGCCGGCGCGGAGCGCCGGGGGACTTGACCGTGGGCGTACGCGAAAAGGACCGGGCCGGCCGCGCGGCGGCCGACCCGGTCCTCGTCGAGGTGGAACTCAGTAGCGGTAGTGCTCCGGCTTGAACGGGCCCTCGATGGCGACACCGAGGTAGGAGGCCTGCTCCTTGGTGAGCTGGGTCAGCTTGGCGCCCAGCGCGCCCAGGTGCAGCCGGGCGACCTTCTCGTCCAGGTGCTTCGGCAGCACGTACACGCCGGTCGGGTACTCGTCGGTCTTGGTGAACAGCTCGATCTGGGCGATCGTCTGGTTGGCGAACGAGTTCGACATCACGAAGCTCGGGTGGCCGGTGGCGTTGCCCAGGTTCAGCAGGCGGCCCTCGGAGAGCACGATGATGGCGTGGCCGTCGTCGAACTTCCAGAGGTCGACCTGCGGCTTGATGTTCTCCCGCGTGACGTCCGAGCGCTTGGCCAGACCGGCCATGTCGATCTCGTTGTCGAAGTGGCCGATGTTGCCGACGATGGCCTGGTGCTTCATCCGGGCCATGTGCTCGTTGGTGATGACGTCGAAGCAGCCGGTCGCGGTGATGAAGATGTCGGCCTGCTCGACCACGTCGTCCAGGGTGGCGACCTGGTAGCCGTCCATCGCCGCCTGGAGCGCGCAGATCGGGTCGACCTCGGTCACCACGACCCGGGCGCCCTGGCCGCGCAGCGACTCGGCACAGCCCTTGCCCACGTCGCCGTAGCCCATGACGACCGCCATCTTGCCGCCGATGAGCACGTCGGTGGCCCGGTTGATGCCGTCGATGAGCGAGTGGCGGCAGCCGTACTTGTTGTCGAACTTGCTCTTGGTCACCGAGTCGTTGACGTTGATGGCCGGGAAGAGCAGGGTGCCCGCGCGGTGCATCTCGTAGAGCCGGTGCACGCCGGTGGTGGTCTCCTCGGTCACGCCCTTGATGGCGGAGGCGATCCGGGTCCAGCGCTGGCCGTCCTCGGCGAGCGAGCGGTGCAGCAGCCCGAGGATGACCGCGTACTCCTCGGAGTCGGCGGACTCGACCGGCGGGACGACCCCGGCCTTCTCGAACTCGACGCCCTTGTGCACGAGCAGGGTGGCGTCACCGCCGTCGTCGAGGATCATGTTGGGGCCGGCGCCGTCGGGCCAGGCGAGCACCTGCTCGGTGCACCACCAGTACTCCTCCAGGCTCTCGCCCTTCCAGGCGTACACCGGTACGCCGGCCGGAGCCTCGGGGGTGCCGTTCGGGCCGACGACGATCGCGGCGGCGGCGTGGTCCTGGGTGGAGAAGATGTTGCAGGACGCCCAGCGGACCTGCGCGCCGAGCGCGACCAGGGTCTCGATCAGGACGGCCGTCTGGATGGTCATGTGCAGCGAGCCGGTGATCCGGGCGCCGGCGAGCGGCTGGGCGTCGGCGAACTCGCGGCGGATCGCCATCAGGCCGGGCATCTCGTGCTCGGCGAGCCGGATCTCCTTGCGCCCGAACTCGGCGAGCGACAGATCCGCCACCTTGTAGTCGCCCTCGGCGAGGGTGCTCGGCCGCGCGCCACTGGTGGACGCCGGGAGGGTGCTGGTCATGGAAGCTCCTGTCGAACGGGTGTGCTGCGCGACCTTCCACCTTACGCGCATGGTCCAGCCCCGCACGGGCGGCCGCCGGAGACAGCGCACGGGGCGGTCGGTGATGGACAGACTTTCCGTCCACGAGCCGGCCGCCCCGTGCATCCCCCCGGTTTGGTTCCCCGCGCGCTACCGGACCTTCGTCGCGACAACGCTGCGTACCCATAGAGTCACACTGCGCCAGAGGTGAGTCAAGCTATTTCGGAAAAGTCGGACTCGTGTCGTGGCGCGCGAGGGCCGGAAGTCAGTTCGAGAAGGCGTCAGCGGAGGCCGGCGGTGGCGACGAACGCCTCACCCGCGCCGGTGAAGACCAGCGGGCCCGCGGCGGCCGGCCCGACGGCGGCCTGGCCGGGAGCGAGGGTGACCAGGCCGGTCCCGTCGTCCACCGAGACCCGACCGGCCCGGCAGAGCACCACCCGGGGCCCCGGCAGCGGGAGCCGCACCTCGGGCGTGGCCGCGTCCACCGTCACCCGGTGCAGCGCGAAGTCCTCGACCGGCACCGGCCAGCAGACCACGCCCGGCGCCACCGGCCGCGCCATGACCACCGGCTCGGTCAGCACCTCGAAGCGGAGCACCCGCAGCAGCTCGTCCACGTCCACGTGCTTCGGCGTGAGTCCGCCGCGCAGCACGTTGTCGCTGGCCGCCATGATCTCCACCCCGGTGCCGCGCAGGTAGGCGTGCAGGTTGCCGGCCGGCATCCAGATCGCCTCCCCCGGCGCCAGCCGCACGTGGTTGAGCAGCAACGCCACCAGCACCCCCGGGTCGCCCGGGTAGCC
Organism: Micromonospora palomenae; assembly: GCF_007829925.1. Classification (NCBI taxonomy): domain Bacteria; kingdom Bacillati; phylum Actinomycetota; class Actinomycetes; order Micromonosporales; family Micromonosporaceae; genus Micromonospora; species Micromonospora palomenae. Next base: position 161,949 of record NZ_VIXA01000002.1, read on the forward strand.
GGCCGCCAGCGACCGGGCCAGTTCGGCGTCCGGGCCGGCGACGCGCGCCGCCACCACCGCGTCGACCAGCCCGGCGCGCTGCGCCGGCGGCCAGGTCAACAGCAGGCGCACGGCGTCCCGCAGGCCCGTCGGTCCGGTGCGCAACGCGGCCACCACCGGCTCCAGCGCGGGTACGCCGAACGCGGCGAGCACGTCCGCCGAGTCCGCCGGGTCGCGGAACCCGCAGAGCGCCTCCATCGGCGCGATCGCGACCAGCAGCTCCGGCTTGTGGTACGGGTCGACGTAGTTGCGCCGCCCCTGGACGCGCGCGCCGTCGGCGATGTACCCGGCCCGGGCCTGCTCCGGGTCCGGGTGGGCCTGCAGACTCAGCGGTGCGTCGGCGGCGAGCACCTTCAGCAGGAACGGCAGCCGGGCGCCGAACCGGTCGACCACCTGCGCGCCGAGCCAGTGGCCCGGCTCGGCGGCGACCAGGTCGACCAGGCTCGCCCGCTCGCCGCCGCGCTCGACCGTGGCCGGGGCGCCCGGGTGGGCGCCCAGCCACAGCTCCGCCTCCGGCCCGTCGCTGGGTACCGGGCGCCCCTGCAACTCGGCGATGGCCGAGCGGGACCCCCAGGCGTAGTCGCGGATCGGGCCGTGCAGCAGCTCCACGCTCAGCCTCCGGCCCGCCCGGCGACGTCGCCCGGCTCGGTCTCCGACCCCGGTACGGCGGTGTGCGCGGCCGTGCCCGTGCCCGCGCTCGCGGCGGCGGCGGAGTAGATGTCCGGCTCCAGGTAGATCACCCGGGCGGTCGGCACGGCGGCGCGGATGCGGGCCTCGACGGTGTTGATGCCGCGGGCCAGTTCCTCGGCGCTGTGGCGGGCCGACACGCCGATCTTCGCGGCGACCATCAGCTCCTCGGGGCCGAGGTAGAGCGTCTTCATGTGGATGATCCGCTCGACCTCGGGGCCCTCCGTGATCGCCTTCTCGATGGCGGCGACGTCGTGCGTCTCCGCGCCCTCGCCGAGCAGCAGGCTCTTCGTCTCGATGGCGAGGATGATCGCGATGGCCACCAGCAGCACACCGATCATCGCGGTGCCCAGGGCGTCCCACACCCCGTCACCGGTGATCAGGGTCATGCTGACACCGAAGAGCGCGAAGACCAGACCGACCAGCGCGCCGAGGTCCTCCAGCAGCACCACCGGCAGCTCGGGCGCCTTGGCCCGGCGGACGAACTTCACCCAGGACTGGTTGCCCCGGACGTGGTTCGACTCCTTGATGGCGGTCCGGAAGGAGAACGACTCCATGATGATCGCAACCACCAGCACGACGACCGGCACCGCCTTGTACTCCTCGATGCCACCCCCCTCGTGCCACTTGTGGTACGCCTCGTAGAGCGCGAAGAGACCACCGACGCTGAACAGCACGATCGACACGATGAACGCGTAGATGTAGCGCTCCCGGCCGTACCCGAAGGGGTGCTGCGGGGTGGCCTCGCGCTTGGCCCGCTTGCCGCCGAGCAGCAGCAGGCCCTGGTTGCCGGAGTCGGCGACGGAGTGGATCGACTCCGCCAGCATCGACGAGGAACCCGTCAGGAGGAACGCGATGAACTTGGTGACGGCGATGCCGACGTTGGCCAGCAGCGCGGCGACGATCGCCTTCGTCCCGCCGTTCGCGCTCACGCTCCCGCTCCGTTCCGCCGCGTGACATCGGTCGCCACGCCGCTGAGCAGGACGGTTCGCCCCTTGCGTTCGCTCACTGGTTCGACAGCTCCTTCATCTCCGTGATCGCCGGGACCGCCATCGGGTCCAGGCCGTGGGCCAGGGCCAGGTAGACCGAGGCGAAGTCGGGTACGGCCACCAGCGAGGCGAGCCGTTCCAGCGCGGAGCCGCCCTCGGCGGTCACCACGTCGCAGCGCACCCCGCGCCGCTCGGCAAGGGTCTGCACGGCCTCGGCGCGGCGCTCCTCGACGGCGAGCGGCTCGTCGGTGTCGTCCTCGGCGTTGAGCCCGCCGTCGCGCAGCAGCACCAGCCGCAGCCGGGTCGGGTCGCCCTCGGCCTCGTCCCGGTCGGCGAAGATGTCCCGCGCCGACTCGACCAGGCCGCCGAAGACGCCGTCGAGCAGGCCGACGCGCCCGCGGCCGGCCTCGCCGAGCGCCCCGGTGACCACCGGGTAGCGGGCGTTGGCCGAGAGCGTGTCGCCGAAGCGCCGGGCCGCGACGGTGGCCAGCGGGGACGACCCCCAGACGATCGGGATCGACCCGGCCAGCCCGAGGGCCAGCGACTTCGCCGGGTTGACGAAGGACTCGGCGGTGGGACGGCACCGGTCGGCGTCGGCGTCCAGCCGGGCCGCGGTCTCCGCCAGATCCGCCTCGTTGACCTTCACGAGGCCGAGCGTACGGGCGGCGAGCAGAACCGGCACGGTGAGCGCCCAGAGACTGGCCCGGGCCGGGGCACGCCGGGGCACCGGGATGAACGGGGCACGGGCCCGCTCGGCGACCGACTGGAGCTGCGAGTCGGGCGCTCCGACGGCGACCAGCCGGGCACCCCGGCGGTGCGCGGCCTCGGCGGCGCCGAGCGCCTCGGGGCTGCGACCGGAGGCGCTGACCGCGATCACCACGTCGGCCGCGCCGACCCAGCCGGGCACGCCGGCGCTGCGGTGCGGGATGACCGGCACCGGGCAGCGCGGCCCGGCGACCGTGGCGAGCACGTCACCGGTCCGCCCGGCGGTGCCGATGCCGGCGATGACGACCGCCCGGGGGCGGCCATCGTCCTCCAGCAGCGACAGGTTGGCCTCGGCGGCCAGGCTCGCCGACTCGCGCACCTGGGCACCGGCCGAGGCGGTGAAGCGGAGCATGCCGCCCGGGTCCTGCTCGGCGAAGGTGTCCGGGTCGTCCAGGACGGACTCGTCGGCCACCCGCCGGCCGCTGACCCCGGCCGAACCGTCCATCACCGCTGCGCCTCCGGGCCGCCGCGCGCCTCGTCCAGCAGCAGCACCGGCACGTCGTCGCGTACCTCGAAGACGCGACCGCACTCGGTGCAGGTGAGGGTCTGCGCCTGCGCGTCGTAGTCCAGCGGGGCGTGGTGTGTGTCCGGGCAGGCGAGGATCTCGAGCAACTGCGGGTCCAGGGCCACGGTGCGGCTCCTTCCACGTGTGCGGTCTCGTCGGTCGGCGGTGCCGACCGGCGCAGGCGATCTTATCGGCGAACGCGCTCCAGCACCTCGTCGCGCAGCGAGATCATCCGCTCCTCGGTCGGGCCCTCCACGTTGAGCCGCAGCAGCGGCTCGGTGTTGGAGGGGCGCAGGTTGAACCAGGCCCCGTCCGGGAAGCGCAGGGTGAGGCCGTCCAGCTCGTCGACCTCCGCCTCCGGGTACGCGGCGCGCACCTCGGCGACCTTCGCCGCCTGGTCGGCCACCGTGGAGTTGATCTCACCGGAGGCGGAGTACCGCTCGTAGATGCTGGCCAGGATCGACAGCGGCTGGGACTGCTCGCCGAGGGCGGCCAGGGTGTGCATGGCGGCGAGCATGCCGGTGTCGGCGAACCAGAAGTCCCGGAAGTAGTAGTGCGCGGAGTGCTCGCCGCCGAAGACGGCGTTGGTGCGGGCCATCTCGGCCTTGATGAACGAGTGGCCGACCCGGGCCACCACCGGCTGGCCGCCGTGCTCGCGGATGATCTCCGGCACCGCGCGGGAGGTGATCAGGTTGTGGATCACCGTGGAGCCGGGGTGCTTGGCCAGCTCCCGGGCCGCCACCAGGGCGGTGATCGCGGACGGCGAGACCGGCTCGCCGCGCTCGTCGACGACGAAGCAGCGGTCGGCGTCGCCGTCGAAGGCGAGCCCGATGTCGGCGCTGTGCGCCACCACCGCGCGCTGGAGGTCGACCAGGTTCTTCGGGTCGAGCGGGTTGGCCTCGTGGTTGGGGAAGGTGCCGTCCAGCTCGAAGTAGAGCGGCACGATCTCCAGCGGCAGGGCCGGCAGGGCGGCCTCGCCGAGCACGGTGGGCACGGTGTAGCCGCCCATCCCGTTGCCCGCGTCGACGACCACCTTCAGCGGCCGGATGCTCGACAGGTCGACCAGCTTGCGCAGGTGCGCGGCGTAGTCCGGCAGCAGGTCCCGGCGCCGGGCCGGGGCGGGCGGCTCGCCGGCCACGCGCTCACCGGCGGCGAGCAGCGCCTGCGCCCGGTCCCGGATGTCGGCCAGGCCGCTGTCCTGCCCGATCGGGCGGGCGCCGGAGCGGCACATCTTGATGCCGTTGTACTGCGCCGGGTTGTGGCTGGCGGTGAACATCGCGCCCGGCAGGCCCAGCGCGCCGGAGGCGTAGTAGAGCATGTCGGTGGAGCCCAACCCCAGCTCGATCACCGTACGGCCCTCGGCGCGCACGCCGGTGGCGAACGCGCTCGCCAGGGCGGGGCCGGTGGCCCGCATGTCGTGCGCGATCAGCACGGCGTCACCCGGCTCGCCGGTGTCGTTGAGCACCTGCGTGAAGGCCGCTCCGAGCGCCTCGGCGGTGCGCTCGTCCCACTGGTCCGGCACCGTCCCCCGGACGTCGTACGCCTTCACGATCTGGGACAGGTCAGACACCGGGCTCGCTCCTCGACAGCAGGTCGTCAACGAACCTGAGCCTAACGGAGCGGCCGGGTCCGCCCCGTCCTAGCCGGGGAGGCGGGGCATGAAGGTGGTCGCCTCACCGTCGGGCGGGGCGGCCGGCGGCGCGGCGGGCTGCTGCGGCGCCGGGGGCGTGGCGGCGGGCGGGGCCGAGGTCGGCGCACCGTACACCCCGCCGGACGGGCGGGGCGTGGGCGCGACGGTCGGGTACGCGCCGGCGCCGCCGTACAGGCCGCTGGGGCGCGCGGGGGCGGGCTGCTGGCCGTACACCTGGGGGGTCGGCGCGGGGGTCGCGCCCGGCACCCCGCCGCCGGAGCGGTAGGTGGTCGGACCGGGGTTCCGGGGCAGCGGGACAGCCGGGTACGCCTGCTCGCCGGCGGGCCCGCGGTCCTTGCGGTTGTTGCGGATGAGCAGAGCGATCAACCCGGCGCCGATGGCTACCAGGGCGATGCCGAACCACATGATCATGGATCCTCCGGAGGACTCTTCGGCAGCGGCGATGGCCTGGCCGGTGGTCGGGGCGGCGAGGACGGCCTGGTTCGGCTCGTCCGTGACGGCGGCCGGGGTCTCGGTCGCGCTCGGGGTGGGCGTCGGGGTGGGCTTGCGGGTGGGGGTCGCGCTCGCGGCGAGGCGCCCACCGACCCGGGAGGTGTCGGCGCCCCGGCCGATCAACCGGCCAACGGCGGTCGTCGCCTCGCCGACCACCTCCAACCTGCCCGCCGGGGCGCCCGCGACGAACGCGACCCGGTAGCGAACGGTGATGCTCTTCCCCTTGCACAACGTGGCATTCGCCGGCGAGGTACGGCCGGTGGCGACGCTGCCACCACCGCCGGAAACCGGTACCGGGAACCAGCGGCCGCCGATGTTCACCTGTACCCGCACCTGGTCCGGATTCAACCCGGTGAGCCGCAACCCGAGCGAACTGCGCAGCAGCACGCAGCCCTCCGTGCGCTTGCGCACCTCCATCGAGACGCCGCCCGGGGAACCGCCCGCGCTGAAGCTGCTCGACGCGCGGACGCCGACCCGGTCGGAGTCGGCGTACGCGGGGGCGACGCCGACGACGAGCAGGCCGCCGAGCAGCGCAGCAGCCGTCACCAGCCGTACGACCTGCCGACGCACGGACATCTCCACCTCACCGTCTCTCCCCCGCTGGAGTCCGGCGGTCAGGCTACTACCGGGTCGGGGGGTCCTCTCCCCATTGAGCGCTCCAGATGTGTGCCGCATTACCCTGCCGGCCGTGTCCTGGATCACGCCGGCCGCCTCTCTGTCGGGGTGCGGGTAGGGCGATCGGGTGACGACGGGAGCCCGCAGGGTTGTCGCGCAGAGTCAGGTGCGGGCGGCGGCCAGGGCGTCGCGGCAGAGCCGGTCGGCGGTGCGGGTGGTCTCCGGCAGCCGGTAGCGCGGGGTGAGCGCAAGCACCTGGTCGACGGCGTTGTCGAGGCTCATCCGGTGCCCGACGCTGACGAAGACCGGCTTGACGCCGTCCCGGGTCCGCAACACCCGCCCGACAGTCTCACCCCCGTCGATCAGCGGCGTGCTGTCACCGCGCCGCGGCCCCGGCTCCGCCGACTCGCCGACCAGCCGCGTCTTGCCCACCCCGATCGCCGGCAGCCCGGTCACCACCCCCAGGTGACAGGCCAGCCCGAACCGGCGCGGGTGGGCCAGCCCGTGCCCGTCGCAGACCAGCAACTCCGGTTGCACCGTCAGCCCGTCGAGGGCGGCCAGCAACGCCGGCAGTTCCCGGAAGGCGAACAGCCCCGGCACGTAGTCGAACGCCGGCCGCCCCACACTCACCGCCCGGTCCACCACGGTCAGGGTCGCGGCGTCCAGCACCGTGACGGCCGCCGCGAGCAGGTCACCGCTTTCCGCGTACGCGACGTCGAGGCCGGCAACCATCGCGGGCCGGCGCGGACCGGGCCCGACCAGGTCCGCGAGCGGCCGCAACCGATCCTGTACGGCCACCGCCTCGGCGACCGTCCTCGGCGTGTCCACCTGCACCGGCGCCCCTCTCCGTCCCCGCTGGGCGTCTCTGTTCCCGGCTGCTTCTGGGTCGAGGACCGTGCCGTCGGTCGTCGCCGGCTGACCGGCCCTGCCGTCTTCCGCTCACGGCCTGCTCGACTCCGTGTCGCTTCATCCCGCCGCCGTAGGCCTTAGACGGCGTCCGCCTCACTCATGCTCGGGCTTGATCGACTCCATTTACGCGATGTTGCGGTGTTCCCCAGCGACGGACACCGCAACCTCCCGAACATGGTGTGGATCATCGACACTCCCGCCACATGGCGGGGACTGGTGGCTGTCCCTATTCGCCGCTGTCGGCCTTGTCCGGCCGCTCATCCGTGCGCGTGCCACCGAAGGCGACCGCGAGGGCGACGCCGATCGCGACGCCGAAGGCCACCCCGCCAGTGTCCCGGAAGAGGGCCAGGCCGATGACGAGGCCCAGCAGAAGGCCGCTCGCCCATGCCGTCGACTGCTGCTTGGACACGCCGGAGTTCGTCATGACCCGAGCCTATGTGGATCTCACAACCCGCCGCCGCGCCTGCTGAGCGGGCCGCCCGCACCACTCGTCCAGGTCACTGACCGACGCGACCGTCGATACGCTCCCGCAGGAGGTCGGCGTGGCCGTTGTGGCGGGCGTACTCCTCGATCATGTGCACCAGCAGCTCGCGCAGCGAGATGGTCAGGTCTCCCCGGTGCCCCTTGACGCCCAGGTCGGCAGCCTCGTCGACGAAACGCTCGGCGTACGCGACCTCCGCACGCCAGGCCGCCCACGCCTCCTCGACCACCTTCGGGTCGGCGACCGCGCCGTCGAAGTCGGCGTCGGGCTCTTCCTCGGTGCACCAGATCCGCGGCGCGTCCTCGCCGGCCATGGTGCGCCGGAACCAGCCCCGCTCCACCTCGGCCATGTGCCGAACCAAGCCGAGCAGCGACATCGTCGACGGCGGCACGCTGCGCCGGGCCAACGCCTCGGCGTCGAGGTCGGCGCACTTGAGTTCCAGGGTCAACCGGTGGTCACGCAGATAGCCGACCAGGAGGCTCCGCTCGTCGTCGAACCCACCGTCGGAGCGGGGGTCGTCCTCGGGCTTGAGGAACATGTCCGACCAGCCGAAGGAGCGGGTGGGGAGGTCAGCGGGGGTGTCGGCGTGCGGGTCCGTCATGGGCCGACCCTGGCCCAGCCATCGGACGCCGGCAAGGCATTTCCGCCGTTGCAGGTTCGAGTGCAGCTGGACGCGCCGGAAGCTGGTCGCCCCTCATGGCCCCAACAAAATCTGACGTCCTACCGACATCCGCCACCAGTCAACCCTCCGCGAGGGTGGGATCAGCGCCAGGGTCCCCCGCGCTTTGCAACTGCTCTTCAAACATGACGAAGGTCTTCCGCCTGATGCCACGCACCAGCGCGATCTCGTTTGGTGTCGGATACCGCCTCTCGCGTGCCTGGGCATCGGTGATTGCCCTTACCGTCTCATAGAGGGCAAATACGGGACCCTCGCCTCGAAGGTAGTAGCCGCGGTCATGCTCAGTGTGTTGGATGAACTCGTCCCGAGTCAGGGATTCGACGTTGTCATCGCCCGAGAAAAGCAGCTTGTCAATGAGCTTGTTCGCCGACTGCCAGCCACCGGTGTCCTTCGACAACCGCCACGCGGATATACCGCCGTCCGTCGCCTCCACCAGTTTGACCGGCGACTCGTAGTAGCTGAAAAACGCCGGAAGCTGCATGTCGCCAGCCCTAGTCAATGCGCCCATCCCTTGTGTTGCCGTGTGCCGCATCCCCAAAGGCCTCCTGCACTCTGTTGAGCAAGCCGATGCGGATCGCCTTTTCAACAGGCGTCAACGGCCTATTTTCGGCAAGCGCGATAGCATCCAGATCGCGGCGAACCTCGTACAGCACATGCTCCCACTTCGCCACACGGTCAACAGCAGCCAGGTGCAAACGCAACTCAGCCACATGGCCGTTCGACATCCGGAGGTTCAGCAGCACGTCCCGGTACCCACTTCCCTGTGGTCGTCGGAACCGATCCTTGATGTTCAGGATCGTCACTTGAGGCATGTGAGTCAGTCTCGCCAGGGCCGAGTATATTTCGTCCAGCGTTTGAAACTCAATCTTGGCGGCAGCCAGGTCCTTCAAGTCGGACGCGTCGTTGTCGTACTCGATCAGCTTGTCGAGAATCCTCTCGTGCCCCTTCGGTTTGGTTCGCCAGCCAGGGATGCCATTCTCGCCTGTCAGCGCGCGCGCCAACTCGTTGAGCTCCACCTGAGCAGGCACCGCTTCGGCCCAGAGGTGGTCCACGTAGGCAAGCCGGTAATCATCGTCATCCCTCCGTGAGGTATCGAAGTTGGCCTGCTTGACGGGCTGCTTCAGAGCCTCCAGAGCGTCTGATACCTGCCGCTGTTCATCAGTCAGCACAGTCGGCGTCGCCGTCGTAGGCCCGCCGGCGGACACTGCTGCATATCCCCGTTCAGCGATGTCTTCCAGCACCGAGCCAAGCGTGTCAATCGCCTGCTGGTAGCCGAGAAGGTGGTACAGCGTCACCGGCCGAGCCGTCAGCGAGTTCGTCACTTCTGGCGTGGCCAGGACGATACGTGTGAGGTCAGGTCGCCGCGCCAGTTGCCTCATCAGCCTCTCGGCCAACATTGGCTCGCCGAGCGGTGGTTCCTCCCAGGTATCGGCGAGCATGCGCCGGACCTGGGGGTCAGCGAGGAGCTTCGCCACATCCCGTGCATCGCGTTCGTCAAGGTGCGGAGCAAGTCGGCCGAGCGTCGCGGGATCAAGCTGGGTGGCGGCTTCCGCAGGGGTGACCCCTGCAGCAAAGACCGCATCGAGGTCGACGCTTTCCGCGACAACCTGCTGGACCGAGGTTCCGGCGGAGAGACGCGCCGCCAATGCCTGGTCGCGTTCTCGCCGCAGATTCTGCTGTTCGCCTGGCGGCTCGTCCGCTTCCTGCGGCAGGCCGCTTCTGGCAGGACCACCTCCATCTGCCGCTGCACCGCCGCCCGGAGAAGCCATGCCCGGGCCGTCGAGCAGGTGGAGGCGGTTCAGGTACGGGTCGCCGTACCCGGCCTCGTCCTCCGGCGTCGACGGATAGTCGGGCAGATCGGGAAGGACGCTGAATCGTCCCCGGGCCAGCCCACCCAACGGCATCGGCCGGCCGTCACCGCCGAGCACGAGGGCGTCGACGCTGATGACGTTGTCCGGGTCGTCGACGCCCCGGTGGCGGTAGAGGGGCTGGTCGTAGACCGCGCCGCTCTGGGGGTCGAGATAGAGGATGGTGCCGTTCTGGTTGAGGGCGACCCAGGCGTGCGAACCACCGTTCTCCCACTCCGTGATGAGGAACGCGTAGCTGCCGTGGCCGCCGATCTTCAGCTGGACGCGCAGGTTCTCGAAGCCACGGTCGACCGCGTCGCGCAGGTCCCTACTGTCGGTCGCCTCTTCCCGACGGCCCACCAGCTTCTGGAAACGCCCGCCGGTGACCTGCTCCACCCGCCGCGGGCCGTTCTTCTCGCCCATGATCGGACACCGGATGTCACCCGCGGCATAGCCGTCGAAGGTACGCGGCGCGGAGACCCGCGGCCGGCCGTGTACCCAGGTCTCGAAGAGCGACAGCGTGCAGTCGAGACAGTTGATGCCGCGCGTGGGGTCGGCCTGCGGCCCGCCGTCGTTGGCGAGCGCGAACCATCCGCCCTGCCGGGGATCGGCGGTCCGCACGACGCTGCCGTCGGGGTGGCGGGGCATCTGCCGTTCGAGGTCGGTCTGGTGCAGTGCCAGCGGCGGGCGTAGCCCACCCCACTGCCCGTACCGGCGGGAACGGTCGATCGGCGGCGGGTCGTCGTCGGCACCGGTCAGCGCCGACCGGTCGCTCGTCTCGACCGCACCGAGGGCCAGATCTGCGACGTCGTCGTTGATCCGTTGAAAGTCGGCCGGGTTGTCGATGAAGACCTCGTCCGGCACGACCCTGCCGGCCAGGATGTCATCGGCCAGATCCTGCTCGTCGAACGCGTCACGCTGGTCCTGGTTCGCTAGCCGCTGGAACCAGTCCGCCATTTCGACGCGGCCCTCGCGCTGCAATTCGATCGCGCGACGGGCGGACCGGCGTGCCCGTTCCTCGTGGGTTCGAGCCACATCCTTTCGGCGGCTGGCCGCGTCGAACCGCCGCTTGTCCTCGTACCAGGCGCGCTGCGACTCGAAGTAGCCCTGGTAGCGGCGTCGCTCAAGGGCTTCCCGCTCGGCCGCCCACTTTGCGGCGTACCACTCGGGGGTCCTCAGGCGCGGCAGTTCGGTGGCCGGTCCCGGAGGAACGGGCGAGGGTTGCGCCTCGGGAAGTGGTGAGGTCGCCGGGGCCAGCGCCTCCAGCGACGGGAACCGGTTCCGGGTGGCGACGTCACCGTCCTGCTCCGGTGTCCCGGGACCCTGCCGAGGCGGCGTTTCCGCACCCACCGGGGTGGGCCGCTGCACCGAGGGCGGGGTGACGGCCGGAGGACTGCCGTGCGCGGCGGCCACCGGCGGGTGCGCCGACGCAGACCCGTTCGCATTGGCCGGAGGGACGCTGGTCGCCGCGCTGCCGACGACCCCGGTACCGGGCGACGTCATGGTGCCGGACGAGGTCACGGTGGCGGACGTCAGAGTGCCGGACGTCGTCACGGTCGCGGGCGACGCAATCGCGGCGGAAGTCGTCACGGGGCCGGTGGTCACAGGGGCGGAGGTCGCCGGGTTGGCAGCCGTCGGCATGGTGGTGGAGTGAGCCGCGGTGGCAGGCACCTCGCCAACCTGTGGCGAGGGCGGACGTTCGGCGGTGACCGACGAGAGCGTGGGGCTGCCCGACGACGGCCCGTGCCCCGCCTGAGTCGATGCGGCGGCGTCCACGGTGACGGCCGCTGACGCCCCGCGATCCGACGCCGATCCGACCTCCACAGCCGGGACTGCTTCCCCCTTGCCGACCGCCACTGGCTCCCGGTCCGGCTGCGGTGCGGGCGGAGCGGCGTCCGCGAGCGAGGCTGCAGGCGCCGCGCCCGTTCGGGAGCCGCCGGACAACGCCGAAGCGCCCGCCTCGGAAGACGATCCGTCGCGGGGCGAGGGCAGGTCGCCCGCAGCCACCGGCGGCACGAGGGGCAGCTCCATGGGCGGGAGCGGGGCGGCGAGCGCACTCAACTGCCCGTCGATGCGGGCGCGCACCGCCGCGTCGACCTGTCCGGTGGCCGAACCGGTGGCGCCGGAGACGGCCGCCCGCGCGGCGTCCTCCAGTGACATGACGCCCTGGCCGGTGGCCAGGCCCGCCGCGCCCTCGGCGAGGGTCTCGCCGGTCATCTCCCGGCCGAAGTGTTCGACGATCCGCGCGCCGCGACCGTGGGCGTGCCGGCCGAGCCCCGCCAGTGGCGCCACCGCGCCGCCAGCGAACCCGCCGACCGCCGACGCGCCGAGGTCGGCCAGGTCCAGGCCGTCGCGGCGTCCGGTGGAGTTCTGGTACGCCTGCGTGGCGAGGCTGATCCCGGACTCCTCCGTCGCCTCCTCCAGCCCACCCCTGGCAGCGCGTTTGCCCAGCCCCCGCATGCCGCCCCGGGCCACTTCCTTGGCGGCCCGCTCCCCGGCCTCCTTGAGGCCCTGCTTCAGTTCCTTCTTCGCGAGTTGGGCCAACAGCCGCTTGAAGATCTGCTGGACCACCAGCCGGCTGGCGGTGGTCGCCGCCCCCACGGCGGGTGACGCGGCGCCGGCGGTCACCACGCTGGCCACGGCGATCGCCAGCAGCTCGACGACGAGGATGCCCAACTCGATCCAGACCTCGAGCTTGGCGCCCTCGATGTCGCAGCCGCACTCCTCGACCAGCCGGCCGAGCTCGTCGCTGACCGCGAGCAGGACGAGCAGGGGCGCCTCGTCGCCGTCGGCAACCCGCCGCCAGGCGGTGTCGAATGCTTCGGCCACCAGGCCGATGCCGCCGTACCCGCTGCGCACCTCGGCCGCGGCGGCGATCGCGTCGTCGCGCGGCCCGGCGAGCGCCGCGGCGACGTCGTACCACTGGTCGGCGAGGTCCCAGACGGCGCGTTCGTCCCCCTCGGGCCACTCCACCCCGATGACCCAGTCGAGTGCCTCGTAGACCCAGCCCGGCAGGTCCCAGGGGCTGTAGTCGAGCGGGTGCGGGATCGGGCTGGGCAGCAGGCTCACGGCTCGGTCCTCCGCAGGTCAGCGCCGGTAGTCGTGCTGGCCGGACACTCCGTCGAGTCGTCGGCCGCTGGCGGCGTCGGTCTCCACTGTGGCCTCGACCGACGACACGACGTCGGCACCGAGCCCGGCCAGCGCCCGGCCGACTCCCTCCCAGGCGCGCAGCAGCGTCTGCTCGTAGCCGCGGTAGCTCTTCTCGAACGCGGCGCCGATGTCGTCGCGACCCCACGGACGCTGCGCGCTCGCCGCCGCAATGCGACCGCCGACCTGCTCACATCGCGTGCCGACCGCCTCGCCGGCGAGGTGGAGGTCGGTACCGCCGCGCCGGGCCCGGTCCGGGTCGAGCCAGAGCTGCCCCTCAGCCACGCCGTTCCCCTTCGCCCCGGAGCGCCGCGTCGGCCCGGCCGAGCAGCGCGCCGAAGTCACCGCTGCGGAGGAAGTCCACTGAACCGGAGCCCGCCGGCAGGTAGCCGGCAACCAGCTCCTGGGTGGCGGCGACGGCGGCAGCGGTGGCCCGGTGGACGGTCGTGGTGATCTTCCGGCTCAGCGCTCCCGCGTCCCGCGCCTGGAAGACGGCCGGACTCAGCTCCACGGCGATCAACTCGCCCCGGGCTCCCACGGTGGCGGTCACCTGACCGTCATCGGAGCGTTCGGTGATCCGCAGCTCCGCCAGCCTGGTCTGCAGTTCGTCCAAACCGGACCGGAGCCGCCGGTACTGCCCGTACACCTCGTCGAACCGCGCCCGGAGCGCGCGATTGGCCTCCCGGTCGACACTTTCGGCCAACGCCACCCTCCCCCGGTCACGTTCAGTCAGGCGAACCATACCGGGTGCCACGAAGTCGTGGGGGTCCGGTAGTTTTCAGCTCGTGATCGATCGCCAGCAGGCCGAGCAGCTCGCCACGGTGTGGGCCCGCCGCGACTCACAGCGCCTCGGCTACGAGTGCCGTCCGAGGATCGACGAGTTCGACCTCGGGTACGTGATCCGCTCCGTCGTGGCCCCCGACGTCGACACCGTGCCGGGTGACCTGCCCACGACGGTGGTGGACAAGGAGACCGGCGAGGTCTCCACCTGGCCGCGGGTGCCGGTCGCCGCCGTCGAGCAGATGTACCGCCGCAGTCGCCCCGCCGACGGCCCGGCGCCGCGTACGGTCGACCCGGCCAGTCAGCTGCTCCGCGAGATCCGGCGGCTGCCGACGCCCGCCACGGTCGCCCACCTCACCGTCGAGGGCCGCACGTACCTCGGCCACGGCGCCAAGGGCGACGTCGAGCTGCACCACCACCCGCTGGTCCGCGCCTACCTGGACGACCTGCCGGCCGGGCACCTGGTGCGGGGCGGCGACCGCCACGCCGAGCTGATCGTCGTCTCCGACGTCCTCCACGAGTACGACCACCGCCGCGCCGCCGCTGGCGAGGCTCCGCTGACGATGCGGGAGGCGGAGCTGCTTCTCTTCGAATCCCCTCTCCAGATCTTTCGCGTGCGGGAACCGGGAGACCCGGCCGCCGGTCCGGCGGATCGAGCATGCGATTCCTGCCTGAACTTTCTGGTGCACTTCGCGGTGATCGGGTGGTCGGATCTGGCGTACACCCGGGAGTTGCGACCGGAGCCTCGCACCTCACCGGAGCCGGGCCGCTTCCCAGCTGAGGTGGCGAGTGCGCTTGTGGATGGCGGTTGGCGGCCCGGCCGCGGCGACGCAGACATCGCCCGGATCGCGATCCTGGAGACACAGGAGCGAGTCAGTGGTCATCCGGACCTTCCGGCTGCTCAGGAAGCGCTCACGCGGTTTCCGGGCCTGACGTCCGGCCGCCGCGGCCCGGGACGGGAGGTGTGGATCTCCTGGTTCGGCATCGATCCACTCCATGCGGCGCACACCGCCGACACCCTCGCCGACTTCGGTGCCGTCCTCGGCGTGCGCTTGTTCCCGATCGGCTCCGAACGGCAGGACAGCATCCTCGCGGTGGACGAGCACGGCCGGATCTTCGCCCTGGACCAGGCCGGCGAGTGGTTCCTCGGCGACGACATCGACGCCGCGCTCACCACGCTGCTGCTCGGCCTGGCCCCGGCCCGGGTCCGCGACGACGGCACCTGGTGAGCGGCGGTCGCATGCCGCCTGAGCGATATACCTGAGAGGCATAAATATGCCTGGCAGGCATATCGCTCAACGAGGTGACGGCCCCCGACGCCGACACGCCCGGCCAGCACCGCGCCACGCCGGCGGGCACCGGCCTGGCACCGGCTACAGCGCCACCCCGGTCAGCACCATCACTCGCGGCTCGGTGTAGTCCTCCATCGCGCTGCGCAGCCCCTCGCGCCCCACGCCACTCCCCTTGACGCCCCCGTACGGCATCTGGTCCGCGCGATACGACGGCACGTCCCCGACGATCACCCCGCCGACCTCCAGCACCCGCGCCGCCTCGAACGCGACGTCCAGGCGGTGGGTGAACACCCCGGCCTGCAAGCCGTACGCGGAGTCGTTGACGGCGGCGAACGCGGCGCGATCGTCGGTGACCCGCGCGACCACCAGGACCGGCCCGAAGACCTCCTCGGTGCAGACCTTCGCGTCGGCGGGCACCCCGGAGAGGACCGTGGGCGGGTAGGTGGCGCCGTCGCGCCGGCCGCCCACCTCGATGGTGGCCCCGGCGGCGACCGCCTCGTCGACCCACGCCTCGACCCGCTGCGCCGCCTCCTCAGACACCAGCGGCCCGACGTCGGTCAACCCGGAGGCAGGGTCGCCCACCCGCAGCTCCTGCACCGACGCGACCAGCCGGGGCAGGAAGCCGTCGTAGAGCCACTCGTGCACGAAGACCCGCTGCACGGCGATGCACGACTGCCCGGCCTGGTAGTTGGAGAACATCGCGATGCGGTGCGCGGCGAAGGTCAGGTCCTCGTCGGCGGCCCAGTCCTCGCAGATCACCGCCGCCGCGTTGCCGCCCAGCTCCAACGTCACGTGCTTCTCCGGCACGGAACGGCGGATCGCCGCGCCCACCGGGCCGGAGCCGGTGAACGACACCACCGGCAGCCGCGGGTCGGCGACCAGCTCGGCGGCCCGCTCGTTGGGCAGCGGCAGCACCGAGAACATGCCCTCGGGCAGCTCGGTCTCGGCCAGGATCTCCCCCAGCAGCAGCGCCGACAGCGGCGTCGCCGGGGCCGGCTTCACGATGATCGGCGCGCCCACCGCGATCGCCGGGGCGACCTTGTGCGCCACCAG
Source organism: Micromonospora palomenae (assembly GCF_007829925.1). NCBI lineage: Bacteria > Bacillati > Actinomycetota > Actinomycetes > Micromonosporales > Micromonosporaceae > Micromonospora > Micromonospora palomenae. Next base: position 177,880 of record NZ_VIXA01000002.1, read on the forward strand.
GTTCAGCGGGAAGTTGAACGGCGCGATCCCCAGCACGGGACCACGCCGCACCCGGCGCACCAGGGCGATCCGCCCGGTCGCCGCCGGGTCGGTGTCCAGGCGCTGCAACTCGCCGGAGAAGCGCCGCGCCTCCTCCGCCGCCCAGCGGAACGTCGACACCGCGCGCCCCACCTCGGCCCGGGCCCACTTGACCGGCTTGCCGTTCTCGGCGGTGATCAGCGCCGCGACCTCCTCGGCCCGCTCCGCCAGCCGCCGGGAGACGTGGTCCAGGGCCGCCGCCCGCACGTGCGCGGGCAGGGCCGCGGCCTGCGCGGCCACGCCGGCCGCCGCCGCGACGGCGGCCTCGACCTGGTCGGCCGTGGCGAGCGTGGTACGCCCCACCGTCCGGCCGTCGTACGGGTGGGTGACGGTCAGCTCGCCCTCACCGTGGACGGGGCGACCGGCGACATAGAAGGCTCTCGGCTCCACGTCGGCAGCGTAGACGACGACCGGCCGCACGGAAACAGTCGCCACAGGCCTTGTCTGCCGCGAATTCAGTAGCGAAGATGGCAGCGAGATTCCGAATACCTCCGCGACCAGACTCCCGGCCACCCCTGGAGAGACATCCTCATGAGCGACCAGCAGCAGCTGCGCAACTTCGTCAACGGCCAGTACGTCGAACCGGTGGCCGGCGGATACGCCGACCTGATCGACCCGTGCACCGGTGAGGTCTTCGCCCAGGCCCCCGTCTCCGGTGCGGCGGACGTGGACGCGGCGATGAAGGCCGCCGCCACCGCCTTCGAGAGCTGGCGGGACACCACTCCCGGCGAGCGGCAGAAGGCGATGCTGAAGCTCGCCGACGCCGTCGAGGCCCGCGCCGCCGAGCTGGTCGACGCCGAGGTGCGCAACACCGGCAAGCCGCGCCAGCTCACCGCCGACGAGGAACTGCCGCCGGCGGTGGACCAGTTCCGCTTCTTCGCCGGCGCCGCCCGCCTGCTCGAAGGCCGCTCGGCCGGCGAGTACATGGCCGGGCACACCTCGTACGTGCGGCGGGAGCCGATCGGCGTCTGCGCCCAGGTGACGCCCTGGAACTACCCGCTGATGATGGCGGTCTGGAAGATCGCCCCGGCGCTCGCCGCCGGCAACACCGTGGTGCTCAAGCCGTCCGACACCACCCCGGTGTCGACGCTGCTGCTGGCCGAGATCGCGTCGGAGTTCTTCCCGCCGGGCGTGTTCAACGTGGTCTGCGGCGACCGGGACACCGGTCGTACCCTCGTCTCGCACCCGACCCCGCAGCTGGTGTCGATCACCGGCTCGACCCGCGCGGGCATGGAGGTCGCCTCCGCCGCCGCGCCGGACCTCAAGCGGACCCACCTGGAGCTGGGCGGCAAGGCCCCGGTGGTGCTCTTCGACGACGCGGACGTCGCGGCGGCCGCCGAGGCGATCGCGGTCGGCGGCTACTTCAACGCCGGCCAGGACTGCACCGCCGCCACCCGGGTGCTCGCCGGCCCCCGCGTGTACGACGACTTCGTCGCGGCGCTGGCCGAGCAGGCCCGCACCACGAAGACCGGCGCGCCGGACGACGAGGACGTGCTCTACGGCCCGCTGAACAACGCCAACCAGCTGGCCCGGGTCAGCGGCTTCGTCGACCGGCTGCCGGACCACGCCAGCGTGGAGACCGGCGGCTCCCGGCTCGGCGAGCGCGGCTACTTCTACGCCCCGACCGTCGTCTCCGGTGTCCGGCAGGCCGACGAGATCATCCAGGACGAGGTGTTCGGCCCGGTCATCACCGTGCAGCGCTTCTCCGACGAGGACGAGGCGGTGCGCTGGGCCAACGGCGTCGACTACGGCCTGTCCGCCTCGGTCTGGACGAAGGACCACGGCCGGGCGATGCGGATGACCCGCCGGCTCGACTTCGGCTGCGTCTGGGTGAACACCCACATCCCGTTCGTCTCCGAGATGCCGCACGGCGGCTTCAAGCACTCCGGGCACGGCAAGGACCTCTCGGTCTACAGCCTGGAGGACTACACCCGGATCAAGCACGTCATGCACAACATCGAGGGCTGACCCATGACGTCGTCCGAGGAACTGCACAAGCGGCGCGGCGCGGCCGTGGCCCGCGGCGTCGGCAGCACCATTTCGTCCTACGTGGACCACGCCGGCGGCGGCACCATCACCGACGTCGAGGGCCGGCAGTGGATCGACTTCGCGGCGGGCATCGCGGTCGCCAACGTGGGCAACTCCGCGCCCCGCGTGGTCGAGGCGGTGAAGGCGCAGGTCGAACGCTTCACCCACACCTGCTTCATGGTCGCCCCCTACGAGTCGTACGTGGCGGTCTGCGAGCAGCTCAACGCGCTCACCCCGGGGGACTTCGAGAAGCGCTCGGCGCTGTTCAACTCCGGCGCCGAGGCGGTGGAGAACGCCGTGAAGATCGCCCGGCACGCGACCGGGCGGCCGGCGGTGGTGGTCTTCGACCACGCGTACCACGGTCGGACCAACCTGACCATGGCGCTGACCGCGAAGAACATGCCGTACAAGCACCGGTTCGGGCCGTTCGCCGGGGAGATCTACCGGGTGCCGATGTCGTACCCGCTGCGCGACGGGGGCCTCTCCGGCGCCGAGGCGGCGGCCCGGGCCATCGAAATGGTGGAGAAGCAGGTCGGCGCGGAGAACGTCGCCGCGCTGCTGATCGAGCCGATCCAGGGCGAGGGCGGTTTCGTCGTACCCGCGGCGGGGTTCCTGCCGGCGCTGCGCGAGTGGGCGACGGCGGCCGGGGTGGTCTTCGTCGCCGACGAGATCCAGACCGGGTTCTGCCGGACGGGGCAGTGGTTCGCCTGCGAGCACGAGGAGGTCGTGCCGGATCTGATCACGCTGGCCAAGGGCATCGCCGGTGGGTTGCCGCTGGCGGCGGTGACCGGCCGGGCGGAGCTGATGGACGCGGTACACGTCGGCGGCCTCGGCGGCACCTACGGCGGCAACCCGATCGCCTGCGCGGCGGCGCTGGCCAGCATCGAGACCATGCGGGAGCTGGACCTGACCTGCGCGGCGCAACGGATCGAGACGTTGATGGCCGCGCGGCTGCGCACCATCGCCGAGCGTGACCCGCGCATCGCCGAGGTACGCGGCCGGGGCGCGATGCTCGCGGTGGAGCTGGTCCAGCCGGGCACCCTCGTCCCGGACCCGGCCGCCACGGCGGCGATCTCGGCGGCCTGCCACGCCGCCGGCCTGCTCACCCTGACCTGCGGCACGTACGGCAACGTGCTGCGCTTCCTGCCGCCGCTGGTCATCTCCGACGATGAGCTGAACCGGGGTCTGGACATCCTGGACGCCGCCTTCGGCTGAGCCACCGTCTGGCAGAGAGCGCCACGGGTGTCGACGACACCCGTGGCGCTTTTTCGTGTCACGGGGCCACCGGACACCCAATCCTGTCCTATAGTCCTACTGTCGTAGGGCAATGGAAGGGCGACTGGGTGATCGAGTTCGTGCTGGACGGCAGGTCCAAGGTGAACACGTACGTGCAGCTGGTCCAGCAGGTCAAACAGTCCCTGCGGGTGGGCCTGCTGGTGCCCGGTGACCAGCTGCCGAAGGTCCGCGACGTCGCCCAGTCCCTGGCCATCAACCCGAACACGGTGTTGAAGGCGTACCGGGAGCTGGAGATCGAGGGCCTGGTCGAGGGTCGCCCGGGGGTGGGCACCTTCGTCCGGCGCACGCTCGCCGGCACGTCCCTGCCCAACCAGGCCGAGCTGCGCGAGGAGCTGGTGGCGTGGCTGCACCGCGCCCGCGCGGCCGGACTGACCCCCGAGGACGTCACCGCCCTCGTCGAGACCACCATGCGGGCCGCCCTCACCGCTGGCACCGAAGGCACGAAGACCGCCCCGGCACGATGAGAGGACACCAGATGGAGATCGCCCTGGAGGCCCAAGGGCTGGGCAAACGCTACGGGAAGACCTGGGCGCTGCGGGACTGCTCGCTGCACCTGCCGGCCGGGCGGATCGCCGCCCTCGTCGGGCCCAACGGCGCCGGCAAGAGCACCCTGCTGCACCTGGCGGTGGGTCTGCTCCGACCCGACGCCGGCGCCGTACGGATCTTCGGCGCGTCGCCGTACGACAACCCGGAGCTGCTGCCCGAGATCGGGTTCGTCGCCCAGGACACCCCGCTCTACCGCGACTTCACCGCCGCCGAGCTGGTCGACCTCGGTGGCCGGTTGAACCGGCGCTGGGACGGCGCGCTGGCCCGCAACCGGCTGGCCCAGCTCGGCATCCCGCCCAACCTGCGGATCGGTAAGCTCTCCGGCGGGCAACGCGCGCAGGTCGCGCTGGCGCTCGCCCTGGCGAAGCGGCCCCGGCTGCTGCTGCTCGACGAACCGGTCGCCAGCCTCGACCCGCTGGCCCGACGCGAGTTCCTCCAGTCGCTGATGGGCAGCGTCGCCGAGTCGGAGACCACCGTGCTGCTCTCCTCGCACCTGCTGGCCGACCTCGAACGGGTCTGTGACTACCTGGTGGTGCTGAACGCCGCCCGGGTGCAGCTCGCCGGCTCGGTCGACGACCTGGTGGCCGCGCACCGGCAGCTGGTCGGCCCACGGCACGACGGCGGCCCGATCGGCGGCGTCGCCGAGGTGGTCCGGGCCAGTCACACCGACCGGCAGTCCACGCTGCTGGTCCGCACCGACGGTCCGGTCACCGATCCCGCCTGGACGGTACGCGAGGTCGGCCTGGAGGACGTCGTCCTGGCCTACCTTGCCGACGGCGCCTCGCAGACCAGGCACAGCGAGTGGGGGGTGCCGGCATGATCTGGCTGACCTGGCGGCAACACCGCAAGCAGGCGTTCTTCACCCTGCTGGGGTTCGCGGCGCTCGCCGCCCTGATGGTGCCGATCGGCCTGTCGATGCGGCACACCTTCGCCGACCTCGGGCTGGCGGACTGCGTACGCCAGCTCGCCGGCACCGACGTGGCGGCGGCGACCCGGGAGACCTGCGACGCGGGCTTCCGCCGCTTCACCAACCGGTACGGCAGCCTGAACCTGGTGGCCGTGCTGCTGCTCACCCTGCCGGTGCTGGTCGGCCTGTTCTGGGGCGCCCCGCTGGTCGCCCGCGAGGTGGAGCACGGCACGCACCGGTTCGTCTGGACCCAGGGCGTCGGCCGGACCCGCTGGGCGCTGGTGAAGTTCGGGCTGGTCGGCGCGGCCGTGGTGGTCCTCGCGGTCTGCTACGGGCTGGGCATGTCATGGTGGGTCGAACCGCTCACCCAGGCCGCGGACCAGGGCCGGCTCGGCATGATCGTGTTCGACCTGCAGGGCGTCGCCCCGATCGCATACACCCTCTTCGCCGTGGCGCTGGGCATCTTCGCCGGCACCGTGTGGAAACGAATGCTGCCCGCCATGGGCATCACGCTGGCCGGGTTCATCGGCGTGCGGGCGGCGGTGGCGGTCCTGGCCCGCCCGCACTACCAGCCCGCCCGCACCCTCACCTTCCCGATCGAGGGAGTCACGGAGGCCGCCATGAGCCGCGGCGACTGGATCCTCAGCCAGGGCATCCGCAACCCCGACGGGACGATGATGGCGGAGGACACCCGGATCATGTGCCCGCCCGGCGGTAAGGGGCCGGAGGGTAGGGCCTGCGGCGCCGAGCTGGGCCTCCAGCCGGGCGCGTACAACTGGCAGCTGTACCAGCCGGCGGACCGGTTCTGGCTGTTCCAGGGCATCGAGACCGGCATCTTCGTCGCCCTCGCCGCGCTCCTGCTCTACCTCGCGGTACGCCGCCTCCGCCGCATCGCCTGACCGCCGCCCGGGCCTCCGGTGGAACACCATGGGTGTCACACCCTTTGCGTGACACCCATGGTGTTCCACTCATCCGGCCCGCTTCGCACCAGCGGGCCGGCGGGTCAGCGGGTCAGCGGGTCAGCGGAGCAGTTCGACGGTGTTGCGGCGTACCAGGTTTTTGCCGGGCTCCCGGATCGCTTCCATCGCGGCGGCGTTGAGCAGCACGCAACTGCCCGACGGGCCGGTCACCGTCACCGTCACCACCTTGCTGTTGTCCAGGTTGGTCACCCGCAGCCGGGTACCGACCGGGAACTGCCCGCTGGTCGCGGCGGGCGCCCCGCCCTCGGCGGAGAAGGTGATCGCACCGGCGCAGACGCTCGCCGCGGGCGCGCCACCCGGCTGCGCCGGGGGCTGCGCGCTGCCCGGCCGGGTCTGACCGCCCGGCTGGGCGGCTCCCCCGGGCTGCGCGGCGGCCCCGTCCAGGCGCTCCACCAGGTTGCGCCGGATCACGTTCTTGCCCGGTTCCCGGACCAGCTCCATCGCGGCCGCGTTGAGCAGCACGCAACTCCCGGACGGGCCGGTCACCGTCACGGTCGCCGCCCGGTTGTTGTCCAGGTTGGTCACCCGAAGCCGGGTGCCGACCGGGAACCGGTCGCTGGTCGCGGCGGGCGCCCCGCCCTCGGCTGAGAACGTCACCGAGCCCTGGCAGGCACTCTGCCGGGCGGGGGCGGTGTCGGCGAAGCCGAACCCGGTCCCGACCGCCACCACCGCCGCGGCGACCACCGCCACCCCTGCCGCCAACACGTGCTTGCGCTGCACCTTTGTCTCCCGTCGTCCGGTGATCTCCGTACGCCGCCTGGTACGGCGTGGGAGCGCTGCGCGGTTCAGCGGTTCTGGCAGGAGAGTTTCCGGAAGGCCGATTCGGTGACGCGGTGGCACCGACGCCGACACCGATGGTCACGAAGCCGTCTTGCGGAAAGGGCGTGGGCCCGGGAGAACCCGGGCCCACGCCGAAAGGTCAGATGTCGTTGTGCCAGCTGCGGTGGATCTCGCCGGCCGGGCGCGGCTCGCCCTTGGCGACCACCCGCCAGAACCGGTCCGGCTCGGCGTGGTCGCGCAGCGACAGCTCCACGCCGACGCGTACCCGGCGGTCGTCGCGCACCCAGGCCACCAGGTGGCGGTCGCCGCTGACCAGCTGAAGCTGCACCAGCATCCGTTCCCTCGTCCCGACCATCACGACCGCCCCTTCTCCACTCACGACGCCGCGCCCTACCCGGGACGACCGAGGCACCAGGATGACCGGCGTCGATCAGCGCGGCAACCGGTATTGGCGATCAGGGGTGGGCTGCGTCACGATGGGCGCGAGGAGGTCGCCGATGGCCGACCCGTGGCTCGCCCTGGAATTCGGTGCCGATCCGGCCGAGCGGATCGCGCAGGTCGGTGCCGCCCACGAAGCGTTCCTCACCGCCGGTGACCTGCCGCCCCGGGTCCGCGACGTGGTCGCGGAGTCCTGGCGGCGGTCGGCCGGCGCACTGCTCGACCCGGAGGCCACCGCCCCGGTCGACCTCACCGACGACGCGCTGGAGAGCTACCGCGCCGCCCACCCCCTCGCCCGGGTGCTGCCGCTCTTCCGCGACCTGCTCGGCGGCATCGCCGACGACGGCGCGCACCTGATGGCGGTCTGCGACGCGGGCGGGCGGCTGCTCTGGGTGGAGGGGCATCCGGGGGTGCTCCGGCACGCCGAACGGATGAACTTCGTCCCCGGCGCCCGCTGGGACGAGGCGCACGCCGGCACCAACGCCCCCGGCACCGCCCTCGCCGTCGACCACAGCGTGCAGATCTTCGCCACCGAGCACTTCGTCCGCCCGGTGCAGCGCTGGACCTGCGCCGCGGCACCCATCCACGACCCCATCGGGCGGCTGCTCGGCGCCATCGACATCACCGGCGGCGACCACCTCGCCACCCCGCAGAGCCTCGCCCTGGTCCGGGCCACCGCGCGGGCCGCCGAGGCGTTCCTGGCCAGTGCCGCCCCGGCCGACCCCGACGTCATCTCGGTGGCCGCCCTCGGCCGCGACGAGGCCGAGCTGCGCGTCGGCGGGCGGCGCGTCCGGCTCGGCCGCCGGCACAGCGAACTGCTGGTGCTGCTGCTCGACCACCCCGAGGGGCGCACCGGCGAACAGCTCGGCCTCGACCTCTACGGCGACGACCGGCTGCACCCGGTCACCCTGCGCGCCGAGCTGTCCCGGCTGCGCCGCGCGCTCGGCCCCGAACTGCTCGACTCCCGCCCGTACCGGCTGCGCGGCACCGTGCGCGCCGACTTCCGTACCGTCGGCGAGCTGCTGGAACGCGGCGACGCGGCGGGCGCGCTCCGGGCGTACCCGGGGCCGTTGCTGCCCGCCTCCGACGCGCCGGGAGTGGCCCGGCTGCGCCGGCTGGTCGACGGGCAGCTGCGCGCGGCCGTGCTGGCCGCCGGCGACCCGGCGCTGCTCGCGGCCTGGACCGCGACGCCCGCCGGCGCCGACGACCTCACCGCCTGGCAGGCCCTGGCGCGGGCGTTGCCGCCGGGCGCGCCGCGCCGGCCGCTCGCCCTGGCCCGCATCGGCCAGCTCTCCGCCGAGTACGACCTGGAGGGCGCAACGTCGCTGCAACGTCGCGGAAACTAGCGTCCCGCCATCACCCCTGACGGACGGCGGAGGTACCCATGACGCGCTACGACGCCCCCACCCACTGGCAGTCCCGCTACGACCACTTCATCGGCGGCGAGTACGTCAGGCCGCACGGCGGGCGGTACTTCGAGAACCCCTCCCCGGTCACCGGTCAGACCTTCTGCGAGGTGGCCCGGGGCACCGCCGAGGACGTCGAGAAGGCGCTCGACGCCGCGCACGGCGCCGCCGACGCCTGGGGACGCACCTCGGTCGCCGAACGGTCGCTGATCCTCAACCGGATCGCCGACCGGATGCAGGAGAACCTGGAGTCCCTCGCCATCGCCGAGACCTGGGAGAACGGCAAGCCGGTACGGGAGACGCTGGCCGCCGACATCCCGCTGGCGATCGACCACTTCCGGTACTTCGCCGGGGCCATCCGGGCCCAGGAGGGCAGCCTCGGCGAGATCGACGACGACACCGTGGCGTACCACTTCCACGAGCCGCTCGGCGTGGTCGGGCAGATCATCCCGTGGAACTTCCCGATCCTGATGGCGACCTGGAAGCTCGCCCCGGCGCTGGCCGCCGGCAACGCGGTGGTGCTCAAGCCCGCCGAGCAGACCCCGGCGTCGATCCACTACTGGCTCTCGCTGGTGGCCGACCTGCTCCCGCCCGGCGTGCTGAACATCGTCAACGGCTTCGGCGTCGAGGCGGGCAAGCCGCTGGCCTCCTCGCCCCGGGTGGCGAAGGTGGCGTTCACCGGCGAGACCACCACCGGGCGGCTGATCATGCAGTACGCCAGCGAGAACATCAAACCCGTCACCCTGGAGCTGGGCGGCAAGAGCCCGAACATCTTCTTCGACGACGTGAGCGCCGCCCACGACGACTTCCACGACAAGGCGCTCGAAGGCTTCACCATGTTCGCCCTCAACCAGGGCGAGGTCTGCACCTGCCCGTCCCGGGCGCTGATCCAGCAGGGCCACTACTCGGACTTCCTCGCCGCAGCGGTCGAGCGGACCGGCCGGATCGTGCAGGGCCACCCGCTGGACACCGACACGATGGTCGGCGCGCAAGCCTCCAACGACCAGCTGGAGAAGATCCTGTCCTACCTGGACATCGGCCGCCAGGAGGGCGCTCGGGTACTGACCGGAGGATCACGGGCGGATTTGGGCGGCGAGTTGTCGGGCGGGTACTACGTCGAGCCGACCATCTTCGAGGGCGACAACTCGATGCGGATCTTCCAGGAGGAGATCTTCGGCCCGGTGGTCTCGGTGACCTCCTTCGCCGACCTGGACGACGCCGTGAAGATCGCCAACGACACCCTGTACGGGCTGGGCGCGGGCGTCTGGACCCGGGACATGAACACCGCGTACCGGGCGGGGCGGTCGATCCAGGCCGGGCGGGTCTGGACGAACTGCTACCACGCGTACCCGGCGCACGCCGCGTTCGGCGGGTACAAGCAGTCCGGCATCGGGCGGGAGAACCACAAGATGATGCTGGAGCACTACCAGCAGACCAAGAACCTGCTGGTCAGCTACTCCACCAAGAAGCTCGGCTTCTTCTGATGGCCGACACCGTGACCGTGACCCCCGCGGCGGCCGAGGTGCTCCGGTCGCTGCGGGAGCGGCACGGGCCGCTGATGTTCCACCAGTCCGGCGGCTGCTGCGACGGCAGCGCCCCGATGTGCTACCCGGCCGGCGAGTTCCGCACCGGATCGTCGGACGTCCTGCTGGCGTCGCTCGCCGTCGACGGGGTGCCCGAGCCGGTCGAGTTCTGGATGTCGTCGGCCCAGTGGGAGCTGTGGAAGCACACGAGGTTGACGGTCGACGTGGTGCCGGGGCGGGGCAGTGGGTTCTCGCTGGAGGCGCCGGACGGCGTCCGTTTCCTCATCCGCTCCCGGCTGGCCGGCTGACGGCGCCGGAGGCAGGTACCGGTGCGAGCGTGATACCTCTGAGGCATCTTGATACCTCAGAGGTATCACCGCCGCACCTGCGTCCGGCCCGAACGAGGTGGCTGGCCGGTCGTCAGCCGATGCTGATAACCGCGTTGTCCAGCGCGCGCAGCCGGCCGGCGCCGGCGACTAGCGCACGACGAGCGGGACGAGGCCGCCGAGCAACAGCAGCACGGGTACGGCGGACAGCGTGCCGGCCACCGCGGCGGACCGCACCGGCCGACGGGCAACCGTCAGCCAGAGCAGTACGAGGCTGACCAGCACCGCCAGGAACAGCGCCGGGGTCAGGGTGTAGAGCCCGAAGAGCAGCCACCTGTCCCGGTCGGAGGTGCACTCGTCGCCGCACCCCGGCGGTACGGCCCCGGAGAACAGGGCCGTGCCCGCGAGGAGCGCCAGGACGACCGCGCCGGTCAGCGGCCGTCCAGCAGCGGCTGTCGCGGATCCCACGGCGGCCCGCCGGCCGCGTCCCGGCGCCGCCGGGCGATGGCCGAAAGCGCCTCCAGGACCACCCGGTTGCCCAGGTACGCGGTGATGTCGGCATGGTCGTACGGCGGGGCGACCTCGACCACGTCCACCCCGACCACGGGCAGCTCGTAGCAGACCCGGCGGACCGCGTCGAGCAGCTGCCGGGAGGTCAGGCCACCCGGCTCGGGGGTGCCGGTGCCCGGTGCCATGCCCGGGTCGACCACGTCCACGTCGACGGAGAGGAACACCCCCTCGCACTCGTCGGTCGCGATCGTGAACGCCTCCGACAGGCAGGTGTCGAGGCCGCGTGACACCAGCTCGGTCATCTCGTAGGAGCGCATCCGCTGGGCGGCCATCCACGCCAGGGTGGGCGGGTCGGGCCAGTAGCCGCGCAGGCCGATCTGGAGGAACCGGTCGCCGCGTACCGCGCCGGACTCGATGAGCCGGCGCATCGGCTGGCCGTGCCCGTGCAGCGAGCCGAACTCGATGTGTCCGGTGTCGGCGTGCGCGTCGAAGTGCACCAGCGACACCCGGCCGAGCCCGTGCTGCCGGGCGACCCCGGTGGCGTCGGGCAGGGCGATGGAGTGGTCCCCGCCGAGGACGATCGGGATCGCGCCGGCGGCGGCGACGGCGTACACGGCGGCCTCCAGCGACGTTAGCGACCGTTCGATGTCGCCGGAGAACATCTCCACGTCGCCGGCGTCGTAGACCCGCAGGTCGCGCAGCCCGTCGACGCGCATCGCCAGGGACGGGCGGGAGCCGTCGTGCGGCAGGTAGCAGGCCTGCCGGATGGCGGACGGGCCGAAGCGGGTGCCGGGCCGGTGCGAGGTGCCTCCGTCGAAGGGCGCCCCGACGATGACGACGTCGGCGTCGGCGTACGACGCGGGGTCGTCCAGGGTGCAGCGGTCCACCCCGAGGAAGGTGACGTCGGGGCCGTACATCGGGCCGTAGCGGTTCATCGCTCCTGCATCCCCCACGGCGAGCCGTACCCGGTGAGCAGGTCGAGGTAGGGGCGCGGCGGCAGCGCCTCCGGGCCGATCACCCCGGTCCCCGACCACGCTCCCGTGGCGAGCAGTTCCAGGGCCACCACCGGGTTCACCGCGGTCTGCCAGACGACGGCCTGGTGGCCGTACTCCCGCATGGACCACTCGTTGTCGACCACGTGGTAGAGGTAGACCTCGCGCGGCCGCCCGTCCTTGCCGGTGCCGGTGACCCAGGTGCCGGCGCAGGTCTTGCCCCGCATCCGGTCGCCCAGGGTGGCCGGGTCGGGCAGGCTGGCGGCCACCACGTCCCGGGGCGACACCTCGACGCCCCGGACGGAGACCGGAGCGGTCGAGTCGAGGCCGACCTTGTGCAGGGCCTTCAGCACCTCGATGAACTCGTCGCCCAGGCCGTACTTGAAGGTGACCCGCTTCGCCTTCACCCAGCGCGGGATCAGCAGCACCTCCTCGTGCTCGACGTTGACGCACTCGACCGGGCCGATCCCCTCCGGGAAGTCGAAGACCTCCGGCTCGCTGAACGGCTCGGTGGTGTACCAGCCCCGGCCCGCCTCCCAGATCACCGGCGGGTTCAGGCACTCCTCGATGGTGGTCCAGATGGAGAACGACGGCGCGAAGGCGTAGCCGTCGACGGTGAGGTTCGCGCCGTCGCGGACGCCGATCTCGTCGATCTCGTCGAACAGCTCGTCGGCGGCGTACCGGGCGAAGACGTCCGACAGGCCCGGCTCGATGCCGATGCCGCAGAGCGCCAGCCGGCCGGCCGCCTCCCACCGGTCGGCGACGGCGAACTGGTCGTCGCCGAGCTTCACCCCGGTCTCGGCGTAGGGGCGGGACGGGTGCGGGTGGGACAGCGACATGGCCATGTCGAGGTAGTCGGCCCCGGCTGCGAAGGCGCCATCGAAGATCGGCATGACGAAGCGCGGGTCGACCGCGTTGAGCACGTGGGTGATCCGGTGCTCCCGGCAGAGCGCGGCGACCGCGTCGGCCGAGGAGGCGTCCACCTTGGCGGCGACGAACCGGTCACCGTGCCCGGCCACGGCACGCTCGGCGCGGCCGAGGTCGTAGTCGGCGACGATCATGGTCTCGAAGAAGGAACGGCGGGCGGCGATGGCGACAGCGGCGGAGCCGACGCCACCGGCGCCGACGAGCAGGATGCGCATCAGGAATCAAACCCCAAACCAAGACGATCGAGAGTACGGAGCCAGACGTTGCGCCGGCCCTCGCGCGCGTCGGCGCGGGCGAGCGACCAGCGGGTGAGGTTGATGCCGGCGGCCCGGACGGGCTCCGGCGGGAACGGCAGCGGCGTGCTGCCGACCAGGTCGAGCCGGGTCAGCGGGGTTTCCTCGCCGCTCAGCAGGTCGAGCATCACCCGCGCGCCGAACCGGGTGGCGCCGACGCCGAGCCCGGTGTAGCCGGCCGCGTACGCCAGTCGGCCGTCGTAGGCGGTGCCGAAGAACGGGCAGAACCGGGTGCAGGTGTCGATCACCCCGCCCCAGCGGTGGCTGAAGCGCAAGCCCTCCAGCTGCGGGAACGTGGTGAAGAAGTGGTCGGCGAGGGCGGTGAAGGTGGCCGGGCGCTGCTCCAGCTCCGGGGCGACCCGGTTGCCGTAGTGGTAGACCGCGTCGTAGCCGCCGAACAGGATCCGCCCGTCGCCGGTGATCCGGTAGTAGTGGAACTGGTTGCCGGTGTCCGCCAGCCCCTGCCGGTTGCGCCAGCCGATCGCGTCCCGCTGCGCCGGGGTCAGCGGCTCGGTCATCAGGGCGTAGTCGTAGACCGGCACGAGCCAGGCGCGCAGCCGGCGCAGCAGCGGCGGGAAGGCGTTGGTGGCGAGCACCACCTGCCGGGCCCGCACCGCCCCCGGCGCCGCGTCCGGCCCGCCGGCGGTCGCCGCCCGCAGCGCGGCGCCGTCGCGGCGCAGCCCGGTCACCCGGGTGTGCTCGTGGATCCGGACCCCCTCGTCCAGGCAGGCCCGGCGCAGGCCCCAGGCCAGCCTCGCCGGGTCCAGCATGGCCACCCGGTCGGCGTCCCACAGCCCACCGAGGTACGTCGGCGAGTCCACCTCGGCGCGCACCTCGTCGCGGTCGAGCAGCCGCACGTCGTGGCCGTACCGGCGGGCCAGCTCGGCGTCCTCGGCCAGCCCGGCGACCTGGTACGGCTCGACCGCCACCGCCAGCTCGCCGGTGCGCTCGAAGTCGCAGTCGATCCCGTACGCCTCGACGGTCGCCGCGATCGCGGCCAGGTTCTCCCGGCCGAGCCGCTCCAGCTCGTCGATCTCGCCGGGGAAGCGGTCCACGCCGTTGGCCAGCCCGTGGGTCAGCGAGGCGGCGCAGAACCCGCCGTTGCGCCCGGACGCCGCCCAGCCGCAGGTGCCCGCCTCGACCAGCAGCACGTCCCGCGCGGGATCGTCCCGCTTGGCGAGCAGTGCCGCCCACAGGCCGCTGTAGCCGCCGCCGACGACCAGCAGGTCGGCGGTGTGCGTGCCGTGCAGCGGCGGCAGCGGGTCGGGCCGTTCCGGGCGGTCGAGCCAGTAGGGCACGGGCGCCGCCTCGGCGAGCGCCCGGCCGGTATGCGGGAGGATCATGACGGGCTCTTCGCCCGCCGGCCGGCCGCCGGGGCGACCGCGAGGTGGCTGCGCCGGGCCTTTCGACCGCGCAGCGAGCTGGCCCCGACCAGCAGCAGCGCGATCACGAACATCGCCGTGCCGATCACGTTGACCTGCGGCGGGATGCCCCGCTGGGCGGCGCCCCAGACGTACATCGGGAAGGTGACCGTGGTGCCGGCGTTGAAGTTCGTGATGATGAAGTCGTCGAAGCTGAGTGAGAAGGCGAGCAGCGCGGCGGCCACGATGCCGGGCAGCACCAGCGGCAGGGTGATCCGCCGGAACGTCTGCCACTCGCTGGCGTAGAGGTCCATCGCGGCCTCCTCCAGCCGCCGGTCCATCCCGGCCAGCCGCGCCTTGACCGTCACCACCACGAACGACACGCAGAACATGACGTGCGCGATGACGATGGTCCAGAAGCCCTGCGGCACGCCGGCGGAGACGAAGAGGGCGAGCAGCGAGGTGCCCATCACCAGCTCCGGGGTGGCCATCGGCAGGAAGATCAGCAGGTTGATCCCGGTACGGCCGCGGAACCGGTGCCGGACCAGGGCGAACGCCATCAGGGTGCCGATCACGGTGGCGACGACGGTGGCGATGAAGCCGATCTGCACGCTGCGGAGCACCGCGTCGCACATCTCGGAGGTGGCGCAGGGCTGCCGCCAGTTGTCCAGGGTGAACTCGTGGAAGTCGTACGACAGCCGGCTGGACGGGCGGTTGAAGGAGAGGCCGGCCACCACCAGGATCGGCAGGGAGAGGTAGCCGAGCACCAGCAGGGCCACGCCCATCACCCAGCGGTCGGCCAGCCATCGGGACAGCCTCACTTACACCACCTCGTCCGTGCCGGCCCGGCGCAGGTAGACGAAGACCACGGCCAGGATCGCCGCCATCAGCAGGAACGACAGCGCCGCGCCCTGCGGGTAGTCCAGCCGCACCAGGAACGCCGAGTCGATGACGTTGCCGATCATGTATTCGTTCGGGGTGCCGAGCAGTTCCGCATTGATGTAGTCACCGGTGGCCGGGATGAAGAAAAGCAGCGTGCCGGCGATCAGGCCGGGCATCGACAGCGGCAGGGTGACCCGGCGGAACGCCTGCACCGGGCTGGCGTACAGGTCGCTCGCCGCCTCCAGCAGCCGGTAGTCCAGCCGCTCCAGGCTGGCGTACAGCGGCAGCACCAGGAACGGCAGGAAGTTGTAGGTCAGGCCGAGGATCACCGCGACGGGGGTGGCGAGCAGTCGGCCGTCGGGCGCGAGCAGGTGCAGGTCGCGCAGCAGGCCCACCAGCGCGCCGTTGTCCGACAGGATGGTCTTCCAGGCCAGGGTGCGCACCAGGAAGCTGGTGAACATCGGGGCGACCACGCAGACCAGCAGCAGGTTCTTCCACCGGCCGGCCTTCTGCGCGATCGCGTACGCCAGCGGGTAGCCCATCAGCAGGGCCAGCACCAGCGCGATCCCGGCGTAGCCGAAGGAGCGGGCGAACTGCGGCCAGTACGCCTGCAACGCGTCGGGGTAGTTGCCGAACGCCCAGGTCAGCGCGTACCCGGTGGAGAGCGAGCCGCTGGGGTCGTAGAGGCTGGCCGCGGCCAGTTGCAGCAGCGGCAGGCCGAAGAAGACGAACAGCCAGGCCGCGCCGGGCAGCAGCAGCAGGTACGGCAGCAGCCGGTGCCGCCCCCGCCGGGGCGGTGGCGGCGCGGCGGCCGCCTGCCCCGACGGGGTCGGTACGTGGGCCAGCGCGGTCATGAGGCCGCACCCACCGGCTCGTCGAGCAGCGGGGTGGTGCGGTCGTCCTGGCCCGGCTCGCGGGGCAGCAGGAAGGCGTGCCGGGGGTGCCAGTGCGCCACCACCCGGGTGCCGACCGGCAACTGGCGGCCGGCGCCGCTGTTCGCCGCGAACGCGGAGATCTCGCTCCCCCAGCCGGTGCGGACCAGGTACTGGGTGCTGACGCCCACGTAGGAGGCGTCGGTGACCACACCCTCGATGTGCTGGTGCCCGTCGGGCACCTGGTCGGCGGAGCCGACCAGGTGCAGCTTCTCCGGGCGTACCCCCAGGTAGACCGCGCCCCGGTCGGTGCGGGCGCGGTCGGCGGGCACCGAGAAGCGGGCGCCGTGGGCGGTGACCGGCACCTCGGTGCCGGCGGTGCCCGCGGCCTCGGCGGCCAGCAGGTTGGACTGGCCGAGGAAGTTCGCCACGAACGCGGTGGCCGGGAACTCGTAGATGTCGGCCGGCGCGCCGAGCTGCTCGATCCGGCCGGCGTTCATCACCGCGACCGTGTCGGCCATGGTCATGGCCTCCTCCTGGTCGTGGGTGACGTGCACGAAGGTGATCCCGACCTCGGTCTGGATCCGCTTCAGCTCGATCTGCATCTGCCGCCGCAGCTTCAGGTCGAGCGCGCCCAGCGGCTCGTCGAGCAGCAGCACCTGCGGGCGGTTGATCAGCGCGCGGGCCAGGGCGACCCGCTGCTGCTGCCCACCGGAGAGCTGCGCGGGGCGCCGATTGCCGTAGTCGTCGAGCTGCACCAGCGACAGCATCCGCATGACCTCGTCGTCGACCGAGCGGATGCCGCGCCGGCGCAGCCCGAACGCCACGTTCTCGAAGATGTTCAGGTGCGGGAAGAGCGCGTAGCTCTGGAACACGGTGTTCACCGGCCGCTTGTACGGCCGCAACCGGGCGATGTCCCGGTCGCCGAGCAGCACCTGCCCGCTGGTCGGTTCCTCCAGTCCGGCGATCATCCGCAGCGTGGTGGTCTTGCCGCAGCCGGACGCCCCGAGCAGGGCGAAGAACGAGCCCTGCGGGATGGTCAGGCTGAGGTCGTCCACCGCGGTGAAGACGCCGAACCGCTTGGTGAGGTTGGCCAGCCTCAGGTCGCCGGCCGGTGACTCGTGTCCCATCGTCCTCACGCCCCGATGACCTGCTGGAACTTGGTTTCGTACTCCTTCTCCTGCTTCTCGTCCAAGGCCATGAAGACCTTGGACTTCGACAGCAGGGCCTCGTCCGGGAAGATCAGCGGGTTGGCCGCCAGCTCCGGGTCGATCTTCTCCATCTCGGCCTGCGCGCCCTTGACCGGGCAGATGTAGTTGACGTACGCGGCGAGCTGCGCGGCGACGGCCGGGTCGTAGTAGTAGTTGATGAGCGCTTCGGCGTTGGCCTTGTGGGTGGCCTTGTTCGGCACCATCATGTTGTCGCTGAACAGCATCACGCCGGAGTCGGGCGAGACGAACTTGATCTTCTCGTCCTCGCCGGTGAGCTGGATGACGTCGCCGGACCAACCGATGCAGGCCGCGATGTCGCCCTTGGCGAGGTCCGGGGCGTAGTCGTTGCCGGTGAACTTGCGGATCTGCCCGGAGTCGACGGCCTTCTTGAGCTTGTTGAGCGCGTCGTCGAACTGGGCCCCGGTGAAGTTGGCCGGGTCGTGCCCGTTGGACTGCAGCAGCAGACCCATGGTGTCGCGCATCTCGGACAGCGCGGTCACCTTGCCCTTCAGGTCGGGGCGGGTCAGCAGCTCGTCGACGGTGCGGAGCTCCTTGGTGACGTTGCCGTTGTAGGCCAGGCCGGCCAGGCCGGACTGCCACGGGATGGCGATCCGGTTGTCCGGGTCGAAGGACCGGTTGATCAGCGACGGCAGCAGGTTGGCCGCCACGTTCGGGATCTTCGCCGGGTCGAGCTTCTGGATCCAGCCGAGCCGGATCATCCGGGCGGCCATCCAGTCGGTGAGGACGATGATGTCCCGGTCGGTGCTCTGGCAGCTGGCGAGCTGGTTCTGCACCTTGCCGAAGAACTCGTTGTTGTCGTTGATGTCCTCGGTGTAGGTGACCTGGATGCCGGTCTTCTGGACGAAGGCGTCGAGGCTGGGCCGCTTCGACTCGTCCTTCTCGTCCACGTCCATGTACTGCGGCCAGTTGGCGAAGGCGAGCTTCTTCTCCGTCGCGGAGAGGTCCTCGCTCTTGCAGCCCTCCTCGGTCTGGGTAGCGGCCTTGGTGCCGCAGCCGGCGAGCGCGCCGCCCGCGGCGAGCAGGGCGGCCGAGGAGAGGGTGCCGGTGAGCAGTCCACGCCGGGTGAAGGGCTTCAGGGGAGTTCGCATGTGACGACTCCTAGGGGGTCGTCCGTCGGCGGCGGGGACGGGGGTGACGCGCCGGCGGGAGGGGGTCAGGTGCCTGGGACGACTGATCCTGACATGAGGTGACCGACCCCACAAGGGATTCCGTTGCGGGAATAGCAATGGACGACGAAATACGCCACACTGCCCGATGGCACTAGGCTCACCCGGGGGAACGGACATGGGGAGTGGTCGATGACGAACCGGCAGCAGGAGAACGGCAACGGCGGGCGGCGGGTGGCTGTCCGTGAGGGCGCCAGTCACGCTCTGCTCGACGACGTGGCGAAGCAGATCATCGAGCAGCTCCAGGAGGACGGCCGGCGGCCGTACGCGACCATCGGCAAGGCCGTCGGGCTCTCCGAGGCGGCCGTGCGGCAGCGGGTGCAGCGGCTGCTCGACGCCGGGGTGATGCAGATCGTCGCCGTCACCGACCCCCTCCAGCTCGGGTTCCCCCGCCAGGCCATGATCGGGCTGCGTACCGACGGTGACCTGGAGACGGTGGCCGACCGGCTCGCCGAGTTCGAGGAGATCGACTACGTGGTGATCACCGCCGGCTCGTTCGACCTGCTGGCCGAGGTGGTCTGCCGCAACGACGCCCACCTGCTGGAGATCCTGCAGAAGCTGCGCGCCGTCCCCGGGGTGCTGGCGACCGAGGCGTTCGTCTACCTCAAGCTGCGCAAGCAGACCTACACCTGGGGTACGGCCTGATCACTTCGCCGGCCGTACGGATTCCGTAGCGCCAGCCATGGTCGGTCGCAGAATTCGTTGCCTCAAGGGCGATTGACTGTCGATCCCACTTGCTTTGCGCCATCGGACTGTGCGATAACCGTGGGCAGAGCGGCCGGTGTCACCCCCTGACCGGCCCGAGACCTGATGGGGCTGACATGGCCAACGCCACCGACCACCTCTGGATGCACTTCACCCGGATGGCCAGCTACTCCGCCGGCGAGGTGCCGACCATCGTCCGCGGCGAGGGCGCGTACATCTGGGACTCCCAGGGCCGCCGGTACCTGGACGGACTCGCCGGGCTCTTCGTCGTCAACGCCGGCCACGGGCGTACCGAGCTGGCCGAGGCGGCCGCCAAGCAGGCCGGCGAGCTGGCCTACTTCCCGCTCTGGTCGTACGCCCACCCCAAGGCCGTCGAGCTGGCGGAGAAGATCGCCTCGCTCACCCCGGGCGACCTGAACCGGGTCTTCTTCACCACTGGCGGCTCCGAGGCCGTCGAGGCGGCGTGGAAGTTGGCCCGGGCGTACTTCAAGCGCACCGGCCAGCCGAACAAGCACAAGGTGGTCAGCCGGTACATCGCCTACCACGGCACCTCGATGGGCGCGCTGTCGATCACCGGCCTGCCCGGCATCAAGAGCGACTTCGAGCCGCTGGTGCCCGGCGGCATCAAGGTGCCGAACACCAACTTCTACCGCGCCCCCGAGCACGGCGACTCGCCGGAGGCGTTCGGTCGCTGGGCCGCCGAGGAGATCCGCCGCGCCATCGAGCGCGAGGGGCCGGACACCGTCGCCGCCGTCTTCCTGGAGCCGGTGCAGAACTCCGGCGGCTGTTTCCCGCCGCCGCCCGGCTACTTCGAGCGGGTCCGGGAGATCTGCGACGAGTACGACGTGCTGCTCGTCTCCGACGAGGTGATCTGCTCGTGGGGCCGGCTCGGCGAGTACTTCGGCGCCGTCCGGTACGGCTACCAGCCGGACATCATCACCACCGCCAAGGGCATCACCTCCGGGTACGCCCCGCTCGGCGCGATGATCGCCAGCGAGCGGCTGATGGAGCCGTTCCTCACCGAGACCGGCATGTTCGCCCACGGGGTGACCTTCGGCGGCCACCCGGTCTCCTGCGCGGTGGCCCTGGCCAACCTGGAGGTCTTCGCCCGCGAGGACCTCATCGGCCACGTCCGGGCCAACGAGGGCGCCTTCCGGTCCACCCTGGAGAAGCTCAACGACCTGCCCATCGTCGGCGACGTCCGGGGCGACGGGTACTTCTACGGCATCGAGCTGGTCAAGGACAAGGCGACCCGGGAGACGTTCGACGAGGCCGAGTCCGAGCGGCTGCTGCGCGGCTTCCTCTCCACCGCGCTCTTCCAGGCCGGGCTCTACTGCCGCGCCGACGACCGGGGTGACCCCGTGGTGCAGCTCGCCCCGCCGCTGATCGCCGACCAGCAGCAGTTCGACGAGATCGAGCAGATCCTGCGCGCCGTGCTGACCGAGGCATGGAACCGCCTCTGAGCGGCGGGCCCGGGCTGGACGGGGCCGGTTCCCGGGACACCGGGAGCCGGCCCCGCACCGGCGGGGCCGGGAGCAGCGCGGCCGTCGGTGGCACCGACCGCACCCGGGTACGCCGGCTGCCCGAGCTCGCCGTCCACGACCGGGCCACCCTGCACGCCGTCCTCGACGCCGGCCGGGTCGGTCACCTGGCCATCGCCGACGGGCGTCAGCCGTACGCGCTGCCGGTGGCCTACGCCCGCGACGGCGAGCGGGTGCTGCTGCACGGCTCGACCGGCAGCCGACTGTTCCGGCACCTCGCGGCGGGCGCGCCGGCCTGCCTGACGGTGACCCTGCTCGACGGTCTCGTGCTGGCCCGCAGCGCCTTCGCCTCCTCGATGAACTACCGGTGCGCCATGGTGCTCGGCGAGCTGAGCGTGGTCGACGGCGACGACCGGCTGGCCGCCCTGGAACGCATCTCCGAGCAGCTGCTGCCCGGCCGCTGGGCGGCGATCCGGCCGCCGTCGGCGAAGGAGCTGGCCGCCACGCTGGTGCTCGCCCTGCCGCTGGACGAGTGCTCGGTGAAGGCCAGTGCCGGCCCGCCCGACGACCCCGACGACGACCTCGACCAGCCGGTCTGGGCCGGGGTGGTGCCGGTGGTGGAGACGCTCGGCACCCCGCAGCCCGACCCCCGGCTGCGCCACGACCTGCCCCCACCGGAGTGGTGATGCGCTACCAGGAGCTGTCCCACTGGCTGTCCACCGTGGACGAGCCGCTGGACCCGCGCCCGTCGCTGCCCGGCGACGCCGACGCCGACGTGGTGATCGTCGGCGCCGGCTACACCGGGCTGTGGACGGCGTACCACCTCGCGACCGCCGACCCGTCGCTGCGGATCACCGTGCTGGAGGCGGAGATCGCCGGGTACGGCGCCTCGGGCCGCAACGGTGGCTGGTGCTCCGCGCTCTTCCCCACCTCGCTGCCCGCGCTGGCCCGCCGGCACGGCCGGGACCGGGCGCTGGCCATGCAGCGGGCCATGCAGGAGACCGTGCGCGAGGTCGGCCGGGTGGTCGCCGCCGAGGGCATCGACTGCGACTGGCACCAGGGCGGGACGGTGGTGCTGGCGCGGTCGCCGGCCCAGCTCGGCCGGGCCCGGGCCGAGGTGGCCACGGCCCGCGAGCACGGTCTCGACCCCGAGGACCTGGTGCTGCTCGACGCCGCCGAGGCGTCCGCCCGGTGCGCGGCCGAGGGGGTGCTCGGCGCGACGTACACCCCGCACTGCGCGGTGGTGCACCCGGCGAAGCTGGTCCGTGGGCTGGCCCGGGCGGTCGAGCGCCACGGGGTACGCCTGCACGAACGCACCCCGGTCACCGCGATCCGGGCCGGCGCCGCGGTCACCCCGTACGGCACGGTCCGGGCGCCGGTGGTGGTCCGGGCCACCGAGGGGTACACGCCCGGGCTGCCCGGGCAGCGGCGCGCCATCGCCCCGGTCTACTCGCTGATGGTGGCCACCGAGCCGCTGCCCGCGCAGACCTGGGACCGGATCGGGCTGGCCGAGCGGGAGACGTTCTCCGACCACCGGCACGTCATCATCTACGGCCAGCGCACCGCCGACGACCGGTTGGCCTTCGGCGGGCGGGGCGCGCCCTACCACTTCGGCTCCCGGGTCTCCCCCGCGTACGACCGGGAGCCCGCGGTCTTCCGCGCGCTGCGCCGGGTGCTGGGCGAACTCTTCCCCGTGCTCGGCCCCGAGGTGCCGGTCACCCACACCTGGGGCGGCCCGCTCGGGGTGGCCCGGGACTGGTCCGCTTCGGTAGGGCTGGACCGCGCGACCGGTCTCGGCTGGGCGGGCGGCTACGTGGGCGACGGGGTGGGCACCAGCAACCTGGCCGGCCGTACCCTCGCCGACCTGATCCGCGGCGTGGACAGCGACCTGACGACGCTCCCCTGGGTCAACCACCGCTCCCCGAAGTGGGAACCGGAGCCCCTGCGCTGGCTGGCGGTCAACGCCGGCCTGAAGGTGATGTTCTCGGCCGACGCCGCCGAGGCCCGCAAGGGTCGCCCCTCCCGCCGCGCCGCCGCCTTCTCCCGCCTCCTCGGCCACTGACCCACCGACCCCGCGTCCCGCGTGCCGGCTCGGTGATCAAGAGGTTTGCGTCATCCAGGGCCCTGATCCTGACGCAAACTTCTTGATCACCGGGGGCAGGGCGGACAGGCGGTGGGGAAAGGGAGGGTGGGGGTTAGTGGTTGGGGGGGATTACGCGGAGGTGGCCTCGGCGGCCGGTGTGGGGGGAGGGGTGGCCGGACTGGTCGTCCTCGGGGGGACGGGGGGCCACCGGGCGGGCGGCCTCGCGGACGGCCTCGGCCAGGGCCACCAGGTCGTCGGTGGTGGGCGGGGGCGGCTCGAACTCGCCCTCGTGCCGGACCACGTCCCAGCCCCGGGGAGCGGTCAGGCTCCGGGCGTGCGGCTCGCAGAGGTCGTACGTGTGCGGCTCGGCGAAGGCCGCCAGCGGGCCCACCACCGCGGTCGACTCGTTGTAGACATAGGTCAATGTGGCGACCGCTTGCCGGGGGCAGCCGTTACGGGAGCAGCGCCGTGGTGACCTCACGGCGGCAGGGTATCCCCATTACCGGGTCCGGCGCACCGGTTCGCGTTGCGACACGCCCGTCACGGTGATCACAATTCGCGCCGCTCGGCCCCGCCGCGCCAGGAGTGCGGCGCTGCCGCAGGCCAGGCCGGCCCGGGAGCTACCCTGTGCCTCATGACGAGCCCGGAACACCGCCGCCCCGGCTCCGGCCGGCGCACCCACCGCGACCGCCACGGTCGTGGCCTGCGGGGGCGGCTGGTCCCGGCAACCGTCCCGCTGTCCCGCACCAAGGCCGAGGTCTTCGACGACCTGGTGCTGGACACCGTCGAGACGCTGGAGCGCCGCTTCGCCAAGGAGCTGGCCGGCGTCGAGTTCGCCGTCGAGGACGTCCCGCCGGACCTGAACGTCTACGACTCGGACGTGCTCGAGGACGGCGAGGTGCCGCTGGCCCGCCTGCTGCCGGGACGCCCCGGCCGGCAGGAGGTGCCGCCCCGCATCGTGCTCTACCGCCGGCCGCTGGAGTTCCGCGCGATGGACCGCGAGGACCTGGCCGACCTGGTGCACGACGTGATCATCGAGCAGGTGGCGAACCTGCTCGGGGTCGACCCGGACGAGCTGGCCTGACCCCCCTCGATCGGGCCGCCCCCGCGGCACCGACCCGGGCGTGAGCCGGGCGGCCCCCACCGCCCCGGCCCCACACGTCAGCTCAGGCGGCCCGCCGCTTGAGCTTGCGCCGCTCCCGCTCGGAGAGCCCGCCCCAGATCCCGAACCGCTCGTCGTGACCGAGAGCGTATTCGAGGCATTCCGTCTTGACCTCGCACCGCGAGCAGATCCGCTTCGCCTCGCGGGTCGAGCCGCCCTTCTCGGGAAAGAACGCTTCCGGATCGGTCTGCGAGCAGAGCGCCCGCTCCTGCCACTCCGGCGCGTTTCCGAGCAGGTCGGCCACCTCAAGCTGGCCGTCCATCAGATGCCTCCTTGTCGCGCACCGGCGTCATCGCCGCTGCAACCCCCCACGCGAAAGGCGTGCTTGTCCGTACGGTCCCCATTTGTTGCGTTCCGTGCGAACAACCCCATTCAAATTACACGCGTGTAATGCGTGCGCCGTCAAGCTGAACTTGATAATGGAGTCGCCCTCCCGACACCGTTCGAGCGACCACTTCGGTCGCCCGCCTCGCAACCTGCCCTATCGATTCAGACCCCGGCCGAGTAACGCCCTCTCCGGCGAGTTGCCCGAGATTTCTGCCGTGGCGTGCCCATCGTGGACGCCGCCGGGGTACGCCGGCGGAGGCTCCGGTGGACCAGCATCAAGATCGAGTTCTTGGTGGGGCACAGGTTAACGCGGTTCGGCCACGGCCGCCCGTCGAGCCGGAAATGCCGACAGCGCCCCGTCCACGATGTGGACGGGGCGCGACGGCTCGGACGCGGAGCGGTGATCAGCTCACCCCCGGCGGAGCGCTGCTCGGCCAGACGAACTCGGCGACGGCGCCGCCGGTGACGGAGATCGCGCCGGCGGGTGTCCGCTCGTCCCACCAGACGGTATAGAGACCGGCCGGCAGGTCGGGGTACACGGCACTGTGGAACACCCCGTCCCGGACGACGCGCTCCCGCACGGCCGAATGGGTACGCGGCCCGTCGGGCTGGTCGGCCCGGCTGATCTCGATTTCCCGCCCGTGCAGCCGACGGCCGGTGTGGACGATCAGCGCGCCGGTGTCCGCGCCCAGATCGAGCAGGACGGTGCCGCTCTCCGTCGGCCCGTACCGGTGGTCGTGCCCGTGCATGACGGCCTCCCTCCGCTCAGGACTTCGCCACCGGCGGGTTGTTGAACCCGTCGTACGGCGTACCGAGGAAGGGGAAGCCGGCCAGGAAGGGGGCGGTCACGTCGGCGGCGCTCAGCCCCGGGGTGACCGCGCCGGCCGCCGCGTCGGGGGTGAAGGCCTTGTCCACCAGCGGCACGGTGACCCCGGCGATGGCCCGCAGCGCGATGCTCACCACGTCGTCGCCGACCCGCCGGCCGTTGGGGAAGCCGGCCAGGTCGCCGCCGAGCACGCCGAACCGGTCCGGCTTGGCGGTCGGCTTGATCGCGGTGTTCAGCCGCAGCATGTCGGCCTGCACGTCGCCGGTGTTGTTGGTGAAGCCGTCGATCAGCCCGGCCGGGATGCCGGTGAGCAGGATCGCCGCCAGGTCCGCCCGGACCTTCTTGGCCTTGTTCAGCGCGTCCAGCCGGGGGAAGACGCCCGGATAGAGGGTCGGCAGCAGGGCGGCCAGCTCCGGCTGCTCGACGAAGCGGGCGAACCGCTTGTCCTCCGACGGCGGCAGGGTGTTCCACAGGTCCTTCTTGGACATCGGCACGATGACCTCGTTGAACAGCGGGTTGCCCAGCCGTGACACCTGGGTCCACGGGCCGGTGGCGGTGTCCGCGGCGGCCCGGTCGCCGAGCACCCGCACCTGCTGCCGCGAGGCCGACGTCCATACGCCGATCACCGAGGCGCGGTCGGCCTGGCCGTACCGGTTGGCCTTGCGGCGCACCTTGCTCAGGGGCACCTGCACCGCGATGCTGTGCACGTTCATCCGGTCCACGGCGTTGACCGGCTCGCCCTCGGCCTTGAAGAGCTTCTTGCCGGCGACGTGCAACTGCTGGAACGGCCGCAGCGTACCCAGGTCGAAGATGGCGCCGAGGTCGACGAAGAAGCCGTCCGCGCGCTGCCCGGCGAAGACCCGCTCCCCGGTGGAGAGGCTGTACGTCGCCTGACGGGCCAGCTGGGCGTAGTTCGGGGTGGAGAGCGGGCCGACGTTGCACGGCGGGCAGGGCAGCTTGTGCGCGAGCACGTGCTCCCGGCCGTCGGCCACCCGGGTCAGCTTGTAGAACTGGCGCCGATTCCAGTTCTCGCTGTCCAGCGACTCGATCGGGCCGGTGTTGTAAAGAAAGCTGTTCGGATTCGTGATCTCGGTGCTGAATTCGAACCGGTAGGTCACGTCGGGACGGCCGTCACCGTCGTTGTCGATGTGAATCTCGTACCGCACGTCGTCGCCGAACTCGAAGAAGTTCGGTCCGCCGGAGGGGAGCTGCAACGGCACGTAGTTGGCGATCAGCGTGACCGAGTCGGGCCGGTCGGGGCTGACGAACGCGTACAGGTCGGAGCTGTCGGCGACCGGATCCTTGCTTATCTCCGGTGCTTCGCGATGGGAGGACATGGCGGACCAACCTTTGCGGGATCAGGAGCGAGGTGAGGGTGGCCGGGCGCCGAAGGCCCGCGCCGGGCCGGACGGGGAGGGCGGGGCGGGCGGTACGCCGGCGGGTCAGCGCCGCCCGGCGGCGCGCCGCAACCGGTCCGCCAGCCCGCGGTCGCGTACCTCGATCCGGGACGTGCCGACGAAGACGTCCATCGTCCCGGTGGCGGCGTCGCGCAGGTGGACCACGATTGGGTCGTCCTTCGCGCCGGCGGCCGAGGGAGCGTTCTGCGCGGCCGACAGGCCCGGCACGGTGAGGGCGGCGGCGCCCAGCGTGGCGCTCGCCGCGGCGGTCAACGTCTGCCGGCGGGTCAGTCGCGGCCAGGGCCGCTTCCGCTCGTCACTCGTCATGGGGAACCTTTCCTCCGGCGGCGCGTACGCGCCCGCGGTGGCTCGCGAGGGGCTGCCGACGGCGGCCCTCGCCTCAACCGCCGCCGGCGACCAGTGGTACGGCCGGTGCCGGGGAAAGGTTCGACGCTACGCCGGGTGGTGACCGTACGCGGTCGTCCGCTTGCGCGCCGGTCGCCCGGCGGTCGCCGCGATGGCCCGCAACTGCTCCTCGGTACGCGCCGAACCGTTGCCGGAGCCGGCCATCCGGGAGATCGTCTCCTCCATCAGCGTGCCGCCCAGGTCGTTGCAGCCGCCCTGGAGCATCGCCACCGTGCCGGCGTCGCCCAGCTTGACCCAGGAGCACTGGATGTTGTCGATCCGGCCGTGCAGCAGCAGCCGGGCCATCGCGTGCACCGCCCGGTTCTCCCGCCAGGTGGGCCCCGGCCGGGCGATGCCGGCGAGGTAGATCGGCGCGTTGGTGTGCACGAACGGCAGCGCCACGAACTCGGTGAACCCGCCGGTGCGGTCCTGCACCCCGGCCAGCACCCGGAAGTGCGCCAACCACTGCCCGGGGTGGTCCACGTGGCCGTACATCATCGTGGAGCTGGACCGGATGCCCAGCTCGTGCGCCGTGCTGACCACGTCGACCCAGGCGGCCGCCGGCAGCTTGCCCTTGGTGAGCACCCAGCGCACGTCGTCGTCGAGGATCTCCGCGGCGGTGCCCGGGATGGTGTCCAGCCCGGCCTCGCGCAGCCGGGTCAGCCACTCCCGCACCGGCACGCCGGCCTTGGCGGCGGCGGTGACGATCTCCATCGGGGAGAAGGCGTGCACGTGCATCCCCGGCACCCGTGCCTTGATCGCCCGGACCAGGTCGGCGTAGCCGGTCACCGGCATCTTCGGGTCGATCCCGCCCTGGAGGCAGACCTCGGTGGCCCCGGCCGCCCAGGCCTCCTCGGCCCGGTCGGCGACCTGCTCCACCGAGAGCCGGAACGCGTCGGCGTCCCGTTCCCGCTGGGCGAAGGCGCAGAACCGGCAGCCCACGTAGCAGACGTTGCTGAAGTTGATGTTGCGGTTGACCACATAGGTGACGTCGTCGCCGACGGTGTCGCGCCGGACGTCGTCGGCGAGCCGGGACAGCTCGTCCAGCGCCGGGCCGTCCGCGCCGAAGAGGGCCAGCGCCAGGTCGGCGTGCCGGGGCTCCAGCAGCGCCGCCGGGTCGTCGGCGGCCAGCCGCAGCCCGGCCCGTACGTCGGCGTCCCCGCCGCCGGGGGCGGCCCCCGCGGTCACCTTGCCGGCGACCTCCGACCAGTCGCCGTAGACGCTGTCGAAGTCGCCCCGCCGATCCCCGGTCCGCCCGGTGGTGTCGATGGTGACGTGCAGGTCGGTCCGCCCGCCGTACGTCTCGTCGGGCTCCTGCCACGGCCGGCCGACCGGCCGGGCGGACTCGACGGCGAGCCCCGTCTCCGGGTCGGCCAGCGCGCCGACGTGCGGCAGCAGCCGGTGGTCGAGCCAGGGGTCACCGGCCCGGACGTACTCGGGGTAGATGGTCAGCCGCTCGCGCAGGGTGAAGCCGGACTTCTCGGTGTGCCGGGCCAGCTCGTCGAGCTGCGGCCAGGGCCGCTCCGGGTTGACGTGGTCCGGGGTCAGCGGCGACACCCCGCCCCAGTCGTCGATGCCGGCGCGCAGCAGCAGGTCGTACTCGCCCTCGATCAGGTTGGGCGGGGCCTGGATCCGGGCCCTGGGGCCGAGCAGCAGCCGGGCCACCGCCACCGTGGCGGCCAGGTCGTGCAACTCGGCGTCGGGCATGCCGCGCATCGCCGTGTCCGGCTTGGCGCGGAAGTTCTGCACGATCACCTCCTGGAGGTGGCCGTACTCCCGCTGCGCCCGGCGGATCGCGAAGATCGCGTCGACCCGCTCGGCCGGGGTCTCCCCGATGCCGATCAGGATGCCGGTGGTGAACGGCACCCCGACCCGGCCGGCGTCGTCGAGCACCCGCAGCCGCACCGCGGGTTCCTTGTCGGGCGAGCCGAAGTGCGGACCACCCGGCTCGGACCAGAGCCGGGTCGCGGTGGTCTCCAGCATCATCCCCATGCTCGGCGCGACCGGCTTGAGCCGCTGCAGCTCCGACCAGGACAGCACGCCCGGGTTGAGGTGGGGCAGCAGGCCGGTCTCCTCCAGCACCGCCACCGCGCAGGCGCGCAGGTAGTCCAGGGTGGAGTCGTACCCGCGCTCGTCCAGCCACTCGCGGGCCGCCGGCCAGCGCTCCTCCGGCCGGTCACCGAGGGTGAACAGGGCCTCCTTGCAGCCCAGCGCCGCGCCCTGCCGGGCGATCGCCAGCACCTCGTCCTGCTCCAGGAAGGCGGCCGGCAGCCGGTGCGGCACGGTGGCGAAGGTGCAGTAGTGGCAGCGGTCCCGGCAGAGCCGGGTCAGCGGGATGAAGACCTTCTTCGAGTACGTCACCACGCCCGGCCGGCCGGCGTCGCGCAGCCCGGCGTCGCGGATCTCCCCGGCGACGCGGAGCAGTTCGTCCAGCTCGGCCCCCCGGGCCGCCAGCAGCGCGGTCGCCTCCGCGACGTCCAGGGCGCGGCCGGTGGCCGCCCGGCGCAGCGCGCGCTGCACGCTCGCCTCGGTCGGGGCGGGATCGGTGCGGTCAGCCATCCGCTCAGCCTATGCGCTGGCTCGGACGGCCGGACGGGCACGGAAGACGGTGTGAGATCAACCCTGTGCCGGGCCGGCCCGGCCCGGCTGGTCGGGTGCCGGCGGGGCCGTCCCGGCGCAGCACGTCGAGCGGGATACCTCAGCGTCATCCTGATGCCGCTGAGGTATCCCGCTAACCACAGTGTTGCTTCGCTGAGCCGACCCGCCCGCCCGGCGCCAGCGGGCGGGCAACGCAGCTCAGCGTGGGGAGTTCGGGTCGTCCCGGTGGAAGCGCTGGGTCCGGTCGACGTCCTCGCCACCGGGCGGCACTGCCGGCCCGCCCACCTCGCCGGGCTGGCGCGGGATGGTCTGGGTCGGGTCGGCCGACGGCGGCTGGCCGAACGGCGGAGCGGTGTTCGGGCCGGCGAACGGCGGCGCGGACTGCGGCGTGCCGAACGGCGGCGCGGACTGCGGTGCGGTGCCGAACGGCGGGGCCGAGGACGGGCCCGGCTGGCCGTACTGGCCGGGCTGGCCGTACTGGCCGGCGGACGGGTAACCGGCGGACGGCTGGCCGGCGGGCGGGTAGCCGGTGCCGGGGTGGCCGCCGGGCTGGCCCGGGGGCGGGTAACCGGCGGCGGGGTAGCCGCCCTGGCCGGCCTGCTGCGGCCAACCGGGCTGCGGCTGGCCGTACACGCCGGGCTGCGGCTTGGGGCGGGGGACGTGGTAGAACGCCCGCCAGACCCGGTAGACGACGAACGCGGCGAGGGCGAAGAGCGCGAACCAGGCGGCCCGGGTCAACAGGCCGAGCAGGGCGTCCAGCAGCTCCGCGTCGGCCAGCCGGTTGACCAGCCAGATCAGGAAGGTCAGCGTGCCGAAGAGCGCGCCGAAGGCGTACTCGCCGACCGCGACCTGGGTGATCTGCTTCGCCCGCGGCAGGACCGGCGAGACGTGCGTGGCGAGCAGCACGGCCAGCAGCGGCAGGACGGTCGCCTCGATGCCGACGAACGAGAAGAAGGTGCTGCCGGCCCGGCTCGAGAAGGTGCTGTACTCCGAGGCCGGCGCGAGCAGCCGGATCAGTCCGACGAAGAGCAGCACGGCGTTCGCGCCGAGCAGCACGAACGCGGCGAGTTCGCGCAGTGGACCGGTGAGCTGGCGGGCCTGCGTCGCGTCTTTCGGCGCCGGCTCGGCGGGGCTGGTCACGAGTTCTCCCTCGGGCGAAACGGACAGATGCCGACGTGAGCCTAGTCTCCCGGGCCACCGACGGACCGCAGGCGTCGCGTACGCCAGGATGGACGTCATGCGCATTGTGGTTCTGACCGGCGGGATCGGGGGCGCCCGGTTCCTGCTCGGCGTCCGGGCGTACGCCCGCGAAGTGGGCGCCGAGGTGACCGCCGTGGTCAACGTCGGCGACGACCTGCTCCTGCACGGGCTCAAGGTCTGCCCCGACCTGGACAGCGTCATGTACACCCTGGGCGGCGGGGCCGACCCGGAACGCGGCTGGGGACGGGTCGGTGAGACCTGGACGGTCAAGGCGGAGCTGGCCGCGTACGGCGCGGAGCCGACCTGGTTCGGGCTCGGCGACAAGGACATCGCCACCCACCTGGTGCGGACCACCATGCTCAACGCCGGGTACCCGCTCTCCGCGGTGACCGAGGCGCTGGCCAGCCGCTGGCAGCCCGGCGTACGCCTGCTGCCGGCCACCGACGACCGGCTGGAGACCCACGTGGTGGTCGACGGCGAGGAGGGGCAGCGGGCGATCCACTTCCAGGAGTGGTGGGTGCGCTATCGGGCGGACATCCCCACCCACCGGTTCGTCTTCGTCGGTGCGGAGAGCGCCAAGCCGGCGCCGGGGGTGCTGGAGGCGATCGCCGGCGCGGACGCCGTGCTGGTCGCGCCGAGCAATCCGGTGGTGAGCGTCGCCCCGGTGCTCGCCGTGCCGGGGCTGCGCGACGCGGTCGCCCAGGGTCCGGCCCGGGTGGTCGGGGTCTCCCCGATCATCGGCGGCGCTCCGGTGCGCGGCATGGCCGACCGGTGCCTGTCGGTGCTGGGTGTGGAGTGCAGCGCCGCCGGGGTGGGCCGGCTCTACGGCGGGCGGAGCGAGGGCGGCCTGCTCGACGGCTGGCTGGTCGCGCCGGAGGACGAGGGCACCTCGGTGCCGGGGGTGGCGGTCCGGTCCGCGCCGTTGTGGATGACCGACGAGGCGGCGACCGCGCAGATGGTGCGGGCCGCGTTGGAGCTGGTGTGAGACTGGAGATCCTGCCGGTGCTGGGCATCGGCGACGTGACCGAGGGCGACGACCTGGCGGCGCTGATCGCGACCGCCGCGCCGTGGCTGCGCGACGGGGACGTGCTGGTGGTCACCAGCAAGATCGTCTCGAAGGCGGAGGGCCGGCTGGTCGACGTGCCGGCGGACGGGCCGGAACGGCTCGCCGCGCGCGACGAGGTGCTGGCCGCCGAGACCGCCCGGGTGGTGGCGACCCGTGGCGCGACCCGGATCGTCCAGACGCACCACGGCTTCGTGATGGCCTCCGCCGGGATCGACGCCTCCAACGTCGACAAGACCCGGCTGGTGCTGCTGCCCAAGGACCCGGACGCCTCGGCCCGGGCGCTGCGCGCCGCCCTGGCCGAGCGGTACGGCGTCGACGTGGCGGTGATCGTCAGCGACACGATGGGTCGGCCCTGGCGCAACGGGCTCACCGACGTGGCGCTCGGCGTGGCCGGTATGTCCGCCATCCGCGACCACCGGGGCGAGGTCGACCCGTACGGCAACGAGTTGCAGCTGACCCAGATGGCCGTGGTGGACGAACTGGCCGGCGCCGGCGAGTTGATCAAGGGTAAGTGCGACCAGGTCCCGGTCGCGGTGGTGCGCGGCTACCTGGGTGCCGGCCGCACCGACGACGGCGCGGGCGCGAGCGTCCTGGTCCGGGACGCGACGATGGACCTCTTCTCCCTCGGCACCGCCGAAGCGCGGGCGGCCGGTCTCCGGTCCGCCGCGACCCTCGCCGACGGCACCGGTCCGACGCCGGCCGACCCGGAGGCGGTCCGGCGGGCCGTCGCCGCGGTCGCCGGCGTGGTCGCGCCCGGCACCGCCTTCACCCACGTCACCGACGAGGAGGTACGCGCCGGCCTGGTCGCCACCGTCCCGGGCTGGCCGGCGGGGGCCACCGGGCTGATTCTCGGCGCGGCGCCCACCCCGGTCGACCGGCCGGACCTGGTGCGCTTCGGCGCGGACCTGCAGCGGCTGCGCACCGCGCTGGCTGCCGAGGGGGTGCCCTCGACGCTGCTGCCGCCCCCGGCGGGCAGCACGGCCAGCGCCTGCCTGGCGATCTGACGCCGGCCGGGTCAGGCCTCCAGCATGGCCCGGCCCAGCGGGGTCAGGGTGTGCAGCACCGTGTTGCGGTCCCGCTGGCTGACCAGCAGCCCGGCGTTGCGCAGCACGGCGGTGTGCTGGCTGGCGGCGGCCGGCGAGATGTGCAGCCGCCGGGCCACCTCGCCGGTGGTGCAGCCGTCGTCGCTGGCCTCCAGCACCGCGGCCCGGGTCCGGCCGAGCAGCGCGGCGAGCGCCTCCCGCCCGGGCCCCTCGCGGGGCGGGCCGGCACCCTCGCCGGGCGCCGGGACCAGACCGCCCAGCCGGTCCACCGGATAGACCAGCACTGGGGGCAGCGCCGGGTCGAGCAGGGCCACCGGGGTACGCGCGCAGAAGAACGAGGGCACTAGCAGCAGCCCGCGCCCGTCCAGGTGCAGCTCCCGGCGGTCCGGGTAGTCGTGCACCTCCAACCGCCCGGAGTCCCAGCGCATGGTGGGGCGCAGGCTGGCCAGCAGCCCCTCCGCCCCGCCGTCGAGCAGGGCACGGGCGCGACGGTTGCGGTCGGCCTCCACCGCCGCCTGGATCCGCCCCCAGTACGGCTCGAGCGCCACCGACCGGTACTGCGTCATCGAGTCGGTCAGCAGTTGCAGCACCTCCGGCTCGCCGCGGGCCAGCGCGGCGGCGGAGGACGGCAGCGAGTTCGCCCCGGCCAGCACGGTCAGGTCCCGGTTCAGCAGGTCGATCGGGGTGGACCGGACCGCGTCCAGCCCCGCCTCGAACCCCGCCACGCTCTGGTACGGGGTGAGGAAGTCGGGGAAGTAGCCGCGCGGCGGGTTCAGCGCGAAGAGCAACCGGAGCTGGTGGGAGGTGACGTCACGACGCAGCTCGCGGGCGACGCCCCGGCGCCAGTGCGCCATCAGCGGGTCCCGGGTGCGGCCCTGCAGCAGGTGCAGACTCAGCACCAGCTCCCAGATCGGGTCGGCCGCGGGGGCCACCCTGGTCCGGAGAATGTCCTCCTGAGAGAAGTGGATCGTCAGCATGGAAGCGCTCCTGAGGGCGGACAGGGGGATTGCCCACCGACCCTCTGCACTCTACCCGCCCGGCACTTACCTCCACTTTTAAGCGTGAGCTGAAAAACCTCGACGCCCCCGACCGCCGGTTGGCATGCTCCTACTGCCCGGTCCGGCGTGCGAAAGGGTCCACCAGCCAGCCGACCGGGACGCCTGGGGGCGGTGGGCGCGTCCGGGAGACACCACGAGGGTCTGCGGCCCTGGTCCGCAGAGGTGTCCCCCGGGCGCTCCGCGCCGAGCGGGCCGGTCAGCCGATCCAGAGCGCGACCCGGTGGTCCTCGTCGGTGACGTAGAAGCAGCTCCCGTCCAGCTCGGCCAGACCCTCCACGTGGTGGAACGGCGCCAGGTCGGCCACCGGCTCCCCGGCGACCAGGTGCTCCTCGGCGCCCGGCCGCCACCGGAAGCGGACGTGCCGGGAGGTCACCCCACCCCCGGTCGGATGGTCGTCCAGCAGCACCGAGCCCTTGCCCAGCGCGTCGATCGAGCCGACCACCGCCGCGTAGCCGCCGTCGGCGGTCGGGGCGATCGCGCGGAAGCCGACCAGCGCGCCCGGCGGTGTCACCCCGGTCAGCGCGTACGCCCGGCCGGCCACCGGCCAGTCGCCGTCCCCGGCGAACATCTCCGGCACCCCGGCCAGCTCGACCATGATCGGCTCACCGGCTGCGGTCACCGGGAACCGGAGGCCGAGCAGCACGGTGCCGTCCGGGGTGAACGTGGCGGCCTCCACGTTCAGCGGCAGGTCGTCCTCGGCGAGCCGGGTCACCCAGCTCTTCGCCCGGGCGGTGCCCCGGGCCAGCGTCTCGACGATGAACCGGCGGCGGACCCGGTCGCCGGGCGGCAGCGGGGTGAAGGGCGCCTTCGCCAACGCGTCGTTGACCACCCGGTGCACCCGGAACCGGTTGCGCACCACCCGCACCGGCAGGGTTCCCGCCGCCGCGTCGTCCTCGCGGAACCGGGCCACGAACGCCCGGCGCGGGCGCAGCGGGCCGGCCTTCGAGCCGAAGTGCGAACCGAAGACGTACACCCAGCCGTCGTGGTGGGCCAGCGCCTCGCCGTCCTCGGTGCGCCCGTTCTCGACGCCGGCGTCGGCGGGCACGTGCCGGGCGACCCACTCGCCGTCGGAGCGTTCCAGCAGCAGGGCCAGGCAGCGCTCCACCGGGCCCTCGTCCAGCACCGTCCAGAACCCGCGCCGGGCGCCGTGCGCGCGCAGCAGCGCCGGGGAACGGACCGGCAGCAGGTCACTGGCCTCGTTGCCGGCCACGACGAACTCGACGAGTCGCAGGGTCACCGGGCCAGGGTACGGAGCCGGCGCTCGTAGAGTGTCGGGGTGCCCGACGTCTTCGCCATCACCGACCCCGCCGGCCCCCCGTCCCCGTCCGCCGGCGAGGCGGCACTGCACGCCGACGCGGTGGCGCTGCTGAGCGGGTGGACGGCGACCAGCCCCGCGGCCGCCGAGGCGCGGGACCGCACCCTGGAACTGCTGACCGCCGGGCCGGTGGCGATGGGCCGCAGCCACCGACCCGGGCACGTCACCGCCAGCGCGCTGGTGCTGGACGCCACCGGCGACCGGGTGCTGCTCTGCCTGCACGGCAAGTTCCGCCGGTGGGTGCAGCTCGGCGGACACTGCGAGCCGGCCGACCGCACCCTCGCCGGGGCCGCGCTGCGCGAGGCGACCGAGGAGTCGGGGATCGCCGGGCTGGTCGTCGACCCGGTGCCGATCGACGTGGACATCCACCCGGTCGCCTGCCAGGGCGGCTCGCTGCACCACGACGTACGCTTCGCGGTCTTCGCGCCGCCCGGCGCGGTGGAACGGGTCAGCGACGAGTCCGAGGCGCTGGGCTGGTTCCCGCCGGACCGGCTGCCCGAGCCGCTGGCCGGCGGTACGGTCCAGCTCGTCGCGCCGGCCCTGGCCGCGCTGCGCCGCCGCGCCTGAGGAGGCGACCGGCGGCGAGGCGGGTCAGACCAGGCCCTCCTCGCCCCGCTCCTTGAGCGCGTCGACCAGCACCTTGACGTCCTGGGCGCGGTCGCGCGGGCAGACCAGCACCGCGTCCGGGGTGTCCACCACGATCAGGTCCCGTACCCCGAGCGCGGCGACCAGCCGGCCGGACTGCGGCACCACCACCAGGTCGGCGCAGTCGTGCAGCAGCACGCCCGGCTTGGCGTCGGTGCCCAGCACCACGTTGCCCGCCGGGTCGGCGGGGAGCACGTCACCGAGGGTGTGGAAGTCGCCGACGTCGTTCCAGCCGAAGTCGCCGGGCACCGTCGCGACCCGGCCGGCGGTCGCCGCGCCCTCCATCACCGCGTAGTCGACGGAGATCTTCGGCAGCGTCGGCCAGACCGTGCCCAGGATGTCGTCCTGCTCGGGGGTGCCCCAGGCGGCGGCGATGGCACTCACCCCGGCGTGCAGGGCCGGCTGCTGGCGGGCCAGTTCGGCGAGGAAGACGTCCACCCGCCAGACGAACATGCTGGCGTTCCAGAGGTGCCGCCCCGAGCGCAGGTACGCCTCGGCGACCGGCGCGGCCGGCTTCTCCTTGAACTCGGTGACCGGGCGCAGTGGACCGTCGCCGGTCGGCTCGCCGGTCTCCAGGTAGCCGTACCCGGTCTCGGCACGGGTCGGGGTGATGCCCACCGTCATCAGCAGACCCCGCTCCGCGCCGCGTACCGCCGCGCGCACCGTCTCCACCCAGGCGTCGGCGTCCCGGATCAGGTGGTCGGCCGCGAAGGAGCCCATCACCGCCTCCGGGTCCCGCTGCGCGATCACCGCGGCGGCCAGCGCGATCGCCGCGCAGGAGTCCCGCGGCGAGGGCTCCACCAGGATGTTCTCCTCGGGCACCCCGGCGAGCTGCCGGGCCACCGCCGCCGCGTGCGCCGCGCCGGTGACGACCAGGATGTGCTCCGGGGTGGTCAGCGGCGCCAGCCGGTTGACGGTCGCCTGGAGCAGCGAGGCGCTGGTGCCGGTGAGCGGGTGGAGGAACTTGGGGTGCCCCGCGCGGGACAGCGGCCACAGTCTCGTGCCGCTGCCACCCGCCGGGATGACGGCGTAAAGCATCAGCACATCATGCCCGAACCGTCTCGGGGCGGACGCGGGGTCGTTCGCTGGGTCCTCGCACGCTCAGGCCCGGGCCCGGCTCCACGCCGCGATGTGCACCTCGGCGCTGGATCCCCAGGTGAACTCCTTGGCCCGGTCGAAACCGGCCTTGGCCAGCGAGAGCCGGCGCTGCTCGTCGTCGAGGAGGGCGGCCAGGTCGGTGGCGATCTGGTCCGGGTCCTCGCTGGTGTAGGCGACCGCGTCGCCACCCACCTCGGGCAGCGAGAGGCGCGGGGTGGTGAGCACCGGGGCCGCGCAGGCCATCGCCTCCAGGATCGGCAGCCCGAACCCCTCGCCGTACGACGGGTAGGCGGCCACCAGCGCGCCGCCGAGGAAGCCGGGCAGGTCGGCGTAGCGCAGGTAGCCGGGGCGCAGCAGGCGCAGGTGCGACGGCACCTCGGCCACCGCGCGGTCGATGTCGTCGTCGTGCCCCTGGCCGCCGGCCACCACCAGGGCCGGCGGGTTGTCCCGGTCGCCCACCGCGCGGGCCCAGCCGCGGATCAGGTTGGGGACGTTCTTGCGCGGCTCCTTGGCGCCGAGGAAGGCGACGTAGCTGTTGTTGCCCAGCCCCAGCCGGGCCCGGACCCGGGCCTTCTCCTCCTCGCTGGGCGCGTGGAAGGCCGAGTGGTCGACGCCGTGGTAGGCGACGTCGATCCGGGTGGGGTCGGCGTCGAGCAGCCGGATCAGCTCGTCCCGGGTGGCCTTGCTCGGCACGATCACCCGGTCGGCGCGGCGCAGCGAGGTCTTGATCGCGCTGCGGAAGAACGTCCGGCGGGACTTGTCGTAGTGCTCCGGCTCGGTGAAGAAGGTCGCGTCGTGCACGGTCACGGTGACCGGGCAGCCGGCCCGCAGCGGGCAGGTGTAGAAGGGCGAGTGCAGCACCTCGGCGCCGACCTGCTGGGCGAGCAGCGGCAGGCCGGTCTGTTCCCAGGCGAGGCGGGCGGGCCGGTGCGCGACGGCCGCCGGGGCGGGGATGACCTCCGCGCCCGGCAGCATCCGGGTGTAGCGCTCCAGGTCGGTGCGGAGGCTGACCACGACCAGGTCCACCCCCGAACCGCACACGGTGCCGAGGGCGCCGAGGAGGCCGTCGACGTATCTACCGACGCCGCCACGGTCGGCGGGGACACTCGTGGCGTCGATGAGCACGCGGGGCGGGCGACCGGCGGTCACGGGGCGACTCCTTGAACTGGCGGGTCTGTGGGGAACAACACTCCGGGCAAGCCTACGCCGGAGCCCGGTCCGGACGCTGACTGCGACCCGACGGTACGCCGACTTGTCATCGTCATCGAGTACGGGTCTCGGCGGCGTATCGTTCGCGCCGATGGCCGAGAACATTGCCCGGGTCTTCGCCGACGCGATCGCGACCGACCCCGCCCGCCCCCTGCTGACCTGGTACGACGACGCCACCGGCGAGCGCACCGAACTGTCCGGCGCGACCCTGGCGAACTGGGTGGCCAAGACCGCCAACCTGCTCGTCGACGAGCTCGCCCTCTCCCCCGGCGACGCCGCCGCGGTGCTGCTCCCGCCGCACTGGCAGACCGCCGCGGTGCTGCTGGGCTGCTGGTCGGCGGGGGTGACGGTGGCCGACACGCCGGGCGACGTGGACGTGCTCTTCGCCGCCGCCGACCGGGTCGCCGAGGCGGCCGCCTGGCCGGCCGGGGACCGGTACGCCCTGGCGTTGGCCCCGTTCGCCGCCCCGCTGCGCGAGGTGCCGGCCGGTTTCGCCGACTACGTGGTCGAGGTACGCACCCACGGCGACCACTTCACGCCGTACTCGCAGGGTGGCCCAAGCGACGCGGCGCTGCTGGCCCCGGCGGCCGACCGCGCGACGGAGCTGTGCATCGCCCCCGGCGACCGCCTCCTGGTCGACGCCGCCCGGCACCCCGACCCGGTCGACTGGCTGCTCGCCCCGCTGGTGCGGGGCGCCAGCGTCGTCCTCTGCGGCAACCTCGACGCCACCCGGCTCGACGGCCGGGTGGCGTCCGAGAAGGTGACCCGGATCCTCGCCTGAGCCGGGCCCCGCGACCCGCGCCCGGCGGGCGCGGTGCGGGTCAGGCCGGGGTGGGGGTGTCGTGGTCGCTCGCGCGGCGCTGCGCGAAGGTGGCGAAGGCGGTCAGCGACTCGGG
Source organism: Micromonospora palomenae (assembly GCF_007829925.1). Lineage (NCBI taxonomy): Bacteria > Bacillati > Actinomycetota > Actinomycetes > Micromonosporales > Micromonosporaceae > Micromonospora > Micromonospora palomenae. The sequence goes on from NZ_VIXA01000002.1 coordinate 216,937, forward strand.
GTTGGCCAGCGCGCCCTTGGCGGCGGCCGAGTCCACCGGGGTGCCGGTGAGGATCTTCTTGACCGGCACCTCCAGCTTCTTCGCCGACAGGGTGCGCGGCACGGCGCGGACCTGGTGGATCTCGTCCGGGACGTGCCGGGGCGACAGGGCGGTGCGCAGCTCCCGGCAGATCTTCCGGCGCAGCGCGTCGTCCAGCTCCAGACCCTCGGCGAGGACCACGAAGAGCAGCAGCTCGCCCGCGCCGCCCTCGTCGTCCTCCAGGTGCACGACCACCGAGTCGACGACCTCGTCCAGCCCCTCGACCACCGAGTAGAACTCGGCGGTGCCGAGCCGCACGCCGCCCCGGTTCAGGGTGGCGTCCGAGCGGCCGGTGATGACGCAGCCGCCCCGGTCGTTGATCGTGATCCAGTCGCCGTGCCGCCACACCCCGGGGTAGACCTCGAAGTACGCCTCCCGGTAGCGGCGGCCGTCCGGGTCGTTCCAGAAGCCCACCGGCATGCTCGGCATCGGCGCGGTGATCACCAGCTCGCCCAGCTCGCCGATGACCGGGGTGCCGTCGGCGGAGCGCGCCTCCACCCGCGCGCCGAGCGCCCGGCAGGTGATCTCACCGGCGTGCACCGGCAGCAGCGGCACCCCGCCGACAAACCCGGTGCAGACGTCCGTGCCGCCGGAGAGGGACTGGAGCTGGAGGCGCTCGCCGACCGTCTCGTACACCCAGGTGAAGCCCTCGGCGGGCAGCGGCGCGCCGGTCGAGCCGACCCCGCGCAGCGCGGAGAGGTCGGCGATCTCCCGGGGCACCAGGCCGGCCTTGCGGCAGGCCAGCAGGAACGGCGCCGAGGTGCCGAAGTACGTCGTCTGAGTCTCCTCGGCCAGCCGCCAGAGCGCACCCAGGTCGGGGTGGCCCGGGTTGCCGTCGAAGAGCACGATCGTCGCGCCCACCGCCGGGGCGGAGACCAGGAAGTTCCACATCATCCAGCCGGTGGTGGTGAACCAGAAGAACCGGTCGGCCGGACCCAGGTCGTGGTGCAGGGCGAGCATCTTCAGGTGCTCCAGCAGGATGCCCCCGTGCCCGTGCACGATCGGCTTGGGCAGGCCGGTGGTGCCGGAGGAGTAGAGCACGTAGAGCGGGTGGTCGAACGGCACCGGGGTGAAGGTCAGCGCCTCGTCGGTCGCGGCGGCCAGCTCGTCCCAGCCCAGCGCACCGTCGGGCGGGGCGCCCGCCGGGTCGAGGTAGGCGATGCCAACGGTGTGCTCCAGCGAGGGCAGCGCGGCCCGGATGGCGGCCACCTCGCCGCGCCGGTCGACCGGCTTGTCGCCGTACCGGTAGCCGTCCACGGCCACCAGCACCTTCGGCTCGATCTGCTGCCAGCGGTCGGTGACGCTCCGGGTGCCGAACTCCGGCGCGCAGGAGGAGAAGATCGCGCCGAGGCTGCTGGTGGCCAGCAGCAGCACGTACGTCTCCGGGATGTTCGGGGCGTACGCGGCCACCCGGTCCCCGGCGACCACGCCGAGCCGGCGCAGCCCGGCCGCCACCCGGCGGACCTGCTCGCGCAGCTGCGCGGCGGTCAGCGTGACCGGCGCGCGGGTCTGGCCGTGCGCGATCACCACCGGGTCGTCGTCCGAGCGGCCCGGCATCCGCAGCACGTTCTCGGCGTAGTTGAGCGTCGCTCCGGGGAACCAGCGGGTGCCCGGCATCGCCGGGTCGGTCAGGGTCGCCGTCGGCGGGGTGTGCGCGACGACCTCGAAGTGGTCCCAGACCGAGCGCCAGAACGCGGCCAGGTCGTTGACCGACCAGCGCCACAGCTCGTCGTAGTCGGCGAAGTCCAGCCCGCGGTGCTCACGCAGCCAGCGCAGGTAGTTCCCGATCCGCGACCGCTGGAGTACGTCCGCCGGCGGCGTCCACAGCACGTCACCCACTGCTCCACCCTCCCTCGGGCCCCGCACCACACTGTGAATGGGCCGTGGCGCCATCTTGCCCTACCTCGAAGCGTCATTCTCCGCACCCGGCGCCGGTGAGGGGGCGTGGCCGGCCCACACGCCGGACCGGCCACCTGTGTGGGGCGCGCCGCGACGCGACGGGCGGGACGCCTCAGCCGGCCCGGTGCGCCTGGATGGCCCGGCGCCGGGCCAGCCGGTGCGCCCGGCGAATCTCCGCCTCCCGGAACCGGCGCTCGTCCTCCAGGGTCTCCGGCAGCACCGGCCGGACCGCCCGGGGCGCGCCGCCCACGTCGACACCGACGAAGACCAGGTACGCGGTGGCCACCCGGACCGGCTCGTCCTCGGCCGAGTCCCAGCGCTCGGCGACCACCCGGACGCCCACCTCCATCGAGGTCTGCCCGGTCCAGTTCACCTGGGCGTGCGCGTGCACCAGGTCGCCCACCCGGACCGCCTCGGAGAAGACGATCTCGTCGATGGCCGCGGTGACGGCGGTGCCCCCGCTGTGCCGCGCCGCGGCGGCCCCGGCCACGTCGTCGACGAACTTCATCAGCACCCCGCCGTGCACCGTCCCGTAGAGGTTGACGTCGACGGCGGTCATGATGCGGCTCAGCGTGACCCGGGAGTACGAGGTGGGCTTGCCCGGCGGGGCGGCGGAGGGGTGCTCGGTCATGGAGGAAACGGTACGGTGCGCGGATGCGACATCTCTGGAGCTTCCTCGCCGGGTTGGTGGTGGCGCCCATCACCTGGGTGCTGATCACTCTCGGGCAGGACGGGTCGGGCCGGACCGTGAACCGCTGGGTGGAGATCGGTACGTACAGCACGCCCAACCTGATCGAGCCGGCCGTCTACCTCGGCGTCGCCGGCATCCTGCTCGGTCTGCTCGGCACCCTGCGCATCTCGCCGCTCGGCCCCCTCGTCGCCGGGCTACTGCTGGTCATCCCGTACGTCGGGATGTTCATCGCCCCGTTCACCGTGCTCGACAAGATTCCGGACGGCTGGAAGGTGCTCGGGGACCCGCTGCCGCTGGACCAGCCGGTGCGGAACGGCACGCTGTTCCTGATCGGCCTGCTGCTGCTGATGGCGACCTTCAGCGTCCAGCGGTGGCGACAGTGGCCGGCGGCGCCCTCGACCGGGGCGGAGCTGACCCCGGCCGACGACACACCACCGGAGAACACCTTCACGCTCGGCGACTGGCCGCCGCCCGGGGCGCGGAGCGAGCAGGACACCGCCCCGCTCACCCTCGGCTACCCGGACCTGGGCACCCCCACCGAGCCGCTGCCCCGGCGCAGCGGCACGGAGTCGCCGTGGACCGCGCCGCCCCGCTACGGGGCCGGGAGCGACAGCACCGACAACCGTTGACGGCCGCGGGCGGGCCGGAGAACCGGCCCGCCCGCCCGACGGGTCGTCGTCAGCCCTTGAGGAGCTGACGGGCCATCACGATGCGCTGCACCTGGTTGGTGCCCTCGTAGATCTGCGTGATCTTGGCGTCCCGCATCATCCGCTCGACGGGGTAGTCGCGGGTGTAGCCGTAGCCGCCGAGCAGCTGCACCGCGTCCGTGGTGATCTCCATGGCGGCGTCGGAGGCGAAGCACTTGGCCGCCGCGCCGAAGTAGGTCAGGTCGGCGTCGCCGCGCTCGGACTTGCCGGCGGCGGCGTACGTCAGCTGCCGGGCCGCCTCCAGCTTCATGCCCATGTCGGCGAGCATGAACTGGATGCCCTGGAACTCCGCGATCGCCTTGCCGAACTGCTTGCGCTCGGCCACGTATCCCTTGGCGTAGTCGAGCGCGCCCTGGGCGATGCCGACGGCCTGCGCGGCGATGGTGACCCGGGTGTGGTCCAGGGTCTTCATCGCGGTGGCGAAGCCAGTGCCCTCGGCGCCGATCATGCGGTCGGCCGGGATCCGGACGTTGTCGAGGTAGACCTCGCGGGTCGGGGAGCCCTTGATGCCGAGCTTCTTCTCCGGCGCGCCGAAGCTGACCCCGGCGTCGGCCTTCTCCACGACGAAGGCGGAGATGCCCCGGGAGCGGGCTGTGGGATCGGTCACAGCGAAGACGGTGTAGTACTCCGACACGCCCGCGTTGGTGATCCACCGCTTCACGCCGTTGAGCACCCAGTGGTCGCCGTCGCGCACCGCGCGGGTGGTCATCGACGCGGCGTCGCTGCCCGCCTCCGGCTCGGAGAGGCAGTACGAGAACATCGCGTCGCCGGAGGCGACCCGGGTCAGGTACTGCTGCTTGAGCTCCTCGGAGCCGGCCAGGATCAGCGGCATGGTGCCGAGCTTGTTCACCGCCGGGATCAGCGAGGACGAGGCGCAGGCCCGCGCCACCTCCTCGATCACGATGGCCGTGGCCAGCGCGTCCGCGCCGGCGCCGCCGTACTCGACGGGGATGTGCGGGGCGTGGAAGTCCGCGGCCCGCAGCGCGTCGTAGGACGCCTTGGGGAACTCACCGGTCTCGTCCGCCTCGGCGGCGTTGGGGGCCACCTTCGCGGCACAGACCTCACGGACCGCCTCCCGGATCGCCTCGTGCTCCTCCGGCAACCGGTAGACGTCGAACGACTGCTCTGCGGCCATGTCGGCCCTCCCCTTTCACCGCTATCATGCGCAGTCTGTGGCGTTTTGAAGGTCCGCCGACTGCCGCAGAGTGAAGGATAGCTACCAGGTCCGACCGGACCTTACCGGCGGGTAGGCTCGCGCACGACAGGCGTCGACACGGCACAACTACCCTCACACAAGACGACAAAAGTTCCCTCGGCGCCGGCCATGGCGCCCCAGCCGAACGCGACGCAGCGACGCGCCGCCAGTGCGAGCGGAGAAGACAGGCGTGACGATCCCGTACCCGAACATCCAGCCGGTGCCGGCCATCACCCCGGTGACGCCGCCCTCGGGTGCCCCGCGACCGCGGGTGACCTTCCTCGGGACCGGTTACCTCGGCGCGACGTACGCCATCTGCTACGCCGAGCTGGGTTACGAGGTCCTCGGCTTCGACGTCGACGCGGACAAGATCGCCAAGCTGAACGCGGGCGAGGTCCCGATCCACGAGCCGGGCCTGGACGAGCTGCTCCGGCGCAACCTCGCCGCCGGTCGGCTGCGGTTCAGCACGGACATCAGCGAGGTCGCCGACTTCGGCGACGTGCACTTCATCTGCGTGGGCACCCCGCAGCGCGCCGACGGGATGGGCGCCGACCTGTCGTACGTCGAGGCGTCGGTGACCAGCCTGGCCCAGCACCTGACCCGCAAGGCGCTGATCGTCGGCAAGTCCACCGTCCCGGTCGGCACCGCCGAGTGGGTGGAGCAGCTCGTCGGCAAGCACACCCCCACCGACCTGGGCGTCGAGGTGGCCTGGAGCCCCGAGTTCCTCCAGGAGGGCTTCGCCGTCGACGACGTGCTGCGCCCCAACCGGATCGTGGTCGGCGTCAAGACCGAGTGGGCCAACGGCATGCTCTACGCCGCCCACAAGGGCGTCTTCGACCTGGCCGCCACCGAGGACCGCGAGGTGCCCCTGGTGGTCACCGACTTCGCCACCGCCGAGCTGGTCAAGGTCGCCGCGAACGCCTTCCTGGCCACCAAGATCTCCTTCATCAACGCGATGGCCGAGGTCTGCGAGGCCGCCGGCGGCGACGTCACCCAGCTGGCCCGGGCGATCGGGTACGACCCGCGCATCGGCAACCGGTTCCTCCAGGCCGGGCTCGGCTTCGGCGGCGCCTGCCTGCCCAAGGACATCCGCGCCTTCCAGGCCCGGGCGCAGGAGCTGGGCGCCGGCGAGGCGCTGCGCTTCCTGCACGAGGTGGACCTGATCAACCTCCGCCGCCGTACCCGGGTCCTCCAGCTCGCCGCCGACCTGCTCGGCCGCCGCTCCGGCCCGGCCGGCCCGGACTTCTCCGGCACCCGGATCGCCGTGCTGGGCGCCACCTTCAAGCCCAACACCGACGACGTCCGCGACGCCCCGGCGCTCGCCGTCGCCGCGCTGCTGGCCAAGTCCGGCGCGGACGTGCACGTGTACGACCCGCAGGGCACCGAGAACGCCCGCCGGGTGGCCCCCGAGCTGACCTACGAGGCCAGCATGAACGACGCGGTGACCGGCGCCGACCTGGTCTGCGTGCTCACCGAGTGGGCCGACTTCCGCAACGCCGACCCGGTCGTCCTCGGCGAGCTGGCCGCCGGGCGCAAGGTGGTCGACGGCCGCAACTGCCTCGACTCCACACTGTGGACCCAGGCCGGCTGGGAATACCGCGGCATGGGCCGCCCCTGACGGGTACGCGCCGACGCGCCGGCCGGGAAGCACCGCTTCCCGGCCGGCGCTCGTCGTTGTGCCGAAACGCCAACGCCAGGTGTCGAAATCCGCGCCGGGGCAGGGCATGCTCGACACTGGAGGTCCACAGTGCGGGCCGGCCGGGTGGAGGGGTGTCGTGGAGAGCTTTCAGTGCTCCTCGTGCGGGCGGCAGATACAGCCGGCCGCCCGTTGCCCGCACTGCGGCGCCGAGCAGCCGCAGTGGCGGGAGCACCTGGCCGAGATCGAGCGGTCCATCGCGGAGATGAAGGCGCGCGAGGCGGCCATCCTCGCCGAGCAGCGGCAGATCGCCGCCAAGATGCAGGCCGCCCTCTTCCAGCGCGACATCCTCGCCCACGCCGGTGAGGAGCGGACCAGGCAGGCCACCCGCCCGCGTCGGGTGCTGCGCCGCAAGCCCGGCCGCCGACCCCCGACCGCGGCCACCGGCGCCCCGCCCCGGGTGCCCCGGCAGGGCGCCGCGCCGCCCGGGTCCGACGACGGCCCGCCGCCACCCCCGCGCGCCACCGCCACCTGGCTGGACGCCGACGATCCGGAGCACCCGCCGGAGGCGTCCTCCCGCGAGGTGCAGAACATCCCGCTCGGGCTCGGCGCGCTGCTGCTGGCCGTGGCCGCGGTGGTCTTCGCCGCCGTCGCGACCAGCTCGATGGACGCCCTCGCCCGGCTGGGCATCCTGCTGCTCGCCACGGTGCTGCTGCTGCTCGCCCCACCCGTGCTCGCCCGGCGCGGGCTCACCTCGACCGCCGAGACGATCGCCGCGGTCGGCCTGCTGCTGGTGCCGCTGGCCGGGTACGCGCTGTGGGCGGTGGACCGGATCGGCGCCGGCGGCGCCTCCGGCGCGGTCTTCTCCGGGGTGATCTTCGCGGTCACCGCCGCCGTCGCCCTCGGGTACGCCCGGGGCACCGGCCTGCGGGCGCCCCGCTTCGCCGCCGTGCTCGCCGCCCAACCGGTGGTGCCGCTGCTGGCGTACGACCGGATCACCGGCCCCGGCGGGTGGGCGTTGGCGCTGACCGTCGTCGCCGTGCTCGATCTCTGGCTGGCCCGCTCGTCGCTGCTGCTGGAACGCCCGATCCGCCGCGACCTGCCGGTCGACCCGCCGGGCGCGCCGACCGCGCCCCGGCACCGCACCGTCACCGAGGGCCGGCCCGAGGCGGCGCCCGAGGAGGCCGGCGAGGTGCTCGGCGCGACGGCGGCCCCGGCACCGGGCGAGGTCGTCCGGCCGGTGCCCTGGCTGCCCCAGGTGACCTGGCTGCTGCACGGCGCGGCGGTGGCGCTCGCCTTGGCGTACGCGGTCACCGCGCTGCTGCGGGCGGCCACCGTACCGGCGGCCACGGTGGCCGGTGCGGCGCTGCTGCTGGCCGCGGCGGTGGCCCTGGCTGGCGCGCTGGTGCTCCGGCGACCGCCGCTGCCCGACGTGGCCGCCGGCATCATGACGCTGGCCGTCATCGGGGCGCTGGGCCGGATCGCCTCGGTCGCCTACCCCGGTCGGGCGCTGCTGCTGATCGCCGCCGTCATCACGCTCACCGGGCTGGCCGTGCGGGCCGTACCGGAGGCGGCCCGGCGCGGGCCGCAGTTCGCCGCCGCGGCGGCGCTCACGGTCAGCGGGGTGGTCGTCGCCGGCGGTGCCCTGCGCGCCGGCCTGGCCCCGGCCCGCGCGGCCCTGCCGGCCTGGAACGCCGACCTGACCCGGTTCCCCGGTGAGCTGGCGGCGGCGGTCGGCCCGGCGGCCTGGCAGCTGGCCGCCAGCGCCCTGCTGCTGACCGTGGCGGCGGTGCTCGCCCTGCCGCCGGAGATCCGCCGCGAGTTCGCCGTGGTCGGCGCGGGGCTGACCGCGCTCGCCGTGCCGGCCTCCCTCGGCCTCGGCTGGGCGGCCGCGCCGTGGCCGATGGTGCTGGCCGCGGTGGGCATCGGGGTGCTCGGCCTCTCCGCCGCCACCACCCGCGCCGCGCTGGTGCACGCCGTCACCGCGACGGTGGTGGGCGTGATCGGCGCCGGGGCCGCGCTGAGCCGGCCCGCGCTGACCGCGGCGGCGCTGGTCACCCTCGTCGTGGCGGGGGTGCTGGTCGCGCTCGCGCCCCGGGTCCGGATCACCCCGGCGGCGGCCGACACCCTCTCCGGCTGGGCGGCCGGCGGGGCGTCGTTCGCGCTGCCGGGCGCGGTGGCCGCCTTCGTCGCCGCCACCGAACCGGCCGTCCCGGCGCCCACCCCGGCGATGCTGCGCGAGCTGACCGTCCCGATCCTGGCCGCCGGCTTCCTCGCGGTCTGCGTCACGCTGGGCTACGCGGCCATGGTGCAGGTCTCCCAGCGACACATCGCCCTGCCGCACGCGGCCGGCACGGCGCTCGGCGCGCTCGCGGTCGTCGCCGCCGCCTTCGGCGCCCCCGGCACCACCGCCGCCGACGCCTGGGTGGGCGGGCTGCTGCTGGTCGCCACCGTGCTGCTGCTGCTCGCCCCGCGGATCGACGCGGGCCGCCGGTCCGACCTCGCCCTCGACGGCTCCGACCTGGCCGCCGCGGCGGTCACCGCCGCGCTGATCGCCACGCTGGCCCGGATCGCGGCGGTGATCTCCGCCGGCGGGCAGCTCGCCGTGGCCGCCGCGCTGGTGCTGCTGGTCGCCGTCGCCGCCCGGGCGATGCCGGAGGAGTGGCGCCGCGGGCCCGTGCTCGGGATCGCCGTCGGCGGCACCCTGATCGGCCTGCTGGCCGGCTGGTCGGCCCTGCGCGGCGGGGTCGGCGTGCTCGCCACACCCGGCCCGATCTGGGCCGGTGACCTCACCGGCTGGCCGGCCGCACCCACCGGCGGCACCACCTGGCAGGCCCCGGTGGCACTCGCGATGCTCGGCACGGCGGCCGGGATCCTGCTTCCGCCGCCCTGGAAGTACGACATCGCCGGCGCGGCGGTCGTGCTCGCCACCATCGGCGCGCCGGCCGCGTTCGACCTGCCCTGGTGGTCGCCGGTGCTGGTCGGGACGATGGTCGCCACGGTCCTCGGCATGGCGGCGGTGGCCTCGGCCGACCCGCGCGCGGGGCTCTCCCGGGCGGTCGCGGCCGGTGCGGTGGCGCTGCACGCCGCGGCGGCCGGGCTGGTCCGGCCGTGGACCACCGCGCTGGCGCTGGGCGCCATCGCGCTGATCGGCCTGGTCGTCGCGGCGCTGGCCCGGGGGCTCGCCCCGTCGCTGACGGAGGACGTGGAGACCGAGGGGATGCCGCCGCACCTGGTGCGGATCGGCGGCGCGGCGGCCGGGGCGGCCCTGCTGGCGCTGCCGGGCGCGGTCGCCGCGCTGGCCGCCGAGTTCGGTCACTCGGCCCAGGTGGTGCTGACCGGCGCGCTGGCGGCGTCCAGCATCGGGCTGGCCGGGGTCGCCGCGGTCCGCCGCCAGGTGCCGCAGTACCTGCCGTACGCGAGCGCGGCGATCGTCGGCGGCGCGACCGTCAGCGCGCTGGCCGCCATCTTCGCCCACCTCCCCTCCGGCGTGTACGCCGCCGCGGCGGCGCTGCTCGGGGTGCTCGCCGAGCTGGTCCGGGCGGCCACCGTCCCGCCGGTCGGCTCGGCCCAGCCGGTACGCCGGTGGGCCGTGCTGCTGGACGGCGCGCTGCGCCGGCTGCCGGACGACGGCACCCGACGCCGCTGGCGCATCAGCCCGGCCGTCGGCGCCTTCGCCGCGGCGGCGCTGCCGACGGCGCTGGCCCTGGCCTCGCTCGCGCCGCTGCTCTACATCGCCCTGGTGGAACCGCACCGAATGCTCTCCCGGATCTGGCAGGGGCCGCCGCCGGAGCTGCTCACCCCGCCCCCGGAGGCGGTCGACCCGACCCACGTGCTGACCGCGCTGCTGCTCACCGCGACCGCGGCGTTGGCGGCCACCGGGCTCAGCGGCGGGCGGCGCGCGCGGGCCGTGCCGGTGGTCCTGCCGGGGCTGGCGGTGACCCTGCTGATCACCCCGGTGGCGCTCGGCCACGCCTGGCCGGAGAGCGCCCTGGCGGCACTGGCGGTCTTCACCATCTCGATGCTCGGGCTCGCGCTGACCCCGCCGCCGCCGCTGGCCGAGCCGGCCCGGTCGCTGCGGGTGACCCGGGTGCTGGTATTCGCGATCGGGCTGGCCGGCGGCGGCGCCGGGCTGGCCGGCAGCCTCGGTACCCAGGGCCTGACCCTGTTCACGCTGGGCGGGGCGGTGGGCGTCGGTGCCGTCGCGGCGCTCTACGGCACCACCCAGCGGGCGCGCATCCTCGGCTGGCTCTTCGCCTCGCTGATGGCGCAGCTCTTCGTGCTCACCGCCGGGCTGGTCGCCGGCCTCGCCGCCGTCTGGTCGGCGTTCGGGGTACTGGCGGTCGGCGCGGCGTTGCAGGTGTTCGCGGCGACCCTGCCGAGGCTGCGCCGCCCCGAGGCGCAGCCCGAGGCGGCCACCGTGGAGTGGACCGGGTACGCGGCCGCGCTGATCGCCCTGGCGCTGGCCTACGACTCGCCCCGGCACATCGCCGCGCTGCTGGCCGCCTGGGGCGCCGTGCTCGGGGTGGCCGCGAGCCGGCCGGGGCGCCGCCCGCTGGAACGGCAGATCCTGTTCTGGGCGGTGGTGGCCTGCGAGATCACCGCCTGGTGGATCCTGATGCGGGTCGCCGCCGTGGCGCTGCCGGAGGCGTACACGCTGCCGTTCGCGGCACTCGCCCTGCTGGTGGGGGTGCTGGAACTGCGGCACCGGCCGGACCTGTCGAGCTGGGTGGCGTACGGGCCGGCGCTGGTCACCGCGTTCGTGCCGACCCTGGCGATCGTGCTGGCGACCGAGTCCAGCATGCTGCGGCAGGTGCTGCTGCTGCTCGGCGCGGTGGCGGTGCTGATCTTCGGCACCACCAGCCGGCAGCAGGCACCGGTGATCGTCGGCGCCACGGTGACGGCGATCGCCGCGGTGCACGCGCTGTTCAGCCTCGGCCCGTGGCTGGTGCTGATCCCGGTCGGCGTGGTGCTGCTGGTGCTGGGCGCGAGCAACGAGCGCCGCCGCCGCGCCCAGGAGCGGTTGCAGACCGCGCTGCGCGGCATGAGATGAATCGGAGGGTCCCTGTGGCGTGACTGCCGTGTTGCGCAGAGCGTGCCGGGTGATCGGGGATCACGGACTGGTTGCCGAGCCTGGTGCGGGGGCCTCGTCGCGGCCGGGACCATGCCGGTGCGACGGTGAGTGCCGTCGTCGGATGGAGTGGTCAGGCGAGGGAGGCGCGGAGGGCGGCGTCCTTCTCGGCCACCATCTCCTCCAGGCTCGCCTGGAAGGCGGTCATCCGCTTCAGCAGGGCCGGGTCCGAGGCGGCCAGGATGCGGACGGCGAGCAGGCCCGCGTTGCGGGCGTTGCCGATCGACACGGTGGCCACCGGCACCCCGGCCGGCATCTGCACGATGGAGAGCAGGGAGTCCATCCCGTCGAGGTGCTTCAGCGGCACCGGCACGCCGATCACCGGCAGCGGGGTCACCGAGGCGACCATGCCGGGCAGGTGGGCCGCGCCGCCCGCCCCGGCGATGATCACCTTGACGCCACGGTCGGAAGCGGAGCGGCCGTACTCGATCATCTTGACCGGGGTGCGGTGGGCGGAGACGACGCCCACCTCGTAGGGCACCCCGAACTCGTCCAGCGCCTCGGCGGCGGCCTTCATGACCGGCCAGTCCGAGTCGCTGCCCATGATCAGCCCGACGGTGCTCACACGCGGCTTCCCTTCGTTCGCGACTGCGGGGCTCGCAGGCTCACTCCTCGCGCTCACTGTCCCTCGCGCAGCCAACGGGCGGCCCGCGCGGCCCGCGCCCGTACGTCGTCCAGGTCGTTGCCGAGCACTGTGACGTGCCCGATCTTGCGGCCCGGCCGCACCTGCTTGCCGTACAGGTGGACCTTGGCGCCCGGCTCGGCGGCGAAGAGGTGGTGCAGCCGCTCGTCGATGGAGATGCCGCCCGGCTCGCCGCCGAGCACGTTCGCCATCACCACCACCGGCGCGGTCAGCGAGGTGTCCCCCATCGGGTAGTCGAGCACGGCCCGCAGGTGCTGCTCGAACTGCGAGGTGCGGGCGCCCTCGATGGTCCAGTGCCCCGAGTTGTGCGGCCGCATGGCCAGCTCGTTGACGACCAGGCCGGCATCGGTCTGGAACAGCTCCACCGCCAGCAGGCCGACCACGCCGAGCGCGGTGGCCAGGTCGATGGCGAGCTGCTGGGCGGCGAGCGCCAGCTCCTCCGGCAGGTCGGGAGCGGGGGCGAGCACCTCGACGCAGATCCCGTCCCGCTGCACGGTCTCCACCACCGGGTACGCGGCGACCTGCCCGAACGGCGAGCGAGCCACCTGCACGGCCAGCTCCCGACGCAGCGCCACCCGCTCCTCGACGATCAGCGAGGTGCCGCCGGCGAGCAGCGTCGTGGCCAGCTCGGCGGCCCGGGTCGGGTCGTCGACCATCCAGACGCCCCGCCCGTCGTAGCCGCCGCGGGCGGCCTTCAGCACCACCGGCCAGCCGTTCTCCTCGCCGAAGGCGACCAGGTCGGCGGGCTCGGCGACCGGCCGCCAGGCCGGGTTCGGAGCGCCCAGCGCACCGAGGCGCTCCCGCATGATCCGCTTGTCCTGCGCGTGCAGCAGCGCGTCGGCGGCCGGGAAGAGCTTCACGCCCTCGGCGGCGAGGGCGCGGATGTGCTCGGTGGGCACGTGCTCGTGGTCGAAGGTGACCACGTCGCAGCCCTTGGCGAAGGTGCGCAGCGCGGAGAGGTCGGTGTGGTCGCCGTACTGGACGTCGGAGGCGACCAGGGCGGCGCCGTCGTCCGGGGCGAGCGCCAGCACACGCAGTGACTGGCCGAGGGCGATGGCGGCCTGGTGGGTCATCCGGGCCAGCTGGCCTCCGCCCACCATGCCGACGACGGGCAGACCGGTACGGGAATCCATAGCGCCGCCAGCCTATCCGGGCCGCCGGCGATCATCACCGCGAGGGGCGCCGGCCCGCCGGGTCAACTCCGGGCGTCAGCCGAGCTCGGCGACCAGGTCGTCGACCGAGGTCACCGGCCGCTGGCAGACGAAACCCCGACAGACGTACGCGGTCGGGCGCCCGTCGACCAGCGGCCGGTCCGCGAGCAGCGGCACCCCCGGCTGGTCGGGCCGGCCCGCCACCACCACCGCGCCGGGCGGGGCGTGCCGCACGGCGGCGGCCACCAGCGGATCACCCACCGCGTCGTCGGTGGCCACCGCGATCTCGTACGGCCCGGAGAGCAGCGCCTCCCCCACCGTCGCCGCGTAGCCGGTGAAGCGGGCGTGCCGCCCGACGATCGGCGCGACGGTGGCCAGCGCCGCCTCGGCGGCCTCCCGGTACCGGCTCTCCCCGGTCAGCGCCGCGTACGCCACCAGCGCCGCCACGATCGCCGAGCGCCCCGACGGGGTGGCGTTGTCGGTCGGGTCGGCCGGCCGGGCGACCAGCTGCTCGGCGTCGTCGGCGGTGTCGTAGAAGCCGCCGCCCGGGGCGGCGAACCGGGCCAGGGCCACGTCGAGCAGCCCGCCGGCCAGCTCCAGCCAGCGCCCCTCGCCGGTGAGCTGATGCATCGCGCAGAACGCCTCGGCCACGCAGCCGTAGTCCTCCAGCACGCCGGCCGGCTCGCCGACCACCTTGTCCCGGGACGCCCGGCGCAGCCGCCCGTCCACGATGTGCACGGCGGCCAGGTGCTCGGCGGCGTCGCGCATCGCGCCGTCGACGACGATGGTGACGCCCTCCATCAGGTTGGCGTCCTCGTCGTCCGGCGAGGCGTAGAGGGCGGCGACCCGGAGGAACTCGGCGATGGCGGTGATCGCCAGGCCGTTCCAGGCGGCCACCACCTTGTCGTCGCGGGCCGGCTGTGGGCGGGTGTCCCGGGCGACGAGCAGCCGACCGACGACGTCCCGCCAGCGGGCCCGGATCTCCGGGTCGGCGTCGTCGACGTCCCGGGCCAACCGCAGCACGCTCGTGCCGTGCTCGAAGGTGCCCTCGGCGGTGACCTCGAAGAGGTCGGCGGCCCAGCGGCCGTCCGCCTCGCCGAGCGCCTCGACGAGCTGGGCCGGGGTCCAGGCATAGGTGAGCCCCTCGACGCCCTCGGTGTCGGCGTCCAGCGCGGAGGCGAAGCCCTCCCCCGCCCGGTGCAGCTCGTCGGCGAGGAACCGGGCGGTGTCCCGGGCCACCCGCCGGGCCATCCGGTCGCCGGTGAGCCGCCAGAGCTCGGCGTAGAACCGCAACAGCAGGGCGTTGTCGTAGAGCATCTTCTCGAAGTGCGGCACGGTCCAGTGCGCGTCCACGGAATAGCGGGCGAAGCCGCCGGCGAGCTGGTCGTGGATGCCGCCCCGGGCCATCGCCTCGGCGGTGTGCCGGGCGATCTCCAGGCTGCGCGGCGAGCCGGTGCGCTGGTGGTGCCGGAGCAGGAAGAGCAGGTTCATGTGCGGCGGGAACTTCGGCGCCCCGCCGAAGCCGCCGTTCGTCGCGTCGTACTCACGGGAGAGCTGGTCGGCGGCGGAGTCCAGCAGCTCGGCGGTGAGCGGGGCGGTCGGGCCGCCGACGGCCTGGGCGCCGCCGATCGCCTCGACCACGGCGGCACCCTGGCGCAGCACCGCCTCACGCTGGTCGCGCCACGCGGTGGCGACCGACTCGAGCAGCCGGACGAAGTTCGCCCGGGGGAAGTACGTACCGCAGAAGAACGGGGTGCCGTCGGGGGTGGCGAAGACCGTCATCGGCCAACCGCCCTGCCCAGTCATCGCCTGGGTGGCGGTCATGTAGACCGCGTCGACGTCCGGCCGCTCCTCCCGGTCCACCTTGATCGCCACGAAGTCGTCGTTGACCAGCGCGCCGACCTGCTCGTTCTCGAACGACTCGTGGGCCATCACGTGACACCAGTGGCAGGCCGCGTAGCCCACCGAGATCAGCACCGGCACATCCCGCCGCTTCGCCTCCGCGAACGCCTCGGCGCTCCAGGGCCACCAGTCGACCGGGTTGTCGGCGTGCTGGAGCAGGTACGGCGAGGTCGCGTCGGCGAGTCGGTTCACCCGACGACCATATCCAGCCCGGCGGGCCCACGCCGGTCGGACCGGCGGCAATCACGGGGCCTTCCGTAGTTCACTTTCATCTATTTATATCTGTGCATGCCGGCGATCGTCGCCGGCCTCGCGAGGAGGCACGCATGCGCGGATCCCGACGTCTGTCCGTACTCACCTCGGTCGCGGTGCTCGCGGTCGTCCTCACCGGACAACCCGCGGCCGCCGCCGTGGACCCTGCCACCCGGATCTCCGGCACCACGGCCGTCGGCACCCACAACGCGTACGAGCGCGGCACCTACACCTACCTGGCGCAGGCGCTCGACGCCCGGCCCGGGATGATCGAGCTGGACGTCTGGCCGGACGTGATCACGCGCCAGTGGCGGGTCAGCCACTCCAACCCGCTCGGCAACGACAACAACTGCGTCGCCGCCACCAGCGCCGCGCAGCTCTACACCGGCACTCGCAACAAGAACCTCGAACACTGCCTGGACGACATCCGGCTCTGGCTGGGCGCCCACCCCGACGCCGGGCCGGTACAGCTCAAGCTGGAGCTGAAGACCGGCTTCAGCGCCCGTACCGGGCAGGGGCCGGTCCAGCTCGACGCGCTGCTCGCCGCCCGGCTCGGCGACCGGGTCTTCCGCCCGGTCGACCTGCGCGGCGGGTACGCCTCACTGGACGCCGCCGCCCGGGCCGACGCCTGGCCGACCCGCCAGCAGCTCGCCGGCAAGGTGCTGGTGGAGCTGATCCCGGGCACCGTGGAGGAGGGCAATCCCACCGACACGCTCCGCACCGATGTCGAGTACGCCCGTCACCTCGCCGGCCTGGCGTCGGCCGGCACCCTCGCCCGGGCCCAGGCGTTCCCCGCCGTGCACAACGCCCAGGCCGGCGACCCGCGCACCCGCTACACCGAGGTGGGCCTGCGGCCGTGGTTCGTCGTCTTCGACGGCGACGCGAGCGCGTACGTCGGCGGCGGCATCGACACCTCCTGGTACGCCACCAACCACTACCTGCTGGTGATGACCGACGCGCAGAACGTGCCGCCGAAGGTGGGGAACACCGACCCGGACGCCGCCCGGGCCCGGGTCGCCCAACTGGCGGCGGCGCACGCCAGCATCGTCTCCGCCGACTGGGCGGCGCTGCCGACCGTCGTCGGCGAGGTCCTCCCCCGCGCCTGACCCGCGCACCGTTTGCGGCGTGTCGGGGTGTCCCGCCGCCCGGACACCCCGACACGCCGCATCTCGCGAGCGGGGGCGCGCGCGGGCGCCGCGGGACCGGGCGGAGGAGGGCACCGCGGGGGCGGGTGAAGAGGGGCTGGCGTCAGGAGGCGCCGTCGGCGCGCAGCGGGAAGACGTTCGACTCGGCCGACTCGCGCAGCGTGCCGAGCACCGCGCCGATCTTGTCGGCCGGCATCGGCTTGAAGAAGTGGTAGCCCTGGGCGGAGGTGCAGCCCAGCTCGGCCAGGGCGAGCCGCTGCTCGGCGGTCTCCACCCCCTCCGCGACCACCCGCAGCCCCAGCTCGTGGGCGAGCCCGACGGTGGTCCGGACGATCGCCGCGGCCTCCGGCGACTCGGCCATCCGGATCACGAACGAGCGGTCCACCTTGAGCTCGTCGACCGCGATCCGGGTCAGGAAGGTCAGCGACGAGAAACCGGTGCCGAAGTCGTCGACGGCGAGCTGCACGCCCATCGCGCGGACCGTGGCCAGCACCTCGTCGATCACCTCCAGCTCGCTCATCACCACGGTCTCGGTGATCTCCAGGACCAACCGGTGCGGCGGCACCTGGTGTCGGCGCAGCGCGTCGGCGATCTCGGCCGGCAGCCGGGGGTCGAGCAGGCTACGGGCCGAGAGGTTCACCGAGATCGGCACGTCCAGGCCCTCCCGGGCCCAGTCGGCCGCCACCGCGAGCGCCTTGTCCAGCACGTACCGGGTGAAGGCGCCGAGCTGCTCGCTGTTCTCCACCGGGCGGATGAAGTCGACCGGGCCGAGCCAGCCGCGGCGCGGGTGCCGCCAGCGGATCAGCGCCTCCACCCCGGTCGGGGCGCCGGTGGCCAGGTCGACCGCCGGTTGCAGGGCCAGCACCAACTGGTCGTCAACCTGCAACGCCTCCCGCAGCTCCGCCAACAGCGCCAGCTGGTCGGTGCTCGCGGCGTCCCGGGCGCTGTCGTACGCGGCGACGCTGCCGCCGCCCTCCTTGGCCTGGTACATGGCGATGTCGGCCCGGCGCAGCAGCTCGGTCAGGTCGGCGGTGCCCGCCCCGGCCACCACCACCCCCACCGACACCTCGACGGACATCCGCACCCCGGCCACCTCGGTCGGCGCGGCCAGCCGCTCGGCGATCTCCCGGGCCTGGCGCAGCGCGTACGCCATCGGGGCGGACCGGTCGCCGATCACCGGGACCGACGTCAGCAGCAGGGCGAACTCGTCCCCGCCGAGACGCCCCAGCAGGTCGCCCGGGCGGGCGAGGGTGCCGAGCCGGTTGGCGGTGAGCCGCAGCAGCTGGTCGCCGGCCGCGTGCCCGAGGGTGTCGTTGACCTCTTTGAACTGGTTGATGTCCAGCAGCAGCAGCGCCACCGGGTGGTCGTGGGCGAGCTGCCGCAGCGCCTGGTCGCCCTTGCTGAGCATGGCCGCCCGGTTCACCAGCCCGGTCAGCGCGTCGTGCACCGCCTCGTACGACGACCGCGCGCTGACCAGCCGCAGTTCGCGGTGGGTGGCCGCGTCGTGCAGCGCGGCGGCGAGGGCGTCGGAGAAGGCGGCCACGGCGTCCCGCTCCCGGGCGCTCGGGGGCGCGGTGGCGGGGAAGCGGACCCGCAGCTCGCCGACCTCGACGTCACCGACGGTCAGCGAGCGGGCCAGCTCGTGCTCCGCGGTGGTCGGCCGGGCGGGCGGCCCGACCTCGCGGTCGCGCACCTGGCCGGAGGCGTCCCCCCGGTACCGGCGCCAGCGGCCGTCGCCCCGGGCCACGTCGACGTCGACCAGCTCCGCGCCGAAGAGGGTCAGCGCGCCGGTCACCGCGGCGGTGGCCACCCCGCGCTCGTCGAGCTGGTTGAGCGCGGCGGTCGCCTCCGCGAAGGCCCGCCAGTCCCGCCGTTCCTGATCGGCGCGGAGCCGGTGCCGGTAGGTCTGCTGGAGCAGCCAGAGCAGGGGCGGGAGCAGCAACAGCCAGCGGGCGTCGATCTCCACCAGGGCGACCACGACCAGGCCGACCGCGACGTTGCCGACGAACATCAGCAGCTTGCCCCGGAGCGCGGCGAGCACCGGCGGGCCGATGGCGACGCCGTGCCGCAGCGCCAGGGTGGCGCCGCCGAGGCAGGCGGTGGTGAGCAGGTAGGTCACCGAGCCGGCGATCAGGGCGAGGGCGAGCCCGGGGGTGGGCGCGGCCAGCAGCGGCGCGCCGAGCGCGGTGGCGACCGCGACGGCGAGCGCGGTGGCGGCGGTCAATGAGGCGGCGATCCGCAGCACCTCGAGTGGGGGCCGCCGGTCGACGGCCAGGGACATCCCCGTCCAGGCCAGGCCGGTGCCGAGCAGCGCCGCGGCCGGCAGCCACCCGGCCGGTACGAGATAGAGGCAGACGATCAGCGCGGCCTCGCCCCAGGTGATGCTGACCATGCCGGTGGCGGTGCGGAACCGCAGCCGGGCCAGTTGGGCGACCGCGAACGCGGCGAGGGCGATGCCGAACCGCGCGGCGGCGGGAAGAGCATCGTCCGGCGGCAGCGTGACGGGAACGGTCAGGCCGATCAGAACCGCCGTGAAGGCGGTCAGCGTGACGGCGGTGATCAGCAGGAGCACCCGTGGCGGCGTGCCGCCCGGATCGGGCCGGTCGACGTGGTCGCCGGCCCGGCCGGACGTCACCGGCCCGCTCCGTCCGCCGGCACACGGGGGATGCCCGGGACGGACGCTGCTGCGACGGTCATGGCGCCCCCTCCCGCGCACGGCTCAGGGACTTTTCGGTCCCCCCGGCGGAAGGCTAAGCCAATCCGGGTGGTCGCAACAGGGGCTGACGACCCGGATCGGCGTGAATCACGCTCCGACTAGCCGTTTCGGTCCTGCTGGGGGCCATTGGGGGTGTCGGTGCGTGATTCCTGCGTCGAGGTCCCGCCCGCCGGATCGGTGGCCGACGTGTCGGCCTGCCCCTGGGTGGGGAACCGGTCGGGCAGCCGGCGCAGCCGAGCGTTCATGTTGCGGATCAGCAGAATGGTGGCGGCGGCCAGGAGCAGGATGAGGAAGAGGCCCATCGGCCCGGCCAGACCACCCGTGCGGGTGTCACCGAAGTTGTTCTCCGCGAGCACCTGGGCAGCGGCGGTCAGCATGGTGTTTCTCCGATGTGCGGTGGGGTTTCAGCGTAGCTCCCCACCCGGTCAGCGGGCATGGGCCGTCTCGCGCACCCCGGCGAAGAGGTCCGACTCGGGCAGCGGGCTGTCGACCAGCGAGCGGACCAGCTGGAAGTCCTCCGTGGGCCAGGCGTGCCGCTGCAGCTCCATCGGCACGTGGAACCAGAAGCCGTCCGGGTCGATCTGGGTGGCGTGGGCGCGCAGCGCGTCGTCGCGGACCGGGAAGTAGTCGGCGCACTCCACCCGGGTGGTGATCCGCGGGCCCTTGTCGGGACGGTCGTCCCAGCGCTTGAGCCACTCCTCGTAGGGGGAGGCCAGGCCGGCGGCGAGCATGCCCTCGTGCAGCGCCATGATCTTGCCCTTGGAGAAGCCGATGTCGTAGTAGAGCTTCAGCGGCTGCCAGGGCTCGCCGAGCTCCGGGTAGCGCTCCGGGTCGCCGGCCGCCTCGAAGGCGGCCACGCTCACCTTGTGGGTCATGATGTGGTCGGGGTGCGGGTAGCCGCCCTCCTCGTCGTACGTGGTGACGACGTGCGGACGGAACTCGCGCATCAGCCGCACCAGCGGACCCGCGGCGACCTCGACGTCCTCCAGGGCGAAGCAGCCCTCGGGCAGCGGCGGCAGCGGGTCGCCCTCGGGCAGCCCCGAGTCGACGAAGCCGAGCCAGGCCTGCTCGACGCCGAGGATCGCCCGGGCGGCGTCCATCTCGGCGCGGCGGATCTCGCCGATGTTGGCCCAGACGTCGGGCCGGTCCATCTTCGGGTTGAGCACGCTGCCGCGCTCGCCGCCGGTGCACGTCACGACCAGGACGTCGACACCCTCCGCGACGTACTTCGCCATGGTCGCGGCGCCCTTGCTCGACTCGTCGTCGGGGTGCGCGTGCACCGCCATGAGACGCAGTTGCTCTGCCACTGTGGGCGCTCCTCGTCTGTGCCGGCCGACGGCCCACCCCGGGCCGCCCGGCTGACCTGCCGGAATCCTCCCCCGTGCCGGACCCTGCCGGCGCCGACCTGTCATCCTTGACGGCAGGACGGGCTTGGGAGCGTGGAACTCTCCCATTCTTGCCGATGGTTCCGACAACAACGCCAGGAGATACCCGCCGGTGACCGAGACGCACGCCACAATCACCCCGGGCGCGCCCGCGTTCCCGCCCGGGCGGTACGGCCGCCGCCGCGAGCCGGGCCGCCGCCGGCCGCTGCTGGTCTGGGTGCTGGCGGCCGCCCTGGTCGCCGGGCTGGCCCTGGTCGCGACGCAGCTCTACGCCCGGTACGGCGACCCGGCGTACGACGCCGAGGTGATCACCTACACCGACGTCACCGACACCGGGGTGCGGGTCGACTTCCGGGTCACCCTGCCCGAGGGCGGCTCCGCGGTGTGCGTGCTGCGGGCCCGCTCCCACGACGGCGCCGAGGTGGGTCGGGACGAGGTCGCGGTGAGCGCGCGCCCCGGCGCGCGGCAGGCCACCGCCCAGCACCGGATCACCACCACCGCGCGGCCCTTCATCGGCGAGGTCGTCCGCTGCCGACCCGCCGGCTGACCTGCCGGCCGGGGACCACCAGTCGGGTACCGGCGCCGAGGGTGATCGACGACACCCGCGGGTGTGCTGCACTGGTAACTTGGTAACTCACCTGTCAGCCAGTTCCGCACGATCGAGGAGTACGCCTGTGTCCACCAATGACAACGAGGCGCCCGCCACCTGGCTGTCCCAGGACGCGTACGACCGCCTGAAGGCCGAGCTCGACCAGCACATCGCCAACCGGCCGGTCATCGCCGCCGAGATCAACGCCCGGCGCGAGGAGGGCGACCTGCGGGAGAACGGTGGCTACCACGCCGCCCGCGAGGAGCAGGGCAAGGCCGAGGGGCGCATCCTCTACCTCAAGGAGCTGCTGCGCACCGCCAAGGTCGGCGAGGCGCCGACCGCCGACTCGGTGTCGCCCGGCATGGTCGTGACGATCTACTTCGACGACGACCAGGACGACACCGAGACGTTCCTGCTCGGCTCGCGGGAGATCGCCTCCACCACCGACCTGACGGTCTACAGCCCGGAGTCGGCGCTCGGCAAGGCGATCCTGGGCGGTCGCCCCGGCCAGACCTGCACCTACACGGCGCCGAGCGGCGCCGACATCAAGGTGACCGTGGTCAGCTTCGAGCCGTTCTCCGGCTGAGTCCGGCCCCGCCGGGTCCGCGCGACCCGGCGGTTCCCCATCGCGTACGCCCCGAGGCGTGGCACCGTCGCCGGTGTCACGCCTCGGCCGCGAAGACCACCTGGTAGCCGCTGGCCCGCAGGGCGCTGATCAGCGTGTCGGAGTGCTCGACGCCCCGGGTCTCCACCGACAGCGCCACCTCGACCTCGCCGAGGCGCAGGTGCGGGTTGGCCCGCTGGTGCTCCACGTCGACCACGTTCGCCCGGTGCTCGGCGATCTCGGTGAGCAGCGAGGCGAGCTGACCGGGGCGGTCCGAGCAGCGCACCGTGACCCGCAGGTAGCGCCCGGCCGCGGCCAGGCCGTGCTCGATCACCCGCAGCATCAGCAGCGGGTCGATGTTGCCGCCGGAGAGCACCGCGACCACCGGCGCCTCCACCTCGACGACCCCGGCCAGCAGCGCGGCCACGCCCACCGCGCCGGCCGGCTCGACCACCTGCTTGCCGCGCTCCAGCAGCATCAGCAGCGCCCGGGAGATGTCCTCCTCGGAGACCGTGACGATCTCGTCGACCAGCTTGCGGACGTGGGTGAAGGTGATCTCGCCCGGCCGGCCGACCGCGATCCCGTCGGCGATGGTGGCGAAGGACGGCAGGCGTACCGGCTCGCCGGCGATCAGCGAGGGCGGGAAGGCCGCCGCGCTGGCCGCCTGCACCCCGACCACCCGTACGTCGGGGCGCAGCGCCTTGGCCGCCACCGCCATGCCCGAGATCAGGCCACCGCCGCCGACCCCGGTGATGATCGTCTTCACGTCGGGGCACTGTTCGAGGATCTCCAGCGCCACGGTGCCCTGACCGGCGATCACGTCGGGGTGGTCGAACGGGTGGATCAGCACCGCGCCGGTCCGCTCGGCGTAGGTCTGCGCCGCCACCAGGGACTCGTCGACGGTGCTGCCGACCAGTTCGATCTGCGCGCCGTACCCCTTGGTGGCGGCCACCTTCGGCAGCGGCGCGTTCACCGGCATGAACACGGTGGCGTGGGCGCCCACCAGGCCGGCGGCGAGGGCGACGCCCTGGGCGTGGTTGCCGGCGCTGGCCGCGACCACCCCCCGGGCGCGCTCCTCCTCGCTCAGCCGGGAGATCCGCACGTACGCGCCGCGCACCTTGTACGACCCGGCGCGCTGCACGTTCTCGCACTTCAGCCACGCCGGACCGCCCAGCTTGGCGCTCAGCGGCCGGGAGGGCTCCAGCGGGGTGGTGCGGGTGACGCCGGCGAGCAGTTCCCGCGCGGCCCGTACGTCGGCGAGACCGACCAGTTCCGTCATGCCCCGATCGTGCCACCCGCCACCGGGGGAACCTGCGGCGACGCCGGGGGCGTGTCGGCCGAGGCCTGCGGCGCGGGCGCGGCCACCGGCTGCGGCTGCGGCTGCGGCTGCGGCTGCGGCGGGGCGAACGTGCCGGACGCGCCGGCCGGCACGTTGGTCCCCGGGGCGAACCCGCCGGGCACCGGGGTCACCGGGGCGTACGGCCAGGCCGGGGTGGCGCGGGCGATCCGGTCCTGCTGGGCGGCGGAGATCTTCCGGATCAGCACGATGAACGACGCGGCGGCCACCACGCAGGCGATCGCCGGGATCGCGTTGCGGCCGAGGGCGCTCTGGTAGTAGTCCACGTACGCCTGATAGTCCGCGGGGTCGACGGCAGTCTCGGGGAGCTGGGCGTACTCGAGGTCGTTCTTGCGGCTGAACAGCCGCTCGCCGACGCTGAAGACCAGCCACGCCGCCCACCAGACGACGACCAGCCACGGGGTGCTCCGGCGCCAGAGGCTGTCCCGGGCGATGTTGGCCACCACCCGGACGGGCACCACGAAGTTCGCGAACGGCACCAGCCAGCCGGCGATCGCCCAACCCTGACCGAGGACGGGCAGCGCGCCGGGGAAGGCGTCGATGTTCTTGCGCGCCCGCCAGGTCCAGATGATGACCAGGACGGCGGCGGTCAGGTAGGCCACCACGAACGGCAGGCTCACCGCGACCTCGAACAGCAGGGCCCCGAAGAGCACCTCGCTGTCGCCGTCGCGCTCGGCCTGCCTCGCCAGCACGATCCCGGCCACCGGGGCGAGCGCGGACAGCAGGTAGAACGCGGCGGTCACGCCGACCGCGATCGAGGCGGCCAGGCCGATGCCGCGCACGGCGTGGGTCTCCAGCCCCGGCGTGACGGCCGGCTGGCCGAGGGGGGTGTAGCAGTTCTGGCACTCGTTGAAGCTCGGGGACGTGGCGTCCCCGCAGGTCTGGCAGAGCATGGGGACCGTCCAGGGGGTGCGGCGAGGGGGTGCGCGCACACGCTAGACGATCATGCGGCGGCCGGTGACCCCGTTCCGACCCGCGGATAGCCGGGGGCGTGCCGGGTCCACGGCGCCTGCATCTCGAACTGCCCGGCGACGGAGAGCAGCAGCAGCTCCGAGCCGGGCGGGCCGACCAGCTGCGCGGCGACGGGCAGGCCGTCCGGGCGTCGGCCGACCGGCACCACGATGGCCGGCAGGCCGGCGATGTTCCACGGCGCCGCGTACGGGGCGTACCGGATGTTGGCCTTCATGTTGGCCGCCCAGGACCGGCTGGACCAGGCGGCCGCCTCGGGCGGCGGGCCGGCCAGCGCCGGGGTGAGCAGCAGGTCCACCGAGTGGTCGGTGAAGAAGTTGATCGAGCGTTCGCGCCAGGCGGCCCGGTCGGCCTCCCGGACGTACCCGCGTCGCTGCGCCCACTCGCCGAGCGCGACGTGCCGGCGGCTGCGCCGCTGGAGGTCACGCCGGGCGATCCCGGCGGCGCGTACGTCGGCGGCGGCCGCGGCGAACCAGGTCGCGATGCCCTGGAGGCCGAGCGCGGTCGGGTAGACCGGGTCGGCGGGGACGGTGTCGTGGCCGGCGGCGGCGAGCAGCCGGCCGGCGGCGGCCACCGCGTCCCGGTTGGGGGCGTCCGGCGAGACGCCGCGCACCGGGGAGCGCAGCGAGACGCCGACCCGCAGCCGCGGCGGCGGGACCAGCTTGTCGGCCCGGCGCCCGGCGAGCACCTGGAAGCCGACCGCGGCGTCCGCCACCGTGGTGCTGAGCATGCCGTGCTCGGTGAGGCCGAACCAGTCCTCCGCGCCGAGCTGGGTGGGGATCACGCCCCGGCCCGGCTTCAGGCCGACCAGGCCGCAGCAGGCCGCCGGGATCCGGATCGAGCCGAGCCCGTCGTTGCCGTGCGCGATCGGCACCAGCCCGGCGGCCACCGCGGCGGCGGCGCCGCCGGAGGAGCCGCCGGGGGTGCGGCGGATGTCCCACGGGTTGCGGGTGATCCCGGACTCGTCGTCGGTGAGGGCCCAGAGGCCCAGCTCCGGCATCCGGGTCAATCCGAGGATCACCGCGCCGGCGCCGCGCAGCCGCCGGACCACCTCGTGGTCGGCCTCCGCGACGCCGGTACGCACGGCGGCCGAACCGTTCCAGGTGGGTACGCCGGCGACGGCGGTGTTCTCCTTGACCGCCACCGGCACCCCGGCCAGCGGGAGGTTGGCCAGGTCCTCCTGCTCGTCGACCTTCTCCGCCTCGGTGATCGCCTCCCCGCCGCGTACCGTGCGGAACGCGGCGAGGTCGGCGTCGACCCGGGCGATATGGTCCAGGTGGTCGGCGACGACCTGGGTGGCCGAGACGTCGCCCCGGCGTACGCCCCGGGCGATCTGCTTGGCGGTCGCTCCGACCCAGGTCGGCATGATGTCCTGCACGGCCACCCTCCCCAGCCAGCGGTCAGCCCAGCGCCTGCTCCAGATCGGCGAGCAGGTCGTCGACCGTCTCGATGCCGACAGACAGTCGCACGAGATCGCCGGGAACTTCAAGCGGCGAGCCGGCAGCACTTGCGTGTGTCATCCGGCCCGGGTGCTCGATCAGGGACTCCACACCACCGAGCGACTCGGCGAGCACGAAGAGCTTGGCCCGGTTGCAGATCTCCACGGCGTGCTCCTCGCCACCGGCGGCGCGGAAGGAGATCATGCCGCCGAACCGGCGCATCTGCTTCGCGGCCACCTCGTGACCGGCGTGCGAGGGCAGGCCCGGGTAGATCACCTCAGCGACCTTGGCGTGCCCGTCCAGGTACGCGGCGATCCGCTCGGCGTTGTCGCAGTGCCGGTCCATCCGTACCCCGAGGGTCTTGATGCCGCGCAGGGTCAGCCAGGCGTCGAAGGGCCCGTTGATCGCGCCCATCGCGTTCTGGTGGTAGCGCAGCTCGTCGCCGAGGCCGGCGTCGGCGGCGATCAGCGCGCCACCCACCACGTCGGAGTGTCCGCCGATGTACTTGGTGGTCGAGTGGACCACCACGTCCGCGCCGTGCGCGATCGGCTGCTGCAGGTACGGCGAGGCGAAGGTGTTGTCGACCGCCAGCAGCGCCCCGGCGTCGTGCGCGACGGCGGCCAGGGTGGCGATGTCGGCGATGCCGAGCAGCGGGTTGGTCGGCGTCTCCACCCAGACGATCTTCGTGGTGGCGCGCATGGCGGCCCGCACGGCGTCGGTGTCGGAGACCTTGGCCGGGGTGTAGTCCAGCCCCCAGCGCTCGGCGACCCGGGCGAAGAGCCGGTAGGTGCCGCCGTACGCGTCGTCCGGGATGACCACGTGGTCGCCCGGCTTGCAGACGGTGCGCAGCAGGGTGTCCTCGGCGGCCAGGCCGCTGGCGAAGGCGAGCGCCACCGGCCCGCCCTCCAGGGCGGCGAGGCACTCCTGGAGCGCGTCCCGGGTGGGGTTGCCGGAGCGGCTGTACTCGTAGCCGTGCCGAGGCGCGCCGACGGCGTCCTGGGCGTAGGTGCTGGTCTGGTAGATCGGTGGGATCACCGCGCCGGTGCGGGCCTCGGGGTCCTGGCCGGCGTGGATGGCGAGCGTCTCGAAGCCGTGACTCATTCCCGAGACGTTAGTCCGCCGGTCCGCCGGTGCGGGCGGAACCCGCCCGCGGGTCACGGCGGCGGCCTGTCGGACAGGTCCGCCATACTTGCTCGGTGACCCCGACCGTGATGCTGCCTTCGCGCCTGATCGGCGCGGCCGACCGCATCCCGGCCTCTCTCACGCTGCTCGACGGGCCCGAGCACGGCCGGGTCGCTCTGCCGGTACGGCTCGCCTGGTCGGGGCCGGTCGAGTTCGACGTCAGCGATCCCCGGGAACGGCTGACGCTCTACTGCCTTCTGCTCGACTGCGGGCAGCGCGACGACATCGTCCGGTACGTCAACGCCGAGCTGCTGCGTCGCGACTGGCCTCGGATCCGTCGGCTGACCGCCCGGCGGCTGGTCGCGCTCTGGGAGCGCCGGCTGCCCGATCTCTCCACCGCCTGATGGACGCCTTGCACCGCCAGCTCGTCGAGGTCGGCTTCAATGCCGGCGACGACCTTGGCCTGGTGCTGGCCGGCGGCTACGCCATGTGCGCGCACGGGCTGGTGAGCCGGCCGTCGCAGGACATCGATTTCGCCACGGCCACCGCGCTGCCGCTTCCGACGGTGGTCGACCGGCTCGCGGCGGCCTACACGGACGCCGGGTTCTCCGTACGCGTCATCGAGGCCACGCCACGGATGGCCCGACTCGTCATCTCGTCCGGCACGGCGGCGTGCGAGGTGGATCTGCTCAAGGAGGCGCTCGCACCGCCGGCCCGGTTGAGCATCGGTCCCGTTCTCGCCTTCGACGACGCCGTCGGGCTCAAGATGCGGGCGCTGCATGACCGGGCGGCGCATCGCGACTTCATCGACATCCATGCGGCGAACGCCCAACTCGGCTGGAAGGACCTGGAGGCTTTCGGCGCACGACACACGGCGGGGTTCTCGCTGGAGGAGCTGGCCGACCGGCTCGGCGCCATTGACGAACGCGATCCACGCGCCTTCCTGTCCTACGGGCTGAGCCAAGCGGACATCGATGAGCTGCGGAGCTGGGCCGGGCGGTGGGAGGCCGACATCCGACGGCGGCTGGCGAACGGGGAGACAGGGCCACAGGGCCCGCGGGACGACGAGTGGGACAGCTACCTCGACGAGCTGTGATCACCGTGCGAGCGGGCAGCGGCCGCCGGTACTAGCCTGGCCCGATGAGCGGGTGCGTGTTCTGCGGGATCGTCGCGGGCGAGGTGCCGGCGTTCCGGGTGGCCGACGAGCCGGACGGCGTCGCCTTCCTGGACACCCGGCCGGTCTTCAAGGGCCACGTGCTGGTGGTGCCCCGCACCCACCTGATCACCCTGACCGACGTGCCGGCCACGGCGCTGCCGGGCTACTTCGGCCTGGTCCAGCGGCTCGCGGTGGCGGTGGAGTCCGGTCTGGGGGCCGGTGGGACGTTCGTGGCGATGAACAACAAGGTGTCCCAGTCCGTCCCACATCTGCACACCCACGTGGTGCCCCGGACGAAGGGCGACGGCCTGCGCGGCTTCTTCTGGCCGCGCACCCGCTACGCCGACGACGCCGAGGCGCAGGGGTACGCCGACCGGGTCGCCGCCGCCCTCGCGCCCGCCGCTGCCTGATTCCGCCAGGCCCGGGTAAGGAACCGGGGCCCGGCGGTGTTGCAGGCGGGGAGAGGTACGAGAGGAGACCCACCGTGTTCCTTCGCCGTCTGAAGGCCGAACTGCCCACCCCCGACCAGGCCCTGCCGGGTCGCCCGATCGCGATGCCGATCGGTGACCGGCACGAGGTGCTGCCGTCGACGCTGAAGGGTCCGTTCCCGGAGGGTTCCCAGGTCGCCGTCTTCGGCATGGGCTGTTTCTGGGGTGCCGAGCGGCTGTTCTGGACCCTGCCCGGGGTGATCACCACCTCCGCCGGCTACGCGGGCGGCACCACGCCGAACCCGACGTACGAGGAGGTCTGCTCAGGGATGACCGGGCACGCCGAGGCGGTCCAGGTGGTCTACGACCCCGCGAAGATCAGCTACGAGGACCTGCTCAAGGTCTTCTGGGAGAACCACGACCCCACCCAGGGCATGCGCCAGGGCAACGACGTGGGCACCCAGTACCGCTCGGCGATCTACACCACCACCGACGAGCAGCGGGCGACCGCGGAGGCGTCCCGGGACGCGTTCGCGCCGATCGTGGCGCGGGCCGGCAAGGGCGAGATCACCACGGAGATCGCGCCACTGGGTAACTACTACTTCGCCGAGGACTACCACCAGCAGTACCTCGCCCCGACCAAGAACCCGAACGGGTACTGCAACCACGGCCCCAACGGGCTGAGCTGCCCGGTCGGCGTGGCCCGCACCGGGGGCTGATCGACCTGATGTCCGGTTCCGGGCCTGCGGTGTTTGTCACACCGCAGGCCCGGTCCGATTCGGGCACGCACCCGGCCGCCGGCAGGAAAGTCGGCGATGACCTCGGGTCCGCACACAAGCGGCGGGCATCTTAGCAAACACGTAACGCCATCGACATCGGCTCAACAGGCGAGCTGCAACAACCTCTGGCAGCATTCCCTGGCATGTGCGGACTGGCTGGGGAGTTCCGCCGTGACGGCTCACGGGCCGACGTCGCGGCGGTGGAGCGCATGGCGGCGACGATGAGCGACCGGGGCCCGGACGACAGCGGGGTCTGGTCGCAGGGGCCGGTCGCGCTCGGGCACCGACGCCTCAAGATCATCGACTTGTCGGCGGCGAGCGGGCAGCCGCTGGTCGATCCCGACTCGGGGCTCACCGGCGTCTTCAACGGATGCGTCTACAACTACCGCGAGCTGCGCGAGGAGTTGCAGGCCAAGGGGCACCGCTTCTTCTCCTCCGGCGACAGCGAGGTCGTCGTCAAGGCGTACGCCGAGTGGGGGCTCGACTTCGTCGACCACCTGATCGGCATGTTCGCCGTCGCGATCACCGAGCGGGACACCGGCCGGTTGGTGCTGGCCCGGGACCGGCTCGGCATCAAGCCGCTCTACCTGGCCGAGACGCCGGGCGTGGTGCGCTTCGCCAGCACCCTGCCGGCGCTGCTGGCCGGCGGCGGCGTGGACACCGCCATCGACCACGTGGCGCTCGCCCACTACCTGAGCTTCCACAGCATCGTGCCGCCGCCGCGGACCATCCTGCGCGGCGTCACCAAGCTGCCCCCGGCCACCGTCCGGGTCTACGAGCCCGACGGCCGTACCCACGAGCGGGTCTACTGGGACCCGTCCTTCACCCGGGCCTCCGAACGGGCCGACTGGTCCGAGCAGGACTGGCAGGACGCCCTGCTGGAGTCGCTGACCACCGCCGTGCGCCGCCGGATGGTCGCCGACGTGCCGGTCGGCGTGCTGCTCTCCGGCGGCCTGGACTCCAGCCTGGTGGTCGCGCTGCTGGCCGGCGAGGGGCAGTCCGGGCTGTCCACCTTCTCCATCGGCTTCGACTCCGTCGGCGGCCGGGAGGGCGACGAGTTCGTCTACTCCGATCTGATCGCGAAGACCTTCGACACCGACCACCACCAGCTCAAGGTGGCCGCCGGCGACCTGGTGCCGCCGCTGGAGGCGGCCGTCGCGGCGATGAGCGAGCCGATGGTCAGCCACGACTGCGTCGCCTTCTACCTGCTCAGCCAGGAGGTGTCGCGGCACGTCAAGGTGGTCCAGTCCGGGCAGGGCGCCGACGAGATCCTGGGCGGCTACCACTGGTACCCGCCGCTGGCCGGCATCGACCGGGAGCAGGCGCTCCAGACGTACGCGAAGGCGTTCTTCGACCGGGACGCGGCCGGCCTGGCGCGGGTGCTCAACCCGGACCGGCTGGCCGACGGCGACCCGGCGCGGGAGTTCGTGGCGGCGCACCTGGCCCGGCCGGGGGCGGAGACCGCGGTCGACGCCGGCCTGCGGATCGACACCCAGATCATGCTCACCGACGACCCGGTGAAGCGGGTGGACAACATGACCATGGCGCACGGGCTGGAGGCCCGGGTGCCGTTCCTCGACCACGAGTTCGTGGAGCTGGCCGCGAGCTGCCCGCCCGAGCTGAAGCTGGCCCAGGGCGGCAAGGGCGTACTCAAGGAGATCGGCCGCCGGGTCCTGCCGCACGAGGTGATCGACCGGCCCAAGGGCTACTTCCCGGTGCCGGGCCTCACCCACCTGGAGGGCAAGCTGCTCGACCGGGTACGCGACGCGCTCTCCGCGCCGGCCGCCCGCCGCCGCGACCTGTTCCGCGCCGACTACGTCGACGCGCTGCTCACCGACCCGAACGCCGAACTGACCCCGTTGAACGGAAACAAGCTGTGGCAGCTGGGACTCCTGGAAATGTGGCTCCAGAGCCACGGGATCGACTGACCATGACCGACACGGTGACGACCACCGACCGGGAACGGCTGCCGGGCCGACACCGGGAGCGGATCGGCCCCGGTGGCGATCCGATCGCGCCCGGCACGCCGGCACCGCGCCCGCGCAGCACCGACGAGGCCGGCGTGGTGCTGGACTGCGGCTGGGGGCGGCTGGTCTTCGGCCAGACCTTCACCGACCAGGCGGCGGTGGCGGACGTGCTGCGCTCCGAGGCGGCCGGCGCCCGGGACATCTGCATCTACCTGCGCGACCCGCACGTGCTGGTGTCCCGCCTCCCGGACGAGCTGTTCATCGACCCGTCGCTGACCTACCGGCTGCCGCTGGGCGAGCGGCGTCCGGCCGCCACCGACGGCGACGGCGAGGTCCCCTCCCTGGTGATCCGGCCGCTGCGCGACGCCGACGACGCGGACGCGGTCAACCGGATCTACGCCCGCAACGGCATGGTCACCGCGCCGGTCGACGTGCTGGTCGACAACGCCGGCACCGACCGCTTCCTGCACCTGGTCGCCGAGGACGCCACCGGCGAGATCGTCGGCACCATCACCGGCGTGGACCACGTGGCGCTCTTCGCCGACCCGGAGAACGGCGCCAGCCTCTGGTGCCTGACCGTCGACTTCAACACCGCGCCGCCCGGCACCGGCCAGGCGCTGCTGACCGGGCTGGCCGACCGGCTGGACGAGCGGGGCCGGGCCTTCGTCGACCTCTCCGTGCTCGCCGAGAACTCCGGCGCCATCCGGCTCTACGAGCGGCTCGGCTTCCATCGCACCGCCACGCTCTGCGTGAAGCGGAAGAACCCGATCAACGAGCGGCTCTTCCTGCCCGCCACCCCGGCCGGGTACGACGACCTCAACCCGTACGCGAAGATCGTCGCCGACGAGGCGATGCGGCGCGGCATCCGGGTGGAGGTCACCGACCCGCGCTGGGGGGAACTGCGGCTGACCAGCGGCGGCCGGACCATCCACACCCGCGAGTCGCTGTCCGAGCTGACCTCGGCGGTGGCGATGAGCCGCTGCGACGACAAGCGGGTCACCCGCCGGATCCTCAGCGAGGCGGGGCTGTCGGTGCCGCGCGGCCGGACCGCCACCGGCGGCCCGGACGACCTCGCCTTCCTCGCCGACGTCGGGCCGGTGGTGGTCAAGCCGGCGCGGGGCGAGCAGGGCAACGGCATCACCGTCGGGGTGCGCACCGCCGAGGCGCTGACCACGGCGGTCGAGCTGGCCCGGCGGTTCTGCCCGGACGTGCTGATCGAGGAGCTGCGCGACGGCGAGGACCTGCGGGTGATCGTGATCGACCACGAGGTGGTGGCCGCCGCCGTCCGCCGGCCGGCGCAGGTGACCGGCGACGGGGTGCACGACATCGCCGCGCTGATCGACCGGCAGAGCCGCCGCCGGGCCGCCGCCACCGGGGGCGAGTCCCGCATCCCGGTCGACGAGATGACCCGCGAGGTGGTCGCGGCGGCCGGGTACCGGATGGACGACGTGCTGCCCGAGGGCGAGGTGCTGGCCGTACGCCGGACCGCCAACCTGCACACCGGCGGCACCATCCACGACGTGACCGCCGAGCTGCACCCGGCGATCGCCGAGGCCTGCGTGGCGGCGAGCCGGGCGCTGGACATCCCGGTGACCGGGCTGGACCTGCTGGTGCCGGCGCCGGACCGGCCGGAGCACGTCTTCATCGAGGCCAACGAGCGGCCGGGGCTGGCCAACCACGAGCCGCAGCCGACCGCCGAGCGCTTCGTCGACCTGCTCTTCCCCGGCACCCGGGCCCCGCAGCGGCTCTGGAGCCCGGCCGGCCCGGGAGCCGCCGCGTGAGCCCGAAGCCACTGGAGATCGACCTGGACTACCTGCGCCAGGTGCTGCTGGAGCTGTTGGAGATCCCCAGCCCGTCGGGGCGTACCGACCACGTGCAGCAGTACGTCGGCGAGCGGCTCTCCGCGCTGGGCATCTCCTCCACGCTGACCCGGCGCGGGGCGCTGAGCGCCTGCCTGCCCGGCCCCCGCCAGACCGGTGCCGACCGGGCGATCGTGGTGCACACCGACACCATCGGCGGCATGGTGAAGCGGCTCAAGGAGAACGGCCGGCTGGAGCTGAAGACCATCGGCACGCACAGCGCCCGGTTCGCCGAGGGCGCGCACGTCCGGGTCTTCACCGACGACCTGGACCGGGTGATCACCGGCCAGGTGCTGCCGCTGAAGGCCAGCGGGCACCGCTACAACGACGACGTCGACGTGCAGGGCGTCGGCTGGGAGCACGTCGAGGTACGGCTCGACGAGCCGGTCGACGACATCGCCGGCCTGCGCGCGCTCGGCATCGACGCGGGCGACTTCGTGGCGTTCCTGCCCAACCCGACGATCACCCCCAGCGGGTACGTCAAGTCGCGGCACCTGGACGACAAGGCCGGCGTGGCCGCCGTACTCACCGCGTTCAAGGCGATGGTCGACGCCGGGATCACCCCGGCGGTCACCGCGCACCTGCTGGTCACCGTCACCGAGGAGATCGGCCACGGCGCCAGCCACGGCCTCGACCCGGACGTCGCCGAGATCGTCTCGGTGGACGCGGCGGTGGTCGCCCCCGGCCAGCAGTCCCGGGAGGACGCGGCCACCCTGGCGATGGGCGACGGGGTGGGCCCGTTCGACTACCACCTGACCCGCAACCTCGCCTCGATCGCCCGCGAGCACGGCGTCGACCTGGTCCGGGACGTCTTCGACTACTACCGCTCGGACGTGGCGGCGGCGGTCGAGGCCGGCGCGCACGCCCGGGTGGCCCTGCTCGGCTTCGGCGTGGACGCCACCCACGGCCACGAGCGCACCCACCTGGACGGGCTGCGCCACCTCACCCAGCTGCTCTGCCTCTACCTGCAGAGCGACCTGGTCTTCCCGGAGTGGGACGCCGAGCCCGAGGGCGACCTGGCCGACTTCCCGTCGCTGGCGGTGCAGCCGGCCAGCGAGGAGGGGCCGCGGGAGGGCCCGATCGGCATCGCCGACGCCTCCTGATCCCGCCCCGACCGGTGCCCGTCGGCGGGCGGGGCGGGCCCGACGCATTTCCGTCCGGGCTGTGATCGAAATCCGTTGCCGGTGCCCCGCGGGACTGGATAGCGTGGCCGTACACGGGAAAGGAGGTGGTCCAGACTTGTATAGCAATCGGACTCGTGAGGTGGCTGTCCGCTAGCCGCTGTCCTCGACAGTGACACCCGTCCGCCGCGAGGCGGGCATCTGCACCATCGTCGAGACCGTGTGGCAGCGGTGCGGCGAAACCACGACAGCCACCCGACCCCCGGGGTGCCGGCCCAGTCCAGCCGGCCCGCGCGCGAGCGCGGAAGCCCCGGGGGTCGCTTCATGTCCGGCCCGGCCGGACCGGTCAGCTCAGCGGGGAGGCCGCCTTGTCCATGCGCGAGCTGGTGGTGCTCGGGACGGCCAGCCAGGCCCCCACTCGGCAGCGCAACCACAACGGGTACGTGCTGCGCTGGGACGACGAGGTGATCCTCTTCGACCCGGGCGAGGGCACCCAGCGGCAGCTGCTGCACACCGGGGTCACCGCCACCGACCTGACCCGGATCTGCGTCACCCACTTCCACGGCGACCACTGCCTCGGCCTGCCCGGCACCATCCAGCGGCTCTCCCTGGACCGGGTGCCGCACCCGGTGGCGGTGCACTTCCCGGCCGGCGGCGCCGAGTACTTCGCCCGGCTGCGGCACGCCACCTCCTTCCACGAGACCGCCGAGCTGGTCGTCGAGCCGATCGAGGCGGACGGGCAGCGGATCACCGTACGCGGGGGCACGCTGGAGGCCCGCCGGCTGCGGCACTCCATCGAGACGTACGGCTACCGGCTGGTGGAGCCGGACGGCTGCCGGATGCTGCCGGAGCGGCTGTCCGCGTACGGGATCGCCGGGCCGGCGGTCGGGGAGCTGCTCCGCGTCGGCCACCTCGACCTGGCCGGGCGGCGCGTCACCCGGGACGAGGTGAGCGTGACCCGACCGGGCCAGCGGTTCGCCTTCGTGATGGACACCGCGCTCTGCGACGCGGTGTACGCCCTCGCCGAGGACGCCGACCTGCTGGTCATCGAGTCGACCTTCCTGGAGTCGGAGACCGCCCTGGCCGCCGAGGCCGGCCACCTGACCGCGGCTCAGGCCGCGCGGGTGGCGACCGAGTCGGGGGTACGCAAGCTGGTGCTCACCCACTTCTCCCAGCGGTACAGCGACCTGCGCCGCTTCGCCGACGAGGCCCGCCGGCACTTCGCCGGCGACCTGGTCATCGCCGAGGACCTGACCACCGTGCCGGTCCCACCCCGCCGGGTAGCCTCGGCCGGATGACCCTCACGCTGCGCCCCGCCACCGTCGACGACCTGATGGCGGTCGGGGCCCTGCACCGGCGGTCGCGGGTGGCCGCGTACTCCTCGTTCCTGCCGGCGGAGGCGCTGGCCGACCCGTCGGCCGAGGCGATGGGCCGGTACTGGGTCGAGCGGTTCGGCTGGGAGCGGGACGACCACCGGATGACCCTGGCCGAGCGGGACGGCCGGCTGGTCGGCTTCAGCTACCTGGGCCCGGACGACGAGGGCGACCCGGCCACCGGCCTGCTCAACGCCATCCACCTCGACCCCGACGAGCGGGGCCGGGGCACCGGCCGCGAACTGATGGTCGACGCGCTGGACGCCATGCGGTCGCGCGGCTGGTCCCGGGCGGTGCTCTGGGTGCTGGCGCAGAACCTCGACGCGCGTCGCTTCTACGAGCGCGGCGGCTGGACGCCGGAGGGCACCCGGCGCGACGAGCACTTCGGCCCGATCGTCGTCCCGCAGGTCCGGTACGCCCGACCGCTCTGACCCGCCCCGTTCGCTCTGAGCTGATCGGGGCATGCCCGTCGATGCGAGGGCGTTGCCGGGTTCATGGACACCGATCACACCGAGCGGGCGGAGGACGCCGCGCTCGACGCGTACTCCCGGGTGGTCACCGGCGTGGCGGCCCGGGTGCTGCCCAGCGTGGCCGCCCTGTCGGTGCGGACCGCGCGCGGGGCCGGCGCCGGCTCCGCGATCACCGTGGGCACCGACGGCCTGCTGCTGACCAGCGCCCACGTGGTGCAGGGCGCCCGGGACGGCTCGGCCGCCTTCGGCGACGGCACCGAGGCGCGGTTCCGGGTGGTCGGGGCGGATCCGCTCTCCGACCTGGCGGTGCTGCGGGTGGACGAGGCGACCGTGCCGCCGGTGGAGCTGGGCGACGCGGACACCCTGCGGATCGGCCAGCTGGTGGTCGCGGTCGGCAACCCGATGGGGCTGGCCGGCTCGGTCACCGCCGGGGTGGTGTCCGGGCTGGGCCGGTCGCTGCCGGCCCGGGACGGCCGGGTCACCCGACTCATCGAGGACGTCATCCAGACCGACGCCGCGCTCAACCCCGGCAACTCCGGCGGCGCGCTGGCCGACTCGGCCGGCCGGGTGATCGGGGTGAACACCGCCGTCGCCGGCTACGGCCTCGGGCTGGCCGTCCCGATCAACGCCACCACCCGGCAGATCATCGACGACCTCATCGCCGGCGGCCGGGTGCGCCGGGCCTGGCTGGGGGTGGCCGGCGTCCCGGTGCCGCTGCCGCCGGAGGTCGCCGAGCGCACCGGCCAGCGCCGTGGCCTGCGGGTGGTCGAGGTGGTGCCGGGCAGCCCGGCCGGACAGGCCGGGATCTACCTCGGTGACGTGATCCTCTCCGCCGGCGGCCGGCCGGTGCGGGACGGCCAGGGCCTGCAACGGCTCATGCTCGGCCCGGCGATCGGCACCCGGCTGCCGGTGACGGTGCTGCGCCGGGGCGCCCTCGTCGACGTGGTCGCGGTGCCGACCGAGCTGAGCCGCTGAGCGATCCCGTCCCGTCCTGGCCGGCGGCCGGTACGACGACGCGGGGCCTCCCCCCGACAGGAGGAGGCCCCGCGGTACGTCGTCGGGTCAGCGCGCGCCGAGGTGGGCGAGCAGGTCCTGTCGGGTGAGCACGCCCTTGGGCTTGCCGTCGACCAGCACCAGCGCCGCGTCGGACTTCTCCAGCAGGCCGACCGCCTCGCTCACCGGCTGCCCGCCGCCGATCATCGGCAGCGGCTCGGCCATGTGCCGCTCGATGGTGTCGTGCAGGTGCGCCTGCCCGGTGAAGAGCGCGTCGAGCAGGTCCCTCTCGGCGATCGAGCCGGCCACCTCGCCGGTCACCACCGGCGGCTCGGCCTTGAGCACCGGCAGCTGCGAGACGCCGTACTCGCGCATGTAGTCGATCGCGTCGCGGACCGTCTCGGTGGGGTGCACGTGCACCAGCTCGGGCAGGCCGCCCGGCTTGCTGGCGAGCGCGTCGGCGACGGTCGGCTCGGTGCCCGAGTTGTCCAGGAAGCCGTACCGGGCCATCCAGTTGTCGTTGAAGATCTTCGACAGGTAGCCCTTGCCGCTGTCCGGCAGCAGCACGACGATGACGTCGTCCGGGCCGGCCTTGCGGGCCACCTCCAGGGCCGCCACCACGGCCATCCCGCAGGAGCCGCCGACCAGCATGCCCTCCTCGCGGGCCAGCCGCCGGGTCATCTCGAACGAGGCCTTGTCCGAGACCTCGATGATCTCGTCGGCGACGCCCCGGTCGTACGTCTCCGGCCAGAAGTCCTCACCGACGCCCTCGACCAGGTACGGCCGGCCGGTGCCGCCGGAGTAGACCGACCCCTCCGGGTCCGCCCCGATGACCTTGACCCGGCCCTCGGAGGCCTCCTTCAGGTAGCGCCCGATGCCGGAGATGGTGCCGCCGGTGCCGACGCCGGCCACGAAGTGGGTGAGCCCGCCCTCGGTCTGCTTCCACAGCTCCGGACCGGTCGTCTCGTAGTGCGAGCGCGGGTTGGCCGGGTTGCTGTACTGGTTGGGCTTCCAGGCGCCGGGGATCTCCCGGGCCAGCCGGTCGGAGACGTTGTAGTAGGAGCGCGGGTCCTCCGGCGCGACGGCGGTCGGGCAGACCACCACCTCGGCGCCGTACGCGCGCAGCACGTCCTGCTTGTCCTGGCTGACCTTGTCCGGGCAGACGAAGACGCATTTGTAGCCCTTGAGCTGCGCCACCAGGGCCAGCCCGACGCCGGTGTTGCCACTGGTCGGCTCGACGATGGTGCCGCCCGGCTTGAGGATGCCCGCGGCCTCGGCGTCCTCCACCATCCGCAGCGCGATCCGGTCCTTCACCGAACCGCCCGGGTTGAGGTACTCCACCTTCGCCAGCACGGTGGCCTGGATGCCCTCGGTGACGTTGCGCAGCCGTACCAGCGGGGTGTTGCCGATCAACTCGACGACGTTGTCGTAGTACTGCACCTCGTTGTGCCCTTCGTTGCGGCGCCGGCGCCGGCGGCCGGGCAGACGTTTCGTTCGTCGCCCAGGGTACGTGCCGTCAGGGGATCATCTGCCCGGGGATGACGGAGCTGCGACCCGCCTCCCACTCCAGGAAGCGCTCGGTCTCCGCCAGCACGCTGCCGGCCAGCCAGGTGACCATGACCGCGTCGTCCACCAGGCCGAAGATGGTCAGGAACAGCTCCGGCACCACGTCGACCGGCGACAGCACGTACGCCGTCGCCGCCGTCATCATGGCCAGCCGGAGGCCGCCGTCGTACTCGCCCCGGGCGGTCGCCCTGATCATCCGGGGCAGCGCCGCCAGCCGGGCGCCCAGCGAGGGCCCGCCCCGGGCGCCCGCCGCCAGTGCCCGGAACAGCGCGGTGAACGCCGCGCTCCGCTTCAACGTCCTGCTCATCTTGTCCGACCCCTTTCCGCCCGACCAGCGTGACGCGGGTGCGCAAGCCCGCCGCGACCTGCTCCTCCGGCGCCCGTCGCCGTCGCCGTCACCGGACAGGTACCCAGAAGCGGCGCTTCCCAGGCACGAACCGGCCAGCCCGAGGAGAGCGGCGTGTCGGGCCGGCGCGATAACGTGGCGGTATGGGGGTGGCTGGTTCCGTCGTACCGGGTCCGCGCTGGCACCGCGCCCGCCAGATCGCCCGGATGGCGGCGATCGGCACGGGCGCCACCGCGGCGGCGTTCGTCGCGACCGGCGGCGTGCTGCTCGGTCAGGCCCGCCAGGCCCGGCGCACCATCCCGATGGCCGAGGCGCCCCCGCCCCGCTGCGACGGCGTCTACGGCGCGAAGTGCCCCGGCCGGCCGCTGACCATGGTGGTGCTCGGCGACTCGTCGGCGGCCAGCTACGGCGTGCACCGGCGCCGGGAGACCCTGGGGGCGCTGCTCGCCACCGGGCTGTCCCGACGGCTGCACCGGCCGGTCCGGGTGCACCGCTTCGCCGTGGTGGGATCGCTCTCCGCCGGGCTCAGGCCGCAGGTCGAGTCGGCGCTGGAGTGCGACCCGGACGTCGCGGTGATCCTGATCGGCGGCAACGACGTCACCAACCGCACCCCGCCCGGGCTGGCGGTGCGCTATCTGGTCGAGGCGGTCCGCGCGCTGCGGGCCGCCGGTTGCGAGGTGGTCGTCGGCACCTGCCCCGACCTCGGCGCGATCCAGCCGATCCAGCCGCCGCTGCGCTGGCTGGCCCGGCGGTGGAGCCGGCAGCTGGCCGCCGCCCAGACGGTGGCGGTGGTCGAGGCGGGCGGCTGGACGGTCTCCCTCGGCGACATGCTCGGTCCCCGGTTCGTCGCCGAACCCACCCGGATGTTCGCCTGGGACCGGTTCCACCCGTCCGCGGAGGGGTACGCGGTGGCCGCCGCCGCGCTGCTGCCCACCGTGATCTCGGCGCTGGGCGTCGGCGCGGAACGCAGGCCGGTGCCGGTCCGCGGCGAGGGGGTACGGTCGCTGCCGGAGGCCGCCCAGGAGGCGGCCCGGCACGCCGGGACGGAGGTCAGCGGCACCCAGGTCCGGGGTCGCGACCGCGGGCCGGCCGGCCGTTGGGCCCACCTGCGCCGGCGGGCCTTCTTCGGCGTCGGCGCGGTGCCGCAACCCGGTCCCGCCACCGACTCACCCACACTGGAGGGATCGGCATGAGCGAGCGAACCACCGGGCCCCGCGCGGCGGAGCCCCGTGCCGACCGCCGCCAGGAGCGCGCCTGCCGGCGCGACGTCCCGCACGGGGAGGTGCCGTCATGACCGAACGCGGCATCGGTGCGGAGCTGGCGCTCCGGCTCGGCAAGGCGGCGGCCTTCTCCCTGGTCGCCGGCACCATCGGCGGCGCGGCGGTGCTCGCCGGGCAGGCCGTCGCCGCCCGCAACCGCAGCTACGCCCAGCCGGAGTTGGGCCTGGCGCTGCGCGCCACGGTCGGCCGGGCCGGTGCCCCGCCGCTGCGGCTGGTGCTGCTGGGCGACTCCTCGGCGCTCGGCGTGGGGGTCGAACGCTTCGACGAGACCGTGGGCGGGCAACTGGCCCACCTGCTGGCCGAGGGACCGACCGGGCGGCAGGTGCACCTGTCCAGCGTGGGGGTCTCCGGCTCCCGCGCCACCGACCTGGCCACCCAGGTGGCCCGGGCGCTGCTCGGCGAGCGCCCCGACGTGGCGGTGATCCTGATCGGCGCCAACGACGCCACCGCGATGCGCCGGCCGGGCGAGGCCGCGGCGTACCTCGGCGCGGCGGTGCGCCGGCTGCGCGACGCGCGGGTCGAGGTCGTGGTCGGCACCTGTCCGGACCTGGGCGCGGTCCGCGCCGTCGCGCAGCCGCTGCGGCAGGTGCTCGGCTGGTCCGGCCGGCGGATCGCCCGGGCGCAGACCGCGGCCGTGCTCGACGCCGGCGGCAGCGTGGTCGACCTGGGCACGGAGACCGGGCCGGTGTTCCGCGCCGACGCCGGGACCTTCTGCCCCGACGGCTTCCACCCCTCCGCCGACGGCTACCGGGTCTGGGCGCACGCCCTGCTGCCGGCGGTGGCCGCCGCGGCCACCAGCGCCTCCCGCCACTGAGCGGGCGGCGGACGGGCGGGCGGGAGCCCGCGGCAGGGTGACATTTCCCGCCGCCCCGGCAGCTTCCGCGCCAAGTTACCGGCGAGTTAACGTTGGCTCATGCCGATTGAGTCGTCCCGCGACGCCGTCATCGTCGCCACCGCCCGCTCCCCCATCGGTCGCGCGTTCAAGGGCTCGTTGCGCGAGGTCCGCCCCGACGACCTCGCCGCGACCATCGTCCAGGCCGCGCTGGACAAGGTCCCCGGGCTCGACCCGACCGAGGTCGAGGACCTCTACCTCGGGTGCGGCCTGCCCGGCGGCGAGCAGGGCTTCAACATGGCCCGCGTGGTCGCCACGCTGATGGGCCTCGACGGCCTGCCCGGCGCCACCCTCACCCGCTACTGCGCCTCGTCGCTGCAGACCACCCGGATGGCGATGCACGCGATCCGCGCCGGTGAGGGGGACGTCTTCATCTCCGCCGGCGTGGAGACGGTCTCCCGGTACGCCCGGGGCAACTCCGACGCCCTCCCGCCGGAGGCGCAGGCGTTGGTCGGTGGCGGCTGGGAGAACCCGCGCTTCGCCGAGGCGCAGGAGCGCTCCAAGGCCCGCGCGGCCGGTGGCGCGCAGGTGTGGACCGACCCGCGCGAGGCCGGCCAGCTCCCCGACATCTACCTGACGATGGGGCAGACCGCCGAGAACCTCGCCCAGGTGTACGACGTGACCCGCGAGGACATGGACGCCTTCGGCGTGCGCAGCCAGAACCTCGCCGAGAAGGCGATCGCCGACGGCTTCTGGGCCCGCGAGATCACCCCGGTCACCACGCCGGACGGCACCGTGGTCAGCACCGACGACGGCCCGCGCGCCGGGGTCACCCTGGAGGCCGTCGCCGGCCTGAAGCCGGTCTTCCGCCCCGACGGCCGGATCACCGCCGGCAACTGCTGCCCGCTCAACGACGGGGCCGCCGCGGTCATCGTGATGAGCGCCCAGCGCGCCAAGGACCTCGGGCTCACCCCGCTGGCCCGGATCGTCTCCACCGGCGTGACCGCCCTGTCGCCGGAGATCATGGGCCTCGGCCCGGTCGAGGCGTCCCGGCAGGCCCTCAAGCGGGCCGGCATGACCGTCGACGACGTCGACCTGGTCGAGATCAACGAGGCGTTCGCCGCGCAGGTGATCCCCTCCTACCGGCAGCTCGGCATCCCGGAGGAGAAGGTCAACGTGATGGGCGGCGCGATCGCCGTCGGCCACCCGTTCGGCATGACCGGCGCCCGGATCACCGGCACGCTGCTCAACTCCCTGGAGTGGCACGACAAGACCATCGGCCTGGAGACCATGTGCGTCGGTGGCGGCCAGGGCATGGCGATGGTGCTGGAGCGGCTCAGCTGAACCCCGGTTCGCCGGTCGTCCGCGCGGGTATCGGATCCGCATGGCGACGGTGGTGGAGCGGGAACGCAAGTACTCCGCCGACGAGGGCTTCCGGCTGCCGGACCTGACGGGGTGCGGTGGCGTCGCGACGATGTCGGACGCCACCGCCTTCGACCTGGACGCGGTCTACGTGGACACCCCGGACCTGCGGCTGGCGCGCAGCGGCTTCGCGTTGCGCCGGCGGACCGGCGGCCACGACGCCGGCTGGCACCTGAAGGTCGGCGCGGCCGGGGGCGCCCGGACCGAATACCAGTTCCCGGCCGGCGCGGACGAGCTCGACCCGCCGGCGGAACTGGTCGGGCTGTTCCGGGCCGCCTCCCGCGGGCAGGCGGTCGAACCGGCGGCCCGGATCACCACCCACCGGGTGGAACGACGGCTGCTGGACGCAGCGGGCCGGGTGCTGGCCGAGGTCGCCGAGGACACCGTCGACGGGCGGGACCTGGTCACGGGCGAGCGGCAGGGGTGGCGGGAGATCGAGGTCGAGCTGGTCGACGGCGACGACCGGCTGCTCGACGCGGTGCAGTCACGGCTGCGCGAGGCGGGCGCCCGCCCGGTTCCCGTCTCCAAGTCCCACCGGGCGCTCGCCGGCCGGCTCGCCGCCGCCACCGACGCGGCTCCGACAGACCCGATCGCCCGCTACGCCCTCACCCAGCGCGACGTGCTGATCGCGAACCATCCCGGGGCCCGGCACGGTGACGAGGACGCGGTGCACGACATGCGGGTCGCCGTCCGGCGGCTGCGGGCCACGCTGCGCACCTTCCGCGGCCGCTGGGACCGTCCGCGCAGCGAGGCGCTGCGCGCCGAGCTCCGCTGGCTGGGCGGCCAGCTCGGGCCGGTCCGCGACGCGCAGGTGATGGCCGCCCGGCTCACCGACGCCGTCCGTGCCGAACCCGCCGACCTGGTCCTCGGCCCGGTCGCGGCGCGCATCTCGGAGCGGTTCGCCGCCGACCTCGCCACCGCCCTCGACGAGCTGGTCCGGACGCTGGACTCCGACCGCTACACCGAGCTGCTGGCCGGACTGGACCGGCTGCTGGAGGCACCGCCCGCCCGTGCCGTCGACGCGCGCTGGATCGCCCGCCGGGTCCGCCGGGCGGTCACCCGCGCCGACGACCGGCTGGACCGGGCCCTCGACGGGCAACGGACGCAGGAGACGGACGTCGCGCTGCACGAGGCGCGCAAGGCGTACAAGGCCGCCCGGTACGCCGTCGAGGTGCGCGAGCCGGACGCGGGGCAGCCCGCCGCCGCCCTGGCGGAACGGCTCAAGGACCTCCAGGACCTGCTCGGCACGCACCACGACTCGGTGGTCACCCGGGAGGTGCTGCGACGCCAGGCGCTGCGCGCGTACGCCGACGGGGAGAACACCTTCACCTACGGGCTGCTGCACGCCCGGCAGGCCACGGCGGCCGATCGGGACCTGCGGGCGCTCCCCGCCGCCCGGGACCGGGCCCGCCGGCGGAAGGTACGACGCTGGCTGAAGAAGTGAGGCGTCAGAGCGCCGAGCGGGTCGCCGCCACCTCGGCGGCGGCCCGGGCCAGCGTCGCGTCCGGCGCCCCGGCCGCGACCAGGTCGGCCGCCACCACCCGGAGCTGGTCGACCAGCGCCAGGTCGTTGTCCAACCGGGGTACGCCCCGACGCGGCTCTCCCTCGGCGTCCGCGCCGAGGTTGGCCAGCTCCTGCACCAGCCGGTGCACCAGGTCGGCACGGGACACGTTGCCCCCCTCGGCGATCGCCGCCCACCGCGGCTGCTGCCAGTGCCCCACCTGACGGACCAGCAGCTCCACCGCCCGGTCCAACTCCGCTGCGCTCATCGCCGCCGAGTCTACGGCCGGCCCCGCCCCGCGCCCGCTCAGCGGCGCAGGTAGCTCAGCAGCCGCAGGATCTGCCAGTAGAGGAAGATCAGCCCCGCCAGCAGCCCGAACGCGCAGAGCCAGGCGTACCGGCGGGGCAGGCCGGTGCGGACCGACCGCTCCACCTGGTCGAAGTCGAGGATGAAGCTGAGTGCCCCGGCGATGATCGCCACCGCCGAGAAGACGTACGGCAG
Organism: Micromonospora palomenae; assembly: GCF_007829925.1. NCBI lineage: Bacteria > Bacillati > Actinomycetota > Actinomycetes > Micromonosporales > Micromonosporaceae > Micromonospora > Micromonospora palomenae. The sequence continues at coordinate 261,142 of NZ_VIXA01000002.1, forward strand.
CCAGCCGACCTGGCCGGAGATGCTGTAGATCTCCACCCCCTGCCGGCCGGTGAACAGCCGGAAGACCAGGTTGACCAGGCTGACGGCGAGCAGCCCGATCAGCGTGCCGATCACCAGGCGGGCCAGCCGGGGTGTGGCCCGGACCAGCCGGGCCCGGTAGAGCACCGCCATCCCGAGGAACACCCCGAAGGTGCCCACCACCGCCTGCGCGACGATGCCCGGGTAGACCGCCTCGAACGCCCGGCTGGCCACCCCGAGCAGCACCCCCTGGAGCAGGGCGTACCCGATGATCGGGACCGGGTGGGTGATGCCGCGCAGCGAGATCACCAGGAGCAGCGCGATGCCGGCCAGGGCGGTGCCGGCCAGCGCCGCCGGGACCCACACCGCCTGCGGCACGACCACCCAGGCCACCGCCGCGGTGGCGCCGGTGAGCAGCAGCAGCCCGACGGTACGGACCACCACGTCGTCGACGGTCACCGCCTCCGCGCCACCCGCACCGGGCAGCCGGTGCTCCCGGCTGCTGTCGTCCAGCCGGTCCAGGACCGGGTTGGCGCTGCGCACCCGCCACCTCCTCGCCAGCCGTACCCCCTGGTGTCACTCTCCCCCGGACGGCCCGCCGGCGGCGGGGAAACGGCCGGGCCGGGATACGGCCGCGACCGGCTGCGCAGACGACGGCGCCCGCCGCCGCGAATCGCGGTGGCGGGCGCCAAGGGCTCCGACGGTCAGTCGTCGCCCTGGAAGTAGCTGATCAGGCGGAGCAGCTCCAGGTAGAGCCAGACCAGGCTGACCACGATGCCGAACGCGGCCGTCCAGGAGTAGCGCTGGGGCAGCCCCATCCGGACGCCGTCCTCGACCTCCTTGAAGCTGAGCACGAAGCTCAGCGACGCGACCACGATGCAGACCAGGCTGAAGCCGATGGCCAGCGGGCTGCCGTCGCGCAGGCCGGTGTTGATGTCGAAGAAGACCGCCAGCACGAAGTTGATCAGCATGACGGCGAAGAGGCCGGCCATCACCGCGATCATGCCCTTGACGAACTTCGGGGTCGCCCGGATGACCTTCGCCTTGTAGAGCATGGCCATCACGAAGAAGACACCGAAGGTGGCCACCACGGCCTGGAGCACGATGCCCTCGTAGGCGGTCTCGTACGCCTTGCTGACCAGACCGACGAAGGCACCCTCGACCACCGCGTACGCGACGACCAGCGCCGGGTTCGCGATCCGGGAGAAGGAGATGATCAGGCCGAGGACCACGCCGACGATCGCGGCGCCGATCCAGGCCGTGTAGATCAGGCTGTCCGGCACCAGCACCCAGGCGGCCGCGGCGGAGACGCCGAGGATGCCCAGGAGCGCGACGGTCTTGACGACCACGTCGTCGATGGTCATGGTGCCGGCAGCCGGGGCCACCGGGTAGCCGGGCTGGCCCGGGTGCTGCTGGGGAATGCCGGGCTGGCCGTAGCCGTACTGCCCGGGCGGGGCGTACCCGGCGGAACGCTCCCGCTCGGCCGCCTGGCCGAGCCGGGCCAGCACCGGGTTCGAGGTCTTCACTTCTCAGGCCTCCCTCAGGGGGTCATCGCACGCACGACGTGCCCTACAAGAGTAAACGCATCCAGCGACCTGCGCGCCCGTGCGCGGGCTGAGGGAAAGCTGAGTGTGCCCGGGGCGGGGGTCGAACCCGCACGCCTTTCGGCAGCCGCTTTTAAGGCGGCCGTGTCTGCCGTTCCACCACCCGGGCGGGCGGCACCGGCGCGCCGACACGCGCGGTGCAGTGTCACCGTAACCGTTCACCGGCGACCCGGCGTACCCCGTCACGGGTGCCGCACTAGGGTCGAGCCCGTGACCAGCGCAGCCCGTACGGCGTCCGACGCCGACCCCGACCTGGCTGTCGGCCTCGCCGAGCCGGCCACCCCCGGATCCCGCGCCACCCGCTGGCGGGCGTCCGTCGCCCGGCACCGCACCGGCCTGCTCGTCGGCCTCGCGTTCGCGCTGCTCGCCGGCTGGCTCACCCAGGGCCTCTGGCCGGACCCGAGCGGCCGGGTGCTGGCGCTCAACCCGGCGGACCAGACCCTCTACGAGTGGTTCCTGGCGGTCGACTCGCGGGCCGTGCTCGGCGACTTCGGCCTGCTCACCGACCGGCTCAACAGCCCGGACGGGGTGAACCTGATGACCAACACCACGGTCATCGCGCTCGGCGTGCTCCTCGCCCCGGTCACCCTGCTCTTCGGCGCGCCGGTCACCTTCGCCCTGCTGGCCGGGGTGAACCTGGCCGGCACCGCCGTCGCCTGGTACCTGCTCTACACCCGTACGCTGCGCGCCCACCGGCTCGCCGCGGCGCTCGGCGCCGGTCTGTGCGGCTTCGGCCCGGGCATGGTGTCCCAGTCCAACAGCCATTTGCACATGACCGCCCAGTGGCTGGTGCCGGTGATCGTCTGGCTGGTCGTGCGAATGCTCCGCGCGGCCGACCCCGGCCGGGCTTCGCTGGACGGGCCGGACCGGCGGCGGCTGGTCACCTCGGCGCTGGGCCTGGCCGCCGCGGTCACCGCGCAGGTCTTCATCGGCGAGGAAGTGCTCTTCCTCACCGCGGTCACCCTGCTGGTGATGACGGTGGCGTACGCGCTGACGGACCGCGAGCTGCTGCGCCGGGCGCTGCCCGGCTTCGCCGGCGGCCTGATGCTCGCCGCCGGGCTGTCCCTGCTCGTCCTCGGCTACCCGCTGTGGTTCCAGTTCGCCGGGCCGCAGGGCGTGGCCGACGGCATGTTCAGCCCGCACTACTTCTCGGCCGACCTGCGCAGCTGGTGGACCATCTCCCCGCTGTCGGTGGTCGGCAGCGACTCGTCGGCCCGGCTGACCACCGGCCCGGCCGAGTACAACACCTTCCTCGGCCTGCCGCTGCTGCTGGTCACCGCCGGTTGCGCGCTCTGGCTGGGGCGCCGGCCGGTGGTGGTGGCGTGCGTCGCCGGCGCGCTGGCGATGGGCGCGCTGTCGCTCGGCCCCGAGGTGGTGCTCGACGGCACCCGCACCGCGGTGCCCGGGCCGTACGCGCTGCTCGCCGGCCTGCCGGTGATCGACGGCGCGCTGCCGATGCGGTTCGGCCTGACCCTGCTGCCGCTGGCCGCGACGCTGCTGGTGCTCGCGGTGGACCGCGCGCTGCGGAAGCCCGGTCGGGGCCGGCGGCTGGTCCCCGCCGCGGTGGGGGCGGCCCTGCTCACCGTCTTTCCCGCTCCCCTGCCGACGACCGACCGCCCGGCGCTGCCCGAGTTCATCACCGGCGGCCACTGGCGCGAGTGCGTACGCCCCGGCGGGGTGCTGGTGCCGGTGCCGGCCGCCACCCCCAAGGAGCCCTGGCCGATGCGCTGGGCGGCGGCGGCCGACGGGGCGTTCGGCATCCCGGAGGGCTTCTTCATCGGCCCGTACGGCCGGGACGGGACCGCCGCGATGGGCACCTACAAGCAGCCCACCTCGGCGCTGCTGGCCGACGTGGCCCGGCGGGGTGACGAGCCGGTGATCGGTGACGAGCAGCGCCGGCAGGCCCGGGCGGACGCCGACTTCTGGGGCGCCTCCTGCGTGGCGGTCACCGACGACGCCCCGCACGCGGAGAGCCTGCGCCGCACCCTGGTGCAGCTCTACGGCCCGGGCACCCGGATCGCCGACGCCTGGACCTGGCGGGTCTGACCGGCCCCCGATACGACGAAGGCCCCCTCCCGTGCCGGGAGGGGGCCTTCGTCGTGAACGGGATCAGACCGGGCGGCCGGCGCCGACCGGCTGGGACGCCTCGGCGAACTCCTCGCGCGGGTCGTGCAGCTGGCCGAGGGCCACCACCTCACGCTTGAGGAAGAACGCCAGCGACCAGTCGACCACGACCCGGACCTTGCGGTTGAACGACGGGATCCGGCTCATGTGGTACGTCCGGTGCATGAACCAGGCCGGCCAGCCGGTCATCTTCACGCCGTACACCTGGGCGACGCCCTTGTGCAGGCCGAGGCTGGCCACGCTGCCCGCGTGCTTGTGCTTGTAGTTGACCGGCTCGCGACCGCGGATCACGTTCGCGATGTTGTCGGCCATCCGGGCCGCCTGCCGCACCGCGTGCTGGGCGCTCGGCGAGCAGTAGTTGCCCGGCTCCTTGGTCAGGTCCGGCACGGCGGCGCAGTCGCCGGCGCTCCAGGCGCCCTCGACGACCCGGTCGCCGTCGACGATCTGCAGCGTCGGCAGGCAGGTGACCCGCCGGCGCTCGTCACGCGGGAAGTCGGTCGCGTCGAGCATCGGCGACGGCTTCACGCCGGCCGTCCACACGATGGTGTCGGAGCGGAAGGTGTCGCCGTCGGAGAGCTTGACCACGCCGTCGACGCAGGACTCCAGCCGGGTGTCCAGGCGGATGTCCATGTTGCGCTTGAGCAGCTGCTGAACGGTGTAGGCGCCCATGTCCCGGTCGACCTCGGGCAGCACCCGCTGGGTCGCCTCGACCAGCACCCAGCGCATGTCCTCGGGCTTGAGCTCCGGGTAGTACCGCAGCGCGTCCCGGGCCATGTCCTCCATCTCGGCGAGCGCCTCGATGCCGGCGTAACCACCACCGACGAAGGTGAAGGTCAGCGCCGAGCGACGGACCGCCGGGTCCGGCGTGGCGGCCGCCACGTCGAGCCGGTCCAGCACGTGGTTGCGCAGGTAGATGGCCTCACCGATGGTTTTGAACCCGATGCCGTGCTCGTGCAGGCCCGGGATCGGCAGCGTCCGGGAGACCGAACCGGGGGCCACCACGATGTGGTCGTACGGGATCTCCCGGGTGGGGCCGCTGATCGGCTGCACCACCGCGGTCTTGCGGTCGTGGTCGATCCGCGTCACCGCGCCCGCCACGACCTTGCACCGGCGCAACTCCCGCCGCAGCGGCACCACGGAGTGCCGGGGCGAGATGTTGCCGGCCGCCGCCTCGGGGAGGAACGGCTGGTAGGTCATGTGCGGCTGCGGGTCGACGACGACGACCTCGGCCTCACGGGAGCTCAGCTTCTTGGAAAGGCGCAGAGCGGCGTACAGGCCGACGTGCCCGGCACCCACGACAAGGATCCGCTTCGGATTCACGTCATCTATCTTTCCCCGGGCGGCTCGGGTAATCCCGTCCGAGACCCCCTTCTGTGACGGAGCACAACCCCTGTGACCTGCGCAACGTCCCGGAGCCGTCCCGCTATCCGCGACGCAGCAGCCAGCCCAGCAGCCCGCTCAACCCCACCGCCACCAGCAGTCCGGCCACCGTCGCCGCCTGAAACCCGGCACCCCCGCCGATCTCGCCCAGCCAGGCCAGGATCACCCCGACCACGGCCGTGGCGAGGATCACCACGCCGGCCCGGCTCAGCCAGCGCAGCACCAGATCCGGGTCGACCACGGCGTCGTAGGGCAGCACTGCGGCGAGCGCGCAGAGGGTGTGCGCCAGGTAGAGGGCGGCGGCCACGGCGAGCAGCCGCCAGAGCGCGATCGGCCGGTCGTACCCGGCGGAGGCGATCACCCAGCCGCCCACGGTGACCAGGGCGGCGAAGGTCGGCCACCCTCGGCGCGGGGCGACCCCCGGCAGCGCCGCGACCACCGTGAGGACGAGCAACGCCCGCGCGGAGAACATCTCGACCGGGTACGCCAGCAGCAGGCCGACCAGCACGGTGAGGAAGATGCCGGCGCGCACCAGCAGCGGCGCCAGGCTCACCCGGTTCGCCGCCGCCCGCAACGCCCGCACCCGTTCCGTGACCGCCTTCATCGGGCACCCACCCGCGGGGCGGTGGCCAGCCGGGCCACGTCGCGCAGCACCTGGTCCAGGCTGCCCGCGCCGGCCCAGCGCACCACCGGCACGCCGTGCTCGCGCAGCTGGGCGATCATCGTGTCCCGGTCCAGCCGCCACAGCCGGAACGCCACCGGCGCCCAGCCCCGCTCGCCGGGCGGGGCGAGGTCGGTGGGCAGCGTGTCCACCGCGACCACGAACCGGCCGCCCCGCGCCAGCCGGGCCAGCATCTGTGCGGACCGCTCGTCCAGCAGCGGGGTGAGCACCACCACCAGCGCGTCGGCGGAGAGCACCTGCGGCCCGAAGACCTGGTCGTACGGCTCGTGCGGGGAGGCCTCGGCCCGCACGTCGAGCAGCCATTCCAGCACCGTCAGGTACTGCCGGCGGCCGGTGGCCGGGCGCAGCCGGCGGGCCGCCGGCCCGTACTCCAGCATCGCCACCCGGTCACCCCGGTGCAGGTAGTGCTCGGCGATCGCGGCGGCGGCCCGGACGGTGGTGTCCAACACGGACGCGGTGCCCTTCACCCCGCCGGAGCGGCCCGCCTCGGCGAGCACGTCGAGCAGGACCACCACCTCGGCGTCCCGGTCGGACAGGGTGGCCGCCACGTGCAGCTGACGGGCCCGCAGGGAGACCCGCCAGTCGATGCGGCGCAGCCGGTCGCCGGGCCCGAAGACCCGGACGCCGGCCAGCTCGCCGCCCTCGCCGGGGCGGCGCGAGTGGTGCGCGCCGACCAGCCCGGCGGCCCGGGGCATCGCCTCCACCGCCTCGAACTGCTCGGTTTCCGGATAGACCCGCATCCGCACCGGGTCGGTGATCACCGCGCGGGAGACGAGCAGCCCGTCGGCGGCGGCGACCCGCGCGCCGGCCGGGCCGATCGGGTGCCGCCCCCAGCGCCGCGCGGTGCCGGACAGCTCCAGGTCGACGGCCCGGCCGCTGGGGATCGAGGTGACGAAGGGGCGGTCCGCGCCGCCGGAGCGGCGCACGTCCACGCCGGCCCCGCCGAAGCCGACCCGCTCGACCCGCAGCCACGGCGAGACGCGGGCCCGTACCACCGCCACGTCGTACGCCACGGTGTCCGGGTTGCCGACGCTGACCGTGCCGGCCATCGCGCCGCCCTCGACCAGGTGCGCGTCGTCGGCGAGGATCTCCAGCTGCGGCGCGCCGGTGGGCCGGCGGCGCAGCGCGTACGCGGTGCCGAGCGCGAACGGCGCGGCGAGCACGACCAGGTCGACCCGGCCGAGCAGCACGGCGGCGATCAGCAGCACCCCGGTGAGCAGTACCGCCCGGCCCAGCGCCCAGGTGGGCGCCCAGCCCGCCGTCGGCTCCGCCGCTTCGTCGGTGGGCACGGTCGTCAGCGCCCCGGCCGGCCGGCCGCGTAGCTGGGCAGCGCGCCGCTGGCCGGGGCGGGCGTCTGCTCCAGCACCTCACCGACCACGAAGGACGGATCGACCCGGCGCAGCCACATCTCCGGCCGCAGGGTGATCCGGTGCGCGAGCGCCGGGGCGGCCACCTCCTTGACGTCCTCCGGCACCACGTAGTCGCGGCCGGCGAAGACCGCCCGGACGCGGGCCAGCAGCAGCAGCGCCAGCGAGCCGCGCGGGGAGGCGCCGACCAGCACCGACGGGTGCTCGCGGGTGGCCGCGGTCAGGTCGACGATGTACCGGCCGACGGAGTCCTCCACCACCACGTCCTCCAGCGCGGCCTGCATGGCGCGCAGCGTGGCGGCGTCCACCACCGGCTTGATCTCGGACTCCTCGCGGCGGCGGGCCATCCGCCGGCGCAGCACGTCCCACTCCTCCTCGCGCTGCGGGTAGCCGAACGACACCCGCAGCAGGAACCGGTCGAGCTGCGCCTCGGGCAGCGGGTACGTCCCCTCGTACTCGATCGGGTTGGCGGTGGCGAGCACGTGGAACGGCTCGTCCAGCCGGTAGGTCACGCCCTCGACGGAGACCTGCTTCTCCTGCATCGCCTCCAGCAGCGCCGACTGGGTCTTCGGCGGCGTCCGGTTGATCTCGTCGGCGAGCAGCAGGTTGGTGAAGAGCGGGCCGGCGCGGAAGGAGAAGTCACCGCTGCGCTGGTCGTAGAGGAAGGAGCCGGTGACGTCGGCGGGCAGCAGGTCCGGGGTGAACTGGAGGCGGCGGAAGTCCAGGCCGAGGGCCTGCGCGAAGGACCGCGCGGTCAGCGTCTTGCCCAGGCCGGGCAGGTCCTCCAGCAGCACGTGCCCACCGGCCAGGATGCCGGCGAGGACCAGCTCCAGGGACTCCCGCTTGCCGACCACGACCTGACCGACCGCGTCCAGCACCGCCCGGGCCAGGTGGCCTACCTCCGAGGCGGGGATGATGCGGTCCACGTCGTTCATCAGATCTTCTCCAGTTCGGCGACGATCGCCGCGAGGTCGCGCGGCGACGGGGGGCGGCGGGAGGGGGTGCTGAGGAACGTCCACAGCGACTCCCCGAGCAGAGTGCGGGCGCGGGCCGGGTCGGACTCGCGGGTCAGGCCGTGGCGCTGGCGCAGCCGCTCGTCGGCCAGTTCGCCCAGCCGCGGCAGGATCCGCTCGGTGAACCGCTCCCGGTTGCCCGAGGACCAGTCCAGCGGCCGTTCCCACCCGTTGATGGCGGTCCGCAGGGCGTCCCGGGCGCCCCAGTTCCAGGCGTCGGGCTCCTCACCGCCAAGGACGCGCCCGCCGGCGCGGGGCGGGGGCGGCGGGGCGAGGCCGGCGGTGACCCGGCGGACGGCGAGCACCGCCAGCACGCCGGCCACCACGATCCAGATCGAGACCTGAAGGCCGACCGCGCGCAGGACGGCGAGGACCACCGCGGTGACGGCGGCGGCGACCGCGAGGGTACGCAGCACCGCCCGGCCCCGCCCGCCGCGCTGCCGGCCGGCGCGCGGCGGCGGCTCCTCCTCGAAGGTGAGCAGGTCGTCGAGGCCGGTGCGCTCGGTCACGACCGCACCGCCCGGGGCTCGACGGGTCGCGCGTTCACGCCGGCACCTCCTCGACGGCGGTGGCGAGGGCGGTCAGTTCGCCGCGCAGCCGGCGCAGCGCCGCCCGGGCCTGGTCGCGCATCCGGGCGTCCACGGTGTGGGTGGCGTACCGGGCCTCGCGGTAGACGTGGGCGAACCCGTCCAGCACGTCGGCGCTGGCGATGGCGGGCACCCCGGCGGCCGGGTCGCCCCGCAGCAGCCGGGTGACCAGGTCGGTCGGGGTGTCCCCGGTACGCCGTGGCACGCCGGCCTCGGTGGCGGCCTCCTCCAGGCGTACCCAGCAGGCGATCACGGCGGTGCGCGGGTCGGTGTCGGCGTCGTCCAGCTCGACCAGGCCGGCGTCGAGGGCGGCGACCACCTCGCGGGCGGTGCCCTCGGCGGTGCGCCGGGCCCGGGCGGCCGGGACGGCCCGGGTGGTGCGGCGCAGGGCGCCCCGGATCAGCGTCCAGGCCAGGTAGCCGAGGGCGAGCAGGATGGCCAGGCCCAGCAGGACGATCGCCGCGGTCGCGATCCACTGCGGGATGTCAGCCTGAGTCCGCTCGGCACCGGCGCGCGGCTCGATCGGAATGGAGGGGGCCGGCGCGGCGGAGGGATAGTCCGGGACGTACGGGAGTTGCTTGGCGGCGGGCGGGATACGGCTCGCGCCGATCGAGGAGTGCCCGGCGGCCAGCGCCGCGGCGGCCAGCAGGAGGGTCACCGCGAGGACGGGCCACCACCTGCGCAGCACGCCGAGGTCCATCGCCACCGCCCCACGCAGCCTCAGTCCACCCCGGCGAGTTGCTTCGCCCGGGCGAACACGTCGTCCAGCATCAATGGTGTCAGCCGTCCCGTGAAGGTGTTCTGCTGGCTGACGTGGTAGCAACCGAGCAGCTCGGGGGCGGCCGTCCCGGACCAGTGTGCCCCATGCCCGAAGACCGGTCGCGGGCTGGGCGGGCGGACGCCGTACACGTCGCGCAGCACCGGCCACCACGCGGCCCAGGCGAAGGCGCCCAGCGCGACCACGACGCGCAGGGTGGGCCGGATCAGCCCGACCTCGCGGTGCAGCCACGGCGCGCAGGTGTCCCGCTCGACCGGGGTGGGCTTGTTGTCCGGCGGCGCGCACCGCACGGCGGCGAAGATCCGGGTGTCCCGCAGCGTGAGCCCGTCGTCGGCGGCCACGCTGGTCGGCTGGTTGGCCAGGCCGGCGCGGTGCAGGGCGGCGAAGAGCACGTCGCCCGACCGGTCGCCGGTGAAGATCCGACCGGTGCGGTTGCCGCCGTGCGCGGCCGGGGCCAGCCCGAGGATGCCGATCCGGGCGTCCGACGGGCCGAAGCCGGGCACCGGGCGACCCCAGTAGTGCTGCTCGCGGAAGGCCGCCCGCTTCGTCCGGGCGACCTCCTCCCGCCAGGAGACCAGGCGCGGGCAGGCGAAGCAGTTGCTGACCGCGCCGTCGAGGTCGGCCAGGTCGGTCGCCCGCGCGGCGCGGGCGACCACCTCTGCGGGGGTACGGGGCTCAGCCAAGCTTGGCCCGGAAGAGTTCCAGGGTGCGGGCCCAGGCGGTGGCGGCGGCCCGCTGGTCGAAGTTCTCCGGCCGGTCCTCGTTGAAGAACGCGTGCGCGGTGCCCGGGTAGTCGTGGGTCTGGCAGGTGCCGCCGGCCGTCTCGATGGCCCGGCGGACGGTCTGTACGCCGTCCGCGGCGGAGAGACCGTCCGCTTCGGAGCAGTGGATGACCGCCGCCTTGCCGGCGTAGTCGCTCCACTCGGAGCGCATCGCCTCCCACGGCAGCCGCGGGTAGAAGGCGGCGGTGGCGACGATCCGCTCGGAGCGGGTGGCCGCCCAGAGGGCCAGGCTGGCTCCGGCGCAGAACCCCGCGCAGCCGACCTTGCCGGTGACCTCGGGACGACCGGCCAGGTAGTCCGCGGCGACGGCGATGTCCGCCGCCGCCTCGTCCATCTGCGCGCTGTTCAGCATCTGCCGGGGCTCACTCGGCTTGCTGGCCGGCTGACCGTGCCGGAAGTCCGGGGCGAGGGCGACGAAGCCCGCCTCGGCGAAGCGGTCCGCGACCGACCGGATGTGGGGCACCAGACCCCACCAGTCCTGGATGACGATGACCGCGGGGCTGGCCGCACCGCCGGAGGGTATCGCGAGATACCCCTCGCTCGTCCCACCGTTGCTGGCGTAGCTCACCATCTCGCCCATCGGCCGTCCTCCTAGCGGTCAGTCATCGTTGGCTGGTCGCCCAGTGGTCCTACGTGCCGGTAGCCTGCCACGCCGTGAGCGCGCCGGGAAGACGCGAGAACAGTGGCATATACCTCCCGTTCACCGCATGGTGAACCGGCGTACGACGACGGCGGCGCGGGGGCTTCCCGCGCCGCCGTCCGACGGTCGTGCCGAGGCCGATCCGGCCCTCGTGGTCCCGGCCGGTCAGGCCTTCCTGGTGAGGCAGAGCAGGTAGCCCTTGCCGCCCGGGGCGATGTTGTAGAAGACGTAGCCGTCCTCGCCGGCCTTGATGTACTGCTCGCAGGCCTGACCGCTCTTGGCCTGCGCCTCGGTCTGGTCCTCCACCCGGCCGACCACGGTGTAGACGGCCTCGGTCGAGGTGCACTTCACGACCTCGGCGCTGCTGACCGAGCGCCCCTCGGTGCCGGTGACCGCGGGCAGTTCGGCGATGCAGTCACCGGCCTTGGCCTCGGCGGTCTCGTCGGAGTTCAGGAAGCTCCCGATGGCTGTGCCGAGGCCGAACTTGAGGCCGGCGACGACCAGGAACACGACCACCGCGCCGATGATGGCCAGCGCCTTGCGGCCGCCGGATCCCTTCGCCGCTGGCGCGGCCGCATCGGCCTGCGGAGCCGCGTCGGCCTGCGGGGCCGGGTCGGGCTGCGCGAGCTGCTCGGGCTGCGCGGCCTGCGGCGCGGAGGGCGGTGCTACCTGCTCTGACACTGAGGATCCTTCCGAGGGGTGGACGAGCAGACGACACCGTAGCCACCAAGATCGAGATGCGCTGTCCCGTTCCCCTCATCCGTTCAGCTATTTCCCAGGATCGATCCTCAGCTCGTCGGGACGGGCGCCGGAGCGGTCGGCCCGGCCGGCGCGGTCACCGTCGGGCCCGGTGCGCCCCCGGTCGGCGCCGGTGCGCTCACCGTCGGCGTCGGCGCGGCACCGGTCGGCGTCGCGGTGGCCGAGGGTGCGGCGGTCGTCGGGGCGGTGCCCGGCGGGACCGGCACCTGGGCCGGCGGGCGAGGCCGGAACGGCGCCTGCTCCGGGCAGTACGGGTAGCCGCGCTGCACCGGGTTGACGTCGGGCAGGGCCGGGTCCGTGCAGGAGGGCCAGCCCAACCGGATCGGGGTGCCGTTCTGGTCGAAGAGCCGGGCGTTCTCCACCAGCCGCCCCTCGCTGTCGTAGACGAAGACGTCCTGCACCTCGTCGTACGGGTTGCGCACCGAGATCGGGTCGTAGCCGTAGTCGCCGTGCCAGCGGGCCCGCTCGTCCACCTGCACCAGCGCGGCCAGGGCGAAGACGACGAGCACCAGGGTGCCGGCGCGCAGCAGGAAGCGCGGCCAACGGCGCAGCTCGCCGGCCCGGCGGCCCAGCCAGATCGAGGCCAGCACGCAGCCGACCAGCAGCACCAGGCCGGCCATCGCGCTGCTGCCCACCCGGGGCACCACGGCCAGCGGCGCGCCGGTCATCGCGCCCAGCAGCGACGCCGCCAGGTAACCACGCAGCACCCACCACGCCGGGCGGAGCAGGCGGAGGAACTCGCTCGCCGAGGCGTACCCGAGCAGGGGGCCCAGCCGGGTGTCCAGGCCGGACAGCCGGACGCGGACCCGGCCCGCGACGGCGCCGAATCGCTGTTCCAGGCCGAGCCGGCCGGCGGACCGCTCGCCCGCGCCGGCCGCGGCGCGCAACTCGGCCGCGTACGCCTCCGGCTCGCCCAGCCGCTCGACCAACGAGCCGCCGGACTCGGCGGCGACCTCGGCGAGATGCTCCGGCAGGTCCTCGGTCAGTTCCTCGCGGACCGCCGGCGGCAGGTCGGCCAGCGCGGCCCGCACCCGCTCCACGTAGTCCGTGATCTCCTGCCCAGTGACGGTCATGCCGCCATCCCCCGATCGTCGAGCAGTCTGTCCATGGTGGTGGCGAACGAGCGCCAGGTCTTGCCGGAGCGGGTGAGCTGATCCCGGCCGGCGGCGTTCAACGCGTAGTACTTGCGGTGCGGCCCGGACTCGCTGGGCACCACGTACGTGGTGAGCAGGCCGGCGCCGAAGAGCCGGCGCAGCGTGCCGTAGACCGAGGCGTCACCGACCTCGTCGAGACCGGCCTCGCGGAGCCGGCGCAGGATGTCGTAACCGTAGCCGTCCTCGTCCTTGAGCACGGCGAGCACGGCGAGATCGAGCACACCCTTCAGGAGCTGTGTGGTATCCACGGATTCGAGAGTAGTGCGGATTGCGTAGTACCGTCAAGAACACTCCGCCTCGCCCGGGCCCTGTCCCAGGCCCGGCCTGCGAATTAAGTTTCGCTTAGCGGGCCTGCTGATCCACGATCAAGATCGGTACCTTGCCCGGATGCGACACATCCGAACCGTGATCACCGCAGCCGTCGTGGGTCCGCTGGCCTGGATCCTGTTCGCCCTCGGCCAGGACCGGTCAGCACAGGCGTTCGCCAACGCACAGGATGGCGGCGCGCTGGACAGCAGTGATTTCGTTCAACCCGCCCTGGTGCTGGCGGCTGCCGGGATCCTGCTCGGGCTCATCGCCACGCTCCGGATCTCCCCGCTGGGCGCGGCGCTGACCGGGCTGGTCTACTCGGCCAGTTACCTGGGCCTACTGATCCGCCCGGCCGCGGTGATGAGACTGCTCGACCACAAACTGACCGTGAGCGGTCACCAGATCGACCTGGCGGCCCCCGTACGGACCGGGACGACCCTGCTGGTGGGCTCGCTGCTACTCGTCGGGGTCGTGAGCATCCGCCGCTGGCAGCGCTGGCCGCAGCCCGCCGCCGACGCACCCGCCGCGCTGGTACCGGACGAGATCATCCCGCCCGCAGCGGGACGGGACCGCCCACTGGGCGTGGACGGTCTCGGCCTGAACACGCCACACCCGACGCCGGAGCCGGAGCTGGTTCGGACCAGCGGTGCAAACTGGCCCGATCGTTCGGACCGGGCCGACTCGCTGTCGGGCGGCTCCCGGGACGGGCGCGGGCACTGGTCGGACTGGACGCGCCAGCCGTCGCAGTGAACTACTGACGCTGGCCCTGCGGGGCGAGGCTCCAGGCGATGCCGTCGAGGATGTCGTGTTCGGAGGCGACCACCGACGGCATGCCGGCCCGCTCCATGATCACGCGGAGCACCAGCGCGCCCGCCCCGATCACGTCGGCCCGGCCGGGGTGCATGACCGGGATGGCCAGCCGCTCGTCACGGGTCTTCGCCAGCAGGTCGGCGGTCACGTCGGCCACCCGGTCGTACGACACCCGGGCGTGGTGGATGCGCTCCGGGTCGTACTCGGTGAGGCCCTGGGCGATGGCGACGACGGTGGTGACCGAACCGGCGAGGCCGACCAGCGTGGCGGCCTGGCGGCCGGGGACGGCCTCGAGCGCGCGGTCCACCGCGACCGCGATGTCGGCCTGCGCGGCGGCGATCTCGTCCAGCGTGGGCGGGTCGCCGTGCAGGTGCCGCTCGGTCATCCGGACGCAGCCGATGTCCATCGAGATCGCCGCCTGCACCCCGCCCTCCCGGGTGCCGACGACGAACTCCGTCGAGCCGCCGCCGATGTCGACCACCAGGTACGGCGGCTCCGCGTCGGCGGGCAGTCCCCGGACCGCGCCGGTGAAGGAGAGCCGGGCCTCCTCGTCGCCGGTGACCACCTCGGGCGCGACACCGAGGGTCTGCTCGACCATGGCCCGGAAGTCCCCGGCGTTGGCGGCGTCCCGGGAGGCGGAGGTGGCGCACATCCGCACCCGCTCGGCGCCCAGCTTCTCGATCTCGGCGGCGTAGTCGGCCAGCGCCACCCGGGTCCGCTCGATCGCCTCCGCGGCGAGCCGCCCCGTCCGGTCGACGCCCTGGCCGAGCCGGACGATCTCCATCCGGCGGCTCAGGTCAACCAGCGGCGCCTGCGCGCCGGCGGACGGGTCGGGCAGGTCGGCGACCAGCAGGCGGATGGAGTTGGTCCCACAGTCGATGGCGGCCACACGCGTCGTCACGGCAGCAACCCTACGGCAGCCTGCCGGCCCCGGCCCCGGGGTCGCGCCGCCACCTCCGCGGCGGCCGAGCGGCGAGCGGACGGACGGCGACAGGGGCATGGACCTGATTGAGCGGTATGCCTGTCAGGCATATTTGTGACTCTCAGGCATACCGCTGAGAAGGGTCATGCCTCGGGCGGCGCGACACGCCGGGGCGGCGCCGTGGTGTCGAGATGCCCGGCGGGCGCCGAGGCCGGTGAGGAGGGCGATCCAGGGACTACAGGCGCAGCAGCATCCGGGTGTTGCCGAGCGTGTTCGGCTTGACCCGCTCCAGGTCCAGGAACTCCGCGACGCCCTCGTCGTACGAGCGCAGCAGCTGCTCGTAGACCGGCTGCGGCACCGGTGCCCCGTCGATCTCGGTGAAGCCGAACGCGCCGAAGAACCGGGTCTCGAAGGTGAGCACGAAGATCCGCGCGACGCCCAACTCCCTTGCGGCGTCGATCAGCTCGCCGACGATCCGGTGGCCGATCTTGCGGCCCCGGCACACCGGGTCCACCGCCACCGTCCGGATCTCGGCCAGGTCCTCCCACATCACATGCAGCGCGCCGCAGCCGACCACGGTGCCGTCGCCGGTCACCGCGACCCGGAACTCCTGCACGTCCTCGTAGAGGGTGACGGTGGCCTTGCTCAACAGCCGCCGGTCGTCGGTGTACGTGTCGACCAGCCGCCGGATGCCGCGCACGTCACCGGTGCGCGCCCGGCGTACGACGATCTCGTCGGCGGCGCTCACGTCACTCCGCCGCCGGCACGTCCACGCACGGCCCGGCCGCCCACCACTTCTCCACCAGCGCCAGCGTCTCGTCGCCGAACGGGTTGACCCCCGGCCCGGCGCCGAGCGCGTGCCCCAGGTGCACGTGCAGGCACTTCACCCGGCCCGGCATCCCGCCGGCGGAGATGCCGGCGATCTCCGGCACCTGGCCGATCGCCTCCCGCCGGGCGAGGTAGTCCTCGTGCGCCGCGCGGTAGCGGGCGGCCAGCTCCGGGTCCTCGGCGAGCCGGTCGGCCATCTCCTTCATCAGCCCGGCCGACTCCAGCCGGCTGCACGCCGCCGTCGCGCGGGGGCAGGTCAGGTAGAACAGCGTCGGGAAGGGCGTGCCGTCGGCCAGCCGCGGCGTCGTCTCCACCACGTCGGGCAGCCCGCACGGGCACCGGTGGGCCACCGCCCGGGTGCCGCGCGGCGGGCGTCCGAGCTGCGCGGCCACCGCGGCCAGGTCGGCCTCGGTGGCCGCTTCCCGCTGCGGCAGGGGTACGGAGTCCGCCGCCGGCTCCTGCGGTGGTACGACAGTCACGGTGCCCATCTCTCGTTCGGTGCTGGGGTGGTGCTCACTTCTCGGGGCGCTCGCCGTTCGCCGCCCGCACACTCGACCAGAGCGTGTCGTACCAGGGGTCGGGGGTCTTCGGCGGGACCGGCGGCCTGCCGGCGTTGGCGTCCCGGGCCGCGCCCTCCGGGTCGTTCAGCACGATCACCGGGACCTCCCCCGGCGGGACCATGTAGAACCGCTCCCGGGCCTGGATCTTGATGTACTCCTTGTCCTGCCACTTCGCCGCCTCGGCGGACAGGTCGGAGATGCGCTGCCGCTGCGCGGCCTGCGACGCCTCCATCCGCTCGATGTCCACCTGCTGGTCGAGATAGACCCGGACCGGATAGGTGTACGCCAGGGCCAGCGCGATCAGCACCGCGAAGAGCACGGTGGCCCGGCCGGTGAAGCGTCGGGGGTGGGGTGCGGTGAGCCGCTTGATGGTGCCGCCGGCCGCCGTACGACGGGCGGCGGCGGGGCGGCTCGCGGAGCGGACGCCCTCGGCGCCCCGCGTCCGGCCGGCGGCCGCCCGCGGCTCGGCGCGGACCCCGCTGTCGCGCACGGTCGGCCGGGCGCCACGGGCCCCGCCCGGCCGACCGGTCGGTCGACGGGCGGGGCGCTGACCGCCCGGTGTGCGGCGCTGCTGCATCGTCACACCCCTCCCCCGAGGCTTAGCGCGTCAGGCCGAACGGTAACGCGGGAACGCGCCCGCGCCGGCGTACCGCGCCGCGTCGGCCAGCTCCTCCTCGATCCGCAGGAGCTGGTTGTACTTGGCCACCCGGTCCGAGCGGGCCGGGGCGCCGGTCTTGATCTGGCCGCAGCCGGTGGCGACGGCCAGGTCGGCGATGGTGGTGTCCTCGGTCTCGCCGGAGCGGTGGCTCATCATGCACTTGAAGCCGGCCCGGTGCGCCAGGTCCACCGCGTCCAGGGTCTCGGTCAGCGAACCGATCTGGTTGACCTTGACCAGCACCGCGTTGGCGGCGTTCTCGGCAATGCCCCGGGCGATGCGCTGCGGGTTGGTCACGAAGAGGTCGTCGCCGACGATCTGGATCCGGTCGCCGACCGCCGCGGTCAGGGTCGCCCAGCCGCTCCAGTCGTCCTCGGACAGCGGGTCCTCGATGGAGACGATCGGGTAGTCGCCGATGAGCTTGGTGTAGTAGTTGCTCATCTCCTCGGCGGACTTCGCGCTGCCCTCGAAGGTGTAGGTGCCGTTGTCGAAGAACTCGGTGGCGGCCACGTCGAGCGCGAAGACGATGTCGGTGCCCAGCCGGTAGCCGGCCTTCTCCACCGCCTCGGCGATCAGGTCCAGCGCGGCGGCGTTGGTCGGCAGGTTCGGGGCGAAGCCACCCTCGTCGCCGAGGCCGGTGGAGAGGTCCTTCTTCTTCAGCACCGACTTCAGCGCGTGGTAGACCTCGGCGCCGGAGCGCAGCGCCTCGCGGAAGCTGGGCGCGCCGATCGGCGCGATCATGAACTCCTGGATGTCGACGTTGGAGTCGGCGTGCGCCCCACCGTTGAGGATGTTCATCATCGGCACCGGCAGCAGGTGCGCGTTCGGGCCGCCCAGGTAGCGGAAGAGGCTCAGCTCGGCGCTGCCGGCGGCGGCCTTCGCCACCGCCAGGGAGACGCCCAGGATGGCGTTGGCGCCCAGCTCGGCCTTGTTGTCCGTGCCGTCGAGGTCGAGCATCTTCTGGTCGATCAGCCGCTGCTCGCTCGCCTCGTAGCCGATGAGCTGGTCGACGATCTTGTCCTCGATGTTGGCGACCGCGTTCTCGACGCCCTTGCCCTGGTAGCGGTCGGAGTCACCGTCGCGCAGCTCGATCGCCTCGAAGGCGCCGGTGGAGGCGCCGGAGGGCACCGCGGCGCGGGCGATCGTGCCGTCGTCGAGCCCGACCTCGACCTCGACCGTCGGGTTGCCCCGCGAGTCGAGAATCTCCCGGGCGACGATTCCCTCGATGGTTGCCACTGAGTCGCTCCTCGTTCGTGTGTGCGAATCCGGTATGGGCCGCGACGGTGCGGCTGGGGCAGGTGTTGAACGCAGCGTATCGGGCGACGGCCGGCCGCACGTCGTCGCCCGCCGTTCGTACCGCGCCCCGGATCCCCACCGGCGCGCGGGGTGAGACGGACATTCCCGGATTCTCGGGCCTCAACCGGCAACGGGTTTGCGTCGGGTGGACCCGATCGACCACGCTGGTCGCCATGCCCGCCGTATCGACCACCCTCCGCGTGCTGGCCGTGTCGGTCGCCGCGTCGCTCACGGTGACCGGATGCCAGACCCTGGACGACGCCGGCCGGGCGCTGGGCCGGGCCGACCTGGTCAACGACCTGGCCGCCCGGATGGACGGCGCGCTGACCGGCACCTGGGCCGCGGACTACCGGTTCGCCGGCGGGCGGACGGCCTCGATCGCGCAGACGCAGGAGCCGCTGCGCTCCGCCTACACCTGGCCGGACGGCAAGATCACGGTGACCCAGGAGGCGGTCACCCGGTGCGAGAACGCCGGCGGCCGGACCGCCTGCACCGTGCTGCCGCCGGAGCTGACCGCCGGCAAGCCGTCGGTGGTCGTCTACACCGAGGCGGACAAGCGGGGACTGGTCACCCCGCCGGCCGTGATGGCGCTGCTCACCGAGGCCGCCCTCGACCCGGGCGCCCAGGTCACCCAGAGCGACACCACCGTCGCCGGCCACCACGCCACCTGCGTCGACGTGCGGCGCTCGGCCGGCGACTTCACCACCTGCGTCACCACCGAGGGGCTGCTCGGCAGCTTCACCGGCACCCTCGACGGCACGCCGACCGAGATGGCGCTGACCCGCTACACCGAGACGGTCGACCCGGCCACCTTCGAGGTGCCACCGGGCGCGGGCGTGGTGGACCGCCGACCGGCCACCTCGTGACCGCCCCCTCCCCGGACCTTCCCGCCGGCCACCGGCCGCCCGCCGCCGAGCAGCCGCCGACCCCACCCGCCGCAGCGGCGGTGGCGTCCGGACCGGCGACGCCCGGGTTCCTCCCCGGGGCGGACCGCACCGCCGCGCCGGCGCCGGACGACCTGGCCCTGCCGGTCTCCGGTCGCCGGGTGCTCACCCGCGCCGACGGGCGGTTCGCCCGCGTCGGCGAGCTGCCCGCCGACACCGCCTGGGTACCGGTCGGCACGCTGGACGACGTGCCCGCCTGGGCGGCCGACGTCGTCGAGGCCGCGGAGTCGTGGGGGCGCTGGCGCAGCTGGCGGTCGCTCGCCGCCGAGCTGCCGGAGCCGTACGCCACGGCGGCCGGGCGGGCGCTGGCCGTGGTCACCTGGCGGCGTACCCACCGGTGGTGCGGGGCGTGCCGGGCCGAACTGGCCGACGTGCCCGGCGAGACCGCCCGGCGGTGCCCCGGCTGCGACCTGTACGTGCCGATGCGGCTCTCCGCCGCCGTACTCACCGCGATCACCCGCCCCGCCCCGGCCGGCGGCCCCGACGAGCTGCTGCTGGTCCGGCACGCCTACGGGCCGACGGAGCTGTGGGCGCTGGTCGCCGGGTTCGTGGAGGCCGGCGAGACGCTGGAGGCGGCGGTACGCCGGGAGGTCCGCGAGGAGGTCGGGCTCGCCGTCGACCGGGTGGCGTACTTCGGCAGCCAGCCTTGGGCGATGTCCGGTCCGGGGACGCTGCTGACCGGCTTCACCGCCACCGCCGCCGACCCGTCCGCCGAACCGGTGGTGGACGAGCGGGAGCTGACCGAGGCGCGCTGGTTCCCGCTGGACGCGCTGCCGGCGGAGCTGCCGCCGGCGTACTCCATCTCGCGCTGGCTGATCGACGCGGCGGTGACCGCCAGGCGGCGCTGAGCCGGGTCAGACGCCCAGCAGGGTGCGAAGGTGGCGCGGCGGCGGGCAGTCGTGCGCCAGCATCGCGTCGTGCCACTCGCGCACCGACACCCCGTCGGGGCGCGCCGCGGCGATGTCGGCCATCTCGCTGTAGCCCACGAAGTACGTGGAAAGCTGGGTGGAGGTGAGCAGCGCCCGCCGCCATTTGCCGGCCGCCTCGCCCTCCTCCTGGAAGCCACGCCCGGTCATCAGCGCCATCGCCTCCGCCTCGGGCATGTCCTCGCAGTGCACCAGCTGGTCCAGCAGTGCGTTGATGGTCATCCGCAGCTGCATCTTGAGCTGCTGCAACCGCACCGGCAGGCCACCGAAGCCGAGGCCGGCCATCAGCTCCTCGGTGTAGACCGCCCAGCCCTCGATGAACACCCCGGACTCGGTCAGCGGGCGGACCCGGGTCGGGCCGGCGTACCGGCGGGCGTGGGCGAGCTGGAGGAAGTGGCCGGGCATCGCCTCGTGCACGGTCAGGTTGCGGATCATGTGATCGTTGTACTCGCGGTAGAACGACTCCACCCGGTGCGCGGGCCAGTCCGCCGGGGTGGGCGAGATGCAGTAGAAGGTGGGCAGCGCCGCCGTCTCCAGCGGGCCGGGCGAGTCGCAGTAGGCGACGGCCACGCCCCTGGCGAACTCGGGCATCTCCTGGATCACGCACGGATCGTCGACCAGGGTGACCAGGTCACGGCCCCGGACGAAGTCGACCGCCTCGTCCAGGGTGGTCGAGGCGAGGTCCACGATGGAGTGATTGTCGGGGTGCTCGGCGGCGAGCAGGTCCAGCGCCCGGCGTACCGTCTCGTCGTCGGCCGGGCCGCCGACCAGCTCGACGGCCGCGGCGCGGATCTCCTCGGTGACCCGGTCCAGGTTTGCCCAGGCGCGGCGCTGCACCTCGGCGGCGCCCAGCTCGGTGTCGAGGGTGTGCCACAGCCGCGCCTCCCAGCGCCGCCGCCCCAGCCGGGGGTCGCGCCCCGGGCCGGCGTCGGCCGCGAGACCGATGCGCAGCCACGCCACGAACTCCTCCAGCGCCGCGATCGCCCCGGTGGCGGCCGGTTCCACCCGGTCGAACATGGCGGGCGCCTGCGCCAGCAGCAGCGGCACCTCGTCGCGGATCAGCGCCGCCGTGCCGGTGAACTGCCCCACCGCCGTCTCGGCGTGGATCCGGGGCATGTCGCGCAGCGTCGCGCGCGCGGTCGCCAGGGCATCGGGTACGGCCGACAGCCGCCCGACCAGGTGGGTGAGGCGCTCCTCGACCGGGGCGTACGGGCGGGCGAGCACCGCGTGCAGCAGCGGGCCGGGGTTGTGCCGCAGCGGGTCCCACTCGTACCCGCGGATCTCGCCCAGCTCGAACAGCTCCCGGTCGACCAAGGCGCTGAGCAGCGCGTGGTCGACCTGCTCCGCCACGTCGAGCGCGTCGGGGTCGAGTTCGGAGAGCGCGTCGGCGGCCTCCCGCAGCATCGCCTGGTCGGCCTTCACGGCCTCCGGGGAGAGATCGGGCAGCCGATCGTCGTACCGGTGGTCACCGGCGGAGGTGGCCAGCCCGGGGCGGCTCTCCAGCAACGCTTCGACGATGCGTTCCGCCAGCGGCACGAACTCTTCCATTCCCCGACCCTACCGACCGCACCGTCCCGGCACCCGCCCACCGACTTGCGTCGATCATGAGGTTGCCGGGGGCGGAATGCCGGAGTCGGGTCAGGGGGTGGGGGGTTGTTCGGCGGTGCGGACCGCGTCGGCGTAGGCGAGGGTGGTGCGGCGCAGGGCGGCCTCGGGGTCGATGCCGGCCTGCCGGGCGGCGGCGACGGTGGCCAGCAGGCTGGCACCGAGTCGCGCCTCCGGGTCGACCTGGGTGTCGGCCAGCGGGGGCGGAACAGCGAGGCCGATCCGGCCGGCGCGGTCCAGGATCTTGGCGGCCAGGGCGAGCGCGGGCTGGCTCAGCGCGATGCCGTCCAGCACCGAGGCGCGGGCCTTCTCGGCCTGCTTGATCCGCTCCCAGCTCGCCTCGATCTCCTCCAACGTGCCCGTCTCCGCGCCGGCGAAGACGTGCGGGTTGCGGCGGACCATCTTGTCCACCAGGCCGCCGGCCACGTCGTCGACGCTCCACCGCTCGCCCTCGGGCAGTTCCTCGGCCAGCCGGGCGTGCAGCAGCACCTGGAGCAGCACGTCGCCCAGCTCCTCGCGGAGCGCGTCGGTGTCGTCGGCGCTGATCGCGTCGTACGCCTCGTAGCACTCCTCCAGCAGGAAGCCGGCGAGGCTGCGGTGGGTCTGCGAGCGCTTCCACGGGTCACCGCCGGGCGAGGCGAGCCGGTCCATCACCTCGACCGCGTCGAGCAGCCGCGCGCCGGGCGGGTCCCACGAGCCGTACATCAGCTCCAGCTCGGCCAGCCCCGGCTGGCGGGCCAGCCGCAGGCCCAGCTCCCGGGCGAGCGCCTCGTCACCGGCGGGACCGGCCAGCCAGACCGCCGTGCCGTGCGCCGCCACCGCGTCGAGCAGCGCCTGCGTGGCGCCGGCCTCGACCACGGTGACCTCGGCGCCCGCCGCCCGCACCGCCGTGGTCAGCGCGCTCTCCCCGCCGGCCAGCACCGGCGCGGAGCGTACGACGTCCCAGGCGGCCGCGGTCAGCAGGCCGGCCGGCAGCCGGGGCGAGGTGACCAGCAGGACGATCCGTGCGGACATGCTCAGGGGGCCACCGGCCCGGTCTGCTCGGCCGGGGTGGTGACCGGCTCGGGGGTCGAAATGTCGGTCACCGGGCCGCTGGCGTCGACGTACGGCAGGGCGTAGAAGACCAGCTCCTGGCCCTTGTTGACCCAGGACGGGACGCCGAGCGGCCGGAAGCGCGGGTTGACCGACAGGTCCACCTTGTCGGCCTCCTCCTCCAGCGCCGCGCTGAGCGCCGACGCGGTACGGACGAAGCCGCCCTCGCCGAAGAGCTGCCGCACCTCGCCCACCGAGAGCCCGGACTGGATCCCGCCGGTCTCCTCGATGGCGTGGTAGACGGCCATCACCGAGGCGTCGCTGAGCTCGGCCGGCGGCAGCTTCTGGCTGAGCACCATGGAGATGTCGGCCCACTCGCCCCAGAGCTTGGCGAACTCGGCCTGCGGCGGCATCTGGAGCTGCTGCGCGAGCTGCTCCGGGGTGACCTGGTCCGGCACCTGGAGGCCCTGCTCGGCCACGACCCGCTTGCCCAGGTCGATGCTGACCAGCAGGTTCACCACGTCCTGCCGGGTCACCCGGGAGCGAAGCTGCTCCGCGTCGGGGGTGACGCCGGCCTGCGTCGCGCTCTGGCGGATCGCCTCCGCGTACTTCGCCTGGGCGTCGTCGTAGATCGCGTCCACCCGGTCGACCGAGTAGGTCCGGTCACCGACGTACGCGGCCACGTCGGGCGAGGACTTCCCGCAGGCGGCGAGGGAGAGGACACCGAGAGCCGCGACGCTGGCGGCGGCGATGAGACGGCGTGCACGCATGCCGGTCACTCTCTCATGCCCGGTACGGCGGTGTGACGCCGCCCACCACGGGCGGGACCGCTTCACGCCGACGCCCCGGCCAGCGCCGCCGGCTCGCCCAGCACGTCGGAGAGGAGCTGCGCGCACCACTCCAGCAGCGCCTGGTCGCGCAGCGGTTCGCCGCCGACCCGGCGGGTGCTCGGCCGCGGCACGCTGACCTGGTCGGTGGCCTGCTTGTAGACCGAGTCCGGGTGGTAGCGCTTGAGGCGCAGCTGCTTGGAGTCCGGCAGCGGCAGCGGGCCGAACCGGATGTGCTTGCCCTGCATCGACACGTCGGTCAGCCCGTACCGGCGGGCCAGCAGGCGGAACCGGGCCACCGCGACCAGGTTCTGCACCGGGGCGGGCGGCTCGCCGTACCGGTCGGTCATCTCGGCGACCACCTCGCGCAGCCGCTCCTCGTCGCGGGCCTCGGCCAGCTTGCGGTACATCTCCAGCCGCAGCCGCTCCACCCCGACGTAGTCGTGCGGCAGGTGCGCGTCGATCGGAAGGTCGATCTTGACGTCGGCCTCCTCCTCCTGGCGCTCGCCCTTGAACGCCGACACCGCCTCGCCGACCATCCGGACGTACAGGTCGAAGCCGACGCCCTCGATGTGGCCGGACTGCTCGCCGCCGAGCAGGTTGCCGGCGCCCCGAATCTCCAGGTCCTTCATCGCCACGTACATGCCGGCGCCCAGCTCGGTGTGCTGGGCGATGGTGGCCAGCCGCTCGTGGGCGTGCTCGGTCAGCGGCTTCTCCGGCGGGTAGAGGAAGTACGCGTACGCCCGCTCCCGGCCGCGACCGACCCGGCCCCGGATCTGGTGCAGCTGGGCCAGGCCGAGCAGGTCGGCCCGCTCCACGATCAGGGTGTTGGCGTTCGGGATGTCGATGCCGGACTCCACGATCGTGGTGCAGACCAGGACGTCGAACTCCTTCTCCCAGAAGCCGACCATCACCTTCTCCAGCGCGTCCTCGCCCATCTGGCCGTGCGCCACCGCGACCCGCGCCTCGGGCACCAGCTCGCGGATGCGGCGCGCCGCCTTGTCGATCGACTCGACCCGGTTGTGCAGGTAGAAGACCTGCCCGTCGCGGAGCAGCTCGCGGTGGATGGAGGCGGCCACCTGCCGGTCGTCGTACGCCCCGACGAAGGTGAGCACCGGGTGCCGCTCCTCCGGCGGGGTGGCGATGGTGGACATCTCCCGGATGCCGGTGATCGCCATCTCCAGCGTCCGCGGGATCGGGGTGGCCGACATGCTCAGCACGTCCACCGAGGCGCGCAGCGTCTTCAGGTGCTCCTTGTGCTCGACGCCGAACCGCTGCTCCTCGTCGATGACCACCATGCCGAGCTGCTTGAACCGGGTCGCCGTCTGGAGCAGCCGGTGGGTGCCGATGACGATGTCGACGGTGCCGTCGGCGATCATCTCCAACGTCCGCTCGGACTCCTTCGGCGTCTGGAAGCGGGACAGCTGCCGGATGGTCACCGGGAACTGGCTCATCCGCTCGGCGAAGGTGTTGTAGTGCTGCTGCACCAGCAGCGTGGTGGGCACCAGCACGGCCACCTGCTTGCCGTCCTGCACCGCCTTGAAGGCGGCCCGGACGGCGATCTCGGTCTTGCCGTAGCCGACGTCGCCGCAGATCAGCCGGTCCATCGGGACGGTCTGCTCCATGTCCCGCTTGACCTCTTCGATCGCGGCGAGCTGGTCCGGCGTCTCCTGCCAGGGGAAGGCGTCCTCCAGCTCCCGCTGCCACGGGGTGTCGGGTGCGAACGAGTGCCCCTTGGACGCCTTGCGCGCGGCGTAGAGCTGGATCAGCTGCGCGGCGATCTCCTTGACCGCCTTGCGGGCGCGGGCCTTGGACTTCTGCCAGTCCGAGCCGCCCATCTTGTGCAGGGTGGGCTGCTCGCCGCCGACGTAGCGGCTGAGCTGGTCGAGCTGGTCGGTGGGGACGAAGAGCCGGTCGCCGGGCTGGCCGCGCTTGCTCGGCGCGTACTCGATGACCAGGTACTCCCGGGAGGCGCCGTTGACGGTGCGCTGCACCAGCTCGACGTACCGGCCGATGCCGTGCTGCTCGTGCACCACGTGGTCGCCGGCCTTGAGCTCCAGCGGGTCGATGGTGTTGCGGCGGCGGCTCGGCATCTTGCGCATGTCGCGCGTCGAGGTGCCCCGGCCGCCGGTGACGTCGTTGCCGGTGAGCAGCACGAACCGGGACGCCTCGTCGACGAAGCCGGCGGTCAGGCAGCCACAGCTGACCAGCACCTCGCCGGGGGCGGGCGCGGCCGGCACCTCCTCGACCAGCCGGGCGCCCAGACCGGCGTCGCGGAGCACCTCGACGGCCCGCTGGGCGGGGCCGTGCCCCTCGAAGACCAGCGCGATCGACCAGCCCTCGCCGGCCCAGCGCTTCAGGTCGTCGACCACCCGCGAGGTCTCGCCGTGGTAGAGCGGGGCGGGCTGCGCCGCCAGGCTCACCGCGATCGCGTCGTCGGGCGTGACGTCGACCTCGGTGGGCTCGTCCTCCCAGGGCTGCCGGACCGGTGCGGCGGCGTCCGCCTCGACCAGGCCGAACGGGGCGAGGGTCCACCAGGGCTGGCGCAGCGTGCGGGCCGCCGCGCGTACCTCGGCCAGGGTCCGGAAGGCGGCGGCGCCGAGGTCGACCGGGGCCTGGCCGCCGACGGCGGCCGCGGCCCAACTGGCCTGGAGGAACTCGTCCGAGGTACGGACCAGGTCGTGCGCCCGGGTGCGGATCCGCTCCGGGTCGCAGAGCAGTACGTGGGTGCCGGCCGGCATGCAGTCCAGCAGCAGCTCCAGGCTCTCGTTGCCGAGCAGCGCCGGGACCAGCGACTCCATCCCCTCGACCGGGATGCCCTCGGCCAGCTTGTCGAGGATCTCGGCCAGCTCCGGGTGCTCCTGGGCCAGGGCGGCGGCCCGCTCCCGCACCGACGGGGTGAGCAGCAGCTCCCGGCAGGGCGGCGCCCAGAGCTGCGGGACCTGCTCGATCGTGCGCTGGTCGGCGACGGCGAAGGTGCGGATCTCCTCCACCTCGTCGCCCCAGAACTCGACCCGGGACGGGTGCTCGTCGGTGGGCGGGAAGACGTCCAGGATGCCGCCGCGCACGGCGAACTCGCCGCGCTTGGTGACCAGGTCGACCCGCGCGTACGCCATGTCGGTGAGCCGGCGGGCCACCTCCTCCAGGTCGGCCTCGTCGCCGGCGGTGAGCTGCACCGGTTCGAGATCGCCGAGCCCCTTGAGCTGCGGTTGCAGCAGCGACCGCACCGGCGCGACGACCACCCGCAGCGGGCCGGTACGGCCGTGCGCGTCGGCCGACTGCGGGTGCGCCAGCCGGCGCAGCACGGCCAGCCGGCGGCCGACGGTGTCGGAGCGGGGGGAGAGCCGCTCGTGCGGCAGCGTCTCCCAGGACGGGAAGACCGCCACCTGCTCGGGCGGGAGCAGGCTGCCCAGCGCCGAGGCCAGGTCGTCGGCCTCCCGGGTGGTGGCGGTCACGGCGAGCACGGGCCGGCCGGCGCCACCACCGGCGCCGACCGGATCGGCCGCGACGGCGGCCACGGCGAACGGGCGCAGCGCCGCCGGGGCGGTGAGGTCGAGGCCGTCGACCTGGGCGGCACCGGAGCGCGCCAGGTCACGCGCCCGGGCCAGCCCGGGATCGGCCAGGGCGGCGGAGAAGAGTCCGGTGAGCATCTGTGATCACTTCCAGGAAATCGACGCACGGCGACGGCCCCGCGTCCAGCCGGACGGGGGGTGCACCTGTCGAGACTATCCCCCTCGGCAGACAATCCGGGCTGGAGCCGTGGCGGCCGGGCCGGTGCCGGAGCCGCGGCGGCCGCGGCGACGGGAGGAACCGGCGAACCGGGGGTTCAGCACGGCCCCCAGCAGGATGCCGGACCAGGTCGGCGGTGATCCCCGCGCACGGACCACCTCACGACGAGATGCCCGTCAGCCACCCCCTCGCCGACGGCGACGTCGACCCGCCCGACGCGGAGCTGCCGCAACCCTCCACCCCGCCCGCGCGCCGCTCCATGCGCGCAGATTCACGGAAAGCGGGGCTGTTTCCGCGCCGGAGGCCACGAATTCTCCGAAAGTGCGCGGATCTTGCAGGGGCGCCGGGCCGGGTGGATCTTGACTGGGGTGTGTGGGCGTGGTCGGGTGGGTGGATGGGAGAGCAGTACCGGGCGCAGTTCGACGCGGAGGTCACGTTCGCCAACGGGGGCGGGCTGCGGACCGACGGGTTCCGGCTGGACATCCCGGGGCGGGAGATCGACGACGAGGCGCTGGCCGCGCTCTTCATCCGCCACCTCGGGCTGCTGATGGTCGCCGACGTACGGATCAGCGGCAAAACGATCATCGAGGAGCCGCACAAGGGCGGCCGGGGCGTCAGCGCCGAAACGGGCGACACGGGCCGACGCCTCGTCGAGCTGAGTCACGTGATCACCGATGGCATGACCACCCTGCCCGGCTGGCCGGGCCCCCGGATCAGCGAATGGCTGACCCGCGAGGCGTCCCGGGCGAACTACGCCCCGGGCACCGAGTTCCAGGTGGGCCGGATCGACATGATCGCCAACACCGGGACGTACCTGGACACTCCCGCGCACCGCTGGGCCGAGGGCGTCGACCTCACCGGCGTCCCGCTGGACCGGCTCGCCGACCTGCCCGGCCTGGTGGTCCGGGTGCCGGCCGGCACCCGCGCGGTGGACCGGCTGCTGCTGGCGCCGTACGACGTCGCCGGGCGGGCGGTGCTGCTGCACACCGGCTGGTCCGCGCACTTCGGCACCGACCGGTACGGCGCGCCGGACGCCCCGTACCTCACCGGCGACGGGGCCCGCGCCCTGGTCGAGGCGGGCGCCGCGCTGGTCGGTATCGACTCGATCAACATCGACGACATGAGCCCGGCGTCCGGGGGCGAGCGCCCGGCGCACAGCGCGCTGCTGGCCGCCGGCATCCCGATCGTGGAGCACCTGACCGGCCTGGACGCCCTGCCCCCGGACGGGTTCCGCTTCACCGCCGCACCGCCCATGGTGGCCGGCATGGGCACCTTCCCGGTCCGCGCCTTCGCCGTCGTCGGCTGACCCGACTCCCCGGCGTCCGCCGGACGCGGCACCGGAAGGAGAGCGGGGCGGGGAGCGGCCCGCCTCAGTACCGGACCGAGATCCGGCGCTCGACGGCGTCCACCCGGATCTCCCCGCCGTACGGGATAATCAGCTGCGGGTCGGTGTGGCCGAGGTCGACGTCGAAGACCACCACCGCGTCCGGGCGGTACGGGGCCAGCGCCCGGCTGACCGCCTCCCGCTGCGCCTGGGCCCACGCCAGCCGATCCGCGACCGACCGGGGGCTGTCGAAGTCCCACGCCTTGGGGCGGCCGACGACGACGGCGGGGAAGGCCGCGAGCAGCCCGCGCTCCCCCATGTTCCGCACGATCCGGAACACCTCCTGGGCGCTCGGCAGTTCCTCGGAGGTTTCGAGCACCAGCACCGAGCCGGTCAGTTCCGTGGCGGCGGGGACCCGGTCGGCGGCCATCAGCCAGTGCAGGATCTCCAGGTTGCCGCCCCAGGTGCGCCCCTGGACCACGGTCGACGGGCCCTGCCAGTGCCAGCCGGTGCCGGGGAACATCACCGGCTCCTGCGTCAGGGTGGCCGGGTCGCGCCAGTCGCGCGGCTCGTCGCCCCACTCCGGCGCGGGCGTGAGGTCGTACCAGCCGGAGGTGAACAGGGCGGCGCGCAGCGAGTCGAGGGTGAGCGGGTGCGGCCTGCCGGACCGGCCGAGGTGCACCAGCACCGACCCGCCATGGTACGCCACGATGCCCAGCCGGTAGAGGTGGTTGAGGACATTGGTGTTGTCCGAGTAGCCGAAGTACGGCTTCGGGTTGGCGCGCAGCACCGCGTCGTCCAGGTGCGGGGTGACCGTGATCAGGTCGTCGCCGCCCACGGTGGCCAGCACGGCGGTGATCGTCGGGTCGGCGAAGGCGGCGGTGAGGTCCCGGGCCCGGTCCCTCGGGTCGGCCCCCATCGTCCGGGTCGTCGGATACTCCACCGGTTCCAGGCCGAACTCCTCGCGCAGCCGGCGCAGGCCCAACTCGTACACGTGGGGGAAGAGACCCGGCAGGCCGGCGGAGGGTGAGACGACCGCGACCCGGTCGCCGGGGCGGGGCTTGCGCGGGTAGGTCGGGAAGGTCATGTCCGGACGCTACCGAGCGCGGCCAACGGGTTTTCCGGTCGTGTGGCCGACCTCGATCAGGTGGCGGACCCCCGCCGGGCAGGGCGGGCAAAACGCCCCGAACACGGGCAAGCGGGGCCCTAGGCTGGCGACGTGGAGGAGGAGCCGGAGCTGCGGACCCGCGAGTGGTTACCCCGCACGGCGGCCCTGGTGGTCGGCACCCTGGCCCTGGCCACGGCGTTCATCGCGGCCTACGTGGGGGCGCTGCACCAACCGACCCCGCGCGATGTCCCGGTCGGCGTGGTCCTCGGCGACCAGCGCGCCCAGGCCGTGCTCGCCGGGGTGCGCGACCGGACCGACACGATCAAACCCATCGAGTACGCCGACCCGGCCGCGGCCGACGACGGCCTGATCGGCCGCGAGGTGTACGCGGTGCTCAGCTCGACACCCCAGGGAAAGCTCCTGCTGACCACCGCCAGCGCGTCCGCGCCCGCCGCCACGGAACTCGTCACCCGGGTGCTGACCACCGCGGCCGGGCGCGCGCAGACCCCGCTCGAGGTCACCGACGAGGTGCCGGTCGCCACCGCCGACCCGCGCGGCGTGGTGCCGTTCTACCTGGCGGTCGGCCTGGTGCTGGGCGGCTACCTGGGGTCGACCGCGCTGGGCATCTCACTCGGCACCGCCCCGCACAGTCTCCGCCGGGCCGGCCTGCGGATCGCCTCGCTGGCGGTGCACGCCGTGCTGCTGGCGGTCATCGCCACGCTGCTGGTCGGGCCGGTGCTCGACGTCTGGGACCACGACCTGCCGACGCTCGCCGCCGTCGGCCTGCTCACCACCCTCGCCGCCGCGATGGTCGCCGCCGCCGTCCAGGCCTGGCTCGGCCTGCTCGGCACCGGACTGGTGATCCTGTTGCTGGTGGTGCTCGGCAACCCCGGCTCCGGCGGCATCTACGCCCCGGAGTTCCTGCCCGCGGTCCTGCGCGGCATGCACCGCTGGAACGTCCCCGGGCTGGCCACCGATCTGGTCAAGTCGGCGGTCTACTTCGACCTGCGGTCCGCCCGGTGGCCGCTGGGCGGGCTGCTGGTCTGGGTCGCGCTCGGCCTGGTCGGCCTGCTCACCGCCACCCTGGTGCGGG
The DNA here is from genome assembly GCF_007829925.1 of Micromonospora palomenae. Classification (NCBI taxonomy): domain Bacteria; kingdom Bacillati; phylum Actinomycetota; class Actinomycetes; order Micromonosporales; family Micromonosporaceae; genus Micromonospora; species Micromonospora palomenae. The sequence continues at coordinate 291,998 of NZ_VIXA01000002.1, forward strand.
GCCGCCGGGCCGCCCGACGACCGGGTCGGCAACTGGACACCAGGCCGGACGCGTGAGACCCGGCGGAGATCGTGGGGAAGGTGACATTGCGGGCCCCCTCCTTACCGGCGGGTCCCCACGGATACGATCGACGGAGTCGGACAGCGCTGTCCTTCGTACTCACGTAAGGAGCGCATGGTGACCGACCAGCACGACCACGACGGCCCCGACGCCGCCCTGCGGGCCGACATCCGCCGCCTCGGCACTCTGCTCGGCCAGACCCTGGCCCGCCAGGAGGGCCGCCCCCTGCTCGACCTGGTCGAGGAGATCCGCGCCCAGGTCCGCTCGGACGCCCCCGCCGCCGCGCAGCGGCTCGGCGGGCTGGACGTCACCACCGGCACCAAGCTGGCCCGCGCCTTCTCCACCTACTTCCACCTGGCCAACATCACCGAGCAGGTGCACCGCGCCCGGGACCTGCGCCGACGCCGGGCGGCGCACGGCGGCTGGCTGGACCAGGCGGCCAAGATGATCGCCGAGCGCGGCGTGCCGGCCGAGGAGATCGCCGCCGCGGCCCGCCGGCTCGCGGTACGCCCGGTCTTCACCGCCCACCCCACCGAGGCGGCCCGCCGCTCGATCCTGTCCAAGCTGCGCGCCATCGCCGACGAGCTGGACACCGAGACCACCAACGCCATCCTCTACGGCGCCAGCGACGAGGGCCCGGCCAACCGGCGCCTGGCCGAGCTGCTGGACCTGATGTGGCAGACCGACGAGCTGCGGCTGGACCGGCCGGACCCGACCGACGAGGCCCGCAACGCCATCTACTACCTGCGCGACCTGTACGCCGAGGCCGCCCCGCAGGTGCTCGGCGACCTCGCCGACACCCTGCGCACCCTCGGCGTGGAGACCTCGCCGACGGCCCGCCCGCTGACCTTCGGCACCTGGATCGGCGGCGACCGGGACGGCAACCCGTTCGTCACCCCGACGGTCACCCGCGAGGTGCTCCACATCCAGCACGAGCACGGCATCAGCGCCACCGAGAAGGCGATGGACCAGCTCATCAACGAGGTCTCCGTCTCCCGGCGGTTGCGGGCGGTGTCGCTGGACCTCTCCGCCAGCCTCGCCGCCGACCTGGACGCGCTGCCCGAGGTGGCGCCCCGGTTCCGCCGGGTCAACGCCGAGGAGCCGTACCGGCTCAAGGCGCGGTGCGTGAAGGCCAAGCTGGCCAACACCCGGGAGCGGCTGCGCCGGGGCACCCCGCATGTGCCGGGGCGGGACTACCGCGGCTCGGCCGAGCTGATCGCCGACCTGGAGCTGCTGCGCGCCTCGCTGGCCCGCAACTCCGGGCAGCTCACCGCCGTCGGCCGGCTCGCCTCCACCATCCGTACGGTCTCCGCGTTCGGCCTGCACCTGGCCACCATGGACGTGCGCGAGCACGCCGAGGCGCACCACGCGGTGCTGGCCCAGCTCTACGCGGCGGTCGGCGAGGTGCCGGACTACCCGTCGCTGACCCGGCTGGAGCGGACCAAGCTCCTCGCCGACGAGCTGGCCGGCCGCCGGCCGCTGTCGACGCTGGACACCCCGCTGACCGAGAACGCGCAGAAGACGTTCGACGTGTTCGGCGCGATCCGCGAGGCGCAGGACCGGTTCGGCGCCGAGGTGATCGAGTCGTACATCATCTCGATGACCCTCGGCGTCGACGACGTGCTCGCCGCCGTGGTGCTGGGGCGCGAGGCCGGGCTGATCGACGTGCACAGCGGCCGGGCCCGGATCGGCTTCGTGCCGCTGCTGGAGACCCCGTCCGAGCTGAACGCCGGCGGCGAGCTGCTCGATGAGCTGCTGTCGCTGCCCGCGTACCGGGCGCTGGTCGCGGCCCGCGGCGACGTGCAGGAGGTGATGCTGGGCTACTCCGACTCCAACAAGGAGGCCGGCATCACCACCAGCCAGTGGTCGATCCACCGGGCGCAGCGGGCGCTGCGGGACGTGGCCGCCCGGCACGGCGTGCACCTGCGGCTCTTCCACGGCCGGGGCGGCACGGTCGGGCGTGGCGGCGGGCCGACGCACGACGCGATCCTGGCCCAGCCGTACGGCACCCTGGACGGCGCGATCAAGGTGACCGAGCAGGGCGAGGTCATCTCCGACAAGTACACGCTGCCGGCGCTGGCCCGGGAGAACCTGGAGCTGACCGTGGCGGCGGTGCTCCAGGCCACGCTGCTGCACACCGCGCCCCGCCAGCCGGCCGAGATGCTGGAGCGCTGGGACGCGGCGATGGACGTGGTCTCCGAGTCGGCGTTCCGCTCGTACCGGGGGCTGGTCGAGGACCCGGACCTGCCGGCGTACTTCTGGGCCTCCACCCCCACGGAGCTGCTCGGCGCGCTCAACATCGGCTCCCGGCCGGCGAAGCGGCCGAACACCGGGGCCGGCCTGGGCGGGCTGCGGGCCATCCCGTGGGTGTTCGGCTGGACGCAGACCCGGCAGATCGTGCCGGGCTGGTTCGGGGTCGGCTCCGGGCTGGCGGCGGCGCGGGCGGCCGGGCTGGAGGACGTGCTCGCCGAGATGAACCGCAACTGGCACTTCTTCCGCACGTTCCTGTCGAACGTCGAGATGATGCTCACCAAGACCGACCTGAGCATCGCCCGCCGCTACGTGGAGACCCTGGTCCCGAAGAAGCTGCACCCGATCTTCGACAAGATCGAGCAGGAGTACGAGCTGACCAAGCAGGAGGTGCTGGCGGTGACCGCCGCACCGGCCCTGCTGGAGAACTCGCCGGTGCTCCAGCGCACCCTCGCGGTCCGGGACACCTACCTGGAGCCGCTGCACCACCTCCAGGTGGCGCTGCTGCGGCAGTACCGGGACTCCGGGGCCGCCGGGCGCGCGGTGGCGACCGCGCCGGGCGGCCGCCGCGCACCGAGCGACGGTACGGCGTTGGAGCGGGCCCTGCTCACCACGGTCAACGGCATCGCCGCCGGGATGCGCAACACCGGCTGACGGACGCGACGAGAAGGCCCCGGTCACGCCGACCGGGGCCTTTTCGCGTGACGTTCAGCCGGCGGTCACCAGTCGCCGCCGCCGAAGTCCCCGCCCCCGAAATCTCCGCCCCCGAAGTCCCCGCCGCCGAAGTCGCCGCCGCCGAAGTCGGCCGCCTGGTCGGCGCCGCCGAGGTCGCCCTGGTCGCCGTAGTCCGCGCCCTGGTCCCCGGCGCCCTGGTCCCCGGCGTCGCCCTGGTCCCCGGCGTCGGCGCCGTCGCCGAAGCCCTCCTGGTAGCCGGCCTCGTAGCCGGGGTCGGCGAAGGCCGGTGAGAAGAGCGCGTCGGCGATCAGCAGCCCGCCGAGCACGCCGGCGCCCGCCCCCAGCGCGGTCTTCCACCAGGGGGTGGAGTACCAGCCGGCCGGCACCGGCCGCCCCTGGTAGCGCCCGCCCGGGTAGTAGTAGGGGGTGTCCTGGCCCGGCTGCGGGCCGGCCTTGAACGTCTGCCCCTGCACCTGCACCTGGCGTTCCTTGGTCAACTCGCCGGCGCCCTGCGCGGCGGCCAGCGGGGGCAGCTCCGGCCCCGGGTCCAGGCCGAGCGCCACCCGCGCCGCCCGGGCGTACGCCAGCCCCTCCAGCGCGGTCTCCCGGGCCAGCCGGTACTGCTGGACCGTCCCGGCCTGCTCCAGCTGGCTGCCGGCGGCGTTGTAGCGCTCCGCCGCGTCGACCAGCGCCTGGCGGACGGCCGGGGCGTCGCCGTGCAGGTTCATCACCTGGCCGCCGAGGCGTTCGTACCAGCGCTGGGCGTCGGCGCGCACGTCGGCGAGACTGCGCGCCTCGCGGGCGGCCTGTTCCCGCCGCCACCAGACGAACCCGCCGACGAGGAGGGCCGCCACGAGAATCGCCACGAGCAGAATTTCCATGCCGCTGAACGTACCCGCAGACGTCGGGTCGTACCCGTTTGGCAAGCTCTGGTGATGGACTTCTCGACGCTGGCCGTGGTGGTCGTCTGCCTGGCCGGGGGTGGCGCGGCGGGCTGGTACGCCGCCCGGGCCCGGTCGGCCGCCGAGATCGCCCGCCTGGAGGCGACCCTGGCGGCCACCCGCGAGGGCGAGGGGCGGCTGGAGCAGTCGATGCGGGCGCTGAGCTACGAGGCGACCGCCCAGTCGCAGGAGGCGGTGGCCCGGGCGGTGGCCCCGCTGCACGACACCCTGCGCCGCTACGAGCAGCGGGTGGGCGAGCTGGAGCGCGACCGGGTCGACGCCTACGCCGAGCTGCGCGAGCAGGTCCGCGCCATGAGCACGGTCTCCGGCGAGCTGCGCACCGAGACCAAGCAGCTGGTGGCGGCGCTGCGGGCGCCGCAGGTGCGGGGCCGCTGGGGCGAGCACCAGCTGCGCCGGATCGTCGAGGCCGCCGGCATGCTGGAGCACTGCGACTTCAACGAGCAGGTCACCGCCGCCACCGACCACCAGGGGGTCCGCCCCGACCTGGTGGTCCGGCTGCACGGCGGCCGGACGGTGGTGGTGGACGCCAAGGCGCCCTTCGACGCGTACCTGACCGCGATGGAGGCGCGCGACGAGCGGGGGCGGGACACCCATCTCGACGCGCACGCGCGGCACCTGCGGGCGCACGTCGACGCGCTGGCCGCGAAGTCGTACTGGGCGGCCTTCGACTCGACACCGGAGTTCGTGGTGCTCTTCGTGCCGGCCGACCCGTTCCTGGACGTGGCGTTGCAGCGCGACCCGACGCTGCTGGAGCACGCCTTCGCCCGCGACGTGGTGCTGGCGACCCCGGCCACCCTGGTGGCCCTGCTGCGCACGGTGGCCTACTCCTGGCGGCAGGAGGCGCTGGCCCGCAACGCGGTCGCCGTCCACTCGCTGGCCCGCGAGCTCTACGGGCGACTGTCCACGCTGGGCGACCACGTCGGCAAGCTCGGCACCTCGCTCGGTGGGGCGGTCACCGCGTACAACCGGGCGGTGGGCTCGCTGGAGGCGCGGGTGCTGGTCAGCGCCCGCAAGCTGGCCGAGCTGGGGGTCTCCGACCAGGAGCTGGCTGCCCCGGCCCAGGTGGAGGTGGCGCCCCGGCAGCCGCAGGCCCCGGAGCTGGTGGACGGCACGTCCATCCTGGACCGGTCCAGCTAGCGTCCTGGATGTGACAGTGCGCACCTGTGCATGTCACGAAGTGGTCACAAGGCAGCGTTCGGTAGTGACACCGCCACAACGCAGCACAAAGGATTCGCTCACGCGCGCCCTGTCATCTCAGGGCCCTGTTCTCTGGAGGAAAGAGAACGTGAGCAAACCCCGCAACCTGAGCCGGCGTACCTCCGCCGGGCTCTTCGCCTCGGTCGTGGCCGCCGGCGCCATGGCCGGCGCGGGCGGCGCCGCCACCGCGAGCGCCGCGCCCGCCACCACCCCGGACGCCCCGGCCAACGCCGTCGAGGCGCTGGGCTCGCACGACGCCAAGCTGCTCGCCGAGGCCGAGGCGAAGCACGCGCCGACCGTCACCCTGATCGTCGCCACCGAGAAGGGTGAGGCGAAGGACGTCGCCGCCGCGATGAAGGACCTCGGCGGCACGGTCAGCCAGCGCTTCGACTCGATCGGCTACGTGCTGGCCAAGGTGCCCACGGCAAAGGTGCTGACGGCCGCCACGCTGCCGGGCGTCGCCGCGGTCGACCTCGACGAGACCATCCAGCTCCCGGACCCGACCCCGGAGTCCGCGCCGAACGGCGCGACCGCCCCCGAGCAGGGCGAGACGCTGGCCGGCCCGGGTGCCGGCACCGGCGCGGTCAACCCGTACATGCCGACCAACGAGACCGGCGCCGAGGCCTTCAAGGCCGCCCACCCGGAGTGGGACGGGCGCGGGGTCACCATCGGCATCATGGACTCCGGTGTGGACCTGGACCAGCCGGCATTGCAGAAGACCACCACCGGCGAGCGCAAGATCGTCGACTGGGTCACCTCGACCGACCCGCTCGAGGACGCCACCTGGCGGGCGATGATCACCGAGGTGACCGGCCCGACCTTCACCATCGGCACCACCGCCTGGACGGCCCCGGCCGGCAGCTACCGGTTCGCCACCTTCCGGGAGTCGATCACCGCCCCGGCCGGCGCGACCAGCGAGGTCGGCGGTGACGTCAACCGCGACGGTGACACCACCGACTCGTGGGGGATCCTCTACGCCACCGACACCCACGACATCCGGGTGGACGTCAACGGCAACCGCGACTTCACCGACGACGAGCTGATGCGCCCGTACAAGGAGAAGTTCCAGGTCGGCCACTTCGGCACGGACAACCCGGCCACCGCCGTCCGCGAGCAGATCCCGTTCGTCGTCGAGTACCGCGAGGACGTCGACATCAACCCGGGTGACGGGCAGCCCGGCCCGTACGCCGACTTCGTCAACATCGGCATCGTCCAGGCCACCCACGGCACGCACGTCGCCGGCATCACCGCCGCCAACGACATGCTCGGCAACAGCGCCCTGGACGGCGCGGCCCCCGGCGCCAAGCTGGTGTCCTCCCGCGCCTGCATCTGGACGGGCGGCTGCACCGCCGCGGCCCTCACCACCGGCATGGCCGACCTGGTGATCAACCGCAAGGTCGACGTGGTGAACATGTCGATCGGCGGCCTGCCGGCGCTGAACGACGGCTCGAACGCCCGCGCGCAGCTCTACAACAGCCTGATCACCACCTACGGCGTGCAGCTGTTCCTCTCGGCCGGCAACTCCGGCCCGGGCCTGAACACCATCGGCGACCCGTCGGTGGCGTCCAACGCGGTCAGCGTCGCGGCCAGCATCAGCAAGCAGACCTGGCTGGCCAACTACGGCTCGGTGGTCCGCAAGGACAACGCGCTGTTCAACTTCTCCTCGCGCGGCCCGCGGGAGGACGGCGGCTTCAAGCCGAACATCGCGGCCCCCGGCTCGGCGATCTCCACCGCGCCGACCTGGCTGCCGGGCGTACCGGTCGCCGAGGCCGGCTACCCGCTGCCGCCGGGCTACCAGATGCTCAACGGCACCTCGATGGCCGCCCCGCAGGCGGCCGGCGCCGCCGCGCTGCTGCTCTCCGCCGCCAAGGCGAACGACCAGGGAGTCACCCCGGCCGCGCTGCGCCGGGCCATCTACAGCTCGGCCGAGCCGATCGAGGGCGTCGCCACCTACGCCCAGGGCTACGGCATGTTCAACGTGCCGGGCGCCTGGGAGCTGCTGGACCAGGGCGTCGAGGCCCGCTCGTACACCTCGGACGCGCCGGTCTGCACCGAACTGTCGGCGAACCTGACCCGCTACGACGCCGGCACCGGCACGTTCGTGCCGAACCCCGACCGCGGCGCGGGCGTCTACAACCGCTGCGCCGCCGGGCAGGGCGGCCAGAAGGTCAACCAGACGAAGACCTACAAGGTCAAGGTCACCCGTACCAGCGGACCGGCCGGCAACATCCGGCACGACGTCGACCTGCGCGGCGATGACGGCACCTTCACCGCGCCGAAGTCGGTGGTACTGCCGCTGAACAAGGCGGTCACCGTCAACGTGGTCGCCAAGCCGCGTACCGACGGAGCGCACGGCGCGCTCCTGACCATCGACGACCCGGCCACCAACGTGGTCGACTTCGAGGTCTCCACCGTGGTGGTCGTCGCCAACGACGTGAAGAAGCCCGACTACTCGTGGTCCACCGAGGGTTCGGTCGACCGCAACAGCTTCACCTCGTACTTCGTGACCGTCCCGGCCGGCGCGGGCGCGCTCCAGGTCAACCTCTCCGGCATCGCCACCGGCTCGCAGACCCGGTTCATCGCCATCAACCCGTACGGCATCCCGGTGGAGAGCACCGCCAGCACCGCCTGCTACACCAACTTCTCCAACCCGGCGGCCTGCAAGCCGCAGGAGCGGGACTACCAGAACCCGATCCCGGGTGTCTGGGAGATCGAGGTGGAGGCCCGGCGCACCTCGCCGGCGCTGAACAACCCGTTCCAGCTCCAAACCCGGGTGCAGGGCGTGCAGGTCGAGCCGGCCACCGTCGCACTGCCGTCGGTGACCGCCGGCACCCCGACCCAGGTCTCCTGGGGCCTGACCAACACCTTCGGTCCGGTGTCGGTGACCGGCCAGGGTGGCGCGCTGTCCAGCGTGCACGCCGAGCGGCCGACCATCGCCCAGGGCGCGCAGCAGGAGTACACCGTGACGGTGCCGGCCGGGGCGACCAGCTTCACCGCCCGGATCGGCAACACCGCCGACCTCGGCGCCGACCTGGACCTGTCGGTCTTCCTGGGTGCCACCCGGGTGGGCCGGTCGGCGGACGGTGACTCGGAGGAGGCGGTGACCCTGACCGACCCGGTCGCCGGCACCTACCGGGTGGTGGTGGACGGGTACGCCGTCGACGGTCCGGGCACCAGCACCGCCTACGACTACCGGGACTCGTTCTCGGCGCCCTCGCTGGGCACGCTGACCGCCCCGACCACCCCGCTGCCGCTGCAGAACGGCGACACCGCCGCCCTGACCGGTACGGTGACCGCCCTGTCCACCCCGGCCGCCGGCCGGGAGCTCTACGGCGACCTGGCCGTCACCACCACCGAGGGCGCGGTCGTCGGCCGTGGCTCGGTCGCGATCGGCGCGGTGAACTGAGCACCGCCTGACGGCGGTCTCCGCACCGCCGAGCAGCACAGGAGCCCGTCCCCGGTCCCCGGGGGCGGGCTCCCCCCTTCGCACCCCTCTGCTCTGCTGTGGCGGAGGCAACACTGGGAGCGCTTCGCCGTTGCCGGGAGGGCAGCAGAGCAAAGGGGGCCGGACAGGGGCGTCCCTGCCCTCGGACGGTCGGCGCTGGTGTCAGGAGCGGCGGGCGGACTCGACGACGAAGGGCGTGCCCTGCTGGCAGGTGGTCATCATGTCGGGCTTGGGCTGACCGGTGACGGTGACCCGGGCGCCGACGGTGAGCACGTCCCGAGGGCCGCCGATGAGCTGGTAGCCCTCGACCATCAGGCAGTTCGGCTCCACCCCGGCCTCGACGGTGCCGGAGATGGTGGTGGCGCCGGGGCCGGGCGGCACGCTGGGGCCGACCGGCGGCCGCTTGGTCGGCGGCCGCGCGGTCGGGGGCAGGGCGGTCGACGGCGGGGCGGTCGGCGGGACCCCGCTCGGGTCGCCGCTGCTGGGCGTGCTGGTCACCGGCGATCCTTCCGAGGGGCTGGGGGTGCCCGTCCGGTCGTCGCCGTCCTGACCGCCGCAGGCGCTCAGCGCCGCGCAGGCGACCAGGGCGGCGAGGACCATCCGAGGAGTCTTCATGCCCACTGGGACGTGACCGGCGGGCGATCCGTTCCCGGTCAGGCCCGCGCGGCGGCGGCCTTCATGTCGCGCTTGAGCTCCTGCGGCAGCGAGAAGGTCAGCCGCTCGTTGGCGGTGGTGATCTCCTCGACGTCGGTGAAGCCCCGCGCGGCGAGGTGGGTCAGCACGTCCTGCACCAGCTCGTCCGGCACGCTCGCGCCGGACGTGACGCCGACCGTGCCGGCGCCGGTCAGCCAGGCGTCGTCGATCTCGTGCGCGAAGTCGACCAGGTACCCGGCGCGGGCGCCGGCGTCCAGGGCGACCTCGACCAGGCGCACCGAGTTGGAGGAGTTGCGCGAGCCGACGACGATCACCACGTCGCACTCGGGGGCGATCTCCTTGACCACGTGCTGCCGGTTGGAGGTGGCGTAGCAGATGTCGTCGCTGGGCGGCGACTGGAGCAGCGGCAGCCGGGACTTGAGTCGGGCGACCGTCTCCAGCGTCTCGTCCACCGAGAGGGTGGTCTGGGAGAGCCAGACGACCTTGTTCGGGTCCCGCACCGTGACCTTGTCGACGCCGTCGGGGCCGTCCACCAGCTGGATGTGCGCGGGGGCCTCGCCGGCGGTGCCGATGACCTCCTCGTGCCCCTCGTGGCCGATCAGCAGGATGTCGTAGTCCTCGGCGGCGAACCGCTTCGCCTCCTGGTGCACCTTGGTCACCAGCGGGCAGGTCGCGTCGATCGCCTTCAGCGAGCGCGCCTTCGCCTGCTCGTAGACCTCCGGGGCGACGCCGTGCGCGGAGAAGATGACCGTGGCGCCCTCCGGCACCTCCTCGTTCTCCTCGACGAAGATCGCGCCCTGGGCCTCCAGCGTCCGCACCACGTGCTTGTTGTGCACGATCTGCTTGCGCACGTAGATCGGGGCGCCGTAGAGCTTGAGCGCCTCCTCCACGGTCTGCACCGCCCGGTCGACGCCCGCGCAGTAGCCGCGGGGCTTGGCCAGGAGCACGCGCTTGCCGGTCCGGGGGGTCGTCTCAGCCTGGGTCACCCGACCATCGTACGTGCCGGGATTTCCGCCGGCAGCGGCTGCGACCCGTACCACAGGGCTCCGGGACTGCGCCCGCCCGCGAGCGGCACGCGCTGTCGGGGCTGCCGCAGGTCGTCGGGGGCTGACCGTAGGGTGGGCGGGTGACCGACGCCCCGCGCAGCACCCCCGAGGAGCCCTGGCCGGTCCGGGTGGTCAGCCAGAAGGTCGGCGCCTGGATCGCCAAGCTCGGCTGGGTCTGGGTGGACGGCCAGGTGGCCCAGATCAGCCGGCGCCCCGGCGCCAGCACCGTCTTCCTCACCCTGCGCGACCCGTCCGCCGACCTCAGCCTGACCGTCACCACCAACCGGGACGTCCTCGACTCCGGCGCGCCGGAGCTGCGCGAGGGCGCCCGGGTGGTGCTGCACGCCAAGCCGGAGTTCTACGCGGCCCGCGGCACGCTGAGCCTGCGCGCCGACGAAATCCGCCAGGTGGGGCTCGGCGAGCTGCTGGCGCGGCTGGAAAAGCTCAAGAAGCTGCTCGCGGCGGAGGGGCTCTTCGACCGGTCCCGCAAGCGCCGTCCGCCGTTCCTGCCGCAGCGGGTCGGGCTGATCACCGGGCGCGCCTCGGCCGCCGAGCGGGACGTGCTGACCAACGCCCGGCGGCGCTGGCCGGCGGTGGAGTTCCGCACGGTGAACGTGGCGGTGCAGGGGCCGAGCGCGGTGCCGCAGATCGTCGACGCGTTGAAGGTGCTCGACGCCGACCCGAGCATCGACGTGATCATCCTGGCCCGGGGCGGCGGCGGCATCGAGGACCTGCTGCCCTTCTCCGACGAGGCGCTGTGCCGGGCGGTCTTCGCCTGCCGCACCCCGGTGGTCAGCGCGATCGGCCACGAGACGGACGCACCCCTGGTCGACTACGTCGCCGACGTCCGCGCGTCTACGCCGACCGACGCGGCCAAGCGGGTCGTGCCCGACCTCACCGAGGAGGTCCGCCTCATCGGTCAGGCCCGGTCCCGGCTGGAACGCGCGGTCCGCAACCTGGTCGACCGGGAGTCGCACCGGCTGGACCTGCTCCGTTCCCGGCCGGTGCTGGCCCGGCCGCAGGTGATGGTCGACCAGCGGGCCGCCGAGGTGAGCGCGCTGCGGGACCGGACGGGCCGCTGCCTGGACCACCGGCTCGGCGCCGCCGACGACGACCTCCGGCACACCCTGGCCCGGCTGCGCGCGCTCTCCCCCGCGGCCACCCTCGACCGCGGCTACGCGATCGTCCAGCGCGCCGACGGCCACGTCGTCCGCGCCGCCGCCGAGGTGGCCAAGGGCGACCCCCTGCGGGTACGCCTCGCCGACGGCGAGCTGACCGCGACCGTCGACGGCTGAGGAGTGTGGTGGGATGGGTGCGATGACCGACGAGAAGAAGGACGAGCGGCTCAGCTACGAGCAGGCTCGCGCCGAGCTGGCCCAGGTGGTCGAGAAGCTGGAGGCCGGCGGCACCTCGCTGGAGGAGTCGCTGGCGCTGTGGGAGCGCGGCGAGAAGCTGGCCGAGATCTGCCAGCGCTGGCTGGACGGCGCCCGGGCCCGCATCGACGCCGCCCGGCAGGCCGCCGACTCCTGACGCCCGCCCCGCCGGGGGTGGCACGGCCCCTCGGATGCGGGCGCGGGCAGTGGACAGCAGCGGCGGGGCGGCCGACAGCCGCCCCGCCACCGGAGCCGACGGCTCAGTTGAACAGGTTGTAGAACTCCTTGGGCGCCTCGACCACCTGGTCGGCCGGCGGCTTCTGCGCGGCGGCGGCGTTGCCGTAGTCCGAGTAGGTGACCTTGATGTCCTGCGCGGCGTTCTGGCCGGCGGCCGGGATCTGGACCACCATCTCGCTGAGCCGGCCCTGCGGGTCCAGCTTCGCCGTGAACGGCACCGACTTGGCCTGCGGGCCGAGCGCGGTGATCACGGACTGGTCCACCGAGCCGGCCTCGGCGGCCTTCGACACGTCCAGCGTGCCGGCGTAGGTGCCCTGGCCGGTCTGCCGTACCTCGGTGATGCCCTGGGTCAGCACCTCGCTGCCGGCCGGGTCGATCTTGTCGAAGTCGAAGCCCAGCGCCTTGTTGCCCTTGATCCGGGTCTGGTCGAGGTGCTGGTACTTGCCGAGGTTGAGCTTCTGCGCGCCCGGGATGCTGCCGGCGGACTTGCCGCCCAGCTCCAGCTTCACCCAGCTGTCCGGCTTGGCGTGGATCAGGTCGAGCTTCATCGACAGGTCCGAGGAGGCGTCACCGATCAGGACGCGCATCTCGGCGCTCTGGCTCGGCTCGTGCACCTGCCCCTCGGCGCTCGAACCGGCGCCGGACATGGTGAACCGGAAGTTGCCGTTCCTGATCTCGTTGGTGGAGTTGAGCAGGGCCTGCTTGGCGTCGCCGTTGACCGCGCCGGAGGCGCCCGGCGAGGCGCTGCCGGAGACCGTGGGGGACGCGGAGGCCCCCGCCTCGCCGGTCCCGGTGCTGTTGCAGGCGGCAAGCCCAGGAGTGAGCAGCGTCGCGGCGAAGACCGCCGCGCTGAAGCGCCGAATGGTCACGTGAACCTCTCAAGTGGGTCGTCCGGCCCGCGGGGGCGCCGGAGGCGTGGCGTCGAGGCCTTGCACCTGCCTCGCCGCACGAGTCCCGTCCGGCCGACGGAACGGGCCGGCGAGGTCGCGTACCTTCTGTTCCCTGACGCCGCGTTCGGCAATCCCTGTCCGGTCCACCTGATGGAACACCACTCCTCGGGTGGGGGCGGCGGACACGCCGCCCCCCACCTGAAAGGCGTCAGTCCTTGAACATCTCGTAGACCTGGTCGGACGCCTCGACGACCTGCTTCGCCGGGGGCTTCTGCACCGGCGTGGCGGTGCCGTAGTCGGCGTACCGCACGGTCATGTCGTAGGCCTTGGTGTCACCGACGGCCGGCATCTGCACGGTGAACTCGGTCAGCCGGCCCTGCCCGTCGAGCTTGGCGGTGAACGGCAGGGCTCCGGCCTTGTCGCCCAGCTTCTTGATGTCGTCGGCGTCGAGCATGTCCGAGTCGGTGAGCTTGGTGGCGTCGAGCGTGCCGGCGTAGGCCCCCTCGCCGGTCTGCTTCACGTCGGTAACCGCCTTGACCAGCGCGTCACTGCCGGCCGGGTCGACGTCGGCGAAGTCGAACTCCAGGTTCTTGGCGCCCTTGACCTTGGTGCGGTCGATGTGCTGGTACTTGCCCTTCATCGCCTTGAAGGCGGGGATGGCGTCGGCCATCTCGCCGCCGATCTCCAGCTTCACCCAGCTGTCGGTGTCGATGAAGACGAGGTGCATGTTCATCGACATGTCGTCGGCGGAGGCCGCGCCGGTGGCCATCTTCATCTCGGCGCTCTTGGACGGCATGTGCACGGTGCCGCCACCGTTCACCTCCGGGCCACCGGTCATGGTGAAGGTGAAGTTGCCCTTGCTGATCTCCTGGGTGGAGGCGAAGAGGGCCGCCTTCGGGTCGACCGGGGTCGGCGAGGCGGCGGCCGTGCCGTCGGAGTCGGCGGACTGCGACTTGCAGGCGGCCAGGCCGGGAACGAAGAGGGCGGCGGCGAGGAGACCGGCGCTCCACCGTCGAAGGTTCACGTTGTTCTCTTTTCGCGAGTCTGCACCCGGCCGCGACGGGCCGGGCATCGAGCCGGGGCAGCCTAACGGAAGGCAGGCCCGCCCCGGCCCCGCGGCGTCAGCGCAACGAGCCGGCGAGCTGCCGCAGCTCGTTCTCCCGGGCGTCGCCGATCACCAGGATCGTGCGGTTCGGTTCGAGCAGCACCAGGGCCTGGTCGTTGCCCCGGCCGGTGTACCGCTGCCAGTTGCGCCCGCCCAGGTCGGTGGGCCCCTGGGGCTGCCCCTCGGCGGTCAGCTCAGCGGGCAGCAGCTTCTCCGGCGGCACGTTGCTCTGCACGAGCTGGACGCCCCGCCCCTCCGGGGTGAGATAGCCGACGCGCAGGTTGGCGCCGCCCTCGACGGTGCGGTAGCTGGCGCTGACCGTACGCCAGCCGGAGCCAAGCCCGGCCGGCTCGCTGACCGGGAAGGCGTTCGCCGCACGGGCCTGCTCGTAGGCGGGCGCGGCGTCGATGACGGTCGGCTGCTCGCCGCCGAGGAAACCCCGGTAGAAGGCGACCAGCAGGGCGATCGGGACGAGCAGCACCAGCAGCGAGAGCGCCATGTCCTTCGGCGACCGCTCGGAGCGGGACTTCTCCTTGCCGGCGGGCCGCCCGCCGGCGGCCGGCCGCGCCGGCGGCACGTCGGCGTCCACTGCGGCGGCGTCGGGCGCCGGCTCGACCAGCGCCGGCTCGCCGCCGTCGGCGCCGCCGGCGGTCGTCTCGACCAGCGCCGCTTCGGTGCCGGCCCCGGTCGCCGAGCCGCCGCCGGCCGGCCCCTTCGACGGGCCGGACCCGGCCACCGCGTCGGTCGCCCCGGTCGGGGTCACCGGCGGCTGGCCGTCGGGCGGGGTCTGGTCGGCGGGTACGCGATCGGCAGGCTGTGCGGGGTCCACCCGTCCATTCTCGCAGCCGCGCGGGTGACCGATCCCGCCCACCACCGCCCCGCCCCGCCCCCGGACCTGTCATCGTGTGAGGATCAGCGACAAAGCCGGCAGCGGCGACCGCAGCACCCTGCCGGTCCACCCCGCAACGTCGCGAGGAGGAAGCCGTCATGACGACGAACACCAGGACGCGGATCCCCCAGGATCTCGACCGCAACCTTGCCCTCGATCTGGTCCGGGTCACCGAGGCAGCGGCGATGGCCGCCGGCCGGTGGGTCGGCCGGGGCGACAAGGAGGGCGGCGACGGGGCAGCCGTCGACGCGATGCGCAAGCTGATCAACTCGATCCCGATGCGCGGGGTGGTGGTGATCGGCGAGGGCGAGAAGGACAACGCGCCGATGCTCTTCAACGGCGAAGAGGTGGGCGACGGCACCGGCCCCGAGGTGGACGTCGCGGTGGACCCGGTCGACGGCACCACGCTGATGAGCAAGGGCATGCCGAACGCGCTGGCCGTGCTCGCGGTCTCCGAGCGCGGCGCGATGTTCGACCCGAGCGCGGTCTTCTACATGGAGAAGCTCGCCGTCGGTCCGATGTACGCCGACGTGGTGGACATCAACGCCGGGGTGGCCGACAACCTGCGCCGGATCGCCAAGGTCAAGGGCACCGACGTCTCCGAGGTGACGGTCTGCGTGCTGGACCGCTCCCGCCACGACGACCTGGTCAAGCAGATCCGGCGCACCGGGGCGGGGATCCGGTTCATCTCCGACGGCGACATCGCGGGCTCGATCGCGGCCGCCCGGGGCGAGTCCGACGTCGACGTGCTGATGGGGATCGGCGGCACGCCGGAGGGCATCATCTCGGCCTGCGCCCTCAAGTGCATGGGCGGGGCGATGCAGGCCAAGCTCTGGCCGCGCGACGCCGAGGAGCGGGAGAAGGCGCTGGCCGCCGGGCACGACCTTGACCGGGTGCTCAGCACCGACGACCTGGTCACCGGCGACAACTGCTTCTTCGTGGCCACCGGCGTCACCTCCGGTGACCTGCTGCGCGGCGTGCGCTACCGGGCGGGCGGGGCGTACACCCAGTCGATCGTGATGCGCTCCAAGAGCGGCACGATCCGGGTGATCGACTCGTACCACCGGCTGGAGAAGCTGGCCCTCTACTCGGCGGTCGACTTCGACGGCCGGCCGCTGGCCGAGCAGGAGTGAGCGCGGCCGGGACGGCGGTCCGTCCGACCGTCCCGGCGTCCCGGCGGATCGTCGCGGCCGGGTTGGCGACCGCCTCGGGGGTCGCGGTGGCCGTGCAGTCCCGGATCAACGGCGAACTGGGCGTACGCCTGGCCGACGGGATCGCCGCCGCGGTGGTCTCGTTCGGGCTGGGCCTGCTGGTGCTGCTGGTGCTGGTCCCCGCCACCCCGGGTGGGCGGCGGGGACTGCGCGACCTGCGCGCGGCGCTGCGGGACGGCTCGCTGCGCCCGTGGCAGTGCCTGGGCGGCTTGTGCGGGGCGTTCCTGGTCGCCACCCAGGGGCTCACCATCGGCACGCTCGGGGTGGCCGTCTTCACGGTGGCGGTGGTCGCCGGCCAGTCCGCGAGCAGCCTGGCGGTGGACCGGGCCGGGGTGGGCCCGGCCGGCCGGCAGCCGGTGACGCCGAGCCGGCTGGCCGGTGCGGCGCTGACCGTGCTCGCTGTCCTGCTGGCGGTGGGCGACCGGCTGGGCGACCCGGGGGCCCTGATGCTGGCCCTGCTGCCGCTGCTGGCCGGGGTCGGCATCGCCTGGCAGCAGGCGGTCAACGGTCGGGTCCGGGTCGCCTCGGGCAGCGCCCTGGCGGCCACACTGGTCAACTTCACCGTCGGCACGGCCGCCCTGCTGGTCACCTTCGCCGTCGACGGCGCGGTCCGGGGCTGGCCGACCGGCGCCCTGCCCGCCGAGCCGTGGCTCTACCTGGGCGGGCCGATCGGCATCGTGTTCATCGCGATCGCGGCGGCGATCGTCCGCTTCACCGGGGTGCTGCTGCTCGGGCTGGCCACCATCGCGGGGCAGATCGTCGGGGCCGTACTGCTGGATCTGGTTCTGCCGACCGCGGCCTCGCACCCGGGGCCGGCGACCCTGGCGGGCGCCGCGCTGACCCTGGTGGCGGTGCTGGTGGCCGCGCTCGGCCCGGCGCCCCGCCGCTGAGCCCGGGTCGGGCTCGCGGCGGGTGCCGGCGGGTCAGCGGCGCAGGGCCGTGACCGTCTCCTCGATCGCGCGGTCCAGCAGCGTCGCCTCGATGCCGAGGGTGGCGGTGGCGGCGGTGGAGTCCATCAGATACGGCCGGTCGAACTGGTAGGCGGTCTCGCGCAGCTCCCGCGCGAACGGGTCGGCCAGACCGCCGAGCCAGAGCACCGGGTAGGGCATCCGGGTCAGCTTCGGCGCGGGCGCGCCGACCAGCGCCGCCGCGCGGGTGGCCAGCTCGCGCATGCCGGCGGCGGGTGCGCTGGGCACGTGCCAGGCCCGGCCCCAGGCCCGCGCGTCGGCGGCGGCTTCGACGAGGGTACGGGCGACGTCCGGGATGTACGTCCAGGTGTGCGGGGCGTCCCAGTCGACCGGGAGGAAGACCCGCCGCCCGTCGAGCACCCGGGGCAGCACCAGCATCGGCAGGGACGTGCCGCCGGCGCCGAGGTAGTCGGAACCGCGCACCTCGGTGACCCGGGCCCGGCCGGCCCGGTGGGCGGCGAGCGCCTCGGTCCACATCCGGTTGCGCACCCGGCCCTTGGTGCCGGTGGCGGCGAGCGGGGTCTGCTCGGTCATCGGGCCGTCGACCGGCCCGTACCCGTAGAGGTTGCCGACCGTGGCGAGCACGGCGCCGGTCCGCTCGGCGGCGGTGAGCAGCGCGCCGGCCAGCGGCGGCCAGTCGGTCGGCCACCGGTGGTACGCCGGGTTCGCGCAGTTGTACAGCGCGTCCGCGCCCTCGGTCAGCGCGGTGAGCCGGTCGGCGTCGGCGGCGTCGGCGGCGACCCGCTCGACGGCGGGGTGCTCCGGCCCGCCGCCCCGGCGGGTCACCACTCGGACGCGCTCACCCCGCTCGGCGAGGAGACGGGCGGTGGCCGTGCCGACCGGACCGGAGCCGACGATCACGTGCAGCGACATGGGAACGCCTTTCGAAGCGGGGATACGAACCGAGAGCGCTGCTCTCACTTGCCGACACCAGCATGACCGCCCGCCCATCGCGCCGTCAAGAGCAGTGCTCTCTTTTTTGATTGCCGCTCCGATCCGTGGCAGAGTGGAGCCATGCCCGCTTCCTCGATCCGCGCCCGGGTCCGCGCCGAGATGCTCGACGAGATCAAGGCGGTGGCCCGCCGGCACCTCGCCACCGACGGCGCCAACCTCTCGCTGCGGGCGGTCGCCCGGGACATGGGGATGGTCTCCTCCGCCATCTACCGCTACTTCCCGAGCCGCGACGACCTGCTCACCGCGCTGATCCTGGAGGCGTACGACGCGCTCGGCGACGCGGTGGAGTCGGCCGACGCCGGCGCCGACCGGCAGGACCTGCGCGGCCGCTGGCACGCGGTGTGCCGGGCGGCCCGGGACTGGGCGCTCGCCCACCCCGCCGAGTACGCCCTGCTCTACGGCAGCCCGGTGCCCGGATACGCCGCACCCGACGACACCGTCCTGCCGGCCCAGCGCCCGCCGGTGACCCTGGTCGGCATCCTGCGCGACGGGCTGGTCGACGGGCGGCTGGCCGCCCCCGACGACAAGCTGCCCGAACCGGTCCGCGCCGACCTGGCCGAGATCGCCGCCGGGCTCTTCCCCGGCCTGCCGGAGTCGCTGCTGGCCCGGGGCATGGCCGGCTGGACGCAGCTGTTCGGCCTGATCAGCTTCGAGCTGTTCGGCCGGCTCAACCGGGCGGTCCCGCACCGGGACGCGTACTTCGACCACCAGACCGGGCTGATGGCCGACCTCATCGGCCTGCCCCGCTGACGGTCGCCTCAGCCGGCGTCGGAGGAGTGGCCCGGGAAGAGGTGTGCGCTCGGGTCGATGGCGACGGCGGCGTTGTTGACCGCGGTGGCCGCCTCGCCGAAGCCGGTGGCGATCAACCGCACCTTGCCCGGGTACTCGGTGATGTCCCCGGCGGCGAAGACGCGCGGCAGGTTGGTCGCCATCGCGCTGTCCACCACGATGTGCCGGCGGTCCAGCCGCAGCCCCCACTCGGCCAGCGGTCCGAGGTCGGCGGTGAAGCCCAGCGCCGCCACCACCGTGTCGACCGGCAGCGTCTCCGCGTCGCCGCCGCGCACGGTGATCTCGGCGGCGGTCACCGTCGCGTCCCCGTGCAGCCTGGTCAGCTCGGCGTTGACGATCACCCGCACCGGCAGGGCCAGCACCCGGGAGACGGTCGACGCGTGCGCCCGGAACTTCTCCCGCCGGTGCACCAGGGTCACCGAGCGGGCCAACGGTTGCAGGGTCAACGCCCAGTCGAAGGCCGAGTCCCCGCCGCCGACGATCAGCACGTCCCGGTCGGCCAGCGCCGCCGGCTCGGGTACGAAGTAGACGATCCCGCCGCCCACGAAGCTCTCCGCCACCGGCAGCGGGCGCGGGGTGAAGCTGCCCAGCCCACCGGTGATCACCACCGCGCCGCAGCGCAGCTGGTCACCGCCGGCGAGCCCGAGCACCGGCCGGCCGTCGACATGGGCGAGCTTCTCCGCCCGGGTGCCGAGCAGGTACTCCGGGTGGAACGGCGCGGCCTGGGCGACCAGGTTCGCCACCAGGTCCCGTCCCTTGACGGCGGGGAAGCCGGCGACGTCCAGGATCAGTTTCTCCGGGTACATCGCGGTGATCTGCCCGCCCGGCTCGGGCAGCGCGTCGACGACCGCCACGGACAGCCCGCGGAACCCGGCGTAGTACGCGGCGAAGAGGCCCGTCGGGCCGGCCCCGATCACCGCGACATCGACCTCGCGCATGGGCGTACCGTCGCTTTCCGCTGGCGGATCAACGCGTGCTGATGCCGACGGTAGGCCCGCCGCCCCGGCCGGGCAAGCATGTCCCGATCTTCGGCGGCCAGCGGCGGGTCGCCCGGCTCAGGGCATGGTGAGGGTCGACTCCGAGTGGTACGGCCCGCCCGACTCGGGCCGGCGGCGCCGGAACAGGATCGCCGCGACCACCCCGCCGAGCAGCCCGAACAGGTGTCCCTGCCAGGAGATCCGCTCGTCGGTGGGGAGGATGCCGAGCAGCTGCCAGCCGTAGAGCAGGCCGACCAGCAGCACCACCGCCAGGTTCCACCAGCTGCGCTCCACCAGGCCCCGGGTCAGCAGGATGCCGAGGTAGCCGAAGATCACCCCGCTGGCGCCGACGACCACCGAGTTGGGCGCGCCGGTGAACCAGACGCCGAGCCCGCTAACCAGCACGATGATCAGGGTGGACCAGAGGAAGCGCCGGGTGCCGGCGGCCAGCACGAAGGTGCCGAGCAGGATCAGCGGGATGCTGTTGCTGTAGAGGTGCTCGAAGCCGTGGTGCAGGAACGGCGAGAAGAAGACCCCGTCCAGGCCCTGGATGCGGTGCGGGATGATCCCCGCGGCCACGTCGAGGCCGAAGTCGAGCCCCTGGTCGAGGGCCTCGATGAGGAAGAGGAACGGCACGACCGCGCACATGGCGACGAAGGCCCGGCCGAGGGCGGCGTAGAACGCGTCGGTGCCGAACCGGGTCGGGTCGCCGCCCGCTGGGTGCAGGGTCACCCTGACAGGGGTATCAGCATTCGTGGCCGACCGCCACCTGGGCGGCGCGCCGGCCCCGAGCACGACGAGGGCGGAGCGGGTGGTCGCCCACCCGCCCCGCCCTCGTTCGCGACGATCAGTACCAGCCGACGCTCTGGCTGTGCGCCCAGGCGCCGCAGGGGTTGTCGTACCGGCCCTCGATGTAGCCCAGGCCCCACTTGATCTGGGTGGCCGGGTTGGTCCGCCAGTCGTCGGCGACCGTGCCCATCTTGCTGCCCGGCAGGGCCTGCGGGATGCCGTACGCCCCGGAGGAAGGGTTGCTGGCCTTGTGGTTCCAGCCGCTCTCCTTCGTCCAGAGCTTGTCCAGGCACGGCATCTGGTCGATCTTGAAGCCGGCGTCGAGCAGCAGCGCGCAGCCGATCTCGCGGTTGCCGCTGAACTCGTTGCAGGACGCGGGGATCGGACCGGTGAACGGCTGGGTCTTGGCCTCGGCCTCCTTCGCCGCCGCCTCCCGCGCCTTCTTCCGGGACGCCGCGGCGGCCTCGGCCTCGCGGGCCCGCTCGGCGGCCTCCTTGGCGGCCGCGGCGGCCCGCAGCTTCGCCTGGTACTCGGCGGCCCGCTGCTTGGCGGAGCTGCGCTGGTGGTCGGCCTGCCGCTCGCGCTGGTAGTCGTACTCGGCCTGGTCGACCTGGAGGCCGACCTGTGCGGTCAGGCCCTGTTGCTGGGTTTCCCGGTCTTCGCCCAGATAGAAGCCGCCGGCAACGCCCACGGAGAGCAGTGCGACGGCGGCCGTACGGGCGCCGAACCGGCTCCACAGCCGACTCACGAAGTGGTCCCTTCGTCGGGGGCAAGGACGCGGCGCGGGCCGGCCGTCTCCGGACGCGGTCGTGCCGCGAGCGCCCCGACCGGAGCCGGTCGCATCCGACGCACCGACTCTCGCCGGGGCTCGTCCTAGGGTGGGACGAACGATACTCGACGATCTTGTCGGGGCGCGGGCGCTCGTTGGACACCATCGCGCACAGTGAGACTGATGGGAAACCAAGAGACCCATTTGTGACCTGCGCCACAAAATGAATGTGGACGGAAGTGGGCGCAACGGACGCCCGAGACGACTACTGCGGGATGTCCTCCAGCAGATCAGTCACCATCGCGGCGATCGGCGACCGCTCCGAACGGCTCAGCGTGACGTGCGCGAAGAGCGGGTGACCCTTCAACGCCTCGATCACCGCGGTCACGCCGTCGTGCCGGCCCACCCGCAGGTTGTCCCGCTGGGCGACGTCGTGGGTGAGCACCACCCGGGACCCCTGACCGATCCGGGACAGCACGGTGAGCAGCACGCCCCGCTCCAGCGACTGCGCCTCGTCGACGATCACGAAGGCGTCGTGCAGGCTCCGGCCCCGGATGTGGGTCAGCGGCAGGACCTCCAGGATGCCCCGCGAGGTGACCTCCTCCAGCACGTTCTCGTGCACCACCGCGCCGAGGGTGTCGAAGACCGCCTGCGCCCAGGGCGACATCTTCTCCGACTCCGAGCCGGGCAGGTAGCCCAGCTCCTGGCCGCCGACGGCGTACAGCGGGCGGAAGACGATCACCTTCTTGTGCCGGCGGCGCTCCATCACCGCCTCCAGGCCGGCGCAGAGCGCCAGCGCGGACTTGCCGGTGCCGGCCCGCCCGCCCATCGAGACGATGCCGATCGACTCGTCCAGCAGCAGGTCCAGCGCGACGCGCTGCTCGGCCGAGCGACCGTGCAGGCCGAACGCCTCCCGGTCGCCCCGCACCAGCCGGACGGTCTTGTCGGGCAGCACCCGGCCCAGGGCCGAGCCGCGCGCCGAGTGCAGCACCAGGCCGGTGTGGCAGGGCAGGCCCGCCGCGGCGTCGAGGTCGAGCGTCTCACCGGCGTAGAGCCGGCCGATCTCCTCCTCGCCCAGCTCCAGCTCGGCCATGCCCGTCCAGGTGGGGTCGCTGGCCTGGCCGTGCCGGTACTCGTCGGCCCGCAGCCCGACCGAGGCGGCCTTGACCCGCAGCGGCATGTCCTTGCTGACCAGGGTCACCTCCCGGCCCTCGGCGGCCAGGTTCAACGCCACCGAGAGGATCCGGGCGTCGTTGGACTCGTTGCGGAAACCCGGCGGCAGCACGCCGTCGTCCGAGTGGTTGAGCTCCACCCGCAGCGTGCCGCCGGCGTCGTTGGCGGGCACCGGACGGTCCAGCCGCCCGTGCCGCACCCGCAGCTCGTCGAGCATGCGCAGGGACTGCCGGGCGAACCAGCCCAGCTCGGGGTGGTGGCGCTTGCCCTCCAGTTCGGAGATGACCACCAGGGGCAGGACCACCTCGTGCTCGGCGAAGCGGTGGAACGCCGCCGGGTCGGACAGGAGCACCGAGGTGTCCAGGACGAACGCCTGGCCGGCTGGTCGGGGCTCCTCGGTGCCGGCCGGAGCGGCGGCCGTCGTACGGCGGCTCCGGGTGGCTCGGCGGGTCGTGGCAGTCGCGGCCGGGGTCTGGTCGGCACCGGCGGGCGTACGGCGAGTCGTCACAGGCCTGCTCCGACGGATGGGCACCCGCCACCCGTGTTCCGCCTCCTCCGGTGCCCGGGGACACGGGGTCGGATGCGGAACCCCGTGCGCGAGGTCGCAGTTCCGGGCGGACCGGCTGGCCCGGGAGAACCCCGTGCCATGCCTAGACGCTAGCGGCGCCGGGCCACCTCGGCTAGAGGCGGAGGTGGATCTCCCCCGACCGGGACGTGAACGTCGGCGGCGGACCGGCCGGGATGCATGCCCCCTGCGCGCATCCCGGCCGGTGGGGCCACCGTCACCGGTCTGACGTGGCCCCGACGGTGCGTGCCCGCCGCGGACGACGCACCGGGTCGGTGCCGGCGTGGGTCGTCAGCCCTGCCGCCGGACGAGGGTCCCGGTCGGGTGCCGGCCGGTGACCGGCGGGGCCGGGGCGGTGAACGAGGAGCCGGTGTACGTGGTGCCCTGGCGGGCGACCGCGGTGGTGGTGACCTTCGCGGTGGTCACCACCGGTGGCCCGCTCACCGGCCCGGCCAGGGCCGAGGCGATCGCGGCCTGGGCGTCGCGGCGGCGCCGGTTCCACGCCCCCCGGTCGCCGTCGAAGTAGCCCTGCCGGTAGCCGAAGCGATAGCCGATCCGGTAGCTGAGCTGGCCGTGCAGCCGGCCCGCCGCGTAACTGGTGGCGCCGAGGACGAGAACGAGGAAGACCGCGAGGAACGGGCTCATCCGGCGGCTCCGCCGCGCCGCGCCGGCCCGGTCACCGGTCCTCCGGCTCGATCGTCGTGGGGTCGACGACCAGGAGCCGCTCCAGGTCGTCGGTGCTGACCTCCTCCACCAGCTCGACGCTGATCCGGCACCCGTCCAGGACGATCTCGGCCACCGAGGAGCGGCGGATCTCGCCGCCGGCGTCGTAGACCCGGACGCTCAGCTCCGGACAACCGAGATGGGTACGCCAGGCGTTCCACTCGTCCCGGTCCCCCACGCTCAGGGACAGGTAGCGGCACCCTCGGGCGAGGTAGAGGCGCCAGGGCGCGCTCAGTCCCGCGGCCACCCCCTCCGCGATCAGGCCGAAGGCCTGGGCACGGGTCGCGAGTTCGGTCACCGCACCTCCCTCGCGCTGGGGGCGTGACGCATGTGAGCACTAATCGTCTCATGCACGTGACACACCGTAGATTGTCCCACGAGCGTGACAGTATCAGCTTTTCGTCCGGTTACCCCCGCACCTAAGTCCTTCTATTCTGCCCAGGTGACACCCCTCGGAAAGGCCCCTGGATCGTTAACACGCGCCCGGAGAGAGTCGTCCCGTTCGCGTGACACCCGTACGCACGGACTCCCCACCACGGCCGTCCGGCCGTACCGTCACGGGGTGACCGAGACCGCCCCCGCCCGGAAGATCGCCTTCGCCAGTTTCGTCCGCCGGGCGCTCGACGACGCCCGGGCGATGCGGGCCTGGACGGGCACCGAGGTCTCCCGCCGCACCGGCGTCTCCCGGCAGACCATCAACCGGTGGGTCCGCGGCGACTGGGCCAGCGACCCGGAGGTGGAGCGGGTGGTCGCCTTCTGCGAGGGGCTCGGGCTCAACCCCGCCGCCGCCTTCGCCGCGCTGGGTTGGGACCGGGCCGCCGCGCCCCGCACCGCTACGACGCCACCCCCGATGGACCCGGACGTGGAAGCTCTGCTGCGCCGGCTGGTCGATCCCGCCGTCTCGGAAGCGGAGAAGTTCCACATTCGAGAAACCATTCGTTACCTCGCTTATCGCCCGACTCTGCCGGCCGAAGTCCGAAAACGAGACGAACAGGCCGGCTAGTTCCTCAGATGGCGAAAGAACGCCTGGTCAGACCTCTTCGTTTCGCTACGGGCCAGGAACGGGCGCGCTAGCGTCCGTATTCGTACTGCTTGGGCTCGTCGTCGGCGGGGGGACGGGACAAGGCCGAACCCAGCCCTGCGGGACAGAAGGAGGGGTCTGTCCATGACCCTGAAATGGTGGGCAGTCGTGGTCGCGGCGGTGTCGGTGACATCGTTCGTGACCGCAAATGTCGCGATAGGCGCGGTCGAGGGCGAGCAGATGCCACTGGTCGTCAACCTCCTCGCGCTCACCACCGCCGGCACCGCGGTGGTGCTGGCCGTGGTCGCCGAGCTGCACGAGCGGCTCAACGACCGGGTCAGCGCACTGACCGAGTTCCTGGTCGCCCGGCTCAACGAGATCGAGGCGCAGGCCGGCGACCGGAACACCGGATTCGTCGAGGGTTACCTGCTCAGCCACGGCCAGGAGGCCGACGTGGTGCCATTCGGGCGCCCGCGCCGGGGAGCCGCCGAACGCTGACCGACCACCCGGAAATCGTCCACCGCCGGAGGCGAGAAGGCGTCATCTCGCGGCCACGAATGAGCCGCTGCCGCCGGGGTACGCTGACGCGCGTGCCGCCGTTGAATCTGGGCAACCAGCAGCCGAAGACTCCGTTGGACGCCGAACACGCCTGGCGGGCCACCGCCGCGCGGGCGGCCCACACGGTGCTCTTCTTCGACTTCGACGGCACCTTGGCGCCGGTCGACGACGACCCCACCGCCGTGCAGCCCGCGCCCAAGGTGCTCGCCGCGCTGGAGGCGCTCGCCCCGGTGGTGCAGCGGGTGGCGATCGTCTCCGCCCGCCCGGTCGACTTCCTCCGCGACCACCTCGGTGGCCTCGCCGGCGTCGACCTGTACGGCCTGTACGGGCTGGAGCACAGCCACTCCGGGGGCGAGACGGTGACCGAGCCGGCCGCCCTGCCCTGGGTGCCGACCATGGCCGAGCTGGCCGACCTGGCCCGGGCCGAGCTGCCGGCCGGCACGCTGGTCGAGTTCAAGCGGTTGAGCGTCGCCCTGCACTGGCGTACCGCGCCGGGGCTGGGGCCGCAGGTCGAGCAGTGGGGACGCGCGCAGGCCGAGCGGCTGGGGCTGAAGGTGCAGGCCGGCCGGATGGTGCTGGAGCTCAAGCCCCCGGTCGACCGGGACAAGGGCCTGGTCATCGGCGAGATCGTTCGCGACGCCGGTGGCGCCTGGTACTTCGGCGACGACGTCTCCGACATCAAGGCCTTCGCCGCGCTGCGGGCCCGCGCCGCCGCCGACCCGGACTTCTTCGGCATCTGCGTGGCCGTGGCCAACCCGGAGACCGGTCACGAGGTGGCCGACGCCGCCGACCTCACCCTCGACTCCCCGGCCGCCCTCGGCGACTTCCTGACCAGGGCGCTGCCCCACCTGACCTGACCGACCGCCGCCGCGAGCGCGGGGCGAGCCGCCGTCAGGCGCCGAAGCGGCGCTGGCGGTTGGCGTAGGAGCGCAGGGCGCGGAGGAAGTCGACGCGGCGGAAGTCGGGCCAGTTGAGTTCGCAGAAGTAGAACTCCGAGTGGGCCGACTGCCAGAGCATGAAGCCGGAGAGGCGCTGCTCCCCGCTGGTCCGGATGATCAGATCCGGGTCCGGCAGGCCCTTGGTGTAGAGGTGCTCGGAGATGTGGTCGACGTCCAGCGCGCCGGCCAGCTCCTCGATGGTGCCGCCGGTGGCGGCGTGCTCCAGCAGCAGGGAGCGCACCGCGTCGGCGATCTCGCGCCGGCCGCCGTACCCGACGGCGATGTTGACCTGGGCGCCGCCGGCGCGGTCCCGGGTGCGCTCCTCGGCGGCCTTGAGGGCCTGTGCGTGGTGCGAGGGCAGCACGTCGAGCGCGCCGACCATCCGCAGCCGCCAGGGGTTGCCCTCCTCGGCCAGCTCGGTGGTCAGGTCCTCGATGATCTGGAGCAGCGGATCCAGTTCCTCCGCCGGCCGGGAAAGGTTGTCGGTGGAGAGCAGCCAGAGCGTGACGTGGCCCACACCGGCTGCGTCGCACCAGCGCAGCAGCTCCTTGATCCGCTCGGCGCCCATCCGGTGCCCGTCGTTGGGGTCGACGAAGCCCATCTCCCGCGCCCACCTGCGGTTGCCGTCGCACATGACGCCGACGTGCCGGGGCACCGGCTTGCCCGCGAGCGACGCCGTCAGCCGGCGCTCGTACACGGAGTAGAGGAGGTTCCGCAGAGTCATCACCTTGCAGGGTAGCGACCCGCCCGGCCGATGGTGACCTCGGAGGTTAACTACGCGCCGAGAGACCGATGCCGATCATGGCGAGGGTGCGGGCGTCCAGCCGGCCGTCACCGAGCCCCAACTCGACGACGCTGCGGTAGACCCGGTCGTCGCGGCGGGCCGCCCGGACGGCGGCGTCGACCACCCGCCGGTGCCGGGCCAGCCAGGCGGCGACCGAGCTGTGCCGCAGGTGCGCACCGAGCCGCCGGCGCAGCGCCTGGGCGTACCGGTCGGCCGCCCGGTCGGGTGCCGCCGCGGCGGCCGCGCCGGCCAGCGCCCCGGAGAGCAGCGCGTAGAAGATCCCCTCGCCGGTGAACGGGTTGATCAGGGAGAGCGCGTCGCCGGCCAGCACCACCCGACCCCGACCGGGCGACGGCCGGTGCGTGGAGAGCGGCAGGTGGTGGGCACGCAGCCCGGTGACCGTGGCCGGGTCGGTCGCCGGCAGCAACGCGGCGAGCCGGTCCAGCAGGTGCGCGCGGCTCAGCGGCTCGCCCCGCAGCACCTCCCCGTACCCGACGTTCGCGCGCCCGTCGCCGATCGGGAAGGACCAGGCGTACGCCGGCCAGCGCGGCCCCGAGGTGACGATGAACTGTTCGGGCGGGCCGGGCAGCGCCGGGGCGTACCCCCGGATGGCGAGCGCGAGGTGGCGGTCCGGGTTCGGCGGGTGGCCGAGCGCGCGGCGGACGATCGACCCGGCCCCGTCCGCGCCGACCACCGCCCGCGCGGCCAGTTTCCCGTCCAGCACCACCCGGTCGTCGCGCGGCTCGACTCGGCGGACGGTGTGCCGGCACAGCACCGCACCGGCGGCCACCGCCGCCGCGACCAGCCGGGCGTCGAACACCTCGCGGGGCACCGTGTACGCGGGCCGGGGCAGCGCCCGGGCCACCGCCGGGCCGCCCGGACCGACCAGCCGCAGCGCGGGCAGCGGGGCGTACCCGGCCACCGCGTCGGTCACCCCCAGCCCGGCGAGGACATCCAGCGCGTGCGCCGCGATGCCGTCCCCGCAGGCCTTGTCCCTCGGGAAGTCGGACCGGTCCAGCAGCAGCACCCGGGCCCCGGCCCGGCGGGCGGCCAGCGCGGCGGCCGCCCCGGCCGGTCCCGCCCCGACCACGATCAGGTCGAATTCGTCGCTCACCGCGTCGCCTCCCGCCCGCAGCCGCCCACCGGCCCATCCTGCCCGCCCCACGCCCCCGAACCCCGCCGCCGCACCGACCCACCCCCACCCCCGCCCCCGGCCCTCCCCCGCCCACCCGACACCGTTGATCAAGAAGTTTGCGTCGGGATTCGGCCCCGGCCCGACGCAAACTTCTTGATCAACGCGGGATGGGTCCACCCCACCCCCGGTCGGGCCGGCTCCGGCGCGGCCGGCTCGCGGGAGAGGTTGATCAAGAAGTTTGGGTCGGGAGAGGGCGGGATTTTGACGCAAACCTCTTGATCAACGGGCTCGGGGGCTCGGGCGGTCGGGGGCGGGGTGGGGTCAGGTGGGGGGTGGGGGTGGTTCGGCGCGGGTGGCGCGCCAGAGGCCGTAGAGGGCGAGGACGGCGGCGGCGACGAGCGGGCCGCCGTCCCGGACCAGGCCGTCGACGCCGAGCAGCCACCAGCAGAGCGGCAGGTGGACGGCGAGCACGCCCACGGTGATCACCACCAGCAGGGTGCGGGCCCAGCGGCGGCCGCGCATCAGGAACGCGGTGCAGAGGAGCACCGCGTAGCTGACCGCGATGCCGGCGAGGAACCAGAACACCACCGCCGGCGCGGCGGCCAGCCGGCCGTCCAGGATCGCGCCCCCGGCCACCAGCGCCGGCACCAGCATCAACGGGCTGTACGTGAAGGCGGCGACCCGGCTGGTGAGCAGCCACCCGGTGACCGGCGGCCGCTTCGGGGCGGCCTCCCGCCAGGAGATCGTGCCGCCGGAGACCACCAGGGTCTTGCGGTGCCGGACGAGGTACGCGCCGACCGCCTCGGAGCGGTAGAGCAGCACGACCACGCTCACGCAGAGCGCGGTGAGCAGGGCGAAACCGAGCAGCCCGGGCAGCGGCGGCACCCCCTGCCGGGGCACCACCAACCGGCCCACCGCGAAGATCGTGGTCACCGCGAGGATCAGCCCGAACGGCCGGGCCACGGTACGACCGCGGTTGACGTGCCCGATCAGCACCAGGAAGGCGAGTGAGCGGAGCATCGCCCAGCCGGTGCGTACGGCCAGGCCGAACTCCTGCTCCGGGGCGTACCACCAGTTGAGCAGCTCGACCACGACGGTGGCCGCCGCCGTGACGGCGAGCAGCGTGGTCAGGGCCCGGACGGCGGACGGCCGCCGGACCTCGGTGGTCTCGGCGGCCGTCCTCATGGGATCCGATGTTGCCCGGTACGGGCAACCGTCACACCTACTTCTGCGGCTGCTCCGCGTCGAGCCGGGCGCGCAGCGCGTCCAGCTCGGCCCAGAGGACACCCGGCAGCTTGTCACCGAACTTCTCGAACCACTCGGTGACCAGCGGGAGCTCGTTGCGCCACTCCTCCGGGTCCACCTTGAGGGCGATCCGGACGTCCTCCGGGGTCATGTCCAGGCCCTCGACGTCCAGCGCGTCCTGCGCGGGCACCATGCCGATCGGGGTCTCGACCGCGTCGGCGCGACCCTCGAGCCGCTCGACGACCCACTTGAGCACCCGGGAGTTCTCGCCGAAGCCCGGCCAGAGGAAGTTGCCCTCGGCGTCCTTGCGGAACCAGTTGACGTAGTAGATCTTGGGCAGCTTGGCCTCGTCGCCGTCGACGCCCTTGCCCATCTCGATCCAGTGCCGGAAGTAGTCGCCGGCGTGGTAGCCGATGAACGGCAGCATCGCCATCGGGTCGCGGCGGACGACGCCGACCGCGCCGGACGCGGCGGCGGTGGTCTCCGAGGAGAGCGTCGCGCCCATGTAGACGCCGTGCACCCAGTCGCGGGCCTCGGTGACCAACGGGATGGTGTCCCGGCGACGGCCACCGAAGAGGATCGCGTCGATCGGCACGCCGTTCGGGTCGTAGTAGTCCTCGGCGAGGATGGGGCACTGGGTGATCGGGGTGCAGAACCGGCTGTTCGCGTGCGAGGAGAGGCTGTCACTCTCCGGCGTCCAGTCGTTGCCCTTCCAGTCGATCAGGTGCGCCGGCGGCTCACCCATGCCCTCCCACCAGATGTCCCCGTCGTCGGTCAGGGCCACGTTGGTGAAGATCGAGTTGCCGCGGTCCAGCGTCCGCATGGCGTTGGCGTTGGTCTTCCAGTC
This sequence comes from Micromonospora palomenae, assembly GCF_007829925.1. Lineage (NCBI taxonomy): Bacteria > Bacillati > Actinomycetota > Actinomycetes > Micromonosporales > Micromonosporaceae > Micromonospora > Micromonospora palomenae. The sequence goes on from NZ_VIXA01000002.1 coordinate 322,227, forward strand.
GGTGCCGGGCGCGACGCCGAAAAGGCCGTACTCCGGGTTCACCGCGTAGAGGCGGCCGTCGGAGCCGAAGCGCATCCAGGCGATGTCGTCGCCGATGGTCTCGACCTTCCAGCCCGGGATGGTCGGCTCCAGCATGGCGAGGTTGGTCTTGCCGCAGGCGGACGGGAAGGCGCCGGCGACGTGGTAGACCTTGCCCTCCGGCGAGGTGATCTTGAGGATCAGCATGTGCTCGGCGAGCCAGCCCTCGTCGCGCCCCATCACGCTGGCGATCCGCAGCGAGTAGCACTTCTTGCCGAGCAGCGAGTTGCCGCCGTAGCCGGAGCCGAAGGACCAGATCTCCCGGCTCTCCGGGAAGTGCGAGATGTACTTCGTCTCGTTGCACGGCCAGGCGACGTCCTGCTGGCCGGGGGCGAGCGGGGCGCCGATGGAGTGCAGCGCGTGCACGAAGTCGGCGTCGTCGCCCATCGCCTCGAGGACCTTGGCGCCCATCCGGGTCATGATCCGCATCGAGGCCACCACGTACGGGCTGTCGGTGATCTCGACGCCGAACATGGGGCTCTCGGCCTCCACCGGGCCCATGCAGAACGGGATGACGTACATGGTGCGCCCGCGCATGCTCCCGCGGTACAGCTCCGTCATCGTCCGCTTCATCTCGGCCGGCGCCATCCAGTTGTTGGTGGGGCCGGCGTCCGCCTCGTCGACGGAGCAGATGTAGGTGCGCTCCTCGACCCGGGCGACGTCCGTGGGGTCCGTGCGCGCGTAGAACGAGTTGGGCTTCTTCTCCGGGTTGAGCCGGATCAGGGTGCCGGACTCGACCAGCTCGTCGGTGAGGCGCCGCCACTCCTCATCGGACCCGTCCACCCAGACCACGCGGTCGGGGGTGGTCAGTTCCGCGACTTCTCTGACCCAGGCGAGCAGCTTGGGGTGGGTAGTCGGGGCCTGATCGATACCCCGAACAGTAGCCGGAGCAACCATGACACATCTCCTTGTGGTCGACGCTGACCGTTCTATGGATGCACGAGTCTGGCGGGCGCGAGCCGCGTCGCCATCGTGGAAACCTGGGATTGCGCTCAGCGTAAACCGGGCCGAGCCGCGAGTCAGTGGGACTGGTTGTGAAGAACTGCACAAGGTACGGCCCGGCTGCGGCATCACGAGCTAATACCCGCTTTCCCGCGCAGTTTCACGCAAATCCTGCGGCGAACTGTTGGCGGCCACCGGAACGGACGATGACGGACAGCGGAACCGGGCTTCCGGTGACGGGCACGTCGATTGGGCGAACCGAACGGCGATCGATCCACAAAGAGTTACGCTCTGCTCACCTGCGGCGGCAGCGGACGGGCCGGTGACGACCCGCGTCGGGAGCGATCCGGGCCGGCTCGCCGTTGCTGCGCGTCCGGCTCGCTCCCGACCGGTACTCTCGGCGGGTGGCCGCGACGATGACCGGGGACCAACCAGGGTCTCCGCCGACCCGCCCGGGTCTGGTCCGCACACTGCTGGACCGCTTCGGTCACCTCGTCCGCGAGCTGAGCAAGTTCGCCACGGTGGGCGGGATCGCCTTCCTCATCGACTTCACGCTCTTCAACTACCTGACGACCGTGCGTGACGTCGAGCAGGTGACCGCCAAGACGATCTCCACCGTCATCGCGGCCAGCGTCGCCTTCGTGGGCAACCGGTTCTGGACCTGGCGCCACCGCAAGCGCTCCAACCCGGCCCGCGAGTACGCGCTGTTCTTCTTCTTCAACGCAGTGGGCCTGGGCATCGCCGTGGCCTGCCTGGCGATCAGCCGGTACGGCCTGGGCAGCATCTGGCCGGAGGTCTTCCAGACCCCGCTGGCCGACAACATCGCCAGCTTCATCGTCGGCACCGGCCTGGGGACGCTGTTCCGGTTCTGGTCGTACCGACGGTTCGTCTTCGTGGAAGCGGGAAATCCCCCGGTTCCGGAGGCGGCGCACGACCGGCCGCCGGGGGCGTGACCTGCCGCCCACCTCGTCCGGCCGGGACCTGCCGGCCCCAACCACTGCCCTAAGGTGTTCCGCATGCGTCTTGTCCGTCTGCTGCCCGAGCGCTGGCAGAAGTTCATCCACGAGGCGCTCAAATTCGGCGTCGTCGGTGGCATCAACACCGTCATCAATTACGCGGTGTTCAATGTCCTGGCACTCACCGTTTTTGTCAACGGTCAACTGAAGGCGACCGTGATCGCCACCGTGGTGGCGACAATCACGTCGTATCTGATGAATCGGCACTGGACGTACCGGGATCGACCGAAATCCGCGTTGAAGCGGGAATACGTCCTGTTCTTCCTGTTCAACGCCACCGGCCTGCTGATCGAACTGGGCGTCCTCGCCGCCGCCAAGTACGGCCTGGGCGTGAACAGCCTGCTCGCGCTCAACGTGGCGAAGACCGGCGGCGTGCTGCTGGCGACCATGTTCCGGTTCTGGTCCTACCGGACGTTCGTGTTCCAGCCGGTGCCCGCGCACGCCGAGGAGACCTGGCACACGATCCACCGGGACGAGTGGGACACCATGGCCGAGCTGGACCCGGTGGCCGAGCTGGCCGAGTCGGTCAGCGAGTTGGAGGAGGCCCAGCAGCAGCAGGCGGCGCAGCGGCCCGGCGGCCCGATGGCCGATCCGGTCTTCCCGCAGCCGACCGGACGTCCCGCCCCGCTGGACGCCGGGCTGGGCAGCACGATCGGCGCCGACCTCGACGCCGAGCTGGCCGCGGAACTGCACGCCGGCACCCGCCGCCCCCGCCGCTGACCCCGCCGCCCGGGACGAACCGGGCACCCGCATGTCGCCGATGTGGCGGTGTCCGATGATCTCGGACACCGCCACATCTGCGAAGCGGGGTCGATCAGGCCGGGGTCGGGCCAGGAGTCAGCTGGTGGGGTCGCGCAGCGGCTTGCCCTCGCGCATGTCGGCCAGGATGTCGCGCATCTCCCCGTCGCCCAGCGAGTGCTTGTCGTGGTGGGCCTCGACCAGCTCGTAGAGCTTGGTCTGCACCTGGCCCACGGACGGGACGTCGCGCAGCACGGACTGGCCGCGCTCGCCCGCCGACTCGATGGTGAGCGTGCCGCAGCCGAGCAGCCGCTCGACGAAGCGCTGGCTCATCGCGTGGTCGTTGATCCGGGTGAGCGGGATGTCCCGCCGGTCCCGGGAGAGCACGCCCTGCTGGAGCAGCACCCGCTCGTTGGTGAACAGGTAGTGCGTGGTGCGCCAGACCAGGAACGGCCAGAGGCCCAGCCAGAGCGCCAGCACCAGGGCCAGCCCGGCGATCACGTACAGCGCGATCGTGGCGCCGTCGCCGTCGGGCAGCAGGACCCAGCCCGCCACCACGGCGGCGACGCCGAGGACCAGCACCAGGATCGGCCGCAGCAGCGCCTTCCAGTGCGGGTGCAGATGCAGGACGACGTGCTCGTCCTCGGTGAGCACGTCTTCGGGAAACGCCACGGGGAACCTCCTCGGCACGGATCGGACGCGCTGACCGTAACCGGTCACCGCGAGCCGCCGGATCAGCCGCGCGGCCCCGATCCCGGTCCGCGCCCGAACCGGACCGCCACCCGGGCGCTCAGCGCAGGTGCAGCACGTCCCCGGCCGCCAACCGCCGCTCCCCGGCGCCCGTGTCGACCAGCAGCTGGCCGTCGGCGTCCACGCCGGTGGCCAGGCCGGTCAGCTCGGCGCCGTCCGGCAGCAGCACCCGCACCCGCCGGCCGACGGTGGCGCAGGAGGCGACGTAGGCCTCCCGCAGCCCGCTGGCCACCGCGTCGCCGCCGGCGGTGCGCCAGCGGTCGTACCAGTCGGCCAGCGAGCGGAGCAGCGCACGCAGCAGCGGGTCCCGGTCGGTGGCCGTCGCGCCGGCCAGTTGCAGCGAGGTGGCCGGCAGGCCGGTCCGGTTCTCCGGCAGCTCGTCGGCGCGGAGCGTGACGTTGAGCCCGATCCCGAGCACGATCGCCGGCGGCTGCGCCGGGGACGTGCCCGGCACCGCCTCGGCCAGGATGCCGGCGCACTTGGCGTCGTCGACCAGCAGGTCGTTCGGCCACTTCAACCGGGCCTCCAGCTCGGCCAGCCGGGCCACCGCCTCGACCAGCGCGACGCCGGCGAGCAGCGGCAGCCAGCCGTACCCGGTGGCGGGGGCCGGCGGCCAGCCGCGGTCGGCGACGGCCTCGCCGGGCCGGAGCAGGACGCTGGTCGCGATGCCGGCGCGGGCCGGCGACTGCCAGACCCGGCCGCGCCGGCCACGCCCGGCGGTCTGCCGCTCGGCGACCACCACCAGACCCTCCGGCTCGCCCGCCCGGGCGGCCGCCACCGCGTCGGCGTTGGTGGAGCCGGTCTCCGCCCGCAGGTCGAGCCGGCGCCAGGGCCCGTGCGGCGCGGTCAGCGCGCGGGCCAGCCGCGCCGCCGACAGCGGCGGGCGGTCCAGATCGGTGTACGGCGAGCCCGGCATCCCGTCAGCCTACGGGCCCGGCGACGGAGGGTATTGAGGCGTACTGCACACCGGCGTCGTCCTGAACCATCGTTATATTCCCTGGGTGACTACCGAGACCGGGATCAACATCCACAGCACCGCGGGCAAGCTGGCGGACCTGGAGCGACGGGTCGACGAGGCGGTGCACGCCGGGTCGGCGCGCGCGGTCGAGAAGCAGCACGCGCGGGGTAAGAAGACCGCCCGGGAGCGGATCGAGCTGCTGCTCGACGAGGGCTCCTTCGTCGAGCTGGACGAGCTGGCCCGGCACCGGTCGACGGCCTTCGGGCTGGAGAAGAACCGCCCGTACGGCGACGGCGTGGTCACCGGCTACGGCACCGTCGACGGCCGGCAGGTCTGCGTCTTCGCCCAGGACTTCACCGTCTTCGGCGGCTCCCTCGGCGAGGTCTTCGGCGAGAAGATCGTCAAGGTGATGGACCTGGCCATGAAGATCGGCTGCCCGGTGGTCGGCATCAACGACTCCGGCGGCGCCCGGATCCAGGAGGGCGTCGCCTCCCTCGGGCTCTACGGCGAGATCTTCTTCCGCAACGTCCGGGCCAGCGGCGTCATCCCGCAGATCTCGCTGATCATGGGCCCGTGCGCGGGCGGCGCGGTCTACTCCCCGGCGGTCACCGACTTCACCGTGATGGTCGACCAGACCTCGCACATGTTCATCACCGGCCCGGACGTCATCAAGACGGTCACCGGCGAGGACGTGGCGATGGAGGAGCTGGGCGGCGCCCGCACCCACAACTCGCGCAGCGGCAACGCGCACTACCTCGCCACCGACGAGGAGGACGCGATCGAGTACGTCAAGGCGCTGCTGTCGTACCTGCCGTCAAACAACCTCGACGAGCCCGTCGTGTACGAGGCCCCCGCCGACCTCGACATCTCCGACGAGGACCGGGAGCTGGACACGCTGATCCCGGACTCGGCCAACCAGCCGTACGACATGCACCGGGTCATCGAGCACGTGCTCGACGACGGCGAGTTCCTGGAGGTGCAGCCGCTCTACGCGCAGAACCTCGTCATCGGCTACGGCCGGGTCGAGGGGCGCCCGGTCGGCGTGGTGGCCAACCAGCCGATGCACTTCGCCGGCACCCTGGACATCGCCGCCAGCGAGAAGGCCGCCCGGTTCGTGCGGACCTGCGACGCGTTCAACATCCCGGTGCTGACCTTCGTGGACGTTCCCGGCTTCCTCCCCGGCACCGGCCAGGAGTGGGACGGCATCATCCGACGCGGCGCGAAGCTGATCTACGCGTACGCCGAGGCGACCGTCCCGAAGGTCACCGTGATCACCCGCAAGGCCTACGGCGGCGCGTACGACGTGATGGGCTCCAAGCACCTCGGCGCGGACCTGAACTTCGCCTGGCCGACCGCGCAGATCGCGGTGATGGGCGCGCAGGGTGCGGTGAACATCCTCTACCGCTCGGAGCTGGCGGGCGCCGAGGACCCGGCCGCCGTCCGGGCCGAGAAGATCGCCGAGTACGAGGACACCCTGGCCAACCCGTACATCGCCGCCGAGCGCGGCTACATCGACAGCGTGATCCCGCCGCACGAGACCCGCGCCCAGATCGTCCGCGCGCTGCGGGTGCTGCGCACCAAGCGGGAGACCCTGCCGCCGAAGAAGCACGGCAACATCCCGCTGTAACTGGTGTTACCGGAGATCCCCGCGTCCCTCGTGGTCGCGGGGATCTTCCGGTTCAGCAGCGCGGGTTGGCGGCGGCGCAGAGCCGACCGGCGGCGGTGCGACCGAGCCCCTCCAGGTCGGCCCGGCTCAGGCCGGGGCCGGGGCCGGTGTCGTCGACCTTGACGGCGGCCGGCCCGGCGGTGATCACGGTGACCAGGTCGCCGACCCGTACCACCATGGTGGCCTCGACCTTCGGCGCGATCTTGGGTGCGGTGCCGTCGACGACGCTGGCCGGCGGCAGCGACACGTGGCGCAGCAGCACCGACTCGTCGCCGGCGAAACCGCTGGCCGACCGCTCCCACCGGTGCGGGGTCACGGTCGGCACCGTCCGGCCGCCCCGCTGCCCCGAACCGCTGACCTCCCACCGGGCGCAGGCGTCGAGCAGCAGGGCGACGGCGCCGAAGAGCAGCGGGCCCTGGCCCGGATCGATGCGGTAGACATCCTGGGTGAGCAGCGGTGGCGCGACCGCGCCGACCGGCAGCAGCAGGGTCTGCGACCGCGAATGGCGCGACGTCGCCAGCGACGCCACCCCCCGCTCCCGGCCGCACGCCTCCAGCACCGGATCGACCCGCACCGCCTCGCCGAGGCCGGACGCCCCGAGCTGTGCACCGGTCGTCAGCCGCACGTCCCGCGCCGACAGCAGCGCCTCCGGCGGGATCTCGGCCGACCGGGCGGCCACCGTCGGAACGGGAACGCCCGCCACCGGCGGCGCGGGAGACACCGGCCGGCCCGCCACCGCGTACGCCGAGCCGGAGAGCACCGCGAGCACGGCGGTCGCCGCCAGCGCCGCCGTACGTCGGCTGCGTCGCCGAGCGCGGGCGCGGATCTTCTCCGGCTCGGCCCAGCGGACCCCACCGAGGTCCCGGTGCAGCCGGTCGACGAAGTGCAGGTCCTCACGCATCAGGCCTCCTCCAGGTCAGAGACGGCGAGCAGCCCGGCCAGCGCGGCGCGCCCCCGGGAGAGCCGGGCCTTGACCGTGCCGACGGGGGCCTCGGTCTGCCGGGCCACCTCGGCCACGGGCATGCCGAGCAGGTAGTACAGGGCGAGCGCGGTGCGCTGCTCCTCGGGGAGCCGGCGCAGCGCGGCGACCACCTCGACCGTGTCGACGCCGGGGCCGGGCACGCTCTCCTCGACTCCGTGCCGCAGATACGCCCGGGCGCGGCTGCGCAGGCTGCGCCAGCGGCTGACCGCGATGCGCGACGCCACCACCCGCACCCACGCCTCCGGGTCGTCGTACCCGCTCACCGTCGACCAGCGCTGCCAGGCCCGGATGTACGCCTCCTGGACGGCATCCTGCGCCTCGGTCACGTTGCCGGTCAGCACGTAGACGAAGCCGAGCAGCCGTTGCCGGCTGCCCCGGTAGAACTCGTCGAACCCGTCGACGTCGGGCACGTGCTCACCTCCCGTGGCGTTCGGAGGAGACACGCGCGGCGGCACCACGCCGGTTGCCGGATCAGCCGATCATCTTCGCCAGCTCGGCGGGCGGGAAACCGCCGGCCGGGATCCGCTCCCGGGCCGCCCGGCGCACCGCGTACGCGACGGCGGCGTTGGCCGGGGTCGGCACCCCGTGCAGCCGACCGAGCAGGACGATCTCGCCGTTGAGGTGGTCGACCTCGGTGGAGCCGACACCCCGGGCCAGGCTCTGCCAGGTGGAGCTGCCGGACCGCTCCTGCCCGTCGACCGGCCGGTGCCCGACCCGGTCGCCCCGCTCGGCGGCCTCCTCCTCGGTGCTGGTGTGCGCGATCCCGGCCGCGGCGAGCACCGCCTGCCCCTCCACGCGGACCCGGTCGCGCAGGTCGGTGGGGACGTCCCCGCCGAGCAACGCCTGCAGCCCGTTGCCGAGGTTGGCCAGCAGCTTGCCGTACTTCCACCGCATCACGTCGTCGCGCACCGGGGCGACGAAGCCGGCGCCGGTGAGGTCGGCGGCCACCGCGTGGTCCAGCGCGTCCGAGCCGGCCGGGTAGCGCCCGAGGTGCAGCATTCCCGGGTGCGGGTACCCGTTGGCGACGACCACGCCCGGCTCCAGGTGGGTGGCGGGCAGCCAGACGCAGACCGCGTGCACCCGGGCGAAGAGCCGCAGCGCCGCCGGCTCGTTGGCCACCCCGTTCTGGGCGGTGAACAGCGGCAGCCGTTCCCCCGCCGTGCCGCCACCGGCGACCGGCGCGTCCGCCCAGACGGCCAGCGCGGCCGCGGTGTCCTGCGACTTGACGGTGAGCACCAGGACGGTGTCGGCGGGCAGCGGCCGCTCCCCGGGAGCGTCGGTGGCCGGCCCGCGCCAGGTCGCCGTGCGGTCCGGGGTGCGCAGGGTCAGCCCGCGCCGCCGGATCGCGTCCAGGTGCGCGCCGCGGGCCACCAGCGTCACGTCGTGGCCGGCGTCGGCCAGCCGCACGCCGATGGTGCCGCCGACCGCGCCCGCCCCGATGATCACGTACCGCATGCGGCCATTCTGCTCCCCCGATCGGTCAGAGGGTCAGGCCGGCGTCGGTGAGGATCGGGCCGGCGAGCAGCGCCGCGCCGACGGCCAGGGCGAGCAGGTTCACCAGGGCGAACACGGTCACCCAGAACAGCGCCGGGAACGGGGTCAGCCGGGCCAACTGGTCCGCGTCGGACTGCGGCATCCGTCCCCGGCTGCGCAACCGTTGCAGCTCCACCACCGGCCGTACCCCGCCGAGGAGCAGGAACCAGACGCCGGTCCAGGCGAAGGCGGCCTGCACCTGCGGCGAGGCGTACCAGGAAACGGCGAGCACCACGCCGCCGGTGACCAGCAGCGACAGCACGCCGAAGACGTTGCGGATGAGCACCAGCATGGCCAGCAGCAGCGCCACCGCGAGCCAGAGCAGCAGGGTGATCCGGTTGCCGCCGAGCAGCCAGGCCCCGGCGAGGCCGACCAGCGACGGGGCGACGTACCCGGCCAGCAGGGTGAGGATCATGCCGGGGCCGCTGGGGCGGCCGGCGGAGAGGGTCAGGCCGGAGGTGTCCGAATGCAGCCGGATGCCGTGCAGCCGGCGTCCGGTGAGCAGGGCGGCGAGGGCGTGGCCACCCTCGTGCGCGATGGTCACCGCGTTGCGGGCGACCCGCCACGGCAGTCGGGTGGCGACCACCACCAGCGCGACGACGGCGGTGACCAGGACGAGCAGCGGGGGTGGGTCGGGCTGCGCGCCGAGAAGCTTGTCCCAGAGGTCGCCCAGCCCGTCGATCGACACCATGGGCGGGGAGCCTACCGGCACGCCGCGGCTGACCGATACCGATCAGGCGGCAAGCCACATACGGACGTCGATGAAAATTTCCTTAACCCCTCTTGCGATCTAGGGCAACTAGCTCCAAGGATTGGCGTCAATCAATCGGCGACCCCGGAGGCATCCATGACCCGTCCCACGTTTTCGCTGCGCCGGCTCCTCGCCGCCGGCCTCACCGTCGTCGCCACCGCGGCGGCGGCCCTCGTCGTCACCGCCGCACCGGCGGCCGCGGCCACCACCCCCGGCATCGACGTCTCCCACTACCAGGGCACCATCAACTGGACCAGCGTCCGCAACTCCGGCATCCAGTTCGCCTTCATCAAGGCCACCGAGGGTACGAGCTACAAGGACCCGAAATTCAACGCCAACTACACCAACGCCTACTACGCTGGCGTGATCCGTGGGGCGTACCACTTCGCCCGGCCGAACATCTCCGCCGGCTCGACCCAGGCCAACTACCTGGCCTCCAACGGCGGTGCCTGGTCGGCGGACAGCCGGACCCTACCGGCGGCGCTGGACCTCGAGGCCAACCCGTACAGCGGCGGCTACTGCTACGGCCTGAGCACGACCGGCATGCGGAACTGGGTCCAGGACTTCCTCAACACGTACCGGTCCCGCACCGGCCGGTACGCGGTCATCTACACCACGACGAGCTGGTGGAACCAGTGCACCGGCAGCTGGTCCGCGCCGTGGGCGAACCACCCGCTCTGGATCGCCCGCTGGTCGAGCACCGTCGGCACCCTGCCGGCCGGCGCCCCGTTCTGGAGCTTCTGGCAGTACACCAGCACCGGCTCCGTCTCCGGGATCAGCGGCAACGTCGACCGCAACTACTGGAACGGCGACCGGACCCGGCTGATCGCGCTGGCCAACAACACCTGATCCGCAGCGCCGCACGCGTCGGCGGCAGCGGGACCGGTGATCAACCCGGTCCGGCTGCCGCCGTCGTCCGTTCGCGTTCAGGCCCTCCGTCGCGTGGCCATCGACACGGGCACGGCCTCCTCGCCGGCCAGTGCGGACCGCCGGGACAGGCGCCAGGCGGCGACTCCGGCGGCGGTGACCGTCACGACGGCGAGCAGCGCCACCAGCGCCGGCATACCGGCACTGACGAGCAGCAGAACGATGTCGCCGAGGGCAACGAGCATCCACAGTGCCAGCCGGGGGCGGGCGTCCTTGCGTCGGTAACCCATGTCGTGCCTCCTTCCGTCGTCGCGGGAGAGATACCCCGGACGACGGAAGGTCATGCGAACCCATTTCACACGGACGCGATTCCCGTGCGTCAGCCCTGCCGGTCGGGCTCGAACCCCTTGACGATCTGGTCGAACGTGGCGAGCTGCGCCGTCCAGTCCTTCTGGGCGACCTCCCACCGGATGGCGTAGCCCCGGTTGCTCGCCGTGACGAAGCCCCGGTTGCGCACGTGGATGCGGGTGTTGTCCCGGCTCTCCAGCCACTCCCAGTCCGCGCAGGTCCGGTGCCAGTCGCAGCGCTTGATGCCGAGCAGCTGGTAGTTGCTGACGAACTTGCGGCGGTCCGGCTCGATCGCCTCCCAGTCCGCGACCGCGTCGGGCTTCGGGTTGCTCGTCCACTGCACGAGCATCTCGCCCACCCCACCACGCTGAAAGAACACGACCGTGTCCGAGCCGGTGCGGCTGACGCTCCAGCCCGGCGGGAGGGGAATCGAGAAGGTCGGCCCCCTGTGCAGGCTCCAGCCCGCCGGCAGCGCGTTCGGGTCCGTCGACGGGGTGGCCGAGGGCGTCGGACTGGGCGGGGCGGCGCTGGTCGGCGCGGGCGCGGCGGGCGCGGTCGTCGGGGCGGCGGCCGAGGTCGCGGCGGCGCCGGTCGGGCCGGCCTGCTGCCCGCCCTGCTCCGGGTCGTCCTCGCCCCGGCCGAGCAGCGGCACGAGCACCGCGAGACCCACCAGCAGCGCCAGCACCAGCGCGCCGATCAGCAGGTTCCGCTTCTGCCGGCCCCGCTTCGTCCCGTCGTACACGGCACCGGGAACCCGCTCGGCGGGCGCGGGCGCCGGGCTCACCGGAGCCGGCATGACCGACGTGGGGGTGCTCGGCTTGTTCGGCCGGTCCACCTTCGCCGTCGGCTCGGCGTCGGCGGCCGGCCGCGGCGGGTCGACCTTGGCCGTCGGCCCGGCGTCGACGCTCGCCGGCACCTTGCTCGTCTCGTCCTCGGTGGTGGTGGCGGCGACGCCGGCCGCCGCGGCGGCAGCCGCCGGGGCCTGCTCGGCGCGCGGCGCGGGTGGCTTCGGGGCCGACTCGGCGCTCTGCTCGGCCGGACGCGGGGCCGGCACCAGCGGCTTGCGCGGCTCGCGCGGACCGTTCGGCCCCGGCCGGCGTACGCCGTCCAGCAGCGAGATTCCCTTGGCGCGCTTGCCGCCGGCCCGGCGCAGCAGGCGCTCGGCCACCTCGGCGGTGATCCGCTCGGTCGGGTCCTTGCGGAGCAGGCCCTGGAGCACCGGCTTGAGCGGCCCGGCGTTCTTCGGCGGCGGCAGCGGCTCGGTGGCCAGCGCCGCCAGGGTGGCGATCGCCGACGGCCGGGCGTACGGCGACTTGCCCTCCACGGCGGCGTAGAGCGTCGCGCCCAGCGACCACAGGTCCGCCTCCGGACCGGCCGTGCCGTCCTTGGCCCGCTCCGGCGCGATGTACGCGGGCGAGCCGAGCACCATGCCGGTGCGGGTCACGTTCGGGTCGCCCGGGATGGTGGCCAGACCGAAATCGGTCAGCACCACCCGGCCGTCGTTGCCGAGCAGGACGTTGCCCGGCTTGATGTCGCGGTGCATCACGCCGGCCTTGTGCGCCGCCTTCAGCGCGCCGAGCACACCGAGCCCGATCTCCACCGCGCGTGCCGGCGACACCGGGCCGTCCTCGGCGAGAGTGTCCTGCAACGACTTCGACGCGACGTACTCCATGACGATCCACGGATCGCCGTCGGTGCGCAGCACGTCGAAGATGCGGACCACGTTCACGTGGTTCAGCCGGGCGATCGCCCGAGCCTCACGCAGGGAGCGTTCCCGCATCTCGCGGCGCTCGTCGTTGGTGAGACTGGGTGGCGGGACGAGCTCCTTGATGGCCACGTCCCGGTGCAGCACCTCGTCACGCGCCTTCCAGACCCGGCCCATGCCGCCCTGACCGAGCGGCGAGATGAGCCGGTACCGGTCAGCGACAAGTTGGGGAAGCGCGTCAGACATCGCAGAGACGGTACCCGGCCCCACCGATGCTCACACCGCCGGCACGCCACTGTGCGGTGAAGGTCAAGTTCGCGACGCGTACGCTGACACCATGTCTGCCGAAGAGCCGCTGTTCCGAGTCGTCCGGGGCGTCCCCACCGCCGACGAGTTGGCCGCGCTGGTGGGTGCGATCGTCGTCCGGTCCCGACCGGCCGCCGCGCCCGCGCCGGTGGCCACGTCCGCCTGGGCGCGCAGCGCCCGACCGACCGTCGCGGCGCCCTCCGCCGGACCCGGCGCGTGGCGCGCCTCCGGCCTCCCCCGCTGACCCTTCCGCCAATCCGACCGGACTGAGCTGGGGCGCGACCACCGTGATGTCCTCAGGACTGCCGAGATCGCTCCGCACCCATTAACCTCACTCAGGGAAACGGGGCCGTGACGGGTAGGGAGGATCGATGATCCCTGAGGAGGACCGGCCAGCTTCCTGGCTGCGCGACTACGGCGGCATCGAGGCCGACATCCGCCAGATGAGCGAGTTCGCCGATCGGCTCCAGGCCGAGGTCGAACGCAACTACGCGCCACACCTGTCGTACATCGCCGACGACATGAGAGCACCCGTACCCAACCCGTGCGACGCCTTCGTCGAGCTGGTGCAGTTCCTGCACGCCCATTGGGAAACCCAGCAGGCCACCGCGAACATGGTGCACGACCTGGGCGGAGCCACCGGCCACCTGGCCTCGGCGGCCGGCCGGATCGCCTCCGACTACCGGGGAGCCGACGCCTTCGCCTCGGCCCGGGTCGCCGACGTGGAAGCGGCGCTCGCCAACCCGTACTCCACGATGTCCGGTGGCCGGGCCCGGCTGCCCGACCCCACCGGCCCGAACGGCGGGCCGGTGGTGCTGCCGTGATCGACAGGGGCAGCGGCCGGACGTCCGGCCTCACCGACTGGCAACTGATGGACGTGCTCAGCATGTGGGCCTGCGTCCAGGACCACGAGACCCAGGGGCACTGGAAGCAGGTCGCCGGCTGGCGCAAGGTCTGCGACCTCGCGATGAACCACCTGCGGCGGCTGCACGAGTACCGGCGCGGCCTGGCCGAGGCGTGGCCCCCGGAGACCAACGCGGCCGCGCGGGCGTACCTGGGCGAGCTGGACCAGCTCATCGACCGCGTCCAGCACACCCACGACACCGCCGCCGCCAACCACGACGCGCTCGCCGCCGCCACCCGCGCCATCGACAGCGCCCGGCCCGAGTTGAAGAGCCTCTACGAGCAGTACTCGACGAAGCTCCAGCAGAAGCGGTCGTACGAGGCGACGCTGGCGGATCCGAAGGCGGCGGCCGGCAGCCGGGTGGTCGATCCGCCGGTGACGGACGTGGAGTTGGAGCAGCTGAACACGAAGGCCCGGGGGATCATGTACGGGCTGAGCGGCGAACTCCAGCAGGCGCAAGTGATGCTCCAAAAGCCCCCGGCCGTCCGGCCTCACCCGAGGATCGAGGAGGCTGGACGGGATCCCTACGGCTCCGTCGGCGCAGCCCCGGTCATCCCGCCGATCGTTCCCGTACCCGTTGCAAGCTCTCAACAGGTGGTTCGTCGGGCAGCCCCCGCCGAGCGAGTTACGGCACCCATCGCCCCTTCAGTCGGACCTGTTCTCGGTGCAGGACCAGTGTTGGGAGGAGCAAGCACTGGCGTTGCGCCTCCCCCCGCCGGAACAGCCCTCCCAAGCGTGGCTTCCCCTACAACGTCGGCATCTCCCTCGGGAGTCAACATTGGAATGCCTCCGGCCTTGCCGCCAGCGGCGAAATCTGGACGCCTGCCGAATGCCTCCATCCGGGGTGGGCTCGGACCTAACAGTGGGGTAAACGGACAGCCGCACATCGGTCCTCCACGCCCGATGGCTCCTGGCGGCCTAATAGGCGGGGTGCCTGGCATGGGCCTGGGGCAGCCAGGCGGCAACCCGCCACCACGGCGGGTAAACCCGCTCGGCGGCGTAATTGGCGGGGGCGGTGCCGGTACTTCACCGACTGGCGCAGCAGGCTCTCGTCCCGGCAACGGCCGTGCCTCAAACCTGGTCGGCTCGCATGGCATTCCGCCCATTGGCGGCTCGCCGGGCAATCTCAATGCTTCGGGAGTGCATCCAACGTCTGGGCGGAGCGGCCGGCAGCAGAGCAATGACGAGGCCCGACGCTGGGACCCCGACCACCCTTGGGAGACCGACGAGGGAGTCTCCCCGGTAGTGCGCCCGCCCGATGATGACGGTCCGATCGATCCCGGGCCGGCTATCGGCTTCCATCGGTGACTAGCCCCGAGGGGCGACTGACCTACGCCCTCGCAGCCGCATCGACGGCTCTACTGGCCATGGTCCTGTCGACACTCCCAGCACTCCCCTCGCAGGCCGCACCGACACCCGATGGCTCTACCCGTGTCCGTGGCGATCAATGGCACTTGCGCTACCTGAGAGCCGCAGAGGCCCAGAGGGTCAGTCAGGGTGAGGGTGTTGTAGTTGCCGTTCCTGACACGGGAGTGGATCCTCATCCTGACTTGGTAAATAACCTCTTGGCCGGCGCGGACATGATCCCGGGTGGAGGCGGTGACGGGCGACGAGATGAAAATAGCCATGGCACTTGCATGGCGGGTCTCATCGCCGCTCACGGACGCGGCGATATCGGGGCCCTGGGAATTGCCCCTAAGGCAAAGATTTTGCCCATCTACGACACCCCTCCCAATGGCCTGGGCCAGCCGGACGATCTAGCCAAGAGCATCGAATACGCAGTACGTAACGGCGCCGACGTGCTCAGCGTCTCGACGACAGGATCTCCCACCGTCGCGATGCAACAAGCCATCGAGACCGCTCTAAATTCGGACGTCGTGGTCGTAGCAGGGGCAGGCAACGCGCCCCGCGAGGACCGAGTTAGCTACCCAGCATCGGCGGATGGCGTCATAGCAGTCGGTGGCGTCGACAGCAGAGGAAGGCATGCCGAAGTCTCGGTAACGGGTCCGGAGGTAGATGTAGTAGCACCTGCGGTTGGCATCTATTGCACGAGCATGAACGGCCGGTATCGAGAAAGCACAGGTACGTCTGACGCAACAGCTATTGTTGCAGGGGCGGTGGCCTTAATAAGAGCTAAGTACCCGGACCTGCCCGCTTCTGAGGTCGTACACCGACTCACCGCCACCGCTGTCGACAAAGGCCCGCCCGGCCGCGACGACGAGTACGGCTACGGCGTCATCGACCTGGTGGCAGCTCTGACCGCCGACGTACCCCCGCTCCCGCCCGACTGGGCGACGGCGACCCCACCCTCGAACACCACACCCGCCACGACGGTGGCGGCCGAGCCTGCCGGCGACGGGAGCGATGACAACTCGACCGCCCGAGGCCTGGCCACGCTGGGCGTGATCGTGGCGGCGGCAGGCGGCTACCTGCTCTGGCGGCGACGCCGCGACGCTGACGACCCGCCGCCACGGATCAGCCGTTGACGACCGGCGTCCACCGCTTCCGAGTGGATGAGGTGTTCGACCTGACCGCCCGGCGCGGGCTCGTCGCCTGCGGGACCATGCTCGACGGCACACCGGTCAGCGGGCTCAGCTTCGTGGACGAGTTGACCGGCGCGCCGATCCGAGTCATCGGCGTCGACTTTCCCACCCCAACGACACAACGCACCGGCCAGCATCTCCTCGTCGTCTCCCGCGAGGACGCGGCGCTGGTCCGACCGGGCCGGGTCTGGGCAGGGCAGGTCGTCTCCGGGTCCTGATGCCCGGCCGGTCGCCCGCCCGTCTCCTCCGCCCAGCCGGTAGCGTCGGAATCGTGCCGAACTCCCTGCCACTGCGCCTCGTGCTCGCCAGCCAGAGTCCCGCCCGTCGCAAGCTTCTCCAGGCCGCCGGGATCGAACCCGACGTGTTGGTGAGCGGCGTCGACGAGTCCCAGGTGGTCGCCGATCGGGCGGAGGATCTCTGCCTGGAGCTTGCCCGTCTCAAGGCGCTCGCGGTGCTCGACCGGCTGCGCGCCACCCCGGACGAACGGACGCTGGTGCTCGGCTGCGACTCGGTGCTGGCCTTCGACGGGGAGATCCTGGGCAAGCCGGCGGACGCCGCCGACGCCACGGACCGCTGGCGACGGATGCGCGGGCGGAGCGGGGTGCTGCACACCGGGCACTGCCTGATCGACGTGACGCACGAGACGCGAGCGGAGGCGGTCGCGTCGACGGTCGTGCACTTCGCGGACATCAGCGACGAGGAGATCGCCGCGTACGTGGCCACGGGCGAGCCGCTGGCGGTGGCCGGGGCGTTCACCATCGACGGGTTGGGCGGGGCGTTCCTCACCGGCATCGAGGGTGATCCGGGCACGGTGGTGGGGCTGTCCCTGCCGCTGCTGCGCCGACTCCTCGGCGAGTTGGAGCTGAGCATCACGGACCTGTGGACGAAGGTCGCGCCGGGGGGCCAGGAGGTCGAACATCTCGGCTAGCGTCCGTTCATGACCACCAAGCCGTTGCCGCTGACTCCGGAACTGCACGCCTACCTCGTCGCCCACGGCTCGCCGCCGGACGAGATCATCCGCGACCTGGCCGAGGAGACGCTGGCCGCCCTCCCCGATGAGGCGATGATGCAGGTGGCGCCGGAGCAGGCCGCGTTCCTGACCTTCCTCACCCGGCTGCTCGGCGTGCGGCGGGCGGTGGAGGTGGGCACCTTCACCGGGCTCTCCTCGCTGGCGATCGCCCGGGGGCTGCCCGAGGGCGGTCGGCTGACCTGCTTCGACATTTCCGAGGAGTACACCGGCATCGCCCGGCGGTACTGGGAGCGCGCGGGCGTCGCCGACCGGATCGAGCTGCGCATCGGCCCGGCCGGGGAGACGCTGCGTGAGCTGCCCCTGGAGCGGCACCTGGACTTCGCCTTCATCGACGCGGACAAGACGGGTTACCCGGTCTACTGGGACGAGCTGGTGCCGCGGATGCGTCCGGGTGCGGTCATCGCGGTGGACAACACGCTGCGCGGGGGCCGGGTGCTCGCCCCGCAGAACGCCGACGACCGGGCGATCGCCGCGTTCAACGACGAGGTGCTGGCCGACGTGCGCGTCGAGGCGGTCATGCTCCCCATCGCCGACGGCGTGACCCTCGCCCGGGTCCACTGACGCACCTTGCGGCGTGTCGGGGTGTCCGGGCGACTCGACACCCCGACCCGCCGCAAACCGCGCCGCACCCAACCGCGCCGCGCGGCGCCGCGGGCGGGCGGGCGCGCAGGCGGGGCGGGGGTGGCGGAGGGTCAGGCGCCGACGAGGGCCGGGGTGCGGTCGTCGCCCGTCGGCGCGGCGCGCAGGGCGCGGCCGAGTCGCACGGTCAGCAGCAGAGCGGCGGCGATGAAGCCGGGCAGCAGCAGGAAAGCCAGGTGCGGTCCGACCCCGTCGGCCACCGCGCCGAGCGCCACCGGCGCGATCCCGAAGCCCACCCCCATCGAGTACGCGGACCAGCCGGCCGCCTTGTCGGCGGCCGGCCCGGCGACGGCCAGCGCGATCGAGATCGCGAGGGGGTAGTGCAGCGCGTTGCCGAGCCCCAGCACCACCAGGCCGGTGACGGCGAGCCAGCCGACGGGCGCGAGCCAGAACAGGACGAACCCGGCCAGCGACACGGTCAGCGCGCCGAGCAGCAGCGGGGCGGGCGGCCAGCGCAGGGCGATCCGGCCGCCGGCCAGCCGGCCGAGGAACATGCCGCAGACGATCGCGGCGACGGCGGCCGACGCGGAGGCGGCGGTCATCCCGGCGTGCGAGCGGAGCACGTCGGCGGTCCAGAGCGACAGGCAGACCTCGATCGAGCCGGTGACCGACATCAGCACCCAGGCGATCCAGTACGTCCGGGGCAGCCGTCCGGCCACGCGCTCGACCGCGCCGGCACGGGCGCTGAGGGGTACGGGGACGTCGTCGGCCGCGGTCGCCTCGGCGGGCGCCGCCGCCGAGGCGGTCGCCCCGACGGGGTCGGCGGCAGCCGCGGCAGCGGGGGCGGCCTGCGGCGGGCGTACCCGGGAGAGGCGGGCGGCGAGCGCGACCAGCGCGATCAGCCCGACCTCGACGGCCATCACCGGTCGCCAGCCGAAGCCGGCGTCGACGCTGGCGCCGATGGCCAGCGGGGCGAGGATGCCCATGCCGGCGCAGACGGCGTTGGCCTCGGTGAGCGCGGCGGGCGCGGCGGGGCCGTGCCGGGCGGTGAGGACGACGGCGACGCCGCTGACCACGATCATGCCGGCGGTGGCCACGGCGGCGACCGCGGCGAGGGTGGCGGGCAGCGGGCGGAGCAGGCCGAACGCGGTGACGCCGGCGGCGACCCCGGCCAGCCCGGACCAGATCGCCCCGGCCCGGCCGATCCGGCGGGCCAGCGGGGCGAAGAGCGCCCCGCCGAGCAGCGCGCCGACGGCGATGGCCGTGCTGTGCAGGCCGGCGACGGCGGCGCTGGTGCCCTGCTCGTCGCGGAGCAGCGGTACGACGGGGCCGAACCCGTAGAGGAAGAAGCCCCACAGCCCCAGCTGGGCGTAGGTCAGCCAGGTGGTCCTGTCATGGGTGAGGCGGGGCACCGGCCTTACGCTACAAGCGCCTGGCCGGTGCCCCGTCCCTGGTGAGAGGCAGCTCTCGTCAGCGGACGCTGCGGGCGAACTGCCGAGCGGCCCAGAAGACGCCGGCGACGGCGAGGACCGCGGTGATGGTCAGCCCCTGCCAGACCTTGTCGTCGCCCAGGTCCCCGGCGAAGAGCGCCCGGGTACCGTCGACCGCCCAGGAGAACGGGTTCCAGTCGGCGATGCCCTGGAGCCAGCCGGGGGCGAAGGTCAGCGGCAGCAGGATGCCGGAGAGCAGCAGCACCGGCTGGGCGACGGTGTTCATCAGCGGGGCGAGCGCGTCCTCGCTCTTGACCTTGAGCGCGACACCGTAGGAGACGGCCGAGGTCATCAGCGCGATCAGGGCGAGCATCAGGTACGCGAGCAGCAGGTCGCCGATGAAGACGCGCAGGTCGAACAGGAGCGCGAGCAGGGTGATGATGACCGCCTGCACCAGCAGCGAGACCACGTCCCGCAGGGAGCGGCCGAGCAGCAGGGCCAGCCGGCTGACCGGGGTGACCCGGGAGCGTTCGATGACCCCGGCGCGCAGCTCGGCGATCAGGCCGAAGCCCTGGAACAGGCCGCCGAAGATGGCCAGCAGCACCAGCAGGCCGGGTACGAAGATCTTGTAGGCGGCGGCCTGGGTGGGGGCGTTCAGGGCCGGCTTGAGCAGCGGGGCGAAGAGCAGCAGGTACATCACCGGCTGGAAGACGCCGACGAAGACCCAGACCGGGTTGCGCAGCAGCAGCTGGATCTGGCGCTGGAAGATGAGCCAGGTGTCACGGGCGAGTTTCATGACGGGGTTCTCCTGTGATGGATGCTCAGGACTCGCGCAGCGAGCGGCCGGTCTTGGTGAGGAAGACGTCGTCGAGGCTGGGGCGGTGCAGCTCGATCGACGAGAGCGTGAGCCCGGCGGCGTCGAGCCGGCGGAGGATCTGCGGGATGGCGGTGGCGCCCTCGTCGACGTAGAGGCGCAGGCCGCCCTCGTCGGCGGTCTCCAGCTTGTTGACGAACTCCTCGCCGTCGAGCAGCTGCGCGGCCTGCGGCGTGCTGGCCACGTCGAGGCCGACCAGCACCACGTCGCCGGAGATCTCCCGCTTCAGCTCGGCCGGGGTCCCCTCGGCGACCACCTCGCCGTGATCCATGATCGCGATCCGGTCGCAGAGCGCGTCCGCCTCGTCGAGGTAGTGCGTGGTGATGAAGACGGTCATGCCCTCGGTACGGAGCCGGCGGATCTCGTCCCACATGTGCGCGCGGCTCTGCGGGTCGAGGCCGGTGGTCGGCTCGTCCAGGAAGACGATCTTCGGCTCGTGGATGATGCCGAGGGCGATCTCCACCCGGCGCCGCTGGCCGCCGGAGTACGTCTTGCACTTGCGGTCGGCGTACTCGGTGAGCTGGAAGGCGTCGAGGGCGCGGGCGGCGCGGCGGTGCGCCTCGGCCTTGGCGATGCCGTACATGCGGGCGTGCAGCACCAGCTCCTCGCGGGCGGTGGACTCGTCCCAGGTGCTGCCGCCCTGGGCCACGTAGCCGATCCGGCGGCGCACCTCGGCCGGGTCCTTGCGCAGATCGGCGCCGGCGATGGTGGCCTCGCCACCGTCGGGCTCGATGAGCGTGGCGAGCATCCGCAGGGTGGTGGTCTTGCCGGCGCCGTTGGGGCCGAGGAAGCCGAAGATCTCACCCTCGGCGACCTTGAGGTTCACCCCCCGCACGGCGTCGACCGTCTTCGTCTCCCGACCGGCGCGGGAGCGGAAGGACTTCCGCAGCCCCCTGGTCTCGATCATGTCTGCTCCTGGTCGTCCGGGCCGGACGCGCCGGCCGCCTGTCCCCCGGGGCCGCCGGACGGCGCCCTCCCCCGTGGTGCGCGAAGAGGCTAACGCGATATAGCTCTTGTGGTCAACGTTGATTATTCCGTGTTCATGTCGCGGGGCGGCCCGCCGTCCGCCCAGCCCGGCCAGCCCTCCGCCCCGGCGAGTCCAGCAGGCAGGTACGACACCCCGGACTCGATCCGCTCGGCGATCCGGTCGCACCAGGCCACCTCCGCCTCGGCGCGGGCCGCCCAGAGCTCGAACATCCAGGCCACGTGCACCGGCTTGGTGTTGCGCATCCAGCCGGAGTCCAACGAGGCACGCATCGACTCGACACCGGCGCGCAGCAGGTTCGCCCGATTTCGCAGCGCTGCGGCGGCCTCCTCGCGGGGCATCGCCGGCAGGAAGGAGAAGGCCGCGACGAACGGGTCCGGCGTCTCGTGCAACTGCCACCACAGGCCGCGCAGCAGCGTCTCGAACTCGTCCTCCCCCTTCGGCGTCACCTCGTAGGTGGTGCGGGCCGGGCGGGCGCCGACCTGCTCGGTCGCCACCTCGCGCAGCAGTCCCTCCTCGGTCAGCTTGCGCAGGGCGTGGTAGATCGATCCGGGTTGCACGTTGGCCCACCGGTCGGCGTTCCAGCTGAGCAGCTCGCGGCGCACGTCGTAGCCGTGTACCGGTTGCATCCACCGGACCAGGCCGAGAATCATCATCCGAGTCGCAGACACCGGACAAGCGTAATAAACAAGTTTGACTAGGGCGCGGCCGGAACAGTGCGCCATCCCACACTGAGCGATCGTTAGGGCCATCAGAGTGACCGATACACTCCCGGTCAACGACCTCCCGGGAGGAGCCCTCAAGGTGCGCAAGGTACTCATCGCCAACCGCGGCGAGATCGCCGTCCGCGTCATCCGCGCCTGCCGCGACGCCGGCCTGGGCAGCGTAGCCGTCTACGCGGACTCCGACCGGGACGCCCTGCACGCCACGCTGGCGGACGAGGCGTACGCCCTCGGCGGCGACACCGCGACCGAGACGTACCTGCGGATCGACAAGCTGATCGACATCGCGGGCCGGTCCGGCGCCGACGCCGTGCACCCCGGCTACGGCTTCCTCTCCGAGAACGCCGACTTCGCCCAGGCCGTCATCGACGCCGGGCTGACCTGGATCGGCCCCACCCCGCAGGCGATCCGCGACCTCGGCGACAAGGTGACCGCCCGGCACATCGCCCAGCGGGCCGGCGCGCCCCTGGTCCCCGGCACCCCGGACCCGGTCGGCAACGCCGACGAGGTGATGGCCTTCGCCGTCGACCACGGCCTGCCGGTCGCCATCAAGGCGGCCTTCGGCGGCGGCGGGCGCGGCCTCAAGGTGGCCCGCACCATGGAGGAGATCCCGCACCTGTTCGAGTCGGCCACCCGCGAGGCGGTCGCCGCGTTCGGCCGGGGCGAGTGCTTCGTCGAGCGGTACCTGGACAAGCCCCGGCACGTCGAGGCGCAGGTCCTCGCCGACCAGCACGGCAACGTGATCGTGGTCGGCACCCGCGACTGCTCGCTGCAGCGCCGGCACCAGAAGCTGGTCGAGGAGGCCCCGGCGCCGTTCCTCACCGCCGCGCAGCGCACCCAGATCCACGAGAGCGCCAAGGCGATCTGCCGGGAGGCCGGCTACCACGGCGCCGGCACCGTGGAATACCTGGTCGGCGCGGACGGCACGATCTCCTTCCTGGAGGTCAACACCCGGCTGCAGGTCGAGCACCCGGTCACCGAGGAGACCGCCGGCGTCGATCTGGTCCGTGAGCAGTTCCGGATCGCCGACGGCGAGAAGCTGCGGTTCTCCGAGGACCCGACCCCGCGCGGGCACTCCATCGAGTTCCGGATCAACGGCGAGGACCCGGGCCGCAACTTCCTGCCCGCCCCGGGCACCATCACCGCCCTGCGCCTGCCCACCGGGCCGGGCGTGCGGGTGGACACCGGCATCTCGGCCGGCGACGTGATCGGCGGCAACTTCGACTCGCTGCTCGCCAAGGTCATCATCACCGGCGAGACCCGGGCCGAGGCGATCGAGCGGGCCCGCCGGGCGCTGGACGAGATGGTCGTCGAGGGCATGGCCACCGCGCTGCCGTTCCACCGGCTGGTCGTCCGGGACGAGGCGTTCACCACCGAGCCGTTCACCGTGCACACCCGGTGGATCGAGACCGAGTTCGACAACACCGTGCCGCCGTTCACCGCCGCCGCCGGCGCCGCCGAGGCGCCCGCCGGTCGCGAGACCGTCGTGGTCGAGGTGGCGGGCAAGCGGCTGGAGGTCAGCCTCCCCGCCGGCCTCGGCGCGGGTACGACCAGCGCCGCGCCCGCCGCCCGCAAGCCGGCCCGTCGGGGCGGCGGCGCCAAAGCCGGCGCGGCGGTCAGCGGCGACGCGCTCGCCTCACCGATGCAGGGCACCATCGTCAAGATCGCCGTGGCGGACGGGGACACCGTCGCCGAGGGCGACCTGGTGGTGGTGCTGGAGGCGATGAAGATGGAGCAGCCGCTGCACGCCCACAAGGCCGGTACGGTCAGCGGGCTGACGGCCGAGGTCGGCGCGGTGATCACCGCCGGCGCGGCGATCTGCACCATCGCCTGACCCGGTCGGCACGGCCCTTCCCGGGCATCCCGGGGAGGGCATCGGCCGCCCTGCCCACCGGCCGTACCGTCGCCCACCGGCGACGGGCGGCGGCCCGGCGGGGGTGGTTTGGGACACCAGCGGCGGCGGACAGGGCCGCGAGCAGGAATGATGGCCGGGTGCGGTTCCTTCATGGCGCGGTCCCCGCGCACGACCTGACCTACAACGACGTCTTCATGGCGCCGGCCCGCTCCGAGGTGGGCTCGCGACTCGACGTCGACCTGGCCACCGGCGACGGCACGGGCACGACCATCCCGCTGGTGGTCTCCAACATGACGGCGGTCTCCGGCCGCCGGATGGCGGAGACCGTCGCCCGGCGCGGCGCGATCGCGGTCATCCCGCAGGACATCCCGATCGAGGTGGTGGCCAACGTCGTCGCCTGGGTCAAGCAGCGGCACCTGGTGCACGACACGCCGATCACGCTCGGCCCCACCGACACCGTCGGCGACGCCATCCACCTGCTGCCGAAGCGGTCGCACGGCGCGGTGATCGTGGTCGACGAGGCGAGCCGCCCGCTCGGCGTGGTCACCGAGGCGGACACCGTCGGCGTGGACCGCTTCGCCCAGCTGCGGCACGTGATGTCGACCGAGCTGCACACCGTGCCGGCGGACGCGGACCCGCGTACCGGCTTCGACCGGCTGTCGGCCGGGCGGCGGCGGCTGGCCCCGGTGGTGGACGCCGACGGCCGGCTGATCGGCGTGCTGACCCGGCAGGGCGCGCTGCGCGCCACTCTCTACCGGCCGGCCGTGGACGACCGCGGTCGGCTGCGCGTCGCCGCCGCCGTCGGCATCAACGGCGACGTGACCGGCAAGGCCGAGGCGCTGCTGGCCGCCGGGGTGGACACCCTGGTGGTGGACACCGCGCACGGCCACCAGGAGCGGATGATCTCCGCGCTGCGGGCGGTACGCAAGCTCGACCCGGCGGTGCCGGTGGCGGCGGGCAACGTGGTCACCGCCGAGGGCGTACGCGACCTGGTGGAGGCGGGGGCCGACATCGTCAAGGTCGGCGTCGGTCCGGGTGCCATGTGCACCACCCGGATGATGACCGGCGTGGGCCGGCCGCAGTTCTCCGCGGTGCTCGACTGCGCGGCGGCGGCCCGGGCGCTGGGCCGGCACGTCTGGGCCGACGGCGGCGTGCGGCATCCCCGGGACGTGGCGCTGGCGCTCGCCGCCGGGGCGTCCAACGTGATGATCGGGTCGTGGTTCGCCGGCACCTACGAGTCCCCCGGCGACCTCTACACCGAGCCGGACGGCCGGCGTTACAAGGAGAGCTTCGGCATGGCCTCGGCACGGGCGGTCAGCGCGCGTACCGCCGAGGACAGCGCCTTCGACCGGGCCCGCAAGGCGGTCTTCGAGGAGGGCATCTCCTCGGCCCGGATGTACCTGGACCCGACCCGGCCCGGCGTCGAGGACCTGATCGACGAGATCATCGCCGGGGTGCGCAGCGCCTTCACCTACGCGGGCGCCCGCAACCTGGACGAGTTCCACGAGCGCGCGCTGGTCGGTGTGCAGAGCACCGCCGGCTACACCGAGGGCATGCCGCTGCCCACCAGCTGGTGACCACCCCGCCCGGCGCGGGCGGTTGACCACTTTCGCGGCGAGTCGCGGTGTCCGGGTGACGGGACACCGCGACTCGCCGCATCCGGGGTGGATCATCCCGGGCGGCGGTCGCGGTCACTCGAAGAGGCGGCGGATGACCGCGCGGGCGGTCTGCTCGGGGTCCCGGCCGGCCTCGGGCGGCAGGGCGCCGGCCAGCCAGAGGGTGGCGAACCCGTGCACGATCGACCAGGCGGCCAGGGCGTCCCGGTCGGGGGCGGCGGCGGGCAGGGCGGCCAGTCCGCCGCGCAGCACCGCATGGGCCCGGTCCCGGGCGGCCCGCACCTCGGCGTCGTCGCCCCGGTAGAGGTCCGGCTGGAACATCACCTCGAAGTGGGCCCGGTGGTCGACGGCGAACCGGACGTACGCCACCCCGACCTCCAGCAGGTCGTCACCGGCCCCGCCCAGCTCGTCGGCGAGGCGGTCGTACCCCTCGACGGCGAGCGCGGTGAGCAGACCGGCCTTGTCGCCGAAGTGGTGGGCCGGGGCGGCGTGCGACACGCCGGCGCGGCGGGCCAGGTCACGCAGGCTCAGCGCGGCCGGCCCGGACTCCTCGATCGCCTGGACCGCCGCGTCGAGCAGGGCCCGCCGCAGGTCGCCGTGGTGGTAGCCGCGCGTCGTCATGCCGGGCAGCATAACTTGCCACCGACAAGATGCAATGTCGGAAATTAGTTTGGCCCCTGACGATCCGGGGACTAACGTCAGCGCCGTGCAGATGGAACCCCTGGCCCGATTCCCGGACCTGCTGCGTAACGCGCCGATGGGGCGGCTGGTCTCGGTCGCCGGCCACCTGGTCGACCAGCACTGGGGTCGCTACCTGTCCGAGCACCACGGCCTCACGACCGCCGGGATGCGGGTGCTGTTCATCCTGTCCCGCACCGGCGAGACCACCCACCGGGACGTCGCCGAACGCTCCTTCGTCCGGCCCGCCACCCTCACCGGGATCGTCGACACCCTGGAGCGCGACGGCTTCGTCCAGCGGCACCGGGCAGGCGCCGACCGCCGGACGGTGCAGCTCGCCCTGACCGACAAGGGACGCGAGCACGTTCAGGCCCTCTTCGACCTGATCCACAGCGACACCCCGCTGACCTCCGTCGACGCCGACCCGGCGAAGAAGGCGGTGATCCGCGAGTTCCTGACCGAGTTGATTGTGACCATGTCCGACGGGGAGGACACCCGGTTGAACCCGGCAGACCAGGAACCCGACGAGGCGAGACCGGGAGGCCGCCCGTGCTGATCCGCCTACTGCGCACTCACCTTCGCCCGTACCGCCGGCCGCTGGCCGGGGTGGTGCTGCTCCAGTTCGTCGGCACGATGGCCTCGCTCGACCTGCCGAGCCTCAACGCCGACATCATCGACCGGGGCGTGGCCCGGGGCGACACCGACTACATCATGCGTATCGGCGGGTGGATGCTGCTGGTCAGCCTGGTCCAGATCGCCTGCTCGGTGGCCGCCGTCTACCTCGGCGCGCGGACCGCGATGGCCTTCGGCCGGGACGCCCGCGCCGCCGTCTTCGCGCAGGTCAACCGCTTCTCCGCCCGCGAGGTCGCCCGGTTCGGCGCGCCCTCGCTGATCACCCGCAACACCAACGACGTGCAGCAGGTGCAGATGCTCGTGCTGATGAGCTGCACCATGCTGGTCGCCGCGCCCATCATGTGCGTCGGCGGGGTGGTGATGGCGCTGCGGGAGGACCTCGCGCTCTCCTGGCTGATGCTGGTCTGCGTGCCGGTGCTGGCGATCGCGCTGGGCCTGGTCGTCCGGCGGATGGTGCCGGGATTCCGGGAGATGCAGACCCGGATCGACACGGTCAACCGGGTGCTGCGGGAGCAGATCACCGGCATCCGGGTGATCCGGGCGTTCGTCCGCGAGCCGTACGAGACGGACCGGTTCGGCGTCGCCAACGCCGACCTCACCGCGACGGCGCTGCGGGTCGGCCGACTGATGGCCCTGATCTTCCCGGTGATCATGCTGGTGCTCAACGTCTCCAGCGTCGCGGTGCTCTGGTTCGGCGCGCAGCGGGTCGACACCGACCAGATGCAGATCGGCGCGCTGACCGCGTTCCTGCAGTACCTGATGCAGATCCTGATGGCCGTCATGATGGCCACCTTCATGCTGATGATGGTGCCGCGCGCGGCGGTGTGCGCCGAGCGGATCGTCGAGGTGCTGGACACCGAGTCGTCGGTGGTGCCGCCGGACGATCCGATGATCGCGATGACCAGGCGCGCCGAGCTGGAGCTTCGCCGCGTCGCCTTCCAGTACCCGGGGGCGAGTGCTCCGGTGCTGCACAACATCTCGTTCCGGGCGGAGCCGGGCCGGACCACCGCCATCATCGGGTCCACCGGTGCCGGCAAGACCACCCTGCTCACCCTGATCCCCCGGCTGGTCGACCCGACTGCCGGCGCGGTGCTGGTCGACGGGGTGGACGTGCGGCTGCTGGAACCGAACGAGGTGTGGCGCCGGATCGGGCTGGTGCCGCAGCGGCCGTACCTGTTCACCGGAACGGTCGCCAGCAACCTCCGGTACGGCAACCCGGACGCCACCGACGAGGAGCTCTGGGCGGCGCTGGAGATCGCCCAGGCGCGGGACTTCGTGGCCGAGATGCCGGGCGGGCTGGACGCCCCGATCGCCCAGGGCGGCACGAACGTCTCCGGCGGTCAGCGGCAGCGGCTGGCGATCGCCCGGGCGCTGGTCCGCCAGCCGGAGATCTACCTCTTCGACGACTCGTTCTCGGCGCTGGACCTCGGCACCGACGCCCGGCTGCGGGCGGCGCTGCGGCCGGTCACCGCGGACGCGGCCGTGGTGATCGTGGCTCAGCGGGTGTCCACGATCGTCGACGCCGACCAGATCATCGTGCTCGAGGACGGCGGCGTCGTCGGTAGGGGACGACACGAGGAACTGCTGGAGAGCTGCCCGACGTACGCCGAGATCGTCGCGTCCCAGCAGACGGCGGAGGTGCCGGCGTGAGCAAGCCCGACAAGCCGACCACGCAGGCCGGTGACGGCCGGGCGCCCGTACCCGAGCAGAAGGTCCCGGAGGCACGGACGCCGAAGCGGCTGCCCCCCGGCGGCCAGCGCGGCGGTCCGCCGTGGATGGGCGCCGCGATGCCGGCCGAGAAGTCGATGAACTTCGGTCCGTCGGCCCGGCGCCTGCTCGGCCGGCTGCGGCCGCACCGGCTCCAGCTGGCCGCGGTGATCACGCTCGCCGTGGCGAGCATCGGGCTCAGCGTCATCGGGCCGAAGCTCCTCGGCCACGCCACCGACCTGATCTTCAACGGGGTGATCGGTCGGCAACTGCCCGCCGGGACCACCACGGAGCAGGCCGCGGCGGCGGCCCGGGCCGCCGGCAACGACAACTTCGCCGACATGCTCACCCGGATGGACGTGGTGCCGGGCGCCGGAATCGACTTCACCGCCCTCGGCCGGGTGCTCGTCCTGGCCCTGACGCTCTACCTGGCGGCCAGTGTGCTGATCTGGTGGCAGGGGTGGCTGCTCAACGGGGTGGTGCAGCGGACGGTGCTGCGGCTGCGCGCCGAGGTGGAGGAGAAGCTCCACCGGCTGCCCCTGCCCTACTTCGACCGGCAGCCCCGGGGCGAGCTGCTCAGCCGGGTCACCAACGACATCGACAACATCTCGCAGACCCTGTCGCAGACGCTCAGCCAGCTGCTCACCTCGCTGCTGACCGTCGTCGGCGTGCTGGCCATGATGTTCTGGATCTCGCCGCTGCTGGCGCTGGTGGCGCTGGTCGCGGTGCCGCTGTCGGTGATCGTGACCCAGCGGATCGCCAAGCGGTCACAGCAGAAGTTCATCGCCCAGTGGCGGCACACCGGCGAGCTGAACGGCCAGATCGAGGAGGCGTACACCGGTCACGAGCTGGTCAAGGTCTTCGGTCGGCAGCGCGAGGTGGAAGCCGCCTTCCACGCGAAGAACGAGGAGCTGTTCCGAGCCAGCTTCGGGGCTCAGTTCATCTCCGGGATCATCATGCCGGCGATGATGTTCGTCGGGAACCTCAGCTACGTCGCGATCGCCGTGGTCGGCGGGCTGCGGGTGGCCTCCGGGACGATGAGCCTCGGCGACGTGCAGGCGTTCATCCAGTACTCGCGGCAGTTCACCCAGCCGCTCACCCAGATCGCCTCGATGGCGAACCTGCTCCAGTCCGGGGTGGCCTCCGCCGAGCGGGTCTTCGCGGTGCTCGACGCCGAGGAGCAGAGCCAGGACAGGGTTGCCCCGTCCCGGGTCACCGGCCGGGTCGAGTTCGCACACGTCTCCTTCCGGTACGACCCGGAAAAGCCGCTGATCGAAGACCTGTCGCTGGTCGCCGAGCCGGGTCACACCGTGGCGATCGTCGGCCCGACCGGCGCCGGCAAGACCACCCTGGTCAATCTGATCATGCGCTTCTACGAGCTGGACGCGGGTTGGATCACCCTCGACGGGGTGGACATCACCAGCATGCCCCGGGACGAGCTGCGCAGCCGGATCGGCATGGTGCTCCAGGACACCTGGCTCTTCGGCGGCACCATTCGGGACAACATCGCCTACGGCCGGCCGGACGCGACCGAGGAGGAGATCCTGGCCGCCGCCCGGGCCACCTTCGTGGACCGCTTCGTGCGCAGCCTCCCGGACGGGTACGGCACCGTCATCGACGAGGAGGGCAGCAACGTCAGCGCCGGCGAGAAGCAGCTCATCACGATCGCCCGGGCGTTCCTGGCCGAGCCGTCGCTGCTGATCCTCGACGAGGCCACCAGCTCGGTGGACACCCGCACGGAGGTGCTGCTCCAGCGGGCGATGGCGGCGCTGCGCTCGGACCGGACCAGCTTCGTCATCGCGCACCGGCTCTCCACCATCCGCGACGCCGACCTGATCCTGATGATGGAGCACGGCCGGATCGTCGAGCAGGGCACCCACGAGCAGTTGCTCGCCACGAAGGGGGCGTACCACCGGCTGTACCGGTCGCAGTTCGTCGGCGCGCTGGTGGACGACGAGGACGAGGGATCGGCCCCCCGGACCCCGTCGGTCCAGGGGGCGCTCTCCTCATGACCGGCTCAGGCGGCGGCCGGCAGCAGGTCGGACGAGCGGGCGGCGACCACCGCCCCGACCAGCCCCAGCGCGTCCGCGACGGGCATCGGGTCCAACCCCCGGCCGTCGCGCAGGCGCAGCGAGACCGACCCGTCGGCCGCCTCCCGGGCGCCCACCACCCCGACGTACGGCACCCGGCGCTGCGCGGCGTCGCGGATCCGGGCGCCCAGCGAGCCGCCGGCGTCGACCTCGGCCCGCAGCCCGACGGCGACCGCCCGGCGGGCGAGTTCGGCCGCCGCCCCCGCCTGCCCGGCGTCGACCGGCAGCAGCACCAGCTGCACCGGGGCGTACCAGGGCGGGAAGGCGCCCTGGTGCACCTCGATCAGGTAGGCGAAGAGCCGTTCCATGCTGCCGACCAGGCTGCGGTGCACCATCACCGGCCGCCGCCGGGCGCCGGACGCGTCGGTGTACGACAGGTCGAACCGCTCCGGCTTGTCGAAGTCGAGCTGGACGGTGGAGAGGGTGGACTCCCGGCCGGCGGCGTCGACGATCTGAATGTCGATCTTCGGGCCGTAGAAGGCGGCCTCGCCCGGGGCCTCGGTGAAGTCGACCCCGTCGAGCGCCGCGCGCAGCAGGTCTTCGGCCCGCGCCCACTGGGCGTCGTCGCCGACGTACTTCTCCCCCGGCCCGCGCAGCGACAGCCGGAATCCGGCCGGGCGGACGCCGAGCGCGGCGTGCGCCTCGCGGATCAGCCGCAGGATCTCCCGCACCTCCTCGCCGACCTGGTCCAGGGCGCAGAAGTTGTGCGCGTCGTTGAGCGAGATGGCGCGGACCCGGGACAGGCCGCCCAGCACGCCCGACCGCTCCGCCCGGTACATCCCGCCCAGCTCGGCGATGCGCAGCGGCAGCTCCCGGTAGGAGCGGCCGCGCGCCCGGTAGACCAGCGCGTGGTGCGGGCAGAGCGCCGGCCGCAGCACGAACTCGTCGTCGGCGCTGAGCCGCAGCGGCGGGAACATGTCGTCGGCGAAGTAGCCGAGGTGCCCGGAGAGCGCGAACAGCTCCCGTTTGCCCAGCGGCGGCGAGTAGACGTGCTGGTAGCCGGCCCGTCGTTCCAGGTCGCGGACGTACTCCTCGACCGCGTGCCGGGCGGCGGCGCCGGCCGGCAGCCAGATCGGCAGCCCGGCGCCGGCCAGCGGGTCGGAGACGAACAGGTCCAGCTCCCGGCCGAGCCTGCGGTGGTCGATCATGTCGCTCTCCTCACGGGTCATGACCCGGGAGCGACCTCGCCACGGACGCCGCGAAGCCCCGGGGCGGATCGCCCCGGGGCCTCGTCGACGTCGAACGTCAGTGCGGCGCGCCGGGGTTTCCCGGCGTCGTGGTCACCACCGCGCTGCGCATGCCCCGACGGTACGGTCCCGGCGCGCGGCGGTGCCAGCGCATTTCCGGGTCGCGCCGCCGGCCGCCCGGACGGGCGTCGGGGTGAACTGAGAAAAGGGGCGGGCCGCCGGCACGGGACCTGCCGGCGACCCGCGGCGGCCGGCTCGTCAGGAACGGGGGGCCCGACGCGCGTGCGGCCGCGCGCCGACAACGGTACGCCGAGGAGCGGGGATCCGCCGTCCGCATCCCGCCCGGATTCGACCCGTTCCGCCCGTCACCCCCGACCGAACTCCGTCGTTGTACCCAAGTGGCCCTGTCGTGTCCACCGTCACCACCGGCCGGGCCTGTCCCCGGTGACGGCGGACACGCCGTCAGGCTCGGGGGATCTGATCGGCCTTGACCGGCGAGGTGGCAGTCGTGCTCGAACTTCTCACTGACGTCGCCTCGCCGACGTGGGCGTACGTCGCGCTGCTCGGCCTGCTGATCGCCGACGCCTTCGTGCCGGTCATCCCGACCCAGGTCGTGATGATCACCAGCGGCGCGCTGACCGTCTACGGCGGGCTCAGCCTGCCGGTGACCATCGGCGTCGGGGCGCTCGGCGTCTTCGCCGGCGACCTGGCCTGCTACCTGTTGGGCCGCAGCGCCCCCGACCGGCACACGCCCCGGCACGCCGAGCCGAGCCGAGCCCGCCGGATGGCCGGCCGGGTGACCCGGGGGCTGCGCGAGCCGGGTCCGCTGGTCATCCTGCTCTGCCGGTTCGTGCCCGGCGGCCGGATGGCGGCCTGCTTCTCCGCCGGCCGCAGCCGGTACCCCTACCGGCTCTTCCTCTTCTACGAGGGCGCAGCGGCGACCGGTTGGGCGGCCTACGGCGGCCTGGTCGGCCACCTCGGCGGCACGGCGCTGACCGAGTCGGCCTGGCGGCTGGCGCTGATCGCGGCCGCGGCGGCGGCCGGGTTCGCGGCGGCGGGTTGGGCGATGACGCTGGTCAGCGCCCGCACCCGCGGCGAGGTACCCGTCGACTGACGCCCGCGCTCCGTCTGGACGCGGGCGCCCATCACGGCGCGGCGCCTGTTACCGCGGCGCCCGTCACCATGCGCGTCCGTCACGGCGCGATGCCCGTCACGACCCGGCGGCACCCGTCACGACCCAAGGCCCGTCACGACGCGGTAGTCGCCACGACGCGGGCACTCCTTCCGGCGCTACCGAGCTGATGACGTCAACGGATCGCCGGCGGGGTGAGTCGTTGGTGTCATCAGGTCCGTAGCGTCCAGCGGCGGGGTGGCCCTCCCCACCGGCCGGACCCGTCGCCCCACGGCACTAGGGGTGGACCCCGGCCGCGATCTCGGTGGGCGTCCCCGATCCGCTTCGGGTGGGTCCGGCGACAGGCTGGCGACATGCCCACGACCCGGAACCACGGCCTGGTGGCCCTCGGTGCGATCGCCCTGGCGGCGTTGCTCACCGTGATCGGCCACCTGGAGGTGAACGACGACCTGAACCCCTGGTCGCTGACCGTCAGCGACTTCGCCGTGTCCGACCGGGGCGGCGTCATCGACGTGGCGATGGTGGCGCTCGCGGTCGCCGCCGCCGTGCTGGTCCCCGCCCTGCGCCGCGTCCGACGGTCCCGGACCGTCGGCGAGCTGCCGCTCGCCGCCGCGGCCGGCGGGTTGTTGCTGGCCGCGGTGGTGCCCACGAACGAGCCCGGCCTGCCCATGGACGCCGCCGCGTACCTGCACCGGTACGCCTCCGTGGTGACCTTCATGGCACTGCCGGTGGGTGGCTGGCTGCTCGCCCGGCGGGACGTGCTGCCCGGGACCGCGCCCTGGCTGCGCGCCCTGGCGCTGGTCAGCCTGGCGCTCGCCGGGGCCATGATCTGGTCGGCCTACCCGGGCGACCGGCTGCTGATCGGGCTGGCCGAGCGGCTGCTGATCCTGGTCGAGGTGGGGCTGCTCGCGGTCGTCGCCACCGCCCTGGTCCGCCGGGGTGGCCGGGGACCGGGCAGCGCCGGGCCGGCGGGCCGGCCCGGCGAGCCGGGGCTCACTCCAGCTCGTGGAGCATGAGCTGGCGGGCGGCCTCGGTGATCGACCCGGACAGCGACGGGTAGA
The DNA here is from genome assembly GCF_007829925.1 of Micromonospora palomenae. Taxonomy (NCBI): domain Bacteria; kingdom Bacillati; phylum Actinomycetota; class Actinomycetes; order Micromonosporales; family Micromonosporaceae; genus Micromonospora; species Micromonospora palomenae. The sequence continues at coordinate 355,893 of NZ_VIXA01000002.1, forward strand.
TCGTGATGGTCTGGGCCAGCTCGTTGACGGTGAGGTTGTTCTCCACCGCCATGGTGATCGGCAGGATCAGCTCGCTCGCCTTGGGCGCCACCACCACGCCGCCGACCACCTGGCCGCTGGCCGGGCGGCAGAACAGCTTCACGAAGCCGTCGGCCAGGTCGTCCATCTTCGCCCGGGCGTTGCCCGACAGCGGCAGCATCACCTGGCGGGCGGGCACCTTGCCGGCGTCCACCTCGTCCTGGGAGACGCCGACCGTGGCCAGCTCCGGGTCGGTGAAGACGTTCGCCGCCACGGTACGCAGCCGCAGCGGCCGGACCGCCTCGCCGAGCGCGTGCCACATCGCGATCCGGCCCTGCATCGCGGCGACGCTGGCCAGCGGCAGGACGCCGGTGCAGTCGCCGGCCGCGTAGATGCCGGGGACGTTGGTGCGCGAGACCCGGTCGACGGTGACGTAACCGCCCCGGGCCAGCTCGACGCCGTACTCCGCCAGCCCCAGGTCGGCGGTGTTGGGGATCGAGCCGACGGCGATCAGCGCGTGCGAGCCGGCCACGAGCCGACCGTCGGAGAGCTGGACCTCGACGCCGTCGTCGGTGCGGCGGACCGCGTCCGCCCGGGAGTTGTTGAGGATGGTCATGCCCCGGTTGCGGAACACCCGCTCGATGGCCATCGCCGCGTCGGCGTCCTCGTGCGGCATGACCCGGTCCCGACTGGAGACGAGGGTGACCTGGACGCCCATCGCCAGGTAGGCGCTGGCGAACTCGGCGCCGGTGACGCCGGAGCCGACCACGATCAGGTGCTCGGGCAGCTCGGGCAGGTCGTACACCTGCCGCCAGGTCAGGATCCGCTCGCCGTCCGGCACGGCGGTGGGCAGCTGGCGCGGAGTGGCGCCGGTGGCGACCAGGACGGTCGACGCGGCGATCGACTGCTCGTCGCCACCGTCGGCCGGGGTGACGATCACCCGGTGGGTGTGACCGAGCGTGTCCTCGCCCAGCCGGGCGGTCCCGGCCACGAAGGTCACCCCGGCCTTGACCAGCTTGGTGTGGATGTCGTCGGACTGGGCCAGGGCGAGCCGCTTGACCCGCTCGTGGACCGCGCGGGCGTCGACGGTGACCGCCTCCAGCCCGTCGGAGTGCACCCCGAACTCCTCGGTGTCCCGGTAGCCGGTGACCACCTGTGAGCTGGCGATGAACGTCTTCGACGGCACACAGTCGGAGAGCACGCAGGCGCCGCCGGCCCCCTCGGCCTCCACCACGGTGACGTCGGCGTCCAGCTGCGCGGCGACCAGCGCCGCCTCGTAGCCGGCCGGTCCCCCGCCGATGATCACGATCCGGCTCACAGCGCACGCCCCTCGTCGATGTTCACAGTGACTTTCTTCTCCCGAACGTGTCCGACACGCACCGTCGTATTCTCCCCCACCCGCCCGCCGGGCTATCGTCATCGCCGTGCGTCACTACGCCGCCTACGGCTCAAACCTGGACCCCGCCCGGATGCGCGCCTACTGTCCGCATTCGCCGATGGTGGGCACCGGCTGGCTGGAGGGCTGGCGGCTGACCTTCGCGGGCGAGGACGTGATCGGCTGGGAGGGCTCCGTCAGCACCGTCGTCGAGTCCCCGGGCGACCGGGTCTTCGTGGCGCTGTACGACATCCACCCGTACGACGCCGCGCAGCTCGACGAGATCGAGGGCGTGACCGCCGGCACGTACCGCAAGCTGCACGTCCGCGTCTCGACCCTGGACGGCGACGTCACCGCTTGGGTCTACGTCTTCGACGGGTACGAGGGTGGCCTGCCGACCTCCTGGTACCTGTCGGAGATCGCGAACGCGGCCGAGAAGGCGGGCGCGCCGGACGACTACGTCACCGAGCTGCGGTCCCGCCCCACCGGCACCGCGTCGGCGTAGCGCGTATCGCACGCCTCCAGTCTGCTCCCGACGCCACGGACCGTCACCGCCGGCCCCGGGCGGCGTCGCCCATCACACACCGGCGGCCGGGACGATCCGCTCGTACATGTCGGTCCAGCGCACCTCGGCCAGCCCCACCGAGCGGTAGAGGGTCACCGGGGCGGTCGGGTTGGTCAGGTCCACGCCGAGCCCGGCGGCGGCGCGGCCCTTGGTGGCGTACCCGGTGAAGGCCCGCCACAGCAGCGCCGCGCCCACCCCGCGTCGCCGGTAGGCGGGCAGCACCGACAGCGTGCGGACCCAGCCCATGTCCTGATCCAGCGCCTGGTCGGAGGATTGCAGCGCGCCGGCCGGCTCGCCGTCGACCTCGGCCACGAACCACTCGTCCCAGACCTTGCCGGACGCCGGGATCTGCTCCCGCCAGCGGTCGAAGTCGACCGGCTCGTAGTCCGGGGTGTCCCGGAACGCGGTGTCGAAGATCCGGTGGAACAGGCGCAGGTCCGCCTCGTCGTCGGCGCGCAGCGGGCGGACGGTCACCCCCGGCGGGGGTGGCGGCTCGGCGGGGAGCCCGGCCAGCGAGCGGGTCATCCGCACATACCGCTTGACCCGGGTGAAGCCGGCCTCGGCCAGCTCCGCCGCCCACCGGGTCTCGGGCGGGAAGACGGTGGACCGGACGGTCAGCGCGGGCAGGTCCCGCTCGGCGGCCCGCTCGGCGACCCGGTCGAGCATCCGGGCCAGCAGTGGGGCGCGCAGGTCCGCGCCGCGCTCCGGGTCGACGTAGACCTCGACGAAGTCGCGGCCCACCCCGGTCGGGTTGTCCACCGCCGTCCAGGCGACGACCGTCCCGCCGGGGTCGGTGACCAGCCAGGAGTCGCGGGCGGGGTCGAAGAAGGGCGCGGTCAGCGCGGCCCGGACGTCCTCGGCGTCGAAGTCCGGGTAGCCGACGGCGAAGGTGTCGGCGGCGTGCACCACGGCGAGGATGGCGGGGACGTCGTCGAGGGTGGGGCGGCGGGCGGTCCAACCGGCGGGAAGCGTCACGGCGCGATCCTGACAGGGCGGGCGGGTCCGGCGCCGCCGGTTTTTCCGCCCCACGGTCGACCGCCCGGCCCGAGAGACCGCGACCGGAGCGGCGGTCAGCGCGCCGGGGCGCCGGCCAGCAGGGCCCGGGTGGCGGTGAGCAGGTCCACCAGCTCCGCGCCCTCCCCGGGGCGCAAGGTGCGGAAGGCGGTGGAGGTCAACCGGTCGGTCATCGCCTCGGCCCAGAGCCGCCGCCGCACCAGCGGGCCGACCGGCGGGTACGGCGGCGACCAGCCGCAGGCCGACGCCCCCGCCTCCCCCTCCGGCCCGGCGAGCACCGCCTCCAGCGGGGTCATCCCGGCCGCCCGCACCGCCAGCAGGTACGCCCCGGTGAAGTGCTCGCGGAGCAGCAGCAGCGCCACGGCGGCGCGGGCGCCGGCGGCGTGCTGCGGCACCGGCATCGCCCGCCAGGCGGCGAAGAGCGGCATCCCGGTGGCGTCCGCCGCGGCGACCACCCGCTCCAGCAGCACGGCCAGCCGGGGCATCCCGGGCAGGTCGTCCAGGTGCTGGGCGCCCCAGCGGCAGCACTCGGCGAGGTTGGCGTTGGCCACCTCCAGCGGACGGACCACCCGGGCGGCGGCGTCCCAGCCGTCGGCGACCGCGTCCGGGGCGATGAAGCCGACCGCGGCGGCGACGGTCTCCGCGCGGACGTCGCCGAGCGCGCCGGCCCGCCCGGTGATGTAGAAGGCCCAGCCGGAGATGCCCAGCAGCCGGGCCCGACGCAGCGTCCCCGGGCAGCGGCTGAACAACTCGCCCAGTTCGAGCACGGCGGGCTTGCTGGCGGCTGCCACCTGTTCCGGCGTCATCCCGACCGCCCGCTGCACGCATCCATCGCGCTCAGTGTGCCTCGCCGTCGCCGGTGGCGACATCCTCCTCTTCGGCGTCCAGCGCCTCGATCGCCGCCTCCACCTCGCCGGCGCGGCGTCGCGCGGCGGTGAGCGACCGTTCGGCGGCCCGGCGGGCCAGTTTGGACCGGCTCAGCTCTTGCTCGGCGGCGGCCCGGCGACGCTCCAGTTCGGCCAGCTCGGCCTCGATCTCCTCGAGCGCGGCGCCGCCGTCCCGCTCGGCCGCCGCCGCGCCGTCCAGCTCCTTCTCCGCCCGCCCCTGTTCGGTACGCGCCGACGCCAGTTCCCGTTCCAGCGCCCGGCGCCGTTTCGCGCGCTCGGCCCGGGCGGCCCGCTCCGCCGCCCGCTCGTCGCGCGCCCGGCGCTCCCCGGCCCGCTCCGCCGCGCGGTCCGGTGCCCGTGGCGGCTCCTCCGCCCCGCCGGTGACCAGCCGCAGTTGTGGCCGGGGCACCTCGCCGAAGCCGGCGTAGTGGACGGCCCGCAGCAGGGTGCCGGCACGGATCTGCTCGGCCACCTCGGCGTCGGCGAGCGCCGCGTTGAGGGTGGCCTCCACCTCGCCCAGCGGCAGCTTCCCGGCCGACGGGGCGTCCGGGTTCCGGGCCGCGATCCGGCGCACCTCGGCGACCAGCGCGGCGACGACCGCGCGCCGCTGGGCGGAGAGCTCGCGCAGCTTCGGCCCCTTCAGGTCGCGCTGGGCGGCGCGCAGCGCGTCGGCGAGCTGGGCCAGGTCGGCGACCAGCTCGGGGCGCTCCAGGGCGAGCAGGTTGACCAGCCAGGCGGCCACGGTGGGTCGCTTCAGCCGGGCGATCTGGCGGGCGCCGGCCGCGTCACCGGCCCGGCGGGCCTCGGCGACGGCGGCGTCCCGGGCGGCGACGAACTTCTCCGGCGGCGTGCGGTACAGCCGCTGGACCAGCTCGGACGAGAGCGCGGGCACGGCTTCAGGCGTCGATCCGGCTGCCCGGTTCGAGCCGCCGGTAGTCGGTCCCGGAGAGCGCGGTGTACTGCCGGTCGAGCACGGCGAGCCCGTTGTCGTTGAGGTAACCGTCGTGCAGGGCGTACGCGCGGCGCGGCGCGACCGCCCGGATGAAGTCAAGCACCTCGGAGAACTTCGACCAGGGCGCGTGGATCGGCGCGAAGAGGGTGTCCACCTGGACCTCGTCGGGCACGACCAGCGAGTCTCCCGGGTGGTAGACGACGTCGTTGAACAGGTATCCGAGGTTCTCGATGACCGGGATGTCGGGGTGGATGACGGCGTGCCTGCCGCCGTAGGCGCGGACGGCCATGCCGGCGGCGGTGAAGGTCTCCCCGGGCGCGACCACGGTCAGCACCTCCGCCGCGTCACCCAGGACGCCGGCGAGCGAGGCCGGGCCGGTGACGGTGAACGGGCGGCGGTCCAGCGCCCGGGTCAGCGCGTCGACGTCCACGTGGTCCGGATGCTCGTGGGTGATCAGCACCGCGTCCACCCCGTCCAGCGCCGCCGGCTCGCTCACCACCCCGGGGTCGACGACGAGCACTCCCCCGTCGTGCTCCAGCCGAAGGCAGGAGTGGGCGTACTTGGTGAGTTGCATACGTGACTCCTCGATTATCGAATCGTGACGTCCTCAGCGCAGTCTGCCGGAACCGGCGCGGTGTCGCGTCGCGTCCGAGCTATCGCCCCGGGACCGGGGTAGTCAGAGGACGGAGCGGGGATGGACAGACAGACGACACGACGCCGGGGCAGGGCCCTGGCGGCGCTGGGGCTGGCGGCGTTGCTGCTGGCCGGTTGCGGAGCGGCGGACCGCTCGACCTCGGCGGGTGACTCGGCGGCCGAGGCCCCGGCGGGTGGGGCCCCGGGGGCGGGTGAAGCCCAGCCGGGCAAGGCGGGCGCGGGCGCGCCGGACCTACGGGTGGACCAGCGGTCGATCATCTACACCGGAACGATGCGGGTGCAGGTGGACGACGTCGAGGGCGCCGCCCGTCGGGCGGTCGCCGCGGTGGTCGCGGCCGGCGGGTTCGTGGGCGGCGACAACCGGCGCAGCGTGGCCGCCGACGCCGAGGCGGAACTGGAGCTGCGGGTGCCGGCGGCGAAGTTCACCGCGCTCATCGACGAACTGGCGACGTACGGCAAGCAGCAGCGCCGGGAGGTGAAGACGCAGGACGTCACCGAGGAGACGGTCGACCTGGACGCCCGGATCGCCACCCAGCGGGCCCGGGTGGACAGTGCCCGCAAGCTGCTGTCCCGGGCCACCTCGATCCCCGAGCTGGTGTCGCTGGAGGACGAGGTGTCCCGGCGGGAGGCCGACCTCGCCTCGCTGGAGGCGAAGAAGCGCCGGCTGGCCGACCTGACCGCGCTCTCCACGATCACGGTGACGTTCGTCGGGAAGGACGCCTCGACGGCCGAGGAGGAGACCGAGACCGGCTTCATGGTCGGGCTGCGCGGCGGCTGGAAGGTCTTCGTGGCCTCGATGACCATCCTGCTGACCGTGCTCGGGGCGGTGCTGCCCTGGCTGCTGACCTTCGGCGTACCCCTGGTGGTGTTCCTGGCGGTGCTGCGCCGGCGGCGTCGGGGGCGGCCCGCGCCACCGGCACCGCCCACCACGCCGGTCGGCGCGCCGCGTCCGCCGGCGCCTACCGCACCGCCGCCAGTGCCCGCAGCGCGGTCTGGACCATGAGGCGTACCCCGGCGGGGATGGCCCGCTCGTCGACGTCGAACGACGCCCGGTGCAGGTCCACGTTGGGCCCGGACCGGCCGACGCCGAGGCGGGCCAACGCGCCGGGGACGTATTCCAGGTACCAGGAGAAGTCCTCGCCGCCCATGCTCTGCGGCGTCTCGGCGATCCCCTCGGGGCCGAGCGCCGCGGCGGTGGCGGCGGTGAGGACCCCGATGGCGCGGGCGTCGTTGCTCACCGGCGGACGGCCGCGCAGGTATTCCAGATCGACCGTGGCGCCGGTGGGCGCGATGACGTCCCGAACCACCTGAGCGACGATCTTGGGAGCCAGTTCCCAGGTGTCGCGGTCCATCACCCGCAGGGTGCCCGAGGCGCACGCCTCGGACGGGATGACGTTGTACCGGGTGCCGGCCGAGGCGTGGCCGAACACCAGCAGCAGCCCGCTGTTGGCCGGCACCCGCCGACTGACCAGCGCCGGCACCTCGGTGACCAGCCGGCCGAGCGCGTCGACCAGGTCGACCGTCAGGTGCGGCCGGGCGGTGTGCCCGCCCGGGCCGGTGAGCCGGACGGTGACGTTGTCGGCGGCGGCGGTGATCGGGCCGACCCGCAGGCCCACCTTGCCCACCGGCAGGTTGGGATCGCAGTGCACGGCGAAGATCTGGACCACGTCCTCCAGGCCGCCGGCCTCGATGACCTCCAGCGAACCGCAGGGCAGGATCTCCTCGGCCGGCTGGAAGATCAACCGCACCCGGCCGTCGAGCTGGCCGGCGTCGGCGAGCTGGGCCAGCAGCATGCCGACGCCGAGCATCACCGTGGTGTGCACGTCGTGGCCGCAGGCGTGGCAGACGCCCTCCACCGTGGACTTGTACGACACGTCCTTGACGTCGGTCAGCGGCAGCGCGTCGATGTCGGCGCGCAGCGCGATGACCGGCCCGTCGGGGCGGCCGTCGATGTCGCAGATGACCCCGTTGCCCTTGGGCAGCAGCCGCGGGTGCAGGCCGGCCAGGGAGAGCTCCCGCGCGATCAGCGCCGCCGTCTCGAACTCCTCGCCGGAGAGCTCCGGGTGGGAGTGGAGGTGGCGACGGGTGGCGATGAGGCCGGGTACCCGCAGGGCGAGCAGATGGTCGAGCTCGTAGGGCAGGGGCTGGGACCCGGATGGCGCCTCCGGCCAGGACGACGCCAGCTGGCTGCCGTTCGGCAGCGTCAACGCACTCGTCACGTCGAATTCTCGATCACTAGGAATGGACGGATCATCGGGGAGGACAGCAGACAGCCTAGACCTCCGACGGTGACGCTGGGCAACCTCGTTACGGTAGTGATCGGACCGCACAGCGTCACGTAAGCCCTGGTGAGAGGGCTCGAATATCTGCGGGACAGCAGGTAGATCGCGTTCGAACGCCGTCATCTGCCCCACACCTCCTACAACGCGTAACCGATTCGGCGGTCGCGAAATCGGCGTCGATCCGGGGCCGTCGTTCCGAATTGTCGCATTAGTCGCCGCAATTAACTGCCGCTCGGACAATTAACCGACGACAGCCGGCGACCAGGCGACTCCCGACGGTGACACGGTCGTCCCGCGCGCGGCCGGACACGCTGTCCGTCCCGTTCACCCGTCCGGGTTACCCAGGAACCCACGCCGCACACGCCCCGCCCGGAAGGCCACGCTGCCCGGGCGCCCACGGGAGCCTCGAGGAGCTCCGTGCCGCACCGGGTACCTGCACCGACCGTAGCTCCGGCGGGGCACCCCTGACGACCCCTGTCGACCCCGACCGCACACGACGGCGGCCCCCGCCGGCACCCGGGGGGCACCGGCGGAGGCCGCCGTTCACGCGCTGGTCAGAAGCGGTCGCTGGGCCGGTACGTCCCCCAGACCTGGCGCAGCGTCCCGCAGACCTCGCCGACCGTGGCCCGGGCCCGCAGCGCCTCCTTCATCGGGTAGAGCACGTTGTCGGTGCCCTCGGCCGCGGCGCGCAGCTCCGCCAGGGCCCGCTCGACCGCGTCGTTGTCCCGCTCGGCGCGCAGCCGGGCCAGCCGGGACGCCTGGGCGGCCTCGATCGCCGGGTCCACCCGCAGCGGCTCGTACGGCTCCTCCTCGTCGACGGTGAACCGGTTGAGGCCCACCACCACCCGCTCGCCCGAGTCGATCTCCTGGGCGATCCGGTACGCGGACTGCTCGATCTCGCGCTTCTGGAAACCCGCCTCGATGGCGTCCACGGCCGAACCGTGGTCGGCCACCCGGTCCATCAGCTCCACCGCCGCCGCCTCGATCTCGGCGGTCATCGCCTCCACCACGTACGACCCGGCGAACGGGTCCACGGTGGCGGTCAGGTCCGTCTCGTACGCCAGCACCTGCTGGGTCCGCAGCGCCAGCCGGGCCGCCTTCTCGGTGGGCAGCGCGATCGCCTCGTCGAAGCTGTTGGTGTGCAGCGACTGGGTGCCACCGAGCACCGCGCCCAGCCCCTGCACCGCGACCCGGACCAGGTTGACCTCGGGCTGCTGGGCGGTGAGCTGCACGCCGGCGGTCTGGGTGTGGAAGCGCAGCATCATCGACTTCGGGTCCTTGGCGCCGAAGTCGTCGCGCATCAACCGGGCCCAGATCCGCCGGGCGGCGCGGAACTTCGCCACCTCCTCCAGCAACGTCGTGCGGGCGACGAAGAAGAACGACAGCCGGGGCGCGAAGTCGTCCACGGCCAGCCCGGCCTCCAGCGCGGCGCGGACGTACTCGACGCCGTTGGCCAGGGTGAACGCGATCTCCTGCGCGGGCGTCGCGCCGGCCTCGGCCATGTGGTAGCCGGAGATGGAGATGGTGTTCCACTTCGGCACCTCCTTGCGGCAGTAGCCGAACGTGTCGGCCACCAGCCGCAGCGAGGGCTTCGGCGGGAAGATGTACGTCCCCCGGGCGATGTACTCCTTGAGGATGTCGTTCTGGATGGTGCCGTTGAGCGCGGAGCCGGCGACCCCGGCCTCCTCGGCGACGAGCTGGTAGAGCAGCAGCAGCACCGAGCCCGGCGCGTTGATGGTCATCGAGGTGGAGACCTTGTCCAGCGGGATGCCGTCGAAGAGCATCCGCATGTCCTCGATCGAGTCGATGGCCACCCCGACCTTGCCCACCTCGCCGTGCGCGATCGGGTCGTCGGAGTCGTAGCCCATCTGGGTGGGCAGGTCGAAGGCGACCGACAGCCCCATCGTGCCGGCCCGCAGCAGCTGGTGGTAGCGGGCGTTGGACTCGGTGGCGGTGCCGAAGCCGGCGTACTGCCGCATGGTCCACGGGCGGGACGTGTACATGGTGGGGTAGACCCCGCGGGTGTACGGATACTCCCCCGGGCCGCCCAGCCGGGTCTCCAGCTCCTCGGGGAGGTCGGCCGCCGTGTAGACGCCCTTGATGGGGAAACCGGACTCGCTGGACCGCCGTTCGCTCATCACCGGATGGTAGGACGCGCGAGCGTGTCGATGGGTGAGGGATAGCGCACACCCCGGTCGACGGCAGGTGAGCGCGCGGGCACATACGGTCCGGTAGGCAAAGGTGCGCCGCGTCGGGTTTCGCATCGGGCGTCGGAACCAGCAAGATAGGGGGGTTGTGTCCCAGCCCCCTCGATATCCCCCGGTGGCTTTTCTGTGACTCAGATCCCGACGTGGAGCGGCGGACCGGTCAGTCCTCCCAACGGACGCGCGGCACCCGGCACGATCATCGGTGGCCGCTACTCGCTGCGGTCCGCGGTGGGCAACGGCGGCATGGGCACGGTCTGGCGTGCCACAGACACGCTGCTGCGGCGCGACGTGGCGGTCAAGGAGGTCGTCCTGCCCCCGGGGCTGGCCCCCAGCGACCGCGACGCGATGTACGAGCGCACCCTGCGCGAGGCCCGCGCCGCCGCGGCCATCCAGCACCCGGCCGTGGTCCAGGTGTACGACGTGGTCACCGAGGGTGGCCGGCCGTGGATCGTGATGGAGCTGCTGGACGCGCGCAGCCTCGCCGACATGGTGATCGAGGACGGGCCGGTCGCTCCTCGCGCGGTCGCCAAGATCGGCATCGCGCTGCTCGGCGCGCTGGAGGTGGCGCACGCCAACGGTGTGCTGCACCGCGACGTCAAGCCGGCCAACGTGCTGATCTGCACCGACGGCCGCTGCGTGCTGACCGACTTCGGGGTGGCCCGGATGCCCACCGACGTCCAGCTCACCACCCCCGGGATGGTGCTCGGCTCGCCGCACTTCATCTCCCCCGAGCGGGCCATGGGCCAGGAGTTCGGCCCGCCGAGCGACCTGTTCTCCCTCGGCGTGACGCTCTACACCGCCGTGGAGGGCCGGCCGCCGTTCGACAAGGGCGACCCGATCGAGACCATGCACGCCGTGGTCGAGGACCCGCCCGCCACGCCGCAGCGCAGCGGGCCGCTGACCCGGGTGCTGATGGGCCTGCTGGAGAAGGACCCGGGCCGCCGGCTCGACGTGCACACCGCCCGGGCGATGCTCCGCGAGCTGCTCGCCGGGCCGCTGACCAGCACCGCCACCGCGGTCAACTCGGTCACCGACCCGTACGCGGTGGTGCCGGTGCAGCGCCCGTCGACGCCGCCCCCGGCGGCCGAGCCGGAGCCGAAGCCGAGCGGGCAGATCGGCGGCCGGGCCATGCTGGCTCCCGACGAGTCGCTGACCGACCGGCTGGCCGCGCTGCGCCGGGGCGAGCGGCCGAGCCCGGCCGCGTCCGCCGCCGGGCTCGACGACACCAGTGCCGACGCGCTGGCCGGCCCACTGCACACCCCGACCGGCGCGATGCCCTCGGCGGGCCGCCCGCCGGGCACCACGTACGGCGGGGCGCCGGAGGCCACCCAGCGGTTCAGCACCGGGCACCCGGACGCGACCCAGCGCATCGGCGGCGGGCGCTCCGACGCCACCCAGCGGATCGGCGGCCATCCCGACGCGACCCAGCCGGTGTACGGCGGCGCGCCGGAGGCCACCCAGCCGGTCTACGGCGGAGGCCAGTGGTCGGTGCCGGGCACCGGCCAGTCGTGGACCTCACCGACCACCGCGCCGGCCGGGGCCACCGGCGGTGGCGCGCTCGACAAGGTCCGGGGCACCGGCGGCAAGCTGGTCGCCACGGTGCAGGGCTGGCCCCGCAAGCTCCAGCTCGCGGCGGCCGGCGCCCTGGCGGTGGTGCTGCTGATCGGCACGATCGCGATCTTCAGCGGCGGCGACGAGGAGCCCGGTACGCCGGCCCAGGTCCAGCCGAGCGCGCCCGCGGCCGGCGGCGAGCTGCCCGAGATGCAGGAGCACAACGCCAGGGGCGTGCGGGTGATGGTGCCCAAGGGCTGGAAGAAGGCGACCGGCGGCTCCTACGTCGACTACGTGGACCCGCAGGACGACGGCCGCAAGGTCCGCATCCTGGTCGAGAAGGGCGGCAGCAGCTCGATGCGCTGGGCCGAGGTGGCCGAGGACGGGTTGAAGAACCGGTTCAAGTCCTGCCCCAAGCCCTACAGCCAGATCGGGATGACCGAGCAGGAGCTGGCCGGCGAGCCGGCGGCGGAGCTGGAGTACACCTGCGGCGAGGGCGGCGACAAGCGGCACGGCGTGTGGCGGGGCGTGGTCCACGAGGGCAAGATCTTCTCGTTCTATCTCTCCACCACCGATGCCAAGTTCGCCGAGAGCAAGCCGATCTTCGACGAGATGGTGAAGTCGTTCCAGCTCACGGCGGCCAGCTGAGTCGAGGCCACCGGGACGTGGTGATCCGCCGCCGTGCTATCCATAGGCAATGGCGGCGGAAACCACTGACCTTGACGACATTCGCGACCGGGCCCGGCGTTGGCTCGACGACGATCCCGACCCGGCCAGCCGGGACGAGCTCCGCGCGGTGCTCGACCGGCTGCCGGCGAGCGCGCCGGAGCTGGCCGACCGGTTCGCCGGGCCGCTGACCTTCGGCACCGCCGGGCTGCGCGGCCCGCTGCGCGCCGGCCCCAACGGCATGAACCTCGCCGTGGTCACCCAGGCCGCGGCCGGGCTGGTCGGCTGGCTCGCCGCCCAGGGCGGCGAGGGTCCGCTGGTGATCGGGTACGACGCCCGGCACGGTTCGCGGGAGTTCGCCGAGCGCACCGCCCAGGTGGCCACCGGCGCGGGCCGGCCGGCGCTGCTGCTGCCCCGGCCGCTGCCCACCCCGGTGCTGGCGTACGCGGTCCGGCACCTCGACGCGGTCGCCGGGGTGATGGTCACCGCCAGCCACAACCCGCCGCAGGACAACGGCTACAAGGTCTACCTCGGCGCCCAGCTCGGTGGGGCGCTCGGCGCCGGGGCGCAGATCGTGCCGCCGGCCGACGCGGGGATCGAGTCGGCCATCCGGGCGGTCGGCCCGCTGGCGGAGGTGCCGCTCGGCCCGGCCGGTCAGGTGCTCGGCGACGATCTGGTGGCGGCGTACGTCCAGCGGGCCGCCGAGGTCGTCTCCCCGGACGGCCCGCGCGACCTGGCCGTGGCGTACACGCCGCTGCACGGGGTCGGCGCGGCGGTGCTGACCGCCGCCTTCGCCCGCGCCGGCTTCCCGGTGCCCGGAGTGGTGCCGGAGCAGGCCGAGCCGGACCCGGCCTTCCCGACCGTGAACTTCCCCAACCCGGAAGAGCCGGGCGCGGTGGACCGGCTGGTCGCACTCGCCGACTCGACCGGCGCCGACATCGCGATCGCCAACGACCCGGACGCGGACCGGTGCGCGGTGGTCGTCCGCGACGGTGGGACGGGCTGGCGGATGCTGCGCGGCGACGAGGTGGGCGCCCTGCTCGCCGATCACCTGATGCGGCGCGGCGTCACCGGCCTGTACGCCACCACGATCGTCTCGTCGTCGCTGCTGCGGGCGATGTGCGCGGCGCGGGACCTGCCGTACGACGAGACGCTGACCGGGTTCAAGTGGATCGTCCGGGCCGGTGGCGGGGCGCACCCGCTGGTGTTCGGATACGAGGAGGCGCTGGGCTACTGCGTCGCCCCGGAGCACGTCCGCGACAAGGACGGCATCACCGCCGCGCTGATCGTCGCCGAGCTGGCCGCCGGCCTCAAGGCGCAGGGCCGGACGCTGACCGACCGGCTGGACGAGCTGGCCGCCGAGTTCGGCGTGCACCACACCGACCAGCTCTCGGTACGCGTCGACGACCTGCGCGAGATCGCCACCGCGATGGCCCGGATCCGGGCGGCCACCCCGACCACCCTGCTCGGGCAGCCGGTCAGCGCGGCGGAGGACCTGCTCCCCGCCTCCGACGTGGTGATCCTGCGGACCGACGCCGCCCGGGTGGTGATCCGTCCATCCGGCACCGAGCCGAAGCTCAAGGCGTACCTGGAGGTGGTGGAGGCGGTCGTCGACGGCGACGTCGCCGCGGCCCGCACCCGCGCCCAGTCCGCCGTCACCGCGCTGCGCACCGAGATCGCGGCGGCCCTCGGCCTCTGACCGCCCGCTCACCGGGTTGATCAAGAGGTTTGCGTCCGGAAAGCGCTTACGGGTGACGCAAACCTCTTGATCAACGAGGCGGAGGGTGGGATCAGGCGCGCTTGCCGAGAGCCTGGTCGACGGCTTGGGCGAGGGCGGCGACCACCAGGCCGACGGAGGGGCGGACGACCGAGTCGTCGAGGCTGACGTTGCCGGAGAAGCCGGCGCCGCCGGCGATCTCCTCGAGGCGGCGGCGGGCGTCGACGGCGGCGTCGCCGCTCAGGCCGAGCGCCGGCTCCATCCGCAGCACCGCGACCAGGGTGGCCAGCGCGGCGGTCCGCTCGTCGGGCAGCTGGCCGCCGGCGAGCGCCTCGGCCAGCCGCCGCCGGCTGTCGTCCTCCACCGAGGCGTCCGCCACCGGGTAGCGGTGCACCACGATGAAGTCCAGCTCGGTCTCCTCGACGTCCCGGACCACGCCCCGGGCGACCAGGTCACCGAGGATCCGGTCGCGCAGGCCGTGCCGCAGCCGCTGCACCCAGGAGGACGGGCTGTGCGGGGTGTCGGCCGCCATCCGGCCGAGCACCCCGTCGATGATCGGCTCGCCGACCGGCGTCGGGTCGGTCACCGTCAGGGACCCGTCGGCGTACGCGATCCGCCCGGCCAGGGCCAGCTCGACCAGGACGGCCGCCGCCATCCCCAGGTCGAGGCTGATCCGGGGCATGGTCGCCCGGCCGGTCTCGTCGTCGTACGCCAGCAGCAGCAGCTCTTCGGCGAGCGCAACACCAGTCATGGCCCGAGACGGTAGCGGTTGCGCGCTCGCGTGCGCGCCGACCCGCCGAGATCCGTCCCGGGACCGTGACCGGCTCAGAACCGGGGCATGCCGCCGAACTGCCGGTCGCCGGCGTCGCCCAGCCCCGGCACGATGAACATGTTGTCGTTGAGCCCCTCGTCGATCGACGCGGTGACCAGGCGCAACGGCAGGCCGGACTGCTCCAGCCGGGCGATGCCGACCGGCGCGGCGAGCACGCAGAGCACGGTGATGTCGGTGCAGCCCCGGTCGGCGAGCAGCCGGCAGCAGTGCTCCAGCGAGCCGCCGGTGGCCAGCATCGGGTCGAGCACCAGCACCGGCAGGCCGGTCAGGTCGCGCGGCAGCGACTCCATGTACGCGCGCGGCTCGTACGTCTGCTCGTCGCGGGCCAGGCCGACGAAGCCCATCGAGGACTCCGGCAGCAGGCCGAGCGCGGCGTCGGCCATGCCGAGACCGGCCCGCAGCACCGGCACCAGCAGCGGCGGGTTGGCCAGCCGGGTGCCCTCGGTGCCGGTGACCGGGGTCTGCACCGGGTACTTCTCGACCGGGAAGGTGCGCGCGGCCTCGTACACCAGCATGGTGGTGAGTTCGTGCAGCGCGGCCCGGAACGACGACGAGTCGGTGCGGGCGTCCCGCATGGCGGTCAGCCGGGACTGGGCGAGCGGGTGGTCAATGACGTGTACGTCCACGATCGCTCAACCTACCGGTCCGCCCGCTGCCGCACTGCCGGTGCGGGGTGACCAGCGACCCCGCTCACGTGCGGCAGCGCCGGCAGAGCCGGCGTGACCATGATCACTGCGCCGCAGGATGCGTAGTATTCGGGGCATGACGGCGACAGCGACGTCGGCCCGGTCGGAGCTCTCCGAGCTGGGACGATCCGAGACCGCTCTGCGGACCTTCCTGCACGGCCTGCCCGGCGTGGACCAGGTCGGCGCGGAGCAGCGGGCGGCACAGCTCGGCACCCGCTCCATCAAGACCACCGCCAAGGCCCAGGCGATCGACCTGGCCATCCGGATGGTCGACCTGACCACCCTGGAAGGCGCGGACACCCCCGGCAAGGTGCGGGCGCTCGCGGCCAAGGCGCTGCGCCCCGACCCGGCCGACCCGACCTGCCCGCACGTCGGCGCGGTCTGCGTCTACCCGGCGATGGTCCCGTACGTGGCCGAGGTGCTGCGCGGGTCCGGGGTGCACCTGGCCAGCGTGGCGACGGCCTTCCCGTCGGGTCAGGCGCCGCTGGAGATCAAGCTGGCCGACACCCGGGCGGCCGTCGAGGCCGGCGCCGACGAGATCGACATGGTGATCAACCGGGGCGCGTTCCTGGCCGGGCGCTACAAGGAGGTCTACGACGAGATCGTGGCCACCAAGGAGGCCTGCGGGGACGCCCACCTCAAGGTCATCCTGGAGACCGGCGAGCTGGCGACCTACGACAACGTGCGGCGGGCCTCCTGGCTGGCCATGCTGGCCGGCGGCGACTTCATCAAGACCTCCACCGGCAAGGTCCCGGTCGCGGCCACCCTCCCGGTGACGCTGGTGATGCTGGAGGCGGTCCGCGACTTCCGCGCCGCCACCGGGCGGCAGGTCGGCGTGAAGCCGGCGGGCGGCATCAAGACCACCAAGGACGCCATCAAGTACCTGGTCATGGTCAACGAGACCGTCGGCGCGGACTGGCTGGCCCCGGACTGGTTCCGCTTCGGCGCCTCCAGCCTGCTGAACGACCTGCTCATGCAGCGCACCAAGCTGACGACCGGCGTCTACTCCGGTCCCGACTACTTCACCCTGGACTGAGAGTGATGTTCGAATACGCTCCCGCCCCCGAGTCCCGCTCGGTGGTGGACCTGAAAGCCTCCTACGGGCTCTTCGTCGACGGCGAGTTCGTCGACCCGACCGACGGCGGCACCTTCAAGTCGATCAACCCGGCCTCCGAGGAGGTCCTGGCCGAGGTCGCCGAGGCCGGCGCGCAGGACGTGGACCGCGCGGTCCGCGCCGCCCGGGCCGCGTACGAGAAGGTCTGGGGCCCGATGCCGGGCCGGGACCGGGCCAAGTACCTGTACCGGATCGCCCGGATCATCCAGGAGCGCTCCCGCGAGCTGGCCGTGCTGGAGTCGCTGGACAACGGCAAGCCGATCAAGGAGTCCCGCGACGTCGACCTGCCCCTGGTCGCCGCGCACTTCTTCTACTACGCCGGCTGGGCCGACAAGCTCCCGTACGCCGGCTTCGGGCCGGACCCGAAGCCGGTCGGCGTCGCCGCGCAGGTCATCCCGTGGAACTTCCCGCTGCTGATGCTGGCCTGGAAGATCGCCCCGGCGCTGGCCGCCGGCAACACGGTGGTGCTCAAGCCGGCCGAGACCACCCCGCTGACCGCGCTGCTCTTCGCCGAGATCTGCCAGCAGGCCGAACTGCCGGCCGGCGTGGTCAACATCGTCACCGGCGCCGGCGAGACCGGCCGGGCGCTGGTCGAGCACGCCGGCGTGGACAAGGTGGCCTTCACCGGCTCGACCGAGGTCGGCCGGGCGATCGCCCGCTCGGTCGCCGGCACCCGCAAGAAGCTCACCCTGGAGCTGGGCGGCAAGGCCGCCAACATCGTCTTCGACGACGCCCCGGTCGACCAGGCGGTCGAGGGGATCGTCAACGGCATCTTCTTCAACCAGGGGCACGTCTGCTGCGCCGGCTCCCGGCTGCTGATCCAGGAGAACGTCGCCGACCGGGTGCTGGATTCGCTGAAGCGCCGGATGGCGCAGCTGCGCGTCGGCGACCCGCTGGACAAGAACACCGACATCGGCGCGATCAACTCCGCCGCCCAGCTGGAGCGGATCCGCGAACTCTCCGACGCCGGGTCGGCCGAGGGCGCCGAGCGCTGGTCGCCGCCGTGCGAGCTGCCCGAGCGGGGCTTCTGGTTCGCGCCGACCATCTTCACCGGGGTCACCCAGGCGCACCGGATCGCCCGCGAGGAGATCTTCGGGCCGGTGCTGTCCGTGCTGACCTTCCGCACCCCGGCCGAGGCCGTCGAGAAGGCCAACAACACCCCGTACGGGCTGTCGGCCGGGATCTGGACCGACAAGGGCTCCCGGATCCTCTGGATGGCCGACCGGCTCCGTGCCGGCGTGGTCTGGGCCAACACGTTCAACAAGTTCGACCCCACCTCGCCGTTCGGCGGCTACAAGGAGTCGGGCTACGGTCGCGAGGGCGGCCGGCACGGGCTGGAGGGCTACCTCAATGTCTGAGCGGGTCGCGGTACGCAAGACGTACAAGCTCTTCATCGGCGGGAAGTTCCCACGCAGCGAGTCGGGGCGGTCGTATCTCGTGCAGGACGCGAATGTGTCGTTGGCCTCCCGCAAGGACGCCCGGGACGCGGTGCTCGCCGCCCGCGCCGCCGTGAAGGGGTGGGCCGGGGCGACGGCGTACAACCGGGGTCAGATCCTCTACCGGGTCGCCGAGATGCTGGAGGGCCGGCGCGAGCAGTTCGTCGCGCTGGGCGTGCCGGGCGACGAGGTGGACGCGGCGGTCGACCGCTGGGTCTGGTACGCCGGCTGGTCCGACAAGCTCCCCCAGGTGTACGGCGGGGCCAACCCGGTCGCCGGCCCGTACTTCAACCTGTCCGCGCCCGAGCCGACCGGCGTGGTGGCCGTGGTGGCCCCCGAGTCGCCGGCGCTGCTCGGCCTGGTCAGCGTGATCGCCCCGGCGATCGTCACCGGCAACACGGTGGTGGTGGCGACCTCGCCGACGCAGCCCCTCGCGGCGGTGACCCTGGCCGAGGTGCTGGCCACGTCCGACCTGCCCGGCGGGGTGGTCAACCTGCTCACCGGCAAGATCACCGAGACCGTCCCGACGCTGGCCGCGCACATGGACGTCAACGCCCTCGACCTGAGCGGCGTGACCGACGCCGAGCTGGCGGCGGAGCTGGAGGTCAAGGCGGCGCAGAACCTCAAGCGGGTGCTGCGTCCCGCCCCGGCGGGGCACGACTGGACCGCCGACCCGGGCATCACCCGGATGACCACGCTGCTGGAGACGAAGACGGTCTGGCACCCCAAGGGGGTGTGATCGCGGGTCCGGGTGGGGTTTCGGGGGAGCCCCACCCGCTCCGGGCGGTCAGGCTTGATCCCTGCGCGGGTGGGGCTCCCCCGAAAACCTCGGCCTGCCGGGCCCGCGGGGATGTTCAGCTCGCGACTCCTGCCCTGGGAAGGTTCTACTACGGGGGGTAGGATTGGGGGGTGACTCGGCTGGGTGATCTCGAACGTGCGGTGATGGACGTGCTGTGGGACTCGGTCCCCGCCACGTCGGACGGAGTGACCGTGCGCGAGGTCGCCGACGCTCTCGACGGCCGTGAGCTGGCGTACACCACGGTGATGACCGTGCTGGACCGGCTCGCCGGCAAGGGCATGGTGCAGCGCGAGCGGGAGGGGCGGGCCTGGCGGTACCGGGCCGCGGCCAGCCGCGAGGCGCACATCGCCCAGCTCATGCTCGACGCGCTGGACCTCGGCGGCAGCCGGGACGCGGCGCTGGTCCGCTTCGCGCGCTCGGTCACCGGCACGGAGGCGGACGTGCTCCGCGCGGCGCTGGGCGCCGAGGCCGGGCTGACCGATCGGGTCGAGGACCCGCGGGCCGGTCGGGCCAGGCTGGCCGACGAGGCCACGGACAGGTAGGGGCGACAGCCGTGGCCTTCGCCGTGCACTTCGCCGCGTCGATGCTGGCCTGCTACCTGACCGCGCAGGTCCTCGCCGGGTCCACCTGGACGTGGCGCGCCCCCCGGGTCGCGATCGTCTGCTGGCAGGCGGTCGGGCTGGCGCTCGGCCTCTCCGCGATGGGCCTGCCGATGGCGCTCGGCCTGGCCCCGTACGACCGGCCGACCGGCAGCGCCCTGCTCGCCCTGGCCACCGACCTGAGCCACGGCACGCTCCCGGCCGGGCTGGGCGCCGTGCACCTCGGGCTGGTCGGCGTCGGCTTCGGCATCGGCGCCGTCCTGCTCACCACGACCGTCCGCAGCATCCACGCCAGCGTCCGCGCGCAGCGCCGCCACCGTGACCTGCTCACCCTGGTCGCCCGCCGGGATCCCACCGTGCCCGGCGCGCTGGTGCTGGACCACCCGAGCGCGGCGGCGTACTGCCTGCCCGGGGTGAAGCCCCGCGTGGTGGTCAGCGCCGGCACGTTGAGCCTGCTCGACCGGGCCGAGCTGGCGGCGGTGCTCACCCACGAGCGGGCGCACGCGCAGGAGCGGCACGACCTGGTGCTGCTGCCGTTCACCGCGCTCTGCCGCGCGCTGCCCTGGTTCCGCTGGGTACGCGACGCGCACGAGCGGGTCGCCCTGCTGGTCGAGATGCGCGCCGACGACAAGGCCCGCGAACTGCACGCCGAGGCGCCGCTGGCGGGCGCGCTACGCCGCTTCGCGGCCTGCGGCGACCGGATCACCCCGGCCGGGGCGCTGGGCATGGGTGACCGCGACCTGGACGCCCGGGTGCAGCGGCTGATGGTGGCCGACCGCCCGCCCCGCCTGATCGGGGCCGCCGCGCTGGCGGTGGCGACCACCCTGGTCGCGCTGCCGGTCTCCCTCTTCCTCAGCTGATTCCGGCTCCCCTCTCCGGCTGAGCCGGACGTTCGCCGTCCCTGCCCCACCTCTTCAGGCCGGTTCGGGCAGCGCATCTACTACAGGCTGTCGTAACCTCGTCTACGACGATGCGTAGTAGGGATGCGTAGAGAAACTACGTGTAGGATCGCTACGACAAGCGAGCCAACCCCTGGAGAGCGGTCATGGACACCCTGCTCCTCGCGCGCCTGCAGTTCGCCACCACCACCTCGATCCACTTCCTCTTCGTGGTGGTCACCCTCGGCCTGGTCACGCTGTTGGTGGGTCTGCAGACGGCCTGGTTCCTCACCGGCAACCCGGCCTGGGAGCGCCTGACCCGCTTCTGGGGCCAGCTCTACGTGATCAACTACGTGCTCGGCATCGCCACCGGCATCGTGATGGAGTTCCAGTTCGGGCTGAACTGGAGCGGCCTGTCGCGCTACGTCGGCAACGTCTTCGGGGCGCCGCTGGCGATCGAGACGCTGGTGGCGTTCTTCCTGGAGTCCACGTTCCTCGGCATGTGGATCTTCGGCTGGCACCGGCTGCGCCGCGGGGTGCACCTCGCGCTGCTCTGGGGCGTCGCGCTGACCGCGTACGCCTCCGCCTTCTGGATCATGGTGGCCAACTCCTGGTTGCAGAACCCGGTCGGCTACGAGCTGCGCGACGGCATCGCCCACCTCACCGACTTCACCGCGCTGCTGACCAACCCGACCCTCGGCATGGCGTTCGGGCACGTGGTCGCCGCCGCGCTGCTCACCGGCGGGGTGCTGATGGCCGCCGTCAGCGCCTGGCACCTGATCCGCCGTACGCCGGACTTCGCGCTGTTCCGCACCTCGCTGCGGATCGGGCTGGTCACCGCCGCCGTCGCGGTGACCCTGGTGCAGGGCTTCGGTTTCGCCCAGTTCGGGCCGGTCGGGCAGGCGCAGCCGACCAAGTTCGGCGGCGGACCGGAGGCCGACGCGCTGGTCGCCGAGTGGACCGCCCGCTTCGGCCCCGGCGACTACAGCCCGCCGGTCCTCTCCAGCGTGGGCCTCGGCTTCATGATCCTGATCGGCTTCACCCTCGGCTGCGTCTGGTTGCTGCTGCCGCTGCTCTGGCGGGACTGGGTCATCCGGCTGCGCTTCCCGCTCTGGCTGATCCTGTTCGCCCTGCCGCTGCCCTTCGTCGCGGTGATCCTGGGCTGGATCGCCCGCGAGGTCGGCCGCCAGCCCTGGGTGGCGTACGGGCTGCTCCCCACCGAGCAGGCCGTCTCCGGGGTGGACGCCGGGTTGATGCTCGCCTCCCTGATCGGCTTCAGCCTGCTGCTCGGTGCCCTCGCCGTCACCAACTGGACGCTGCTCGCCCGGCACGCCGCCCGGGGCGCCGCCGACCCCGCGCTCGGCCGCCCGCCCGGCGCCCACGACGACGCCCGCCCCGAACCCGCCTTCGCCTGAGGAGACGACCGTGGAACTCGCCTGGTACGCCCTGCTCGGGCTCTTCTTCGCCACGTACCTGGTCCTCGGCGGCTACGACTACGGCGTCGGGCTGCTGCTGGCCCGGGGCACCGACCCGGCCCGCCGGCGCGCGGCGCTCACCGCGCTCGGCCCGTTCTTCCTCGGCAACGAGGTGTGGCTGGTCGCCGCCGTCGGCATCCTCTTCGGCGCCTTCCCCACGCTGGAGGGCGAGCTGCTCTCCGGCTTCTACCCGGCCGTGGTCGGGGCGCTGGTCGGGGTGATCCTGGTGACCGCCGGGGTGCAGCTGCGCAGCCGGCCCACGGCCGAGGCGACCCGGGCCCGCTGGGACCGGGTGGTGGTCGCCGGGAGCGCGCTCGCCGCGCTGGGCTGGGGCGCGCTGCTCGGCGGGCTGCTCCAGGGCGTACCCCGGCACGCCGACGGCCACGTCGCCGGGGTGACCCACCTGGCCACCCCGTTCGCCGCCGCCGCCGCGCTCGCGATGCTCGCCCTGGTCGCCGTGCACGGTGCGACGTTCCTCACCCTCCGGCTGCCGGCCGCCGACGCCGCGGTGGTCGGCCGGCTGGCCCGCCGGCTGGTCCCGGTGGCGCTCGCCGCGGTCGCCGCGGCCACCGTCCTGGGCCTGCTCTCCGAGCGGGTACGCGCCGCCGCGGCGCGCCCGCTGTTCGCCGTACTCCTGCCGTTGTCGCTGGTCGCGGCGCTGCTGGTGGCGCGGGCGGCGCTGCGCCGGGGACGGCCCGGCGTGGCCTTCGCCGCCACCGGCGTGGCGCTGGCGCTGCCGGTGGCGCTGGTCGGGGCGACCCTGTGGCCCTCGGTGCTGGTCTCCACGGTCGACCCGGCCGCCTCGCTCGGCGTCACCGACGCGGCGGCCAGCGGCCCGACGTTGCGGCTGCTGGGCTGGCTGGCGCTGCCGCTCCTGCCGGCCCTACTAGGCTTCCAGGCGATGTGCTGGTGGGTTTTCCGGGGACGGACCGACGGCAGGGCACCGGTGTACTGGTGAACCGCCGTCCCTTCGACCCGCGTCTGCTGCGTCGGGTCCCCGCGGCCCGGCGCGACCTCGCCGTGCTCGCGGTCCTCGGCGGGCTCACCGCGCTGCTGGTCGTGGCGCAGGCCACCGCGCTGGCGGCGTTGCTGGCCACCGCGATCGGCGGCCGGCTCGACACGGTGGCGCTGGCCGGTTTCGTCACCGCCGTCGGCGCACGCGCACTGGTCGCCGGGGCGCAGGGCACCGTCGCGGCGCGGGCGGCGGCCACCGTGAAGGCGACGCTCCGCGCCGACCTGCTCGCCGCCGTCGGCCGGCACGGGCCCGGCTGGGTCGCCGGGCAGCGCGCCGGTCAGCTCGCCACCCTCACCGGCCGCGGCCTGGACGCGCTGGACGCCTACTTCACCGGCTACCTCCCGCAGCTCGTGCTCAGCGTGACCGTGCCGCTGGCCGTGCTGGCCCGGCTGGTCCTGGCCGACTGGGGCTCGGCGCTGATCATCGCGCTGACCATCCCGCTGATCCCGGTCTTCGGCGCGCTGCTCGGCTGGCAGGCGCAGGCCGCCACCGAACGCCAGTGGCGACGGCTGTCGCTGCTCGGCGGGCACTTCCTCGACATGGTCGCCGGGCTCCCCACGCTGCGCACCTTCGGCCGGGCCCGGGCCCAGACCGACGTGGTACGCCGGATGGCCGACGGGCACCGGGTCGCCACCATGAAGACCCTGCGGATCGCCTTCCTCTCCGCGCTGGTGCTGGAGCTGGTCGCCACCCTGTCGGTGGCGCTGGTCGCGGTGCCGGTCGGCATCCGGCTGCTCAGCGGCGGGATCACCCTCTCCACCGCGCTGCTGGTGCTGCTGCTCACCCCGGAGGCGTACCTGCCGCTGCGGGCGGCCGGCAGCAAGTTCCACGCCAGCATGGAGGGGCTCACCGCGCTGGACGAGGCGCTGACCGTCTCCGCCGCCCCAGCCGCCGCCGCGCCTCCCGCCGAGCCGGCCCCGGCGCCGGACGGCCACGGCGAGATCCGCTTCACCGACGTGACCGTGGCGTACGAGCGGACCACCGCGCTGCGCGAGGTCAACCTGACCATCCGGCCCGGCGAGCGGATCGCGGTCATCGGGCCGAGCGGCGCCGGCAAGAGCACCCTGCTCGGCCTGCTGCTCGGCTTCGTCACCCCCACCTCCGGCCGGGTCACCGTCGACGGCGTCGACCTGGCCGAGGTCGACCGGGACGCCTGGCGCCGGCAGGTCGCGTGGGTGCCGCAGCGGGCGCACCTCTTCGCCGCCTCGCTCGCCGACAACATCCGCCTCGGCGCCCCCGACACCCCGGACGCGGCGCTCGCCACGGCGGTCGCCGACGCCGCGCTCCAGGACGTGGTCGCGGACCTGCCCGACGGGCTGGCCACCACGTTGGGCGAGCGCGGGCACGGCCTGTCCAGCGGGCAGCGGCAGCGGGTCGCGCTGGCCCGGGCCTTCCTCCGGGACGCCCCGCTGGTGCTCCTCGACGAGCCGACCGCCCGGCTGGACAGCGCCAGCGAGGCGGTGGTGCTGGCCGCGACCCGGCGACTCGTCGCGGGGCGTACCGCGCTGCTGGTCGCGCACCGGCCCGCGCTGCTGGCGGACGCCGACCGGATCCTCCGGATCGAGGACGGCCGGGTCACCGAGCTGACCCCGATCCCCGCCGGGGAGGCGACCCGATGACCACCGGAGGAGTCCACCCGGAGGGCCGCGACACCGGCGGCCCGACCCCGGCGGAGCTGCCGCCACCACCGGCCCCGGCCGCGCACACAGGCGCGGAGCGCGCCGTGCTGCGGCTGGCCCGGCCGTACCTGGGCCGGCTGGTCGGCGCGGGGCTGCTCGCCGCGGCGACGGAGTTCGCCGGACTGGCGCTGATGGCCACCGCCACCTGGCTGCTGATGAGCGCTGCCGGCCGGCCACCGCTGGACCGGCTCACCGTGGCCATCGTCGCCGTCCGGGCGCTCGCCATCAGCCGGGGCGTCTTCCGCTACACCGAACGACTCGCCGGTCACGACGCCGTGCTCCGGATGATCACCGACGTGCGGGCCCGGGTCTTCGCCACCCTCGCCGCCCGCCGGGGGCCCGCCGAACAGCGGTCCGGGGACGCGCTGAGCCGGCTCGTCTCCGACGTGGAGGCCGTCCAGGACCTGCTGCTGCGGGTGCTCGTCCCCGGGGCCGCCGCCGCGCTGGTGAGCCTGCTGGCCGTCGGCGGGGCCGCGCTGGTCTCGCCGCCCGCGGCCGGGGTGCTCGCGGTGGGCCTGCTGGTCGCCGGGGTCGCGCTGCCCGTGCTGGCCACCGCGCTGACCCGGCGGGCCGCCGACGAGGTCGCGCCGCTGCGCGGGGCACTCGCCACCGACGCCGTCGACCTCACCCACGGCGCCGCCGACCTGGCCGCCTTCGGCGCCACCGGGTACGCGCTGCGGGCCGCCACCGATCGCGCCGACCGGCTGGCCCGGCTGGAACGCCGGCTCGCCCGGACCGGGTTCGCCGTCGACGCGGCCGGGGTGCTGGTCGCCGGGCTGACCGCCGCCGGCGTGGTGCTCGCCGCGCTGCGCGCCGGAGTCGACGGGGTGCTGGTCGGCGTGCTGGCCGTCGGCACCCTGGCGGCGGTGGAGATCGCGCTGGCCCTGGTCGGCGCGGCCCGGCAGCGCACCCAGCTCCGCGCCGACCTCGACCGGGTCGCCACGCTGCTCGACACCCCGCCGGCACCGACCGCTCCCGACGGCGGGGCGACGGTGGCCGCCCGGGCCGGGCACGACGTGCGGTTCGACGGGGTGACCGTGCGCTACCGGGAGGGCGCCGCTCCGGCCCTGGACGGCGTCGACCTGGACCTCCCGGCCGGCCGCCGGGTCGCCGTGGTCGGCCCGAGCGGCGCCGGCAAGAGCACCCTGGCCGCCGTGCTCACCGGCGCGGTGCACCCCGACGCGGGCCGGGTCACCCTGGACGGGGTGGACCTGTCGGCGTACCCGGCCGAGGAACTGCCCCGGGCCATCGGCGGGCTGCTCGCCGAGGCGTACGTCTTCCACGCCTCCGTCCGGGACAACCTGCTGCTCGGCCGGCCCGCCGCCGGTGAGGAGGAGCTGGCCGCCGCCACCCGGGCCGCCGGCCTGCTCGACTGGGTACGCGAGCAACCGGACGGCTGGGACACGGTGGTCGGCGAGGAGGGCGGTCAGCTCTCCGGCGGGCAGCGGCAGCGGCTCGCCCTGGCCCGGGCGTTGCTCGCCGCCCCGGCCGTGCTGGTGCTGGACGAGCCCACCGAAGGGCTCGATCCGGCCGCCGCCGACGCGGTGCTCGCCTCCGCGCTGGCCGCCACCCCGGCCGGGCACACGGTGCTGCTGATCAGCCACCGGCTCAGCGGTCTCGACGGGCTGGACGAGATCGTGGTGCTGGACGCCGGACGGGTGGTCCAGCGCGGCCGGCACGCCGAGCTGATGGTCACCCCCGGCTGGTACCGCGACCAGTGGCTGCTCCAGGCGGCGGCCGAGCGGGGATACCTCGCCCTGGCCCCCTGAGCCCGGTTCCGGGAATCTCCCCGACGCGGCCGCCCCGTCCACGTGACAGGGTGGCTCCATGCGGGGCTGCGAAGACGTACGGGTGGCGGACCGGCTGCGCGAGCTGGACGACCGGCTGCGCGGGCCGGCCCGGCTCAAGGCGGAGCTGATGGTCGAGCTGCGGGACGCGCTGGACGACGCCGCCGAGGCGTACCGGGAGGGTGGGCTGTCGGCGGCGGAGGCCGAGCGGCGCGCGGTGGCCGAGTTTGGCGCGCCGGCCCAGCTGGCGCCCGCCTACCAGGCGGAACTGGCGGCGGCAGCGCTGCGCGGGCTGTCGGTACGGGCGTTCGCGGTGGCCCTGGTCCTGCTGGTCGCCGGCGACCTCACCTGGCGGGGTTCCAGCTGGAGCGGCGGCCCGCCACCGCCCGCCGGCTACCAACTGCTCTCCGCCTCGGTGAACTGGGTGTGGCTGGGCGTGGCCGGCTTCGCCCTGGCCGCGCTGGTGCTCGGGGCGGGCGCGGCGCGACGCGGTCGGGCCGGGGTGCCGGTGGCCGGCCGGCTGGTGGGGCTGGGCCTGACCGGCGCGCTGGCGCTCGGCGCGGTCGTCGGGGTCGCCCTGTTCGCCTGGTCGGTGCAGCTCTGGGACGCCGCCCTGACCTGGCCCCCGATGATCGTCGGTGCGGTGCTGGTCGGCGCGGGCTACTTCTCCCTCGCCCGGGCCGCCCGCTGCTGGCTGCGCGCCGCCCACTGACGCACGAGGGCGAGGGGTCGCGGTCAGGCCGGGGCGGTGGGGGGCGTGTCGGGGCCGAGGAAGCGGCCGACCGTCGCGCTGAACTCGCGCCAGCCGGCCCGCTCGCCGGCCAGCGCCCGGCGGCCGGAGTCGGTCAGCTCGTACGTGCGCCGCTCCCGGCCGCTGACGGTGCTCCACGAGCTGGCCACGTGCCCGGCCCGCTCCAGGCGACGCAGGGCCGGGTAGATGGTGCCGGTGGGCAGATCGAGGTTGCCGTCGCTGCGGGCCCGCAGCGCCTCGATGATGGCGTAGCCGTGCAGTGCGCCCTGCTCCAGCACCGCGAGCAGCAGCGCGTCGAGGTGTCCGTGCAGCGCCTGAGCCCTCATACGTAGTAACGCTACTTGTCAGCCGTGCGGATCGCCAGCGGGGTGCGGGGTCCGGTCCCGCCGGGCTGACCACTAGGGTATGTGCCCAGAGTCACTAGCCGACCGGAAGTGTCGGCGAGTGGGCAACCCGACGCACCCGGAGGTCAGTGTGGCCCGCCAGTCGCCCCAACGGCCCGACGCCGACGAGCCCGAGCTCGACGCCACCGACGGGCCGGTCGAGCCCGAGGTGGAGCGCGGCTCGGCCGACCGTTCCCTCTGGGACGAGCTGCGGATCGACCCGGTGGAGATCGCTCTCCCCGCCGGCACCGGTTTCACGCTGCGCGCGTACCGGCCGGCCCGGGAGCTGACCCCGACCGACGTCGCCGAGCGCGACGAGGACGACCCGTTCCTCGCCCGCCGCCAGGTCGTGGAGGCCGAGGACGCCGAGGACGAGGAGGTGGTGATCCTCGACGAGGAGTTCGCCGCGCTCTCCGCCGAGGAGGACGAGGAGGCCGGCCGGCCCGCGGGTCGCAAGCGCAAGGCCGACGCCGAGGACGAGGAGTCCGAGGCGGAGGAGGAGGACGAGCAGGACGCGGCGGCCGACGAGGAGGTGCCGGTCTTCCTCACCCACAAGGGGCGGCTGCTGATCTTCAAGACCCCCGAGGCGCTGGTCAGTTTCATCCGTTCCGGCGCGCCCAACGACATGTCCCAACTGGACAGCTGGAATGAACTGTCCGAACGGGTGGAACCGGCCGACATCGCGCCGCTCGACGAGGACACGTACGAGCTGGACCTGGTAGTGGAGAACCTGCGCGGCGGGCACGACACGTGGGACCCGACGCTGCTGATCGAGGCCGGTGAGGTGGCCCGTGACCTGTCGTACGCGCTGCGGCTACCCGCGGTGCTCGACATGCTCTCCGCCGGCTCCAGCCTGGACGACCTGGACGAGGCGCTGAGGGCAACTGTCAACGGCGGAATCGGTGGTTTCCTCGGCCGGCGGCGGCTCAAGAAAATCGGGGCACAAACCGCAAGCTTGGGTTGGCGCACCATTGTCGGCAAGATCTCTGCTGTCGTGGACTGGCGCGACTGACCCCGAGCGGGGAGCATCAGTCTCTGGCAGAGAAAAGACCTGTGTCCCGGGAGGAGGACGACGCCGTGGCGCTCGTGCGCGTGTACTGCGGTCTGGCCTCGGCGGATCCGGCCGACCGACCGGCATCGGCCGGATCGTCGCTGACGTCCGCTGTGGTCGACGACGCAGGCCGGCTGCTGCATGTCTGCGAGATCGGTGACGACCCGACGGGCTACGCCCAGCTGGTCGCGCTGCTCGTGGAGCGGTCGGGCGGACCGAGTGGCGTGGCGATCGCGGCCGACAGCGACGACCACACGGTCACCTCGCTGCTGAGCGCCGCCGGGCGTCCACTCGCGATCGCCGACGACGACTCGGTCGACGACTTCGCCGAGCGCTTCGCCGACGACGACTCCCTGGAGGAGATGCAGTCGCCGCCGGCCGAGCGGCGGGCGGTGGGCCTGGCCCGCGCCCTGCAGGCCGGGGCGCTCTCCGCGGTCACCCTGCCGGCACCCCGGGACCTGGCTGGCTTCAAGCAGGTCCTGGCGGCGCACGCCGCCCTGTCCACCGGTCGCCACTCGGCCGCCGTGGCGCTGCGCGAGGTGCTGCGCGAGCTCTACCCGGCCGCCCTCCGGGCGTACCCGGACCCGGCCGAGCCGGTGTCGCTCGCCGTGCTCGACGCCCTCCCCGAGCCCGGCATGCTCGGTGGCACCCAGGGCCGCGACGTCTCGGTCGCCGCCGAGGCGGTGGCCGCGCACCTGGCCGCCGACGGCGTGGCCGACCCCGACGAGATCGACGCCGCGGTCACCGCCCTGCGGGTGGCCATCTCCGAGACACCCCGCCGGGCCACCGTCAACCGGGCGCTCACCTCCGCCGTCGCGGAGACCGTCCGTCAGGCGGTCGCCGCGGTACGGGCCTGCGACGCCGGCTGCGAGGCCCTGGTGGGCGCGCTCAGCGCCCGCGTCACCACGCCTGTTCCGGCACCCGGCCGGCGGGCCGCCGCCCGGCGCGGCGAGCCGGTCGGCGAGCTGTCCGCCCTCGGCGGCGGCACGACGGGGCTGCGTACCGTCCGGCCGGCCGAGCCCGAACGCCCCACCCCCACCGGCCGGCGCAGCCGGCCCGAGCCGGTCTCCGGCGGGTCACTGCCGTCCACCCCCCGGCCGCTCGGTCCGCCGCCGGTCGCACCGGCCCCGGTCGCGCCGCCACCGGTCGCGCCCGCGCCGGTCACCCCCGCCGCCGCAGCAGCCACCCCGACCTCGGCGCCGCCGTCGCGTACCGACCCGGGCATGCCCGCGGTCCGCCGGGGCACCGAGGGCATGCCGCTGGTCCGCCGGGGCACCACCGACCCGGGTATGCCCGCGGTCCGCCGGGGCACCGACCCGGCCATGCCCGCGGTCCGCCGGGGCACCGACCCGGCCATGCCCGCGGTCCGCCGGGGCACCGAGG
Source organism: Micromonospora palomenae (assembly GCF_007829925.1). Classification (NCBI taxonomy): domain Bacteria; kingdom Bacillati; phylum Actinomycetota; class Actinomycetes; order Micromonosporales; family Micromonosporaceae; genus Micromonospora; species Micromonospora palomenae. The sequence goes on from NZ_VIXA01000002.1 coordinate 385,649, forward strand.
GCATGCCGCTGGTCCGCCGGGGCACCGATCCGGGTATGCCCGCCGTGCGCCGGGGCACCGATCCCGCCATGCCGGTGGTCCGTCGGGACCCCCCGACCAACCGTCCGGTCTCCGCGCCGCCCCCGCCGCCGCCCGGCATCACGCCGATCGCCCCGGCGCAGCGCGGCAACGTGCCCCCCGCCGAGGCGGGCGAGCCGTTCCGGCCGACCCTGACCACGGCGGCGATCAACAGCGCCCGCGCCGAGCGGCAGCGCACGGTCATTCCGCCCCGCCCGAAGACCAACGGCGCGCTGTCGGCGCCCACCGGCGGCTTCAGCGCCACTGACCTGAGCATCCCGGTGCCGACCCCGCGCCCCGAGGCGGAGTCCGCCCCGCCCGGTTCCCGGGCGAACTGGCCGCTGGTCAACAACCCGGAGGACCCGGCCGACAGCTCCGCCAACAACCCGGTCGTGCCGCCGTACGGCGAGCGCGCCGGCCGGCGGGTGGACGCGCCGACCGACCCCGGCTCGGAGCGTCGCGTCACTCCGCCCTGGCTCGCCGACGACCTGCCGCCGGAGCCGCCGATGCTGCGGCTGGTCGAGCCGCCGCCGCTGGCGGACCGGGCCCTGCGCGACGGTCCGGCCCCGGCCGGCGACCCGCGCCTGGAGACGCCCCCGCTGCGACTGGTCGACCGCGAGGAGGCGAGCCGTTCCGGGCGTGCCTCCCGGGCGGACCGGCCGGCCCCGGAGCGCCGGCCCGAGCCGGCGGAGCGCCGCCCCGCGCCGATGGAGCACCGGCCCCCGCCGATCTCGGACGAGGGCGACGGTGACCTGCTGATCTTCGCGCAGGCCAGGTCCGCCTGGTTCGTCGGCCACAGCGAGCAGGAGTCCGAGCTGGACTGGTCGACCACCGCCGACACCGGTTGGCAGGCCGCCGAGCAGGCGGCTCGCCCCGCGGTCGGCGCGGAGACCTCCGCCGGCCTGCCCAAGCGGGTCCCGCAGGCCAACCTGGTGCCGGGTTCGCCGCTGCGCGAGGAGCGTCCGCTGCGGATCGTCCGCGACGCGGCGAGCCTCGCCGAGAACACCACCGGCTACTTCCGCGGCTGGCGTCGCGGCCAGGAGATCGGCGGGTTCGCGGTCGGCGGGCGACCGGGTCGTGAGTCGGCCGGCGGCTGGGACTTCAGCCGCGATCCGGCCGAGCGCGACGACGACCGCGAGTACGAGTTCCGGTCGGCCGGTTACCGTTCCTGAGCCCGGGAAAAGCGCCTTCCACCTGCGTGTTCCTGCCCACACCCGGTTAATTTGACGCCGGGTCGGGGCGGCCGGAAGCATACCGGCGGAACCGTCGGCGGCAGGTGACGCCGGGGTGGGAAGGCGACTCCAATGGCGACACCGGCAATCGACTCCTCCGTGCTCACCCGACGGGGAGTGCTCACTGCGACGGCCGGCAGCCTGTTGCTGAGCGCCTGCGGGCAGGCGCAGCCACAGGACGAGGCGGAGCCGGACGGCAGTGCCTCGCCGGGCGGCCCGGAGCTGCTGATCGGGGTCAGCCTGGAGCTCACCGGCCGGGGCGCCGCCCTCGGCGTCCTCCAGGAGCGTGCCCTGCGGATCACGCTGGAGGACCTGAACGTCGACCGGGTGCAGGTGGGCAACCAGCGCCGCAGCGTACGGGTGCTGGTGCGGGACAACCGCAGCGATCCGCGGTTGGCCGCGCAGCAGGCCACCGACCTGATCCGCAAGGAGCGGGTGCACGCCCTGCTCGGCACCACGCTGACCGAGACCGCCATGGCGGTCGTCGGGGTGGCCCAGCGGCTGCAGACCCCCTTCGTTTCGCTGGCGCCCGGCGACGGCATCGTCCTGCCGCTGGCGCAGCGCACGTTCATCTACAAGCTCACGCCGGACGCGGTGGACGTCGCCCGCCGGCTGGCCCGGCTGATCAGCTCACGGGGGCTGGAGCGGGTCGCCCTGCTGGCCGCCGACGGCCTGCACGGCGACTCCGGGGTCCGGGCCGTGGCGGCCGCATGCCGGGCCGCCGGGGTCGAGCTGGACCGCACCGTACGCCTGCCCCGCACCGGCGGCGACGTCGCCCGCGCCGCCCGGGAGGCGGTGGCCGGTGACCCCGACGGCGTGGTGGTGTGGGCGGCGGCTCCGGACAGCGGCACCGCCGCTCGCGCCCTGCGCCGGGCCCGGTGGCGCGGTCCGCTCTTCTTCGACGCGGCCGCGGTCGCCGAGGAGACCGTGGAGGGCAGCAACGCGGCCGCCGTGGAGGGGGCCTACGTGGTGCACCCGACCTGCCTGACGGACTCCACCCTGATGGGCACCACCACCGCCGCGCTGGCCCGACGCGAGCTGGTGTTCCGCTACATCCACGAGTACGGCGGGTTCAGCGGCTTCGCCCCGTACGCCTCCGACGCGCTCCAGCTCATCGCCAACGCGGCCCGGCTGGCCAGCAGCGTCGACCGTGGACGGCTGCGGGCGTACCTGCAGACGCAGGTGACCGAGGGCATGGCCGGGTGGTACGCCTTCGCGCCGATCCGGCACGGCGGGATGGAGCGCGACTCGCTGGGCGTCTACCAGCTCACCCAGGGCAGCTGGGCCCGGGTCTCCTGACCCTCGCCTGGCCTCTCTCGACCCTCCTCCCACCCGCAGCCCCGGGCACCGGCACCGCCGGCGCGCGGGGCTGCGGCGTGCGCGGGGCTACCGTGCTCGGGGCTGTCGGTGCGTCCACTCCGGACCGAGCAGGCGGCAGCCCGGCCGACACGTTCAGCCCCGGCCGGACGGGGACGCGCAGACGCGCCCGGCGTCGGCCGAAGCCGCCACCGGGCGCGTCGAGGCCGGTCAGGCCGGGGCGACCGCGCGCGAGCGACGCATGGTCAGCACGTACTCGACCAGCGAGATCAGCACGTGCTTGGTCGACTCCCGGTTCCGGGCGTCGCAGGCCACCACCGGCACGTCCGTCGAGATTGCCAGCGCGTCCCGGACGTCCTGCGGGTCGTGGTACTGCATCCCGTCGAAGCAGTTGATGGCCACCAGGTACGGCAGCCGCCGGTGCTCGAAGAAGTCGATCGCCGCGAAGCAGTCGGCCAGCCGGCGGGTGTCGACCAGGACGACGGCACCGATCGCGCCGCGTACCAGCTCGTCCCACATGAACCAGAACCGCGTCTGGCCCGGCGTACCGAACAGGTACAGGATCAGGTCCCGGTCGATCGAGATCCGGCCGAAGTCCATCGCCACCGTGGTCGTCGTCTTGCCCGGCACCTGCCGGGTGTCGTCGACGCCCACGCCCGCGCTGGTCATGATGGCCTCGGTGGTCAGCGGCGTGATCTCCGAGACCGAGCCGACCAAGGTCGTCTTGCCGACGCCGAATCCACCGGCGATAACGATCTTCGCCGACGTCACGCGCCCGCTCGGGGCCGGCGGCCGGTGCGACATGTCAGAGCCTGCGAAGTCCACTCAGCACCCTCTCCAGCAGTTCAGTGCCCACCGCGTCGTCGGAGTCGTCCAGGATGGTCGGCTCGTGGACCGCGACCAGGCCATCCGTCGCCATGTCGGCGATGAGCACCCGGGCCACACCCAACGGAAGCTGCATTCGCGCCGCGATCTCGGCCAACGACTGCACGCGTCCGTCACACAGCGCGGCGATGTACTGGTGTTCGCGGCCCTGGCCGCCGTTGCCACTGGCAGCGGCGCGACCGCGCACCGTCGTCTCGACGAGCGCCTCCATGGCGATGTCGAGCCGGGGACGGGTACGACCACGGGTCACGGCGTATGGACGGACCAACGCTCCGGTTGGCTCGTCACGATCGGCCATGTCGCCGCTCACCTCCTTCGTACCCGGCACCGGCTCTCGCCCGGTGGAACCCGTCGTTGTTGTCGTGTCGTTGCTGCCGTGCCGACCCGGTGGTCAGCTCGGTCAGCCCATCATCCCGACGGCCGTGCGGGGCTGCGGGGTCAGCGCGTCGCCCACCCGGTCGACCAGCAGGGCCATCTCGTAGCCGACCTGGCCCACGTCAGAGCTGCGGGCGGCCAGCACCGCGAAGGAGGATCCGTCGGAGATGGACATCAGGAACAGGAAGCCGTTGTCCATCTCGACGACGGTCTGCAACACCGCGCCACCCTCGAAGCAGCGGGCCGCGCCCTGGGTGAGGCTGACCAGACCGGAGGCGATGGCGGCCAACTGGTCGGCCCGGTCGCGCGGCAGGTCCCGTGACGACGCGAGGAGCAGGCCGTCCGCGGAGACGGCGACCGCGTGCGCGACACCGGGCACCCGGTCGGCGAAGTTGGCGAGGAGCCAACCGAGATCCTGCGTAGTTGTCATCCTTCTTGCTCCTTCTGCCCGCTACCGGCCGCCGGGCCGGAGCCAGACTGCGAGGATTGCTGCCCTCCCGGAGTCGCCTCCGAGCTGGTGGGGTTGCTGTCCGAGGGGTTGCTGCGCCCGCGCTGCACGCCGCGGTGGTAGGCCGAGAGCAGACCGCGCACCGCCTCGGGCGTACGCCGCTGCACCGAGGTGGTCGGCTTCTCCACCGCGCCCGGGACGAGCTGGGCCATCGGCGTCCGCTTCGGCAGACCGGTCTCGGTGGTGGCCGCCACCGGCACCTCGGAGGCCGCCACGGCGGCACGCCAGCCGTCGTCGGCCGCGGTCTGCCAGCCGGCCGACTGCGGGGCGGTGGGCCGGCGGGTGGGCAGACCCTCGGCCTGACCGGGGCGGCCGCCGCCGTTGGTCGCCGAGCCGTTGTCGCGCGGCGCCCCTCCGGCCATCGGAGTGTTTGCCATCGGTGCGTTACCTGTCGTCCGTGGTGCGGTGTTCGGGACGGAGCGACCGGCGGCGTCGACGGCGGGCATCTGCTGGGTCGCGGTTCCGTTCGCCGCCGGCCTGGCGGCGGCGGCCGCGGCGGCCGCCTCCTCCGGACCCGGCTTCCGGGTACGGAACCAGGCCGACTCGAGCTCCCGGAAGATCGGCAGCTCCATCGTCTCGTCCGCGTACCGCTGCCGGTTCGCCGTCTCCTGCGGAGTCGGCGGCCGGTTCACCGGGGCCGGCTGCCCCGCGCGGACCTGCGGCGCGGCGGGCTGTGCGGTCGGCTGCCGCACGGCCGGCGGGGTGGCCGGCGCGGACGGCTGCGCGGTCTGCTGGGTCGGCTCGGGGCGCGCCACCCGGGGCAGCTCCGTGGTCATGTCCAGCGCCGCGGCGAGCCGCTCGGGCACCGGCGGGGCGGCCTGCTCCTGGTTCGGCACCGGCGGCCAGGCCGGCGGGGCGGCCGGGCTCGGCGGGCTCTGCCGGGGCGGCGCGGACGCCGGCTGGGCGGAGACCGGGGCGGCCGACACGGGCTGACCCGAGTACGGCTGGGCGGAGACCGGGTGCCCCGAGTACGGCGAGGCCGGCGGAGCGGAGTACGGCGAGGCCGAGACCGGCGGAGCGGAGTACGGCGAGGCCGACACCGGCGGGCCTGAGTACGGCGAGGCCGAGACCGGGTGACCCGAGACCGGGGCGCCGGAGACGGGCGGGAGCGGCGGCGCGGAGACCGGCGGGACCGGCGGCGCGCTGTAGGGGCGGGCCTCCGGGCTGCTCGGCAGCTGCCGCGGGATCACCGGCTGCTGGCCGGTGACCGGGTCGACGTCGCCGGACCGCCGCTGCGGCAGCGGGTCGATCTGCTGCCCGTTGGAGGGGCGGGGCGCGAAGCCGTCGTTGCCGTTGAGCGCGCTGGCGCCGGTCAGGTCCGACCAGGCCGGCATGGAGCGCCCCCCGCCGGCGTTGGCCGGCGAGCCGTTGTGCGGGGCCGGGTCGAACGCCCGCCCGCCGAGGGTGACCTGGTTGCCGGACTCGCCGGTACGCGGGGTCGGCGCCGGGCCGTTGCCCAGCGCCGGCAGCGCGCCGAAGGCCGGGGCCGCACCGAAGGTCGGGGCCGCACCGAACTGCTGGGGACCGGGCGTGGCCGCGGGCAGCGCCGGGGCGGGCTGGCCGCGACCGGTGAGCGCCCGCGGGACCAGCACGGAGGTGGGCATGGTGACCTCGGCGACCGTGCCCCGGTCGGAGCCGGGACGCAGCTCGACCTTGACGCCGTGCCGCGAGGCCAGCCGGGCGACCACGACCAGGCCCATCATCCGGGAGACGGCGACGTCGACCTGAGGCGGCGTGGCGAGCCGCTCGTTGAGGTCGCCCAGCTGCTCCCGGCTGATGCCGATGCCGTGGTCCTCGACGTAGAGGGTGGCCCGGTCGCCGATGCGGCGCGCCTCGACCATGACCTGCGAGTCCGGCGGCGAGAACGCGGTCGCGTTGTCGAACAGCTCGGCGACGAGGTGCACCATGTCGTTGACCGCGTGCGCGGCGACCTCGATGTCCCGGTCGATGATCCCGAACTCGATCCGGGTGTAGTGCTCGACCTCGGACTGCGCGGCGCGCAGCACGTCGATCAGGGCGGCCGGCTCGCGCTGCACCCGGGTGGAGTCGGCACCGGCGAGGACCAGCAGGTTCTCGTCGTTGCGGCGCATCCGGGTGGCCAGGTGGTCGAGCTGGAACAGCTCGGCCAGGCGGTCCGGGTCCTCCTCGCCGCGCTCCAGCCGGTCGAGGTGACCGATCAGCCGGTCGACCAGGATCTGCGAACGGCGGGCGAGGTTGACGAACATCGTCGCGACGGAGGAGCGCAGTGCGGCCTGCTCGGCGGCGGTGCGGACCGCCTCCAGGTGGACCGCGTTGAACGCCTCGGTCACCTGGCCGAACTCGTCCTTGCTGCGCACCGGCAGCGGCTCGGCGATCTGGTTGGCCAGCTGCGCCGGGGAGAGCTGGCCGCTGACCTGCGGGTCGCGCAGCCGGGCCACCGCCTGCGGCAGGCCGTACTGGGCGATGGACAGGGCGCCCTGGCGCAGGTCGCGCAGGGAGCGGGCCATCGACCGGGCGACCAGGTACGCGAAGAGGATCGCCAGCAGCAGCATGCTCAGCAGCAGGCCGGTCTCCAGGAAGACCTGGCGCTGCACGTCGGAGCGGAGTTCGTCGGCCTGCCGGACCACGTTGCCGTCGAGCTTGACCTCGACGGTACGGATCAGCGCGGCGTTGGCGACCAGGGCCGCGTCCCACTGGTCCGTACCGAACTCGACCCCGGCGATGCTCTCGGTGTCGCGGGACTTGATGAAGCCGCTGTAGGCCTCCGCCTGGCGCAGGTCGGAGCCGGCGACGGTCTGCTGGAACAGCTCGCGCTCGGACTGGTTGGCGACCGACTGGAAGGTCTGCCGCGCCAGCTGCTCGCCCTTCTGGCTGGCGATGAAGTCGTCGCGCAGCGGGGCGATGTAGGCCTTCTGCAGGAGAACCCGGTGCCCCGCGACGCGGCGCAGCGACAGGAACTCCTTGGTGCGCGCGACGGCGGCGGCGGCCCGCATCCGGTCGCTCAGGTCGTTGTCGCCGGCGAGCTGGGTGGCGGAGTCGCGGACGCTGATCAGCTGTTCGATCAGGCCCTGGTACGAGCCGACCGCGTCGCTGAGGCTGAGCTTGCCGTTGTAGACCTGGCTGCGGGTGCCGGGCAGGTCGCTCAGCTCCTGGTCGATCCGGTCCAGCAGCGTCTCGAGGCTGGCCGGGAGATCGTCGATCTCCAGCCGCTGCTGCGAGTACGGCGCCTTGGCCTGTTCGACCCGCTGGTTGACCCGGTTGTACGCCTCCTGGTACTGCTCCCGGGCCTGGCCCTTGGGCGCGCCCAGCAGCAGGACGGCGGAGGTGCGCTCGTCCTGGAGGCTGTTGACCAGGTCACCCGAGTACCCGACCAGGTTGGCCAGGTCGCCCGCCCGGTTGGCATTGTTGAGCGTCTGCAGGTGGTCCACCAGACCACTGGTGCCCACGACGACCGTGGCGATGGTCGGCACGATCATGATGAGACCGAGCTTGGACCAGATCGGCATGTCGCGGAGCCGGCCAGCCGGCCGGCGTAGACGCGACAGGAAGGAGCCCGCCGTCTTCGGCCGTTTGCTCACGTCACCGCCCTCGCGATTGCAGCGTCCCCGCGTTGCCCCGGGCAACGCCCAGCGACCGACCCGGCGGGTCGGACCCCCGAGATTCCATCACGCCGCCCCTGAAAGAGAAAGCCCAGGTTGGCGGTCGCCGAAGGTGTGATGAGATGTTGATGCAATTTGATAGCAATCCGTCTGGCCGGAGTTACCGAACGTAATGGAATACCGTCACCGCGTTGTCCTGCTCGCTGGCCCCTCCGGCTCCGGAAAGTCGTATATAGCCCATCGAACCGGACTTCCGGTGCTCTGCCTGGACGACTTCTACAAGGACGGCGATGACCCTACGTTGCCGCGCCAGAACGGACAGGTGGACTGGGACTCGCCCGAGTCGTGGGACGCCGGGACGGCCGTGGAAACAATTGCCCGACTGGCCCAGGAGGGCAAGGCCGAAGTGCCGGTTTATGCGATCGGTGCCGACCGACGGGTGGCCACCCGGCCATTCGAGGTGGCCGGATCGCCACTTTTCGTCGCCGAAGGGATCTTCGCCGCCGAGATCGTCGAGGAGTGCCGCCGCCGGGGGCTGCTGGCCGGGGCGTACGCGCTGCGGCGCCCGCGCGGCACGACCTTCGTCCGCCGGCTGACCCGCGACCTCGCCGAGCAGCGCAAGGCGCCGAAGGTCCTGCTGCGGCGCGGGGTGGCGCTGCTGCGCGCCGAGCCGGCGGTGCTGCGCCGGCAGACCGGGCTGGGCGCCGAGGCCGCCCGCGCGCGCGAGGTACTGCGGCGGGTGGCCGGCCTGGTCGCCAGCCACCCGCACCACTGATCAGGTCAGCAGCTTCGCGTACGCCGGCTTGATCACCTCGTCGATGATCCGCAGCCGCTCGTCGAACGGGATGAAGGCGCTCTTCATGGCGTTGATGGTGAACCACTGGAGCTCCTTCCAGCCGTAGCCGAAGGCGTCCACCAGCAGCGCCATCTCCCGGGACATCGAGGTGCCGCTCATCAGCCGGTTGTCGGTGTTGACGGTGACCCGGAACCGCAGGTCGCGCAGCAGCCCGATCGGGTGGTCGGCGATCGACGCGGCGGCACCGGTCTGCACGTTCGACGACGGGCACAGCTCCAGCGGGATGCGCTTGTCCCGCACGTACGCGGCCAGCCGGCCGAGCACCGGCGGCGGCCCGGGGGTGATGTCGTCGACGATCCGTACCCCGTGCCCGAGCCGGTCCGCGCCGCACCACTGGATGGCCTGCCAGATCGAGGGCAGCCCGAACGCCTCGCCGGCGTGGATGGTGAAGTGGAAGTTCTCCCGCTGCAGGTACTCGAAGGCGTCCAGGTGGCGGGTGGGCGGGAAGCCCGCCTCGGCGCCGGCGATGTCGAAGCCGACCACCCCGGTGTCCCGGTGCCGCACCGCCAGCTCGGCGATCTCCTGCGAGCGCGCGGCGTGCCGCATCGCGGTCAGCAGGGTGCCGATCCGGATGGGCGTGCCGGCCGCGGCGGCCTGCTCGCTGCCCTCGACGAAGCCGGCCACCACCGCCTCGACCACCTCGTCCAGGGTGAGGTGCTGCTCCAGGTGCTGCTCCGGGGCGAACCGCACCTCGGCGTAGACCACCCCGTCGGCGGCCAGGTCGAGCGCGCACTCCCGGGCCACCCGGCGCAGCGCCGGCGCGGTCTGCATGACGGCGACGGTGTGCGCGAAGGTCTCCAGGTAGCGCTCCAGCGAACCCGAGTTCGCCGCCTCCACGAACCAGCGGCCGAGCGCCTCCGGGTCGGTGGTGGGCAGCTCGTGACCGACCTCGGCGGCGAGCTCGACGGCCGTCGCCGGCCGCAGGCCGCCGTCGAGATGATCGTGCAGCAGCGCCTTGGGGACCTTGACGATGTCCTCGTATCGGATTGCGACCATGCTCAGACCCTAGCCAGCCCCCGACCGGCCCCGGGACGGGACCGCCGGGCCGGCGCGTCGCCGTGAACCGCACCACCCCGTACGGACATGACAGGGGCAGGGAGGGCGCGACATGACTGACGACCGAGAGCTCTGGGCCCGGAGCCTCGACGGTGACACCACGGCCTTCGGCACGCTCTTCGAGCGGCACGCGGACGCGGTGTTCGGCTACTGCCTGCGGCGTACGGGGGCGTGGTCGGCCGCGGAGGACCTGGTCTCGGTGGTGTTCCTGGAGGCCTGGCGGCGAAGACGGGCGATGGTGCCATACGGCGCGAGCGTCCTGCCCTGGCTCTACGGGATCGCGCTGGGCGTAAGCCGCAACCACCACCGGTCGCTGCGGCGGCACCGGGCCGCGCTGGACCGGGTGCCGCCGCCCGAGCCCGCCGCCGACCACGCCGACGCGGTGGTCGAGCGGGTGGACGCCGAGCGACGGGTCGCCGCTGTGCACCGCCACCTCGCCGGGCTCGCCCGCCGGGACCGGGAGGTGGTGGAGGCCTGCGTCTGGCTCGGACAGACCCAGGCCGAGGCCGCCGTCACGCTCGGCATCCCGCTGGGCACCGTCAAGTCCCGCCTGGCCCGGGCGCACCGTCAGCTGCGCACCGGCGTGCTCGCCGACCTCGCGATGGAGGATCGATCCGATGGACCACAGTCCGCTCCGCCCGGACCTGCCGCACCTGCCCGCCGAACGGGTCCGCGTACGCCGTGACGCGCTGCTGCGTGAGATCACCCCGGCGCGCCGGCCAGCGGTGACCGCGGTGCGCCGACGCCTCGCCGTCGTCGCCGTCGGGCTGGCCACACTGGCGGCGGCAGGGACGGCGGTCGTGGTCGCCGGCCGGCCCGACCGGCCCACCGTGCCGGCGGCGCCCCCGCCGGCGACCACGTCGGCCCCCGACGGCACGGTCACCGTGACGGTGGCCGACACCGCCGACCCGACCCGGGCCAACGACGAGCTGCGCCGGATCGGCGCCCGGGCGACCCTCGTCAAGACGTTGCCGGAGGCCGCCTGCCCGCCCCGGGACCGCGGCACCGAGGTACGGCTCGACCGGTCGGTCGGGTTCGGGCCGGACTCCGCCGTGACCTTCGCCGAACCCGGCACCGGGCTCCTGCTCATCCACCCGGAGCGGATCCCGGCGGGGCTGATGCTCGCGGTGCATCTGCGCCAGCAGGAGGCGAACGGCAGCTATCTCTCGGGCTGGGCGTTCTATCGGCTGCCCGGGCCCGGCTGCGTGGTCGCCGGGGCGTACCGGTCGTTCGACGAGCCGGCCCCGAGCGGGAGCGGCCCCCGCTGACCGGGCCGGTCGACCCGGCCCACGGGACGCGACACGGGGCGCGACCGTGGACCCGGTCAGGGTCGCCAGCCGTAGACGCGCTCGACGGCCAGTCGGATCACCAGGCGACCGTCGGCGACCATCGCGGCCCGGTACTCCGCCCAGTCCGGGTGCTCGCCCCGGATCCGGCGGTAGACCTCGACCAGCTCCTCGACGGTGGCGTCGTCCTCGGTCGCGGCGGGCGGGGTGAGGGTGGCGGTCCCCTCGGCGACGGCGTACGCACCGCCGTCGGGGGTGGTGACGTGGAAGCTGGCCCGGGGGTCGCGGCGCAGGTTGCGCGCCTTGGCCCGGTCGCCGACGGTCGAGCAGCGGATCAGGCTCGGCTCGGCGAGGTAGTCGAGGTTGGACAGCTGGGGCCGGCCGTCGCGGCGCAGCGTTACCAGCACGCCGCGACCCCGCTCGCCGAAGAGCTCCCACAGCCGGGCGGTCACGCCGCCACCCGCACCGGGAGCAGCCGGGCCGGCAAAGTCGTTGACATGTCATCAACCTAGTTGCGGGTTGGGTGACATGTCAACAATCGGCTAGGCTGGCCGCCATGGACGCACCCCGCTGGCTCGACGACCGCGAGGACCGCGCCTGGCGCGGCTACCGCCGGATGCGCCGGCTGCTCGACCTCCAGCTGGCCCGCGACCTGATGCGCGACGCCGGTCTCTCCGAGCCCGACTACGACGTGCTCTCGGATCTCTCCGAAGCGCCGGACGGGCGGCTGCGGCTGGGCGAGCTGGCCGACCGGATGCTCTGGTCGCGCAGCCGCCTCTCCCACCACCTGAGCCGGATGCAGCAGCGCGGGTTGGTCGTTCGCGAGGAGTGCGCCACCGACGGCCGTGGCTCGGTGGTGGTGCTCACCGCCGAGGGCCGACGGGCGATCGAGGCCGCCGCCCCCGGCCACGTCGCCGCCGTCCGCCGGCACCTGATCGACCTGCTGGAGCCGGACGAGCTGGCCGCGCTCGACCGGCTCACCCACCGGGTCGTCGACCGGCTGGCCGGGACCGGCGCCGCCCAACCCGCGTCCGGCCGGGGCCCCGAGCCGCTCACGTAGGCTCACCGGGTGACCGCGCCGCACCCGCCCGAGCAGCCCCGGGCCGGGATGCCCCCGGCCGTGCTGGCCCGGCTGCGCTGCCCGGTCTGCGCCGAACCACTGGCCGCGGCCCCCGACACCCGCGCGCTGCGCTGCCCGCGCCGGCACAGCTTCGACGTCGCCCGGCAGGGGTACGTCAACCTGCTCACCGGCCGCGCCCCGCACGTCGGGGACACCGCCGACATGGTCGCCGCCCGGACGGACTTCCTGGCCGCCGGGCACTACGACGTCATCTCCGCCGCGCTGGCCGAGGCGGCCACCCGGGTCGCCGGCCCGACGCCCGCCGGCCGGCGGGCGGACGGCGAGCCGGGCGTCGGGGCGTACCCGCTGGTGGTGGACGCCGGGGCGGGGACCGGCCGGCACCTCGCCGCGGTGCTGGCGGCGCTGCCCGACGCCGTGGGCCTGGCCCTGGACGTCTCCAAGCCGGCGCTGCGCCGCGCGGCCCGGGCCCACCCGAGGGCTACGGCGGCGCTGGCCGACACCTGGCAGCGGCTGCCGCTCGCCGACGCCTCGACCGCCGTGCTGCTGAACGTCTTCGCCCCGCGCAACGGCGCCGAGTTCCGCCGGGTCCTCGACCCGGCCGGGGCGCTGCTGGTGGTCACCCCGACCGGCGCGCACCTCGCCGAACTGGTCGACGCGCTCGACCTGCTGCGGGTGGACCCGGCCAAGGCGGACCGGGTCGCCGACAGCCTGGCCGGTCACTTCACCGAGGAGCGCGACGCCGCGCACACCGCCCGGCTACGGCTGAGCCGGGCCGAGGTGGCCACCCTGGTCGGGATGGGCCCCAGCGCCTGGCACACCGACCCGGAACGGCTCGCCGCCCGGATCGCCGCGCTGCCGGAGCCGGTCGCGGTCACCGCCGCCGTCCGGCTCACCGTCTGGCGGCCGCGCTGACCCCGGCTCAGGTGGAGAGGTCGACCTCTTCCCAGCCCGGCGGCTCGTCGTGGTACGGCCCGCGCAGCATCACCGCCCACTCCAGCGCCCAGCGCCGCTGGCCGATCGCGTTGGCGTCGACCAGCCCCGGCAGCGGCTGACCGCGCTTCTCCGCCTCCAGATACGCCCAGTCCAGGCAGTAGTGCAGATCCAGCAGGGCGGCGGCGTCGGCCGGGTGCTGCGGCGCGGCCAGGATCCGGGCCCGCCACTGGCCGAACGTCTCCCCGCCGGCGAGGTGCGGCATCCGCTCCACCAACCGCTCGTCGACCGGGATGGTCGGGTCGAGCTGCTTGCTCAGGCCGAGCACCCAGGCCAGCGAGAAGAGCGCGTCGTGGTGCAGCACGAACGAGCGGTGGTCGCCCTTGCCGCCCATCACGAACTGCCACTCGGGCGGCGTGACCATCTCCACCAGGTGCGAGTCGAGCAGCCAGCTCATCGCCGCCTGCGGCGGCATCCCGAAGCAGCGGGCCAGGATCAGGTGCAGGACCGCGATCCGCGCCTCGATCTCCCCGGTGGGACGCAACTCGATCTCGTCACCCGGCTCCCACACCAGCGGAAACTGGGGAGGCGGCAACGGCAGGCGCAACCGGGACAGCTCGTCCAGGCTCGCCTCACGGACTTCCCGGGGATCGGGGGCGGGTACCAACACGGTCGAAGTCCCTGTCTGCTCGCGCCGGCGTCACCGCCGACCTCTCCCCCTGGGCTGGGAGAATAGCGCCCGTGGCGGGTCGGCACCATGCCGAGGTTCCCCCACCGGCCGACCGGTCGCGGGCGGTCGGCCGTTCAGCCGATCCGCTCGATGACCAGCGACGACGGGGTCGGCGCGGTGGGCGCCAGGCGAACCGCCAGCTCGGCCTCGGCCCGCGCCGCCGGGATCCGGGTGGCCTGGTCGGCGCGGAGCTCGTAGAGCGGGTCGCCGGCCCGGACCGGGTCGCCGGGCCGCTTGTGCAGCACCACGCCCGCGGCGGCGCTGACCGGGTCCTCCTTGCGGGCCCGCCCGGCGCCGAGCCGCCACGCGGCCACCCCGATCGCGTACGCGTCGACGGACTCGACGAAGCCGTCGGCCTGGGCGCGGACCACCTCGACCTCGTTGGCGGTCGGCATCGGCGCGTCCGGGTCGCCGCCCTGGGCGCGGATCATCCTGCGCCAGGCGTCCATCGCCCGCCCGTCGCGCAGCGCGGCGGCCGGGTCGGCGTCCCGCAGGCCGGCCGCATCCAGCATCTCCCGGGCCAGCGCCAGGGTCAGCTCCACCACGTCGGCCGGGCCGCCCCCGGCCAGCACCTCCACCGACTCGGTCACCTCGACCGCGTTGCCGACGGTCAGGCCGAGCGGGGTGGACATGTCGGTGAGCAGGGCGACGGTCCGCACGCCGTGCGCGCCACCCAGCTCCACCATCGTCCGGGCCAGTTCCCGCGCGTCGTCGACGGACTTCATGAAGGCGCCGGAACCGACCTTGACGTCGAGCACCAGCGCGCCGGTGCCCTCGGCGATCTTCTTGCTCATGATCGAGCTGGCGATCAGCGGGATCGCCTCGACGGTGCCGGTGACGTCGCGCAGCGCGTACAGCTTGCGGTCGGCCGGGGCCAGCCCCTCGCCGGCCGCGCAGATCACCGCGCCGACCTCGCGCAGCTGGGAGATGAACTCGTCGTTGCTCAGCGCCGCCCGCCAGCCGGGGATCGACTCCAGCTTGTCCAGCGTGCCGCCGGTGTGCCCCAGGCCGCGCCCGGACAGCTGCGGCACCGCGCCGCCGCAGGCCGCGACCAGCGGGGTGAGCGGCAGGGTGATCTTGTCACCGACGCCGCCGGTGGAGTGCTTGTCCACGGTCGGCCGGGACACCGGCGAGAGGTCCAGCCGCTCGCCGCTGGCGATCATCGCGGCGGTCCACCGGGCGATCTCCGGCGGGGTCATCCCGCGCAGCAGGATCGCCATGGCCAGCGCCGACATCTGCTCGTCCGCGACCAGCCCCCGGGTGTACGCGTCGACCACCCAGTCGATCTGGGCGTCGCTCAGCACTCCCCCGTCCCGCTTGGTACGGATGACGTCGACCGCCGTGAACGCACTCATCGTCGAGTTCCTCTGCTTGTTGGTTCTGCTGATCGGCGGTACGCCGCGCCGGGGTTCAGCCCGCGGGCCAGCGGGTGGGGATCTCCATCGGCGGTTCGCCCTCTCCGGCCCAGAAGATGGTGCCGCTCGCGTCGACCACCACCACCCGGGGCGTCCGGGCGTGCCCCCAGGTGATCGCCTCGGCGGGCTCGTCCCAGCTCGGGCCCTCCTCCAGCACCCCGGTCTCGGCGCCCTCGGCGTCCCCCGCCGACCGCTCCCAGTACGCCGTCCAGACCTGCTGCCCGGCGGACATGTCGGGGTGCACGAAGACGGTGCCCCGCCCCCGCCAGGCGGCCAGCCGCTCCGGCACCACCGGGACCGGCTGCTCGCCGGTCACCGCCTCGATGTCGGCCACGTCGAAGGCGTGCGGCAGCAGCTCCGCCATGCGCAGCGGCCGGCCCTTGGACTCGACCAGGCACTCCGGCCCGCCGTTCTCCCAGAGCAGCTGCCGGCAGCGCCCGCACGGCATCAGCGGCTCGCCGGTGGCGTCGACGCAGGACATCGCGACGAGCCGGCCACCGCCGCTGGCGTGCAGGGCGGAGACCACCCCGCACTCGGCGCAGAGGGTGACGCCGTACGCGGCGTTCTCCACGTTGCAGCCGGTCACCACCCGGCCGTCGTCGACCAGGGCGGCCGCCCCGACCGGGAACTTCGAGTACGGCACGTACGCGTGCCGCATCACCTCGGTGGCGGCGGCCCGCAGTCGCTCCCAGTCGATCTCGGTCATCCCACCATTCTGCCCAAGTCACCCTGGTCGGGCGCGGGAAGGGGTACCCCTGGTGTCCGCCGACACCCGCCCGCCCCCGCCCCGGCCCGGAAACGACCGTGCCCGGCGGGGCAATCCCCACCGGGCACGGATCTGGCTTCTGCCGAAGGCTCAGCCCTTGATGTACGGCTTGCCGTCGGCGGCGGGAGCGCGCACCCGGCCGACCAGGCCGGCCACCGCCAGGATCGTCGCGAGGTACGGCAGCATCGCCAGGAACTGGCTCGGGATGCTGCTGCCGATCGCGCCCAGGTAGGTGGCGAGCTGGTCGGCGAAGCCGAAGAACAGGGCCGCGAGCAGCGCCCCGGTCGGGCTCCACCGGCCGAAGATCAGCGCGGCCAGGGCGATGAAGCCCTTACCGCCGATCATGTTCTTGGTGAAGCTGTAGAGCGCCAGCGTGTAGGAGGCGCCGCCGATGCCGGCGACCACGCCCGCCAGCAGCACGTTGCGGTAGCGCAGCCCCAGCACCTTGACGCCGAGGGTGTCCGCCGCGGTCGGGTGCTCGCCCACCGAGCGGGTCCGCAGGCCCCACCGGGTGCGGAACAGCGCGATGTGGATGACCAGCACCAGCAGCAGGCCGAGGTAGAGGAAGATGTTGCCGCGGAACAACGCCGGCCCGATCAGCGGGATGTCCTTGAGCAGCGGGATCTCCCAGTTGGTGAAGCGGGGAGCGCTGTTGTACTTCTGCGCGTTGGTCTGCATCAGCCGCTCGTAGAGGAAGCCGGTGATGCCGACCGCCAGCAGGTTCAGCACGACACCCATGACCACCTGGTCGACCAGGTAGCGGATCGCGAAGACCGCCAGCAGCAGCGAGATGAACGCCCCGCCGATCGCCGCCGCGACCAGGCCGACCCAGACGCTGTTGAACATGCTGCCGAAGAGCGCGCCGCTGAAGGCGCCCATGAGCAGCTGCCCCTCGATCGCCACGTTGACCACGCCGGAGCGCTCGCAGAGCACGCCGGCCAGCGCGCCGAAGATCAGCGGCAGGGCCAGGATGAAGGTGCCCCGGACGATGTTCACCAGCGGCATGAAGTTGCGGCCCTCGGGGGCGGCCGACACCTGCCAGCAGAGGAAGCTCAGCACGAAGGCGACCAGCCCGACGCCGAGCACCAGGGTGAACCAGCGCTTCGGGATGCCGGCCAGCAGGGCGGCGCCGGCCGCGGCGGCGATGATCCCGAAGAGGATCGCGCCGACCGTGCCGTTGATCTCCAGCGCCGCGCCGCCCTCGGTCTCGCTGAGGGTGAAGCGCGCCTGCCGGTCGGTGGCGAGGGCGCCGAAGAGCACCGCGGCGAGCACGCCCAGCGCCAGCAGGACCGCGCCGATCTTGCGGTTGCGCGTCCAGAACCCCTCGTCGACCGCGGCGACGGCGACGTCGGGGACAGCCATGGTGGACATGCCTTACCAGCCCTTCGCCAGGCTCGTCTGCAACCGGGCGGCACGGGCGGCCCGGAGCTGGAAGATCGCCTTCACCAGGGCCGGTGCGGCGATGAAGATGACGATCAGCGCCTGGAGCACGGTGACCAGCTCCAGCGAGATCCCCGAGTACGACTGCATCCGGTTGCCGCCGGCCTGGAGCGCGCCGAAGAGCAGCGCCGCCAGCAGCACGCCCCACGGCTTCACCCGGCCGAGCAGGGCCACCAGGATGCCGTCGAAGCCGATCTGCGCGACCACCAGCGGGGTCAGCGCGTTCGCCGTCGAGCCGAGCACCATCTGGCTGCCGCCGAGGCCGGCGAGCAGGCCGGAGATCACCATGATCAGCACGTAGGTCCGGGTGACGCTGATGCCGGCCGTCCGGGCGGCGTCCGGGTTGGCGCCGACGGCGCGCAGCTCGAAGCCGAGCGTGGAGCGGTTGAGCAGCCAGGCGACGAACCAGGTGACCAGCACCGCGAGCAGGATGCCGGTGTGCACCCGCAGGTCGTCGCCGAGCAGTCGGGGCAGCTGGGCCGAGGAGTCGACCGGCTTGCTGATCGCGTCGGCGCGGTCCGGGTTCTGCACCCCGTTCTGGATGATGATCCAGGAGAGGAAGTAGACCGCGATGTAGTTCAGCATGATCGTGTTGATCACCTCGTGCGCGCCGGTGCGCGCCTTGAGGATGCCGGGGATGAAGCCCCAGATCGCACCACCGGCGGCACCGGCGATCAGCGCGACGAGCAGGTGCACCACCGGCGGCAGCGGCAGCGCGAAGCCGGCGACCGCGGCGAGGATGACGCCGATGGTCGCCTGGCCCTGGGCGCCGATGTTGAACAGGCCGCCCCGGAAGGCGAGCGCGACCGACAGGCCGGTGAAGACCAGCGGCGCGGTGTAGGTGAGCGTCTCGGAGATCGGGCTCAGCACCGCCTGGAAGCCGGACGCCTCGGGGTCGAAGACGGCACCCTTGAACAGGTTCGCGTACGCCTCGCTGACCACCGTCCAGCTGGAGTTGATCGCGTCACCCGGCCGGGCGGTGATGTAGCTGTAGGTGGCCAGCACGTCCGGGTCCGACACGATGATCAGGACCGCCCCGAACAGCATCGCCAGCACCAGGGCGAGCACCGTCACGGTGACGGTGTTGGCGGCCCAGAGGTTGTCCAGGAAGAGCCGGCCCAGGGTGGGGCGGGGCTGCTCCGTGGGCTGCTTCGGGGCGGTCATGGTCGCGCCGCGGTCGGTGCCGCCCGCCGCGGCCTGCGCCGCCTGCGCCTCGGTCGCCGGCTCCTTGTCCGGGGAGCCCGACACCGGGTTTGGGTCAGTCATGCCTCGTCCTCGTTACCAGGGCCTTCGGGGGCGGGGGCCGCGGCGCCGCCGGTCTTGCCGACGGCGTCCGGGGTGATGCCGGCCATCAGCAGGCCGATCTCCTCGCGCGGGGTGTCCGGGCCGACGATGCCGATGATCCGGCCGCGGTACATGACCGCGATCCGGTCGGCCAGGCCGATCACCTCGTCCAGCTCGCTGGAGACCACCATGACGGCGGTGCCCACGTCCCGCTCGCGGATCACCTGGCTGTGGATGAACTCGATCGAACCGACGTCCACGCCCCGGGTCGGCTGGGCGGCGATGAGCAGCTTCAGCGGCCGGGACAGCTCCCGGGCCACGATCACCTTCTGCTGGTTGCCGCCGGAGAGGGTGCCCACCGAGGCGTCGGCCGAGGAGGTACGGACGTCGAACTGCGCGATCCGCTCCTTCGCCGACTTCGCGATGGCGTCCGGCTTGAGGGCCAGGCCCTTGCCGAAGGGCGGCCGGTCGTAGATGTCCAGGACCAGGTTCTCCGCGACGGAGAACTCCTTGACCAGGCCGTCGACGCTGCGGTCCTCGGGAACGTAGCCGACGCCGGCGCGCAGCACCTTCTTGGTGGACCAGCCGTGCATCGGCTGGCCGTCGAGAGTGACCGTGCCGGCGAGCGCCGGGCGCAGGCCCATGATCGCCTCGATCAGCTCGGTCTGGCCGTTGCCCTGCACGCCCGCGACGCCGAGCACCTCGCCGGCGTGCACGGTCAGGTCGACGCCGTCGACCGCGCGGATCCGCCGGTCGTCGTCGACCACCAGGCCGGAGACCTGGAGCATCGGCTTGCCGGGGGTGGCCGGCTGCTTGTCCACGGTGAGCCGGACGCTGCGCCCCACCATCAGCGCGGCCAGCTCGTCCCGGCTCGCCTCAGGGGAGGCCGTGCCGACGGTCTTCCCGCGCCGGATCACGGTGATCCGGTCGGCGATGGCCTTGACCTCGCCGAGCTTGTGGGTGATGAAGACGATCGACTTGCCGGCGGCCTTCAGCGACCGCATGACCGTGAGCAGTTCCTCGGTCTCCTGCGGGGTGAGCACCGCGGTCGGCTCGTCGAGGATGAGCAGGTCGACGTCGCGGGTGAGCGCCTTGACGATCTCCACCCGCTGCTGGATGCCGACCGGCAGGTCCTCGATCACCGCGTCCGGGTCGACCCGCAGGTTGTACCGCTCGGAGACCTCGGCCACCTCGCGGCGGGCCCGCCGGCGGTCCAGGAAGCCGGCGATGCCGCCCCTGACCTGCTCGGCGCCGAGCATGATGTTCTCGGCGACCGTGAAGACCGGCACCAGCATGAAGTGCTGGTGCACCATGCCGATCCCGGCCGCGATCGCGTCGGACGGGCCCTTCAGCTTCAGCGGCTGGCCGTCGACCAGGATCTCGCCCTCGTCGGGCTGGTAGAGCCCGTAGAGCACGTTCATCAGGGTCGACTTGCCCGCGCCGTTCTCGCCGAGCAGGGCGTGGATCTCTCCAGGCTCCACCGTCAGGTCGATGTGGTCGTTGGCGACCAGATCACCGAACCGCTTGGTGATGCCGCGCAGTTCGAGTCTCAGCGCAACCTCCTGGAGTGCGAGCGATGGTGCAGCCTAGCTGCCGGTCGGCCGGCCGACGGGGCCGGCCGCGGGTGGAGCGGATCGGCCGCCCCGGCGCACGCGGGGTGTCCCACATACGCCGAGGCGGCCGATCGTCATGCCTGGTGCCCGCCGGCCTCCGCTGCCGATGATCCCATCGCGGCGGCCGGGGAGGCGGTCACTTGGTCGGCTGGGCCTTCGAGGTGACCGTGATGGTGCCGGCGGCGATGTCCGCCTTGATCTTGTCGACCTCGGCCTTGAGCTCGGCCGGGACCTTGCTCTCGAAGTCGTGGTACGGGGCGATCGAGACGCCGTTGTTGGCCAGGTTGCCGACGAAGCCCGGCTTGGACTGGAGCTTCTCGCCACCGGCGGCCTTGAGCACGGCCTCCTTGACGGCGTCCGGGATGTTCTTGACGACGGTGGTCACCAGCGCCGGGCAGTTCGGGGTGCTCTCGCAGCCGTCGACGTCCACCCAGATGACCGAGTACTTGCCGCCCGAGGCCTGGGCCGCGGCGGTGGTGCCGAGACCGGCGCCGCCGGCGACCGGCATGATGATGTCCGCGCCCTGGGCGACCAGCGCGTCGGAGACCTTCTTGCCCTCGTCCTGCTTGACGAAGTCGTTGGTGAAGAGACCCTTCTGGGTCGCCTTGTCCCAGCCCAGCACCTGGACGGTCTTGCCCTTGGCCTTGTTGTAGTGCGCCACGCCGTCGGCGAAGCCGTCCATGAAGATGGTCACCGGCGGGATCGGCAGACCACCGTAGGTGCCGATCTTGCCGGCCTTGCTCATCCCGGCGGCCAGGTAGCCGGCCTGGAAGGCGGCCTGGGCGGTGTCGAACTGCATCGGGTAGATGTTGTCCACGCCCGGGTTGGCGTCCACGATGCCGAACTGCTGGTTCGGGTTCGCGGCGGCGGCCTTCTTGGTGGCGTCCGACATCAGGCCACCGACGGCCAGGATGAAGTCGCACTTCTGGTTGACGTACCCGGTCAGGTTGACCTCGTAGTCCGCCTCGGCCTTCGACGCGACGTACTTGATGTCGATGTTGTCGTTCGCCTTCTTGGCCTCCTGGAGACCCTTCCAGGCGGAGGTGTTGAACGACTTGTCGTCGATGCCGCCGACGTCGGTCACCATGCAGGCGCTGTACTTCTTGGCGCCGTTGCCGGCGTTGTTGTCGTCCTCGGGGGCCTCACCACACGCGGCGGCGCCCAGCACGAGCCCACCCGCCACGATCGCGGAGGCGATCCGCATCCCACGCACAGAGCGCAAGACGTCTCCTTCCCATTGCACACCGCGCCTCGTGCGGTGGCAGCCCTTGAACCGACCAGCGCTGTGCTGCCGGCATCCCACGTTACGGACGGGAGCGTACGCCCGCGCCCACCCACCGGCCGCCAATCGTGCACGACTGTTGAACGCCTGTTATCCCGGCGTAACCCTGGCGTGGGGCAGATCACTCAGAGTGCTGGTACGTGACCGGCCCGCTGTCCCGAAAGTCCCTTTCCCCGAGCCCGCGAGCGGGTCCGGGCGGCTACCGCCAGAACACGGCGACAGCGGCGTTGAGCAGCGTTAACCCGACGATAGCGAGGAAGTGGCCGCGGTTGACCTGATCCCGCTTCCGGGAAAAGAAGACCATGACGAAGATCAGCAGAGCCAGCACCAACTTGGTAACAAGCTTCGCGGGTGCCGGCTCGTCGCCGTCACGCAGCGGGGCGGAGAGCCCGATGCCGGTGAGCAGACCGATCACCGAGCCCCAGAGCATGGCCGCGTTGATCCGCAGCCGGCCGCTGACGTACTGGGCGATCGCGCCGCCGAGCAGCAGCGCGAACCCGATCAGATGGACGTAGAGAAGTACCAGCCGAAGAGCTTCCACGCCGGCCATCCTCCCCCATCAACGACAGTTTGTAGTAGCCGCACCGCCGGGCTGAGCTCATACCGTGATCTCGGCGGCGGCCGGCCGGGGCGAACCGCGCCGGCCGAGCAGCACCAGGCCGAGCCCGAGCACCGCGTAGCCGGCCAGCACGGCGACGGAGCGGCCCGCGCCCGCACCGTCGAAGAAGGCGGCCGAGCGCAGCAGCGTTCCGCCGGCCCCGACCGGCAGGAACTGCCCCACGGTGCCCCACGGCTGCGGCAGCAGCTCCGGCGCGGCGCTGACCGCGGAGAGCGGGTTGCCGACCAGGAAGACCAGCAGCACGCCGAGGCCGAGCCCGGGGCCGCCGAGCAGCGCGCCCAGCCCGGCGACAGCACCGGCGGCGGCGAGCGCGAAGAGCCCGATCGCCGCGGCCTCGGCCGCCGGGTCGCCCCCGATCACCCCGAGCCAGCCGTGCAGCACGGCGGTGCCGACCAGCGCGGCGAGCAGCGCGTAGCCGAGCAGCCCGACCAGCCGGGCGCGCCGGCCGGTGACCAGGACGGTGATCAGGACGCCGACGAGCATGCTGGTCAGCGCCAGCGGCAGGAAGCCGGCGGCGAAGCCGGCCCCGCGCGGGTCGTCCGGGTCGGCCGGCACCACCGCCGTCACCGGCACCGGCCGTCCGCCGGAGAGCCCGGCCGCGGCCTCGGTGAGCAGGGCCGCCACGGTGGGGCTCGCACCTGGGGCGGTGTGCAGCCCGACGCCGTCGGGGCCGACGACGAACGCGGCGTACACCTCGCGGTCGCGCAGCGCCCGGTCGGCTGCGGCGGCGTCCGGCAGTTGGGTGACGGTGAAGGCACCGGGACGGGCCGCCGCCAGCCGGCCGGCCAGTTCCGCGGTGGCCGGCGTCGGCCCGGCGACGGCGACCGGCAGGTCGCGCGGTGCCAGGTTCGCGGCGGGCCCCGCGAAGAGGGGTACGAGCAGTGCCTGCGCCGCCACCGCGAGGGCGGCGGCCAGGATGGCGAGCAGCATCGGGGACCGGGGTGACCGGGACATACCCAACTCCTTAAAACGAACGCTCGTTCTCTTTGAGATCAGCGTGCGCTTCGGAGGTGTCAGGAGTCAAGAACGAGCGTTCGTTTTACACTGTGGGTCATGCCACGCGTATCGGACGCCCACCTCGCGGCCCGTCGACAGCAGATCCTCGACGCGGCCCGGCGCTGCTTCCTGCGCGACGGCTTCCACAACACCTCAATGCAGGACGTGATCGCCGAGGCCGGGCTGTCCGTCGGCGCGGTCTACCGCTATTTCCCGAGCAAGAACGACCTGATCACCTCGATCGCCCAGTCGGTGATCGGCGGGGCGGACGTGGTCTTCGCCGAGCTGGCCGCCGCCGAGCCGCCGCTGCCCCTGGTCGAGGCGCTGGACCGGGCACTGACCTACGTCGACGCGCAGGCCGGCGAGGGCGGCATCCTGCCGCTGGCGATCCAGGTGTGGAGCGAGTCGCTGCGCGACCCGGCGCTGGCGACGTTCGTGAACGCGACGTACAGCGGCTTCCGGGACCGCTTCACGCTGCTGGCCCGGCGGGCCCGGGAGGCGGGCGAACTGCCGCCCGACGCCGACCCCGAGGCCGTCGGCACCGCGCTGTTCGGCCTGGTCCCGGGCTACCTGATGCAGAAGGTGCTCACCGGACGCCCGGACCGCCGCAGCTACCTCGCCGGCGTCCGCACCCTGCTCGGCCAGCCAGCCGCCTGACCCGCGCCGGGCGGGCCCGGGTCAGGACAGCCGCCAGACCTGGAACGTGGGGCCGTCCGCGGGCAGGGTGACCACGCCGTCGACGTCCGGGCGCAGCGCCGGAGCGCCGCCGTACGCGTTCTCCCCCGCCCGGAGGCCGGTCAGCCGAACGGGCCGGCCCGCGGCCCGGCGGGCGAGCACCAGCACCGCCCCGGTCGGGGCCTCCCGCAGGAAGACCAGGGTGTCGGCGTCGGCGTGCACCCGACGCAGGCCGCCGTGGCGCAGCGCGGGCTCATCGCGGCGCAGCGCCAGCAGCCCCCGGTACGCGGCGAAGGTGGCCCGGTCCCAGCTCTCCGGCCGGTGCCACGGCATCGGGGTCCGCGAACCCTCGCCGTTGGTGCCGGTCAGCCCCAGCTCGTCCCCGGCGAAGACCACCGGGGTGCCCGGCATGGTGGCGAGCAGGCCGGCCGCCACCTCCTGCCGGGCGGCGTCGCCGACCACGGTGCGGATCCGGGCCGAGTCGTGCGAGCCGAGCAGCTGCCACGAGTGGGTGTACGAGCGCCAGGAGATCAGCGACCGGTAGGTGTCCATGGTCGCCAGCACCGCCTCGGCGTCCCGCCGCCGCACCCCGCCCGGGGTGCCGAGGAAGTTCGGCACCGGCTCCTCGCCGTGCCGCAGCCAGGACCAGACCGGGTCGGTGAAGCCGACGTAGTTCATCGTCCCGTGCCAGCCGTCCCGGTCCAGGTCGCCGGTGTGGTCGTGGCCGTGCTCGGCGAGCAGCAGGCCGTCGGGGCGGGTGTCGGCGACCACCTCGCGCAGCAGCCGCGCCACCTCGTGGGTGTACGCGTCCGCGCCGCGCCGGCCGGTCATGTTGGCCACGTCGACCCGCCAGCCGTCCAGCCCGTACGGCGGGCGTAGCCAGCGCCGCAGCAGCGAGTCGTCGGCGGTGGCGAAGCGCCGGCGCAGCTCCGCGCTGCCCCAGTTCAGCTTCGGCAGCGACTTGATGCCGTTCCAGGACTCGTAGTCGCCGGTGGCCTCGTCGAAGTAGTACAGCTCCCGCTCGGCGGCCCGCACGTCCGAGGCGGCGGTGGTGAACCACTCGTGCGCGTCGCCGGTGTGGTTGCTGGTGATGTCGCCGAGCAGCCGCCAGCCCCGGGCCCGGACGGCATCGGCGAGCCGGGCCAGCGCGGCGTCCCCGCCGAGCAGCGGGTCGACGGTGTCGAAGCTGGCCGCGTCGTACCGGTGGTTGGAGCGGGCCGGGAAGATCGGGGTGAGGTAGAGGGTGTTCACGCCGAGCCGGGCCAGGTGGTCCAGGCGCTCGGTGACACCGTCCAGGTCGCCACCGTAGAACTGGTACGGCGTCTCCGGGCCGCGACCGATCACCGGGGTGTCCCAGTCGCACGGGATCGCCCAGTCCGGCGGCGTACGGCCGGCGGCGGCCGCGGAGCGGGCGAACCGGTCCGGGAAGATCTGGTAGATCACCGCGTCCCGCGCCCAGGCCGGCGGCGGGGCGTAGCTGACCAGCTTGAAGTCGCCGTTGTCCGGCACGTCGTGAGAGATCACGCCGGCGGCGTTCAGCCAGCGGTAGCCGGTGGTCCCGGAGAGCATGAAGCGGTAGTTGCTGACCGGGTTGCGGACCTCGACGTCGGCCCGCCACCAGACCTCGCCGCCCTCGGTGCGGTCGACGACCGCCTCGGCGAACCGGGGCTCGCCGTCGCCGGTGGTCCGCACGTGCACGGTGCGCACGTCGGCGCCCGCCGGGACCCGGACGAAGACCGGCACGGTCTGACCGAGCGCCGGCTCCTGCTCGGGTACGTACAGGGCGGATCCGTCGTGGTGCGGCTGCAAGGACACGGAGAGGCCTTTCCCGTGGGTCGGACGGGGCGAGAGGGGCAACCCGCCGCGGTCGGTCTCCCGGCCGCGGTGGCCCACCCGTGACTGCTCCGGTGCACGTCGTCCCGACGCCCTTGCCGCAGCGTGCTGAGGCGGATCGGGTGGCGCCAGCGGTCCGGCCGCGCACGCAGCCGGACCCCTGACCTCGCTCTCCGTTGAGAGCGGCCACCTATCCGATCTATCCCTTGACGGCTCCGGCGGTGAGGCCGGAGACGATGTAGCGCTGGAGGAGTTGGAACACCAGCACCGTGGGGATGGCGGTGAGCAGCGTGCCCGCCGCGAACATCCCGAAGTTGTTGTTGCGCTCACCGGCCACCAGGCCGAACATGCCGACCGCGAGGGTCTTCGAGTTGGTGTTGGTGAGGAACACGTTGGCCAGGATGAACTCGTTGATCGAGCCGATGAAGGCGAGCAGCCCGGTCACCGCCAGGATCGGCGCCACCAGCGGCAGCATGATCCGGAAGAAGACCTGGGCGTGCGACGCGCCGTCCATGGTGGCCGACTCGTCGAGCTCCTTGGGCAGGGTGTCGAAGAAGCCCTTCATCAGCCAGGTGTTCGCCCCCAGCGCGCCACCCATGTAGAGCAGGAACAGGCCCCACGGGGTGTTGAAGCCGATCGACGGCCACAGGTCGGTGACCGTGGTGAAGATCAGGAAGATCGCCACGATCGCCAGGAACTGCGGGAACATCTGGATCAGCAGCAGCGTGAGCAGCCCGACCCGGCGGCCGGCGAACCGCATCCGGGAGAACGCGTACGCGGCCAGCGCCGACAGGAAGATCGACGCGAAGCTGGCCACCCCGGCGAGCAGCAGCGAGTTCAGGAACCAGTGGGCGAACGCCGTCTTCGAGAACAGGTTGGTGAAGTTCTCGAACGACGCCCCGGTCGGCAGCAGCTCGGTGGAGGACAGGGTGCCCAGCGGGTTGAGCGCGGCCGAGATGACGAAGACGATCGGGAAGAGGCTGAACGCCACCGCGAGCACCCCGACCAGGTGCCGCCAACCGACCTGGGTGAACCAGCGGCCCCTGGACCTGCCCGTCGCGTTGCGGTTGGCCACGGGCGCGTCCGCGTAGGTCGTCACGAGTACACCTCCTCCTGCTTGCGGGTACGCGAGAAGCTGACCGCCGACACGACGGCCACGATCGCGAAGATGAAGATCGAGACGGTGGCGGCCATGCCGTACTCGGCGCCCTGCGCGCCGAAGGCCAACCGGTAGGTGTACGTGATCAGCAGGTCGGTGGCGCCGCTGCGCGGGTTGTCCGCGGGGAAGGGGCCACCCTCGGTGGTGAACCAGATCGCGTTGATGTTGTTGAAGTTGTACGCGAACGACGCGATCAGCAGCGGCGAGATGGCCACCAGCAGCAGCGGCAGGGTGACCGCCTTGAACGACTGGAACGGGCTCGCGCCGTCGACCGAGGTGGCCTCGGTCAGCTCCCGCGGGATGGCCTGGAGCGCGCCGGTGGCGACCAGGAACATGTACGGGTAACCGAGCCAGAGCTGCACCAGCAGCACCGCGATCCGGGCGGACCAGGTCTCGCCGAACCAGTCGACGCTCAGCCCGAACAGGTTGTTGACCAGGCCGAAGTCGGTGTTGAACATGTCCCGCCAGACCAGCAGCATCGCGAACGACGGCATGGCGTACGGCAGGATCAGCAGCACCCGGTACAGGTTGGTGCCACGCATCCGGGGCGAGTGCAGGGCCAGCGCGATGCCCAGGCCGAGCAGGAACGTGAAGCCGGTCGAGCCGATCGCGAAGGCGAAGTTCCAGACCAGCGTGCCGAAGAACGGGCCGGAGATGTTCGGGTCGGTCAGCACCCGGCCGAAGTTCTCCAGGCCGACGTTGACCTTCCAGCCCTGGGCGAGCCGCTCCCCGTCGGCGGCGACGAAGGAGCCGACCGACTCGTCGGCGGTCCAGGTCCTGCCGCTCTCGGTGTCCTTGATGCAGTCGCAGGACTCGTCGTAGGCGCGGACCGCGGTCCCCTCGTACGCCCGGGTCAGGCCGGAGGAGCGCAGCGCGCCGCCGGCGGTCGGCACCACCAGCTCGGTGATGTCCTCGCTGCGGGCGCTGGCCTGGCCGAAGTTCAGGACGGTGTAGCCCTCGGCGGCGGTGACCTTGCCGCCCGTCGCCACGGTGACCTGGCCGGCGTCGAGTTCCTTGAGCCCCTCGGCGTCACCGACCGAGACGGTGCCGCTCTTCGGGTCGGTCACCAGGAAGACCAGCGGCCCGGTGGCCGGGTCGCCCTTGGTGGCGACGGAGAGGGGGTACTGGGTGGAGCCGGGGACCTGCTTCACCGACGAGCTCTGGATGGCGACGATCGCGTCGGACTTCTCGCCGCGGTGGCCGTCGCCGAAGTTCGTGAAGGCGGTGCTGGCGGTGTAGAGCACCGGGAAGACCTGGAACACGATCAGGAAGATCGTGCCCGGGATCAGGTACTTGGCCGGGATGTGCCGGGGAGTCAGGTAGAGGTAGAACAGGGCGACGGTGGTCGCCACCAGGACGGCCAGGCCGACCCAGAGCTTCGCCTCGATGAGCGGGAAGGCCGCCCAGATCGCGATCCCGGCCACCAGGCCGAGCAGGACCACCTTGACGACGAGGCCGGTCAGGGTGATCGGCGCGTGGTGCCGCGCGTCACGGGACTTGCGCGGGAGCCCGGAGCGGGCGGGCTCCCGGCCCGGGGTCTGCGTGGCAGACCCCGGGCCGGACAGCGACGCGCTCATTACTTGATCTGACCGGAGATCGTCTTGCCGGCGGCGGTGACGGTCTTGGTCGGGTCGGCGCCACCGATGACGGCGGCCTCGGCCTTGCCGAACGGGTCCCAGATCGCGGCCATGGCCGGGATCGCCGGGAGCACCTGGCCGTTCTTGCCGGCCTCGGAGAACTTGGCCAGGTCCGGGTCGGTGCCCTTGACCTGGTCGAAGGCGGCGGTCAGCGCCGGCGGACGCGGCTCGGCGTTGTACAGCGCCACGGCCAGGTCGGGCTTGGTCACGTAGTTGGTGACGAACTCCTGGGCCAGGGCCTTGTTCTTGCCCTTGGCGGCGACGTAGAACGACTGGACGCCCACGAACGGCTGGGCCTCCTTGCCACCGGCGAAGCCGGGGACCGGGGAGATGTCGTACTTGATGCCGGCCTTCTTGGCGTCGGCGATCGCCCACGGGCCGGAGACCAGGTAGGCGCACTTCTTGCCGGTGAAGGTGGCGATCGAGTTCTCGCCGGTGATGGAGCGCTTCAACGCACCGTCACCCTTCTCACCGAGCTTGGCGATCTTCTGGAACGCCGCGATCGACTCCGGCTTGCCCACGCCCAGGTCCTTCGGGTCGTAGTCGCCGTTGGCAGCGGTGCCGAAGAGGTAGCCGCCGGCCGAGGTGTACAGCGGGTAGATGTGGTACGCGTCGCCGTTCTGTCCGGACTGGAGGCAGAGGATCTCGCTGGCCTTCTTCTCGGCCTTGAGCTTCTTGCCGGAGGCGACCAGGTCCTCGATCGTCTTCGGCGCCTCGGGGGCCAGCTCGGTGTTGCGGATCAGCGCGATGTTCTCGGTCGCGTACGGCACGCCGTAGACCTGACCGTTGAAGGTCACGGCCTTGACGGCGGTCTCGTTGAAGGCGCTCTTCTGCTCGGCGGCGAGCTGCACCGGGTCGATGGCGCCGTTCTGCACCAGGTTGCCGATCCAGTCGTGCGCGCCGACCACGACGTCCGGGCCGCTGCCCTGCTGGGAGGCGGTGACGAAGTTGGTCTGCAGGTCCTTGGAGACGGCCTGCACCTCGACGGTGACGCCGTTCTCCTGGCCGAACTTCTCACCGAACGGCTTGAGGGCCGCCGCCCGCTTGTCGTCGGCCCAGATGACGAGCTTGCCGCTCGCGGCCTTGGGGGAATCCTTGGCGGCCGGCTCGTCCTTGCTGTTGTCGCCGCAGCCGGACGCCGCGAGCGCCAGACCGAGAACGGCGACCACACCCGCGGTACGGATGCGCATCGGTACTCCTGTCGTTGTGGCGACCGCCGGGGGAAGGGCGGCCCGCCAGTGGGAACCTCTGTAAGTTCTTGCCAACCGGCGCTGCGGTGCCGCGCCGCTGCTCTCGCATGTTGCGGGGACGTTAGCAAGAGGTTGCAGGGAATGGAAGGGCTTGCAGGAGCGTACGCAAGAACTTGCCCGTGAGCTAAAGTTCCGCCATGCGCGCTCGACTGTCCGACATCGCCCAGCAGGCCGAAGTCAGCGAGGCCACGGTGTCGCGGGTGCTCAACGACCGCCCCGGCGTGGCCCCCGAGACCCGGCAGGCCGTCCTGACCGCCCTCGACGTGCTCGGTTACGAG
The DNA here is from genome assembly GCF_007829925.1 of Micromonospora palomenae. NCBI lineage: Bacteria > Bacillati > Actinomycetota > Actinomycetes > Micromonosporales > Micromonosporaceae > Micromonospora > Micromonospora palomenae. Next base: position 415,787 of record NZ_VIXA01000002.1, read on the forward strand.
CGCCCCGCCCGGCTGCGCAAGCGCAGCGCCGGGCTCGTCGGGCTGGTCGTCCCGGAGCTGGACAACCCCATCTTCCCGATGTTCGCCCAGGTCATCGAGTCGACCCTGGCGCAGAGCGGGTTCACCCCGGTGCTGTGCACCCAGACCCCCGGCGGGGTCACCGAGGACGAGTACGTCGAGATGCTGCTGGACCGGCAGGTCTCCGGGATCGTCTTCGTCTCCGGCCTGCACGCCGACACCGCCGCCAACCACGACCGGTACCGCGCGCTCATCGCCCGCCCGCTGCCCGTCGTGATGATCAACGGGTACGTCCCGAACGTCGCCGCCCCCTTCGTCTCCTGCGACGACGGCGAGGCCGCCGAGCTGGCCGTCGCGCACCTGGTCGCGCTCGGCCACCGCCGGATCGGCCTGATCACCGGCCCGGACCGGTTCGTGCCGGTGCAGCGCAAGGTGGCCGGCTGGCGTACCGCGATGACCCGGCTCGCCGGCGCCGGCGAGCAGGACCTGGCCGACCTGGCCGAGCTCTCACTCTTCGGCGTGGAGGGCGGCGAGGCGGCCGCCGGCCGGCTGATCGAACGCGGGGTCACCGGCGTCGTCTGCGGCTCCGACCTGATGGCGCTCGGCGCGATCCGGGCGGCCCGGCAGCGCGGCATGTCGGTCCCGCAGGACCTCTCGGTGGTCGGCTACGACGACTCCCCGCTGATGGCCTTCACCGATCCGCCGCTGACCACCATGCGCCAGCCGGTCGCCGCGATGGCGGTCGCCGCGGTGCGGGCCCTGGTCGACGAGATCAACGGCCACGCCGCGCCGCACTCGGAGTACCTGTTCCGCCCGGAGCTGGTGGTGCGCGGCTCCACCGCGGTCGTCCGCCCGGCCGGCGCCAACCCGGTCCAGGGCGGCACCCGGCACCGGCCGGCGCCGCCCGCCCTCGCCGTCCCGGCCTGACCCGACCCGAGCGCCCCGGACGGCCGCCACGACGGCGGCCGTCCCGCCCGCTGGGACAGCCCCACCTTGTCGCCAGGCCGGCCGGATGGTGCGGGCCATCATTTCTTGCGCAAGGAATGCTTGACTCTTGCAGCAACCGGACGGCATTCTGCACTGACATCCGCGCCCACCACCCACCCGCGCGCGGGTGCTCGCCGTCCCGAGCAACAGAACGGGGATCGTCACCGATGACCGACGCCACCAACCCGGCACCGCCGGCCGCCGACGCCGACTGGTGGCGGTCCGCGGTCGTCTACCAGGTCTACGTCCGCAGCTTCGCCGACGCCGACGGCGACGGCGTCGGCGACCTCCGGGGCATCCGGGAGCGGCTGCCGTACCTGCGCGACCTCGGGGTCGACGCGCTCTGGCTGACCCCCTTCTACACCTCGCCGCAGGTCGACGCCGGCTACGACGTCGCCGACTACCGCGATGTCGACCCGCTGTTCGGCACGCTCACCGACTTCGACGCGATGATCACCGACGCGCACGCCCTCGGGCTGCGGATCATCGTCGACCTGGTGCCCAACCACACCTCCAGCGCGCACCCCTGGTTCCAGGCCGCGCTGGCCGCCGGCCCGGGCTCGCCGGAGCGGGAGCTCTACCTCTTCGCCGACGGCAAGGGCGAGCACGGCGAGCTGCCCCCGAACGACTGGGAGAGCATCTTCGGCGGCCCGGCCTGGACCCGGGTGCCGGACGGCCAGTGGTACCTGCACCTGTTCGACCCGGCCCAGCCCGACCTGAACTGGCGGCACCCGCGGGTGCGCGCCGAGTTCGAGGACGTGCTCCGCTTCTGGCTGGACCGCGGCGTCGACGGGTTCCGGATCGACGTGGCGCACGGGATGATCAAGGCCGAGGGGCTGCCGGACGTCGGCTTCAGCTCGATGACCACCGGCCAGCGCCAGTCCGAGCTGCTCGGCAAGGGCCGCCTGCCCTACTTCGACCAGGACGAGGTGCACGAGATCTACCGCGCCTGGCGGCCGATCCTGGACAGCTACCCGGGCGGCCGGATGGCGGTGGCCGAGGCGTGGGCGGAGACCCCGCAGCGGCTGGCCCGCTACATCGGCCCGGACGAGCTGCACCAGGCGTTCAGCTTCGACTTCCTCGACGCCACCTGGTCGGCCGACTCGTTCCGCAAGGTCATCGACACCGCGCTGGCCGAGTCCACCATCGTCGGCGCCCCGACCACCTGGGTGCTGTCCAACCACGACCGGCAGCGGCACGTCACCCGGTACGGCGACGGCGAGGTCGGCCTGCGCCGGGCCCGGGCCGCCGCCCTGCTGATGCTGGCCCTGCCCGGCTGCGCCTACGTCTACCAGGGCGAGGAGCTGGGCCTGCCGGAGGTGCTGGACCTCCCCGACGGGCTGCGCCAGGATCCGGCGTTCCTGCGTACCGGGGAGAGCCGCGACGGTTGCCGGGTGCCGATCCCGTGGAGCGGCGAGCTGGCCCCGTACGGCTTCGGCCCGGAGGGCAGCGAACTGAGCTGGCTGCCGGCCCCGGGGACCTGGCGTGCCCTCTCGGTGGCCGCCCAGACCGGCATCGCCGGCTCCACCCTGGAGCTGTACCGCGCCGCGCTGCGGATCCGGCACGAGCACCCGGCGCTGGCCGGCACGACCGGCGGGGTGACCTGGCTGGAGGGCGGGCCCGGCATGCTCGCCTTCAGCCGCACCGGCGGCGGGACCACGCTGACCTGCGTGGTCAACATCAGCGGCGCGCCGGCCCTCGTCGAGGGGTACGGCCGGCCGCTGGTCGCCAGCGAGGACCTCACCGAGCAGGGATCGGGTCATCTCCTGCCGGTGGACGCAGCTGCGTGGTTCGAACGGCGCTGAGCCGGGTAACCCGCCATTGACCTGGTCGTCCGTTGTGCCCCGCGCCGACGGGCGACTGGGCCTGCCGACCCCTTGTGGTGGGGGGTGAGGTGGCACCGGCGCCTCGGGGAGTTCCCCGGGGCGCCGGTGTCCGTTCGGCCCGGCCCCGCGCCACGTGTCGGTTCCGCGCGCAGCGGGTACCGGGTGGGCAAACCCCCGGAGGTGTCCGATGGCGCTGCACGTCGCGCAGTACACCCTCGACGTCACCGACCTCGACCTGATGGCCGGCTTCTGGTCGGCGGCGCTCGGCTACCGGGTGGAGCGCGGTGACGACGGCAACGCCAAGCTCCACCCCACCCCCGACCGGCCGGCCGGCGCCCCGACGGTCTGGCTCCAGGCCTCCGGCACCCCCAAGCGGGGCAAGAACCGGCTGCACCTGGACCTGGTCGCCGACGACGGGGACCCGCAGGCGGAGGTACGGCGGCTGCTCGCGCTGGGCGCCCGGTGCGCCGACGTCGGCCAGTCCGGTGACGAGGGCTTCGTCGTACTGGCCGACCCGGAGGGCAACGAGTTCTGCGTGCTGGACGGCCCGCCGCGCTGACGGGTCAGCGGCCCTTGCGCCGCAGCAGCTCGGAGATCCGCTCGAAGCCGGCCCGCAGCTCGTCCTCGCTGGGTGCGGGCTGCGGCGAGACCGGGTGCTCGGCCCGCGCGGCCGCCTGCTCCAGCTCCTCGTCGATCACGTCCTCGAAGTCCCCGTAGAGGTCGGACTCGTCGATCCGGGCCGACTCGTCCTCGGCGGCGATCTGCGCGGCGGCGATCTCGCCGCGCACCTCCTCGGCCGACAACGCCGGCACCAGCGGCTCGACCACCGCCATCAGCTGCTCCTCGGCCACCACCGCCTCGGCCAGGGCCAGGGCGTGCGGGCGCTCGTACGGGCCGCAGACCACCGGCTCCCACTCCGCGGGGTCGCCGAGCGGGCCGAACGTGATGATCCACGGCAGGCCGAGCATCGGCGAGTCGTCCGGCAGGTCCAACGTCACGAGTGCGCCCACGCGCTCATCATGGCCGGTCACAGCGGAAAGGTGAGTGGCATTTGCGGCAACTGCCGGTTCGCGCATCGGTCGGTTTCCTGACCTGTTCGTCCGTCGACTCAGCCCGGGCGGGCGGCGTCGAGAGCGGCGCGGACCAGGGCGAGTGCCCGATCCGGCGGCACGCCCAGCCGCACCGCCTCGTCGGCGTACCGGGCCGCCGCCCGCTGCAACCGGTCGGTCGCGTCGTCGCGGCCCGGCGCGACGTACGTCCCGTGCCGCCCCCGGGTCTCCAGCAGCCCGGCCGCCTCCAGCTCCCGGTACGCCCGCGCCACGGTGTTGGCCGCCAGCCCCAGCTCGGCGGCGAACTGGCGCACCGGCGGCAGCCGGGTGCCCACCGGCAGCCGCCCGTCGCCGACCATCGCGGCCAACTGCCCGCGCACCTGCTCGTACGGGGGCACCGCCGAGCCCGGGTCGATCTCGATCAGCACGTCAGCCCGCCCCTCCCGGGGTCCCCGGATCGGTGTCCGGATCCGTCTCGACGTCGAGGTCCGCCGGGACGGGCCCGTCGGAGAGGTCGACCACCCGCCCGTGCCGGCTGGTCGCGGCGAGCGCCGCGCCGAAGAGCACCAGCTGGTTGAGCAGGTACAGGTAGAGCAGCAGCCCGACCGCGCCGGCCACCACCGTGTACGCCGGGTTCCGCTCGGTGCGCACCACGTAGTAGCGCCCGACGGTGTTGAGCAGCGTGATGCCCACCGCGACGATCAGCACCACCGGCCGCAGCCGCCGGCGGCTCATCCGCAGCCGGGGCACCGCCACCAGCAGCGCCGTCGCCAGCACCGCGTTGACCACCACGCTGAGCGCCGCGCTGATCGTGGTCAGCCCGACCGAGCCGGTGGCCCGCAGCAGGAAGCGCAGCAGGGACTCCAGGGCGTCGACGGCCGCCACCGAGAGGCCGAGCATCACGAAGACCAGCACCAGCACGCCCAGGTCGACCAGGCGGCGCACCACCAGGTTGCCGGGCTGCTGGTTGAAGCCGTACATCAGCCGCTGCGAGGAGCGGATCGCCTCCACCCAGCCGATCCCGGTGAAGACCAGGATGACCAGGCCGATCACCCCGACGGTGTTGCTGCTCTCGGCGATCTGCCCGGGGTCGAGGAACGGCAGGTTCTCCCGCAGGAAGTCGGCCGCGGCGTCGCTGACCTCGTCGTTGTCCTCCAGGATCGCCCCGAAGATCGAGTACGCCACCAGGGCGAGCGCGAAGACCGCGAAGAAGCCGTAGTAGGCGATCGCCGCGGCCAGCCGCCCGCCCAGCACGTTCGTGTAGAGGTCGATGGCGCGCCAGAGGTGGTCGAAGCGGGGCCACCGGTGCCGTGCCGTGGTGAACCGGCGGTCGATCCCGCCCGTCAGCCGGCCCCACGCGTCCACCACGTCATCCTCGCCGATCTCCCGCCGCGGGGCGGGCCTGTGGCCACCGGCCCGGTCAGCCGCCGAGCCGGAAGTCCCGGCGGGGTTGCCACCGGGTCGCACCGCTGTGCGAGAAGAGCGTGAACGAGTCCACCTCGAACATGGCCGAGAAGTCGGCCAGGTCCTCGTACGCCCGGTCCAGCGCCTCGGGGGCGACGTCCTGCGCGACGGTGACGTGCGGGTGGTACGGGAAGCGGGCCTCCCGGTGCAGCTCGGGTGCGGCGTTGATGGCGGCGGCGAGCAGCTCGCACTCGCTGATCCCGGCGGCCACCGTCACGAACACCACCTGGGTCACCGGCCGGAACGTGCCCGTGCCCCGCAGGTGCAGGGTGAACGGCAGGTGCCGGGCGGCCACCCGGCTCAGGTGCTCCTCGACCGCCGGCAGCGCCGCCACCGGGATCTCGGTGGGCCCGAGCAGCGTCACGTGCGCCGGGACCACCTGCGGGTCGCCGGACTCGGCCCGGCGCCGGGTGAGCATGCCGCCCCACGGCTCCGGGACGTCCACCGCGATCCCGATCTGGATGGTGCCGCCGTCCACCGGCGCCCCGTCCCTGCGATCCACGCTCCGCGCCACCCCTCCACCCGTACCCGTCGGCCCGGAGCCGCTACTCGAAGCGGACCGGGGGGAAGAACCCGATCCGGTCGTACGCGGCGCGCAGCGTCGGCGCGGCGACCGCGCGGGCCTTCTCGGCGCCGGCGGCGAGCAGCTTGTCCAGCTGCGCCGGGTCGTCGAGGTAGGCGCGGGTGCGCTCCTGGATCGGGGTGACGAACTCCCGGACCACCTCGCCGAGGTCCTTCTTGAGGTCGCCGTAGCCCTTGCCGGCGTACGCGACGACCAGGTCGTCGATGCTCCGGCCGGAGAGCGCCGAGTAGATGGTCAGCAGGTTGGAGATGCCCGGCTTGGTCTCGGTGTCGAAGACGATCTCGCGGCCGGTGTCGGTGACCGCGGAGCGGATCTTCTTGGCCGAGCGGGCCGGCTCCTCCAGCAGGTCGATGATGCCGGCCGGCGAGGACGACGACTTGGACATCTTCGCCGTCGGGTCCTGCAGGTCGGTGATCTTCGCGGTGTCCTTGACGATGTGCGGGGCGGGCACCGTGAAGGTCGGGCCGAACAGCGAGTTGAACCGCTGCGCCAGGTCGCGGGAGAGCTCCAGGTGCTGGCGCTGGTCCTCGCCGACGGGCACCGCGTTGGCCTGGTAGAGCAGGATGTCGGCGGCCTGCAGGATCGGGTACGTGAAGAGGCCGACGCTGGCCCGCTCGCTGCCCTGCTTCTGCGACTTGTCCTTGAACTGCGTCATCCGGCTGGCCTCGCCGAAACCGGTGATGCAGCCGAGCACCCAGGCCAGCTGCGAGTGCTCGGGCACCTGCGACTGGACGAACAGGGTGCTGCGCTCCGGGTCGATCCCCACCGCGAAGAGCTGCGCGGCGGCCACCCGGGAGCGCTGCTTCAGCACGGCCGGGTCGTGCCCCGCGGTGATCGCGTGCAGGTCGACCACGCAGTAGAACGCGTCGTGGGTCTCCTGCAGCGCCACCCAGTGCCGCACCGCGCCGAGATAGTTGCCGAGGTGGAACGAGTCGGCCGTCGGCTGGATGCCGGAGAAGACGCGCGGGCGGGCGGGAACGTCGGACATGACGGCAATTCTGTCAGCAACGCCCGGCGTACGTCATGACGGGCCGGCGGGTCGGCTCGCCGCCGGCCCGGCGGGGGTGGTGACCTCGCGCCGCTGCTCGGGCAGGCGCGCCGCGGAGACCGCGACCCGGGACACCCGGCGCCCCTCCAGGGCCAGCACCCGCAGCAGCCAGCCGTCGACCGGCTCGTCCGGCGCCTCGGCGTCGACCGGGGACACCGGCACCTCGTCGCCGGCCACCGGCAGCCGGCCGAGCGCCGCCATCAGGTAGCCGCCGACCGTCTCGTACGGCCCGACGGGCAGCGGCACCCCGGTGCGCTCGGCGAAGTCGGCGAGGTTGAGCCGGCCGTCCACCACGGCGGGCAGGCCCGCGTGCGCGGGCTCGGGGTCGCCGTCGTACTCGTCGTGGATCTCCCCGACCAGCTCCTCGATCAGGTCCTCACACGTGACGATGCCGGCGGTGCCGCCGTACTCGTCGACCACCACCGCCAGGTGGTGTCCCTCCTTGCGCATCTCGGTCAGCGCGGCGAGCACCCGCTTGCTGCCGGGCAGCTGTTTGACCTCGCGCGTCAGCTCGCCGACGGTGGTGCACGGGTCGAGGTCGGGGCGGAGCAGCACGTCCCGCAGGTGCACGAAGCCGACCACGTCGTCCTGGGTGCCGTCGACCACCGGGTAGCGGGTGTGCGTCTCGGCCCGGACCACCCGCTCGGCCTCGGCGATGGTCAGCCCGGCGGAGAGGAAGACGACCTCGGTGCGGGGCATCATCACCTCGCGGACCAGGCTCGCGCCGGCCACCAGCACCTCGTCGATGATCCGCCGCTCGTCCGGGTGGAGCCGGGTGTTGGCCGCGACGAGGTCGCGCAGCTCGTCCTCGCTGATCCGCTCCCGACCGGCCGCCGGGCTGGCGCCGAGCAGGTCGGTGACGAGGCGGGTGGCGCCGTCGGCGGCCCGGACGACGAGCCGGGCCACCGTCCGGGCGATCGGCCCGGGCCGGCGTCGGGGCCGCCCCGACGCGCGTCGACGCAGCCCGGGACCGCCCGCTTCCCGCATGGAAAAGATGGTAAGGCTGCGCGTCACCGCCGACCGGCGATGTTCGGATCTGTTCAGTCGTGAAGGTTTATGATGGAATGAGCCGGGGCCGTGACGCTGAGCGCGGGCACAGCGTACGGCCGTAGGGTGATCACGAACGGCCGCGACGGGACGCGGCCAGGCAGGAGGACCCGACGTGAAACTGCTCGTCACCGGCGGCGCCGGCTTCATCGGCAGCGTGGTGACCCGGATGCTGCTCGACAACGGCCACGACGTGACGGTCCTCGACGACCTGCGCACCGGCCACCGGGCCGCGCTCGCGCCGGACGCCACCCACGTCGAGCTGCCCGTCCACGAGGCCGCCCGGGTGCTCACCCCGGAGGCCGGCTTCGACGGGGTGCTGCACTTCGCCGCGCTGATCGCCGCCGGCGAGTCGATGGTCCGCCCGGAGCTGTACTGGCACGCCAACACGGTCAGCTCGATCGCCCTGATCGACGCCGTCCGCGCCGCCCGGGTGCCCCGGCTGGTCTTCTCCTCCACCGCCGCCGTCTACGGCAACCCGACCGAGCTGCCCATCCCGGAGACCGCGGTCAAGGCCCCCACCAACACGTACGGGGCCACCAAGCTCGCCGTCGACATGGCGCTCACCTCCGAGGCGATCGCCCACGACCTGGCCGCCGTCTCGCTGCGCTACTTCAACGTCGCCGGGGCGTACCTCCGCGACGACCTGGCGATCGGCGAACGGCACGACCCGGAGACCCACCTGATCCCGATTGCGCTGGACGTCGCCGCCGGCCGGCGGGAGAAGCTCCAGCTCTTCGGCGACGACTACCCCACCGTCGACGGCACCTGCGTGCGCGACTACATCCACGTGGCGGACCTGGCCCGAGCCCACCTGCTGGCGCTCAGCGCCGCCGTGCCCGGCCGGCACCGGATCTACAACCTGGGCAACGGCAACGGCTTCACCAACCGCCAGGTGGTCGACGTGGTCCGCGAGGTCACCGGCCACCCGCTGCCGGTGGAGATCGCGCCGCGCCGCGAGGGCGACCCGGCCGAGCTGGTCGCCTCCTCCGCGCTGGCCCGCGAGGAACTGGGCTGGACGCCGGAGAAGCCGACCCTGCACGACATGGTCGGCGACGCCTGGGCCTTCTACCGCGCGCACGTGCTGGGGCAGCGATGACCTCGGCCGCGCAGACCGCGCCACCCGGGGCCGCGTCGGGCGACGTCGCGGCCCGCGCCGCCGCCGGCTTCCACGCCGCGTACGGCGAGCCGCCCGCCGGCCGCTGGGCGGCTCCCGGCCGGGCCAACCTGATCGGCGAACACACGGACTACAACGACGGCTTCGTGCTCCCCTTCGCGCTGACCCTGCGGACCGTGGTCGCCGCCGCCCCGCAGCCCGGTGAGCGGTGGACGGTCCGGTCGGAACTCTCCGCCGAGGCCGTGGAGTTCGGCGCCGACGAGGTCGACGAGCCGGGCCGGGTCACCGGCTGGGCGGCGTACGTGGCCGGGATCGTCTGGGCGCTGCGCGCGGCCGGGTACGACGTGCCCGGTGCCCGGCTGGCGATCGCCTCCGACGTGCCGGTGGGCTCCGGTCTCTCCTCCTCGGCGGCCATCGAGGCGGCGGTGCTCGCCGCCCTGGTCGATTTGGGCGGGCTGGACCTGCCCGCCGAGAAGCAGCCGCGGCTGGCCCAGCGGGCCGAGAACGCCTACGTCGGCGCGCCGACCGGGATCATGGACCAGTCCGCGGTGATCCGCTGCCGCGAGGGGCACGCCCTCTTCCTGGACTGCCGCACCGAGGCCGTCGAACACATCCCGTTCGACCTCGACGCCGCCGGGCTGGCCGTGCTCGTCATCGACAGCCGCGCCCCGCACCGGCACGCCGACGGCGAGTACGCCTCCCGCCGCGCCGCCTGCGAACGGGCGGCCGCGCTGCTCGGGGTGCCGGCGCTGCGGGACGTGCCGGTCGCCGACCTCGACGCCGCGCTGGCCCGGCTCGACGACGACGAGATCCGCCGTCGGGTCCGGCACGTGGTGACCGAGGACCAGCGGGTGCTGGACACCGTCGACCTGCTCCGCGCCGGCCGGGTACGCGAGATCGGCCCGCTGCTCACCGCCTCGCACGCCTCCATGCGGGACGACTTCGAGATCACCGTCCCGGAGATCGACACCGCGGTCGAGGCGGCCCTGGCGGCCGGCGCGCTCGGCGCCCGGATGACCGGCGGCGGCTTCGGCGGCTGCGTCCTCGCCCTGGTCGACGCCGACCGGGCCGAAGCCGTGGCCCACGCCGTCACGGACGCCTACGCCGAGCGCGGCTTCCCCGCCCCCGCCCACGTCACGGTCCTCCCCGCCCCCGGCGCCACCCGCCTCGACTGACCCCCGCCCCGTCTCGCCCCGCCCCGTCGACGTCGGGGCCCACTTACAGAGAAAGAGTGGCTATCCACGGTGGAATAGCCACTCTTTCTCTGTAAGTGCGTCCGGCCGACCCGGGGAGGCGGGGTCGGTCAGGCGGTGTCGACGATCATGCCGGCGGCGACGGTGCGGTTGGTGGTCTCGTCGATGATGACGAAGCCGCCGGTGGTGCGGTTGCGGCGGTACTCGTCGGCGAGCAGGGGCACGGTGGTGCGCAGCCGCACCCGGCCGATCTCGTTGAGCTTCAGCTCGCCGGCCGCCTCGTCCCGGTGCAGGGTGTTGATGTCCAGCCGGTAGTGCAGCCCGCGGACGATCGCCCGGGCCGACCGGGTGGTGTGCTTGATCGCGTACTTGCCGCCGACCTGGAGCGGGCGGGTCTCGTCCATCCAGCAGACCATCGCCTCGATGTCCTGCGAGACCGCCGGCGAGTTGTTCGGCCGGCAGATCATGTCGCCCCGCGAGATGTCGATCTCGTCTTCCAGGCGGACGGTCACCGACATCGGCGGGAACGCCTCGGCCACCGGGCCGTCCGCCGTCTCCACGGAGGCGATCCGGCTGGTGAAGCCGGAGGGCAGCACCATCACCTCGTCCCCCGGCTTGAGCACGCCCGAGGCCACCTGACCGGCGTAGCCGCGGTAGTCGGTGACGGTGGTGGACTGCGGACGGATCACGTACTGCACCGGGAACCGCACGTCGACCAGGTTGCGGTCGGAGGCGATGTGCACCCGCTCCAGGTGGTGCAGCAGCGACGGGCCCTCGTACCAGGGCATGTTCTCCGAGCGGGTGACGATGTTGTCGCCCCTGAGCGCGGAGATCGGCACCACGGTCAGGTCCGGCACGTCGAGCTTCGCGGCGAACGCGGTGAACTCGTCGGCGATCCGCTCGAAGACCTCCTGCGAGTAGTCGACCAGGTCCATCTTGTTCACGCAGAGGACCAGGTGCGGCACCCGCAGCAGCGAGCAGAGGAAGGCGTGCCGGCGGGACTGCTCGACCAGGCCCTTGCGGGCGTCCACCAGGATCAGCGCCAGGTCGGCGGTGGAGGCGCCGGTGACCATGTTCCGGGTGTACTGGATGTGCCCCGGGGTGTCGGCGATGATGAACTTCCGCCGGGGGGTGGCGAAGTAGCGGTACGCCACGTCGATGGTGATGCCCTGCTCCCGCTCGGCGCGCAGGCCGTCGGTGAGCAGCGCCAGGTTGGTGTACTCGTCGCCCCGGGCGGCGCTGACCGCCTCGACGGCGGCGAGCTGGTCGGTGAAGAGCGACTTGGTGTCGTACAGCAGGCGGCCGATCAGGGTGGACTTGCCGTCGTCGACGCTGCCGGCGGTGGCGAAGCGCAGCAGGTCCATCGGCCGGGCCTCCGGCCCGGCCCCGGTGGCGGCGCGGCTGTCCGCCGCGCCTCCGGCGATGGTCTCGGTGCTCATCAGAAGTAGCCCTCCCGCTTGCGGTCCTCCATGGCGGCCTCGCTGACCCGGTCGTCGCCGCGGGTCGCGCCGCGCTCGGTGATCCGGGTGGCGGCCACCTCCTCGATCACCTTCTCCACCGTGTCGGCGTCCGAGCGGACGGCCGCGGTGCAGGAGGCGTCGCCCACGGTGCGGTAGCGCACCCGGGCCTTGAACCGCTCCTCCCCCGCGCGGGGGCGGAAGAACTCGTTCACCGCGTAGAGCATGCCGTCGCGCTCGACCACCTCGCGCTCGTGCGCGTAGTAGATCGAGGGCAGCGGGATGCGTTCGCGGGCGATGTAGTGCCAGACGTCCAGCTCGGTCCAGTTGGAGAGCGGGAAGACCCGGATCGACTCGCCCGGGTGGTGCCGGCCGTTGTAGAGCGACCACAGCTCGGGGCGCTGGTTCTTCGGGTCCCACTGGCCGAACTCGTCGCGGAAGCTGAACACCCGCTCCTTGGCCCGGGCCTTCTCCTCGTCCCGCCGGGCGCCGCCGAAGAGGGCGTCGAAGCGGTGCTTCTCCACCGCGTCCAGCAGCACCGGGGTCTGGATCCGGTTGCGCATGCCGTCGCCGGACTCGCGGACCATGCCGCTGGCCAGGGCCTCCGGCACGCTGGCCACGATCAGGTGCAGGCCCAGCTCGGCGACCCGCTGGTCGCGGTACTCCAGGACCTCGGGGAAGTTGTGCCCGGTGTCCACGTGCATGACCGGGAAGGGGATGTTGGCCGGGGCGAACGCCTTCTGGGCCAACCGGAGCATGACGATGGAGTCCTTGCCGCCGGAGAAGAGCAGCACCGGGCGCTCCATCTCCGCGACCACCTCGCGCATCACGAAGATGCTCTCCGCCTCGAGCGCGTCGAGGTGGGAGACCTGGTAGAAGCGGGCGGGGGCGGTCATGACACGGTCTCGATCGGCGCGGATCCGCTCATGGATTCCAGACCTTTCCGGTCGGATACATCAAGAACAAGCGCTCAGGCTACCCGGAATGTCTCTGCAGCGCTGCAAGCAACCGAGTGGCGAGATCCTTGCGGCAGACCAGCAGGTCCGGCAGCCGCGGATCCGCCTCGTTGTATTTCAGCGCAGAACCGTCGATCCGGGAAGCGTGCAGGCCGGTGGCCGTCGCCACAGCGACCGGGGCGGCCGAGTCCCACTCGTACTGGCCACCGGCGTGGATGTAGGCGTCCACCTCACCGGTCACCACCGCGGCGATCTTCGCACCGGCCGAACCCATCGGCACCAGGTGCGCGCCCACGTCCTCCGCCAGGTCGCTCAGGAACACCGGCGGCCGGCTCCGGCTCGCCGCCAGGCGCAGCGTCCGCCCGCCACCCGCGGTCGCCGCCTCCAACGTCATCGGCGGGTACGCCGGCGGGTAGTCCGTGCCGAGCACCCGGTGCTGCGCCGGCAGCCCCACCGCCCCGGCCACCAGCCCGTGCGGCGTCGGCGCGTTGCGCGCCCAGAGCGCCACGTGCACCGCCCAGTCCGAGCGCCCCTCCTCGGAGAACTCCCGGGTGCCGTCCAGCGGGTCGACGATCCACACCCGGTCGGCGGTCAGTCGGGACACCGCCCCCGGGTTCACCTCCGCCGCCCAGGCCAGCCGCGAGCCCTCGTCCTCCTCCGACAGGACCGCGTCGCCGGGCCGCCACCGGGCCAGCTCGGTACGGATCAGGTCGTGCGAGACCTTGTCCCCGGCCGACTTCAGCGCGCCCGCGTCGGCGAACCCCATCTCGGCCCGCAAGCCCAGCAACGCCTGCCCGGCCCGCGCCGCCAGCCACCGGGCGAACGCGCCGTCGATCATCGGAGGACTGCCCACGTACCACTCCCGTCGCCTCGCCGCGATCCGGGTCGCGGGTCGCGGCACGCCAGAAGGCGCAGACTACCGGCCGGGGCGGCCCGTTCCCGGTACGCCCCGCCCTCAGGCCCCGTGGTACGCGTTCTGCGTCGGCTCCACGCCCTTGGTGACCACCGACTCCACCACGTCCGCCGCCCGGTCCACCAGGAACTCCAGCTCCTTGCGCTCCGCAGCGCCGAAATCCGACAGTACGTAGTCCGCCGGGTCCTGCCGCCCCGGCGGGCGGCCGATGCCGAACCGCACCCGGACGTACTCCTTCGTCCCCAGCGACTTCGACATCGAGCGCAGGCCGTTGTGCCCGCCCTCGCCGCCGCCGATCTTTATGCGCAGCTGGCCGTACGGGATGTCCAGCTCGTCGTGCACCGCGATCACCCGCTCGGCGGGGATCTTGTGGAACTGGGCCAGCGCCACCACCGGACCGCCCGAGAGGTTCATGTACGTCAGCGGCTTGACCAGCACCAGCTTCGGCCCACCGAACCCCAGCCGCCCCTCGGCGACCTCCGCCACCGCCCGCTTGTGCCGGCCGAACTTCGCGCCCACCCGGCCCGCCAGCAGGTCGGCGACCATGAAACCGACGTTGTGCCGGTTACCGGCGTACTCCCGACCGGGGTTGCCCAGGCCGACCACCAGCCACGGCCCCGCCTCGTCCGTCACGTCCCGTCCCTCCCGCTCGGCACAACACCGCCGTCATCGTCCCGCCTCGCCCGTCGGCGCCGTCGGGCAGCACCGTGTCCCGATACGCCGACAGGCGCCCCCGCTGTCCGCCGGGAGCGCCTGCCGTAAACGATCGAACCGATCAGGCCTCGGTCTTGGCCTCGGCGCTCTCCTCGCCACCAGCGGCGGCCGGCTCGCCGGCCTCGGCGCCCTCGGACGACTCGGCGGTCTCCTCGCCGACCCCGGCCTCGACCTCCTCGTCGGCCACCTCGACCTCGGGCAGGGTCGCCTCGAGCTGCTCGGCGGTCGGGGCGGCGGTCACCGAGGCGACCGTCTGGTCCGCGTCGGCGGCCAGCTCGACGCCGGCCGGCAGCTGCACGTCGGCGGCGGTCACCTGGGTGCCGGCCTCCATGCCCTCGATCGAGGCCTCCAGGTGGTCCGGCACCTTGGTGGCGTCGGCGGTCACCGAGAGGGTGTCGTGGTCGTGCACGATCAGGGTGTCCTTGGCGGCCTCGCCGGTCAGCTGGACCGGGACCTCGACGGTGACCTTCTCGCCCCGGCGGACCAGCAGCAGGTCGACGTGCTCGAAGGTGTCCTTGATCGGGTCACGCTGGATCGCCTTCGGCAGCGCCAGCACCTGGGTGCCGTCGCTGACCTCGATCGCGAAGAGCTGGTTCGCGCCGCCCTTGCGGATCGCGGCCGCGAACTCGCGGGCCGGGAGCGCGATGTGCTTGGGCTTCTCGCCGTGGCCGTACAGCACGGCGGGCACCTTGCCGGCCCGGCGGGTACGACGGGCACCACCCTTGCCGAACTCGGTACGGGGCTCGGCGCTGATCTTTACCTCGGACACGGGGAAACTCCTGATGCTTTCGCTACGGCGGCTTGTCGTCTTGCGGTGCTGGGGCGAGGGGCTCGCTGGGGCTCATGCGTCATGAACGACTGCCCGGAGCACCGCGTCGATGACGGTGCCTCCGTGCGGTGCTTTTCAGCGGCCCGCCGGGCACCCTCGCCGTGGCAACCGCACCAGTCTACCCGAGGTGATTCCGAGGTGTCCGGCAGTCCCCTCATCACCGCCCCGCCAGCGCGTCGGCCGGCGGGAACGGTGCCCCGCCGGGGTCACCGCCGCGGCGTCGCGCTCAGCTCAGGCCGCCGAAGAGGGTGGTCACCGACCCGTCGTCGAAGACCTCGCGGATCGCCCGGGCCAGCAGCGGCGCGATCGACAGCACGGTGAGCTTGTCGAGCTGCTTCTCCGGCGGGAGCGGCAGCGTGTTGGTCACCACGATCTCGCTGATCGGGCTGTTCTTCAGCCGCTCGGTCGCCGGGTCGGACAGCAGGGCGTGGGTGGAGGCGACGACGATCTCCGCCGCACCCGACTCCTTGAGGATGTCGGCGGCCTTGCTGATCGTGCCACCCGTGTCGATCATGTCGTCGACGATCAGGCAGACCCGACCCTCGACCTCACCGACCACCCGGTTCGCCACCACCTGGTTCGGCTTCAGCGGGTCCCGGGTCTTGTGGATGAACGCCAGCGGGCAGCCGCCCAGCCGGTCGGTCCACCGCTCGGCCACCCGCACCCGGCCGGAGTCCGGCGCGACCACCGTCATCGGCCGGCCGGCGTACTTGTGCTCCACGTACTCGGCCAGCACGTCCATCGCGAAGAGGTGGTCCACCGGGCCGTCGAAGAAGCCCTGGATCTGCGCGGTGTGCAGGTCGACCGTGAGGATCCGGTTCGCGCCGGCGGTCTTCAGCAGGTCGGCCACCAGCCGGGCCGAGATCGGCTCCCGACCCCGGTGCTTCTTGTCCTGCCGGGCGTACGGGTAGAACGGCAGCACCACGGTGATCCGCTTGGCCGAACCGCGCTTCAGCGCGTCGATCATGATCAGGGTCTCCATGACCCAGGTGTTCACCCCGTGCGTGACGGACTGCACCACGAAGGCGTCCGAACCGCGCACCGAGTCCTTGTAGCGCACGAAGATCTCGCCGTTGGCGAACTCGTACGCGTCGGAAGGCGTCGGCGCGACGCCGAGCACCTCACCGATCTCCTTGGCCAGCTCCGGAAAGCCACGTCCGGAAAAGAGCATCAGGCTCTTGCGGTTTTCGGCGACGATGCTGCCCATGGGCCCGTCTGCTCCCGTTGGTCGGTGGTTCCCGGCGGCGGAAGCCGGGGACTATTCGGTTGCAGTATCCCCCGCAGCCGACGGCCGTCCCACGGTCTCGGCGTCCCCGTGGATTGCCTCACCTTCCCTTGCGACCGGGCCACCGGCCGACGCACCCTCCGCCAGCGCCCGCTCCGCCGCCGCGGCCGACACCGTGCCGGCCCGCTTGCGGGCCACCCAGCCCTCGATGCTGCGCTGCGGGGCCCGGGTCACCCCGAGCGCGCCCGGCGGCACGTCCTGCGAGATCGCGCTGCCCGCCGCCACGTACGCCCCCGCGCCCACCTCGACCGGCGCGATCAGGCTGGTGTCGCAGCCGATGAAGGCCGCCTCGCCCACCACGGTGCGGTGCTTGTTCACCCCGTCGTAGTTCACGAAGATCGTCGCCGCGCCGATGTTGGCCTTCGCCCCGATCGTCGCGTCACCCACGTACGACAGGTGCGGCACCTTGGCGCCCGGGCCGACCTCGGAGTTCTTCACCTCGACGAACGTGCCGACCTTCGACTTCTCGGCCAGGCGGGCGGCCGGGCGCAGGTACGCGTACGGCCCCACGCTGGCCCCCGGGCCCACCTCGGCGCCCACCGCGTGGCTGCGCAGCACGGTCGCCGCCGCCCCCACCACGGTGTCGATCAGCGTCACGTCCGGCCCGACGACGGCCTGCGCGCCGACCACCGTCGTGCCCCGCAGCTGGGTGTTCTGGTCGATCACCGCGTCCCGCTCCACGGTGGCGGTGACGTCGATCCAGGTGGTGTCCGGGTCGAGGATGCTCACCCCGGTCCGCATCCACGCCTCGTTGACCCGGTCGCGCAGCAGCCGGCGCAGCCCCGCCAGCTCCACCCGGTCGTTGCAGCCCAGCGTCTCGACGTGGTCCGCGGCGACGTGCACGCCCACCGGCTCCCCGGCCGAGACGAGCAGGCCGAAGACGTCGGTGAGGTACTCCTCGCCCTGGTCGTTGTCGGTGGAGAGCTTGCCCAGCGCGTCCCGCAGCCGCACCGCGTCGAACGCGTAGATGCCGGCGTTGATCTCCCGCAGCGCGCGCTGCGCCGGGGTCGCGTCCCGCTCCTCGACGATCTGCTCCAGCCGCCCCGCGGCGTCCCGCACGATCCGGCCCAGGCCGGTCGGGTCGGGCACCTCGGCGGCGAGCACGGTCGCCGCCGCGCCCTCGCCCTCGTGCGCCGCCACCAGCGCGGCCACCGTCTCGGCGCGCAGCAGCGGGACGTCCCCGTTGATCACGACCACCGTGCCGGAGGCCTCCGGCACCGCCTCCAACGCGATCCGCACGGCGTGCCCGGTGCCGAGCTGCTGCGCCTGGAGGACCGGGGTGGCGTCCGGGGCGATCTCGGTCAGGTGCGCCCGGACCTGCTCGGCCCCGTGACCGACCACCACCACGGTGCGGTCGGCGGCCAGCGGCGCGGCCGCGGTCAGCACGTGACCGAGCAGCGTACGACCGAGCAGTGGGTGCAGCACCTTGGGCAGCGCCGACTTCATCCGCTTGCCCTCACCGGCGGCGAGCACGACGACGGTACGGAGGTGGGGCTGGGGCACGACGTGGCTCCCGTCGGGAAGGCGACAGTCTCGCGGCCATGCTAACCAGACTGCGGGGCAGTTAGTCCCATACCCCACGTGCGGCGCGATATCGGAGAAGGCTCGGCCGCCAGGGTTCGAACCTGAAACACGGGTACCAAAGACCCGGGTGTTGCCAATTACACCACGGCCGATTGTGACGCAAGACAGCTTAGCGCCTCCCTCTCAGCGACCCCACCCCTACGTGATCGCTGCACCGAGCCCTGCGACGAGACCCTCGATCCTCCAGTACAGCTCTCGGCTCCGCGGCACATCGATGACCAGGCAGCCGTGGTACTCCTCCTGGGTGTTGTAGCGGATCGTCGGCCGATGGCGCTTCAGCGTCGGCCGCTGAAATCGGGTGGCCGGTAGCTGGAGTGTGTGGACCCACCACTGCTCGGCAGCGGCGACATCGGCGGACTCGTGAATGCTCATCCGGTACGTCGGCATGTTTCGGTCGACTCCGCACGTTTCAAGGAAGCGGAGGAACAGCCCGAGCAGGCGGGCATCGCTGTTGACGAACTGAACGTGGTCCTGACGTCGCCAGGGCTTCGACTTGGATCCCTCGCACCAGTAGATCGCCGCACCCAGGAGCAGCAGATCCCGTTCCGTCAGCGCACCCACCACGCCGGCCGCCGCCCGATGCGTGGCAGCCTGCGCCTCGTCCCGCGCCGCGCGGTGGGCGGCCCACCGGGCGTCCGTCATCACCTTCGAGTGCGCCCGGCGTCGTGCCGCCGTCTCCTCGTCGGCGTCGAGCGGCAGGTGCCTGATCCACTGGTACGCGGTCGAATTGGCCACGCCGAGCCGCTGGGCGATGTCGTTCACCGAGCAGCCCTGACCCCGCAGCTCCACCGCCTCCGCCCGCAACCCGTCCTTGGCGTTGGGCCGCCGGGTCCACTCCGGCGGCGGCACCCCGCGCAGCAGCTCGTGCACCCGGTTGCGGCCGAGACCGGTCCGGGCCCGGATCTGGCGGACGGACAGCTTCTCCTCGGCACGCAGGCGGCGCACCTCATCGGCGGTCGGATCACTCACGGCAGGGAACTTAGAACAGGCGTACGACAGGTCCTTCATTCATGTCCGCAACTGTTCACTCCATCGGGGCGGAGCCCTAAGTTACGGTGACGTAGGCGTATATCTGCGCTGGGAGGTGCCATGTCGACCGTGACGGACGAGAGTGCCACCGGGCCGAAGCCACTCACCCAGGGCCCGCAGTCCACGGGCATCCTGATCGCGCTGTGGGCCTTCGTGGTCGTACCCTTCCTGGCCCTGCTCGCCGCCGTCCCGGTCGCCTGGGGCGGCTGGCTGAGCGGCACGGACCTGGCCATCGCGGCCTTCTGGTACCTGCTCTCCGGGCTGGGCATCACCATCGGCTACCACCGGTACTTCACCCACGGCTCGTTCAAGGCACCACGGCCGGTGCGGGTGGCGTTGGCGGTGGCGGGCTCGTTCGCCGTGCAGGGCGAGATCATCCAGTGGGTCGCCGACCACCGCCGGCACCATGCCTTCTCCGACGCCGAGGGTGACCCGCACTCGCCGTGGCGCTACGGCGAGAGCGTCCGCGGGCTGGCCCGGGGCCTGTTCCACGCTCACGTGGGCTGGCTGTTCGGCCGGGAGCTGTCCAACCGGGCCCGGTTCGCCCCGGACCTGCTGGCCGACCGCGACACCCGTCGGGTGGACCGGCTCTTCCCGCTGCTGGTGGTGGTCTCGGTGCTCGGGCCGGCGGTGATGGGCGGGCTGGCGACCTGGTCCTGGTCCGGGGCGTGGACGGCGCTCTTCTGGGGCGGTCTGGTCCGCATCGCGTTGCTGCACCACGTGACCTGGTCGATCAACTCGGTCTGCCACGTCTACGGCGAGCGGCCGTTCGCGGTGCGGCAGGGCGACCGGGCGTCGAACTTCTGGCCGCTGGCGCTCCTGTCGTTCGGCGAGAGCTGGCACAACCTGCACCACGCCGACCCGACGAGCGCGCGCCACGGCGTGCTGCGCGGTCAGGTGGACATCTCCGCCCGGGTGATCTGGCTGCTGGAGAAGGCCGGTGCGGCGCGGGACGTCCGCTGGCCGAAACCGGAGCGGATCGCCGCCAAGCTGGTGAAGCCGGCCGCACGCCGCTGAAACCGGGCGATGCCCGCGGAGGTTACCTGGCAGTATGGCCGGGTGACCGAGGCAGACGGGCACGGCGGCAGGAACATCCCACGACAGGGCGTCACCGAGCGCCGGCGAGGTGACGAGATGGCGGACGAGGCCACCGACGGACGGCGGCGGGCGGCGGGCGCGGCGGCTGCCGTGAAGCCCACCTCCCGGGTACGCATGTCCGCGGCGCAGCGGCGGGAGCAACTGATCTCGATCGGCCGGCAGATCTTCGCCGAGCGTGGTTTCGACGCCACCTCCATCGAGGAGGTGGCGTCGCGGGCCAAGGTGTCCAAGCCGGTGATCTACGAGCACTTCGGCGGCAAGGAGGGCCTCTACGCGGTGGTGGTCGACCGCGAGGTGCGCGCCCTGCTGGACCGGATCACCACGGCATTGACCGCCGGGCACCCGCGCGAGCTGCTGGAGCAGGCGGCGCTGGCGCTGCTCACCTACATCGAGGAGGAGACCAGCGGGTTCCGGGTGCTGGTCCGGGAGTCGCCGCTGATGGCGGCGACGGGGAACTTCAGCAGCGTGATGAACGACGTCGGGCACCAGGTGGAGCACATCCTGGCGGCCGAGTTCTCCACCCGGGGGTACGACCCGAAGCTGGCCGAGCTCTACTCGCAGGCCCTGGTCGGGATGGTGGCGTTGACGGGCCGCTGGTGGCTGGAGGTGCGCAAGCCGCGCAAGGAGACGGTGGCGGCGCACCTGGTGAACCTGTCCTGGAACGGGCTGTCCCACCTGGAGGCGAAGCCGGGTCTGATCACCCGAAAGCGGGCCTGACCGCCGGCCGGTTCAGCGGGCGCCGGCCTCGGAGATCGGGTGTTGCCGGCGGCGGCGCTCCTCTTCGGCGTGCTCGTCCGTGCCGACCTTGTCGTAGAGGCCGGTGGCGAGCAGCAGCAGGCCGAAGAGCATCGACACGATCACCGTGGACATGGAGAAGTTCAGGAAGTTCACGGTGGTCTGCAGGACGGACATCATGGCGAGGCTGGTGACCATGAAGACCGCTCCGGCGGTCAGGTTCATGTAGTGCCCGAGGTTGCTGCGCCGGGACGCCCCGATCATCAGCACGATCCCGAAGACCACGGAGACCAGCGAGAACGCCAGGTTGGTGCGGAGCCCGAGCGCCCAGTTGGGCCCCCGGTCGAAGAGCGGCTGCCCCCAGGTCTCGAAGACGCCCCAGACGCCGAAGACCAGGATGTAGAGCCCGATCAGCCCGGCGATGACCCGGTACAGCGGGCGCGCCGGATGGTTCACCGGAAAGTGCGCCATTGACCCCTCCGTCCGAGAAGACCTCTTTCCGGAGGATTCTCCCTCAGACCGGATCCGCCGTCCGGCAAACAGCCGGGCAGCCGCGCCTGACGAAAGATCCCGCCCCGCCCGGGAGCAAGCCACGGACGAAGCGGGATCACGCAACCAGAGGTTCAGAGCACCAGGCGGGCCTTCTCGAAGGCTTCCTTCTCCTCGTCGGTGCCGACCTTGCCGTACATGCCGGCCATCAGCAGGACGAGGCTGAGCGTCAGCACCACGATCACGGTGAGGATGCTGAAGTTGCCGATGTTGGCGTCGGTCTGCAGGAACGCCAGCTCGGCCAGGCCGAGCACCATCAGGCCGTAGGCCATGAACTGGTTGATCGCCACGTCGAGGTTGCGGCCGATCACGGTGCCGGCCAGCACGACGATGCCGAGCAGGATGCTCAGCAGCGAGAATCCGAGGTTCGTCCCCTGACCCAGGACCTTGGTGTCATCCTGGGCGAAGAGGTCGTTGCCGGCGCTCGCGATGACGCCGAGCACACCGAAGACCACCAGGTACAGACCAACGAGCCCGCCGATCGCCCGGTAGATCGGCCGCGCGGGGTGGTTGACGGGGGTATGGGCCATGTCTGAGTCTCCAACGCCGTGGGGATGAGAGAGGTCGACGACGATTGTCCCGCACGCCGGGATGTGACGCCGCACACGGCCCCCGTCTCGTGGCGGGACGGGCGCGCGGCGGCGGTCAGACCGGCGGGATCTCGTCGGCCAGGGTGAGCCAGGTCTCCTCGGTCCGCTCGCGCTCGGCGCGTACCTCCTTGAGCTGCGCGTCGAGTTCGGCGACCTTGGCGTAGTCGGTGGCGTGCGCGGCGAGCTGGTCGAGCAGCCCGGTCTCCTTCTGTTCCAGCTTGGCGATCTGCCGTTCCAGCCGGCTCAGCTCCTTGCGGGCCTGCCGGGCCTCGGCGGCGGACATGCCGGTCGGGGCCGCGGCGCCCGGGGCGGCCGTGGGAGCCGCCGGGATCCGCGCCGGCTCCGCGCCGCCGGCCCGCGACAGGTACTCGTCGACCCCGCCGGGCAGGTGCACCAGCCGGCCGTCGCCGAACATGCCGTACGCGACGTCGGTGACCCGCTCGATCAGGTAACGGTCGTGGCTGGCCACGATGATCGTCCCGGGCCAGGAGTCGAGCAGGTCCTCCAGCGCGGCCAGGGTGTCGGTGTCCAGGTCGTTGGTGGGCTCGTCGAACAGGAGCACGTTGGGCTCGCCGGCGAGCAGCCGGAGCATCTGCAACCGGCGGCGCTCCCCGCCAGAGAGGTCGCTGACCGGCGTCCAGAGCCGCCGGTCGTCGAAGCCGAAGATCTCGGCGAGCTGGGCGGCGGAGATCTCCCGGTCACCGAGCTGCACCCGGCGGGCGATCTCCTCGACGGCTTCCAGGACCCGCAGGTGGCCCGGGAGTTCGGCAAGCTCCTGCGACAGGAACGCGGGCCGCACGGTGGAGCCGGTGTGGAACCGGCCGCCGTCGGGGCGGGTGACGCCGGCGAGCATCCGCAGCAGGGTGGTCTTGCCGGCGCCGTTGCGGCCGAGGATGGCGATCCGGTCACCGGGGCCGACCTGCCAGGTGGTGTCGTGCAGGATCTCCTTCGGGCCGGCGTCCAGGCGGACGTGCTCCAGGTCGTACACCTGCTTGCCGAGCCGGGCGGTGGCGAGCCGTTGCAGCGACATGGTGTCGCGCGGCGGCGGGACGTCGGCGATGAGCGCGTTGGCCGCGTCGATCCGGAACCGCGGCTTGGAGGTACGGGCGGGCGGGCCGCGGCGCAGCCAGGCGATCTCCTTGCGGAGCAGGTTCTGCCGGCGGGCCTCGGTGGCCGCGGCGACCCGCTCCCGCTCGACGCGGGCGAGGGTCCAGGCGGCGAAGCCGCCCTCGTAGGCGCGGACGGCCTGGTCGCCGACCTCCCAGGTGGTGGTGCAGACCGCGTCCAGGAACCACCGGTCGTGGGTGACCACGACCAGCGCGCCCTTGCGGCCGACCAGGTACTTCGCCAACCAGTCGACGCCGCCGACGTCGAGGTGGTTGGTGGGCTCGTCGAGGATCAGCAGGTCCGACTCGCGGACCAGCAGCGCGGCCAGCGCGACCCGGCGCCGCTCGCCGCCGGACATCGGGCCGACGGGCTGGTCGAGGCCGAGGTGCGGCATGCCGAGGCCGTCGAGGATGGCGCGGACGCCGGCGTCGCCGGCCCACTCGTGTTCGGCGCCCATGCTCTGGCCGAGCCAGGCGGTGCCGAGCACCACGTCCCGGACGGTGGCCTCGGGGGTGAGGGTGAGGCTCTGCGGCAGCCAGAGGACCCGCAGGTCGCGGCGGTGGGTCACCCGGCCGTCGTCCGGTTCCTCCTGCTTGGTGAGCAGCCGCAGCAGGGTGGACTTGCCGGCGCCGTTGAGGCCGACCACGCCGATCCGGTCGGCGTCGTCGAGGCCGAGCGAGACGTCGGTGAGCAGCGGCCCGGCAGCGCCGTACCCCTTGGACACCCGGTCCAGGTTGACGATGTTGGCCACGACCTCACCTCCCATGATCAAGGCGTCCCGGTGCCGGCTGGCACCTGGGGACGCCTGACCTCCAAGGGTACGCGGACCGCCCGGCCACCCGCCCCGCGCGCCTGCGGTCGGGGCGCTGCCCTGCACAGGGGTCCCAACGGCCGCCCCGGCCCGGCGCGCACGATCAACTCCGGGTCGCCGGAACGGGGGTGTCCCCGCCACCTGGATACCCCGATGTCGCCGACCTGGAGTCGATCTTGCGAGCGCAACGCGCCGTGTCGGCGCCCGAGGTGTCGGGGGCGCGGGGCGCGCCGGTCAGGTGATGCGGGCTCCGGCGACCGGCCCGTGGGCGACCCGGGCCTCCCGGCAGACCTCGGCCGCCTCCAGCTCGCCGGCGATCCGCTCGGCGTGGGCGGCGTCGGTGGCGAGGAAGACGCAGGTGGGGCCGGAGCCGGAGACGATGCCGGCCAGCGCGCCGGCCGCCTCGCCGGCCTTGAGGGTGTCGGCCAGCGACGGGCGCATCGCCAGTGCGGCGTCCTGGAGGTCGTTGCCGAGGGTGGCGGCGAGCACCCGGGGGTCGCGCTGGCGCAGCGCGGCGAGCAGCGCGTCGGTGCTGCCCAGCGGCTCACCGGCGCTGCCGGCGTCGCGGAGCCGGTCCAGCTCCCGGTAGGCCGCCGGGGTGGACAGGCCGCCGTCGGCGACGGCGACCACCCAGTGCCAGGAGGTGGGGCGGGCCAGCACCGGGCTGACCGCCTCGCCCCGGCCGGTGCCCAGCGCGGTGCCGCCGTGGATCAGGAAGGGCACGTCCGAACCGAGGTCGGCGGCGATGCCGGCCAGCTCGTCGCGGGACAGCCCGGTGCCCCAGAGCGCGTCGCAGGCGACCAGCGCCGCGGCCGCGTCGGCGCTGCCGCCGGCCAGGCCACCGGCGAGCGGGATCTGCTTGCGCAGGTGCAGCCGGGCGTGCGGCATCACCCCGGCGTACCCGGCGAGGGCGTGGGCGGCCCGGATCACCAGGTTGGTGTCGTCCAGGGCCAGCTCGCCGGCGCCCTCGCCCTCCATGGTCAGGGTGAGCGTGTCGCCCCGGCGGGCGGTGAGCTCGTCGTGGATGGAGATGGCGTGGTAGACGGTGTTCAGCTCGTGGTAGCCGTCGCGCCGCAACGGCCCCACCCCGAGGTGCAGGTTGACCTTCGCCGGCACCCGGACGCGGACCGGTCCGCTGGCGCCGCGCCGCTGCTGCTCGTCGTCGTCCGGTCGCCAGGCCTCGGTCACGGGGCGAGGTCCCGCCGGCGCGGGCGGATGTCGAACGGCTTCTCCACGATCAGCTCCTCGGCGGAGTCGGCGGCCGGCTCGCGGCGGCCGTCAACCAGGTCGTACGCGTACACGTGCGGCGTGCCCCCGGCGGACACGGCGCCAGCCTACTGCGCGGCGGGCGCGGCGGCCGGAGCCGACGCGGCGATGGCGGCGAACTGCTCCACGGTGAGTGACTCCCCGCGTGCGCCGGGGTCGACGCCGGCCGCCGTGAGCGCCGCGGCGGCCCGGTCGGCGCCGCCCGCCCAGCCGGCCAGCGCGGCGCGCAAAGTCTTGCGGCGCTGCGCGAACGCGGCGTCCACCACGGCGAAGACGCGTTCCCTTGGGACGTCGGCGCGGGGCGGTTCGCGGCGGGTGAAGGCGACCAGGCCGGAGTCGACGTTGGGCACCGGCCAGAACACGTTCGGTGGCACCTTGCCGGCGGCGCGGGCCCGGGAGTACCAGGCCAGCTTCACCGACGGGATGCCGTACACCTTGGAGCCGGGACCGGCGACGAGCCGGTCGGCGACCTCCTTCTGCACCATCACCAGGCCCTGCCGCAGGGTGGGCAGCTCGGCCAGCAGGTGCAGCACCACCGGCACCGCGACGTTGTAGGGCAGGTTCGCCACCAGCGCGGTCGGGGCCGGGTCGGCCAGGTCGGCGGCGCGGACCCGCAGCGCGTCGGCGTGGTGCACGGTGAGCCGGGCGGCGTCCGGGCCGGCGTGCCGGGCGGCGGTCTCCGGCAGCGCGTCGGCCAGCGTCCGGTCGATCTCCACGGCGTGCACGTGGGCGGCGACCGGCAGCAGGGCCAGGGTGAGCGAGCCGAGCCCCGGCCCGACCTCCAGCGCCACGTCGTCCGGGGCGAGCCCGGCGGCGGTGACGATCCGGCGGACCGTGTTCGGGTCGTGCACGAAGTTCTGGCCGAGCTTCTTGGTGGGGGCGACGCCCAGCCGGGCGGCCAGTTCCCGGATCTCCGCCGGGCCGAGGAGTCCGGTCACGCCCCGTAGCGTATCGGCGGGACCGGGCCCGCTCACCACGGGCCGAAGACCCGGTCGCCGGTGGTGGAGATGGCGGCGCAGAGTTCGTCGAGGTCCGCGCCGGTGGTATCGGCCAGGAACCGGACCGTCAGCGGGATCAGGTACGACGCGTTCGGCCGCCCCCGGTGCGGCATCGGGGTCAGGTACGGCGCGTCGGTCTCCACCAGGATCTGGTCGAGCGGGGTGAGCGCGGCGGCCTCGCGCAGCGGGCCGGCGCTGCCGAAGGTGACGGTGCCGGCGAAGCTGAGCAGGTAGCCCCGGCGGACGCACTCGGCGGCGAACTCGGCGTCGCCGGAGAAGCAGTGCAGCACCACGGTGTCCGGCGCGCCCTCGTCGTCGAGGACGCGCAGCACGTCGGCGTGCGCGTCCCGGTCGTGGATCACCAGGGCCTTGCCGTACCGCTTGGCGATGGCGATGTGCGCCCGGAAGCTCTCCTCCTGCGCGGCCCGCCCCTCGTCGCCGGTACGGAAGAAGTCCAGCCCGGTCTCGCCGACGCCCCGGACCCGGTCCCGGGCGGCGAGCGCCTCGATCTCGCGCAGCGCCTCGTCGAGGTCGGCCAGCCGGGGCGCCTCGTTCGGGTGCAGCGCGACGGTGGCGAGCACCGCCGGGTACTTCTCGGCGACGTCGGCGCCCCAGCGGGAGGAGTTCACGTCGACGCCGACCTGGACCAGCCGGTCCACGCCGACGGCGGCGGCCACCTCGATCGCGGCGGCGACCGGGTCGTCGGCGGGACCGCCGCCGGGCACCCCCGCCTCGCTGACCGTGATGTCCAGGTGGGTGTGGCTGTCGAGCACGGGGCGGGGCAACGCCTCCGGCGCGGGCGGGAACTCCCCGGCCCGGCGGGCGGCCCGCTGCTTGCGGGATTCGGTCGGCTCACTCATCGCGGCCAGCATCACACACCGCCACCGGGCCATGTCTCCGGGACGCCATCGACTGTTCACCGGCCTGGCATGAGCCGCGATTACCGTCTGCAGGATGACCGTCACCCATCAGGCCAGCGACACCGGCTTGCGCGTCGTCCACGAGGGCACGACGTACCCGGCGGAGGAGATCGCCCGGGGCGCGGCGTACGAGTTGTTCCGCGCCGACGAGGCACCCGGTTTCGAGTGGGCGCCCCGGCCCGGCTCGGCGCTGCCGTGGCGCCGGTTCGTCCACGTGACCGAGGTCGGTGCGGTGCAGGGGGCGACGGAGCCGGCCGAGGAGCCGGAGGCGCCGCTGCTGGTGCCGCTGCACCGGGAGCACGGCTGGGCGTACGTGCACCAGCTCAGCCAGCGGCCGACGGCGGCCGGGGACCCGACGCTCAGCACCGTCCGCGCCTCGGCGGTGGTGCGGCGCGGCACCCGGATGGTGAAGGTGCTCTCCGCCCAGCAGCTCGCCGGCTACGTGCGGGGTTGGCTGCCGCACGGCTTCTGCTACCGGGAGCACGACGTGGCGCACCTGCGTACGCCGGCGGCGCTGGCGGTGCTGCGCGGCGACGGCGCGGGTGGTGGCGACGACGTGGCGTACGTGCTGCGCTGGCGGGCGGCCGACCCGGTCGACTACGAGGTGCCGGTCGGCCCGGCGCACCGGGGCCTGCTGGCGCTGCCGCCCCGGGACCGGCTCGGCCCGCCGGTGCTGGGCACCGGCTTCGTGCCGAGCAACGCGCAGCTGATCCCGGAGTTCGTCACCCGGGACTGCGCCGACCTGCCGCTGCCGGCGAACGCCACCCTGCTCGCGTACACCGCCGACGGGGTGGAGGTGGTGCTCTACAGCTACCAGGCGGAGCAGCGCGGCTGGCTGCGGATGGTCGGCCCGCAGTGGCGGCACCTGCTCGCCGCGGTGCCGGAGCTCTCCCCCGACCAGGAGTACCTGCCGACCGGCGACGCGCCCCGCTCCACGCAACTGGTGGGCGGCCACGGCGGCACCGAGTACGAGGCGGTGGCCGACCTGCCCGGCGGGTTCCGGGTGCTGGCGATGACCCGGGCCGCCCGCTACCCCGTGGAGTGGGTGGCCCGGCGGCTGCGGTACGCGCGCTGGCGGGACGTGCCGTGCCTGGTGTTGCGGGAGGAGGCGGGGTGGCTGCGGTTGCGGCTGTGCCGACCGGACCCGGACTCGGTGGTCGGCACCGGGTCGCAGTGCCACGAACGGGGCGTCTACGAGACGTGGGCGCCGGGGGCGGAGGTCACCGACGACCAGGTGGTGGACCAGCCGTACGCACTGTAGAGCCGGGTGCGCATAACGGGCAGCGGGTCGGGAAAGCGCGGGCGTCCGACTTCCAGGGATCAGGAGACCCGCATGCCTTTCATCACTGTCGGGGCGGAGAACTCCGCTCCCATCGACCTGTACTACGAGGATCACGGCTCGGGCCAGCCGGTGGTGCTGATCCACGGGTTCCCGTTCAACGGCGCGACCTGGGAGAAGGTCTCCATCCCGCTGCTGAACGCCGGCTACCGGGTGATCACGTACGACCGGCGGGGCTTCGGCGCGTCCGGCCAGCCGGCGACGGGGTACGACTACGACACGTTCAGCGCGGACCTCGACGTGCTGATGACCGAGCTGGACCTGCGGGACGTGATGCTCGTGGGGCACTCGATGGGCACCGGTGAGGTGACCCGCTACCTGGGCACGTACGGGTCGAGCCGGGTGCGCAAGGCGGTGCTGCTGGCGCCGCTGGCGCCGTTCCTGCTGAAGACGGCGGACAACCCGGAGGGCGTCGACAAGAAGCTCTTCGACGGCTTCCAGCAGGCCATCCTGGCCGACCGGTTCGCCTACCTGACGTCCTTCTGCGACGCCTTCTTCAACTACTCGGAGAACCAGGGCAGGTGGGTCAGCGAGGAGGCGTACCGGGCGCACTGGAACATCGGCACGATGGCCTCGGCGAAGGGCACCCACGACAGCGTGGACGCCTGGCAGACCGACTTCCGGGGCGACCTGCCCAGGATCGACGTGCCGGTGCTGATCGTGCAGGGCGACAAGGACAACGTGCTGCCGTACCCGGCGACCGGGCAGCGGCTCCACCCGATGCTGCCGGGCAGCCAGCTGATCACGTTGAAGGGCGCCCCGCACGGCACCCCGTGGACGCACGCCGACGAGGTCACCAGGGCGATGCTGGACTTCTTCAGCCAGCCGAGCATGGCCCGCGCCTGACGGCGGGGGCGGAAAGATCGGCGGCGCGGCCCTGGGGGACACCCCCGTGGGCCGCGCCGCCGCGTGCGTGTCAGCCGGCCAGGCGGGCCAGCTCCTCCTCGACGATGGAGGGGTCGAGCTTGCGGAAGACCGGCTTCGGCGCCGCGAGCGGCCGGCCGGCCTGCACCGGTACGGACTCCCAGCGCGCCCCGACCGTGTAGTCGCCGGTCAGCACCGGGTACGCCGGCCCGCCGTCGAGGTCGTCGGCCTCCTCAATGACCGGCATCGGCGCGTGCACGCCGGTACCGCCGAGCAGCTCGTGGATCTTCTGCGCGGAGTGCGGCAGGAACGGGGTGAGCAGCGTGTTGGCGTCGCTGACCACCTGGAGGGCGACGTGCAGGATGGTGCCCATCCGCGGCTTGTCCGCCTCGTCCTTGAGCTTCCACGGGGCCTGCTCGGAGAGGTACTTGTTGGCCTCGGCGACCACCTTCATCGCCTCGCCGATGGCCTGCTTCTGCCGGTGCTTGGCGATCAGGTCACCGACGACGGCGAAGCCGGCCCGGGCGGTGGCGAGCAGCGCCTCGTCGGCCTCGGTGAGCCCGGCCGGGTCGACCGGCGGGATCGCGCCGAAGTTCTTCGCCGCCATCGAGACGGACCGGTTGACCAGGTTGCCCCAGCCGGCGACCAGCTCGTCGTTGTTGCGGCGGAGGAACTCCGCCCAGGTGAAGTCGGTGTCGTTGCTCTCCGGGCCGGCGACGGCGATGAAGTACCGCAGCGCGTCGGCGTCGTAGCGCTCCAGGAAGTCCCGGACGTAGATGACCACCTTGCGGGACGAGGAGAACTTGCGCCCCTCCATGGTCAGGTACTCGCTGGAGACCACCTCGGTGGGGAGGTTCAGCCGGCCCAGCTCGCCCGGCTCGCCGTCGTTGCTGCCCTCACCGGAGTAGCCGGAGAGCAGCGCCGGCCAGATCACCGAGTGGAAGACGATGTTGTCCTTGCCCATGAAGTAGTAGCCGCGGGCGTCCTTGCCCTCGCCGTCGGCCGACCACCACTTCCGCCAGGCCTCCGGGTCGCCGGTGCGGCGGGCCCACTCGATGGAGGCCGACAGGTAGCCGATCACCGCGTCGAACCAGACGTAGATCCGCTTGTCGCCGCGGTCGCGCCAGCCGTCGAGCGGGATCGGCACGCCCCACTCCAGGTCCCGGGTGATGGCCCGGGGCTGGAGGTCGTCGAGCAGGTTCTTCGAGAAGCGCAGCACGTTGGGCCGCCAGCCCTCCCGGGTGTCCAGCCACTGCCGCAGCACGTCGGCCAGCGCGGGCAGGTCCAGGAAGAAGTGCTCGGTCTCGACGAACTTCGGCGTCTCGCCGTTGATCTTCGACTTGGGGTCGATCAGGTCGACCGGGTCGAGCTGGTTGCCGCAGTTGTCGCACTGGTCGCCGCGGGCGCTGTCGTAGCCGCAGATCGGGCAGGTGCCCTCGATGTAGCGGTCCGGCAGGGTCCGGCCGGTGGACGGGGAGATCGCCCCGGTGGTGACCTTGGGCACGATGTAGCCGTTGCGGTGCAGCCCCTGGAACAGCTCCTGCACCACCGCGTAGTGGTTGCGGGTGGTGGTGCGGGTGAACAGGTCGTAGGAGAGCCCCAGCGCCCGCAGGTCCTCGGCGATCACCCGGTTGTACCGGTCGGCCAGCTCGCGGGGGGTGACCCCCTCGGCGTCGGCCTGCACCTGGATCGGGGTGCCGTGCTCGTCGGTGCCGGAGACCATGAGCACGTCGTGGCCGGCCATCCGCATGTACCGGGCGAAGACGTCGGAGGGAACGCCGAAACCGGAGACGTGGCCGATGTGGCGCGGGCCGTTGGCGTACGGCCAGGCGACCGCCGCGAGAACGTGACTCATGACCAGCAAGCCTAGTGACCGCGCCCCGGTGGCCGCGAACCAATAGGCCTCCCCGTGTCGGGGCCGACACCGCCGACGGTCGATCCACCCCCGGCCGTTTGTCCGATTTGTCGCCGACACGCGGCCTGAGCTGCCCGGCCCCTCCCCCGACGCGGTGTCCAATGAACGCCGTGACTGGCAGACGAGCGGCACCGGGGCGCGGCGAGAAGCCCCCGGGCACCAGGACGGACCCGCCGGCCGCGCCGGCGCGGGGCGGCGCGGTCGCGCCCCAGCCGCGGGTGGTGCCGGGACCGGACGAGACGCCGGTCGAGGTCGAGCCGACCACCGGCGCGCCGGTCGACGCGGTGCCGCGCCGGGTCCCGGTCCGTCAGCCGGCGCGCGGCCCGCGCACTGATCGCGGCACCGACGCGGGTACGGCGGAGGGGGACGCCGCCTTCTGGGCGCCGATCGAGGAGGTGCACTGGGACGGTACGCCGCTGCGCGAGGAGCCGAAGCGCGGCGAGCGCCCGCCCACCGGGCCCGCCCGCCCGCGCCCGTCGCGCGCCGCGCATCCGCCCGACCCGGTGCGGGGGCTGGCGGTGCTGGTGACGCTGAGCCTGGTCGCCGCGTTCTTCGCCTGGGTGAGCGCCGGGCCGTTCTGGCTCGCGGTCGGGCACGCCAGCACCGGCACGGTGGTGATCACGGACTGCACCGGGGACGGACTGACCCAGCGCTGCCGGGGCGTCTTCTTCGCCGACCGGGGCCGGTTCCTCGCCCACGGGGTCCGGGTCAGCGGGGTGTCGGGCGAGCGCCGGGCCACCGGTACGGCGCTGCCGGCCCGGATGACCGGGGCGGGCGACGACACCGCGTACGTCGGCACCGGTTTCGGCCGGCACCTGAGCTGGCTGCTCGGGCTGCTGGTGGTCGCCGGCTGCGGGGCCGGCATCGCCCGCGGGACCGGGGCGAACCGGCTGGCCGACGCGCGGCAGCGCCGCTGGGCCACGGCCGGCGCGTACGGCGGGCCGGTGCTGATCACCCTGGGCATGCTGATCGCCGCCTGGTGAGGCCGACCGCGGGTCAGGCGTGCACCACGGTGTAGACGTCCCTGCGGCGCAGCCCGTACCCGGCGGCGACCTCGCTGATCGCGTCGCGCCGGGACAGCCCGGCGGCCTCCCGTTCGGCCACGGCGGCGCGCAGCGTGTCGTCGTCGGGGCGTTCCGCCGGCCGCTCCGGGGCACCGGCGACCACCAGGGTGATCTCCCCGCGCGGCTCGCCCTCGGCCGCCCAGTCCGCCAGCTCGCCGAGCGGCCGGCGGACGATCTCCTCGTACGTCTTGGTCAGCTCGCGGCAGAGCGCGGCCGGGCGGTCGGCGCCGAAGGTGGCGGCCAGGTCGGCCAGCGCGCCGGCGATCCGGTGCGGCGCCTCGAAGAAGACCAGGGTCCGTTCCTCGGCCGCCAGGGCGCGCAGCCGGGACCGTCGACCGCCGGGCGAGCGGGGCAGGAAGCCCTCGAAGCAGAACCGGTCGCAGGGCAGGCCGGACAGCGCCAGGGCGGTGGTCACCGCGCTCGGGCCGGGGGCGGCGGTGACCGGCACGCCGGCGTCCAGCGCGCCCCGGACCAGCCGGTAGCCCGGGTCCGAGACGCTCGGCATGCCGCCGTCGGTGACCAGCGCGACCAGGTATCCGGCGGTCAGCACCTCGACCAGTTCCGGAGTACGCCGCTCCTCGTTGCCCTCGAAGTAGGAGACGATCCGGCCGCCCACGGTGACGTCGAGGTCCCGGGCCAGCCGGGTGAGGCGGCGGGTGTCCTCGGCGGCCACCACGTCGGCGGTGGCGAGCACCTCGCGGAACCGCGCGGAGGCGTCGGCCGGGTTGCCCAGCGGCGCGCCAAGCAGGACCAGGCGCCCGGGCTCGGACATTTCACCCACGAGAGGCGCTCCTTCATCGATCGGCGTGCCGATGTCGGGGACGATGGACGCCACCGGGCACCTCCAGAGCCTACGATCGCCGGGTGACGAGTGCGTCGACAGCGCAGAGCGCGAACGCGACCGGACCCGACCAGGGCATTCCGCCCACCGACGGTGGCGGCGTCCCGGCCGTCGTGCGTCGTCGGCTCGCCACCGTCGAGGCCCGGCT
This sequence comes from Micromonospora palomenae, assembly GCF_007829925.1. Classification (NCBI taxonomy): domain Bacteria; kingdom Bacillati; phylum Actinomycetota; class Actinomycetes; order Micromonosporales; family Micromonosporaceae; genus Micromonospora; species Micromonospora palomenae. Next base: position 449,131 of record NZ_VIXA01000002.1, read on the forward strand.
GGACGTGAACTCCTGGATCGCCACCGCCGTGGTGGTGGCGATCGCCGCGATCCTGCGCCTGCTCGGCCTGAGCAGCCCCAAGGGCAAGATCTTCGACGAGATCTACTACGCCCGGGACGGCTACGGCCTGATCGACAAGGGCGTCGAGTGGAACTACAAGGACAACGGCCCGTCGTACGTGGTGCACCCGCCGCTGGGCAAGTGGCTGATCGGGTTCGGCGAGTGGGCCTTCGGCTACGCCGACCAGGAGCACAACATCTCGGTGCCGGGGCACCTGTTCACCACCGCCCCGGAGTTCGGCTGGCGGTTCTCGGCGGCGCTGGCCGGCATCCTGTCGGTGCTGATGCTGACCCGGATCGCCCGCCGGATGTTCCGCTCCACCACCCTCGGCTGCGCGGCCGGCCTACTGCTCGCGCTGGACGGCTTCCACCTGGTGCTCTCCCGCACCGCGCTGCTCGACATCTTCCTGCTGCTGTTCGTGCTGGCCGCGTTCGGCGCCCTGGTGCTGGACCGGGACGCCCGGCGGCGGCGCTGGGCCCGGGCGTTGGACGACGGGCTGGACCCGGCCACGCCGGGGCGGGCCGGGCGGCCGGCCGGCGGCTGGCGGACCTGGCCGTGGTGGCGGCTGGCCGCCGGGGTGCTGCTCGGCTGCGCCTGCGCGGTGAAGTGGAGCGCGCTGTACTTCGTGCCGGCGTTCGCGCTGCTGGCGCTGCTGTGGGAGGTCGGCGTCCGGCGCTCCGCCGGGGTACGCCGCCCGTGGCGTGACGCGCTCCTCGACGAGCTGCCCTGGCTGGTGCTCGCCGGGCTGCTGCTGGTCGTGACGTACGTGGCCACCTGGTCGGGCTGGCTGCTCGGCGACGACGGCTACTACCGGCTGGCCGACCGCTACCCGAACACCCCGGGGCTGAGCGACACCCCGATCCTCGGCGCGCTGAACAACCTGTACCACTACCACCGGGCGGCGTTCGAGTTCCACACCGGCCTGGAGACCCCGCACAAGTACCAGTCGTGGCCGTGGCAGTGGCTGCTGCTCGGCCGGCCGGTGGCCTTCTACTGGTCGGGTGACGGGGCGTGCGGCGCGCCGAGCTGCGCCTCGGAGATCCTGCTGCTGGGCACGCCGCTGCTCTGGTGGTCGTTCCTGCCGGCGCTGGCCGCGACCGCCTGGCTGGGCCTGGCCCGGCGGGACTGGCGGGCCGGGGCGATCCTGCTCAGCCTCGCCGCCGGCCTGCTGCCCTGGTTCTGGTTCGCCCTCGACGGCCGGACGATGTTCTCCTTCTACGCCGCCCCGGCGCTGCCGTTCCTGGTCCTCGCCGTGGTCTACGTGCTGGGCGCGATCGTCACCCCGACCGGTCCCGAGGGCGGCGCGGCGACCGACGCCGACCTGGCGCGCGGCGACGACCGCCGACTGATCGGCGGGGTGATCGTCGGCGCGTACGTGCTGCTGGTCGCGCTCTGCTTCGCGTACTTCTACCCGATCTTCGTGGGCAACCTGCTGCCGTACGACGACTGGTCGGCGCGGATGTGGCTGGACGGCCGCTGGATCTGACCCCGCACGGGGCGGCGGGGCGGGCCGGGCGGGAGACGCCGGCGGCGCGCACACGATAAAGCGCGCCCCGATCGCCTGCCACGGGGGAAGCGGGCGATTGGGGCGCGCAAGACAAAGCTTAACCACCCTTCGGCACCCGCACAACGGGGCGACTCGGGTCAGATTTCCGACCGATGCCAAGGCGGGCAAGAGGTTTACCTCCGGCAATCGACGGATGGTCACCATTCTGTCGACGGTCTGCCGTAAAGCCGGTGTAGGTCCGTACCGTTTCCTGCCCGAACACGAGGATCACCGCCCGACGGACGGTGGAGGATCCGGCACCGGGACGGCGTACGAAAAGCACACGGACGCCTCGCCCGATCCACCCGGACGTGACGGGCCGCCCCGCCGAAGTCGCGCGCCGGACACCCGGGGCGGAAGGCGACAGCAAGGGCGCCCCAGCCGCCCCAAATGATCATCCAGAGTGGACGCCACTACACTCCGCCCGGTGATCAACAAGAGACGACCGACGGCCGTCCTGATCGGACTGCTGGCGGCCACCGTGCTGACCGGTCCGGCACCGGCCCTGGCCGACGAGGAGCCGCCCGCCGAGCCACCGAAGGTCGAGCTGGTGCTCGACGTCAGCGGCTCGATGCGGGCCCGGGACATCGACGGCCGCAGCCGGATCTCCGTCGCCCAGCAGGCGTTCAACGAGGTGGTCGACGCGCTGCCCGAGGAGACCCAGCTCGGCATCCGGGTGCTCGGCGCGACCTACCGGGGCAAGGACAAGAAGCAGGGCTGCCTGGACACCCAGCAGATCGTGCCGGTCGGGCCGGTCGACCGGGTGCAGGCGAAGGCGGCGGTGGCCACCCTGCGGCCGACCGGCTTCACCCCGGTCGGGCTGGCCCTGCGCTCCGCCGCCCAGGACCTCGGCACCGGCGCCACCGCCCGGCGGATCGTGCTGATCACCGACGGCGAGGACACCTGCGCCCCGCCGGACCCGTGCGAGGTGGCCCGTGAGCTGGCTGCCCAGGGCACGAAGCTGGTGGTCGACACCCTCGGCCTGGCCCCGGACGAGAAGGTACGCCGGCAGTTGCTCTGCATCGCCGGCGCGACCGGCGGCACGTACACGGCGGCGCAGAGCGCGGACGAGCTGAGCGGCCGGATCAAGCAGCTGGTGGACCGGGCGAACGAGACGTACACCGCCGCGCCCACCGTGGTCGGCGGCACGGCGGAGTGCGCGAACGCGCCGCTGCTCGCCCCGGGCGTCTACAGCGACCGGGAGGCGTTCTCCGAGCACCGCTGGTACCGGGTGCCGGTGCGGCCGGGGCAGGAGCTGCGCGCCTCGGTCAGCCTGGCGCTGGACCGACCGGTGAACCCGGACCACGGGGTGCTGCTGCGGGCCACCGCCGCCGACGGGCGGGAACTGGTACGCGGGGTGGACGCCGGCAGTGGGCGTACCGACGTGGTCTCGGCGGGCCTGCGCTGGTCGGCGACGGAGGACGGCGCCCCGCCGACGCCCGGTGTCACGCCCGTCCCCGCCACGACGGTCTGCCTGGTGGTGAGCAACTCCTTCGCGCCCCGGCCGGGCACCCGGGCCACGCCGGGGATGCCGGTCGAGCTGACCGTCGACGTGGTCGCCTCGTCTCCCGCCCCGGCCGCGCCCGACCTGGGCCGGGGCTGGGTGCTGCTCGCCCTGCTCACCCTGGCCGGCCTGCTCACCGGCCTGGTCGCCGGGCTGCTCACCCGCTGGTGGGTCGCCACCTGGAGGGAGAACTGAGATGCGTACCCCGATGATGCTGGCGGGGGCGGCGCTCGCCGCCGGGCTGGCCCTGCCGGCCGTTCCCGCCGCGGCGGCCGCCCCCACCCCCTCGCCCGGCGCCACCCCGGTCACCCGGGCCGGCACGTCCTTCCTCACCGCCACCGGCATCGCCGCCGGCCAGCCGGTACGGGTGGGCGCCTCCACCGGCGACCACCTCTACTGGTCGTTCCCGGCCTCGGCCGGGCAGCGGCACGAGATCACCGCGACGGTGTCGCTGCCGAAGGCCCGCACCGGGGCGTCCACCTGGACGGTCGAGGTCTTCGACGGGCTGCGCCGCCGGCAGTCCTGCACCGCCGGGGCCCAGACCCCGACGGTGGACGCCGCGACCGGCAGCGTGTCGCTCGGCTGCACCCTGCGCGAGGTGCGCTCCTGGGCCGAGCCCTGGTCGGCGGACCCGCTACCCGGCACCTACTACCTCCGACTGTCGGTGACCGAGCTGCCCGAGGCCGACCTCGGGCTCCCGGTCGACGTCGACCTGCTGGTCAGCGCGGACGGCGACGGCTCGCGCGACGACGGCGAGCTGAAGGCGCCCCTGGTGCCGAACACCAAGGCGGGCACGGTGCTGACCGGTGAACCGGCGGCAGCCCCGGCCGAGCAGGCGGACGGCGGGTTCGGCGACCTGCTGCCCGACCTCGGCTCCCGGTGGATCTGGAGCACGGTCGGCGGGGTGCTGGCCGCGGTGGCCGGCGTGGTCGGCTTCGCGCTGACCCGCCGTCCCCGCCGGCCCTGACCGGAGGCGGTGGCCGCCCGACCGGGGGCGGCCACCGCCGCTCAGGTCGCCAGCGGCCCCCGGGGGACCCAGCCGATGAACCGGTCCTGAAGGGACGTCATCGGCGCGGCGCGCAGGTCGGCGGTGGCGGCCGCCAGACAGGAGCCCAGGTAGACGCTGAGCGAGGCGCGGTCCACCTGGTACTCGCTGAGCAGGCGGGCGCGTTTGGTCGGACACGGCCACTCCTCGCCGCAGGAGTCGCAGGTCCACGCCGGTGTCACCGGAACGTGCTCGTCGGGGTGGGAACCCGAGGGTGCCGGGGCACCGGTCATCGTCACTTCCTCTCGGATGGTCCTACCTGGCACCGGCCCGCCGCGTCGACGACGCGGACGCCGGAAGATCCCCCCGCAACGCCCTAACAGCGCTACGGGACGCTCCGGCGTTACGCGGTTGCGGTACGTTCACCGTCGATGGCCGCCATGAACCTCTCCGCCGACTCGGTGCTCGCCTGGCGGGCGCACCGCCACCTGCTGCACCGCCCGGCCGGGCACGACGCGGTCGCCGTGGTCGGCCGCCTGGCCGGGGTGCAGGCCCAGGTGGCCTCCGCCGCCGAGCAGGCCGTCGCCGCGCGACAGCCGACCCCCCGACCGGGTACGACCGCCGCCGCGCTCGCCGCCGGCGCGCTGGTGAAGACCTGGGCTATGCGTGGCACGCTGCACCTGCTGCCGACCGCGGACGCCCCGGCCTGCCTGGCTCTGCTGGCCGCCGGCCGGTTCTGGGAGAAGGGCTCCTGGCAGCGCAGCTTCGTCACGACCGGCCAGCTCGACGCGATCGCCGAGGCGACGGCGTCCGCACTGGACGGTCGGGTGCTCAGCCGCGAGCAGCTCACCGCAGAGATCGTCGAGCGGACCGGCGACCAAAGCCTCGCCGCGCACCTCGGCTCCGGGTGGGGCGCGGTGCTCAAGCCGCTGGCCTGGCAGGGGCTGCTGGTGCACGGGCCGGCCGACGGCAACCGGGTCACCTTCACCCGCCCCGACACCCACCTGCCCGACTGGCCGGGGCTGCCGGAGCCGGACGCGGCGGCGGCCCGGATGGTGCCGGCGTACCTCGGGGCGTACGGGCCGGCCGACCCGGAGACCTTCGACCAGTGGCTGAGCCGCGGCGCCTCGAAGCGCGCGACGCTGCGCGGCTGGTTCCAGGAGCTGGTGGCGGCGGGTGAGCTGGTCGCGGTGACGGTCGACGGAAAGCCCGGGTACGCCCGCGCCGGCGACGTCGAGGAGATCGCCGCCGCCGAGCACACCGACGAGGTACGCCTGCTGCCCGCCTTCGACCAGTGGGTGCTCGGGCCGGGCACCAGGGACGCGATGGTGGTGCCGCCGGCCCGGCGGGCCGACGTGAGCCGGGCCGCCGGCTGGATCGCGCCGGTGGTGGTGCACCGGGGCCGGGTGGTCGGCACCTGGGAGGCGCGCGGCGGCGAGCCCGAGGTGACGCTCTGGCCCGAGTCGCCGCCCGTGCCGGCCGACCGGCTCGACGCCGAGCGGGCCAGACTGTCGTCGTACCTGAAGGGGGTGGGTGATGCGTGACCTGCTGCCGCCGACCGTCTCGGTCGTGGTGGCCGGGCCGACGGACTGGGCGGGCGAGCTGCTCCCCGGCGAGCAGAGCGGTCTCGGGTCGCGCGCGGTGGAGAGCCGGCGGCGCGACTACACCGCCGGCCGGGTCTGCGCCCGGCGGGCGATGGCCGAGCTGGGGCTGCCCGAGCTGCCGGTCCCGGCGGCGGCCGATCGCTCCCCCGCCTGGCCGGCCGGGCTGGTCGGCACCATCACCCACACCCGCGGCTACTGCGCCGCCGCGGTCGCCCGGGCGACCGACATCCGGTCCGTCGGGATGGACGCCGAGCGGCACCGCGAACTCAGCGAGGGGGTACGCCGGCTGATCTGCCGCCCCGAGGAGGAGGAGCGCTGCGCCCGGCTGCCGGCCGGCACGTCCTGGCCGCTGGTGCTGTTCAGCGCGAAGGAGACCGTCTACAAGGTCTGGCACCCGGTGGTCGGCTCCTGGCTGGACTTCCAGGACGCCACGGTCGAGCTGGACCCGGACGCCGGGACGTTCACCGCGCGGATCGACCCGGTGCGGGTGGCGGCGGCGACCGTGGCCGACCCGCCGTCGGTCGTCATCGGACGCTTCGTCATCGAGGGCGACCTCGTGCGCACCGCGGCCGTGCTGACGCATTGACCGTTCGGCCCGGTCCGGATCGACGAACGGCGGGTCGGACCCGAGACAATTCCGCGTTGCCCGCACCGACTAGCGTCGAAGAGTTCCCGATGCAGCCGAAGTGCCGAGGAGTACGGTGAGCCAGCCCCAGCCCCCTTACGGGCCGCAGGACCCCAACCAGCCGCCCGTCGATCCGTTCCCCACGGCGCCGGTGCCGCACCAGCAGTACCCCGCGGACCCGACCGCGCCGCTGCCGCCGGTCTCCGGCGCGCCGCAGTACCCGACCGCCCCCCAGCCCCCGTACGCGCCGATGGACCCGACCGCCGCGCAGCCGCCGACCTCCGGCGCGCCGTACCCGCCGGTGTCGGGCGCCCCGCAGCCGCCGGTCTCCGGCAGCCCGTACCCGCAGTACGACCCGAACGCGTCGATGCCGCCGGTCTCCGGCGCGCCGTACCCGCCGGTCTCCGGCGGCGGATACCCGCCGGTGTCCGGTCCCGGCTACCCGCCGGCGCCGGGCCAGCCGCTCGGCCCGCCGGTGCAGTCCGGCGCGAAGAAGAAGCCGTGGGTCATCATCGGCATCATCGTCGCCGTGCTGCTCCTGCTCTGCTGCGGCGGAGGCATCGCCGCCCTGGTCGCCGGCGGCAAGAAGGCCGCCGACAAGGCGGAGGAGCTCGAGCGCTCCCTGCCCACCCCGCGCACCACCGCCGCGCCGGCCTTCCCCGGCACGAAGCCCTCCGCGTCCGCCTCAGCCGCCGACGGCGAGACCTTCAACATGGAGCCCGGCGACACCCTGGTGATCGAGGACGACGAGGGCACCATCGAGATCACCATCCGGAAGTTCTCCACCTCCACCAAGGGCTGCCGCTCGTACGCCCCCGCCCCGGACAAGGGCCTCTACCTGATCGCCGACGTGACCGCGACGGTCACCAAGGGCAAGGCGTCGATCAACCCGTTCTACTTCCAGTGGGTGGCCGAGGACGGCACCACCGTCAACGGGCTGGCCGGCGCGCTCTCCGGCTGCGGCGGCGACATGCTCGACTCCGGCAGCGGCATCCGCGCCGGCAGCAAGCGCTCCGGCGCGGTGGTCTTCGACGTCAAGGACAAGAACGGCGTCGTGGAGTACCAGCACAAGTTCGAGGCCGCCGGCTCCTGGAAGCCGTGACCTCCCCGGTTCCGTGGCGGGCCGGCTCCCCATCGGGGGGCCGGCCCGCCGCCTTTTCTGGGTCGACCAGGTTGTCGGCAGCCCTTCTCGGCGGTCGCCGGGGGTTTCCCGCCACGGCGGGCGGGGACGCGGGGCGGGAGGCGCGGACAGCGCGATTGGTCCACGAACCGACGAGGGGGCGGCATGAGTTCCACCGAACGGGCGAAGGACAGCGTCGAGCAGGTGGCCGGCCCTGCCAGGGCGCGGCTGGGCGACATGAACCAGGACGAACGGTCGCAGGCGGAACGGGTGGCCAAGCGCGACGAGATCCGGGGCCGGGAACCCGGCGAGCACGTCCAGGAGGACGCTCGGGACGTCAGGGGCGATTTCACCAGCTGACGACTCCGGTTGAGGAGAGCTCACCATGCGAATCCCTCACCTGATGGCCGAGCGGTGGGTGAACTCGCCGCCGCTGGCCCCCGACGCCCTGCACGGTCGGGTCGTCCTGCTCGACATCTGGGAGTACACCTGCATCAACTGGATCCGTACGTCGCCCTACGTCAAGGCGTGGCACCGCGACTACGCCGACCTGGGTCTGGTCGTCATCGGCGTGCACGCGCCCGAGTTCGAGTTCGGCAAGCACGCCGAGAACATCGACCGGGGGATCCGCGACCACGAACTCACCTATCCCATCGCGATCGACAACGACTTCAAGATCTGGCGGGCCCTCGGCAACAACGCCTGGCCGGCGAAGTACCTCTTCGACGCGGACGGACTGCTGGTCGACCAATGGGTCGGCGAGGGCAGCTACGAGCGCGTGGAGTCGGAGATCCGGCGGCTGATCGAGGTCAGGGCGCCCGGCACCAAGCTGCCGCCGGTCAGCCCCGAGGCGATGGCGTTCGCGACGACCGGGGAGCCCTCCTACATCGGCGTCACGCCCGAGACGTACGTGGGCGCGCACCGCGCGGAGCCGGGCACCTTCGCCCTGACCGGCGACTGGGAGACCAGCGGCGAGTACGTCGAACTCACCAGCGGCACCGGGGAACTCGCCCTGCCCTTCAACGCCGGCGAGGTCAACCTCGTCGTCGACCCCGGTCCGTCCGGGGAGGCGGCGATCGACGTGCTGCTCGACGGGAACCCGATCGGCGACGAGCGCGGCGGGGACGTCGACCCGGACTCGGTGGCGCGCGTCGACCGGGCGGGGATGATCCGGCTCGTCGCCGGGGCCTCGCGGGACGATCACCTGCTGACGCTCGGCACCAGCCAGCCCGGTGTCCGCGCGTTCGTGTTCACCTTCGGCCCGTGAGCGTTCGTTGGTTCGCGCCTATTGGGGCAGCTCCGCGCCCGACTGCTCGCTCACCATGTACTCCGCGTACCAGTCGGGCCAGTTCGGGTCCTCCTGGCCGGTGCGCTTCTCGTGCTCGCCGTGGGCGGCCGCCGCTCGTCGCAGCGCGCCCGCAAGGTCGCTGACGGAGGTGAACGACGTCGCGGCGGCCTCGATCCGCCCGGGCAGCCGGGTCGTGACCTCCTGAACCAGCCAGTTGTTGCCGTCCGGATCGCTGAACGTGGTGCGCGAGAAGTAGCTGCGACGCTCGGGATCCACACCGTTCACCGGCCCCTCGGGGCCGATGTGGAAGACCTCGCTCGCCTCGACACCGGCGGCAACCAGCGCCTTCCGGGCCACCTCGACGTCGGAGACGACCAGGTACGCCTTGGCCGAACCGGGAGCGGCCGACATGAGGTTCGGCCCGAACTGCACCGAGCAGTCGGAGCCCTGCGGCGTGAACTGGACGACGCCGGGCGGGGTCTTGTCGAGCCGCCACCCGAGGCGCCCGTAGAACTCCTTCGCGCGGTCGACATCCGAGACCGGGATGACGACGACCTCGAGCTTCAAGTCGACGTCCCGGATGTTCGGTGTCCCGCTGGCGTCGGTTCTCGGGCTCATCGCGGCCTCCCTGGGCTGAGTCAGGACGTGATGCGTCTTCCCGGCGGTGTCGTGCGACTTCCCGGGTCGGTCGCCTGGCCTGGGTGCTGTGCCAATGGCCTGAGGCAGGGTCTCGGTTACGACGCTACTGCTTCGGCAGTGGCGGGGTGTCTCGTTCGCGGCATCGCGTCCTCTGCCGGCCGAGCGCTCTGTTCGAGCTGCGGTACAAGATCGGAAAAGGCCGTCGGCCAGGTCGACTCCGAAGGAAAACGGTCGTCGCTCACAGCGTTGACCTGGACGCGCTTCGACGGCTGGGCGTCGTCGTCCGCTGGCCGAGCGCAGCGGGCGGCGCTCCCCAGTCCAGCCCCAATCGTGAAACTTGCGGATTGTCCGGTTTGCACCACTTCGGCAAGCGAAAGGTGGTGTGGTGGTCAGCGCGCTTGTTTGCGCCATATGTACCGCTTTGGACAAGAGGCGGCTTGCGAGACGCCTCCTGCGAGTAGTAGCCACGGAGGGTGTTCTGTGAAAGTTAAACCCATTCATCGCCTTAGGCGGGTAGTCCCGCCGGCGCTCGCGGTTTCCGCGGCCACCGCCGTGGCCGTCGCCTTGCTGGTCTTCAACTCGAGTGCGGCGAACGCGCAGGAGGCGCCGGTGGGCCTCGGCACGGCTGCCAACTTCTCCGTACTGGCCGGGGCCGAACCCACCAACACTGGCCCGAGTTTCTTGGGCCAGAGCCTCGGGAGGTACCCGGGGAACACGGCGTCGGGCTTCGAGACGGCAACCATCGGCGGTGAGGTCCACCTCGGCGACGCGGTCGCCCTGCAGGCCCAGAGCGACCTGACCACGGCCTTCAACGACGCCGCCGGCCGGACCCCGTTCACCAACCTGCCCTCAGAGCTCGGCGGCAACACCCTCAACCCCGGCGTCTATCGGATCGGGGCCGCGCAGCTGACCGGGCCGCTGACGCTCAACGCCCAGGGCAACCCCCAGGCCGTGTTCATCTTCCAGGTTGACTCCGCGCTGACGACGGCGCCGAACAGCAGCGTCGTCCTGATCAACGGCGCTTCGCCCTGCAACGTGTTCTGGAAGATCGGCAGCTCGGCGACGATCGACACGAACACCACCTTCGTGGGCACCATCATGGCTCAGGCGTCGATCACGATGGCCACGGGCGCGACTCTCCAGGGCCGCGCGCTGGCTCGCACCGCCGCCGTCACCCTCGACACCAACGTCATCACCGCACCTGTGTGCGCCGGCCCGACCGGTCCGCCCGGTCCCACCGGCCCGCCCGGCCCGACCGGCCCGCCCGGCGCTCCCGGCGCCCCCGGCGCCCCCGGCGCCCCCGGTGCCCCCGGCGCCCCCGGTGCCCCCGGCGCTCCCGGTGCCCCCGGCGCTCCCGGCGCTCCCGGCGCTCCCGGCGCTCCCGGTGCCCCCGGCGCTCCCGGCGCTCCCGGCGCTCCCGGCGCTCCCGGTGCCCCCGGCGCTCCCGGCGCTCCCGGCGCTCCCGGCGCTCCCGGTGCCCCCGGCGCTCCCGGCGCTCCCGGCAGTCCCGGTGCGCCCGGCGCTCCCGGCAGGCCCGGCAGTCCCGGTGCCGGTCAGGGCGACGACGACTCCGGAATGCTGCCGGTAACCGGTAGCGGCCTGGTCCCGGCCCTGGCGGGCACGGGAAGTGCCATGGTCGCCCTGGGCGGGCTCATGTTCTTCCTCTCCCGGCGTCGTCCAACACACCAGTCCTGATTGGAGGCCCGGCCGGTGACCTGCCGGCCGGGCCTCTCCAGCTGTCTTCCGAGGTCATGGCTGTCGGTCTCGGCCCGGTACGGCTGGCGAAGTTGCTGTGCTTCGATGCTGTACTGCTGGCATCAGACGAGGCGCTGGATGCGGGCCTCGGGACGCTCGTTCCTCAGGTGGCCTAGCTTGTGTTGGCGGACCTGCTCGTCCCAGACCTCCTGGTCGTAGTCGGGGTCCGGCGGGATCCACTTGTGAGAGCCGTCGCTGTAGTGGAACCTCTCGTCGCCCGGCCGCATGATGCTCCCCGCAGCCAGCCGAGGAAGCGCCGATGCAGCGTGCCAGCGGGTGCCCAGCTCAGATCCTCGGTGGCGCGGATGAACTGCGCCCCCATGTACAGCGCCAGGGACACCGGCGCGTGGTCGAACTCCGCCCGCAGCTCCCGCCGTCCCGTCGGGCACGGCCAGGGTGCGCCGCAGCCGCCGCAGCTCCAGATCGGCAGCACCGGCCCATGTGTGCTCACTCGCCGGGCCCTGGGACCGGTGCCGTCACCCAGCGGTCAACCGACTCAGCGCCCACCTTTGGCTGTGGCGCGAAATCTCGTGCCTGATCCAACAGCCGCCGCCGGGCCGCCTCCTGCTCACCTGCCTGGATGCGCTGCCCCGCACCTGGCGGAACCGTGGACAACGGGACGAGCCGGCGGGAGAGCCGGTGCAGCATTCCGATGATCGTGTTCACGGGCCCACTCCCTCCGCTCAGGGTGCGGATCCGCCATCAACGGATGATGTTGTGGTGTCCCGCGCCCTCCTCACCGGAGGACAGCGTTCCTACGACAAGCCGCGTGACCGAGCGGGAGGCTGCCGAGTTGAGCCACGGATGACCCCTGGTCAACTTACGAACGGTGAGGGTGCATGGACGACGGAGAACGCGAGCAGGCGCTGCTCACCGCCCTGACCACCGAGCATTTCGTGCTTCAGACCTCGCGCAGCGCGACCGTTACCGAGTCGGTGGGTCGGGCGACCGTCTTTTTGTCCATGCTCTCTGCCGCGCTGATCGGTTTCGGTTTCGTCGCCAGCAATGCCGCGCTCGTCCGGCCGTACCTCGGGGCGGTGCTGCCGACGCTGGTGATCACCGGACTGCTCACATTCCTGCGGCTGGTGCAGAACATGGTGGAGAACGAGCTGGATCTCGCCCGGATCCAGCGCATCCGGGCGTACTACCATCGCCGGCTGGCCGGCGAGCACGACTTCTTCGCCGACGCGGTGCAGGACGAGGGCATCATGCGGGCGACCTGGGCAGCGGTCGGTAACGCGCCCCGGCGGGCGCAGCTGTTGCTGACCACCGCGGCGATGGTGGGCGCGGTGAACGCGCTGCTGATGGGGCTCGCGGTCACGCTGCTGGCCGGGCTCGCGGGGTTGTCGCCCGGGTTCGCGATCGGCGTCGGCACGGTGTTGGCTCTGCTGTCCTTCGCCGCCCACTTCGCCTACATCAACCGCGAGTCAATCTCCCAGCCCGCGTAGCGGATCAACCCTCGACGCCCGGACGAGCACGCACTGCCCCTCCTCTGATCACGGCGAATACGACGAGACCGAGGCCGAGAAGGGCGACGACGGCCACCCATTGCAGGCGCAGACCCAGCATCAGCGGCACGAGCCCAAGCATCGACGGGATCGCCAGCAGGCACGCGATCCCCATCAGCGGACTCAACGCCATCAGTCCTACCTTTTCGCCCCGGACCGACCACCAACCGTCCGCGGTACCGCGCTTGAGCCGCGCAGCCTCGAACAGCATGGGCAGACCGGAGGCGGCGAACATCCCCAGGAACAGCGTCTGCAACCAGCCGCGGTGGCCCCAGGCCTCGGTTTCGACCCGATCGCCGGCCGGCAGTTCGATCGCCACGGGGGTGCCCTCCCACAGCAACGCCTCCGCCTCTGCCTCATCCCTGAGCCTGCGGCTGCCCGAGGTGGGGACGTCGGTCTCGGCAAACAGCACGTACTCAGCGTCCTGCACCACCATCAGGTGCCAGCCACTGCCGGGGCCACGACTGTGCCAGGGGCCGGACAAGGTGACCGGGATCCGCTCGAGACAGCCCTTCGGCGGATCGACATCCGGCTCTATCCGCATGGTCCCCGCGGGGCACTCCACGGCTCGCCGCATCGCGACCGCGTCGCGGATGCCGTCCGGGACGTCGACCAGCGCCAACAGTCCGAGCACGCCCGCCAGCAAGCCGTAGAGCACGAGGAGCGCGGGCCGCGTCCAGAACGCTCGGCGCCAGAACTGCCAGCCGCGAGGAGGTTCCTTCGTTCGCCTGGACACAGCAACCACCTCCCTCCCGATTGTGGGGGTGCCGTTGCCCAGAGTCCGGGGTGTCGGTGGTTTCGTACGTCTCGCCGTTCTATTGCTGACCTTCCGCTCTGGTTTTGGCCTCCGGTGAATCGGCGTGTGACAGTTGCCGCCGAGCCGGACAGGTAGGGGGCATGGACAACCAAGAAGAACCCAGATGAGCCGCGCTGATGGGAGTGCCCGGGAGGAGCGCTTCCGTTCTCTGCACACCGGCACATATGCCGACCTGCTGCGCTTCGTCGAGCGGAGGGTCCCGGTCACGGAGGCTGAGGACATCGTCTCGACGGTCTTCCTGACGGCCTGGCGGCGATTCGACGAGGTGCCGGACGATGCCCGACCGTGGCTGTTCGCGGTGGCACGCAAGACCATGGCCAACCAGACGCGCGGCTGGTTGCGGCGCCAGGCCCTGGACGTCCGGCTGGTGTCGCTGGAGGCACGCGAGCTGTCCGACGGCACCGTGAGTGCCGCGATGCGAATCGACCTCGAACGCGCCTGGCGCGTTCTACGTCCCGCCGACCGCGAGGTTCTCGCCCTGGTCGCGTTCGACGGATTGACGGCTGAGCAGGCGGCCATCGTGCTCTGCTGTCGCCGGTCGACCTTTGCCATGCGGCTCGGCAGGGCCCGGCAACGGCTGCGGGCCGCGCTGGAACCGACCGAATCTGTCGCCCCTTCGTCTTTCCGCCCTCACGATTTCAAGGAGCAGCAGGCATGGACTCGAGCATGAAGGACCTGCAGCAGCTGGCCGTGCTGGACCCGGCGCGGGGGCGCGAGCCCACCGCGCTGGAATGGACCCGCTCGGAGGCGTTCGTCGAACGGGTGATGGCCGGGCAGACCACGGGGGCATCGGCTCGCCGGCCGGTGCGGCGCCGGCTGGTGATGGGCCTCGCCGCGGTCGCCGCGGGTGCCGTCGGGGTCGTGGCCGTGCCCGCGCTGCTGCCGGGGACGGCCGAGGAAGCGGTCGCGGCCTGGACGCCCACGCCCGGTTCGCTCACCGGTGCGCAGGTGCTGCCGCAGGCCCGGATCTGCGCGGGGAACGACGTGGGGGGCAGCTCCTCGGCGGTCGACCCGGCGGACGTGCTCCTCGCCGAGCAGCGCGGGCTCGCGACGCTGCTCATCATGAAGAAGGGCAGCGGCGTCATTGTCGAGTGCCTGAGCGCGGGGGACGACGACCAACTCGCCTCGATGGGCCTGGCCGACGGCCCGCTGCCGGCCCTGCCCGCCGGCACGGTGGACCTGCAGACGATGAGTTCCATGGGCAGTGGCGACGCCATGTGGTCGAACATCGTGGGCCTGGTGGGTCCGGGGGTCACCGGGGTGGACGTGCGCCTCGACAACGGGAAGGTCTTCCAGGCCAGCGTGAAATCCGGCTGGTGGGCCGCCTGGTGGCCGGGTCCTGAGGGCGGCGAGGTCGACCGCCTCACGGTGACCGTGCACACCGCCAAGGGAACGACCAGCTACCGCCCTTCCGAGCTGCCCTGACGTGACCCTGTCTGCGGCGGCCGGGGGCCGCCGCAGACGGTCCTTCCTCGTCCTGGTGATCAGCACTCAAGCGCCTCGGCGAGTAGTTCCTCTAACCGGAACCAGCCTCACCCGTAGCCATACTCGTCCACGTCGAGCTCTGCTCTCGTCAGTCGAAGAAACTCCAACACCCGAGCATCGATGTGCCAGCCCAGCAACTGGTGCTGACCAGGGAGCTTCTGCAGGCCTTCGACGGGGCTGGTCAGGTCTTCTTCCTCGCCATCCGGATGCTCGAACACCCGGACGACCTGCAGCATGCTCGCGCTCGGCGCTCCATCGATGTCGTCCAGCTCGACGGCCAGTTCACCAATGCGCTCCGCGTGACCGAAGAGCCGATCCACGATCCGATTGATCTGTTCGTCGACCGTCAACCCAGGCTCGCGACATGTGATCTTCCACCGGTGGCTGGCGGGCCTCACAGGACTGGCCCGGCGGCTGCCACGAACGACAATCTCGTCCGGTTCGATGCCGAGCCGCGCGGTGATCTCGGCGGCGGAAACCCGGTTCGAACTCAGCGCGAAGTACGCGTACTGAGAAATGATCACCGGCGGACCCTACCCACGCAGGTACCGACGGCGCTGCCGTTTCTTGCTGCACCAGATCGAAAAAAGGCCGTTTCCGGAGAGCGGAAACGGCCTTTGATCAGTGGTGGAGCTGAGGGGATTTGAACCCCTGACCCCCTCGATGCGAACGAGGTGCGCTACCGGTCTGCGCCACAGCCCCTCCGCCGGCGAACCGGCTTCGGTCCCACCTGGCTTTCACCAGGCGGGCCGGCGACAAGGCTAACAGGTCCACCCTCCCCGCCGCGAATCCACCCCCGGCGCGCCGACGGGCTCCGCCCGAAGATCGACTCGGGATGCGGCATGTCGGGGTGTCCGAACCACCGAACACCCCGACACGCCGCAAACGACGCAAGGAACAACGCCGCACCGGACCCGGTCAGGCGGGGTGGGAGGAGCCGCGGCCAGACTGGTACGGCCGTCCCCGCAGTCCACCGGCCCGGCGGTACGAGACGGAGCCGCCCCCGCTGGCCGCGGCCGGCAGGTCGCCCGACCGGTCCAGGCCCATCGCGGTGCGGCGTACCGCCTCGCGCTGGGCCGCCAGGCGGCGCTGCGCCTCCCGGCGGGCCGCCGCCCGGCGGGCCTGCTCCCGCCGCACCTCGGCCTGCCGGGCGGCCAGCCACGCCGCCTCCCGGGCCTGGATCCGCCGCCGCCGGCGCTCCGCCACCGCCCGCTTGCGCAGGTGTACGACGTACGCCACCAGCAGCGTTCCGGTGACCGAGATGCTGATCCAGAAGCCGGGGCTGACCACGATCACGCCGACCAGCTCGACGAAGTTGAGCAGCAGCAGCGCGGCGAGCACCCGGCGACGCCGGTAGACGGCCGGGGTGTGCCGGCGCCGGGGCGGCGGTCGACGGCGCGCCTTGCGCGGGGCGGGCGGCACGGCGCGCAGCCGGCCCGAGCGGCGACCCGCCGCCGGGGGCCCGGAAACCGGGGCGCTCAGACCGCCCGTGTTCGCATCTTCACTGAGCGTGACGACGAGGGCGCGGGACGGATTGACCGGCCGCCGTCCGGGGACAGTACGGCGTCGCCGACGGCGCTGGAGCACCCGCGCCGTCGACTGCGCCCGCTCCGCCACCAGCCGCTCGGTGGCGTCGTACCGGCGGACCAGCGCCGGGGCGAGGGCGAGCAGGCCGGCGGCGGCGAGGACGGCGAGGAGCACCGAGGTCGGCACCCTCACCCCTCCCGTCACCGAATTCGAGGCAACCGCCGGGCCACCGCAGGATCTTCCCCGGATGGTCGTCCACGGCGCAGATCGTACGGGCGGGCAGCGCTTGCCACAGCTTGCAGTTACTTGAGGTTACGGGCGTTCGACCCTGATGCCGGCGCGCCGCGCCGATCCCGTCCGTGGGACGGCTCACCCCGCGCGATCACGGATCCGGTGCCAGCGGGCCAGCAGACCGCCTTCGGCGGCCACCTCCTCGCTGGTCATCGCGTATCCGATGTGGTCACGCCACGCGCCGTCGATGTGCATGTAGCGTACGTGGTACGCCTCTTCGCGGAAGCCCAGCTTCTCCACCACCCGGCGGGACGGCCGGTTCTCCGGCCGGATGTTCACCTCGACCCGGTGCAGCCCGCCCGGCCCGAAGGCGTGGTCCACGGCGAGCGCCATCGCGGTCGGGATCACGCCGCGACCGGCCACTGCGGAGTCCACCCAGTATCCGACGTACCCGGAGCAGAACGCCCGCCGGACGATGCTGCCCACGTTGAGGTGCCCGACCAGCCGGTCCCGGCCCTCCTGGCGGAGGCAGACCGCGAACGGCATCCCCTCACCGGTGCGCGCCGATCGTCGCTGGTCCTTGTGGACGTAGCGGAACGCCGTCGGCGAGTTGGTCTCGTCCCAGGTGCCCGGCAGGTGCGACTCCCACGGCGCCAGCCAGGCCTGGTTGGCGCGGCGCACCGCCGACCAGGCGGCCGCGTCCGAACGCCGGTACGGCCGCAGCACCACCGGCCCGTCGGTCAACACCACCGGCCAGCCCGGCGCCCGCCCGAAGCCGAACAGGCTCACCGGCGCCGGTCCAGCAGGAGTACGTCCACGGTGGAGCCGGCGGCGGCGGTGGTCACCCGCTCACCGAGCACCATCAGCCCGTTCGCCTCGGCCAGGCCCGACAGGGTGAACGGCCCACCCGGCAGCGGCTGGACCGTGTATCCCCCGCCGCGCCGCTCGGCGACGTGCGCGGGGCGGAACTCGCGCAGCCCGCCCGGGGAGGTGATGGTCTCCAGCAGGTGCGCGCGGACGCTCGGCCGGAACACCGGCTCCGCCCCGGCCAGCAGGTTGATGGCCGGGCGGGCCAGCACCTCGAAACCGATCAGCGCCGAGCCGGGCTCACCGGGAAGACACACCACCGGCACCTCCTCGGCGCCGACGGTACCGAATCCGAGCGCGGTGCCGGGATAGAGCGCCACCTCGGTGAAGGTGACCGGGCCGGCCCGGCCACCCTCCCTCCTGGACAGGATGCGCCGGACCATGTCGCCGGGGCCGGTGCCGGTGCCGCCGGTGGTGATGATCAGGTCGGCCCGCAGGGTCTGGTCCTCCAGCAGGCCGCGCAGCCCCTCCGGGTCGTCGTCGCAGATGCCGACCCGGTACGCCAGCGCGCCCACCTCGGCCGCGGCGGCGGTCAGCGCGTGCGAGTTGGCGTCGACCACCTGGCCGGGCTGGCTGCCCCGGCCGACGTCGACGAGTTCGTCGCCGGTGGCCACGATGACCACCCGGGGGCTGGGACGGACCACCACGTGCCCGATCCCGGTGGCGGCGAGGACGGCGACCAGCGCCGGCGAGACGTACGTGCCGGCGCGGGCGAGCAGGGTGCCGGCGGGCAGTTCCTCACCGGCGCGACGGACGCCGTACCCGCGCTTGGGGGTCCGGAAGATCTCCACCGCGGCCATGCCCTGGTCGGTCCACTCGACCGGGACGACCACGTCCGCGGCCACCGGCAGCGGCGCCCCGGCGGCGACCGAGAAGCACGAGCCCGGGGTGAGCCGGACCGGTCGCCAGCTCGCCGCGCCCAGGTCGCCGACCACGTTCAACCGCACGGTACGGCCGCCCGACCCCCCGGAGGGGGCCGGGCCGTAGCCGACGAGGTCCTCCCAGCGGGCCGCGTACCCGTCCACCGCCGCCTGGTCGAAGGCGGGAAACGAGTGCGGCGCGACGACGTCCTCGGCGAGGACGTTGCCGTACGCCTGGGTGAGGTCGAGGTCGAGCGGAGGCAGCGCGCGCAACCTGCGCAGCACACTGCCCAGGTAGTCGGCGAGCGGCGTCAACTCGTTCGCGGCCGCCTCGGCGTCGGCCGTCGCTGTCATGTATTAGGACCGCCCGACGCGTCGGAGTTGACGAACTCGGCCAGCCACTTGCGGAACTCACCGCCGATGTCGTCGCGCTCGACGGCGATCTGCACCACCGTCTGGAGGTAGCCCAGCGGCATGCCGGTGTCGTAGCGGGTGCCCCGGTAGACGATGGCGTGCACCGGCACGCCCTCGTTGCGCAGCAGTTCCATCGCGTCGGTCAGCTGGATCTCGCCGCCGCTGCCCGGCTCGGTGCGCCGGATCGCGTCGAAGATCCGGCCCGGCAGCACGTACCGGCCGAGGACGGCGAGGTTGCTCGGCGCGTCCTCCGGCTTGGGCTTCTCCACCATGCCGGTCACCTTGACGACCTCGCCGATGTCGGTCAGCTCCGGCTCGGCCGGCTCGACCGAGGCGATGCCGTACCGGCTGGTCTCGGCCGGGTCCACCTCGAAGAAGGCCAGCACCACACCGCCGGTGCGCGCCTGGAGTTCCAGCATGGCCGGCAGCAGCGGCTGGTCGAGCTTGACGAACTCGTCGCCGAGCAGCACCGCGAAGGGCTCGTCGCCGACGTGCGACGCGGCGTACCCGACGGCGTGGCCGAGGCCGAGCTGCTCCGGCTGGCGGCGGGTGTGGATCTCGGCCAGTTCGGTGGTGCGCTGTACGGCGGCCAGCAGCTCCGGCTTCTTCGCGAGCCGTTCCTCCAGGTCGGGCCGGCGGTCGAAGTGGTCCACCATGGCCGTCTTGTTGCGCCCGGTGATCAGCAGTACGTCGGTGAGCCCGGCCTGGGCGGCCTCCTCGACGATGTACTGCAGGACCGGACGGTCGACGACCGGCAGCAGTTCCTTGGGCACCGCCTTCGTCGCCGGCAGGAACCGGGTGGCCAGGCCGGCGGCCGGGATGACGGCCTTGACCGCACGGGGACGACCGGTCGCGGCGGCCGTCGAGGGGTTCGCTGAGTGCTCCGACATGTCGCGAGACTATCGGCCACGGCTCTGCCGCGGCGGGTGAGGACCGGAAGACGCGCCGCCCGTAGCCGGCTGTGTCACACCCGCAGTGGGTGCCGGGACTGCGGCGGCCTGCCGGCTCGAACCCTCCGCCGCCCTGGTGGCCGCCGGCCCGGCACGCGGCAGCTCGTCGTCCGGGCTGACCGCGCCGGCCGGCACCGGGATCTCCTCGGTCACCGCGTCGGGGCGCAGCCCGGTCACCCGGTAACCGTCCCGCCCGGCGGCCTTGGCCGCGTACAACGCCTCGTCGGCGGCGTCGAGCACCTGCTGGCCGGTGCTGGCGTGGTCGGGGTAGACGGCGATGCCGATGGAGACGGTCACCGTGATCGCCACATGCTCGTCGACCACGATCGGGGTGTCCCGCACGGCCGCGCCCAACCGCTCGGCGACGATCGCCGCGCCCCGGGCGTCGGTCTCCGGCAGCAGCACCACGAACTCCTCGCCGCCCTGCCGGAACGCCAGGTCGACCTCCCGGATCTCGCCGCGTATCCGGCGGGCGAACTCGGCCAGCACGACGTCGCCGGCGGTGTGCCCGTACGTGTCGTTGACCCGCTTGAACCGGTCCACGTCCAGGGCGAGGATGCTGAGCATCCGTCCGAACCGGCTGGCCCGTTCCACCTCGCGGCGCAGCGACTCGCGCAGGTAGCGGTAGTTCCAGAGCCCGGTCAGCGGGTCGGTCAGCGAGAGCCGTTGCGCCTCCTCGTGCACCCGGACGTTCTCCACCGCGACCGCCGCGTGGCCGGCGAAGGTGCGCAGGGTGGCCAGGTCGTCGTCGTCGAACTCTTCGCCGCCCAGCCGGTCGTAGAGGGCCAGCACCCCGACCGCCGGCTCCCGGCCCGCCGGTTCGGCGCCGCCGGGCGCGGCGAAGGGCACCGCCACGTACGTCTCGCAGCGCGGCTCCCCCGCCGGCGCCTCGGCCGGCTCGACCCGGCCGCGCTGCGGCTCCCCGGTGGCGGCGACCGCGCCGATCACCCCGGTGCCGAGCGGCACCCGCAGCGGCTCGGCGTCCGGCACCCGGTCGTCCAGCCCCTCGGCGCACTGCCCCACCAGCACGCCGTCGGGGTCGAGCAGCAGCACCGCCCCGGCCCGCGCCCCGGTCGCCGCGAGCGCGCTGTGCAGGATCACCCGCAGGATGCGTTGCAGGTCGTGGGTGCTGGCCAGGGTGTCGCCGAGCACCGCCAGGTGCCCCCGCAACTGGTCCCGACTGCTGGTCAGCGCCGCCACGTAACTGGCCGTCTCCCGGGTCATCCGGTTGAACGCGCCGGCCAGCCGGCCGATCTCGTCCCGACTGCGCACCGGCACCCGCGCGGTCAGGTCGCCGCGGGCCACCCGGTCCACCGCGCCGGCCAGCTCGACCAGCGGCCGGGTGGTCACCCGGGCCAGCCGCCAGGCGGCCAGCACCGCCAGCACGGCGGCGAGGAGCACCGCGCCGACCAGCACGGCGGGCAGCCCGGCCGGCTGCTCACCCGGGACGGAGAGGACCAGCGGCAGCGGCTGCCCCGGGCTCGGGCCGAGGCGGCGCACGTACCTGCCGTCGGGGGTCTCGGTGACCCGGTCGCCGTCGACGGTGCTGGCGGCGGCGAGCACCGCCTCGCGTACCCGGTTGGACTCGGTGGTGTGGGTGACCCGGTCGGGGGCGGCGGGGCCGTCGAGCAGGGTGACCGCGACGCCGGTGGCGGCGGCCAGCCGGGCGACGAACGCCGGGTCGACCACCTGGGCGGCGGCGACGGTGCCGAGCGCGACGCCGGCCGGGTCGCGCAGGTCCACCCGGGCGCTGAGCGCCCGCACCGGCCCGGCAACGGTCCGGTCGCCGGAGCAGTCCTGCCAGGGCGTCGGGGGCGCGCCGGGGGTGGCGTAGGTCGTGGTGCCGGCCACGTCGGTGACCAGGACCGCGCCGGCCAGGCCCCGGCTGACCACCTGGGTGGCGGCGCCGGCCCGGGCGGCGGGATCGGTACGCAGCGCCACCGCGTC
Source organism: Micromonospora palomenae (assembly GCF_007829925.1). Classification (NCBI taxonomy): domain Bacteria; kingdom Bacillati; phylum Actinomycetota; class Actinomycetes; order Micromonosporales; family Micromonosporaceae; genus Micromonospora; species Micromonospora palomenae. The sequence goes on from NZ_VIXA01000002.1 coordinate 470,863, forward strand.
GGCGGCGGCCCGGAGTTGCTGGCAGAGGGCGTCCACCGAGGTACGCACGGTCGAGGCGGCGAGCCCGAGGCGTTCGGTGGAGCGGCTGCGGTCGACGGCCGCGAGGGTGGTGCCGACGAAGACCGCTCCGAGCAGCACCGGGCCGAGCACCACCGCGAGGAAGGCCGCCGTCAACCGCCCGCGTAGCGTCAAGCTTCCCCCCGGAAGTTCCGCGCCCGTTCCTGCGATGCTGACACAGAGCGACCGGAAGACGCGGTTTGCGCAAGGGAGTGTTGCGTGCCCGAATTTCCTGATGGAGCGCATGAGGCCAAACGCGAGACGCGGGTCGCGCTGCTCGCCCACCGCCGGGCGCTGACCGCTGCGCAGCGGGCCGAAGCCGCGGCGCGCGTCCGGGCCGAGCTGGTGGATCTGGTACGCCGGCTGCGCCCGCGCCGGATGACCGGGTACGTGCCGGTGGGCTCCGAGCCGGGCGGCCCGGAGCTGCCGGAGGCGCTGCGCGGGGCGCTGCCCGGCCGGGCCGAGCTGCTGCTGCCGGTGCTCCGCGACGACCTGGACCTCGACTGGGCGGCGTACGACGGGCCCGACTCGCTGGTGGCGGCCGGGCGCGGCATGCGGGAGCCGGCCGGCCCCCGGCTGGGCCGCGCCGCGATCGGCGAGGCGGAGCTGGTGGTGGTGCCGGCGCTGGCGGTGGACCACCGTGGCCTGCGCCTGGGGCGGGGCGGCGGCTCGTACGACCGGGCGCTGGCCCGGGTGCCGGGAAGAGTCCTGATCGTGGCGCTGTTGCACGACGGTGAGCTGGTCGAGGCACTGCCCGCCCAGCCGCACGACCGCCCGGTGCACGCCGTAATCACCCCGTCGGGCGGTCTGCGTACGCTGACCGACGCGCCCGGTGTCGATCCCCCCACGTCCGCTGGACGAACCCGGGCCCCATGACGCACCATTGGCACTCGAAACCGTCGAGTGCCAACCGGCCGTACCAGATCCGGAGGAGATCGTGCCCACGTACCAGTACGCCTGCACCACGTGCGGCCACCAGCTCGAGGCGGTGCAGTCCTTCTCTGACGAGCCGCTGACCGAGTGCCCCGCGTGCGAGGGGCGGCTGCGCAAGGTCTTCAACTCGGTTGGTGTCGTGTTCAAGGGCTCCGGCTTCTACCGCACCGACTCCCGCTCCTCCGGCTCGGAGAGCAAGACCGGCAGCACCACCCCGAAGCCGGCGAAGTCGGACACCGGCGCCTCGTCGGGCAGCGGGTCGTCGGGCACCTCGTCCAACGGCGGCAGCACGTCGGGCTCGTCGGGCTCGTCGGGCTCGTCCAACGGCGGGTCGGCCAAGGCCGCGGCCAGCACCTCCGCCTCCTCCTGATCTCGAACGCCACCGCCCCCGCCGCCCTGTCTGGGCCGCGGGGGCTTTCGGCGTACGCGCTCCCCTCACCCCGCCTGGTCCTCGCTTGATCAGGCGCCGGCCGGTGGCCGAGCCAGGGTTGTCTCTCCTGGGTGGCGTGGTCCCGGGGCGGGGAACTGGCCGGCTTGCGACCCGGTGTGCGGCGCTATGGATCTGATGACGCAAACGACTCAGCCTGGCGGGCGTCGGAGTTGGGCAATCAGTCGCTTCGTCCGGGCTGACCTCCGTTAGCAGGTCGAGCGCCGCTTTGGGGGTTGTCCACAGCCCTGCCGGTTGTCCACAGGCCGGTGCACACGGCATTGCTGCGTCCGCTCCTGCCCCCTAACGTGCTGTCCGAGCGCCGCGACGTCGGCCGGACAGCGAGGCGAGGGCCGGCGGTCGACCCTCGGGATGCGGGGCGGCGCGACGGCGACGCACGCGCTGGGTTCCAAGGGGGCTCGACGGCGAGGTGGAAGGTGGGCGGCATGGCTGGTGGTGGCCCGGACGGGAGGGACTCCCTGCGCCCGGTGCGCTGGCTCCGTCGGCCCGGCAGCGGCACGCTGCTGCGCCTCGGGCTGGTCGCTGCCCTGCTGGGCCTCGCGGTGGTCGTACTCGACTCGTCCGGCGGCTGTCCCACTTCGGCTCCGCCCTCACCGGGCTCCTCGGCTGAGGGCACGACCGCCGGAGGCACGCCGGCCGCATCAGCGGGCGGGACCGGATCAGCCGGGGACCTGTCGGGCGGGGAGCCGTCCGGCGGGCCGGGGGCGGGGCCGCCGATCGAAGGTGGTCCGCCGGAGGCGGGGCCGTCGACCGAGGGTGGTCGGCCGGAGGCGGGGCCGTCGACCGAAGGTGGTCGGCCGGGGGCGGGGCCGTCGACCGAAGGTAGTCGGCCGGGCGCACTGCCGCTGCCGAGCGGGTCGGTGGGGGTACCGGTGCGGCTGGCCGAACCTGCCGCGCTCGCCGTGCTGCGGCCGGGAGCCCGGGTCGACCTGCTGGTCGTACCAGCCGGCCGGGCGCCGGTGGAGGCCGGACTGGTGGCCTCCGGAGCGCTGGTGCTCGACGTGGTGGGCGGCGACGCAGCCGACGGATCCTCGGCCCTCTACCTCGCGCTCCGCCCGGACCAGGCACAACGTGCCGTCGGCCAGCCGGAGGGCAGTCGCTTCGCCGTCGTGGTACGCGGCTGACCCCGCCCGTCCGCCCCATGCACGGGCCTGACGGAACGAGCGCTGCCGCACAGGCTGCTGCCCTGATCTCCACCAGCGGCTGCCTCGATCGCGTCTCAGCAGGGGCTTCCTTGATCGAGTGGCTATTTCCGAGGCGACACGCCGACGCGGGCCTCGGAAATTGCTACCTGATCATGGGGACGCTGTCGGAGAGCCCGCCGACCGGACGGAAGAAGGGTGGGTCAGCCCCAGTGCGGCGGGCGCTCGGCGAGCAGCCAGTCGTCGTTGCCGCCGATGCGCTCACCCCAACCGTGGTCGGTGTCGTCCACGGTCTGCTCGGGCAGCACCACGAAATCCTCGCTGAGATCGACGGCGCGGTCGTCGTCGCGCACGTCCGGCTCCTCGATGCTCACGAGCGGCAACACTATCCCAGCCCAGCCCGATCCTGGCGGCCACACGTGGACCAGGACGGCGAGCGTGCAGCCGCCCGGCCTCATCGGCCGGACGAGCCTGATCGGGGACTGCGCCTCCCGCGGCTCGGCTGCGAACCACACCAGTCCCGGTCGCCGCCACCTCGGCGCTGTCAGCAGCACCCAGTCCGTCGCCGCGTCGCGCGGCCGCGCGCTCCCCGCGTTGGTAGCGTCGGACGGCGTGACGACGCCCAGTGGTGCCAGCTCCGAGGACGAATTCTGGCGACGGCCGCCCGAGCAGGCCCAGCCGACGGCACCGGACACCGACCGGACGACTCCCGACACCGGCCGGACCACCCCGGGCACCGACGGTGCGACGCTCGGCGAGCCCACCTTCGGCCTCACCCCGGCAGCGGGGTCGCAGCCCTCCGAGCCGGCGACCGGCACCAGGGCGACGACCAACGGCGTGGCGGCTGCCGACACGCCCGCCGCGCCGACCTCGCCGTCACCGTGGGCCGCCCCGACGGACGTACCCCCGGCACCGGTCCCGGGGCAGGCGGCCGCGCGGCCCGACGGTGGCTACGCCGGTCCGCCGCCGACCACCCCGCCGCCGCCCGGTTGGCGACCGCCGGTGCACCTCCAGGCCACGCCGCCGCGGGCGCTGCCGCCGCAGGACATGGAGGCCATGGACGCGGCGGAGCAGCGCGCGCAGCGGGTCACCTACGCAGTCGGCGGGGTGGCCGGGGCGGTGTTGCTGGTGCTGCTCTGTCTGCTCTGCTCCCGGGCGCTCTTCTGAGGCGGACGACCGGTCAGAGGGTGTTGCCCCAGACCGACTGCGCGCCCGTGTCGCCGGTCAGCACGACGTAGATCAGCGCGAACACCCCCAGCACCACGATGACGCCGGTGAGCAGCCAGCTGACCCAGGACGGCAGGCGCGGGGTACGGACCCGGTCGCTGGTCAGCGCCAGCAGCACCAGGGCCGCCACGGCGAGCCCCACGGTGAGCCAGAGTGTCGTGTCGCCGTACTCGGAATGCTCCTCGATCTTGGCCAGCAACTGGGGCGGGTAGTTCTTGCCCTTCAGGAACTCCTCGAACGCCTCGCCGGACTCGGTGGCCACCCAGGTGATCACCGGCGTCACCACGGAGAGGATCGCCACCGCCCAGGCGAGCCGGGGACGCCAGCGGGGCACCAGCCCGTACGCGGAGGCGAGCAGTGCCAGCAGCGGAACGAACACCACCGCCGCGTGGATCACCAGGATGTGGCCCGGCAGGCCGTTGATCTCCTTGAACACCGACACCTCCGACGATGGATGCGGTTGGCCGCGAAAGCGTACGACGATCCATCCGTCGCAGCACGCCCCCGATCGGACACACGCGGTGTCAGCCGATGCGGTTCACCGGCCACGACAATGCTGTTGAGCTGTGGCCGGGGCCACGTGCCGCCGGGTTCACTTGTCGACCCGGTGACCCCGTGCTGTCATTGCCTCATGTCCAGTGGTGAGGAGCTGCTCCGGTCGAGGGGCCTGCGGGTCACCCGGCCGCGCCTCGCCGTCCTGGACGTGCTGGCCGCCGGCGGCCACCTGGAGGTCGACGAGATCACCCGTCGGGTACGCGAACGTCTCGACTCGGTCTCCACCCAGGCGGTGTACGACGTCCTCGGCGCGCTCTCCCGCGCCGGCCTGTCCCGCCGGATCGAGCCGGCCGGCAGTCCCGCCCGGTACGAGGCCCGGGTTGGCGACAACCACCACCACGTGGTGTGCCGGGGCTGCGGCGAGATCGCCGACGTCGACTGTGCCGTCGGTGGCGCCCCCTGCCTCGACCCGAACACCGCGAACGGCTTCGAGGTCGACGAGGCGGAAGTGACCTTCTGGGGCCTCTGCCCCACCTGCCAGGCCCGCCGCTCCGCCGACGCCTGACCCAAGGTCGCAGCACCCCGCTCGCCGTCGACGTCGCCGCCGCGGGCCGGGTGACCCGACGAGCGGGTCGCACCCGAGCGTCCCGTGGCACTCTTGGGCGGTGGACTCCGACGACATCGGCCTCTTCGGTCCGGGCTCGGTCACCTGGAAGGTGCACGACGAGCCGGTCCTGATCGTCGCCGGCCTGCGCTCCCTCTACCTCCAGGCGCTGCATCCGCGGGCGATGGCCGGGGTGGCGCAGAACAGCAACTACCGCACCGACGCGTGGGGCCGGCTGGTCCGGACCGCCACGTACGTCGGCACCGTCATCTACGGCACCACCGCCGAGGCGGAGGCGGCCGGTCGCCGGCTGCGCGGCCTGCACGCCCGGATGCGCGCCACCGACCCGCGGACCGGCGAGGAGTTCCGGATCGACGACCCGGCGCTGCTGCGCTGGGTGCACGTCACCGAGGTCGAGTCGTTCGTCAGCACCGCCCGCCGGGCCGGGCTGTCGCTGACCGACGCCGAGGTGGACGGCTACTACGCCGAGCAGCGGCGCGCCGCCGCGCTGGTCGGGCTCGACCCGGCCGAGGTGCCCGGCAGCGCCGCCGAGGTCGCCGACTACTACCGATCGGTACGGCCCGAGCTGCGGGTGACCAGGGAGGCGGCCGAGACCGCCCTGTTCCTGACCGCGCCGCCGATCCCGTGGAAGCTGAGCCTGCCGGCCCGACTGGGCCTGAGCCTCGGGCCGCCCCGCTGGGCGTACCTGGGGATCGCCGGCACCGCGCTCGGCCTGCTGCCGTCCTGGGCGCTGCGGTTGTACGGCGGCTTGGGGCTACCCACCACCGCGCTCTCGGCCGACCTGGGCGTCCGCGCGCTACGCCTCGCCCTGGCCGCGCTGCCCCGCGACTGGCGGGAGGGCCCGATGCAGCAGGCGGCCAAGGAACGGGCCGCCCGACTCGCCGCGACGGTCACCTGACCTGCGACGGTGACGGTCGGTCACCCCGAAGCCGCCGCCCGGAGCGGTCGGCTCGGCATCCACCAGCCATGGCTGGTCTGACAACGGGCGCTGACCGCCGAAGCGCGCCAGCCGGCACACACCCTGGTGAGCGATATGCCTGAGCGGAATATTTATGCCTGACAGGCATATCGCTCATTCTCGAGTCTTGCGGCACGGGCATCACTCTGGGTGAAAGCCGGACACATCGCGGGGCGGGCGGGCGACGGCGGAAACGACGCGTGCCGGCGTGCAGCCGCGACCACCTCGATCCGGGCTGCAGACCACCGCTCAGGGCACCGTGCCGCTGGTTGCCTGGGCTTCCCGCCTCAGCTACCGCCGCCCGCCACCGCGGCGGAGTCGTCGCCGGGTGCGGCCGGGCGGTCCATCGCCGCCCACGGCTCGCGGCCGGGCACCTGCGCCCCCACGGGGCAGCTGCGGCGGTAGTCGCACCAACCGCAGCGCGGCCCGGCCACCGGCGGGAACGCCTCGTCGGGGTCGGCCCCGTCGGCGACCGCCCGCTCGGCGGCCATGATGTCGCGCGCGGTGTCCTCGGCGCGGGTGAGCTGCCGGGCCAGCGACTCGGTGGTGTGGTCGTGCGCGGCGACCGTCCCGGTGGGCAGGTGGTGCAGCTCCACCCGGCGGCACGGCCGGCGGAACGTCCGCTCGGCGGCGTACGCGTACAGCGCCAGTGCCTGCGAGCCCCGCGCGTCGTCGGTGTCCAGCCCGGTGCGGCCGGTCTTGTAGTCGACGATGACCAGCTCGGGCCCGTCCGGCCCGGGTCGGGAGTCGATCCGGTCGGCCCGGCCGTTGAAGGCCAGCACCGCCGTGCGGACCGCGACCACCCGCTCCACGCCCAGCGGGTCGGCGCCCGGCTCCAGCGTCTCGACGTACGCCTCCAGCCAGCCGAGCGCCCGCCGGTAGGCCTGCCGCTCCTGCTCGTCGTCGCGGTAGCCCTCGCGCACCCAGGTGCCCTTGAGCAGCCCGGCCAGCGCCTCCGGCCGGCGTCGCTCCGGCGTGAGCGCGTACCAGTTCTTCAGGGCGGTGTGCACGCTGGCGCCGAGCGAGTTGTGCGCCCACGGCGGCCCCTTCGGCGGGGCGGGCCGGTCGACGTAGGAGTAGCGGTAGCGGCGGGGGCAGTCCTCGTACGCGCCGAGCTTGCTGGGGGTGCAGACGAAGAGCCGCTCCGGCATGCCCTCGAAGCCCAACTGCTCGGCCTGCTCGGCACGGGGTCGGGGGGCGCCCGCGGATCGTCCGGCGGAGGAGGCTCGTCGCACGGGTCCGATCCTGCCACCCGGGTCCGACACCGCCACGCCCGCACCGCCGCCGGGCCGGGCCGGGTCAGGTCATGTTCACGTACTGGGTGACGAAGGCGGCGACCGCGTCGGCGATGAGCTGCACGGCGATGGCGGCCAGCAGCAGGCCGGCGATCCGGGTCAGCACCTCGATGCCGCCGGGGCGCAGGATCTTGACGATGCCGCCGGAGAAGCGCAGCACGATCCAGACCGCGATCATCACGGCGACGATCGCGGCGGCGATCGCGGAGTGGTCGTCGAGACCGTCGGCCTGCTGCACGAAGAGCATGGTCGCCACGATGGCGCCCGGACCGGCCAGCAGCGGCGTGCCCAGCGGCACCAGCGCGATGTTGGAGGTGACCTGCTGGCTGGGGTCGTCGGCCTTGCCGGTCAGCAGTTCCAGCGCGACCAGCACCAGCAGCAGGCCGCCGGCCGCCTGCAACGCCGGCAGGTCCACGTGCAGGTAGTCGAGGAGCGTCTGACCGGCCACCGCGAAGATCACGATCACGCCGAGCGCCAACGCGACCGCCTGCCAGGCGGCCCGGTTGCGGTCGCGCGCGGTCAGCGGCCCGGTCAGGGCGAGGAAGATGGGCATCATGCCCGGCGGGTCGACGATTACCAGCAGGGTCACGAAGACCTCACCGAAGAGCTTGAGATCCACCGGCTAACCGTAGTCGCGCCGCTGTGGACGGAAACGCGGATCAGCCGGAAGCGACTCCGGTCACTCCGGAGGCCGCCGCGACGATCCGCTCGTACGCCTCCGGGGCGGTGGTGTGCGCGCCCAGCCGGACGGTCTTGTGCGTGCCGTGGAAGTCCGACGAGCCGGTCACCAGCAGGCCCAGCTCGGCAGCGAGCGCGCGCACGTGCGCGGCCTCGGCCGGGGAGTGGTCCTCGTGGTCGGCCTCCAGGCCGGCCAGCCCGGCCGCGGCCAGCTCGACGATCAGCTCGTCCGGCACGATCCGGCCCCGCCGGGTCGCCCGGGGGTGGGCGAAGACCGGTACGCCCCCGGCGGCCCGGATCAGCTCGACCGCCCGGAACACGTCCACGTCCTCCTTCGGCAGCCGGTAACGCTCGCCCAGCCAGTCCGCCCCGAACGCCTCGGTGGTGGTGGCGACCAGGCCGGCCCGGATGAGCGCCGCGGCGATGTGCGGCCGGCCGACCGTCCCGCCGCCGGCCGCGGCCATGATCTCCGGCCAGCTGATGTCGACCCCGTCGGCGCGCAGCAGCTCGACGATCCGCTCGCCGCGCACCTCACGGGCGAGCCGCACCCGGGCCAGCTCGGCGACGAACTCCGGGTGGTCCGGGTCGAAGAGGTACGCGAGCAGGTGCAGCGGGATCGCCGGCTCCACCCCGTGCCACCGGCAGGAGATCTCCGCGCCGCGGATCAGGGTGAGGCCGGGCGGCAGCGCCCGCACGGCGGCGTCCCAGCCGGCGGTGGTGTCGTGGTCGGTGATGGCGACGACGTCCAGCCCGGCGTCGGCGGCGGCGCGGACCAGTTCGGCCGGGCTCAGCGTGCCGTCGCTGGCGGTGGAGTGGGTGTGCAGGTCGATCGCCGGACGCGAGATCACGCTCCGACGCTACCGCCCGGCCGTCAGGAGGCGCCGGCCACCACGACCGGGCGCTCGCCGGAGGTGACCCCGCTCAGCATCGTCGTGGAGGCCCGTCCCCCGGCCAGCACCTTGTCGGGGTCGACCCGCGCCAGCGCCCCGCCCCGGTCGACGTAGGCGGCCATCGTGGCGCCGTTCCACGCCACCTCGCCGCTGATCGTCGGGCCGGCGGCCCGGGCGGCGTGGCCCGGTTCGGGGCCGGTGAGGTCCACCAGGAGCGCGCCGTCCGTCCCGCCGGTACGGCCGTTGACCAGCAGCCACCGGCCGTCGGGGGAGACGGCGCCGAGGCCGTCCCCGGCCAGCGGAGCCGCGCAGCCGGTGGCGGTCGGCGCGAGATCGGCCGGGTCGAGCACCGCCAGGCAGGACCGGCCCGGATTCCCGTCGGCGGGCACCCGCCCGACGGGCCGGCCGTCGGGCAGCGCGCCGTAGACGTCGAGGACCCGGCGGTCGCCGTCGGGCAGTGGGCCGGCGGCGGGCCGCCACAGCAGGTGGCCGCCGGTGCGGGAGCGCACCAGGACGCGGTCGCCGACGAAGCGGACCGGCGTGGCGCCCTGCGCGGCGGTCGTACCGGCGGTGGCGAGGAGCCGGTTGGCGACCAGGCCGGCCGCGAAGAGCCCGTCGCCGTCCCGCCAGGCGACCTGCCGGCCGTCCGGGCTCAGCACGACCGCCTCGGCACCGGCCAGCAGCACCTGCGGGGCGTCGCCGGACGGCACGACCCAGAGGGTGCGCCCGGCCGGCGTGGGTGCCCCCACCACCAGCCAGCCGCCGTGCTCGGGCAGCCGCTGGGCCCGTTCGACCGGGCCGATGCCCAGGTCGTACCGCTCTCCCTCGGCGGTGACCAGCGCACCGCCGACGATCAGTTCGACGTCTCCCCCGGCGCGCGGGGCCGGTGGGGCGGGGGCGACCGGCCAGGCGGCCGCGGTGGCCCCGCCGCGCGGATCGCCGAGCACCACGGTGGGCGTGGTGGAGCGGCCGGGGTGGCCCCCGAGCTGCGCCATCCCGGCGGTCACCGCCGCCGTGGCGACCGCGGCCAGCGACAGCCCGGTCAGCGTCCGCCGGTGACGGATCCGCCGGGCCCGGCCGATGGCCAGCCCCGCCGGATCGGCGGCCAACGGCGGAGGCACGGCGACCTGGCGGGAGAAGGTCTCCCGCAGCGCCCGCTCCAGGTCGTCCTGCGTCACAGCCATTGGACGCTCCGAGCCGCCGGTCTGGTTGTCCCGTGCGGCCCGGGTCGGCTTCACCGGGTCTCCGCCGGGACGGCCGCCCGGGGGCGGACGGCACCGGGCACGGGCAGTTCGGGCCGCCGACCCGCTCCGGCGGGCACGTCCCGGCCGGCACCGCGGGCCTCGGCCGGGCGGGGCGACGGGGTGGTCGCGCCGCTCCCGGCCGTCCGCCCCGGCCGCCCGGCCTGCGGGGCACGCCGGGGGCCGGCCGGTTCCGGGGGTACGACCGCAGCCGCCCCGGACGACGCGGGCCGTCCTTCGGTCTGGGTCGCCGTCTCCGGCAGTTCCCGTGCCGCCTCCTCGCCGAGTCGACGACGCAGGGTGGCCAGCGCACGGGAGGTCTGGCTCTTGACCGTGCCGGGCGAGATCTCCAGCAGCGCGGCGGTCTGCGCCTCCGACATGTCCTCGTAGAAGCGCAGGACCAGCACGGCCCGCTGCCGGGCGGGCAGCGCGGTCAGGTGCCGCCAGAGCACGTCCCGGTCGAGCTGCTGCTCGATCTCGTCGACCCCGGCCCGCTCGGGCAGCACCTCGGTGGGGCGTTCACCGTGCCAGCGCCGCCGCCACCAACTGGTCGAGGTGTTGACCATGACCCGCCGGGCGTACGGCTCGATCGCCTCGATCCCGCCGAGCCGCTTGCAGGCCAGGTACGTCTTGGTCAGCGCGGTCTGGAGCAGGTCCTCGGCGGTGGCCCAGTCCCCCGCCAGCAGGTACGCGGTGCGCAGCAGGGCACTGGAGCGCGCCGCGACGAAGTCGCGGAACTCCTCCTCGAGCGGATCCCGCTCGGCCACGCGTCACCTCCGCACCCCGTCCCTGCAGGCAGGGTGCCATGGCCGAGGCGGCGGGGTCGACGGCGAAAGGTTCGCAGTTCCTCCGATGAACGGACGAAAAGCTTCAGGCGCCGTCGTCGGCCTTGGCCTCGTCGGCCTCCTTGCCCAGCCGCGCCTCGACCGCCTGCGGCTCGTACATCTCCTCGACCACACGCAGGTAGAGCTCGTTCGGGTTGGGCAGGTTCTTGATCTCCCGCAGCGCCTGCTCCTGGCCCGCCGACTCCAGCACGAAGGTGCCGTAGTTGAGCGCGCGGCCGGTCGGGGTCTGCTCGTACTTCATGTCGGTGACCCGGACCAGCGGCATCATGGCGACCCGGCGGGTGATGATGCCGTTGACCACCATGACCCGCTTGTTGGTGAGGATGAAGCGGTCGTACCACCAGTCGGCGACCCGCCAGGCGACCCAGCCCATCACCGCGAACCAGAGCAGCACCGCGACGGTGGTGAGGGCGCCGACGTCCTGCCCGGCGAGGAAGCCGGAGAGGTAGCCGAGGATGAAGGTCGCGGCGACGCCGACGACGATCGGGGTGGAGAGATGGATCCAGTGCCGCTTCCACTCGCCCCGGTAGCGCTCGGTGGGGAAGAGGTAGCGGGCGACCAGCGAGCTGGGCTCGTCCTCCAGGGGCAGCACCCGCCGGGGACCCATCGGCATGCCGGAGGCGTCCACCCGCAGCCCGGCCAGCTCCTCCTCGGAGATGGTGGTCTGCTGGTAGCCGGCCTCCGGGTCGCGCGCCCAGGTCCGCCCGGAGCGGCCCTCACCGGCGTATCCAGGCCCGTCGCCGTAACCGATGTCGTCCGAAAGGGACGGACCGTCGGAGAGGCCCGGGCCGGAGCCGTAACCCGGACCGTCGTCGGGACGGAACCGCGGGATCGGCTCGGTGTCCCGCTCCCGGCGCTCCCGGTCGGGGTCGTCGGGATCGAAGGGGGGTCCGGAGGGGCTGCCCATGGGCGGTCAGGCGACGAGGCTGGTGAAGAAGTCGCCGAAGCCCTGGGCGATGTCCATGATGCCGCCGCCGAGCGACTTGAAGACGTCCGCGGCGGAGTTCGGCCGGTAGGCGACGAAGAAGATCAAGAATGCGACGCCGGCCCAGGTGAGGACCTTCTTGACCATAGCGGGCCATCCTCTCGCGCGGGGCCGGGTCCGTTTACCGCAGCGGCACCCAGAGTATCAGTATGGTGTCGTACAGTGAATATCTGCGCCCGTTCCCTCGCAAGTCCGTCAGGGCGGTCAGGCCCTGCCGTGCAGGTGAGGTGACGGCGCGCCGTACACGAGCTCGGGCGGTGTCCACTCGGAAAGGTCGTGCAGGACGACGTCTTCCGCGAGGAGGTGACCCGCGCTCGCCGGCCAGGCTATCGCATGCAGCCACATTCCCCGAGCCTCGCCCGCGTACGCGCTTCGATCCGCCGCCGAATTCACCAGCCACAGTGGAGTCGGGTGGCCACCGACCTTGATCCGGGCCGGCTCGACGTGCTCCGGGTGGCCGAGCCCGGGGCCGGGGCCGGTGAGCGCCTCCGCGAGTTCGGGCCCCGGGTCCGGTCCGGACACTCCGGCGAAGCGGGCGCCCAGCCCGACGCCCGGCTCCTCGGCCACCAGCAGGAGTTCGGCCGGTCCCCCGCCCAGTGGCGCCGGACCGGCGCAGGCCACCGCCGTGGCCCGTACGCCGGAGGGATCGTCCCCGGCCCAGCCGACCCCGGTGACCGTCCAACCCTGCGGCAGCGGCCACGGACACCAGAGCGGCACCCGGGGCCGCTCGGCCTTCTCGTCGGCGACGACGCGGTCGACCACGCTCGCCATGATCTCGGCTCCGATGTTCTCCGGTACGTGCAGCGGCGCGACCGGGCCGCACCGCGCGCACCGCGACTCGGGGTGCATCAGGTCGGGGAGCCGGACCTGGCCGGCGCACCTCGGACAACTCACCACGACACTCACATCCCCACCGTGACCCCCGGCCAGCGGCCCGTCAAGCGGAGCGGCCGTTTCGCCCTTCGGCGAGCCTCTGACGACCTCAGGCGGGCGGGGGGCCGGCGTGGGTGCGGATCCAGGCGTGCATGGCGATGCCGCTGGCCACGCCGGCGTTGATCGACCGGGTCGAGCCGTACTGGGCGATGGAGAAGAGCTGGTCACAGGCGGCGCGGGCCGGGTCGGACAGGCCCGGCCCCTCCTGGCCGAAGAGGAGCACGCAACGGCGGGGCAGGGTGGTGGTCTCCAGCGGCCGGGAGCCGGGCAGGTTGTCGATGCCCACCACCGGCAGGTCCCGCCCGGCGGCCCAGGCGACGAACTCCTCGATCGTCGGGTGGTGCCGGACGTGCTGGTAGCGGTCGGTCACCATGGCGCCGCGCCGGTTCCACCGGCGCAGCCCGACGATGTGCACCTCGGCGGCGAGGAAGGCGTTGGCGTTGCGGACCACCGTGCCGATGTTGAAGTCGTGCTGCCAGTTCTCGATCGCCACGTGGAAGTCGTGCCGGCGCTCGTCCAGGTCGGCGACGACGGCCTCGCGCCGCCAGTACCGGTAGCGGTCGACGACGTTGCGCCGGTCGCCGGCGGCGAGCAGCTCCGGGTCGTAGCGCGGGTCGTCCGGCGGGTCGCCGGGCCACGGTCCGACACCCACGTCGAGCTGGTCCTCGGTCACGGTCACAAGAGGGTACGGCCGGCCGGGGCACCGCCGGACGCCGCCCCGGTCACCGCAGCCCCAGGGCACCGCCGAGCCGGTCCAGCAACCGTCGGTCGGCGGGACCGGGCGGATCGCCGGCCCGGCAGACCCGGGCGGCCACCGACTCCACCCACTGCCGGTACGCGGCCGAGTCGGCCGGGTCGGCCCGCCGGTCGAGTACGCGTACCGCGGCCCGGCAGGCGGCGAGGAGGTCGACCAGGTCGGTGAGCCGGTCGGTCTGGGCCGGCGCCCCGTCGTGGCGGGCGTAGATGGCGGTGACGACGGCGCGTACCAGGTCGCTGTCGGAGGCCCGGCCGGCGGCCACGGCGTCGAGCCCGGCGAGCCCGGCGGCGACGCCGCGGGGCGGGCGGCCGGGCGTGGGGGAGGCGGCGGCCACGAGTACCCGGCCGGGCAGGGTGGTGAGCAGGTCCCACTCGGCGGCGGAGTAGACGGCGGTGGTCAGCGGTGCGGCACGGCGTCCGGCAGAGGGCGGCTCTCCGGCGAGGGAGTGGCTCATCAGGACCTCCGGCGCCAGCATATGCCCCGGATCGCGAAAAGGGCCCCTTCCCGACCAGAACACGGTGGGAAGGGGCCCCGTCGGGGCTGCGGTCAGCGGGGCTCGGGGAAGCTCGGCCGCTCCGGGTCGACGCCGTCCGGCACCGCCGCGGCGGCGTACTCCCTCTTGGGAACCATGACCTTGCGCCGAAAGACGCAGACCAGGGTGCCGTCCTGGTTGTAGCCGCGGGTCTCCACCGCGACGACGCCCCGGTCCGGCTTCGACCCGGACTCGCGCTTGTCCAGCACGGTGGTCTCGCCGTAGATGGTGTCGCCGTGGAAGGTCGGCGCGACGTGCCGCAGCGACTCGACCTCGAGGTTGGCGATCGCCTTGCCGCTGACATCCGGCACGGACATGCCGAGGAGCAGCGAGTAGATGTAGTTGCCGACCACCACGTTGCGCTTGAACTGGCTCGCCGACTCGGCGTAGTGCGCGTCCATGTGCAGCGGGTGGTGGTTCATGGTGAGCAGGCAGAAGAGGTGGTCGTCGTACTCGGTCACGGTCTTGCCGGGCCAGTGCCGGTAGACCGCGCCGACCTCGAACTCCTCGAAGTAGCGGCCGAACTGCATCCTTGTCCCCTTCGACGGGCGGCGATGGAGTTCGGCACAGCATGCCTTACCGGTGGTTAAGGCGATGACGGGGGCGGAGGCCGAGTGGAAATGTCACACCGGGCACATCCGGGGGGGAGACGCAATGAGCGGCGGGGCCCTCCCCGGCACCCGCCGCCCACGCTCTGATGCCAGAGATTCTGCCGTACGCGGTGGACACATCGACAGAGACGGACGTCACATTTACCTTTTTGTGACATCACTCTGAGTAGTCGACGACGCCGTGCCATGCGATCTCTAGCCGTACAGTCACCCCTTGTCAAGGCTGAAGTTACCGACTCGTACCGCCGGGTGGCGTGGATCTCCTTGGAAACGCTCCCATCACGGGAGGTGACGCAAGTGCGTGGTGCATTTGCGTTCCGCAGCGCCGGATCGACAGATGCGGTTCGATGGGTTGTCCGACCTCCGGCCGGCCCCGCCCCGGGCCGCGCTGGTTTCGGCCCGCCCGGGCCGGGAATTCAACCGGGGCTGCCCTGGTTCTACGGGACGAAAAAGCAATCCGCTGATCGGAGAGTGCAATGGCAACGGTTGAGCTGACCACGGCCAACTTCGACGAGGTGACCGGGAGCGACGGCATCGTGCTGGTCGACTTCTGGGCCGAGTGGTGCGGCCCGTGCAAGCGGTTCGCCCCGGTCTACGAGCGCTCCTCGGAGAAGCACCCGGACATCGTCTTCGGCAAGGTCGACACCGAGGCGCAGCAGGAGCTCGGCGCGAAGTTCGACATCCGCTCCATCCCGACGATCATGGCGATCCGGGACGGCGTGATCGTCTTCGCCCAGCCGGGCGCGCTGCCCGAGTCGGCGCTGGAGAACCTGATCGAGCAGGTCCAGGCCCTCGACATGGACGACGTGCGCAAGCAGCTGGCCGACCACAAGCACTGAGCACCACCCACGACGGCCGGGCCCTCCACCAGGGGGTCCGGCCGTCGGCGTACCCGCCGACACGCAGGGCCAGCGGCAGACCGCGCAGGGACACCGTCCCGACGTCCCGATCCCGTATCGTCACGACCCGATGGAGACGTTGACCCCCCGCGGCCGCGCGGTCCGGCTGGGCGCGACCGCGCTCGGCCTGGCCCTGCTGCTCGCCGGCACCCTCTGGGGGGTCGACGACCACTTCCCGTTCGGGCCGTTCCGGATGTACTCCACGTCGGAGCCACCGAACGCGCCCGCCCCTGACACCCGGGTGGAGGGCGTCGACCGCACCGGCGCGGTGATCGCGCTGGGCCAGGACGCCACCGGCATCCGCCGCGCCGAGATCGAGGGCCAGCAGGACCGCTACACCGCCGACCCGACGTTGCTGCGGCAGGTCGCCGACGCGTACGCCGAGCGCCACCCCGGCGCGCCGGAACTGGTCGAGGTCCGCATCGTGATCCGCTGGTACGGCATCCACCAGGGCCGACCCACCGGACGGTGGACCGACGAGACCACGGTGCGCTGGCAGGAGGCGCGGTGACCCGCTGGCTGACCGAGGCGGTCCCCCGCGGCCGGGTGGCCGCCATCCGCACCCTGGTCTACCTCTTCGTCGCCGCCGACCTGGTCGTCTTCACCCCGTGGGTACGCACCCGGGTCGACGTCCCGGGCGAGCTCTACCAGCCGTTGCTGATCGGCCGGCTGCTCCCGCTGCCCACCCCGACCCCCACCATGGTCGCGGCCATCTTCTGGACGCTGCTGGCACTGGCTCTGCTCGCCGCGACCGGCCGCGCACCACGCCTGCTCGGCTGGTCGGTCTTCGCGCTCTACTTCGAGTGGATGATCATCGCGATGAGCTACGGGAAAGTCGACCACGACCGGATCGGGTTCCTCGTCGCGCTGGCCGCCCTGCCCACCGCCGGGCGCGCCCGGCACGGCGACCCGACCCGCACCGAGGCCGGCGGCTGGGCGCTGCGGGTCACCCAGATCGCCGTGATCTGCACGTACTTCCTCGCCGCCTGGGCAAAGCTGCGCTTCGGCGGGCTGGACTGGGCGACCGGCTCGGTGCTCGCCCGGGCCATCATCCGGCGCGGCACCGATTTCGCCGACCTGATCGCCCAGGTGCCGTACCTGCTGCTCGTCGCCCAGTTCGGCATCCTCGCCTTCGAGCTTCTCAGCCCCGTGGTGTTCCTGCTGCCCGAGCGCTGGCGGCAGGCCACGATCGGCTTCTTCTACTCGTTCCACCTGGTGACCATCGCGACGATCACCATCTCGTTCGCGCCGCACCTGGTGGCGATGACGAGCTTCCTGCCGCTGGAGCGGATCAGGCCGGTGGTGTGGGCCCGCCGGCTGATCACCCGTCGCCACGACGGTGCCGCGCCGACCGGCCCGGCACCGGACCCGCCCGCACCGGAGGACCAGGGGCCGGCACCGGACCACGTACCCGCTGCGGCGCCACCGGTGGCCGGCCCGGCACCGGCGGTCGGGCCGGCGACGCCGTAGCGCGGCGACGCCGGCGGCGGCTCAGGCGTCGGTGGTGGGGCGGCCGCTCGGGCCGTACAGGCGCTCCCGCGCCTCCTGGGGCAGCGCGCAGGCGGCGGTGCCGCCGGGAAGCCGGTGCCGGTTGCGGGCCACCCAGCGGTACGCGGGCCAGGCGGCGAGGCGGACCGGCGGAACGCGCAGCCCCGCGCCGGCCACCCGCCAGAGCGGACCGCTCTCGCCGAGCAGCCGGGCGATGGCGTCGGGCCCGGCGGCGCGGGAGCCGTCGGCGCCGACCCACTGCACCGCCTCCTCGCACTCGGCCTCGGTCAGCCCGAGCGCGTCGAGGTCGGCGAACTGCCACGGCACCACCCGGGCGCCGGTCGGGATGCGCCGCTCGATGAACTCGGCGCACCGGGTGCAGAACGCGCAGTCCCCGTCGTAGACGAAGGTCGACCTCTCCATGGCTCCATCCTCCACCCGCCGCCCGCCGGGCGGGAGCCGGTGTCCGGCGGGTCACTTGCGCTCTTCTCGTACACATGTTCGAATGGGTGTCATGCGCTGGGAGAACCTCTCCGCTCCCCCGGACGAGGGGCATCCCGACGGGTCAGCGCCAGCGACTCCACCCCTGCCGCTGGCGCTGCCCGGCGCGATCGCCCGCACCTTCGACACCCCCGGCTTCGCCGGGATGACCTTCTACGAGGTGCAGGCCAAGTCGATCATCAACAAGGTGCCGGGCACTTCCCGCGTGCCGTTCGAGTGGACGATCAACCCGTACCGGGGATGCAGCCATGCGTGTGTGTACTGCATCTCGGGTGACACCCCGATCCTGATGGCGGACGGTCGCACGAAGCCGATCAGCGAGTTGGAGCCGGGCGACCGGATCTACGGCACCGCCCAACAGGGGGCCTACCGCCGCTACGTCGTGACCACCGTCCTCGACAAGTGGTCGACGACGAAGCCCGCCTACCGCGTCACCCTGGAGGACGGCACCTCGCTGATCGCCAGCGGTGACCACCGCTTCCTGTCCGAGCGGGGTTGGAAGTACGTCACGGGAGCGATGAACGGCCGCGGGCAGCGCCCGTACCTGACCACCAACAACCGCCTGATCGGCACCGGCCGCTTCGCGACCGGCCCCAAGGAGTCCGCCGACTACCGCCGTGGCTACCTCTGCGGCATGGTGCGGGGAGACGCCCACCTCGGCACCCACAGCTATTCCTACGGGACCGTGCACCAGTTCCGATTGGCGCTGATCGACGACGAAGCGTTGCGAAGGACGGAGCGCTACCTCAGCGAGGCTGATGTCGAGACACATCGCTTCTCCTTCTCCGCGGTCACGCGCAACCGGCAGGCCATGGCCGGCATCCGCACGTCGAAGCAGCGGCACGTCCAAATGATCAGCGAACTGATCCGGTGGCCTGCGGACCCGACCGACGACTGGCGGCTCGGCTTCCTCGCCGGCATCTTCGACGCGGAGGGAAGCTGCAGCCGGGGCGCACTGAGGATCAGCAACGGCGACGACACGATCCTCGACCAGACGGCGGCGGCCCTGAGCCGGTTCGGCTTCAGGGCCGTGCTCGAGGATCCAGGGCGACCGAACCGCGTCAGACAACTGCGCCTGACCGGCGGTCTGCCGGAGCGGCTCCGCTTCTTCCATCTGACCGATCCCGCCATCAGCCGCAAGCGGTCGATCGAGGGAGCCGCGCTGAAGTGCCAGGCCCGGCTCAGGGTGACCAGCATCGAGGCGCTCGGGCTGGAGCTTCCGCTCTGGGACATCACCACCGGCACCGGCGACTTCATCGCCAACGGCGTGGTGAGCCACAACTGCTTCGCCCGCAACACCCACACCTACCTGGACCTCGACGCGGGTGCGGACTTTGACCGGAAGGTGATCGTCAAGGTCAACGCCGGCGAGCTGGTCCGGCGGGAGCTGGCCGCCCCGCGTTGGCGCGGCGCGCACATCGCGATGGGCACCAACGTGGACTGCTACCAGCGGGCCGAGGGGCGCTACCGCTTGATGCCGCCGATCATCGAGGCGCTGCGCGACTTCGCCAACCCGTTCTCCATCCTGACCAAGGGCACGCTGATCCTGCGGGACATGCCGCTGCTGCGCCAGGCCGCCGAGGTGACCCGGGTGGGCGTCTCGTACTCGGTGGGGTTCGTCGACGAGGCGCTGTGGCGGGCGGTCGAGCCGGGCACCCCGAGCCCGCGCCGGCGACTCGAGGCGGTGCGCACGCTCACCGACGCGGGCTTCGAGGTGGGCGTGCTGATGGCGCCGATCCTGCCGGGGCTCAGCGACAGCGACGAGTCGATCGACGCGACGGTGGCGGCGGTGGCGGCGGCCGGGGCGGCCAGCGTGACGCCGATGGCGCTGCACCTGCGCCCCGGCGCCCGCGAGTGGTACGCGCACTGGCTGGCCCGGGAGTTCCCGCACCTGGTGCCGCGTTACCGCGAGCTCTACCGGGCGGGCGCGTACGCGCCGCAGGCGTACCAGCGGGAGTTGACCGCGCGGGTGCGGATCGCGGCCCGCCGGCACGGGCTGCACCGGGGCGAGCGGGGCGACAACCGGCAGCTGCCGACCCCGGAGGCGCCGCCCGCCGCCGAGCAACTGTCGCTGCTGTAGCCGGCGGGCCACCGCACCGGTGGGGTTAGAGTCGGCGGGTGCGTACCGCTCAGCAGATCCTCGCCGACTCGGCCGTGATCGCCGTCGTGGGCGCGTCCCGCGACCCCCGCAAGGCCGCGCACAGCGTGCCGTTGCAGATGCAGCGGTACGGCTGGCGGATCATCCCGGTCAACCCGACGGTCGACGAACTCTTCGGCGAGCGGGCGTACGCCTCGCTGGCCGACATCCCGCACCCGGTCGACCTGGTGGACGTGTTCCGGCCGGCGGCGGACGCCGTGCAGGTGGTCCGGGACGCCGCGGCGATCGGCGCGCCGGCGGTGTGGCTGCAACTGGGCATCGTCTCGGCGCAGGCGCGGCGGATCGCCGAGGAGGCGGGCATGGACTACGTCGAGGACCGCTGCCTGATCGTGGAGCGCGCCGCCGCCGGGCTGACCCGGCTGGGCTGAGCGGCCGGTTTCAGTCGGCCCGAGCGCGCCGGTCACCGAGGTCCGCTTTTACGCCGACGACCCGGACGCGCTGGTCGCCTCGGCCCGCCGCCAGCTCGAGGTCGGCGTCCCCGAGCGCTGACCGAGCCCGACAGCCGGACTGCTGGCGGCCGGACCGTACCCTGCGCCCATGCCTCTGCTGCGGACACCGCGCCTGCGCCTGCCCCCGGCCCGGGACGGGCTCTGGTCGCGTCGGCTGCTCTCCCTGGCGGTCGCCGTGGCGGTCACGGCGGCAGTGGTCGCGCCGCTGCTGGCGCTGTCCCGGTCCACCAGCTTCGACAGCTTCGCCTGCCTCGCCTGGCTGATGTTCGGCGTGCACCAACTGGGACGGCGCTGGTGGCCGCCGCGGAACGGCCGGCTGGCCTGGACGGCCCGGGTGGCCGGCCGGGACGCGGTCGAGCCGGGGCTGGTGGCCCGCCGGTCGCTGGCCGGCTGGGCGGATCTCCTGGCGGACCTGACCCTGGTGACCGGGACGGCGGTGGTGGTCACCTCGTGGTTCCCGACCGATCGGGAGTGGGGGCGGATCGTCCGGACACTGCTGGTCCTCGGCGCGGCGGCGGCGGTGGGCCGGATCGCGTACCAGGAGGCGCGGTTCACCGGCCGGTTGGCGCTGACCGCCGGCGGGATCCGCTACGGCAGCCAGTCCTACGACTGGTCGAACATCGACCGGGTCAGCCTGCACAAGCGGGACGGCCGGCTGAACGGGGTACGGCTGCGACCGGTCAGGTGGCAGTCGCTGGAACCGGCGCCGGTGGTCGGTGGTCGGGACACCGCGGTGCCCGAGCAGCGGCTGGCCGCCGCGATCGAGGAGTACCGGTCGCGCCCGTACGTGCTGGCGGGCGGGCCGGTCACCGCCCCGGAGCCGGCTGCCGAGCCGGCCGGACGGTGACCGGCGCACCGGTCAGAGCTTGTACTCCTTGAGCAGGCCCCGGGAGATGATGGTCTTCTGGATCTCCGAGGTGCCCTCGCCGATGAGCAGGAAGGGCGCCTCCCGCATCAGCCGCTCGATCTCGTACTCCTTCGAGTAGCCGTAGCCGCCGTGGATGCGGAACGCCTCCTGGACGACCTCGGCGCAGTACTCCGAGGCGAGCAGCTTGGCCATGCCGGCCTCGACGTCGTTGCGCTGGCCGGCGTCCTTGAGCCGGGCGGCGTTGACCATGAGCGCGTGCGCGGCCTCGATCTTGGTGCCCATCTCGGCGAGCTTGAAGGCGATGGCCTGGTGCTTGGCGAGCGGCTGGCCGAAGGTGCGGCGCTGCTGGGCGTACTGGACGGCCAGCTCGAAGGCGCGGATGGAGATGCCGCAGGCCCGGGCGGCCACGTTGACCCGACCGACCTCGATGCCGTCCATCATCTGGTAGAAGCCACGGCCGACCTTGTCCGCGCCGCCGAGGACGGCGGACGCGGGGACGGTGACGCCGTCGAGGACCATCTCGGTGGTCTCGACGCCCTTGTAGCCCATCTTGTCGATCTTGCCGGGGATGGTCAGGCCGGGCGCGGTCTCGCCGAAGCCGGGCTCCTTCTCCAGCAGGAAGGTGCTCATGTTGCCGTAGACCGACTCCGCGCCGGTGTCGGTCTTGACCAGGGTGGCCACCACCGACGAGTACGCCCCGTTGGTCAGCCACATCTTCTGGCCGTTGAGGACGTAGTTGTCGCCGTCGCGGACGGCCTTCGACTTGATCGCCGAGACGTCGGAGCCGGTCTCCGGCTCGGACATCGAGAACGCGCCGCGCACCTCGCCGGTGGCCATCTTCGGCAGCAGCCGGGCCTTCTGCTCGGCGGAGCCGTGCTGGGAGATCAGGTACGCCACGATGAAGTGGGTGTTGACGATGCCGGAGATCGACATCCAGCCCCGCGACAGCTGCTCGACCACCAGGGCGTAGGTCAGCAGGGACTCGCCCAGGCCGCCGTACTCCTCGTCGATGGTGAGACCGAACAGGCCCATCTCCCGCATCCCGTCGAGGATGTCGGTCGGGTACTCGTCGGCGTGCTCCAGCCGCTGCGCGTGCGGGATGATCTCCTTGTCGGCGAACTCCCGGACGGTTTCCAGGATCGACCGCTGCACGTCGGTCAGGCCGGGCGTCTGGGCGAGTCTGGCCATCTCAGCCTCCGGGGGATCGGCGCATTACTCATGGGTAACTGAACGCTCGGTCAGTATCGGCCCCGGGACCGTCGAGGCCAAGGTGACCAGTCCACACAACCGCTGTGAAAAGGTTCACCGCTGCGGGTAGCGTCCGCAAGAGAGAGGCGCTGTGACCTGCGGCGGAGGAGGCGAACGGACGTGAGTCATCCACCACCCGGCGAGCCGGAGCAGCCACCGTCGCCGTACGAGCAGCCGGGCCAGCCCTCCGGGCTGCCCCAGTGGGGCCAACAGCCCGAGCAGCAGCAGTGGGGCCAGCAGCCGGACCAGCCGCAGTGGGGGCAGCAGCCCGAGCAGCCGCAGTGGGGGCAGCAGCCCGACCAGCAACAGTGGGGCCAGCCGCAGGAGCACCAGCAGTGGGCGCAGCAGCCGGCGTACCCGCCGCAGGGCCCGTACGGCCAGTACGGCCCGCCACCGGGAGGCGGCGGCGGACCGAACACCATGGCGATCCTGTCGCTGGTCTTCGCCTTCGTCTTCGCCCCGGCCGGGATCGTCCTCGGCCACCTGGCGAAGCGGCAGATCCGGCGGACCGGCGAGGACGGTGACCAGCTCGCCACCTGGGGGCTGATCCTCAGCTACGTCTTCACCGCCATCGGCCTGCTCGCCTGCTGCGGCTGGATCGCCCTGGCCGCCTGGGCCAACTCCGACGGCGGCGGCACCTACAACTGAGCCGGGCGGGGGTCAGCGGAACTGCGCCTCGCGGACGCTGTTGCCGCCGTCCACCACCAGCATCTGCCCGGTGATGTACGAGGCGGCCGGCGAGCAGAGGAAGGTGATGGCGGCGGCCACCTCGTCGGGAGTGCCCGGGCGCCCCACCGGGGTCCCCATCCCCTGCTTGATCTCGGCCACCGTCGAGGCCGCCGTGTAGATGGTGCCCGGGGCCACCGCGTTCACGGTCACCCCGTCGGCGATCATCTCCATCGCCAGGGCACGGGTCAGCCCAACCACGCCGGCCTTGGCCGCCGCGTACGCCGCCTCGGTGGGCAGCGCGTTCACCGGCCCGGCGGTGGCCGCCAGGTTCACGATCCGCCCCCAGCCCCGCTCGGCCATCCCGCCGATGAAGGCGCGGCTGCACAGGAACGCGGTGGTCAGGTTCCGGTCGATCTCACCCCGCCACTCGTCGTAGCTGAGCTGGGCCACCGGGCGCAGCACCTCCGGGCTGGCCCGGCTGGCCAGGCCCGCGTTGTTGACCAGCACCTCGACGTCGCCGAGCTGCTCGGCCACCGCGTCGGCGAGCGCGCCGACCTCGGACTCGTCGGTGAGGTCGGCGACGAAGCCGGTCACGCCCAGCTCGCCGGCCCGTTCGTGGATCCGCCGGGTGGTGGAGACGATCGCCACCCGGGCGCCCAGGTCGGCCAGCCGGCGGGCGGTCGCGTACCCGATGCCGTCGGGGCTGCCCGCGCCGGTGACCAGGGCGACCCGCCCGTCCAGCCGCATGGTGACCGGCTCGGCCACCGGCACCGGCTCGTCCTGGTCGTCCGGCCCGGCGGTGGCGACGGCGCGGGTACGCCGGGCCAGCCCGGGGCGGCTCACGTCCCGCCTCGGTCGGCTGCCGGAACGGTCGGCACCACGCGCGTCGATAGCCATGCCGAGATCCTGCCCGCTCGGGACGTCCCGGGCAACGCGGCACCACGGGGACCTCTCGTTTGTCCGGTCATGACTACCCTGACGGCGCACCCACACGCGACGGAGAGACCTGATGACCTATCCCCCACCGCCCGGCGGCTGGCACGACCCGTCGGCCGATCCGACCCTGCCCGTCAGCGGCCAGCCCATTCCCGCCCAGCCGACCGGCAAGGACCCGTACGCCCCGGCCGACCCGTACGCGGGCGCCGTCCCAGCCCAGGCCGGCCCGGTCGACCCGTACGCGATGGCCGGCTACCCGGGGGCCGCTTACCCGGGGTACGGCCAACCGGTGGCGAAGACCAACAGCATGGCGATCGCCGCGCTGGTGCTCTCGCTGGTCGGCTTCGCGTCCTGCATCACCGCGCCGGTCGGCGCGATCCTCGGCCACGTCGCCATGAAGCAGATCCGCCAGACCGGTGAGGGCGGCGAGGGCATGGCCAAGGCGGCCATCATCGTCGGCTGGATCCTGACCGGCCTGCTGCTGCTCCTGCTCGCGTTCTACATCGTGGTCATCGTGCTCGCGGTGATGGACGCCTCCAGCACCTCCTGACCACCGGGCCGCCCCGGTCGCCCGGGGCGGCCCGACCGGTTCACTCCGAGGGCGGGGTGAAGCTGGAGGTGCGGGTCATCCCGGCGGCGCGCCCCTTGGCGGCGATCACCAGGGCCATCTTGCGGGACGCCTCGTCGATCATCTCGTCGCCGAGCATCACCGCGCCCAGCTTGCCGCCGGCCTCCGAGGTGTAGTGCTCGTACGCGTCGAGGATCAGCTCGGCGTGGTCGTAGTCGGCCTGGGCCGGCTGGTAGACCTCGTTGGCGGCGTCGATCTGGCCGGGGTGCAGCACCCACTTGCCGTCGAAGCCCAGCGCCGCGGAGCGCTTGGCCACCTCGCGGAACGCGTCGACGTCGCGGATCTGCAGGAACGGGCCGTCGATGGCCTGCTTGTCGTGCATCCGGGCGGCCATCAGGATCCGCATCAGGATGTAGTGGTAGGGGTCGCCCGGGTAGTCCGGGATCAGCGCGCCGACCACCAGCGACTTCATGTTGATCGAGGCCATGAAGTCGGCCGGGCCGAAGATGATGGTCTCGACCCGGGGCGACGCGGCGGCGATGGCGTCGACGTTGACCAGGCCGGCGGCGTTCTCGATCTGCGCCTCGATGCCGATCCGGCCGACCTCCAGGCCCAGGGTCTTCTCGAGCTGGGTCAGCGTCAGGTCCAGCCACTGCACCTGGGCGGCGTTCTGCACCTTCGGCAGCATGATGCAGTCGAGGTTCGCGCCCGCGCCCTCGACCACCTCGATGACGTCGCGGTAGGTCCACGGGGTGGTCAGGTCGTTGACCCGCACCACCCGGGTCTTGCCGGCCCAGTCGCCCTCGTTGAGCGCCGCGACGATGTTCTTGCGGGCGTCCGGCTTCGCCAGCGGGGCGACCGCGTCCTCAAGGTCGAGGAAGACCTGGTCGGCGGGGAGGCCCTGGGCCTTGCCGAGCATCTTGACGCTGGAACCCGGCACGGCGAGGCAGGACCGGCGGGGGCGACCGACTGCGGCCATAGGATGCGCTCCTTCCAGCGTCCGGCGGGCACGCCGACGCCACCTGGATGACGAGAACGAGAACTTAACGATCCCAAAGGGCGTTGTGACGCCACGGTAACCTCGTGCCGTGACCGGGGTGAATGGACCTGTGGAAGATCTCACTGAGCGTCGGACCGTGGTGGTGACCGGGGCCAGCTCCGGCATCGGCCTGGCTGCCGCAACGGCCCTGGCCCGCCGGGGCGACCAGGTCGTGCTGGTCGGGCGGGACCCGGCCCGGCTCCAGGCCGCCGGCGACCGGGTACGCGAGGCCTGCGGCGAGCGCCCCGAGCTGTTCCGCGCCGACTTCGCGGTGCTCGACGACGTACGCGGTCTCGCCGAGCGGCTGCGGGCCGCGTACGACCGGATCGACGTGCTGGCCAACAACGCCGGGGCGATCGTGCTGGAACCGCTCACCACCGTGGACGGCTTCGAGCTCTCCATGCAGGCCAACCACCTGGCCCCGTTCCTGCTGAGCAACCTGCTGGCCGACCGGATCGGCCGGATGGTGGTGACCGCCTCCGGCGCGCACCGCAGCGGGGCGCTCGACCCGGACGACCTGAACGCCACGCTGCGCCCGTACCGGCCGGTCCGCGCGTACGGCACCAGCAAGCAGGCGAACATCCTGTTCACCGCGGAGGCGGCCCGGCGCTGGCCGGACGTCCGGTCGTACTGCTTCCACCCCGGGGTGGTGCGGACCCGGTTCGGGGCGGACAGCCGGCTGGTCGCCCTCGGCATGCGGCTGCTGCCGTTCCGCAGCCCGGAGCGGGGCGCGGAGACGCTGGTCTGGCTGGCCAGCCAGGACCCGTCCCGGCTGGTCGACGGCGCCTACTACGCCGACCGGAAGCTACGCCGGCCGCTGCGCAAGGCGGCCGACCCGCAGCTCGCCGCCCGGCTCTGGACGGCCAGCGCCGAGGCCGTCGGCATCGACGGATGAGCGCGCCGGACGAAGGGCTCTTCCTGGTGGCGGTGGTCGACCTGGCACCCGACGCCGTCGACGCCGGCCACCGGTACGAGGACGCCGTGCTCGGGCTGCTCGGGCGGCACGGCGGACGGCTGGAACGGCGGTTGCACAGCACCGACGACCGGACCGAGGTGCACCTGATCCGGTTCGCCTCGCGGGCCGGGTTGGAGGGGTTCCTGGCCGACCCGGACCGGCTGGCCCAGCGGGCGGCGATCGGCGACGCGGCACCGACCACCCGGGTGATCGAGGTCCACGACCGCTGACCGCCCACCCGGCGGTCACTCGCTGAGGTGCACCGGGACGCTGGTGACCACCACCCCCGGCAGCGGCCGCAACGCCCGGCGCAGCCGCTGCTCGGCCCGGCTGTGCAGCGGGCGGTGCCAGCTCCGGCGCAGCACCACCTCCGGCACGATCACGGTCAGCACCAGCTCCGGCCCGGTGTCGTGCAGCGCCTCCAGGTAGTGCGCCAGCGGCCCGATCACCGCCCGGTACGGCGACACGATGGTCTCCAGCCGCACGTGGTCGCCCCAGGCCCGCCACTGCTCGCGAAACCGGTCCGCCTCCGCCTCCTCCGGCGCGATGTGCACCGCCAGGGTCGGCTGGCCCAGCGACACCGCGTACGCCAGGGCGCGCAGCGATGCCCGGTTGAGCCGGGCCATCGGGACCACCACCAGGTGGCGTACCTGTTGGGGCAACTCCTCGCCCTCGGCGGGCCCGGCGGCGACGGGCCCGACCGGCGGCGGGTGCAGGGCCAGCGCGGCGTGCAGGTTCCGGTAGTGCCGGTGCACCCGGTGGGAGAGCAGCACCAGCAGCGGTACGGCGATCACCACCACCCAGGCGCCCTCGGTGAACTTGGCGACCGCCGCGGTGACGAGCACCAGCCCGGAGAGCGTGGCGCCGACCGCGTTGAGCGCCAGCCGGCGCCGCCAGCCGGCCCCGCGCCGGCGGCGCCAGTGCACCACCATCCCGGCCTGGGAGAGGGTGAAGGCGAGGAACACCCCGACCGCGTAGAGCGGGATCAGCCGCTCGGTGTACCCGCCGAAGGTGACGAAGATCAGCGCGGCGGTCGCGGCGAGGGCGACCAGGCCGTTGCTGAACGCCAGCCGGTCCCCCATGTGCAGGAAGCGGCGCGGCGCGTGGCCGGCCCGGGCCATGAAGAACAGCAGCCGGGGGAAGTCGTTGAAGGCGGTGTTCGCGGCCAGCAACAGGATCAGCGCGGTGGCGGCCTGGATCAGGCCGTACCAGGGGCCGGTCGGGAAGGTGACCCGGGCCAGCTGGGAGAGCAGGGTCTGGTCCGGCCTCGGCACCAGGCCGGCCAGGTGGATCAGCAGGGTGAGCGCGGCGAAGAGCAGCACCAGCATCGCCACCATCCAACCCAGCGTGGTGCGGGCGTTGCGCCACTCCGGCGGGCGGAACGCCGGGACCGCGTTGGACACCGCCTCGATGCCGGTCATCGACACCGCGCCCGAGGCGAAGGCCCGCAGCACCAGCAGCAGGCCGAGCCCCTCGGCCGCCGGCACCGCCGGCGGCGGCACCGGCGTGAAGCCGCGTCCGGCCACCCGCAGGTAGCCGACCACCAGCAGCGCCAGCAGCGCGACCACGAAGGCGTACGTGGGGAGCACGAAGATGTTGCCGGCGGTCCGGACCCCGCGCAGGTTGCCGGCGAGCAGCACGGCGATCACCAGCACGCCGAGCGGCACGGCGAACGGCGCCAGCCCGGGCAGCGCCGAGGTGACCGCGTGCACCCCGGCGGCCACCGACACCGCCACGGTCAGCACGTAGTCGAGCATCAGCCCGGCCGCGGCGGTCAGCCCCGCCCCGGCGCCCAGGTTGTCCCCCGCGACGATGTACGAGCCCGCGCCGTGCGGGTAGGCGGGAATGGTCTGCCGGTAGGAGATGCCGACTGCCATCATGAGCAGCACCAGCCCGGCGGCCAGCGGCAGGGATAGCCCCAACGCCGCGCTGCCGGCCAGCACCAGCACGGCCAGCATCGCCTCCGGCCCGTACGCCACCGAACTGAGCAGGTCGGAGGAGAGCACCGGCAGCGCCACCAGCTTGCGCATCCGCTCGTAGAGCACCGCCGCGCTGGACAGCGGCGGACCGAAGACGGCCCGGCGCAGCCGGGTCAGCGCCCGGCCGAACCGGGTGCCGGGCAGGTTGGCCGGTTCGGTGGCGACCAGTTCGTCCGGCTGCTTCCGGCGGAACATGGCGATCGGGGCGAGCCGGCCGAAGCGGGTCGGGGTGGGAGGCTCCCCGTGCCGACCGAGGGTCGGGTCGATCGGCAGCTCGCCGGGTTGGTCGCCGCGCCAGCGGTCGCCGATCCGGCGCAGGGTGCTCAGTTCCTCCGGGGCGAGCGGCGGGAACTCGGCCGACGGGGTGACGACGGTGCCGCTGTCGGCCTCGTCCTCGTCGCCCGGTCGCCGCGCCATCTCGCCACACCTCCCTCCGCACTCTCACGCGCGAGCGGCGGTCGTGGCGGTGGAATCGCTGTTCTCCCGCGAAGCCCCGACCGCTCAGCCGGTGGGTGGCGCGGCGTCGGCGGGGACCGGGGCCGGTGCGGGGCGGCGGCCCGCGCGGGCGCCACCGAGCACCACCACGGCCACCCCGACCAGCAGCAGGGCCAGCCCGGGCAGGGCGAGCGGGCGGGGCAGCTGGCCGAGCCAGACCCAGCCGATCAGGGCGGCTCCGGGCGCCTCCAGCAGGATCAGCACGCTGACCGTGGTGGCCGAGACGCGGCGCAGGGCGTAGTTGAACATCGAGTGCCCGAGCAGTTGGGCGCCGGCGACCAGGCCGAGGATGGCCAGCCAGGTGGCGGAGTCGTACCCGCGCAGTCGCACCCCGCCGACCAGGCACACCACCAGCAGGATCAGCGCGCACACCCCGTAGCAGATGGTGGTGTAGGTGGTGGTGCTGATGGTGGCGCGGGCGCGCTCGCCGAACGCGGTGTAGACCGCGGCGAACAGGCCGCCGGTGATCGCCAGCAGGTCCCCGGCGAAGGCCCGCCCGGAGACGGCGACGTCCGCGCCGGTGGCGAGCACCGCGCCCGTCACGGCCACCGCGATGCCGACCCAGACGGCGTACGGCAGGTGGCGGCCCTGCCAGCGGGCGATCAGTCCCTGCCAGACCGGCTGGGTGGCGCCGAGTGCGGTCGCCGCGGCGACCGAGGTGAGCTGGGCGCTCGGCATCCAGGTGGCGAAGTGGGCGGCCAGCGCCACGCCGGAGAGCGCGCAGTACCAGCCCTCCCGCCGGCCCGCCCCGACGGTCAGCGCCCGGAACTCGGCCCGGCGGCGGGCCAGCGAGAACGGGCCGAGCACGGCGACCGAGAGCAGGTTGCGCCAGAACGCGACGGCCAGCGCCGGGGCCGCGGCGAAGGCGATCAGCGGGGCGGAGGAGGAGACGGCGGCGACGGCGAGCGCGAGGACGCCGACGGTCAGCGGGTCCACCGTCGGGCGGTGCGGGGTGCGTGACACGGAGAGCAATACTCACACAACTTTGGACACCACTCAGCGTCAACGCTCCGTTACGATCATGCGCGTCCGCGCCGGCGATCCCTCGACGTCCGGAGGCGCTTTCCCATGCCCAGGTACCCCGCGGTGCTGTTCGACTTCTTCGGCACCCTGACCCGCTGCGTCCAGCGAGGCGCGGCCCACGAAACCACCGCCGAGCTGCTCGGTTGTCCCGTCGACACGCTCGCGGCGGTCCTCGACCGCACCTTCTACCAGCGGGCCAGCGGCCGGCACGGCAACGCCGAGGCGACGCTGCGCTGGGTCTGCGCCCAAGCCGGCGTCCACCCCTCCGACGACGCCGTCCGGGCGGCGGTGGCCTCCCGGCACCGGGCGGTACGCGCCGACACCCGGCTGCGCGACGACGCGGTGCCCGCGCTCGCCGCGCTGCGGGAGCGGGGCGTCCGCACCGGCGTGGTCAGCGACTGCACCCACGAGCTGCCGGCGTTCCTGCCGCAGCTGGCTGTCGCCCCGCTGCTCGACGCGCGGATCTTCTCCGTCCACGTCGGCCGGTGCAAGCCGGACCCGGCGCTCTACCTGGCCGCCTGCCGCCGGCTCGCCGTGCGGCCCGAGGACTGCCTCTACGTCGGTGACGGCGGCAGCCGGGAGCTGACCGGCGCGCAGCGGGCGGGGATGACCGCCGTGCGGCTGGCCGCCCCCGACCTGGCCGGGCACCTGGTCTTCGACGCCGAGCCGGACTGGGACGGCCCGGTCGTCGGTTCGCTGAGCGAGGTGGTCGAGCTGGTCGACGCGGTGCCGGTGGGTTGCTGAGCGCCGGGCCGGCGACTCAGCGGCGGCGGACCTTGTGCAGGCGGAACGGTTTACGGGTGGCGTGCACGGCGGGAGTCTCGCGCGGCACCTCGGCCAGCGAGTCGGCCGGCAGGTCCGGGCCGGCGTCCGGCGCGCCGGCCGGGGCGAGCCGGGTCAGCGCGCAGCCGTCGGCCGCCCAGCGGGCCACCAGGTCGGCGGTGGGTCCGGGGGCGTTCAGCCGCTTCGCCGCCACCAGCGGGGCGGAGGTCTCCCACGCCTCGGTCCCCGGCGCCAACCGGGTCACCCGGGCCGGCCAGGTCACGATCCGCCCGCCGTGGTCGCCGCGCAGGGTCACCCGCGCCTGCGCCGCCTCGGCCAACCCGGGCGCGGACTGCTCGCCCGGCCCGCTGACCACGAAGAGCGACCCCTCCAGCGGTACGCACCACAGCGCCAGCGCCGGGCCGTCGCCGACGCTCACCCAGGCCACGGCCGCCTTCTTCATCGCCTCGTCGACCAGGGGCGTCGACACCGGGGCGTCCACCTCGTCCGTCACACCGGCATCCTCTCGTACGTGGGGCGTGCGGTCACCGGTCAACCGACGAACGGCGGGACCAGGATCTCGCCCCGGGCCACGGCCATGACCTGGCCGGAGACGGTAGCGCCGACCGCCGCCCCGTCCTCCGCGGTCACCGTGCAGGTCAGCGCCGACGGGCGGTGGATCTCGATGCCCTGGCGGACCGCGTACTCGGAGCGCCCGTCGCCGGGGAGCAGCCCGCTGGCGACCAGCCAGACACCGAGCCCGAGGGCGGCCGAGCCGGTGGCCGGGTCCTCCGGCACGCCGAGCCCGGGCACGAAGACGCGGGCGTGCGCGGTTTGCGTCTCGGCGTCCCAGGAGAAGACGCTGACATGCTCCACCCCGTACCGTTCCGCCGCCGCCGCGTTGACCTTGGCGCGGGCCACCGCGTCCGGGCGGACCGGAAGGTAGGGGAACTCCAGCCCGCAGCCGGCCACCCGGGGCGCCGGGCCGGCGTGGTCGTCGGCGGTGAGGCCGGCCATCTCCAGCAGCGGCTCCGGGTCCAGCTCCGGCCCGAGGGTGGGGGTGCCGCCGGTCAGGGTGGCACCGGTCTCGCCGACCTCGATCGGCAGCACCCCGGCGCCGCACTCCTGGGTGATACTGCCCACACCGAACATCCCGCGCCGGCTGGCGGTCACCGCCGCGCCGACGCTGGGGTGCCCGGCGAACGGCAACTCCGCGGCCGGGGTGAAGATCCGGGCCCGGTAGGTGGCCCCGACCTGGGTGGGCGGCAGCACGAACACCGTTTCCGAGAGGTTGAACTCCAGCGCGAGCGCCTGCATCTGTTCGGTGGCGAGCCCTTCGGCGCCGAACACCACGGCCAGCGGGTTGCCGGCGAACGGGCGATCGGTGAAGACGTCCACGATCTCGTAGGCCAAGGTCGACATGTTGATAAACACTAGGCGCTTAGGCTGGTGCCCGTGAGCACGCCGAACCGGGTCTACATCGCCCGACTCGCCGGAGTCGCCGTCTTCGACCCGAACGGTGACCAGGTGGGCCGGGTGCGTGACGCGGTGGCCCGGATCCGGCCGACCCAACGTCCCCCCGAGGTGGTGGGTCTGGTCGCCGAGATGCCGATGCGCCGGCGGATCTTCCTGTCCATCAACCGGATCACCTCCATCGACGCGGACGCGGTGGTGCTCGGCACCGGCACCCTCAACCTGCGCCGCTTCGAGAAGCGCCCCAACGAGCTGCTGGTGCTTCAGGAGCTGCTGGACCGGCGGGTCCAGCTCGAACCGGGCGGCCAGCCGGGCGCGGTGGTCGATGTGGCGATGGAGTGCAGCCGGGGTGGCGAGTGGTCGCTGTCCCGGGTCGCCGTCCGCGAGCAGACCGGCCGGCTCACCCGCCGCGGCCACCTGCACCAGGTGGAGTGGGACCGGGTGCGCGGGCTGAGCGGCATCGCCGCCAACCGGGGTACGGCCAACCTGCTCGCCGTGCTGGAGGACATGCGCCCCGCCGACCTGGCCAACGCCCTGCAGGACCTGCCCGACGCGCGGCGCAACGAGGTCGCGGCGGCGCTGGACGACGAACGCCTCGCCGACGTGCTCAGCGAGCTGCCCGAGCACGACCAGGTGGAGATCCTCGCCGCGCTGGACCGGGAACGGGCCGCCGACGTGCTGGAGGAGATGGACCCGGACGACGCCGCCGACCTGCTCAACGAGCTGCCGCCGCCGGAGCAGGACGTGCTGCTGGACCTGATGGAGCCGAACGAGGCCGATCCGGTCCGCCAGCTGCTGCGCTACGCCTCCGGCACGGCGGGCAGCGTGATGACCTCCGAGCCGGTGATCCTGCCGCCGGACGCCACCGTCGCGGAGGCGCTCGCCCGGATCCGGGAGGAGCAGCTCTCCCCGGCCGTCGCGGCCCAGGTGTTCGTGGCCCGCGCGCCGATGACCACGCCCACCGGCCGCTACCTGGGCATGGTGCACTTCCAGCGGCTGCTGCGGGAGCCACCGGCGGAGATGCTCGGCGGGGTGGTGGTCAACGACATCGACCCGCTGCGGCCGACCACCCCACTGCCGGAGATCACCCGCCGGATGGCCACCTACGACCTGGTCGCGATGCCGGTGGTGGACCGCAACAACCGGCTGGTCGGCGCGGTCACGGTCGACGACGTGCTCGACCACTCGCTGCCGCGCGACTGGCGGGACCGGGACGCCGTACCGGCCCCGGGCCCCGCCGAGGGGACGGACAGCGCCGATGGCTGACCAGCGACGGGCCGAGCGACTGGACCAGCCGCGCGAGCCCCGGGGCGTCAAGCTGCCCCGGTTCGACCCGGAGGCCTTCGGCCGGTGGTCCGAGGGGATCGCCCGGGGCATGGGCACGGCGAACTTCATCGTCTACATGACGGTGGTCATCGCGCTCTGGTTCGGCTGGAACACCCTGGCCCCGGCGCACCTGCGCTTCGACCCGTACACCTTCACCTTCCTCACCCTGATTCTGTCGTTGCAGGCCTCGTACGCGGCCCCGCTGATCCTGCTCGCGCAGAACCGGCAGGCCGACCGGGACCGGGTGGCGCTGGAGGAGGACCGGCGGCGGGCCACCCTGCAGAAGGCCGACACGGAGTACCTGACCCGGGAGATCGCCGCGCTGCGGATCGCCATGGGTGAGGTGGCCACCCGGGACTTCCTCCGCTCCGAGCTGGCCCGGCTGGCCGAGGAGCTGGACGAGGCGGCCCAGCGCCGGCAGCGGCTGGAACGCCGGCAGCAGGAGAAGGCCGTGCGGCGGGGCGGCGAGGGCCTCGACGAGCCCCGCGACGACCTGGACGGCGACTACGCCCGCGACGGCCGGCCGGAGGGCTGACCGACGGGGCCCGGGCCCGGCGGAGGGGCCATCGATTCGCTCACACCGGCCCTGCTGGCGGCGGCGACGGAACACCCCCGACGTAGCATTGCGGGCATGTCAGCTCCCGTCAGCACCATCTCCGACGCGATCCAGGCCGCCCTGGCCACCGTCAACGACCCGGAGATCCGCCGTCCGATCACGGACCTCGGCATGGTCCGCTCCGCCGTGATCGGCGACGACGGCGTCGTACGCGTCGAGCTGCTGCTCACCGTCGCCGGCTGCCCGCTGAAGGACAAGCTGCGCTCCGACATCACCACCGCCGTGGGGGCGGTCCCCGGCGTGACGGGCGTCGAGATCGAGTTCGGCGTGATGAGCCCCGAGCAGCGCCAGGAGCTCCAGTCGAAGCTGCGCGGCGGCAACGCCGCCGAGGAGCCGGTGATCCCGTTCGCCCAGCCCGGCTCCCGGACCCGGGTGTACGCGGTGGCCAGCGGCAAGGGTGGCGTCGGCAAGTCGAGCGTGACGGTCAACCTGGCCGCCGCGCTGGCCGCCCGGGGCCTCTCGGTCGGCGTGGTCGACGCGGACATCTACGGCCACTCGGTGCCCCGGATGCTCGGCGCGGACGGCCGGCCGACCCGGGTCGAGGACATGATCATGCCGCCGCAGGCGCACGGCGTGAAGGTGATCTCGATCGGCATGTTCACCCCGGGCAACGCCGCCGTGGTGTGGCGCGGCCCGATGCTGCACCGGGCGCTCCAGCAGTTCCTCGGCGACGTCTACTGGGGCGACCTGGACGTGCTCCTGCTCGACCTGCCGCCGGGCACCGGCGACATCGCCATCTCGGTGGCCCAGCTGCTGCCGAACGCCGAGATCCTGGTGGTGACCACGCCGCAGGCCGCGGCCGCCGAGGTCGCCGAGCGGGCCGGCGCGATCGCCCTGCAGACCCACCAGCGGGTGGTCGGCGTCATCGAGAACATGGCCTGGCTGGAGCTGCCCGACGGCTCGCGGATGGAGGTCTTCGGCGCCGGTGGCGGCCAGGCCGTGGCCGAGTCGCTGAGCCGGACGATCGGCGCGCAGGTGCCGCTGCTGGGTCAGATCCCGCTCGACACCCGGGTACGCGAGGGCGGCGACGCCGGCAACCCGATCGTGCTGGCCGAGCCGGACGCCCCGGCCTCGAAGGCGCTGGCCCAGATCGCCGACCGCCTCGCCGTCCGCCGCGAGTCCCTCCTCGGCAAGCCCCTCGGCCTCAAGCCCGCCGGCCGCTGACGACCCACCCCACCCCCGCGCTCCGCGCGCCCCAAGATCCGCACAGATCAAGAGAAAGAGTGGCCTTCCGGGCTTGGGAGGCCACTCTTTCTCTGTATGTGCACGCTCCGCGCGCCTTGCCCGGCTCGGGCGCGCGAAGCGCGCGCGACGGGGGCGTGGTGCGGGTTCGGTCAGGTGGGGAGTGCGTCAGGTGGCGTCGTCGTAGCTCGGGCGGGGGGCCGGGGCGGGGGCGCCGCCCGTGGCGGTGGCCTTGCGGCCGCCCCTGCCGCGCGGGTCGGCGGCGTCGGCGACGTCCTTGAGCTCGTTGTGCACGCCGGTCACGTCCGCCCGCAGGTTGTCGTAGACGCCCTGCAACGGCTTCCGGATCGCCTGCTCGTCCTCTTCGCTGAGCAGGTGCTTGCGGATGAACGCCTTGGGGTGCAGGTCCTCCAGCTGGATGTCGGTGCCCAGCTCGCGGCTCAGGTCGCCGGTCGCGTTGCGGGCCATGCCGCGCAGGTTGCGGATCATCCGCAGGCCGTCGTTGATGACGTTGGGCAGCCGGTCACCGAAGATCAGCAGCGCCAAGAGCAGCAGCGCACCGATCTCCCACCAGTTCAGGTTGTCGAGCACTGCTGGGGCCTCCTCGTCGGCGTCAGGGCAAGACTACGCACGTCGGGTGCCCGGCCGGGAGGGGGTGACCGGTCCTCACTTGGCGTCTGCGGCGAGCGTCACCGAGGTGTTCTGCCGGGCCGACCCCCGCCGGTACTCCACCGTCACCACGGATCCCGGCGCGAACTTGCGTACCAGCGCGATCAGGTCGGTCGGCTCGGTCATCGGGCGGCCGTTCAGCTTGAGGATCACGTCCCCGGCCTTCAGCCCCGCGCCGGCCGCCGGCCCGGACGGCTCCACCGCCGCCAGCCGTACGCCGGCGCCGCCGGTGACCGTGCCGGCGCCGCCCACCTGCGCGCCGATCACGGTACGGCGGGCCTTGCCGGTGCCGATGATGTCCTGAGTGATCCGCTTGGCCTGGTTGATCGGGATGGCGAAGGCGAGGCCGATGTTGCCCGCCTCCTGTCCCTCGGCGACCAGTGACTTGATCGTGGAGTTGACCCCGATCACGCGGCCCGCGGAGTCG
Organism: Micromonospora palomenae; assembly: GCF_007829925.1. Classification (NCBI taxonomy): domain Bacteria; kingdom Bacillati; phylum Actinomycetota; class Actinomycetes; order Micromonosporales; family Micromonosporaceae; genus Micromonospora; species Micromonospora palomenae. Next base: position 507,245 of record NZ_VIXA01000002.1, read on the forward strand.
ACCAGCGGGCCGCCGGAGTTGCCGTGGTTGACCGCCGCGTCGGTCTGGATCGCCGCGTAGTAGCGGACCGGGCCACCGGGCTCCCCGGCCTGCATGGTGCGGTCCAGGGCGCTGACGATGCCGGCGGTGACGGTGTTGGCCAGCGAGAGCGGCGAGCCGATGGCGAGCACCGGGTCGCCGACCGCCAGCGCGTCGGAGTCGCCGAACTCCACCGGGCGCAGGCCGGTGCGGCTGACCTTGATCACCGCGATGTCCGACTCCGGGTCCTGGCCGACGACCGTGGCCGGCGCGGTGCTGCCGTCGTTGAAGACCACCGAGGCCCGGCCGGTGGCGCCGGAGACCACGTGGTCGTTGGTGATCACGTGCCCGTCGGCGCTGACGATGAAGCCCGAGCCCTCGCTCACCCCGCCCAGGCTGGACACCCGGACGGTCACCACGCTGGGCAGGACCTTCTCGGCGACCCCGGCCAGCGACTCGGGGCGACGCTGGGCCAGGCCCGGCGCCTCGGCCGGTCGGGCGCCGAGCGCCACCCCGCCCCCGGCCCCGCCGCGGACCGCGAAGGCGTACCCGAGGGCTCCGCCGAGGGACCCGGCGAGCAGCGCGGTGATCAGCGGGACGAGCAGCAGCTGGCGCAGCTTCGGCCGGCCCGGGGCGTCCGGGTCGCTGACCGGTTCCGGCCCGGCCCCGGCGTCGGGCGCGCCCGGGATGAGCACGGCGGCCGGCGCGTACGGGTCACGCCAGGGGTCGGCCAACGCGTCCGACCACCAGGGCGATGTCGTCCCGCCCGGGGCGCCGTGCGGCGCCGTAGGCGGCCCCACCGGCGTCGCCCCGGCCGGCGGTCCCGCCGGTGCCGGAGTCCCGCCGGGCTGGCGCCAGTCCCAGCCGTCGGTCACGTCGGTGCCTCCCAGTCCGTCCCCCGACCCCCCGTGCCGCGTGGTGCGGCGGCCGTCGCGAAACGAGGGATACCGCTTCCAGGATTGCACGGATGAGCCGGATGGCATCAGCTCTTGCCGGGCGTGATCGTCGACGGCGGACGGCGCGGCTGCGCGCCGGAAGGCTCGCCTCTAGGCTCATACCGCCAACCCGCCCCCCGCACCACTCCCGCCGCCCGGAGGTGTCCCATCGCCACGGTCGCCAATTCCGGCACTCCCACGGCGCAGGCGCTGCAGTTCGCCGAGTCGTACGTCGGCGAGGACCTCGTGCTGCGGACCGCCCGCAGCCTCGCCCGGGAGGTCGGCCTCGACGCGGTGACCCCCGGGGCCGGGGCGGCGCTGCGCCTGCTCGCCGCCGCCGGCAACGCCCGGGCGGTGGTGGAGATCGGCACCGGCACCGGGGTCAGCGGCGTCTGGCTGCTGCGCGGGATGCGGGCCGACGGCGTGCTCACCACCATCGACCTGGAGGTCGAGCACCAGCGGATCGCCCGGCGCATCTTCGTCGAGGCCGGCTTTCCGTCGGGGCGTACCCGGATCATCACCGGCCGGGCGCTGGACGTGCTGCCACGGCTCGCGGACGGCGCGTACGACCTGGTCTTCGTCGACGCCGAGGCGACCGGCTTCGCCGCGTACGTCGACGCCGCGCTGCGGCTGCTGCGACCCGGCGGGGTGCTGGCCCTCAACGGCACCCTGGCCGGCGGGCGGATCGGCGACCCGGCCGCGCGGGACGCCGAGACGGTGACCGTCCGGGAGACGATCAAGGCGCTCCGGGAGTCCGAGCACTGGATCCCGGCGCTGCTGCCGGTGGGGCACGGCCTGCTCGCCGCCGTGAAGTGCTGACCCGCAGCCGACCGCCCGGCCCGGCGTCCGCCGCGCGCCAGCCGGGACCGCCGGCTCAGTCCAGCGTCGCCAGCCAGCGCAGCAGCCCGCGTACGCCCCAGCCGGTCGCGCCCCGGGTCAGTTCGGCGTCGTCCCCGTCGGCCCAGGACGGCGCGGACATGTCGATGTGCAGCCACCGGTCGCGCAGGTCACCGGTGAACTCGCGCAGGTAGAGCGCGGCGGTCACCGAGCCGGCGCCGACGGCGGGCGAGCTGTGCAGGTCCGCCAGGTCACTGCCGAGGTGCTCGACGTAGTCGGCGGCCAGCGGCATCCGCCAGGCGGCCTCGCCGGCGGCGTCGACGGCGGCCAGCAGGTCGGCGGCGAGCTGGTCGTTCTCGCTGTAGAGGGCGCCGGTGCGCTTGCCGAGCGCGACCGCGTTGGCGCCGGTCAGGGTGGCCAGGTCGATCAGCAGGTCCGGCTGGAGCTCCCGGACCGCGTAGGCCAGCGCGTCGGCGAGGACCAGCCGCCCCTCGGCGTCGGAGTTGGTGGTCTCGCTGGTCAGGCCGCCGTAGTGGCGGACGATGTCGCCGGGGCGGAACGCCGACCCGCTGACCATGTTCTCGGCCAGCGGGGCGAGCGTGGTGATCCGCACCGGCAGCCGCAGCGCGGCCGCGCCCAGCGTCGCCGCGACCACCGCGGCCGCGCCGGCCATGTCCTTGCGCATCAGCTTCATCGCCGGCACCGGCTTGATCGAGATGCCGCCGGTGTCGAAGGTGATGCCCTTGCCGACCAGCACCACGTGGGTGCGGGCGTCGGCGGGCCGCCAGTCCAGCTCCACCATGCGGGGGGTGCTCGCCGAGCCGCCGCCGACGGCGAGGATGCCGCCGAAGCCCTCGGCGGCCAGTTCCTCGGGCCCGCGTACCCGCAGGTGCAGGTCGGGCTGGTCGGCCGCGGCCGCCTCGACCTGCGCGACGAACCACTGCGGGTTCTTCACCGAGGACGGGGTGTTGGTGAGGTCCCGGGCGAGCCGGGTCATCCGGGCGGTGGTCTCGGCGACCTCGACCGCGTCGCGGTACGCGTCGGGGTCGTCGACCAGCAGGTCCACCCCGGTCAGCGCGGGCGATTCGCCGGCCTCGGTCAGCCGGAACCGGTAGGAGGCGAGCAGCAGCCCCTCGACGAGGGCGCGGACGGCCTCCGCGCCGGTGCCGGTCGGCACCGAAAACGTGATGTGCGTCTCATCCCTGCCGGCGCGGGTCAACGCCGCCCCGGCGGCCCGCCAGGCCCGGTCGGCGCCGTCGCCGATGCCGAGCAGCAGCAGTCGGGCCGGGGTGCGGGCCGGCCGCAGGTGCGCGTACGTCTCGCCGGCCCGGCCGGTCAGCCGGGTGACCGGCAGCAGGGCGGTCGCCTCCGCCAGCACCTCGTCGGGCAGGGCCGGCCCGGTCGGGGCCAGCGTCGCCGGGGTGTCGCCCCCGTCGGTGTCGGCCGCGGCGCGGACGGGCAGAACGAGGGTGTCGAGCCGGTCCGGACCGGCTGACAGGCGGATGGCGAGCACGCTGGACCGTACCTCCGAGAAAGGATCGTGGTGCGGGGCCTGGCCACCCGCGTACACAGGTGAAGACCCTGAGCCACCGGCCGTGGCCGGTGGCTCAGGGATACGACGAACCGCCCGCGCGTCGCCGCGCGGCCTGTCGGTCGATCAGCCGGCGGCCGCCTTCAGGGCATCACCCAGTGCATTGGCCTCGTCGGGAGTCATCTCGACGACGAGCCGGCCACCGCCCTCCAGCGGGACCCGCATGACGATGCCCCGGCCCTCCTTGGTGACTTCCAGCGGACCGTCGCCCGTCCGCGGCTTCATCGCCGCCATGTTGTCTCCCCTCAGACCTGTATCAGGGTCGGTGGGTTGCCCCACAGCCACTTCGTCACGACCACCCGCAACGTACGCGGAGGTGTCGACCAACGATTTTCCCTGATGAACACCGCCGGACCCAAACCGAAGCAGCATTGATGTAACAGCATCTAGCTTATCTTGAGAAGGCCTGTCACAATGTGCGGTCATGCAGGCACGGTCGGCACTCTTCGACCTGTACGGCGACTACCTCCGACCGAGGGGTGGCCGTGCACCGGTCGCCGCCCTGGTCAAGCTACTGGCGCCGCTCGGGATCGCTCCTCCGGCCGTGCGCACCGCGGTCTCCCGGATGGTCCGCCAGGGCTGGCTGGACCCGCTCCGGCTCGCCACCGGGCCGGGATATTCGATCACACCGAAGGCCGCCCGGCGACTCGACGAAGCGGGCGCCCGGATCTACCGCACCGGCCGGGTCACCTGGGACGGCCGCTTCGACCTCCTGGTGCTCCAGACCCCGACCGCCCGGCGGGACCGGCAGCGCCTCGCCGCCAACCTGGCCTTCCTGGGCTACGGCACCCTCGACGAGCACACCTGGGTGGCCACCCGGGCGAGCGACGACGTGGACCTGCTCCTGGAGGAGGCGGGCGTGCGCTACGAGCGGTTCACCGCCGCGCACGCCGCCGGCACGCCGGGCGCGATGGGGGTGGTCCGCCGGGCCTGGGACCTCACCGAGATCGGGCACGCGTACGAGCGGTTCGTCGCCGAGCAGCGGCCGCTGCTGTCCGGGGTGACCGTGCGCAGCGGCGACGAGGAGGCGTACGCGGCGCGGTTCCGGCTGGTGCACGCGTGGCGTACCTTCCTGTTCCGGGACCCGCAGCTGCCCCCGGCGCTGCTCCCGGAGCGCTGGCCCGGCACCGCCGCGGCCAGCTTCTTCGACCGGCACGCGGCCCGGCTGCGGCCGGCCGCCGACCGGTACGTCGAGCACTGCCTCGACGCCAGCAACCGCATCGCCCGACAGAAGGGTCGTTAGAAACGTGACCGAGCCGCTGCTCGTCGACCGCACCGACGCCGTGGTCACCCTGACGCTGAACCGCCCCACGGCGATGAACTCGCTCGACGTGGCGCTCAAGGAGGCGCTCCGGGACAGCCTGGCCGAGCTGGAGGCCGACCGTTCCTGCCGGGCCGTGGTGCTGGCCGGCGCGGGCGGGCAGTTCAGCGCCGGCCAGGACCTGCGCGAGCACGTGCAGACCCTCCAGTCGACCACCACGAACCCGCTGGACACCGTGCGGGCGCACTACAACCCGATCGCCGCCCGGCTGGCCAACCTGCCCAAGCCGGTGGTGGCCGCGGTGCGCGGGATGGCGGCCGGGGCGGGCGCCTCGCTGGCCTTCCTCGCCGACTTCCGGGTCGGCGGCCCGAAGACGAAGTTCCTGATGGCGTTCGCCGGGGTGGGGCTGGCCGCCGACACCGGTGCCTCCTGGACGCTGCCCCGCCTGGTCGGCCACGCCAAGGCCGTCGAGCTGCTGATGCTCGCCGAGCCGGTCGGCGCCGAGGAGGCCTGCCGGCTGGGCCTGCTGAACAAGCTGGTCGAGGACGACGAGCTGGTGCTGCCGGCCGCGCAGGAGCTGGCCGCCCGGCTCGCCGCCGGCCCGACCGTCGCGTACGCGGCGATCAAGCGTCAGCTTTCCATCGCCGACGCGGGCACCCTCGCCGACGCCCTCGCCGCCGAGGCGCAGGCCCAGGCGATCTGCGGCGCCACCGCCGACCACAAGGCCGCCACGATGGCGTTCGTGGAGAAGCGCAAGCCGGTCTTCGAGGGCCACTGACGTCGCTGTCGCCGGCCCGGTCCGCCGGGCCGGCTCGGCGCTCACCGGGTCAGTCGTCCTCTTCCGGGTCCTGGTTCGCCTCGGCGCCCAGCACGAACGCCTGCATGGCCAGCTCGTCGCCGGACGGGGAGACGAACGCGGGCAGCTCGGCCGGGCCCAGCTCCTGCACGTACGACCAGAAGAGCCGGACCGCCTCGGCCCGGGAGTCCGCCTCGATCGGGAGGTCCAGGCTGACCAGCCAGGTGCGGCGCAGCGGCGGCGGGCCGAGCCGGTCGGCCAGCTCGCGGTAGACCCCGGCGTCCAGCGGGGTGACCGGCCCGGCGACCGGCACCTGCTCGGCCGGGGCCGGCTCGTCGAAGGCCCGCCGGGTGTACGTCACCACCAGCGAGTCCGCGCCCGCGCGGGCCACCCGACCCAGGGCCACCAGCCGGGGCGGCTCCGGCACCAGCACCGCCACCGGGTCACCGGGGCGCGGCCGGGACTCCCCGGCCGGGGCGGGCAGCTCCAGGGTGTCGTGGTGGACGAGGCGTTCGGCGTCGTACCGGCCGGCCGGCAGGAGCACCGCCCAGGCGCCCTCAGCCGGCCCGTCGACGTCGGTCGTCCCGCTGGCGCGGTGGTCGGTCGCGGTCATGCCCCCATCTCATCACGGGCCACCTGGCCGGCGGCCACGTGGCAGCCGGCCAGGTGGTCGTCGACCATGCCGGTGGCCTGCATCAGCGCGTACGCGGTGGTGGGGCCGACGAAGCGGAAGCCGCTCTTCTTGAGGGCCTTGGCCAGCGCGGTGGACTCCGGCGTCAGGGCGGGCACCTCGGCGAACGACTCCGGCCGGGCGGCCCGGGGCGGCGGCGCGTACGACCAGAGCAGCGCGGAGAGCCCGTCGGGCAGCTCCAGCGCGGCCCGCGCGTTGGCGATCGCCGCCTCGATCTTGGCGCGGTTGCGGACGATCCCCGCGTCGGCGAGCAGCCGGACCACGTCGGCGTCGCCGTAACCGGCGACCCGCTCGATCCGGAACTCGTCGAAGGCCAGCCGGAACGCCGGGCGCTTGCGCAGGATGGTCAGCCAGGACAGGCCGGACTGGAACGCCTCCAGCGTCAGCCGCTCGTAGAGCGCGTCGTCGCCGCGCAGCGGCCGACCCCACTCGGTGTCGTGGTAGACGGCGTAGTCCGGGGTGCTCGACCCCCAGGCGCAGCGGGTCAGGCCGTCGGGGCCGGTCACCAGGTCAGTCACGGCGTACAGGCTAGGGCCTGGCCCCGACAGCGCCGGGTGGGGTCAGGGCAGCCGGCCCTGCTCGACCAGCCGGGCGAAGCGCTTCAGCGCCAGGGTCAGGCTCGCCTTGGAGCCCGGCCAGAGCAGCGGCCACGCCACCCGGCCGGCCGGCCCGCCGGGCAGGTGGAACCACTCGTGCCAGACCACCTGGGTGCGGTCCCGGGCCAGCGGGGTGCAGCGCAGCACGCCGGGACCGCGGAGCAGCTTGCCGCAGTGCACGACGCCGACCTCGTACGGCGCGTCGACCCGGACCACCCGCATCTCGTCGCGCAGCACCGCCGGCCCGAGCGCGGTGACCGCCTCGACCAGGGTGCCCTCCCCGCCGTCGCCCTCGACGACGCGGACCCTGGTGAACGGGATCCACTCGGACTGCCGCTCCCAGTCGGTGAGCGCGGCGAAGACCCGGGGGGCGGGGGCGTCCACGATCACCGTGGCGGTGAACTCGCCGGCCCCGGGCTGGGCGGCCTCACGCAGGCCGTCCACGCCCTCCGGGCCGGTCACAGCGACTCCGAGCGGACCCTGTCGCCGGGCCGCCCGCCGGCCGGGTCGGCATCGGAGTCGGTGCCGTCGGAGCGGGGGTCGGTGTCCACGGCCGCGGTACGCAGGGCGGGCGCGGCGTCGACGGACGCCTCGGCCCCGGCGTCGGCGGCGGTGCGCAGGGCCGGCGCGTCGAGCGGCCGGTCGACGTCGTCGGCCGCCGGCCGGTCGGCGTCGAGCGGCCGGCTGCCGTCCGGGGCCGCCGCGCCCGGCTCGACGTCCCGCGGGGCGTCGGTCGACCCGTGCGCCGGTGTCACCGTGGCGTCCGTGAGCTCGGCGTACCCGGGGTCGATGGCCGACGCGTTGCCGGCCGCCTCCTCGCGGGCCCGGCGCAGCGCGTCGGCGTCGGCCAGCCGACCCTCGCGCAGCGCCGCGACCTCGGCCTCCAGCACGCCGATCAGCTCGGCCTTGTAGCCGATGTCGTAGGCGGCCCGGCGCATCGCCTGGTCGACCTGGGCCATCCGGTAGCCGCGCAGCGCGGTGTCGAAGCGGACCTCGCCGACGTCCGCCTCGCGCAGCGGGCGGCTGCCCGGCAGCGGCACGGCCCGGCCGTCCGGCTCGGCCGGCGCCAGGCCGGCGTCCCGGCCGGAGACCAGCACCGTCACCCCGAACACCACCGCCGCCACGGTCAACGCGATGACCAGTACGAGCAGAACCTGACCCATGGACAGATCGTGGCACGGCGACCGCCCCCCGAGCGACCCCAACCACCGCAGCGCCCCGGATCCCCTGGTGACGTCCCGGCCCGGCGGCGCGCCGGCCGACCGGCTAGCGTCGTCAGCGGCCGGGCGACCCGGCCGGCGACGGGCGGGAGGCGGGGATGGCCGGGGCGCTGCGGCTCGGTGGGCGGACGTTCGCACCGGGCGAGCTGGTGGTGATGGCGATCGTCAACCGCACGCCGGACTCGTTCTTCGACCGGGGCGCGACCTTCGCCCAGGACAGCGCGCTGCGCGCGGTGGAGGCCGCGGTGACCGAGGGCGCGGAGATCATCGACATCGGCGGGGTGAAGGCCGGGCCGGGCGACGAGGTCGACGTCGCCGAGGAGATCCGCCGGACGGTGGACACCATCGCCGCCGTCCGGGCCGCCTTCCCCGACGTGGTGATCTCGATCGACACCTGGCGAGCCGAGGTCGCGGTGGAGGCGGTGGCGGCCGGCGCCGACCTGCTCAACGACACCTGGTCCGGCGCCGACCCGGCGCTGGCCCGGGTCGCCGCGCAGACCGGGGCCGGGCTGGTCTGCTCGCACGCCGGCGGGCTCGCTCCGCGGACCCGGCCGCACCGGGCCGCCTTCGACGACGTGGTCGCCGACGTGGTCACCACGGTGACCGGGCTCGCCGAGCGCGCGGTGGCCCTGGGGGTACGCCCCGACGGCATCCTGATCGATCCGGCGCACGACTTCGGCAAGAACACCCGGCACTCGCTGGAGATCACCCGCCGGCTCGACGAGCTGACCGGGACCGGCTGGCCGCTGCTGGTGGCCCTGTCGAACAAGGACTTCATCGGCGAGACGCTGGACCTGCCGGTGCCGGAACGACTGGAGGGCACCCTCGCCGCGACCGCCGTCTCGGCCTGGCTCGGTGCCCGGGTCTTCCGCGCCCACCAGGTGCGCCCGACCCGGCGGGTGCTGGACATGGTCGCCTCGATCCGCGGCAACCGGCCCCCGACGCTCACCCGCCGCGGCCTCGCCTGACCGGCGCGGGTGTCAGGTCCAGCGGAGGATGTTCTTGCGCCAGGCGTAGAGGATGCCGAGCGCCACCACGGCCACGAAGATGCCCATCTCGGCGACGGTGACCAGGCCGAAGCCAGGACGGTCGAAGACCAGCGCCCAGGGGAAGAGGAAGACCGCCTCGACCGCGAACAGGACGTAGAGGTACGCGTACACGTAGTAGCGGATCTGCACCTGCGCCCAGTCGCCGCCGACCGGGTCGAGACCGCACTCGTAGCTGGTCCGCTTGCTCCAGGGATCAGCCGGACGGCTGGGACGTAACACCCGATTGGCCGAGAACGCCGTAACGAAGAAGAGGGCGCTGGCGAGCAGCAGGAGCCCGAGCGTCGCGTACGAGCCCAGGTAACCGGTCACGGTGGGTCAGCCTACCGGCCACCGGTCCCGCCCGACCGGCCCGGGAGGCGTACCGAACACGTTACGAATTTGTTTCCCGGTGGGACTAGTGCCCTCCGGCAACTGTTACCGAATAATGAAAGCTCACCCAGTGTCACGGAGGACAGATGGCCCGCGTGGACGTACGCCCCGGTCGGCGGGCGCTGGCCTGGCGTACCTCTTCACTGGTAGCGGCGTCGCTGGCCACCGGGCTGGCGGTCGCGCTCGCGGCCGCGCCGGGGCTGGCCACCGCCTCCCCGACGGCGCTACGGGTGGTCACCGCCGCGACCGACGCGACGACGCCGGGTGGTGAGCCGACGGACGAGACCACCCCGCCGGTCGAGCCGACCGCCACCGCGCCGCTGCCGACCACCGCGCCGCCGACGCTGCCCCCCGACCCGGAGCCGACCACCCCGGCACCCGAGCCGACCACGGCCACCCCGACGACGCCCGCCCCCGGCGACCCCGCCCCGACCACCACCGCGCCGACCACCACCGCGCCGGCCCCGCCGCCGCCCCCGCAGGGTGGCGGCGGCCGGCCGGTGCCCCCGGGCGACCCCGCGCCGAGCCAGCAGGACACCGGCGGCCTCGGGGTACGGGTCACCACCCGCGACATCGCGCTCGGCCCCGGCTACTGGAACGCCCGGAGCACCACCACCACGCTGCGGGTGACCGTCGCCAACACCGGGACGCTCGCCGGGCGGGTCCACCTCACCTACACCCTGCCCGCCGGGGTGACCGACGCGGGCACCCCGGGCTGCGCCGCGGCGGGCGGCGGCAACTGGCAGTGCGGCGAGTGGGCCGCCGCCCCGGGCGCGAAGTTCACCAGCCTGATCCGGGTCCGGGTCGACGGACAGGCGTGGCGGAAGATGCCGCTCAGCGGCTCGGTACGGGTCACCGCGTCCGGCGCGGGGACGGCCACCGCCGCGGACAACGAGGGCTTCGCGGTCCTCTTCCCGCCCGGCCCGCCGGTGCCCGGAATGAGCCTCGACGCCGACGAGGTGGCCTTCGACATCAGCGGCGGCCCCGCCGAACTGGGCGTCCGGCTGAGCAACACCGGCCGGGTGGACGCCGCGGGGCGGGTCGAGGTGGTCCTGCCCGACGGGGTCAGCGTGCTCTCCACGCCCGGCTGCGAGGTGGTCGCGCCGACGCGTACCCGTTGCGACGCCGGGACCGTGGCGGCGGGCCGTACCGCCACCCTGCGCCTGCCGGTCGCCGCCACCCCGCAGGCCCAGCGCGAGGCGCCGCTGGCCGGAGCGGTGATCGCCCAACTCGACCCGCGCTCCGGGCGGACCCGGCAGATGCAGATGAGCTTCCGGATCACCGCGGCGGTGGCGCTGGCCACCCCGCCGGCGTCCACCCCGGTCCCCACCGGCTCGCAGGGCGTGATCGCCGCGGGCGGTCAGAGCTCCGACGGGGGCGCGATGACCTCGGCGCAGCGGATCGCGGTCACCCTGATCGTGGTCTCCGGGCTGCTGGTGGTGCTGGCGCTCGTGCTGGCCACCAGCTCGTTGCGGCGCCGGATGGGCGGGCCGGTGCCGGACCCGTCGGCGAATCCGGCATCCGACTGAACCGGCCGGCCGGTAAGGGTCGACGGCCGTGATCTCGATTACGGCGGTCACCCCGAAACGGCCCACAACCGGACGAACAACCTTCGGATTCGTTCCCACTCGTCGGACCTCCACCAAGGATGCCCTAACGGCTCGACGTAGGCTCTGGGGTGAGAAACGACAGCGGGCCGGACCAGCCACGGGCGGATCGGCGCAGCGGCGCGTCAAGGAGGTCACGTGGCGGGGCAAGGCCGGGTCACCATCAGGTTCAGCCGCCCGCGCGACGGGGCTGAGCGAAGCGAGGTGCAGGCGTGACCAAGCAGATCCGTCAACTGGACCGGGTGGTCATCCGGTTCGCCGGTGACTCCGGCGACGGCATGCAGTTGACCGGCGACCGGTTCACCTCCGAGACGGCGCAGCTGGGCAACGACATCTCCACGTTGCCCAACTTCCCGGCCGAGATCCGGGCGCCCGCCGGCACGCTGCCCGGCGTGTCGAGCTTCCAGGTGCACTTCGCCGACTACGACATCCTCACCCCCGGCGACGCGCCGAACGTGCTGGTGGCGATGAACCCGGCGGCGCTCAAGGCCAACCTGGCCGACCTGCCCCGCGGCGCGGACATCATCGTCAACACCGACGAGTTCACCCGGCGCAATCTGGCCAAGGTGGGCTACGAGTCCAGCCCGCTGGACGACGACTCGCTCGCCGGCTACGTGGTGCACCCGGTGGCGCTGACCTCGATGACGGTCGGCGCCCTCGCCGACCAGGCGGTGTCCAAGAAGGACGCCGAGCGGGCCAAGAACATGTTCGCGCTGGGCCTGCTCTCCTGGATGTACTCCCGGCCGTACGAGTCGACGCTGCGCTTCCTGGAGCGCAAGTTCGCCGCCCGTCCGGAGCTGGTCGCCGCGAACGTGGCCGCCTTCCGGGCCGGCTGGAACTTCGGCGAGACCACCGACTCGTTCTCCGTCCGGTACGAGGTGAAGCCGGCCAAGATGCTGCCGGGCACCTACCGGAACATCACCGGCAACGCGGCGCTCTCGCTCGGCCTGGTGGCCGCCGGCGTCCGCTCCGGGCTGCCGGTGTTCCTCGGGGCGTACCCGATCACCCCGGCGTCGGACATCCTGCACGAGCTGAGCAAGCACAAGCGGTTCGGCGTGGTCACCATGCAGGCCGAGGACGAGATCGCCGCGGTCGGCGCCGCGCTGGGCGCCTCGTACGGCGGCTCGCTCGGTGTCACCACCACCAGCGGCCCGGGCGTGGCGCTCAAGAGCGAGACGATCTCCCTCGCGGTGGCGCTGGAGCTGCCGCTGGTCATCGTCGACGTGCAGCGGGCCGGGCCGTCCACCGGCATGCCCACCAAGACCGAGCAGGCCGACCTGAACATGGCGCTGCACGGCCGGCACGGTGAGGCCCCGGTCGCGGTGATCGCGCCGAAGTCGCCCTCCGACTGCTTCCACGCGGCGCTGGAGGCGGCCCGGATCGCGCTGACCTACCGCACCCCGGTGATCCTGCTGTCCGACAACTACGTCGCCAACGGCTCCGAGCCGTGGCTGCTGCCCGACGTGGAGTCCCTGCCCGACCTGCGGGTCGAGTTCGCCACCGAGCCCAACGGCGAGGACGGCACCACGTTCCTGCCCTACCTGCGCGACCCGGAGACCCTGGCCCGGCCGTGGGCCATCCCGGGTACGCCGGGGCTGGAGCACCGCATCGGCGGCCTGGAGAAGGCCGACAAGACCGGTGACATCTCGTACGACCCGGCGAACCACGACTTCATGGTGCGGACCCGGGCGGCCCGGATCGAGACGATCCCGGTGCCGGACGTCGAGGTGGAGGACCCGGACGGCGACGCCCGGGTGCTGGTGCTCGGCTGGGGCTCGACGTACGGGCCGATCGGCGCGGCCTGCCGGGGCCTGCGCCAGCGCGGCCTGTCGATCGCGCAGGCGCACCTGCGCCACCTGGCGCCGATGCCCGCCAACCTCGGCGAGGTGCTGCGCTCCTACGACCGGGTGGTCATCCCCGAGATGAACCTCGGCCAGCTCGCCCACGTGATCCGGGCCAAGTACCTGGTCGACGCGATCGGCTACAACCAGGTCCGCGGCCTGCCGTTCACCGCCGCCGAGCTGGAGACGACGCTGGAAGAGGTCCTGAAGAATGTCTGAGCCCGTCGCCCTGAAGCTCACCGCCAAGGACTTCAAGTCCGACCAGGAGGTGCGCTGGTGCCCCGGTTGCGGTGACTACGCGATCCTGGCGGCCGTCCAGCAGTTCATGCCGGAGCTGAACATCGCCCGGGAGAACACCGTCTTCGTCTCCGGGATCGGCTGCTCGTCGCGCTTCCCGTACTACATGAACACCTACGGGATGCACTCGATCCACGGCCGCGCCCCGGCGATCGCCACCGGCCTGTCGGTGTCCCGGCCGGACCTGTCGGTCTGGGTGGTCACCGGCGACGGTGACGCCCTGTCGATCGGCGGCAACCACCTGATCCACGCGCTGCGCCGCAACGTCAACCTCAAGATCCTGCTGTTCAACAACCGGATCTACGGCCTGACCAAGGGGCAGTACTCGCCGACCTCCGAGGTCGGCAAGATCACCAAGTCGACCCCGGTCGGCTCGGCGGACGCCCCGTTCAACCCGCTGTCGCTGGCGCTGGGCGCGGAGGCCACCTTCGTCGGCCGCACCATCGACTCGGACCGCAAGCACCTCCAGTCGGTGCTGCGGGCCGCCGCCCAGCACCAGGGTTCCGCGTTCGTGGAGATCTACCAGAACTGCAACATCTTCAACGACGGCGCGTTCGACCAGCTCAAGGAGCCGGCCACCCGGGACGACTACCTGATCCGGCTGGAGCACGGGCAGCCGATCACGTTCGGCAAGGACGGGCAGTTCTGCGTCGTCCACCCGCCGGGCGGGTTCGGGCTGGAGGTCCGGGAGACCGCGGCCACCCCGGCCGAGGAGATCGTGGTGCACGACGCCGGAGTGAACGACCCCGCGTACGCCTTCGCGCTGTCCCGACTGCCCGGTCTCGACCTGCGCAACACCCCGATCGGCGTGTTCCGCTCGGTCGACCGCCCGTCCTACGACAGCGTGGTGCAGGAGCAGGTGGCCGCCGCCAAGGCGAAGGTCACCGAGACCCCCGAGCAGCAGCTCGCCGGTCTCCTCGCCACCGGCGACACCTGGACCATCCTCTGACCCCAGCCTTACCCGCTTACCGAGAAAGAGTGGCTATTCCGTCGGGAATAGCCACTCTTTCTCGGTAAGTGCGTCCGGGCGCCGCCCGGGGAGGGTCAGGGGTGGGTGGCGGTGGTTTGGGGGCGGTCGTCGCGGACGTGGACGAGCATGTCGCCGGTCTCGATCACCGCGCCGGCCTTGTCCGCGAGGGTGACCACCTTGCCCCGGCGAACCAGCGCGATGACCAGGGACTCCAGCTCACGCGGCGACTTGCCGACCTCGTGCCGCTCGGCGGAGCGCATCGCCAGCGCCATGCCCTGGCCGGGGGTGAGCAGATCCTCCACCACGTCGATCAGCGGCGGCGCCGAGGTGGAGAGCCCCAGCAGCCGGCCGGCGGTGGCCGAGGAGACGATCACGTGGTGCGCGCCGCTCTGCCGCAGCAGCGGGGCGTTCTCCGCCTCGCGGACCGCCGCGATGATCCGGACCTGGCCGGCGGTGAGCTGCCGCGCGGTGAGCGCCACCAGCACCGAGGCGTCGTCGCTGTCGGTCGCGATGATCACCGCCTTGGCGTTGCGGACGTGCGCCTCCTCCAGCACCGACGAGCGGGTGGCGGAGCCCTCGATGGCGACCAGGCCGGCGGAGGTCGCCTGCCGCAGCGCGGTGCCGCTGCGCTCCACCACCACGATCCGGGACTTGTCCAGGCCGTTCTCCAGCAGGGCGGAGACCGCGCTGCGGCCCTTGGTGCCGTAGCCGCAGATGATGACGTGGTCCTTCACGGTTCTCCTCCACCGCCCCAGCCGACGGCCGGTCCGGTACTGCTCGGTCAGGACTTCCAGGGTGGTGCCGACCAGGATGATCAGGAAGAGCACCCGGGCGGGGGTGATGAACAGGACGTTGACCAGCCGGGCCGACTGCGAGAACGGGGTGATGTCGCCGTACCCGGTCGTGGAGAGGGTGACCACGGCGTAGTAGGCGCAGTCGAGCAGGGTCAGCCCGTTCTCGTCGACGTCGCGGTAGCCGTCCCGGTCGAGGAAGACCACCGCGACGGTCAGCACCACCAGGCCCAGGGCGGCGGCCAGCCGGAGGCTCAACGCGCTCAGCGGGCCGCGCCGCTGCGCCGGGAAATGGATCACCGTCGGTCCTGCTTCCCCCGGATCGCCTGCACGCCCACAACATAGCGGTTGGGCCGGCATCCGCACGCCGGGGTGGCCGACCGGGCGGGTGGGCGGGCACGACGACGGGCATGATGGGGGAAGTTCCGCCGACGCCGACCATGAGGAGGCCCGCATGTCGTTGCTGCGCCGGGTGATCGGTGGGGTCCTGCGCCGGCTACGGCTGCGCCAGGGCCGGACGCTGCGCGAGGTCGCCGAGGCGGCCGGGGTGTCGCTGCCCTATCTCTCCGAGGTGGAGCGGGGGCGCAAGGAAGCCTCCTCCGAGGTGCTCGCCGCGATCTGCCGCGCCCTCGGCATCAACCTGTCCGACCTGCTCGAAGAGGCCCGCGACGACCTGCGCCGGGTCGAACGGCGGATCCCCGCCGCGCCCCGGGCCGCCCTGTCCCGGCTGGACCGGGTGCCGGCGGCCCGCGGCGAGAACGGCCCGACTGTCCGGATCGGCTTCCAGCCCGCCGGGGCGACGCCGCCGGTGTCGGCCGCTCCGACCTCCTGCCGGCACCCAGCCGGGCCGGTGCTGCGGCTGGGCGGGCCGATCCTGCACGTCGGCGGTCCGGCGTCGCCCGTCGGGTCGACCGTCGGCGGGGCGGGGCTGCGGGTCCGGTTGATCGCCTCCGCGCCGGCCGGGCGCCCCGGCCCGCGTACCTCCAGGATGCTGGCCCGCCGCCGGGCCCGGGCGGGCCGGCGGCGGCTGACCGCGGTGTAGGCCGGCCGCGGTTCTGCCGTCGGCGGATCTGCCGCCGGCAGAAATCCTGGGGCCGCGACCGGCGCCGGGCGCAGGCTGGAGACGCCGGTTCCCGGGCGGTGCTCCTCGCCCGCCGGCGCCAGTCTGGAGGGCGGTCGCGATGATCGGGTACGACGTGCGCATGCTGGACGGCGGTCAGCCGACCTTCGGGGACCACGTGTTCGAGCGGCTGCTGCGGGAGCGGATCGTCTTCCTCGGCACCGAGGTCACCGACGACACCGCGAACCAGATCTGCGCGCAGATCCTGCTGCTCGCCGCCGAGGACAGCGAGCGGGACATCTTCCTCTACATCAACTCGCCGGGCGGCTCGGTGAGCGCGGGGATGGCCGTCTACGACACCATGCGCTACGTGCAGAACGACGTGGCCACGCTGGCGCTCGGCTTCGCCGGGTCGATGGGGCAGTTCCTGCTCTGCGCCGGCGCGGCGGGCAAGCGCTTCGCCCTCCCGCACTCGCGGATCATGATGCACCAGCCCTCCGGCGGGATGGGTGGCACCGCCGCCGACATCACCATCCAGGCGGAGAACATGCTGCACGTGAAGCGGACCATGCAGGAGCTGATCGCCCAGCACAGTGGTCGGACGCTGGAGGAGATCCAGCGCGACTGGGACCGGGACCGCTGGTTCACCGCCGACCAGGCCCGCGACTACGGCCTGATCGACCAGGTGATCGCCCGGGTGGACCAGCTCGCCGGCTGACCGGCAGGCCCGTGCTGACGCGGATGACTGGACACCGACGATCCCGGCCCGGAGCGGACTCGCCCCCTCGATCGCGTCCGCCCGGCCGTGACCTGCGATCCTCAGTGCATTTCGAGCCTATGCCGGGCATGCGCCACGCCGCTCAGCAAGAAGGCGCAGCGCTTTCGGAACGAATCGTGTTACACGACCGCCCGCCCCCGGTATGGGGACGGGCGGTCACCGCCGCGCGGTCGCCCGCGCGCCGTGCTCACGGGTAACTGATCACCGGGCTGGTGCCGTAGCTGCCGACGACCGGGGTGCCGACCTCGTTGACGGTCTTCTCGATACCGCCGCTGCCGTCGAGGAAGACGGTCACCATGTCGTGGAAGCGGACCCCGGGCCGGCGCGGCGCCTCGATCGCCCGGTCGCAGCGGATGTCCACGCCCTGGTTGAAGTAGGAGTAGACGCCCAACCCCCAGGCCTCGTGCTCGCGTACCCGGTCACCGACCTTGTAGGACGCCCAGCCCCGGCCGGTGGGGCTGGTCCAGGCGGCCTGGCTCGGCGGGTCGTAGGGCAGCTCGCTCTGGTAGAAGATCGTCCGGCCGCGCTCGCCGTTCCAGATGGTCTGGTAGCGCTGGTAGTGCTCCACGAAGAGCCCGTAGGCGGTCACGTCGTCGCCGTTGACGATCACGCCGGTGCCGGCGGTGTTGGCCGTCCAGCCGATGCCGTTGCCGTGGTCGCCGCGCCAGGCCCAGACGTTGTCGATCAGCGTGTGGTCGCTCTCCACCACCAGGCTGGTCCGCGCGCGCCCGACCCAGGGCCCGCCGATGCGGAAGAAGACGTCCTGCAGCGAGATCGGGTCGTCGGCGTGGTCGCGGCGGGAGTGCCGGTGGCCGATCTGGACCAGCACGTCCGACTCCGCCTCGCCGGCGTCGACCAGGATGCCGGCGATGCGGACGCCGTCGACGTCGGCGACCCGCAGCGCGGCGTCGCCACCGGTCGGGGCGAGGCTCGGCATGCCGAGGCCGAGCACCACGGTGCCCGGGTGGATTACCCGCAGCGCGCGGTCCAGGCGGTAGACGCCCGGGGTGAGCAGCAGGTGCCGGCCGCGCGCCAGCTCCCGGTTGATCCGCTGCGCGTCGTGGCTCGGGCGGGCGATGAAGAAGTCCCGCAGCGGCAGCGAGCGGGTCGTCCCGCCGCCGGCCGCCCAACTGGTGCCGGCGGTGTCGCGGCGCAGCCCCGGCACGGCGACCCGCCAGCGGCCGGCGGCGTCCACGAACAGGTACGGCTTCTCCCGGATCACCGGGCTGGTCGGCAACGTGGTGTACGGCGGGTTCGGGAAGCCCTGGGCGGGCGCGCCGAGCACACCGGAGAAGACCTGGTTCCAGACCCCGTTGGTCCAGTCGCCGCCCAGCTCGCTGTCGCGGGTCAGCCACTGCTGCTGGGAGCCGTTGATGGTAATGCCGTCCACCTTGGAGTCAGCGATGAAGCCGCCGCTGGAGTAGCCGCCGTTGCCGGGTTCCAGCCAGAGGATGCCCTTGACGTGCACCCGACGCATCGGCGAGGCCTGGGAGACGGCCCACTGGTTCGACCAGTCGGTGGGGGTGATGGCGAGGTTCTCCGCCGAGCGCCAGAAGTTGGTCAGCGCGGAGATGCCGGCCGGGGAGTTCGGGTCGGGCTGGCCGACGACGCGTACCGCGCCGTGGATCTCCACGTCGTCCGGGTGCTCGCCCAGGCCGGCCACGGTCGTGTAGTAGCCCAGCCGGGCGTTCACCTCGTAGCGGCCGGGCTTGAAGAGCACCGCGTACCGGTCGGTGCCCATCTCGTTGTGCTCCTGCCGAGCGAAGAGCCGGTCCACGGTGGACTGGATCTCGGCGGCCGGGGTGCTCGGGTCGTAGACGAAGACGTTTGGGCCGAAGTCGGGCTCGTCCTCGTGGTGGCGTGCGGGAGCGGCGGAGGCGGCGGTGGCGGGGGCGAGTCCCGCCGCGGCGGCGGTCGCGGCAGCGAGGGTGAAGAGCTGCCGACGGGACGGGTGGAGGTGGGCTGTCATCGACCTACCTGTCGGTGTGGGCTGCCGACCGGCTTCGAGAGAGCGCTCTCTCAGCGGCTCGGCGGGCATCGGGAACGGGTCAGTGGGATAGAGCTTTTTCTACCTTGCGGGCGTCGATCGCGCCAGTGGTCGGTCGGCTACGCCACGGTGACCTCGGGCTTCTGCGCGCCCTGGCGCCACGGCTGCAACAGCACGGCAAGCATGCGGCGGCCACCTGACGGCCCGCTGAAGACGGAGAGGACGGGCGGAGCCGGTGCGGGCTCGGCTGAGCACGTCGCCTACCCGCCGTCGCGGGAGGACTCGTGCGCAAGGTCCGTCGACCAGTGCCGCTGTAGCGGTACCTCCGCAGAGTGGTCCTCTTCCGACCTCACCCGCGGCGGCGCAGGTACCTCTACCTTGCGTAGGGACCGTAGGCGAGGTGGGAGGTGGCGTGGACGAGTACCTGGCCCTTGAGGACCATGGGCTCATCGGCGATCTGCAGACCGCCGCGTTGATCGCCCGCGATGGCACGGTCGACTGGTTCTGCGCTCCGCGATTCGACTCCCCCAGCATCTTCGCCGGCATACTGGACCGTCAACGTGGCGGGTACCTCCGCATCGCGCCGGACGGCGTCGACTACCTGAGCAAGCAGCTGTATCTGCCCGGCACGCCTATCCTGATCACCCGATTCATCAGCGCAGACGGCGTCGGCGAGATCATCGATTTCATGCCGGTCACCGGCGAGCAGGTCACCGACCAGCACAGGCTCGTGCGGATGGTCAACATGGTTCGGGGCAGCATGCGGTTCCGCATCGAATGTCGGCCCCGTTTCAACTACGGCCGCGACCGCCACGATCTGGAGCTGCAGGCCGATGGCGTCGCCTTCCACAGCTCCTCAATGAGACTCACCGTCAATCCGGTCCGCCCCGTCGGGCGGCTGGTACACGAGGCCGACGTCCACGCCAGCGGCGGGGACCTGCTCATGTTCGCCACGTTCCGCCAGGGCGACACCGGCGGAATGGTGGTGGAGACCGCCTCTACCCACGACCCCCGCGTCATTCCCGCTGACGAGGTCCAGGCGATGTTCGAGCAGACCCGCGACTACTGGCGCCGCTGGCTCGACTGCTCCCGCTACACCGGACGGTGGCGGGAGATGGTGGAACGCTCCGCGATCACCCTCAAGCTCATGACGTACGCGCCCAGCGGCGCCATGATCGCCGCCCCGACCGCCGCACTACCGGAAATGGTCGGCGGCACCCGGAACTGGGACTACCGCTACACCTGGATCCGCGACACCTCATTCTCCGTCCACGCGCTTCTAGGGCTCGGCTTCACCGAGGAGGCCACCCGGTACGTGGACTGGCTCGACGAGCGCGTCCGTGAGGCCGGCGACAGCGGCAACCCGCTGAAAATCATGTACCGCATCGACGGGTCGTCGGATCTGCACGAAGAGGTTCTCGACCACTTCGAGGGCTACCGCGGCTCCGGTCCGGTCCGGGTCGGCAACGGCGCGGCCGACCAGTTGCAGCTCGACATCCACGGCGAGGCGCTGTACGCGATGCACCTCGCCGACGAACAAGGCATCCGCGCCTCACACCAGGTCTGGCGCAGCACCGTCAAACTCGTCGACTGGCTCTGCGACAACTGGGACCAGCCCGACGCGGGTATCTGGGAAAGCCGAAGCCACCCCCGCAACCACACCTACGGCCGGCTGATGTCCTGGGTCGCCCTCGACCGCGCCATCCGCCTCGCGGCACGACACGGCCGACCCGGCAACACCAGCCGCTGGGACCAGCAACGGGACACCATCTACAACCAGGTCATGGAACACGGCTACGACCCCGGCCGCCGCTCCTTCGTCCAGAGCTACGGCGAGTCAGTCCTCGACGCCGCGCTACTCACCATGCCGTCCGTCGGCTTCGTGACACCCAGCGACCCCATGTGGCAGTCCACGCTCCACGCCATCGACGACGAACTCGTCTCCGACAGCCTCGTCTACCGATACGACCCTGCCGCCTCCCCCGACGGCCTACCCGGCGACGAAGGCACCTTCAACATGTGCACCTTCTGGTACGTGGAAGCCCTCGCCTACGCCGGACGCCTCGACGAAGCCCGCCTCGCCTTCGAGAAGATGCTCACCTTCAGCAGCCACCTGGGCCTCTACGCCGAAGAGATCGCCCCGAGCGGCGAACAGACCGGCAACTTCCCCCAAGCGTTCAGCCACCTCGCCCTCATCAACACCGCAGTCGCCCTCGACCAGCTCCTCGACCGCCGAAGAAAGTAGGCGTGACGTATCCACCGGTCAGCGACGGGGTACGTGGGAACAGTTCTTTGGCTCGTCATCGCCGGCGACTTGGAAGTCTCCACAGGTGAGAAAGCGATCGTTCCACCGGCCAGCGGAATAGCCAGTGATTGTCACGACGGCGACAATAGCCACAACTGCGATTTTGCTTCGCCGATCGGGCAAGGTGAAGTAGTTCGGTGCGAGCAACCGCGCAACGACCCAGGCAATGATCGGCAACACCACCACGGTGGCGACGAGCAGGATACGGTCCACGACACGTGGAAGGGCACCCGGTTCGCCGGCCGGAAGGACAAGCCGCACCAGGGTGAGTAGGAGCCAAGGCGTGAACAGGGCCAGCAGCCACGGGTGGATCTGCATCCGAGAGCGCATGATCAGCCCTCCCAGGAGCACGACCAGCGACACGACGAAGAGTTGCTGCCGAAAGTAGTAGAGGACCGTGTGGTAGGCACCGAAGCTGAACGCGAAATGCCATGCGTACAGGGATGCGCCGATGGTGATGGCGAAGAAGCCGCCGAGCCTTCCTCCGCCCGGCCCTGTCTGGTCGAACCCCTTCAACAGGTCGTCTTCTGCCAGCCGACGTCGCTTCGACTCTGCCACGCCGTTTGCTTCCCGCACGGGAGCCATCAAAACGGCGTCTACCGCCGTCCACGGACGTCTGGGCCGTTGCTCGCGTCTTCGGTCGCCCAGCCCCACACCAGTCTCGTACGACGTCACCGACGAGGCATCAGCCCGGTCGATGGTCGACCGGATGATGAAGACCTCGGCCGGCACCTGGAGCGACCTCACTGAGGCGGTCCGGCAGAAGTCCAACCGCCGGAAAAATTCATTAGGGCGACAGCCGTCGGATCACCACGCCTACAGTCGGTGTTCCTGCCGGACGCGCCTGGGAGGCAGCACCGAGCGGAGTCGGACGACGGCTGCGGATTGGTCGGAGACGTCGGTGACACAGCCGTGGCCCGGATGTGCGAGCCAGAACCTCCCGTCCCCCTCGATCAGGAGCGCATCGGCCAGCGGCACCGTGTGCACGTCACCGTCGCCGTCCACCGTGGCGACGCTGTCGGAGCCGATGATCAGGACGCCCTTGGAGCCGAGCCGCTTCAGCAACGCCGGCCGGTACACCTCACCGGAGGGCTGCACGCTGCCGCGGGGGCAGGCCTGCTCGGCGGTGCCGGGTAGTGCAGGTCGCGTCCCGTGCGGTACGACCACCATCGCGGAGGATAGCCATCCGGCCATCAGGTCGCGCGCCGCCCGCGCGGTGAACCGGCGCAGGCGGTCCGGCGGATCCGGCGGAACGAATTCGGCCGTGCCGAACAGCTCCCGCTGGGCGGCCGACTCCAGCGGCCCGACCCGCTCCAGCACGTCCGGTGGCTCCTCGGCGTCAGCAGGTGCAGCTCTTTTGCGCACGACACCTTCGTCAACCGGATCGGCCTGTCGTGGGATGGCTCGCGCGCTGTTGAGTTCAGGCGCGTGCGTAGGGCGTGCCGGCCCTCGCCGGCTAGGCGTGCTCTTAAGCACCTTTGAGATTCCCCCCCGCCAACCGCAAGCCATCGTATGGCTGATCTTCAGGAGCATCCCGGCCGGAGCGTCCGTCATCCATCGGGTTCGCCGGCAGGGTCAGCCGGACCATTCGCAGGCATCGATTTAGCCGCCTGGGCCGGCGCGGGTGCCGACAATGAGGAAATGACAGCACAGAGGTACCTGAAGAGGCAACAAGCCGTGACTCGTCGTCCTGCTCCGAAGAGGCAACAAGCCGTGGCTCGTCGTCGTACTCCATGGCCACTGATGGCGGCGCTGGTTGCGGCGGGAGCGGCCGGAGCCGAGGCGGTACGGCGCCTCAAAGGCGCCAGGCGCACCGGACCCAGCGGAGCCGGGGCGACAGGTGACGTCAGCCAGGCCGGTCATGCCGGCGGTGCTGTCCGGCCCGTCAGCAGCCCCGAAGGAGCCACCCAGCGCTGGCCCCAGGGAAGGTGAAGCAGCGGCTGTCTGAGCATTACGGCAAGCAGCCAGACCCGTCCGACCCACCGCACTCCTCGGAGCTGAAGGCGTAGCCCGAGGAGTGGATGGGGA
Organism: Micromonospora palomenae; assembly: GCF_007829925.1. Taxonomy (NCBI): domain Bacteria; kingdom Bacillati; phylum Actinomycetota; class Actinomycetes; order Micromonosporales; family Micromonosporaceae; genus Micromonospora; species Micromonospora palomenae. Next base: position 530,272 of record NZ_VIXA01000002.1, read on the forward strand.
CTTGCACCCGTCGGGCGCGATTGATCCAACGAGCCGCGCTGAGGCTGTCGCCATCTGATGCACTGCGGGCCTGGTCATGGTTCGTGCGCCACCCCTGGCATCGCCTGTGGGATCCGACCGCCGGCTGTGGGGTGATGGAGTGCTGTCCGAATCCGCCCGAGCTGCGCTGGATCCTGGACGTCGCCGTTGCGGTCCTGCCGACGAAGGACGCCCGAACCCTCCGCAAGCAGATCGCAGCCCTCGATGAGCAGTGGTGATAGCCGCAAGGACAGCTCGTCGGCTCGGGCGCCTCCGACCCGTCGTTCGTGAACCCCGTCGGGGGGGAGCCGGGTATGGCTTATCAACGGCTGTGGTTCGCTGTTACAGGACGTGGTTGGGTGCAGGAACGATGCGGTCCGACGATGCCTCGGATTCTCGGGTCGCGTCGCTCTTGCTGCCTCCCTGCTGCCTGAAGGCAAGCAGTCCGCAGGGCCGATAGTCTCGCCCGCATGTCTGAGCCCATCACCGAGACGCAACGAACGTACGACGCCATCTCGACGACGTACGCTCGGGCCAACTCGACCATTGACCCCAAGCTCCTGGAAGACATTGCACTGCTGACCACACGCCTTCCGGCAGGGGGCATGGTGGCCGACGTCGGTTGCGGTCCCGGCCGCGAGGTCAGGCTCCTGCGAGAGCGGGGCTTGCGAGTGGTCGGCTTCGACCTGTCCCTGGGGCAACTGCGGACCGGTGGCTTGCCGGGCGTCGCCCAAGCCGACATGCGGCATCTTCCTCTACGGTCTGGAGCAGTTGACGCGATCTGGTGCCAGGCAGCGTTGTTGCACATTCCCCGTCAAGCGGTACCCACGGTCCTCGGCGAGTTCGCCCGCGCGATTCGCCTCGGCGGCCAGCTCTACCTCAACCTGACGGAAGGCGACGGCGAAGGCTGGGAGATTGCATCCAACTACGGCTCCAACCGCAGACGCTGGTTCACCTTCCACCGTCTGCCGGATCTGACCGCCCTGCTCGTCACAGCCGGCTTCAAGGTGCACCACGCGAGCCAGACTCGGTCCAGCAGGACCTGGCTCGCCCTGCATGCTCACCGGGTCAACACGAACCAGTGAGCACTCGTTTACAAGCTTTGTGCGCGTCGTCCGGCGGGGTCCGTCCGCGTCTGCGACCTCGGGCGACTGTCCGCGCCCGGCCGCTGCCGGCTGTTCTCGTCCTAGCCGGTTGCTGTCGCCGTTGCTGTCGACAGCTACCCCCGCTGCGATCCGGTCGGCTGGCAAGGGCCGCACGCTGGCTGACTCTGCCGGCATACTTTGGCCGTGCAAACACCCGCCAGCCCTGACCCCTGTGGCGCAGCGACCCCCACGGTGTGGGTCTTTCACGGCTCGAACGCGCGATTCGCTTCCGGCGTGTTTCGGTCTCAAGCTGACGGACTCGCATGGGCAGCGCGGCATCGACTGTCGGGCATTCTGAGCGAGTACCCCGTAGGCGTCGGCTGCTACGACCAGGCCGTGGCGGCCGGTCGCTTCCGACCAAGCAAGCCGCACCACGGGACCCCTGACCATGTTGGTGCCTTCTCACCTAACCTCAGCCACCTGCATCTGACCGATGGCGTGCCGGAGTAGCCAGGTCGACCGGCACACGGTTTAGGAAGTGTGGACACGGCGGAAGCCTGCTCGGGAATGACCTCGCTTGGCCTGCGTCTCCATGCCGGCTCGCACGTCCAGGAGCTGACCGCTGTTGACCCTCGGCACCCGCCCCATCGGGCACGGAACGGGCACGCCCCGCTCCCCTGCTTTGCAAAGATCAAGACTCCTGTCGACCGGCGTCGGTCACTGCGGCTGGCCTGCTCACCTCGTCGCCTTGCGTCGGTCCGAGCGCAGGGCCGTCGACCGGCTTGGCTGTACGGGTGGCTGTACTGGTTGCAGGGCCAGCAGCCTCTGTTAGCCGCGGTAGTCCTCGAACTCCCATAGACCAATCCGGCCGACCTTCTCAGCGAGCTCGGTCCGGCTGGTCGCTTCGACGTTCCCGATCAGCTTGCGCAAGGCTGCCTCGACGGGCGCTGGCGAGAACTCTGCCACGAACAGCCAATGCCGCCCCGCCAGGGAGGGCTGCCGGACCAGTAGGTCGGCCAGAGCAGCAGGGGTGCATGCAGTTACCTGGTACTGCTCCTCACCTGGTTCGCCTACGACGCCGACGTACACCTCGACCAGTTGCAAGGTGTTCCGAGGATCGAAGGGTTGGTCGGATTCCATGTCGGGGAACCGGATGTGTCGCACTTCCGCACGCATGGGGGCAAGCTACCGCCCGGCCCCACCGACGACACGCGGATTATGAGATCAAACCGCCAGTCCCGCCGACCTGGGCACATGAGGGTTTAGCAGCGAAGATACCTCTCGACATCTCGCACCGCTCCCGCTGTCGTCGACCTCTTGCGAACTAGATGCGGACCGCTCGCCTGGGAGCTCCGGACGCCCGCCCGGCTGGCGAGATCACACATATCTTGTCCCCGCAGCGTCTAGGTAGGGTCGTCCGCATGACTGACGCTGTCGTGATTCCCGGCGGTAGGTTCGGACCGGGCGCTCCCCTGCTGATGTATGCCGGCGATGTGGCGGAACAGCGGGGCGCAACGGTACATCGGTACTCGTGGTCCCAGGAGTTTCCGAAGCCTGATCAGCCGGAGATCGAGAGCTGGGTCGGCGGTGAGATCACTCCACTGATCGACACCATCAGCGGCCGCCCACTGCTGATCGGCAAGTCGCTCGGCACGAATGCGGCAGCGATTGCCGCCGAGAAAGCTTTGCCCGCCGTGTGGCTCACGCCCTTGCTCACCCTGCCGTGGGTGGCTGACGCGTTGGGCCGTGCGACCGCGCCGTTCCTGCTCGTGGGCGGCACTGCCGATAAAGTTTGGGACAGTGACCTGGCCCGCCGGCTGTCACCCCACGTGCTAGAGGTGGAAGGCGCGGATCACGGTATGTACGTACCCGGCCCGCTTACCGAGTCGATCGCAGTGCTCAGTCGAGTCGTGGTCGCCGTGGAGGAGTTCCTCGACGCGATTGGCTGACCGAGCCAGCCGTAGCTGCATGGCTGCCGGTACCTAGAAGCGGATCTCCTCGTCGGGCAGTCGCCAGACCGTCCAGCATCCCCGGACGGGGACAAGGTGGAGCGCCTCACCAGCCGAACGACCTTGGCCCCGTCCGGGGATGCTGGTAGCCCTTGTGGTGCCCGGCGAGGTGATCCGCGCTCCCGGCTGATCTCTGAGGAGGGCCGGGGTTCGGGGCAGAGCCCCGAGGTCTTCAAGGTTCTGTGTCCCATCAGCGTGGCCGGCCGGCCCGGCCGATGCCGGCCGGAGGTCGCCAGCAGGCCGGGGCCGGTCCGGCGCGGCCCGCTGTGCGGGCCGCCTTGATCTGATAGAGCGCAATTCGGCAGTTGTATGCCGCCACGGCCGTGTCCCGTCACGGCACATGCTTGACACTCGCGTCCCACCAGACGCTTGACATGATCGCGACGCGGCCCTCAACTGGGCGGCTCGCCGCGGGCGTGCGGGGTGCGGTTATTGGCGGTCTCCCTGAGGGCTTCTTCGCGGCGCGCAGTCTGCGCGTCCAGCCAGTCTCGCCACGACAGCCCGGACTGCCGGCTCTTCACCTGCAGTTGGAAGGGTGCCATGTCGTTAACGTCCTTGGCCACGGTGTAGCCAGCCGCCGACAGGATCTCAGCTATCGCGTCCTGCATCGCGCTTGCGACCGTGCCTGCGAGGTGGAGGGAAGGATCGCCCTCACGGCCCTCACTCAGAGCATCCATGGCCGCAGAGGCCAGCACGAAGTGCGTAACCCACTCGACGAAGACGCCACCCCCACTCTCATCGTCGAGCGGATCGACAGATACCAGCGCACCGACGGCGACCGATCGATCAAGGCCCGTATCGTTCGGCACCACAGGCAGTCCGGCAACCGCTAATTCCTCGTTGACGGCCCTGGCGAGTGCGGCTCGCCGGGCCAGGACGTCGGCGTCGGCAGGCGTTGGCATCCATGTCACTCCGCCATGATGCAGCCGACAGCAACCTAGGTGAAGCGTCGTGCATGTGGTGGGACGGATTCGTCAAGCATGTGGTGGGACTAGACATATGCCGCCACGGCCGCCACCACGGTCTTGGCGCGGGACATGCTTGACGCTTGCGTCCCACCAGATGCTTGACGGTCACACCTTGGTTCGGTGGCGTCGGATTGCCGGCAGCAGCTATGTGGCTCGACCGTCGCGGCCGACTCAGAGAGGATCTAGCGGTGACGACACCGGTGACCGGCTGGCAGCATCTCAACAGGGCTGAGTACGACCAGGTTTGGGACGGCTTCGACGAGCGCTTCCAGTTCCGGGCCAGCATGGACGCCTCGCAATGGCCCGCCATTATCGAGCCCGTCCCGTCGCTGACCTGGGACCTCGCAATCAGCCGACACGACTTCGATGAGCGATGGCGGTCAGGGCTGTGGCGCTTCGCGGTCGATGAAGACGGGCTCAACCGGCTGGTCATGGGCGCCCTGCAGGATTGCGTTGCCGACGACGATTGGGTGTACGTCCTGGACTGGCAGCACCCGGCGTATCGCTGCTGGCCGCATCGCGTTGATCCTGATTCGCGCACGGACATGTGGCCCGTCGAGGTCTTCCCGAACGGCGACTACTACATCTTCGCCAGTCGAGACCTGCGCTTCGGCACGTTCGGGCACCCGTGGGAGGCCACTCTGTGCATCTGGGGAGCCGATCTGATCAACGCCGTCGCAGCTCGTAACGCTGGTGTGCTGACCCGTCTCTACCGCCGCGACGGCAAGCCTGTCGACCGGTCGTAGCAGTACCCACTACGGCTTCCGGCGCCGGTTCCTCGCTGCAGTGCGGTCCGCTGGGCTGGCCGACGTCACGCCTCACGACCTGCGGGCCACGCACGCGAGCTGGGTCGCGGACTCGCATGGTGTCCTGGTGGCCGCTCGTCGGCTCGGGCACGCCAACGCCAGCGTGACCACCCGCCACTACGCCCGTGCCGTTGACGGCCGGGACGCCGAGGTTGCCCAGCACCTGGACGCGAGCCGGTCGAAGGTGGCGAAGCGATCGGGCACGCAGCGGGCACGAAAGCCTCGGAAGGCGGATCAGTGATCGATGATCAAGGCTGTGACCTGGTGCCCCCGGCAGGATTCGAACCTGCGACACACGGTTTAGGAAACCGATGCTCTATCCCCTGAGCTACGAGGGCGCGAGCGCCTAGTCTAGCGACCTGCGGGTGGACCCGGGGTGGCAGGGAGCGGCCGGGGGCGACCCCGCTTTTGCTGCCTCTAGCGGGAGCTGATCGTGGTCGGCCGGTGGGGCCCTCCCGGGCCTGCTATGCCTCTATCGCCGAACGCCAATCGCAGGTGAGTGCGGCGACGTCGGGGTACCGGTCCGCGGGCTGCCGCTGAGTCGCGCGTGCCGCGACATCACGCTGGCTGGTGGACCCTCGCCAGCCCTCTGGAGAGCTGAGCAGGTGGCCGATGCTGCGACCGAGGGTGTAAACGGTGCTGCGCTGGTCGATGATCGCCCCACGGACGAACTCCTCCGGCGCCATGTAGCGGCGCGACCCCGGCAACCGGTCTGCGTCGAGGACGAACGGGCCGGGCCGGTACTCGTCGAGGTCTACCAGGCGCATCCGGCGGGCGACGAAGTCGTACAGGAAACAGCCGTCGTACAGGTCGACCGCGACGAACCCGGCGGCGGTGACGGCCAGGTGCGCGTTGAGGATCGTGTCGATGGCCGCCTCCACCTCCGGAAGGGGAAGCTGCTGGAACCGGGCCAGCGCCGTCCGGTCGGAGCCATGCGTTGTGGCCCGGTTGAGCACGTTGCCGTCGTGCCACGGGTACACCAGTACCGGCCCGTCGGGGCCGTCGAGGATCCGTTCGGGGCTGACGATCGCCGGGTGCGCCACCACGGCGTGCAGCCGGCCTACCCGAACCAGCGAAAGCCGAGCCTCCGGTGTGGTGGCCCGCTTGACGAACCAGCGACGGCCCGCCACCTCAACCCCGTAGGACAGGCAGCCGGAGCCCTGGGCGTCGAAGACCACGAACGCGGACGACAGTGGCAGGTCGAGCACAGGGGCGAACCTACGTCACACACACCGTGGGCAGGTGCCACGTGCTGGGTGACTCAGTTCCTTCCCACGACCAGACGGGCTACTTCATCGCCGGGTACTGACGTACCCGCGGATCGGAGCCGGCGTCCCCGCGACCAGCGGGCGGACGCCGCCTCCGGGCGCCGGGGTGGTCCGCGCCGCACGGTCCCGCCCGCTTCGCCGGGGCAGGGGTCGGACCGCGCGTCGCGGCCGGCGGGCGGCCCGCTGCGGCTGCGGTGCACGGCGGACGGCAACGCCGGGTAAGGTTCGGTGTGTGTCGCCGGGCGGTCGCCCGTGATCGAGACACCGCCACCGAGCGCCAGTGCGAGCGCCGGCCCGGTTTACCACGAATGCGCGGCGAGAACTGCCCGCGAACCAGTGCGCTCCTCACCTGCTGAAATGGGACTGTTGCATGACATCGAACGACAATGATCGCTCCGCGTTGTTTCTCGCCACGCCGACCAAGGACGAGGGCGACGACCCGGGCGTGACCTTTGACGGCAGCGAGGAGGCGATGCGGCAGCTGCGCCATCCCTTCACGGTGACCCCGACCCGCCCCGCGAAGCGGCCGACGGCGACCAGGGGTGACGACCCGGAGCAGCGCGACTGACCCGACGCCGCCAGCCAATCGAGCGAGCAGGCCGCGCCGGCATTCGGGACCGCCCGCGGGCCAGACCACGAGGTACGCGGGAACGCGGCCTCAGCGCAGCGCGGCGTCCGTCCGCGGCTCGCCGGATCCGATGTCGTCCAGGTGGCGCAGTGCCTCTGCCCAGGAGCGGCCGAGGGTGGTCTCGTGGTAGTCGATGTCGTGCTCGGCGCAGAACCGGCGGATCAATGGCCGGGCGTGGCGCAGGTTGGGGCACGGCATGCTCGGGAACAGATGGTGTTCGATCTGATAGTTCAGCCCACCGAGCAGGGCGTCGACGAACCGCCCACCGCGCACGTTGCGCGAGGTGAGGACCTGCCTCCGCAGATAGTCGACGTTGTCCTCGGCAGCGAGGATCGGCATGCCCTTGTGGTTGGGCGCGAACGAGCAGCCGAGGTAGAGGCCGAGCACCCCCTGGTTGACCGCGATGAACGCGACGGCCTGCGCCGGGCTCAACACCAGCAGGACGGCGGCGAGGTAGCCGCCCAGGTGCAGGGCGAGCAGTCCGACTTCGGCGGGCCGACGCGCGATGGGGCGTGGGCCGAGGAGGGCCTTCACGCTGTTGGCGTGCAGGTGCAGGCCTTCCAGCAGGAGCAGCGGGAAGAACAGGTACGCCTGGAAGCGGACGACCAGCGCACCGAGGCCGCGCCGTCGCCGGGCCTGGCCGGTGGTGAAGGACAGGGGCGCCACGGTGATGTCGGGGTCCTTGCCCTCGGTATTCGGGTGGGCGTGGTGACGGTTGTGCTTGTCCACCCACCACCCGTAGCTGAGCCCGGTCAGCAGGTTGCCGTGCACCAGGCCGATCAGGTCGTTCCCGCGCCGCGTACGGGCTATCTGCCGGTGCCCGGCGTCGTGGCCGATGAATCCGGCCTGCGCGAAGACCACCGCGAGGGCCGCTGCGACGCCGAGCTGCCACCACGATTCACCCAACCGGGCGAACAGGCCCCACAGTCCGACGAAGGAAGCGACGACGAGGCCGATCCGCACGGTGTAGTGCCCCCGCCGCCGCTCGAGTAGACCCGCGGCCCGGACCTGCCGGGACAGGTCGGCGTAGTCACTGCCTCGCTGGCGGTCGGCGCCAATGCTGGTGTCACTCACGATCGCATGTCCACTCGTCGCAGTCCGCCAGTTGATCAGCGGCGTCGACCCGGTCCTCCGGTCACCCGCTCCATGAGCTGTCGAAGCTTCTGCTGGGTGCTGGGCTTGGCCGCCTGGGTGCGGCCGAACCGCATCAGGTCACGACCCTTCGGGCTGTTGAGCAGACCCTTGATCCGTTCAGTCATCGATCCCGACGTCACGATGCACTCCCTCTTGACGGCCGGCTGCCGGCTGACCCGGCAACCTTTCACCTTCAGTGTCAGCCATCGCCGAGCCGTGCCGGGGCGGATTGGGTGATCCTCCCGCCGTCGCCGAGTCAGCGGCCGCCACGCTGGGACACCTCATACTTTCGGCTAGCAATTGATCGGTCTTTCGGGTAGCGTTCGCGGCATCAAGTGAACGACATGACGCGGTGGCGAGGCCCGTGATCGTGGCCTTGCGACAGCGCACCAGCCCGTATGTGCGCCCCGGCGACAGCCGGTTCGGAGATCTTCCGGTCGACTCGATCAGCGGGCACGTGCGGGAAGGCCACACTCATGGTCACCACCTTCGAACCGACGACCAGCACCCGCTTCGGCCAGCGCAGCAGCGCGCAGAGCGCCGACAGCGCGGATGCCCTCCTGGCGACGATGGCCGCGACTCCGGCCGGCGACCCCCGTCGCCCGGCGCTGCGGGAACGCGCCATCGAGGCGTGGTTGCCGCTCGCCCGCCACCTGGCGCGCCGCTACTCGGGACGCGGCGTACACGACGAGGATCTGGCCCAGACCGCGGTGGTCGGGCTGATCAAGGCCGTCGACAACTTCGACCCCACCCGGGGCGTCGACTTCACCGGGTACGCCATCCCGACCGTCATCGGCGAGATCAAGCGGTACTTCCGCGACCGTACCTGGGCCGTGCGGGTGCCCCGCCGCCTGCAGGAGCTCCGTCTGTCGATCACCGAGGCCAACAGCACCCTCAGCCACACCCTGGGGCGCTCACCGACCGTGGCCGACATCGCGACGTACCTCGACCTGCCCGAGGAGACGGTCCTGGAAGGACTGGAAGGGGCCCGCGCCTACCGCGCCACCTCCCTGTCCACCCCGACCGGCGCCGACGGCAGCATGGAACTCGGCGACACCCTCGGGACGCACGACCACGGCCTCGACCTCGTCGAGCTCCGCGTCGCCCTCGGCCCGGCCCTCGCCACGCTGCCGGAACGCGAACGCCGGATCCTGAGCATGCGCTTCCACGGCAATCTCACCCAGGGCCAGATCGCCGAGCAGATCGGCATCTCGCAGATGCACGTCTCCCGGCTCATCACCCGAGCGCTGGCCACCCTGCGCGGCCATTTCTCCGACGAGCGCCTCTGAACCGCCGGTCCCATCCGGCCCGCAGCCCCGGCGCTCACCCGTCCCGGCCGCCGCGCGGCGGGGTTTCCACCATCGCCGCGACGAGGGCGGCCACCGGTACGGTGGCGAACCCGACCCGGGCGTCGCTGGCCCCGTACGGCAGCCACAGCTCCCCGGCGTGAATCAGCCCGCCACAGGAGTAGACGACGTTGGGCACGTAACCGTCCCGGTCGGCCGCGTCGGGTGACAGGAGCGCGCCGGGAAGCTGCGCGACGACCCGCTCCGGTCGATGCAGGTCGAGCAGGAGCGCACCGACGGCGTACCGGCGCATCGGGCCGACCCCGTGGGTGAGCACGAGCCAGCCGGCGTCGGTCTCGATGGGGGACCCGCAGTTGCCGACCTGGATCAGCTCCCAGCTGTCCCGGGGCGCGTGCAGCGGCGTCGGCTCCTGCCACCGGTTGTCGCCGTCCAAGCAGGTCAGACCGATGGTCTCGCCGTCGGCGCGGCACAGCGCGAGGTGACGGCCGCCGACGGTACGGGGGAACAGCGCGACGCCCTTGTTGCGGGCGCCCGGCCCGCGCATCGGGGTCACCTCGAAGCGGCGCAGGTCGGTGCTGGCCAGCGCACGGGTGGCGATGCGCCGTCCGTCGTAGGCGGTGTAGGTGGCCCGGTACACCGGTCCGGACTCGTCGGTGAACCTGACGAACCGGGCGTCCTCCATGCCGTTGCTCTCCGCCGGAGTGGCCGGCCAGAGCACCCGTTCGTGCAGGGCGGTGTCGGCGGGGAAGGTCGTGGCGTAGCTCGCGGCGTCGATGCGGCGCAGGTGTTCGAGGGTGTCCAGCCCGGTGCTGCGGGAGAGCAGGTCCGGTGGCAGGTTGCCGAGCACCCGCTCGAAGGCAGCCTCGTCGTACCGGTCGGGCAGGGCGTCCAGCACGGTGGCGGTGACCTCGTTGTCCCAGTCCTCCTCGGCCAGGCCGGCAGCGAGCAGGTCCCGGCGGTGCCGTACGCCCGTTCGCTGCCCGACCACCAGGGGGCCGGACCGGTCGGCGACGGTGAGCCGGCGCCCGGGTCCGACGATCGCCGTGGCGAACCCGATGGACGACAGGTGGCCCTCGCCGATCTGGCGCAGGCTGATCGCGACGCGCAACTGCCCGGCGTCCAGGTTGGTCTGGTCGGGGTGGGCGACCATCGACGGGTTGCACAGCGCGGCGGACTCGACCGCGTACTCGTGGCTGAAGTAGGCACCGACCAGGAGTCGGGTGGTCGGGGACAGGTCACGGGCGCGCGCGATGCGGTGCCGCACGAGGTCGTAGTGGTGGTGGAACGTGCCGGCCAGGTCGCGGTGCCGGGTGCCGAAGCGGTCGAAGGTGTCCCGCAGCAGCCTGCCGGTCTCCTCGTCGTCGAGGTGCGCGACGCGGTCGATGAGCGCTCCGGCGCGGGTGCGGACCACCGCGGCATCCTCGCCGGGAATGAAGAGCTTGGCGATGACCCGGCGTGGATCCGGGGTGAGGGTCACGCCGTGCCGGACGGCCAGGGTCCCGGTCACGACCACCGCCCGGCGTGCTGCAGGGTGGAGATCAGCGCGAGGGTGGACTCGGCACCCTGGTTGAGGTTGGGTCCGTGCGCGGTCAGCCCGTCGTAGCCGCCGCCCGTCTCCGGATCCCACATCGCCGTGCCGACGTCGTTGTCGCCGAGGAACCACCCGACCGCCTGCCGCACCCCGGTCTCCCAGCCGAGGTCGCCGGTGACCGTGGCGGCGGTGGCGCAGGCGTCGGCGAAGGCGGCGGCCTCGATCGGCTGCTGGTCGTGGCGGAGCCGCACCGCGCCGCACCGCCACCCGCCGGCGGGTATGACCGACAGCCGCCCGTCGCGGACCTGGACGTCGCGCAGCCAGGCCAGCATCCGCAGCCCGTCGTCGAGGGGTGGGCCGCCGTGGCGTAGCTGGCTGGCGGCGATGACCACCTCGGCGAGGGCCGCGCTGGCGTACGTCAGCTGTTGCCGCGGCCAGGGCCACCGCGGGTCGGGCCCGGGTCCGCCGACCGCGGTGGCCGCGTCGGCCAGCAGCGCGGCTGCGGCGGCATGGGCGGGGTGGCGGCGCAGCACCTCGGCCGCGCCGAGCCCGGCGAAGGCCATCGCGTGCGGAGTCGGGGCCCGCCGGGTGGCACCCCTGCTGAAGGCGACCAGCGCCTCCTCCCGGATCCAGGCGGCGGGGCTGCGGGCGGCGGCGGTGCCCAGCCCCCACAGCGCCCGGCCCCACCAGTCGCCGAGCGCGGGCTGGTCGGTCCAGCGCCGGTCGTGGCCGAGCCGGTTGTGGAACGCGCCACCGGCGTCCTGGGCGTGGGTCAGGAAGGCGAGGTAGCGCTCCGCGAGCCGGAGCACCTCCTCGGTCGGCTCCGGCTGTCGGCTGGTCACGACCAGGCCGCGGGCCACGTCGTCGGTGCAGTAGCCGTGCTCCCGGCGGACGATGGCGTGCCGGGCGTGCTCGAACAGGCCGGTGTCGTCGCTCAACCGGATGAGGTGCGCGAAGCTCGGCGCGGGGGCTGCCGACGCGCGCCGGCCGACCGACGTGGTGGGCCGGCCGGTGGTCGCGGTCACGCCGACGCCGCGCTGACCACGGACGGGCGGGCGGCGGTGAGCCGCTCGGCCAGGGTGCCGTAGCGGGCCGCCACGGCCGGCCAGCGCAGGTGCGCGGCCAGTGGCTGGACGCGCCCGGCCAGCCGGGCGGCCAGGCCCGGTTCGACCAGGATCCGCCGGATCGCCGCGGCCAGCGCCGCCGGATCCCGATGGGGTACGACCAGACCGGGGCCGCCGGTGAGCAGCTCGACGGCGTGCGGGAACGCCGTGGAGACGACGGGCACTCCGGCGGCCACCGCCTCGATGAGCACTCCGGAGGTGACCTGTTCCCGGGAGTCGTAGGGCAGCACCACCACGTCGGCGGAGCGGATCAACCGGCCGAGCGCGACCTGGTCGTGGTAGACGTCCTGGTAATCCACGGCGTGCGCGATGCCCAGCTCGGCGCCGAGTCGGTGCAGTCCCGACCGGTACGCCTCCCCCTGGTGCTCGATCACCTTCGGATGGGTCCGGCCGGCGACGGTGTAGGTGGGTGTCGGGTCGAGGTCCTGCAACCGTGCGAGGGCCCGCAACGACCACTCGACGCCCTTGCCCGGACCGAGCAGCCCCCAGGTCAGCAGGTGCGGCCGGGTACGACGGGCGACGGGTGCGCCGACATGCTCGGCGGCACCGTGCGGGATGACGGTGACCTTGCCCGGAGGCACGGTGTAGCCGACGAGCAGCCGGTCGCGGGCCGTGTCGGTCATCGTGACGACCGCCCCGGCGACGGTGACGATCTGCTCCAGCAGGGACTTCTGCCGGGCGGAGGGCTGGCGGAGCACGGTGTGCAGGACGACGATGCTCGGCACGGTGAGCCGGCGCAGCAGCGGCAGGACGTCCTCGCCGTCCGCGCCGGGGTAGATGCCGTACTCGTGCTGCACGACGGCCACGTCGTAGGTGTTCAGGATGGCTGCGGCGTCCCGCCAGCCGGTCGGGGTGCGCGTCGACCAGGTGTGCACCACCCCGGGCCCGGGCCGCTGGTCGTCGCCGCGGTCGGTGACCCGCACGATGCCGCCGCGCGCGCCGTCGGCGGTCAGGTGGGCGGCGAGGGCGGAGTTGAAGGTGGCCAGTCCGCATCGGGTCGGCGGGTGGGTGCTGAGGAATCCGTAGCTGAGCATGGGTGTCGGGCCTTCCGGTTGTCGGCCGCCGCCGGAGCACGGGGGCGAACCTCACGCGGTGACGGCGCACGCCGGCCAGCGTGTGTAGCCGGCGGAACGAAAGGGGCGGGTCAGCTACGGGCGAGGGATCCTGGCCGGGCGTGGTTGGTCAGGTGGTCGTAGACGGACAGGTAGTCGGTGACCATCCGGTCCGCGCTGAAGCGCTGCCGGGCCCGCGCCCGGCAGCCGGCCCGGTCGAGCCCGGTGGCCCGGGTGACGGCGTCGGCCGCCTGCTCGACGGTGTGTACGAGGAAGCCCGTCACCCCTTCGTCGACGACTTCCGGCATGGACCCGCGCGCGTACGCGACGACCGGTGTGCCGCAGACCATCGACTCCACCACCGACAGTCCGAACGGCTCGTCGAAGGCGATCGGGTGCAGCAGGGCGGTGCTGGCGCCCAGCACCTCCGCGCGCCGGCGGGGACCCACCGATCCGAGGAAGACAACCTGATCACCGTCGATGTGCGGGGCCACCTGCTCGGCGAAGTACCGCTCGTCCTGCACGATGCCGCAGATGGTCAGGGGCCGACCGGCGAGGCGGGCGATCTCGATGGCGGTGTGGGTGCCCTTGTCGGGATGGATCCGGCCGAAGGCGGCCAGCCCGGGGCCGGCGTCGCAGGTGAACGGCAGCGCGGTGAGGTCGACGCCGTGGTGCACCGTGGCGACGTAGTCGAGTTCGGCGCTCCGGTCGGCGTCGGAGATCGACACGTAGGACGAGCGGGCCCGGGCGTACGCCGGGAGGATCCCGGCGCCGGAGAAGCCGTGCACGGTGGTGAGCAGCGGAGCGCGGCACTGTTCGGCGAAGGCCAGCGGCAACCAGTCGAGGTGGTTGTGCACCAGGTCGAACTGCCCCGAGCGGGCCAACGCGTGCGAGACGTGCATCGCCTCCCACACCCGGCCGTCCATGTCCGGGTCGTCGGCGTACCCCCGGGGGCACACCCCGTCGAGCCGCGCGGAGGTGACCGAGTCCAGCGTCGCGAAGAGTGTCACGTCCACGCCGCGGGTGGCCAGCCCCTCGGCGAGCAGGCCGGTCACCTGCTCCCAGGGGCCGTAGTGGTGCGGGGGTGTGCGCCAGGCGACCGGTCCGAGCAGCGCCACCCTCACGGGGACGGCGCGTCGGCGAGCTCGGCCGGATCGAGATGCAGGGTGGCGAGCAGCCCGACGTGCTTGGCCGGGTCCACCCGTTCCGGCAGTTCGCGCTCGACCCACTCGGCCCTGAAGGGCTGGCCTCGTTCGCGAAGGACGGTGACGATCCGGTGCCTGGCGATCCTCATCGGGTACTCCCTTGTGAAGCCGTCCGGGGCGGTCACGCTCCTGGACGGCGGTGTGTTGGCGCCGGTCGGCTCCGCCACCGGCCGTCGGGGCGCGGGGCGGACCTGAAACCTTGCGTGACCGGCGGATCGTGCGGTCGGGACGTGGTCGGCGATCAGCCAGCACGACGAGCTCGCTGCCCCGATGGGGATGACGATCGTTGAAGGCCCCTCGCGGGCTGGCGGCGACGGCACCTGGCGCCACCGGGACCCCGGGCGACATACCCACCGTACGCCTCACGGGCTGGATCGGCACAATCACCGGAGGCAGCGCTGCCCGGAAATCGCCTGCCGATGGTGAAGGCGGTTCAGGCGTACGCTGACAGTGTCGCTCGGGAACCCCGGGGACTGACGGCCCGCCGCCGGCGGAGGCACCCCACCGATCGGGGTCACCGCGTCACCGCACCTCCATCCACCAGGTCGCCGACCCTGCACTCGTGTCCCTGGCCGGCCCCTCCCCCGCACCGGTACACCGGGCCGCGACACTCCGTCGCAGACCCGCCCTCGCCCGACGCCCGCGCTGGCCCACGCCGGCAGCCAGGTACGCCGGGCACCCATCGGAAGGCGGCGGTTCGTGATGACCGCACCCCGAAACAGCCATGTCCGACTTCCCCTCCCCAACGGGCACGACGGCCCCGCCACCACTCGCCTGACGCCCCTGCGCCCCGCGGTGAAGCGCTCGCGGATCGGCGATCTGTGGATCGTCGCCGTGGTGTTCGCGATCGTGCTCCTGCTGCTCCTGGTCTTCGTACTGCAGAACGGGCAGCGGGCCGAGGTGACGTTCCTCGGCGCACACGTCGCCCTGCCGCTCGGGGTGGCACTGCTGCTGGCCGCGGTCGTCGGGGTCCTGCTCGTCGCCCTCCCCGGCACCGCCCGGATCGCACAGCTGAGGGTGCGCGCCCGCCGTTCCGCGACGCGATCGGCGGGGCGGCCCGCGCCCGGTCCGACCGCCCCGTCGGCGACCGGCGTCGCCCGGGCCCTGCGGCCTCACCGGGAAGGCTGAGCCATGTCCGTCACCGGCCAACCTGCCGCCCCGATCGCCGCTTCGACGCCCAGCGCACCTCGGCTCGTCCTCGCCACCACCCGGAGCCGGGCGGTACTGGACGGCGGCTGGTGGCCGCGATCCTGGGACCCGGCCGCCGAACTCCCCGGACTCGTCCTCGCCCTGGCCGAACGCCATGGCCGGATCCGGCACATCATGCTGAACATCCACGCCTGGGACAGCCGGCCCCACCGGTTGACCGTCGGACCGGACGTGGTCCGGCTCGGCTGGTTCGACACCCTCGACCCCGCCCTGCTGGTCGCCACCACCGGTCGGGACATCCAGGTCGACCTGCTCGTGGTGCCGCCCGCCACCCCACCGGCGGCAGCCGAGCGGGCGATGGCGACCGCCGCCGACCCGGCCGACCTGAGGCGCGCGCCCGAGATCCTCGCCGCCGTCCGGGTACCACCGGCGGCCACGACCCGCCCCGATGCGTACGCGGTGTGGGACAACGAGGGCGGTGGCGACGGAGTCACCAGGTAGGGCCGGATCCCCGGGTCGACGCGAGGCGCGACTGAGACAGTGCCGGCGGGGGCGACGGGATCCCGTCGCCCCCCTGGGCGGATCACACCTTCTGCCCGTAGTGCGCCCATTGTTCAACTAATGTTCGGTACGGCGCTCCTCGAGGCCTTCACGACCCGGAGTCAGTAGACGGGCGACCCGATGACGACCGACCGAGCAGTAGGCCTCACCCGCGAGGGTGAGGGGCCACAGCGGGCGACCCTGCTGGAGCTGTTTCTCGATCTGGTCTTCGTCGCCGCGCTCGCCCTGACCTCACGCACCCTGGCCGAGAGTCTCGACCGGGTCGGGATCCTCCAGACCGTGGTGCTGGTGATGGCGATCTGGTGGGTCTGGTCCGTCACCGCACTGACAACCGACCTCTACCACGCGCAGCGGCCGCCCATCTTCGTCATGACGCTCTGGGTCATGCTCGGGACCATCCTGATGGCTGGCTCGCTGCCCGGAGCCTTCTCCGACCACGCCCTCGTCTTCGCGGGCGCGTACGTGGCGATCCACGTGGGACGTGGCATCTTCCTCGCCGCCGCACTGCGCGGCCGCAAGGCGCAACTGCACGCCGGCCGGTTCATCTTCTGGTTCGTCGTGTCCGCCGTACCGTGGCTCGCCGGCGCTCTCGTGACGGGCCCGGCGCGGGGCCTGCTGTGGGGCGGCGCGCTCGCCGTCGACTACGGGGCGGCCTGGCTCCGTTACCCCACTCCACGACTCGGTCGGGTACCGATGGCGCAGTACCGGGTGGCCGCCGACCACCTGGCGGAGCGTTATCAGCAGTTCTTCACGCTCGCCCTCGGTGATCTCCTCCTCGTCACCACCCTCACCTACGCCGACCACCACGTGACGGCCAGCCACACCGCGGCCCTGCTGGTGGCGTTCGCCGCCACCGTGCTGCTGTGGCAGATCTACGTCCACCGCGCCGGGGCCCTGCTGCAAGCCGCCATCGAGGCCTCCCGGGATCCGGGCGCATTCGTGCGGTCCGCGCCCAACACCCACCTGCTCATGGTGGCCGGCGTGGTCGCCACCGCCGCCGGTTTCGAGATCGTCATCGCCCATCCCACCGAGCAGACCACTCCCTGGCTGGCCGGCGTCATTCTCGGCGGACCCGCGTTGTTCCTGGCCGGACGCGCCCGATTCGAGTACGAGGTGTTCAGCCGCGTGTCACCGTCCCGGCTGGTCGCGCTGCTCGTACTGGCCGTCGCGAGCCCCGCCCTGATGCTCGCGCCCGCACTGGTGGCCGGCCTCACCGCCACCCTCGTCCTGGCCGGGGTCGCCGTCTCGGACGGTATCCGCGCCTACGGAAGCCCACCCGAGCCGCCGGCGCCCGCCCTGTGACCGACGACCGGAGGCGCCATCGCGGGTGCGACCCAGCCGGTCACCCGTCGGGCTCGCCTCCTGCTCAGGGCGCGATGCGCAGCCGGCGGATCTGCCGGTCGTCGTAGTCGGCGAAGCGGAAGCGCAGGCCGGCGACGGGGCTGCCGGGAAAGTCCCCACTGATGGTGGCGGTCACCACCGTCCCCGCCGAGGTGTCCTCGACGTCGGTGATCTCGTACGACACCAGGGGCGTGTCCCGGCGCCAGGCGCGAATCGCCTCGATTCCCCGGTGTTCCCTGCCCTCGTCCTCGACGACCGCGTCGTCGGCGAAGAGCGCGAAGTAGGCGTCCCGGTCCGGCTGGCCGGCCAGCGCGAAGTAGCGACGGATGATCTCGGGTGGTTCGGTCATCGGAGCCCTCCGGTGGACGTGCGTCGGTCCGAGGATCGTCGCACCGCTGAGGGCGCCCGCGGACGTGATCGCCACCGCAACGGCCGGCCAGGCGCACCGCGCGGCCCACCGCAGCCGAGGTGGGAACGACTACGGCCCCGCCTGCCGGGTAGGAAGGGACGTGAGCGCGCCTGCGGACTGTCCCCCCGGCTGCGGTGCGGCGCCCCCGGCCCGCCCGCCGGCGGACGGACCGTCCCGGGACGCCCGATGAACGCCGCCGTCGACAACGCGCGGCGCACCGTGCGGGAGGCGTACGAACGGCTGCGCACCTACTTCATCGTCGCGCTCCAGGCGGGGCTGGCGGCGCGACTGTCCTGGTCCATCGCCAGCAACCTGCTGCACAACCCGCAGCCGCTGTTCGCGCCCGCGGCGGCGGTGGGCACGATCGCCGCCGCGATCGGCAACCGGGTACGCCGGACCGCCGAGCTGCTGGCCAGGGTGATCCTCGGGGTGCTGGCCGGGGACCTGATCATCGAGGTGATCGGCGCGGGGCCGGTGCAGACCGGCTTCGTGGTGGCGCTCGCGATCTCGGTGGCGGTGCTGTTCAACCCGGTGCGGGTGGTGCACCGCGCGGCCGGCCCGACGCGGGACCTGTTCGCCCACCAGGCCACCACGGCCGCCTGACGTACCGTGATCAACGTTTGTGATGGGTGACCTGACGCGGACGGCGGAACCCCGGCGGCGCGGACGACCGCGCCGGCGGGGGTCGGCGTCAGTTTCGCGCGAACGTGCCCGCGCTCAGCGGGGCAGCTCGCGCCACGCGGGATTACCCCCGCGCCAGGCCCCGGCGAGAATGCTCGCCGAGGTACGACTCGGACACTCCTGCACCTTCGAGCGGCCGTAGGCGCCGCCGATCTGTGCCTGTACCTCCCAGCGCAGCCCGTCGCTGCGGATGTACACGTCGCGACGGCCGCGTGCCGTCGCGTCCCCGTTCCACCAATGCTCCTCGACGATCACCTCGCGACGGTATCTCAACCGGCGTCCGATCGGCACTGCCCGGTGGCCCACTACCGCAGCTCGATCGGCTGGCCGGGCGGCCGGACCTCGGCGAAAGGAACCGCTTTCGGTCCCACCGTCGCAGTCGGGCGACCGGACCGACCGGTCGTCAGTCGTCGGAGTCGGGCGACCGGTTCTCCAGCTTCCTGCGCTTCTTCTCCTGCTTGCGCATCCGCAGCTCCCGCTCGGAGGGCTTGCGTTTGATCGCCACCCCGCCCCACAGGGCGAACCCGCCGACGGTGACCGTCGGGGCACCCGGCGCGCCCGGCCCGGTGGCCCGGTGGTCGAAGCCACCCATCACCCCGACCCCGGTCACGTGCACGGTGGCGTGCTCGGGCACCCAGATCTCCAGGCCCCCCATCAGGGCGTAGGCCTTGATCCGCACCGCCCCGACGGTGAAGATCGCGTCGCGCAGGTCGACCAGCCCGCCGCCCCAGAACGCCAGGCAGGTGAACTCGGGGCCGACGCTCCACGGGCCGGACCGCTCGAACTTGCCGGCCAGGGCGTAGCCGCTGCGCGACACCGGTGCCCCGGCGACGTACGCCGGCGGCGGGGGCGGGAACAGCGACGACCCCACGGCCGGGAGGTCCTGGGTCAGGGGTTCCAGTTCGGCGTAGGTGCGGGCGGCGTAGACCCGGCTCAGCCGCTCATCCAGCTCGCCCAGGTCGAGCCGGCCCTCGGCCGCCGCCTCCCGCAGCACGGCCGCGACCCGCTCCCGGTCGGCGTCGGAGGTACGGATCTGTCCCGGGTGCACCGGTTCCGGAATGAGCTCGCTCACATAGAGGAGCGTAGAACAACCACGCACCCGGCCGGGCCCGCGCCACCCGCCCGACGGCGGTCCGGGGCCGGGTCGCCGCGGGCCGGGACCGCGGCCTGCGGCGGGGCACTGTCCGGGTCACGACACCGGAGGAAACCGCTTAGGACGCGGCTACGGAGGGTAAACCGGGATCATGGCACAGCTGCGCACCTCACCCCCGTCGCCGCAGGCTACCGAGCTGCGCCGGTGGCAGCTGTCCAGTGCCGCCGACCTGCGCGGCCTGCGGGCGTCCCTGCACCAGGCGCTGACCGGCGAGGAACTGGTCGCCGGGAAGGAGCTGGACGAGGTGCCCGAGCTGATGGTCCTGGTCGCCACGGAGCTGGCCACCAACGCCCTGCGGCACGGCATCCCGCCCACCATCGTGCGCCTGCTGGTCGCCGAGGACCGGTTCATCCTGGACGTCGCCGACCACGACCTGAGCACCATCCCGGAGCTGGTCGACACCCGTCCGATGGGGGCCGGCGGGCGGGGCCTGCAGATCGCCGAGGCCGTCTCGCTGGACGTCGGCTGGTACGCCACCGACCGCACCAAGAACATCTGGGCCGCCTTCCCCCGGAGCTGACCGGCCGGCGTTCCGGGCGGCGACCGGCGGGGTACCCGTACCGGCATGGGGGCGGCAGGACGGAGGCGACGGTGAGCGAGCGGGCAGCGCTGCACGGACTGCTGCGGCACTCCCACCACGCGCGCCCGGAGGACCTGCCGGCGCTGGCCGGACGGATGGCCACCGAGCTCGGCGCCACCTCGATGCGGATCCACCTGGTCGACCACGAGCAGCGGGAACTGCTGCCGATGGACGACGGGGGCGCCGACCGGGGCTCGCTGGCCGTCGACGGCACGCTGGCTGGGCGGGCCTACGCGATGATGCGCCCGTACGCCGCCGACAGCCGGCCCGGGCCGGCGCGGCTGTGGGTGCCGCTGCTGGACGGGCTGGAACGGCTGGGCGTGGTCGAGGTGCTCTCCGCCGAGCCGATCCCCGCCGACCGGGTCTCCGAGTTCGAGGCGGCCTGCGCGCTCCTGGCGGAGCTGGTGGTCACCCGGTCCAGCTACAGCGACACCGTGGAGCTGGTGCGCCGCCGTGCGCCGATGCGGATGGCCGCCGAGATGCTCCGCGCCCAACTGCCGCCGCTGACCTTCGCCACGGGCTGCATGACCATCAGCGGCATCCTGGAGCCCAGCTACGACGTGGGCGGGGACGCCTTCGACTACGCGGTCAACGGCGACATCGCCCACCTGGCGCTCTTCGACGCGGTGGGGCACGGCTCGTACGGCGGGATGCGGGCGGTGATGCTGGCCAGCCTGGCGCTGGCCGCGTACCGCAACGCCCGGCGGTCCGGTCACGACCTGATCGCCACCTACCACCACATCGACACGGTGGTCCGCGACCACGACCGGCGGGGCCTGATCACCGGCGTGCTGGCCGAACTCGACCAACGCAGCGGCCGGCTGCGGGTGATCTCCGCCGGGCACCCGAGCGGCCTGGTGCTGCGCCGGGGACGGGTGGCGACCGTGCTGCCGACCCCGACCGCGCTGCCGGTCACCCTCGGCGAGCACCGGACGCCGGTGGTGGTCGAGGAGGCCCTGGAGCCCGGCGACGACGTGCTCTTCCACACCGACGGGATCACCGAGGCGCGCTCCGCCGACGGGGAGGCCTTCGGCGTCGACCGGCTGGTGCACTGCGCCGTCCGGGCGCTCGCCGACGACCTGCCGCTGCCGGAGACCGCCCGCCGCATGGTGCACGCGATCCTCGCCTACCAGGACGAACAGCTCGCCGACGACGCGACCGTGCTGCTGGTGCGCTGGCACGGCCCCGCCGCGCAGCCGTTGACCTGATCACCCACCGGATTGACGCGCGACGCACCGGGGTATCGGCGGATTCGTCAAGGACCGCGTCGGGGTCGGTGGCGTGCCGGAACCCCCGCATGCGGTGGGGAGGAGGCACCGTGCCGGCCAACGATCAACCACAATCCCGACCTGCGGTGCCCCCTTCCGCCGGCCGGGACGGGGCGACCAGCGGGCACGCGCTCGCCGCCCGGCTCGCCATGCTCGCCCGGGAGTTCCAGGGCGAGCGGACGGTGGAGGACACCCTGCGGGCCATCGTGCACGCTGCCGTGGACACCGTGCCCGGCGCCTGGCACGCCGGGATAACCGAGATCGAGGGGCGACGCCGGGTGAGCACCCCCGCCGGCACCGGTGAGGTGGTGCTGCGGGTCGACCGGGCGCAGTACGAGACCGGCGAGGGCCCCTGCCTCACCTCGGCGTACACCGAGCGGACCGTCCGGCTGCCCGACGTGGACACCGAGGAGCGCTGGCCCAGGTTCATCGCCCGGGCGCGGGAGCTGGGCGTCGGCAGCATGCTGTCGTTCCAGCTCTACGTCGCCCGGGACAATCTGGGCGCGCTCAACCTCTACGCCCGGGAGCCGCACGCCTTCACCGGCGAGTCGGAACGGGTCGGGCTGCTCTTCGCCTCGCACGCCGCCGTGGCGATCGCCGACGCGCGGCGGCTCGACCAGCTCAGCCGGGCGCTGGACGTACGGGACCTGATCGGCCAGGCCAAGGGCATCCTGATGGAACGGCACCGGCTCACCGGCGCCCAGGCCTTCGAGCTGCTGGTGATGGCGAGCCAACGGATCAACGTCAAGCTGGTCGACGTGGCCCGCGAGCTGGTGGAGACCGGCGAGCTGAGCGTCACCGGCCAGCGGGAGCGAGCCCGAGCAGGGCGAGCACCCCGGTGATCTCCAGGACCCGACGGACCACGGGCCGCGCGTTCGCCACCACCAGCGGGCAGTCCCGGTCGGCGGCCCAGGCGTACGCGTCGAGCAGGACGTGGACGCCGGAGGAGTCCAGGAAGGGCACCTCGGCGAGGTCCACCTCGACGGGGGTGCCGGTGAGGTCGGCCAGCACGGCGTCCAGCGCCGCGCGCAGCTCGCCGGAGGTGGCGAAATCCACCTCGCCGGCGACGCTCACCCGCAGGAGGTGGCCGCCGATGTTGGTGAGGGTGATCCGGAGGTCGGCCGCCGATGTCGACAAGAGTTGCCCAGGCTCGGTGTGCACTGCACTGCTCCCTACGCCCACCGGGCTCGTTCCCTCGTAGCAGAAGGCAGAGACCAGCGCAGCCAGCCTAGCCGCAGCCGGCGGGGAAAGCACGGGCCCGTCCCGTGGGCGGGACGCCGACGCCGGGGTCAGTCCCCGGCCGGCACCGGGTCGTCGTACTCGCCGGGACGGCCGGTGTGCAGGGTGCCGTCGACGTACGGCCAGGCGTTCGGCGCGCAGCCGTGCAGCCCCAGCGTCTGCTGCTGCATCACCGGGGCCGGCGCGCCTTGGGCCGGGCACAGCTCGTGCCCCATGCCGAGCCGGTGGCCGACCTCGTGGTTGAGCACGTACGCCCGGTAGGTCGCCAGGTCGCCGCCGAACCCGGGCACCCCGCGCGCCCAGCGGGCCACGTTGACCACCACCCGGTCCCCGTTCCGGCAGGAGGTGTAGCGGTCGTCGGCGTCCCCGCACAGGTCGGCGCGGGTCGCCGGGGTGGCCAGCAGCACGGTGAAGTCGGCCGGGACGTCCGGGCCGACCCGTTGCAGCCGCCACCGCCCCCCGCCCGTCCAACCCCGGCGGTCGGCGAGCACCACGGCCACCTCCCGGCCGAACCGTTCCACGTCCACCTCGTCGATGCCGCCCTCGACCGCCACCCGGTACCGCAGCAGCTCGCCCACCCGGCCGGCCACCGCACCCCGGGCGGTCGCCGTGCGCCAGGTGCCCGTACCGCGCTCGGGGTAGCCCAGGACGGGGGCGGTGGGCTTCGCCGGTCGGCCCGGGGGTGGGGCGTCAGCCGGCGCGGCGGCCACCGCCGCGCGGGCCGGCGCGGGCGCCCGGCGGACGTCACCGATCAGCTCCCCGAGGTCCAGCTCGCCGCGCCGGGCCGCCCAGGCGCCGCCGCCCAGGCCGGCGACCACCACCAGTGCCAGCACCATTGCGCCCGCCCGGGCCCCGGCCCCGCGACGACCACGGTGCCGGCTCCGGTCGGCCGACCCGCTCACCGTGAGGCTGCCCACCCTCGACCCTCCGTCCGCTCGGGCAGTAGTACGCGGACGGGGCCCGTGCGGATGAGTGATCCGGCTGTCGAATCCGCACCCGGTACCGTTGCCGGGCAGACACTCCCGACGATCCGGACACCACCCGGGCGTCTCGCCCAGGAAGGACCACCCGTGCCGGACGCCCACGCCCTCATCGCCGACGCGGTCGCGGCGGTGCGCGGCACCGACGTACGCGACGCGGAGCGGAAGCTGGACCGGCTCGTGGTCGGCACCGGCGCCCCGGACGGCACGGCGGTGGTCGACGCCGCCCTCCTCGACCGCCTGGCGGGCGCCCTCGCCCGGCTCTGGCCGCGCGGCTGGCAGCCGGTCGACGTGGCCCGGATGGTGACCCGCCGCCTCGGCGCGCGACCCGGCCGGCTGGTACGCGACGCGCTCGCCGCGCAGCGGCGGGGGCAGGCCGGCGACGTCCCGCCGTGGTGGGACGAGCAGCTCGACGGGCTGGCGGCCCGGGTGTGGTGGGACGACGACGCCGGCTGGCTGGCCCGGTGGGCCGCCCGCGAGGGCGAGGACCGGATCACCGCGCTGCGCGACGCGGTCGAGGTGCTGGCGCTGCTGGACGGCCTGCCGCCGATCGCGATGCTGCGCCCGCCGCCGGGCGGGGGCGGGCCGACCGTGGCCCGGCGCGCCACCTCGGGGCGCAGCGGTTCCCCGATGCTCGACCGGGTGCGGGCGCTGCTGGCCAAGGCCGAGTCGACCACCTTCCCGGCCGAGGCGGAGGCTTTGACCGGCAAGGCGCAGGAGTTGATCGCCCGGCACAGCCTGGACCGGGCGATGGTCGAGGCCACCGCGGAACGCCCCGACCTGCCCGGCGGGATGCGCCTGAGCACCGACGCCCCGTACGCCGGGGCGAAGGCGCTCCTGGTGCAGGAGGTGGCGGCGGCGAACCGGTGCGAGTCGGTCTGGAACGACGACCTGGGCTTCGCCACCGTGCTCGGCTTCGCCGGCGACCTGGAGGCGGTCGAGCTGCTCTACACGTCGCTGCTGGTGCAGGCCACCGCCGCGATGCTGCGCGGGCGCACCGAGCGCAAGCGGGGCAGCAGCCGGCGGACCAAGGCGTACGACGAGTCGTTCCTGCACGCGTTCGCGCTGCGGATCGGGGAACGGCTGCGGGCCGCGACCGAGGAGGCAAACCGGCAGGCGGCCGAGGCGACCGGCCCGGAACGGCTGCTCCCCGTGCTGGCCGCCCGCTCGGACGCGGTCCGCGAGCGGATGGAGACCCTCTTCCCCGGCGTCACCCGGGCCCGGCTGACCATCCGGGACGCCGACGGCTGGCACTCTGGCACCTCCGCCGCCGACCGGGCGTCGCTGAGCGCCGGCACGCCACCGGCCCGGCCACTGCCCGGCCGGAGCTGACCGCTCGGGCAGAATTCTTTTCCGGCGACGGTGTCGGATCCACCGGGCGGGCTCCGACCTGTCATCGAGAGCCACGAACGGCGTGGCAAGACGACGTCAGGAGCACCACGTGAAGTACATGTTGCTGATCTGGAACCGGCCCGGCTTCGTCGAGGGCCTCTCCGAGCAGGAGCGCACCGCGCTCTTCGGCGAGGTCGACGAGATCATGAAGGAGCTGACCGAGTCCGGCGAGCTGGTCGGTGGCCAGGCGCTGGCCGACCCGTCACAGACCCGGACGGTCCGGCTCCGGGGCGAGCACCCCGAGGTCACCGACGGGCCGTTCATGGAGAGCAAGGAGCAGTTCGCCGGCTACCTCATGGTCGACTGCGACAGCCCGGACCGGGCCGCCGAGATCGCCACGCGCTGGCCCGACGTCCGGATGGGCTTCGGCGTGCTGGAGGTGCGCGCGGTGATGGACGAGGCCGGGACCGAGATGTGACGCAGCGGGAGGTGGAGGACCTGCTGCGCACCCTCGCGCCGCAGGTCCTCGGCATCCTGGTCCGCCGGCACAGCGCCTTCTCCGCCTGCGAGGACGCGGTGCAGGAGGCGCTGCTGGCCGCCGCCACGCAGTGGCCGGAGCGGGGAGTGCCGGACAATCCCCGCGCCTGGCTGCTCACCGTCGCCGGTCGCCGGCTGACCGACGAGTGGCGCAGCGAGCGGGCCCGCCGCGACCGCGAGGTCGCCGTCGCGCTCCGGGAGCCGGCGTACGCGGCGGTCGCTCCGCCCGCCGACGAGCCGCCGTCCACCGGGGACGACAGCCTCACCCTGTTCTTCCTCTGCTGCCATCCGGCGCTGCCCCGGTCGGCGCAGCTGGCGCTGACCCTGCGCGCGGTGGGTGGGCTGAGCACGGCACAGATCGCGCAGGCGTTCCTGGTGCCGGAGCCGACCATGAGCCAGCGCATCCGCCGGGCCAAGCAGCGCGTCGAGGCGGCCGGCGCGCGGTTCGTCATGCCGTCGCCGGCCGAGCGGGACGAGCGGCTGCGGACGGTGCTGCACGTGCTGTACCTGATCTTCAACGAGGGCTACACCGCCTCCAGCGGGGCCGACCTGCACCGGGCCGAGCTGACCGGCGAGGCGATCCGGCTGACCCGCCAGCTGCACCGGGCGCTGCCCGACGACGGCGAGGTCGCCGGCCTGCTCGCGCTGATGCTGCTCACCGACGCGCACCGGGCGGCGCGGACCGGGCCGGGCGGGGAACTGGTCCCGCTCGCCGAACAGGACCGGAGCCGGTGGGACCGGGCCGCCATCACCGAGGGGGTGGCCCTGGTGACCGAGGCGCTGACCTGGTCGCCGCCGGGCCCGTACCAGCTCCAGGCGGCGATCGCGGCGGTGCACGCCGAGGCGCCCTCCGCGGAGCGGACGGACTGGCCGCAGATCGTCGCGCTCTACCGGGTGCTGGCGGCCGTGTCGCCGAACCCGATGGTCACCCTCAACCGGGCCGCCGCGGTGGCCATGGTGGACGGTCCGCGCGCCGGGCTCGCCCTGCTCGCCCCGCTCGACACCGATGAGCGGATCGCCGGCCACCACCGGCTGGCGGCCGTCCGGGCCCACCTGCTGGAGCTGGCCGGGGAGCGGGCGGCGGCGCGGGAGGCGTACCTGCTGGCGGCCCGGCGGACCACCAGCCTGCCGGAGCGGCGCTACCTGGAGGTGCGCGCGGCCCGGCTGGCGGGCGACCGATGAGTTCCGGGGACGACGGGGGTCCACCCCGCATGACCACAGTGAGCTGTCAGATCTCGATGTCGTTGGACGGGTACGTGGCGGGGCCGGACCAGAGCCGGCAGGACCCGCTGGGTCGGGGCGGGCTGCGCCTGCACGAGTGGTTCTTCGGGCTGGACGCCTGGCGGGAGCGGCACGGGCTGGCCGGTGGGGGGCGCGGCGTCGACGTCGAGGTGGTCGACGAGATGACCCGCGACATCGGGGCGTACGTGATGGGACGCCGGATGTTCGGCGGCGGCGACGGGCCGTGGGACCTCGACTGGACGGGCTGGTGGGGCGAGGACCCGCCGTTCCGTACGCCGGTATTCGTGCTCACCCACCATCCGCGCGAGACGCTGGTGATGCGCGGCGGGACGGAGTTCCGGTTCGTCACCGACGGGCTCGCCGCCGCGCTGGGGCAGGCCCGGGAGGCGGCCGGCGACGGGGTGGTCTCCGTGGCGGGCGGCGCGAGCACGGTCAACCAGTGCCTGGCGGCGGGGTTGCTGGACACCCTCCAGCTGCACGTCGTGCCGATCGTGCTCGGGGGCGGCGAACGGCTCTTCGAGGGGGTCGGCGACCCCCGGCTGGAGCAGGTGTCGGTGGTCGCCGGCCCGACCGTCACCCACGTGACCTACCGGGTACGGCGCTGAGCACCGGCTACCGGTAGCGGCGTGCTCCTCTCCCCGGCCGGCTGAGTGCCACCGGCCGGGGAGGGCCGAGCTGGGCCGTGCCGGTCAGACGTGGCAGTCGCGGGTGAGCCGCTCGGGGATGCGGACGAAGCCGGTCGCCATCCAGGTCGCCGGGCTGGCCGCCGCGGCTCCCGTGTCGATCTGCTTCGCGGCATCGGTCACCAGGTCCCTGATCCGCGGGTCCTCGGCGTTGCCGGCCTGCTTGCGCAGGTCGTCGGCGAGCCCGGCGAGGGTGCCCTTGAGCTGGCCGTTGAGCTGCTCCGGGGTGAGTTCGCGACGGGTGGCCGCCGCCGAGTCGTCGGCGATCCTCCGGCTGGCCTCGATGATCAGCTCATCGGCGCGCCGGCAGACGGCGGCGGTGTTGGCGGCGCTCGGGCCGGTCGGCGACGCGCTCGGGCTGGGCGTCGCGGCGGCGCTCGCGGTGGCGGTGGCGCTCGCGGCGGCCGGAGCGTCCTGCGGGTCGGCGGCGTCGTTCCCGGCCTGCTGGCAGCCGGCGACGAGGGCGGCGCAGGCCACCAGGGCGAGCGCGGCGGCGGAGCTTCGGAACATGGACTTCCCCGTTCGGGTGTCGGCCGTCCGGTGGGGACGGCGCGGGTCGACCCACGGCCGGATCTCATCGCCCGGCCGCCGGGTCGGAACGCGGCGGATGTCGTTCTGGCAACGACCAGGATCGCTGCGAGGTCACGTCGGCGTGCTGCGGCCGGCGTGCCGGAGGCACTCACGCTCCGCTGCCGCGAAGCGGCTCCCCCGGTGGTGACAGCGATCGGCGTCGGGCACAGCGCGCCGCACGCCGGGCCGACAGTGGTCGGCCCGGCGTGCGGAATGCGTTGGTCAGCTCTTGAAAGCGTCCTTGATCTTCTCGCCGGCCTGCTTGAGGTTGGACTTCGCCTGGTCGTTGCGGCCCTCGGCCTCGAGGCGCTCGTCGTCGGTCGCCCGACCCAGGCCCTCCTTGATCTTGCCCGCGGTGTTCTCGCCAGCGTTGTCGATCTTGTCGTCGATACCCATGCGAACCTCCAGTTTGCAGTTCCTCCGACGTCCCGGATGTACCCCGGGCCTTTTCGCCGGAAACACCGATCACCCATACGTGATCACCCACGGTGACCGGTGCCGTGGTCGGGGCGGCGGGATGGAGGAACGACGTCGCCGCCGGCCCCACGGTGGGACCGGCGGCGGCGCGCCCGTGCTCAGCCGACCGGGCGGAACCCGCGCAGCCGGAGGCTGTTGGCGACCACGAACACCGACGAGAAGGCCATCGCGGCCCCGGCGATCATCGGGTTGAGCAGGCCGGCGGCGGCCAGCGGCAACGCGGCCAGGTTGTAGGCGAACGCCCAGAAGAGGTTGCCCTTGATGATGGCCAGGGTCCGCCGGGAGAGCCGGATGGCGTCGACCGCGGCGGTGAGGTCGCCGCGCACCAGGGTCAGATCGGCGGCCTCGATCGCCACGTCGGTGCCGGTGCCCATGGCCAGACCCAGGTCGGCCTGGGCCAGCGCGGCGGCGTCGTTGACCCCGTCGCCGACCATCGCGACGGTCCGCCCCTCGCCCTGGAGTCGCCTGACCACGTCGACCTTGTCGGCCGGCAGCACCTCGGCGATCACCTCGTCGATGCCGACCTCGGCCGCCACCGCCCGGGCGACGGTCGCGTTGTCGCCGGTGAGCAGCACCGGCTTCAGTCCCAGGCCGCGCAGCCCGTCGATCGCCGCCCGGCTGGTCGGCTTGACCGCGTCGGCGACCGCGAGGACGCCCCGGGCCCGGCCGTCCCAGCCGGCCAGCACGGCCGTCCGGCCGGCGGCCTCCGCGTCACCCGCCGCCCGGACGACCTCCTCGGGTACGTCCAGGCCCCGCTCGCGCAGCAGCCGGAGCCGACCGACGACCACCTCGCGGCCGTCCACGGTGCCGGTGACGCCGAGCCCCTCGGCGTTGGCGAAGCCGGTGACCGGCGGCAGCGCGCCCGCCTCGGCGGCGCCCGCCGCGACCGCCCGGGCGACCGGGTGCTCGGAGCCGGCCTCCAGCGCCCCGGCGAGCCGGAGCAGTTCCGTCCGGTCGACCCCCTGGGCGGGGAGCACGTCGACCAGGGTCATCCGGCCGGTGGTGACCGTGCCGGTCTTGTCCAGCACGACGGTGTCCACCTGGCGGGTGGACTCCAGCATCTCCGGCCCCTTGATCAGGATGCCGAGCTGGGCTCCCCGGCCGGTCCCGACCAACAGCGCGGTGGGCGTGGCCAGGCCGAGCGCGCACGGGCAGGCGATGATCAGCACGGCGACCGCGGCGGTGAACGCGGCCGTCGGGCCGGCCCCGGTGCCGAGCCACCAGCCGAGCGTGCCGGCGGCCAGGGCGATCACGATCGGGACGAAGACGCCGGAGATCCGGTCGGCCAGCCGCTGCACGGCCGCCTTGCCGGACTGCGCCTGCTCCACCAGCTTCGCCATCTGGGCGAGCTGGGTGTCCGCACCGACCCGGGTGGCCGTGACCACCAGCCGGCCACCGGCGTTCACCGTCGCGCCCACCACGGTGTCGCCCGGGCCGACCTCGACCGGCACCGACTCCCCGGTGAGCATGCTGGCGTCGACGGCCGAGGTGCCCTCGTCCACCACCCCGTCGGTGGCGACCTTCTCGCCGGGGCGGACCACGAACCGGTCCCCCACCGCGAGCTGGTCGACCGGGATCCGGGTCTCGACGTCGCCGCGCAGCACCGCGACGTCCCGGGCGCCCAGCTCCAGCAGGGCGCGCAGGGCGGCGCCGGCGGTCCGCTTGGAACGGGCCTCGAAGTACCGGCCGGCGAGGATGAACACGGTGACGCCGGCCGCCGCCTCCAGGTAGATGTTGCCGGCGCCGTCGGTGCGGGTGATGTCCAGCCGGAACGGGTGGGTCATCCCGGGCATCCCGGCATCACCGAGGAAGAGTGCCCAGAGCGACCAGCCGAACGCGGCCAGGGTGCCGAGCGAGACCAGGGTGTCCATGGTGGCGGCGCCGTGCCGCAGGTTGATCCAGGCGGCCCGGTGGAACGGCAGCCCGCCGTAGACCACCACCGGGGCGGCCAGGGTCAGCGACAGCCACTGCCAGTAGGTGAACTGCCAGGCCGGCACCATGGCCAGCAGGATCACCGGCACGGTCAGCGCGACCGAGACCCACAGCCTGGTCCGCAGGCCGCGCAGCTCGTCGGCCGGCTCGGCGGCCGGTCCGGTCGTACCGGCCGGGGTGGGCGGGGGCGGCACGACGGCGGTGTAGCCGGTCTTCTCCACCGTGGCGATGAGGTCCTCCGGCGTGACCTCGTCGGCGTACCGGACGGTGGCCTTCTCGGTGGCGTAGTTGACGGTGGCGGTCACGCCCTCCATCCGGTTGAGCTTCTTCTCGATCCGCGCGGCGCAGGACGCGCAGGTCATCCCGCCGATGGTCAGCTCGATCCGGTGGGGCGCGACCGGCAGGGAGTTCGCGGTCGGGGTCATCGGGGCACCTCCGATCAGTTGTGCCCGTGACCGGGGGCGCCGTGGCCGGCGTCGGCGGTCGGGGTGGGAGCGGTCGGGGTGGTCCGGGTGCCCGGGGTGCTCGCCGGGGCCGCCGGAGCGTCGCCGGCCAGCACGGTGAACTCGGCGGTGTGCACCGCCCCGCCGTGCCGGAAGTCCAGGTAGAGCCGGTAGCTGCCGGCCGAGGGCACCTCGGCGGCGAAGCTCACCGCCGGCCCGGCCGGGGTACGCCCGTCACCGGGCACGCCCTCCGGGTGCACGTGCAGGTACGCGAGGTCGCCCTGCCGCAACGCCACCAGGTGCCCGTACGCGCCGAGGTAGGGCTCCAGGTCGGTGACCGGCTTCCCGTCCCGGCTGACGGTCAGCGTCAGCTGGCTGGTGCGGCCCGGCTGCGGCGTGCCGGTGAGGGTGACCGTGTAGCCGTCGACCGTGGTGCTGGCGGTGGGTGCCGGCAGCGGCCGGTGCTGGAGCTGGCCGGGGACGGTCACGTCGACCCCGAGGGTGAGCGGCTCCCCGCCCGACGGGGTGAAGTCGGCGAAGGCGCGCCAGACGCCCGGCCCGCCCAGCGGGGAGTCCACCCGCCAGGTGCCGTCGGCGCCCAGCTCGGGGTGGACGTGCCGGAAGCCGGACAGGTCGCGTCGCGCCACGATCAGGTGCATCCGCTTGTCGTGGGCGATCTCGTAGCCGGTCACCGGGGCGCCGTCCGGGCCGGTGATCCGGAAGGCGAACTGCCCGGTCGGGGCGTCCACCGGCTGCATGGTGTAGCCGCGGTCGGAGACGAGCAGCCCGCCGGGCAGGTGTGCCGCACCGGTCTGGTCGCCGCCGGTCTGGTCGCCGCCGTGCGGGTCGGAGCCGTGGCCGGTGCCGGCGGGCTCGTGGCGGGTGTCGGCGGCCGGGGTGACGGGGTCGGCCAGGTGGCCGACCCCGTACGCCGTGCCGAACACCGCCGCGAGGCCGAGGGCGAAACCGCTCAGCTTCGTCGCCGTGTTCATCGGAATACCTCGGTTCTCTGGGGTCGTGACCCCGTCACGCCTCGACGAGGTCGTACCCGGCCTCGTCGACGGCGGCGCGGACGGCGTCGGTGTCCAGCGGGCTCTCACTGGTGACGGTGACCCGGCCGGAGGCCAGGTCCACCTGGACGTCGCTGACGCCCTGGATCGCGCTCACCTCGGTGCTGACCGAGTTGACGCAGTGCCCGCAGGTCATGCCCTGTACCTGGTACGTGGTGGTGACCATGGCAACTCTCCTCCCGCATCCCATGCTATACCCCCCAGGGGTAGCTCTCCCGAGGACCGTAGCATACCCCCAGGGGGTACGCTATCCTGGGTGTCATGACCACACCGAGCACCCCGACCCGGGGCTACACCGCCAGCAAGGACCAGCTGCTCGCGCGGCTGCGCCGCGTCGAGGGCCAGGTCCGCGGCGTGGAGAAGATGGTCGACGACGACCGGTACTGCATCGACGTGCTGACCCAGATCTCGGCGATCCAGGCCGCCCTGGACAAGGTCGCCCTCGGCCTGCTCGACGGCCACGCCCGGCACTGCATGCACGAGGGGGCCGCCGAGGGCCGCGCCGACGAGATGGCCGCCGAGATGATGGCCGCCGTCGGCCGCCTGATGAAGCGCGGCTGAGCCCGCCGGCCGGGACGCCCGGAGCCACGACGGCTCCGGGCGCCCCGGCCGGCGGCGGTCAGAGCCGGGCGAGGATCTTCTTCATCGCGTCGATCTCGCCCTGCTGGGCGTTGACGATCTGCTGCGCCATGGCCTTGGCGTCCGCGTTGGCGCCGCTGGCGAGCTCCTCGTCCGCCATGGTGATCGCGCCCTCGTGGTGGGCGATCATCATGGTCAGGAACTGCCGGTCGAACTCCCGGCCGGAGGCGGCCGCCAGCTTCGCCATGTCGGCGTCGGACATCATGCCCGGCATGCCGTGGTCGTGGTGGCCGCTGCTCGGGCTGCCGGACGGGACGGGCCGGCCCCAGGCGGTGAGCCAGCCGGTCATGGTGGCGATCTCCGGTGCCTGGCCGGCCTTGATCTGCGCGGCGAGGTGCTTGACCTCCGGGTCCTGGGCACGGCTGTCGGCCAGCTCCGACATCCGCACCGCCTGCTGGTGGTGCGGGATCATCATCTGGGCGAACATCATGTCGGCGTCGCCGAACGTGGCGGACGCGCTCGCCGAGGGGCCGGCGGTGGCGCCCGCGCCCGGCATGTCGTGGCCGGAGCCGGCCTGGTGGTCGTCGCTGCCGCAGGCGGCCAGGGCGAGAGCGGCGCTCAGGGCGACGCCGGCCAGGGCGGCACGGCGCGCGATGGTACGAGTGGACATGTCGAAACCTTTCGGTGTGGGTACGTACGCAGCGGACTCCGGACGCGGCGTGGCCGCGTCGGGGCGGCCTATCTGCGCAGCACCGACACCGTGGCGAGGCGAAGCCCGACCGGGCGGGGTGGCGGGGCGCGCGGCCCACGCGACGGCCCCGACGGGTGGCGGGTGTCGACGGCGGGGCGGGCACGGCCGAGCAGCAGCGTCGCCAGCAGCAGTGCCACCGTGAAGGCGCCGAGCACCGCCAGGCAGACACTCCAGCCACTCGGGGCACCGCCCGGCTGATCGGCGGGAAGCGCCACTGCGCCGCGCGGGCGGGCACGAGCCGACTGGTCGGCGGCGACCCGTTCGCAGCCGACCCCGGAGCAGTCACCCACCACCACCCCGCCGCCCTGGCCGGCGAACGACACCGGCCCGGCGACATGGACGATCGGGACCGCTGCGGGCGCGGCGCCGTGGGCGGCCGGGATCGCCTCGGGCGGAGCCGCCTGGACTGCCGGGACCGCTGCGGGCGTGGCGCCGTGGGCGACCGGGACCGCCTCGGACCGGGCGGCCTGAGCAACCGGCGCCCGCTGCGACACGGCGGCGTGGCCGTCCGGGTGGGACGCGACGGAGTGCGTGCCGTGGCCGATGGTGTGCATGGCGGCCAGCCCGAGCAGGGTGCAGGCGAGCAGGAGCAGCCGGGCCCACCACCCGGCCGGCCGCACCGTCACCGTTCGCACCCGACCACGCTAGCCCGATCCGGGCGGGGATCAGAGGCGTACCCGGCGCAACAACTGGGCGTTGAGCGCGACCACGATCGTCGAGGCGGACATCAGCGCCGCGGCGAGCGCCGGACTCAACGCCACCCCCGCGAAGGCCAGCACGCCGGCCGCCAGTGGCAGCGCCACCACGTTGTAGCCGGCCGCCCAGGCGAGGTTCTGCCGCATCTTCCGGTACGCCGCCCGGCTCAGCCGGACCACCCCGGCGACCCCGCGCGGGTCGGAGGAGGCCAGCACCACTCCGGCCGACTCGATCGCCACGTCGGTGCCCGCCCCGATCGCAATGCCCACGTCCGCCCGGGCCAGCGCCGGCGCGTCGTTGACCCCGTCCCCGACCATCGCCACCCGCAGCCCCCGGCGTTGCAGCGCGGTCACCTTCCGGTCCTTGTCGGCGGGGAGCACCTCGGCGAAGACCTCGTCGACGCCGGGCCGGAAGCCGAGGTCCGCGGCGACCGCCTCGGCCACCGTCCGGGCGTCCCCGGTGATCATCGCGATGCTGCGGACCCCCTCGGCCCGCAGTTCCGCGATCGCCTCCCGGGCCTCGGGGCGTACCTGGTCGGCGAGGGCGAGCAGGCCGAGGACGGTGTCCGGCAGGCGGACCAGGTGCAGCACCGCCGCGCCGCGCTCCGCCCAGCGCCGGGCCGCCGGCTCCAGCGCCCCGGGCAGCTCCAGTCCCTGCTCACGCAGGAGCGCGGGGCCGCCGACCGCGTACGGCGCACCGTCGATGTCGGCCCGGACGCCGCGCCCCGGCAGCGAGCGGAAGCCGGCGGCCGGGGCCGGGCCGCCGTGCTCGGCGGCGGCCGCGACGATCGCCCGGGCCAGCGGGTGTTCGCTGTCCGCCTCGACCCCGGCGGCGAGCCGCAGCACCTCGTCCTCGCCGGTCCCCGGCGCGGCGGCCACCCCGACCACCGCGTGCTCGCCCCTGGTGAGGGTGCCGGTCTTGTCGAAGAGCACCACGTCCACGGTGCGCATCCGTTCCAGCGCGAGCCGGTCGCGGACCAGCACGCCGGAGCGGGCGGCCAGCGCGGTGGAGAGCGCGATCACCAGCGGGATGGCCAGGCCGAGCGCGTGCGGGCAGGCGATCACCAGCACCGTGACGGTCCGCACCACGGCCTGGTCCCGCTCGCCCAGCGCGGTCCACCCCACGACGGTTAGCACGGCGGTACCCGTGGCGACGTAGAAGAGCCAGGCGGCGAAGCGGTCCGCCAGCGCCTGCGCCCGCCCGCCGGACTGCTGCGCCTGTGCCACGAGGCGCTGGATGCCGGCGAGGGTGGTCTGGTCGCCGACGGCCTCCACCCGGACCCGGATCGCCGAGTCGGTGGCGACGGTGCCGGCCACCACCCGGTCCCCGACCGCGCGGGAGACCGGGCGGGACTCGCCGGTGACCATCGACTCGTCCAGCTCGGCGGCCCCGTCGACGATCCGCCCGTCGGCCGGCACCCGGCCACCGGGGCGGACCAGCACCACGTCGGCCACCCGCAGCCCGCTCACCGGCACCCGTTCGGTGCCGCCCTGCGGCCCGACCCGCTCGGCGTCGTCGGGGAGCAGCGCGGCCAGCGCCGCGAGCGCGCCCCGCGCCTGCCCGACGGCCTTCATCTCCTGCCAGTGCCCGAGCAGCATGATGGTGACCAGGGCGGCCAGCTCCCACCAGAAGTCCAGCTCGAAGGCGCCGAGGCTGGTGGCGAGCGAGGCGGCGTACGCGACGCTGATCGCCATCCCGATCAGCAGCATCATCCCCGGGGCCCGGTCGCGCACCTCGCGCACCGCGCCGACGAGGAACGGCCAGCCGCCCCACCAGAAGACCACCGAGCCGAGCACCGGCCCGACCAGGGACCGGCCGGGGAACTCCAGCGAGTAGCCGAACCACTCCATCACCATGTGGCTGGTGGCGACCACGGGCAGGGTCAGCGCCAGGCAGAGCCAGAACCGGCGGCGGAACATCTCCGGGTCGTGCCCGGCGTGCCGGTCGTGCCCCCGGTGCCGGTCCGACCCCGGGTGCCGGGCCGGGCCGGCCTGCTGGTCCATGCCCTCACGATGCCCGGTGAACGCGCTGCCGATGGCACGAACCGGGCGGACCCGCACCGAACCTGGCTACGATTCTCCGGCCATGACTCGCCATCCGCCGCTGCTGCCGCCGACCCGCGTACCGCGCCGGGCTCGGCTGCCGTGGGCGGCCGCCCGGGCGGGTCGCCACACCGGGCGACAGCACCGTCCGGTCGCCCTGGGTGACCCCGCCGGCACCCAGGGCCCACACCGGGGTACGCGGCCCGCCACGCGCGTTCCGCGGCTGAACCGACCGGCCGGCTGACACGTACTCCGCCCTGGATCGTTGGGAGACTCGCAATGGGCGCCGACCACACCCGTCCCGCTCCGTCCGCCCCACCGGGGGTGCGACGGATCCTCGTCGCGACGGTGGTCCCGCTGTTCGTCGTCACGGTGATCGCCGCCCTGGTGCTGTGGCCGCGCGACTCGCGGCAGGCCGACGGCGGCGCCGAGCCGGCGCGCCACCACGGCACGGTGACCCGGGTGGTGACCGAACCCTGCCCACCGACGCCGGAGGCGCCCGGCGCCGTCGAGGGCCCGTGCGGGACCGTGACGGTCCGGGTCGAGCAGGGCCCGGACAACGGGCAGCAGGTGGAGACGCCGGTGCCCGCCGGCCCGGGCGCACCCGCCGTGGCGGTGGGCGACGAGGTGGTGCTGGTCCAGCTCGCCGACCCGGCCGACCCCACCGCCACCAGCTACCAGATCGCCGAACACCAGCGGGGCAAGCCGCTGGTGTGGCTGGTGGCGCTCTTCGCGGCGGCGATCGTGGCGTTCGGCCGGCTGCGCGGGCTGGCCGCGCTTGCCGGGCTGGGCGCCAGCTTCGCCATCCTGCTGACCTTCGTCGTGCCCGGCATCGCGGCGGGCGGCTCGCCACTTCTGATCGCGATCACCGGCTCGGCGCTGATCATGTTCGTGGTGCTGTACCTGACCCACGGGATCACCGCGCAGACCTCGGTGGCGGTCCTCGGCACGCTCGGCAGCCTGGTGCTGACCGGGCTGCTCGGCAGCCTGGCCACCGCCGCCACCCACCTGACCGGGTTCGGCAGCGAGGAGGCCACCACGCTGTCGATGTACCAGCGCGACGTCGACCTGCACGGGCTGCTGCTGGCCGGCATCATCATCGGCTCGCTCGGCGTGCTCGACGACGTCACCGTCACCCAGGCCGCCACCGTCACCGAGCTGGCGCACGCCAACCCCGGACTGTCCCGGACCCAGCTCTACCGGGCCGCCACCCGGGTCGGCCGGGCGCACATCGCCTCCACGGTGAACACCATCGTGCTCGCGTACGCGGGCGCGTCGCTGCCGCTGCTGCTCCTGCTCACCGCCGACAGCCGGCCGGTGAGCCAGATCCTCACCAGCGAGTTCCTGGCCCAGGAGATCGTCCGCAGCGCGGTGGCGACGCTCGGCCTGATCGCCGCCGTACCGCTGACCACCGCTCTGGCCGCGCTGGTCGCCACCGCCGGTCGTGGCCCGGCCGACGATCCGGCCCGGGACACCGGACCGGCACCCACGCCCCGCCCCTCCGCCGACCGGGACGCGGCGCTCGAGGCGCTGAGCGCGTCGCGTCCCGGCGGACCGTCCACCCCGGCCCCCGCACGGTGGCCCGACCCGGAAAGGAGCACGGACACCGCATGGTGAGACTCCGCTGCGTGACCGACGCCGACGCGGAACCTGACGAACGCGTCACTCGTCACGCTTCGCTACGACGAAATAACGCATTTAGTCGGGTTCTGGACGTAGATCCCCGGTACGACTCTCGGGTAACCTCGCTGCCGGTCACCGCCGAAGGCGCGCAGCGGCGCCTGCGGTGCCGCCGCCCAATCGCCGCGAGGCGAGCCGGGGAACCAGGTACATGGGGTGAATCCGCGCGAGCGGTAGGGGCCACTTCCGTCCCGAACCCGTCAGCTAACCCGGTCGGCGGTCGACGGAAGGGAACACTGTGACGGCACCCCTGCGCCGCTGGTTGACTCCGGTGGTGGCCGTGTTCGCCGCGCTGGCCATCCTCGGCGGGCCGACAGCCGCGATCGCCGCGCCCTCGACCCCCACCCCCTCCGGGCACGAGGAGGACGACGAGCCCAAGCTGCTCACCGACGTCATCGAGCTGCGCAACCGCGAGTACTCGAAGGCGAAGACGCAGCTGGAGAAGTCCAAGAAGCGCCAGCAGCAGCTCGCGCTGGAGGTGCGGCGCGCGCAGGACGAGCTGGCGGCGTTGCAGCCGACGGTCTCGCAGATCGCGGCGCAGTCGTACCGGACCGGCCGGATCGGCGCGGTGGCGATGCTGCTGGAGAGCGACGCCCCGGACTCGTTCGTCAGGCGCGCCGCCGCCCTGGACGAGCTGAACATGGTCAACGCGCAGAAGCTAGCCAAGGTCACCGCCGCCAAGAACCGCGCGGAGCAGGCCAAGCTGGCGCTGGACGCCGAGGTGCGCGAGCAGCAGAAGCTCACCAACGACATGGCCCGGGAGAGCCGGGAGGCCGAGAAGGCCCTCCAGCTGGTCGGTGGCCGGGGCTTCACCGGCGGCCTGGTCGACGCGACCTCGCCGGTCGCCCGGATCGGCCCCGGCCGGACTGCCGACGGCGGCTGGCGTCCGGAGTCACGCACCGAGAACGACCCGACCACCTCCGGCACCATCACGCCGCGCACCCTGCACGCGTACAAGGAGGTCCGGCGGGCCGGCTTCACCCGGTTCGCGGGCTGCTACCGGCCCGGCGGGCCGTGGGAGCACCCGAAGGGCAAGGCCTGCGACTGGTCGTTGCAGCGGAGCGGCTTCGCGCCCTGGCACAACAACGACACCCGGATGTACGGCAACAACCTCGCCGCGTTCCTGATCCGCAACGCCGACCGGCTCGGCATCTACTACGTGATCTGGAACCGGCAGATCTGGTTCCCGGCGACCGGGTGGAAGTCGTACAGCGGACCGTCGAACCACACCGACCACGTGCACATGTCGATGCTTTAGCGCGCGACGCGTACCGAACGAGGGCCGTCCCCGGTGGGGGCGGCCCTCGTCGCGTGCGGGGGGGCTCAGCCGGCGACGGCGGTCGCCCGATCGCCGGCCTGAGCCGGCACGACGCTCGGCACCGCGGCCACCGTCCGCACCTCACCGGCGGCCAGTCGGTACGACATGCCGACCACCGCGCACCGCCCCTCGGCGACCGCGGCGGCCAGTACGGCGGAGTTGCCCAGCAGCGCCTCGACGGTGTGCGCGATGTGGATGTCGACGATCCCGTCGACGTCGTCGACACCCTGCTCGGCGGCCCGCCGGAGGCTGGGCGCCACCGCGTCCACCACCGCCCGCAGGTGCCCGGCCGGCGGCGTGCCGGTCCGCGCGGCGTCCCGGGCGGCCTGCACCGCCCCGCAGGAGTCGTGGCCGAGCACCACCACCAGCGGGGTGTTCAGGACGCTCACCGCGTACTCGACGCTGCCGAGCACCTCGGGGCCGGCGGTGTGCCCGGCGGTACGCACCACGAAGAGGTCACCCAGGCCCCGGTCGAAGATGATCTCGGCGGCGAGGCGGGAGTCGGAGCAGCCGACGATCACCGCGAACGGGTGCTGGCCGTCGGCGACCGCCGCCCGGTGCAGCGAGTCCTGGTTGGGGTGGCGCTGCGCGCCCGTCACGAAACGCCGGTTGCCGGCGTGCAGCTCGGCGAGCGCCTGCGTCGGATCGGTCAGGGTCATTGCCTCACCTCGGTCCCTCACGAGATCGGCCTGGTCACACCCGGCCGGCGACGGAGGCGGCCTCGCCGCCCACCGTCACACGCAGCAGAAGATACGTCAAGGTATACGTGATACGGATTTCATACTTTGCCCCGGCGTCGATGTGATGTTTCGCCTGGCGTCCGGCGGGCCGACCGCCGGGGTGGGTCCGGGGGAGCCAGGGCGGAAAAGCCGAGGGACTGGCCATACCATGACGGGCATGGCGACGACTGCGCAGAACGGGAGCACCCGGAACTGGACGTTCCTCACCAACCACGCGCACGTGCTGCTCGCCATCGCCCGCAACCCCACCGCCCGGCTGCGGGACGTCGCCGACGAGGTCGGCGTGACCGAGCGCGCCGCGCAGGCGATCGTCGCCGACCTGGAGGCCGGCGGCTACCTCCACCGCACCCGGGTGGGCCGGCGCAACGAGTACACGGTCAACCCGCGCGGCCACTTCCGGCACCCGGCCGAGTCCGACCGTCAGGTGGGTGACCTGCTCGCCCTCTTCACCAGCGAGCGCGCCGAGTCCACCTCCTGACGACCGCTCTCACCGCTCCGCGCCGACCGCGCGGCGCTCGCCGACCGCCCCGGCTTCGGTCCGGTCGACCACGGCGCGACCACGGGCCCGGCCGACCGCCGGCTTGCCCGGACGTCGGTCCTGTCGACCAGGGCGCGACCGCCGGCCCCTCCGCTGCCTCGTCGGCGCGCCACGTCGGGCGCGGGGCGCCTGGAGGTCCGGACCGCCCGTCGCCCCGCACCGGGCGCGGCGGCGGTAATCTCAGCGCGTGCGCGAGAGCTTCCGGCCGACTGGGACGGCGCTGACCGAGACCTCCGGGCGTCCATCCCGGACGGTCCTCGGTGGAGTGGTGGCGGCCCTGCTCGCCTCGCTCGTGGTGCCGCCGGCACCGGCCGTGGCGGCCCCGAACTGCCCCGGCCCGGCCGGCGGGGTCGCCCCCGCCGAGACACCGTGGGCGCTGCGCCGGCTCGACCCGGCGTCGGCCTGGCGGATCACCCGGGGCGAGCGGGTCACCGTGGCGGTCATCGACTCCGGCGTCTCCCCCACCCATCCGCTGCTCAAGGGGCAGGTACGCGAGGGTCGCGACTTCAACGGCCTGCCGTCGATGCAGGGCCGCTGCGACCTGGCCGGTCACGGCACCATCGTGGCCGGGATCATCGCCGGGCGGGACGACACCGGAGCGCCGTACAGCGGCATCGCGCCCGCGGCCCGGATCCTGCCGGTCCGGGTGCTGCCGGACACCCAGCGCACCAACGACCCCGGCCTGCCCCTGCAGATCGCCGACGCGATCCGCTGGTCGACCGACCAGGACGTCCAGGTGATCAACCTGTCGCTGGTCACGGTGGACCACCCGGAGCTCGCCCGGGCCGTCGACTACGCGCTCGGCAAGGGCGTCGTGGTGGTGGCCGCCGCCGGCAACCGGCAGCAGGAGCAGCAGGACCTGCCGGCGTACCCGGCCGCGTACCCGGGGGTGATCGCGGTCGCCGGGGTCGACCGGGAGGGCGGTCACGTCGGCAGCTCGGTCAGCGGCAACTACGTGGACATCGCCGCGCCCGGGCTGGACATCGTCGGCCCCGCCCCGGGCGGCCAGGGCTACCTCGCCGAGCCGCAGGGCGGCACCAGCTTCGCCGCCGCGTACGTCTCGGGCGCGGCGGCGCTGATCCGCGCCGCCCGGCCCGACCTCACCCCGGAACAGGTCGCCTACCGACTCACCCGCACCGCCGACAACCCGCCCGAGGGGCACAACCCCGAGCTCGGGTACGGGGTGGTGAACCCGTACCGGGCGCTGACCAGCCTGCTCGGCACCCGTACCGACCCCCCGGTCGGGGCCATGCCGCCGCCCGGCGCGGCGGAGGACCCGCTGGGCTGGCAGCGCACCGTGGCGCTCTGGGTCGCCGGTGCCGCGGCAGTGCTCGCCCTGGCGCTGCTGGCCGCCCGACCGATCGTGGCCCTGGGCCGCCGGCGGAAGTGGCGGCCCGGCCGCCGCGCCGAGACCGTCGACGCCTGACCACCGGCCTACGCGCGCCCCACGAACGGCGGAGCGGCCTACGAACGGCGCTGCGCCCCCACGAAGGCCCCATGAACGGCGGAGCGCCGCCCACGTGACCGTGGACGGCGCTCCCTGTCGACGCTCAGCGCAGGATGCCGGGCGCGGCACCGCCGTCCGCGCCCCAGACGTCCTCGTCCTCCTCCAGCCAGGTGTTGCGGGGAGCCTCCTCCTCGCCGTAGCCGGCGCCGTGGCCGCCGCCCATGCCGGCCATGCCGCCCTTGACCCCGGCACCGCCTCGGACGCCGCCGGCCGCGCCCTTGC
Organism: Micromonospora palomenae; assembly: GCF_007829925.1. NCBI lineage: Bacteria > Bacillati > Actinomycetota > Actinomycetes > Micromonosporales > Micromonosporaceae > Micromonospora > Micromonospora palomenae. Next base: position 572,127 of record NZ_VIXA01000002.1, read on the forward strand.
CGGCGCCGCCACGACCGGCCGCACCGCCCATGCCGCCGGCCATTCCGCCCATGCCGCCGCCGAGCCGGCCCGCACCGCGACCCGCGCCCCGGCCGGCGCCCGCACCGCCCGCGCCGCCCATCATCCCGGGCATACCGGTGCTCACCGCCTTGCCGAGGGATCCGCCGCCGGGGATCATGCCGCCGGCGCCGCCGAGGCCGCTGCCACCGCCGAGACCGCCGCCGGAGCCGAGGCCGGTGGTGCTGGGCAGGCCACCGCCGCCGAGGCCCGAGTTGGGCAGGGTGCCGACGCCGCCGGCGCCGGCCAGACCGCTGCCGTACTCGTCACCGAGGCTGCCGGTGCCGCCGCCGCCCGGGTAGCCGCCGGTGCCGGAGGAGAGGTCCGGGTGGGTGCCGGTGCCGATGCCCGGGCCGCCCGTGCCGATGCCCGGGGGCGAGCCGACGCCGCCCAGGGAGGGGTTGCCGCCGAAGCCGCCGGTGGAGGGCGCGCCGCCGATGTCCGGCACGCCGCCACCGCCGCCACCGCCGCCGCCCCCGCCGAGGTCCGGCTTCGTGAAGCCGTCGTCGAGCGTGGGAGGCGTGGTGCTGGTCGGCGCGTCGAGGCCGCCGTCGATCGCCAGGTACTGGCCGCTGACCTGCTGGTAGACCTTGGTGGCGTCGCCGGTCTTGTCGTTGAACCAGTCGACCATCGAGCTGATCGGGTCGGCCAGGCCGAGGAAGTCCGGCTTGACCTTCATCTCGAAGAACCCGGCGCTGATCGTGATCCGGGCGTTGCGGGCCTCCAGCACGTCGTTGACGCAGCTCGCCGGGATCGGGAACTCGGCCTGCGCGGCGCTGAGCTTGTCCGCCGCGTCCTTCAACGAGTTCACGATGCCGGCCCGGCTCTCGGCGTCGGCGACCACCTCGCCGGTGCTCTTCGCGATCCCCTCGATGTGCGTCTTGAACGCCTCGTACGCCGGACCCTTCCAGGTCTCGCCGAGGTCCTTGACGTTCGTCTCGAGGTTCTGCTTGACCGTGTTCAGGTTCTTCAGCAGCTGCTCCCAGCCGAAGGCGGCGCTGGTGACGTCACCGGGCCTGCCGTCGATGACGATCTGCTGGCACATCTCTTCCCAACTCGGCATCTGCCGCCTCCCCCGACTCAGTTCTTCCCGGCGCGGCTGGACGCGCTGTTGAAGGCGTTCTCCATCTGGTTGGCGTTCATCCGGTTGCGCTCCTCCGCCGTGTCGTAGTCCTCCTTGACCTTCCGGAGGGCGTTGGCGGCCTTCCAGAGCTCACGGGCGAGCTCCCGCAACCGGTTCTGGGTGCTGTCGTACAGGCCGGCGTGCTTCTGGGCGAGGGCGGTGGCCCGCTCGAAGCCGCCGAGCGGGCTCTTCTCACCGCCGGCGCCCGGCGCCGCCGCGCTGGCGTTGCGCATCCACTTCCGGATGTCCTCTTCCATCTTGTACGACTGCTGGTTGAGGAACTCGGCGTGGTCGTCCAGCCACTTGATCGCCTTGTCGAGGGTGGTGGCGTCCCACTCGGTCTCGGCCCCCGCACCGCCGGGAGCGGGGGTCAGGTTCGTCGGCCGGTGTGCCTTGTTGACGTTGTCCAGCGAGACGCCGTCGTAGTAGACGAACGGCGTGATGGTCGGTGCCACCGGGACGTTGGGCGTGTCGATCTCGACCCTGTCCGACTGCTGCGTCCTGTCGTCCGTCATCGGTTCCTCCCCGTCGCCGACAGACTTCCTGGCTTACTGGTGGTGGGCGCCGGAGCCCGGCGGGGCCGGCGGCGGTGGGGGCGTCGCCCCCGGGTGCGGCCAGGCGGCGCCCTGGGGTGCCGCACCGGGCGGGCCGTAGGCGCCGGGCGCGCGCGGCGGTACCTGACCGGGTACGCCGTGCGGGGCGGCGGGCGGGTACGGGCCACGGGCGCCCGGGACGGCGCCCGGCGGCACGGCGTGGCCGGCGGAGACCGGGTGGCCGGGCGGCGGCGGGAAGCCGGGACCGGCGGTCGGCGCGGCCGGCCGGCGGCGGGACCGGCGCACCAGCACGATCACCAGGATCGCCACCGCGATCGGCACCAGCAGGCAGAGCGCACCCTGGATCAGGGCACCGGTGCCGTTCTTCACGCCGAACGCGACGGTCGGGCCGTCGTCCTTCGACCGCTGCGGCAGGGGCTGCGACCCGTTCCCCGCGTCACCTCCGGCGGGCGCGTCGGCCAGCAGCGGGTTGCTCGACACGTTCGGCACCGAACGGGTCAGCGCCGCCACCGGGTCCAGCGCCCCGAACCCGTACTCGTCGTCGCGGCCGGCGGGGCCACGGTCCTGGGCGGTACGGATGAGCCGGTTGACCACGTTGGCCGCGTCCAGGTCCGGGTACTTCGCCCGGACCAGCGCCGCCGCCCCGGAGACGATGGCCGCCGACTCACTGGTGCCGTTGCCGACGCCGTAGCCGTTGTCGGACACCGAGGTGGGCAGCGGTCCGATGATGTCCTGCATCGGCGCGGCGAGCCCGGCCTCCGGGCCCCGCACGCTGCCGTTGAAGAAGGAACCGTTCCTGCCCAGCCCGGTCACCGCGATCACGCCGGGGACGTCGGCGGGCGACGCCACCTCGGCGTAGCCCTGCTTGGTGTTTCCGGCGGACGCGACGACCACGACGTTCTTCTCGAGGGCGTAGCGGACGGCCGCCACCTCGTCCGGGGTCGCGGCCTCCTTGACGCCCATCGAGATGTTGAGCACGTCGGCGCCGTTGTCGGTCGCCCAGCGGATGCCCTTCGCCAGGTCACCGGCGTCGAGCCGGCTACCGATGGAGACGGGCAGGATCTTGGCCTCGGGGGCGATGCCGAGTTCGCGCATGTCGCCGCCGCCACGCCCGGCGATGATGCCCGCCATGGCCGTGCCGTGCGCGATCTTGTCGTCGGTGCCCCAGCCCTTCGCGGACGCGTCCGCGCCGGTGGCGTACCCGGGGAGGACCTGACCGCGCAGGTCGGGGACGTTGGGCTCGACGCCGGTGTCGAGGACGGCGACGACCACGCCGCGGCCCTTGGTGATTTTGTGCGCCTGCGGGATCTTCAGCTCGTCGAGATACCACTGGAGGCCACGTACCGTGTCGGCGGCACGGGCCGGGGCCGGCGCGGCCAGTGGAACCGTTCCGGCGGCGACCGCCAGGACCAGCGCGGCCACAGTGGACCTCAACACCGGCCGGAGACTCTTCCGCGTACGCATGACACTCCCAGGACCTCGACGGCTCGCAACGCAGTGCGGCTCCGGTCCGGTCGAGCCGGACCGGAGCCGCGACGGCTGATTATCTCAGCCCCACACCTTGGCGTTGCTCATCTCGGTGGAGACGTAGTTCTCGCGCGCCACGCCGACCGCACCGCCGATCTCGTTCAGGATGCGGTTGATGTCGCGCACAGCGGTGTCCCACTGCGCCTGGTGCTGCTCGTAGGCGGCCCGGTCCTGGCCGTCCCACTGGAGCTTCGACAGCATCGACCGCAGCGTGTCCAGCTTCTCGTCGATGGTCCGCGAGATGGACTGCATCTGCTGGTTGGCGCTCTCGAGGACTGCGTAGTCAACCTTGATGCTCATGATTTCCTCCCCTGCTCTTCTCGGCGGATCACGGGTTGAGAGCAGAGTGGAACTTGTCCAGCATCTGCTGCTGCTCTTCGTCGTTGACCTGGTGCGTCGTACCCGACTTGTCGAGCAGGTCGGCGATGCTGTCCATCGCCGTCAGCAGCTTGACCGTGTCCTCGTTCCAGCGGTTCATCAGCGACTGGAAGCCCGTGGACGCCTGTCCCTTCCAGGCGATGGCCAGGTCGTCGACCACGTTCCACAGCTTCTTCAGCTCGCCGTCGACCTCGCTGCGCGTGGACCGCACGTCACTCGCGGCGGTATGCAGAGTCGCTGCTTCGACCTCGAACGCCATGCTTCACACCCTTCCGTCATGTTGTGGCGGCGGAATCTGCCGCGCCCTCCCCCGCGGCAAGGCCAACACCCCACCGACGGACACTCCGTAGGAGACGGTAGCCCACCGTGTCCAGCGCGCGCAGCCCTCCCCGGGCGGGAGACCGCACACACCATGACTCATTGTGGACGGACCGGTCGCCCCACGTCGAGCCCTTCCCACCTATCGACCGACGTGTTTGCCCTGTCGGGTGAGCGGATCGAGACCGGTCATCCCGCTCACACCGGCTCGACCCAGGCGGTCTGAATCAGCTGCTGACCGTCCCGACGGCGGACCAGGGTGCCCCGACCCGGCGGCTGCGGGCTCGGCCGCAGGGTGCCGAAGACCGCCCCCTCCTCGCGGTTGCCGGACATCAGCAGGCCCGGCGAGTCCAGCTCGCGCAGGCGTTGCAGCACCGGCTCGTAGAGGGCCCGGGCGATGCCGCCGACCCGGCGGGTGATGATCAGGTGCAGGCCGATGTCGCGGGCCTGCGGCAGCAGCTCGTGCAGCGCGCTGAGCGGGTTGCTGCCGCCCGAGGCGACCAGGTCGTAGTCGTCGACCAGGATGTAGAGGTCCGGCCCCTTCCACCAGCTGCGGTCGCGCAGCTGCGCGGTGGTGACGTCCGGCCCGGGCAGCCGGTTCTGCAGGGCGCTGCGGATCGACCCGAGGCCCTGGCTGAACACCTGGTTGGACGGCGCGTAGTCGAGCAGGTGGTCGCCCTCGACCGCGCCGAGCAGGCCCCGCCGGTAGTCGGCGATCACGATCCGCGCCTGCGCCGGGGTGTACCGCTCGGTGATGCCCCGGGCGATCACCCGCAGCACGTTGGTCTTGCCGCACTCCGCGTCGCCGAAGACCGTGAGGTGCGGCTCGTTGGCCAGGTCGAGGTGGACCGGTGCCAGCGCCGCCTCGTTGACGCCGATCGGCAGGCCGGGCGCGGAGCGGTCCGCCACCCGGACCAGCTCGTCGAAGGGCAGCTTGCGGGGCAGCAGCCGCACCTTCGGCGCGGGCGAGCCCGGCCAGGCGTCCGCGACGTGCCGGGCCAGCTTGGCCGACGCCTCGGTCAGGTCCTCGATGTCGCGGCGGTTGTCGATCCGGGAGACCGCGGTGAGGAAGTGCAGCTTGTCCCGGGTGAGGCCACGCCCCGGCGCGCCGGTCGGCACGTTCGCCGCGGCCCGCCGGTCGATCTCCGACTCGTTGGCGTCGCCCAGGCGCAGCTCCAGCTTGGTGCCGAGCAGGTCCCGCATGTTGATCCGGATCTCCGCCCAGCGGACCGCGGTCAGCACCACGTGCACGCCGAAGCCCAGGCCGCGGTTGGCCAGGTTGGTGATCGTCTGCTCCAGCTCCTCGTACTCCTGGCGCAGCGTGTTCCAGCCGTCCACCACCAGGAAGACGTCGCCGAACGGGTCGTCGGCGAACTCGCCGGCCGCCCGACGCCGGCGGTAGCTGGCGACCGAGTCGATGCCGTGCTGGGCGAAGCGGGTCTCCCGGTCGTCCAGGATCGCCACCACCTCGGCCACCGTGCGGCGTACCGCCTCGGTGTCCCGGCGGCCGGCCACCCCGGCGACGTGCGGCAGCCCGTCCAGGCTGCGCAGCGAGCCGCCGCCGAAGTCGAGGCAGAAGAACTGCGCCTCGCGCGGGGTGTGGGTCAGCGCGAGCGAGGCGATCATCGAGCGGAGCAGGGTGCTCTTACCGCTGAGCGAGGCGCCCACGATGACCACGTTGCCGCCCGCGCCGGCCAGCTCCACCATCATCGGGTCACGCCGCTGCTCGTACGGGCGGTCGACCACCCCGACCGGGACGGTGAGCTGCCCCCGGCCCGGCCAGGTCGCGGTGCAGAGCCCGAAGGTCGAGTGGACGGCCAGCGGCGGCAGCAGCTCGGACAGGCTCGGCGGCTCGGACAGCGGCGGCAACCACACCTGGTGGGCCGGGGTGCCCCGGCCCTTGAGCCGCTCGATGAGCACGTCCAGCATCGCCACGGCCTTGCCGTCGGCCGGCTTCTCCTCGGCCGGGGCGACCTCGACCGGCGCCTGCGGGACCTGCACCGGCACGAAGTTCACCCCGTACGGCACGATCCGGCGCTGCACCAGCGCCCGGGACGAGCGCTGGCCCTCCCCCGGCGCCCGGTACGGCCCGGACACGTACGCCGCGCGGAACCGCAGCATGGTGCTGGTGTCGGTCTTCAGGTAGCCGTGGCCGGGCGCGTTCGGCAGCTCGTACGCGTCGGGCACGCCGAGCACGATCCGGCTCTCCACCGCCGAGAAGGTCCGCAGACCGATCCGGTACGACAGGTGGGTGTCGAGGCCGCGCAGCTTGCCCTCCTCCAGCCGCTGGGAGGCCAGCAGCAGGTGCACGCCGAGCGACCGGCCCAGCCGGCCGATCATCACGAAGAGGTCGATGAAGTCCGGCTTGGCGGCGAGCAGCTCGCTGAACTCGTCGCAGATGATGAGCAGGCTCGGCATCGGGGCGAGCGGCTCACCGGCGGCCCGGGCCTTCTCGTAGTCGAACCGGGAGACGTAGTTGCCGGCGGCCCGCAGCACCTCCTGCCGGCGGGTCATCTCACCGGCGAGCGCGTCGCGCATCCGGTCGACCAGCGGCAGCTCGTCGGCCAGGTTGGTGATCACGGCGCTGGTGTGCGGCAACGCCTCCAGCGACGCGAACGTCGCGCCACCCTTGAAGTCGACCAGGACGAAGTTGAGCTCCTCCGACGAGTGGGTCACCGCCAGCGCGCCGACGATCGTGCGCAGCAGCTCGCTCTTGCCGGAGCCGGTCGCGCCGATCACCAGGCCGTGCGGGCCCATGCCCTCGTGCGCGGACTCCTTGAAGTCCAGCTCGACGACGTTGCCGTCCGGCCCGACGCCGAGCGGGATGCGCAGCCGGTCGCGGTGGCTGCGCGGCCGCCAGGTCTGCTGCACGTCGACCGCCGCCGCGTCGCCGACGCCGAGCAGGTCGGGCAGCTCCATGCTGCGGGCCAACGGCTCGTCCGAGGTGGTCTGCTGCTGCGAGAGCCGGTACGGCGCGATCTGCCGGGCCAGTCCCTCGGCGGCCTCGGCGCTGAGCCGGTCCGGCGTGCCGAGCCGCGAGCTGGACGCGCCCCGGACCAGCTCCAGCGAGCTGCCGTCACCGGCGTCCAGGCAGAGCAGCCAGCGGCCGGCGTCGCGCGGGATGGTGCCGGAGAGGTCGATGGTGGTGGCGCCGAGCAGGCCCGGCCCCATCAGTTGGCAGGTCGCCGACACCTCACCGCCGTCGATCACCACCACCACGTGCGGGGCGCTGGTCAGCGGCTTGGCCTCCGGGGCGAAGCGGGGTCGCCCGGCCAGCTCGGCGGCGAGCGACTCCTCGGCCTCGGCCAGGCTGGCGAAGACCAGCCGGCGGGCGCCCGCGGCGTCGGTCCGCGCGCTGTGGTGAACGTGCGGCAGCCACTTGACCCAGTCCCACACCTGCTGCCGGTCGGGGGCGGCGACCACCGCGAGGATCAGGTCGTCGGGGGCGTGGAAGGTGGCCAACTGGGCCAGCGCGGCTCGGGTCAGGTCCAGCACCGGCTCGCGGTCGCCGCGCAGCACGATCCGGCTGAACGCCCGCAGGGAGAGCGCGGTGGGCAGCTCGGGCACGCTGGAGTGGGCCCGGACGAACCGACGCAGCGCGATCGCGCTCATCGGCTCCAGGTCCTCCACCGGCTTGGTCTCCGGCGGGACGATCTCCACGGCGAGGCGCTGCGGGCCGGTGGCGATCCGGGCCTCGCCGAAGTCGTCCTCGGTGATCCGCCGCTCCCACATCCGCCGGGACGCGGCGATCGACCAGAGCGCGTCCGGCTCCGGATGCCGCCAGGTCATCGCGGCCCGCTGCTGCTCGGCGGCGCGCCGGGTGCGCTTGCGCATCTGGGCCAGGTAGCGCATGTAGTCGCGTCGCTCGGCGTTCAGCTCGGCCTTGTCGTTGCCGCCGTTGCCGAGCGAACCGATCGCCATGCCCAACATGGACACGCCGAAGAGGCCACCGGCGACGTACGTCATCATGCCGCCGCCCCGACCGGCGTAGAGGAACGCCATCGCGCCGACCCCACACACCATCGGCAGGATCATCAACAGCTGGCCCATGCCTCGGGGCGTCTGTTCGGGCAGCTCCGGAGGGGACTCCAGCAGCACTTCGCCGCGCGGCAGCGCGGGCCCCGGTTGACGCGGAAGCCGGCGGAACACCACCGTGCTCACGGCTGTCTCCTCCCCAGAAGCGGCCCTGATGCGGTTTCGCGACCGACCTGAGTCGTCGGGTGGGCATCGTACGTGCCCGCCATCGTAGGTAATCTCCCGTGGGCGTCGTGGACCCACGGGGGCGAGGCCGCCGGCCGAGGTGGATCTGAGAGAGCACGAGGAGGCCACAGTGGCGACGAAGTCGGCGACCGGCGGGTTGAGCCGGATCACCATCGTGGCACCCCGGACGAGGATGGATCTGGCACTGCCGTCCGACGTGCCCCTGGCGGACCTGCTGCCCACCCTGCTGCGGTACGCCGGCGAGGACCTCGCCGACGAGGGCGTACGGCACGGTGGCTGGAGCCTGGCCCGGCTCGGCGGCCAGCCGCTCGACGGTGGGCGTACCGCCGCGCAGCTCGGGGTCCGCGACGGCGAAGTGCTCTACTTCAACCCGCGCGCGGCGGCGGCCCCGGAGATCGTCTTCGACGACGTGGTGGACGCGGTCGCGACGGCGACCAACCAGCGCCCGGGCACCTGGCAGGTCGGCACCACCCGCACGTTCTCGGTGCTGCTGGCGGCGGTGACGCTGGGGGTCGGCGCGGTCGTCACGCTGCTCGCCGGCCCGCCGCAGCTGCCCGGCGCGGTGGCCGCCCTGCTGATGGCGGTCGTGCTGGTGGTGGGCGCGGCGGTGTTGTCCCGGGCGGCCGGTGACAGCCGGACCGGCTCGGTGCTCGCCATGGCCGGCCTCGGCTACGCCGCCGTGGGTGGCCTGCTGGTGCTGGCCGGCGACCGGACCCTGACCGAGCTGGCAAGTCCGCACGTGCTGCTGGCCGGTACCGCCGTGGTGCTCTTCGCCGCGGTCGCCGCGCTGGCGGTCGGCGACCGGATGCCGCTGTTCTTCGGGGCCGTCGCGGTCGGCGCGGCGGTGGCCCTCGGTGCGCTGCTCGCGCTGGCCTTCGGCATCGGCGCGGCGGCCGCCGCCGCGATCGTCGCCACCGTCGCGTTCGCGACCCTGCCGGCGCTGCCGATGGCCGCCTACCGGCTGGCCCGGCTGCCCGTGCCGTCCATCCCCACCGGCCCGGACGACCTGAAGACCGACACCGAGACGGTCGACGGTCGCCGGGTGCTGCGGCTCAGCGAGCGCGCCGACGCGTTCCTCACCGGGCTGCTGTGGACGGTGTCGCTGCTCGTGCTGGGCAGCCAGGTGGTGCTCGCCGGCAACGGCCGGCTGCCGGCGGTGCTGCTCTGCCTGGTGCTGGCGCTGCTGTCGCTGCTGCGGGCCCGGCCGTTCATCGGACGCGCCCAGCGCACCCCGGTGCTCGTCACCGGCACCGCCGGGCTGGCGCTGACCGCGGCGGCCACCTTCGCCGGCGGCTCGCTGGTGACCCGGCTCGGGCTGGTCCTCGGCGGCCTGCTGCTGACCGCCGTGGTCAGCCTGATCTACGGCCTGAGCGTGGCGGGCAAGCGGATCTCGCCGGTCTGGGGCCGGACCCTGGACATCGTCGAGATCCTGCTGATCGTCTCGCTGGTGCCGCTGGCCTTCTGGGTGTGCGGGCTCTACGGCTGGATCGTCAATCTCCGACCCTGAACGTGCCGGCCGCGGTGGCGACCGGCGTGGTGGCGTAGACCCCGGGCCCGTGCTGGCCGTCCAGCGGCCGGGCCGGGATGCCACACCGGCGGGCCATGTCGCGGACCACCTTGACCAGGGCTTCGACGTGGCCGTCCATGGCGGCGACGCGCAGCAGGGGCGGCACCGGCCGCCCGCCCGGCACCACCACCGCCGCCACCGTGTGCGACGGGGCCGAGGTGGAGGTGATCGCGTCCACCAGGGTGCCCAGCGACGCCTCGGGCCGCTTGCGCAGGGTCAGGCAGAGCTGCGTCCAGCCGCCACCGCGCAGGCCCGTCCAGGTCTCCGCGGGCGCCGCCGGGGCGAGGTCGAGGCCCGCCGCGGAGACCACCGCGGCCCGTAGCTCGTCCCGGCCCAGCACGCGGTGGCTCAGCCCGGCCGCGTTCAGCGCCTTGCCCAGCCGCCCGACGCCGGCCGCGACCGTGCGGTGCACGCCGCGCATCCCGCCGCCGCGGGTCACCGTCTCGGTGCGGGCGTCCGGCACCGACAGACGCAGCGCCACCCAGACCGTCCGGTGGGCGGCCGGTGGCGCGCCCGGGGCCGGGTACCAGACCAGGGTGTGCGAGACGACCTGGGTGAGGGTGACCGGGCCGGCGAAGTCGGTGAGCACCTGCAGGGCACGGTCCACTACGGACGCCTCGATCGAACCGGCCGGCGCGCCGGGCCGCCCGGTCAGCGCCACGGCGGCGAACCAGCCGCGCCCGTCCTGGCCGATGCCGAGCCGGGTACCCCGCTCGGTGAGTTCGATCACGTTGAGTTCGGGGGTGAGCGCCGCCAGCCGGGGGTCCACCACGGCGCCCTGGGCGACCGCCGCCCGGGCCTGCTCGCGGCGGCGCCCCAACCGGCGGCGCAGCAGCAGGTCCTCGTACCACCAGCGGCCGCCGCGCCGGGCGAACGCCGCCACCGTCGCGAACAGGGCCAGGCCACCGACCACACCAACCACCCAGCCGGGCCCGCCCAGCGCGGCCCAAACGGCGAGCGCGCAGAGTTCCAGCACGACGAGCTGACCGACGGCGACCGGCCCGATCCGGCCGCGTCCGCGCCGGTCGGCCGGCACCACCGGCCGGTCGGCCACGGCGTCGGGGGCGGCGGGGGTACGACCGGGTGGCGCCTGGAGCTGCGTCATCGGTGAGCGTCCCTTCTGGACATCATGGGCATCCGGCGGGCGGTGCGGTGCCGGAGGACGGGCGGGGGTCCCGATGACCCGCCCGTGGCCCCTTATCGTAGGGAAGCCCGCGGCGGAGTTCGGACCTGATCGTCGCGGACCCACCCCCGCCGGAGGTCAATCATGCGGACCCGCCGCGATCAGGTGCAGGCGTACCGCTTCGTCACCCGCCGCATCGTCTCCGCGCTGCTCTCCGGCGACCCCGAGACCACCAACCTGCCGATGCGGCGACTGGGCATGGCCGTGATCGGCAGCGTGCTCACCGCCGCGATCGTGCTCGGCGGGGCCGGCGCGTACGGCCAGTTCACCGGGAACACCGCGCCGCTGGAGGCGAACACGCTGGTCATCGAGCGGGAGACCGGCGCCACCTACGTCTTCGCCGACGGGGTGCTGCACCCGACGTTGAACTACGCCTCGGCGCGGCTGATCCTCAACGAGGCCGACCCGCCGACCCGGACGATGTCGCGCGCGTCGATCGAGGACCGGCCCCGGGGTCGTACCGTCGGCATCGTCGGCGCCCCGGACGCGTTGCCGGACCGCAGGTCGCTGGTCGGCCTCCCCTGGTCGGTCTGCGACGTGCCGGACCCGGGCGACTCCCGCCGGTCGACCACCCGGGTGGTGATCGACCGGCCGCTGACCGGCGGCACGCCGCTGGCGGACCGGGCGGTGCTGGTCCGCGGTGACGGCCAGCGCTTCCTGCTCACCGGCGGCTCCCGGCTCCAGATCGTCGGCGGGGACCCGGCGCTGGCCGCGCTGCGGATGGCCAACGCCACCGCGCTCGACGTCGGCGCGCAGCTGCTCAACGCGGTGCCGGCCGGGCCGGCGCTGCGGGAGCTGGGCATCGACGGCGACGGTACGCCGAGCAGCCGCTCGGTCGGGGGCCGCCCGGCCCGGATCGGCCAGGTGTTCCGGGCCGCCGGCGAGCACTACGTGCTGACCCGCGACGGCCTGGTCTCCATCGGCGAGGTGAGCGCCCTGCTCCTGCAGAGCGACGGCGGTCAGGTCACCGACATCAGCCCGGACCAGGTGGGCGAGCTGTCCGACCGGCGGGTGGAGCCCGACGGCATGCCGCAGGCGCTGCCCGCGCTGCACCCGGTGCGCCCGGGGCAGACGGTGGTCTGCGCCAGCTACCGGTCCGGTCCGACCGGCGGTGCGCCGACCACCACCCTGGAGGTCTTCGACCGGACGCCGCCCGAGCTGGCCGGCGCCGACGGCGCGACGGCGGTGCGGCAGGGCTCCCGCGACGCCGTCGAGACGGCCGAGGAGGTGCTGCTGCCGGGCGGCAAGGGCGTGCTGGCCCAGGCCGCCCCCGGCGCCGGTGAGGGCACCGAGGCGGCGGCCGGCGCGACGGTCTACCTGATCAGCCCGCAGGGGGTGCGCTACCCGCTGGGGAAGCGCTCCGGCGATGCGGCCACCGCGCTCGGGTACGGCGGGGTGAAGCCCCTGGTCGTGCCGGCATCGCTGCTCTCGCTGATCCCGACCGGCCCGACCCTGGAGCGGCGGGACGCGTTGTCCTACTTCGCCCCGGGCGACGTCCCCGGCACCCCGTCAGCGCAGCCGAAGGCGGCCACCGGAGCGCCGGCCCAGGGCGGTTGAGGGGTGCCGACGGCCGATCCACGGGTCGCCCCGGCTGGCGCCGGTCGACTAACCTGGGCGTGGCCGACGTATCGACTATGGACAACGGGGATGCTGCCATGACCGGGCGTACGACAGTCGACGTTCTGTCCCTGGAGGACTTTCACCAGCGTATGGCGGACCGGCTCGCCCAGGCGGAGGCGGCGCTGAAGAAGCTCAACACCGAGCTCCAGTGCCGCCCGCCCGCGCTCGGCTCCTTCACCGACGCCAGCAGCAACGCCCGCCGCTACAGCGAGATGCAGGCGAGCTACGCCGAGCAGGTCGCCCGGCTGCGCCGCGCGGTCGAGGCGTCCCGGACGGCGGCCCACACGATCATGACGAACTACCGCACCACCGAGGCGCGCAACGCGGCGAACGCCGCCGACATCGAGGCCGCGCTCAACGGGGTGGACGAGGCGCTCAACGAGCGGGGGGACCGTCGTGTCTGAGTACACCCAGCGCTACCAGCATGTCAGCCACCGCGAGCTGTACGACGCGGTGCACGCCGGCGACCCGCAGCAGATCGACAACCTGGCCAGCCAGTGGAGTTCGCTGCGGGACACGCTCGACAACCTCGCCCGGGATCTCGGCGCCGACCTGGACAAGTTGGCCCCGGCCTGGACGGGCGACGCCGCGCGGGAGTTCCACGACCGGCTCTCCCTGGTCGTGCGCTACTCGTCCGACCTGGCCGAGGGCACGGCCGACGTGCGGCAGGCGCTCTCGCTGATGGCCGGCCAGCTGCGCACCGCCCAGCGCAACGCGGAGAGCCCGGAGGCCACCGACGACCACGACAAGGCGGTGGACGGGGCGACCAAGGGCCTGGTCCTCGGCGTGCCGGGCATGATCGTCGGCGGCATCCTGGGCCACCAGCAGGACAAGGCCGAGCAGGAGAAGGCCCACCAGCGGATGGTGCAGGTGGTGGCCGACCTGGCCGCGGGCTACGAGGTCGCCTCGTACGGCCGGGTCGTCGACCCGCCGGCCCCGCCGCCGCGACTGCCGGGTGAGGCCGACCGCAGCGGCGCCACGACCAAGGCCGGCCCGTCGGTGGGCAGCCCGGCGTCCGCGCCCGGCACCGGGATCGCCGGTCCGGGTGGCGGCGCCACGGTGTCCACCCCCAGCAGCCCGGCGCACGGTCCGACGACCGGTTCCGGCGACACCGGCAGCGGCGCGGGCGGCAACGGCACGGGTACGACGACCACGCCGGTCACCGGCGGTGGGCTCGTCGGCACCGGCACCTCGCTCGCGGGCGCCGAACCGCTCACCGGCGGCGCGCTCCCGGGGGGCGCCGGCCTGGCCGGCGCGGGGGGCGGTGCCTCGGGCGGCGGGTCGGGCATGGCGTTCGGCGCGGCCGCCGGCATCGCGGCCGGCGGGGTGCTCGGCACCGGCGCGCTGGCCTCCTCGGGTCGGGCGTCCGCCCCGTCGCCGGTCCGGCCGGCCACCGGCGCCACCGGCATGGAGAACCGGTCCGCCGCCGGCACCGGCCGGCTGGCCTCGGGACAGATGGGCAGCGCCAACGGCGGCGGCCGGCCGGGCACGGGCGGGGCGCCGGCCAACCGGGCGGCCACGGCCGGCGGCGCCGGGCGTAACGGCGTGATCGGCGGGCGTGGTCAGCACGGCGAGGACGAGAGCGACGAGCGGCTGACCTGGCTCACCGAGGACGAGATGGTGTGGCACGACGGCGCCGACACCGCTCCGCCGGTGCTCGGCGGCGACCGCTGACCTGACGCACGACGAGTGGCCCGCCCGGGAGTTGCCGGGTGGGCCGCTTCTCGTTCCGGGCGTCGGGTCGGCAGTAGTAGCCCGGCCCACCCGTGCTCACGGAAGCCACCGGCCACCGCGGCCCCGTCGTCCCGTCGGGTGGTCTGTCTACGTAGGACGAGTGGTTCGGGTCACGCCGATGAACGCCGTTGGTCCGCTGCACCGGCCCCTGGGTGGCGATAGGTTGGAGATGTGCTGCCCGTAGCGTCCACCCGCCCCTTTCGGCGGGCGACGCTGCGCGACCTGACCCGGCTGGCGCTGACCGCCCTCGTGCTCGCGGTCGGTCTCGGCGGCGTCTTCGCCCCGGCGACCGGCCCGGCTGCCGCCGCGCCGGCCCGGCCCGCCGTGTCGGCCGCCCGGGTGGCCGAGTCGCCGGCCACCGCCCGGCCGACCGACGAGCAGCCCGCCGACTCCCCCGCCCGGCCGATCCCGGCCCGGCGTGACGCCGCCTCGACCGACCGGCCGCTCGCGGCGCCGGCGGCGACGACGGACCCGGTCCGGGAGGCCACCGGCCGGCGCGGCCCGCCCCGGCGCTGAGCCACGCGGCGCCCGCCCGGCGCCGGACACCGCCGCGCGACCCGTCGCGCCGCGCGGTCCACCCCGGGTACGCCCGCCGTTCCGCTCGCCCGGCCCGCCCGTCCACATCGATCCCCGCCGTGAGGTGCTGGTGATGCAGACCGTCTTCTCCTCCGTCCTGCCCGACGTTCCCGCCGCCGCCGTGATCTGGCTGGTTCTGCTCGCCGTCGCGGCCGTCGCCTTCGGCGCGCTGGTCGCCCGTCCGGGTTGGCTGCGCTCCGCCGTCGCCGGCCGGATCCGGCAGGCCGCGCTGCCCAGCACCATGGAGCGGGCCGAGGAGGAACGGGAGCGCACCCGGTACGCCGGCGAGGTGGCGGTCGCCGCCGAGCGCGCGTCGGCCACCGCCGGGCGGCGGCGCGCCGAGTGGCTGGCCGCCCAGGACGAGGTCGAGGCGGCCTGGGCGGCGTACGAGGCGGCCGAGGCGGACGTCCGCCGGCTGTCCGCCGCCGCCGCGATGCCACTGCCCGGCACGGTCCGCACCCCGGCCGAGTACGCCGACCGGGAGCGGTACCTGCACCGGGCCGCGCTGGACGCGTACTGGCGCAAGGAGCTCTCGGTGGAGCAGCTCAGTGACGTCTTCGCCCACCGCGACGGCTGGGACCCGCGGCGGCACCCGGTCGAGCAGGAGCTGGTGCTGCGCCGGGCCATCCGGGACAACCTGGCCGCCCGGCACCGGGCCGCGTCGGAGCGGGAGCGGGCGGCGTGGCGGGCGGCCGAGCTGACCGTGGCGGCGGCGCGCAGCCTGCGCGAGGAGGCGTTCGCCGCGCTGGACCGCAGGCCGGAGGAGGTCGAGTCGGTGGTGCCGATGCCGGAGACCCGGCGGCCGGTGGCCGAGCCGGCCCGGGAGTCGGCGGGTGTGGCCCGGGGTCGGGCCGCCGTCGCCGCCTACTGACGCGAGCGGGCTCGGCGATAGCAGTCGCCGGCTCTGACCGCCGCGCTCGTCGGCGGTGGATGCGGGGTTCGGCTAGCGTGACGGCATGTCCCGCGAGACGTTGGTCCTCGTCGTCATCGGCGGCATCCTGGCGCTGGCGACGTTGGTCGGCGCGGTGCTGCTGGCGATCCGGGTGGTCCGCACCCGCCGGCTGCTCGGCACGCTCGGCGTCGGCGGCAAGGTGGCCTTCTACGGCGCGCTGATCTACACGATCCTCCCGGTGGACGTGCTGCCCGACCCGATCTACCTGGACGACATGGGGATCCTCGCCGGGGCGCTGATCTACCTGACCCGGTTGGCCCACCAGCGCCGGGCGCAGGCCCGCCGGTTGCCGGGTCAGCCGGACACTCCACCTGGTCAGGACCGGGTACGCCGTCCCGTGCCATGATCGTGCGGGCCGGCCGAGCAGCGGGCCGGAAGGGGACGGACATGGCCGGCGACCATCGGTTGGACCCGCACGACGAGCGGGTCGTCGCGTTCTGCCGGGAGCGGCACCTCGCCACGCTGACCACCCTGCGCGCCGACGGCACCCCGCACGTGGTGCCGGTGGGGGTCACCTTCGACCCGGACGCCGGGCTGGCCCGGGTGATCACCTCCGGCGGCTCCGCCAAGGCCCGGCACGTCGCCGCCGCCGGCCCCGAGGGCACGCCCGTCGCGGTGTGCCACCTCGACGGGCGGTGGTGGCTGACCATCGAGGGCCGGGCGACCCTCCGCACCGACCCCGCGTCGGTGGCCGAGGCCGAGCGCCGTTACGCCGAGCGCTACCGCCAGCCCCGTCCCAACCCCGAACGCGTCGTCATCGAGATCGCCGTCACCCGCCTCCTCGGCAGCCTCCCCCCACCCACCTGACCCCCCACCCTCCCGCCCTCCACGGTCCGCACTTTCACGGAATGCGTGCCTATTCCGCGCCCAATAGCCACTCATTCCGTGAAAGTGCGCGGATCTTGGGCGGTGTGAGGTGTGCGCCCGGGTGTCGGGTTCGGGTTGAGGGGGCCAGGGGGGCGGCGGAATCAGGGTGGTGGGGCGGGTCGTTGGATTCTGCGTACGACCGTGGCCGGGCCGGAATGGGTCCGGGCCGTCGGTCGTTGCGTTGCTGGTGAGCGCGGGCCGAGTGGGTCCGCGTCCTGATGATCCGAGCGCCTTTCCCGGTGCTTGCGTCCGGGTCTCCACGACCGGGCGGCAAACCCCCCGAATGGAGCTTCGACCATGAAGACGATTTTCCGTAACGGCATGCTCTCCGTCGCCGGCCTGGTCATGACCGGTGGCACCGTCGTCGGCCCCGCCGTGGCCGCGCAGGCCGCGCCGGCCGAGAAGGCGTCCGCGTCCGTCGTGTCCGAGAAGGGCAAGGGCAAGGGCAAGGGCGAGCGCCGCGCCGGCTACGAGTACCAGGCGCAGCCGAACTTCTTCTACTGCGGCCCGGCGTCGACCCGGATGGCGCTGTCGGCCGACGGCAAGGCGGTCAGCCAGGACGAGCTGGCCGAGAAGCTCGGCACCACCGAGAACGGCACGGACTCGGCCATCGACGTCACCCGGGTGCTCAACGAGTACACCGGCGGCAGGTACAAGACCACCGAGATCAGCGACGACGTCGCGTCCAAGGAGCAGATCGAGCGGCTCCGGGCCGACGTCAAGGCCGCGGTGGACGCCGGTGACCCGGTGGTGGCCAACATCCTCGGCGGTGCGGTCGACGTCGACGGCGTCGAGCACTACTACCCCGGTCACTACCTGACCGTGGTGGAGTACAAGGACGACGGCAACACGGTCAAGATCGCCGACCCGGCCGCGCCGGACGTCCAGGAGTACTGGATGGACGTGGCCGAGCTGGCCAACTGGATCGCGGGCCGCGGTTACAGCTCCTGATCCCGACCTGATCGACCGAGGGCCGGTCTCCCCGACAGGGGCGGCCGGCCCTCGTCGTTGCTCAGCGGCGGGCCACCTCGTCGATCAGCCCGGCCAGCAGCGCCACCCGGGGCACCACGGAGTCCAGGTCCAGCCACTCGGCAGGGCTGTGGTCGTCGCCGCCGACCGGGCCGAGCCCGTCCAGCACGGTCGCGCCCGCCTCGGCCAGCAGGTTCGCGTCGGCGCAGCCGCCGGTGGCGGTGTGCGACACGGGCAGGCCGAGACCCGCGCCGACCTTCCCGGCCAGCTCGGCCAGCCAGCGCTCCTCGGGCCCGGGCTCCCACGGCGGGGTGGGCGCGTGCACGGCCAGCTCGGCGCGTACCCCGGGGACGGCCGGCTCGGCGACCAGCCGGCGGATCTCGGCGAGCGCGGCGGCGTACTCCCCGGTGTGCCAGGCGCGCAGGTCGACCAGCATCCGGGCCCGGTCGGCGACCACGTTGGGCCGGCCGCCGGCGTCCAGCACGCCGACGTTGACCGTGACCCCGGGCCAGCGGCCGTTCAACGCGTCCAGCGCGACGGTCAGCCGGGCGGCGGCGAGCAGCGCGTTCGCCCCGCGCTCCGGCTCGATGCCGGCGTGCGCGGCCCGGCCACGCAGCACGATCTCCAGGTCCGCGACGCCCTTGCGCGCCGACACCAGGTCGCCGTTGTCGCGCGCGCATTCCAGGCAGAGGGCCACGTCGGCCTCGGATCCGAGGGTACGCAGCAGCGGTCGGCTCCCCGGCGAGCCGATCTCCTCGTCCGGGGTGCAGACCAGCACCAGCTCGCCGTACTCCTCGCGGCCCAGCGCGACCAGCACCTCGACGGCGGCGAGCCCGGCGAGCAGGCCCCCCTTGTCGTCGCAGACTCCCGGCCCGTACGCCCGGCCGTCGTGCACCCGGAACGGCCGGATGGCGGCCGTGCCGGGCGGGAAGACGGTGTCGAGGTGGCCGGCGAGCAGGATCCGGCGCTCTCCCCGGCCGCGCCGCCGGGCGACGAGCACGTCACCGAGCGGCGTGCCGGACGGGTCGGCGACGGGTTCCCGCTCGACCGCGAGCCCCGCCGCCAGGCACCAGGTCTGCACCAGGTCGGCCGCCTCGCGCAACCCGTCGACCTGGCCGGAGCCGGAGTCGACGGCGACGAGTTGGGCCAACCGCTCGTGGTACGCCCCGAGCCGGTCCCCGGCGGTGGCGAGCAGTGCCTCCATCAGAGCACCTTCTCCAGGAAGGCGCGGGTGCGCTCGTGGCGGGGGTCGCCCAGCACGTCGGCCGGCGTCCCCGACTCCACCACGACGCCCCCGTCCAGGAAGGCGACGCTGTCGGCGACCTCGCGGGCGAAGCCCATCTCGTGGGTCACCACCACCATGGTCATCCCGTCCGCGGCGAGCCCCTTCATCACGTCGAGCACGTCACCGACCAGCTCCGGGTCGAGCGCGGAGGTCGGCTCGTCGAAGAGCATCAGCTTGGGGTGCATGGCCAGCGCGCGGGCGATCGCCACCCGCTGCTGCTGGCCGCCGGAGAGCTGGCCGGGATAGCTGCCGGCCTTCTCGGCCAGCCCGACCCGCTCCAGCAGGCGCATCGCCTCGGCGCGGGCCGCCTCGCGAGGGGTGCCGAGCACCCGCACCGGTGCCTCGATGATGTTGCCGAGGGCGGTGAGGTGCGGGAAGAGGTTGAACCGCTGGAACACCATGCCGATGTCCCGGCGGCGGCGGGCCACCTCGCGGGCCTTGAGTTCGTGCAGCCGGTCGCCCTGGCGGCGGTAGCCGACCAGGTCGCCGTCCACCCAGAGCTGGCCGCCGTCGATGCGTTCCAGGTGGTTGATACAGCGCAGGAAGGTGGACTTGCCCGAGCCGGAGGGGCCGAGCAGGCAGGTCACCTCGCCGGGGGCCACGGTCAGGTCGATGCCCTTGAGCACCTCGATTGGGCCGTACCGCTTGGTGACGCCCTCGGCGCGCACCATGGGCCTGCCGGCCCGCTCCGCAGCCGGCGCGGCCGCCTTCTCCGTCACCGTCATCGGACGCCTCCCCGGGCGAAACCGCGGCCGAACCGCCGCTCGATCAGCCACTGGCCGCCCGAGAGCAGGCTGACCAGGGCGAGGTACCAGATGGCGGCCACCACCAGCAGCGGGATGACCTTGTAGTTGTTCTGGTAGACGGTCTGTACGGCGGTCATCAGGTCACGACCGGCGATGATCGACACCAGGGCGGTGGACTTGAGCATGGTGATGGTCTCGTTGCCCATCGGCGGGATGATCACCCGCATCGCCTGCGGGAGCACCACCCGGCGCAGGGTGAGCGTGGGGCTCATCCCCAGAGCGGCGGCGGCCTCGGTCTGGCCGGCGTCGACGGCGAGGATGCCGCCCCGGATCACCTCGGCGGCGTACGCCATCTCGTTGAGCGACAGGGCCAGCACGGCGGCGACCGTGCCGGTCACCACGACGCTGGTCGGCTGGTCGAACAGGACGGTGCCGGTGAACGGCACGGTCAGGGTGAGCCGGGGGAAGAGCGCCCCCAGGAACCCGAAGAAGATGATCTGCACGAGCAGCGGGGTGCCCCGGAAGACCCAGATGAAGGCCCAGGAGACGCCGCGCAGCACGGGGTTGGCCGACAGCCGCATCACGGCGAGCAGCACCCCGCCGACGGTGCCGAGCACCATCGCCAGCAGGGTCAGCCAGAGCGTGGTGACCACGCCGTCGAGGACGTAGTCCTTGAACAGGTACTCGCGGATCGTGCCGGGTTCGAGGTTGGGGCTGTCCAGCAGGGCCCGGGCGAACAGGACGGTCAGCCCGACCACCAGCAGCGCGGTCACCCAGCGCCCGTAGTGGCGTACGGGGACCACCCGTACGGTCTCGGTGTCGCTCGTCATTGCGGTGCCTCCCGATCAGGCGATGGTGCGGCGGTCGCCGGGCGCCACTCCGGGCCCGCCCTCACGGAGTCGGAGGGCGCCCGGCGACCGCGGTCCAAGGGGTGGTGGTCCGCCAGGGTCAGTCGATGGCCTGGTCGACCGTGGCCTGCTTGAGCGCGATCGGGGTCTGCTTCCAGTGGGCGAGGATCTTGCCGTAGGTGCCGTCGTCGATCAGGGACTGCACGGCCGCCCGGTACGCCTCGGCCAGATCCTTGTCGGCCTTGAGGAAGCCGAAGCCGTTCGGGCTGGCGAGCCAGCCGTTGGGCGCGGTCGGGTCGTCGACCAGCTCGGCCTTGCCGGTGAGCGAGGCGGCGGTGTCCACCAGGTTGACCTTGGTGGCGGCCACCACCTCGACGTTGCCGGCGATCAGGGCCTGCACCGCCTGCGGGTTCTCCGGGTACTCCTTGACCTCGACGGCCTTGCCGGCGCAGTTGTCCTTGGAGTAGCTGGCGAGGTTCTTCGCCTGGTTGCTGGCCTTCTGCACGGCCACCTTGCGGCCGCAGAGGTCGGCCACGGTCTTCACCCCGAGCGGGTTGCCGGTCCTGACCAGGAAGCCGGTGCCGGAGGCGGAGTAGTCGACGAAGGTGGCGACCTGCTGGCGCTCCTTCTTGTCGGTGATGCCGCCGGCGATGGCGTCGTACTTGCCGGCCTGCAGGCCGGGGACGAGGCCGTCGAAGGGCTGCTGGTTGAAGGTGGCCTTCAGCCCGAGCCGGGCCGAGGCGGCCTGGAAGAGGTCGTAGTCGAGGCCCTTGAACTCGTCGTTCTTGCCCTCGACCTTGAAGTCGATGAACGGCTGGTAGGGGGCGTTGGTCGCCACCGTGATCGTGCCCTTGCCGCGCAGGTCGACGGGGACCTTCCTGGCCAGGGCCGGGTCGGTGTCGACCGCGCCGACGCCGTCGATGGTCACCGAGACCTTGGTGACCTCGTCGCCGGAGCCCGCGGCGGTGGTGCTGTTGCCGCCACAGGCGGCGGTGGCGGCAAGGAGGGCCGTGGTCGCGCCGACCAGGGCGAACTGACGGATGCGCATGAGGTGTCCTTCCGGGGGCCAGAACGAACCAGCCCTCGGACTGTAACGCACGTTACGATCTCGGCGAGGTTACAATTTTCTGTAACGCGGGTCAGGCGCCCCCGAACGTCTGCTGCGCCGCCTCCATCGCCTTGAGCCGGGAGCCGGCCACCGGCCCCAGCCGGTCGATCACGGCCGCGACCAGCGTCTCCACCAGGGCCAACGCGGGCACGAAGCTGTCGTACGCCGACGGCGACTCGACCCGGCTGGGCAGCACCACCTCCGCCAGGCCGGCGACCGGCGAGAGCCACCGGTCGGTGAAGAGGACCACCTTGGCGCCCCGGGCGGTCACCTCCCGGGCCAGCGCGAGGGTCGGCTCCTCGTACCGGCGGAAGTCGAAGAGCACGAACAGGTCCTTGCGCCCGACGTCGACCAGCATGTCGGTGCGCTCGACCGGCGTGGCCGGGAGCAGCCGACTGCCGCCGCGCACCTGCATCAGGTGCAGCACCAGGTAGTGGGCGAGCAGTCCGGAGAAGCGCCCGCCGGCCACGGTGACCCGGAGCTGCTGGTCGGCGACCAGGCGGACCGCCCCGTCCAGCTCGCCCTGCGGCAGCTCGGCCAGGGTGCCGGCGACGGCCTCCGGCAGGCTGGCCGCGGCGCGCGGCAGCGCGCCCTCCGGCGGCGCGCCGGTGCGTTCCGCCGCCCGGTACGCCGACAGCGGCGAGGTCTCCCGCTCGGCCAGTTCCTCCCGCAGCGCCCGCTGGAACTCCGGGTACCCGCCGAAGCCGAGCCGGGCCAGGAAGCGCAGCACGGTCGGGGCGCTCACCTCGGCGCGCTCGGCGAGCGAGGCGACGGTGCCCAGACCGGCGGCGGGGTACGAGGCGAGCAACGCCCGGGCCACCCGGCGCTCGGCGGGACTGCACTCGCCGAGCCGCTGGCGGATCAGCGCGGCGACGCCGACACCGTGCGGCTCTTCATCGGGGTTCGACACGCGCTGAGCGTAGCCGGGCGCGGAGCGGGGGTTTCCCCGCTCCGCGCCCGATGGGGGGTGCGGGTCAGGACTTGGTGACGGTGCAGGTGTAGTCGGCGGTGCCCGAGCCGGAGTACGCCTCCACGTCCAGGTAGTAGGTCGCGGCGCCGGAGGCGCTGCGGGTCAGGCTGGCCGACTCGTCGGCGCCCGCGCCGTCGTTGACCGAGCGGGTCACCGTGCTGCCGGCCGAGTCCAGCAGGTAGATGTCGGCGTCGTACGCGGTCGGCACCGCGCAGCTCACCGACAGGGTCTGCTGGCTGTTCAGGGTGAGCGCGAAGTAGTCCCGGTCGGTGGAGCTCTTCATGTCGCCGGTGACGGTCAGCGGGTACGTGTTGCCGGAGACGTCGTTGGCGGCGCTGCGCGAGTCGTTCGGCTCCACCTCGGCGAAGCTGCTCCCGCCCGACGGGGGCGGCGTGGTCGAGCAGTCGGTGACCGGGGTGCCACTGTAGAGGCTGCTGCTCGGCACGCCGGCGTTCACGCTCCGGAGGTAGTAGCCGCAGGTGGGACGGTTCGCGAAATGGTAGGTCTGGCCGCTGGTCAGCTTCCAGATCTTGAAGTTGGAGTAGGTCAGCGGTTGGCCGGCCACCGCGATCTCCGGCTGGTGGTCGCCGAGGACGACGTACGCGCTCGGCCCGCTGAGCGTGGCCAGCCCGTTGCGGTCGATGTAGAGCGAGGCGCCCTCCTCGACCCCGACGCCCCACGCCTTGCCGCCGCTGGTCCGGCCGTCCTTGATCGCCCGAGCCACGAAGGCCATCGTGCGCCCCATCCGGTCCCGGGTGACGAAGTGCGAGTCGTTGATGGTGTTGGCGTAGTTCGGCCAGCGGAACATGCCGGTGGTGAAGGTCAGCGACCGGTCGTACGGGTCGTCGAGGGCGATCGCCGAGGTGGTGCTGGCCGCGCAGGCGTCGTACACGATGTCGCTGTTGACGTGGTGCCCGGCGCTGCCGCCGCCGACGCCGCCGCCCTTGGCCACGACGGACTCGACGGACGCCTCCAGCGCGGTGCCCTTCCAGGCCACGTACCGGCACTGGTCGCCGCCGGCGAAGTAGACGAACTCCGCGTTACGGATGTCGGTGTTGACCTGCGCGTTGTCGCCGTCGCGGGCCGCCGTGAGGGTGAGCGTGGTGCACGAGTTCACCCCGGCCAGGCCGGTGATGACGTCGCACTCCGGGGTGGTGGTGCCCGAACCGGCGAGGACCACCACGTCGATGGAGCCGGTGCCGCCGCGGATGGCGTTGACGGCCTGGGTCATCGTCGCGGTCACGATGCCGCCCGAACCGTTCATCGTGTACGCCGGACCGGACCAGGCGGTCCGGCTGACGTCCGTGCTGCTGCCCTGGCGGATCCGGGTGACCTGGGCCTGGGCGGCGGCCACGCCGATCGGGGCCAGGGTGATCAGGACGGCGGTGGCGGCCACCACCGAGAGCCGGCGGGGGTTGCGGGAAGGGGACATGGGCACCTCCGAGGGGCCACGGATCGATGAAACAGAAGTTACATCCATTAAGTTCGTTGCTCAATACGTAACTTCTGTTACACACCAGTGACGTCCCCGCCGGTACCGCTGAGGTGCCGCACGCCGGAACGAGCGTGATGACTCCGGGGCATTGTGATACCTCAGAGTCATCACGCTCGCGATGACAGCCGGGCCGGGCGGCCCGGACCCGTCAGGCGGGCCGGATCCCGATCACCGCGTTGACGAACGAGGTCGTCGACCCCGCCCGGTACCCGGCGAAGCCGCGGCCCCGGGTCACCTCGGCGGCGAACTGCGGGTCCTTCTCGTACGAGGTGCCGGAGGCCGCGCCGCAACCCGCCTGGTCCACCAGGCCCTCAGCCAGCCTCACCAGGGCGTAGTCGTAGAAGACGTCGTCCGACGGCGGCACGGTGCACGGCCCGGCGGCCGGAATCACCCTCTCCTTGCCCGCCGCAATCACCGGCTGCCAGCGCTCGGCCCGGTAGCGGTCGCCCTCGGTGAGCCGGCTCCACCGGACGCCCTCGACGCCCCACACCCCGCCGGTGTCGGTAACCCGCGCCCGGCGCAGGTCCAGCACACTGACCCCGCGCTGGCCGATCACCCGCAGCGAGCGGTGCCGGCCGCCGACCCCGGTCACCTCCAACGCGGTGTTCTCGTCCAGCCCGAAGACCCGGTCGTTGCCGGTGTCGGCGGCGAGCCGGATCGAGCGGGCCTCCCGGCCACGCCGGGAGAAGTGGGTGTCCAGCAGACCCTCGGTGAAGAAGCCGAAGCCACCCTTGGGCAGGTAGCCCAGGACGCCCGGATCCTCGAAGTAGCCCGGCTTGGCGCCGTCGCGCAGACCCGGCTCGGTGGAGCCGCCGGTGATCATGTCCTTGCCGGCCATGATCTGGGCGCCCGCGCTGGTGCCGGCGACGACCGCGCCGGAACGCAGCTTGCGCCGCACGGCGGCCAGGGCGGCCGAGTCCCGCTGGGCGGCGCCCCGGGTCATCGTGGTGACGTAGCGGTACTGGTCGCCGCCGCCGAAGAAGAAGCCGGTCATCGACTCGATCTGCTTCGCCACCGCCGGGTCGTCGGCGGCCTGCGGGTGGTCCAGGTCGATCGGGATCCACTGCGCGTCGGCCGCGCCGTAGGAGGTGAACAGCTTCGCGTAGTAGTCGCCGTTGCAGACGCTGTTGTTGCAGTCCGGGGTGTCGGCGTCCGGGTCCTCCGAGGGCACCGGGGCGGCGGCGGTGAAAATGCCGATCCGGGCCTTGCCGGCCCCGCCGGCCAGCCGGACGATGTCGCCGTAGATGGTGGCGTTGTCGTCGGCGAGACCACCGCCGACCAGCACCAGACTGCCACCGGCGCGGTGGTGGGACGGGGTGGCCGAGGCCGGTGCGGCGACGGCCGGCACGCTCAGCACGACCGCCGCGCCTGCGCTGACCCCGATGGTCAGCAGGCGGTTCAAGGGCATGACTGCTCCTCACTGGAGACCGTGAGGGCGGGCCGGGGAGAAGCGTACGCCCGCGGTGCCGGCGCGACAACGGCCGATCCGTACCGGATCCGCCGGAGGAGATTCGGTCGGCGGCAAAGGGGTACCAGCCCCACAACCGACCGTCCGCAACCGGTAAGGGGCACCAGATGAGCCATCACGAGAAGAGCCACCAGGACGTCGTGGACGTGCTGATCGCCGACCACCGCGAGGTCGAGTCGATCTTCGTCGAGCTGGAGAGCCGCCGGGGCACGCCGGAGCACCGCCGCCAGCTGGCCGACGTGGTGATCGCCGAGCTGGTCCGGCACTCCGTCGCCGAGGAGGCGTACGTCTACCCGACCGCCCGCAAGACGCTGCCGGACGGCGACCGGGTGGCCGAGCACGAGATCTCCGAGCACGCCGACGCCGAGCGGACCATGAAAGACCTGGAGTCCGTCGACCCCTCCGACCCCCGCTTCGACGAGCTGCTCGCCCACCTGACCGGCACGATCCGGCACCACATCAAGGACGAGGAGGCCGACCTCTTCCCGCGCCTGCGGGCCGCGGTGGCGCGCGAGGAACTGGTCGAGCTCGCCGGCAAGGTGCAGGCCGCGAAGAAGTCGGCGCCGACCCGCCCGCACCCGGCCGCCCCGGACCGCCCGCCGGCGAACAAGCTGCTCGCCCCCGGCGCCGGCCTGGTGGACCGGATGCGCGACGCGCTCAGCGGCCGGCCGACCTCGATGGCGGAGCTGCGCGAGAAGCAGCACTGACCCGATCGTCTCGCGACGGCCAGGCCCGACCGGGCCTGGCCGTCGCGTCGTTCAGGGGGCGGCCGTCGGCGGGCGGGGATCGAGCGGGCGCTCGAAGAACGTCTCCAGCACGACGATGGTCCGGGTGCCGGTGACCCCCTCGACGCCGAACAGCCGGCGGAGGCTGGCCTGGAGCTGTTCCGGGGTGCCCACGCGGATCTTCACGAGCACCGAGGCGGGGCCGGCCACCACGTGCGCCTCCTCCACCTCGGGCAGGGCGGAAAGGGCCTCGTGGGTGGGCGAGTCCCCCATCCAGGCGTTCGCCTCGACCATCACGAAGGCCAGCACGCCCCGCCCCACCGCCGCCGGGTCGACGTCCACCGTCGTACGCCGGATGACCCCCTGCTCCCGCAGCTTGCGGACCCGCTCGTGCGCCGCCCCGGTGGAGAGACCGACCGTCGCGGCGAGCGCGGCGTACGACTGGGTGGCGTCCCGTTGCAGGGCCGCCAGCAACGCGCGGTCGATGTCGTCCACCGAGCCTCCTCGAATGCCATCCGGCCACGTCATGGTCTGACCGATTGTGGTTCGGTCATGTTAGCGTCAAGCCGAACACGATCACAGGGGGTGGCAGGCGGTGGACAGGTTCAGGACCCGGTTCGAGGTGTGCGACGAGCGGTTCCGGCGGGTCAACGGCGACGAGTGGGTCGAGTGCCTGTGGACCGGCGGGCGGTGGCTGGAGGGGCCGGCCTGGTTCCCCGCCGGCCGGTACCTGCTCTTCAGCGACATCCCCAACGACCGGGTGCTGCGTTGGGACGAGACCACCGGCGCGGTGGGCGTGTTCCGGCACAGCGCCGGGTACGCCAACGGGCACACCGTCGACCGGCGCGGCCGGCTGCTCAGCTGCGAGCAGGGCAACCGCCGGATCACCCGCACCGAGCCGGACGGCTCCGACACCGTGCTGGCCGACCGGTGGCGTGGCAAGCGGCTGAACAGCCCGAACGACGTGGTCGAGCACTCCGACGGGTCGATCTGGTTCACCGACCCGAGCTACGGCATCGACAGCGACTACGAGGGCAACCGGGGCGAGTCGGAGATCGGCGGCAACCACGTCTACCGCGTCGACCCGACCAGCGGCGAGGTGCGCCGGGTCGCCGACGACTTCGGGCAACCCAACGGCCTGGCCTTCAGCGCCGACGAGTCCACCCTGTACGTGGTCGACACCCGACACAAGCACCTGCGCCGCTTCGCCGTCCGCGACGACGGCACGCTCGCCGGGGGCGAGGTCTTCGCCACCTGCGACGCCGGCTCCTTCGACGGCGTACGCCTGGACGAGGCCGGCCGGGTCTGGGTGGCCGCGCACGACGGCCTGCACTGCTTCGACCCGGACGGCACCCTCCTCGGCAAGCTGCACATGCCGGAGGTGGTCGCCAACTTCACCTTCGCCGGCCCGAAGCGCAACCACCTCTACCTCTGCGCCTCCAGCTCGCTCTACACGCTGCGGGTCAACATCAGCGGCGTCCGCTACCCGGGCTGGTGACCGGTCGGCGTCCGGGTGGTCGGTGCCGCCGGCCACCCGGGCGCGCCGCGCTCACGGCTCCGGCGCGATCCGGCTCCCCTCGGCGTCGGACACGATGATGGCCTCCATCGGGCAGGACTCGGCGGCGTCCAGCACCTCATCCGCCGGGGTGATCCGCTCGCCGAGCGGGCGGGAGAGCCCGTCCACCAGCACGAAGTGGGCGGGCGCGGCTCCCGCGCAGATCCCCGACCCGATGCACCGGGTCGGGTCGACGAAGACCCGCCAGCGGGCGGCGTCGCCCGCCGCGCGCCCGGCGCTCACCAACGCCACCCGCCGGCCGCCACCGCCGGACCCCGCTCCGCGCTCACCAGGACACCGGCATCGCGGTCAGGCCCCGGACCAGCAGGCCGCTCTTCCACGTCAGCTCCGACTCCGGCACCGCGAGCCGCAGGCCGGGGGTACGCCGCAGCAGGGTCTCCAGCACCACCTGGAGTTCCATCCGGGCCAGTTGCGCGCCGACGCAGTGGTGCACGCCGTGGCCGAACCCGACGTGCGGATTGACCTCCCGGCCCAGGTCCAGCCGGTCGGGGTCGGCGAAGACCCGCTCGTCCCGGTTGGCCGAGTGGATCGACACGACCACCGGCTCGCCGGCCCGGACCAGTTCGCCGCCGAGTTCGACGTCCTCCAAGGCGTACCGGGGGAAGGCGGCGGTCGCGCCGAGCGGGATGAAACGCATCAGCTCCTCGACCGCCGTCGGCACCAGAGCCTGGTCGGCCCGTAGCCGCTCCCAGCCGTCCGGCTCGGTCAGCAGGACGTACACCATGTTGGGGATCTGGGTCACGGTGGTCTCGTGGCCGGCGGCGAGCAGGCCGGCGGCCAGCCGGACGACCTCCTCCTCGCTGAGCCGGTCGGCGTGCTCGTCCCGGGCCCGGACCATCGCGCCGATCAGGTCGTCCGTCGGCGCGGCCCGCCGCTGGGCGATCAGCCCGGCCATGTACCCCAGCAGCTGCTCGACGTAGCTCTCGGCCACCTCGGGCGGCAGCGAGGTGGTCGACACGATCGCCTCCGACCAGGTGTGGAAGCGGTCCTGGTCGGTGACCGGCACCCCGAGCAGGTCGCAGATCACCCGGATCGGCAGCGGGGTGGCCAGATGGGCGACGAGGTCGGCCGGCGGCCCGGCGGCGACCATGGCCTCGACCAGCTCCTCGGCGACCGCCCGGGTACGCGGGCGCAGCTCCTCCACCCGGCGGGCGGTGAACGCCTTCGCCACCAGCCGGCGCAGCCGGGTGTGTTCCGGCGGGTCCATCTGGAGGATGCCCGTGTCGGTCTGTCGTGGACTGTTGCGGGGCTCGTCGCGGCCCACCGAGGCGGCCCGGCTGAACCGGGGGTCACCGAGCACGGTCCGGACGTCGGCGTGCCGGGTGGCCAGCCAGGCGGGCTCGCCGAACGGCATCCGGATCCGGGTCAACGGCTGCTCCTGACGCAGCCGGGCGTAGCGGGGGTCGATGTCGAGCCGGTGGGGGTCGCTGAACGGGTAGGGCTGCGGGATGGTCGGCTGGGCAGTCTCGGTCACCGGGGGTGGCTCCCTCTGGTCCGCGGCCCGCCGCGCCGGGCGGGGCCGTCCGCTCCGCACGACTCCACGGTGAGTCATGCCACGACTGCGGATCGTAGCGAGCCCGGTCGATGCTGACCAGACCGTGCCCCTCCCCGGACACACCGCTGCCGGACCACCCGAGGGCGGTCCGGCAGCGGAAACGCGAGGTCAGCGGCTCTGGTCGCCCTCACCCGTGCGCGCCTGCGCCATGTCGACGGCCTTGTCGGTCTGCTCGTCGTACTTGCCGCCGGTGCGCTGGTCGGCGGCCTCGCCGGCCTTGTCCAGGCCCTGGTCGACCTGCTTGTCGTGCTTGTCGGCCGTGTCCTTGGCCTTGTCCATGAAGTCACTCACCACGGTCCTCCTCGCTCGGTACCTGCTGCGTTCCCTCCGGTCCCGGCCGCAAACACCCCGGCCCCTGTCGTACGCCCACGTCACCTCGGCCGCAGTGGCCGGCGCGGGCGAGGGTTTCTCGCTGGCGATGCCCAGCGGCGGTTGTCGAGTCTCAGGGCCGGGACTGTCCAGAGCGGAACCACCTGCCCGGGACGGCGTTGATCCACCGACGGGTGTCGGAGCGTGGCCGTACGGGTATCGATCCCGCCGAGACCGAGGAGGATCGACGTGGACGAGGACGGTGCCGGGCGTACGCCCGAGGTGACGGCGGCGGGTGCCCGGCCGGCGCCACGGCAGGCCTGGGCGGCGCTGCCCTGGCTGGTTCGCACGGCGGTGGTGTGGAGCGCCTGCCTGGTGGTCGTGGTGTTCGCGCTCTACCTGTTGGGTCGGGTGGCGGTGCTGCTGGCGCCGCTGGCGATCGCCGTGGCGGTCACGCTCTTCCTCACCGCGCTGCTCGATCCGGTGCTGCTGCGCCTGCGCCGGCTGCGGGTGCCGTCCGCGCTGGCGGCCCTGCTGTCGCTCCTGCTGCTGCTGGGCATCCTGGTCGGGGTCGGCGTGCTGGTGTGGAACCTGACCGCCGCCCAGTTCAGCGAGCTGAGCAAGGAACTCGGCGAGGGCGTCCAGCGCAGCCGGGACTTCGTCACCTCCACCCTGCCGGTCAGCGACGCGCAGCTGGACAAGCTGATCCAGCAGGTGCGCTCCGGCATGGGCGGGGGCTTCGACCCGGTCGGCGGGGCCCGGACGGCAGCCGAGGTGGTCGGTTCCGCCCTGCTCGCCCTGGTGCTGCTCTTCTTCCTGCTCAAGGACGGCCGGACGATGTGGCACTGGGTGCTGCGCCGGACGACCGGCCCGAACCGCGAGCTGACCGCCGAGGCCGGCCGGGCCGGCTGGCACACCCTCGGCGCGTACAGCCGGGGGACGATGATCATCGCGGCGATCGACGCGATCGGCATCGGGCTGTCCCTGGTGCTGCTGCGGGTGCCGCTCGCCCTGCCGCTGGCGCTGATCACCTTCCTCGGCGGCTTCGTGCCGATCATCGGCGCCACCGTCGCCGGTACGGTCGCCGTGCTGGTGGCGCTCGCCGCCAAGGGTCCGACGACGGCGCTGCTGGTGCTGCTCGCGGTGATCGCCGTGCAGCAGATCGAGGGCAACCTGCTGGAGCCGCTGATCATGAAGCGGCAGGTGCAGCTCCACCCGGCGGTGATCCTGGTGGTGGTCACCGCGGGCACGCTGATCGCCGGGGTCGCCGGCGCCTTCGTCTCAGTGCCGATCGCCGCCGTCGCCTACCGGGTGATCGACACCGTCCAGCGCCACCGCGAACGGCTCGCCGCCAGCCGCGCCACCCCGCGCCCCTCGTCGCCCCCAACCCCCGCCTGACCCCACCCCGCCCGATGCCCGGACACGGGCGGGCACGGGCCCGAGGCCGAGGCACGGGGCACGGGGCACGGGGCACGCACTTTCACGGAAAGCGTGGCTATCGCGCGCCGGATAGCCACGCTTTCGGTGAAAGTGCGCGCTCGCGCAGTGGGCGCGCTCGCCGAGCGGCCCGCGCTCGCCGAGCGGTGCGCGCTCGCCGAGCGGGCCGCGCTTCGGAGCGGGGTGGGTGGGGAGGGTCAGGCGGGGACGCGGAGGTGGGCGGCGAACCAGTCGGCCGCGTCGGCCGCCACCTGCTCCAGCGCGCCGGGCTCCTCGAAGAGGTGGGTGGCGCCGGGCACGATCCGCAGCTCGTGCGGGGCGGTGAGCGCCGCGGCGGCCAGCTCGTTGAGCGTGATCACCTGCTCGTCCAGGCCGCCGACCAGCATCAGCGTCGGCGCGCGTACCCCGGTGAGCGCGGGGCCCGCCAGGTCCGGTCGTCCGCCCCGGGAGACCACCGCCGCCACCCGGTCCGGCCGCCCCGCCGCGGCGACCAGCGCCGCCGCCGCACCGGTGCTCGCCCCGAACAGGCCCACCGGCAGCCGGCCCAGCGTGGGCTCGGTGCCCAGCCAGTCGACGATGCCGGCGAGCCGGTCGGCGAGCAGGCCGATGTCGAAGCGCAGCTCGGCCGTGACGGCGTCGACCGCGTCCTCCTCCGGGGTGAGCAGGTCGACGAGCACGGTGGCGGCACCCCGGCTCCGCAGCACCCCGGCCACCGCCGTGTTGCGAGGGCTGTGCCGCGAGCTGCCGCTGCCGTGGGCGAAGAGCACCACGCCGTTCGCGCCCTCCGGGACGGTCACGTCGGCCGGGAGCCCGACGCCGGCCACCGGGATGGTCACCTCGTTGCTTCCTGTCCGCATCTGCACCCCTCCGTACCGTCGGATTCGCACCGGCCCGGCGGTCTTACCCGCGCCGCCGGTACCCAAGCGGGGGCGGCCCCGACGGGCTGCGGCGGTCGCCCCGGCGTTTGCCGCCGACGGCCTCGGGAAGCCGCAGGGTGACCGCACGACGGCGCCGGCGTGCCCGGCGCCCCGACGGATCGCGAGGATCGCCATGGCTAAGCAGAAGTCCAGGCAGCAGACCCGGACGGCCGAGCAGGAAGAACGCGAACAGGACGCCGAGCGCGGCCGGGACTGGGCGGACGAGGCGGCCCGGGCCCGCACGGCGGACGACCCGGCCGCGATGGCTCCGCGCGACGCGGGGGGCCGTCCCTCCAACGGCCGCCAGTTCTGACCCTTTCCGGCCACGAGGTCGGCGGTACGCCGCCGACCTCGTGGCCGGTCGGTCTGGTCAGCCCTCCTCGGGAAGGTGCAGCAGCGGGGACCGACCCGGGGGTTGCTCGGGCGCCGGGCCGGGCGGATCGGGCGTCGGCACCGGGACGGTGACCGGCAGGGAACTGGTCACGGTGATCTTCTCGCCGTGGTGACGCAGCTCCAGCACCGTGTCCGGCCCGCCGTTGCGCAGCGAGTACGTGGTCTGGTGCGGCCGGACGTCCACCCGCAGCCGCAGCGAGCGCCACTGCAACGAGAACTCCAGCCGGCTGAGCCGACTGGACAGGCGCGGCGAGAACGACAGCGTCCCGTCGTGGTCGCGCAGGCCGCCGAAACCCGAGACCAACGCGATCCACGCGCCGGCCAGCGAGGCCATGTGCACCCCGTCGCGGGTGTTCTCGTTGAGGTCGTGCAGGTCCATCAGCGCGGCCTCGCGCAGGTAGCGGTGGGCCAGCTCCGGGTGCCCGACCTCGGCCGCCATCACCGCCTGGGTGCAGGCCGACAGCGAGGAGTCCCGGACGGTACGCCGCTCGTAGTAGAGGAAGTTGCGCAGCTTCTCGTCGGCGGTGAAGGCGTCACCCCGCCAGTGCATGGCCAGCACCAGGTCGGCCTGCTTGACCACCTGCTTGCGGTACAGGTCGAAGTACGGGTAGTGCAGCAGCAGCGGGTACTTCTCCGGCGGGGTGTGCTCGAAGTCCCACTCCTGCAACCGGGTGAAGCCCTCCACCTGCTGGTGGACCTTCAGCCCCTTGTCGTACGGGATGTACATGGCGTTCGCGGCGTCCCGCCACTGGGCCGCCTCCTCCTCGGTCACCCCGAGGTCGATCGCCTCGTCCCGGTAGCGCATCGCGCAGTCGGCGGCGGTGAGCAGGTTCCGCTGCGCCATCAGGTTGGTGTAGATGTTGTCGTCCTTGACGGCGGTGTACTCGTCCGGCCCGGTCACCCCGTCGACGTGGAACCGACCGCTGCGGTCGTGGTGGCCCAGCGAGCGCCAGAGCCGGGCCGTCTCCACCAGCAGCTCCAGGCCGATCTCCCGCTCCAGCTCGTCGTCGTCGGTGACCAGCAGGTAGCGGCGCAGCGCGTCGGCCACGTCGGCGGCGATGTGGAAGGCGGCGGTGCCGGCCGGCCAGTACGCCGACGACTCGGGGCCCTCGATGGTCCGCCAGGGGAAGGCGGCGCCCTGGAGGTTCAACGTCCGGGCCCGCTCCTGGGCCTGCCCGAGCGTCGAGTACCGCCAGTAGAGCGCGTCCCGGACGGCGGACGGCTGGGTGTAGGTGAGCACCGGCAGCACGAACATCTCGGTGTCCCAGAACGCGTGCCCGTCGTACCCGGGGCCGGTCAGGCCCTTGGCCGAGATGGGTCGCCGCTCGGCCCGGGCACCGGCCTGCAGGACGTGGAACAGCCCGAAGCGGACCGCCTGCTGCACCTCCGGGTCGCCCTCGACCCGCACGTCGGCGGCGTCCCAGAACTCGTCGAGGTACTCCCGCTGCTCCCGGCGCAGGCCCTCCCAGCCGTCCAGCCGGGCGGCGGCCAGCGCCGCGCCGACCTGGTCGCGCAGTGCCGGCAGCGACCGCTTGCTCGACCAGCCGTACGTGAGGTACTTGACCACCCGCAGCGTCTCGCCGGGCTTGAGCACGCACCCGATGGTGGTCCGCACCCAGTCCTGGTAGCCCTCGGACTCGACGGTGAACTTCGCCGGGGCGAACACGTCGTGGCCCATCTCGGCGGCCACCCGCAGGCCGCTGACCTTGGTGCGGTGGATGAGCAGCCCGCCGTCGTCGGTGGTCAGCTCCTCCTCGGCCTGCAACGGCGACTCCAGCACGGCGGCCACCCGCGGGTCGCGGCTCTGCGCGGGCAGGGTCTCGTTGGCGACCAGCTCGGACTGGAGGATCAGGCGCAGCGGCCCGTCCACCGCCTCCACCTCGTAGTTGATCGCGGCGACCGCCCGCTGGGTGAAGGAGACCAGGCGGGTGCTGCGGACCTTGACCTCGCGCCCGGCCGGGGAGCGCCAGTGCATCTCCCGGTGCAGGGTGCCGGCGCGCAGGTCGAGGATCCGCTCGTGGCTCAGCAGCTCGCCGTACCGGAGGTCGAGCGGCTCGTCGTCGACCAGCAGCCGGATCAGCTTGCCGTTGGTGACGTTGACGATGGTCTGGCCCGACTCGGGGAAGCCGAAGCCGGCCTCCGCGTACGGCAGCGGGCGCAGCTCGTAGAAGGAGTTGAGGTAGGTGCCGGGCAGGCCGTGCGGCTCCCCCTCGTCGAGGTTGCCGCGCAGCCCCACGTGCCCGTTGGAGAGCGCGAAGACCGACTCGGACTGGGCCAGCACGTCCATGTCGAGCCGGGTCTCCCGGATGTGCCAGGGCTCGACCGGATAAGCGCGTTCGCGGATCATGCCGCCGTCCCCTTCAGCAGGTCGGAGAGGTCGGTGACCACGATGTCGGCGCCCTGGTCGCGCAACTCGTCGGCCTGGCCGACCCGGTCGACGCCGACCACGTAGCCGAAGCCGCCGGCCCGCCCGGCGGCCACCCCGGCGAGGGCGTCCTCGAAGACCGCGGCATTGACCGGGTCGACCCCGAGCAACTTCGCGCCGGCCAGGAAAGTGTCCGGGTGCGGCTTGCCGCGCAGCCCCTCGGCCCGCGCCACCAGACCGTCGACCCGCGCCTCGAGCAGCGGTTCCAGGCCGGCGGCGGCGACCACGTCGCGGCAGTTCGCGCTGGCCGAGACCACCGCGCGGCGCAGCCCGGCCGCGACGGCCGCCCGCAGGTACGTCACCGAGCCCGGGTAGACCTCGACCCCGTCGTGGTGGATCCGCTCCAGCAGGACGACGTTCTTGCGGTTGCCGACCCCGTTGACCGTGTCCGCCTCGGGCGGGTCGTCGGGGTTGCCCTCCGGCAGCACCACGCCCCGGGAGGCGAGGAAGGACCGGACGCCGTCGGCGCGGGGCCGGCCGTCCACGTACCGGTTGTAGTCCGGCCCGGGGTCGAACGGCTTGAACGGCTCACCGGTGGCCGCCGCCCGGCGCGCCAGGAACGCGTCGAAGGTCTGCTTCCAGGCGGCGTTGTGCACCTTGGCGGTCTGCGTCAGCACACCGTCCAGATCGAAGAGACAGGCGGACACATGAGCAGGTAGGCCCAGCACGGTACGAATCTATCCAGCCCACCGCCCGAACAAACCCGTTTCGTCAGGTGCCGGTCCGGTCAGCGGTTGGGGCGCAGCGTCCAGACGACGGTCATCGTGCCGGTGACGGTGCCGTCCTCGGTGCCGATCTCGACCTCCACGGGGAACTCCGGCCGCTGTCCGGCGTCCAACTCGGCGACCACCTCGGCCGGCGTACGGCCGAGCCGGGCGGTGGCCAGCACCGGCCCCATGGCCAGCTTCCGGTACGCGATGTCGGCCCGGACGGCGAGCGGCACCGCGCGGTCGAGCAGGTGGCCGAAGGCGGCCATCACCACCGTGCCGGACGCGGTCTCGCCGAGGGTGAACATGGCTCCGGCGTGCGGACCGCCGACGTGGTTGTGGGTGGCCGGCGTGTCGGGCAGCCGGACCACGGCCCGGACCCCGCCCTGGGTCTCCGGGGCGACCTCGACGAACTCGAAGCCGAGGGTACGGGCGAACGGCACGGCCTGGAGCATCCCGGCCGCCACCTGGCGAGAGTCGATGGACATGCCCCGACGTTACTAGCCGGTAACTTCTCCGGCAAGACGCGACGGACCAGGAATTTCAGCGGTGCGGGCAGCGCTCGGTCACCTGGTCGGCGGTGGACCGGGGCGCGACGCCCCGGAAGGCGTCATGCCCGACCGGCGACTTTCCCGGTCGGGCATGACGGTGGTGCGGACGTCACCCGGTCGCGCCGGGGCGGCCCGCCCCGGCGACGTGTCAGAACAGGTTGCCGATGGTGCGGAGGATCTCCGCGTAGAAGTTGCCCTCGATGCTGCGGAACAGCGCGAAGTCCTCGCCCGGGCTGCCGACGAACGGGCGCAGGGTCCAGGCGAGCTGGGTGCCGACGAAGCCGAAGAGCAGGATCCAGACGTACAGCAGGGTCATGCTGGCCGGCCGCTGCTCCGACTCGCCGCGCCGCACCGGCGGGGTGGCCCACGGCCGGCCCGCACCGGCGTACCCCGGCGGCACCATCCCGGGCGGGAAGGCCGCCATCGGGTGGCCGGCCAGCACGACCGGCTGCGCCGGGACGCCGGCGGCCGGCTGCACGGGGACGCCGGGCGCCGGCTGCGCGGGGACGACGGACACCGGCTGCGCCTCGGCGGCCGGCGTGGTGGTGCCGTTCGCGCCCGCCGCGCCGTTCGCGCTCGCCCCCACGGCCACCGGCTCCGCGACCGGCTCACCGGCCGCCGGCTGGGCGGGTACGGCGGCCTGCGCGGCCGGGGCGGCCACGGCGGCCTGCGTGCCATTGGCGGCGGCGGTCGACGGGGCGAGCAGGCCGTGCGCGTTGAGCACCTGCATCCCGCCGGTGAGGAAGCGCAGCCCGACCACCGCCGACAGCGTCAGGATCGCCACGTTCAGCAGCTTGAAGAAGCCGTAGTCCGGCGCCGTGATCAGGAAGAAGAGGCTGATCGGGGCGAACGCCACCGCCAGCATCGAGGTGACCGTGATCGCCACCATCACCAGGGCCACCGACTGGCGTACCGACAGCCGGGCTCCGAACACCAGATTGAACAGGTAGAGCGTGGGCAGGCAGATGGCCAGGGTGATGAGGAAGAGCAACGGCAGCTTGACCGCCGAGGTCAACGCCATCAGCACGCCGTGGAACGCGCCGAGCACCGCCCCGTAGCAGGCCAGTGCGACGGCGGAGCTGGCCAGCATCCGCCCGGTCAGCGCGTTCAGGTCGTCGTCGGCGACGATCTGCTGCCAGATGCCCTGCCGGTCACGCAGGATCCGCTCGATCACGAGCGGGCTCGGACGGTCACCCGACACGACGGGCCCCTCTCTACAGGCGGTGCTCAATGGAATGGGTGCGCTGACCGTAGGGCATGGGCGCGGTCGCCCGCAGCCCCGCCCGAGCCGGG
This sequence comes from Micromonospora palomenae, assembly GCF_007829925.1. NCBI lineage: Bacteria > Bacillati > Actinomycetota > Actinomycetes > Micromonosporales > Micromonosporaceae > Micromonospora > Micromonospora palomenae. Next base: position 609,581 of record NZ_VIXA01000002.1, read on the forward strand.
CGGCTCAGCGCCAGCCGACGTCGATCCGGTCGCCGCGCTCGTCGAAGAAGTGCAGGGCGTCCATCCGTACGGCGACCGACATCGGGTGACCCGCCGAGATCGCCGGGTACGGGGCGAGGCGTACCGCCAGCTCGGCGGGACGGCGGTGGTGGCGCCCCGGGTCGGGGAGCACGCTGGTCCGGTTGCCGCCCCCGCCGGTCGGGGCGGAGATCGGCTCCAGCTCGCCGGCCCGGCCGGTGAGCCGCTGCATGACCTGCCCGAACCGGCGCAGCCCACGCTGCCCGGCCGGTGCGTCGTCGGCCGTGGCGCCCATCTCGTCCACCACGATCGCGGTGGCGCCGATGTCGAGGAAGGCCAGCGACTCGTGCCCGTGGTGCTCCAGGTAGCGGACCCGGCCCTGGAGCACGTCGCCGGGAGTGTCCGGGGCGACCGGCGTCAGCGCCTCGGCCCGCATCCCGACCACGATCCGCTCACCGTGGTAGTGCGCCACCGCCCGGCTGCGGATGTCGTCCCAGGGCAGGTAGAGCGCCTGCTCGCCGAGGGTGAGGGTGACGTACCGGTCGAGGTGGACGTAGACCGACGCCTCCAGCAGGTTCATCCGGGGGCTGCCCAGGAACGCCGCGACGTAGAGGGTGGCCGGCCGCCCGTACACCTGGGTCGGCGTGCCGACGTCCTGGAGGACGCCCTTGCGCATGATGGCGACCCGGTCGGCCATGGTCAGCGCCTCGGCCTGGTCGTGCGTGACGTAGATGGTGGTGACGCCCAGCTCCCGGGTCAGCCCGGAGATCTCCGCGCGCAGCTCGGCGCGCAGGCCGCTGTCCAGGTTGGAGAGCGGCTCGTCCATCAGGAAGAGCCCCGGCCGGCGCACTATCGCCCGCCCCATGGCCACCCGCTGCCGCTGGCCGCCGGAGAGCTGGCTCGGCTTGCGGCCGAGGACGTCGCCGATGCCGAGCGCGCCCGCGACGTCCTGCACCCGCTCCCCGCGCGGGGCCGGCTCCACACCGGCCAGTCGCAGCGGGAAGGCGATGTTGTCCCCGACGGTCATGTGCGGATAGAGCGCGAAGTCCTGGAAGACCATGGCGATCCTGCGCTCCCGTGGCGGCAGGTCGTTGGCGACCTCACCGTCGAGCATCACGGCGCCGGAACTCGGGTCCTCCAGGCCGGCGACCATCCGCAGCACGGTGGACTTGCCGCAGCCCGAGGGACCGAGCAGCACCATGAACTCGCCGTCGTTGACGTCCAGATTGACGCTGTCGACCGCGACCGTCCCGTCCTGGAACACCTTGGTGACATCCTTGAGCGCGACGGTGGTCACCGTCTCCTCCCCCAGCTCGGCCGAACCCCGCTTGACTGTGACGAGCATCATCGGATCAGCACATCGGGTAAACGTGCGATGTTGCGGTCATGACGGTCCTATTACCGGCAGCGGCCCCGTGGACGGGACCACCGCGTCAGGCGGGATCGTCGAGGAAGACCCGACGGACCACCCGCTCCGCGGCGTGTCCGTCGTCCAAGGCGCAGAACCGCCCCCGGAACCGCTGCCGCGCCCGCTGGGCCTCCGCCCCGGTCACCGCGTCGGAGCGGAAGAGTTCCAGCAGCTCGGCGAAGGTGAGGGCGACGGCGCCGGGCGGTTCGGCGGTCACGTCGAAGTAGACGCCCCGGGCCAGCGCGTACGCGTCGCGGTCCGGCGCGTACACGACGATCGGTCGGTCCAGGACGGCGTAGTCGAACATCGCCGACGAATAGTCGGTGACCAGCACGTCGGCCGCGAGATAGAGGTCCTCCACGCAGCCGTGGTCGCTGACGTCGACCGCCCGGCCCCCGGTACGCCGGCGGGCCCGGCCGGCCCGGTCGTGGAAGTAGTGGCTGCGGATCAGCAGCCGTCCCGACGGCCCGAGCACGTCGAGCAGCCGCCCCGGGTCGAAGGGCGGGCGGTAGCGGGGCAGGTGTTCGCGGTGCGTCGGCGCGTACAGCACCACCCGCTCGTCCGGCCCGATGCCGAGCCGGTCCCGGATCTCCCGGACCTCCCCGGCGGTGGCGGTGACCAGCCGGTCGTTGCGCGGGTAGCCGACCTCCAACGTGGCGTACGAGGCCGGGTAGGCCCGGTCCCACATCTGGGTGGAGAAGCTGTTCGAGGTGATGCTGTAGTCCCAGCGGTCCACCCGGCGCAGCAGCCCGGCGAAGTCCATCCCGCCCGCGCCGAGCGGGAAGCGCTGCTGGTCCAGGCCCATCACCTTCACCGGCGTGCCGTGGTGGGTCTGCACGTGCACCGAGCCGGGTCGCTTGCGGACGAAGTCGGGGAAGTTGACGTTGTTCACCAGCCACCGGGCCCGGGCCAGCGTCCGGTAGTAGCCGGGGGTGCCGGCGACCACGTACTCGGTGCCGGGCGGCAGTGTGTCCACCCGGTCCCGCCGGACGATCCACACCCCCCGGATCTGCGGGGCCAGCCGGCGGGCGGCGGCGTGGATGGCGGCCGGGTTGCAGGCGTACCCGCGGTACCAGTACGCGGCGTAGACGGCCAGCGTCGGGTCGATCGGCCGGCGCAGCTCGGCCCGGTAGTACTCGCGCAGCACCGCGTCCCGGGTCAGCCGCGCGGTACGCCGGGCCACCGGCAGCGCGCGCCGGGCGGTGCCGCGGGCCGTCGCCCGGGCCTGGTTCGCCGCGCGCAACGCGCTGAACGTCCGCCACCGTCCCGCCGCGACCAGCCGGTGCTTGAGCCCTTCCAGCCCGGCCGGCGCGGGGTAGCCCTCGGGCGGCCGGAAGCGCCGGTGGTCGGCGGTCATCCGGGCGAAGAACGCCGGGCGCAGCGCGGGGGCGATCCGTTCGCCGTTGCCGAGCACGGTCAGGTGGTGCCAGGCCATCCGCTCGAAGACCGCCGGCCGCAGCTCGGCCACCGCCGGCCCCCAGCGGTCCATCAGCGCGAACACCCGGTGCCACTGCGCGAAGACCTCGAAGTGCCGGTCTCCCCGGGTCCGGGTGATCGCCCCGGCCCGCCGCTGCCGGTAGTTGACGCAGACCCGGTCGAGCACGGCGATCCGCTCGGCGGCCAGCAGCACCGGATAGGTGAAGGAGACGTCCTCGTACCAGCCGGGGGCGAAGCGCAGGCCGAGGTCGACCAGGAACTCCCGGCGGACCACCCGGTTCCAGGCGGTGTGCAGCAGGTGCAGGGTCTCCGGCCGGTCCCGCAGCCGGAAGGTGGCCTCGCCGGGCGGCTCCGGGAACACCTCGGCCATGGCGCTGCGGGTGGCGGTGTCGTTCCAGTGCGCCCGGACGTGGTCCACCACGAGGACGTCCGGGCGGGCGGCCCGCAGCCGGTCGGCGACCTCGGGCAGGCAGTCCGGGGCGAGCCAGTCGTCGCCGTCGACGAACCAGACGTACTCGCCGCCGGCCCGGTCCAGCCCGGCGTTGCGGGCCGGACCGAGGCCGACGTTGCGGGGCAGCCGGAGCGCCCGGACCCGGGGGTCGCGGGCGGCGTACTCGTCGAGGATGTCGCCCACGGCGTCCGGCGAGGCGTCGTCGACGCCGATCACCTCGAGGTCGTCGAAGGGCTGCCCGAGGATCGAGTCCAGGCACTCGCGCAGGTAGCCCTGCACCCGGTAGGCCGGTACGACGAAGCTGATCAGGGTCATCCCGGCCGCCCCCTTGGTCAGCCCGGCGAACCGCCTCCGACCGGAACGGCCGTCATCCGCGCGGCGCGGGCCGGCAGGACGACCCAGGCCAGGACGACACTCGCCACGAATCCCACGAGAAGGTACGTACCGAGTGTAGCCAGACCGATACTCACAATTCCGGCGATCGCCGCCAGCGCCAGCAGCACCGACCGCCCCTCCCAGCCCAGCGTCCAGCGGTGCAGCGGCGGGGCCGCCTGCCGCTTCTCCAGCCGGGCGGTCAGGTCGTAGTGGTGCAGGGTGAGCACGAGAACGTAGCCGAAGACCAGCCAGGCCGGCGCGCCGCCGACCACCCCGACGGCGATGGCGAACAGGTACTCCCCGGCCCGCAGCGCAGCCGGGACCAGCCAGTCCAGCGGCCCGTTGTGCGCCGCACCGGCCCCCAGCCCGCCGACCAGCAGCACCAGCAGCGCCGCCGGCACCCACCAGCGCAGTCCGCCGTCGTCGGTCAGCAGCGCCGCGACCAGCAGCGCCGCCGGACCCAGCGCCGCCAGCACCGCCAGCGTCAGCGGGCCCATCGGGCGGACCACCGGCAGCCGCGCGGCCAGCGGACCGTCGTCGCGGTGCAGCGTGGCGTCGACCGTGTCCAGCACCGGCACCCACATCCAGCGGGCCCGCAAGGTGCGCAGCGCCCCGGTGTACGCGAACGCCAGCGTCCCCCAGACCAGCACCGCGACCAGGCTGACCAGCGGGTTGAACAGCGCCACGGTCAGCGCGATCAGCGCCCACCGCTCGCCGATCGGGAAGACCACCGTCCGCTTCAGCCAGTACGACACCGAGCCGGTGTCGGCCTGCACCCGGGTCGAGGCGGCGTTCAGCCGGTCACCGATCCCGCCACCGCCGCCGCCCACCGCCGTCTTCGGCCGGCGGGCCGCCTCGTCGTGCAGCACGCCGTACCAGGTGTCTGTCATGTGCCGCACGGTCTGCAGCGTCATCGCGGCGATGGCGAGGGCCCAGCCGTACCGGAAGCCGGCGTGCGTCGCCCCGTAGCCGAGGCCGGCGTAGACGACGTACTCCTTCGCCCGGTCGGCCATCGTGTCCAGCCAGCCGCCCCAGGCGCTGAAATGCCGGGTGTAGCGGGCCAGCTGGCCGTCCACGCAGTCGAGCACGAAGCCGAGGTAGAGCAGCACCGCTCCGCTGACCAGCGCGGGTCGGCCGCCGACGCCGAACAGCACCGCCGCGGCGACCGCGAAGAGCACCGACAGCATGGTCACGGCGGTCGGGCCGAGGCCGATCCGGGCCGCCGCCTTCGTCACGTACGGCGACCAGGTGCTGACGAAGTAGGTGGTGAAGAAGTCGTCCCGCTCCTTGACCGAGAGCCGCAGCTCGGCCTTGTCCTCGTTCACCCCTGCCAGCGCCGCCTCGGCGGCGTGCAGCCCGGCGGCGTCGCCGACCCGGTGCGCCACGAGCAGGCGTACCCGGTGGGCGAAGGTCAGCGTGCCGAGTGCGGTGAGCGCGGCGAAGAGCCCGTCCACGGCGGGCCCGGTCACGGGCCGGGCGGCGGCGGCCCGGGCGGCGGCCGCCAGGGCCGGCAGGTCCTCCACGCCGACCCGCAGCGCGCCGCCGAAGACGCCGGTGGCGTCGGCCAGCTCCGGCGCGGCCTCGACCACCTGGCCGCGCTCCTCGCGCACGGCCGTGCGGCCGGGGGCCGGCGGGTCGGTGAGCACCAGGGCCACCGTCGGGCCGACCGGGCTGGTCGCCAGGTGCTTCAGTACGGCGGTGTGCGCGACCAGGTCGGCCCCGCTGACGATCACCGGGCCGGTGGCGGCGCCCACCAGGGCGGCCAGTTCTTCCAGGTTGGCGGCGGCGCGCACCTCGTCCGCCCCGGCCCGGCGCCACTGGGCGGCCAGCCGGTCGGCGAGCGTCTCCCCGGCGCCGGTGGGCAGGCCCGCGGCCGGCGCACCGGCGGCGAGCACGATCGCGAGCGTCACCGCGGGACCGCGGCGTGGTACGCGTCGAGCGCCTCGGCGACCGTGCCGTCCACGGTCAGCCGCCCGCCGTCGAGGTAGAGCCCCCGACGACAGAACCGGGTCAGGTCCTTCTCGTTGTGTGACACGAGCACCAAGGTGCGCCCCTCCGCGAGCAGTCGGTCGATCGTCGAATAGCACTTCTTGCGGAACTCCGCGTCGCCCACCGCGGTCACCTCGTCCATCAGCAGGATCGGGTGCGGCAGGTGGGAGATGATGGCGAACCCGAGCCGGACCTTCATCCCGGACGAGTAGTGCCGGACCGAGGTGTCGATGGCCCGCTCCACCTGCTCGCCGGCGAACGAGACGATGTCGTCGAAGTTCCGCTTCAGGTACGCCGACGACAGCCCGTGCAGGCCGCCGACGAGGTAGAGGTTCTCCCGCCCGGTGAGGTCGTTGGAGAAACCGGCGGAGAGCTCCAGCAGCGGCGCGACGTCGCCGCGCACCCGGATCCGCCCCTCGTCGGGGATGAGCACCCCGGCGATCAGCCGCAGGAGGGTGCTCTTGCCGGTGCCGTTGCGCCCGATCACCCCGACCGTCTCGCCGGGCTCGACGGTGAAGGAGACGTCCCGCAGCGGCCAGAACTGCCCGGACGCGGCACCCCGCCCGCCCCGGTGGATGAACAGCTCACGCAGCCGCAGCTGCCGCCGGCGGTTGCGGACGAAGCGGATACCGAGGCCCTCGGCCTCGATGATCGGCGCCACCTCACAGCTCCTTGAGCACGGCGGGTTCGAGCCGGCGGAACGCCCACCAGCCGGCGACCAGCAGCAGCAGGCTGCCGGCGACCGTGGTGGCCAGCAGCCGGGCGTCGGGGAACTCGTCCGGGTACCAGATCGCGTGCTGGAGCTGGAAGATGCCGACCAGCGGGTTGAGCTCGTAGACGACCTTCACCCAGCCCGGCATCCCGGACTCCCGGACCAGGCTCAGCGGGTAGATGATCGGCGTGGCGTAGAAGAGCACCCGGATGATCAGCCGCATGAAGCGCTCGACGTCGCGCATCAGCACGTTGACCGCCGAGAGCAGCAGCGACAGCCCGACCAGCAGGGTGGCCTGCACCAGCACGGCGAGCGGCAGGGCGAGCAGCGACCAGCCGGGGTGGATCTTGCCGTGCGCGGCGTAGACGGCGGCGACGGCGAAGAGGATGGGCAGGCCGGCGGCGTACTCGGCGAACCGGCCGGTGACCCGGCCGATCGGGAAGACCTGCCGGGGCACGTTCATCGTGGTGATCAGGCGGGACTGGCCGGTCAGCGCGTTGGTCGCCTCGCTCAGCGCCGAACTGGTCCACATCCAGGCGAAGATGCCGGTGATCAGGAAGAGCGGGTACGACTCGGCGGCCTGCCCGAGGTGCCGCTCGGTGTCGCCGGAGTAGAGCACGCCGAAGACGAAGAAGTAGATCGCCCCCATGCCCAGCGGCTCGATCAGCGACCAGAAGTAACCGAGCACCGACTGCTGGTACTTCACCGCGAGGTCCCGCTTGACCAGGATGCGCAGCGAGTTGCGGTGCGACCACAACGCCGCGACGCCAGCGGTCACCGTCGCCTCCCGCCTCCCAGGACGGACGACAGGTTAGCAGTCGGTGAACGAACGCCCCTCAGCACTCGATCACGTTGACGGCCAGGCCGCCGCGCGCCGTCTCCTTGTACTTGACCTTCATGTCGGCACCCGTCTCCCGCATGGTCTTGATGACCTTGTCGAGCGAGACGGCGTGCACCCCGTCCCCACGCAGCGCCAACCGGGCGGCGGTGATCGCCTTGATGCTAGCCACCGCGTTCCGCTCGATGCACGGGATCTGCACCAGCCCACCGACCGGGTCGCAGGTCAGCCCGAGGTTGTGCTCCATGCCGATCTCGGCGGCGTTCTCCACCTGCGCCGGCGTGCCACCGAGGGCCTCGGCCAGCCCGGCGGCGGCCATCGAGCAGGCCGAGCCGACCTCACCCTGGCAGCCGACCTCGGCGCCGGAGATCGAGGCGTTCTCCTTGAACAGCACGCCGATCGCGCCGGCGGCCAGCAGGAAGCGGACCACCCCGTCCTCGTCGGCGTCCGGGGTGAACCGGGTGTAGTAGTGCAGCACCGCCGGGATGATGCCGGCCGCGCCGTTGGTGGGGGCGGTCACCACCCGACCGCCGGCGGCGTTCTCCTCGTTGACGGCGAGGGCGAAGAGCGTCACCCAGTCCATCGCGCGCAGCGGGTCGGTGGTGTCGGTCTCCGCCTCCAGGCTCCGGCGCAGCTCGGCGGCGCGGCGGCGGACCTTCAGCCCGCCGGGGAGGACGCCGTCGTGCTCGCAGCCGGCCGCCACGCACTCCCGCATCACCCGCCAGATCTCCAGTAGGCCGGCCCGCACGTCGGCCTCGCTGCGCCAGGAGCACTCGTTGGCCAGCATCACCTCGCTGATCGACAGCCCGGTCGCGGCGGTCACGTCGAGCAGCTCGGCGCCGGTGTAGAAGGGGTAGCGCACCCGGGTCGTGTCGGGCTTGATCCGGTCCGCCCCGGCGGCCGCCTCGTCCACCACGAAGCCGCCGCCCACGGAGTAGTAGGTACGGGCCCTGACCTGCGCTCCGGCGGCGTCGTAGGCCGCGAAGGTCATCCCGTTCGGGTGGTACGGCAGCGACCGGCGGCGGTGCAGCACCAGGTCGCGGTCCGGGTCGAAGTCGATCTCCTGCACGCCGAGCAGGTGCAGCCGGCCCTCGGCGCGGATCGCGGCGACCCGGGGGCCGACAGTGCCGGTGTCGACCGTCTCCGGCGCCTCGCCCTCCAGCCCGAGCAGCACGGCCCGGTCGCTGCCGTGGCCGTGCCCGGTGGCGCCCAGCGACCCGAACAGCTCGGCCTGGACCCGGACGACGTCGGCGAGCAGCCCGTCACCCTTCAACCCGGCGACGAACGTCCGCGCGGCCCGCATCGGGCCCACGGTGTGCGAGCTGGACGGCCCGATGCCGACGCTGAAGAGGTCGAAAACACTGATCATGGCTGCACTTTCCTCGCCGTCGCGCCCGGTGGTGCCGGGTCCGACCCGGGTTCCGCCCGCCGGGGTCTCCGGCGGCCGTCGGCACCGCCCGGGGTGGTGGGCGGCATCCGACCGGCGAGCCTACCCGCCCGCCGCACCTCCCGCCCTTCCGCCGCAGGTGACGACACATCCCGCCACCTCCGCCGCCCTCACCGGGACGCGGCGCGGTTTGCGGCGAGTCGCGGTGACCGCCGGCCGGGACACCCCGACACGCCCCAAACGGTGAGACGAGCCGCGGGCCGGCCTCGGCGGCGCGGCGGGACGCGGGCGCGGTGCTGCGTCGGGCGGGGGCGGCGCGGGTAACCACCTACGGGTACGGGGCCGCCGGATCCGTCTTCGGACGGAGGGCGCGGTGGCCACCCCTTCCTACCGTTGGTTGCAGAGCGGCGGATCGCCGCAGAGTGGGAGTACGACGATGAGTCGCAAACTGGTCCGGCCCCGCGAGGGGCGCATGCTCGCCGGCGTCTGCGCCGGCCTGGCCCGCCGGTTCAACACCTCGGCGTTCATGATCCGGCTGCTGTTCCTGCTGTCGCTGCTGCTGCCCGGCACCCAGGTGATCGTCTACCTGGTCCTCTGGGTGCTGATGCCGAACGAGGACCGCGCCGCCACCCGCTACTGACCTCCCCGCACGGCAGCGCCCGCCCCGACATCTCGGGGCGGGCGCTGCCGGTTTCAGAGTCAGGGAGCGGCGTAGGTGACGGTGACCTTCTCGTAGCCGAGCGAGCGGAGCAGGCCCTCCAGCATCTTGCGGGTGTTCTCCTCGGCACGCTGGGTCAGCCCGCTGTCGCGCGCCGCCGCGGTGATCCGTTCCTCGGCGAGCTGGTAGACCTGCTGCTGCCGGTTGGGGTCGCCGTTGACCAGCTCGCCGAGCCGGTTGAGCAGGCCGCGCTCCTCGGCGAAGACGTAGCTCTTCTGCAGGTCGAGGTTGGTCTTGCCGAGCTGCGGGGCCGGCAGCTTGATCTCGACGGACTTGCCGTCGGCGGACTCGACCACCGCCCCCTCGGAGATCTTGGTGAAGTCGACGTACGCCTCCACGCTGCCCGCCCCGACGAAGAGGGTCCGCTGGTTGAGCAGGAAATCGGGCACGTTGTTGCGGTCGTTCTGGAGGTCGACCACGACCTGGAAGTTGCCCTCGGCGGCGACGTAGCGGCTGAGGTCCTGGATCGACTTGAGCAGCGGCGGCTGGCTGCGGTCGGTCTGCTCCTTGGCGAAGGGATTGCGGAAGTCGGGGAAGATCCCGGTCGCCTGGGCGCCGAGCAGCACCACCACCGCCAGCGCCGCCGCGCCCAGCACCATGAGCAGCCCCCGGGCGGGCGCGCCGGAGGGTGCCGACCCGCCCGGTCGCGGCGGGGCGGTGTCGTCCGACCGGGCCGGAAGGGTGTCGGCGGTCGGGTAGCCGGGGAACTCCCTGGTGGGCTCGTTGATGTCACCGTCGCGGGCCATGGCCCTCACCGTCCTCGTCAGACACGTCGTCTAGCGATGACGGTACGTGCCGGATACGACACCCGCCCGTCGAGCGACCCGATCGGGTGAAGCGCCGCTCAGGCGAAGGCGGAGACCCCGGTCAGCTTCTGCCCGATGACCAGCTGGTGGATCTCCGAGGTGCCCTCGTAGGTCAGCACGCTCTCCAGGTTGTTGGCGTGCCGCATCACCGGGTACTCGCCCGAGACGCCGTTCGCGCCGAGGATCGTCCGGCACTGGCGGGCGATCGCCAACGCCTCCCGCACGTTGTTCAGCTTGCCCACGCTGACCTGCTCCGGGCGCAGCTTTCCGGCGTCGGCGAGCCGGCCCAGGTGCAGCGCCAGCAGGTAGCCCTTGTTCCACTCGACGGCCATGTCGGCGAGCTTGGCCTGGGTGAGCTGGAAGCCGGCCAGCGGCCGGCCGAACTGGGTCCGGGTGGTCGCGTAGTCCAGCGCCGTCGACAGGCAGTCGCGGGCCGCGCCGAGCGCGCCCCAGACGATGCCGTGCCGGGCCTCGGTCAGGCAGCTCAGCGGGGCCTTCAGCCCGATCGCCCCGGGCAGCTGGGCGTCCGCCGGCAGCCGGACGTCGTCGAGGGCGATCTCGCCGGTCAGCGAGGCGCGCAGCGACATCTTCTGCCGGATCTCACGCGCCGTCACCCCCGGCGTGTCCATGGGTACGGCGAAACCGCGTACCCCCTCGTCGGTGCGCGCCCAGATCACGCCGACCTCGGCGATCGGCGCGTTGGTGATCCACATCTTGGCGCCGTTGAGCACCCAGTCGTCGCCGTCGCGGCGGGCCCGGGTGGCCATCGAGGCCGGGTCGGAGCCGTGGTCGGGCTCGGTCAGGCCGAAGCAGCCGATCGCCTCGCCGGCCGCCATCGCCGGCAGCCAACGCTGCTTCTGCTCCTCGCTGCCGTAGCGCCAGATGGCGTACATGGCGAGCGAGCCCTGCACCGAGACCAGCGAGCGGATGCCGGAGTCGCCGGCCTCCAGCTCCAGGCAGGCCAGCCCGTACGCGACCGCCGAGGCGCCGGCGCAGCCGTACCCGGTCAGGTGCATGCCGAGCAGGCCGAGCTTGCCGAACTCCCGGGCCAGCTCGCGGGCCGGCACCTGGCCCTGCTCGTACCAGTCGGCGACGTGCGGGCGGACCCGGTCGTCGATGAGCTGGCGCACGACGGCGCGGATCTGCCGCTCCTCCTCGCTGAGCGAGGCATCCACGTCGAGCAGGTCCAGGGGTGCGGTCATGGGGGCCACCTTAACGAGTCGTCAGGAGGGCGTCATCCCTCCTGGCCGCCGAGCACCAGCACCCGGGCGTGGATCTGGTTGCGCTGCTGCAACGCCGCGCGCAGCGCGCGGTGCAGCCCGTCCTCCAGGTAGAGCCCGCCGTTCCACTGCACGACGTGCGGGAAGAGGTCGCCGTAGAAGGTCGAGTCCTCGGCGAGGAGCTTGTCCAGCGCCAGCTCCCGCTTGGTGGTGATGAGCTGGTCCAGCCGCAGCGGGCGCGGCGGAATCTCCGCCCACTGCTTGAGCGTGAAGTTGTGCTCCGGGTACGGACGCCCGTCCCGGACCGCTCTGAAGATCACGGCACGCTCCCCTCCCCGTGGCCGGGCCGACCGACGGCGCGGAGCCGGGTCACGCCGTGGTGCCGCGGGGTGCGGCACCGATGACCGTGCCAGCCTAACCGCCTCCGCCACACTGCGTTTTACTCCCTCATGTCGGTTTCGCTACCGCCGATACCCACCCGGGACCCCACGAACCACGCTCAACTCCACCGGCCGCGCCGGACCACCTCGCCGACCGGGCGACGCCCCCGACGCAGTGACGGTGACCGGTGGTCGGGCGCTCGGTAACCCACGGTCACCGCGCCGATCGGCTGGTACTCCTCGGGCACCCCGAACGCCTCCCGGTACGCGTCCAGCCGCTGCGGCGGGATGCCGAAGAAGCAGGCCCCCAGCCCCTCGTCGACGGCGGTGAGCAGCATGAGCAGCGCGGCGAAGCCGGTGTCGACGTACCAGTAGGGCACCGGCCAGCGTTCCGCCGCCCGGTCCGCCCAGCCCTTGTCCGGCTCGGCGTAGCGCTCCAGGTAGGCGGAGCGGTTGGCGTGCGGCACCACGATCAGCGGAGCCCGCCGCATCCCGGCCAGCCAGCGCTCCCGGCCGCCGCCGCCCGGGGTGGCCGCCGTCCAGAACAACTCCCGGTCCTCCGGGGTCTCCAGCACCAGGAAGCCCCAGCCCTGCGCGAACCCGGCCGACGGCGCCCGCACCGCGTGGTCGAGCAGCCGGTCCACCACGTCGGGCGGGACGGGACGGTCCGGGTCGTAGTTGCGCACCATCCGCCGTCGCCGGACGACCTCGCCGAACTCCATGCCCCCGCCGCTCAGACGCCGGGCCGCAGGCCCCAGGCGCCCTGCCAGGTGCCGCCGGGCTTCAGCGTGATCAGGTCCTTGCCGGAGCGGAACGCGTCCGCCGGGCAGGTCATCGGCTCCACCGCCACCGACCGCCGGTGCCGCTCCCCGGTCAGCGTGTCCCCGGTGAAGACCTGCCACCAACCGAACTCCCGGTCCGCCCAGATGTGCACCGCGGCGGAGCCGTCCGGGGCGGCCAGGGTCACCGCCGAGCCCCCGTCGGCGTCCCGTACCAGGTCACCGAAGGCCACGTCGAGCACCGCGTCGCCGATCGGGCGGGGCTCGGTGAAGTCGTACTCGGTGCCGGCCACCGGCGCGGCGGCGATGGGGAGCAGGCGGCCGTCCAGCAGCACCCGGATCCGCCCCGGTACGCGCAGCGACACCTCGTCCACCGGTACGCCGGGCAGCCGCAGGTAGGGGTGCATCGAGTAGCCGTACGGGGCGTCCTCCGCGCCGAGGTTCGTCACCTCGTGCTCGACCCGCAGGCCGTCCGCGCCGACGCTCCACCGGTTCCGCAGCCGCAGTGCCCACGGGTAGCCCGGGCTGGGCGGCAGGTCGTACCCGACGGTGACCGCGTCGGCGGACTGCTCGACCAGGTGCCACGACACCCAGTTGACCAGGCCGTGGATCGCGTTGCGCCGGGCCGGCTCGCTCAGGTCGAGCTGCAACGAGCGCTCCCCGAAGGTGTACTGCCCGTCGCGGATCCGGTTCGGCCAGGGCGCCAGCACGTGCCCGGCCGAGCCGGGGCAGATCTCGTCGGCGGCGTACCCGTCGACGTAGTCCACGCCGTCGTGCCGGTACGACCGCAGCCCACCGCCGACCTCGACGATGACCGCCTCGTGGCCGTCGGCGGCAATGGTCCACTGTGTCCCGGACGGCGGGCGGGTTCCGGCCTTCTCCATGTCTGGCGACCTTAGTCGCCCGCCCCCGCCCCCGTCGGACCCGCCGAGCCGCTTCCCGCCCAGCGGTCGCCCGGTCGCCCGGTCGGCCGCGACCCGCCCGCCGGACGGTTCACTCCCGGTCGGCGGCCGGGGTGGCCCGGTAGCGCAGCAGCGCCGGGAAGACCACCACCAGCGCGATGGCGAGCACCGCCGAGACCAGGCCCCCGCCCACCCAGGCCACGCCGGTGCCGAACCCGGCCGCCACCGCGCCGGCGCGCAGGTCGCCCAGGCGCGGCCCGCCGGCGATGACCACCGTGTTGACGCCCTGGAGCCGGCCGCGCATCCGGTCCGGCGCGTAGACCAGCAGCATCGACTGCCGCAGCACCGCGCTGACCAGGTCGGACGCCCCGGCCACGGCGAGCAGCAGCACCACCAGCCAGAGCTGGCGGGCCAGCCCGGCCGCGGCCACCGCGAGGCCCCAGCCGACCACCGCCACCACCAGCACCAGGCCCTGCCGGCGGAGCCGGCCGATCCAGCCGGAGGTGAGCCCACCGAGCATCGCGCCGAGCGAGATCGCGCCGTACAACCAGCCGACCGCCGCGGCGCCGCCGAACCGCTCCTGGGCCACCTCGGGGAAGAGCGCCCGGGGCATGGCCAGGATCATCGCGATCAGGTCGATGGCGAACGAGAGCATCAGCACCGGCGTGGTGGCCAGGTAGCGGAGCCCGTCGACGATGCTGGCCAGGCCGGCCTTGCGCGGGCTGCCGTCGCCGTCCGGGTCCGGCTCGGGCGGCAACGCCGGCATCCGTACGGTCGCCCAGACGGCGGCGGTGAACAGAACCGTGTCCACGCCGTACGCGATCGGCAGCGCGACGTCGGTCCGCCAGCTCGCGAAGATCAGCCCGGCCAGCAGCGGCCCGGCCACCGACGCGGCGGTGTACGTGGTGAAGTTCAGCGTGCTCGCGGCCGGCACCAGGGCGGCCGGGACGAGCCGGGGAAGGCTCGCCGTGCGGGCCGCCCCGCTGACCGCGAAGCCGACCGACTGGAGCGCCACCAGGGCCAGCAGCAGCACTGGACTGCCCACCCGGAGCACCGCCTGCAGCAGCAGCGCCAGCATCGACGCCCAGAGCAGCGCCTGACTGACCAGCAGCACGCCCCGCCGGTCCCGGGCGTCGGCGACCGCCCCACCCCAGAGCCCGAAGACCAGCAGCGGCAGGAACGCGGCGATCCCGAGCAGGCCGACCCAGAACGAGTCCCGGGTCAGCGCGTACATCTCCACGGGCACGGCCACCGCCGTGAACTGGAAGCCGAGCATGGCGATGCCGCCGCCCAGCCAGATCCGCCGGAACTCGGGCACCGCCAGCGGACGCAGGTCGATCGCCCAGCGACGCGCCCCGCGCGGCCGGGTCTCCTTGGTCGCGGTCACGGGGCCAACCGCTCCACGACCCAGTCACCGCCGTCGGCCCGGCGGAACCGCAGCCGGTCGTGCAGCCGGCTCACCCGCCCCTGCCAGAACTCCACCGACTCGGGCCGGACCCGGAGGCCGCCCCAGTGCGGCGGCGCGGGGATCTGCGCCACGTCGGCGAAGCGCGCCACCACCGCCTCGTACGCCTCGTCCAGCGCCGCCCGGTCGGGGATCACCCGGGACTGGGCGCTGGCCCAGGCCCCGAGCTGCGACCCGCGCGGCCGGCTGGCGAAGTACGCCTCGGTCTCCGCCCGGTCGACCCGCTCCACCGGACCGGCGACGACCACCTGCCGCTGCATCGGGAACCAGGGGAAGACCAGGCTGGCGTGCGGGTTGGCGGTGGCCTCGCCGCCCTTGCGGGAGGTGTAGTTGGTGTAGAAGACGAAGCCCTCCGGGTCGTAGCCCTTGAGCAGCACGGTGCGGCCGCTGGGGCGACCGGCGGCGTCGGCGGTGCCGACGACCATCGCGTTCGGCTCGGGCAGCCCGGCGGCGACCGCGTCGGCGAACCAGCGGTCGAACTGGGTGTACCAGTCCGCGGCCAGCTCGCCCTCGGAAAGGCCCAGGTCGGCGGCGTACTCGTTACGCATGGCCGCCGGCGGCGGTGTGTCGCCCGTCACGTCGCTTCTCCCCCTCGCGGCGGCGCCCGCGTCCCCCGACGCTGGCCAACCCCCACGAAAGAGTGTCACCGAGGGCGTGACGGCCTCCACCGGCGGGGATGTCACGTGCGGCACAGTCGCAGCGGGTCGCGCACTTGGTTACCGAGCAGGCAAGATGTCACGAAACCATCCCTGAGGGTCGCCTAAGGTCTGGGCCGGACTGAGCCCGCGAGGGCGCACCGAGCCGGAAGCCAGGAGACGACATGTCTGACTTCAAACCGGGCCTGGAGGGCGTCGTAGCCTTCGAGACCGAGATCGCCGAACCCGACCGCGAGGGTGGCGCGCTGCGCTACCGCGGCGTCGACATCGAGGATCTGATCGGCCAGGTCTCCTTCGGCAACGTCTGGGCGCTGCTGGTCGACGGGCGGTTCGGCCCGGGCCTGCCGCCGGCGGAGCCGTTCCCGGTGCCGGTGCACTCCGGCGACATCCGCGTCGACGTGCAGTCCGCGGTCGCCATGCTGGCCCCGTACTGGGGGCTCGACCAGCTGCTGGACATCTCCGACGAGCAGGCCCGCGAGGACCTGGCCCGGGTCTCGGTCACCGCGCTGTCCTTCGTCGCCCAGTCGGCCCGCGGCCTCGGCCTGCCCGCCGTGCCGCAGAAGGAGATCGACAAGGCCGAGACGATCGTCGAGCGCTTCATGAAGCGCTGGCGCGGCGAGCCGGACCCGCGGCACGTCAAGGCCGTCGACGCGTACTTCATCTCGGCCGCCGAGCACGGCCTGAACGCCTCCACCTTCACCACCCGGATCGTCGCCTCCACCGGCGCCGACGCCGCGGCCTGCATCTCCTCCGGCATCGGCGCGCTCTCCGGCCCGCTGCACGGCGGCGCCCCGAGCCGGGTGCTGAGCATGCTGGAGGCCGTCGAGCGCAGCGGCGACGCCGAGGGGTACGTCAAGGGCGTCCTCGACCGCGGCGAGCGGCTGATGGGCTTCGGCCACCGGGTCTACCGGGCCGAGGACCCGCGCGCCCGCGTGCTGCGCCGTACCGCCAAGGAGCTGGGCGCGCCGCGCTTCGAGATCGCCGAGGCGCTGGAGAAGGCCGCGCTGGCCGAGCTCCAGGCCCGCCGCCCGGACCGGGTGCTCGCCACCAACGTCGAGTTCTGGTCGGCCGTGGTGCTGGACTTCGCCGAGGTGCCCGCGCACATGTTCACCTCGATGTTCACCTGCGCCCGGATGGGCGGCTGGAGCGCGCACATCCTGGAGCAGAAGAAGCTCCAGCGGCTGGTCCGGCCGTCCGCCCGCTACGTCGGGCCGGCCAGCCGCAAGCCGCAGGAGGTCGAGGGCTGGGACGCCATCCCGCACGGCGTCTGACCCGCGTACCCGGAGCCCCCGCCCACCGCCGGGCGGGGGTTCCGCCGGTTCCGCGCCCCGGCCGGCGCTGATATCGGCGTCGGCTCGCCATGTCGGCGACATGGCGGTATCCGAGCCGCCGCGACACCGCCACATCGCCGACACGGAGTCGATCTAGCGGTCGGCCGCCGGCCGGTCCGTCCGCCCGGCCGCGGCGGCCGGTTGTGGCGCATCCCTCAGCGCACGGGGCGGGACCAGCCGCCGGACGGCCCGGACGAGGTGCGAGGATGAAGGCTCGGCAGTGCCGCCGGACCGGGCTGGAGATCCCGGCCGCCCGTGCGCCCGCGCACGCGTCCGCCGCAGGTCCCCGCCCGGTGAAGGGCCCGCCCTCGCCCATGCGGAAGGATCTCGACAACCGTGGCTGACGCACCGACCATCCGGATTCCCGACGACATCAAGCCCGCCGACGGGCGGTTCGGCTGCGGGCCGTCCAAGGTCCGTCCGGCGGCCGTCTCCGCCCTTGCGGACGTGGCCACCAGCTACCTGGGCACCTCGCACCGGCAGAAGACCGTCCGCGACGAGGTGGCCCGGCTGCGCCGGGGGATCGCCGAGTTCTTCTCCCTCCCCGAGGGCTACGAGGTGATCATCGGCAACGGTGGCACCACCGCCTTCTGGGAGGTCGCCACCTTCGGCCTGGTCCGCGACCGCGCCCAGTTCGCCAGCTTCGGCGAGTTCGGCGCGAAGTTCGCCAAGTCGGTCGCCGACGCGCCGTTCCTCGGCGAGCCGACGGTCCGCAAGTCCGCGGCGGGCACCGCGCCGACGCTGGTCGCCGAGGCCGGCGTGGACGTCTACGCCACCCCGCACAACGAGACGTCCACCGGCGTCGCGGTGCCGATCAGCCGGGTGCCCGGCGCCGACCCCGGCTCGCTGCTGCTGGTTGACGCCACCTCGGGCGCGGGCGGCCTGGAGGTCAACGTCGGCGAGACCGACGTCTACTACTTCGCGCCGCAGAAGTGCTTCGGCTCCGACGGTGGCCTCTGGCTGGCCCTGATGTCGCCGGCCGCGCTGGAGCGGGCCACCGAGATCAAGGGATCCGGCCGCTACATCCCGGCCTTCCTCGACCTGGTCACCGCGATCGACAACTCGCGACTGGAGCAGACGTACAACACGCCGGCGCTGGCCACCATCTTCCTGGCGGCCGAGCAGACCGACTGGATGAACTCGCAGGGCGGGCTGGCCTGGGCGGCCAAGCGCACCGCCGAGAGCGCGGGCATCGTGTACGGCTGGGCCGAGCGATCCGCCGTGGCCACTCCGTTCGTCGCCGACCCGGCGCTGCGGTCCAACGTGGTCGCCACCATCGACTTCGCCGACGGGGTGGACGCCTCGGCGATCGCCAAGGTGCTGCGCGCCAACGGCATCGTGGACACCGAGCCGTACCGGAAGTTGGGCCGCAACCAGCTCCGCGTCGCGCTCTTCCCGGCGGTCGAGCCGGCCGACGTGGAGGCGCTGACCGCCTCCATCGACTACGTGGTGGACCGGCTCCAGTAGACCGTCACGGTGGGTGGTCGACGGGGCCCCGTCGACCACCCACCGTGATCATCGTCGCAGCTCAGTCGCGACATGCGGGTGTCGCATCCCCCACCTTCGGGTAGATGAGCGTACGGTGGTCCGAGGACGCCCGGGTGGCCGGCTCGTGGCGTGACGGCCAGCGAAGCGGGACGGAGGCAACGCCATGCGCCCAGTACGCTTCGTCGCCCTCTCCGAGGACGGCCAGGCTCTGGTACTCGCCGACGAGGTCGGGCGCCTGCTCGCCCTCCCCATCGACGAACGCATCGCCACGGCGCTGCACGCCGAGCCCGGCGCGGCGCCGCTCGCGGTGGTGCCCGCCGCCGCCGACCCGACGCCGTCGCTCTCCCCACGGGACATCCAGGCCCGGATCCGCTCCGGCGAGTCCGCCGAGGACGTCGCCCGCATCGCGGGCGTCCCGGTCGACCGGGTGCTGCGCTACGCCGGCCCGGTGCTCCAGGAGCGGGCCATGCTCGCCCAGCACGCCCGGCGCACCCGGCTCAAGGGCGCCGAGAAGCCCACCCCGCTGGCCGAGGTGGTCAACGGCCGGCTGGCCCAGCACGGGATAGACACCGAGAAGATCTCCTGGGACGCGTACCGGCGCGACGACGGCACCTGGCGGATCATCGCCACCTGGCCGTCGGGCAAGGCCACCGCGCAGGCGGTCTGGGACCTCGACAAGCTGCGGCAGAACGTCACCCCGCACGACGACATGGCGCAGTACCTGTGCGCCGAGCGTCCGACGCCGATCCTCGGCCAGGAGCCGGCGCCGGAGCGGGGCGGGCACGCGCTGCCCGGCCCGTCGCGCGGCGAGCCCAGCCGGGGCGGGCACGGCCTGCCGGCGGCCGGCGAGCACAGCCGACCCGGGCGGGACCCGATCCGGGCCGGGCGCGACGCCCTGCTCGCCTCCCTCGACCGGCCGCTCGGCGGCACCTCGGGTCGCGGGCTCGACCCGCGCTCCCCGGCCGCGCTGGCCGGCGCCGACGCACCCCGGCAGCGGGCCGTCGCCGGGGGCGCGGCGGCACTGCTCGGCGGGGGTCAGGGTTCGGCGTTCGACGACGACTCGGACGCGCCGAAGGAGGTCCCGGCCGTACCGTCGCTGGCGGTGCTCCGGCCCCGCCGCACGGGTGCCGCGGCGGCCGCCGGCGGCGAGTCCACCGACGCCAACGGCAAGCCGCGCAAGCGGCTGCCGAGCTGGGACGACGTCCTCTTCGGCAGCGGCCCGGCGGCCCGCGAGTCCTCCTGATCCAACGGCCCACCCTGGTGGGCGAGGCACTCTAAGTGCCCGCGTGCCAGGGTGGACCCATGGAGTACACGAATCTGGGACGCACCGGTCTGTCGGTGAGCCGGCTCTGCCTCGGCACGATGAACTTCGGGCCGCAGACCACCGAGCCGGACAGCTTCGCCATCATGGACCGGGCGCTGGAACACGGCATCAACTTCTTCGACACCGCCAACGTGTACGGCTGGCAGACCGGTGAGGGCATCACCGAGCAGATCATCGGCCGCTGGTTCGCCCAGGGCGGCGGCCGGCGCGACAAGGTGGTCCTCGCCACCAAGGTCTACGGCAAGATGGGCGACTGGCCCAACGAGCAGGGCCTGAGCGCCCGGCACATCATCCGGGCCTGCGAGGACTCGCTGCGCCGGCTCCAGACCGACGTGATCGACCTCTACCAGATGCACCACGTCTCCCGGAGCACGCCGTGGGAGGAGATCTGGCAGGCGATGGAGACCCTGGTCGCCCAGGGCAAGGTGATCTACGTCGGATCGTCCAACTTCGCCGGTTGGCACATCGCCCAGGCGCAGGCGGCGGCGGGCCGGCGCAACTTCCTCGGGCTGGTCGCCGAGCAGTCCATCTACAACCTGCTCACCCGGCACGTCGAGCTGGAGGTGATCCCCGCCGCACAGCACTACGGGCTGGGCGTCATCCCCTGGTCGCCGCTGCACGGCGGACTGCTCAGCGGCGTCCTGCGCAAGATGGCCGAGGGCGGCGCCGCGCGGGGTGCCAGCGGGCGCTCCGCCGACGCGCTGGCCGAGCACCGGACGACCATCGAGGCGTACGAGAAGCTCTGCGCGGACCTCGGGCACGACCCGGCCGACATGGCGCTGGGCTGGCTGCTCTCCCGGCCCGGGGTGACCGCCCCGATCATCGGCCCGCGCACCGTGGACCAGCTCGACCGGAGCCTGGGCGCGTTGACCGTCGACATCGACGAAGCGACGGAGAAGCGCCTCGACGAGCTGTTCCCGCCGGTCGGCAACGGCGGTCCCGGTCCGGAGGCCTGGGCCTGGTGACCCACCCCCGACCCCGGTGACCCGCACCGGCCGGTCAGAGCGGCCAGGCGGCGAGCCGGTCGTACGTCGGCTGGGGGCCGGGGTGGCTGCGGACCAGCACCAGCTCGGTCGCCGGCCACTCCGGCCCCTCGTAGCCGCCGAGCGCGGCCCGGTCGGCCTCCACGTCGGTCGGGTCGATCCGGTCGCCGGGGCGGGCGATCGTCAGATGCGGGCGGAACGGCTTCTCGTCGTGCGGGAGGCGGTTGCGGCGCAGCCCCATCCGAATCAACCGGCCCAGCACGTGCAGCGCCTCGACGTCGCCGAGCAGGTCCACCCAGAGCACGGTGAAGCGGCCCCGACCGAACCGGCCGCCCCCGCCGAGCCGGAGCCGGGGCGCGCCGACGCGCGCCGCGCGGGACGTCTCGGCGGCGAGCCCGAGGGTGCTCTCCACGTCGACCAGGCGGTCCGCCTCCACATCACCGAGGAAGGCGAGCGTGACGTGCAGGTTCGCCGGGTCGGCGAGGCGTACGTTGATGCCGGCGGCGGAGGCGGCGCCGATCCGCAGCCCGGCGAGCCGGTCGGTCAGGTGAGCGACCGCGGCGGGCGGCGGATAGACCGCGACGAAGAGTCTCACGCCCGCCGGTGACGGGGTCGGCGACCGGCGACGGCGGCCGGCAGCGCCAGCCCCGCCTGGGCGAGCAGTCCTTCGACCCGGACCCGCTCGATCTCCCGGTCCACCCCCTCCAGCTCGGTGAGGTGCTCGGTGATCGCCAGCGCCCGGCAGGCGGCCCGGAGCCGGTCGTCGTACGCGTCGATGACCGAGGTGTGCCAGACCACCGAACGGCCGCGGGCGGCGAGCCGGTGCCCGCCGAGGCGGCGCAGGTCGGCGGCGATGCGTTCCAGGGGTTGCCGGTCGACCCGGTCGAGCTGGGTCAGGTCGATGTCGCGGGTGAGGGCGTCCGCCTCGATCGCCCGGTCCAGCCGGGCGATGGTGCGGCGCTCGCGTCGCCCGTCGCGCCACTCGGCCCAGCCGCAGGCCACCCGGTCGAAGATCTCGTCGAGGCAGAAGAGCAGGGCGAACGCCGCCGGCAGGCATGCCACGGCGAGGATCGCCAGTACCAGCGTCAGTGCGCCACCGCCTGCCACATATCGACGCTAAGGCCGACGCCCGGCTCCCGCCACCGGATTGCCGGTATCCGGACGCGAAACCGGCCCACCTTCCCGCGTGGCGGGGGCGGGCCGGAGGCGCGTCGGTCAGCAGTCGGGCGACGAGACCACGTAGAAGCGGGGCATGGGCAGCACCCGGAAGCGCAGCCGGGCGCCGGAGCGGCGCAGCTGCCAGGTGAGCGCGAGCAGGGCGGTGGCCAGCGAGATCAGGCCACCCATCCAGATGCTCGCCCCGGCGCCGTAGGTCTCGGCGACCCAGCCGATCAGCGGGGCGCCGACCGGGTTGGTGCCGAGGAAGACCAGCACCCAGAGCGCCATGACCCGGCCCCGGAAGGCGGCGTCGACGCCGAGCTGGACCCGCTGGTTGGCGGCTTGGGCGAAGAAGACCATGAAGAAGCCGGTGGGCAGCAGCAGTGTCACCACCAGCCAGTACGCCGGCGCCAGCCCGACCAGGGTGCCGAAGACGGCACAACCGACCGCCGCGCCCAGCACCACCCAGACCGAGGGGCGGCTGCGCCGCCCGGTGCCGGCCAGCGCCCCGACCAGGGCCCCGATCGCCAGCGCGGTGCTGAACAGGCCGAACGAGGCGGCACCGGTACGGAACACGGTCTTGGCCAGCGCGGCCAGGGTGAGCTGGAAGTTGAACAGGGTCATCCCGACCACCGACATCACTGCCATCGGCAGCAGCAGGTCGGGACGGCGGAAGACGTACCGCAGCCCGTCGACGACCTTGGCCGAGTCGCGCTCGCCGACCGGCGGCAGGTCCTTGCGGTGCAGTTCGGCGGGGCGCATCCGTACCACGGTGGCCAGTGGGGCGATCGAGCTGACCGCGGTGAAGAGGAACACCGGGCCGACGTCGAAGGCGGCGATGGCGAGGCCGGCCACGGCCGGGCCCACGATCCGCGCCGAGTTGAACACCGCCGCGTTGAGCGAGAGCGCGTTGGGCAGCAGGGACATGCCGACCAGCTCGGAGACGAATGCCTGCCGGACCGGGGTCTCGACGGCGTTGGCGACGCCGAGCAGGGCGGCGAAGGCGAAGACGTGCCAGAGCTGCACCAGGTCGGTGAGGACCAGCACGCTCATCCCGAGCGCGAGCACCGTCCAGAAGGCGTTGGCGACGAAGAGCAGCAGTCGCTTGTCGTACCGGTCGGCGAGCCGGCCGGAGAGCAGGGTGAGCAGCAGCACCGGAGTGAACTGGAGTGCCGTCACCACGCCGAGCGCGGTGGCGGAGTCGTCGGAGAGCTCGAGGACGAGCCAGTCCTGGGCGATGAACATCATCCAGACGCCGATCAGCTTGATCAGCTGCCCGGATGCGAATAGCCGGTAGTTTCGGACCTGTAGGGACTGGAACATCGTCGTCAGCTTCGCCTGCACTCTTGGTGCGCCTCCTCGGTGGTACGCCTCATCCACAACGGACGGTGCGGACCCCGAGGTACGGAAGTGTCAGGCTCTGGCCAGTTGCTGGAGGATCTCGGCGGCGCGCCGCAGCGTGTCGCGTTCGTCCTCCGTGAGCGCGGCCAACCGGCTGGCCAGCCACTCGTTGCGGGCCCGCTCGAACTGTTCGAGCACGGCCAGGCCTCCCTCGGTCGCCGCCAGGATGACCTGACGACCGTCGGTCGGGTGGGGGGTGCGCTGCACGAGACCGCGCTCCTCCAACTTCGCGACGATCTTGGTCATCGTCGGTGGCTGCACCCGCTCGACGTCGGCCAGTTCCCGGGGCGTCAGCGCGCCCGCCAGCTTGAGGCTGGTGAGCGCGGAGAGCTGGGTGACCGTCAGGTCGCCGACCGGGCGGGCCTGTCGGACCCGCCGGTTGAGTCGGGTGATCGCATCACGCAGCTGAGGGGCCAGCTGCGCCGGTGGCACGCGTTTCGCCGTCACCGTCCGCTCCGTCACAGTAGTTAGCATAACTAATGAGCCTGGCTAACGACATGCGATATGACCATGCTCACGAGGGGTTTGTGCTGCTCCGGGCCGGGTATCCGGTTTCGGCCCCGGCCCGGAGCGGCGGTTGAGCTACAGCACCGCGGACTCGATCGGCCCGCGCAGGAAGTAGAGCACGAACAGTGCGGCCACCCCGTAGAGCAGTGGGTGGATCTCCCGCGCCTTCCCCTTGGCCAGCTTCAGCACCACGTAGCTGATGATGCCGGCGCCGATGCCGTTGGAGATCGAGTAGGTGAACGGCATGAAGGTGATGGTGAGGAACGCCGGGATGGCGATCTCGTAGTCGGTCCAGTCGATGGTGCGTACCGCGGTCATCATCAGGAAGCCGACCACCACCAGCGCCGTCGAGGCCGCCTCGAAGGGCACCACCACCGACAGCGGCGCCAGGAACATCGCCAGCAGGAACAGGGCGCCGGTGACCAGGTTGGCCACGCCGGTCCGGGCGCCCTCTCCCACACCGGCGGCGCTCTCGATGTACGACGTGTTGCTGGAGACGCTCGCCGCGCCACCGGCCGCCGCGGCGATCGAGTCGACCAGCAGGATCTCCTTGGCCCGCGGCGGGGTGCCCCGCTCGTCGAGCATGTCCCCCTCCTGGCCGATCGCCACCATCGTGCCCATGGTGTCGAAGAAGTCGGTGATCAGCAGGGTGAAGACGAACATCAGCGGCACCAGCCAGCCGGCGCGGCTCCACGAGTCCAGCACGTTGAAGTTGCCTAGCAGCGACAGGTCCGGGACGTCCACGATCTGCTTGGGCAGCTCCGGCACGTTCAGGGACCAGCCCTTGGGGTTGGGCTTGCCGTCGACGAAGGAGGGCCCGACGTTGGCGACCGCCTCCACGATGATCGCCAGCACGGTGGAGGCCAGGATGCCGATCAGGATCGCGCCGCGCACCCGGCGTACCACCAGCACCAGGGTCAGCAGCAGACCGACCACGAAGACCAGCATCGGCCAGCTGACGATCTTGCCGTTGATGCCCAGGCCCACCGGCACGGTGGTGTTGGCGACGTCCGGGATCCGCCGGACGAAGCCGGCGTCGACCAGACCGATGATGGTGAGGAAGAGACCGATGCCGACGCCGATGGCCGTCTTCAGCTGGGTGGGGACCGAGCGGAAGACCGCGGTACGCAGGCCGGTGAGGACCAGCACGGCGATGATCACACCCTCGATCACCACCAGGCCCATCGCGTCCGCCCAGGTCATCTCCGGGGCGATCTCGTACGCGACCAGCGCGTTCACGCCCAGACCGGCGGCCAGCGCCATTGGGAATCGTCCGACGACGCCCATCAGCATCGTCATCAGGCCGGCGACCAGGGCGGTCGCGGCGGCCAGTGCGGGGATCGAGAGCTTCTTGCCGTCACCGTCGACGGCGCCGCCCAGGATCAGCGGGTTCAACACCACGATGTACGCCATCGTGAAGAAGGTCGCCAGGCCACCCCGTACCTCGCGGCTCATCGTCGAACCACGGGCGGAGATCTCGAAGAACCGGTCGAAACCGGTGCGGGGCTGGGCGGGATCAGGTGGAGTGCCGTTGTCCGGCGGCGCAATGGCCATCAGGTCCCTCGCAGGTGATCTTCGGTTGTCGCGCGCATCGTCCCAGATCACGGCCCGGCAGGAAAAGTTGATCGCGTACGCTTTTCCCCGTGCCACAGGAGCAAGCGCCGCGGCCCGAGCCGCTCGACCCGCCGATGGTCCCGTTCGCGGTCGCCGGGCTGATCGCCTGGGCGGTCGTCGGCCTCGTCCTGCTGGTCTTCTTCCGGGGCTGGCTCACCGAGCACGGGCACCAGAACTGGCTCTGGACCTGCCTGGCCGGTTTCCTGTGGGGCTTTCCCGGTCTGGCCGTGATGATGCGGCACGACGCCAACCGGCGCCGCCGTCGCGAATCGTCCCCGCGGGACTGACCGTCAGGAGTGGCCGTACGGCTCCGCCGGCTCGGCCGACTCCACCGACCCGGGCGCGCGACTGATCGACATGGCCTCCACCGCGCTGTCGTCGTAGACCGTGGGCATCTCGTCGACCGGGGACTCCGCCGCCTCGACCAGCGCCTCGGAGTGCGCGCCACAGCCGTGGTCGGCGCTGACCACCCGGCCGTCGTCCGGGGCGTAGAAGTTGCCGCAGGCGCCGAAGGCCTGCCGCATCGCGCCGGCCAGCGGCAGGTAGAAGCCGCAGGTGCCGCAGCGGGCGGCGGCGGGCGCCGCCACCGAGATCGGCGCGGACGGGCCGTGGTCGCCCTCGTACCAGCGCTCGGCGGCCTCGGAGCGCCCCTCGCGCGACAGCACCCGGGGCCGGCCGAGGCCGAGCTCCCAGGAGACCTCCTCGACCGCCGGGTCGTCGGAGAGCAGGTAGCCCGGGGCGAGCCGCTCGTCGTCCGGCGCGGTGGGCAGCAGGTCACCCGGGCCGAGGTCACCCGGCTTGAGCCGCTCCTGCCAGGGCAGCCAGCCCGGGGCGAGCAGGGCGTCGGAGCCGGGCAGCAGCACGGTCTCGCAGACCGTGACGTGCTTGCTGCGCGGCACCCGGGTCACGGTGACCGCCCACCGCCAGCCGCGGTAGCCGGCGAGCCGGCACTCGAAGTAGTGCGTGACGACCCGGTCGCCCTCGGCGACGGCGCGCAGGTGATCACCGACGTCGGAGGGCTCCACCTCGGTGATGGCGTCGCGCGCCACGTCGACGGCGGCGGCGCAGACCTGGTCGAGGCGGGCGGCGCGGGTGGAGGCGGGCCTGGTCACCCGTCCATTGTTCCCCATGCGCGTCGCCGCCCGACAGGGACTCCCCGATGACGTCTTCCCCCGGTGGCGCGACGGGCGTGGATCAGATGGGCGAGGATGGTGCACATGCCGCTCTCCTCCCGCTCCGGGCGGTCCGTCCTCGGCCGGACCGTCGGCACGGGCATCCGCTCCGTACGTCTGCTGTTCCGCGGATCACTGCGCGGAGGACGCTGGATGACCCGCCGGGCGGGATCGGCGCGGGCCCGGGGAGCCGGCGGTGAGGTCGGCATGGTCCGCCTCTTCGACCTGCACGCCGTCTCCTGCGCCGGTGACACGCTGATCGCGATCGGCCTGGCCGGGACGATCTTCTTCGACGTCCCGCTCGGCGAGGCGCGCAGCAAGGTCGCGCTCTACCTGCTGGTCACGATGGTGCCGTTCGCCATGCTCGCGCCGGTGGTCGGCCCGCTGCTCGACCACTTCCGGCACGGCCGCCGGTACGCCCTGGCCACCACCATGCTCGGCCGGGCGTTCCTGGCCTGGTTGATCTCGGACTACATCGGCGGCCTCGGGCTCTACCCGGCCGCGTTCGGCGTGCTCGCGCTCTCCCGGGCGTACGGGGTGGCCCGCTCGGCGGCCGTGCCCCGGCTGCTGCCCGAGGGGCTCGGCCTCTCCCAGGTGGGTGCCCGGGCCAGCGTCTACGGCACGGTGGCCGGCGCGCTGGTGGCGCCGATCGGGCTGGCCGCGTTCTGGTTCGGGCCGCAGTGGCCGCTGCGGGTGGCCTCGGTGATCTTCCTGGTCGGAATGGTGATCGCGCTGCGGCTGCCACCGAAGGCGGACTCCGAGCCGCCGGAGCGGGTACCCCGCCCGTGGCGCGGGCTGAACCCCGACCGGGACCGGCCCCTCGGCCGCGGTCGCCCGGCCGGCCGCCTGGTGATCGCCACCCTGATCGGCGCGGCGGCGCCGCGCGCGCTCTACGGCTTCCTGCTGCTCTTCCTCGCGTTCGCGCTCAAGAAGGGCGACCTGAACACCGACTTCTTCGGGCGCGAGCTCAGCGGCCAGGTGGCGCTGGGCCTGGTCGGCGGGGCGCTGGCGGTGGGTGGCTTCCTGGCCACCGCGCTCGGCACCCGGCTGCGCATCCACCGGCCCGCCGCGATCCAGTCGAGCACCATGGTCATCGTGGCCGGGGTGGCCGTCCTGGCCACGATGAAATTCTCCCTGCCGATGGTGGCGGTGCTCTGCCTGGTCGCCGCGCTGACCAGCGGAATCGCCAAACTGGCCGTGGACGCCTCGATCCAGGAGCGGATCCCGGAACGGCTGCGGGCCAGTTCCTTCGCCCACTCGGAGACCGCGTTGATGCTGGCCTTCGTGGCCGGCGGCGGTCTCGGCCTGGTCCCCTTCGAGGGGCGGGTGGGCATCGCGGTCGCCGCCGGGGTGGGCGTGCTCGCCGCCGTCCGGGGCATCGTGGTCGCCGGTCGACTGCGCGGCGAGCGGCTGATCGGTCGCCCGCTCACCGACGAGGAACTGGCGGACCCCGACGTGCCGGAGGACACGGCACGCGGCACGCCCCCGGACGGCCCGGACGGCCCGGACGGCGACCGGCCCGGGCGGGCCCACGAGCCGCACGGAACCGGTCGGGACCGGCCGGGATCGACCCACGAGCCGCACAGCGCTGGTCGGCACGATCACGACGCGGCGGCGGACGCCGCCACGGCGGCCGCCGCCCAGGCCGCGCCGACCTCACCGGCGCCGACCGGCCACCGTTCCCCCGACCCCGCCGGCGACGACGCCGGGCTGGCGCCGCCCGGGTACCACATCTACCGGCCGTCCTCCGCCGTGGCGCGTCCCGGCGGGGCGGACGACGACCAGCGGCGGCAGTCGCCGGGGTCGGTGTCGTGACGGGTCTGCTGGTGCTGACCGCCGTGCCGGCCGAGGCGGAGGCGGTCCGGGCCGGCCTCACCGACCCGACGGTGACCGTTCGCCCGGTCGGGGTGGGGCCGGCGGTGGCCGGTGCCGCCACCGCGCGGCTGCTGACGCTGGCCGAGGCGGCGGGTCGCCCGTACCGGGCGGTGGTGAGCGCCGGGATCGGCGGCGGCTTCGCCGGCCGGGTGGCGATCGGCGCGACGGTCCTCGGCACCCGCAGCGTGGCGGCGGACCTGGGCGCGGAGTCGCCCGAGGGGTTCATCCCGGTCGACGAGCTGGGCATGCCGCCGGAGCTGCTGGGCGGCGGTCCGACCGTCGACGCCGACCCCGAGCTGCTGGCCGCCCTGTGCGCGGCGCTCCCCGAGGCGGTCGTCGGCGCGGTGCTGACCGTCAGCACGGTGACCGGCACGGCCGCGAGCACCCAAGCCCTCGCCGACCGGCACCCGGACGCCGTGGCCGAGGCCATGGAGGGGTACGGCGTGGCGGTGGCCGCCGCGCACGCCGGCCTGCCCTTCGCCGAGCTGCGCACCGTCTCCAACCCGATCGGCCCCCGGGACCGGGGGGCGTGGCGGATGCGGGAGGCGTTCACCGCCCTCACGGCGGCCGCCCGGGCCCTGAGCTGACCGGCCGGTCGAGCCGGAGCGCTTCGGGTCGGCCGGCCTGGAGGCGGTAGCCGCAGGCGAGGAGAAAGGCGATCCCGACGGACTCGGCGATCGCGTGGACCGTGGTGACGCCAACCCGGTCCATCTCCGTGACGAGCATGTCGAGCAGCCGGCGGCCGATCCCGAGCCCACGGTGTTCGGCGGCGACCAGCACGCCGTCGAGCAGCAGCTCCCGCCGATCGCCGAGGTCGTAGCCGAGCAGCAGGTCCACGCTGCGCTCGTGCGCCCGAAGTTCGCCGACCAGCTCGCCGTCGGGCAGCTCCGCGACCAGACGCCAGGACGTCGCCGGCAGCTCGTCCCGGCCGACGCGCCGTACCTGGACCTCGCGCCGGACCCGTTCCCGGCGACGGCTCCTGTCCCGGCGTTCCCGGTTTCGCTCGTAGGTGACGGCGGGCAACGGCACCGGCCACCGCTCGGGCGGCAGGTCGAAGAATCGCGCCCACCAGGCGCCCGGCCAGTCCTTCGGCTCCCGCACCTCACGGGCGTCCAGGTGCGCGGGGCAGTGCCGCCCCGCGCCGTCGCGTAGCTCCTCCTGCGGCACGGCCGGCAACGCGGCGCCCCTCACCTCGTCGCCCTTCGCGCAACCTGTGGCGCGGCCCGCGCTGCCCACCGGTGCAGCAGGGGCCGTCAACGAGATGCCGAGCCGACCGGACGCCGCTCGGACGAGTTGCTCGACCGTGCGGAACCTGGGGTCGGTCGTCCGCCCCGACTCGATCCGCGCGAGGGTCGCCTGCGGCACCCCCGACTTCTCGGCCAGCTCCCGCTGGCTCAGATCGGCCTGCCGGCGCAGCGCCCGCAGCGCCGCGCCGAGATCGACCGAGGGTGTCCGCTCCGTCACCGCACCATGCTCGTCCGCGCGGTCTCCCATTTTCAACAGCCCACCGCAACCTGTGGAAAACCCTGTGGACAACGTTCGGGCCTGGGGACAAGGGGCCTGGAGAGTCGCTACGAATCTGATGACGCGGATGACTCACCGTTTGACGCGGATGACTCACCGTTCCGTCGCGGTAGGCATGCGGCCGGCGGCGGCCCCCGAGCGCGCAGCACCCACACCGCCGAGTGAACCTTCTCTCACCCGGGCTGAATAACTGGCAGGTGTCCACTCCCGCACCGGCAGCCGGGGCGTCGATCACCGGCGGCCGCGACGTCGCCCTGGTGGTGCGGGCCCGGCTGTCAGGTGCCGGCGCTACGCGGTGTCCCCGGACCGTGGTGCCCGTGATTCGTCCACGTCATCAGATTGGTAGCGATAAACGCACACCCCACGTCCCCCGTCCGGGAGGGTCGCGGGGAGGCCAGGCGGGTCGCCACGCCGGGCCGGACGCCGACGCCAGGCCGGTTGCGAGGCCGGGCGGGGCGCGAGGCCGGGCGGGGCGCGAGGCCGGACGGATGGCACGGCGGCAACGACGGCGGGAGCAGCGCCGTAGGGGGCGGGAAGCGGCGGGCGGCGGGAAGCGGCGCGGCGGCGAGCGGGAAGCGGGCGACGGCGAGCGGGTGGGGTCACAGCGGGGCGGGCGGGGTGGAGTGGGGGCGCGGGGGCGGGGCTACCGTGGGAGCGTGGCGCTCTCCCTGGCGATCTCGCCCTGCCCCAACGACACGTTCGTCTTCCACGCGCTGGTGCACGGCCGGGTGCCCGGCGCGCCGCCGGTCGAGGTGACCTACGCGGACGTGGACGTCACCAACACGGCCGCCGAGCGGGGCGCGTTCGACCTGGTCAAGGTGAGCTACGCGGCGCTGCCCTGGCTGCTGGACGACTACCACCTGCTGCCCTGCGGCGGGGCGCTCGGCCGTGGCTGCGGCCCGCTGGTGCTCACCCGGGGCGGGGCCGGTGACGGTGCGAGCCGGCCGGACCGGACCGACCTGACCGGGGCCACGGTGGCGGTGCCCGGTGACCGGACCACCGCGTACCTGCTCTTCCGGCTCTGGTCGGCCGAGCGGCCGCCGGCGCGGATCGAGGTGGTGCCGTTCCACGAGATCATGCCGGCGGTGGCGGCCGGGAAGTACGACGCGGGGCTGGTCATCCACGAGGCGCGGTTCACCTATCACCGGCACGGGCTGACCGCGCTGGTGGACCTCGGGGAGTGGTGGGAGGGCGACACCGGGCTGCCGATCCCGCTCGGCGCGATCCTGGCCCGCAAGGGCGCCGTCGACCCGGTGGCGGCGGCCGGCTGGATCCGGGAGTCCGTCCGCCAGGCCTGGGCCGATCCGGCCGCCAGCCGGGAGTACGTGCTCGCGCACGCGCAGGAGATGGAGCCCGACGTGGTGGACCGGCACATCGGCCTCTACGTCAACGAGTTCACCGCGGACCCGGGGGACGCGGGCTTCGCCGCCGTGGAGGCGCTGCTGGGCCGGGCCGCCGCCGCCGGGCTGATCCCTCAGACCTCCAGCCCTCAGACCTCCAGCTCGCGCGCCACCGCGTGGACCAGCTGAGCGATCTTCTGCGCGGTCTTCTTGTCCGGGAACCGGCCCCGGCGCAGGTCCGGCTGGACCTTCGCCTCGAGCACCTTGATCATGTCTTCGACCAGTCCGTGCAGCTCCTCGGCCGGGCGCCGGCGCAGCTCCGCCATCGACGGCGGCACGTCCAGCAGCTTGACCCCCATCGCCTGGGCGCCCCGGCGGCTGTCCACCACGCTGAAGTCGACCCGCTGTCCACCCTTCAGGTCGGTGACACCCGCGGGTAGCGCGCCCTTGGGCAGGAACACGTCGCCACCCTCGTCACTGGTGACAAACCCGTATCCCTTGGCCGCGTCATACCACTTCACTCGACCCGTCGGCACCTGAGAACCCCTGCTTCGCTTGAGACGTCGACTGCTGCTCCAAGGCTAGCCCGATGATCCGGTCCAGCGCCGCCGGGAATCCGGTGAGATCATCCAACACCTGGTACGCCCCGGCGGCCCGCAGTTCGTCGATGCTGCACGGCCCGGTGGCCACCCCGACACCGGGCACCCCGGCCGCGCCCGCCGCCACCATGTCCGCCATGTGGTCGCCGACGTAGAGGGTCGCGCCGTGCGTGCGCAGCGCGGTCGCCTTCTCCTCGGCGAAGAGGTCCCCGGCCACCTCGTCGACGCTCAGCCCGAGGTGCTCCAGGTGCAGCTTGGCCAGTCGGCCGAGCTTGGCGGTCACCACCATCACCCGGCCGCCGCGCGCGTGGACCGCCTCGACCGCCTCCCGCGCGCCCGGCAACGGGACGGTCGGGGTGATCGCGTACGCCGGGTAGAGCTCGCGGTAGATCGTCACCGCCTCCTCCACCTGCTCGGGCGGGAACCAGTGCGCGATCTCGGTGCGCAACGGCGGCCCGAGCCGGGAGACGGCGAGGTCGGCGTCGACGGGTACGCCGGTCTGCGCGGTCAACGCCCGGAAGCAGGCGGCGATGCCGGGGCGGGAGTCGACCAGGGTCATGTCGAGGTCGAAACCGACCATCAGTGGAAGCACCCCGAGAACGTACCCGCCCAACCCGGACCGAGCCGGACGTCCGAGGGGCGGGACGGCCCCGCAGCGGGCTAGCGTGGAACGACGATGACCACCTCACTCGCCGACCACCTGCGCGCCCTGCCGGACGAGTCGCTGGCCGCCCTGCTCCAGTTGCGGCCCGACCTCGTGGTGCCGGTGCCCGCCGACGTCTCCGCCCTCGCCATCCGGGCCGAGTCGCGGGTCTCCGTGGCCCGCGCGCTGGACGGGCTGGACCAGTTCACCCTCCAGATCCTCGACGCCGCCCGACTCACCCGGCATCCCGAGGAGGGCACCACCTCCACCGACGCCGTCCTCGCGATGGCGACCGCCGGGCCGCACCCGCCCGCCCCGACCACCGTCCGGGGCGCGGTGGACCGGCTGCGCGCCCGCTTCCTGCTGTACGGCCCGGAGCACGCCCTGCGCGTCGCGGGCAGCGTCGACGAGGTCTCCC
Organism: Micromonospora palomenae; assembly: GCF_007829925.1. Lineage (NCBI taxonomy): Bacteria > Bacillati > Actinomycetota > Actinomycetes > Micromonosporales > Micromonosporaceae > Micromonospora > Micromonospora palomenae. The sequence continues at coordinate 642,499 of NZ_VIXA01000002.1, forward strand.
CGTACCCGGCAGGGCTGGGGCGACCGGCAGCGGAGCTGGACCTGCGGACGGCGGCGCTCTGCGCGGACCCGGCGAAACTGCGGCGGACGTTGCTGGCCGCTCCGCCCTCGGCCCGGGCGATCCTGGACCGGCTCGCCGCCGGGCCGCCGGTGGGCAGCGTCCCGCCGGGCGCCCTCCAGGCGCCCCCGGTCGGCGCGGAGGACGACCTGCCGCCGGACGCCACCAACGGCGGCGCGCCCACCGGCTCGCCCATCCGCTGGCTGGTCGACGCCCGGCTGCTCGTGCGGGTCTCCGCCGGCACCGTGGAGCTGCCCCGTGAGGTGGGGCTGCTGCTGCGCCGGGACAGCGGCCCGCTCGGCCCGCTGCGCACCAGCCCGCCGTCGGTCACCGCGCCGCCGCGCGAGCCGAAGGCCGTGGACTCCGCCGGGGCCGGGCAGACCATGGAGCTGGTACGCCACACCGAGGCGCTGCTGGAGAGCCTGGCCGCCGAGCCGGCCCCGGTGCTGCGCTCGGGCGGTGTCGGCGTCCGTGACCTGCGCCGGCTGGCCCGCGGCGTCGGGCTGGACGAGCCGGCCACCGCGCTGGTCTTCGAGGTGGCGTACGCGGCCGGGCTGGTCGGCGAGCTGGACCTGCCCGGTTCCACCACCGGCCGCTACGGCGCCGACCAGCAGGTGCTGCCCACCGGCGGGTACGAGGTGTGGCGGGCGATGTCGCTGGCCCACCGCTGGGAGCAGCTCGCCCGGGCCTGGCTGACGATGACCCGGCAGGTCGGGCTGGTCGGCCAGCGCGACGACCGGGACCGCCCGATCAGCGTGCTCTCCGCCGAGGCGGAACGGGCCGGCGCGCCGGCCGCCCGGCGAGCGGTGCTCGCGGTGCTGGCCGACCTGGAGCCGGCCACCGCCCCCACCCCGGACGAGGTGCTGGAGCTGCTGGACTGGCGGGCCCCCCGACGCAGCCGGGGCCGGGAGGCCGCGCACCGCGAGGTGCTGGCCGAGGCGGCCCAGCTGGGCGTCACCGGGCTCGGCGCGCTCACCTCGTACGGGCGGCTGCTGCTGGCCGACGTCACCGAGGCGGACGAGCGCGGCGGCGACGACCCGCTCGGCCTGCGCTCGGACGCCGAGAGCGGCGACCCGTCGAGCACCGTGCGGGCGCTGGACGCGCTGCTGCCCGCCCCGGTCGACCACTTCCTGGTGCAGGCCGACCTGAGCGTGGTGGTGCCCGGCCCGCCCGACCCGGCGCTCGCCGCCGAGCTGGACGTGGTGGCCGAGCACGAGTCGGCCGGCGGGGCCAGCGTGCACCGGATCACCACGGCGAGCGTGCGTCGCGCCCTGGACGCCGGGTACACCGCCGACGACCTGCACGCCCTGTTCCGCCGCCGGTCGCGTACCCCGATCCCGCAGGGGTTGACGTACCTGGTGGACGACGTGGCGCGCAAGCACGGCGGGCTGCGCCTCGGCTCCGCCGGCGGGTACGTGCGCAGCGACGACGAGGCGCTGCTCGCCGAGGTGCTGGCCGACCGGCGGCTGGAGTCGATGGCGTTCCGCCGGCTGGCCCCGACGGTGCTGGTCACCCCGTACCAGGTGGGGCGGATGCTGATCGCGCTGCGCGACGCCGGGTACGCGCCGGTGCCGGAGGACACCAGCGGCGCGACGGTGCTGTCCCGGCCGAAGACCCGGCGGGCGCCCGCCCGGGCGTCGGTGAGTACCCGCGCGCTGGACCCGCTGGCGGCGCCGAAGCTGGCCATGCCCCGGCTGCTCGGCGTGGTGGAGCAGATCCGGCGGGGCGACGCGGCGGCGCGGGCGGCCCGGCGGGCCCCGGCGGTGGTGCGCGGCAGCGCGGCCCGGGTGGCCGCCGGCCCGATGCCGGCGCACAGCCACACCGAGGCCCTGGCGGTGCTGCAGCAGGCGGTCCGGGACAAGGCGCTGGTCTGGGTCGGCTACGTCGACGCGCACGGGGCGACCGCGTCCCGGCTGCTCCGGCCGGTGTCGATCGGCGCCGGTTACCTGCGCGCCGAAGACGACCGGACGGAGATGCTGCACACCTTCGCGCTGCACCGGATCACCGCGGCGGTGCGGGAGGACTGAGCGGCGCCGAAGCACGGCGGAGCGCCGGGAAGACCGGGCGCTTCAGCGCCGGCTGCGGCGCACGGTGCCGATCACCGAGACGGCGAGCAGCAGGGCGAACGCGGCCCCGGCGGTCTCGCCGACCGAGGCGACGAAGCCCTGCCGCTGCACCAGCCAGCCGAAGAGGAACCAGCCGACGAGGGCGAGCGCGGCGGCGGCGTAGCCGACCAGCGTCGCCGTGGAGACCTCGTCGGCCGGCGGCGACTCGTCGTCGGTGACCGCGTCCTGGTCGACGCTCATTGCCAGCCCTCCCCGCCCCGTCCGGCTCCCGCCCTCCAGGGTGGCACCCGGACGCTTGACCGCACAGGGGACAAAACCCTGAATCGCCGCCCCGACGGTCGGACTGTCGGGGCGGCGATTCAGGTGAGGGTCGTGGGTCAGGTGCCGGGGCGGCGGCCGACCAGCGTCACGCGGGAACCGATCGAGCCGAGCTCGTACCAGCGAACCGCGTCGGTGTGCAGCAGGTTGATGCAGCCGTGCGAGCCGATCGCGGAGTTGTGCAGGTAGGTGGTGGTCTCGTGGAAGCCGATCCCGCCGTTGAAGCGCTGCCAGTAGGGCAGCCACACGTCGTACGGGTCCGACCACTCCTTCAGCTTCCGAAGGTTGATCTTGTAGGTGCCCGCCGGGGTGGCGTAGCCGGACATGCCGGTGCGGGTAACCGTCGGCTTGGCGACCACCTTGCCGTCGCGCATCACCCAGGTGGTCTGCCGGGTCAGGTCCACGCAGAAGGTGGTGCCGGAGCCGGCGTTGCACCGGCTGGTGTCGGTGTTGGCCAGCCGCTTTGCCACGTCGTACGTGGTGGGGCCGGCCCGGCCGGCGGCCGGGCGGATGTCGTACCGCTGCTGGAACTTCTTGATCGCGGCGCAGTCGGCGTCGGACTGCTGGCCGTTGACGCTGACCGTGCCGAACCCGCCCAGCCGGGCGAGGTAGCCCTCCACCTCGCGCTGGTATTCCCCCTGCTCGCAGCGGGTCTTGTTCTGCGGGGTCGGGTTGGCGAACCGGCGGCCGCTCTCCGGCTTCGGCGGCGTGGTGACGCGCGGCGTCGTCGCCGCGGCCTTCAGCTTCGGGGCCGGGGTGGTCGGCTGGGTCCGCTGGTCGGGCGGCGAGCCGCCGCTCGCCCCCGTTACCTGTTCCGCATTGCCGACCGGGGCGAGCCCTCCTCCAGTGCCACCCGGATCGGCCTGCGGGTCGAGCGCGCAGCCACCGGCGCCGACCAGCGTGACCACCGCCAAGGCGACGATCCGGATGGTTAACCCTGTATGCCTCATTGAGCCCTCCCGAATCGGTCGTCCGATTGGAAGACGTTCGGCGGTGGGAAAGCGTTGCGTCGTTTGGGCATTTTTCTGGGCGTCCCCGACCTCGTGCAACACTGGATGGTCGGCCTGCGGCGGGGTGTCCCCACCGATGACGGGTAGCCGACAAGCCCGGCCGAGGAGAGGACACTGGCGTGAGCGGTGGACCACTGATCGTGCAGTCCGACAAGACCCTGCTGCTGGAGATCGACCACCCCGACGCGCAGGCCTGCCGGATGGCGATCGCCCCCTTCGCCGAGCTGGAGCGCTCCCCGGAGCACGTGCACACCTACCGGCTCACCCCGCTGGGCCTGTGGAACGCCCGGGCCGCCGGCCACGACGCCGAGGCCGTGGTGGACGCGTTGATCAAGTACTCGCGCTACCCGGTGCCGCACGCGCTGCTGGTGGACGTGGCCGACACCATGGACCGGTACGGCCGGCTCCAGCTCGCCAACGACCCGGCGCACGGCCTGGTGCTGCGCGCGCTGGACCGGCTGGTGCTGATCGAGGTCGCCAAGAGCAAGAAGCTCGCCGGCATGCTCGGCAACAAGATCGACGACGACACCATCCAGGTGCACCCCTCCGAGCGCGGCCGGCTCAAGCAGGCGCTGCTCAAGCTGGGCTGGCCGGCGGAGGACCTGGCCGGGTACGTCGACGGCGAGGCGCACCCGATCGAGCTGGCCGAGGCCGGCAAGGACGGCCGCAAGCCGTGGACGCTGCGCTCGTACCAGCGGGAGGCGGTTGAGGCGTTCTGGGCCGGCGGGTCGGGCGTGGTCGTGCTCCCCTGCGGCGCGGGCAAGACGCTGGTCGGAGCGGCGGCGATGGCCGAGGCGAAGGCGACCACGCTGATCCTGGTCACCAACACCGTCGCCGGCCGGCAGTGGAAGCGGGAGCTGATCGCCCGCACCTCGCTGACCGAGGAGGAGATCGGCGAGTACTCCGGCGAGCGCAAGGAGATCCGCCCGGTCACCATCGCGACGTACCAGGTGCTCACCTCGCGGCGCGGCGGCGCGTTCACCCACCTGGACCTGTTCGGCGCCCGCGACTGGGGCCTGGTCGTCTACGACGAGGTACACCTGCTGCCCGCGCCGATCTTCCGGTTCACCGCGGATCTCCAGGCCCGCCGGCGGCTGGGCCTCACGGCGACATTGGTACGCGAGGACGGCCGGGAGGGCGACGTGTTCAGCCTGATCGGCCCCAAGCGGTACGACGCGCCGTGGAAGGACATCGAGTCGCAGGGCTGGATCGCCCCGGCCCAGTGCACCGAGGTACGGGTGACGCTGACCGACGCCGAGCGGATGTCCTACGCGACGGCGGAGGCCGAGGAGCGCTACCGGATGGCGGCGACCGCCCGGACAAAGCTGCCGGTGGTCAAGGCGCTGGTCGACCGGCACCCGGACGAGCAGACCCTGGTAATCGGCGCGTACATCGACCAGCTGCACCAGCTCGGCGAGTACCTCGACGCGCCGATCGTGCAGGGCTCCACCACCAACAAGGAACGCGAACGACTCTTCGACGCGTTCCGCTCCGGTGAGCTGCGAACGCTGGTGATCTCGAAGGTGGGGAACTTCTCCATCGACCTGCCGGAGGCGGCGGTGGCGATCCAGGTGTCCGGGACGTTCGGGTCGCGGCAGGAAGAGGCGCAGCGACTGGGGCGGGTGCTGCGACCGAAGGCCGACGGGCGGCAGGCGCACTTCTACACGGTGGTGTCCCGGGACACGATCGACACCGAGTACGCGGCGCACCGGCAACGGTTCCTGGCGGAGCAGGGGTACGCGTACACGATCGTGGACGCGGATGACGTGCTGGGACCGAAGCTGCCGAGCATGGAGTAAGGGATCCATACCCGGTCACGCGCAGAAAGGGTGTCGGGCTCCACTTGATGCGTGACGAATCGATGTCAGATGTTGCGTGACACCCTCGGCTAGGTCTTGGCGCGCGTCCTCGATCATTGAGGCTGTGCGCCACGTCCTGGACGATCCTTCGGGGTTGTCGCCGAGAGCCACCCACTTCCTCCGACATGCCGCGGAGCGAACGTCGTTCGACCTGTCGGATGGGCCCACGACGGACGAGCTCCGGTCGCTGCTGAGCCGGCTGCCAGGCGTGGACGTCCAGGCAACGCTGACCCTGTTTCGGCGAGCTGCGGCTCGATACGGGGGTCTGCGTTATCGCAGCCTCGCCTGGTCGTTCGAAGAGACCGTCACGTTCGTACCGGTCCCGTGGGCAGCAGACGACTACAGCCGCGAGGACCAGGACGCGATGGCCGACCTCATTGGACACGACGTCGCGCACCCGTACGCGGTCTGGCTGCGCGGCGACGGCACCGTGGTCTACTGCTTCACGGGCCCCGACTTGCCGCCGGTGGTGCCCGTCTTTCCTAACGTCGACGCGCTGCTCGAAGCCGAGGCGCTTTACCAGGATTGCGCCACATGGATCCCGGTATCGCTCGACGATGCGCCAGGCCTGGCGGCGGTCGAGGCACACGCGGCGCGCCTGACCCTGATACGTGAGGCGTGCGGGTACACCGAGCGGTGGTGGGAGCAGGACGGTTTCCGGCTCCACGTCTGGAGAACGTTCGCCGCCGTGTTCCCCGGGTCTGGTGCCCGATGGGCAGTGTGGGCCCGTAACCGTTCCGGTGAGCTGGCCGCCCGATCCTTCCTATCTCAGGCAAGGGCGTAGCTACCCGCGCCCTGCTCGCGGCGCGCACCCTGGCTCAACCGGCGATGAATGGCCGGGAACGTGGGCGCAACAGGAAAGGGGCTGGCGGGCCGCTGAGTGCGGCCCGCCAGCCCCCGGCAAGGCTTGGTTAGCCGAGGCCGCCGGCCCGGAACGCCACCCAGGCGTCGCTCATCCGGTCCGCCTGTCCCGCGGTGAACATGTCCATGCAGGAGTCCTGCGTGTAGTCCATGAAGTTGTGGATCGGGTCGAGCCCGGGTGCGGTGCAGGTGTCCGCGCCCACCGGGCAGTTGAACTGCGGGTGCGCTTCGCGCGGGGTGTCCGCGACGAAGTCGCCGGAGGCCGAGCAGCCGTGCGCGAAGGTGTGCTCCAGCATCAGCCAGTGCCCCACCTCGTGCGTCAGCGTGTCACCGAGCGCGTACTTGCCGGCCGTGCCGCCCGGCATCGACTCGTCGAGGATCACCACGCCGTCGATGTAGTCGCGGCCGTTGTTGTAGCCCTTCGGGAAGTACGCCCAGCCGAGCAGCCCGCCGCCGATGTTCCCCGCGTACACGTTGAGGGTGCGGGAGTCGCCGGTGTACAGCGCCTTCTTCATGTCGCGCTCGTTCTTGCCCGGCACGACGGTGTACCAGTCGCTGTTCACCGTCCACGTCGTGTCGACGAGGTCGAACCGGAACGGCGTGTCGGCGGCGTTCGCGGCGGTGCTGCCGGCGAACGAGTCGTTGAGCACCTCCATCTGCGCGGCGATCAGGCTGTTCCACCTGGTCGTCTCCGCCGCGCTGAGCGGGTGGTCGGAGATCATGTGGAAGACCGTCGGCACGGTGACGCTGCCGTTGGCCAAACGTGGAGAATCCTTGATCACGCCGTAGGCGTTCGCCTCGTTCTTCGAGTACAGCTCCGGCTCCTGGGCGGTGGCGCCCTCGGCGACCCGGGCCACGCTGTGCTCGTCGGCACCCGGCTCACACGCCTCGACACCCGGGGAGACGGTCACGGGTGCTGCCGCCGCCGCGCTGTAGGCGCCACCGGACGCCAGGAACGTGGCGGCGGTGGCGGTGAGGACTGCCAGTCGGAAGGTCGGTCTCCTGTGCATCGGTGCACCTTTCAGGGGATGGAGACGGTGCGGAATCGACGCGGGGTTGCCATGACCAGGTCAATGACGTCGTCTTCCCGGTATAAGACCACGTCAGCGGCGCCGGCAACAGCCCTGCGGACCGGCTCATGCGGCAGGCGTACGGCAAAGCCAGAGCTGCCCGCGGCCGTCGGGCCGCGGGCAGCTTGTCGCTGGATGGGAGACCACCAACCGGTCAGCGGTCGTCCCGGGGCATGGAACTACTTGGTGACCCTGACGACGTTCGTCGGGCGCTCCACCTTCACCGCGACGCCGTAGTCGAACAGTTCGAGCGTCGAGCCGAACGTGCCCTTGTCGAGCCGGCCCTTCGCAGTCGACTGCCAGGTGCCGGTGAGGACCACCTTCGCGATCCGACCGTCGCCGTCGAGCGTGACGTCACCGGACGTGGTGGTCGACCCCTTCTCCTCCGACGTCGTGTAGCCGAAGTGCAACGTCCCGTCAGGGTTGTCCGAGATGGTCGCATTCGCGCTCTTCAACGCCGTAAACAGCGCCGCCGGGTCGGGTGCCGCGGCACCCAGGACGGTACTCCCGTCGGCGTACAGGGACAGCCGGTCGTACTTGCCCGGGTACTGGGCGTATTTACCGTACCTCTCGCCCGGGCCCTTGTCGGCCGGCAGCTTGCCCGGCGGTGGTTCCGCCCCTTCGTACCTGGTGCCGTTGATCAGCAGCTCGGTCATGACCGAGTCGTCCTGCCCCACCCGGGCGTACCCGGTGGCCGTCTTCGGGTCGAACGCGCCCTCGTACGTCAGTCCTTGCGGCCCCGAATTGGTCAGCCGAATCCGGTAACTGATGTTCTCGCTGGCAGTGACGGCCGAGACCAGTTCCATCGCCGGCGAGGCCGGCTCGGATCGCGACGGCGCCTCGGCGGTGACGCCCGGACGGCCGGACGTCGGCGTCGTCGCGACGGTTGCCGCCGTGGCGACGCCCAGCGCCAGCACCGCGCACGTCGCACTGACCATCGTGGTCGTCCGGCGCCGGCGGGCCCGCCGGCCGCGATCGAGGAGCGCCCCCATCGGGGGTACGGAGTTCGGTTCGCCGTCGACGATGTCGTGCAGCCGGTGGGCGAGCTGATCGTCAAGGTTGTTCATCGCTTCTACCTGCTTACCGCGTAGGAGGGTTCATCGAGAAGGTGGCGGAGCTTGCCCAGCGCCCGTGCGTTCTGGCTCTTGACCGTGCCCACCGAGCAGCCCAGCACCTGAGCGACCTCGCGCTCGGTCAGGTCCTCGTAGTGGCGGAGCACCACCACCGCACGCTGCTTCGCCGGTAGCGACAGCAGCGCCCGGCGCAGGACGACGGCGTCGGGGCCGACGTCGCCCGCCGGGGCGGCCCGCTCGGGGACGTCCGCGACGAGGCTCTCCCGGCGACGCCGTCGCCAGATCGAGGTCTGGTTGTTGACCAGGGCGCGGCGCAGGTAGGAGTGCGGGTCGTCGAGCCGGGACAGCCGGCGCCACCGCTCGTACACCTTGACCAGGCTGTCCTGGAGCAGTTCCTCGGCCCGCCACCGGTCGCCGGTCAGCAGCATGGCCAGCCGGATATGTCGCTGCCAGGCCACCTCGACGAAGGCGACGTACGACCGGTCCGCCGCGGAGAGTGGTTGTGTTGGGGTCACGCCCCTACCACGTGGCGGTGCCGCAGAAGGTTGTCGCGGCCCGCGGACATTTCCGGGGTGCCGCGGAGCCCGGCTGACGTCTCACAGGACCCGGGTGACCTGCTCCGCGACGATGTGGGAATCCCGCCGGGCCCGGTCGAGGTTGGCGCAGATCACCACCGACGCGCCGGCGGCCAGCGGGGCGAGCAGCCACTTCAGCGGCTGCTCGTGCTCGGTCGCGTCGACCAGCAGCCGGTCACCGACCCGCAGGTCGAGCTGCTCCGCCACGGCCCGGGCGACGCTCCCCCACTCGCCGTAGCTGGTGCCGTCCGGGCTCGCCGGGTCCGAGGCGTGGATCGTGGCGGCGGCCGGCAGGGCGTCGGTGTGCCGGAGCACCTCGGCGGACCAGTCGAGCCAGCCCAGGGGCACGTCGGTCAGCGGGCCGGGCCGGGTGCCGACGAGGTAGCGGTGCGTCCCGTCGGGTACGTCCTCCAGCCAGTCGTCGAGGCGTTCCGGGGTCACGAACACCGCGTCGTACGGCCGGTCGCCGCCCGGTTCGAGCACCGGCAGCCCGGCGGTGGCCCGCGGCCGGTACGACACCGCCAGCCCGGCCGACCAGGCGCCGAGCAGCACCGCGGCGGTACGCCAGTGCGGCGGCAGCAGCACCGCGACGCGGCTGCCGGGGCCCAGCCCGCAGCCGTCGCGCAGCAGCCCGGCGCAGCGCGCCGCCCAGCCGCCGAGCTGGTGCGCGGTCAGCGCGGTCCGTTCGCCGGTCGCCCCGTCCAGGTACGTCAGCAGCGGCGGGCCGGCCTCGTCCACCGCGGCTCGCCCCCACACGACCGGGTCCTGGACGGTGTCCATCGGGCGTCCTCCTCCTGATGACGACGCCTCACCCTACCGATCGAGCGGGACCCAGCGAGAACGTCGACGGCACCGGCCACCGTGCCGGGCCGGGCCGACTACACTCGCGGCCACATCCGCTCTGGAACGGGGCAGTCGAATGGGCGAACTGTTGTCGACAGTCGTGCAGATCGTCAGCTCGTATTTCACCAGGATGCTGGACCGGCGGGCGGTGTCCCGGGACGCGAAGGTCGCCGCCGAACTGATGGCCGTCGTCCTGGCCCTCCAGGAGGTGTGCCTCACCGGGCACCGGATCCTCGCCCTCGCCGGCACGATCGTCTCGGCCGCCGCGCGACCCGACGACGTGACGGAGTTCGCCGCCGCGCTCCGCCGGCAGTCCGCCCTGGTGGACCAGCTCAGAAGCCGGATCGAGACCGCGCGACCCCTGCTCGCCACCGTCGAGGTGGAGTTCGCCCTCAGCGTGGCGCCGTTCCTCGACGCGAAGTCGGGGCTGCTGACCCGCTGGCAGCAGCAGGCGGCCATGAGTCGGTTCTCCACCACCACGCTGCTCTTCCTGCCTGCCGAGAGCGTCACCCGGGCCGTGGCGGCGAGCCGGCCCCACCCCGACGCCACCTCGCTCGACCTGGACCGGACGGATTTCGTGCTGGTGGTGGCCGACGAGGTGCGCGGCGTGCGCCGCCGGGAGGTGCGGGACATCCGCACCGCCACCGACGCCGAGCGCGACCCGGTGCTGCGGGACATCGAACAGGCCCGGGCCAGGCTGGAGACAGCGACGCAGCTCTGCGCCGGGTTGCTCACGGCGACTCGGGAGACCGTTGGGCCGGAGGCGTTCGCCGAGTTGCGGCGGAACCTGGCGGGTCGGGAGCTTCGCCGCTGAGCGTGCCCGACCGGCGCAGCTCGGGGTCCCGGGGATAGCCGCCGTACCGGGCCAGCGCGTACGAACCGAGGCCGGTGGCCAGGAGGCTGAGCGAGGTCATGCCGAGTTCCCTGCTGAGTTCCTCCGCGTTGAACATGAGTCGTTGGAACAGCCCGGTGCCCCGTGCCTGGTCGGTGAGTCGGATCTCGTCGAGCGACGCGCGCCGCTCCGGGAAGGAGAACCGCAGTCCGAGCAGGGCGTGCAGGGTGCCGGCCGGCGCGAGCCGCAGGTCGACGGCGCAGCCGCCGTCGGGGTAGAGCGAGACCTCGAACCGCGCGTCCGGCAGACCCGCCGACATCAGCTCGCGGAACCGGCGCGGCGGGATCGGCACCCAGCGCCGCCACGACGCGATGAACTCCTCGTCCGCCCGGGCCACCGTCATCACCGGCTCCAGCGCCGTCAGATCGGCGATGGTCATGGCGTCGATCTCGGCCCGGAGATCCCGCGCCGGGGGTGGCGCCGGCTGGAGCAGTCGTACCCCGCCGGCCTCCGCCACCAGCCCGTCCCACTCCCGGTCGGGTCGGAACCGCCCGAGGCAGAAGTCGTCGCCCAGTTTGGCGGCGAGGTGCTGCCACCAGGCCGCCGCGCGTACCGGCCGCAGCCCGAAGCGCATGGCGCCCACGATGAAGCAGCGGTGCAGCACGAGGGTGGCACTGACGGCATCCACGTCGACCATCGGCCCGTCCATGGCGCGCGCCGCGCCGACGGCGTCGCGTTCCATCTCCGTGTACGCGACGAGCGGCGGCGCGTTCGCGATCCGCACCGGGATGACGCTGTCGAGCTGGGCGGCGGGATCGACCGGAGCAAACACCACGTCGTCGTTCAGGACGATCAGCGGCCGCAGCTCCTCGTCCTGCCGCACCACCAGCTCCAGGGCCGGATCTCCGCGCGGGGAGAAGATCTGCCGGGCCCGGAGGACGGAGTCGGGGTGCAGCCGTACGGTGTCGGCAATGGCCGGCACGGCGACCTGCAGCTCGGGTCCGTCCGCCCGGACCTGGAGCGCCGGCAGGGTACGCAGTGCGCTGACGAGTTCACCGCTGTCCATGCGCAACTGTATCGGGACATCGGTGGATGAGGATGTCCCTCAGGGCGCGGGCAGCTCCGGGCCACCCTCGAGCAACGGCGCGAGCAGGTCGCCCTGTTTCTCCACCCGCTTGAGCACCTCGGTCGCCGTGTACGGCTTCGTCGCCGGCCGCTTCCCGGCCGCCCCGGCCTCGACCTCGTCCCAGGTCAGCGGCGTCGACGCCGACGGCACCGACTGGGCGCGCAGCGAGTACGGCGCCACCGTCGTCTTCGCCGCGTTGTTCTGGCTCCAGTCGATGAAGACCTTCCCCGGCCGCAGGTTCTTCGCCATCTTCGACACGATCAGCTTCGGGTGCGCCCGTTCCAACTCCTGGGCGATCCGCCGCGCGTACGCCGACACGTCGTCGGCGTCCTGCGTGCCGGCGATCGGGCAGCAGAGCTGCATGCCCTTTTTCCCCGACGTCTTCGGGTACGCGTCGATGCCGTCGTCGGCCAGCCGGTCACGCATCAGCAGCGCCACCTGGCAGCACTGGCGTAGTGCCGCCGGCGCGCCCGGGTCCAGGTCGACCACCATCATGTCCGGGTGCTCGCCGACCTTCCACTGCGGCGTGTGCAGCTCCAGCGCGGCGAGGTTGGCCAGCCAGACCAGGGTGGGCAGGTCGTCGGCGACCACGTAGTCGATGGTCTCCCGTCCCTTGCTCGACCCCGGGGCGGGCAGCGTCTCGGTGCGTACCCACTCGGGGGTCGCGGCCGGCGCGTTCTTCTCGAAGAACGAGCCGCCGGTGACCCCGTTGGGGAAGCGGATCCGGGTCAGCGCTCGGTCGGCCAGGTGCGGCAGCAGCACCGGGGCGATCCGGGTGTAGTAGTCGATCACCTCGCCCTTGGTGAACCCGGCCTCGGGATAGAGGACCTTGTCCAGGTTGGACAGGTCCAGGGTCCGACCCTCGACCTCCACCCGGAACCGCTCAGCCGGCATCTTCGACCTCCTCCGGTGGCTTGTCCGGCCGCAGCCGCAGCACCCGGGGGAACCGGAGCCGCCCGTCGGGCGTGCGCTGGCCGTACTTGACCTCCACCACGACCCGGGGTGTTACCCAGATCGCGCCCCGGGCATCCTCGCGGGGCACGTCACCGGAGAACGGCGACTCCACCCCGCGCAGCGGCTCCAGCTCGCGCAGCAGCTCCCGCTCCAGCGCCGCGCCGATCCCGCCGCCGACCCGGCCCCGGTAGATGAGCCGCCCGTCCGGCCGGGGCACCCCCACCAGCAGCCCGCCGATCTTCCGCGCGCCGGGCCGCCAGCCGCCGACCACGAAGTCGCCGGTCACCTCCAGCTTGACCTTCACCCAGTCGGGCGAGCGCACGCCGGCCCGGTAGACCGCGTCGACCCGCTTGGCCATCACCCCCTCCAGCCCGTGCTCGCCGGCCGCCTCGTAGGTGGCCGCGCCGTCGGCGAAGAACGGGGGCACCGCCCACCGGGCCGCGCCGAGCCCGAGCGCCTCCAGGGCCGCCCGCCGCTCCCGGTAGGAGCGTCCGGTCAGGTCCTCGCCGCGCAGCCGGAGCAGGTCGAAGATCATGTACGTCACCGGGGCCGCCGCCGCGAGCCGGGCCGCCTTCGCCGGGTCCCGGACGTGCATCCGCTCGGCCAGCGCGGTGAACGAGGGCTGCCCGGTCTGGTTGAGCAGCACCACCTCGCCGTCGAGCAGCGCGTCGTCGACCTGCTCGGCCAGGGTGATCAGCTCGGGGTACGCGGCGGTGATCTCCACGCCGCTGCGGGCGTACATGTGCTGCCGGCCGCCGGCGATGTCGGCCAGCGCCCGGACGCCGTCCCACTTGAACTCGTACGCCCAGCCGTCATCCACCGGGAGCGGCCCGGTCATCGCGAGCATCGGCTTCAGCGGCGCGCCGGGCACCTTTCGATGGTAGTTGCGCAGCGAAGAGCGTGCGCCCCGTTCGATCGTTTGCGATCCTGGGCAGAACCGGGGAGAGGAGCGCGGCATGCGGGCGATCTGGAAGGGGGCCGTGTCCTTCGGGCTGGTGTCGATCGGCGTGAAGCTCTACTCGGCCACCGAGGAGAAGGACATCCGCTTCCACCAGGTGCACCGGGCCGACGGCGGCCGGATCCGCTACAAGCGCACCTGCCAGGTCTGCGGCGAGGAGGTCACCTACGACGACATCGCCAAGGGCTACGACCTCGGCGGCGGCGAAATGGTGATTCTGACCGACGAGGACTTCGCGGAACTGCCGCTGACCAGCTCCCGCGCGATCGACGTGCTCGAGTTCGTCCCCGCCGAGCAGGTCGACCCGATCCTCTACAACAAGGCGTACTTCCTGGAGCCGGAGGGTTCGGCGACCAAGCCGTACGTGCTGCTGCGGGACGCGCTCGCCGACTCGGAGCGGGTGGCGATCGTCAAGGTGGCGCTGCGCCAGCGCGAACAGTTGGCCACCCTGCGGGTCCGCGAGGGCGTGCTGCTGCTCAACACGATGCTCTGGCCGGACGAGGTGCGTACCCCCGACTTCGGCTTCCTGGACGAGGACCTCAAGGTCCGTCCCCCGGAGCTGGCGATGGCCAGCTCACTGATCGACTCGATGGCCGGCACGTTCGAGCCGGACGCCTTCACCGACGACTACCGGGCGGCGTTGCAGGAGGTCATCGACGCCAAGGTCGAGGGCCGGGAGGTGGTGCAGCCGGAGGAGGAAGAGGCCGCGCCGGCCGCCGCGGTGGACCTGATGGCCGCGCTGAAGGCCTCCGTCGAGCGGGCCCGGGCGGCCCGGGGTGAGGAGCCGGCCCGGGGCGCGGGCGAGCCGACGCCGATCTCCGCGGCCCGCTCCGCGAAGAAGGCCGCCAAGGCACCGGCGAAGAAGGCGGCGGAGAAGAAGGCCGCCGCCAAGAAGGCGGAGCCGGCGAAGAAGGCCGCCGCCAAGAAGACCGCCGAGAAGAAGGCCGCCAAGGCACCGGCGAAGAAGGCCGCCGCGAAGAAGGCCGCACCCCGCAAGACCGCCTGAGCGCCCGGGCGGGGTCTCCGTCGTCGTACGCCGGAGACCCCGCCGACGGGTCAGCCGCGGCCGAGCTTCTGGGTGGGGGTGATCCGGACGATCACCCGCTGCTCGCCCGGCTGCCGGAACGGGTAGGTGTCCTGCCCGAGGTACTTCTTCGCCATCCGGTCGATGTGCTCGTCGGCGCCCTCGGTGATCAGCTCGGCGGCGCCCTTCACCCAGAGGGTGCGGAAGTCGTCGGCCTTGTCCACCACCGAGACCGCCACCATCGGGTTGCGCTCGATGTTGATGGACTTCTGCCGCCCCAGGGCGGTGTTGAAAAGGATGTGCTCGCCGTCGGTGTCCACCCACACCGGGGTGACGTGCGGGGTGCCGTCGGCCTCGACGGTGGCCACGTGGGCCAGCTGGGGCTCGGCGAGCAGGGCCAGGTCTTCGTCGGTGAGGATCGCCATGGTCAAGAACCTACCGCCGGAAGCCCTCCGGCACCGGGACGAACCGGGATGACGGGGGAGGTGCGGGACGGCGGGTGGGAGAGCGGGCGGGCGACGGGACACGGGCGGCATCGATCCAGGTACCGTGTGCGCTGGCCGCGGGTCGTCGGGCCGGTCCACCCACACCAGCAGGGAGTCGAGGACGTGAGCGAGCGTACGCAGAACCGGTCGGCGGGCCAGGGCCCGGAGACGAAGGCGCAGCGGCGGCTGGCCGCCCAGCTCGCGGCGCAGAAGGCCGCCGAGGCGAAGAAGCGCCGGCAGGCCTGGCTGGGGGCGCTCGCCGGCCTCGCGGTGATCGCGGTGATCGTCGGGGTGTTCGTGGTGACCCGGGGCGGTGACGACGACTCCGCGAAGCCGGCCGCGTCGCCCGCCGGCTGCCCGGGCGGCTTCCCGACCCTGCCCGAGGGTGCCGACCGGGCGCTCTGCACCAAGCCGCCGGCCGGCAAGGGCGAGGGCGAACTCAGCGGCCTGAAGGCCACCCCGCTGATCCGGGGCACCGGCGCCGCCGCCCAGAGCGGCCAGCAGATCACCGTGAACTACGTCGGGGTGTCGTACCGGACCGGCGAGGAGTTCGACGCCTCCTGGAAGCGCTCGGAGCCGTTCTCCTTCATGCTCGGCCAGGGCAACGTGATCCCGGGCTGGGACCAGGGCCTGCAGGGGCAGACCGTCGGCAGCCGGGTGCAGCTCGACATCCCCGCCGACCTCGCGTACGGCGACAAGCCGCAGCGCCCGGGCGCGCCGTCCGGCCCGCTGCGCTTCGTCGTCGACGTGCTGGCGGTGCAGTAGCCCACAGAGGTCTTCCCGGCCGTCACCTACGCGCAGTAGGTTCGGGGTCACCGTGGGCGGTCCGTACCGCGTCACGGTGACCCCTCACCATCGTGGAGGTGCGCGTGCCGGCGCTGGACGATCCCGGGCGGACCGCTCGGCTCATGTGGACGCACGTCGAACCCGTCCACGCGGTCACCTACTTCCATCCGCGCGCCCGCGCCGCGTACGAGGCGGTCGGGCTGCGCGGCTACTGGCGGGGCTACTTCGCCGGCCGGGCAGCGCCGTTCGGGCCCACCGAGGCGGCGCCGGTGATCGCCGCGTTCTTCACCTTCGCCCCGCCGATGGTGAGCCGGGCGCTGCCGGCGGTCTGGCGGTTGGCCACGCCGCAGGAGGCGCTGCGGGCCCGGCTGACCGGCGCCGTGCAGGCCCTCGCCGAGCTGACCTACGAGCTGCCCGAGGCGCACCTGGTCGAGGCCGCCGACCTGCTGGAGGAGGCGGCCGCGGCGGTGGAGCCCGCCGGCCGGGTGCTCGGCGCGGCCAACGCCGCCCTGCCGCGCGGTGAATACCCGCTGGCCCGGCTCTGGCAGGCCGCCACCACGCTGCGCGAACACCGGGGCGACGGGCACATCGCCGCCCTGGTCGCCGCCGACCTCGATCCGGTGGAGACGCTGGCCTGGCGGGTCGCGGTGGACCAACCTCTGCAGAACCTGCTCGGCCGGGGCTGGTCCGAGGAGCAGTGGCAGGCGGCGCGGGGCCGGCTGGCCGAGCGCGGCTGGCTCGGCCCGGACGGCGAGCCGACCGACGTCGGGCGGGCCCGGTTCCAGGCCGTCGAGGACGCCACCGACCTGGCCGCCGCCCGCCCCTGGCGCACCCTCGGGGCGGACCGCACCGACCGCCTGCGCGAACTGCTCGAACCGATGGCCCGCGCCTGCCACACGGTGATCCCGGAGAACAGCCCGATCGGCCTGCCCGCCCTGCAGAGCTGACGCCCCCGCCCCGGCCCCGGTCGGGGAGGATGGGCGGGTGACGGTGGATGCGGTGGTGTTCGACCTCGATGGCGTGATCGTGGACTCCGAGCCGGTCTGGGAGGAGGTCCGGCGGGCGTACGTGGCCGCGCACGGCGGCACCTGGCAGCCGGACACCCAGCACCGGCTGATGGGGATGAGCACCGGCGAGTGGGCCGACTACCTCAGCGGCGAGCTGGGCGTCGACCGCGACGCCGGGCAGGTCGCCACCGAGGTGGTCGAGGAGATGACCCGGCGGTACGCGCGGCACGTACCCCTGATCGACGACGCTGACCGGGTCGTGCGCGGGGTGGCCGAGCGGTGGCCGCTGGGGCTGGCCAGCTCGTCACCGACCCGGCTGATCGCCGCGGCGCTGGCCGCCATGGACCTGACCGACGCCTTCCGGGTGACGCTCTCCACCGAGGAGACCGCGCGGGGCAAGCCCGCGCCGGACGTCTACCTGGCCGTCGCCGACCGGCTCGGCGTCGACCCGGCCCGCTGCGTCGCGGTGGAGGACTCCTCCAACGGGGTACGCTCCGCGGCCGCCGCCGGCATGCGGGTGGTGGCGATCCCGCACGGGTCGTATCCGCTGGACCCGGACGCGGAGGCTCTCGCCGCCGTGGTGCTGTCGTCGGTGCACGACCTCACTCCGGATCTGGTGGACGGGCTCGGCTGACCCGCCCAGCCGGTCGGCCTCAGATCCGGCGGCTGCGGCTGGACCGGGGCAGGAACGGGGTGTCGCGGCGGTCGCCGGCCGGGACCGGGCCCGGTTCGCGAGTCGCCTCCGCCGGTGCCGCACACCCGGCGTCGGTCGGACCGGCCCCGCCACAGAGCGTCACGGGTGGCGTCGACGCCACCTCTGGTACGTCCCGCATGACCCCTCCTCCGCCGGCTACCCGGTGATACGGACGGCGGGCCCGACGGGATCGGCGAAGATGGGGACGCGACTGTCGGAGGGAGACGGGGATGAAGGCGATCGTCTACGAGGAGACCGGCGACCCCTCGGTGCTGAAGCTGGTGGACCGGCCGGTGCCGGAACCCGGGCGCGGCGAGGTGCTGGTCCGGATGGCCGTCTCCGGGGTGAACCCGACCGACTGGAAGGCTCGCCGGCAGTGGCCGCTGCCGGCCGGCTGGCAGACCCCCGGCCAGGACGGCGCCGGGGTCATCGAGGCGGTCGGCGAGGGCGTCGACCAGATCCTGATCGGCCAGCGGGTGTGGCTCTGGGAGGCCGCCTGGCAGCGCCCCTGGGGCACCGCCGCCGAGTACACCGTGGTCCCGGTCCGCCACGCGGTGAGCCTCGGCTCGGCCGACTTCGACCTGGGCGCCTGCCTCGGCATCCCGTTCCTCACCGCGCACCGCTGCCTCACCGTCGGGGAGTACATGCCGACCAAGCTGCACGCCGGCGCGCTCAGCGACCACGTGGTGCTGGTGCAGGGCGGCGCGGGCGCGGTGGGCAACGCGGCGATCCAGCTCGCGCGCTGGGCGGACGCCTGCGTGATCACCACCGTGAGCAGCCCGGAGAAGGCGCAGTTCGCGGCGGCGGCCGGCGCGTCGTTCGTGATCAACTACCGGGAACAGGACGTGGTCGAGGAGGTCCGCAAGATCGCCCCCGACGGTGTGCACACGATCGTCGAGGTCTCCGCCGCCCGCAACGCCGCCACCGACGTCCAGCTGCTCCGCTCCGGCGGCGCGGTCTGCGTGTACGCCGACGACGGGGGCGCCGAGGTGACCCTGCCGATCCGGCCGCTCATGGTGCCGAACGCCCGCTGGCAGTTCGTGCTGGTCTACACCGAGCCGGCGGCGGCCAAGGCGCGGGCGGTCGCCGACGTGGCCGCGGCGGTGGCCCAGGGCGGCGTACGGGTGGGCGGGGAGGTCGGCCTGCCCCTGCACCACTATTCGCTGGCCGACACGGCTGCCGCGCACCAGGCGGTGGAGGATTCGGTGGTCGGCAAGGTGCTGATCACCACCAGCGCGCAGTGACGGTCAGTCGGCGCGGGCCTGGGCGACGGAGGCGCGGACCAGCTCGGTCAGCACGTCGAGATCCACGTCGGCGAGCCGCTTGACGTAGAGGCAGCCCTTGCCGGCGGTGTGCCGGCCCAGCCGGGCCGTCAACTGCTCCTTCTCGGGGAATCCCTCGCCGAGGTAGAGGGTGGTGGCCGCCTTGCGCGGCGAGAACCCGACCAGGAACCAGTCCAGCTCGCGACCGCTGGCGTAGCGCAGGTGCCGCTGCCCGAAGCCGACGATGGCGTCCCCCCACATGGTCGGCGGCTCGCCGGTGACCTGCCGCATCAGGTCGCGGACGGCGATGGCGTCGCGGCGGCGGGTCTCGTCCGGCACGGCGGCGAGGAAGTCGTCCACGCTGGCGGTGGTCGGGGCGGTCTTCAGGGTTGCCATGACGTCTCCGGTACTCGACGGCGGGCCGGCCCGGGGGCGGCCGGTTCAGCCCGATCGTACGAGCCGCCGCCGACACCGAGCCCCGTGAGCTGCGCGGATTTCCTCGTCAGCGGGACAGAAGCGAACATGTTTCGCAAGAATGACTATTGCGGGTCGCCCCGCAAAAAGCGGGCGGCCCCGGCGCGGTGCGAACGCCGGGGCCGCCCCTGGGGAGGGATGCTTCTTCAGGAGTTGCGCCCCTGCCCCTAACGGCGACGAGCCGCCGGAAAACGTTACGGCCCGGTCAGTTCCCGTACCTCCAGCCCGCCGTCGGCGTAGCGGGACCGGACCACCTTCTTGTCGAACTTGCCGACGCTCGTCTTCGGCACCGCGTCGATGAACGCCCACCGCTCCGGCAGCTGCCAGTGCGCCACCGACTTCGCCAGGAACGCCCGCAGCTCCTCCGCGGTCACCGAGGCGCCCTCGCGGATCACCACGGTGGCCAGCGGACGCTCGTCCCACCGCTGATCGGGCACCCCCACCACGCAGGCCTCCTGCACGTCGGGGTGGGCCATCAGGGCGTTCTCGAGCTCCACCGAGGAGATCCACTCCCCGCCCGACTTGATCACGTCCTTGGCCCGGTCGGTGAGGGTGATGTAGCCGTCCGGCGAGAGGGTGCCCACGTCACCGGTACGCAGCCAGCCGTCGCGGAACTTCTCCTCGTCCGGGGTGTCGTCGCCGACGTACCGGGCGGTCACCCACGGGCCCCTGACCTCCAGCTCGCCGACGGACGTCCCGTCGGCGGGCAGCGGCTCGCCCAGCGGGCCGAGGATCCGCGCCGCCACCCCGGCCGGCACCCGGCCCTGCGTGTAGCGGTAGCGCCAGGCCTCGTCGCCGGTGGCGCCGGCCGGCGGCCGGGACACCGAGCCCAGCGGGGACATCTCGGTCATCCCCCAGGCGTGGATGACCTCGATGCCGTGCCGCTCGGCGAACGCGTGCATCAGCGCGGGCGGGCAGGCCGAACCGCCGACGATCACCTCCGTCAGCGAGGAGGTGTCCACGTCGTGACTGTCCAGGTAGGACAGCAGGTCGTTCCAGATGGTCGGCACCGCGCCGGCCAGGGTGGGCCGCTCAGCGGCGATCATCTCGGCGATCGGCGCGGCCTGGAGGAACCGGTCCGGCATGATCAGCGACGCGCCGGAGAGGAAGGCCGCGTACGGCAGGCCCCACGACATCGCGTGGAACATCGGCACGATGGCCAGCTCCCGGTCGACCGGACCGAGGCCGAAGCCCTCCGGCATGCAGACCTGCAACGAGTGCAGGTAGATCGAGCGGTGCGAGTAGGCCACGCCCTTGGGGTTGCCGGTGGTGCCGGAGGTGTAGCAGAGGGCGGCGGCGTCCCGCTCGTCCACCTCGGGCCACTGGTAGCTGTCGGGACGGCCGGCCAGCAGCTCGTCCCAGTGGTGCACGGTGATCCGGTCGCCGG
Organism: Micromonospora palomenae; assembly: GCF_007829925.1. NCBI lineage: Bacteria > Bacillati > Actinomycetota > Actinomycetes > Micromonosporales > Micromonosporaceae > Micromonospora > Micromonospora palomenae. Next base: position 663,220 of record NZ_VIXA01000002.1, read on the forward strand.
CCGCCGCGACCAGCGGGGCGGGGTCGCCGCCGCCGACCACCACCACGTGCCGCACGGTGGTCATCTCGCCGAGCACCCGGGCCAGCAGTGGGATCAGCGTCGAGTCGACCAGCACCACCCGGTCCTCGGCGTGGTTGGCGATGTAGGCGACCTGGTCCGGGAAGAGCCGGATGTTCAGGGTGTGCAGCACCGCGCCCATGCTGGGCACGGCGAAGTACGCCACCAGGTGCTCGTTGTTGTTCCACATGAAGGTGGCGACCCGTTCGTCGCCGGTCACCCCGCACTCGTCGCGCAGGGCATGGGCCAGCCGGGCGGCGGCGCGGCCGACCTCGGCGTACGACATCCGGCGGGGCTCGGCGCCGGTCCACGTGACGACCTCGGCCGTGCCGTGCACGGTGGAGCCGTGTTCGAGGATCCGGGAGACCTGGAGGGGGGCGTCCATCATCGTGCTACGCATGGGTAACAAGCTAGTGTCGCCGGTCACAGGTTGGGAACCCCCGGAACGCCGGAGGCACCGCCGGGAAGCTGCGTAAATTGTCCGGGTGAGCATCTCGTGGGCGGACTCGTACGTGGGGCAGCTGCGCGCCCTGGCCGGTGACCGGACGCTGATGTTCGTCGGAGCCCGGGCCGTGGTCCGCGACAACGCGGGCCGGGTGCTGCTGATCCAGCGCTCCGACAACGGCCACTGGGCCCTGCCGGCCGGCGCGATGGAGCTGGGCGAGTCGATCGCCGACTGCGCGGTACGCGAGGTCCGTGAGGAGACCGGGCTGCGCGCGCTGCGGGTCAGCGCGTTCGCCCTCTACACCGGGCCGGACCGCACCCACACCAACATGTACGGCCACACCTACCAGATCTTCACCACCGCGTTCCGGGTCGAGGACTGGGACGGCGACCTGGCCCGGGTCACCGACGAGACGAACGACGCCGGCTTCTTCCCCCGCGACGCGTTCCCCTCGCCGCTGTCGGCCTCGGTGCCGGAGACCCTCGCCGACCTCGACGTCTTCGAGCAGACCAACCGGCTCATCCTCAAGTAGTCCCCACCACGGCCGGCTCGGGTCGGGTCGGCGCGGCCGCCTCGGCCCGCGCGCCGGTGCGTTCGGCGCCGATGCCGGCGGCCACCACGAAGGCGATCCCGACCACCGCCCCGACGCCCGGCACCTGGTGCAGCGCGACCAGGCCGATGACCAGCGCGATCGCCGGCTCCAGGCTCATCAGCGTGCCGAAGGCGGCGGTGGTGAGCCGGCGCAGGGCGAGCAGTTCCAGCACGAACGGCACCACCGGCAGCAGCACCGCCAGCCCCAGCCCGGCCAGCAGCACCGGCCAGGTGAGGTCGCCGAGGACACCCGGCCCGACCACCACGGTGGCGACCACCGCGGCCACCGGCATCGACACCGCCAGGCCGCGGATGCCGGAGACCTCGTCGCCGACCCGCTGGGTGAGCAGGATGTACGCCGCCCAGCAGGCGCCCGCCGCCAGCGCGAAGCCGACACCCACCAGATCCACCCCGCCGCGCCACGGCTCGGTGAGCAGCAGCACCCCTACCGCGGCGAGCGCCGGCCAGAGCTTCGTCCCGCCCCGACCCCGCGCCACCGCCACCCCGAGCGGGCCGAGGAACTCCAGCGCGCTCGCCGTGCCCAGCGGCAGGCGGGCCACCGCGGCCATGAACAGGATGGTCACCCCGGCGGTCACCACGCCGAGCGCGACACAGGCCAGCAGGGTGCGCCGGGTGAAGCCGGACGGGCGGGGGCGGATCAGGACGACCAGCAGCAGGCCGGCCCAGGCCAGCCGCAGCCAGGCCGCCCCGTCCGGCCCCACCTCGTCGAAGAGGGCGACCGAGGCGGCCAGGCCGAGCTGGACGAAGAACATCGACGCGACGGCCATCGCCGCGCCGGTACGGGTGGGAGCCATGCCCCCAGTAGAGCCGCTACCTACCGTTCACGTCCACGTGTCTTTGCTGGACGATCCGTTCGGCAATGATGAACAATCGTGGCGTGGACCTGCGCCGCCTACGACTGCTGCGTGAGCTGGCCCGGCTCGGCTCGATGCGCGAGGTCGCCGACGAGCTGGGCGTCACCACGTCCACCGTGTCGCAGCAGCTCGCCGCGCTCTCCCGCGAGGTCGGCGCGACGCTGATCGAGCCGCAGGGCCGCCGGGTGCGGCTCACCCCCGCCGGCCGCCGGCTGGCCGAGCACGCGGTGACCATCCTCGACGCCGTCGAGGTGGCCCGGCTCGACCTCGACCCGCGCGCCGAGCCGGTCGGCACCGTCCGGGTCGCCGGCTTCGCGACCGCCGTCCGCCGCTCGCTGCTCCCGGTCACCGCCGACCTCGCGGCGCGCCACCCGCAGGTCCGGCTGCGCATCCACGAACACGAACCGGCCGAGGCGTTCGCGCTGCTGGCGACCGACGACGTCGACCTTGCCCTGACGTACGACTACAACCTCGCGCCGGCGCCCGTCGACCGCACGCTGGAAGCGATCCCGCTCTGGTCCGCGCCGTGGAGCCTCGGCGTGCCGGCCGACGACGTCCCCGACGTCCCGGACAACGCCGCAGCCGTCTTCGACCGCTTCCGGGACCGCGGCTGGATCGTCAACTCCCGCTACACCGCCGACGAGGTGGTCGTCCGGACCATCGCCTCGATGGCGGACTTCGAACCCCGGATCGAGCACCGCGCGGACAGCCTGGAACTCGTCCAGGACCTGATCGTCGCCGGGCTCGGGGTCGGGCTGCTCCCCGCCGACCAACCGACCGCTCCCGGCGTACGCCTGCTCCCGCTCACCGGCCCGGAGGCCCGGCTGCGCTCGTACGCCGTCACCCGCCGGGGCCGCGCCGCCTGGCCGCCGCTGGCTCTGATCCTCGACCTGCTCGCGGCCGTACCTGCATAGCCGCCGGCGTCAGAGCATGGTCTGGGACTTGGCCTCCATGTCGGCGGCGGCCTCCTCCTTCGACTCCTTGGTGATCGGCTTGCCACCGGCGGCGGGCGCCTTGCCGCCCAGCGGGTCGGCGCCACCGGTCGCGCCCTGCGGGCCGGTCCCGCGCAGCTGGTCGTCCGGCAGGGCCAGGGTGACCAGCACCGCCAGGATGGCGATCAGGCCGGCGGTCAGGAAGACCATGTCCAGCGAGTCGACGAAGGCGGCCTGGATGGCGGCCCGCACCGGCCCCGGCAGGGCCAGGATGGTCGCCGGGTCGTTGATCGAGATGTCGGCCCCACCGCTGGCCGCGACGGCGGCGCGCTGCTCCGGGGGGAGCTGGGCGATCGCGGCCGGCAGCCGGTCGGCGAGCTGCGCGGTCAGCCGGGAGGAGAGCACCGCGCCGAGGATCGCCACCCCGAACGAGCCGCCCAGCGACCGGAAGAACGTCGCCGAGGAGGTGCCCGCGCCCAGGTCACGGACGTCGACCGCGTTCTGCACCGCGAGGATCAGCGACTGCATGCACAGGCCCAGCCCGACGCCGATCACCACCATGAAACCGAACGCCACCCAGAGCGAGGTCTCCACCTCCAGCTGGGTGAAGAGCAGCATGCCGGCCAGCAGCACCACCGAGCCGACCACCGGGAACCACTTGTACCGGCCGATCCGGCTCATCGCCCGGCCGGTGAGGACCGAGGTGACGATGATGCCGGCCATCATCGGCAGCATCAGCAGACCGCTGCGGGTCGGCGAGGCGCCCTTGACGATCTGAAGGTAGAGCGGGATGAAGATGATCGACCCGAACATCACCAGACCGAGCACGAAGCCCGCCGAGTTGGCCAGCGCGAAGGTGGCGCTGCGGAACAGCCGCAGCGGCAGGATCGGCTCGGCGACCCGGGCCTCCTGCACCACGAAGAGCACGCCGAGGACCGCCCCGGCGACGAAGAGCCCGATGATCACCCCGGAGTCCCAGGCGTACTCGTTGCCGCCCCAGCTCAGCGCCAGCAGTAGGGCGCTCACCCCGGCCACCAGCAGCCCGGCGCCGAGCCAGTCGATTGCGTGCTCCCGCCGTTCGAACGGGATCAGCCGCATGACGTGGTAGCAGACCACGATCGCCAGGATCGCCAGCGGCACGTTGATGTAGAAGATCCATCGCCAGTTCGTCTCGGCGAAGTACCCGCCGACCAGCGGCCCGGCCACCGACGACAGGCCGAAGACCGCGCCGAAAAGCCCCTGGTAGCGGCCCCGGTCCCGGGGCGAGACGACGTCCGAGATGATGGTGAACGCCAGCGTCATCAGGCCGCCCGCGCCGATGCCCTGGATGCCCCGGGTGACGATCAGCTGGGTCATGTTCTGCGACAGGCCGGCCAGCAGCGAGCCGAGCAGGAACGTGCCGATCGAGAAGAGGAAGACCGGTCGGCGGCCGTACAGGTCGGCCATCTTGCCGTACAGCGGGGTGGAGGCCGTGGAGGCGAGCAGGTACGCGGTCACCACCCACGAGTAGTGGTTGATGCCGCCCAGCTCGCCGACGATGGTGGGCAGCGCCGTACCGACGATGGTCTGGTCGAGCGCGGCCAGCAGCATCCCGGTCATCAGGCCGAACATGAGCAGGCGAATCTGGCGGGCGTGGAGCACCGGGCCGCCCTCGGCTTCCGTGGTCATCCCGCCTTCTATCCCGGACCGTGCGGAACATGCGCCCCGGGCGGGAAAACCCTTCGACAGCCCGGCTGACGCTCGGCCACCATCCGCCCGTGAGACTGCTCCGCCGGCTGGCCCTGGACCTCACGCCGCTGCGTACCTCGCGGGACTTCCGGCTGGTCTTCGCGGCGGCGGGGGTGTCCGGCTTCGGGTCGTTCATCACCTACGTGACGCTGCCGTACCAGGTGTACCAGCTCACCGGTGATCCGCTGCTGGTCGGCCTGCTCGGCGTCTGCGAGCTCGTACCCCTGCTCCTGATGGCCTTCGTCGGCGGCGCGCTCGCCGACTACCTGGACCGGCGGCGGCTGGTGCTCGGCGGCGAGATCGGCTTCACGCTGCTTTGCGGGGTCCTGCTGGTCAACTCGCTGTCGGCGTCACCGCACCTGTGGCTGCTCTACGTGGTGGCGGCGGCGACCGCGGCGCTGGACGGGGTGCAGCGCCCGGCCATGGAGGGGCTCACCCCCCGGATCGTCGCCCCCGACCAGATCCCGGCGGCAGGCGCGCTGAACTCGCTGCGGATGGACGTGGCCCAGCTCGGCGGCCCGGCCGTCGCCGGCGTGCTGATCGCCTCCGTGGACCTGGCCTGGGTGTACGCCATCGACCTGGCCACCTTCGCGTTCTCGCTGGCCTGCCTGACGCTGGTCCGGGCGGTCCCGCCCCCACCGGCCGCCGACCGGCCGTCGCTGCGCTCGGTGGTCACCGGCCTGCGGTACGCCCGCAGCCGCCCCGAACTGCTCGGCACCTACCTGGTCGACATCAACGCGATGTTCTTCGGCATGCCACAGGCGCTCTACCCGTTCATGGCCGAGAAGCTGGGCGGGCCGGCGGTGCTCGGGCTGCTCTACGCCGCACCGGCGGCCGGCTCGCTGCTCGCCACGGTCAGCTCCGGCTGGGTGAAGCACGTGCACCGGCACGGGCTGATGGTGGTGCTGGCGGCCGGAGCCTGGGGACTGGCCGTAGTCGGCTTCGGGCTGTCCGGCTGGCTCTGGCTGGCGCTGCTGTTCCTGGTGCTGGCCGGCGCGGCGGACATGGTCTCCGGGCTGTTCCGGATGACCATCTGGAACCAGACGATCCCCGACCACCTGCGCGGCCGGCTCGCCGGCATCGAGATGCTGTCGTACTCCACCGGCCCGCTGCTCGGTCAGCTCCGCTCCGGCCTGGTCGCCCGCACGCCGCTGGGCGTGACCGGCTCGATCGTCTCCGGCGGCGTCCTCTGCGTCCTCGGCACCATCGCCCTGGCCGCCGCCCTCCCCGCCTTCCTCCGCTACGACGGCCGCGACGGCCTCGCCCGCAAACAGGCCGAAGACGCCGCCTGGTCCGCCACCGCCCCCACCCGCGTCACCCCCGACCCGGCCCCCGACCCGGCCCGTTGATCATGAAGTTGTTGTCCCGACACGCCGGGCCGGCCGACAACAACTTCATGATCAACGCGAGGGGTGGGGGCCGAATGCTCGGAACGTGGGGCGCGGGTGGTGGGGATGTTTGGTCCGGGGCCCTCGGGGGAGTCGGGAAGGCATGGCAGGAGCAGCAGCGGAACAGCGCCGGCTCGCCACCGTCGTGGAGAGCTGGCTCGGGCGCCCGGTCCTGGTCGTCGGGGACGCCATGCTGGACGAGTGGCGGTTCGCCGAGTCCGACCGGCTCTGCCGCGAGGCGCCCGCCCCCGTCCTCACCCTGCGCCGGCGCATCTCCGCCGCCGGCGGCGCCGCCAACACGGCGGTCAACATCGCCACCCTCGGCGGCCGGGCGCTGCTGGTCGCCCCGGTCGGCGCCGACGTGGCCGGCGACGAACTGCACGACTGCCTGGACCGGGCCGGGGTCTGGGACCGTACGGTCGGCCAGCCGCACCGGCCGACGCCGGTGAAGCGGCGGATGCTCGCCGGCAATCAGATCCTGCTCCGGGAGGACTCCGGCGACCCGGAGGACGCGCTCGACGACGACGGGGTGCGGGACCTGCTCACCGCGCTGGACTGCGCGACCGAGGAGCTGAAGGCGGCCGCCGGTGGCGCCACGCCCACCCTGGTCGTCTGCGACTACGGCCTGGGCGCGCTGCCCGCGCCGGTGCGCGCCTGGCTGGTCGCCAACCGCGAGCGCTACACCACCGTCGCGCTGGACGCACACGACCTGGCCGACTGGCGGGGCCTCGCCCCGACCGTGGTGACCCCGAGCTTCGCCGAGGCGACCCGGCTGCTGGCCCGCGCCGCCGCCGGCTTCGGCGCCGCGCCGCGTCCCGCCGGACGGACCGCCGCCGGCCCGGACCTGCACCTGGACCACCCGCCGGTCGACCCGGCCGACGGCCCGTCCGAGCTGAGCGTCGGCGCGGCCCCGGGCGGCGCCGGCGTACGCCTCTCCGCCACCGGCGACCGGTCCGGTGTGGTCGGCACCGGGCCGACCGGGGAGCCCACGCCCGGCGAGGACCGGGTGGCGATGACCGTCGACGGGCTGAGCGTCACCGGCACTGGTGTCACCCTGAACACCGCCGCCGGCGACGGCGTCGACCGGGCGGTGCTGGCCGAGTCGCGGCTGGAGGAACTGCGCGAGCACACCGGCGCGGACGTGGTGGCGGTGACCCTGGACACCGAGGGGGCGGTGGTCGGCGGGGCCGACGGCGAGCCCCGGCGCAGCCACAGCACACCTGTCCCGGCCAGCCATGCGGTCGGCGCCGGGGACGCGTACCTGGCAGCGATGACGCTGGCCCTGGCGGCCGACGCCCCGCTGCCGACCGCGGCCCAGCTGGCCCAGCTCGCCGCGACCATCACCGTGTCGGACACCGGCACCTGCGTCTGCCGGCGGGAGGACCTGCTCGCCGCGCTGGGCACCACTTCGGACGGTACGGCCCACCCGACGCTGGTCGGCACGGCCGAGCTGGCCGCGATCGTCGGCGACCACCGGCGCGCCGGCCGCTCGATCGTCTTCACCAACGGCTGCTTCGACGTGCTGCACCCCGGGCACGTGCGCTACCTGGAGCAGGCCCGCGCGCTGGGCGACCTGCTGGTGGTGGCGGTCAATTCCGACGGCAGCGTCCGCCGGCTCAAGGGCCCGGACCGGCCGGTCAACCCGGTGGAGGACCGGATCGCCCTGCTCGCCGCGCTGTCCTGCGTGGACCACGTGGTGGTCTTCGAGGAGGACTCGCCGGCCGCGCTGATCGAGACCGTCCGGCCCGACGTGTACGTCAAGGGCGGCGACTACCCGCCGGAGATGGTGCCGGAGGCGCCGCTGGTCCGCCGGCTCGGCGGTCAGGTCCGCACCCTCGGGTACGTGCCGGACCGCTCCACCTCGGCGATCATCGAGCGGATCCGCGCCCAGGCGACCCCGGCGCCGCAGCCGCCGCAGTCGACCAGGTCGCCGCAGTCCACCCGGTCGCAGTCGACCCGGTCGCCGCAGTCCGGCGCCCCGCAGCGGACGGGCAGGTCGGCGTGAACCGACCGCTCGACCTCGGCAACGCCGAGGAGTTCCGCCGGCCCCGGCAGCTCGACGTGCTGATCCCGACCCGCAACCGTCCCGCCGAACTGGCGGTCACCCTCTCCGGCCTGGCCGCCCAGGAGGGCGTACCCGGGTTCGGGGTGGTGGTCAGCGACCAGTCCGACGGCGAGCCCGCGTACACGCACCCGGCGGCGGCCACCATGGCCCGGGCACTGCGCCACCGGGGGCACCCGGTGCTGCTGACCCGCCGGCTGCCCCGGCGCGGGCTGGCCGAACACCGGGCGTACCTGCTGGGACAGTCGGCGGCGCGGTACGTGCTCTGTCTCGACGACGACGTGTGGCTGGAGCCGGGCACCCTGCACCGGCTGGTCAGCGCGATCGGCGAACTGGGCTGCGGCTTCGTCGGCAACGCGGTGCACGGCTTGTCGTACGCCGACGACGTGCGCCCGGAAACCCACGCCCACTACGAGGAGTGGGACGGCCCCGTCGTGCCCGAGCGGATCCGGCCGGACACCCCGCAGTGGCAGCGGGCGTCGATCCACCCGGCGGCGAACCTGCTGCACGTGACGCGCAAGCTGGACCTGCCTTCGGGCGCGTGGCGGGCGTACAAGGTCTCCTGGATCGGCGGTTGCGTGCTCTACGACCGGGCGGCGCTGGTCGACTCCGGGGGCTTCGACTTCTGGCGGCGGGTGCACGAGCGCCACCAGGGCGAGGACGTCGCCGCGCAGCTCGCCGTGATGGCGCGCCACGGCGGCGCCGGCGTGCTGCCCAGCGGGGCGTACCACCTGGAGTCGCCGACCACGGTCACCGAGCGTGAGGTGGAGGCCTGGGAGGTCGTGCTCGCCGACTCGGACACCCCGCAACCGGCCTGAGCCGGGCCGTCGGGGCAGGTCAGCGCGGCGCGCCCGGTTCCGGGCGGAGCAGCTCGGCAGCCGCCTCCAGCACCTCCACCACCGGCACGTCGGTGACGAACGAGTCCCGGTGCGGGCACTCGCCGTCGCCCGGCCGGTGCGGGTAGATCCCCGGGGTGCAGTCCACGCCGCAGACCGGGCAGTGCGTGGTCCAGGAGGCGATCGGCCGGTGCCGGGCGCGCAGCGGCGTCGCCCCGTTGATCAGGTTGCCCAGCCAGTAGATGCCGACCGTGGAGGTGCCGACCGCTCCGGCCAGGTGCAGCGGGCCGGTGTCGTTGGAGACGACCAGCTCACACCCCGCGTACGCGGCGGCCAGGCCGCCGAGGCTGAGCGTGCCGACCTGCGGGCGGACCGGCACGCCGGCCGCCACGACCACCGCGTCGACCAGTTCCCGCTCGGCGGGGGTGCCGGTGACCAGCACCTCGTACCCGTCGCCGTGCAGCGCCCGGGCGACCTCGCCGAAGCGCCCGGCGGGCCAGCGCCGGCGGGTGTCGGTGGCCCCCGGGTGCAGCGCCACCCGGGGCCGGTCCGGCTCGCCGAGCACCGTCAGCGCCTCGGCGCGGTCCGCGTCGGTGACCGCCAGCGCGGGGATGACGGTGGTGGCCGGCGCGCCGACCAGAGCGACCACCTCCAGGTAGCGGATCACCTCGTGCTGGTAGTAGACGTACCGGATCCACCGGTCCAGCGGCGGCGCGTCCTCGGCGCGCAGCCCGGCGGTGACCCGGGCGCCGAGCCGGCTCATCAGCGGGTTCGAGTTCGCCCCGCCGCCGTGCACCTGCACCGCCAGGTCGATGCCCTCCTTCGCGGTCCGCTCCAGGAAGTCGTCCATGGAGGCGGGCGGCTCGTCCGGCCCGGGGTCGCGGATGCCGGGGGCCGGCGGGACGACCAGCACCCGGTCCACCGGGCCGGGCCGGTCGCGCCAGAGCTTCGCGTGCCACGGCGCGCCGAGCAGCACGATCTCCGCCTCCGGGTACGCGGCCCGCAGCGACTCCAGCGCGGGCAGCGTGAAGATGAAGTCGCCGAGCGCGTTGGCGCGCAGCACGGCGATGCGCCGCACGTCGGGCACGCGCTCGCCGACCGGGCCGAGCAGGGACGCGGTGGCCACCCGAACGCTACGGCCGGTCGAGCTCGTCGACGGTGGTGTCCGGGTGGTGCATCTCCCGGTCCGCCGCCGGATCGGCGAGGGTGCCCGTACCGCCGGCGGCCGGACCGCCGCGATGGCCGGCGCGGCCGACGGTGATGGTGCGCGGCGCGGCCCGCTTCGCCCGGGGCAGGCGGACCCGCAGCAGGCCGTGGTCCATCACCGCGTCGATGGCGTCCGGGTCCACCCGGGACGGCAGGTCGATCCGGTACTCGAAGCCGCGGGTCTCGAAGCCGCCCGGGATGCCGTGGTCGGCGTTGACCTCGGCCTCCGAACGGGCGCGCACGCACAACTCCCGCTCGTCCAGCTCGACGGCGACCTCCTCGGGCGCCACGCCGGGCAGCCGGACCACCACCTCCCAGCCGTCGGCGGTCTCGGTCAGCTCGACGTCCGACGAGCCACCCCGGCCGCCGACCAGCCGGCTCAGCTCCGACCGCAGCGACTGGAGCTCCCCCATCGGGTCCCAGCCCTGCTGCCGACCCCGCCATCCACGGCCGAAACCGCCGGGCTGTTCCGTCATCGCACGTCTCCGATCCGCTGGGTGGCCGCCGGGGGCCGCAGTGAGCTGGGGGCGTCGAGGCCGGCCTCCCGGTCGACTCCGACGCCGAGCCGGTCGACCAGCTCGCCACCGAGCCAGGCGCTGACCCCGAGGATGGCCATACCGACCACCTCGATGGCGATCAGCGCGCCGCCGGCCGCCCGGGAGTCGGCGTTGAGCCGGACCGCCCAGACGGCGGCGAAGAGCAGAATGACCGCCACGTTCGCGGCGGCGTGGGTGAGCGCCACCCGCTTCGCGCGGGTGCCGGTCGGGATGGCGAGCAGGTCGAACGTCCCGGCCGCGGCGGCCAGCAGGCCGCCGACCAGGCCGACCGTGATGTTCCAGTACGCCACCTCGCCGAGGAAGTCGGGGCCGCCGACGGTGTCGACGATGTCGAAGAGCGTGCCGACGACCAGGAGCGCCACCGGGAACATCACCAGCATCGGGTGCACGGGGTGCCCGAGCACCTTCAGACGGCTCTCCATGGTGGGCCTCCACTGCTCGGCTCGGGGGCGCTGTGTGAGCCCGTACCCGCCGCTCCGGTGGGCAAACCTCGCGCTCGCCACGCCCGCCTAGGCTGACGGACGGCGGTCGGCGTCCGGCCGGGCCGCCACCGAAGTCAACGCACGGGGGAGGCGGACGTGACGGTGGAGATCACCTCGCACGACGAGCTGCGCGACCTGCTGGGGGCGGCGATGCCCCGGGCGGTCGCCAAGGAACGCGTCGTGCTGCACGAACGGGACCGGCAGTGGCTGGCCGCCTCGCCGTTCTGCCTGATCGCGACGGCGGGGGCGGACGGCAGCTGCGACGTCTCGCCCAAGGGCGACCCGGCGGGCTTCGTCAAGGTGCTGGACGAGACGACCCTGGCCATCCCGGAACGGCCGGGCAACCGGCGGGCCGACGGCTACCGCAACATCCTGGACAACCCGCACGTCGGCCTGATCTTCCTGATCCCGGGCCGGACCGACACCCTGCGGATCAACGGCCGGGCGCGGCTGCTGCGGGACGCGCCGTACTTCGACGACATGGTGGTCAAGGGGCACCGGCCGATCCTCGCGATCGAGGTCCAGGTCGAGCAGATCTTCTACCACTGTTCCAAGGCGTTCCTCCGCTCGGAGCTGTGGAAGCCGGAGACCTGGCAGCCCGACGTGCTGCCGACCCGGGCCCGACTGATCAAGGAGGTCGAGAACACCACGGAGAGCCTCGCCGACCTGGAACGCCGCTACGGCCCGGAATACCTCAACTCGTTGTACGCGGGGTAGGGGCGGCCGGCCGCCATCGGCGTCGCCGCCCGGAGGAGCAGTGCCTCCTGCGGGCCTTTCGAGCTGATGTCGTGAACGGATCAGCGCCCGCGGCGACTGTCGGGCCGGCGCGACGGCGGTTGCTCGGATCAGCGGGGCGGCAGGCCGATGCGGAACCGTCGCTGACCGTCGGTCAGCTCCGGCCAGTCGTCGGGCTCGTCCGAGGCGATGCGTTCCGGGTCGGGCACCCGCAGCTGCACCCGCACCGCGCGGATGAACTCGTGCAGCGACGTGCTGAGCCTCGTCTCCGGCGGCACCCCGCCGAACTCCGCCGCCCGGGTGTCCTCGTGGCCCTCGGCGACGCGGAGCACCGCCCAGGAATGGCGTACCACCATCCGGGCGGCGCGCTGGACCCGCTCGTCGCCGACCAGGCGGATCTGCTCCAGCAGGGCCAGCAGCCGCTGCCGTTCCTCCTCCGTACGGTCGTGCTCGGCGACGGGATCCGGCGCGCCTGTCATCCGGGCGACCAGGTGGCGGAAGACCCGGACCGTGGACGCGAACTCGACGCTCAACTCGTAGAGCGGGGCGTCCCAGCGGGTCGCCAGCTCGCGCTTCTCCTTGCGCCGCTCGACCAGCAGGGACGGGACGAGGCCGATCAGCGCGCCGACGGCGAGAGTGAGGATCGTTGCGCCCAGAGCCGACCAGTCCACGATGGAAGCCTAGGCGTACGCGTCACCTGTTCGCGTACCCCCGGGGGTGACCCTGCGGCGTCACGCCCGAGCAGGGGCTGGCGCGACGGCCGCTCGCGCCCCGGGAGCGGGCCGTGAGTCCGGCGAGCTGATACTGGGCGGCATGTCTGAGCTGGCACTGCCGATCCGTACCGAGCGACTGCTTCTCCGTCGGTACCGGATCGACGACGTGGATGCCCTGCTCGCGTACTACAGCGACCCGCGCGTCGCCCGCTACATCCCGTGGGAGCCGTGGTCGCGGGAGTTCGCCACCAGGGTGGTCACCAAGCGGCTCACCAGCACAGGGATCACCGGGCCGGAGTCCCGTCTCGCGGTGGTGGCGGAGCACGAGGGCGAGGTCGTCGGCGACGTAATCCTGTGGCCGGCCGACGAGACGCTGTCCCGCGGCGAGATGGGGTGGGCCTTCCACCCGGCGGTCTCCGGCCGCGGGTTCGCCACGGAAGCGGTCCGCGCGGTCATCGACGTGGCCTTCGCGCACTGCGGCATGCACCGGGTCATCGCTCACGTCGATGCCCGCAACGAGGCGTCGGCGCGGTTGTGTGAGCGGGTGGGCATGGTCAAAGAGGCGCACCTGCGCCGGGACCACTGGACGAAGGGCGAGTGGACGGACACCCTGATCTACGGCCTGCTCGCGGAGCAGTGGCAGAGTTGATCGAGGCTGCCTGCGGGCCACGGCCGGCGATCGAGAGCTGATCGGCCCGCGAGCGGCACTGCGCGACCAGCGACCGACTTCGGCGGGATCTTTCCTGCAGTGGCCAACCCCCTCGCTCGATCTCGCCAGGGCGCCTGACCTCTCATTGCCGCGACCGCCGACCACTCCTCACGACCTGCGGCGCGGGGCGCCAGGGGCGTTCGTCTCGGATGCCAGGGCTGGATTGTGGCCGGTGTACGCCATGGCACCAACGTGCCGGCCGCCAGCCATTGCTCACGTCGAAGCTGACCAGTTCCATTCACTCACGACCGTCCCTCACCGACTTGATCAACAAGGTTGGAGATAGCGTGAGAAGCATCGGCCTCGCCGGCACACCGCCGACCAGCAGATCGTGGTACTCCCGGTTGTCCGCATCCGTCGGCACGGCGACGGCCCTCGCCATGCTGGTTGCTCCGTCCGTCGCCTCGGCGAGCACCACCGACAGGGCACAGGCGGCAACCCCAACCACGGTGGCCACCGCCGGCGTACCCGCCGGCTTCGCTCCCACGTCGACCTCGTGGACCGGCCCCGCCGACGGCTGGGTGCTGGGCTTCGCGCCGTGCCGGGCCGGTTCATGCCCGACCCTCGTCAGCACGTCGGACGGCGCGCAGACCTGGCAGCAGCACACCGCCCCACGGGTGTCGTCCACACCTGACCAGACGAAGATCCACTTCGCCAACAAGCTCGACGGGTGGACCACGGACGGCCAGGTTCTCATGGCCACCCACGACGGTGCCGGCACGTGGCGGCGCGTGCGGCTGTCCGGCGCCGTCGGCTCGGTCAGCATTGCCAAGCTCGCTTCGACCGACCGGTACGCCTACGCGATCGTCACCTACGGGGTCGGAAGCACCAAGACCACCCAGCTCTACTCGGCGCCCCTCGGCGAGGACAACTGGCAGCCGGTGGCCGGCGTCGCGGTGCACGGCAGCGGCGGGTGGGACATCGCCACCCACGGTTCGGCCGCCTACGTCGCCCTCGGCGTGATCCACACGTCGCTCCGGATGTGGTCGGCAGCCGACGGCAGTGGCTGGACCGAGGTCGAGCCGGTCTGCTCGGCGCACGACGCGGTACGGCTCAGCAGCACTGAGCCCGATGACGTCGAGGGCATGTGCAGCTTCGGACCGGAGCGCGGCTACATGCACAAGCAGCTGGTCGAGTCGGTAGGCGGCGCGGCTCCCGTCGTGCTGGGGTACGCGCCCACCACGGGGATCACCACCGGGTTCGCGACGACCTCGGCCGGTAGCACGGTCGTGGCCGGCGTCGGTGCGGGCGCGAGCTGGCTGCACGCCAGCTTCGACAACGGCGCCACCTGGGAGACGCCCCTGGCGATCCCCGACGTGCAGCTCCCGATGCTCGACCTGGACTTCCAGGACGCCGCGCACGGTGTGGTGGTCTGGGGTGGACCCGCATGGTCGGGAGCCGCGGTGTACCGCACCACCGACGGCGGTCACACGTGGAGCCAGCTCACGCTCTGACGTCAAGGCGGTCCGGGGTCCGGGGATCGTTTCGGCCCCGGACCGCCTGGCGCCGCACGATCGCTCCACCCTGGCTGCCGTCGACACGTCGACCAGTCCGGGCAGAGCACCGGTCTATTCCTCGTAGCGTCCGGCACTCACCACAGCCGGCCCGGGAAGCGCGTGGTGACCTCCTGGAGGAACCAGCCATTGCCGTCCGGGTCGTTGAACGAGGCGAACGAGAAATAGCTCGCCCGGTCCGGAGCCAGCCCGGGGGCACGTCCTTGGCCGTTGGCAAGGGGCAAGCCACCGCCTGCGGCGTGGAAGACCTCGCTCACGTCGACGCCGCGGCCAACCAGCTCGGCGCGGGCCGCCTCGATGTCGTCCACGACCAGGCACAGGCCCTGCATGGAGCCGGGCGCGGCCGTGGTGAGGCTGGGGCCCAACATGATCGAGCAGTCCGACCTGGGCGGCGTCATCTGCGCCACCCGGCCCTCCCCCTCGCCGACATCGATGTCCTCCCGCCAACCCAGCGCCTTGTAGAAGTCCTTGGCCCGTCCCACGTCGGCGACGGGCAGCACGACGAATTCCAACTTCATGTCCACGCTGTCGGCTCCTCCTCCTGCGATGGCAGGCGACGTGTCAACGCCCTGGTTCCTGCGCCCTTGGCTGGCCCTGCGCCCATCCTCAACCAGCCCTTGCTTAAATGCCCTGGAAACTACAAAACCCCTCGAATCCCTCATGGATGTGACGCCCCGACGGCGTCTTCGGGCAGGCGGACAGCTTGGCTGCGGTCACGGGCTGGTCCATGAGGTGGAAGCGGGGAAGCGAAGCCGGTACGCCAACGGTGGCCACCGTGGTCGGGTGAGTGCGGCGTTGGCTGCTCGCTTGGCTGCTCGGCTCGCAACGGCATGAAGAAGCCCAGGTCATGATCGGCGATCAAGCCGGCGACGGCCATCTGATCCGTAGATTCCCAAGACCGCCATCGCCCCCTGATGCCTGACAGCTGAGGTGAGGGATCGTCAGCCGATTAGCTGGCTCGCCTGCCGGATGAGCCAAGATCCACAACCGCTTCGACGGGCACGAGATGGCGTCCGAGCTGGCAGACTCGCGCGGTGCGATCCGGAGCTGGTTCGACACGCCGGGCTGTCGCGGGTGGCGGCCAAGCTTCAGGAGCGGGTTCCGGGACTGCTCAACTGATCTACGGCCTGGGCGTACGGCCACACGGTTTAGGAACTCTCGATGCAGCCGGGTGCGGCCTGGGGATGACCTGGCTTGACCTGCCCGGCCGTCGCTGCTGCGAACCGCCGAACGTGACCGCCGTCAACCCCCGCCGCCCGCGCGATCGGGCACGCAGCGGGCACGCCCCATCCACTGCTTTGCTAGGCCGTATCCCAGTCGGAGGAAGCCGAGACTTCGTAAGGAATTCTCGCCAAAACCTCGGCAGGTCCCTCCAACTTCCACATCCGGACG
The DNA here is from genome assembly GCF_007829925.1 of Micromonospora palomenae. Lineage (NCBI taxonomy): Bacteria > Bacillati > Actinomycetota > Actinomycetes > Micromonosporales > Micromonosporaceae > Micromonospora > Micromonospora palomenae. Next base: position 679,442 of record NZ_VIXA01000002.1, read on the forward strand.
CAGCAGCCGCATCCGCCTTCTTCTTCGGCGTGGGTCAGGGCGTCCCGGTTGGCGTTCAGCCAAGCCTCACCCGCCTCGACCTCGCTCGGCTTATCTACAGAGGCCACCATGGTTTGCCGGATCACAGCGAGCACCGTAGCGCACCGGACCGGGTGGACCGCGCCGGTTTGGACCCGCGCCTCTGGGCTTACGGCACCCGTCAATCTGGAAGGACGAAGAACACGGTCGACAAGGACCTGGTGGGCCAGGTCAAGGCAGGAAGCGCGTGACCGTTCGTGCCCCTGGTGACCGTCCGGGGTACCGGCTACCGGCACGTGGATGGCACGGAGACGAAAGAATTATGAGATCAAGTTGAGCGACCCGGCGAGCTGCACGTGTGGACCTCTAGCTGTACCCGGCCATGACGTTGGTGACAGGCGGCTGATCGGTCGTCGTTCCCTTGCGGACAGGGTCCCGATGAGTTTCCGCCCCGCCAGTTGTCCATCTCTGAGAGCCAACCCCAGTCGCGTACGTCCACGCGACGCATACCACCGGCGGGGACGCGTAGCTTGTGCCGCCGTCCCCGCGCCACCGGTCCACTACGCCGCCCTGGAGGTTCATGATGTATCCGACGGTCCACTCGTTCCGCACGTCCGGCGGCGTCATCGCGACGGTGGAGGCGTGATGACGACGGTCGAGGCGGACGGCGTCACGCTCGGGGTCGAGCACTTCGGCGACACGGCGGCGCCGCTCGTTCTGCTCGCGGGCGGCACGACCATGCTCTCCTGGCCCGACGCACTCTGCGAGGCGCTCGCGCGCGGCGGGCGCCACGTTGTGCGGTACGACCTGCGCGATTCCGGCGCGTCGACCACCGTCGATCCCGAGGCTCCGGCGTATACGCTGCGCGATCTTGCAGCCGACGCCGCAGCGCTCGCCCGCGAACTCGACGACCGGCCGGCGCACCTGGCAGGCATCGGCGTTGGCGGGATGGTCGCCCAGGTCGCCACGCTCGACCACCCGGACGCGTTCTCGGCGCTCACCCTCGCCGGAACGCGGCCCGTCGCTCCAGGCCCGGTCGACGACGACCTGCCTGACCATGACGCGGCGACGATGGACCGGCTGTTCTCGCGTTCGATGCCCGATTGGTCCGACCGCGCCGCGGTGGCCGAGTTTGCCGCCGCAGGCGCAGAGATCCTCGGTGACGACCCCGTCGCCGCGCGCGCGACCGCCGAGCGCAGATGGGACCGCACGCCGGGCACCGAGCCCGCTGTGCAGATGGCCAACCACCTGGGCATGGTGTTCGCCAAGCTCGACTGCAAGCCGCGCTGGCGCGAGCGCCTGTCCGAGCTCGCGATCCCGTCGCTGGTGGTGCACGGTCGCCGCGACCCGTTCTTCCCTGTCGGCAACGGCGAAGCGCTCGCGCGCGAGATCCCCGGTGCGCGGCTGCTCGTGCTCGAACGGGCCGCGACGGCGATCCCCGATGCGGCCGCCGGTGAGGTCGCGGCGGCGATGCTCGCGCTCTAGCAGCGGAAACGCCTCTCGGTATCTCTCACCACTCCCTCGCCGTCCGTGGACCTCTTGCGGACCTGGCCTCGCTGGCGGATCTCCTCGTCGGGCAGTCGTAGACCGTCCAGCCTCGTGGTGCCCGGCGAGGTGATCCGCTCCCGGCCGATCTTCCGGACTCGGGTCTTCGCGCCGGCGGCTGCCTCGGTCGGGCTGGCCGGGCTCACGCCTCACGACCTGCGGCACACGGCGGCGAGTCTGGCCGTGGCGGCGGGCGCCAACGTCAAGGCGGTGCAGCGGATGCTTGGGCACGCCTCGGCGTCAATGACGCTGGACGTGTATGCGGGGCTGTTCGGTGACGACCTGGACGCCGTCGCCAACCGCCTGGACGAAGCAATAGCCGCACGGGACAAGGACTATCTAAAGGACTCGGCCCGCCAGCCGGGACGTGATCGACCTGGGGAAACGGCGAAGCCCAGGTCGCTGACCTGGGCTTCCGTACCGAGCCGCCTGACGGAATCGAACCGTCGACCTACGCATTACGAGTCGGTCCCATGGTGCTGGTCTACCATTTGGTTCTCGTGCCTTACGTGGTGTCTAGGTCCGGGATCGTCCGCTGATGCTCGCCAGCTTGGCTGCTCGGATGGCTGCTCATCCGCTATTGCCCTCCTGCAACGTGGCGTGCGTGTACGAGAGCGGCAGAGGCAGCTTCGTTGGGGGGATCTGCTGTACGGCGAAGCCCCACCCCGCCTCGTGGAAGCCCGGACACCTCAACGCTGGTGCGGATCGTTGCAGGCCAGTCCTGTGCCTCCCGCGCCAGCCGTCCTTTGCCAGTGATCGGCCCTGAAGATCGGGTACGAGCTGAGCTGCGCTAGCATCCCGCGGCCAGCGGTTCAACCGCAGCCTAAAGGACGTTGTTGCAAGGAGATTCTTTGAGCAAGAAGCCCGCAGCGTGGGTCGGTGGAATCGCGGCAGTAGTTCTGGTTCTGGGGTGCGGCCAGGGGGCCACCAAGCCCGAGGCGGCTCCTACGCCGACGCCCACACGGTCGGCAGTAGCCCTGCCGACCATGCCGGAGCCGGAGCCTGCGCCCACGGCGCTTACCTTGCCGCCGGGACGCAAGATGACGCCAGCCAGGTGGTGCACCACTTATGCCAAGACGTTCATCCAGCTCGAGGCTAAGGGCGACAAGATTTCGGACCTTCGCAGGACCCAGTACAAGAACGGCGTCGAGCTCGACAACAGCAAGCGAGAGGCGCAGGCAGACGCCCTCTGGGCTGAGGTTGAAGCGTTCGATCCTGGGCAGGCGATCGCCGATGCGCTCGTGTCGCTCCCGCACACCAGTTACAAGGAGGCAGCGCTGGCTGCGCCAGATGGTGCAGACGCGAATTCTGTGAATGTCGACATGTGGCACGCCTATGACCTGGTTGGCAAGGCGCGAGAAAGCTACGAGGAGGAGTGGAATAGCTCGCTGTTCGGGCCAGATGATGCCGGCGACGCCCACTTCTACGCATCGAACAGCCTCACTGAGGCGATCGGTGAGCCGCCGAACGGGAAGCCGGGATCCGGCAAGACAGGCCTCTGCTACGTGCAGCAGCCGTGGCAGAACCAGTCAGGCGCTAGAGGCACAGGCGGTACAGGAAGTACAGGCGGAGGCAGTGTTGGCTGCGAGTACCACGGTCGACCTAAGGGCACGTGGAAGGTCTGGAGATGGGGCGACTGGAGCTGCTGATCCAGATCTTTAGCGTGCGGGACTGCGCCCACGGCACCGCGCCCTGCTCCCGTCCGATCCTGCATGCCCTGCCGCATGTCATGGTCGACGCCGGCCTAGCAACAGTCGTACGACGTGCCGCTGCTGTTCGGCGAGGAAGAGTCCTATGGCTATCAGCGATGGTTACGCTTGATCGTTCGCTGCTGCCTGTAGGACGACCTCGCCGGATGGCCGCCTCCGGCCGTCCGTCTCCGTCACGCCTCTGCAGCCAAGCAGGGTTCCGAGGACCGCGGTCGTCGACTAGCCTCCACCTCGGAGGGGTGCTATGTCGCTGTATGGCCGAGATGACGAGACGTGGGAACGCCTGGCGACGGCCGGGCTGGACTTCCTCATTGAGCGTGCACGAATCGGGGACCCCACTACCTACACGGAACTCAACGCAACGTTGGTGCATCGAACAGGGATCCCGGGTTTTAACTTTGACCGTGAGGACGAGCGAGCCGCGATAGGACGCCTACTCGGCATGATCGTGGAGCGGAACTACCCCACAACGGGCTTGATGATCTCAGCACTAGTGCGGTACCTCGACGCCAACGATGCAGGTCCTGGCTTCTACGCACTTGCGACGCAACTGGGGCTACTTGGGAGAAACCCATCGAAGTCGGCAAAGATGGAGTTCTGGGTAGCTCAGCTCAGGGCGTTGCATCAGTACTACTCGCGTTCCCCGAACTCCTTGACGTCCTGAAGCCCTTACCGCACTCATTCGCTCCGCCGCGCCGTCGCTGGTAGCGCCTGCCTGCCAGCAGCAGCCCGCTAGCCCGCGCCGGGTAAGCCAATTGTCCAGCTCGGCCTGACTAACGCCACGTTTACAGGCTCTGTGCGTCGCGTCCGCAGGCGTCCGGCACCTGCACGCTCGGATGACCGTCCACGTCAGGGCTGGTCAGTGCGCTGAAGTCCGGCGCGGTTGCTGTCGGGGCTTCGCGGACGTCATGGGTGTGCCCTGCTCTGCGGGCAACAGGGCAGGGCACACCTCTTACCCCACGGTTGCTAGCGAACGAGCTTGTGGAGCCTGTTCGCCACGACCAGGCCGGTGAGGACCATGGTGACGACGCCGCCGGCGACTCCGAGGGCAATGCTAGGGCCTACTCCAAGGGTTGGAGCTGCCTGCACTGCTGTGGTCAGGCCGGTGACGAAGGCTGCGAGCAGGCCGACGATCAGCGTGATCATGAGGATGAGCAGATCCCGTTGTGTCAGCAGGTAGCTCTCGTTGCTTGTCGTCTCGTCGTCGACGGGCTCGGCCTGCCGTGGAATCTGGCGTGCGCTGCTGCGGTTGGACGCAGAGGTGGGGCGCGCCGGCACTCGCCGGCCAGACGTGCTTTTGGGCACCGTTGCTCCAGTGGGGCGTGTTCGTAGGTTCCTCGGACGGTGAGGCGACCAGCCGGGAGATGCGTTGTCCGGTTACCGCCGGGCAGACGCGACAGGTGCCTCAGCCCACACAACGAGGCAGCAATCTTGGGGTCACGCCGGTTACGACATTCGCGTCACACACCGTGTCCGTTGTCCGTCGCACGTACAGCGCAAAGCGGACTCTGCGCCCAGAATTGGCAACGCTGAGTAATCATGAAACTTTCACAAGGCGTTGCGGCTACTCAATTGATGAGCAACGAAAGCTTGCAATAGCAAGTAATGTCGCGCGGATGTCTGACCTGCGACTCAGGCACCATGCTATTGGGATTCGTCGATTTAATCGAAGTGTCTGGTCAGTAGGTACTCAAGCGCTTCAGGCCCCGCAGAAGGCAGCAAGTGCGCGACCTAAGTAGCCGGGTTGCCGTTAGGCGTTACGAGATGTGAGCCATGGGTTGTGAGTAGGCACACACCTCGGACAGAACGGCCTCCTGTTACCGCAGGGGGCCGTTCGCGTGGGACCTGGCTAGGCCGCGATGAGTTATATAGGCAATGGTCGGGCTTGCCGCCTTCAGGACCGAGTTCTGTCGATCTGCTGGGGCGCCACTTGGCTGCACAGCTTGGCGACATCGGACTCCGGCCTGCAGGTGGACTCATCTGTCGCCACCAGGCCAGCCGCTGTTGGAGAGCAGCTACAGCGTGATGGCGGGGTCGCGCTCGGTGGTCGTGCTGTGGGATCGTGCGGGCGTGAGTGAGACGGGGCAGACGGATCGGGTGACGGCGGTGCCGGAGAAGCTTGATCAGTGGCATGACTTCCGCAAGAGCGTCGCGCTGGTGTCGATGGTGCTGTTCTTCTTCTGCGTGGTTGGCCTGGGTTTCCTCGTCTACCAGCTGGCGGTCGTCGGCGACGATGGCACCTTCAGTGCCTGGTCGTTCATTCGCTTCCTGTCGGTGGGCATCCCCCTCGGCGTCGCCGCCGTGGCGGGTCTCGGTGTCTACCGCGCGTCGACCAATGCGGAGTCGAAACGGCGCGGTCGGTTCATGGCTCTGGCGTTGCTCGTCGCCGCGGTCCTGCTCGTCGTGACGGGCGTCGTCGGGGACCGCCTGTCGTGAGCTTCTTCGTCGAACCCGGTGCGCTGGAGCGCGCTGCTTCCCGCCTGAACGACGCGAGCCTCGACGCTCAGACCGCCCGCGCGTACATCCTCAAGCACACCGACATGCCGTGGCATGGCCAAGGGCTGCTCAACGAGGCATGGCCTGCACATCAGAAGCTCGTCGACGAGATGAACCAGCGGCTCACGCACCTGATGGAGCTGCTCGACAAGTCACGCGACGCGCTCCAGGACACCGCCGAGCACTACCGGCACACCGACACCGGCAGCGCAGCCTGGCTGGACGCCACCTACCCGACCGCCGACCGCAGCGGCTACGAGCTTCCCTCCGGGCGCCCTCTGAGCGGGAACCTGCCATGAGAGAGCCGACGGACTTCCTCGTCGAGCCTGGTCAACCAGACGCCTCACTGACCAAGGGCTTCGCCAATCCCATCGGGATCCTCGACGCCCTGTCCATTTCCCACTGGGTCAACCAGATCATCAAGGACGTCGCCGGCTACGACGTCATCGGCACCATCAGCAACGCCTTCGTCGGAGACTGGGAGAGCTTCTACAAGGCAGGCGACGCCTACGGCAACCTCGGTCAGAGCCTGCAAGCCCTTGGCCAGAACGTCAGCCTGATCTCCTCACAGTTGGACCAGCAGTGGGACGGGCAGGCCGCCGACGCCGCGTTCGTCTACTTCCGCCAGCTTGGGACGGCAGCGGTGCAGCAGAACGTCGTCCTGGCCCAGGTCGAGGAGAAGTACCACGAAGCCGCACGCGCCATCTGGCTCCTGGCCGACATGATCGGCGGCCTCATCAAGATGATGATCGACAAGGCCATCATCATCGGCGTCAGCGCCGCCGCCGGCACCGCACTCATCGAAACCGGCGTCGGTGCCGTCGCCGGCTACGGCATCGCCACCTGGCAAGCCATCGAACTGGTCAAGAAGGTCAACGACGCCGCACTGAAGATCCAAGCCGGCGGCACTCTCATCCTCGGCTTCTTCAGCTTCATCAAGACCCTCGCCGAGCAAGGCGGCGACCTGTCCAAGGTCCCCTTGCCCGACCAGCCCTACATCAGCCCGGTGCTTCATGACGCAACCTGAACCGCAACCAGAGCGGCAGTTCCTCGACCTCACCGAAGGAAACCCGGGCCTCGCCAAGCTCCTGCACGCCAGCCTCACCCGACTCCGCGACGGCGTCGCCGGCGACGACCTCCAAGAGATGGCCCGCGACGTCCTCGCCGGCCACACCGACCTCCGCCAGGTCGCCGCAACCGACGCCTACGGCGGCCTGCTCCTCGACCACTACCACCGCTTCCGCGAGTGGGAACAAAACGTCGACCCGGAGGACCGCCAACACATGGCCGACCAAGCGGCCGACCTCACCGCGGACCCGAATACGCCCGACCAGCAGCAGTGACCGCGACACGACCCGACATCGTCGACCGGGTCGAGTTGAAGCGGAGCCGTTTTGCAGTGGTTGTCGGGGTGTGACTCGTTGCTGACCCGCTCGTTGGTCCCTCGTCGCTTGTCGGTTATTCGACTGATTGCGCCTGACCGGTGGTCGCGCGTGGGTGAGCGACCGGGCACAGTGGATGCGTGTGGGGACCCACGGCACCTGACGAGCGCGTTGATTTGTTCATCAGCCATGCCGGCCGTGACCGGGCGTGGGCGGAGTGGGTTGGCTGGGAACTTGAAGATGCCGGCTACAGCGTGGAGTTGGACCTGTGGGACTGGGAGGTCGGAGCGAATGTCGTCGAGAAGATCCGTGACGGGCTGCAGCGGTGTCAGCGGATGGTCGCCCTGTTCTCCGAGGCCTACTTCGAAGCCGAACGGCACACCACGGTTGAGTGGACTGCCCTGCTGCACGTCCGTGACGCTGACCAGCCGCTGATCCTGCCGCTGCGGGTCGAGGAGGTGACCCCGCCGCGCATTCTCGCACCGCTACTGCGCGAGGATCTGTTCGGGATCCCGGAGGGCGAGGCGCGCAAACGCCTCCTGGCCGTGGTGCGGGGCAAGCGTCGCCCCGACGGGCACCCAGAGTTCCCCGGCAGCGATCGCCGTGGCCGGGTTAAACGCTCAGGTCCGCGGCTGCCGGGTTCGCTTCCATCGGTGTGGAATGTGCCTCCTCGCAACCCGGCCTTCACCGGCCGTGATCGGATGCTTGTTGACCTGCGGCAAGCGCTGGTCAGCGGCGGTCGGGCCGTCGTTCAAGCCCTGCAGGGCATGGGCGGGGTGGGTAAGACGCAGCTGGCGATTGAGTACGCGCACCGGTTCGCGGGTGAGTACGAGTTGGTGTGGTGGATCGCCAGCGAGCAGCCTGAGCTGATCGGTGAGCAGTTTGCCGCGCTCGCTGTTGCCGCCGGCGTCGCCGACGCTGACACCGAGGTCGCCTCCGCCGTCGACGGCGTCAAGAGTTTCCTGCGCTCTGCCGATCGGGTGCTGCTGGTCTTCGACAATGCCGAGGCCCGCGAAGACATTCATCCATGGTTACCAGGCGGCTCGGGTCATGTGGTGGTGACGTCGCGTAGTCCGGTGTGGGCCGGTGTTGCCCAGCCGGTCGGGGTGGATGTGTTCGCTCGGTCGGAGTCGGTGGCGCTGCTGCGCACTCACCTGCCTCATGTGAGCGAAGCGGAGGCAGACCAGCTGGCCGAAGCCCTCGGTGACCTGCCCCTGGCGGTGGCGCAGGCCGCCGATCTGCTTGCCGAGACCGGCATGCCCGTCCCCGACTATCTCCAGACCCTGGACGAGCACGCCGCGGACCTGCTCGGAGGCCGGCCGCCGGTCGGCTACCCGGCCCCCCTGGGCGCCGCCGTCCGCGTCGCCACCGAACGCCTCACCCGGGAAGACCCGGCCGCCGGGCAGCTGCTGACCCTGTGCGCGTTCCTCGCCCCCGAACCCGTCCCCCTGCACCTGTTCCGCCACGCCCCCGACCAGACCCTGCCCGAACCCCTCGCCACCACCGCACGCAGCGGCATCGCCCTCGACCGCACCGTCGGACACATCACCCGCTACGGCCTCGCCCGCCCCAGCGGCGACGGGCCGATCCTGCACCGCCTCACCCAAGCCATCCTCAAAGACACCCTCACCCCCGAACAGCGCACCACCACCCGCGAACAGGTCGACCAACTGCTCATCGCCGCGCGACCCGACGACGGCACCGACCCCGCCCACTGGCCCCGCTGGACCCGGCTGATGCCCCACATCCTCGCCGCCGACCCCGCCACCACCACCAACACCGAACTGCGCTACGTCACCTTCAGCGCCGTGTGGCACCTGCTCGCCCGCGGCGACGGCCACACCGCCCTGCCCCTCGCCCACCACCTCCACACCGAATGGACCCACCGACACGGCCCCGACGACGACACCAGCCTCATCGCCGCATCTCTGCTCGCCTACGCCCACCGACAACTCGGCCAATACCAACAGGCCCACGCCCTCGACGAAGACACCCTCAACCGCCGCCGCCGCATCCACGGCGACGACCACCCCAACACCCTGACCTCCGCCAACAACCTCGCCGCCGACCTGAGCAACCTTGGCCAGCACGAGCAGGCCCGCGCCCTCGACGAAGACACCCTCAACCGCCGCCGCCGCGTCCTCGGCGACGACCACCCCGACACCCTGACCTCCGCCAACAACCTCGCCGCCGACCTGCGCCAGCTCGGCCAGCACGAGCAGGCCCGCGCCCTCGACGAAGACACCCTCACCCGCCGCCGCCTCCTCCTCGGCGACGACCACCCCCAGACCCTGAGCTCCGCCCACAACCTCGCCGCCGACCTGAGCAACCTTGGCCAGCACGAGCAGGCCCGCGCCCTCGACGAAGACGCCCTCACCGGCTTCCGCCGAGTTCTCGGCGACGACCACCCTGACACCCTGACCTCCGCCCACAACCTCGCCATCGACCTGCGCCACCTCGGCCAGCACGAGCAGGCCCGCGCCCTCGACGAAGACACCCTCACCCGCTTCCGCCGAGTTCTCGGCGACGACCACCCCGACACCCTGAGCTCCGCCAACAACCTCGCCACCAACTTGCGCCACCTCGGCCAGCACGAACAGGCCCGCGCCCTCGACGAAGACACCCTCACCCGCCGCCGCCGCGTCCTCGGCGACGACCACCCCGACACCCTGACCTCCGCCAACAACCTCGCCGCAGACCTGCGCCACCTCGGCCAGCAAGAGCAGGCTCAGCGGTTGATGGACGAGGTGGCGCGGTGGCGCGGGGAGGCGTCGGCATGATGAACGTGTCGCATTGATTCGAGCAATGGGAGTCGAGATGGTACGTCCGCCCAAGAGTGTCGAGGTGCAGCTCGACCTGAAGCTGATGTCGGTCACCGGTACCTGGGAACCCAATGATGCGGAACGCGCCGCCGCGTGGGAGCTGTACGTGGAATTGGTCACCCGCGTCACGGTCGTGCCGCTTCAACACGGACTGCTTCGCGAAGCCCTGTCGAGCATGTACTCGCTGTTCGGCAGCACGCGGGAAGTGCTGCGCCGCTATGGTCCGGACGTCGCGGCGCCCAAGCGCAACGGGGAGTACAACCTCGGCTTCCTTGTGGTGGTAATGCTCAACTACGCCATGCGGCCCGTGCTGGCGTACTGGCATCCCGAGTTGGAAGCCTGGGAAAGCCAGCGCGCTCCTGAAGTTTCCCGTCTCGATCATGAGCGTGCGTGGCCACGCGCGGCCGAGTTGCGGGCCTCCCTCGACCTGACCCGCGAGCACCTGTCCGCCTACGCCGGCCTCCTCGCCACCGCCTGCGGCGTGCCGGATCTGCGCGCAGCGATCCCCGCACCACCCGAATCCTGACATTCGCAAGACGACACGACCGGCAGGGCTGACAAGAGCGGAAGGAGGCGACCGCATGAGTGACCCGTCTGCCAGCGGCACGCTGTTCGTGTCGCATGCCGGGCGCGACCGAGCCTGGGCGGAATGGGTAGCCTGGCACCTCCGCGCCGCCGGACACACCGTCGAGCTTGACTGCGTGGACTGGGCCGCGGGCGACAACTTCATCGAACGGATGCACGCCGCACTGGCCCGACCCAATCCGCTGGTGGCACTGTTGTCCACCGCCTACCTCGATGCCAGCCGTTACACCAGCGATGAATGGACCGCGCGGCTGGCTCAACGCCGCCGAGACCCCCGTGCCCGGCTGATCCCGCTGCGCGTCGACGACGTCACCCTCGATGGCATCTGGGCACCCATCGTCGTACCCGACCTGTTCGGACTCTCGACGGCTGATGCGGTGACCACCCTGCTCACCGCTGTGGACGGCCCTCCATCTTCTACGGCGGCACCGCCCTATCCCCACGTGGTCGTTCCCGCTACCGAAGCAGGACCACGTCCGCCGGGATCGCTACCGCCCGTCTGGAACGTCGCCCGCCGCAACCCCGCCTTCACCGGCCGCGACGCCATGCTCATCACCCTGCGAGAGAAACTTCAAGCTGGCCAGCACGCCGTCGTTCAAGCCCTTCAAGGCATGGGCGGGGTGGGTAAGACGCAGCTGGCGATCGAGTACGCGCACCGGTTCGCCGGTGAATACGAGTTGGTGTGGTGGATCGCCAGCGAGCAGCCTGAGCTGATTGGTGAGCAACTCGCCGCGCTCGCCGCCGAATGCGGGATCGCGCCCACCGGCACCGACACCCCCACCGCAGTGCACAAGCTGCGGGGCCATCTACGTCAGAGCCTGCGGTGGCTGATCATCTTCGACAACGTCGAAGACCGCGATGCCATCACGGATTGGCTACCCGACGGCTCGGGTCATGTGGTGGTGACGTCGCGTAGTCCGGTGTGGGCCGGTGTTGCCCAGCCGGTCGGGGTGGATGTGTTCGCTCGGTCGGAGTCGGTGGCGCTGCTGCGCACTCACCTGCCTCATGTGAGCGAAGCGGAGGCAGACCAGCTGGCCGAAGCCCTCGGTGACCTGCCCCTGGCGGTGGCGCAGGCCGCCGATCTGCTTGCCGAGACCGGCATGCCCGTCCCCGACTATCTCCAGACCCTGGACGAGCACGCCGCGGACCTGCTCGGAGGCCGGCCGCCGGTCGGCTACCCGGCCCCCCTGGGCGCCGCCGTCCGCGTCGCCACCGAACGCCTCACCCGGGAAGACCCGGCCGCCGGGCAGCTGCTGACCCTGTGCGCGTTCCTCGCCCCCGAACCCGTCCCCCTGCACCTGTTCCGCCACGCCCCCGACCAGACCCTGCCCGAACCCCTCGCCACCACCGCACGCAGCGGCATCGCCCTCGACCGCACCGTCGGACACATCACCCGCTACGGCCTCGCCCGCCCCAGCGGCGACGGGCCGATCCTGCACCGCCTCACCCAAGCCATCCTCAAAGACACCCTCACCCCCGAACAGCGCACCACCACCCGCGAACAGGTCGACCAACTGCTCATCGCCGCGCGACCCGACGACGGCACCGACCCCGCCCACTGGCCCCGCTGGACCCGGCTGATGCCCCACATCCTCGCCGCCGACCCCGCCACCACCACCAACACCGAACTGCGCTACCTCATCCACAGCGCGATATGGCACCTGCTCGCCCGCGGCGACGCCCGCACCGCCCTGCCCCTCGCCCACCACCTGCACACCGAATGGACCCGTCGACACGGCCCCGACGACGACACCACGCTCTTCGCCTCGGATCTGCTCGCCCACGCCCACCGACAACTCGGCCAATACCAACAGGCCCGCGCTCTCGACGAAGACATCCTCACCCGCCGCCGCCGCATCCACGGCGACGACCACCCCCACACCCTGAACTCCGCCAGCAACCTTGCCGGCGATATACGTCAGCTCGGCGAGTACGAGCAGGCCCGCGCTCTCGACGAAGACACCCTCACCCGCTACCGCCGCGTCCTCGGCGACGACAATTTCTACACTCTGAGCTCCGCCAACAACCTCGCGGTCGACCTGAGCCAGCTGGGCCAGTACGAGACGGCCCGCGCCCTCATCGAAGACACCCTCACCCGCCGCCGCCGCGTCCTCGGCGACGACCACCCCCGCACTCTGAGCTCCGCCAACAACCTCGCCATCAACCTGCGCCAGCTGGGCCAGCACGAACAGGCCCGCGCCCTCGACGAAGACACCCTCACCCGCCGCCGCCTCCTCCTCGGCGACGACCACCCCGACACCCTGAGCTCCGCCAACAACCTCGCCACCAACTTGCGCCACCTCGGCCAGCACGAACAGGCCCGCGCCCTCGACGAAGACACCCTCACCCGCTACCGCCGCGTCCTCGGCGACGACCACCCCGGCACCCTGGGCTCCGCCAACAACCTCGCCGTCGACCTGCGCCAGCTGGGCCAGCACGAACAGGCCCGCGCCCTCAACGAAGACACCCTCACCCGCCGCCGCCGCGTCCTCGGCGACGACCACCCCGACACCCTGAGCTCCGCCAACAACCTCGCCATCAACCTGCGCCACCTCGGCCAGCACGAACAGGCCCGCGCCCTCAACGAAGACACCCTCACCCGCTACCGCCGCGTCCTCGGCGACGACCACCCCCACACCCTGAGCTCCGCCAACAACCTCGCCGCCGACCTGCGCCACCTCGGCCAGCACGAACAGGCCCGCGCCCTCAACGAAGACACCCTCACCCGCCGCCGCCGCGTCCTCGGCGACGACCACCCCCACACCCTGAGCTCCGCCAACAACCTCGCCGCAGACCTGCGCCACCTCGGCCAGCACGAACAGGCCCGCGCCCTCAACGAAGACACCCTCACCCGCCGCCGCCGCGTCCTCGGCGACGACCACCCCCACACCCTGAACTCCGCCAACAACCTCGCCGCCGACCTGCGCCAGCTCGGGCAGCACGAACAGGCCCGCGCCCTGAACGAAGACAACCTCACCCGCCGCCGCATCCAAGGCGACGACCACCCCGATGCGCGAAAGCCTGCGGCGAAGTGAATCCGGCGTACAGGTCGACTCGTCCGTCGCCCACCAGGTCAGCCGCCTTTACATGGTGGCTGACCTGCTGTTTCGTCGGGTGTTAATGGTCGTCGTTGGTTAGCTTTGGTCGGCCTCTGACGGCCCCGCGACGGCCCAGACGGCCCAGAGACGGCCCGATGAGGTGTCGGCTTCTGTCGGTCGTGTTTACCAGCAGCAGTGCATACGTTACTGATCGCACATGAAGATCCTTCGCCGGCATTGGGGCCTTGTCGCGTTGGTCTTGCTGCTCACCGCCTGGTGGACGACCCAGGTGGGTCCCGGAGTGCTGTACCTGCTGTCGGGTGCGGTCGTGCTCTGGTCGCTCTTCCAAGCGCCCGCCTGGTGTGGAGCCGCGACCCGAAGCCGCGGCGGCTTCTGCCGGAACAACTCGCGTGGGCTGCTGCTCGGTTGCCACCTCCGTGAGCACCGATGGCAGAAGTTCAAGATGCTGTTCTACTCCAGCCGGTGGGCGGCATTCAGCCGAGGTACATGGGCCACACCCAGCGCCAAGCTCGCCACAGTGTCGGGCTTGATCGGAAGCGTGTCCGCCATAGCAACTGGGATCAAGGACTTCGTGTTGAGTTGAAGCGGAACTTAGAGCCGCTGGCCCACCACCAGTGGGAACGGCGCGGACCGATGCTCATCGGGCGTGTCGGACTGCCATCGTTGGTGGCGGTTTGGCGACGTTCCACGGCGTCTTGCGCCCCTGTGCCCACACTGCCCGGGAGCTTCTCAAGTTGCCCTGGCCCACCGTGGCCGTGACCAGCGGGCGGGCGTTCACTCTCCCCGCCAGTCCCCGTCAATCCCTCGTCGTGACGTGTCGGCCTGGCATGGACCTGGCACGCAGCAACGATCTAGGGAGAGCATTTCCCTCATTGATCCTCTAGTGTCGCGAGTACCAAGTGGGGCCGACGTGGGGGAGGCGCTTCGTGACTGAGGCTATTAGCGACTGGCTAGGTCCGGCCTTGTCGAATTCGTCTCAGAGTGCAGGACGGCCCTGGATGACCGGGCGAGTCTGGCCGGGCTATCCAACCTCCGATGGAGCGACTGCTGGAGGTAGCTGCGATGAGGGGAGAGCTGATGCTTGAAGGCGAAGAAATTGACCTCCTGAAGCGGCGGAGCGTCGTCAGGGAGTTGCCGGACGATCTTATCAATGAGAAGTACGTACGTGGCGAAGTGCGAATCGTAACGGAACAAGCCCGCTATCCTCTGAGCTCCATACCGCAACTCCTCGGCAGCGGCGACTACCTCCTGCGCCCCGAATACCAGCGGAGAAGACGCTGGTCGACAGAGAAGAAGTCGCGCCTCATCGAGTCCCTAGTGATGAACGTACCTGTTCCGCCGATCTTTCTATACGAGTACGACTACTCCAAATATGAGGTGATGGACGGACTTCAGCGGCTCTCAACCATTAGAGACTTCTATGCGGACGCGTTCTCGTTGCAGGGACTTGTTGAATGGGAAGAGTTGAACGGCCGCACATACTCGTCCCTCCCAACAAGCGTGCGCGCGGGAATCGATAGACGGTATCTCTCGTCCATCATCCTTCTGCAAGAGACTGCGCGGAACGACACCGAGGCGAGAATTCTCAAGCAGCTCGTTTTCGAGCGCATCAACAGCGGAGGGGAGAAGCTCACCCCCCAAGAGACGCGAAACGCGGTTCACGGCGGACCGATGAACGACCTTTGCCTCACTCTCTCTCGCCACCCATCCCTATGTTTGACCTGGGGAATTCCTGTTGGAAGCCAGGGGGAAGCCGGCGACCCAGACGATGAGGAAGACGCCGAACTGCTGGAGAACGACGCGTATCGCGAGATGTTCGATGTCGAACTCGTCCTTCGGTTCTTCGCGTTCAGGCAAGATCCGCAGTACATGGCTAAGAGTCTCCGGGACTACTTTGATGAATACTTGAAGCGAGCTAATCGGTTCGATCCGGCGCTCCTTTCCCAACTTGGTGATCTATTCAAAACCACCATAGATCTGGTATACGAGGTGTTTGGCGAGCGCGCCTTCTGGCTTTGGCGTCAACGAAATGGGCGCTGGAACTGGCTCAGTCGACCTACCACTGTGGCTTACGACACCATCATGTTCGCATTCAGCCAGCGACTCCCGCAGAAGGATCTTATCCTCGAGCACAAGGAGGAATTGGCAGCGAAGCTGCCGAGCTTTTACGAAGAGAACTACAGTAGTTTTGCAGGCCGCTACACAAACCCCGCCAATATCATCTCAAGACGAGAACTGTTTGGGGATTTCGTTGACGGCGAGCTCAGGAATGATCGCCGATGAGGCCAGCCGTCCTCGAGTTCGAGCGGCTCACCGAGGATCTGACTCGGCTACTTCATAGGGGCGATGCGGAAGAAAGAATCCTTGCAGCAGACCTGGCCTCCGTTGCACCGGGCGACCTTCACGATTGCTTGACCCTTTTCCGACAGTCTGTCGAACCATTCGCTGTCAAGATGGCGCAATACGCCACCCAACTTGTACTGCTTTACGGCGCCTTCGAACGCCTCATTGAAGGGCTCGTGGCCGGCACCGTACAAACATTGAATGAGCTCGTACCGTCGATGGACGACCTCCCTGAAAGGCTGAAGGATAACCACCGCCGGAAATCCCTCGAAGCCCTGCGCGACGAAGTATGGTTGACGCGCATGAAAGATCCAATGCTGTCAGTTAGGTTGATTGAGAACCTGCATTCTTGTGAATCAAAGGCGGGTAACTATAGATTGAACGCTCTGGCCTACGCTCGCCACGCTGGCAACTTCCGTCGTAAAACGATCGACGAAGCGTTCAGGGAGGTTGGAATAGATGACTTCCTAAAGCTAGTTGTGGGCACCAAGGACTTCGTCGCTTACCTCGCGGCCAGCGGACACAGTTCGGGAAATTTGGGGGCGGACCTCGGTGCGATCGACGATCTGGCTGACCGACGGAACGAAATCGCGCATGGCAGTCCCGCAGCGCTGCTTACGCGTGATGAGATCCGAGAGTACTTGCAGTTCTTTAACGCATTCGCTCGGGCCGCCTATGCAATTCTTCGCCAGCACCTCGGGTCATTTCTAGTAAAGCACCATGCCGTACCGTTCCGCGGAACTTCGCAGCTGCACTATAACTCTGTAATATGCCTGGACCTCGGCATTCTCCCGGAGGGGACGTTGCTCCAAGTTGGCGACCCGTTGGCAGTAGACGTCGGCCTCCCCTCGGGCTACCAACTTGGGAGGATGCTTACCATCCGAACATCGAACGGTGACGTACAGAAGATCCGTTCTCATGCTGGCGCCCAGGTCTGCCTCGAAACCTCTTGCCAAATGAAGAGGATCCGAAGCCTCTACCTCGTGGACCGTGAGTGTCCGGCTTCTTGGCTCGCCGACTCCCTACCATCGACCTAATTGCTAGCTGTGTGGTTCGGTCTGAGCAGTGTCGCGGGTCGTCACGACACAAACCACACGGGGACCCATGCAGGCGAAAGCTGGTGGTAACGCCACCAGCAAGGCATCCCGATGCTCCTATGGAGGTCAAGGGGCGAGGGCGGCGAAGTCGGCGCGTAGGGCGGTGTAGACGTCGCGGACGATGTAGCGCTTGAGGCAGCGGATGATCTCTTGCTTGCTGAGGCCTTCGGTGATGCGTCGGTGCAGGTAGGCGCGGGTGCGCTGGTCGTAGCGCATGCGGCAGAGGGCGATGGTGTGCAGGGCGTGGTTGGCGCCGCGGTCGCCTCCTCGGTGCAGGCGGTGGCGGCGCACCCGTCCGGAGCTGGCGGGGATGGGTGCTGCGCCGCAGAGGTGGGCGAGGGCGGCTTCGGAGTGCAGCCGGTCGGGGTTGTCGCCGGCGGTGGTGAGCAGCTGGGCGGCGACATCGGGGCCGACACCGAACAGGGCGGTGGTGCGGGGTGCCGCTTTCCGGACGATGGGTGTCACCTGCCGGTCGAGGGTGGTGATCTCCTCGGTGAGGGCGGTGACGCGGCGGGCGAGCCCGACCAGGGCTGCGGCGGTGGCGTGCTGCGGGTCGTGGAGCTTGGTCGGGTCGTAGGCAAGTACGGCGCAGCGGCTGACCAGCACGGCAGCGCTGATCCTGGTCAGGTGGGCTCGCAGCGGTTCGGGGGCGGCGGCGACCAGGCCGCGCATCTGATTCAAGGCGGCGGTGCGGGCCTTGACCGCTCCTCGGCGGGCGACCCTCAAGGCGCGGATGGCCTCGACCGGTCCGGTGCGGGTCTTCGGCGTGCCCATCGCGGTGCCGGCAAGGGTCGCCCGGGCGGCGGCGATAGCGTCGATCGGGTCGGACTTGCCCTGTGCGCGGCGGGCTCGGCGGTCCGGCCGATCTACCTCCACGACGGCGATCTTCTTGCTGGTCAGATAGCGGGCCAGGCCGGCGCCGTAGCTGCCGGTGCCCTCCACGCCCACGGCAGTCACCTGCCCGAAGGAGCGCATCCAGGCCAGCAGATCCGCGTAGCCGGCGGTGGTCGCGGGGAACTCGGCGTCGGCCAGGAGTCCGCCGGTGTTGTCGATGATGGCGGCGTGGTGTGTGTCGCGGTGGGTGTCGACACCACCGATGAGAACTTGCTTCTTGGCTGCCATGCTGGTGAGGTCCGCCCTTCTCGGTCGCGTCGAGAACACGTGGACACGTCACCGGTCAGGCGATGCGGACAACACAGTGGTGGGCGCCTCTCGCACAGGCTCCTATCAGGTCACGACGCTTGACCGGTGACATGCAGCTGCCGAGGGCCACCGAGCCGGCCGACGAATCGGGATCAGGACAGCAACGTCGGTCTGCCGGTGAGTCAGACCAACCCGGCGACCCACCCCACCATCCTCACTGTCTGCCGTCGACCCGCCCTTCTGGGGAGCGGGCCGCCGCCCGGCCCGCCACGTCAAGCGGACCTTGACACCAGGTTCGGACGCTGGCGGGTCGGGCGGTGGTCTGCTCGGCTTGCCCGGGTCGATGGCAGACGGGATGGCCTACCGCAACCACCCACGGACCGCGACGCGCCGGCGAAGCCCCGGCCATCCTGGAGCCGGAGCGCCCCCGCCGGAGGCGCTCTGACCGTAACCCCGCGACCGCCGCCAGCTCGCCGACGCGGCCGGCGTGCGCTTCCCTTCGCCGCGCGGGTGCTGGCCGCGCGGCCCGGCCGGCTGCCGGCCCACCACACCACCGGGAACGTCCTGTCGTCATGCGGCGGCCCACCGGGCTCCCCGCCCTCCGCGCCAGCCGCCGGGCGTGTTGCGTGGCCGGAGTCGGAGCGCCAGCGGAGCGACGGACGCGCGCCCAGGCGGCGGCGCGTGCGGCCCGTTGCGGGCCGCCTTGAAGACGTACAGAAACTTTGAACAACTCCGCCGGCAGCCGGCTGTCCGGTCTCGGGACCTGAGTGACAGATCGGTATCAGGACCTGCGTGACACACCGCCGAGTGTTCGTGGAGATCACGGGGGTGAAGCACAATCCGGGGTTGATGTGAAGTGACCCCTATCGGCCGGACACCTCGATGTCTGTTAGGGACTCGTGGTGGATCTTTTCGTAGGTGTCGGGGCTGACGTTACCCAGACGGCTGTGCCGGCGGCGGGGGTTGTAGAAGCCCTCGATGTAGGAGAAGACCTCCATCTCCAGCTCGTGGCGACTGGGCCAGGCGCGGGTGTAGACCAGCTCGGTCTTCAAGGTGGCGAAGAACGTCTCGGCCAGGGCGTTATCGAAGCAGTCGGCCACGGAGCCCATCGAGGCGAGGACGCCGCAGGAGCGCAACGTGCGGCCGAACTCGAACGACGTGTACTGCGTCCCGCGGTCCGAGTGGTGGATGACCTGGTCCCGGGCGGGTCGGCGGTGCTGGATGGCCATGCCGACGGCGTCGAGGATCAGTTCGGTGCGCAGGTGATCGGCCATGGCCCAGCCGACGACGCGGCGGGAGTAGGCGTCGACGACCACTGCCAGGTAGAGGAATCCTTTCCAGGTGCGTAGGTAGGAGATGTCGGCGACCCACAACCGGTTGGGTGCGGTCGAGGTGAACTGCCGCTGGACCAGGTCCGGCGCGGTCGCGGTCGACGCGGCCTTGCGGCGGGGCTTTCCGCGCCGGCGTCGATGGGCGCCTTCGATACCGGCCAGACGCATCAGCCGGGCCACGGCCTTGCGGTTCCACCGGTGGCCGCGTTCGTGCAGCTCGGCGGTGAGCCGTCGGGCGCCGTAGACGCCGCGGTGCTCCGACCACGCCTGCCGGGTGACCTCGACGCGCTGCAGGTCGTGACGTTTCCGCTCGGCGGCGCGTTGGCGTCCCTGTCGAAGCCAGTCGTAGAAGGCGCTGTGGCCGACGCCGAGGAGCCGGCAGAGCAGACGGACCGGGTAGGTGGTCTTCTCCGCGTCGATGAACCGATACACGTCGGCCCGGTTCACCGCTCCGTCTCGCGTGCGAAGAAGACCGCGGCTTTTTTCAAGATCTCCTTCTCCAACTCCAGCTGGGCCACCTGCCGCCGCAACCGCAGCAGCTCGGCACGCTCATCGCCGCTGAGCGACGACGACTGGCCGCCGTCGCGTTCCTGGCGCAGTTGGGCCACCCAGTTGCGCAGCGTCTCGTGGTTGACGCCCAACTCCCGGCCCACGTCCCGGATCGTGCGGCCGGAATCCAGCACCAGCGCCGCGGCCTGACGCCGGAACTCCTCGGGGTACTTGCTCTGTCGAGCCAACGCGGTTTCCTCCTCCCTCAGCAGGATGCCAAGTCAGGAAGTGTCCGGTCTCAGGGGGTCACTTCAATGCCATGCTGACTCGGTGCCCAGTCAACCGTTCCAACCGTTCCCCACCCGTGTCTGGCAGGCCACAGACCGCACCGGCGGCCCGCTTGACGAGCTGCTCGACACGCTTCGCCAGCAACACCCCGGCTTGTGGGTGGAACGACTCGACAAGACCCAACCCGGCGACGACAACAACGTCTACTTCCTCGGTCTCGGGCAGACCCGCGACATCGTGCAGGTCGACACCGGCCCAGACGGACAAGCGCCGTTCACCGTCGAAGCCGATGACCGGGTCGACACCACCGAACCCGGCGAAGCCCTCGCCGCTATTCGAGCCCGGCTCAACCCGGCACAGTAAGAGCCCACACCGCAACCAGGGCAAGATCGTCTAGCCGGACGTGTCACGCAGGTCCCGAGACTGATCTGTCACGGAGGTCCTGAGACCCGACACCGCCGGCAGCCGGCTTGTCCCGTCACGGGACATGCTTGACACATCCGTCCCACCACATGCTTGACACCGCTGGCTGAGAGCGTGTGAAGTCGGCCCGGCTCGTCGGTACGACCCGGAGGTGATGCGTGGATTCTGGCCAACTGGAGACCTGGCGCGAGGATCTGCGGAAGACCATCGCCTCCGCGGTGCTCGACTTCCAAGACCGCTACGGATACCCGCCTGGCGAGAACGCCGTCAGCGAGCCCGACGCAGCCGCTGCTGCACGGCTCGCTGCTGTTCGTCCCGCCATCCCCGCCGACCTCGTAGACCTGTACGCCGCAATCGGTGCCGTAGATCTACCGGACGTCGGTAACGGGTTCTTCCTGCACACGGCCTCTGACGTGGCTCACGCCCACGAGTCACGGGACCTTTGGCACGTCCGTGGCCGCCACGACGCCGATGTTGTCGTATTCGCCAGCGATGGCGGCGGTACCCAGTACGGGCTGGCCATGCCGGCAGGATCTACCGTCTACCGCCTCCCACCGGACGCTGTCCTCGGCGGCATCTACACCTCGGAGGACCCGCGCTTCGACGTAGCCGCCCCGGACCTGCCAACCTTCCTCGACCGCTTGCTTCAGGCCGTGAAGACGTTCGCTGCATCGAGCACAACGCCGAGCTTGTAATCGATCGCTTAGGTCAAGCGTCAAGCATGTGCTGGGACGGATGTGTCAAGCATGTGGTGGGACTAGGCACGCCGGCAGCCGGCTGTCGTACTCCGCTTGATGGGTTACGTCCTGGCTTCACTTGATGCGTGACACGATGCCCTGGCTCGTTGGCTACCCGCTTTGAACGCGGGGCGGCCGGAGAGGGCTGGCTATCCGCTTCTGCCGAGTTGAGTACGTTGGCCTACCGGTCTTCGGTCGGGGTCAGTCGAGCTGCTCGAACTGGAGGTTGGCGTGCAAGACCGCTGACCTGTTCGCGATCTCGACGCCTTCCTCGGTGAAGTCGAACGCGGCGTGCAGTACAACGTCGATGTTCAGCGAATGGGCCTCACCGAACTCCATCCGGGTGATGTCGACCGGATTGTGTCCTCCGCCCAGGTAGATGCTTGCATCGATGTAGCCAGCGTGCGGGTTGATCGGGAAGTCGAAAGTTCGGTTGGTCAGTGCAGACAGGTCGTTGCCGGGTAGATCAATGAACTCGCCGCGGATGGCCGTCCTGATGATCTCGGGTCCGTCAGTGCCGGGGCGGAAGGTCGCGGGGTCGAAACGGTCGGCTGCGGAGAACGGCGCGAGCGGTACGGTGATCGCCCAGGTACCGGCAGCTGGGCCTGACCGCAGCGGTGAAAGGTAGACGATCCGACCGGGCTCCAGCTGCAATAGGTCGTCCGACAGTTCGAGCACGATGAGCATGCTAGGCGTGAGTCGGTCGCTCTGCCCTCATGGGCCTGCCGTGATAGCAGTTCCTGACTGCGCAGGGAGCACTCCTCTGCCGCTGACCGCGCGTATGAGGGACCGTCAGTCCGCCCCGGCGTCCGGCTGACTAGTAACTCCTGTAACAGCGGCAGCCCATCGCGCGGTAACCCGTCACGCGTCAAGTGAAGCCGATGTGTCACGCATCAAGTGAGCCCGACACCGCCGGCAGCCGGCGGTTCGTACGTGTGTTCGAGTAGGCTGCTGCCGGTGCAGGTACGCGGGCGCTGGTGGAATGGGTCGTGGGGTCGCATGGCTCGTCGCGATATCTGGCTGCTCTCCGACGGTCGGCTTTGGCGGGTGCGTGGCCGGCTCGGTGGTGACGGCGGGCAGGAGGTGTCGCACGACTTCCCGGACGAAGGATCAGCCCGACGGATGGTCGACCGGATGATGAAGACCTCGGCTGGAGCCTGGCGGGACCTCACCGAAGCTGTACGCCGCGAGTCCGACCAGAGGCGCGCTAAGTAGCCGCAGCACACAGCGGCTCTGGGGCACTGTCAAAGATTGATGCTGGCTGAGACGATCCAGTCGTGAGCCTGCTCGCGTACCTCTGGCGGGCGATCTTCGGGCGCCCGCAGAACCTGGTCGAGACTCAAACCTCCGACGCCTGGCAACGGGTCGTGGACACTTTCTCCTCCGAGCAAGCCGATCTCGTTCGGGATCAGAAGGTCACGGAAGAGCAGGCTCGCACCGCCATCGCAGAGCGCTTTCCCCAGATGACGTCGGACGAGGTTGCTCATGCACTTGCTCGTGGCATGTTCCTGACTCGGTGATCAGGCACGGCGGGGCGAGTCAGAGGCAGGCGGATGGCCGGACGTGCACACCGCACCACGGCGGCAGGTCGGCTGCCCACACCCGCCAGCCGCCGGCGTCTCGCCGGGTCTCGAACCGCCACGGGTGGGCTGTGCCGCTGAGGTTGGTCTGCTCGTTCCACCAGGTCGGGCGGACCTGGGCGGTCACCGCCGCGCGGTCGTCGCCCTGGTCCTCGACGTCAATCGGTCCGACCATCTCAAGCTTCGACGGCACGTTGGCGCGCTCCATGTCGCCGCGGTACTGCCGCCACTGCCGCAGCAGCTCGTCATGACGCCTGCCGGCCAGAACCCGCGACAGGCCGATCTCCTCTCCGCTGCTCGTCTGAAGCACGTACACGTTTGCCGCCGCGTCCGGACTCGACTCACCGCGTTCCGCCTCGACCTGCTTCTGGACGGCCCATGAGACTGGCACGGCCACGATCCCGGCGCATACCACCGCCACGAGCGACAGCACGACCCACGGCCAATGACGCGGCGACCGGACCAACGGAGCCCTGCCGGCCCCCGCTCCTCGGCTTGGTGGCGCTGGCCCCTCCCCAGGTTCCATAGATCCAAAATATGGCCTCTGCGGGTCACCTCGCCATCACCAACGGCTGATCGCCAGGCCGCCGGCTTCTACTCCGCCGTCCCCTCGCCTCGTCGGACCGCCTGATCAATCAACTCGGCCGCCATGCCCGGGGAAGCTTCGGACGTATCGATGGTGAGGCCGGCTGTGGGGAGCCTTTCTGTCTGGTCCCACGCCCTGAGGCGTTCCGCCGCGTCGCCCGTCTGTCGCTCCACAATGCGACGTTCCGCCACGTTCCGGGGACAGGTAAGAGCAACTACGGTCCACCGCGCGTCGGGGAATGCCTCCCGTACAGCGTCAACCGCGTTGACCTGCCCGACGTGCACCACGGGGATCTGCTCGTGGAGCTGCTGACGCAGGCCGGGCGCGTCGATGACGTACACGGACCCATACCGCCGGTTTTCCCACACCACACTGCCCGAGGCGCGCAGAGCCGCCAGCTCCGCAACCGAGCTCATTCGGTAGCCCGCGATACGGCCCTGCCCAACTTTCAGGCGCCGGAACTGCTGGTACCGGTCGTCGAGCTGGTGCAGGGCTGAGGTCACCGTGTCCTTGCCGGATGCCGGCGGGCCGTAGAGGATCACCCCCCGCATCAGTCGAGTTCCAACCCCATCAATGACTTGACCAGCGCTTCGGCCTGGTCCTGTAGCGGCCTGGCCGAGGCGCAGTTGTTGATGACGACGTGCTCGACCAGCGGGCGCGAATCAGGATCGATGCGGCTGAGGTAGCCGGACCAGTCGGCCAGCTTCGCCGCATCTCGGGCCGCTCCTCGCCTCCGGATGTAGACGTTCATCGTGTCCGGGTCGCAGTACACCCACACCACGCTCACGGCTGCGCCCATGTCGGCGAACCGGGCCCTCGTCCGGTCCAACCACTGAGCGTCCTGGAACTCAGCGATGAACGGGGCCGTCACGATGGCGCTATTGCCGCACTGCACGTTCTCTTCGGCCGCGCTGCTCAACGCCTCGTACTCGCGGGGGCGCACGACCTTCAGATAGGTGTCTGACTCGCGGTCGTTCGGAGACTGGCCCAGGATCTCTAGGGCTGCCTCAACGATGGGCCGCGTTAAGGTGTCCTTGTCCAGCATCGGCCACCCGGTCGCCCGCGCCAGGATCCGTCCCAACTCGGTCTTGCCACTGCCGGCGTAGCCGCCGATGAGCACCACGCGCGGCTTGGGCAGCCGTACAGGTCCCCGTCGCTCCTGGTTCGGCACCCGCACGACCCGCTTCGAGCGGGACTTGCTCTCAATGAACCCTTCCGCCTCCAGCACCTTCATTGCTGCTGTGATGGTGAACGGGCTGGTGTCCCACTCGGCGGCCATCTCGCGGCTGGACGGGAGGACGTCACCGTCTCGACGGATTCCGGCTGAGATCTCGTTGCGAATGTGCCGCGCGATCTGCTGGTGCACGGATTCACCCCGGGTCAACCGGGGACGGGGCGATGACATGGGCATCCTCACGGTAGGCGCACTCAGCTACCAGATCCTACCAGTTGCCTAACAGGGCCTCAGCGCCGTTACAGCACGTCAGAACACTGTTTCAGATGGTGCATACCTAACAGTTGCTAGCCTTTCCAACCAACTGTTAGCGTCGGCATATCGAGCAGACGTCCACAGGGGACGCGCTCACATCCAGGAAGGACGGCAGCTATGAAGCTGTACGTGGACACCGCGAGCAAGCAGGTTCAGGTGACGAAGGACCCGGAGCCGAAGAACGACCAGAACGGCAACCAGCGGTCGGAGAAGAACACTGGCCGGCTCATGTGGTCGACCCAGGTCTTCGTTCTCGACGAGACCGGCGGCGAGATCATCACCATCACCACGGCGGGTGAGAAGCCGGGCGTGACGGTGGGACAGCTCGTCGCTGTCGAGCAGTTGGAGGCCATTCCGTGGGCGACCAATGGGCGTAACGGCGTCGCGTTCCGCGCCATCTCGCTGAAGCCGAAGGCTGGTAACTCGGCGGCTAAGTAAGTCCCTCGCTCACCGCGCTGTGTGAGCCTCTGGTGTCCGACGCACGAGGCGGCCTGATGGTCCGCTGACCTGAGATCCAAGGTTCGGGAGTGGTTCCGACTCCTACATTCCCGGCCCGTCACCACCAGCGGTGGTGGCATCCCCCGCAAGAGCTGGCGCGGGGTCGGTCCGACTCCTACATCTGCCGACCCCGTGCCCTCCAACTCATCCGACCCAACTCGCATTGGGAGGACTCGTCGTGTCCAAGTCTAGCCCCCGCCGCCCCTTCGGGCGGAACACCGGAACGGTGACGGTCATCGAGGCCAAGGTCCACCGTTCCTCCGCCAGGAATGCTCGCCTGGCGTTCATCCTCACGGCGGTCATGGTCGGCCTTCTCGCGGCCGTGGTGGCCGCTTCCTCCATGCACCCGATCCTGGCCCTGTTCGCCGGCGCGCTGATCGGCGCACCGACCGGCGGCATCGCCTGGGTGCTCGTGCGGATCTGGCCGGTCCTGCGGCTGCTGTGGTGGTGGACCCCCGAGATCGTGCTCACGGTCGCGGCGCTCACCTTCTGGGTGCAGCTCGCCAACCACACTCCCGCCCCGGTGACCCTGGTGGTTGTCGCCCTGGTCGTCGGCGCCCCCGCCGCCGTCCCGGTCATCCGCCGCCAGCTCGTCGCCTGGACCTGGTGCCTTGTCGTGCGCCACCGGCTGCGCGTGTGTTTCGCGCAGTTCATCATCGCCAACCAGTCCGGCAGCCTCCCGCTCATCCTGTGGGCTCGCCCCACCCCGGTCGGCGAGCGGGTCTGGGTCTACCTACGGCCCGGCCTGTCCCTCGCGGACCTGGAAGGCCGCCTCGACCGCATCGCGGTCGCCTGCCACGCCGCCACCGCTCTGGTCGAGCGGGCATCCGACGGCAACGCCGCCTATCTGCGGTTCGACATCAAACGCCGCGAGGTGCTCACCGCGACGGTGGGCTCCCCGCTGGTCGACGTCATCAACCCCGACACGCCCGCGGCCGACCGGCCGACGCCGGTGATCCCGACGGCTCTGGACCTGCCCGACGTCGACGCAGCCGTCATCGCCCTGCCGGTCCAGAAGAAGCCGGCCACCACCAGCTCGGCCAACGGCAGCAAGCCCGCGGCTACGTCCTCGGCACCTGAGGACGACGTCTCCGACTGGATCTGACCACCAACCCAACCGGACGCGAAGAGTCGTGCGGGCTCGTTCGTGTGGCTCTTCGCGCCCACCTGCCGCCCAAGGAGGGCACCCATGACCACCACGGCACCCGCCCCAAGCTCGGGGGTTCCGGTGGGGCCTGGCCTGTCGATGTTCGACCCCATCTTCGTCGGCATCGACGAGTTCGGTCAGCCCGTCTACATCACCCTCGCCTACCGCAACCTCCTCGCTGGCGGTGAACCCGGCGGAGGCAAATCCGGCCTCCTCAACGCCATCGCCGCCCACGCCGCCCTCAGCGTCGACAGCCGTCTCGTCCTCCTTGACGGAAAGTTGGTCGAGCTCGGGCAGTGGGAAGACTGCGCCGACGCGTTCATCGGCCCCGACATCACCGAAGCCCTGACCGTCCTGCGACGGCTCCAGGTCGTGATGAACAACCGCTACGCCTGGCTGCGCGCCCATGGGCGCCGCAAGCTCACCGCCGCCGACGGCCTGTCGGTCATCACGGTGCTGGTCGATGAGATCGCCTTCTACTCCGCCACCGTCGGCTCCAAGCAGGAGCAGGAAGAGTTCGTCGCCCTCCTGCGCGACCTGGTCGCCCGGGGCCGCGCCGCCGGCATCCCAGTGGTCGCCGCCACGCAGCGGCCGTCGTTCGACATCATCCCCACCAGCCTGCGGGACCTGTTCGGCTACCGCGCCGCGTTCCGCTGCACCACACCCAACAGCTCCAACATCGTCCTCGGCCACGGCTGGGCGGAGCAGGGCTACTCCGCCACCGACATCCAGCCCACCAACCAGGGCGCGGCCTACCTCATCGCCGAAGGCGGCACCCCCCGCCGCATCAAGGTCGCCTACCTGTCCGACAGCCAGATCGCCGGCATCGCCGACTACGCCGCCTGGATCCGCCGCCCCACCCGGTTATCCGTCCCGGCCGGCTCCGGCTCCGATTGGGGGATGGCGGCATGACCACCCGCGAGCGCACCTACGCCCGCGCCAACAACCAACGAGCCGCGCAGTTCATCGAGATGTGGATCGTCGCCCAACCGCACGAGATCGCGGCCATGGTCCAGGTCGCCTCCGCCAGCGGCCGACTCGTCTTCGCATCCCCGCCGACCCCGATGGGCGGCGACGACACCCGCCACCGCCGCTACCTGCGGCTGCGCACCACCTGAAACGGCCGACAGGACCAGTAACCCGCCTGGCAGCAGAGCTGGTCCTGCCGACCACCGACCAAGCCCTTACCGAAAGGACGTGGCTTCCATGAAGGCTACCCAGAATCCGTCCACCGTCGAGGTCACCCCGGCGGTCATCCTGCGCGGTGCTGCCCTCTACATCAGCCGGCACGGCTGGACCCAGGGCACCTACTACGCCGACGACACCACTGACGGCATGTCGGTGCAGCCCAACCCCACCCCGCCGGCCTGCGCCATGGGCGCCATCGCCATCGCCGCGTTCGGCCGGCGCCTCCCGGAGGACTCGTTCCTCCTGCCCGAGTGGGTCGACTACAAGAACGCCGAAGACGCCCTCCTGGCCCACCTCGACCTGCTCTACCCGCCCACCGGCGACGACGACTTCCCCCACCCCGAAATCGGCGACTGGAACGACCAACCCGACCGCACCGCCGAGCAGGTCATCAACACCCTCACCGCCGCCGCTACCGAGTGGGACACCGCCCACGACCGGCAGGCGGTGCCGGCATGAGCACCGTCAAGAAGCCCTTGACGCCGTTCGGGCAGCAACTCAAGCACCGGCACGTCGTCGAGAACGACGAGTTCGCGGCCTTCGCTCGGCGCATCATCCGCGCTCACGGCCGCCGCGTCGCCGCCGGCGACGTTGAAGCCCTCCGCGACCTCGTCGCGCTCTCCACCAACCTCGATAACGCCATCGGTGAGGCCGTGATCGGCCTGCGGGCCTTTGGCTACTCCTGGGCCGAGATTGGCTCCCGCCTCGGCATCACCCGCCAGGCCGCCCAGCAGCGCTGGGGAGACCGACCATGACCGCCACCTTCTACGACCCGGCCGGCACCCGATACGGGATGCCCACCTTTCCCTACCGGATGGCACCCGAGGGCCTGGCCACCCGCCGGCAACTGCGCGCCGCCGGACTGCGCCCTGCTGGACAGGAACCGGTCGCGCAACTGCTGTGGAGGCGCGGCAAGCGCGTCGCCTACCTCTACCGGGTTTCCCTCGCCGCACCCAAACGGGTCGCAACCCCCGCCCAGCGCGACGCCATCGCCAAGGCGCTTCGCGCCCGTCGCACCTGCGGTGTCTGCGGCCTGGTGCAGCCCTACTACATCCCCCGCCGCTACGGCTGCTGCCTCGACTGCCACGGAGGCCCCCGATGACCACCGCCATCATCAACCTCGCCGCTCAGGAGCGGATGACCCCGGACGGCTACGTCGTGACCGCCATCGCACAGGACTTCGCGGGTCGCGGCGAGCTGTCCTTCGAACGGTTCCTGTCCGGCTACTACGCCGAATCCATCCGCATCATCCACGAAGCCCACCTCGCCGACTGCACCGCCGCCGACGGCGAGCACTGCGCCACCTGCAACGGCATCCGCGTCGGCCTTGCCGGCCTCATCGCCGAAGAACGCATCGTCACCGCCCGGAAGGTGAGCAGCGATGACCGATGACGACTGCCGGTTCTGCATCGAGGCCAACATGCCCGCCGGCATCCACGACGTGCTCGGCCCGGTCTACCGGCCCTGCCCCGAATGCCTGGACATCTGCGGCGGCTGCGACGGCGACGGGCTCTTCCCGTCCGACTTCACCTGCCTGACCTGCTTCCGCAACCGGATGGCCGCCGTCGGCCTGATCCCCGTGCTCTGCGCCCACTGCCTGGGCGTCATCGACCTCTACCCCACCCCACACCGCCGAACGGAGGTGACCAGCCATGACCAGCACTAAACCCACCAGCGGCACCCGCCTGGAAGGCGTCGTCCTGGTCCTCATCCTGCTCACCGTCGCTGGCTTCGCCGGAGCCGCCTCCTTCACCCACGTCAAGGACTGGACCCTCGCCAACTCCCCGGCTGGCACCGGCCAGTGGTTCGGTTGGGCCAACGCCGTCATCTCCGAACTCGTCCCCATCGCGTCCCTGCTGACCATTCGCCGTCGCCGCCGGGCCGGCGCTCCCATCGGCTACCCGCTGTTCCTGCTTCTCGCCGCCGCCGGCCTGTCCCTGGCCGCGCAACTCGCCGTCGCCAAACCCGGCCCGTCCGGGTGGCTGCTGTCCGCCGTCCCCGCCTTGGCGTTCATGGCCCTGGTCAAGCTCGTCCTCGCCCCGGCACCCACGCCGGAACACACCACCCCGGCCACTGCCGAGCCGGCCGAGCCGATCCATGTTCAGGTGGCCGAGCAGGTCACCACCGAGCCGGCACCACCGGCCGCTATCACCCCGGCCCCCGAGCCGACCCCAGCCGTCGAGCCGGAACCTCTCACCGCGCCGGCCCCCGAGCCGGTAGACGTCCCTGCCCACCTGCTGCCCACCGCCCGCTTCGCAGCCGTGCAGCACGAACAGACCACCGGCCAACCCATCACCGCTGATGAGCTCTCCGACCGGCTCAGCATCGCCCCGGCCCTCGCCGGGCAACTCCTCGCCACCATCGCCGGTGGTGCCCGATGACCATCTACCTCGTCGACATCGAGCAGGTCACCCACACCTGCCCCGCCTACCCGGAGCCACACCCGTTCGACATCCGCCGGACCCTCGTCGACGTCATCCCCGGCGGTCCCTGCCGGGCACCGGTCACCGTCCGCTGCGGCGGACAGACCACCCTAGTTCCCTGCCACCGGCACGAGCCGGCCAAGCGCCAGTGCGGCGCCTGCCGGGTCATCGTCACCGAACGCACCATCACCACCCACCACCTCACCGAGGTTGCCGGCTGATGGCCTCGACGCTGGACCTCACACCCCGGACCGCTTTGGCCCGGGGTGTGGGCTCGAACGCCGATGTCCCGCCCGTCATCACCTACACCGCCGCAGGCTCCGCCTTCGAACGCGCCACCCGCCCCGACTACTTCGGGTGGCTGGAGCACGTCCGGGCCGCCGCCGGCTGCACCCGTCCGATCCGCCTCGCCGGGCAGCTCCTCACCGTCGACTCCTCGACGGGCCGGGTGCTGGATCAGCGGCACACCGACGCCATGCCCGACGCCGCGATCTACACCGCCTGCGGCAACCGCCGCGCCACCGTCTGCCCCTCCTGCGCCCGCACCTACCAACGCGACGCCTACCAACTGCTGCGCGCCGGCCTCATCGGCGGCAAAGGCGTCCCCGACACCGTCGCTCATCACCCGGCGGTGTTCCCCACCTTTACCGCCCCCTCGTTCGGCACCGTGCACGCCCGGGTCGTTCGCAAGCACACCTGCGCCAGCCGCCGCCGCTGCGATTGCCGCGCGGAGCCCTGCCACGCCCGCCGCGCCACCGGCCTCTGCCAGCACGGCCGGGCCGCCGTCTGCTGGGCCCGCCACGAAACCGGAGACGCCGCCCTCGGGCAGCCGTTGTGCCTGGACTGCTACGACCACGACCACCAGGTCGTCTGGAACCTCTACTCCGGCGAACTGTGGCACCGCACCAAGCAAGC
Organism: Micromonospora palomenae; assembly: GCF_007829925.1. NCBI lineage: Bacteria > Bacillati > Actinomycetota > Actinomycetes > Micromonosporales > Micromonosporaceae > Micromonospora > Micromonospora palomenae. Next base: position 710,735 of record NZ_VIXA01000002.1, read on the forward strand.
CGCGGAACGCCACCTCGCCAAGCTCGCCCGCCGCCGGGGCATCCCCCGCGTCCAGGTCGTCACCGCCTCCGGCAACACCCGCAAGGTTCCGCCCGTCCGCCTGTCACACGGCAAGGTGGCCGAGTTCCAGGCTCGGGGAGCGGTCCACTTCCACGCCCTGGTGCGCCTCGACGGCATCGACCCGACCGACCCGACCGCTGTCGTCCCCCCGCCAGCCGGGTTCACCGTCGCCGACCTGGAAGACGCCCTCCGGCACGCCGTAGAGCAGGTCGCCTTCACCACCCCGTCCCACCCCGACCGGCCCGAGGGCTGGCCGATCGCGTGGGGCGAGCAGGTCGACATCCGCCCCATCTCGCTGAACGGTGGCGGGGAGGTCACCGACAGCATGGTCGCCGGATACCTTGCCAAGTACGCCACCAAAAGCACCGAGGTAACCGGGCACCGCTCCGTCAGGCTCGACGCCGACACCATCGGCGACTACGCCGACCCCGACGGCGACCACACCGCCCGCCTCATCGACGCCTGCTGGCGCATCGGCCGACCCACCGGCACACCAGTCCCGCTGTCCCAACGGCCTCGGGACCATCGGCCCCGGCCCGGCTTCGTCGACCGCTGGCAGTGCCCCGACTGCGGCACCCACACCCGCTACCCCGCCTGCCCCGTCTGCATCGCCGCGCGTCAAGCCGCCCTTGACACCCAACCGGCCAGCAGACCAACCGGCAACCCGTACGCCCGGCTACGCCGCTGGGCACACATGCTCGGCTTCGGCGGCCACTTCCTCACCAAAGCCCGCCGCTACTCGGTCACCTTCCAACTCCTGCGCGACAGCCGCGTCGCCTTCCGACGGAACGAGCACCAGGACCAGGCCGACGAGCACACCGCCGCTCTGCGGGCCGTCGACCACCTCGACGACGACACCACGTTGGTCGTCGGCACCCTCACCTTCGCCGGCGTCGGCTGGCACACCACCGGAGACGCACTCCTCGCCAACACCGCCGCCGCCCTCGCCCGCGAACGACGAACCACCGGCCGAGAAGAACTCGCCCACGAACTCAGCCGCGGTGGCGTAGCCGCCGCGTAACCCCAACCCCTATGAGAAAGGATCAGGATGGACAAGCTCTGCTACACCCCGGCGGAGGCAGCGACGCTACTCGGTGTCGGGCGCACCAAGGTCTACGAGCTCATGGCGAGCGGACAGATCACGTCGATCCGGATCGGCCGCTCTCGCCGTATCCCCGCCACCGCCCTACGGGCGTTTGTCAATGCGTGCCAGCAGGAGGCGGCATGAGCGGCAAGCGGCGCGGCCATGGTGAAGGATCGATCTACCAACTACCCGACGGCCGCTTCCGAGCAGCGATCGACCTTGGATGGAGCAACGGGAAGCGTCGCCGCAAGTACGTCACACGGCGGACTCGTGCCGAGGTGATCAAGGCGCTCAAAGAGCTGACTGTGCTTGCCGAGACTGGTCGGCTTTCCCCTCAGCGGGTGCCGAGCCTGGCTCAGTGGATGGAGACGTATATGTCCGAGGTCGCCTCGGGCAAGCTCCGACCTTCAACGCTGCATCGGAACCGGGAGGAGGTCGAGCACCACATCGCGCCTCTGCTGGGCCGGCACCGGCTCGACAAGCTGACGCCGGCACACCTGACGGCCTTCTACAGGGACCGGCTAACCGTTCTGTCGATCGGCAGCGTCCGGCGCCTGCATGCCAACCTCCGCCGGGCGCTCAACGTGGCAGTGCGGTGGCAACTGATCCACGTCAACCCAGCCGCTCTAGTGGAGCCGCCCTCGTTGCCGCACGTTGAAGTGCGGCCCTACTCACTCGCTGAGGCGCGGCGGTTCCTCAAGGCCGTCGACGGCTTGCGGCTGGAGGCCCGGTGGCTCATCGGAATCGCGCTCGGGCTTCGTCAAGGTGAGGTTCTGGGCTTGCGGTGGGATGACGTCGACCTGAACGCCGGCACGCTTCGTGTGCGGGGGCAGCTGCAACGTGATCCCGAGACGGGCAGCCTGGCCTTCGTCGAGACGAAGACTGCCCGATCCCGTCGAACTCTGCCGCTGCCACCCACGGTAATGGCGGCCCTGCGCCGTCATCACGAACGCCAGACGGCGGAACGGCTCAACGCGAACAGCTGGGCCGACGTGGGCTTGGTCTTCGCGACCAGCGTCGGCACCCCGATCCACCCGCGCAACGACTACCGCTCGTTCCGAGAGATCATCCGGCAAGCCGGCCTCCGTCAGATCCGGCTGCACGACCTACGCCACACGGCGGCGAGCGTTCTCCTCGCCCAGGGCGTGCCCGCCCGCGTGGTCATGGAAATCCTCGGCCACTCGCAGATCAGCGTGACGCTCAACATCTACGCGCATGTCGCCCCAGAGATCGCGCGGGAAGCCGCGACGCGAATGGAGGGGGCGCTGTGGTCGAGTGAGTGACACCTTGGCTGTTCGTTTGGCTGCTCGTCTCTTCGACAGCATGGAAAAGGCCCAGGTCGTGATCGGCAAATCATGCCGGTGACCTGGGCCTTCCTACCGAGCCGCCTGACGGAATCGAACCGTCGACCTACGCATTACGAGTGCGTCGCTCTAGCCGACTGAGCTAAGGCGGCAACGATCGTCAAGTGTACGGCACGGCCCACCCACCGGCCGAGGGGGTTCCCCCACCCGGGAACCCGGACATCGGACGCGATCAGTCGTTCGCCGGACAGCGGTAGCGGCACGTCGGCGCTACGCTCCGGCGGGTGACCGACGATCACCCCACGTCCGGGTCCGATGTTCCCGCCGAGCACGCCCCCGGCGAGCGGGCGGCCCGCCGGCCGCTCAGCCTCGACCCGGTGGAGCTGGGCTTCACCCCGCGTAAGCCGGTGCCCTGGCTCGCGCCGTTCCTGCTGATCAGCACCGGCATCCGGACGCTGCTGGCGATGCTGTTCGGGGCGTACCTGGACAAGCGGGAGCTGCAGAACGCGCTGGATTCGAAGATCGCGCGGCAGGTCGGGCCGGACGGCGGGCTCTGGCTGGACTACGTGGCCGACCTGGGCGACGGCTTCAACGCCACCTACTCGGTGGCGTACCTGCTCGCGCAGCGGGAGCTGGAGGTGGACGGGCACCGGCTGCCCCGCGCACAGACCCTGGTGATGGGGGGCGACCAGGTCTACCCGTCGGCCGCGTACGAGGCGTACGAGGACCGGTGCAAGGGGCCGTACCAGGCCGCGCTGCCGGTGGCGCCGCCCGAGCGGCCGACGCTCTTCGCCGTACCCGGCAACCACGACTGGTACGACGGCCTGACCGCCTTCCTGCGCCTGTTCGTCCGGTCCCGGGACCGGCACTTCGGCGGCTGGGGCACCGGGCAGTCCCGCTCGTACTTCGCGGTGGAGCTGCCGGCCGACTGGTGGCTGCTCGGCCTCGACGACCAGTCCGGGTCGTACCTGGACGATCCGCAGCTGGCCTACTTCGACGAGGTGGCCCGCCGGCTGGGCCCGCAGAGCATGATCATCCTGGCGGTGCCGGCGCCGACGTGGGTCAAGTCCGTCGACCACCCCACCGCGTACGACTCGATCGACTACTTCATCCGGACGATCCTCGCCCCGACCGGCGCGCACGTGCGGCTGCTCATCTCCGGCGACCTGCACCACTACGCCCGGTACGCCGGCCCGGAGCGGCAGCTGATCACCTGCGGGGGTGGCGGGGCGTACCTGTACCCGACGCACAAGCTGCCGGAGCGGATCGAGGTGCCGCCGAAGGACACCCTGTCCCGCCGGGCCAGCGCCACCCGCCCGTACGACCTGGTCGGCCGCTACCCGGACGCGGCCCGTTCCCGGCGGTACGGCTGGGGGATCTTCCCCCGGCTGCCGTTCCGCAACCCGGGCTTCACCACCCTGCTCGGGGCCCTCCACACGCTGCTCATGCTGGCCATGGCCGGGGTGACGGCGAACCGGACGGGCAGCACCGAGCAGCGGCTGTTCAGCGTCCCGTTGGTGATCATGCTGGGGGTGACGCTGCTCGGGGCGGCCTTCTTCGCCAAGCCACCGAGCGCCGGCGGGAAACGGCACGTCCGGCACTGGATCCTCGGGGTCACCCACGGGCTGGCCCAGGTGGCGCTCGCCGCCGCCGGCACCTGGGCCTGGCTGGCGCTGCCCTTCTACGACTGGCCCTGGCCGCTGCCGGCGGTCGCCGCGGCGGTCGTCTACGGCCCGGTGATCGGGCTGGTGTCCAGCCAGGTGGTGGCGGCGTACCTGCTGGTGGCGGGGGCGTTCGGGGTGAACGTCAACGAGCTCTTCGCCGGCCAGGGCATCGAGGACTCGAAGTCGTTCCTGCGGATGCGGATCGACCCGGACGGCTCACTGACCATCTACCCGATCGCGGTCGACCGGGTGTCCCGGGACTGGCAGTTGAACCCCGACCAGTCCCCCACCGCCTCCTGGCTCGCCCCGAAGACCACCCTCACCCCCCGCCTCGCCGAACCCCCGGTCACCCTCGACGGGCCCGCAATCCGCGTTGATCATGAAGTTGGCCGTAGTTGACGAGATCGACTTCGCCGTCAACTTCATGATCAACGGAGACAGGGGGCCGGGCGCAGGGCGGGTGGGTCAGGTGGAGTAGTGCTGGTCGTGGGCCTGGCGGGGGGCGCAGACCGAGGCGCGGGAGCAGGAGCAGCGGGAGCCGTCGGCGTCCAGCCGTACCGTGACCGCGTCCCGGGGGACGCTGTGGCCCACCACCTTGCCGTCGCCCTCGGGCGTGGAGACCCGGCTGCCGACCGGCGGGGCGGACTCCTGGAACCGCTGGTAGAGCGGGTGCTCGTACTTCAGGCAGCACATCAGCCGGCCGCAGGCGCCGGAGATCCGCAGCGGGTTCAGCGGTAGGTCCTGGTCCTTCGCCATCCGGATGGTCACCGGCTCGAAGTCGTTGAGGAAGGTGGCGCAGCACAGGTCACGACCGCAGGAGCCGATGCCGCCCTGCACCCGCGCCGAGTCCCGGGCGGAGAGCTGGCGCAGCTCGACCCGGCAGCGCAGGGTCGCGCCCAGGTCGCGGACCAGGGAGCGGAAGTCCACCCGGTGCGGGGCGGTGAAGTAGACGGTGGTCCGGTCGCCGCCGGCGTCGCCCTCGCCCAGGACGTGGTCCACGGCGACGACCTTCATCGGCAGCCCGTGCTCCCGGATCAGCCGCTTGGCGGCCACCTTCGCCTCGGCCTTGCGCCGGCGCAGCAGCTCGTCGCGGCGCAGGTCCTCCTCCTGGGCCAGCCCGGCCAGCTTCGGGAAGCCGTCGGTCTCCTCGGACACCCACTGCGCCGCCCAGACGCACTCGGCCACCTCGGGCCCGTCGTCGGTCGGGACCAGCACCCGGTCGCCGACCTGCGGCCGCAGCTCACCCGGGTCGAGGTAGTAGAGGCGCCCGTACCGGTTGAAGCTGACCGCGCAGAGCATGCCCATGCGGTCCACCCTACGACGGACGACCGGCGCCGGCCCGGCCACCCGTCGCCGCGCGGTTACCCCGTGCAGTCATCCACGATCGTCGACTCGTTCCCTTGCGCCTCGCCCGGACGGCTGAATCGGGCCTCGGGGCGGGACAAACGCCCGGGTGGAGGCGTTGAGTGGAGGCAGACCTGCGGGGGGTGCAGGGAATGGCCACGGCGCCGCCGCCGGGCCCCGGTCCAGGCCGGGTGCCGCGCGCGGCGCCGTGGACCACCCCGGTCAGCGACCCACCCGGGTGGTGCTGTCGTAGCGGACCGGGCCGCCGGTCGACGCCCGCCAGGTGGACTCGGCCAGGCTCGGCGACCACTGGCGCAGCAGCGTCTCCGCCCCGTCGTACGCCACCCCGAGCACCGCGAGCACCCTGGTGGCGATCTCCGCCGCCGCGCCGGTGCCGCTGGCGGAGTCGCCGCCCGGCGCGGTCGCGGCGAGGACGCGTACCGCCTCGGTGGAGCCGAGCACCTCGGCGAGGACCCGGGCCACCGCCAGCCGGCTGCCCTCCACCCAGTGGGCGAGCGCGTCGGCGTACCCGGCGGTCGACTCGATCCGCCCGACCAGGCTCTCCGGCCCCTCGTCGAGGTGGCGCAGCAGCGCCGCGCGGGCCTCGTCGTACGCGGCGGCGGCCGGGCCGGACCACAGGCCCGGGTCGGTGAGGGCGGCGCACGCGTCGTCGTACCCCCGGACGAGCCGGCGCACGGCGTGCCCGGCGGTCGTCAGCGGCGCCGGGTGCAGGTCGAGGAAGGCGCGCAGCGCGTCGCCGGGCAGCACCTGCATCCGGCGCAGCAGCGGCCAGAGCCGGTGGCCCTCGGGAGCGCCGGCGGCGAGCAGGTGGTCGACCCGGCGCAGCAGCTCCAGGCCGGGCTCGGCGAGCCGGTCCAGGGCGTCCATCAGCGCTCCCCGGACAGCCGCCGGCCGGCGGTGTCGTCGGTGCCGGCGTAGCGGTCGGCGGCGCTGCGGACGGCGGCGGCCGCGGCGGCGAGCCGGGCGGCGGCCGCCCCCGCCTCGCGGGCCCGGTCGCCGGTGGCGGCGGTCCACTGCCGGTGCAGCGCCCGGCCGACCTCGCCGGGGCGGCCCGGGGCGTCCGCGCCGAACGCCGGGTGGGCCGGGTCGGTGGCGGTCACCGTGCGGGCGAGCACGGCCAGCGTGTCGCTCGCCTCCTCGAGGCGGGCGGCGAGGGCGCGCAGCGCGTCCATCTCAGGCTCCCGCCAGCGGCCGGTACGCCGCGAAGGTCTCGTTGTGCAGCTTCTCCCGGGCCCACTGCGCGGCGTCCGCCGCGGCGGTGACGGCGGCCTGCACCGAGCCGGCGACGTCGCGCGGGTGGCGGGAGTGCAGCGGGCCCAGGAAGCGGACGTCGGTGATCCGGCCGCCGGCGGTCACCACCACCTCGACCAGCCCGTCCGGCGACCGGACGGTGACCTCGACGGTGTCGACCGCCTGGTCGAACTCGGCCTGGAGGGACTCGATCCGGCGGTAACGCCGCACCGCCTCCTCGATCCACGCCTCATCGATCTCGCGCGGCATCGGTTCTCCCCCCGGCCGACCATCACCCTGCGTGCCCTCACCGTCACCACGGCACACCGGACCGTACCGCACGCCCGCGACACCTGTCGATGCCTGTGGACAGCGGAAACTATCCCCTCCAGAGGGTGAGCATCATCGCCTCGACCGCGATCCGGGGCTTGACGTTCGCCTCGATCGCCGCCCGGCACTCCAGCACGGCCTCCAACCGCCGCAGCGCGCCCTCGGCGTCCCACTTCTGCGCGCCGGCCTCGGCCATCGCGGCGGTGTCGGTGTGCACCGGGGCCACCGGGGCGCGCAGCGCCATCGTGAGCGCGTCCCGGTAGAAGCCGGCCAGGTCGACCAGGGCCCGGTCCAGCGCGTCCCGCTGGGCGCGGGTGGCCCGGGACTTCTGCCGCTTCTCAAGGTCCTTGAGCTGCCCGGCGGCGCCGCGCATCGCGCCGGCCGCGCCCCGCCCGGTGCCGCCCGCGCCGAGCGCGGTCTGCAACGCCGCCCGCTCGCCCGCGTCAGCCTCGGCCACGGAAGCCTCGGCCTCCGCCTCGGCCGCCTCGATCAGGGCCGACGCCGCGTCGAGCGCGGCGCCGACGCCGGTCAGCCGGCGGGGCACCGCCAGCACCGCGTCCCGGCGCTGCCGCGCCTCGGGGTCGCGGGCCAGCCGCCGGGCCCGCCCGACGTGCCCCTGCGCGGCCGCCGCCGCCCACTGCGCCACGTCGGGCGCGATGCCGTCCCGGCGCACCAGCACCTCGGCCACCGCGGCGGCCGGCGGCTGCCGCAGCGGTACGACCCGGCAGCGCGACCGGATGGTCACCGACACGTCGTCCGGGTGGGTGGACGGGGCGCAGAGCAGGAAGACGGTCCGCGGCGGCGGCTCCTCGATCGCCTTGAGCAGGGCGTTGCCGGCGGCCTCGGTGAGCCGGTCGGCGTCCTCGATGATCACGATCTGCCAGCGCCCGCCGGACGGGGTGCTGGCCGCCCGGAGCACCAGCGCGCGCATCTCACCGACCCCGATGGAGAGCCCCTCTGGCACCACCAGGCGCACGTCGGCGTGGGTGCCGGTCATCGTGGTGTGGCAGCCGGGGCACTCGCCGCAGCCGGTGCCGTACGCGCACTGCAACGCGGCGGCGAAGGCGCGCGCGGCCACCGACCGGCCGGAGCCGGGCGGGCCGGTGAAGATCCAGGCGTGGGTCATCCCCGCACCCGGGTCGACCCCCGGCTGCCCCTCGACCTCGGCCTGTCCCGATCCGACGGCGGCCGGGTGGGCGGCGCGCAGCACGGCGGCGGCCGCCGCCGCGGCGTGGCGCAGGGTGGCGACCGCCTCGTCCTGACCGACCAGGTCGGCGAAGACGTCCGGCATCAGGTCCGGTGCTCCATCGTCACCAGCTCCGCGTCGGATAACTCGGGCTGCACCGAGGTGTCCGGCCCGTGGGCGGGGCGCGGGTGCACGATGGCGGCCGGGTCCACCAGGAACTCCTCGACCCGGCGGGCGACCAGGGCGGCGATCTCCTCGGCCGGCCGGGCGGCGTCCAGCACCAGGTAGCGCTTCGGGTCGTTGGCGGCGAGGTCGAGGAAGGCGTACCGGACCCGCTCGTGGAAGGCGAGCGACTCGGCCTCCAGCCGGTCGGTGCCCTGGTTGCGGGAGGCCACCCGGGACAGGCCGGTGCGCGGGTCGACGTCGAGCAGCACCACCAGGTCGGGCTTGAGCCCGCCGGTGGCCCACGAGGAGAGCCAGGAGACCTCCTCGACCGGCAGCGTCCGGCCGGCGCCCTGGTAGGCCAGGGAGGAGTCGACGTACCGGTCGCTGATCACCACCGCGCCCCGGACCAGCGCCGGGCGGACCACGGTGGCGACGTGGTGCGCCCGGTCGGCGGCGTAGAGCAGCGCCTCGGCGCGCGGCGAGGGTGCCTCGGCGCCGGCGTTGTCGAGCACCAGCGACCGGATCCGCTCGCCCACCCCGGTGGCGCCCGGCTCGCGGGTGACCACCACGTCCCGGCCCTGCCCGCGCAGCCGCTCGGCGAGCGTGTCGAGCTGGGTGGACTTGCCGGCGCCCTCGCCGCCCTCGAAGACCACGAAGAGGCCGGAGGAGACGAAGGGCTCGGCGGGCATCAGCGGGCGACCGCGGATCGAGCCCCAGAGGTCGGCGAGGACCGGCACGCCCTTCTTGTCATCCATCTGCCCGAACGCACTGATCCCGGCGAAGATGCCGGCGGCGCCGGCCGCGAGCAGCAGCAGCCGGGTGGAGGAGACGGAGACGCCGAGGTCGGCGATGGTGAGCTTGCGGGAGCCGCCGACGCCGACCAGGAGGCTGCTCAGCGCGATGGCCAGGATCAGCACCAGCCGGGTGCCGATCTGCACCACGGCGAAGACCCGGCCGCGTACCTCGTCGGCGACCTCGCCGCCGAGCAGCGTGGTGCCGGCGAGGAAGGCCATCCCGGCACCGGCGCCGACCAGGATCGCGCCGAGCATGGCCATCGACAGGTGGATGGCGAAGGCGAGCACCAGCACGGACGCGCTGGCCAGCACGATGCTCATGCCGAACCAGCGGCGGCGGGACATGTCCCGGACGATCATCGGGCCGAGCCCGATGCCGAGGGCCAGGCCGATGAAGATCGCCCCGAAGAGCATGTAGAAGGCGGCGTCGCCGGCGCCGAGCGAGGCGGCGAAGAACTTGGCCGTGCCGATCACGATGCCGCCGCCGGCGAACGCGCCGAAGATGCCCAGCACCAGGCCGCGTACCAGCGGGGTCTGCTTGATGAACTTCCAGCCCTCGGTGAACTGGCGCATCATGCTCTGCTCGGTGCGCTCCTGCTCGCCGGCCTGCGCCTGGCTGATCTCCTTGATGCCGAAGGCCACCACCAGCGCGGTGGCCAGCCGGGAGAAGGAGTTGAACCAGAGGGCGAGCTGGGCGGGCTCGGCCCAGCCCGGCATCTCGCCGCCGGTCGCCGCGCGGACGCTGCGGTCGAGCACCGCCAGGGCGATCGCGGCGGCCACCGGGGTCAGCCCGTATGTGGTGATCAGCGTGAGCTGGTTGGCGGTCTCCAGCCGGGCGCGCGGGATCAGGTTGGGAACCGCGGCCTCCTTGGCCGGGATCCAGAGCAGGGTGATGGTCTCGATCAGGAAGGTGGCGATCGCCGCCCAGGTGACCACGACGCCACCGCTGGCCCCGGTGAGGGCGAGCAGCGGGATCGAGGCGAAGAGCACGAAGCGCAGCAGGTCGCAGATGACCATCGTCCAGCGCCGGTCGAAGCGGTCGGCGAGCACGCCGGCCACCGGCCCGAGGATCAGCGCCGGCAGCAGCCGGACCGCGATCAGCGTGCCGAAGGCGGCACCCTTGGCGGTGCTGCCGGAGACCTGGGCGGCGGCGAAGACGGAGGTGGCGAGCAGGCCCAGCCAGTCGCCGAAGGAGGCCGCACCGAGCACGATCCAGAGCCGACGGAACGGCCGGATGCGCAGCACCGAACGGATCGCGGCGGCGCCGGACCGGTCGGCCTGGGCTGCTCCGGACTGCGCCCCGGGCGTCGACACGCCGGGCGACTCGCCGTTCTTCTGGCTTTCGATGGCCGTACCTCCACGTGCCGGCCCAACGCTGGGCAGTCCCGGTGGAACACTCTAGTCCCGGTGGGGGGCCTCCCCACCGGCGACATTCTCCTGCTCGCCGAGCCTAGGCCGCCAGCACCAGCGACCGCAGCCCGGCGGTACATGAGGGTATTTCGCATTACTATCCCGGACAGTTAGCGTGCACCCGTGGCCATCGACAGCGACACCCTGCGCGAGCGCCTCGACTCGGCGACCGCCCACCTCGACCCGCCGTACGCCGTGGTCGACCTCACGGCCTTCGACGCCAACGCCGCCGCGCTGGCCGACCGGGCGGGCGGCAAGCCGGTCCGCGCCGCCAGCAAGTCGATCCGCTCCCGGGAGCTGACCACCCGGGTGCTGGGCCGGCCGGGCTGGGCCGGCGTGATGGCGTTCACCCTGTCCGAGGCGATCTGGCTGGTCCGCTCCGGGGTGACCGACGACGCGCTGGTCGCGTATCCGACAGCGGAGCGGGCGGCGCTCGCCGAGCTGGCCGCCGACCCGGCGCTCGCCGCGGCGGTCACCCTGATGATCGACGGCACCGAACAGCTCGACCTGGTCGACGCGGTCCGCGCCCCCGGCCGGCGGCCGGAGCTGCGGGTCTGCCTCGAACTGGACGCCTCCTGGCGACCGCTGGGCGGGCGGGTGCACGTCGGGGTGCGCCGCTCACCGGTGCACAGCGCCCGGGCCGCCGGCGCGCTCGCCGCCGCCGTCGCCGCCCGGCCGGGCTTCCGGCTGGTCGGGCTGATGGCGTACGAGGCGCAGATCGCCGGCCTCGGCGACGCGCCGCCGGGGCGGGCCGTCATGGGTGCCGCGATCCGGCTGGCGCAGCGCGGGTCGTACCGGGAACTGCTGGCCCGCCGGGGCGCGGCGGTCGCGGCGGTACGCGAACACGCCGACCTGGAGTTCGTCAACGGCGGCGGCACCGGCAGCGTGGCCGCCACCAGCGCCGATCCCGCGGTCACCGAGGTCACCGCGGGATCGGGCCTGTACGGGCCGACGCTGTTCGACGCCTACCGCGCCTGGCAGCCGACCCCGGCGGCGTTCTTCGCCTGTGCCGTGGTCCGCCGGCCGACGCCGCAGCTGGCGACGGTGCTCGGCGGCGGCTGGATCGCCTCCGGCCCGGCCGAGCGGAGCCGGCTGCCCCGGCCCTGGCTGCCGGCCGGGCTGACGCTGGTCGGCACCGAGGGAGCCGGTGAGGTGCAGACCCCGCTGGCCGGCGCCGCGGCGGCCGGGCTGCGGGTCGGCGACCGGGTGTGGTTCCGGCACGCCAAGGCGGGCGAGCTCTGTGAGCACGTCAACGAGTTGCACCTGGTCTCCGGTGACGAGGTGGTCGCCACCGTGCCCACCTACCGCGGCGAGGGGCACGCCTTCCTCTGACCGGGGCCGCCCGGCCCGGGCCGTCAGCCGGGTTGGACGGCGTCGGTGGCGTCCACGTGGCGGTGCAGGTACTCGCGGATCAGCGCCTTGGCCTCGGCGAGGACCCGCTCGTCGCCCTCGGGCTTGCGGCGGAACGCCAGCTTGATCAGGGCGTCCGCGGCCTCGACGGCGATCTCCAGGCAGAACCGCAGCCGCGGTTCGTCGGTCATGCCGAACCGCTCGGTCAGCACCCGGGCCAACTGGTCGGCGATCACGCCGTTGTTGTCCCGCTGCTCATCGAGCAGGTGCAGGTCGACCACGTCGCCGAAGTGCAGGGTACGGAACCCCGGGACCGTCCGGTGCATCGTGATGTACTCGTCGATCCCCGCGTCGACGCCGTCCCACCAGTGGGTCAGGTCGTCCGAGGCGAACCGCTCGTCGAGCCGCTGCAGGTAGGACTCCATCGTGCGCAGGGTCAGCGCCTGCACGATCGCCCGCTTGTCCGGAAAGAACTGGTAGACCGACCCGATCGCCACCTCGGCACGTTCGGCGAGCAGCGTGGTGGTCAGTCCCTCGTACCCCACTTCGTCGACGAGTTCGGCACAGGCGTCCAACATCCGCTGGACCCGCGCGACACTTCGACCCTGCACCGGAACGCGGCGCAGCGGCCCGGTCGTGGCGGCTGGTGTGGACACTCGGCGCCACCCCCCTTCGACGGAAGAACATATCTGGTTGTCACGAGTCCGTGACTACCGGTACAACGAGCGGACCTCGATTGCGGTATTTACCAGGAACAACGTTCCTGATATGAAGTCAGTTCATATTCATGTCGAGGAGCGCGCCGATGGCCGGTACCGCCACCGCATGGTCCAACTGGGCCGGCAACCAGCACAGCACCGCCACCGCCATCCTGCGCCCCGCCACGCTGGACGCCGTCACCGAGGCCGTCCGGGACGCCGCGGCCGCCGGCGAACGCATCCGGGTGGTCGGCAGCGGCCACTCGTTCACCCCGATCGCCGTGGCCGACAGCCGGCGGATCGAATTGACCAGCCTGGCGACCGACGTCCGGGTCGACCGGGACCGACGCCTGGTCACCGTGCCCGCCGGGATGACCCTGCAGACGCTCAACGCGCTGCTCGCCCGGCACGGGCTCGCGCTGCCCAACCTCGGCGACATCGACGCCCAGACCGTCGCCGGCGCGATCTCCACCGGCACCCACGGCACCGGAGCAGGATACGGCTGCCTGTCCACCTTCGTCACGGCGCTGACCCTGGTCACCGGCACCGGCGAGGTGCTGCGCTGCTCCGCCGACGAGCAGCCGGACGTCTTCGCCGCCGCCCGGGTCGGGCTGGGCGCGCTCGGCGTGCTGGTCGAGGTGACCCTGCGCTGCGTCGACGCCTTCGTGCTGCGCGCCCACGAGCGCCCGGCGCCGCTGGACTCGGTGCTCGCCGAGCTGCCGCCCCTGATCGACGCGCACGACCACGTCGAGTTCTACTGGTTCCCGTACACCGCGCGGGTGCAGGTCAAGACCAACGACCGGGTGCCCGCCGACGACCGGCCGCTGCCCCGGTGGCGCGGCTGGCTGGACGACGACTTCCTCGCCAACACCGTCTTCGCCGGGGCCTGCCGGCTGGGCCGCGCCGTGCCGGCGCTGGCCCCGACCATCAGCGCGGTCTCCGCCCGGGCGCTCACCGAACGCACCTACACCGGCCGCTCCGACACGGTCTTCTGCACCCCGCGCCGGGTCCGCTTCGTGGAGATGGAGTACGCCCTGCCGCGCGCCGCCCTGCCGACCGCGCTCGACGCGCTCCGGCGGATCGTCGACGGGCTGCCGTTCAAGGTGCTCTTCCCGGTCGAGGTGCGGTTCACCGCCGCCGACGACATCTGGCTGTCGCACGGCTACGGCCGGGAGTCCGCGTACGTGGCGATCCACCAGTACGTCGGCATGCCGTACGAGCCGTACTTCCGGGCCTTCGAGGAGGTGGCCACCGACCTCGGCGGCCGGCCGCACTGGGGCAAGCTGCACTACCGGGACGCGGCGTCGCTCGCCACGGCGTACCCCCGCTTCGCCGACTTCCTGGCGGTCCGCGACCGCCTGGACCCGGACCGGCTCTTCACCAACCCGCACCTGGACCGGATCCTCGGCTGAGTGCTCCCCGGGCGCCGAGGCGCCCGGGGTCCGTCACTCGGCGGTGCTGGCCGCCTTCTTCGGGGCGGCCTTCTTCGCCGGGGCCTTCTTGGCCGCCGTCGCCTTGGCGGTGGTGGTCTTCTTGGCCGCCGTCGACTTGGCCGCGGCGGTCTTCTTCGCCGCCGTCGCCTTCTTGGCCGGGGCCTTCTTGGCGGCCGCCTTCTTCTTCGGCGCCGGACCCTTCGCCCGCTTCTCGGCCAGCATCTCGGAGGCCTGCTCGATGGTCAGCTCCTCCGGGGTCTGGCCCCGGCGCAGCGACGCGTTGAACTCGCCGTCGGTCACGTACGGCCCGAACCGGCCGTCCTTGATGACCAGCGGCTTCTCGGTCAGCGGGTCGACGCCCATCTCCCGCAGCGGCGGCGCGGCGGCGCGGCGCTGGCGGGCCTTCGGGGCGGCCAGCAGCGCCAGCGCCTCGTCCAGCGTGACGGTGAACATCTTGTCTTCCGAGTCCAGCGAACGGAACTCGTCACCGCGCTTGACGTACGGGCCGTAGCGGCCGTTGTTGGCGAAGACCTCGACCCCGTCGGGGGCCACGCCGATCAGCCGGGGCAGGCTGAGCAGCTTCAACGCCTCGTCGAGGGTGAGCGAGTCCGGCGTCTGCGAGCGCAGCAGCGAGGACTTCCGCTCGCCGCTGGCCACGTACGGGCCGAACCGGCCGGACTTGAGCAGGATCGGCTCGCCGGTGGCCGGGTCGTCGCCGAGCTTGCGCTCGCCCCCGCCGCCGAGGAACAGCTCGTGCACCTTCTCCGGGGTCAGCTCGTCGGGCGCCAGCCCCTCGGGGATCGGTGCCCGGTCGCCCGGGGCGCCGCCCTCCTCGCCCTCCGCCTTCGGCGCGGGCTGCTCGCCCGGCACCGCCCGCTGCAGGTACGGCCCGAACCGGCCCACCCGGACGACGACCTCGCGGCCCTCCTCGTCGGTGAAGAGCGGGATCGAGTTGACGCTGCGCGCGTCGATGTCGGTGATGTTCTCGGTGACCAGCTTCTTCAGCCCGCCGGCGTGGGCGATGGCCTGGTCGCCGGTGCCGTTGGCGCTGCCGAAGTAGAAGGAGGTGAGGAAGTCGACCGCCGCGTGGTCACCGCCGGCGATCTCGTCCAGCTCGTTCTCCATGCTGGCGGTGAAGTCGTAGTCGATCAGGCGCGGGTAGTGCCGCTCCAGCAGCCCGATCACCGCGAACGCCAGGAAGGACGGGATCATCGCCTGGCCGCGCTTGAAGACGTACCCGCGGTCCTGGATCGTCTGCATGATCGACGCGTACGTCGACGGGCGGCCGATGCCCAGCTCTTCCAGCGCCTTGACCAGCGACGCCTCGGTGTAGCGCGACGGCGGCTGGGTGTGGTGGCCCTGCGCGGCCAGCTCGTCGGCGGTCAGTGGCTGGTCCTTGACCAGGGTGGGCAGCCGGCGCTCGGCGTCCTCGGCCTCGGCGTTCTCGTCGTCGCTCGACTCGACGTACGCCCGCAGGAAGCCCGGGTCGGTGATGGTCTTGCCGGTCGCGCCGAAGTCGGCCTCCTCCTGGGCGGAGGAGACGGCGCGGATGCGCACCGAGACGCTGGAGCCGACCGCGTCGGTCATCTGCGAGGCGATGGTGCGCCGCCAGATCAGCTCGTAGAGCTTGAACTCCTCGGCCGACAGCTCCTTGGCCACCTCGCCCGGGGTGCGGAAGTTGTCCCCCGCCGGGCGGATCGCCTCGTGCGCCTCCTGCGCGTTCTTCACCTTGCCGGTGTAGCGGCGCGGCTCCGGCGGCACGCTGCGCTCGCCGTACAGGTCGACGATCTGCCGGCGGGCCGCCGAGACGGCGGTCTCCGACAGGTTCACCGAGTCGGTACGCATGTAGGTGATGTAGCCGTTCTCGTACAGGCGCTGCGCGGTGCGCATCGTCTGCTGCGAGGAGAGGCGCAGCTTGCGGGCCGCCTCCTGCTGGAGGGTGGAGGTGATGAACGGCGCGTACGGGCGGCGGCGGTAGGGCTTCTCCTCGACCCGGGTGACGGTGAACGGCCGCCCGTCGAGGCGGGCCGCCAGGCCCCGGGCGCCGCCCTCGTCGAGGTGCACGACGCCGGCGCCGGCCCGGACCCGACCCGTGGTGGGCTCGAAGTCCTTGCCGGTGGCGATCCGGTCGCCGTTCAGCGCGACCAGGGTGGCGTTGAAGCTGCGCGGGCCCTCGCCGGCGTTCGCCACGGCCAGGGTGGCCAGGATGTCCCAGTACTCGGCGGTGCGGAAGGCCATCCGCTGCCGCTCCCGCTCGACCACGATCCGGGTCGCCACGGACTGCACCCGGCCCGCCGAGAGCTTCGGCATGACCTTCTTCCACAGCACCGGCGAGACCTCGTAGCCGTACAGCCGGTCGAGGATGCGGCGCGCCTCCTGGGCGTCGACCAGGTCGCGGTCGATCTCGCGGGGGTTGGCCACCGCCGCCTGGATCGCCGGCTTGGTGATCTCGTGGAAGACCATCCGCTTGACCGGCACCTTGGGCTTGAGCGTCTCCACCAGGTGCCAGGCGATCGCCTCGCCCTCACGGTCCTCGTCCGTCGCCAGGAAGATCTCGTCGACCTCCTTGGCCAGCTTCATCAGCTTGCTGATCTGCTGCTTACGGTCGGCGGAGACGACGTAGAGGGCGTGGAAGCCGTTGTCGACGTCCACCCCGAGCCGGGCCCACGCCTCGCCCTTGTACTTGGCGGGCACGTCGGCGGCGTTGCGCGGGAGGTCCCGGACGTGGCCGAAGCTGGCCTCCACGACGTATCCCGGGCCGAGGTAGCCCGAGATCGTCTTGGCCTTCGCCGGTGACTCGACGATGACCAGACGGGTGGTTCCAGCGTTGCTCGGCACGTCTCTCCCCGACCTCACTCCTGCTCCATGCCCGATTCGGGCCGTGTTGCACCCCACCGGACCACCGGCGGTCCGGATGTCCAACGTAACGCGCCGCCGGGGTTTCGGGTTTCGCGGGCGGCAAACAGCCTCCGCGCGGCGGGCGCCACGGCGCCGCGCGGGCTTCACGGGCCGGACGGCGCCACCGTACACCGTGGGTAGGGCCGGAGGCGGGCCACTGTGACGATGGCGGACCCTCGGCCGAGGGTCACCGAGCCGTTTTACCGGCCGAGACGCCGCCCGGCTGTCCCCGATCGGACACCTCGTCGCCGCGCCTGCCCGACCCGGTCTGATCGACTCCGTTACGGCGGGACGGCGGTGTCCCGGTGGCCCTGATGCCGCCACCTCGCCGACCTGGAGTCGATCTTGCGCGCCCCTTCAGGTCGGGGTCGGCCAGGCCTCCGGCGGGGCGGCCGACGGCCGCTCGCCGACCAGCTCGGCCAGCCGGGTCAGCCGCCGACGGCCGGCGATCCGGAAGGCCGGCGCGCCGTCGTCGGGCTCCGACACCGCCGTCGGCAGGCCCACGGCGGCGAGCGCCGCCCGCACGGTCGGCCACCACTCCTGGTCTCCGGGGCCGAGCCCGAGCAGGAACCCCGCGGGGTCGGACCGGCCGGCGGCGGCCAGCCAGAGCCGCAGCCGCCGACCGTTGAGATGGAAATGCGCGGGCGGGCGCTTGCGGCCCGCGTCGGTCAGCCAGGCCGTCGCCAGCGGCGCGAGGGTCCGCGCGTACGAGGTGCGCACGGCGTAGCGCTGGTCCTCGGTCGCCTCCCAGCTCGCGGCCAGCCCCCGCGACCCCAGCTCGGCGACGAGCACGTGCACCCGCCAGGCGGCGTCGACCGCGATCGACAGTCGGGCGGTACGCCCCATCCGGCCCACCTCGCCGGGGCCGGCGAGCAGGCCGGCCAGGTCGGCGACGGACGGGTCCGCCGCCTCGGTGCCGAACAGCGAGAGCTGGCGCACCGGTTCGGGGGGTGAGTCGGGAGGGGTCAGCGACACTCCGGAACCTCGTGAAAGGCCTGTTTGAGCTCTTGATCGTTGAGCCGGCTGGTGTCCAGCGCGCTCGCGTCGTACTCCTTGGTGAGCGTCTCGACCGTGGCCTTGACGCCGTCGTAGAAGGTGCTGGCCTCGCCGGTGCCGAGCCCGTCGATGGTGTCGCGGGCCCGGCCGTACGCGTCCCGGACCTTCTCCAGGGTGCTCTGGAACCCCTTGGAGATCTCCTCGCCGTGCTCGGTCTCCGGGACACCGGCGTCGGCGACCCGGCGCCGGGCGGTCTCGCTGGCGTCCGCCGCGCCGGCGAAGAGCCGGACCAGGTTCTCCTTGGCCTGCGCCGGGGTGGTCTGCGCGGTCATCTGCTGGTCGGTGCTGCTGGTGAGCTTGCTGATCTCGGCCCGCCAGGGGGTGAGCGCCTCGCAGACCGAGGCGGCCCAGGCCCGCGGGGTGGGCCCACCGCCGCAGCCGGCGACGGCGAGCACGAGCGTGGCCAGGACCACCGTGAGCTTTCCGGCGGCTGCCGCCCGGCACGTACGCATGCGTTGCAGCGTACGGCCTCCGCGCCGATGCGCCACCGCTCAGGTTTGCCGCCCTCGGGGCGCGGCGGACGGGTTCCCGGCCGGCGGTCGGCCGACCGGGAACCCACCGTCGCCTCAGGCGTTGACCGTCTCCGCCCGCTCCGGGCTACCCGCGCCGGAGCCGCCGTCGGAGGAGTCCATCGCCACGCCCTTGCGCTTGCTGAACACCACCGCGGCCACCACGATCAGGGTCGCGACCAGCGCGATCGTCACCCGCAGCGGGGTGTTGCGGTCGTCGCCGACGCTCCACGCCACCACGGCCGGCGCGATCAGCAGCGAGACCAGGTTCATCACCTTGATCAGCGGGTTGATCGCCGGGCCGGCGGTGTCCTTGAACGGGTCACCGACGGTGTCGCCGATGACCGTCGCGGCGTGCGCCTCGGAGCCCTTGCCGCCGTACGCGCCGTCCTCGACCAGCTTCTTGGCGTTGTCCCAGGCGCCACCGGAGTTGGCCAGGAAGACCGCCATCAGCGTGCCGGCACCGATCGCCCCGGCCAGGTACGCCGCCAGCGCGCCGGGCCCGAGGCCGAAGCCGACCGCGATCGGCGCGAGGATGGCCAGCAGACCGGGGGTCATCAGCTCACGCTGCGCGTCCCGGGTGCAGATGTCGACGACCTTGCCGTACTCGGGGCGCTGGGTGCGGTCCATGATCCCGGGCAGCTCGCGGAACTGCCGGCGGACCTCCATCACCACGGCCCCCGCCGAGCGGGACACCGCGTTGATGGCCAACCCGGAGAAGAGGAAGACCACCGCCGCACCGATGATCAGACCGACCAGGTTGCGCGGGTTGGACACGTTCAGCGAGTTGAGGATCTCGGTGCCGACGTCCCCGACCCCGGCGTCGGCGTACGCGGTGCGCAGGGTGTCGGTGTACGAGCCGAACAGCGCGGTCGCGGCGAGCACCGCCGTGGCGATCGCGATGCCCTTGGTGATCGCCTTGGTGGTGTTGCCCACCGCGTCCAGCTCGGTCAGGATCCGGGCGCCGTTCTCGTCGATGTCGCCGGACATCTCCGCCACGCCCTGCGCGTTGTCGGAGATCGGGCCGAAGGTGTCCATCGCGACGATCACGCCGACGGTGGTGAGCAGGCCGGTGCCGGCCAGCGCGACCGCGAAGAGCGAGAGCGTGATGGAGCTGCCGCCGAGCAGGAACGCCCCGAAGACGCCGGCGGCGATCAGCAGCGCAGAGTAGACGGCCGACTCCAGGCCGACGCTGATGCCGGCGAGGATGACGGTGGCCGCGCCGGTCTGCGAGCTCTTGCCGATGTCCTGCACCGGGCGCCGGTTGGTCTCGGTGAAGTAGCCGGTCAGCGCCTGGATGGCGGCGGCCAGCACGATGCCGATGACGACCGCGCCGATGGCGACGATCCGCGGGTTCTGGTCGACGTCGGTCAGCCCGCCCTCCAGCTCGGCGAAGGTCGCCGGCAGGTAGGCGAAGGCGGCGATCGCCACCAGCACCGCCGAGATCACCGCGGAGAGATAGAAGGCCCGGTTGATCGCGGTCAGGCCGTTGCGGTCCGAGACGCGCAGCCGGGTGATGAAGACGCCGATGATCGCGACGAGGACACCGATGGTGGAGATGATCAGCGGGAAGACCAGGCCGTCCTCGCCGAACGCGGCACGACCCAGGATCAGGGCCGCGACCAGGGTCACCGCGTACGACTCGAACAGGTCGGCGGCCATGCCGGCGCAGTCGCCGACGTTGTCGCCCACGTTGTCCGCGATGGTGGCCGCGTTGCGCGGGTCGTCCTCGGGGATGCCCTGCTCGACCTTGCCGACCAGGTCGGCGCCGACGTCGGCGGCCTTGGTGAAGATGCCGCCGCCGACCCGCATGAACATGGCCAGCAGGGCGGCGCCGAAGCCGAAGCCCTCCAGCACCGTCGGCGCGTCGCCCTTGAAGAGCAGGACGACCATCGCGGCGCCGAAGAGGCCGAGCCCGACGGTGAGGAAGCCGACCACACCGCCGGTGCGGAAGGCGATCTTCATGGCGGCCTCGCGCCCGCCCTGCGCCTCGCGGGCCGCCGCGGCGACCCGCAGGTTGGCGCGGGTGGCCAGCCACATGCCGGCGCCACCGATGGACGCGCTGAACAGGGCACCGACCACGAAGAACGCGGACCGGCCGAGCTTCACCGCCAGCTCGCTGCCGTCGGTGTCGTGCACCGGGAGCAGGAAGAGGAGCACGACGGCGACGACGACGAAGATCGCCAGCGTCCTGAACTGCCGGAGCAGGTACGCGGAGGCACCCTCCTGTACCGCTCCGGAGATCTCCTGCATGTTGGTGGTGCCCTTACCGGCTGCCAGCACGGCCTTGGTCAAGGCGGCGGCGAAGACGAGTGCCACCAGCGCGATCACCGCGGCGATGACGACGTACGTCAGGTTTCCTCCGGAAAGGGACAGCGCGCCGCCTTCGGCGGCCAAGGTCCCGGACATCTATGTCCTCCTGTACCGAACACTGTCGCGCCGGCCAGCGGACGCACTGACCCGACGCCTGGATGCGGTTGCGCAAGCGCGCCAACCCACCCCACCGGACCAGCGATGAACGCACATACCCGCTGGTTGCGGGAAGGATCACTTGCTGACAACCCCGGTACTGTAGCCCCGCGCAGTGTTGGAGGTCACATCCGGGGGACACCGTGTCCGGATGATCTTCGTAACTGTGTTATGAGGAAAAATCTGATATAGGAGCCCATCAGCACGTCGAGGCCGCGACCCCGAAGGGTCGCGGCCTCGTAGACGCAGAGTGCGCAGGTCAGCGGCCGACCGGCCACACCATCCGGACCTCGGTGCCGACGCCCTCGTCGACCGGACGAACCTGAAGGTCCTCCACGAAACCGGCGAGCAGGGCGAAGCCGACGCCGGTGGTCAGCGCCTCGTCGGTCAGCGACTCGTTGGCCAGGTCGTCGGCGTTCAACGCGGCCAGCCCGATGCCCGCCTCGATCGGCGCGCGGTCCACCACCCGCACCGAGTACGCCCCGGCGTCGGACATCTCCACCAGCACCGGATCGGGCAGCCCGTACTGCCGGTGCAGCGCGACCGCCCGGGTGCACGCCTCGCCGATGGCCAGCCGCACCTCGTCGAGCAGGTTCTCGCGCACCCCGGCCCGGCGGGCCACCGCGACGCCGACCAGGCGGGCGGTGCGCACGTGCACCGGAGCCGGCGAGAAGGAGAGTCGGACCGTCGCCATCACGCGCCGGCGCCGGTGGGGTCCGCCGCGATCGCCGCCTCGACCGTGGGGTGCAGCGGGAACACCTGGTCCAGCGCGGTGATCCGGAAGATCTTGAGCAGCGGCTCCTTGTCGCAGACCAGGGCGAAGGAGCCACCGGCCGAGCGGAGCCGCTTGAGGGCGCCGACCAGCACGCCGAGGCCGGTCGAGTCGAGGAAGTCCACCCGGCCGAGGTCGACGACCACCCGCCGGGAGCCACCATCGATCAGCTCGAGGAGCCGTTCGCGCAGGCGGGGGGCGGTGTAGACGTCCACCTCACCGCCGACCTCGAGCACCGTGTGCTCCCCCACGGTGCGGGTCGCCAGCGACAGCTCCATCAGTCCCTCCTCCGAGAGCCGTAAACTCTCCTGGGCATCTAACCATCCCCGCCACGACGGCCTCTGGTCACCGGCGGAGGCTTCTCCTTACCCACGCCCGGAGTTGTTCACCTCCGAACACCAGTGCGAGAGTGCAGGACGTGAATCCCGCAGCCACCGTATCCGCAGGTCCCGGCCCCGGGCGACCGCCGACGGCGGCCCCGGGCGACCTGCTGCGCCGGCTGCGCGCCCGGCACGGCGACGATCCGGTCACCCACGTCGAGCGGGTCCCGGCCCGACCCGGCGAGCCGGCCCCCTGGCCGCAGTGGGCTCCCGAGGATCTGCGGGCGGCGTTCGCCCGGCGCGGCGTGGTCGCGCCCTGGCGGCACCAGGCCGAGGCCGCCGAGCTGGCGTACGCGGGGCAGCACGTGGTGGTGGCCACCGGCACGGCGTCCGGCAAGTCGCTGGCCTACCAGCTGCCCGCGCTGGCCACCCTGCTCGCCGACCCCAGGGCCACCGTGCTCTACCTGGCCCCGACCAAGGCGCTCGCCGCCGACCAGCTCCGCGCCGTCGCCGGCCTGGAACTCGACGGGGTACGCCCCGCCACCTACGACGGGGACACCCCGCGCGCCGAGCGGGAGTGGATCCGCCAGCACTCGCGGTTCGTCCTGACCAACCCGGACATGCTGCACCACGGCATCCTCCCCGGGCACGCGCACTGGTCCGGCTTCCTGCGCCGGCTGGCGTACGTGGTGATCGACGAGTGCCACACCTACCGGGGCGTGTTCGGCTCACACGTCGCGCACGTGCTGCGCCGCCTGCGCCGGCAGTGCGCGAAGTACGGCCGTACCCCCGTCTTCGTGCTGGCCTCGGCGACGTCGGGCGACCCGGCGACGGCGGCCGGGCGGCTCACCGGCCTGCCGGTGGCGGCCGTCACCGAGGACACCTCGCCGCGCGGCGGGGTGACCTTCGCGCTCTGGGAGCCGCCGCTGCTCCCCGCTTCCTCGGGGGAGGTCGCGGACCTCGCGCCGGTCCGCCGGTCGGCGTTGCGGGAGACCGCGGACCTGCTCGCCGACACCGTCGCCGAGGGGGTACGCACGCTGGCCTTCGTCCGCTCCCGCAAGGGCGCCGAGGTGGTGGCGGCGAACGCGCGGCGGGCGCTCGACGAGGCGGTACCCGGGCTCGGCGACCGGGTGGCCGCCTACCGGGCCGGCTACCTGCGCGAGGAGCGGCGCGAGCTGGAACGCGCCCTGCTCCACGGCGACCTGCTCGGTCTCGCCTCCACCAACGCGCTGGAACTCGGCGTCGACCTGGTCGGCCTGGACGCGGTGCTGATCTGCGGCTGGCCGGGCACCCGGGCGTCGCTCTGGCAGCAGGCCGGCCGCGCCGGCCGCTCCGGCGACGAGGCGCTGGCGGTGCTGGTGGCCCGGGACGACCCGCTCGACACCTATCTGGTGCACCACCCGGAGGCGCTGTTCGGGCGGCCGGTCGAGGCCACCGTGCTCGACCCGGCCAACCCGTACGTGCTCGCCCCGCAGCTCGCCTGCGCGGCGGCGGAGGCCCCGCTCACCCCGGCCGACCTGGACCTCTTCGGCGACGGGGCGAAGGAGGCCGTGGAGGAACTGGTCGCGGCGGGGGCGCTGCGGCAGCGGCCGACCGGCTGGTACTGGCGGCACCGGGAGCGGCCCGAGGTGGACCTGCGCGGCGAGGGCGGCGCGCCGGTCTGCGTGGTGGAAGCCTCGACCGGGCGGCTGCTCGGCACCGTCGACGGCGGCTCCTCGCACTTCCTCATCCACCCCGGCGCGGTCTACCTGCACCAGGGCGTCTCGTACGTGGTCGACTCGCTGGACCTGGCCGACGGATGCGCGCTGGTGCACGCCGAGGAGCCGGACTGGTCCACCCACGCTCGCGACGTCACCTCGCTGTCGGTGGTGTCGGTCCGCTCCTACGTGGACGCCGGGCCGGTCGGGCTCTTCCTCGGCGAGGTGGACGTGACCAGCCAGGTGGTGTCGTACCAGCGGCGGCGGATCGCCTCCGGGGAGGTGATCGACACCCGACCGCTGGACCTGCCGGCCCGGGAACTGCGCACCGTCGCGGTCTGGTTCACCCTCTCCCCACAGTCGCTTGCTCTCGCCGGGGTGGAGGCGGCTGACGTCCCGGGGGCGCTGCACGCCGCCGAGCACGCCGCCATCGGGCTGCTGCCGCTGATGGCCACCTGCGACCGCTGGGACATCGGCGGGCTCTCCACCGCCCTGCACCCGGACACCGAGGCCCCGACCGTCTTCGTCTACGACGGCCACCCGGGCGGGGCGGGCTTCGCCGAGCGGGCGTACGGGACGGCGGCGGCCTGGCTGCGCGCCACCCGGGACGCGATCGCCGAGTGCGGCTGCGAGGCGGGCTGCCCGTCCTGCGTGCAGTCGCCGAAGTGCGGCAACGGCAACAACCCGCTCTCCAAGCCGGACGCCGTCCGAGTGCTCGACGTGGTGCTCGCCAATCTGCCCCGCGACGCCGAGCCGTCGCCGGCCCTGCCGGATGGCGTTCCGGTCGCGTCGGATGCACCTGCGACGGCGGACCTGCCGACCACCTCGGCCGGTTCGTCGGTTGACGCCTCGGGCGCGCCGCTCCTGCCGCGTCAGGACGATCGGACCGACGCCCGGTCGGGCACGGACGCCGAGGTCACTCCGGGCGCGAGCTGAGCTCGTTCGCTTTCCGGGATCGTGCATGACCGGCCCGGCCGGTGGGCATTGATGGATGGGAGCGCTTCCATAGACGGCCTTCGGTCCACCGGTAGCGCTCACCACACCAGCCGAACCGCCGTTGCCGTACCGGAGGAGGAGCCGTGGCCGACACCATCGCCGAAACCGTCGACCTGCTCTATACGATCGACCAGGAGAAGCTCACCCCCGACCAGCAGATCGCCCTGGGTACCGCCCTGGCCAGCCTGGCGCAGGCGGAACGCCTCGAACAGATCAACGAGCGGCTACGCGGAATCCACCAGGTGCTCAACGCCTGGGCGCTGAAGGCGACGGTCGAGGGCGGACGCTGAGCCGCAGGTTGTGCGAGACTCCGGCGCACACTTCGGAGGAGATATATATGCAGCTCGACAATTTGCAGACGCAGCACCAGTTCCACGTCCGGCAGCGGATCCGGATGATGGTCAACCAGTACGAGGTCCGCGCCGTGGCCCCGGACGGCACCGAGGGAGAGCTGCTGGCGTTCGCGCAGCAGAAGCGGCTCGCCTTCAAGGAACAGGTCACCATCTACACCGACGACTCCAAGCAGCAGCCCCTGCTCGGCTTCAAGGCGCGGCAGCGGCTCGACCTCGGCGCCACGTACGACGTGACCGACGCGGCCGGCACCCCGATCGGGCAGTTCCGCAAGGACTTCGCCCAGTCGCTGCTGCGCTCGACCTGGCACGTCGAGCAGGCCGGCCTGCCGCAGATCACCGGTCAGGAGCGGAGCATGCCGGTGGCGCTGCTGCGCCGGTTCGTGGACTCGCTGTCCTGGCTGCCGTACCACTTCGACTTCGTCGCCGAGGGCCAGCCGGTCTTCTCGGTGATCAAGAAGTGGGGCCTGCGCGACAAGTACGTCGTCGAGGTGCAGAACCCGCAGGTGGACCGCCGCCTGGTGATCGCGATGGCGATCGGCCTGGACGCGCTGCAGAGCCGCTGACCAGTTGACCGGCCGGGGCGCGTCCTGCGGGCGCGCACCCGGCCGTCTTGTCGGGGCTGCGGCGCACTCATGCCGGGTCGCCGCCACCCGCTGCCCGCGAGCCGGCCCGCTGCCACAGGCAGGGCACGTCTGAGCCCTGCCACCTGGCGGCGCCGACACCCGGCGGGGCTCGCGAACGACCGGCGTACCCACCCAAGTTGCCGCCCCGCGGGCGCGGCCAGGATCCTCGCCGGTCCCAGGCGACCCGGCCCGAACAGTCAGTCGCGGATCGGGCCGGCGCGGGAGGTGGCCGTGGCGGTCCGGTGGAAACCCGGCAGCGGGGTCACCGGCACCTCCACGGTCACCAGCACGTCGAGGCCGTCCAGGTGGCAGCCGGCCAGCCGGGCACCGTTGGCCCGGGCGATCTCGGCCGCCGCGCCGCAGGCCACGCCATCCCCGTCCAGCGCCCGGCCCGCCCCGGCGAGCGCCGCGAAGTCGGCACCGACCCGGGCCTGGTGCCGAGCCGTCCGGGCGGTGCCGATCGCCGCACCGAAGACCCCGACCAGGACGAACACCAGGCCGACGACGAGCAGGCACACCGTCGCCCCACCCCGGTCGGACGCACCGGTTCGCCTCGGGGGCACGGCTGCGCCGCCGGGAAGCCCGGACCGCCCCCGCGTGACCACAGGGCTGCCGGATCGCGCGGGCGTCACGGGTGCGCCGCCGGGGAGCCCGGCTCGACGGCGGCGACCGTGGTGGCCGCCACGGTGATCCGGGGTAGTCGCGCACCGAGCGCCCGGACGGGTGCCCGAACGGTGGCGGTGACCCGCTCGCCGTTCACCGACACCGAGACGACCGCGCCCGGGGGCGCGATCCGCGTCCCGGCCGCCGTGCCGCTCTCACCTCGGGAGGCGGCGAGTGCCGCCTCCCGGGCCGCGTCCAGGCAGGCGGCCTTCGTGGTGACCGCGTCGACCGCGGTGAGGCCGGCGAGCAGGAGCAGGAGCAGCGCCGGCAGGCCGGCCGCCAGTTCGGCGGTGAACGAACCACGGTCACGACCGGCCGGCCGGCGCCGGCTCACTTCAGCGCCCGGTCGATGACGGCGGTCAGGGCGGACTGCACGTTGCCGGACGTGAGCACCTTGAGCAGGATGCCCGCGAAGGCGACCGCGGCGAGCGTGCCGACGGCGTACTCGGCGGTGTTCATCCCGGCGTCCCCCCGGAGCCGGGCGAGGAGTCTGCGCACTGGCGTGTCCCTTCTCGATGGTTTCTCACAGCACGTCGCCGAGGACGGCGACGATCACCGGCACCAGGCCGGCGAGAATGAAGGCCGGCAGGAAGCAGAGCCCCAGCGGCAGCACGATGAGCACGCCCGCCCGGCGGGCCGACACCTCGGCGGCGATGGACCGGTCCGCACGTAGGTCGTCGGCGACCCGGGTCAGCGCCCCGGCGAGCGCCGCTCCACTGCGCGAGGTGCGCAACGCGGCGGCGACCAGCCGGTCGGCCCCCGGTATCGCGCCGAGGTGCGCCCAGGCCTCGTCGGGTGCGCCGCCGAGCAGCAGCGTCCGGCCGATCCGGTGGAGCCGCTCGGCCAGCGGCCCGCCGAGGGCGTCGGCGACCTCGAGTACCGAGCGGTCGACCGGCGCGCCGGCCCGTAACGTCGCCGCCAGCAGGTCGGCGGCCAGCGGAAGGTCGGCGGCCTCGCGCAGCCGGCGGTCCCGGGCGGCCGGGGACTCGATCCGCCGGAGCAGCCGGTCCGCCACCAGCGCGGCAACCGCCCCGACGAGACAACCCGACACCCCGCCGAGCAGGACCGCCACCGCCACTCCGGCCAGCCCGGCACCGAGCCGTACGCGGTCCGGCCACCACGTCGGACGCCGGTCCGCCGCCGGCCGGACCTGGCCGCCCAGTCCCCGCAACCGTCGGGAGGGGCGGACGCCCGGCGCACGGAGCGCCACCACCAGGGCCGCCGCGGCGACCAGAGCGCCGGCCGCCCACTCCTGCCGGTTCATCGGGCGCTCGCGTCCGGCGTACCGCCCAACCGCTCCGCCCAGAGCAGGCCACCGATCTGCAACCCCATGGCGGTCAGCGCACTGACCGCCCCGACCGGGGTGTGCAGCAGCACCGCCACCGGATCGGCGCCGATGCCGTAGCCGAGGCCGATCCCGCCGAGTGGCAGGGCGGCGAGCAGCAGCGCGGTGGCCCGGGCACCGGCGGCCTGGGCCGAGGCGGCCGCCAACCCCCGGTCCAGCGCCCGGGCGTCGGCTTCGACGCGTTCGAGGAGTTCGGCCAAGGGCGCACCGGTCCGGTCGGCGAGCCGCACTGCGGCCCGGGTCAGGCTCGCCAGGCGGTCACCGTCGTCATCTGGCGTGGGGACGGGCAGTCCGGCCCGCAGGTCGGCGGCGAGACCGCAGAGCTGGTCCAACCTGCGGCGGCGTTCCCCGACCGCGTACCGCGCCGCCCGCCGCCGGAGCAGGGCCCTCGCGCCCAGCGCGCCGTACCCGCCGAGGAGGACCCCGGCGACCGGCCCGACGGCGAGGGCGCCGAGCGCCGCCGCCACGAGCCCGACCAGGAGCAACGTCCGGCGTGGGCGACCCACCAGCGGCGCGGGGAGCGCCCTGAACTTCTCCACGGCCTCTACCCGCGCCTGCGGCCAGCCAGTGGTCAACGCTCCCGACCACCGTGCAGTCGTGTCGGCGGTCCGGACGCTGTCCGAACCGGCGGCTCGATGGAGGCGGCGGATCTCGCCTGCGCCGAGCCGCAGCGGCTCCAGCGGTCGGCGAGAGTCGCGCCGACCGGGCGGCCGGAACGACGGTGGCCTGGTCAGCCCTCCCGCCGGACCGGCGAGCCGACCGCCGGCCATGGGAGCAGGCATCGGGCCTCCGACGGCCACCGCCACGGTGCACGGGCGGTCGGCGGCAGGTGCGAGCCGGCGCGAGCCAGCCCGGTCGGAGCGGCGCGGGCCGGGCGGTACGACCGCGGCCGGAGCGGCGACAACCGATGGCGCCGTCTCCGGCACTTCGGTGGCGGGTCCGGACGCGAGGAAGGCGGCCGGGGTGGCGACAACCGGTGGCGGTGTCTCCGGCACGTCGGTGGCGGGCCCAGACGCGAGGAAGACGTCCGGAGTGCTAAATAACGACTCGGCGTCGTGCGGCGTGAGTGTGGGTTGGCCGGGTGCGCCGGCACCGAGCAGGGCGCGGCGTCGCCGGCGGCTGCTGCGAACCGGCCAGGCCACCACCGCCGCCGCACCCACCAGCAGCGCCGTCACCAGCCAGATCGGGAGACTCATGCCGGCCCCGCCGATCCCGGCCACGGCTCGCAGAGGATCGGCGGCACCTCCACCCCCCGGTCCCGCAACATTGTGCCGAGGGCCCGACCGGCCAGCCCCAGCCCCCGTCCCCGCACCCAGGCGGGCACGACGGTGACCAGGCGGTCTGGCCCCTCCGGCAGCAGGAGGCTGATCGACTCCAGCACCCGGCCGCGCGGGCCGCGGCGTACCTGGAGCACCACCTGGAGCGCGGCGGTGACCTGGGCGTGCAGCGCGGCCCTGGGCAGCCCGCCGAGCAGTCCGAGTGCCTCCAACCGGGCCGGCACGTCGGCCGGAGTGTTCGCGTGCAGCGTCCCGGCACCGCCGTCATGGCCGGTGTTGAGGGCGCCGAGCAGGTCGACCACCTCCGCGCCCCGGCACTCTCCGACCACCAGCCGGTCGGGGCGCATCCGCAGCGCCTGCCGGACCAGCTCGCTGAGCCCGACCGCGCCGGTGCCCTCGACGTTGGCCGTACGGGCCTGGAGCCCCACCACGTGCGGGTGCACCGGGTGCAGCTCGGCGGCGTCCTCGACCAGCACGATCCGCTCGGTCGAGGGCACCAGCCCGAGCAGCGTGTTGAGCAGGGTGGTCTTGCCCGAGCCGGTGCCGCCGGTGACCAGGTACGCCAGCCGGGCGGCCACCACGGCCGCCAGCACCGGGGCGACCGGTCGTGGGACGGTGCCCTGGCGTACCAGGTCGTCGAGGGTGAACGGCCGCTGCCGGAAGGTACGCAGGGACAGGTAGGGGCCGTCGGTCGCCACCGGCGGCAGTACGGCGTGCAGCCGGGTGCCGTCGGGCAGCCGCGCGTCCGCGTACGGGGAGCCGTCGTCGAGCCGGCGGCCGGCGGCCGCGGTGAGCCGCTGCGCCAACCGCCGTACGTCGTCGAGCGTGCCGAGCGGCACCGCCACCTGCCGCAGGCCCTCGCCCCGGTCGACCCAGACCCGGGTCCCGTTGACCAGCACGTCGGTGACCTGTGGATCGGCAAGCAGCGGGGCGAGCGGCCCGGCACCGACCAGGTCGTCGCGGACCTGGTCGGCCATCCGCAGCACGGCGGTGTCACCGAGGACGGCGGCGGTGGGCTCGGCCCGGACGGCGGAGACGATCGCGGCCGGGGTGACGGGGGTGGCGGTGCCGGCCATCCGCTGCCGGACCCGGGCCGACAGGTCGTCGGGCCGGCCGGTCATGCCACACCCGGGACCGGCAGGCCGGTCAGCTCGGTGACGATCCGCCGGCAGAGCGCGGCGAGCGGACCCCGGCCGGCCCCGGCCGGCGCCTCGCCCCGTTCCAGCCCTCGGCACAACGCCGGCTCCGGGCGTAGCGTGCCGGCGAGCGGGAGACCGAGGGCGCGCGCCACCTCGGTGGCCTTCAACCGGCCGGGCGCCGGCCCGCGCACGATCACGCCGAGCGCGGCACAGTGCGGGGCGGCCGCGGCGACCACCCGGGCCGCCGCCGCAGTCGCCCGCAGCTCGGCCGGTACGACCAGGTACGCCTGGTCGGCCGACTGCAACGCGACCACCGCCGCGTCGTCGAGCTGGCGGGGCACGTCGACCACCACGAAGTCCCGGCCACGCCGGGCGGCGTCGACCGTGGCGGCCATCGCCTGGGCGGGCAGGGCCAGCAGGTCTCCCCGGTCCCAGGAGAGGACCACCAGGTCACCCCGGCTGGGCAGGGCGCGGACCAACGCCGGCGCGTCCACCCGGCCGTCGGCGTCGGTGAGCGCCGGCCAGCGCAGGCCGTCCAGCTCCTCCCAGCCGAGGACGAGGTCGAGGCCGCCGCCGAGCGGATCGGCGTCCACCAGCAGGGTGCGCAAACGGGCCCGGGCGGCGGTGACCGCGAGAGCGCCGGCGAACACGCTGGCCCCCGCGCCGCCTCGCCCGCCGAGCACCGCGACGGTCCGTGCCGGCCCGCCGAACGGGCGGTCGGACCCGCACTCGGTGAACCGGTCGACCAGCCAGGGCTCGGCCGCCGGGAGGGTGGCCACGTGTTCCGCGCCGAGCAGCTCGGCGACCTCCCATGCCGGGTCGAGCTCCCCGGTGCGGCCGACCAGGACCGTGCGAGGCCGCCGGGGCAGCCGCGCCCGCAGGCACGCCTGTGCCTGATCCCGGCCGACCAGCACCAGCGGCGCCGGCAGCCACCGGGCGCGGGCGGCGGCGGGATCGGCGGCCAGCTCGACCTCCGTACCGCCCGCGGCGGCCAGCCGAAGCAGCTCGTCGAGGAGGTCACCGTCCGAGGTCACCAGGAGCGGCAGCCGCCGGTGCGGCGGAAGTGAGGTACGGGGTGGCATCGCGGCCTCCAGCGGTCCGGCTCGGGGGTGCTGACCCAGACCCTGCTCCGATCACCCTCCGGTCCACCGGCCTCGACCGGTCGCCTGTGGACAACGCCCGCCCCTGTGGACAACCCGCGCCCAACCGGTGGATCTGCTAAAGCGATCCGCTTCCCGCGTCGTTGCCGAAGACCGACGCAGCGCTGTTCGGAGACGACGCGTCACAGCGCCGCGCCGACCCGGCGGACGACTGCCCGATCGACGGTGGAAAATTGCCGGCGTCGCAGCTCACCAGCCCCAGAGGGCGGGCAATCGTCGTCCCGTCCTCCACCCTGTGACCCATTGACGACCGAAGACACGGCCCGCCGATAATCGGTTTCCCCATGCCACCGACCGGGGTGGCTGCGCTGCCCGGGAACGGGGCCATGGCCGATCCGTCCGACGAGACCCACCGCCCCGACGCACCCCTGCGCATCGGGGGCTGGTTGCCCGAGCCGCGCCGTGTGGGCGGACTCCCGCCGTACCCGTCGATCGCGCCTGGAGAGGCACGGTGCCGCGCCGGCGATCCGGTGCCGGGACCGGCGCCGCCGGTCGCCCAGGAGCCGTCACCCCGCGTCGGCGGTCCGGGGCGGGCGCTGGTGCTGGGCTGCGCCGTGGTCGGTGCGCTCGCCACCCTCGCCGTCGCGTCGTGGCCGATCTGGACGGCTCCGCCGCGCCCCGAGGAAGGCCCGCCGGCCGCCGCGCCGGCAACCGGTCTCGACCAGGCGGCCGTGCCCGAGCCGGTGAGCGGCCAACCCACCGTCAGCTTCTCCCCCGCGCCGGTGTCCCTCTCCACCCGGGCCTCGGTGCGGTCGCCCCGCCCCACCGCGTCACCCACCGACCGGCCGCGCAAACCCGCCGGGGGTACGACGACCCGCCCTCGTCCGTCGACCACCCCACCCGGGCAGCCCCGATCGGACGAACTCCCGCCGCTGCCCCCGTCGCGCGAACCGTCGCTGCGCTCCAGCGGCGGCGGCGCGGAGACTTTCGTCGACTTCGTCAACCGGCGGGACTCCGAGGTCGTGGTGCACTGGCTCGACTACGACGGTCAGCGGCGCCGGTACGCCGTCCTGGAACCGGGCCGGTCGTACCGGCAGCAGACCTACCTGGGCCACCCGTGGGTGGTCACCGACGCCGGCGGGCACGGACTGGTCTGCTTCCTGCCCGCGCCCGACGTCAGCCGGGCGGTGATCCGATAGTGACGGGCGCCCCGAATCCCTGGCTGGCCTGGATCACCGGCTGCCGGGGACGCCGTCGGCCACCAGGACGACCCCGGCTGCGATGCACCCCGGCCTGTTGCCGTGGTGGTCGCGAAAGGGGATGCGCCGCCGGGTCGGGAGTTGCCACCCTCGGCGGATTCAGACGACTGAGGACCTCACCGCTGTGCGCTATGCGCGGATGCGCTGGAACACGCCGCTGTCGGAGGAGCATGCCGCTCTGCTTCTGCAGCGGCTTGGCATCCGGCCCGGCGCGCGAGTACTTGATCTCGGTTGCGGGTGGGGCGAGCTGCTGCTGAGGGCGGTCGCGGCCGGAGGAGTGAGCGGCACGACCGTGACGACAGGCGTCGGTGTCGATACGGACGACGCTGCTCTCGCGAGGGGCCGGGCACTGGCGGCTGACCGCTCGCTGGACGAGCACGTCACCTTCGTGAAGGGGGAAGCGGCCTCCTCGCGGGAGACCGGCGACCGCGTCCTGCGCATTGGCGCCTCGCATGCCTTCGGTGGGACGGCCGATGCCCTCAAGGCACTCGCCGAGTCCGTACGGCCTGATGGCCGCCTCCTGTTCGGCGAGCGTACTGGGAGCGGCCTCCGACGGCCGAGGCGGTAGAGATCTTCGGGGAGGAGACGGTGCCGCTCGCTGATCTCATCGAGCTCGCCCGTGGACTGGGCTGGAGAGTCCTGCACTTCAGCACTGCGGACCAGCGAGAATGGGACGACTTCGAGTCAACCTGGCGCGCGGGACAGCAGGAGTGGCTGCTGCAACACCCGGAAGACCCTCGCGCGACGGAGGTACGCGAGGAACTCGATGACCGGCTACGCGAGTACGTCGGCATCTACCGCGGTGTCCTGGGTCTTGCGTACTTCGTCCTCGGTCGCTGAGTGCTCGTTCGCCCACCGGGGTACCGACATGGTCCGTACCCCGACGAAGTCATCAACGACGACCTGCACCCGGCGGCTGCGGAGCCGCCTTGCCGGTCTGCTCGGGCCTTCTGGCCTGCGCGATCGGCAGGACAGGCCCGGTCCCCGGCTCCGGCGGACGCCAAGCTCGGATCCTCCGGTCCGGCAGGTTTCTCCTGGTCGGCCAGAGCTGCACCCGCCAGACGTCGCCGGGTGTGGCGGATCCGGGCCAGCCCCGGTTGACGAAGCCCCGGCCGCAAATGCGGACCCCGTACCGCCCGTCGGGCACCTCGCACGGCCGGCACCCCAGCGTCGGCGAGCCGTACGACAGCTCCCCGCCGTCGACCTCCAGCGCGCACTCGAAGATCTCTTCCCACTGCCCGAAGTCCCGGGGCGGCGGTTCGGCCCACACCTCGACCCGCAGCGCCATGTCGAAGTTGTTCTGGTGCGGCACGAGAACGAGCACCGTGTGATCGTCGCTGGCGATGTGCGGGCCCACCTGCGCCTCCCGTCCGAGCATGCTCAGGTCCGAGTCGCCCTCCGACGTGCCGGAGAGAGTGAACTGCCCGTAGTCCAGTGCGACCGTCATGTCGTGAGCCGTGACCGGCGCCGGCATCCCCACGTCGGACAGTGTGCCGTGGGACCGGTCACCCTGGCGCCCCGTGGGGCTCCTGGTAGACCTGCTAGCCGCGGAAGAACCAACCGGCCAACTCCCACCGCCGTTCACCGTGTCATCGCATGCTGAGGTGGCGCAGTAGAAGTAGGCCTCGGCCAGCCAGCGCTCCAGGTTGTCCGGGTCCTCGTTGTCGCGGCACACCGCACGCATCGCCTGCCCCGAGACGAGTTGAAGGCGATCTGGTCCACACGGGATCCAGCTCAGGGGTCGATCGCAGTGGTTTCGCCGGTAGCAGGCGGGTGGGCTGACGCGACTGACGACATGGTCATGGAGCAATGCCTGGCCTACAGGCGGGGCAGCGTGGCGGTGTTTGCGCCGGGTGCCCGGTCGAACTCGTCGCGGTTGCGGACGATGTCGCTCTGGTGGCTGCGGACCCAGTGCACGAGTCCGTCCACGGCCGCGCTCAATGAACGGCCGAGCGGCGTCAGTGCGTATTCAACCCTCGGCGGCACTTCCGGGTAAGCGGTCCTGGTCACCAACCCGTCGCGGGTGAGGGCGCGCAGCGTCTGACTGAGCATCCGCTGAGAGATGCCGGCGACCTGCTCGTGCAGCGCGGTGAAGCGCAGCGGGCCGGAGGCCAGGACCGTGATGGTCAGCAGCGTCCACTTGTCGCCCACCCGCGCCAGCACATCGCGGACGAGCTCGATCGTCTGGACGCAGTCCGGCGCGACCCCGCGCTGTGCGAGCTCGGTACCAAGGAAGCTCGTCATGCCTTCTGTTCCTCATGCGTCAGTAGCTGACTTCAAAGTGCGTATCGGGGAGCCGGACTAAAACCGGTGGGCGCACGTTTCTTACTGATCGTAACTGAGGTGCGGCCACCCATTCGTGGCCGTGACAGCGGAAGGGACGACATGGTTCGGCACGACACCTTCACGATCTCGCGGCATCTCGACGTGCCGCCGGGCGAGGTCTTCATGGCGTTCGCTGACCCCGCGATCAGGCGGCGGTGGTTCCGGCTTCCCGGCAGCGCAGCTTCCTACGAGCACGACTTCCGGGTGGGCGGAGGCGAGACGGCGCGCAGCACCTTCACCGGACTGGACACCGCGCCCGAGCGGCTGGAGTTCCGGTCGCGGTACGTCGACATCGCGGGCAGCCATCGGATCGTCTACGGCTATGAGGCCCTCGTCGACGGCGACCTGCGGTGGACCTCGCTGGTCACCGTCCGGCTCGACGCCGAGACGGACGGAACCTGCCTGGAATGGACCGAACAGGTGACGTTTCTCAGGTACGCGGGGGACGGCAGTGTGGACCTGGCGCACCTGCGCGGCGCAAGCGTGCTGCGGCTGAACGGCCTCGACGCGGCGCTTGCAAAGCGCAACGGTTGAAGCGGTTCGTGAATCCTGCCCGCGTTCGTCGATCCGGCAGCATGGTTTGTGCACCGCCGCCTAGCATCGGGTAAAGCCGACATCTCGGGCGCGGGCCGCTGCACCTTCTCTCTCGCGCGACATTTCGGCGGTCCTGCGGTAACGGCCGGCCGGGCCGGCATGCCGACCGTGACGAATCGGAAGGAAAGCGG
Organism: Micromonospora palomenae; assembly: GCF_007829925.1. NCBI lineage: Bacteria > Bacillati > Actinomycetota > Actinomycetes > Micromonosporales > Micromonosporaceae > Micromonospora > Micromonospora palomenae. The sequence continues at coordinate 746,334 of NZ_VIXA01000002.1, forward strand.
CATGAGCTACATCACGGCCAAGGACGGCACCGAGATCTACTACAAGGACTGGGGTACGGGCCCGGTTGTCACCTTCTCCCATGGCTGGCCGCTGAACGCGGACGCGTGGGACGGGCAGATGCTCTTCCTCATGCAGAACGGTTTCCGGGTCGTCGCGCACGACCGCCGTGGTCACGGCCGGTCGAGCCAGGCCTCCGGCGGCAACGACATGGACGGCTATGCCGACGACCTCGCGGCGGTCATCGAGGCGCTCGACCTCACCGACGCCACGCTGGTCGGGCACTCGACCGGCGGTGGTGAGGTCGCGCGCTACATCGGCCGCCACGGGACGGGACGGGTCGCCAAAGCCGTCCTCATCTCCGCCGTGCCGCCGATCATGGCGCAGACACCGGACAACCCCGAGGGCCTGCCCATCGACGTCTTCGACGGGCTGCGCGCCAACCTGATGAAGGACCGGTCGCAGTTCTACCAGGATCTGGCGCAGATGTTCTACGGCGCCAACCGACAGGGGGCAACGGTCTCGAAGGGGATCCTCGACCAGTTTTGGTTGTGGAGCATGCAGGCCGGCCTGTGGAACGCGTACGCGAGCATCAAGGCCTTCTCCGAGACGGACTTCCGCGACGATCTCGCCAAGTTCGACATCCCCACCCTGGTGCTGCACGGCGAGGACGACCAGATCGTCCCGGTCAAGGACTCGGCGAGGAAATCGGCTCAGCTCATCCCTGATGCCAAGGACATCTACTACCCGGGCGCGCCGCACGGCATCACGTCCACTCTCCAGGACCAGGTCAACAAGGATCTGCTCGCGTTCCTGAGGAGTTGACCGAGGCGACACAGCCTTTGGGTTCACCGAGGTGGTTAGACCCGGCCCCTACCTCTCCCTCGATGACTCGATCAGGGCGCAGAGGTCGGCGGGGAAGCGGGGCGGCGTGGTCATCGCGGCGCTCCTTCAGGGGCGCAGAGTGGCGCTCAAAGGAAGGCAGGGCCGGACGGGCTGGTGGAGGTCGTGTGACGGCTGGCGGTGGCCCCGCAGGTAGGGAAAACGGGGCCAACCTACCGTCTGCCGCGAACGACACACGTCTGGCTCGTGCCCAGGCTGTGCTTGACAAGCTGGAACGGGAGAGCGACGAGCAGCGTGCAGGCCCGTCTCACCGGCCGCGGCGTAGGTGCAGCACCGCCGCCAGGGCGAGCAGCAGGAGCCCGAGCGTGCCCAGACCGGGGATCGCCTCCTTCTCCTCCGCGTTGATCCCGCGCCACAGCCAGTCGAGCGCGAGCGATATCGCGCCGTAGAGGAAGACGATGCCGAAGAGCGCAGGGACCAGCACACGGGTCCGTGGCACCGTCGGCGCGACGAGCGTGGCCGTCAGCCGGGCCCGCCTGGTCAGGTACCACCACCGGATCAGCGTCACGCTCGTGCCACCGAAGACGAGCAGCCCCAGCACCGCCGAGACCGGGTTGCGCCAAGCGCCATTGGCCGCGTGGGAGAAGGGCAGGATCGCGAAGAGCACACCGACGACCAGCATCCAGGTGTAACGGCGGGCCTTGGACACGGGTCCGCGCACCTTCACCGGCTGCGGAATCGGGGTTGACGGTGGATACGGGCCGGAGGGGGCGTGCGGACCGTTTTCGATCATGGGCGGCAGTATGCCACCCGCAAGCACGGCCGTGGTTCCGCCGGGATGGCCGCCCACGCCCGCCGACTGGGTCCCGCCGCAAGGCTGGCGGCCCGATCCCGCGTGGCCCCTGCACCTGACGGCTGGCAGTTCTGGGTCAGAGACTGAGCGGGTTCTCCTCCTCCGGACGAATGCGTTCCCTTGTCGACCGTTCCTGGCTAGGGCAAGAGGTGTTCGAAGCCCTTGGCGGTGCGGGAGGGGACGAACTCTGTCACTGCATACTCGGCAAGGCCCCGCTGGCGGAACGGATCCGAGGCGAGCCGGCGCTCAAGTTCTTCCCGTGCGAGGTTCCGAGCCAGAATCACGCCACCGACACGGGGAACCCGACGACCGGAAGCGATGAACGCCCCGTCCGCATACTGCTGGTCCAGCCAGGCGACGTGGTCCTCAAGGGCATCGTCGATCTGGGCGAGATCGGCGAGGTAGGTCAGTGTCACCACGAACATTTCATGATCGTATGCCGGCAATGACCTGCCCTCGTCACGGGTCCGAGATGGTGGGCGTGGATATCCGCCCGCAGCCTCGTTACCCGTTCACCTTCATACGCAGCGACGCACTCCCGTTCAGGCCCGTGACCCGCCGGCGGAGCCCCGGCCATCCTGGAGCCGGAGCGCCCCCGCCGGAGGCGAGTAGCCGCATCGATCGTCGCGGTCCAGCCGGTCAGTCGGGCAACTTCTCGAACAGTTCGTTCGGGCTGTCGTAGTACCTCGTCGTGCGGCCCAGATGAGTCATGCCGAGCCGCCGGCACACGGCCTGGGAGGCGCGGTTCTCAGGGTCCGTGACGGCAAGGACCTTCGCCAGACCCCGGCTGAACGCATCGTCGAGGACCGCCTCCGCTGCTTCGGTTGCGTAGCCGTGTCCCCAGGCGTCCGGATGCAGGTGCCAGCCGATCTCGACGTCGTTCCACCCACCGGCGGGTTCACCGGCCGACAGGGGAATCGGCTTGAGCAGGAGGTTTCCAACCAGGCGGCTGTCAGCCGCTGTCGTGATGGCCCAGATTCCATGGATCGGGTGGTCGATGGCACGTCGGCGTGCGATCGAGGCGAGTGCTTCCTCGCGGGTACTCATGGTCGTCGGACGGGCGCCCAGGAAGCGCACGACCTCCCAGCGCGACTCAAGGTCCAAGAGGAATTCGACGTCGTCATCGCGCCAGGGGCGCAGTAGCAGGCGGTCGCTGGTGAGGGTGCGCATGCGACCGAATCTAGCCAGTGCCTTACGCGCCTCAGGCCCGGGCGCCTCGCGCGCGGTCGTAAGTCGCGCAGCGGGTCATGGGCCGCGAGCAGGCGTCGACGACGCTGAACCGTTATACGCACACTGCTGACTATGCCGCTGGGATCTTGGATGCCTTCGCGCTGCCTGCTGACGATCTGCTGAATACAGCGGCCGAGCTGCCCAGCGAGAGCCTGCCCGACAGCATGGAAGAGTCGCCGTGAACTGCGTCGGAGCGCTCACACCGAATAGGGACGACCCCCGTCGGGGGGGACCCAAGTTGTCGGTCGGTGCCGAGCGATGTTGGTTCACGCCTGGCGCCAAGCGTCCGTTGATCCGTCGTGCCGGCCTGGATCAAGGAGCTTGCTGCCTCACCGCTGCCTCCAGCCTCGTCGTTTGCCCTTGACTGCCCTCGTCAATCGTCGGTCGGCATCGCACGAGCAAACGGGCAAGATCGGCCCGTGCCTCACGAAGAACGCTTTCTCCGCTGCGAGGTGGTCGCATGGGTCAGCCAGGATTTCCCGGGCTGGGTGCGCGTCCGCATGGTCGAAGCTGACGGGAAGTCGTGGTTCTTCGTCGACAAGGTCCCCGTCTTCACCGACGGTCAGCTAAACGCCGACACTCGCCTGCCGGCACCAGTTCGCGTGCGATGCAGCATCGTCAGCCAGGACGAAGACGGTGCCCTAGTCATCTCGACCCAACCGGATGGGGTCGAAGCAGAGGATGGACAGACGCTGTTCCGGGTGCGCGGGCGCCAGCTGGACCGACACACGGTTTAGGAAGGGGACAGCAGCAAGGTGCAGGGCGAAGGATCCACCAGGTAAAACGGGTCGGGCACCGGGTTGCTCGACTTGATCATTTCGTGCCTGTTCCGCATCTTGCGACTCGGCCTGACGTCTCGCTTAGCGGAACGGTCGTCCCCCGTTTTGTTGCTGTCGGGGCAGGCCAACGTCGTGGTCTGCTCCGATTCGTCCACTTCCGCTGGAAGTAAGCCCCCCGGCTTCCCGACCTCCCACGCTGCCCCCCGACCAGGATCCTGACCTGCCGAAACGTCTTCTGTCGGTTTCCGGCTTCTGCCACTGCTACTCGTCGCTTGTGCCGGATCTGTGCCACCTGATCATGGCGAACTTGCCGGCCTCCGCAGCCGGCCGTTGATCGAGCAGCGCTACCGGGCCGACCTGGGGGATCGGAACGGCACCGTCGTCCGTTGTCCACCTGGCGACATGTCGCCGATGCGGCAGGCCGCAGCTAGTGATCTTCAGGTGAGCTGCGTCACAGACTTCGGTCGGTCGATCTTTGAGACCGCCAACGGGCCGCTGGCGTGACCCGCGCGGCACGTGAAGGGGCACGGGGGATCGTTCGTTCCAATGTGATCCAAACGGGAGATGAGCCTCCTGCACCCCTTCGTCATGGCTCGATCAACTGCGGGTCATCTTGAAGGAGGCAGCACCGATGCTGAGACGTGCACATAGGAGGCGTCTGGCCAGATGTCTGGTCAGCGCTGGCGCGGCGATGATCCTCGTCGCGACGGGACTGGCCACCACCGGTACGGGTGCACAGGCGGCGGCCGGGGCGGGAGCCTCCCCGTCGGACAAGATCCGGCCGGAGCTCACGAAGCAGTTCGAGGCCAGGAGCGAGGGCGACTTCTGGATCCGCTTCCGAGACCGGGCGGACCTGAGCCAGGCCAGTGCGATCAAGGATTGGGCCAAGCGTGGTGCCGCGGTCGCGGACGCGTTGAAGAAGACCGCTGCCGACAGTCAGGCCAAGATTCGGGCTGAGCTCGACGGCGCGGGTGCGAAGTACCAGACCTTCTGGGCGAGCAACGCCATCAAGGTGAGCAGTGGCTCAGTGACGATGGCGCAGAGCTTCGCCGCCCACGCCGAGGTCGAGGGCCTGTACGCCCCGGTCGCCTACAAGGCGCCGGAGGTCACCGAGGGCACCAATGAGAAGACGGTGAACGCCCTCGAGTGGGGCATCGCCAACATCAACGCCGACGACGTCTGGTCGCAGTATGGCGTCAAGGGTGCGGGCATCACGGTGGCGAACATCGACACCGGGGTCCAGTTCGACCACCCGGCGCTGGTGAACTCCTACCGTGGCAACAACGGCGACGGGACGTTCGACCACAACTACAACTGGTTCAACGCCGCCGGGATATGCCCCGACGCGCCCTGTGACACCGACGGCCACGGCACGCACACGATGGGCACGATGGTCGGCGATGACGGTGCGAACCAGATCGGCGTCGCACCCGAGGTCACGTGGATCGCGGCGAACGGCTGCTGCCCCAGCGACACCGCGCTGATCGCCTCCGGCCAGTGGATGCTCGAGCCGACTGACCTCAACGGCCAGAACCCGGACGCCAGCAAGCGGCCGAACATCATCAACAACTCGTGGGGAACGACGCTGCCCTCCAACGATCCGCTCATGGAGGACGTGACCCTGGCCTGGACCGCATCGGGCATCTTCGGGGCCTGGTCCAACGGCAACAACGGTCCGGGATGCCAGACCAGCGGCTCCCCGGGAAGCCGGATCAGCAACTACTCGACCGGCGCCTACGACATCAACAACAACATCGCCAGCTTCTCCAGCCGCGGCGCCGGGCAGGACGGCGAGATCAAGCCCAACCTTTCGGCTCCTGGTGTGAACGTGCGGTCGAGCGTTCCGGGCAGTGGCTACGCCAGCTTCAACGGCACCTCGATGGCGGCCCCGCACCTCGCGGGCGCGGTCGCGCTGCTGTGGTCGGCGGCACCGGCCCTGGTCGGTGACGTCAACGCGACCCGTGCGCTGCTGGACAACTCGGCGGTCGACAAGGAAGACCTCCAGTGCGGTGGCACCGCGGACGACAACAACGTGTACGGCGAGGGCCGGCTGGACGCGCTGGCGTTGTTCAACGCCGCCCCGATCGGCGACACCGGCACCCTGGCCGGCACCGTCACCGACGCGGGCACCGGTAACCCGATCGCGGGTGCCACGGTCAACCTGACCGGTCCGGTGAGCCGCCAGCTGACCATCGGGGCCGACGGGAAGTACTCGTCGTTGCTTCCGGTCGGCGACTACCAGGTCGCCGTGGCGGCGTACGGCTACGAGAGCAAGACCCTGCCGGCGACGGTCACCAAGGACACCACCACGACGCTCAACGTGGCGCTGGCGGCGGTACCGAGCGTCACGGTCAGCGGAGCGGTCACCGACGGCTCCGGACACGGCTGGCCGGTCTACGCGAAGGTGACCGTCGAGGGTCCGTCGGGGGTGTCCGACTACGCCACGCCCGTCGACGGCCGCTACAGCTTCGAGCTGCCGGCCGGGGCGACGTACAGCCTGAAGGTTGATCCGCAGTACCCGGGCTACGAAACAGTGACCAAGGAGGTCGTGGTCGGATCGGGCAACGTCACCGCCAACGTCGCCGTACCAGTGCAGACCAACGTCTGTACGACGGCACCCGGATACCGGTACTTCTCGGACGGTGAGTACGAGCCCTTCGACGGCACCACCGTGCCGGCCGGCTGGTCGGTGGTGGACCACCTGGGCGACGGTGAGGTCTGGAGGTTCACCGACGACGGCAAGTGGGGCAACCTGACCGGCGGCACCGGCAACTTCGCGGTCGTCGACAGCGACAACTACGGCCCCGGTGGGCAACAGGACACCTCGCTCGTCAGCCCGGTGGTCAACCTGACCACCGTGCCGGCACCGGTGATCCGGTTCAATCAGGACTTCAACTGGGCGACCTCCGACCGGGCCGATGTCGACCTGAGCCTCGACGGCGGCGCCACCTGGACCAACGTGCTCCGGCAGGTAACCGACGTCGGCGGGCCGCGGGTCACCGAAGTCCCGATCCCGCAGGCCGCGGGCAAGGCGGAGGTCCGGGTCCGGTTCCACTACTACGACGCCCACTTTGCATGGTGGTGGCAGGTCGACAACGTGCTGATCGGCAGCCAGGTCACCTGCCAGCCGATCGACGGTGGCCTGGTGCTCGGCCACGTTCGTGACAAGAACGACAACGGCTACGTCAACGGCGCCACGGTCACCAGCGACGACCGGCCGGCGGAGAGGGCCACCACGGCGGCGACGCCCGACGACACCGATCTGCCGGACGGCTTCTACTGGCTGTTCTCCTCGCTGACGGACACGCACAAGTTCACCGCGAAGGCGGGCAACTACGTCAGCCAGAGCGAGCAGGTCGACGTCCAGGCCGACCGCGCGACGGCGGCGAACTTCCAGCTCGCGGCCGGCCGGCTGGCGGTGCAGCCCGCTGGAGTGACCGGCACGGTCCGGATGCCCACCGGCAAGGTCAGCAGGACCTTCACCGTGACCAACACCGGCGGGGCACCCGTCGAGGTCGAGTTCGGTGAGCGGAACGACGGCTTCGAGCTTCTCCGGGCCGACGGGTCCCGGATGACCAAGCAGGAGGTAGTCGGGTCCAACGGCGCGCCGGAGCAGCGGCTCACCGTCCCGACGTCGTTCGCCGCGACGGCGTCCGGCAAGTCGCCTGCGGCGGCCTCCGCCGCGGTCGGCCCGCAGGCCGAGCCCTGGACGGACATCGCCGACTACCCGGCGAACGTGATGGACAACCGGGTGGTGAACCTGGACGGCAAGGTGTACTCGATCGCCGGCACCAACGGATCGGCGTCCACGACGAAGAACTTCGTCTACGACCCGATCGCGCAGAACTGGGCGCCGATCGCCGATCTTCCCGCCGCGCGCGTTGCCATGACGGTGGGCGTCGTGGACGGGGAGATCATCGCGACCGGCGGCTGGGGTGCGTCCGGCCCCGAGGGCACCACCTGGTCGTACGACCCGGCGGCCAACTCCTGGACGGAGAAGGCTGACAACCCCGCGCCGCGCGCCGCGGCCGGGCAGGCGGTCGTCGACGGCATGCTGTACGCCATCGGTGGCTGCACGACCTCGTCCTGCACGCCGATGTCGAACGATGTCGTCCGGTACGACCCGGGCAGCGACACCTGGGAGACGCTGCCCGACTACCCGAAGTCGGCGGCCTTCGCCTCCTGCGGCGGGATCGACGGGGTCGTCTACTGCACCGGTGGTCACGACGGGTCCGCCGCGCACAAGGCCAGCTACGCCTTCGATCCGGGTGCCAACACCTGGACCGCAATCGCCGATGCGCCGGCCGACAGCTGGGCCAGCTCGTTCGCGGTGGCGAACGGCAGGCTCCTGGTGGTCGGCGGCGTGCAGAGCGGAGCCGTCACCAACGCCGGCTTCGCCTACGACCCGGCCATCACCTCGTGGTCCAACCTGCCGAACGCCAACACCCCGCGGTACCGCGGTGGCGCGGCGTGCGGCTTCTACAAGGTCGGCGGCTCGTCCGGTGGCTTCGCCGCCACCCCGGACAGTGAGGCGCTGCCCGGGCTCGAGGAGTGTGCCGAGGACGTCAGCTGGATGACGATCAACAAGACGTCGGCCACGCTGGCGCCGGGTGAGAAGGCCACGGTCACCGTCGAGATGACGGCGAACGTCGACCAGCCGGGCGCCTACTCCGGTTTGGTCTCCATCAAGGAGAACACGCCGTACAAGGTGCAGCCGGTCGCGGTGACGATGAACGCGCAGCCGCCGACGACCTGGGGCAAGCTGATGGGCACGGTCACCGGCACGAGCTGCCAGGGCGCGAGCGCACCGATCGCCGGTGCGGTCGTCCAGGTCAACGCGAAGGCGATGTCGTGGACATTCGCCACCGACACCGAGGGCAAGTACGCCTACTGGCTCGACCGTAAGCACGACCCGCTGAAGATGATCGTCGCCAAGGACGGCTGGCAGCCCCAGACCCGTCAGACGAGGATCAACACCCGCACGCCCACCGTGGAGAACTTCGCACTGTCCCCGATCCGCTGCTGACAACTGACCACTAACTGACAGATCCGGCCCGCCTGGTTTCCGACCAGGCGGGCCGGACCGTTTCCGTTCGGTACGAGCCGCGGCGTCGTGGTCATTCTTGAAGGAGATTCCATGGCCCTCGCGGGCCTCCCACGGGTGGACGGTGCTCGTGCACTTCCGCTGGAAGTAGAAGCCGCGGCGTCCTGACCTCCCGCGCTGCCCCCGGCATGACCGGGCCGGCCTGCGCTGGGGTGAGTGCGCCGGGCTGACGTCGTCGTCGGTCGACCTCGACCGGGGCATCGCTGCGCGTGGTCCAGGTGGCCGAGGAGACCCACGGTGGGATCGTGCTGCGCCCGTACCCGAAGAGTCGCGCCGGGGTCCGGACCGTGCCGCTGCTCGGCTTCCGCCTGGCCCCGCTCCGCGAGCTGCACGCCGCCACCGACGATCCGGACCCGCGCACGCTGGTCTTCCGTGACCGGGTGGGGCGGCCACTGCGGCGGTCGAACTTCCGGCGTCGAATCTGGCTGCCCTCGCTGGTCCGCGCCGGGCTGCTCGGCCAGGTCGTCAACACCGGCTCGCACCGTTTTCGCGCGACCTGGCCGGACCGGGAGGGCGTCGAGTGGTCCGCGGAGTTCACCACCGAGCGGGAACCGGTCGCCTGCGTGGCGGCCAAGGCCGTCGGCGGGATGCGGTTCCACGACCTGCGGCACGCCTACGCCACCTGGCTGGTCACCGACGGCGTCCGATCAACCTGGTGCAGCGGGTCATGGGGCACGAGCAGGCGTCGACGACGCTGAACCGTTATACGCACACCCCGGACGACTACGCCGCCCGTGTCCTGGCTGCCTTCGACAGCTCTGCTGCCTCTCTGCTGCCTCCGGCCGAGGAAGTGCCCTCCGAGAGCGCGTTCATTGAAGACGAGGAGGGCCTGTGAGCTGCGGCGGAGCACTTGCCCGGAATAGGGACGACCCCCGTCGGGGGGAGACGGGGGTCGTCGGGAGGTTCGGCTCCGGGGGGGTTGAGCCGAACCACTCAGCGGTCACGGGGGGTGCAACCGCCGAGGGCCTGCGAGTTGTCCGAGATATGAATACTCGTCGTGAGGACAAGCATGCCCGAGCAGAGTGTTCACGTCGAGTGGTGTCGACCCCACTCAGGGCGAAAATGTGACCACAGCGTGTGATAGCCGTCACGTAGAGCAGGGGTTGCAACGGCTAGCCCGCAGGTCGGAGGGGCTGGTGACCCCGGGCACCCGCCGACCTTAGACCATCGGGCTAGACTTTCGCGCCGTGGGCCGAAGTGCCGCTTTCTTCGATCTGGACAAGACCGTCATCGCCAAGTCGAGCGCCCTGGCGTTCGGTCGGCCGTTCTACCGGGACGGGCTGATCACTCGGCGTGACGTCGTCAAGTCGGCGTACGCGCAGCTGATGTTCCGGCTGGGCGGCACCGACGAGCAGACCATGGCCCGGACCAGGGACTATCTCGCCACGCTCTGTAAGGGCTGGCAGGTGGAACAGGTCCGTCAGATCGTCGCGGAGACGCTGCACGAGCTGATCAACCCCTACGTGTACGCCGAGGCCGCCGCCCTCATCGAGGAGCACCAGGCCGCCGGCCGGGACGTCGTGCTGGTCTCCGCCTCCGGCGAGGAGATGGTCCGCCCCATCGGTGAGCTGCTGGGCGTGACCGACGTGATCGCCACCCGGATGACGGTCGAGGGCGGCCGCTACAGCGGCGAGGTGGAGTTCTACGCCGCCGGGCCGAGCAAGGTCGAGGCGGTCAGCGAGCTGGCCACCGCCCGGGGCTACGACCTGGCCGACTCGTACGCCTACTCCGACTCGTACAGCGACCGGCCGTTGCTGGAGTGCGTCGGCCACCCCACGGTGGTCAATCCGGACCGGGCACTGCGCAAGCTCGCGGTGGAGAACGCCTGGCCGGTGCTGGAGTTCCGGCACCCGATCCCGCTGGGCCGGCGGCTGCGGGAGCGCCCGGCCGTGCCGGTGGCCGCGGCGGCGCTCGGCGTCGGCGTGGGAGTGGCCATCGGCATCGCCTGGTACGGCCGGCACCGCCGCGGCAAGGTCACCCCGGCCGCCTGAGCACATCCGCCGGGTCCCCTGGTCACACCCGCCGGCCGGAGCGGCCAGGCAGCCGGCAGGGACCGCCGATCGGAGCGGACAGGAAGGCGGCGAGGACGCCCGCAGGGGCGACAGAACCGCGGTCACCCAGTCCGGAACGGATCAGGCGGCGGCGAGGATCTCGTCGCCGATGACGGTGAGCTGGTCGGCGCCCACCTCGACGGCCGACATGTAGTGCCGCAGCCAGGAGCGCAGCCCGTCCGGGGTGCCGGTGGCGAAGGCGCCGGCCGCGCCGACGTACTCCGGCTCCCGCTCCCGGTGCCCGACGTCGACGGCGACCAGCCCGCGCGGGTCGAAGCCGCGGGACATCAGCACCAACCGCGCGGCGGCGCGGGCCACCACGCCGGACGGGCCGGCGAACGGGCGCAGGTTCAGCAGCTCGCCGTGCACGACGGCGGCCAGCACCAGCGGGGGGACCTTGGTGCCCCCGGCGACCAGCCCGGCGAGGCCGTCCAGCCGCGCACCGACCACCGGGTCGGCCACCGGACGGCCCAGTTCGTCCTCGGTCACCACGTTGCGGGCGGCGAGCACGTGCAGCTTGGCCAGCGCCTGCCGGGGGGCCTTGGGCCAGAGCTCGGTCAGTCCGGGCAGCGCCCCGGCCACCCGCAGCGCCCCCTGGAGCACCGGCTCGGTGACCGTGCCGGCGCGGACCGTCTCGCGCTCGTGGGCGTACCCCTCCAGGGCGGCGCTGGCCACCGCGGACCGCAGGCTGACCTCGGCCGCGACCTGACCGCCGTGCCGGCGCAGCGCGCGGTGCCGCATCGCCTCGTCGACCCGCTCGCGGGCCCGCTCGACGGCGGGGGCGATGTCGGCGAGCGCGAGCAGCGGGGCGAGCGGGTCCGTGGTCACCCCGCCACGCTAGCGACCCGGCCGCCCTCATCGGCCGCCACCCGCCGGGAACGCGACCCGCGCCACCGCCCCGCGCCGGGCGACTGCCCGACCGCACCCCCGGAAAGGGTGCGCTCCGGGCGGCGGAAGCCGCCGGGCGCGCGATGCGGGCCGCTCGGCGCGTACCGGTCGGACGAGTTGTCGCGGCCTTCCCAGCCCACGACTACCCTCAGCCGGGTAGGAGACGCAGGTCACCCGACGAAGGAGTCACCGCATGAGCGAGGCATTGGCCAACCTGCTGAACGAGACGCGCCAGTTCCCGCCGCCGGCCGCACTCGCCGCGGAGGCCAACGTCACCGCCGACGCGTACGCGGAGGCCGCCGAGGACCGGCTGGCCTTCTGGGAGCGCCAGGCCGGGCGGCTGGCCTGGGCGAAGCAGTGGGACCAGGTGCTCGACTGGTCGAACCCGCCGTTCGCGAAGTGGTTCGTCGGCGGCCGGCTCAACGTGGCGTACAACTGCCTGGACCGGCACGTGGAGGCCGGTCGCGGGGACAAGGTGGCGATCCACTGGGAGGGCGAGCCGGGTGACACCCGCACCCTGACCTACGCGGACCTGCACCGGTTGACCTGCCAGGCGGCGAACGCGCTGACCGAGCTGGGCGTGACCGCCGGCGACCGGGTGGCGATCTACATGCCGATGATCCCGGAGGCCGCGGTCGCGATGCTGGCCTGCGCCCGGATCGGCGCGACGCACAGCGTGGTCTTCGGCGGCTTCTCCGCCGACGCGCTGACCAACCGGATCCAGGACGCCAGCGCCAAGGTGGTGATCACCGCCGACGGTGGCTACCGGCGGGGCAAGCCGTCGGCGTTGAAGCCGACGGTGGACGAGGCGGTGGCGAACTGCCCGTCGATCGAGCACGTGCTGGTGGTCCGCCGCACCGGCGAGGACGTCGCCTGGTCCGCGAAGGATCACTGGTGGCACGAGACGGTGGAGACCGCGCCGGCCGAGCACACGGCGGAGGCGTTCGACGCCGAGCACCCGCTGTTCATCCTCTACACCAGCGGCACCACGGCCCGGCCGAAGGGCATCCTGCACACCACCGGCGGCTACCTCACGCAGACGGCCTGGACGGCGCACGCGGTGTTCGACCTGAAGCCGGAGACGGACGTCTACTGGTGCACCGCCGACATCGGCTGGGTCACCGGGCACTCCTACATCGTGTACGGGCCGCTGGCCAACGGCGCCACCCAGGTGATGTACGAGGGCACCCCGGACACCCCGCACAAGGGCCGGTTCTGGGAGATCGTCGACAAGTACCGGGTGACCATCCTCTACACCGCGCCGACGCTGATCCGCACCATGATGAAGTGGGGCGAGGACATCCCGGCCGGCTTCGAGCTGTCCTCGCTGCGCCTGCTCGGCAGCGTCGGCGAGCCGATCAACCCCGAGGCCTGGATGTGGTACCGGCAGCACGTCGGCCGGGGTGAGCTGCCCATCGTGGACACCTGGTGGCAGACCGAGACCGGCTCGATCATGATCTCGCCGCTGCCCGGCGTCACCGCGGCCAAGCCGGGCTCCGCGATGACCCCGCTGCCGGGCATCAGCGCCGACGTGGTGGACGACCAGGGCAGGTCGGTGCCGAACGGCGGCGGCGGCTACCTGGTGCTGCGCGAGCCGTGGCCGTCGATGCTGCGCACCATCTGGGGCGACGACAACCGGTTCATCGAGACGTACTGGAGCCGGTTCGAGGGCATGTACTTCGCCGGCGACGGGGCGAAGAAGGACGACGACGGGCACATCTGGCTGCTCGGCCGGGTCGACGACGTGATGCTGGTGTCCGGGCACAACATCTCCACCACGGAGGTGGAGTCGGCGCTGGTGTCGCACCCCTCGGTCGCCGAGGCGGCGGTCGTCGGCGCCACCGACCCGACCACCGGCCAGGCGATCGTCGCGTTCGCCATCCCGCGCGGCACGACGGACACCGCGGGCGAGGCGGGCGAGAAGCTCATCACCGAGCTGCGCAACCACGTGGCGAAGACGCTCGGGCCGATCGCCAAACCCCGGCAGATCATGCTGGTGCCGGAGCTGCCGAAGACCCGCTCCGGCAAGATCATGCGCCGGCTGCTGCGGGACGTGGCGGAGCACCGTTCGCTGGGCGACGTCACCACGCTCCAGGACTCCTCGGTGATGGAGCTGATCTCCTCCGGGATGGGCGGCGGCAAGTCCGACGAGGACTGACGGCAGGCGTACCCGATCGGTGGGTGACGGTCCGCGCGGACCGTCACCCACCGTCGTTTCTGACGGGTACGGCACGCGACGTGCCGCCGGCGTCACATCGGTCGGTCGGATGAGGCCGGAGAAGCTGAACGGCCACAGGAGACGCCCACCCCTGTCGTTCATTGTCTTTCTGATTTAGTTTCACGCAGGTCAGGTCGGTTCGATGGACATCACATCGATACAGTGCGCCGGCTGACTCCTCCCTCCCCATGCCCGAGAATTGGAGCGGCATGAACACATCTCCGCAATCCGGGTCGCGTCGACGCCTACTCGTCGCGCTGCCCGCCATCGCCCTCGCGGCCACGTCACTGACCGTGACGGGGACTGCGGCGGCCCAGACGTCCGGCCCCGCCAGGGCCACCATCGGGGCGGACGAGTTCTACATCAACTACGCCGAGCCGGCCGTCCAGCCGGACAGCGACGGCCGCGAGGTCAAGGGCAAGGGTGGCATCCACGCCCCGGCTGTCGAGGAGGCGCGGACGTACGACCGCAAGTTCGCTCGCGGTAACCCCGTCACGGCGCGGCAGCTGGCGAAGACCGAGGCCGAGGCGATCAAGACGGGCAAGAACCCGCGGCAGATCAAGCAGGCCAAGGGCACCCAGACCGCCAAGCTGCTGACCCTGCTGGTGGAGTTCAACGACCAGGCGAACGACGACTTCACCGACGTCATGGTCCCCAAGACGGTCTTCGAGGACCGGAGCTGTGTCCTCGGCACCACCCAGAACGGACCGAAGCACAACAACATCCCGGACCCGGGCAGCCTGCCGCACGAGGACAACAACTCGATGTGGGTGCCGGACTTCTCCCCGGAGCACTTCAACAAGATGCTCTACACCAAGGAGGGGATCACCGAGCGGGTCCGCAAGGACCTGACCGGGCCGGACGGCAAGCCGGGCGTCGACATCGCCGGGCGCACCATGCACAACATGTACCTGGAGATGTCCAAGGGCGCGTACACGGTGGACGGGCAGGCCAGCCCGTGGATCACCGTGCCGCACTCCGAGGGCTGGTACGCGGCCTCGCGCTGCTTCCAGGACGAGAACGGCAACTGGGTCGCCGGGCGCCAGCAGGCGATGAACGGCCACCCGGACAACCCGCAGGGCGCGGGCCGGCTCGCCACCGACGCGATCGACGCGCTGGCCGCGAAGGACCCGAGCTTCCCGTGGGCCGACTACGACATCGAGGACCAGGCCGACCGGGACGGTGACGGCAACGTCTTCGAGCCGGACGGCGTGATCGACCACCTGGTGCTGGTGCACGCCGGCCAGGGCAAGTCCCGCGGCGGCGGCGCCGAGGGCGTGTACGCCGTCTGGGCGCACTCCTCGTCGGTGGCGGGCGGCTACACCATCCCCGGCACGGACCTGCAGGTGTCGAACTACATCGTGCAGCCCGAGGACGCCGGTGTCGGTGTCTTCGCCCACGAGTTCGGTCACGACCTGGGCCTGCCTGACCTCTACGACACCTCCGGCAACGCCGACTCGGACGTCGACTTCTGGGACCTGATGGCCTCCGGGTCGCACTCGGGTGAGATCTTCCAGGCGCTGCCGACGCACATGGGCCTGTGGGACAAGTGGGTGCTCGGCTGGGCGGACCCGCTGAACGTCAACCCGGGTGCCGACCCGCGTGACGTGCAGCTGGGCCAGACCTCGCGGACCCCGGTCGGCACCAAGGACGGCATCAAGATCAACCTGCCGAACAAGGTGATCACGCTGGCCACGCCGCACAGCGGCGCGAACATGTGGTACACCGGCGCCGACCAGGACTGGGCCGACATCAAGCTGACCCGTTCGGTGGCGGTGCCTGCGGCGGCCGACGCGAAGTTCTGGATGTGGAACAACTACGTCATCGAGGAGGACTGGGACTACGGCTTCGTCGAGGTCTCCACCGACGGTGGGACGACCTGGGCGGAGCAGAAGGTCTACGACTCGACGGGCAAGGTGGTCACCACCCCCGACGGCTACGCCGACCCGAACGGCCGGATGGTGGACTTCGGCAACAAGAAGTACGGCCTGACCGGCGACACCCACGGCTGGCGGCACGACTACGTCGACCTGTCGGCGTACGCCGGGCAGACGGTGCAGCTGCGGCTGCGCCAGGCGACCGACGAGGCGTTCCTGGAGCGCGGCTGGTTCGCCGACGACTTCTCGGTGACCGGCGGTGGCGCCACCACCTGGAGCGACAACGTCGAGGGCGGCGCCAACGGCTGGACCCAGACCGGCGGCACCTTCGTCGACACCACCGGCCCGGGCTGGCGGATCGACGGTGGCACCAACAACCAGGCGCACTACTACCTGGCCGAGTGGCGCAACTTCGACGGCTTCGACAACGGCCTGAAGTACGCGTACGACACGGTTTACTCGCGCGACGCCTGGAAGGTCGACAAGCTCTCCTACAACGCGCCGGGCATGCTGGTCTGGTACCGGGACACCGCGCTGGGCAACGTCAACCACGTCACCGCGCAGATGACCGCGCTGCCCAGCTACGGCGCCAAGGGCGGCCTGCTGATCGTCGACTCGCACTTCGACCCGTACCGCCGCCAGGGTGAGGCGGCCGTCAAGGACCCGTCGACGCTGGACAACCTGCCCAGCCGTCCGCAGTCCGCCAACGCGGCCTTCTCGCTCAAGCCCACGTACGGCTTCAAGGAGTGCCTGGAGGCGGCGAACGAGCCGTACAGCGAGTACTGCACCACCTTCGGTGCCCAGCCGGCGGTGCCGGGCTTCACCGACGCCAAGGGCTGGTACCCGGGCATCGAGGTGCGGGGCGGCTCGCTCTTCGCGCGGGACAACGACGCCTCCGTGGTGATCCCGTCGAAGGGCAACGTGCCCTACACCACCCGGGTCACCAACCCGGACGGCAGCCCGGCCACCGGCCTGTACGGCACGAACCTCGGTTTCACCGTGCTCGGCTCGGGCAACCCGGGTGACCAGGGTGCCGCCTACGGCGTCACCATCACCATCAAGCAGACGGCGAAGGACAACTCGTACGCCACGGTCCACGTGACCCCGGCGAACTGATCTGTCCCGATTCGTCTGAGGGGACCCACGGCGGGGCCCGTCCGGAGCACACTGCTCCGGACGGGCCCCGCTCTCTTACGCCCTCCTACATCTCTCCGCAATCGGTGTGACATTTTCTCGGCCACCAGCGCTCCATGTTGGGGACTCCATAATCGCCATCACTCTATGTGATCGTGGCCGAACCGTAACATGAGCCAACGGTTGATTTGCGGGCTGATTGGTGCCGATTTAGGCCGGAATGATGGGCGCTCCTCGGCGTAATTGACTCGTGACAACTGTTTGAACCTCTGTCATGGTGAGTGACGCATGACATGACAGAGACGGCTTTGGTTGTCCCCGTCATGTAACAGTTCCACAAAGGAGGAGGACCTTTGAGGAGACGAGTCACAGCCGGTCTGGCCTCGGCCGCGGCCGCGCTGCTGGCGGCCGGCGTCGTCACGGCCCCGGCGTCCGCCGCCCCGGCGGCGGAGCCCACCCCCGGCGCCGACAAGGCGAAGCACGGCAAGGACAACCTCCCGGATCCGAAGGCGGATCAGCAGCGGGAGCTCAAGAAGCAGGCCATCGCCGACCTGCTCTCCGGTAAGGCCAAGCTTCAGACGCGCAACGGCTCGAAGGTCATCCAGGTCAAGGAAGACCTGTTCGTCGAGTACCAGCAGGCGCCGAAGACGGACCCGATCTTCACGATGCTGGTCGAGTTCGGCGACAAGACGGATCCCCGGACCGGTGGAGCTGCCGGCCCGGTCCGTAACCAGATCCCCCAGCCGGACCGCAACTGGGACGGCGGCGCCACCGACGACAACAGCACGCTGTGGCGGTCCGACTTCAACCGGGCCCACTTCCAGGACATGATGTTCGGTCCTGGCGAGTCGATGCGGGACTTCTACTTCCAGCAGTCCGGCGGGCGCTACACCGTCAGCGGCGACGTGAGCGACTGGGTCAAGGTTCCCTACAACGAGGCGCGGTACGGCAGCAACGCCATCTCCGAGGCCGACGGGTACTGGAACTTCGTCAAGGACAGCGCCACCTCCTGGTACAACGCCCAGGTGGCGGCGGGCAAGACCCAGGCCCAGATCAAGGAGTACCTGGCCCAGTTCGACATCTGGGACCGGTACGACTTCGACGGCGACGGCAACTTCAACGAGGCCGACGGCTACATCGACCACTTCCAGGCGGTGCACGCCGGTGAGGGCGAAGAGGCCGGCGGCGGCGCCGAGGGCGAGGACGCCATCTGGTCGCACCGGTGGGCCGCCTTCCCGAACCTCGCGGGTTCCGCGGGTCCGGCGGGCAACCTGTCCGGTGGTGTGCAGATCGGTGACACCGGCATGTGGATCCGGGACTACACCACGGAGCCGGAGAACGGCGGTCTGGGCGTGTTCGCCCACGAGTACGGCCACGACCTCGGTCTGCCGGACTACTACGACACCGCCGGCGGCGACAACGGCGTCGGTTTCTGGAGCCTGATGGCCTCGGGTTCGTGGCTGGGCCACGGCACCGAGGACATCGGTTCGACGCCGGGCTACATGGACCCGTACTCCAAGCTGTTCCTCGGCTGGTTGAACTACTCGACCGTGGAGTACGGCAAGGGCAGCACCCAGGTGACGCTCGGGCCGGCCGGCGACAGCGACGGGCCGAAGGCCCAGGCGGTCGTGGTCAACCTGCCCTCGCAGACCCAGACCACCTCGTACAACACCCCGTTCGGGGGCTCGTACGAGTGGTGGGGCGGCAGCGCGGACGACCTGAACAACACGCTGACCCGTCAGCTGGACCTGACCGGTGCGACGTCCGCGTCGATCACCGCGAAGGCGTCGTACGACATCGAAGAGGACTACGACTACGTCTACGCCGAGGTGTCCACCAACGGTGGCGCCAGCTGGACCTCGCTGAGCAACTCGCTCATCGACGCCGGTGAGACCGGCGTCGACGGCTCCACCAGCGGCAACTGGGTCGACCTGACCTACGACCTGTCGGCGTACGCCGGGCAGACCGTGCAGTTCCGCTACCGCTACCAGACCGACGGCGGCGTGCACCTCGCCGGCGTGTTCCTGGACAACGTCTCTCTCGTCAAGAACGGCGCCACCGCCTGGACCGACGACGCCGAGACGCTGGACGCGGCGTGGACCGCGAAGGGCTTCACCCGGATGACCGGTTCGATCACCGACGTGTACCCCCGCTTCTACATCGCGGAGAACCGCACCTACTTCGGGTACGACGACACGCTGCGGACCGGTGGGTACAACTACGGCTTCACCAACACCCGCCCGAACTGGGTGGAGCGTTTCTCCAACCACCAGGGCATGCTGGTCTGGTACGTGAACTACGCGTACGGCGACAACAACACCTCGCAGCACCCGGGCTACGGCCTGAACCTGCCGGTGGACGTCCGCCCCGACAAGATCAACGTCGGTGGTCAGGGCACCATCAGCAACCGTCGCAACGGCTTCGACGCGACGTTCAGCCTGTACGCCAAGCCGGCGCAGACCTTCCACCGCAACGGTGTGGCGGTCACGCTGCCGGAGCTCGCCCCGAACCCGATCTTCAGTGACAAGGGCATCGCCAAGTACTGGACCTCGGGCAACGCGTGGAACTCGGTCAAGGTGGCCGGCACCGGCACCACGATCCAGATCCTCAAGCAGGGCACCAACCCGACCGACGACATGGTCGTGAAGGTCAGCAACTGACCAATTTGTTAACAGTGGGGCCGGTGGCGGTGACGCCACCGGCCCCCTTGTTTTGCGCCCGCCGCAATCTGATCGAAATCTGTCACTATGATCCACCGCTCGCGCATTCGTCCTGCTCATCGCATTGATGAACGGCACCGGTGTGACGGTGAAAAGCATTCCCAACAAAATCTTGCAACAAATCGACGCATCCGTCTTCCCACGCGTCGCAGGAGTGTCTATCTTCACCATCAGTCCCACTAGTGGGACGTCTTCACCGGCCCGTACCCCCGTTGGGCCGGTTCCCTCACACCGGAGGTACCACGTGCGCAAAGTCGCAGTGGGTCTGCTCGGGCTTTCGCTGACGGCGACAGGTCTGGTGACGGGCACGTCCGCCAGCGCCGCGCCGACGCCGAAGCTGCCGGCGGCCGCCCCGTCGGTCGCCGAGCCTGCCCACAAGGACCATGATCTGCCCAACCCGCTGGAGGACAAGCGGCGGGCGCTGCGCCAGGAGGGCCTGAGCGAGGTCCTTTCCGGCAAGGCCAAGGCGCAGAAGATCAACGGCAGCACGGTCGTCAAGGTCGGCAAGACCCAGGCCGAGGGGCAGGCCGCCCGCACGGCCACGGCTGCCAGCCTGACGCAGGACCAGTACGTCGAGCTCTCCAGGGAGCGGACCGACAAGATCTTCGTGATCCTGGCGGAGTTCGGCAACGATCGGCACCCGAACTACCCGGACCAGGACACCGACCCGGACACCGCGGGCCCGACCCGGTTCGACGGGCCGCTGCACAACGAGATCCCGGCCCCCAACCGGGCGGTGGACAACTCCACCGTCTGGCAGGCCGACTACAGCGCTGACTACTTCCGCAAGCTCTACTTCGGGACGGGTCAGGGCGACGAGTCGCTGAAGCAGTACTACGAGGCCCAGTCCTCGGGTCGCTACAGCGTCGAGGGCGAGGTCACCAACTGGGTCAAGGTCAAGTACAACGAGGCCCGGTACGGCCGCTCCGACGGTTACCCGTGCGCCTCGAACGTCTGCACCAACACCTGGGCGCTGGTCCGCGACGCCGCGAACCAGTGGGTCGCCGACCAGAAGGCGCAGGGGCGCTCCGACGCGGAGATCGCCGCCGACGTCAAGGCGATGGACGAGTGGGACCGCTACGACTTCAACCAGAACGGCAACTTCAACGAGCCGGACGGCTACATCGACCACTTCCAGATCGTCCACTCCGGCGGCGACCAGGCCGACGGTGACCCGTACCAGGGTGAGGACGCCATCTGGAGCCACCGCTGGTACGCCTTCGCCTCCGACCAGGGCAACACCGGCCCGGGCGACAACCGGCTCGGCGGTACCCAGATCGGCAACACGGGCGTGTGGATCGGTGACTACACCATCCAGCCGGAGAACGGCGGCCGCAGCGTCTTCTACCACGAGTACGGCCACGACCTCGGTCTGCCGGACGACTACAACGTCACCAGTGGTGGGGACAACAACAACGAGCACTGGACCCTGATGGCCCAGAGCCGGCTCGGCGCCAAGAACGACGGTGGCATCGGCGAGCGGGGCGGCGACCTCGGCGCCTGGAACAAGCTCCAGCTCGGCTGGCTCGACTACGAGGTGATCGTGGCCGGCCAGAAGCGCACCCTGGAGCTCGGGCCGCAGGAGTACAACACCGCCAAGGCCCAGGGCGCCGTCGTGGTGCTGCCGCAGCGGGAGTACACCTTCCAGAACGGCAAGCCGTTCGAGGGCACCAAGCAGTTCTTCTCGGGCAACGACGACGACCTGAACACCACGATGACGCGGACCATCGACCTCACCGGGAAGACCAGCGCCGCGCTGTCGATGAAGGGTCGCTACAACATCGAAGAGGACTACGACTACCTCTTCTTCGAGGCCTCCACCGACAACGGCCAGACCTGGGCGACGCTGCCGGGTACCGCCAACGGCAAGGCCCTCAAGGAGATCTCGCCCGGGCGCTTCGCCCTGGACGGCTCCAGCGGCGACAACTGGGTCGACGTCACCATCCCGATGGACGCCGCGGCCGGCAAGGTCGTGCAGTTCCGGCTGCGCTACCAGACCGACGGTGGTGTCTCCTCGGGTGGCTTCTACGGTGACGCGATCACCGTCACCGCCGACGGGCAGACGGTGCTCAGCGACGGTGCCGAGGCCGGCGCCACCGGCTGGACCCTGAACGGGTTCACCGTGGTGGAGGAGACCTACAAGCGCAAGTTCGACAACTACTACATCGCCGGCAACCGGTCGTACGTCTCCTACGACCAGTACCTCAAGACCGGCCCGTACTTCTTCGGCTACGCGAACACCCGGCCGGACTACGTGGACCACTACGCGTACCAGACGGGTCTGCTGATCTCCTACTGGAACCTCCGGTGGGCCGACAACGACACGTTCGTCCACCCGGGCGAGGGTCGCAACATGATCATCGACGCGCACCCGCGGCCGATCTACAACCTGACCGGCAACCCCTGGCGGGCCCGGGTCCAGGTCTACGACGCGCCGTTCAGCCTGAAGAAGGCCGACTCGTTCACGCTGCACATCAACAGCCAGCCCTCCTACATCCGGGGTCAGGCCGCGCAGCCGCTGTTCGACGACACCCAGAAGTACTGGTACGCGGAGCTGCCGAACCACGGCGTCAAGCTCCCGGCCACCGGCACCAAGATCCGGGTCCTGGAGCAGGACGGCACCTCGCTGAAGGTCCGCTTCTCCTGAGCCACTGATCAGCGCTCCACCGATGCCCGGGCAGGTCACCTGCCCGGGCATCGCCCTTTCCGGAGGCCGGACCGGTGTCCGCCCGCCCGGCCGGCCCGCACCGGCCCGGCCGAGCGCGGTGCCCGGTGGGCGGGAACCGCACCGCTTCCCGGCACGTCCCACCGGCGTGACGCCACGTACCGCCGTCCTGCCGGCCGCCCTCGCGCTGGCCCTGCTCGTCCCCCTCGCCGGCTGCGCCGGGAATGGAGGCCCCGTGTCCGACGACGGTCCGACGACCCCCGGCACCCCGGCCGGCTCCGCCGCGGCGGGGTCCCCGCCGGCGACCCCGCCCGCCACCGCGCCGTCCGGCACCCCGGTACCGCCGGCCGACCGGCCCACCCCGCTCTCCGCGACCGCACTGCCGACCCTGCCACCGCCGACCGGCCTGCCGAAGAAGCCCACCGACAACCGGCGGACCGACGTGGTCGCCGGCCGGATCAACCGGGGCGGCCCCGGGCCCTGCTACGGCCTGGTCACCGACGACGGCCGGCAGTACGCCCTGCACGGCACCGGGATGGGCAGCTTCGCCGCCGGCACCACCGTGCTGGTCACCATCGGGCCGGCCGACCCGGCGCACGACTGCGGGCCGGGCGACGCCGCGAGCATCGTGAAAATCGAGCCGGTCGGCTGACCGAAGCCGAGGTCCCGGCCACCCGCGGGGTCGGCGGGACGGTCAACCTGCACCCGGGTCCTAGGCTGTGGCACATGACCGAGCAGCGTGGCGGACCCGTCGACGAGTCCTGCGTCCTGACCGAGGGGCCGTGGACGCACCGGTTCGTCGGCGCGAACGGCAGCCGCTTCCACGTCGTCGAGGCCGGCGCCGGCCCGATGGTGCTGTTCCTGCACGGCTTTCCCGAGTACTGGTGGGCCTGGCACCAGGTGCTGCCCGCGGTCGCCGACGCCGGCTTCCGGGCGGTCGCCGTCGACCTGCGCGGCTACGGCGCCAGCGACAAGCCACCCCGGGGGTACGACGGCTACACCCTCGCCGCCGACGTCGCCGGACTGATCCGGGCGCTGGGCGAACGCTCCGCGACCGTGGTCGGCACCGGCGCGGGCGGCCTGATCGCCTGGACGGCGGCCTCGTTCCACCCCACCCTGGTCCGCCGGCTGGTGGTGCTCGGCGCGCCGCACCCGCTGCGCCTGCGGGCCGCCATCTTCGCCGACCCGCGCGGCCAGTTCGCCGCCTCCACGCCCACCCTGAAGTTCCAGCTGCCCCGCTACGAGCACCTGCTGACCCGGGACGGCGGGGCCGCCGTCGAGGAGATGCTGCGCCGCTGGGGCGGCCCGCAGTGGACCCGGGGGCCGGAGTTCGACGCGTACGCGCGCAGCTGCCGGGAGGCGATCCAGATCCCGCAGGCCGCGTTCTGCGCGCTGGAGGGCTACCGCTGGGCGTTCCGGTCGGTGCTGCGGCTGCACGGCTACCGGTTCGTCCGGCTGATGCAGAAGCCGCTGGTGACCCCGACCCTGCAACTGCACGGGGCGCTGGACACCGCCTCGTTGCCGCGTACCGCCCAGGGCTCCGGCCGGTACGTCACCGCCGAATACGAGTGGCGACTGCTCGACGGGGTGGGGCACTTCCCGCACGTCGAGGCCCCGGAGACGGTGCTCGGCGAGATCCTCCGCTGGGCCAAGTCGTGACCGGGCGGGCGGCGGGTCAGACCCGCTGCTCGCGCAGGTCGGCCACCTCGCTGGCGGGCGCCCAGCCCTGGTAGACCCCGAAGTCGAAGACCTCCAGGCCCATCGCCTGCGCCACCGGCCAGCGCCCGCCGGTGTACTCCACCCGCAGCCAGCCGTCGTGCTCGCCGAGCACCACGAACGGCTGCCCCTGCCAGGTGCAGGTGGTGCGCACGTACGCCAGGTCCTCGACCTCGCCGGCCGGGACCACCCGGACGTGCCGGCCGGGGCGTACCTCCTCGAAGCCGTCCCCCGGTTCGGGCTGGTAGATACGGACGTCGTCGCCGTCCGGGCTGGCCTGGTACTCCCGCCCGCGCCACCGGGCCACGTAACCGTCGCGCATCACGGCTCACCCACCTGTCGCCAGAGCAGCGCGTCGGTGTCGAGCAGGGCGACCACCCGCTCGGTGCCGTCCGCGCCGATCCGCCACAGCTGCGCGCCGTGCGGCAGCCGGGCGCTGTCCACCTTGAACTCGGCCACCACCTCGCTGCTGTCGCCGGGGGCGAAGCCGTTGCCCCGGAACGGCGGGCGCTCGATGACCCAGCCCTCCATCGCCCGCATGGCGGGCTCGTTCTGCCCGCCGTACGGGATCCGGTAGAGGCTCGGCCGGTACGCGGGCCAGCGCAGCACGTAGATCCGGTCGGCGTCGCGCGCGAACGGCGAGTCCGGGTAGCCGAGGCCGAGCGCGTCGTGCAACTGCGCCGGGGTGTTGAGGTGCGCCAGCTCGTTGGCCCGGTGCACGAAACCGGAGACCCGGTCGTACCCGCGCTCCAGGTAGTAGGCGAGCTGGCTCGGGGCCACCGCCTTCTGCATGGTCACCGGCCGGGTCGGGTCGGCGACCTGCGGGGCGTACCGGGGCCGCTCGGCCGGTTCCTCGACCGCGACCGCCTCCGGCTCGCTCTCGGTCTCGTCACCGAGCCCCACCTCGGCCGCCCAGTTGGCCAGCCCGACGATCTGCTCGCCGGGCAGTTTCGCCCCGATCGGGCTGCCCGGGTTGACCGCGAAGGACCAGACCTCGTCCGGCCAGCGCCGAATCAGCTGCACGAACCGGACCTCGACGGTCTCCACCGGCTCCGGGCAGTGGTCGGCCAGCCGCTCCGGCGAGGTGTGCACCACCACGTACGTCTCGCCGTCCAGTTCCTCCGTACGCCACACGAAACCGGGATCACCGGGACGGCTGCCGGGTGTCGAGTCCGGTGCCACCGGCAGAAGGACCCGGGCCAGGAGCAGCGTGGAGAGGAAGGTGTCGGTGCTGCCGGAGCCGGCCGCGTCCAGCAGATCCTCCTCGACCGCGTTGGCGGGCTGGAACGCCTCGGCCGCCTGAGCCGGAGTGACGCGGTCGGCACCGCCGGACGACGGAGCCGCCTTGCCGGGCGAGGTGTGCTCGGCGACGAAAGGGCCGGCCGGGATCGGCCCGGCCGGCTCGGCCACCGGAGTCTCCGCCGGCGCGCCGCCGAAGGCCGGGGCGACGGGCGGGGTGGGCACGGTCGCCGCCGGCTGACCGCCGAAAGCCGGCGAGACGGGCGCGGCGGGAGACGGCACCGTCGCCTCGGGCCGCCCGCCGAAGGCCGGCGAGACAGAGGCGGGGGCAGACGGCCCTGCCGCCTCGGTCCGGCCCCCGAAGGCCGGCGACACGGGTGCGGCGGCGGACGACGCACCCTCGGACCGGCCACCGAAAGCCGGCGACACGGGCGCGGCGGCGGACGAAGCGCCCTCCGGCCGGCCACCGAAAGCCGGCGGCACGGGCGCGGTCGGGGCCGCGAAGAGCGACTGCGCACGGTCGTCGGAAACCGGGGCGAGCGGCTCGGTGGGCTCCTCGTCGTCCGGAACGGCCTGCGCCGCGGACCCACCGCTCGGCACCGGAGCGATCGGCTCCGTCCGCTGCTCAGGAGCCGGGAAGACCGGCCCGGTGCGCTGCTCGGCCGCCGGATCCGTCCGCTGCTCGGGAGCCGCGAAGGGCGGCGAGACGCGCTGCTCGGGAGCCGCGAAGAGCGACGAGGTGCGCTGCTCGGGAGCCGGTAGGACCGGTTCGGTGCGCTGCCCCGGGGCGGGGGAGATCGGCTCGGTGGGGTCGTCGGCAGACGGGGAGGCGAAGGCCGGGCGGGGGAAGGTCGGTCCCGCCGCGCCGGAGGCGGCGAACTGCCCGCCGCCGGCGGAGCCGTTCATGCTGGCGCTGTTGTCCAGGCCGGCGGTGGCCGGCGGGATCCGGTCCGGCGCCGGGGCGACGGGCAGGTCCCGGGACTCGATGACGGTGCCCTCGATGACGATGGGCGAGAAGCCGCGACGCGGTGCCGGCGGCCCGGAGACCGGCTCGGCGATCGACACCGGCAGTTCCTCGACCGGCGGAGGCGTGGGCCGCGCGGACGGGTCGGGAAGGCGCTGGGTCTGCTCCTCGGCGGGCGTTGCGGGCGTGGGGTGCCGTCGGGGCAGCGCCTGCGTCGCCTCGGCGTCCGGCGTCGGCACCCGGAACGCCCGGGTGGACTCCTCCGCCAACGGGTCCGGCCGTCGGTCCGCCGGCGCGGGCGGCGGCGCCTGTCCGTCGGGCCGGTCGAACTGGAACGCCCTGGTCGGTTCCTCCCCCGGCTGCGCGGTCGCCGGGCGGCGCCGGGGGAAGGCCTGGCCACCGAGCCCGGGCCGCGGCGGCGGCGCGGCCCGCTCACCGGTACGCAGCGGGTCCCGCGACGCCCGGGGCGAGGCACCCCGCTCGGAGGCCGGCTCGAAGAACGAGCTGCGGCCGTTGGGCGGGCCGCCGTCCCCGGCGAGACGGGCACCCAGCCCCTCCCCGAGGAGCCGCCGCCGGGGCGAGGTCATCCAGGGCGCGACGGGCGGCCGGGGCGCCCCGTCGGGACCGGACGGTGGCGTGGCGGCCGGCCGGCCGTTGGCCGGGTCCGCCGGTGGTCGAGGCTCGCCGCCCGGGCGCGTCCCCCCGGCGGCCGGCACGACGTCCGGGTACGACGCGGCGGCCGGCACCTCCGGGTACGACGCGGCGGCCGGCACCACCGGCTCCGGACCCGACGGGCGCGGCCGGTCCGGTTCCGGGCGGTACGGCGCGGCCGAGGGGCGGGCGGGGTGCGGCACCCGCGCCGGCCCGGGAGCGCCGGGGCGGGCGGCCGAGGCGTCCGGTCCCGCGCCGATGGCCTGCGTGGGGGTCGGCGGCGCCACCGGGCGCGGCTGCGACCGGGCGTCCGGGGCGAGGTCCCGCGCCTCGGTCGCCGGGGCGGGGCCGGTGGTGTCGGCCTGAGCGCGGGCCACCGACTCCACGCGCTCCAAGCGGGCGCGGGCGCCCATGGTCCGACCGGGCAGGCGGACGTCGCCACGGGAGAGCTGGGAGACGAACCACGCCGGCAGGTAGCCCTCGATCGGCAGCCCCGGGTTGACGGCCAGCCACCACTCGTGGTTGGGCCAGGTGGCGGCGAGGTCGGCGTACGGGGCACGGCGGCTGGGACCGGCCGTGGCACCGAGGCAGGCGCGCAGCGCGGCGGTGGAGGTGAAGGCCAGCACGTGCGTCCGGCCACCCGTGGTCCAGGTGCCCCAGCCCAGCGGCGCCTCGCCGGCGAGGGCCTGCGCGGAGACCGGCAGAAGCAGCTCGGTGCCGGCCAGGATGCGGAAGTAAAGTTCCTGGTTGTTGGCGTGCAGCGCGTCGCGCATCGCCGTCTCGGCCTCGGTAGCCGGCTCCCAGTCGGTCACGGCCACCTCTCCCTCCCGCTAACAGGCCATAGGCATCGCGTACAACCTACAAGGTACGAACAAGATCACAATGGGCTGACCGCGTGGGGTCGCGAGGCGATAACATCGCGTTCCGGAGTCGACACGATACGGAGGCGGTCGATGCACCGGCCCAGCGCGCGGCCGACCTTCGCCGGCCTGGCGGCGGTCCTGCTGACCGGCCTCCCGGCGCTCGCCGTGTCGTCGGTCACCCCCGCCCGGGCCGCCGCGCCGGCCTGCTCCGCCCCGCTCGCCCCGGCCCGCTCGGTCACCGGCGTCCCGTGGGCCCAGCGCCGGTACGCCCCGGAACGGCTGATCCCGCTGGCCACCGGCGCGGGAGTGACCGTCGCGGTGATCGACTCGGGGGTCGACCGGCGGCACCCGCAACTGCGCGGCCGGGTGCTCGACGGCGCGGACTTCCTCGACCCGGGCGGCGACGGCACCCGCGACTGCGCCGGTCACGGCACCGGGGTGGCCAGCATCATCGCGGCCGCGTCCGTCGACGGCGTCGCCTTCCACGGGCTGGCGCCCCGGGCCCGGATCCTGCCGGTACGGGTGAGCGAGCAGCAGGTGGTCGAGGGGCGGGAGTCGGGGCGCACGGTCGGCGCGGCGGACTTCGCCCGGGCCATCCGGTGGGCGGTGGACCACGACGCCGATGTGCTGAACCTCTCCGTCGTGCTGTACGCCGACAACCCGGCCGTCCGGGAGGCGGTGAGCTACGCGGTGCGTCGGGACGTGGTGGTGGTGGCCGCCGCCGGCAACCTGCACGACAGCGGCGACCCGCGCCCGTACCCGGCCGCGTACGACGGGGTGCTCGGGGTGGGCGCCATCTCCCCGGACGGCACCCGCGCCGCCTTCTCCCAGACCGGCTCCTACGTCGACCTGGTGGCGCCCGGCAGCGACGTGCTGATGACCGCGCCGGAGCAGGGGCACCACCGGGCCGAGGGCACCAGCTACGCCACGCCCTTCGTGGCCGCCACCGCGGCGCTGGTCCGGCAGTACCGGCCCGAGCTGAGCGCGACGGAGGTGGCGCGGCGGATCGTCGGCACCACCGACCCGGCGCCGGGCGACGGTCGGGGCGGGTACGGCGCGGGCGTGTTGAACCCGTACCGGGCGGTCACCGAGACCGGGGCGGCCGCGACGGCGGGGGCGCGCGGGACGGCGGCCCTGCCGGCGGACCGGCCCGATCCGGCGCTGCTGGCCCAGCGGGCGCGACGCGCGGCGGCACGGGACCGGGCCCTGCTGGTCGCCGGGGTCACCGGCGCGGCGGTGGCGGCGGCGATGCTGCTGACCCTGGTGCTGCCGCGCGGCGCCGGGCGGGGCTGGCGCCCGGCCGGACCGGCCTGACCCGCCGGTGGCCGGCACGGCGACGGCGGCGCCCACGGGGTCGTCGGGCGCCGCCGTGCGGCCGGGCTCACTGGAACAGGCCGACGTTCTTCTTCTCCGTGTCGAGGTAGTCGGTGGCGGAGTCGTTCACCGCGAGCTTGATGTCACGCAGCATGGCCTGCAGGTCCTGCGAGGCGGACCGCCACCGCGCCTGCCGCTGCTCGTACGCCTGCTGCGCCTCGCCGGACCAGCTCGCCACGAGCGGGGCGGCGTCGCGCTCCAGCTGGCCGAGCTGCGAGTCGAGCGTGTTCAACGCCTTCTGAATGTCCGCACTGGCCTGTTGCAGCGCGGCGAAGTTGACGACCAGGACACCGTGGTCCATCGGATGCTCCTCCCCCTGGGTGTGGTTACAGCGGCAGCTGGATGCCGCGGTTGGTGCCGGAGACCCGGCTGGCCGCCTCGTCGTCGGAGACGTCGTACTGCCGGCCGGCAGTGCGGATCGCCGACGCGGTCTCCCGCAGGGCGCGCTGCAACGCCGCCTGGTCCTGCGACCACTGCTGCTTGACCTGCTCGAACGAGCGGCCACCGGCGCCGCGCCAGGCCTGCTGCAACACCTCCAGCTCGGCCATCAGGCCGCTGAGCATGCTCTGCAGCGACTGGTCCACCTGCTCGAACTTCGCGGCGGTCTGCTGCATCACCGCGGCTTCTGCCTGGGTCTGGGCCACCCGGACGTCACCTCGTCTCTCCGTCGTGGCTGCCGTCGGACGATCCATGGACGCCTCGGGGCGGGGCCCACGGCGGCGACGGTCAGCCGAACTCGTCGCTGACGGTAGCGGCCCGATCGCCGTTGTGCTACCCCCTCGCCCTCCCCTGTGGACAACCGGCACCGGCGACTGCCCTTACCATGGGTCACGTCGCCGTCGCGGTACGGTGCGCACCGGTGGTCCGGCGGCGGCCCGGCGGCCCGACACGTCGAGCGGAGGAGACGCGGTGACGGCGAGCACGACGGCACGGCCGGCCCACCGCCAACCCCTCCCGCCACAGTGGAACGCGGCTCCCACCCGCCGGTCGACCGCCGTTCGCGCCGGTCAGGTGGTGGCCGCGCAGGTCGCGCTGGCGCTGCCGGTGGCGGCCCTCGGCCGGGGCGTGGCGGTGCTCGCGCTCGCCCTGCTCGCCGCCGGGCTGCTGCTCGCCACGGCCTGGGTGCGCTGGCGCGGCCGGTGGCTGTTCGAGTGGCTCGGCACCGGCGTCGGGTACGCCACCCGCCGGCGGCTGCTCGCCCCGGCCGCCGGTCCGGCCGCGCTGCTGGACCTGGTGCTCCCCGGCGCCGTGGTGCGGTCGGTGGAGCTGGCCGGCGGGCCCGCCGCCGTGGTCGACGACGCCGCCGGGCTGACCGCCCTGATCGAGCTGGGCGATCCCGGCGACCTGCTCGGCGACGGCCCCCGCGCGCTGCCCGGGCCGGCCGCGCTGCTGCCGCCCGCCACGACCGAGCACCCGCCGCTGCGGGTCCAGCTCCTGCTGCACGCCGCACCGGCCCCGGCGCCCGGCGCGGCGGGCGGGACGGCGGGGACGTCGTACCGGCAGCTGACCGAGGGGCGGCTGCCGGGCCAGGAGCGGGCGCTGCTCGCCGTCCGGGCGCTGCGGGTGGACGGCTGGTCGGACGAGGAGCTGCGCCGGGCCCTGTCCGGCACCGTACGCCGGCTGGTCCGCCGGCTCGGACCGGTCGGCGCCCGTCCGCTCGGCGAGCACGCGGCGCTGCGCGTACTCGGGGAACTGGCCCACCACGACGGTGGCCGGCCGATCCGGGAGACCTGGCCGGCGGTGCGCTCGGCCGACCTGCTCCAGGCCGGCTTCCGGCTGGCCCGCTGGCCCGACCCGGGCACCGAGCTGGGTCGGCGGCTGGTGCCCCGGCTGCTGGCGTTGCCGGCCACGGCGACCAGCGTGTCGCTCTGCGCCGGTCCGCGCACCGCCGCCGACGCCACGCCGGTGCCGGCCGAGCTGACGGTACGCCTCACCGCCCGGACGCCCGACGAGCTGGCCCTGGCCGGCCAGGCGCTGCACCGGCTCGTCGCCGACGCCGGGGGCGAGGTACGCCGGCTCGACGGTGCGCAGCTCGCCGCCCTGGCCGCCACGCTACCGCTGGCCGTGGCCGCCGGCCCGGTGGCGCCCGGCCCGGACCCGGAGCCGCTGGAGCTTTCCCTGGGCGACGCCGGCCTGATGGTCGGCGCCAACCGGCACGGCGGCGCGGTGACCGTCCGGCTGTTCCGCGCCGAGGGCACCCGGCTGGTGCTCGTCGGCGGGCTCCGCGCGGCCCAGTTGCTGGTGCTGCGGGCGATGGCGCTCGGCGCCCGGGTGGCGGTGCGCACCGGCCGGCCCCGGGCCTGGGAACCCTTCGTACGGGGCGTCGGCGGCACCGGGGGTGGCATCGCGGTGCTCCCGCCGGGCCGCCCGCTGGGCGGGGCGCCCGGTTCGCCGCTGTGTCCCCTGCTGCTGGTGGTCGACGCGGGCGCGGCGGCCGACGATGCCGGGCCGGGGCCGGCCTGGCAGGCGACCCTGGTGGTCCGGGACGAGCTGACCGCGGCCGACGCGGACACCCTGGGCCGGGCCGACCTGGCGGTGCTGCAACCGCTGGACCAGCGCGAGGCGGTGCTGGCCGGCACGGCGCTCGGGCTCGGCGGGTCGGCGGAGTGGCTGACCCGGATCCGGGACGACATGGTGGCGGTGGTCAACCGCCGGGCGCTGCGCTGGGCGCTGCTCTCGCCCACCCCGATCGAGTCGCAGCTGATCGGCCGGCCGGCCCGCCGCTGAAGCCGGGGTACGCGGAGGGTTCCCCGGGTGGACCGTGCGTGGCACGATCCCCGCCATGGGTTTTCTGAAGGGCCTTCTGATCCGGCTGGGCTCCACCGCGGTCGCCTTCTGGCTCGCGACGCTGCTCATCCCGGGCATCACGCTCAACTCCGACTCGGCCGTCGAGACGGTCACCACGCTGCTGCTGGTGGCGGTGATCTTCGGCGTGGTCAACGCGGTGCTCCAGCCGATCATCAAGTCCGTCGGCTGCGGCTTCTACCTGCTGACCCTCGGCCTGATCGCGCTGGTGGTCAACGGCCTGCTCTTCCTGCTGACGAGCTGGATCGCCGGTGAGGCCGGGCTGCCCTTCCACGTCGACAGCTTCTGGCCCGAGGCGGTGCTCGGCGCGCTCTTCGTCAGCATCGTGACCTGGATCCTCGGCGCCATCCTCGACCGCGACTGACCCCGGCGACGCCCGGGCGGGACGCGCAGGCGCGACGCCCGGGCGGGAACGGCGGCCAGTGGCCGGGAATTGGCTCGCGCGGGCCGGGGGCGTCCCGGCTAGCGTGGCCGGGGTGTTCACCCTGACCCGCGACGACGGCTACCTGCTCAGCACCGATCCCGACCGGATCGATCTCGACCGGGTGCACCGCTGGCTCTCCACCGACGCGTACTGGGCGCTCGGCCGGAGCCGGGAGACGGTGGCGGCGTCCTTCGCCAACTCGATCCCCTACGGCGTCTACGCCGGGGGTGAGCAGGTGGCGGTGGCCCGGGTGATCACGGACCGGGCCACCTTCGCCTGGCTCTGCGACGTCTACGTCGCGCCGTCGGAGCGCGGTCGCGGGCTGGGCACCTGGCTGGCCACCGCCGTCCGGGACCACCTGGCCGGGCTGGGGGTGCGCCGGATCCTGCTGGCCACCCTCGACGCCCACGGGGTGTACGCGAAGGTCGGCTTCACCCCGGTCGAGCCGGGCCTGTGGATGGAGTGGGACCGCCGTCCGGTGAAGCCGGTCACCGGAAAGGAACACCCACCCGCTACGCCCCTTACGGTGGAGGGGTGAATCCAGTCCGGCTCGGCTACCTGTACGGCTTCGGCGCGTACCTGCTCTGGGGCTTCTTCCCGATCTACCTGAAGCTGCTGCGACCGGCCGGACCGGTGGAGATCCTGGCCCACCGGATCGTCTGGTCGGTGGTCTTCGTGGCGCTGCTGCTGGCCGCGATGCGCAACATCGGCTTCCTGCGCGCGCTGGCCCGCCGGCCCCGGACGCTGGCCGCCATCGTCGTCGCGGCCGCGCTGATCGCGGTGAACTGGGGCACCTACATCTACGGGGTCAACTCCGACCGGGTGGTGGAGACGGCGCTGGGGTACTTCATCAACCCGCTCGTCGTGGTGCTGATCGGCGTCTTCGTGCTGCGCGAGCGGCTGCGCCCGGCGCAATGGGCGGCACTCGGCGTCGGCGCGGCGGCCGTCGTGGTGCTCACCGTGGACTACGGCCGGCTGCCGTACCTGGCGTTGACGCTGGCGTTCAGCTTCGCCGGGTACGGCCTGGTCAAGAAGCGGCTCGGGCTGCCCGCCGCGGAAGGGCTCTTCGTCGAGTCCGCGGTGCTGGCGCTGCCCGCCCTGGCGTACCTGGGGTGGCTGGCGGGACGCGGCGAGTCGACCTTCGGGCACGTCTCGCTCGGGCACACCCTGCTGCTGGTGCTCGCCGGCGCGGCCACCGCCGTCCCGCTGCTGCTCTTCGCCGGCGCGGCCAACCGGCTTCCCCTGTCCGGCCTGGGCATGTTGCAGTACCTCGCGCCGATCCTCCAGCTCGGCTGCGGGGTGCTGATCTTCCACGAGCCGATGCCGCCGGCCCGGCTGGCCGGCTTCGCGCTGGTCTGGGTGGCGCTGATCGTCTTCACCGTCGACGCGGTCCGGCACACCCGCCGCACCCGGGCCGCCGCCCGCACCCCGGTCCCGGTCACCGCCGCCACGCGGTGACCGGGACTCAGCGCACGTCGTAGCCCAGCACGGCGGTGCCGTCGGCGCGGACCAGCTCCAGCCGGACCAGCTCCGCGTCGGTGAAGCGGGTCGCGCCGCTCAGGCGCACCTCGTCGCCGGGCGCGGCCAGCCAGGAGCCGATCTGCTCCGTGGCGCCGTCCGGGCCGTGCGCCACCAGCCGGAACGTGTACGCCTTGCCGTAGCCGGCGGTCGCGTCGTACCCGCAGCGCATGGTGACCTCGGTGCCCCAGTCGGTGCCGGTCAACCCGATCTCGGCGTGCACCGGGGCCTTCGCCGCCACCGGCTGCATGGCGACCATCCGCACCGCCTGGACGGTCGGCCCGGGCGGCGTGGGAGGCCGCAGCACCGCCGCACCCCCGACGCCCACGACCAGGGCGAGCGCGGCGGCGGCCAGGGCGGTCAGCGCGTACCGTCGGCGCGCGCTGGACCGCTCCCGGCGCCGGCGGTCCCGGGCGGCGGCGAGCAGCGCGGGCACCCGGTTCGGCTCCTGCGGCGGGGGCAGGAACTCGTCCAGCGCGGCCGGGTCGAGCCGGCCGAGCAGCCCCGGCAGCACGGCGATCTCGGCGACCGCCTCCCGGCACGCCGCGCAGCCGGCCAGGTGCCGCTCGTAGGCGGCGCGGTCGGCGGGAGCGAGGGCGCCCAGCACGTACGCGCCGTCGTCGTGCGCGAACTCGCAGCGGGTCATCCGGTCACCCCCATCTCGGCCAGGACCAACCGTAGTGAGCGCAGCGCGTAGTGCGTGCGGGACTTGACCGTCCCCGGTGGCACCCCCAGCCGGGCGGCGGCCTCGGCCACCGAACGGCCCTGGTAGAAGCACTCGACCAGCACCTCCCGGTGGGTGGGGCTGAGCCGGTTCAGGGCCTCGGCGACGGTCCACGCCTCCACCGCGCGCTCCGCTTCGTCGACCGCCTCCGGCGGCTCGGGCAGGTCGTCGGTGAACACCTCACCGACCCGGGTGGACCGGCGCCGCCAGGCGTCGATCGCCAGGTTCCGCGCCGTGGTGAAGAGCCAGGCACGGACGGAGCCGCGCCGCGGGTCGAGCGACTCGGGGTGGCGCCAGGCCCGCAGCAGGGTCTCCTGCACCAGGTCCTCGGCCCGGGTACGGTCGCCGTTGACCAGTCGGAGCGCGTGCGCGTACAGCGCCTCCGCGTGCTCGTCGTGCAGCGCGCGCAGCAGTTGGGCGTCGTGGTCGCTGATGGTGATCCCCTCGCTCTCCGCGGCGAGTGCGGCGAATGCGTTCGCCCGTGGATACGCGCCGTCACGCCGATCGGTTCACCTGCGACCTCTGTTCACATCCGGTTCACGCCGAGTCCGGCGACCGCTCACCGCGCCCTGGCAGCCTCCGGCCGGTACGCACGTCGATCGAGGTGATCCGGCGTGCCACCGACCTTGCTTCCAGGAGGCTCCTGAAATGAGCGACCGTCCCCGGCTGCTCCCGTTGCTGGGCGCCACCCGCCACGGCAGCCGCGATGCGATGACCTGCCTGTACCGGTGCGGCAACGCCTGCGACCACCCGGTGCCCAATTCTTCCGACAACGCGTACTTCGGGGACCTGGTGGAGGCCGAGGTGTCCCGGCGCGGCGTGGTCCGGGCCGGCGCGGTCGGCGCGCTGGTGCTCGGCTTCGGCGGCGCGGCCGCCGGCGCGCTCGCCGGTGCCGCCCCGGCCGCCGCCGCCCCCGGCACGCCGGTCGTGCCCGAGGTGACCGACTTCGGCAGCCCGCAGCCGTCCACCGGCGCGCTGACCTTCAAGCCGATCCCGCCGAACCAGCTCGACACCCTGGTCGTCCCCAACGGGTACGACCACGCGGTGGTCATCCGCTGGGGCGACCCGGTGGTCCCCGGCGCCCCCGCGTTCGACCTGCACGGGCAGAACGCCGCCGCGCAGTCGAAGCAGTTCGGCTACAACAACGACTTCGTCGGGGTGCTGCCGCTGGACCGGCGCGGCCGGCGGGCGCTGCTCGTGGTCAACCACGAGTACACCAACGAGGACCTGATGTTCCCCGGCTTCACCGGCCTGGACGCGCTGACCGTGGAGCAACTGCGCACCGCGATGGCCGCGCACGGCATGTCCGTGGTGGAGCTGGAGCGGGTCGACGGCACCGGGCAGTGGCGTCCGGTCGCGGGCGGCCGCCGGCCGTACAACCGACGGGTCACCGCGCTGGGCACGAAGTTCGAGCTGACCGGCCCGGCCGCCGGCTCGGCCTGGCTGCGCACCGCCGCCGACCCGAAGGGTCGTACGGTCGTCGGCACGCTGAACAACTGCGCCGGCGGGGTCACCCCGTGGGGCACGGTGCTCTCCGGCGAGGAGAACTTCAACCAGTACTTCGTCGGGGCGGACGCCGCCCCGGAGGAGCTGAAGCCGAAGCTGGCCCGCTACGGCATCACCACCACCGCCCGCTACCCCAGCGGCAGCCGCAAGTGGGAGCGGGCCGACGAGCGCTTCGACCTGGCGAAGCACCCGAACGAGGCGCACCGCTTCGGGTGGATCGTGGAGATCGACCCGTTCGACCCGGAGAGCCGCCCGCGCAAGCACACCGCGCTGGGCCGGTTCAAGCACGAGGGCGCCAACGTCATCGTGGCGAAGAGCGGGCACGTGGTCGCGTACATGGGCGACGACGAGCGCTTCGACTACCTCTACAAGTTCGTCTCCGACAAGAAGTTCCTGCCGGGCGACTCGTGGGTGGCCCGCAAGCACAACCTGACCCTGCTGGAGTCCGGCACGCTCTACGTGGCGCAGTTCGAGCAGACCAGCGCCGCCGAGATCGACGGCTCGGGCAAGCTCCCGGCCGACGGCGCGTTCAACGGCCGGGGCCGGTGGATCAAGCTGGTCAGCGGCAACCGTTCGTACGTCGACGGGATGACCGCCGCGGACGTGCTCACCTTCACCCGGCTCGCCGGGGACAAGGTCGGCGCGACCAAGATGGACCGGCCGGAGGACGTCGAGCCGAGCCTGCTCACCGGCAAGGTGTACGTGGCGCTGACCAACAACACCGACCGGGGGAAGCCGGGCAAGCCGGGGGCCGACGAGGCCAACCCGCGCAACCTCAACAAGCACGGCCAGATCCTGGAGCTGGTCGAGGACCGGGGCGACAACACGGCGGAGACCTTCGCCTGGTCGCTGCCGATCGTCGCCGGCGACCCGACCGACCCGTCGACCTACTTCGCCGGGTACGACAAGACCAAGGTCTCGCCGATCTCCTGCCCGGACAACGTCGCCTTCGACGCCGCCGGCAACCTCTGGATCTCCACCGACGGCAACGCGCTGGGCAGCAACGACGGCCTCTTCGCCACCGCGGTCGAGGGTCCGGAGCGGGGGCACCTCAAGCAGTTCCTCACCGTGCCGGTCGGCGCGGAGACCTGCGGCCCGTTCATCACCGGCGACAACCGCTCGGTCTTCGTGGCCGTGCAGCACCCCGGTGAGATCACCGGCGCCTCCGTGGAGAAGCCGGCGTCCACCTGGCCGGACGGCGACTACGCCAAGCCGGGCGTGGTCGTCACCTGGCGGCTGGACGGCGGCCCGATCGGCAGCTGACGTTCCCCTCGGTGGCCCGGCGCCGGGCCACCGGTCGAAGGGCCCCGCTCCCCGCCAGGGACGGGGCCCTTCCGACGTCCGGGGCGTTGATCGACTCCAGGTCGGCGACATGGCGGCATCGGGTGCGGTGGGATGCCGCCAGTTCGGCGAAACGGAGTCGATCAACCCGCGCCGGGCACGCGCAGGGGTGGGTATCGAACGGCCCGGGCGGTCAGGTGTCGGCGGCGATGCCGTCGGCGACGGCGCGGGCGACGGTGAGCAGCTTGGCCCGGACCACCCGGGCCGAGGTCATCATCTCGCTGGCCGGCAGGGCGCAGGCCAGCGCGACCCGGCGTTCCATGTCCTTGTCCGGGGTGACCAGCACCGCCGCGCAGGCCACCCCCTGCCGGAACTGCCCCAGCTCCAGCTGCATGCCGCGCCGGTCCCCGGCGGCCAGGTCCGCCTCGAACGCCTCGACCGTGGTCAGGGTGGCCGTGGTGAACGGGCGCATGCCGTACTCGCGCAGGTAGCGGAAGCGCTGCTCGGCGGTGAGGGTGGCCAGCAGGCACTTGCCGAGCGCGGTGGCGTGCGCCCCCTCGTCGAAGCCGGGGACCAGGTCCTCCAGGTACGGCGAGCGCGACCCCTCGGCGACCGCCGTGACCGCCACCTGCCCGCCGACGAAGCGGCCCAGGTAGTGGCTCCAGCCGGTGTCCGCGGCGGCCCGGCGCAGCGTCTCCCCGACCGCGGGCGGCCCCCGGAACGCGGTCACCAGCTCCCGGTACCGGTCGGCAACCTCCAGCCCCACGATGTAGGTGCCGTCCTCCCGCCGGATCACGTAGCCCTCGTAGGCGAGGGTGCGGACCAGGTGGTAGGTCGTCGCGACGGTCAGCTCGCACCGCCGGGCGATCTGTTTGACGGTCAGCCCCTTGGGGGCGCGACCGACCGACTCGAGCACGCGTAGCGCGCGGGAGACGCTCCGGATGAGATCCGAAGGCTCCGCCAGGGGGTCGCGCACAACCACCTCCGCAGCCGGGGAGTTACACCATATGAAAAACCGCCCGGGGACGGAACGCCCGTTCGGGTCGAGGATTCCAGATCAGACCGCACGTGGCGTGTATCGCTGCGACACGCCGGGCGCCCGTGAGCTGGGCTCACGTAGGTTGGCCAGACGATGACCGACACCGCCCTCACTCCCTCGCCCCGCCCGCCGGCCGTGGCCCCGCTGCGGGCCGGCGCCGGCGCCATCGCCACCACCGTCGCCTCGGTCCTGCCGGTGTTCCTCGTCGGCGGCCTGGCCGTGCAGATGGGTGACGATCTCGGCTTCTCCCCCGCCGGCCTGGGTCTGGCCGTCTCGGTCTACTTCGGCATCAGCGCGCTGGCCTCGGTACCGTCCGGCCGGCTGGTCGAGCGGTACGGCCCGGCGGTGGTGGCCCGCGCCGGCATCCTGCTGGCCGCCGGCTGCCTGTTCGCCATCGCGCTGCTCGCCCGGTCGTACCCGGTGCTGGTGGCCCTGCTCGGGCTGAGCGCCGCGGCGAACGCGCTCGGGCAGCTCGCCAGCAACGCGGCGCTGGCCCGGCACGTGCCGGCCCGGCGGCAGGGCCTGTCCTTCGGGGTGAAGCAGGCGGCCATTCCGGTCTCCACCCTGCTGGCCGGCGCGGCGGTGCCCACCATCGCGCTCACCGCCGGCTGGCGCTGGGCGTTCGTGGCTGCCGCCGGGGCCGCACTGGCCGCCCTGCCCGCCGTACCCCCGGGGCAGGCCGGACCGGCCAACAAGGCCGCCGGGGCGCGCGGCGGGCGGGCCACCGCGGCCCTGGTGGTGGTCGGCGTGGCGGCGACGCTCGCCGCGGCGGCCGCCAACGCGCTGGGCACCTTCGTGGTGGACTCGTCGGTGGCGCGCGGCCTCGCGCCGGGACTGGCCGGACTGACCCTCACCCTGGGCAGCGCGGTCTGCGTCACCGCCCGGATCGGGGCCGGCTGGCTCGCCGACCGGCGGGCCGACGGGCACGTGGCCGTGATCGCCGGGATGCTGGTGGTGGGCGCGGCCGGGCTGGGGCTGCTCGCCCTGTCCGGCGCGGTGCCGCTGGTGGTCGGCGTGGTGCTCGGCTTCGGCCTGGGCTGGGCGTGGCCGGGGCTGATGAACTTCGCGGTGGTCAGGCTGCACCCGCAGGCCCCGGCCGCCGCCACCTCGATCACCCAGACCGGGGTGTACGCCGGCGGCTGCCTCGGCCCGCTCGCCCTGGGCGCCACCGCCAGCGCGGCCGGCTATCCGGCGATGTGGCTCACCGCCGCCGTCGCGATGCTGGCCGCCGCCGCGTTCATGCTGCTCGGCAGCCGGATGCTGACCCGCACCCCCTGACCTGCGACCCCTGCGCCTCGTGAGCGACGCGGTGGAGCGACCCTCGGGCGGGAGCGGTCAGCTGGTGCGGTCGGCGATGTAGTCGCAGAGGGATTCGAGGGCGCCGCGGGCGGGGCCCTGCGGGAGCGGGGCGAGCTGGGCGCGGGCGTCCTCGGCGTAGCTGCGGACGGTCTCCCGGGCCCGCTTGAGCGCCGGGGACTCGCGGAGCAGGCCGAGCGCCTCGGCGTGCAGGGCGTCGTCGACCAGCGGGCCGGTGGCCAGGATCTCCCGCAGCCGCACCGAGGCGGCGTCGGAGTCGTCGGCCGCCTGGGCGTAGAGCACCGGCAGTGTCGGCACGCCCTCGCGCAGGTCGGTGCCGGGCGTCTTGCCCGACTGCACCGACTCGCTGGCGATGTCGAGCAGGTCGTCGGAGAGCTGGAAGGCGACCCCGATGGTCTCGCCGTAGCCCGCGAGGGCCTCGGTGTGCTCCGCCGACGCCCCGCCGAACATGCCGCCGAAGCGGGCCGAGGTGGCGATCAGCGAGCCGGTCTTCTCGGCGATCACGTGCAGGTAGTGCGCGACCGGGTCGTCGCCGGCCCGGGGGCCGACGGTCTCGGCGATCTGGCCGTGCACCAGACGGGCGAAGGTGCGCGCCTGGAGGCGGACGGCCTCGGTGCCCAGGTTGGCGGCGAGATCCGCCGCGCGGGCGAAGAGGTAGTCGCCGACCAGGATCGCCACCGAGTTGGTCCAGCGGGAGTTGGCGCTCGGGGCGCCCCGCCGCACGGCGGCCTCGTCCATCACGTCGTCGTGGTACAGCGTCGCCAGGTGGGTGAGCTCCATCACCACGGCGGCCGGGACGACCTGCGCGTGCGTCGGGTCGCCGAACTGCGCCCCCAGCGCCACCAGTAGCGGCCGGAACCGCTTGCCGCCGGCCTCCACCAGGTGCCGGGCAGCCTCGGTGACGAACGGGTCGGCGCTGGCCACACTGGCCCGCAGCTCGGCCTCGACGCCGTCGAGCACGCCCAGCACGGAGGCCTCGACGCGCGGATCGGTGAGATGCACCCCGAGCGCGCCGACCTGACTCGTGCCCGCCCGGCTCCGACGACCGCCGGAGCCGACGACGCCTGAACGCTCGCCAGCCGGAATCACCACGCCTTCAACCATGCCACACCCGTTCGACCTGCTCCGGAGCGGGGATACAGGCGCGGGGCCGGCGCGCCACCGCGCACCGGCCCCGCGCCCTCGGGCAGACGTCTCACCGTACGAACGCTGCGGCGTCCGTGGCCAGGTCGAGCAGCGGAGCCGGGGCCACGCCCAGGACCAGGGTGGCCACCACGCCGATCATGAGCGCGGTCGCGGTCAACCCGCCCGGCACCGTGACGGTCGGGGTGCTCTCGCCCGGCTCGGAGAGCCACATCATCACCACGACCCGCAGGTACGGGAAGGCCAGCACCATGCTGGTCAGCACGCCGGCCACCACCAGCCAGGCGTGGCCGCTCTCCAGCGCCGGGCCGAAGACCGCGAACTTGCTGGTGAAGCCGCTGGTCAGCGGGATACCGGCGAAGGCCAGCAGGATGAAGGTGAAGATCCCGGCGTAGAACGGCGACCGGCGGCCCAGCCCGGCCCAGCGGGACAGGTGGGTGGCCTCCCCGTCCGCGTCCCGGACCAGGGTCACCACGGCGAACGCGGCGAGCACCGAGAAGCCGTACGCGGCCAGGTAGAACATCGTGCCGGAGACGCCCTCGCCGGTCGGCGCGAGCACACCGACCAGCAGGTAGCCGGCGTTGGCGATCGAGGAGTACGCCAGCAGCCGCTTGATGTCGGTCTGGGTGACCGCCAGCACCGCGCCGACCAGCATGGTGAGCACCGCGACCGCCCCGAGGACCGGGGTGAAGTCCCAGGCCGCGTCGGCGAACGCCACGTGGAACACCCGCAGCAGGGCGCCGAAGGCGGCCACCTTGGTGCAGGCCGCCATGAAGCCGGTGACCGGCGTCGGGGCGCCCTGGTAGACGTCCGGGGTCCAGACGTGGAACGGCGCGGCGGCGGCCTTGAAGAGCAGGCCGATGGCGAGCAGCGCCATCCCGGCGAAGAGCAGCACCTCGCTGGCGGGCGACTCCTTCACGGCAGCGTGCACGGTGGCGAAGTCGACGCCGGCGGACCGGCCCGGGATCCCGGCGGTGAAGCCGTAGACCAGCGCCACGCCGAACAGGAAGAACGCCGACGCGTACGCCCCGAGCAGGAAGTACTTCATCGCCGCCTCCTGGCTCAGCAGCCGCCGGCGACGGGCCAGCGCGCAGAGCAGGTAGAGCGGGAGCGAGAAGACCTCGAGCGCGATGAACATGGTCAGCAGGTCGTTCGCCGCCACGAAGATCAGCATGCCGCCGATCGCGAAGGTGGTCAGCGGGTAGACCTCGGTGGCGCCGTTGCTCCCCTCGGCCTGCCGCCGGTCGTCGGCCGACTCGGCGGTGACCGCGGCCTGGGCGACGAACGCCCCGCCCCGCTCCACCGTGCGGTCACCGATCAGCAGCAGCGCCATCGCGGCGAGCACCAGGATGGCGCCCTGGAGGAAGAGCGTGGGGCCGTCCACCGCGATCGCCCCACCGGCGGTGAGCAGCCGGTCGTCGGCGTTCAGCACCGTCATCACCAGCGCGGCGAGCACCGCCAGCAGGGCGAGCGAGAGCTGCACGACGTGCCGCCGGCGGCGCGGCACGAAGGCCTCCACCAGCACGCCGAGCAGGGCGACGCCCAGCATGATCAGGATCGGAGCGAGCGCCGCGTAGTCGATCGACGGCAACTTCAGCTCGGTCATTTTGCGGCCTCCTGGACGCTGCCGACCGTCGGGGCGGGATCGGTCCGGCCGACGTCGTTCATGGTCGCCTGGACGGCGGGGTTGATGACGT
Source organism: Micromonospora palomenae (assembly GCF_007829925.1). Taxonomy (NCBI): domain Bacteria; kingdom Bacillati; phylum Actinomycetota; class Actinomycetes; order Micromonosporales; family Micromonosporaceae; genus Micromonospora; species Micromonospora palomenae. The sequence goes on from NZ_VIXA01000002.1 coordinate 788,955, forward strand.
CGGTGACCGGCTTGGGGTAGAAGCCGAGCAGCACGATCAGGGCGATCAGCGGTGCGACCACGACCTTCTCGCGCAGGCTGAGGTCACGGCGCATGGCCTCGACCTCGGTCAGCTCCGGGTTGAGCGTGCCCTGCGTGGTGCGCTGCACCATCCAGAGCACGTACGCGGCGGCCAGGATGATGCCGAGCGTGGCGATCACCGCGACCGGCTTGTTCACCGTGAAGGTGCCGATCAGCACCAGGAACTCGGAGACGAACGGCGCGGTGCCGGGCAACGCCAGGGAGGCCAGACCGGCGAAGAAGAGCACCCCGGCCAGCAGCGGCACCAGCTTGCCCGCCCCGCCGAAGTCCTTGATCAGGGCCGAGCCGCGGCGGGCGATCAGCATGCCCACCACCAGGAAGAGCAGGCCGGTGGCGAGACCGTGGTTGAGCATGTAGAGCACCGCACCGGTGCCGGCCTGGGTGGTGAAGGCGAAGATGCCGACGCCGATGAAGCCGAAGTGCGCGATCGACGTGTACGACACCAGCCGCTTCAGGTCGGACTGGCCGACCGCGAGCAGCGCCGCGTAGATGATGCCGATCAGGCCCAGCGCCAACGCCCACGGGGCGAACCACTTCGACGCCTCGGGGAACAGCGGCAGGCAGTAGCGCAGGATGCCGAACGTGCCGACCTTGTCGAGCACGCCGACCAGCAGGGCCGCGGCCCCGGCCGGGGCGGCGCCACCGGCGTCCGGCAGCCAGGTGTGGAACGGGAAGAACGGCGCCTTGATCGCGAAGGCGAGGAAGAAGCCGAGGAAGAGCCAGCGCTCGGTGCCGGTGGAGATGTCCACCTGGGTCAGCGCCTGCCAGTCGAAGGTCTTCCCGCCGACCACCCAGAGGCCGATCACCGCGGCGAGCATGAACAGACCGCCGACGAGCGAGTAGAGGAAGAACTTCACCGCCGCGTACTGCCGCTGGTGGCCGCCGTAGCTGCCGATCAGGAAGTACATCGGCACCAGCATGACCTCGAAGAACACGTAGAACAGGAAGACGTCGGCGGCGGCGAAGACGCCGATCATCGTGCACTCGAGGACCAGCAGCAGGGCGAAGTAGACCGGCACCGACCGCTTCGACGACTCGGCGTCGTGCCAGGAGGCCAGGATCACCAGCGGCACCAGCACCGCGATCAGCATCAGCATGACCAGCGCGATGCCGTCGGCGGCGAAGGTGAAGTTGACGCCCCAGGTCGGGATCCAGGCGTACGACTCACGGAACTGGAGCCGGTCGCCGTCGGCCTGGAAGGAGACCCACATGACCACGGAGAGCACCAGCACCAGCAGCGACCAGCCGAACGCCACCTGCTTGGCCAGCTCCGGCCGGCGGCGCGGCAGGAAGGCCACCACCAGGGCGCCGACCAGCGGTGCCACGGTCAGCACCGAGAGGAACGGGAAGTTGGACATTATTCGGCCTTACCTCCGTCGTCACTGCGTGGTCCGCCGGTGGGGGCGGGCGTGTTGAGGTCGATCACGCCAGCCACCCCGCCTGCACGGCCAGGAACGCCGCCACCACGAGCAGGGCGCCGGTGAGGATGGACGTCGCGTACGACCGGACGAAGCCGGTCTGCAGCCGCCGGAGCCGGCCCGAGCCACCGCCGACCGCCGCGGCGAGGCCGTTGACCAGCCCGTCGACGCCCCGGTTGTCCAGGAAGACCAGCGCCCGGGTGAGGAAGATGCCCGGCTTCTCGAAGACCGCCTCGTTGAAGGCGTCGGTGTAGAGGTTGCGCCGCGCCGCGGTGACCAGCACGCCGGCCGGCTGCGGCGCGGTGGCCGTGCCGTTGCGGAACAGCATCCAGGCCAGCCCGGCGCCGAGCACGGTGACCAGGATCGACAGGATCGTGATCACGGTGTGGGAGAGCACGCCGTGCGCCTCACCGCCGGCCTCCTCGCCCAGTACCGGCGTCAGCCATGAGGCGACCCCGTCGTTCCAGGCCATCAGGCCACCGGCCAGCACCGAGCCGATCGCCAGCAGGATCAGCGGGATGGTCATCAGCTTCGGCGACTCGTGCGGGTGCTCGATGTCCTCGGTCCACCGCTTCGGCCCGTGGAAGGTGAGCACGAAGAGCCGGGTCATGTAGAACGCGGTCAGCCCGGCGCCGAGTAGCGCGGCACCGCCGAAGAGCCAGGCCGTCCAGCCCTCCCGCTCGAACGCCGCCGCGATGATCGGCTCCTTGGAGAAGTAGCCGGAGAGCGGCGGAATGCCGATGATCGCCAGCCAGCCCATGGCGAAGGTGATCCAGGTGATCTTCATGTGCTTGGACAGCCCGCCGAATCGGCGGATGTCCACCTGGTCGTTCATGCCGTGCATGACCGAGCCAGCGCCGAGGAACATGTTGGCCTTGAAGAAGCCGTGCGCCAGGAGGTGGATGATGGCCAGCGCGTAGGCGCCGCCACCGAGGCCGACGCCGAGGAACATGTAGCCGATCTGGCTCACCGTCGACCAGGCCAGCACCCGCTTGATGTCGTCCTTGGCGGCGCCGATGACGCAGCCCATCAGCAGGGTCAGCGCGCCGACGCTCACCACGACCAGCTGGAGCGTGGTGTTGGCAGTGAAGATCGGGTTGGACCGGGCGATCAGGTAGACGCCCGCGGTGACCATGGTGGCGGCGTGGATGAGCGCCGACACCGGGGTCGGGCCCTCCATCGCGTCCGGCAGCCACGCCTGGAGCGGGAACTGGCCGGACTTGCCGGCCGCGCCGAGCAGCAGCAGCAGGCCCAGCGCCAGCACGGTGCCGCTGGCCAGGGCGCCGACGCCGTTGAAGACCTCGTCGTACTGGGTGGTGCCGAGGGTGGCGAACATGATGAAGATGCCGATCGCCAGGCCGGCGTCGCCGACCCGGTTCATCAGGAACGCCTTCTTCCCGGCGGTGGCCGCGCTCGGCCGCCCGTACCAGAAGGAGATCAGCAGGTACGACGCCAGACCGACGCCCTCCCAGCCGAAGTAGAGCATCACGTAGTTGTTGCCGAGCACCAGCAGCAGCATCGCGGCGACGAAGAGGTTGAAGTACCCGAAGAACCGTCGCCGGCCCTCGTCGTGCGCCATGTACTCGACCGCGTATAGGTGGATCAGGAAACCCACCCCGGTGATCAGCAGGACGAAGACCGCGGCCAGCGGGTCGAAGAGCAGACCGAAGTCCACCTTCAGGTTGCCGACCGTGATGAAGTCCCACAGGCTCAGCTCGACGGACTTGTTGTCCAGGCCGCGGAGCTGGAAGAAGTAGCTGAGGCCGAGCACGAACGCGGCGCCGATGGCGGCCACGCCGAGCCAGTGCCCCCAGCGGTCGGCCCGCCGGCCGAGCAGCAGCAGGATCGCCGCGCTGACCAGCGGGATCGCCACCAGCAGCCAGACGCTGCTCAGCAGGCCACCAGCCGGAGCGTAGGCGACGGCGCCGGTTGGCTCTGCCTGGGCGTACGTCAGAATCTCATCCACCGCAGGGCCCCTCAGTACTTCAGCAGGTTGGCGTCGTCGACGCTCGCGGAGCGCCGGGTCCGGAAGATCGACATGATGATCGCGAGCCCGACCACGACCTCGGCCGCGGCCACCACCATCACGAAGAACGCCATGATCTGGCCGTTGAGGTCACCGTTGATCCGGCTGAAGGTGACCAGCGTCAGGTTGGCCGCGTTGAGCATCAGCTCGACGCACATGAACAGCACGATCGCGTTCCGCCGGACGAGCACGCCGACGGCGCCGATGGTGAAGAGCACCGCGGCGAGGATCAGGTAGTAGTCCGGGGTCACTTGTCCGTCCCCTTCAGCGTGGTCTCCTCGGCGGTCATCTCGCGCTGCGGCAGGATCGCCGGGGTGCTGCGGTCGGTCAGCCGGCCGTCGGGCAGGCGGGCCGGGGTGGCCACCGAGGAGGAGGTGGCGAAGACGCCGGGCCCGGGCTTCGGGCCGGGGTAGTTGCCGGGGCGGAACCGGGACCGCATGGTGGCGACCTGGTCCATCTTGTCCTCCCGGCGCCGCTCGATGTGCGCCAGCACCATCGCGCCCACGGCCGCCGTGATCAGCAGCGCGGAGGTCAGCTCGAAGGCGAAGACGTACTTGGTGAAGAGCAGCCGCGCGATCCCCTGGACGTTCCCCTCGGCGTTGGCCTGCTCCAGGCCGACCGCGGTGACCCCGTCGAGCGCCCGGTAGAGGCCGGTGCCGACCAGGCCGGCGAAGCCGAGGCCGAGCAGCACCGCGGCGACCCGCTGGCCGCGCAGCGTCTCGATCAGCGAGTCGGAGGCGTCCCGGCCGACCAGCATCAGCACGAAGAGGAAGAGCATCATGATCGCGCCGGTGTAGACGATGATCTGCACCATGCCGATGAACGGACCCGCCTGGAGCACGTAGAACACGCCCAGGCAGAGCATGGTCAGCACCAGCCAGAGCGCCGAGTGCACGGCGTTGCGGGCCCAGACCATGCCGATCGCGCCGATCAGCGCGAGCGGGGCGAGGATCCAGAAGGTGACCTCCTCGCCGCCGGACACCTGGCCCGCCGCGGCGAGCACCGTCTGCGTGGTCATGCTCCCGCTCCCTTGCCTGCCGCGGACCCGTTGGCGGCGGCCCGCTGGGCGTGCTGCTCGGCGCCGGGGAAGGTCACCCCGGGGTGCTCCTCCACCTGGTACCGGCCCGGGCTGTTGGCCGCGTGCTCGGCACCGGCCGAGGTGCCCGGGTTGGTCAGCGCGCCGACGTAGTAGTCCTTCTCGCTGTCGCCCAGCCGCATCGGGTGCGGCGGCTGCTCCATCCCCGGCAGCAGCGGCGCGAGCAGCTGCTCCTTGGTGAAGATCAGGTCCTGCCGGTTGTCCCGGGCCAGCTCGTACTCGTTGCTCATGGTGAGCGAACGGGTCGGGCAGGCCTCGATGCAGAGCCCGCAGAAGATGCACCGGGCGTAGTTGATCTGGTAGACGCTGGCGTACCGCTCACCCGGCGAGAAGCGCTGCTCGTCGGTGTTGTCGCCACCCTCGACGAAGATCGCGTCCGCCGGGCAGGCCCAGGCGCACAGCTCACAGCCGATGCACTTCTCCAGGCCGTCCGGGTGCCGGTTGAGGATGTGCCGCCCGTGGTAGCGCGGCGCCGACACCGGCGGCTTGAACGGGTAGTCGGTGGTGACGACCTTCCTGAACATGTGCGAGAAGGTGACACCGAAGCCCTTGAACGTTCCGGTGATCGCGCCCACGTCACACCTCCCTGGAGTCCGAGCCGGCGATGTTGGCCGGCTCCCGCTCGGCGACCACGCGCTTGGTGCGCGGGCTCGGTGGTACCTGAAGGTCCATCGGGGGCAGCGGGAAGCTGCCGTGCGGCCGACTGTTGACCTGTTCCTGCACGGTCGGCTTCCGCTCCTGCCGGCGGCTCGGCCAGAAGAGCGTCACCAGCAGCAGCACGCCCGCGCCGATGGCGGTGGCGAGCAGCCGGTCCCGGGACTGCCAGTCCTCGATCGAGCGCAGCCCGGACAGGACCAGGATCCAGACCAGGTTGATCGGGAGCAGGACCTTCCAGCCGAAGCGCATGAACTGGTCGTAGCGGAGCCGGGGCAGCGTGCCCCGGAGCCAGACGAAGACGAAGACCAGGATCAGCACCTTGCCGAAGAACCAGAGCATCGGCCACCAACCGGAGTTGGCCCCGGCCCAGAAGGTGGTGATCGGCGCGGGTGCCCGCCAGCCGCCGAGGAAGAGCGTCGTGGTGACCGCGGACATGGTCACCATCGAGACGTACTCGGAGAGCATGAAGAGCGCGAACTTCAGCGAGCTGTACTCGGTCATGAAGCCCGCGACCAGCTCGGACTCCGCCTCGGGCAGGTCGAACGGCGCCCGGTTGGTCTCACCGACGGTGGAGATGAAAAAGATGATGAAGCTGGGCAGCAGCAGGATCGCGTACCAGCCGGGGGCCGGGAGGTCGAAGCCGCCGATGCTGAGCTGGGTGCCGTTCGCCTGGGCGGCGACGATCCCGCTGGTCGACATCGTGCCGGCGGTCATGAACACCGCGACGATGCTCAGCCCCATCGCGACCTCGTACGAGATCATCTGGGCGCTGGAGCGCAGGCCGCCCAGCAGCGGGTACGTCGAGCCGGAGGCCCAGCCGCCGAGCACGATGCCGTAGATGCCCATCGAGGAGCAGGCCAGCAGCACCAGCACCGCCACCGGCACGTCGGTGACCTGCAACGGCGTCCAGTGGCCGAAGATGCTCACCATCGGGCCGAACGGCACCACCGACAGCGCGGTGACCGCGCAGATCACCGAGATGGTCGGCGCGAAGAAGTAGACGACCTTGTCCGCGGCCCGCGGGAGGATGTCCTCCTTGAAGGCCATCTTCAGGCCGTCGGCGAGGGTCTGCAGCAGGCCGAACGGGCCGACCTGGTTGGGGCCGGGCCGCACCTGCATGTAGCCGACGACCCGCCGCTCGAACCAGACGCCGAGCAGCGTGGCCAGCAGGCCGAAGACGAAGGCAAAGACGATCTTGCCGAGGACCAGCCACCACGGGTCCTTCCCGAAGTCGGCCAGCGTCGGGTCCTGCGCGAGGTAGAGCGCGCTCACTGGTTACCCCCAGCGTTGAGGAGCGGACCCGGACGGTCGGCCTCGTCCGCCGCGACCCGCCCGGCCGGGATGGCCGTGCCGGTGGCGGCGGGGACGGAGATCCGTACGACCGCGCCGGACGTCGCGCCGAGGCTGCGCCGGACGGTCGAACCGGGTGAGTTGGTCGGCAGCCAGACGACGCCGTCGGGCATCTCGGTGATCTCCGCCGGCAGGGTCAGCGCCCCCCGGTCGGTGCCCACCGTCACCGGGTCGCCGTCGGCGACGCCGAGCGTCTCGGCGGTGCCCTTGCCCAGCCGGACCACCGGCGGGCGGGCGGTGCCGGCGAGGTGCTCGTCGCCGTCGGTCAGGCTGCCCAGGTCGATCAGCTGGTGCCAGGTGGCCAGCACGGCCTCGCCGGCGCCGGGCTGCGGCACCGTGGCCGGCGCGACGGACGGCGCGGCCGGACGGTCCACCCGGGTCGGCGGCAGGCCGCCCAGCTCGCGGCGGACGCTCGGCACGTCACCGGTGCCCAGCCGGACGTCGAGCTGCGCGGCGAGGGCGTCCAGCACCCGGCCGTCGGTCATCGCGGCGGTGTTCAGCACCGCCTCGAAGGTGCGCAGCCGACCCTCCCAGTCCAGGAAGCTGCCGGCCTTCTCGACCACCGGGGCGACCGGGAAGACCACGTCCGCCCGGCGGGCCACCGCCGAGTTGCGCAGCTCCAGGCTGACCAGGAACGGCACCGCGTCCAGGGCCTGCTCGGCCAGGCGCGGGTCGGCCAGGTCGGCCGGGTCCACGCCGGCCACCACCAGAGCGCCGAGCTGGCCGTTGGCGGCCGCCGCGAGAATCTGGTCGGTGTCCCGCCCGGCCTGGCTGGGGATCACCCCGGCCGGGATGTCCCAGGTCTCGCCGAGCTCGGCGCGGGCGGCCGGCTCGGTGACCGGACGCCCGCCGGGCAGCAGGTTGGGCAGGCAGCCCGCGTCGACCGCGCCGCGGTCACCCGCGCGCCGCGGCACCCAGGCCAGCTTCGCTCCGGTACGCCGGGCCACGTCCGCCGCGGCGGAGAGCGCGCCCGGCACGGTGGCCAGTCGCTCGCCGACGAAGAGGATGGCGCCCTCGGCGCTGAGCGCCTCGGTCACCGTGTCGTGCTCGGCGAGCACGCTCGCCTCCTCGCCCGGCACCACCCGGGCCAGCTTGGCCCCGAGCTTCTCCAGGCCACGGGTGGCGAACGGGGCGATCGCGTAGACCGTCAGCTTCTTCTTCAGGTACGCCTTGCGCAGCCGCAGGAAGAGGATCGGGCACTCCTCCTCCGGCTCCAGGCCGACCAGCACCACCGCGGGCGCCTTCTCCACGTCGGCGTAGGTCACCTCGGTGGCCCCGGCGACGGTGCTGGCCAGGAAGTCGGCCTCCTCGCGGGAGACCGGCCGGGCCCGGAAGTCGATGTCGTTGGTGTGCAGCGCGACCCGGGCGAACTTCGCGTACGCGTAGGCGTCCTCGACGGTCAGCCGGCCGCCGGTCAGCACCGCGGTGCCCTGGCCGGAGTCCCGGGCGGCGCGCAGCCCCTCGGCGGCCCGGGTCAGCGCCTCGCTCCAGGAGGCCTCGCGCAGCTCACCGGTGCGCTCGTCGCGGACCAGCGGGGTGCTGAGCCGGTCGAAGGCGCGGGTGTACTGGAAGCCCCACCGGCCCTTGTCGCAGTTCCACTCCTCGTTCACCGCCGGGTCGTCGCCGGCCAGCCGGCGCAGCACCTTGCCCCGCCGCCAGTCGGTGCGCTGGGCGCAACCGGCCGAGCAGTGCTCGCAGACGCTCGGGCTGGAGACCAGGTCGAACGGGCGGGCCCGGAACCGGTACTGCGCGCCGGTCAGCGCGCCCACCGGGCAGATCTGCACGGTGTTGCCGGAGAAGTAGGAGTTGAACGGCACGTCGCCGCTGTCGTCCCCGGACTCCGCGCCGTACGCGTCGTCCCGGTAGATGTTGATTTCCTCGGCGGACGACCGGCCCATCAGGTCGATGAACTTGTCGCCGGCGATCTCCTCGGAGAACCGGGTGCAGCGCTGGCAGAGCACGCAGCGCTCGCGGTCGAGCAGCACCTGGGTGCTGATCGGCATCGGCTTCTCGTACTCCCGCTTGTGCTCGTGAAACCGGGAGTCGGTGCGGCCGGTGGACATGGCCTGGTTCTGCAGCGGGCACTCGCCGCCCTTGTCGCACATCGGGCAGTCGAGGGGGTGGTTGAGCAGCAGCAGCTCCATGACCCCCTCCTGCGCCTTCTTGGCGACCGGTGAGGTGAGCTGGGTGCGTACCACCATGCCGTCGGCGACGGTCTGGGTGCAGGAGGCGACCGGCTTGCGCTGCCCCTCCACCTCGACCAGGCACTGCCGGCAGGCGCCGGCCGGGGCCAGCAGCGGGTGGTCGCAGAAGCGCGGGATCTCGGTGCCCAACTGCTCGGCGACCCGGATCAGCAGCGCTCCCTTGGGGGCGGTGACCTCGACGCCGTCGATGGTGAGCGTGACGGTGTCGGGGGCCTTTACGACGTCAGTCATCAGTGCGCTCCCACCAACTGCTTGTCCGACAGCTTCGGCGCGGTACGTCCCTCGATGTAGTCGAGGTAGTCCTGCTTGAAGTACTTCAGCGACGAGGTCACCGAGCTGGTCGCACCGTCACCGAGGCCGCAGAACGAGCGGCCCAGGATGTTGTCGCAGGTGTCGAGCAGGGTGTCCAGGTCCTCGTGGGTGCCCTGACCGGCGAGGATCCGCCGGTAGACCCGGACCATCCAGTAGTTGCCCTCGCGGCACGGGGTGCACTTGCCGCACGACTCGTGGTGGTAGAACTCCAGCCACCGGTAGGTCGCGTAGACCGGGCAGTCCTGGTCGGAGAAGATCTGGGTGGCCGTGGTGCCCAGGATCGAGCCGGCCGCCGCCACCCCCTCGAAGTCCAGCGGCACGTCCAGGTGCTCGGCGGTCAGCAGCGGCGTCGACGAGCCGCCCGGCGTCCAGAACCGCAGGTTGTGCCCGGGCTGCATGCCGCCGGCCAGCTCGATCAGCTCGCGCAGGGTGATCCCCATCGAGCACTCGAACTGGCCCGGGTTGGCGATCCGGCCGGAGAGCGAGTAGATCATCGGGCCGGAGGACTTCTCCGTGCCCATGGTCTTCCACCAGTCCGCGCCGCCCAGCACGATGTACGGCACGCTGGCGATGGTGCCGACGTTGTTGACCACGGTCGGGCTGGCGTACAGGCCGTGGGTCGCCGGGAACGGCGGGCGCAGCCGGGGCTGGCCCCGGAAGCCCTCCAGCGAGTCCAGCAGCGCGGTCTCCTCACCGCAGATGTACGCCCCGGCGCCGGAGTGCACCACCAGGTCGAGGTCGAAGCCGCTGCCCTGGATGTTGCGCCCGAGGTAGCCCTTGGCGTACGCCTCCTGCACGGCGTTGCGCAGCCGGCGCGCGGCGTGCACCGCCTCGCCGCGGATGTAGATGTAGGCCCGGTTGGCCCGGATCGCGTACGACGCGATGATCACGCCTTCGACCAGCGAGTGCGGGTCGTGCGTCATCAGCGGCAGGTCCTTGCAGGTGCCCGGCTCGCCCTCGTCGGCGTTGACCACGAGGTAGTGCGGCTTGCCGTCGCCCTGCGGGATGAACCCCCACTTGAGACCGGTGGGGAAGCCGGCGCCGCCACGACCGCGCAGGCCGGAGTCCTTGATCAGCTGGATCAGGTCGTCCGGGTGCGCCTTGAGCGCCTTGCGCAGCGCCGCGTAGCCGTCGAGCTTCTCGTAGGTGCCGATCCGCCAGGCGTCCGGCGACAGCCAGCGCTTGGTGAGCACCGGCGTGAGCTTGGCCAGCGTCTCCGGCCGAGGCGTGGTCACTTCTGGCCCCCCGTTTCGCTCGCGACGGCGGGGCCGGCGTTGGCTCCCGCCTCCGCTTCCTTGAGGTTGCGCTGCTGCGCACCGGCCTCGTCGCCGGCGGGCTTGCCGTCGCTGGCCGGCGGGTTGGCCGCCAGGCCGGCGGCCTGCGCCTCCTGCGCGTCGCGCGGCGCCGGGGCGGTGTTGTCCGTCGGGATCTTGGTGCCCGGGGCGTCCGGCACGGCGGTCTGCGCGTCGGGCTGCCGGGTCTCGGCGGTACGCACCTGCGGCGACTTGTCGTCCGGCGCCTTCACGTCCGGGGCGGTGCTGCCGCTGGCCGCGGCGGCGGGAGCCGGCTCGCCGGCGCCGGCGTTGCCGGGCGTACCCGGCTTGGCGCCGTTGCCGCTCGCGGGCGCGGCCGTGGCGGGCTCGGCCTTGGCGGCTTCCGCGGCCTTCGCCTGCGCGGCGGCCTTGTCGGCCTCGGCCTTGCTCCGGATCGGGGTGTTCGGGTCGAAGCCGGGCACCGAGATGCCGTGCTGCTCGGCCAGGCGCAGGCCGCGCAGGGTCGGCTCGCCCGGGCCGCCGTCGGCGACCGCGCCCTCACGCTCGTCGGCGAAACCGGCGAGCTGCACCGCCATCTCCTTGAGCGTGCAGAGCCGGGCGCCCCGGGTCGGCATCGGCCGGCCACCGGCGCGCAGCTCCTCGACCACCCCGAGCGCGCCCTGCGGGTCGACGCCGTCGAAGAAGTCGTAGTTGACCGTCATCACCGGGCCGTAGTCGCAGGCCGCGAGACACTCGGCGTGCTCCAGGGTGATCTTGCCGTCGGCGGTGGTCTCGTCGTGCCCGACGCCCAGGTGCTCGGCGAGGGTGTCGTAGACCTCCTGGCCGCCGAGCACGTTGCACATGGTGTTGGTGCAGACGCTGACCAGGAAGTCGCCGGTCGGCTTGCGCTTGTACATGGTGTAGAAGGTCGCCACGGCGCCGACCTGGGCCTTGTTCAGGCCCAGCACCTCGGCGCAGAACTCGACGCCGGCCGGGGAGACGTAGCCCTCCTCGGACTGCACCAGGTGCAGCAGCGGCAGCAGCGCCGACCGGGACCGGTCGGCCGGGTACCGGGCGATGATCTCCCGCGCCCGCTCCCGGGTCTGCTCAGTGAAAACGCTCATCGGTCACATCCACCCATCACGGGGTCCAGCGAGGCGCCACCGGCGATCACGTCGGCGATCAGGCCGCCCTCGGCCATCGCCGGGAGGGCCTGCAGGTTGACGAAGCTCGGCTCCCGGTAGTGCACCCGGTAGGGCCGGGTGCCACCGTCGGAGACCGCGTGCACGCCCAGCTCGCCGCGGGGCGACTCGATGCCGACGTACACCTGGCCCGGAGGAACCCGGAAGCCCTCGGTGACCAGCTTGAAGTGGTGGATCAGCGACTCCATCGACTGACCCATGATCTTGGCGACGTGCTCCAGCGAGTTGCCCATGCCGTCCACGCCGATGGCCAGCTGCGCCGGCCAGGCGATCTTGCGGTCGGCGACCATCACCGGGCCCGGCTTCAACCGGTCCAGCGCCTGCTCGACCAGCTTCAGCGACTCGCGGATCTCGGCGAGCCGGACCTGGTAGCGGCCCCACACGTCGCCGTCCGGGTGGGTCGGGACGTCGAACTCGTACGTCTCGTACCCGCAGTACGGCATGGTCTTGCGCAGGTCCCAGGCCAGGCCGGCGGAGCGGAGCACCGGGCCGGTCACGCCGAGCGCGACGCAGCCGGTCACGTCGAGGACCGCGACGCCCTGGGTCCGCTCGGTCCAGATCGGCTGGCCGGAGAGGAGGTCCTCGTACTCCTTGAGCTTCTTCGGCATCATCTTCAGGAAGTCGCGGATCTTGGCGATCGCCTCGTCCGGCACGTCCTGCGCGACGCCGCCCGGCCGGACGTACGCGTGGTTCATCCGCAGGCCGGTGATGGTCTCGAAGATGTCGAGGATGTACTCCCGCTCGCGGAAGCCGTACAGCATGATCGAGATCGCGCCCAGCTCCATGCCGGTGGTGGCCAGCCAGACCAGGTGCGAGGAGATCCGGTTGAGCTCCATCATCAGGACCCGGATGGTGGTGGCCCGCTCGGTCACCTCGTCGGTGATGCCGAGCAGCTTCTCCACCGCCAGCGCGTACGCCGTCTCGTTGAACAGCGGGGAGAGGTAGTCCATCCGGGTCACGAAGGTCGAGCCCTGGACCCAGTTGCGGTATTCGAGGTTCTTCTCGATGCCGGTGTGCAGGTAGCCGACGACCGAGCGGGCCTCGCGGACCGTCTCGCCCTCCAGCTCCAGGATCAGCCGGAGCACCCCGTGCGTCGACGGGTGCTGCGGACCCATGTTGACGACGATCCGCTCGTCGTTGATCGGGTCGGTGCCGGCGACGACCTGGTCCCAGTCCCCACCGGTGACGGTGAAGACCCTGCCCTCGGTGGTCTCGCGCTCGGTCGCGTAGTTGGACGTGGTCACTGGTAGGACCTCCTACGGTCCGGCGGTGGGATTTCCGCGCCCTTGTACTCGACGGGCACGCCGCCGAGCGGGTAGTCCTTGCGCTGCGGGTGCCCCTCCCAGTCGTCCGGCATCAGGATCCGGGTGAGGTTGGGGTGGCCGTCGAAGACGATGCCGAACATGTCGTACGCCTCCCGCTCCTGCCAGTCGGCGGTCGGGTAGACGGCGGTGACGCTCGGCAGGTGCGGCTGCTCGGCGGAGACCGCGGCCTCCAGCCGGACCCGACGCCGGTAGGTCATCGAGGTGAGCTGGTAGACGACGTGCAGCCGCCGGTCGTCCGCGCCGAGGTAGTCCACGCCGGAGACCGAGGAGCAGAGCTCGAAGCGCAGCGCCAGGTCGTCCCGCATCACCTGGCAGACCTCGGCGATCCGCTCCGGGCGGACGTGCAGGGTCAGCTCGCCGCGGTCGACGACGACCTTCTCGATCGCGTCGCCGAAGGCCGGGTACGCCTCCTCCAGCGCGTCGCGGACCTCGTCGAAGTACCCGCCGTACGGCCGGGGGGCCTCCTCGATCGGCCGGCGCTGGCGGACCAGGCCGCCGTAGCCGGAGACGTCACCGCTGCCCTGGTTGCCGAACATGCCTCGGCCGGCCGGGCTGGACGGCGGGTGCTCGGCGGGGGCGCCGCTGCTGGCCCCCGCCGGGGTGACCGGTACCGGCACCCCGCCGTCGTTGGTCCTGTCGTTCGGTGCGGTCACTTCGGGCCCCCGTGCGCGTGGAGGTGGTTCTGGGCGTTCATCCAGTTCTCGATCCGCAGCTGCTCCTCGCGCCCCTCGCGGACGGCCTTCGTCCACTCGGCACGCCGGGCCTTGTCGTTGCGGTACGAGGACGGCATCGAGCCGTACGGCACGACCGGGACGTCACCGCGCTCCTGGCGGGCCTGGAGCATCTTGCGGCCGTTCGCGCCCAGCGGCTCGTACATGATCTTCTCGCGGAGCTTGAGGATCGCGTCGATGAGCATCTCGGGCCGGGGCGGGCAGCCGGGGAGGTACATGTCCACCGGCACCACGTGGTCGACGCCCTGGACGATCGCGTAGTTGTTGAACATGCCGCCGCTGCTGGCGCAGACGCCCATGGAGAGCACCCAGCGGGGCTCCGCCATCTGGTCGTAGATCTGGCGCAGGACCGGAGCCATCTTCTGGCTCACCCGGCCGGCCACGATCATCAGGTCGGCCTGACGCGGCGAGGCCCGGAAGACCTCCATGCCCCAGCGGCCCATGTCGTAGTGCGGGCCACCGGCGGCCATCATCTCGATGGCGCAGCAGGCCAGGCCGAAGGTGGCGCCCCAGACGGACGACTTCCGCGACCAGTTGACCAGCTTCTCCACGGAGGTGAGCAGGACGCCGGCGGGGAGCTTCTCCTCGATGCCCATCTGACGTACCTCCCTCAGTCCCAGTCCAGGCCGCCGCGCCGCCACACGTAGGCGTATGCGACGAAGACCGCGACGATGAACATGACCATCTCCACGAAGCCGAAGATCGGCAGGGCGTCGAACGAGACCGCCCAGGGGTAGAGGAAGATGATCTCGATGTCGAAGACGATGAAGAGCATCGCCGTCAGGTAGAACTTGATCGGGAACCGACCGCCGCCGACCGGCTGCGGGCTCGGCTCGATGCCGCACTCGTACGCCTCGAGCTTGGCCTTGTTGAAGCGCCGGGGACCGGCGAAGCGGGCGGCGGCCACGGAGAACAGCGAGAACCCCGCGGCGAGGGCGAACAGCCCGATGATCGGTGCGTAAGGCGAGAGCGACATCTTTTCTCCTGCTCGTCCTTCCCCTGCCCCTGGTGCTTGACGAAAATCACACTATTCACGTCCCTCGCCGGGTCCTCCGGCGGGGGTCGATCTCTGTCCCCGCCCGGGCCGACACCGGCCCGGACGTGGTCGTTCAGACGGCTGGCGCCGCCTTCGTCATCGCGTTGATGACCCGGTCCATCGCGTCCCCGCCGCGGGGGTCGGTCAGGTTGGCCAGCAGCTTGAGCACGAAGCGCATCAGCGTCGGGTGCGGCATGCCGTGCTTGGTGGCCATCCGCATGATCTCCGGACGGCCGATCAGCTTCACGAAGATCCCGCCGAGCCGGTAGTAGCCGCCGAACCGCGCCTTCAGCTCCGTCGGGTACGCCGCCAGCGCGCGCTCCCGCTCCGGGCCGGCGGGCCGGGCCAGCGCCTGCACCATCACCTCGGCGGCCAGCTCGCCGGACTCCATCGCGTACGCGATGCCCTCGCCGTTGAACGGGTTGACCATGCCGCCGGAGTCGCCGACCAGCAGCACGCCCCGGGTGTAGTGCGGAACCCGGTTGAAGCCCATCGGCAACGCCGCGCCGAGGATCGGGCCCTCGGCGTTCGTCTCGTCGGTCATCCCCCAGTCCTCGGGGGTGTTGGCCAGCCAGTCGGTGAGCAGCCGGCGGTAGTTGGTCTTGCCGAAGGCCGAGGAGGAGTTGAGCACGCCCAGGCCGACGTTGACCCGGCCGTCGCCGAGGCCGAAGATCCAGCCGTAGCCGGGCAGCAGGTTGTCACCGCTGTCCTTGCTGCGCAGCTCCAGCCAGGACTCCAGGTAGTTGTCGTCGTGCTTGGCCGGCGAGCGGTAGTAGCGCCGGACGGCCACGCCGATCGGCCGGTCCTCCCGCTTGGCCAGCCCGAGGGCGAGCGGGAAGCGGCCGGAGACGCCGTCGGCGGCGACCACCAGCGGCGCGTGGAAGGTGGCCGGCTCCTTCTCCGGGCCGACCTCGGCCCGCACGCCGATCACCCGGTCGTCGGCGTCGAGCACCGGACCCATCACGTTCACGCTGGTGCGCAACTTGGCGCCGGCGGCGACCGCGCGCTGGGCGAGCAGGTCGTCGAAGTCCAGCCGGGTGCGGACCAGGCCGTAGTTGGGGAAGCTGGCCAGGTCGGGCCAGTCCAGTTCGAGGCGTACTCCGCCGCCGATCACCCGCAGGCCCTTGTTGTGCAGCCAACCCGCCTCGGGTGAGGTGTCCACACCCATCCGGACGAGCTGCCGTACGGCGCGCGGGGTGAGCCCGTCGCCGCAGACCTTCTCCCGAGGGAACTCGGTCTTCTCCAGCAGCAGCACACGCACGCCGTGCCGCGCCAGGTGGTACGCGGTCGCCGATCCTCCGGGACCGGCGCCCACGACGATCACGTCGGCGTCGTTCTCCACCGCGGTCATCTGCGCCTCCTCCCGCATGCTCGTGAAATGCTTCACAAGCCGATCGGGTTGGAGTCTATGACCGGCGTTACACCACCGCCGGATGAGGGGTACCTAACTCGCCGGAAATCCGCCGTTCGGCGTCCATGCTGAGGTCAGGGGCGGGCCGGCGCGGCGGTGTCCAGGCCGGCGTCGACCCGGATCGTCTCGGGCAGGTGCTCGCGCAGCGCCCCGCCGGCGGCGCGGTCCAGCGCGGCGAGCACCTCGGCGACGACCTGACGGACGTCCGCGGGATCCGCGCCGGCCAGCTCCTTGAGCTGGGCGATGAGTTCGGCGGCGTCGTCGTCGGTGGCCCCACCCACCTGCTCTGGTCCCGTCATGGGGGCGAGCCTACGGGGCAAAGTGGACCAAAGACGGATATTCACGAAAGAAAGCGGTCTGACCGGATCGCCGCCGGTCCGGCGTCGTCAGTCGCGGATCGCCCGGTGCAGCGCCACCACGCCGCCGGTCAGGTTGCGCCAGGCCACCCGTCCCCAGCCGGCCGCGCCGACCCGGGCGGCGAGCGCCGCCTGGTCCGGCCAGGCCCGGATCGACTCCGCCAGGTAGACGTACGCGTCGGGATTGCTGGACACCGCGCGCGCCACCGTCGGCAGCGACCGCATCAGGTACGACAGGTAGACCGTGCGGAAGGCGGGGTTGACCGGGGTGCTGAACTCGCAGACCACCAGGCGGCCACCCGGCTTCGTCACCCGGGCCAGCTCGCGCAGCGCCGCGTCGGTGTCGTTGACGTTGCGCAGCGCGAAGGAGATGGTCACCGCGTCGAAGCTGGCGTCGGCGAAGGGCAGCTTCAGCGCGTCACCGGCCAGCAGCGGCACTCCCGGCCGGGTCCGCTTGCCGGCGTGCAGCATCCCCAGCGACAGGTCGGCGCCGATCGCGTACGCCCCGGACTGGGCCAGCTCCTCGGTCGAGACGCCGGTGCCCGCGCCCACGTCCAGCACCCGCTCCCCCGGCCGCAGGTCGAGCGCGGCCCGGGTGGCCCGCCGCCAGGACCGGTCCTGCCCGAAGGAGAGGACGGTGTTGGTCAGGTCGTAGCGGGCCGCCACGCCGTCGAACATCGCGGCGACCTCGTGCGGCTGCTTGTCCAGGCTGGCGCGCTGGCCCTGCGGGGTACGGCTCACCCCTCCACTCTGCCAGCCCGGCTCCGCCCGACGGCCGCTGGGTCGGCCGGCCGGCGGGTACGCGAAAGGGCGGGATGGTCGCCCACCCCGCCCTCGCGTCGTCTCCTCGGATCAGTCCTCGGACTTCTCGTCGCCCGGGGTCACCAGCACCACCTTGCGCCGGCGGGAGAGCACCAGCAGCGCTCCGCCCGCGAGCAGCACGGCGCCGCCGATGGCACCGATCAGGCCGACCTGCACGCCGGTCACCGGCAGGCCGCCGTCACCGCCACCGGTGCCGCCGCCCGAGGTCGGGGTCGCGGTCGGCTGGCCGCTCGGCGTGGCGGTCGGCTGGCCGGTCGGGCTCGGGCTCGGCGACGGCCCGGTGCTCAGGTCGACGAAGACGTCGAACTGGGCGGTGTTGTCCAGGTCGTCGGTCTCCGTGAACGCCCGGCGCTGGCCGAGGCTGGCGACCTGCGGCTCCTCCTCGGGCTGCCCCTGGGCGGCATCGAGACCGGCGGCGAAGACGAAGCCCGGCCGGAGCACCTTCTCGGTGACGTCCGCGCCGACCTTTACCCGTACGTCGGAGGTGTAGAACTGGCCCGGCCGCAGCACCGCGCCGGCGTCCTCGCAGTACGCCTGGGCGAGCCCGCCCAGCTCCTGCTCGACGCAGCCCTCGGGCACCTCGGCGAAGGTGACGCCGGCCGGCAGCGTGATGCCGTACGCGACGCCGGTCGCCTTCCGGCTGCCGTCGTTGTAGACCGCCCAGTCCAGCGGGGCGGTGTCGCCGGGCTTGACCGGCTTGAGGCCGGACTCGCCGGCCTCGTCGCCGTCGACCGTCACGTCGGCGTACACGTCCTGCACCCAGGTGGTGAGGTCGTAGCCGGGCCGGGCGACGGTGATGTCGTGCTCGACGGTGTTGTTCTCCAGGTCGGGGTCGGCGGTGGCCGCGCTGATGGTGACCGTCAGCGTGCCGGCGTCGCCGCGGCCGCCGGTGGAGAAGAGCGGGATGCCGAAGTCCTCAGTGGTGCCGGCGGTCAGGTCGCCGAGCAGGCAGGTGAAGCGGGTGTCCTCGACCTCGCAGCCGTCCGGGACGACCACGCCGACCTTGCCGGGCTTGAGGCCCTTGGTCTCGACGGTGACCGCGACGTCCTTGGCGTCGACGGCGCCGCGCGTGTTGTCGACCTGGAACTTGAACGGCTTGGCCTTGGCCTCCTTGACGCCCTTGGCCAGCTCCTTGCTGATCGGGATCAGCTCGAGGTCCGCCTGGTCGGCGGCGTGCGCCGGGGCGGCGACGGTGGCGAGACCACCGGCGGCGAGCAGGGCGACGGCACCGGCGCGCGCCAGGGCCGAGCGGTGGAACAGTGTCATCGATCCCCCGGGGTTAGGGACAGTGGAATGGGTTGCGGACCGAGCGGACGGTATCGGAGATCGACGGGCGTACGCCAGCGCCGCCGCGCGATTCGCCGCTATCGGTGCCCCTACGGACCAAACAGTGGGGGCGGGATGGTCACCCATCCCGCCCCCACTGCCGTGCGTTATATGTGAACGGCCCTCATGGGCCGATGGAGGACGTGCCCCCGGGCTGCCCGCTTCCCGCCGCCGGCGAATCCCGGGGAAGAGCAGGTGCGTCGGCCGCACGTTAGCCGCCGCCGGCGAGGCCCCGCCATCCCTGCGCGCCGATCGTTTCCGAGCTGTGCCCCAGCCGCCACCAGGCGATTGTCCGGACCGCCGGCCTTGCACCGGATCTCACCCGCCAACCGTCGTCCGAACGGCCGCCATGAATGCCCATCCGACCCCCGCGGGCACGACTTCCGGTCGGTCGCGGCGGGGCGGCCCCGGGACGCGGCGCGGGGTGGGACGGCAGTCCGTCCCACCCCGCGTCCACCGGCCTCGTCGCGGCCGGTCGGTCCACTCCCGCCGGTCAGGCGGTCGGCTTCTCGTCGCCCGGGGTCACCAGCACCACCCGCCGACGCCGCGCCAGCACGAACAGCGCGCCACCGGCGGCCAGCACCGCCGCGCCGACGCCACCGATCAGGCCGGCCTGCGGCCCGGTCACCGGCAGGCCACCGCCGCCACCCTCGCCGTCGGCCGGGGCGGCCACGATCACGGCGAAGTTGTCGCTGTTGTCGCTCGGGTCCACGTCCTTCGCCAGCCCGGCCGGCGCGGTCGTGGTGAGGAACGAAGCCAGCTCGCTGGGGGTGTTGGCCAGGCTCCGCTCGGTGGCCGGCAGGGCGCCCCGGGAGCTGACCTCGACGGCGCCGCCGGTCAGGCTGACCGGAGCATCGACGTCGGCCGCCACCTTCACCGGGAAGACGCCGTACAGATCGTCGCCCGGATTGAGCCGGGTGAGGCCGCTCCGGCAGTCGGCGGTACGCCGGTCGGCGGTGTACTCGCACTCCTTCAGGTCCTGGCTGAAGGTGACGCCCTTGGGCAGGGACATCTTCAGGTCGACCCCGTCGGCGATCATGTCGCCCTGGTTGAGGATGAGCGCGAAGACGGTCGTCTCGTCGCCCGGGTTCAGGGTCGGCTTCTTCACGTCCGGCTCGCCGTTGGCCCGCCAGAAGACCTGGGTACGGACGTCCGGCGCCAGCACCAGCAGGTCCACGCCGCTCTCGGTGGTGAACTCCACCTGGGTGGTCCGGGAGTTGTTCGCGGCGTCGGTGTCGTTCTCCGACTGGATCTGGAACGTGATGGGCGCCGAGTATTCGCCCGTCACCGCGTCGGTGTCCTTGAACGCGAGCGCCGGCAGTTCGACGGTCGCGCCCGGCGTCGGGATCTCCTGCTTGGTCAGCGCGCACAGCCAGGTGCGCCGCCCGTCGACCGTGGCCTCCTCGCACTGTTCGAGCAGGGGTACGACGTCCACCTTGGCCGGGTCCAGCTTGGACACGTCGACGGCGAGCACGACCTCGGTCGGGGTGTTCTCCCCCTTGTTGGAGAGCTTGACGAAGCCGACCTTGCCCGGGGTGCCCGCCGCGACGCGGGTGCCCGCCACGTCCAGCGACAGGTCGGTGGCCGGGTTGTCGGCGTACGCCGGGGTGCCGAGGACGGTGAACGCGCCGGAGGCGAGCAGCGCGGCGGCGCCCAGCCGCGCCAACGGCCGGTTACGGAAGATCATGGAAGGGTTCCCCCCGTGGGAAAAGACGACAGGTACGCCGCAGGCTAGCGGCGGATCATCCGCCGCGCTGTCCCCTGCGCCGTCCGGCCACCATCCCGCTGCCGCCGATCCCCGCTTCCCTGACCGGCGTCTTCCGTGCCCCGGTGTTGTCGGCTCCGGTCGCCGCCCGTCAGCGGGCGTCGACCAGCGGCAGTGACTTACCGGCCCCGCCGCCGGGCATGGCGATCGAGGAGAAGTGCGAGACCACCCGCTCGTCGGTCGGGTCGTCGGTCGGGGTGTGGTGCACCGCGAGGCGGTGGTAGAGGGTGTCCCGCTGGGCGGGGATCCGACCCGCCGAGCGGATCATGGCGATCAGCTCGTGCAGGTTGGAGCGGTGCCGCGCGCCGGCCGAGGAGATGACGTTCTCCTCCAGCATGATCGAGCCCAGGTCGTCCACGCCCATGTGCAGCGAGAGCTGGCCGACGTCCTTGCCGGTGGTCAGCCAGGACGCCTGCAGGTGCGGCACGGTCTCGAAGAAGAGCCGGGCCACCGCGACCAGCCGCAGGTACTCCAGCGTGGTCGCCTGGGTGCGGCCCTTGAGGTGGTTGTTCTCCGGCTGGTACGTCCACGGGATGAACGCCCGGAAGCCCCGGGTGCGGTCCTGCACGTCGCGGATCATCCGCAGGTGCTCGATCCGCTCGGCGTTGGTCTCGCCGGTGCCCATCATCATCGTCGCGGTCGACTCGATGCCCTGGCGGTGGGCCAGCTCCATGACCTCCAGCCAGCGCGCGCCGGACTCCTTGAGCGGGGCGATGGCCTTGCGCGGCCGGTCGGGCAGCATCTCGGCGCCGGCGCCGGCGATCGAGTCCAGCCCGGCCGCCTTGATCCGGGCGATGGCCTCGTCCAGGCTCACGCCGGAGACCTTGGCCATGTGCAGGATCTCGCTCGGCCCGATCGAGTGGATGGCGAGCTGCGGGTACGCCTGCTTGACCGAGGAGAAGAGTTCCTCGTAGTACTCGACGCCGTAGTCCGGGTGGTGGCCGCCCTGGAGCATCACCTGGGTGGCGCCCAGCTCGACCGCCTCGCCGCACCGGCGCAGGATCTCCTCGGTCGGGTGGGTCCAGCCCTCCTTGTGCTTGGGGGCCCGGTAGAACGCGCAGAACTTGCACGCCGTCACGCAGACGTTGGTGTAGTTGATGTTGCGGTCGATCAGGTACGTGACGATGTTGTCCGGGTAGCGGCGGCGGCGTACCGCGTCCGCCGCCTCGCCCAGCGCGTGAAAGGGCGCCTCGGTGTAGAGCAGCAGGGCCTCCTCGGGCGTGATCCGCCCGCCGTCCGCGCCGCGCTGCAGGATGTCGTCGATCTCCCGGCTCACCGTCACGCCTCCGAGCCTACGTCGGCCCCCGACGGCACCGCACCGGGCACCGCCACCGGTGACCCGCGCCCCACGAGCGGGGAACCGGCCGGCACGCCGGGCTCACCGGCGTTCCCACAGCGTGTAACGGAAGGTGAGGACGCGCGTCACGACGTCCGGTGGGCTCTCGACGGTGAGCATCGCGCAGCGGCCGTCCGCGGTCCGTACGCAGACGTCCGTCCCGGCCGCCAGCTCGTGCACGCCGTCGATCGTCCCGTCCCAGGTGTCGGCCTCCAGGCACCGCCGCACCTCGTGGCCGGCGCCGGGCCCCACGACGGCCAGTTCGCCGGGCTCGCGGACGCCCAGCCGGTCGGCCCGCTGGGTGAGCAGGAGGTCGGCGCCGGGCGCCAGCTCGCCGCCCGCGACCCCGCTGGCGAGGTCGAAGCTCTGCCCGTCGGCCAGGGTGAGCCGCTCGCCGCCGCCCACCTGCACCCAGCCGGTGGGCGCGACCGGCCCGGTACCCGTCGGACGAACCTCGGGCGGCCCGGCACCGGTCGGCAGGTTGACCACGACCAGCACGGCCAGCACGGTGGCCACCACCACCGCCGCCAGGGTGCGGTACGACCACGGGCCGGCACCGAAAAGCCGCGCGACCCGACCGGCGGTGTCCCGGGACGGCCCACCGTCGGACCGGTCACGATCGCCCGCCGGCCCGTCCGGGTCGCGAGCCGGCCGGTCCGGGCCGCCGACCGGCACACCGGTCACGGTCGGCAGCCGCCGGCCACCATCCGGAGGCCGGGGGGACACCCAGCCGCTCCAGGCCCGCGCCAGCGCGCCGGCGATCGTCAGCAGCAGCGCGAGCACCCCGGCCCAGAGGTTCGCCCGGTCCAGGCCCTGCCGGAGCAGGAAGGCCACCAGCGCGGCCGAGCCGGCGACCAGGGCCACCGCGACGACGGTCGATCCGGACGGGCGGGCCATGGCCCATCATGGCACGCGAAGCCGGCCCGGCTCAGTTACCGTCATCGATTGTTTACCCGGTGGGAACCGGCAGCCGTCAGGCGTCGTAGTCGACCGTGAGCCGATCGGTGGTCGGGCTGGACTGGCAGGTCAGGACGTACCCGGCAGCCACCTCGTCGGGCTCCAGGGCGTAGTTGCGGGCCATCGTCACCGCCCCGTCGACGACCTTCGCCTTGCAGGTGGAGCAGACGCCGCCCTTGCAGGCGTACGGCAGCTCGCCGCGGACCTTGAGCGCCGCGTCCAGCACCCGCTCGTCGCGCCCCATGGTGAAGCTCGACGACCGCCCGTCGAGCAGGATCGTCACCTCCGCCCCGGCGCCGGGTTCGTCACCGGGGCGGCGCACCGGCTCCGGCGGGGCGTCGACGTGGAACAGCTCGCTGTGCACCGCCGACTCCGGCAGGCCGCGGCCGGTCAGCAGCTCCCGGGCGGCCAGCACCATGCCGTACGGGCCGCAGAGGAACCACTCCTCGATGGCGTCGCCCGGCACGATGGTCTCCAGCAGCCGGCCCAGCCGCTCGGCGTCGATCCGCCCCGACAGCAACGGCGACTCGCCCTGCTCGCGGGAGAGCACGTGCACCAGGTGCAGCCGGGTCGGGTAGCGGTCCTTCAGGTCGGCCAGCTCCTCGGCGAACATCACCGTGTTGGCCGTGCGGTTGCCGTACACCAGGGTGAAGGTGCTGGCCGGCTCGACGGCCAGGGCGGTCGCGACCAGCGAGAGCACCGGGGTGATGCCGGAACCGGCGACGACCGCGCCGTAGTGCCGGACCCGCTCCGGCGCGAACGCCGTGGTGAAGTGCCCGAGCGGGGGCAGCACCTCGACGGTGTCGCCGCCGCGCAGCGCCCCGCAGGCGAACGCGGAGAACGCGCCACCGGGGATCTCCCGCACGCCGATCCGCAGCCGGCCGTGCCGGGCCAGCTCGGCCGGAGTCGAGCAGATCGAGTACGACCGCCGCACCTCCGCGCCGTCCGTGCCCTCGCGGCGCACGGTGAGGTGCTGGCCGGCGGAGAACGCGAAGGTCTCCCGCAGCTCCTCGGGCACGGCGAAGGTGATCGCCACGGCGTCGTCGGTGAGCCGGTCGACGGCGGCGACGGCCAGCGGGTGGAAGACCGGCCGGCGGCGGACGGGCCGGGTGATGGTGACAGTCACAGCGCCTTCAGGTGGTCGAAGGGTTCGGAGCAGGCGCGGCAGCGCCAGAGGGCCTTGCACGCGGTGGAGCCGAAGCGGCTGACCTGCTCGGTCTCCGGGGAGCCGCAGCGCGGGCAGCGCACGGTCAGGGTCAGCGGCACCACGGTCGCGGTCCGGGCCGGGGCGGGCGGGGCGATGCCGGCGGCGGCCAGCTTGGCCCGCCCACTGTCGGAGATCCAGTCGGTGCTCCAGGCCGGGCTGTAGACCGTGCGCACCTCGGCGTCCGGGTGACCGGTGGCGGCCAACGCCCGGCGGATGTCCGCGCGGATCACGTCCATCGCCGGGCAGCCGGTGTAGGTGGGGGTGATGGTCACGACGACCCGGCCGGTGGCCGGGTCCTCGTCGACCGCCCGCAGGATGCCGAGCTCGTCGATGGTGATGACCCGGATCTCCGGATCCACCACCGCCGCCACGGCCGCCCTGGGGTCGGTCACCACCGGACTCCGGGATGCGCGCGGTGCAGCACCTGCATCTCGGCGAGCAGGTACGACAGGTGCTCGGTGTGCACGCCGGCGCGCCCGCCGGCCGGCGCCCAGCCGCTCTCCGGGCGGGTCAGCGTCGCCTCGTCGAGCACGGCGGAGACGGTGGCGTCGAAGTCGGCCCGCAGGGTGGCCGGGTCGACCGGCGCCGCCGGGTCCGCCGTGAACAGCTCGTGGTGGTACGGCCAGACCTGGTCCAGCGCGGCCTGGGCCCGGCGGTGCGACTCCTCGGTGCCGTCGCCGAGCCGCTTCACCCACAGCGAGCTGTGGTCCAGGTGGTAGGCGGACTCCTTGCGCGCCTTGGCGCCGATCGCGGCCAGCCGCTCGTCGGCGCACCCGGCCAGCGCGGTGTAGAGCGGCAGCTGGTACGCCGAGAGCAGCAGCAGCTTCACCATGGTCACCGCGAAGTCGCCGTTGGGCAGCTCCACCAGCAGGCAGTTGCGGAACTCGCGGTCGTCGCGCAGGTACGCCAGCGCGTCCTCGTCCCGGCCGGCCCCCTCCAGCTCGCCCGCGTACGACAGCAGCAGGCGGGCCGCGCCGAGCTGGTCGAGGGCGATGTTGGCCAGCGCGATGTCCTCCTCCATCTCGGGCGCGCGGGTGGCCCACTCGCCGAGCCGCTGCGCGGCGACGAGCGCGTCGTCGGCGAGCGCGAGGGTGAAGTCGAAGGGGCCGTTCACAGGTGCGCCACCCCGTCCGGCACCTCGTAGAAGGTGGGGTGGCGGTAGACCTTGTCGGCGGCCGGGTCGAAGAAGGCGTCCTTCTCGTCCGGGCTGGACGCGGTGATGGCGCTCGCCGGCACCACCCAGATCGACACCCCCTCCTGGCGGCGGGTGTAGAGGTCGCGGGCGTTGCGCAGGGCCAGCTCGGCGTCGGGGGCGTGCAGGCTGCCGACGTGGGTGTGCGACAGCCCGCGCCGGGCCCGGACGAACACCTCCCACAGCGGCGAGGACTCCATGCTCATGCGGCCACCTTCTCCCTCTGCTGCGCCCGCTTGGCGGCGTACGCCGCAGCGGCCTCACGTACCCAGGCGCCCTCGGTGTGGGCGCGGCGGCGGTGTTCCATCCGCTGCCGGTTGCACGGGCCCTCGCCCTTGATCACCCGCATCAGCTCGTCGTAGTCCGGCTGGGTGTAGTCGTAGGCCTGGCGCTCGTCGTTCCAGCGCAGGTCGGGGTCGGGCAGGGTGAGGCCGAGAATCTCGGCCTGCTGCACGCACATGTCGACGAAGCGCTGGCGCAGTTCGTCGTTGGAGAAGCGCTTGATCTTCCAGGCCATCGACTGCGCGGAGTGGGTCGAGTCGCCGTCCGGCGGGCCGAACATCGCCAGTGACGGGTACCACCAGCGGTCGACGGCGTCCTGGGCCATCGCCTTCTGCGCGGGGGTGCCGTGCGCCAGCGTGTGCAGGATCTCGTAGCCCTGCCGCTGGTGGAACGACTCCTCCTTGCAGACCCGGATCATCGCCCGCGCGTACGGGCCGTACGAGCAGCGGCACAGCGGCACCTGGTTGACGATCGCGGCGCCGTCCACCAGCCAGCCGATGGCGCCGACGTCGGCCCAGGTCAGCGTCGGGTAGTTGAAGATCGAGCTGTACTTCTGCCGCCCGTTGAGCAGCATCTCGACCAGTTCGTCCCGACTGATGCCGAGGGTCTCGGCCGCCGCGTAGAGGTAGAGCCCGTGGCCGGCCTCGTCCTGCACCTTGGCCAGCAGGATCGCCTTGCGCTTGAGCGAGGGGGCCCGGCTGATCCAGTTCCCCTCGGGCTGCATGCCGATGATCTCGGAGTGCGCGTGCTGGGCGATCTGCCGGATCAGCGTCCGGCGGTACGCCTCGGGCATCCAGTCGCGCGGCTCGATCTTCTGGTCCGCGTCGATGACCTCGGCGAAGTAGGCCGCCAGGTCCCCACCGGGCTCCGGGGCACCGCGCCGACCGCGCGCCGCCGCCTCGCGCAGCGCCACCTCGGCCGCCTCGACCTGACCGAGCAGGTCACCACCGGGAGCGTCCCCCTCGGCGGCGAAGTCGTTGCCATACATGGTCCAAGTGTTACAGCTCATCCCCGATGACACCAGAGGGTGTAACAGGATTGCGAGAAGCCTTTGCGTCACCGGACAGCCGCTCTGGGTGGACACCTGCACCGGCTTTCCCCTGTGACATACGTCACTTAGCGAAGATGAATCCCCCCAAGGCCGGCAAACCTGCTGTTTATCCCGGGTTCACGGCAAGTTGCCGTGCGTCGGGTTCTGGCGAGTCGCCCGTCCGGACGTAGACTTCCCCCGGTCACCACCGATCGGCTGCTGACGATCGCACCACGACGACGGCCATCCCCCGGCCTCAGCGGTCGAGCCGACCAATGCGGAAACAGCCGGCCCCCCGGCCCTGACATCTGGAGTTCACCCACTCATGCGATCTCGCGTGACCATGGTGCTCGCCGTCCTGGCGGTCCTGCTCGGCGCCGGCCTGCTGGTGCCCACCGCGTACGCGAAGCTGGCCGGCGACGGCAGCGGCCTCGGCGGCATCGGTGGCGGTGCGGCGGAGCAGGTCCCCGCCCCGACGCCCACCCCGCCCCCGCCGCCGACGCTGGCCGCCGGCCCGGTCTCGGTGAACTTCAAGGGCGAGTTCTTCGGCTGGGCCCTGATGGACCGGCAGACCGGCACGGTCTCCGGTTCCAAGAACATGGCCTCGACCAGCTCGACCGAGTCGATGCTCAAGGCCTGGATCGTCTCCGACTACCTACGCCAGCTCGGCGACAAGGAGCCCTCGGCCGCGCTGAAGAAGGACGCGAGCCTCGCGATCCGGGACAGCAACGACGACGCGGCGAACCGGGTCTACAAGGCCGCCGGCGGCTCGTACAAGGTGCCGGCGGGCGGGCAGCCCGGCCCGGTGGTCAAGCGGGCGATCAGCATCTGCGGCCTCACCGACACCAGACGCGGCAACGTGCCCGGTTACGAGGGCTGGTGGAGCTTCACCCGGATGTCCCCCCGGGACGCCGTCAAGCTCGGCGACTGCATCGCCGACGGCAAGGCGGCCGGCCGCAAGTGGACCAAGTGGGTGCTCAACGAGATGGCCCAGGTCCGCGGCAGTGTCAAGGTGCAGCAGGCCAGGTCCGGCGGCGGCAAGTGGGGCATCGTCGACGGCCTGCCCGCCGAGATCGAGGCGCAGGGTCCGGTCGCCATCAAGAACGGCTGGACCCCTCTCAACTACGACGGCAACTGGCACGTCAGCTGCCTGGCGGTCACCGACAAGTGGAGCCTCGCGGTGATGCTGCGCTACCCGCAGAGCAGCAAGCTGGAGTACGGCGCGAAGGTCTGCGCCAGCGTCGCGACCCAGCTGGTCACGCCGCAGCCCGGTGCGGCGCTGAAGGTGCCGCAGCAGCCGGTCGGGAAGCTCTGATGGCCGGCAGCCGCCGTGGTGACCGGCGGAACGCCACGCCACTGACGCTGGCCGCCTTCGCCGCCATCCTGATCGGCCTGGTGCTGGTGTCGCTGCGGCTGCTGCCCGGCTCGCCGCTGCAGTCGGCCGCCGCCTCGCACTGGGGCGAGCCGACCCCGGGCCGCTCCACCGGCCAGCCCACCGACCGCAGCAACCGCCCGAAGCCGTCCCCGTCCCCGGCGCTGGAGCCGCTGCCGTTCGCGGACGAGCAGATCGATCTCGACATCAAGGGCTGGTACGCCTGGAGCGTGCTGGACACCCGGACCGGAAAGATCATCGGTTCGGAGAACATGGACGAGACCAGCACCACCGCGTCGCTGATCAAGTCCTGGATCGTCGCCGACTACCTGCGCAAGGCCGCCGAGGCCGGGCAGACGCCGAGCAACGCCAAGCTCGCCGACGCCACCCGGATCATCCGGGACAGCGACAACGTCCGGGCCGAGCAGTTCTACAACAGCGTCGGCCGGTCCGCGTCGATCAAGCGGCTGATCTCCATCTGCAAGACCACCGACAGCAGCCCGGCCGCCGACGGCGGCTGGAGCCGGACCAACCTCTCCCCAAGGGACACCGCCCGGCTCGGCGCGTGCATCGCCGACGGCCGAGCGGCCGGCCCGAAGTGGACGAAGTGGCTGCTCAACGAGATGCGGCTGGTGCGCGGCACGGGCGACTTCGGCATCCGCAAGGCGTTCCCGGCCGCCGAGCGGAAGACCATCGCGATCAAGAACGGCTGGGTCGACCGGACCCGCGAGCAGGAGATGCACATCAACTGCCTGGCGATCGGCGACAACTGGACGATGGGCGTGATGGTCCGCTACCCGATCGACATGGGCTACGAGTACGGCATGAAGAACTGCCAGAAGATCACCGAGGCGGTGCTCCGGTCGGGCACCTGAGCCCGTTGTCCGCCGTTTCGCCGATGTGGCGGTGTCCCCTCACTCGGGGCACCGCCACATCGGCTTTCTGGTGTCGAAAGACCCGTCGGCGCGGTCAGCCGGCGAAGAACTCGGGACCGCCGTCCGGCAGCGCCGGGGCCTCGCCGATCGCCGCGGCCCGCCGGGCGAACTCGCGCAGCCCGGCCACCTGCCGCTCGCCGAGGGAGAAGTCGAGGGTACGGAAGTACGTGGCGAGGGTCGCCGCATCGAACGGCTCCCAGCGGGCGGCCGACTCGGCCACCTGGTCCAGCTCGGCCAGGCACAGGTCACGGGAGCGCAGGAACGCCTCGTGCACCTCCTTGACCATGCCCGGGTGGGCGGCGGCGAAGTCGCGGCGTACCGCCCAGACGGCGAAGACCATCGGCAGTCCGGTCCACTCCCGCCAGGCCTGCCCGAGGTCGGTGACCTCCAGCCCTCGGCGCGGGGCCTCGTAGAGCGCGCGCAGCGCCACGTCGCCGATGAGCACGCCCGCGTCGGCCTCCAGCAGCATCTGGGTCAGGTCCGGCGGGCAGCGGAAGTAGTCGGGGCGGACGCCGTACCGCTCGCCGAGCAGGAGCTGGGCGAGGAGCACCCCGGTACGCGAGGTGGAGCCGAGCGCGACCCGGCCGCCGTCCAGCTCGGTGAGCGGCTTCGTGGAGACCACGTTGACCGAGAGCACCGGCCCGTCGCTGCCGACCGCGAGGTCGGGCAGGAGCAGCAGCTCGTCGGCGTGCCGCAGGTACTCCACGTGCGAGATGGGCCCGATGTCCAGGTCGCCGGCGACCAGCGCGGCGCTCAGCCGGTCCGGCGAGTCCTTGTGCAGGTCGACGTCGAGCAGCGCGCCGGAACGCATCAGCCCCCAGTAGATGGGCAGACAGTTCAGGAACTGGATGTGCCCGACCCGGGGGCGCGCCACGCGTTCAACCATGACCCGACGGTAGCCCCGCGCTCCTCGGCCTGCTCAGCGGCCCGGCACCGGAGTGGCCAACTCCGCACCCACCGCCCGTCCACCGGGCTCGGCCGCCACTGCCGGCTCGACCGGGCCGACGGCCGATCCCGCGCGCCGGACGGCGCGGACGACCACGGGCACGAACGCGAGCACCACCAGCAGGCCGGCGGCCCCGGCCACCGCGATCAACGGGCGCGGCGGCAGCACCGCCAGCAGCGCACCGCCGGCCAGGTACCCGGCCATCGAACCGCCCTGGACGGCCGCGCCGTAGGTGGCGTAGGCCCGGGCCCGCAGCGCCTCGGGGGCCCGCCGGGCGGTCAGCACGTTGGCGAAGACGTTCTCCCCGCCGTTCGCCGCTCCGCCCACCAGCCAGAGCGGGACCAGCAGTCCGGCCGCCGGCACGGCGGAGGCGAGGACCACCATCAGGCTGCAGCCGCCGAGGGTGGCCAGCACCCCGTACACCAGGGCGCCGTCGTCGGTGAGCCGGCGGGCCAGCCGCGCGGCGAGCCAGCTGCCCGGCAGCATGCCGGCCATCCAGGCCGCGCCGACCAGCCCGTAGATGGTGGCCGAGCTGTCCAGCGTGTCGCGGATGAAGAACACCTCGATCACGTTGATGCCGCCGATCGCGGCGATCACCGCGGCCGTGGTGACGACCACGGCCAGCAGCAGCGGGTCGCGGCGCAGCCGCCAGGCCGGCGCCGGTCCGGTGGTGGTCGCGGCCGTGGCGGTCGCGGTCCGCCGGCCACCCCGGCGGGTACGCAGCAGCAGGCCGGCGACCACCAGCGCGAGGTAGCTGACGGCGTCCAGCAGCAGCGGTACGCGGGTGCCGAACTGCCCGACCAGCAGCCCGGCGAGCACCGGCCCGGCGAGCGCGCCGAGAGAGACCGCGGTCTGGTTGACCGCGCTGGCCCGGGGCAGGTCGTCGGGGCGCACCATCGCCGGCAGCAGCGCGGCCAGGCAGGGCTGGGTGACCGCGAGCCCGCAGGCGAGCAGCGCGACCAGCCCGATGACCAGGACCGGATGCTCGGCGAAGGCGAGCAGGGCGCAGAGCGCGGCCTGCGCCAGGCCGACGGTGACCAGCAGCCGGCGGCTGTCCACCCGGTCGGCGAGCCGCCCGGCGAGCGGGGCGAGCACCACCAGCGGCAGGGTCGCGGCCAGCAGCAGCCCGGAGACGGCGAGCCCGCTGGCGCCGGCGGCCTGGAGGGCGAGCGCGAGCGCGGTGGCGGCGAGGAAGTCGCCGCAGATGGTGGTGCCCCGCGCGGTGGCGGCCAGCCAGACGTCGGACCACCGGGAACCGCCAGATGTGAAGGACATATTTCGAAAATAATCCTTCACACCTGATCGACACAACCCCCTACGCCAACGGCACCACCTTGTACTGCACCGCCACCGACCGCGCCCCGGCCGGCGGATCGGCCTGCCGGTTCCGCTGCCGGTACGGCCGGAGCAGGGCCAGCACCGCCTCGTTCAGCTCGGCCAACTCGGCGGCGGTGAGCAGCAGCATGCTGTCGTTGAACAGCGCCACGTCGTACCACTCGGGAGGCTCACCCGCGGCGCGCCGCAACCAGTCCCGGGTCCGCTCCATGTCCCGAGCGGCGTGCGCCTCGACCAGCGCCTGCTCGGCGGCGCGGGCTTCGGGGCCCGCGTCCTGGCCCGGATCGACGAACCAGCTCTGGCTGAAGGTGCGCCAGAGCCGCTCCCGCGCGTCGCCCCGGCTGGGCGCCTGCTCCACCAGGCCGGCCTTCGCCAGCGCCCGCAGGTGGTAGCTGGTCGCGCTCGGCGACATGCCGACCACCTCGGCGCACTCGGTGGCAGTCGCGCCGCCCTCCCGGGTGTTCAGGTGTTCCATGATCGCGATTCGGGCCGGATGGGCCAGCGCCCGCATCACCTGCGGGTCGCTGATCGTCATCCGGCGCTGCTCGGGCCGCGCCTCCGTCATGCCACCCATGATCCCGCCCCGCCGCCCGGCGGGACCAGCGCCGGTCCGTCCCGCCCGACACGGCCTGCCGTTCCACGCCCCTGCCGACTGCCCGCACCCACCGGCTGGGTCCTCGCAGCATCCTGTGGACCTGATGACGCAAACGACTCACCGGACCGGGTGCCGTCACGACTGTCGCCCGCCCTGTGCGATGCCCAGGTCGTGCCGAGCCGGGGCTGAATCGTTTGCGACATCAGCTCCAAAGCGACGTGTAGAGCACCGCAACCTCCCGAGGGCCGGGCTGCCGCCCGGCTCCCGACGCCGGCCAGTAGCTCGGGCGCAGGCGCCGGACCGGCGAGCGCGGCATGGGCGACCGGGGGTCGGCGTAAATGCGTGGCCGCCGTCGAGGGCGGGGCGTAACGTGGAGCGCCGCGCGCGGACCGCGCGCCTCTTCCTCACCGGGCACAGCCGGTACCGCGTCTGACGGAGCGCCGGGCGGCCCAGGTCAACCGATCCCACGAACGCCACCGGAAGGTCGCCTCGGATGACCCGTGCCGCCACGCCCACCACCGACCCCGTCCGACCCTCGACCGCCGCCGGCACCGACCCGGTCGACTCCCTGGACGCGCAACTCGCCGCCGAGCGGGCCCACCTGGACACCTCGCGCGCCGCGCTGCGCCGGATGCGGGAACGCGCCGAAGCCCTCTTCGCCACCGGCGACAAGGTCGCCGGGGACGCCTACACCGCCGAGCAGCTCGGCCGGCACATGGCCCGGCGGGTCAAGGAGCTGGCCGACGACCCGACCACCCCGCTCTTCTTCGGCCGGCTCGACTTCGGCCACACCGACCCTGACCATGCCGGACGCGAGTACCACGTCGGCCGGCGGCACGTCACCGACGAGCGGGGCGAGCCGCTGGTGCTGGACTGGCGGGCCCCGGTCTCCCGGTCGTTCTACCGGGCCAGCGCCCGGGACCCGCAGGGCGTCGCCGTCCGGCGGCGGTTCGGGTTCAGCGGCGGCGCACTGACCAGCTTCGAGGACGAACGCCTCGACCGGGGCGAGGAGCTGGGCACGGCCAGTCGGATCCTCACCGCCGAGATCGAGCGCCCGCGCGTCGGCCCGATGCGCGACATCGTCGCCACCATCCAGCCCGAGCAGGACGAACTGGTCCGGGCCGACCTGGCCGACTCGATCTGCGTGCAGGGCGCGCCGGGCACCGGCAAGACGGCCGTCGGGCTGCACCGGGCCGCGTACCTGCTCTACCTGCACCGGGAGCGGCTGCGCCGCTCGGGAGTGCTGATCGTCGGGCCGAACCGGGCGTTCCTGTCGTACATCGCGGCGGTGCTGCCGGCGCTCGGCGAGGTCGAGGTCGAGCAGGCCACGGTCGAGGACCTGGTCACCCGGGTGCCGGTGGGCGCGGTCGACCACCCCGCCGTGGCCACGCTGAAACACGACGTCCGGATGGCCGAGGTGCTGCGCCGGGCCGTCGACGCCCACATCGGCGCGCCGACCGAGCCGATCATGGTGTCCGACGGCTCGTTCCGCTGGCGGATCGGCCTCGACCCGCTGCACCGGGTGGTGGACGAGACCCGCCGGGAGGGCCTGCCGTACGCCACCGGCCGCGACCGCGTCCGGGCCCGGGTGGTGGGGCTGCTGCAGCGCCAGGCCGAGGCGCGCCGGGCCGAGTCACCCAGCGACGCCTGGCTGCGCCGGATGGCCAAGACCCGGCCGGTCACCGCCTTCCTGGACGCCGTCTGGCCGGCGCTCACCCCGGAGGGGCTGGTGCACACGCTGCTCGGCGACCCGCAGGCGCTCGCCGCCGCCGCCGCCGACGGGCTGCTCACGGCGGAGGAACAGGCGCTGCTGGGCGGCACCGACACCACCGCGCGGGCCGGGACGAAGCTCGGGCGCACCCCGCGGACGACGAAGTGGACCGCCGCCGACGCGGTGCTGATCGACGAGGCCGCCGGGCTGATCGAACGGCCCGCCGGCTTCGGGCACGTGGTGGTCGACGAGGCGCAGGACCTCTCCCCCATGCAGTGCCGGGCCATCGCCCGGCGCAGCGAGCACGGCTCGATCACCCTCCTCGGCGACCTGGCCCAGGGCACCGCCCCGTGGGCGGCCACCGACTGGCGGGAGTCCCTGACCCACCTGGGCAAGCCGGACGCGGCGGTGGTGCCGCTGAGCGTCGGCTTCCGGGTGCCGGCGGCGGTGGTCGCGTTCGCCAACCGGCTGCTGCCCGCGCTCGCCGTCGACGTACCCCCGGCGCGGTCGCTGCGCCGCGACGGCGGGCTGGACGTGCGTACCGTGACCGACCTGGACGCGGCGACCGTGGCCGAGGTGCGGGCGGCGCTCGCGCACGACGGTTCGGTCGGCGTGATCGCCGCCGACGACGCGGTGGACCGGCTCCGCGCGGCGCTGGCCGCCGCCGGTGTCCCGACCGCCACCGCCGACGACGTCGAGACCGCGGCGCGGGTCACCGTCGTCCCCGCGACGCTGGTCAAGGGCCTGGAGTACGACCACGTCGTGGTCGTCGAGCCGGCCGCGATCGTCGCCGCCGAACCGCGTGGCCTGCACCGCCTCTACGTGGTGCTGACCCGGGCGGTGTCCCGGCTGGCCGTGCTGCACACCGCGCCGCTGCCCGCCCCGCTGACCGCCCCGGCCGGCTGAGCGGGCCGGCGCGGCTGGCACCCGAGGGGTACAACCGGAGTCGGTACGTCCGTCCGGGTCCGCAACCTCGAGGAGCCCCGATGATCCTGGCCCGCGCCGAACAGGCCACCCGCCGGTACGGCGACGTGCTCGCCCTCGACCGGCTCGACCTGGAGGTACGCGCCGGCGAGCTGGTCGGCCTGCTCGGGCCGAACGGCGCCGGCAAGAGCACCCTGATCAACCTGCTGGTCGGGCTGCGCCGCCCCACCGCCGGCCGGGTGGAACTCTTCGGCGGCGACCCGCGCGACCCGGCGTCCCGCCGGCACCTCGGCGTCACCCCGCAGGAGACCGGCCTGCCCGGCACGCTGCGCGTCGGCGAGGTGGTCGACTTCGTCGCCGCGCACTTCCCCGACCCGGTGCCCAAGGCCGAACTGCTCGACCGCTTCGGCCTCACCGCGCAGGTGAGACGGCAGACCGGCGGCCTCTCCGGCGGCCAGCGCCGGCGGCTCGCCGTCGCGCTGGCCTTCCTCGGCCGGCCCCGGCTGGTGGTGCTCGACGAGCCGACCACCGGGCTGGACGTCGAGGCGCGGCACACCCTCTGGGAGGCGATCCGGGCCTTCCACGCCGACGGCGGGACGGTGCTGCTGAGCAGCCACTACCTGGAGGAGGTGGAGGCGCTGGCACACCGGGTGGTGGTGATGGGCCGGGGTCGGGTGCTCGCCGACGACACGGTGGCGGCGATCCGCGGCATCGTCGGCGTACGACGGGTCAGCCTGGTCGCCGACGCGTTGCCCGCGCTGCCCGGCGTGGTCGGCACCACCCACACCGACGGGCGTACCCACCTGCTCACCACGGACGCCGACCAGCTGGTGCGCGACCTGGTCACCGCCGGGGTGGCCTTCCGCGACCTGGAGGTGCGCCCCACCTCGCTGGAGGAGGCGTTCCTGGCCATCACCGCCGACGACGGGTCGACCCCCGCCGAACCCACCACGGTCTGAGAGGGGCACCCGTGCAGCTCGCCCTGGTCCACGCCCGCTACCAGCTGCTGGAGATCATGCGGATCCCGGTCGCGGTGGTGGGCAGCGCGTTCTTCCCCGCCGCCTCGATGCTCTTCTTCGTGGTGCCGTTCACCGGGGACGACCCGACCGCCGCCACCTACGCCACCGCCGCGATGGTCACCTTCTCGGTGCTCACCGCCAACATCTTCCAGTACGGCGTCGGGGTCTCCGAGGACCGCGCGCTGCCGTGGAACCCGTACACCCGGACGCTGCCGACCGGTCCGGCGGCACGCTTCGCCGGGCGGGTGCTGGCCGGCCTGGTGCTGACGTACCTGTCCATGCTGCCGGTGGTGGTGATCGCGGCGGTGGCCACCTCGGCCCGGGTCGGTGCGGTGCAGTTCCTGCTCGGCGCCGCCACGGTGGCCGTGATCTCGGTGCCGTTCACGCTGATGGGCCTGGCCATCGGGTACGCGCTGCCGAGCAAGGCGGCGATCGTGGTCGCGCAGGTGGTCTTCTTCCCGCTGGCCTTCGGCGGCGGGCTGCTCTCCGGCCCCGACACCGCGCCCGGTTTCATCCGGGCGATCGCCCCGTACCTGCCCACCCGGGGTGCGGTGGAGCTGATGTGGGCGGCGGTCACCGACTGGTCGCCGGACCAACGGGCGCTGGTCTCGCTGGGCGTCTGGGTGGTGGCGCTGGCGGCGCTCGCCGGCTGGGCGTACCGGCGGGACGAGGGTCGCCGGTACGGCTGACCTTTCGTCCGTTTCCCCCGCACCCGACGGCGGGACGGTGCCAGGATGCCGGCAGGGCGTGCCGTCGACGGCCGCCACCGGCGGAGAGGGGCCATCGTGAGCGGCGTCGAGCCCGGCACGCCCTGCTGGGCCGACCTGGCCACCCCCGACCTGGAGGACGCGAAACGCTTCTACCCCGAGCTGTTCGGCTGGACCGGCCGGGTCTCACCGGAGCCGGAGGCGGGCGGCTACACGATTTTCCTCAAGGACGGCCAGGCGGTGGCGGGCGCGGGACCGCCGGCCACCCCGGACCAGGTGCCGATCTGGTCCACGTACGTGGCCACCGACGACGCCGACCTGGCCGCCACCCGCGTCGAGGCGGCGGGCGGGCAGGTGCTGGTCGCCCCGTTCGACGTCTTCGGCCAGGGTCGGATGGGAGTCTTCGCGGACCCGGCCGGCGCGGTGTTCAGCGTCTGGCAGCCGATGGCGATGGCCGGCGCGGAGTTGTTCAACGTCCCCGGCGCGATGTGCTGGAACGAGCTGGTCACCCCGGACCCGGAGGGTGCGAAGGCCTTCTACGAGCTGGTCTTCGGCTGGCACCCGGAGGACGAGCCGATGGATCCGGTCCCCTACACCGGCTGGCGGTGCGGGGCGCGGATCGTGGCCGGCATGATGCCGCCGCTCGGCGACGAATTCCCCTCCGACATGCCGGCCTACTGGTCGGTCTACTTCGCGGTGGCGGACACCGACGCGACCGCCGCCCGGGCCGCCGCGATCGGCGGCACCATCCTCGTCCCGCCCCGGGACATCCCCCAGGGCCGCCTGGCTGCCCTCCGCGACCCGCAGGGCGCCCTCTTCTCCGTCATCACCCTCCCCTGACCCGCTGTCGGCGCCGAGTCGCCGGTCGAGCCGGTCGCAGGACCGGTCGGGGGTCAGTGGGGGCGGATCGGCACCACCAGCGGGCCGTGGTCGCCGTCGATGACGCGCACGTGGGCGCGGTAGTACGTGGCGAGAAGTTCCTGGGTGAGCACCTCGCGGGGTGGGCCGGCGGCGACC
The DNA here is from genome assembly GCF_007829925.1 of Micromonospora palomenae. Lineage (NCBI taxonomy): Bacteria > Bacillati > Actinomycetota > Actinomycetes > Micromonosporales > Micromonosporaceae > Micromonospora > Micromonospora palomenae. The sequence continues at coordinate 825,890 of NZ_VIXA01000002.1, forward strand.
ACCCGGCCGTCGGCGAGCAGCACCAGCCGGTCGGCGTACTCGCCGGCGACGGAGAGGTCGTGCATGGTGGCGAACACGGTCAGCCCGTGCGCCCGCCGCAACTGGTCGACCAGCTCCAGCACCTCCTGCTGGTGGCCGATGTCGAGTGCGCTGGTCGGCTCGTCCAGCAGCAGCAGGGTGGCGCCCTGGGCGAGCGCCCGGGCCAGGAAGACCCGCTGCCGCTCGCCGCCGGAGAGGGTGGCCAGCTCCCGGCCGTGGAACGCGGCCAGGTCCAGCCGGTCCAGCACCTCCCGCACGGCGGCCAGGTCGGCGGCGGACTCCCGCCCCAGCGGCGGAATGTACGGGGTGCGGCCGAGCAGGACGTAGTCGAGCACCGACATCCCGGCCGGCACCACCGGGGACTGGGCGACGGTGGCCACCACCCGGGCCCGCTCCCGGGGGCGCAGCGCGCGCAGCGGCGTACCGAAGAGGGAGACGGCGTGCGGCGCGGGCAGCAGGCCGCCGACGGCGCGCAGCAGGGTCGACTTGCCGGCGCCGTTCGGGCCGATCACGGTGACCCACTCGCCGGCCGCGACGGTCAGGTCGACCCCGGCGAGGATGGGCGCGCCGCCCAGTCGGACGTGCAGGTCGCGGACCTCGACGGCGGGCGTCACGACAGCACCCGCCGGGAGGTGCGCAGCACCAGGACGAAGAACGGGCCGCCGAGCAGCGCGGTGACCACGCCGATCGGGATCTCGGCCGGGGCGGCGACGGTGCGGGCCACCACGTCGGTCAGCGCCAGGAACGCGCCGCCGAAGAGCATCGACAGCGGCAGGATGACCCGGTAGCTGGACCCGGCGAGCAGCCGCACGGTGTGCGGGACGATGATCCCGACGAAGCCGATCAGCCCGGAGGCGGAGACCGCCGCCGCGGTGCCGAGCGAGGCGGCGGCGATCAGCAGGTAGCGGGAGCGCTGCGGGTGCAGCCCGAGGCTGGCCGCCTCGTCGTCGCCGAGCGACAGCACGTCCAGCTCGCGGCGGTGCAGCAGCACCACGACCGCGGTGAGCGCGAAGTACGGCAGGACCAGCAGCACGTCGTGCCAGCCGGCGGTGGCGAGCCGGCCGAGCAGCCAGGAGTAGACCAGCTGGATGCTGTCCGAATGCCGTTGCAGCAGGTACGTCTGCCCGGCCGAGAGGAACGCCGAGACCGCCACCCCGGCCAGGATCAGCGTCGCCGGGGACCGGCCGCGCGCGCCGGCCACCCCGAGCACGTACGTCATCGCCACCGCGCCGAGCGAGCCGACGAACGCGGCCAGCGGCACGGTCAGCGACAGCCCGGTCAGCGCCGCACCGGCCGCGCCGAGGGAGATCACTGCGGTGACCGCCAGCCCGGCGCCGGCCGCCACGCCGAGCAGGTACGGATCGGCCAGCGGGTTGCGGAACACCCCCTGGTACGCGCCGCCGGCCAGCGCGAGCAGCGCGCCGACCAGCAGGCCGAGCACCACCCGGGGCAGCCGCAGCTCGGTGACGATGGCGATCTCACCGGCGGTCAGGCCGCTGTCCAGGTGCACCCCGGGCAGCAGGTTGAGCAGTTCGGCGGCGACGCTGCCGGGCGGCAGGCTGACCGGGCCGAGCGACACCCCGGCGACGACCGCGACCAGCACCGCGACCAGCCCGGCGGCCAGCCAGCGCCGGCGCAGCCCGGCCGGCCTGGCCGTACCGGCGGTCGCCGGCTCGGCGACCGGCGGCGCGACCGGCGGACGGCCGGGATGCGACGCCGAGGCCGGGCGGTCCGGCGCGGGGCCGGCGGGGTGGCGGGAGGCGGGCACGCCGGTCGGCCGGGACGCGTCGGGCGTCCCGGCCGATCGGGGTCGCGTGGGTCGCACGGTCACCGGCGGCGAACGGTCACGCCGGCACCTTGGCGACCGCGTCGACGACCGTGCGGAGCTGGTCGACCACGCGCGGACCCCAGCGCGAGGCGATGTCGTCGTCGAGGACGACCACCTGGTTGTTCTTGACGGCGGTGATGCCGGCCCAGCCGCTGCGGGCCTTGACCGTCTCCGGGGTCTGCTGGCAGCACTTGGTGTCGGCCAGGAAGACGAAGTCCGGGTCGGCCTTGACGATCACTTCCTGGGAGAGCTGCGGGTAGCCGCCGTTCTTCCCGTCGGCGTCCGAGGCGTCGGCGATGTTCTCCAGGCCGGCGAGGGCGTAGATCGAGCCGATGAAGGTCTTGCTGGTCGCGGTGTAGAGCTCCGGGCCCAGCTCGTGGTAGTAGGTCAGCTTCTCCGACCGCTGCGGCAGGTCCTTGACCAGCTTGGCGATGTCGTCCTTCATCCGCTTGGTGACGTCGGCGGCCTCGGCCGGGTGACCGGTCAGCGCGCCCAGGTCGGTGATCTGCCGGTAGGAGTCGTCCAGGGTGGCCGCCGCCGGGGTGAGCAGCACCGGGATCTTCAGCGTGGTGAGCTGGTCGACGATCTTGTTGGTGTCGTTGGAGAGCACCACCAGGTCGGGCGTCTTGGCCGCGATCGCCTCGGCGTTGGGCTGGAAGCCGGACAGGTCGCTCTTCGGCGCCTCCGGCGGGTGGTTCGAGTTGTCGTCGACGGCGGTGACCTGCTTGCCGGCACCGATGGCGAAGAGCATCTCGGTCACGCTCGGCGACAGCGAGACGATCTTCTCGGGGCGCTTCTCCAGCGTCAGCTTGCCGACCGTGACGGGAAAGGTGGCCGCCGCGCTGCTGCTGCCGGCGGCGGGGGTGTCGTTCGAGGTCTTCTCGGCGCAGGCGCCGAGGGTCAGTGCGGCCACCGCGAGGGTCGCGGCGAGCAGCCGGGGGGTACGTCCGGACATCTGTCCTCCTGTCGGTCGAGGAGCGTGGTGCTTCGCCGACAGGAACCTGCGCACCCGTCCGCGAGGCGCCCTTCCTCGAGAGCGCGTGTCGCGACCACCGACGCAGGCGACCTGGCTCGTCCCCGCGCGGGGCGGGGCATCACAGTTGCGGGACAGCGCCGGTTTCGCACCGGCTTCGCTGCGGTTGGTCGGAGCCACGGTAGCGCACGACCAGCGGAGATCGTCCGGACGGGAGGGTGGGTGGGGCCCCGCCGGGGGCGGAACGGGACCCCACCCGGCTATCAGGAGCTGGTGATGGTGACGTTGTCCACAGCCGCCTCGACCAGGCTCGCGCCGGAGGCGTCCGCCGCCTCCACCACGATCCGCACCGACTGCCCGGCGTACGGCGTCAGGTTGAGGTTCGCCACCGCCCAGGCGGCGTCCCGGTCGGTGGCCGCACCCGCCTGGTTGAGCAGGGTGGCGGTGCCGCCGTTGTGGATCACGCTGACCCGCAGGTAGTCCGCCGACGAGGCGTTCGACCCGTGCGCCAGGTACCAGGCCAGCGAGAGGGTCAGCGTGCCGGTGGCCGGCAGGGTCACCGCCGGGGAACGGGCGCTGGTCACCCCGCCGTCGACGTCGTGGTCACCCGCCGCGGTGCCGGCGAGCCGGCCGGTGACCAGGTCGTTGGCGCCGGCGTACGGGACGAGCTGCTTGGCCCCGGAGGAGTTGGTCGCCTGGGCGGCGCCCCGCTCCCAGACCCCGGTGGTGGCGGTGTCCGTGCCGGCCGGGTTGGTGGTCCAGCCGGTGGCCGCCTCGAAGGTGTCCGACCAGATCGTGGTGCCGCCACCGCCGCCGCAGTACTGGGCCTGCTTGCCGATCGCCCGGTACGGGCAGTCGGCGTACTCCGAGAGCAGCAGCACCGCCTCGCGGTTGCGGGAGGTCTGCGCGGGGATCACCTCGTCCGGCGGGTAGAAGCCGCCGCCGGTGGCCGAGCCCGGGTACATCTCGAAGGTGTACGCCCAGATGCCGTGGGCGGCCCACATCCAGTCGATGCTGGTGCCGTCGGCGATGTAGAGGTCGCTGGACTGCTCCGGGGTGTAGCCGTTGGTGTTCGCCATCTGCTGGCCGATGGTGGCGAAGGTGCTGTACTGGTCGGCGCTCATCCCGGTGGGGGTGTTCGCGGTGGTGTAGCCGAACGGCCAGAGCACCAGCTGCGAGTACGTGTGGAAGTCGATGTTCGCCTTGATCTGCTGCGTCCCGCCGACCACCCGGCTGTTGACGAAGTTGCGCAGCGCGCTGGTCTCCGGGGCGGAGAAGGCGGACGGGCCGCGGTAGGTGTCCGACGAGGTGGTGCCGGACGAGCCGCCGCAGCAGCCCCACTGGTACGACCAGTTCCGGTTCAGGTCGGTGCCGACGGCGGTGGAGCCGCTGTTGGGCTGCCGGTTCTTCCGCCAGGAGCGGTACGAGCCGGTGGCGATGTCGTACTCGCTGCCGTCGGGGTTGACCGTCGGGACGATCCAGATCTCCCGAGAGTTGACGACGTTGGTGATCCGGGAGTCGCTGCCGTAGCTGTCGGTGAAGAGGTTGAGCAGGTAGATCGCCATCTCGACGGTCAGGTGCTCCCGGGCGTGCTGCTGGGCGTTGAAGAGGATCTCCGGTTCGTTCTCGTCGGTGCCGACGTTGTCGGAGATCTTCACCGCCATCAGGTCGCGGCCCTCGTACGACGTACCGATGCTGATCTTGCGGGCGATGGCCGCGTGGTCCGCGACCGCCTGGTTCACGACGGCGGTCAGCTCCGCGTAGTCGTGGTAGTTGGAGTCGGCCGGCGGGAAGGCGAGGGTGCCGGCATGGTCGTGGGGAGTCGGGGCGGGGTCGGACTCCAGCCGGAAGCCCAGCCGGGTGATCGCCGCCGCCTCGGCCCGGGTGGCGGAGACGTGCAGCACGCCGTGCTCGGAGTAGTCGATCGCCGCGCCGGTGCGGGCGACGGCGTTCCGATCGGCCACGGTGCGCGGGCCGAGCACCCGGTAGCCGGCGGCGGCCGGTTCCGGGTCCGGGGCGGGGCGGGCGGAGACCGGCCCGGTGGCGACGGTGACGAGGCCGAGCCCGACGGCGACGGCCAGCGCCAGCCGGCGGCGGAGTGGGAACGTGCGGAGGGCCATGGACAACCTCCTCGGGGTACGGGAGATCCCGTTGTCCGCACACTTCACCAGGAGTCACATGGTCATATCAACATCCATCACTTCCATGGTCCATCTCAGCCAGATCCTCTCGCCGGCAATAATTTTCCATGTCTGGACATCTGGCGGAACTTCCCTCCGAGCGGGACAGTGAACGGGAACGATTCCCCACCTCGCGGAGTTGCCATGGCCAGCACATCCCTGCGCGCCCTCGCCCTCGCCGGCGTCGCCGCGCTCACCCTCCTCGGCACCGCCGTCCCGACCCAGGCCGATCCGGTCACCGCCCTCGTCCACGACGAGCAGATCACCTGGCAGGACTGGACCAGCGACACCGACTGGGCGACCGGCGACGCCGCCGGCACGGTGGTCACCGCCGCCGGGCTCAGCCTCGGCACCCCGGTCGGCACCGCCGTCTACAAAGATCCGCACAGCAGAAGCAAGCGGAGCTGGGCGTACGGCACCTGGACGTCACCGGTGACCGACGTCGGCTTCGACGCCACCGAGCTGGTCGCCTCCTGGAACGCGGACACCCCGGCCGGCACCTGGATCCAGGTCGAGCTCCAGGGCACCTACACCACCGGCACCCACACCCCCTGGTACGTGATGGGGCGCTGGGCCTCCGGCGACGCCGACATCAAGCGGACCACCGTCGACAAGCAGGGCGACAAGACCTCGAGCATCTGGACCGACACCTTCGCCATCGACGACGCCGCCGCCGGGGTGCTGCTCCGGGCGTACCAGCTGCGACTGACCCTCTACCGGGACCCGGCGGGCACCGCGTCGCCGGTGGTCCGCATGGTCGGCGCGATGGGCTCGCACGTGCCCGACCGGTTCACCGTCACGCCGAGCGCCGGCGGCATCGCCTGGGGCACCGAGCTGGCCGTGCCGCGCTACTCGCAGAACATCCACTCCGGCCACTACCCGGAGTACGACGGGGGCGGCGAGGCCTGGTGCTCGCCCACCTCGACCGAGATGGTCATCGAGTACTGGGGCCGCAGGCCCTCGGCGGCCGACACGTCCTGGGTGGACCCCGCCTACCCGGACCCGACGGTCAACCACGCCGCCCGGATGACCTACGACTACCAGTACGACGGCGCCGGCAACTGGCCGTTCAACACCGCGTACGCGGCCAGCTTCCCGGGCCTGGAGGGGCGGGTGACCCGGCTGCACTCGCTGGACGAGCTGGAGCGCTTCATCGCCGCCGGCATCCCCGTCGTGACCAGCCAGTCCTTCCTCGCCAGCGAGCTGGACGGGGCGGGCTACGGCACCTCCGGGCACCTGATGGTGGTGGTCGGCTTCACCGCTGACGGTGACGTCATCGCCAACGACCCCGCCTCGTCCAGCAACGAGGCGGTCCGGAACGTCTACCAGCGGGAGCAGTTCGAGCAGATCTGGCTGCGGACGAAGCGGACCACCGCCAGCGGCGGCACCGGCAGTGGCTCCGGCGGCATCGCCTACCTGATCAAGCCGACCGACGTGCCGTGGCCCGTTGTCGCGGGGTCCACCAACTGGTGAAAGCCGGCACCGACGCGACGAGCCCGGCACGAGTTCCGTGCCGGGCTCGTCCGTGGGGCTTGTTCGGTAGGGGCTCGCCGGTCAGGGCGGGCCGTCAGGATTCCTGGCCGTGGCTCAGCGCGACGAGGCGAACGTGGTGGGCGGAGCGGACGTCTCATCGGCGGCGGTCCGCCGCCGACGGACCGTGCGGACGATGATGACCACCCAGGCCACCGCGGCGACCACACCGGCCAGGGTCAGCCCCGTGGCCAGCAGGTACGTGGATCCGCCCGTGGTGGAGAAGACGCCCTTGCGGGCACCCGTGTCGCGCGCCTCGGCCGTGCCGCCCTTGGCCAGGCCGTCCGGCGCGTCGTAGAGGATGACGTCGGTGCGCCCGGCACCGCCGTCCGTGGCCACGAAGTCCCCGTGCCACTCGCAGTTACGCCGTCCGCATTCTTCGTTGACGGCGGTGAAGGTTCCCGCCGTACCGCTGCCGCCCTTGGCCTGCCAGGCCGGCACGAGGTCGGTGGCGCCCATCATCAGCCCGATGCCGGCGATGACCGGCAGCCCGATCCAGACGAAAACCTTCGTCCGCCACCCGTTGATCTTGTCCATGGCGGCAGACCCTAGCGGGGCCGCCCCGATTTCGCTGCCCCGTCGCCGGCTATCCCTCGCGGTGCGGGTCCGCCTGGTCGGGCTGGTCGTCGCCGGCCAGCGCCGACCGGAGCCGCTCCTTCTCGGCGCGCCGCCGCTCGGCCGCGAGGGCCATCTCCTCGGCCATCTCGTCCCGCCAGCCGCGCAGCAGGAAGAACGAGGCGGCGGCGGAGAACGCCAGCGCCAGCATCAGCTTGAGGAAGACGTTCATGTCGACCGGCCAGAGGGCCAGCACGACCACCACGAACAGCCCGATCCGGCCCAGCGTGTACTTGACCGCCGCGCTCACGTTTCCACTCCGTTCTCCGCCGCCGGGGTGACCCGGGTCGGGTTCAGCCCGTGCGTCGGGCCAGCCAGTGCACGCCTTGGAACCAGAGCACCGCGTACACCAGGGTGAACGCGAGGGCGGCCAGGCCGCCGGTGAGCAGCGGCGCCAGACCGGCCGCCACCCCGGCGACCAGCAGCCCGCCGACCACCGCAACCACGGCGGCGACCAGCGCCGCCACCACCCGGGCCGCGCCGAACTCCCAGGCCCGGAAGTCGTCCCAGTACAGCCACGCCGGCAGGATCACCGCCAGCCAGCCGTTGGTGCGCCCGAACTCCCCCGCGCCGATCGACGCGAAGGCCCAGTCGAACAGCACCAGCGCCAGCATCCCGATGACCCACCCGGCGAGGCTGACCCCGAGCAGGTCGCCCAGGGTGAGGACCCGCCCCTCGGCGTCCCGCCGGGGGAATCCGCTCCGCTGCTCGGTCATGGTGCTCTGAGGATACGGCCGGATCAGGCCCAGACCTGCTGGGGCTCGGAACGCCGCTCGGCCAGCGACGGGGCCTTGTCGTACTCCCGGACCACGTTGTAGCGGGTGTCCCGCTCGACGGGCTGGAAGCCGGCATCCCAGATCAGGTGCAGCAGGTCGTCCCGGTGCATGGTGTTCGGGGTGCCGTACGAGTCGGCGTCGTGGGTGATCTTGTATTCCACGACCGAGCCGTCCAGGTCGTCCACGCCGAAGTTGAGCGACAGCTGAGCGACCGAGAGGCCGTGCATCACCCAGAAGCACTTCACGTGCGGCACGTTGTCGAAGAGCAGCCGGGAGACCGCGAAGGTCTTCAGCGACTCGGCCGGCGACGCCATCGTGGTCTGCGCCTGGATCCGGTTACGGATCTTGCCGTCCGCCGAGTCGACGAAGTCGTGCTGGTAGCGCAGCGGGATGAAGACCGCGAAGCCGCCGGTCTCGTCCTGCAGCTCGCGCAGCCGCAGCACGTGGTCGACCCGGTGCCGGGGCTCCTCGATGTGGCCGTAGAGCATCGTCGACGGCGTCTTCATGCCCTTCGAGTGGGCCAGTCGGTGGATCCGCGACCAGTCCTCCCAGTGGCACTCGTGGTCGACGATGTGCTGCCGGACCTCCCAGTCGAAGATCTCCGCGCCACCGCCGGTCAGCGACTCCAGGCCGGCGTCCATCAGCTCGTCGAGGATCTCGTCGGCGCTCAGCCCGCTGATCTTCTCGAACCACTGCACCTCGGTGGCGGTGAAGCACTTGAGCTTGACGTTCGGCAGCGCCGCCTTCAGCTCGCGCAGCACCTTCGGGTAGTAGCGCCACGGCAGGGTCGGGTGCAGGCCGTTGACGATGTGCAGCTCGGTGAGCTGCTCGTCCTCCATCTCCTTGGCCTTGCGTACGGCCTCGTCGATGCGCATCGTGTACGCGTCCTTCTCGCCCGGCTTGCGCTGGAACGAGCAGTACGCGCAGGAGGCGGAGCAGACGTTGGTCAGGTTGAGGTGCCGGTTGACGTTGAACATCACCCGGTCGCCGTTGAGCTCGGTACGGCGGTGGTGGGCCAGCCGCCCCAGCCAGGCCAGGTCGTCGCTGTCGTAGAGCGCGATCCCGTCCTCCCGGGTCAGCCGCTCACCGGCGTACACCTTCGCTTCGAGCTCGCGCTTGAGTCCGGCGTCCATCGAAAGCCACGTCCCTTCCACCTGTGTCCCGGTCGAGCCTACGTCGGGCCCCCGACGAGCCGGCAGCACGGGCACCGCCAGCGACGTACTTCACCGGACTCTCAGGTACCCGTGACCGGGCGACGCATCGACATACCTGCCTCGGTGCGGTAAGACAGGGTGGGGCGCGACACACACTGGTAGCGTCCCGGTCGCCGCGCCCACCGTGCGCGGCACGAGCGCGCCGGACGGGGAGCGGAATGGTCGACAGCGGGCACGGGCGACGGCAGCGACGACGCAGGAGCCCGGTGATCTCGCCGGTGCTGCGTCCCGCGCTCTGGTCGGCCCTGCTCGGCGCCGTCGCCGCGATGGCCCTGGCCACCCCCGCGTACGCCGAGCCGGCGCTGCCCAACGCCGTTCCCGACACCGGTTCCCGCCCGGTGGCCACCGGCGGCCTGCGCCTGCCCGGTGCCGCCCCGGGCCTGCCCGGCGGCGTGACCGGCCTGCCCACCGGCGGGCCGACCCTGCCGGTCGGCGGGCTCGTCGCCAGCCCGCTGCTGGCCCAGATCACCGCCCTCGAGACGCAGAACGGCCAGCTCGGCGACCAGCTGCTCGGGCTCCGCCAGCAGCGCGACGACGCCCGCACGCAGCTCACCGCCGCCGAGAGTGAGCTGGCCCGGGCCCGCGACGCCCTGGCCGCCGCCCAGCAGCGCGCCGACTCCGTGGCCGCCGACGCCTTCAAGGCCGCCGCCGCCCTGCCGCCCGGCGGGATCGCCGAGGACCTCGAGGGGCTGAGCCGCCTGTCGCGGATCTCCCGCGGCGAGCAGTCCGAGGGCACCACCACCGCCGCCGCCGGCGAGCTGTCCCGCACCCGCACCGCCGAGCAGGTCGCCACCCAGGCGGTCGCCTCCGCGCAGGACCGGGTCCGCCGGGCGGAGGAGCAGTTCACCGCGGTGGAGAAGGCGCTGCGGGAGAACGAGCGGAAGCTGGTCAAGCTCCGCGCGGACAACCAGGCCCAGCTGATCGAGCTGGAACGGCAGCAGGAGGCCGCCGAGCAGAAGCTCGGTGCCGCGTACGTCGAGGGGCAGAGCGCCACCGGCCTGATCGCCAGCCCGCAGGCCCTCGCCGCCGTCCGGTACGCGCTGGCGCAGCTCGGCGACCCGTACCTCTGGTCGGCCGAGGGGCCGGACCGGTTCGACTGCTCCGGTCTGATGTGGGCGGCGTACCGCTCGGCCGGCTACTACGACCTGCCCCGCGTCTCCCGGGACCAGTACTACGCCACCCGGGCCCGCTCGGTGGACCGCAGCGCCCTGCTCCCCGGCGACCTGCTCTTCTTCGCCTCGGGCAGCAGCTGGACGACCATCCACCACGTCGGCATGTACATCGGCGGCGGCAAGATGGTGCAGGCACCGTCCACCGGCGACGTCGTGAAGATCTCCACGGTCCGGTGGTCCGGCCTGTACGCCGCCACCCGGGTCGTCGGGGCGGTACCCGCGCCGGCCACCCCGCCGCCGCCCGTCACGCCCACCACGCCGGCCCCCAGGCCGACGGGGTCGACGTCGCCGAAGCCGACCACTCCGGCGCCGAAGCCTTCGCCCACCTCCACGAAGGCGCCCAGCCGGCCGCCGACCACGCCCACCACGCCGCCGGCGTCGCCGTCGCCGTCGCAGAGCCCGTCGCCGTCGCCGAGCCCGTCGGACTCGGGCGCGCCGAGCCCGACGACCAGCAGCGCACAGCCGAGCACCGCGCCGAGCAGCCTGGCCCCGGAAAGCAGCGCCCCGGCGTCGACCTCGGCCTCCGCCTCGGCGAGCACCGGCGCCTGACCCGGCACGCTCCGGCCGACACCCGCCCGGTACGCGCTCCGGCTGTGCCGGCGGGGAGGAATGTGGCACCGTGACATCCAGGCACATCCGTCCCGGTGTCACGGGTGCGGGTGCGAGCGCGGCGCGGAGGGCGAGCATGGGCGAGCGACAGAATCCGGCGGAGACCGTCGACCGCGGATCCGTGCCCGAACCGGCCGCCACGACCGGTGCCGCCCCGACCGGACGCTCCGAGGTCGACGGACCGCGGGCGGACGTCGCGTCGAGCGCGCCCGACGCCGCTCCGGCCGCACCCGATGCCGCGCCGGCCGCCCCGGACGCCTCGCCGGCCGCGTCCGACGCCGGGCCGGCAGCGGACCGCTCGGAAGGAAGCGCGCACGCGGACGCCCCGCCGGCCGTGTCCCAGCCGTCGCCGTCCGCCGCGCCCGCCCGCGCCCGGGCCAGCGTCGCCACCGTGACCGCGCCACCGCAGGACGGAGGCCTGCCGGGGCCGCCCGCCGCCGGCACCACCTACCGGGCCGGCGCGTCGGAGAGCGCCCGGGCTGCCGCGTCGGAGAGCGCCCGGGCCGGCGGGGAGAGCGCCGCCGACCGGGCCGAGGGTTCCGGCTGGGCACGCGTCCCGACCGGCTCCGCGCCCGTGGTGGGCGCCGCGTCGGTACCCGGGCAGCGCGGCGTTGGCTCGACGCCGGGCACCCGGGCCAGCGCCTCCGTGCCGGGGCTGAGCCGGATCTCGGCCGAGGAGGCCGCCGCCGGCGCGGCCGGCGCGGTCGCCCGGGCCGGTGGCGGAGCCGCCACGGTCTACCGGTCGACGCCGGTCAACCCGGAACCGCCCGAGCCCGCCCAGCCCCCGGAGCCGGCCCAGCCGCCCACCCCGCCGACGCCCGAGCCGGAGCCCGCACCGGCCCCGGAGCCGCCCAGGCCGGCGCCCGCGCCCACGCCCGCCCCGCCCGCACCGGCGCCGACCCCGGAACCGCCGGTGCCCGGGCCGTTCCCCCCGCCGGTGCCCCCGCTGCCGCGCCCGACCCCGCCCCCCGGCCCGCGCCCGACCCCGCCCGGACCGGTTCCGCCCGTGCCCGGCCCGCCGGTACCCCCGCCCGGGCCGGCGGTGCCCCCGCCGCCGCCCCCGCCGGGCCCGATGCCGGCCCCGCCGTTCCCGCCGCCGCCGGCCATGCCGGGCGCGGGCACGCCGGTCTCCGCCCCGCCCGCCGCGCCGCCGTTCCGGGCCGCCGCGCAGGTCTCCGCGCCACCCGCCCGGGCCGCCGCGCCCGTCTCGGCCCCGCCGGCCCCGCCGGCCCCGCCGGCCCCACCGGCTGCGCCGGCTGCGCCGGTCCGGCCGGCGTCGGCCCCCGTCGAGCGCCCCGCCTGGGGTACGCCGGCCGCCGGCGGCCTCGGCCGTCCCGGTACGCCCTACCGGGGCGGCCCGGACCTGGCCAGCACCGTCTACGGCGGCACCGAGGGGCCGGGCTTCGCCACGGTCTCCTTCCCGGCCGGCAACCCGCTGGAGAACTCCGGCTCGCTGACCGGGCACATCCTGGCCCAGGGTTGGGCCGACACGCCCGCCGAACGGTCCCGCACGACCCGGGTGGTGGTCGTCCTGGCGGCCTCGCTGGGCCTGCTGGTGGCGATCAGCGTGCTGGTCGTCCTGCTCGCCAACGACGCCATGGACGGGCTGGTGGGCAACATCCTGAACAAGTGAACGCGTGCGGTTCGGGCCACGCCGTCCGGTCCGTGGGCGTACGCGGGGCGAGGGTGAGCCCGCCCACTACCCCCTCGCGATCGACTGGCGGCGTCGCCGGGCCGCCGTACACTTGTGGAGATCACTGACCCGGCGCGCGTGGTGCGCGCCCATGGGCGATCTTGCGGGCGATTCGGCGGCGTGCAGCCGCAGCGGGCCATCGCGAAGATGCGCCCCGCTCGAAAGGCATTTCTTGACCACCTTCGCTGACCCCGGCACCACTCCGTCCGTCCTCGACCCGACCGTCGGGGACACCCCCGCCGCCGACGTCGACTTCGCCGACCTCGGCCTGCCCCGGCCGCTGGTCGAGGCGCTCGCCCGACAGGGCATCACCACCCCGTTCGAGATCCAGCGGGCCACCATGCCCGACGCGCTCGCCGGCCGGGACGTGCTCGGCCGGGGCCAGACCGGCTCCGGCAAGACCCTCGCCTTCGGGCTGCCGCTGATCGCCCGGCTCGCCGACCGCAACCGGGCCCGTCCGCTGCACCCCCGGGCCCTGGTGCTGGTCCCCACCCGGGAACTCGCCATGCAGGTCAACGACGCCCTGATGCCGCTCGGCAAGGCCGTCGGCATCTTCCTCAAGACCGCCGTCGGCGGGGTGCCGTACGACCGGCAGATCGACGCGCTGCGCCGTGGCGTGGAGATCGTCGTGGCCACCCCGGGCCGGCTCGGCGACCTGATCAACCGGGGCGTGTGCCACCTCGACGACGTCGAGGTGACCGTCCTCGACGAGGCCGACCAGATGGCCGACATGGGCTTCCTGCCCGAGGTGACCGAACTGCTGGCGAAGACGCCGGCGGGCGGCCAGCGGCTGCTCTTCTCGGCCACTCTGGACGGTGACGTGGACTCGCTGGTCAAGCGGTTCATGACCGACCCGGTGACCCACTCGACCGCCCCGTCGACCGCGTCGGTGTCCACCATGGACCACCACATGCTGCTGATCCCGCCGCACGACAAGTTCGCGGTGGCGGCGTCCATCGCGGCCCGCGACGGCCGGACCATGCTCTTCGCGCGTACCCAGCTCGGGGTGGACCGGCTGGTCGAGCAGCTCGCCGCGGTGGGCGTACGGGCCGGTGGCCTGCACGGCGGCAAGACCCAGCGGATGCGTACCAAGACGCTGGCCGAGTTCCGTGAGGGCCGGATGAACGTCCTGGTCGCCACGGACGTGGCCGCCCGGGGCATCCACGTCGACGGGGTCTCCCTGGTGCTGCACATCGACCCGCCGAAGGACCCGAAGGACTACCTGCACCGCGCGGGCCGTACCGCCCGGGCCGGCGAGTCCGGCGCGGTGGCGACCCTGGTGCTGCCCAAGCAGCGCCGCACCACGCTGGCCATGATGGAGAAGGCCGGCGTCGCGCCGGCCGAGACCCGGGTCCGCGTCGGCGACCCGACCCTGGCCGAGCTGACCGGTGCCCGCGAGCCCAGCGGCGTCCCGGTCCGCGAGGAGCCGGAGCCGCGCCGTGCCGGCGGGCAGCGCCGCTACGGCGACCGCCCGACCGGGGAGCGTCGCTACGGCGACCGCCCGGACCGGGGCGAGCGGCGTTACGGCGACCGGCCGACCGGCGAGCGCCGGTTCGGTGACCGGGACGGGCGCGGCGAGCGCTTCGGCGAGCGCCGCTTCGACCGCCCGGCGGGCGAGCGTTCCTTCGGCGACCGGGGCCAGCGCGGCTTCGACGGCCGCAGCGACCGGCCGGCGGGCGAGCGTTCCTTCGGCGACCGGGGCGACCGGAGCTACGCCGACCGCCCCCAGGGCGATCGGCGCTACGGCGACCGCGACGGGCGCGGCGAGCGCTTCGGCGAGCGGCGCTTCGACGGTCGGAGCGACCGCCCGGCGGGCGAGCGTTCCTTCGGTGACCGGGGCGAGCGACGCTTCGACGGCCGGGGTGACCGGCCGGCCGGCGACCGCTCGTTCGGCGACCGGGGCCAGCGCGGCTTCGGCGACCGCACCGACCGCCCGGCCGGCGAGCACCGCTACGCCGACCGCGGCGAGCGTTTCGGCGACCGGCCGCAGGGCGATCGGCGCTTCGGCGGCGAGCAGCGCGGCACCGAGCGCCGGGGCGGGTTCCGCCCCGAGGTGCGGGGCGACGACCGGCCGCGCGACGACCGGCGTGGCTTCGGCGGCCGGCCGCCGGCGCGTACCCACTGATCCGTCCGACCACCCGGAACGCCGTCGCGGAGCTCGCGCTCCGCGGCGGCGTTTTCGCATGCGCTGCCGCTGTCGGCCGGCTGGCGTAACGTCCGAATCATGCCGAGGTCACTCTTCTGGAGCCGGACGGACATCGCCGGTGCCGAGCACGCCGTCCTGGACGACGGCCCCGGGTTCGTCGCGCACGGCACCCAGGTCGCCGTGGACCCCATCGGATGGACGTGCCGCTACCAGCTCACCGCCGGCGCGGACGGGGCCACCAGGTCGCTGGAGGTGACGGCCGAGGGGGCGGGCTGGTCGCGGCGGGTGAAGCTGGAGCGCGGCGCGGACGGCTGGCGGGTGACCACCGCCGAGCAGGGCGACCTCGACGCGGCGCTGCGGGCCGCCGGGCAGCCACCGGCCGGGCTGCCGGGCGCCGACGACCCGGACCGGCTGTACGACGCCCTCGACGTCGACCTGAGCGGGTCGCCGCTCTTCAACGCCCTGCCGGTCCGGCGGCTGGGGCTGACCGGGGCGACGCCGGACCTGCCGCACACGGTCACCGTGGCGTGGGTGCTGGTGCCGAGCCTGGAGGTGGTCGCCGCCGAGCAGGTCTACACCCCGCTCGGGCCGGGGCGGGTCCGGTTCGCCAGCGACGGCTTCCGGGCCGAGCTGACCCTCGACGCCGACGGCCTGGTGCTGCACTATCCCGGGCTGGCCGAGCGGGTCGACGCCCGCTGAGCCGGCCGGTTCAGGCCGGCCAGGCGCCGCTGTCGAGGAACCGTTCGATCGTGGCCAGGTGCGGGGCCAGGTCCAGCCCCTGCGCGGCCACCCAGGCGTCGTCGTAGTAGGTGCGGGCGTACCGGTCGCCGGCGTCGCAGATCAGGGTGACCACCGAGCCGGTCCGCCCGACGGCGAGCATCTCGGCGATCAGCCCGAAGGCGCCCCAGAGGTTGGTGCCGGTGGAGCCGCCGACCTTGCGACCGAGCACGGCCGAGCCAGCGCGCATGGCGGCCAGCGAGGCGGCGTCCGGGACCTGGGTCATCCGGTCCACCACCGAGGGCAGGAAGGACGCCTCGACGGTCGGCCGCCCGATCCCCTCGATCCGCGAGCCGCGACCGGTGCGAACAGACCAGTCGGCGGCCTGCCAGGCCGGGTAGAACGCCGAGTTCTCCGGGTCGACCACGCAGAGCTTGGTGGGTAGCCGCCGGTAGCGGGCGTACCGGCCGATGGTGGCACTGGTGCCGCCGGTGCCGGCGCCCACCACGACCCACGCCGGGATCGGGTGCCGCTCCAACGAGAGCTGCGCGTAGATCGACTCGGCGATGTTGTTGTTGCCCCGCCAGTCGGTGGCCCGCTCGGCGTAGGTGAACTGGTCCATGAAGTGCCCGCCGCTGTCCTCGGCCAGCCAGCGCGCCTCGATCACCACCTTGGCCGGGTCCTCGACCAGGTGGCAGCGCCCGCCGTGGAACTCGATCTGGGCGATCTTCTCGGGTGAGGTGGAGGCGGGCATCACCGCCACGAACGGCAGCTCCAGCATCCGGGCAAAGTACGCCTCGGAGACCGCCGTGGAGCCGGAGGACGCCTCGATGATGGTGGTCTCCGGGCCGATCCAGCCGTTGCAGAGCCCGTAGAGGAAGAGCGAGCGGGCCAGCCGGTGCTTGAGCGAGCCGGTGGGGTGGACCGACTCGTCCTTGAGGTAGAGGTCGATCCCCCAGGCCCGGGGCAGCGGGAAGGGCAGCAGGTGGGTGTCGGCGGAGCGGTTGGCGTCCGCCTCGACCGTGGCGATCGCCTCGGTCACCCAGATCCGGCTGGCCTCGTCGCACCGGTCGAGATGAGTCACGCCGGCAACGTTACAAGTGAGCTCAGCTCCCGTCCGGCCCGACCCGGTGCCGCTGCCGGCGCTGCCCGGCCCGGCCGGCGGCCCGGATCACCGGGGTCAGCGCGAGCGCCAGCCGCGGCAGCGCGTCCAGCAGCCGTACCTGCGCGCCGCGCCAGCGCGGCAGGCTGACCACCGGACGGGGGTGCCGGGCCAGCCGGGCGGCCCGCGCCGCGACCCGCTGCGGGGTCAGCATCGTCCCGGTGAAGGAGGCCAGCGCCCCCGGGTCGTCGAGCCGGTCGTGCAGCATCGGCGTCCAGATGCCGTCCGGGCACAGGCACGACACGTGTACGTCGGTCAGGCCGGCCATCCGCAGGTCGGCCAGGGTGCCGAGGCTGAACGCCAGCAGCGCGTGCTTGCTGGCCGCGTAGACGGTCTCGCCGGGCGCGGCGATCAGCCCGGCGAGGGAGACGACGTTGAGCACGTGCCCGTGCCCCTGCGCGCGCATCACGGCCAGCGCGGCCAGGGTGCCGGTCATCGCGCCGAGCGCGTTCACCTCGACCACCCGTCGCCGGGTCGCCGCGTCGTGCTCCCAGGACGGCCCGGTGACCAGGATGCCGGCGTTGTTGACCCAGAGCCCGAGCCCGCCGGCCGTCCCGCCGGCCGCCTCGGCGGCGACCTCGGCGCAGGCCGCCTCGTCGCGCACGTCCAGCGCCCGGGACCAGCCACCGAGCGGCGCGGCGGCGGTGGCGGCCGCGTCGGCGTCCAGGTCGGTCAGGAGTACGGTCCAGCCGTCGGCGTGCAGCGCGGCGGCGATGGCCCGGCCCAGCCCGCCGGCCGCACCGGTGACCACGGCGGCGCCGCGTACGGGGGTCGTCATCGGCGCAAGGTATCGCCGCCGGGCGGGCGACGCCAGAGCCGGACGGTCAGCTCCCGGGCGACCCGAGCGGCTGCGGGCGGTTCTCCCACTTGGTCGACAGAGCGATGCCGGTACGGGTGGACGCCACGCCCGGGGTGCGGTTGAGCCGCACGATCAGCGCCTCCAGCTCGGCGATGGTGCCGACCCGCGCCTTGAGCAGGAAGGACTCGACGCCGGCCATGAAGTAGCAGGATTCGATCTCGGGCATCTGGCGGAACGCCTCCAGCACGTCGTCGGTGTCCCCGCCGGAGTCCTCGACGATGCCGATCAGCGCGGTCACGCCGAGCCCGACCGCCTCCGGCTCCACCTCCGCCCGGTATGCCCGGATCACGCCGCCGGACTCCAGCTTGCCGACCCGCTCGTGCACGGCCGGGGCGGAGAGGCCGACCTGCCGGGCGAGTTCGGCGTACGACAGTCGGGCGTTGCCGCGCAGCAGGTCGACGAGGCTCAGGTCGATGGCGTCCACGGAAGGTGACCCTAGCCGTCCGGGCGTAACGTCGGGCGGCCGGCACCCGTTGAATATGACAGTGCGTCACAGTTCGCAGACTGAGGGTGAAGGGGGCTCCGCGCCGGTACCATTTACTAACTTCCCACTCAGTGCGTTTTTCGCGTTTGGCGGACAGGCCAGGTCGCTGGTGCTGTAATTGCCATACGTCCCTCATGACGGCTCTGGGCTCGCACCGGCCGGGGGCAGTGTGTTCAGCCGGGGGCTTCGTCGACGCGAGGAGGGGGCTGTGGACACTGGAGATCGCCTGCTGACACCGGGTGAGGTCGCCGCGTTGTTTCGGGTTGACCCGAAGACTGTGACGCGTTGGGCGGCGGCCGGCCGGATCGGCAGCATCCGGACTCCAGGCGGGCATCGCCGGTTTCGGGAATCCGAGGTGCGGGCCCTGCTGGAAGGGGAGGGCATGCTGGACGAGGGGGAGGACATCGGCAAGCCGCGCAATGTCGGTCCCACCGCCTCGACCGGACCGGGGCCGGCCAACGCCGGGATGTACTGAATGGTGCGAGACGGATCGCGGGCCGGCCGACAGGTCCGGTCCGCGCCCGTCTGAGGTGAGGTTCCGCTCCCGCTACGACCGGTCGGCGGCCAACTGCCCCGACCATCGCCGGAACAACGAGTGCGGCACGCCGAGCGCGTCCAGCACCTTGCCGGCCACGAAGTCGACCAACTGCTGTGCGGTGGCCGAGGCCCCGGAGCCGTAGAAGCCCGGACTGGCCGGCAGCACCACCGCTCCGGCGTCGTGCAACGCGATCAGGTGTTCCAGGTGGCTGCGGGTCACCGGCGTCTCCCGGGGCACCACCACCACCGGCCGGCGCTCCTTGAGGTTGACCTCGGCCGCGCGCTGCAACAGGTCCTTGGAGAGCCCGATGGCGATGCCGGCGCAGGCCGCCGTGCTCGCCGGCACCACCGCCATCCCGCGTACCCGGTACGAGCCGCTGCTGGGGCCGGCGGCGATGTCACCGGCCGGCCAGTGCCGCACGTCGGCCTCGGCGAGGTCACGACCCAGCCAGGCGGCCAGGTCCTCCGCCCAGTGGCCGTCCCGGAACGGGCGGCCGGTCTCGTCGAGCACGGTCAGCCGGGCGGCCCGGGAGACGATCAGGTCCACCGGCTCGCCGGCGTCGAGCAGCCCGTTGACGACCGCCGCCGCGTACGGGGTGCCGGACGCGCCGGAGACCCCGACCACCCATGGTTCGCGCATGTCGTCCAGCCTGCCTGGTCGCCGCCGCGCCCCGCCGGGCGACCCCCCGACCGCTGCGCTGCGTGTCGCCGGGGCACCCCGCTGTGCGCCGGGACGGCGCGAGCGCGGCCGACCTGCCATGCTGCCGTCGGCGGCCCACGCCGCAGGGGAAGGGATCGAGCCATGGTCGAGGAGGTGCTGCGGTCGCTGCGGGCCGCGTGCCCGATCCCGCCCCGGCTCTCGCCGTACGCGGACCCGGTGCAGGAGTGGCTGCTCGACCGGCTGCCCCGGCTGGGCGTACCGCTGGACTCCAGCGCCCGGGAGCGGCTGGACCGGGCCGGCTTCGCCCGGTACGCGGGCCGGCTCTACCCGGACGCCACCGAGCCGGACCTGCGTACCCTGGCCGCCCTGTTCACCTGGTTCTTCCTGGTCGACGACGCCTGCGACGGGCCGGACCGGCTGGCGCCGGAGCAGATCAGGGCGCTGCGGGCCGGGGCGTTGAGCCTGCTGCGGGACGGCCCACGCCGGCGGCATCCCGGGTTCGGCGGACCGCTGCGCCGGCTGCTGGTCGACGCCTGGCGGGTGCCCCGGCGCCGGATGCCGGCCCGCTGGCGGCTGCGCTTCGCCGACGCGGTCGCCGACCATCTGGACGGCACCTGGCGGGAGTCGGTCGCCAAGGACCTCGGGCGGCGCCCCTCGGTGGCCGAGTACGTCCAGCTGCGCCGGGCGACGTCGGCGGCGTACGTCTCGTACCCGCTGATCGAGTTCGCCACCGGACGGCCGTTGCCGGACCCGGTCTACCACCACCCGGCGCTGCGCCGGATCGGCGAGCT
The DNA here is from genome assembly GCF_007829925.1 of Micromonospora palomenae. NCBI lineage: Bacteria > Bacillati > Actinomycetota > Actinomycetes > Micromonosporales > Micromonosporaceae > Micromonospora > Micromonospora palomenae. Next base: position 845,876 of record NZ_VIXA01000002.1, read on the forward strand.
CGGCAACGACCTGCTCTCCTGGTACAACGACCTCGCCTCGCTGGAGCGGGACCGGGCCACCTCGGGCGGGCACAACCTGGTGCTGGCGGTGGCCGGCGAGCGGCGGGTGCCGCTGGACACCGCCGTGGACCTGATCGCCGAGCGCTGGCGGGCGGCGATGGACCGCTTCGTCGCGCTCCGCGCCGACGTGCCGTCGTTCGGCCCCGCCCTCGACCCGGCCGTCACCACCCACCTGGACGGCGTCGCCAACGCTGTCCGCGGCACCGTCGACTGGACTCTGGAGAGCGCCCGCTACCCCACCCCCTGACCCCGAGGATGCGCGGATCTTGGGCGGGACGGGGTCGGTCAGGGGTGGAGGTCGAGACGGATGGTGAGGTCGAGCAGGGCGAAGAGGAAGAGGGCGATGCCGACGAAGCCGTTCGCGGTGAAAAACGCCCGGTTGACCTTGCTCAGGTCGGTGGGGCTGACCACCACGTGCTGGTAGCCGAAGGCGAGGGCGGTCAACGCCAGTCCGATCCACCACAGCCAGCCGAAGCCGACCAGCGCGCCGAACCAGATGAACAGCCCGAAGGTGACCACGTGCGCGACGGTGGAGGCGTGCAGCGCGAAGCGCAGGCCGTACCGGGCCGGAACGCTGTGCACGCCGATCTCCCGGTCGACGTCGGCGTCCTGGCAGGCGTAGATCAGGTCGAAACCGCCGATCCAGAGCCCCACCGCCGCGCCGAGCAGCCAGGCCGGCCAGGAGCCGTCCAGGGTGCCGGTGACCGCGAGCCAGGCGCCGACCGGGCCGACCGCCTGGGCGATCGCCAGGATGGCGTGCGGCCAGTTGGTGAACCGCTTGCCGTAGGGGTAGACGACCAGCGGGATCACCGCGAGCGGCGCGAGCACCAGGCAGAGCGGGTTCAGCAACGCGGCGGCGGCCAGGAAGACCACCAGCGCGACGGCCGCGCCGGTCCAGGCCGTGCGCACGCTCACCGCCCCGGTGACCAGCTCCCGGTTCGCGGTACGCGGGTTCCGGGCGTCGATCCGCCGGTCGAGGATGCGGTTGGCGGCCATCGCGAACGTCCGCGCCCCGACCATCGCCACGGTGATCAGCAGCAGGTCGAGCCAGCGCACCCGCCCGCCGTCGACCCGCATCGCGGTCAGCGCCGACAGGTACGCGAAGGGCAGCGCGAAGACGGAGTGCTCGATCGCGACCAGCTTGAGGAAGGACTTCACCCGGCCCGGGCGTTCGACGGGCTCCAGCACGGCCGTCATCAGATCCCGTACTCCTTCCAGCGCTTGTCGACCAGGGAGGCGACCTCCGGCGACATGGTCATCTCCTCCGGCCAGCCCCGGGTGTAGCCCTCGGCGGGCAGCTTGCGGGTCGCGTCGACGCCGGCCTTGCCGCCCCAGAACTGCTGGTACGACGAGTGGTCGAGGTGGTCCACCGGGCCCTCGGTGAGCAGCAGGTCGCGGGCGTAGTCGACGTTGCCGAAGGCGCGGAAGGCGACCTCGTTGTAGTCGTGCACGTCGCAGTCCTCGTCGACGATCACGATCAGCTTGGTCAGCGACATCAGGTGCGCGCCCCAGATCGCGTTCATCACCTTCTGCGCGTGCTTCGGGTAACGCTTGCGGATCGACACGATCGCGCAGTTGTGGAACACCCCGGCGGCCGGCAGGTCGTAGTCGACGATGTCCGGGATCAGCAGCTTGAGCAGCGGCTGGAAGATCCGCTCGGTGGCCTTGCCCAGGCCGTGGTCCTCCTGCGGCGGCTTGGAGGTGACGATCGAGTGGTAGACCGGGTTGCGCTGCATGGTCATCGCCTCGATGTGCAGCACCGGGAACGGCTCGACCGGGGTGTAGAAGCCGGTGTGGTCGCCGAACGGCCCCTCGGGCAGCCGCTCGCCGGGCTCCAGGTAGCCCTCCAGCACGATCTGGGCGTGCGCGGGCACCTGCAACGGCACGGTGAGGCAGTCGACCATCTCGACCCGCTCGCCGCGCAGGAAGCCGGCGAACAGGTACTCGTCGATGTCGCCGGGGAGCGGGGCGCTCGCCGCGTAGCTAACCACCGGGTCGCAGCCGATGGCGACGGCCACCGGCAGCCGCTGCCCGAGCCGCTCGGCGACGGCGTGGTGCGCGGTGGAGTCCTTGTGGATCTGCCAGTGCATGCCCAGCGTGTTGCGGCTGTGCTGCTGGAGGCGGTAGAGCCCGAGGTTGCGCTTGCCGGTCTCCGGGTGCTTGGTGTGGGTCAGCCCGTAGTTGTGGAAGATCCCGCCGTCGCCGGGCCAGACCTGGAGACCGGGCAGCCGGTTCAGGTCGACGTCGTCGCCGCGGAAGACCACCTGCTGGCAGGGGGCGGTCTTCACCTTGCGCGGCGGCACCGACTTGAGCTGCATGACCTTGCCCAGGCCCTCGCGGATGCCGGACCAGCCGACCGGCAGCTCCGGCTTGACCAGCGCGCCGATCCGGTCGCCGATCTCGTCCAGCGACTCGACGCCGAGCGCCATCGCCATCCGCTTCTCGGTGCCGAAGAGGTTGATCGCCACCGGCATCTCGCCCCGGGTGGGCCGCTCGAAGAGCAGCGCCGGGCCGCCCGCGCGGACGGTCCGGGTGACCACCTCGCTGATCTCCAGCGTCGGGTCGACCGGGACACTCACCCGCCGCAGCTCGCCCGCGCGCTCCAGCGCCGCGAGGAAGTCCTTGAGATCGGTGTACGGGAAGCCACGAGCCGCCATGCCGCCAGTCTCCCGCACCCCGGGACGCCCCGCCCACGCCGGGTCGGCCCGGGCGGTGTGCGTCTCCCCACGGCTCGGCTGGCGGAGGGCCCACGCCGAGGCGTCCCGCCGGCATGGTCGGCGGGTGGCCGGGTAGTCGACCCGCCGGTCGAGACGGGGAGCGAGGATGGGCGACGGACGGGTTCCGGCGGGGTTCACCGAGCAGCGGGCGCAGGTCGGCGACGTGACGATGAACTACGTGCGCGGCGGCAGCGGACCCACCCTGGTGCTGCTGCACGGCTATCCGCAGTGCTGGCGCATGTGGCGTCACCTGCTGCCCGAGCTGGAGCGCTCCTACGAGGTGGTGGCGCCCGACCTGCGCGGCTTCGGCGACAGTGACGCCCCGCTCGACGGGTACGACAAGAAGACCCTCGCCGCCGACCTGCACGGGCTGCTGATGGGGCTCGGCCTGACCGGCGACGTCCGGCTGGTTGGCCACGACCTGGGCACCATGGTCGCCTACGCCTACGCCGCGGCCCATCCCGAGGAGGTGTCCCGGCTGGTGCTGACCGAGGCGCCGATCCCGGACGAGAGCATCTACGCGTTCCCCGCGCTCAGCACCGCCGGGCCGGCGGTGTGGAACTTCGGCTTCTTCAACGTCACCAATGGGCTGCCGGAGCAGCTGGTCGCCGGCCGCGAGGCGCTCTGGGTGGACCGCTTCACCGACTCGATCATGGTGAACAAGGGCAGCCTCGGGCCGGAGGACATCGAGGAGTACGCCGGGCACCTGCGCGAACCGGCCCACCTGCGGGCCAGCTTCGCGTACTTCCGTGCGTTCGGGCAGGACATCGCGGACAACGCGGCGTACCGGGAGACGAAGCTGCCCATGCCGGTGCTCGCCGTCGGCGCCCGGGCCAGCCTGGGCGAGCAGGTTGTCGACCAGGTACGCCGCTACGCCGACGCGGTCACCGCGGAGGTGGTCGAGGACTGCGGCCACTGGCTCTTCGAGGAGCGGCCGGCGGAGATGGCCGCCCTGGTGCTGCCGTTCCTGCGCGGCTGAGCCCAAGGTCAGGCGGCCGGCTCCCAGGCGTACGCGGCCAGCGACGGGTCGAGCGGCGCGTCGGTGAGCCGGTTGGCGAAGGTGGAGATCGTGTACGTGCCGACGCCGAGCACCACGTCGAGGGCGTGCCGGGGGCGCCAGCCGGCGGCGAGGAACGCGTCCAGCTCGCCCTGCGGCACCGCGCCCCCGTGGTCGAGGACGGCGACGGTGAACCGGCGCAGCGCCTCCAGCCTCGCATCGGCCAGCGGCGCGCCGGCCCGCAGCGCGGCGGTCAGCGCCGGGTCGACGCCGTGCCGGGTGAGGGTGGCGGTGTGCATCGCCACGCAGACGTGGCACTCGTTGCGGGTGGCGACGGTAAGCACCACGACCTCCCGCTCGACCGGGTCGAGGTCGGTGGACTCGAAGGTGGCGTTGGCGGTGAGAAAGCCCTTGAGCAGCTCGGGCGACTCGGCCATCCGGGCGACGGCCTCGGGGAGATGCCCGAGTTTGCGCTGCACGCCGGCCATGGTGGGGCGGGCGGCGGCGGGCGCGGTCTCGGGAGTGTGGGCGGTGAAGACGGACATGGCGGAACCCCTCGGGTACGATAGTCAACGTGGTTGACCAAATAGTAAACGAGGTTGTCGAACATGACAACGCCTGAATCGGACCGTTCCGGCTTCGTGCTGCCCCTGCTGCTGCTGGCCGGCTTCCGCACCCTCATCGACGACCTGCACGCCGAGCTGGCTCGGCAGGGGCACCCGGACCTGCGGCCGCTGCACGGCTTCGTCCTCCAGGCCGTCGGCGTCGACGGCACCACCGCCGGCGAGCTGGGCCAGCGCCTCGGCGTCTCCAAGCAGGCGGCCGGCAAGACCGTCGACCGGCTGGTCGCGCTCGGCTACCTGGAACGCGCCGACGACCCCGCCGACGCCCGGCGCAAGCTGGTCCGGATGACCGAGCGGGGGGTCGACGGGCTGCGCCGCTCGGCGGTCGTCTTCGACGCGCTGCGGGAACGCTGGGCGGCCACCCTCGGCGAGGAGCGGGTCAGCGCGATGGAGGACGACCTGCGGCGGGTGACCCCGGCCCAGTTCTTCCGCCTCGACGTCCCCGGCTGGTTCGGCGGCTGACCGCCGCGTGATCGTCTGCGGTTTCCCGACGCCTCCCTCGGCGTGTCCCGTCGGAAATCCGCAGACGATCATCACAGAAGCAGGGCGGAGCGGATCGGGCTGGGCAGCTGCCGGAGATCGCCTACCGGGTCACGCTCGGCGTGGGCCAGGTGCTGACCGGGCGGCTCACTCCACCCCGGCGTAGGAGTGCAGGCCGGTGAAGAAGAAGTTCACCCCGAACAGGTTCATCAGCATGGTCAGGAAGCCGAGCACGGCGATCCAGGTGGCCACGTTGCGCTTCACGCTCGGGGTCGCCCGGGCGTGCAGGTAGCCGGCGTAGACCACCCAGGAGATGAACGCCCAGGTCTCCTTCGGGTCCCAGCCCCAGGCCCGACCCCAGGCCGCCTCGGCCCAGATCGCGCCGGCGATCACCGCGAAGGTGAAGACCGGGAACGCGAAGGCGTGCAGCGCGAAGGTCAGCCGCTCCAGGCCGGCCGCCGCGGGCAGCCGCCGGGCCAGCGTGTAGGGGAAGCTCCGCTTGCCCTGCTCGTACCCGTTGCGGATCAGGAACGCCACCGCCGGCACCACGCCCAGCAGGAAGATGCCCGAGCTGAACACGATCGTCGACACGTGCACGATGAACCAGTAGGACTGCAGCGCCGGCATCAGCGGCACCACCTGGACGTAGAGCTTCAGCTCGGCGAAGGCGAGCAGCAGCACCATCACCAGGGTGAGGAAGAGCCCCAGCCGGCGCAGCGCGGGGCGCTTGACGAGCACCGCCAGCCAAGCCGCCGTGCCGATCCAGGTGACCGTCAGCACGAACTCGTACATGTTGCCCCAGGGCATCCGCTCGGCGGCGATGCCCCGGGTGACCAGCGCCCCGAGGTGCAGCGCGGCGGCCAGCACGGTGACCCAGGCGGCGATCCGCCCGGCCAGCCGGGCCCGCTGCGCCGACCGGCTCCGTCGGGTCTCGGCGGCCACCGGCGCGGCGGGGGCGTCGACCGGGCCGCCGGTGGCGCCCACTCCGGCGCCGACCAGCTCACGGGCGGGGGCGGCCGACACCGCGCGGACGTTGCCCAGCGCGTACTCGACGGCGTGGCTGATCATCGCGATCAGGTACGCCAGGATCGCGAACGTCACCAGCTGGTCGGAGACTGCGGACATCACTCGACTCCCTCTCGCGCCCGCCCGTCAGGCCGCTCGTCGCCGCTGACCGCGGCGACGAGTTGCGCGAACTCGTCGGCGAACCCTGGATGCTCGGTGCGCGGCAGCCCACCGGCCTCCACCAAACTACTACCGTTCGTCGGAGATCCACTGTCGGGGTCGACGGGGGTCACCCGGAACCAGACTCGCCGGCGGCGGGCGAAGAGCGAACCCATCAGCCCGCCCAGCAGCACCACGCAGGCGCCGAGCATCAGCGTCTGGCCGGGGGCGTGCCGTACCGAGAGCGTGATGTACGGCTTGGTGCCCAGGAACTCCAGGCTGCTGCCGTCGTCCAGGGTCCATTTCTCGCCGACGCCCAGTTTCTTCTCGCCGACCTGCTTGAGCTTGCCGCTGGTCACCTGGCGCTGGTCGAGCTGGTAGACCGAGCCGGGGATGCCGGCGTCCAGCCCGAGGTTCCCCCGGTACGCCCGCAGCACCACCGCCGGGTTCCGCTCAGTCGGATACTTCGACTCGACGAAGGGCGCGGTCTCCGGCGCGGTCGGCAGGTAGAGCCCGTCGAAGGCGACCTGCTGGTCGGCGGCGCGCTTGCCGGTCTTCGGGTCGACGTTGGCGTCCGGGAAGGCGGCCACACCCTCACTCGTGAGGTTGGCGTCCCCGGAGGTCAGGAACGGCACGGTGCTGGTCTGGCTGCGCCCGTACCGGTCGGTGTACTTCAGCACCGGGGCGTACCCGTGGCCGAGCAGGTAGACGTTGGCGGAGTCGAGCCGCAGCGGCGAGTTGACCGAGAAGCCGGCCGCCCGCTTCGTGCCGTCCGGCTCGTCCACGGTCACCGAGGCCCGGTAGCTCTCCGGCTGGCCGGAGGGGAGGAACCGGGCGTCGAAGTTGTCCAGGGTCAGGCAGAACCCGGGCAGGTCGGCGCTGTCCACCCGCGGGCCGAGGGAGGCCTCGCTGTACTGCTGGCGGGTGTTGCAGAAGGCGTTCTCCTCGCCGGCGACCAGCAGCCGGTTGCCGTGCCAGCCGTACCAGGAGCCGAGTGCGACCCCGATCAGCACCGCGACCAGCGAGGTGTGGAAGAGCAGGTTGCCGGTCTCCTTGAGGTAGCCCTTCTCGGCCGAGACCTCGTTGCCGCGTACCTCGACCCGCCAGCGGCGCCGGCGCAGCACGGCGGCGATCGCCGCCGGGTCAGTCGGCGCGTGCGCCGGCAGCACCGCGTGCTGCGGCAGCCGCTCCAGCCGCTTCGGCGCGGCCGGCGGCCGGGAGCGCAGCGCGCGCAGGTGGTCGCGCATCCGGGGCAGGATGCAGCCGACCAGCGAGGTGAACAGCAGCAGGTAGATCGCGGAGAACCAGACCGAGCCGAAGACCTCGAAGGCGCCGATCCGGTCGAGTTGCGGGGCCAGCTCCGGGTGCGCCCGGAAGTACTCGTTGACCTTCTCCGGGTTGACGCCGCGCTGGGGCAGCACCGAGCCGGGGATGGCGGCGACCGCGAGCAGGAACAACAGCACCAGGGCGGTACGCATGCTGGTGAGCTGCCGCCACGAGTTGCGCAGCAGGGCCAGCGCCGGGTGGGGCCGCCGCCGGGGCGCCTCGGCCGGCGGGGTGGCCGGCCGGTCGTCCACGGTCGTCATCAGATGCTCACCTCGCCCACGCCCACGGTCGTCTGCAACCAGATCACGAAGTTCTGCCACCCGCCGGTGACCAGCGCCAGGCCGATCAGGATCAGCAGGACGCCGCCGATGCGGGTGACCCAGCGGCTGTTGCGCCGGACGGCGCGGAAGACCCCGAGCAGGCGGTGGAAGCCCAGCCCGAAGACGACGAACGGTACCCCCAGGCCGAGGCAGTAGGCCACGGCCAGCACCACGGCCCGGTCGGTCTTGCCGGCCGCCGTGGCCATGCCGAGCACCGCGCCCAGCGTCGGGCCGGTGCAGGGCAGCCAGCTGAGCGCGAAGACCGCGCCGAGGACCGGCGCCCCGAGCAGCCCGGCGGCGGGCAGCCGCTGGATGCGGAACTCGCGCTGCATGCCGGGGACCACGCCCAGGTAGCTCAGCCCGAGCAGCACGACCAGCGTGCCGATGACGATCTCCAGCGTCCGCTCGTGGTCGAAGAAGACCCGGCCGAAGCTGGCGAAGAGGATCGCGGTGGCGGTGAAGACGACGGTGAAGCCGGCGATGAAGAGCAGCGTCCCGGCGAGCACCCGCCCCTTGACCGCGGCCGCCGGCCGGGCGGCCACAGGCGTCGCGACGGCCACCCCGCCGCCGGCCGCGCCACCGGGCGGGGCCGCGCCGTCGGCCGCGGGCTTTTCGGCGCGCGCCTTCCCCTCCAGGTCCGCGCCGGCGAGCCCGGTCACGTACGACAGGTAGCCGGGCATCAGCGGCAGCACGCACGGGGAGAGGAAGCTGACCAGCCCGGCGAGCGCCGCCGCCCCGATCGCCAGCAGCAGCGGACCCGACTCGGCGACCTGGCGGAACGTCTCGCCCATCAGCGGGAACCGGCGGCCGGCTGCTCGGCCGCGATCCGCTCGACGATCGGTTGCAGGCCGTCCTGCTTGACGGCCGCCCGGATCACGGTGGCGACCCGGCCGTCGCGGTCGAGCACGACGGTGGCCGGGACGGTGTTCGGCGGGATCTCCAGGGCGAGTGCCAGCCGGCTCGCCGGGTCGAACAGGCTCGGGTAGGTGACCCGGCCCTCCTCGAAGGCGACCGCCTTGTCCCTGCTGTCCTGCACGTTGATACCGAGGAAGGTCACCCCGGCGGCCTTGGTGGCCTGGTAGGTGGCCTCCAGGTCGTCGGCCTCGGCCCGACAGGGCGCGCACCACGAGCCCCAGAAGTTGAGCACGACCACCTGGCCACGGGCCTCGGAGACGTCGTACCGGCCGCCGGTGAGCAGCTCACCGGCGATCTTCGGGGCGGCCGAGCGCTGGTCCGGCGCGCACGCGACGATGCCGCCGTCGTTGGCGCAGCGACTCTCCCCGTTCTCGGCGGAGCAGCCGACCAGCGCCGTCCCGGCGGTGACGGCGGCGAGCAGGACGGCGATCGGCCTCCGGGAACGCATCAGGCCCCCTTGGCCGTCCGGGCTGTCGTCGACATCGCGATCAGGTGCGCGGCGGGCTCGCTGTAGCCGATCCCGGTGACCTTCGCACCGTCGAAGTGGAACGAGGTGAGGCTGGCCAGGCCGCACTGCCGGCGGCGCGGGTCGTGCCAGAGCCGCTTGCGCTCGACGTGGCGGCGCAGCGTCCAGATCGGCAGCTGGTGGGAGACCAGGACGGCCTCGCGCCCCTCGGCGGCGACCCGGGCGGCGTGCAGCGCGGCGAACATCCGCTCGGCGATGGCCCGGTACGCCTCGCCCCAGGAGGGGGTGACCGGGTCGCGCAGCACCCACCAGTTGCGCGGGTCGCGGAACGAGCCGTCGCCCGGCGAGACCTTCTTGCCCTCGAACCAGTTGGCGCTCTCGATCAGCCGCTCGTCGACCCCGACCGGGAGCCCGAACTGGGCGGCGATCGGCTCGGCGGTCTGCTGGGCGCGCTCCAGCGGGCTCGCCACCACGTGCACGATCTCCCGCTCGGCGAGCGCCTGCGCCGCCGCCTTCGCCATCTGGATGCCCAGCTCCGACAGGCGGAAGCCGGGCAGCCGCCCGTACAGGATCTGGTCCGGGTTGTGCACCTCGCCGTGCCGCAGCACGTGGACAACCGTTGCGCTCACGTTCCCTACCCCCCGTGGCCCGCCGCTGCCGCCGCGTTCGCCGCCGTCGGCAGCGCGGCCGCGATCTGCTCCAGTGCGGCGTCGTCGATCGCCGCCGAGACGAACCACGACTCGAACGCGCTCGGCGGCAGGTAGACGCCGGCGGCGAGCATCGCGTGGAAGAACGCCTTGAAGGCGGGCACCTGCTGGGTGCGGGCGCTGTCGTAGTCGCGCACCTCGGCGTCGGTGAAGAAGATCGAGAACATGTTGCCCGCGGACGACAGGCGGTGCGGGACCCCGGCGGCGGCCAGCGCGTCGGCGGCGAGCCGGCCCACGGTGGCGGCCGTCTCGTCGAGCCGGCGGTAGAGCGCGTCGTCGGCGAGCCGCAGGGTGGCCAGGCCGGCGGCGCAGGCCAGCGGGTTACCGGAGAGCGTGCCGGCTTGGTAGACCGGGCCGGCGGGGGCCAGCCGGGCCATGATCTCGGTGCGCCCGCCGAACGCGGCGGCGGGCAGGCCACCGCCCATGACCTTCCCGTACGTCCACAGGTCGGCGTCGGACGGGTCCAGCCCGTGCCAGCCGGCGCGGGAGACCCGGAAACCGGTCATCACCTCGTCGACGATGAGCAGCGCGCCCTCGGGGTGGGCGATCGCGGCGAGCCGCTGGTTGAAGCCGTCGCGCGGGGCGACCACGCCCATGTTGCCGGCGGCGGCCTCGGTGATCACCGCGGCGATGTGCCGGCCCTCGTCGGCGAAGACCTTCTCCACCGCCGTGATGTCGTTGTACGGAAGCACGATGGTGTCGCCCGCCGCCGCGCCGGTGACGCCGGGCGAGTCGGGCAGGCCGAGGGTGGCCACGCCGGAGCCGGCGGCGGCGAGCAGCCCGTCGGAGTGGCCGTGGTAGCAGCCGGAGAACTTGATGATCTTCGAACGGCCGGTGAAGCCCCGGGCCAGCCGGATCGCCGACATGGTGGCCTCGGTGCCGGAGTTGACCAGCCGGACCTGCTCGACCGGGGTGCGGTCGACGATCTCCGCGGCCAGCTCGACCTCGCCCGGCGTCGGCGTGCCGAAGCTGGTGCCCTTGCCGGCGGCCTCCCGGATGGCCTCGACCACCTCGGGGTGGGCGTGACCGAGGATCAGCGGGCCCCAGGAGCAGACCAGGTCGACGTAGCGCCGGCCGTCGGCGTCGTAGAGCCAGGGGCCCTCCCCCCGGACCATGAAGCGCGGGGTGCCACCGACGGCCCGAAAGGCGCGCACGGGGGAGTTCACCCCGCCCGGCACGATGGCCTTGGCGCGGTCGAACAGGGCCTCGGAGGCCGGCGCGTCGGCCGGGTAGCGGCCGGATCCGGCGGAAAATATGTCGGTCACGATGTCGCCATTGTGTCAGCGCCGAACGGCCAATCGGCAGCCACCCCGGGGCGGGGTTACCAGACTCACCCCCGGTGCGCGCGCCCGGCGGCCGAAGAGGTCTCACCGGGCCGGGGCGTCGAGATCGCGATAGGCTGACCGGGTGGATCGTGCCGAACTGTCCATCACGGTACACCGGACGGGCGATGAAGTGGTGCTTCGCCTGGCCGGTGAGATCGACATGCTCACGGCCGGCCAGCTGTCGACCGTCGTCAACGAGGTGCTCGCCGACCCCCCGCCGCGGATCGTGCTCGACCTGGGCGGCGTCACGTTCTGCGACTCCCAGGGGCTCGGCACCCTGGTCGTGCTCAGCCGCAAGGCCAGCCACGCGCGGACCCTGCTGGTGCTCAGCAACGTCGGCGACTTCCTGCTCCGCGTCCTGGACATCACCGGGCTGCGCTCCGCCCTGATGATCCGCAACGAGACCGCCCCCTGACCGTCGCCGCGACCGTGCGGTGGACGGCTCAGCCGCCGCCCACCGCACGAACCGGTCAGATGGTGGGGACGTCGCGGCGGCGGAAGCCGGTCAGGCCGGTCACGGCCAGCAGGACGGCCAGGGCGGTGAGGGCCAGCAGCGGGGTGGCGGTCCACGAGCCGCCGAGCACCTGCGGGGTGTGGGTGAACGGGGAGACGTCCAGCAGCCACTGGTTCAGCTCCAGCACCGCGCCGAGCTGACCGAGCAGCACGCAGACCACGAGCACCCCCCAGGCCACCGGCGCGAACCGGGGCAGCAGCCCGTAGAGCAGCACCGCCAGGCCGGCCAGCACCCAGGCCGCCGGCACCTGCGCCAGCCCCGCGCCGAGCATCCGGGGCAGCTGGCCCGGCACGTCACCCACGCTCAGCCCGTAGGTGAGCCCGGTGGCGAGCCCGGAGACGGCCAGCACCACCACCGGCCCGACCAGGGCGAAGAGCAGGTGCGAGGCGAGCCAGCGGTACCGGTGCACCCCGGTGGCCAGCAGCGGCTCCGCCCGGCCGGCCGCCTCCTCCGTACGCATCCGCAGCGCGGCCGCGATGCCGTAGCCGGCGGCGGCCAGGCCGACGAAGGCGAGCGTGCTGCCCAGGTACGCCTCGGCGAGCGCGGACGAACCACCCAACCGGGCCATGATCTCCTCGAGCTGGGCGTTGCCCTCGACCGACCTGCCGGCCGCCTCGGCCGCGCCGCCGAGGATCAGCCCGAGCAGCCCGAAGCCGACCGACCAGCCCAGCAGCGCGCCCCGGTGCAGCCGCCAGGCCAGCCCGAACGGCCCGGACAACCCGCCTCCGGCGTGCGCCGGCCCGAGCCGGGGCGGCAGCAGCCCGGCGCCCAGGTCGCGGCGCACCGACAGCGGGTACGCGAGCGCGCCGAGCAGCACGGTCAGCGCGACGGGCAGCGCCAGCACCCACCAGCGCTCGCCCTCGTACGCCCGGATGCGCGGGGCCCAGCCCAGCGGCGAGAGCCAGCTCGGCCAGTCCCGCTCCGCGGTGTCACCGGCGAGCCGGAGCGCGAAGGCCAGGCCGAGCACCCCGACGGCGATCCCCCGCGCGCCGCCGGCCGTCTCGGTGAGCTGGGCGGCGAGCCCACCGACGGTGGCGAAGACGACCCCGACCAGCGCGGTCGACAGCCCGTAGGAGAGCGAGCCGGCCGCCGGCAGGCCGGTGGCGGCCAGGCCGGCCGCGGTGAGCAGGCCGAGCAGCAGGTTCGCCGCGTAGGTGACGGTCAGCGCGGCGGTCAGGCCGGCGTACCGGCCGAGCACGGTGGCGCCGAGCAGCTCCCGGCGGCCGGCCTCCTCCTCGGTACGGGTGTGCCGGATGACGGTGAGCAGGCTGATCAGCCCGACGATCAGGGTGAGAAAGCCGCCCCGCTGGGCGGTGAGCGCGCCGACGCTGTCGCCGTACACCGGGCCGAGCAGGGCGACGATCGAGGGGTTCGTCGCGGTGCCGGTGGCGTACGCGGCCCGGTCGGCGGCGGTCGGGAAGAGCTCGAAGAAGCTCGTCGCGTACGTCATCGGCAGCACGGCCAGCACCAGCACCCAGAGCGGCAGCAGGACGCGGTCCCGGCGCAGGATCAGCCGGGCGAGGTGCCGGGTGCCGGTGAGGGTGCTCATCGGTTCGCCCCGGCCGGCTCGTCGGTCGTCGTCCCGTAGTGCCGCAGGAACAGCTCCTCCAGCGTCGGCGGCTGGCTGACCAGGCTCCGTACGCCCAGCTCGGCCAGCCGACGCAGCGCGGCGTCCAGGGCCGGGTTGTCCACGTCGAAGCGCACCCGGCTGCCCTCCACCCGCAGGTCGTGTACGCCGGGGAGGTCCGTCAGGCCGTCCAGCGGGGCGGAGATCTCGGCGTCGATGGCGGTGCGGTGCAGGTGGCGCAGCTCGGTCAGCGTCCCGGTCTCCACGTTCCGCCCGTTGCGGATGATGGTGACCCGGTCGCAGAGCGCCTCCACCTCGGCGAGGATGTGGCTGGAGAGCAGCACCGTCCGGCCGTCCTGCTTGGCCCGGCGCACCCACTGCTGGAAGACCTCCTCCATCAGCGGGTCCAGCCCGGAGGTCGGCTCGTCGAGGATGAGCAGCTCGACGTCGGAGGCCAGCGCGGCGACCAGGCCGACCTTCTGCCGGTTGCCCTTGGAGTAGGCCCGGCCCTTCTTGCGCGGGTCCAGCTCGAAGGATTCCAGCAGCTCGGCGCGGCGCTTCGGGTCGAGCCCGCCGCGCATCCGGCCGAGCAGGTCGATCACCTCGCCACCGGAGAGGTTGGGCCAGAGGGTCACGTCGCCGGGGACGTACGCCAGCCGGCGGTGCAGCGCGACCGCGTCGCGCCACGGGTCGCCGCCGAGGAGTCGGACGGCCCCCGCGTCCGCCCGCAGCAGGCCGAGCAGCACCCGGATGGTGGTGGACTTGCCGGAGCCGTTGGGCCCGAGGAAGCCGTGCACCTCTCCGGCGCGGACGCTGAGGTCGAGGCCGTCGAGCGCCCGGATCCGGCCGAAGGTCTTGACCAGGCCGGTCACCGCGATGGGAGTTTCCATACATCAGAAGCTACACTCATTTCACAAACTCGTGAAGACTGTGAGACCTGAGGCATAGTCGATGTCCCACCCGCAGTGAGGAGCACCCACCGATGACCGACGACCGCCGTCTGACCCCGGACGCCGAGGAGGTCCACCTCTTCGTCGAACGGATGGCGATGGCCTTCGCCGAGGTCGGGTTCCCCCGGATGGCCGCCCGGGTGCTGTTCACGGTGATGAGCGCCGACGAGCCGCTGACCGCCGGCGAGATCGGCGAACGGCTGGGGGTGAGCGCGGCGGCCGTCTCCGGCGCCGTCCGCTACCTCACCCAGTTCGGCATGCTGCTGCGGGAGCCGGTGCCCCGCTCCCGCCGGGACCGCTACCGGGTGCCGGACAACCCCTGGTACGAGGCCACCATCACCAAGACCGGCATCTACAAGAACCTCATCGACGTCGCGACCGCCGGGGTCGACGCCCTGCACGGCCCGGCCACCCCGGGCGGCGAGCGGGTCGCCGAGATGCGCGACTTCTTCGTCTTCGTCCAGGAGGAGATCGACTCCCTCGGCGAACGCTGGCGCGCCCGCCGCGCCGCCACCGGCCACGTCCGCCCCAGCGACACCTGACCGGGCCGATGCGAAAGAGAGCGGCCTTTCCCGTGTGGGAACGGCCGCTCTCTTCGTGTGCGGGGCTTCGCAGGGTCAGGCGGTGTTGCCCCAGCGGGCCTGTTCCAGGAGCTCCACCGCCCGGTCGCGGGTTTCCAGGTCGTCGTTGGCGCGCAGCAGCGAGGACGCCTCGTCCACCGCGTCGGTGAGCACCCGCCACTGGGCGTCCCGCTCCCGCACCAGGTCGGACTGCGCGGCGAGCTGCCGGGTCTTCACCCACAGCTCCACGAAGACCGACACCTTGGCCCGCAGCACCCAGGGGTCGAAGGGCTTGGTGAGGTAGTCGACCGCGCCCACCGCGTAGCCGCGCAGGGCGAGCTGCGCGTCCTTGTCGGCGGCGGTGAGGAAGATGATCGGCACGTGCCGGGTCCGCTCCCGCCGCTTGATGTGGCTGGCGGTCTCGAACCCGTCCATGTCCGGCATCTGAGCGTCCAGCAGGATCACCGCGAAGTCGTCCACCAGCAACTGCTTCAGCGCCGCCTCACCGCTCTCCACGGCGACCGACTGCACCGGAAGGCCCTGGAGAATGGCCTCCAGGGCCATCAGGTTCTCCCGCCGGTCGTCCACCAGCAGCGCCTTGGCTGTCTGCGTCACGAACTCTCCTCGCCTCGGCTGCCGCTGATCCACGACGCCATCCGCTCGATCAACTCGTCCAGGTCGACCGGTTTGGTGATGTAGTCACTACCCCCGGCCGCCAGCGCCGACTCCCGGTCACCCGGCATCGCCTTCGCCGTCAGGAAGACGATCGGCAGGTCCGCGAAGCGGTGGTTGCGGCGGATCTGCCGGGTGGTCTCGTATCCGTCCTGATCCGGCATCATCGCATCCATCAACACGATGTCCACCTCCGGATGCTCGGCCAGCAGGCGGACACCGTCCGCCCCGTTGTCCGAGTACAACACGGCCATGCCGTGCAACTCCAACGCGGAGGTCAGCGCGAACACGTTCCGTACGTCGTCGTCGACGATCAGCACGGTGGCGCCGTCGAGCTGCCGGGTGGCCGGGGCCTCCGCCGGCTGGGGCAGCAGCTCCATCGGCGGCATCAGCAACGACGAGGGCAGGCCGGCGCGCTGCGGCGACGGGGCCTGCGGCGCCACCACCGCGTCCGGCGCCAGCACGTCGGGTACGAAGAGGGTGAACGTCGAGCCCTGACCGGGCGCCGACGTGACGGTGATCGTGCCGCCCAGCAGGCGGGCCAGGTCCCGGCTGATCGACAGCCCCAGCCCCGTGCCGCCGTAGCGGCGGCTGGTGGTGCCGTCGGCCTGCTGGAACGCCTCGAAGATCAGCGACAGCTTGTCGTCCGAGACGCCGATGCCGGTGTCGATCACGGTGAACGCGATCACCTGCCGGGCGTTGGTCAGCGCCGGCACGTCGAAGACCGCGTTCTCCGGCGCCGGTGCGATCCGCAACGTCACCGCGCCGTTGTCGGTGAACTTGATCGCGTTGGAGAGCAGGTTGCGCAGGACCTGCTGCAACCGCTGGGCGTCGGTGACCAGCGCCGGGGGCAGCTCCTTGGCCACCCGTACCTGGAAGTCCAGGCCCTTCTCCTCGGCCTGCGGGGCGAACGCCTGCTCGACGTACCCACGGATCTCGTCGAACCGGATCTCGGTCGGCTGGACGTCCATCCGGCCGGCCTCGATCTTCGACAGGTCCAGGATGTCGTCGATCAGGGAGAGCAGGTCGGAGCCGGCGCTGTGGATGGTGCGGGCGAACTCGATCTGCTTGCGGCTGAGGTTCTGCTCCGAGTTCTCGGCCAGCAGCCGGGCCAGCAGCAGCAGCGAGTTCAGCGGCGTCCGCAGCTCGTGGCTCATGTTGGCCAGGAACTCCGACTTGTACGCCGAGGCCCGGGTGAGCTGCTGCGCCTTCTCCTCCAGGCCGAGCCGGGCCAGCTCGATCTCGCGGTTCTTGGTCTCGATGTTGCCCTTCTGCTCGGAGAGCAGCTTGGCCTTGTCCTCCAGCTCGGCGTTGGTGCGCTGCAACTCCGCCGACTGGTCCTGCAGCTCCAGGGCCAGCCGCTGCGACTGCGCCAGCAGTTCCTCGGTGCGCCGGTTGGCCTGGATGGTGTTGACCGCGATGCCGGTGGTCAGCACCAGCCGCTCCAGGAATGCCAGGTGCAGCTCGGAGAAGCGGGCCACGCTGGCGAACTCGATCACGCCGAGCAGCTCGCCCTCGAAGAGGACCGGGAGCACGACCAGGTCGGCCGGGGGCGTCTCGGCCAACCCGGAGCGCAGGGTGAGCCGTCCGTCGGGCAGCGCGTTGACCCGGATCGTGCGGCGGGACAGCGCCGCCTGACCGACCAGCCCCTCCCCGGGGCCGAAGGTCACGTCGTGGCCGCGCGCCACGTAGCCGTACGACGCGGTCAGCCGCAGCCGCATCACGCCCTCGGAGGTGTCCGCCAGGAAGAACGCGCCCAGTTGCGCGTCGACCAGCGGGGTCACCTCCATCATGATCATGCGGCAGACCTCGCCGAGGTCCCGCTGGCCCTGGAGCAGGCCACCGATCCGGGCCAGGTTGGAGTCGAGCCAGCCCTGCTCGGCGTTCTTCTTGGTCGTCTCCCGGAGGGTGACGATCATCTGGTTGATGTTGTCCTTCAGCTCGGCGACCTCGCCCTGCGCCTTGACCGCAATCCGCTGGGTCAGGTCGCCCCGGGTCACCGAGGTGGACACCTGGGCGATCGCCCGCAGCTGGGTGGTGAGCGTCGAGGCGAGCTGGTTGACGTTCTCGGTCAGGTCGCGCCAGGTGCCCGAGACGCCCTTCACCTGGGCCTGGCCGCCGAGCTTGCCCTCGATGCCGACCTCGCGGGCCACCCGGGTCACCTCGTCGGCGAACGAGGAGAGCTGGTCCACCATCGTGTTCACCGTGGACTTCAGCTCCAGGATCTCGCCCTGCGCGTCCACCGTGATCTTCTGGGAGAGGTCACCCTTGGCCACCGCCGTGGTGACCGAGGCGATGTTGCGCACCTGCGACGTCAGGTTCGACGCCATCGAGTTCACGTTGTCGGTCAGGTCCCGCCACGTACCCGAGACGCCCTTGACCTGCGCCTGACCACCCAGCTTGCCCTCGGTACCCACCTCGCGGGCCACCCGGGTCACCTCGTCGGCGAACGACGACAGCTGGTCCACCATCGTGTTCACCGTCGACTTCAGCTCCAGAATCTCGCCCTGCGCGTCCACAGTGATCTTCTGCGACAGGTCGCCCTTGGCGACGGCGGTGGAGACCTGGGCGATGTTGCGCACCTGGGCGGTCAGGTTCGACGCCATCGAGTTCACGTTGTCGGTCAGGTCCCGCCAGGTGCCGGCCACGCCGCGCACCTGGGCCTGGCCGCCGAGCTTGCCCTCGGTACCCACCTCGCGGGCCACCCGGGTGACCTCGTCGGCGAACGACGACAGCTGGTCCACCATCGTGTTCACCGTCGACTTCAGCTCCAGGATCTCGCCCCGGGCGTCCACCGTGATTTTCTGCGACAGGTCGCCCTTCGCCACCGCCGTGGTGACCGAGGCGATGTTGCGCACCTGCGACGTCAGGTTCGACGCCATCGAGTTCACATTGTCGGTCAGGTCCCGCCACGTACCCGAGACGCCCTTGACCTGGGCCTGACCACCCAGCTTGCCCTCGGTACCCACCTCGCGGGCCACCCGGGTGACCTCGTCGGCGAACGAGGAGAGCTGGTCCACCATCGTGTTGACGGTGTTCTTCAGCTCCAGGATCTCGCCCTGCGCGTCGACGGTGATCTTCTGGCTCAGGTCGCCCTTGGCGACGGCGGTGGAGACCTGGGAGATGTTGCGGACCTGGCTGGTCAGGTTGCCGGCGAGCTGGTTGACGTTCTCGGTGAGGTCGCGCCAGGTGCCGGAGACCCCGCGCACCTGGGCCTGGCCACCCAGCTTGCCCTCGATGCCCACCTCGCGGGCCACCCGGGTCACCTCGTCGGCGAACGACGAGAGCTGATCCACCATCGTGTTGACGGTGTCCTTGAGTTCGAGGATCTCGCCCTGCGCGGCGACCGTGATCTTCTGCGACAGGTCGCCCTTGGCCACCGCCGTGGAGACCTGGGCGATGTTGCGCACCTGGGCGGTCAGGTTCGACGCCATCGAGTTGACGCTGTCGGTCAGGTCCTTCCAGGTGCCGGCGACGTTCGGCACCTCCGCCTGACCGCCGAGCTTGCCGTCCGTGCCCACCTCCCGGGCCACCCGGGTCACCTGCTCGGCGAAGAGCCGCAGCGTGTCGGTGAGCGAGTTCATCGTGTCGGCCAGCTCAGCGACCTCGCCCCGGGCGCCCACGGTGATCTTCTGGGACAGGTCACCCTTCGCCACGGCCGTCGCCACCTGGGAGATCGACCGCACCTGGCCGGTCAGGTTCGACGCCATGGTGTTCACCGAGTCGGTGAGGTCCTTCCAGGTGCCGGCGACGCCCCGGACGTCGGCCTGGCCGCCGAGCTTGCCCTCGGTGCCCACCTCGCGGGCCACCCGGGTCACCTCGTTGGAGAAGGACGAGAGCTGGTCGACCATCGTGTTGACCGTGCGGCCGATGCGCAGGTACTCACCGCGCAGCGGGCGACCGTCGATCTCCAGCGCCATGTGCTGGGAGAGGTCGCCGTCGGCCACCGCCACGATCACCCGGGCGATCTCGGTGGTCGGCCGCCCCAGGTCGTCGATCAGCGAGTTGATCGCCCGCTGCCCCTCCGCCCAGGAACCGTCGAACCCCTCCTCGTCGAGGCGCTCGGTGAGCCGGCCGTCCCGGCCGACGATCCGGCTGATCCGGCGCAGGTCCAGGTGCTGCCGCTCCTGGATCGACACCACGTCGTTGAAGGCGTCCGCCACCTCACCGGCCGCACCCGCGCGCCGGGGCAGCCGGACCTTGAAGTCGCCGCCCCGCACCCGGCGCAGCGCCTCCGCCAGCTCGACGAGAAGCGCCGCGTGCTCGGAAGCGGACGGATCCGCGGTCACCGACTGTTTCGCGCTCATCATTCCTCGCTCAGCTCGGGGCCACCGGCGCTTGCCGACACGCCGCCATCCCATCATTGTGCCCGCGCGGGTGTCGATGCCACGGACGCGAAGTGCGCGCCGCGCCCGGTGTGGCGCCGTCCGTGCCGCGCCGTCCGGCTTGGCACCCGGCCGGCGGCGATGGAGGATACGAGGGTGTCAGCGGAGACGGGGCCCGCGTCGGACGGGGGCCGGGACGAGCACGTCCGGCGCGTCCGGCTGCCCGCCGACCGGCGTACGCCCGCCGCCGCCCGGGCGCTGGTCCGCTCGGTGCTGGCCGAGGCCGACCTCGACGACCTGCTCAACGAGGCGCTGCTGCTGACCACCGAACTCTCCACCAACGCGGTGGAGCACGCCCGCACCGAACTGGACATCGAGGTCGTCGCCGACCCGGTCGGGCTCACCGTGACCGTCTCCGACTTCGCCACCGGCCCGGTGGACGAGCTGGTGGTCGGCATCCGCAGCGACACCGAGAACATCGACGAGGTCTCCGAGCGGGGCCGCGGGCTGCTGCTCGTCGACCACTTCGCCAGCCGCTGGGGTACGACGTACCTGCCCACCGGCAAGGGGGTCTGGTTCCGGCTGGACCGCCCCGGCGCCGCCCCGGCCGGTCCGGTGGCGCTGGAGCACGTCCCCGCGAACGGCGGCGAGGGCACCGTGGCGGCGAGTTCCGCGCCGAGCGCCGCCGCGATGAGCGAACTGACCCAGACCAGCCCCGACCCGAACGCCGACGACCCGCTGCCCGACTTCGCCGCCGACCTGCTCACCCGGGTCGCCGAGATGGTCGGCGCGGCCGGCGGCGTGATCCGGCTGGACCGGGGCGACGGGCAGGGCACCCAGCCGCTCGCCCGGTACGGCCGCCAACCCCGCCCGGGCAACGAGCTGCTCCAGGTGCCGTTGGCGGTGCACCGCCCGTACGCCGGGGAACTGGAGCTGGACGCGGCCCCCTCGGCGTACGCGCGACCGCTCGCCGTACTCGCCGCCGAACGGCTGTCGCTGCACCTGGAGAACGACCGGCTGCGCCGGGCGGACGTCCGCCGGCAGGCGTGGCTGACCTTCCTCGCCGAGGCGAGCGAGCTGCTCGCCCAGTCGCTGGACGTCGAGCTGACCATGGCGCTGATCCCGCAGCTGGTGGTGCCCCGACTCGGCCAGTGGTGCGCCGTGCACACCACCGACGAGTGGGGCCGGCTGCGGCTGGCCGCCTCCAGCCACGCCGACGAGGCGATGCTGCCGCAGTTGCACAAGGTGCTCCAGGAGGTCGGCCCGGAATCGGTCCAGGCCCGGCTGCGGGAGGCGTCGCGCAGCGCCGCGCAGGTGCCGCTCGGCCCCCCGATGGAGGGCTTCGCCGTGCCGTTGATCGCCCGCGGCCAGCGGCTGGGCACCCTGGCCGTCGGCCGGCACCTGCGGCACCGGCACGACCCGGACGAGGTCGCCGTGCTGGAGGACGTGGCCCGCCGGGCCGCCCTCGCCATCGAGAACGCCCGGATCCACGCCGAGCGGCGCCGGGTGGCCCAGACCCTGCAGCAGTCGCTGCTCCCGCCGGTGCTGCCGGTGGTCGAGGGGATCGGCTTCGCCGCCGAGTACGTCCCGACCGGCGACGACGCCGAGGTCGGCGGCGACTTCTACGACGTGCTGCCGCTGCCCGACGGACGCTGGCTGGTGGTGATCGGCGACGTCTCCGGCAAGGGCGTGCAGGCGGCGGCGGTCACCGGGCTGGTGCGGGACGTGATCCGGGTGCTGGTCGGCGACGGCAAGCCGCTGCCCGAGGTGCTGGCCCGGCTGAACGAGACCCTGGTGGAGCGCGGCGGCGGGCGCTACTGCACCCTCGCGCTCGCCGCCGTCGGGCCGGGCCGGTACGGGCAGCTCGACGTCTCGCTGCACCTGGCCGGCCACGACCGCCCGGTGCTGCTGCGCGGCACCGGGGGCGCCGCCTTCGTCGGCACCGGCGGCACCGCGCTGGGGCTGATCGACACGATCACCTCGCCGACGGCGGAGATCCCCCTCGCGGCCGGCGACGCGCTGGTCTTCTACACCGACGGGGTGACCGAGCGCCGGCGCGGCCGGGAGCTGTTCGGCGTCGACCGGCTCCGGGACGCGGCCGCCCCGCTGGCCGGATACTCGGCCGACGTGGTCGCCGCGCGGCTGCGCGCCACCGCGATCAACTTCTCGGTGGAGGCGCCCCGGGACGACATCGCCATCCTGGTGCTCCGCAACGACGCCCTCTGAGCCCTGGCCGCCGGGATCCGGTAGGTCGACGGCGAGGGACATCGCACGGATGTCGATGCGAGTACCGTGACCGCATGTCGGGTGTCGCGGGTGTCAGCGAGGAACGCCGCCCACGGGTCGGCGCCATCCTCACCGGGCACCTCGTGCTCGCCGGGGCGCTCCTCGTGCTGGTGGCGGCCTACCTGGGTCGGATGGCCAGTGCCGGGGTGGGCCCGGCGGAGATGGTCACCGGCCAGTACGACCCGAAGGACATGGTGCCGTTCGGGATGAGCGGGGCGAACCCGTTCGCCTGGCTCTACCTGGCCGTGTCCCTGCTGTATCTCGCGGAAGTCGTGCTCGGGCCGGCGCTGGCCCTCTACACCGCGGCGGTGCTGGCCCGGGAGCGGGACCGGCTGCCGCCTCGCGCCCAGGGCCTGCTGCTCGCCGCCACGCTCACCACGCTCGCGCTGACGGTGCTGCGCTTCACCCCGGTGCTGCACGACATGCAGCGGTGGTGGCTGGACTGACCGCCGGCGCTCACAGCCCGCCGGGCAGGCGGCCCGGGGCGAGCCGCCGGTGCGGGTCGAGATGGTCCTTCGCCGCCCGGAGCCGGGGAATCACCGCCGCCTCACCCCACACGTCGACGGCCTGCCGGACGGCCTCGGGTGCGTTGACCACCACGCACCGCCCCCGCCGGGCGAGCAGCACCCCGCGGACGGCGGCGAGGATCGAGGCGACCCGCTCGCCGGACAGCGCCCCGGGCAGGGCCGCGTGCACCACGCCCAGGCCGGCGGAGCCGCGCACCGGGACCGGAGCGCCGGCCGCGTCCCGCAGCGCGTAGACCGCGGCGTGCAGGTCGGTGATCGGCACCTCGATGCGCAACGCCGTGTCGCCCGGCCCGAACGGGTAGCGCCGCCACCACGACGGGGCCGCGTCGAGCACGCTCGCCTGGCCCTCGAAGAGCGCCACCAGCCGCTCGGCCCGCTCGGTGACGTCGGCCGGACCCCCCTCCAGCAGCACCGCCAGGGTGCCGGCGCCGCCGCGCGCCGCCGACTGCTCGCCCCGCCGCCCGGCCATCGAGGGGTGGTTGGCGCGGGCCGCCGCCAGCGACGGGTGCACCGGCCGGTGCGACCGGGACCCGGCGGCGGGCAGGTCGAGCTCGACGGCGGCCGGGTCGAGGCGGGCGGCGAGCACCGCGCAGACCAGGTCGTGCACCTCCAGCGGCGTCCACACCGGCCGGGTCACCCAGACCCGGCTGGCCGGCACGGCCTGCACCCGCAGCGTGGCCGAGACCAGCACCCCGAGCCCGCCCTGCGAGCCGCAGAGCAGCCGGCCCACGTCGAGCCCGACCGGCGCCGGCCCGGCCGGCGGCTCGGCCGCGCCCGCGCTGACCGGCTCGCCGTCGGCGTCCAGCCAGCGCAGGCCGACAAGTTGCTCGCAGGCGGTGCCGTACCGGTGGCGCAGCGGGCCGGCCTCGTCGGCGGCGAGCACCCCGCCGAGGGTGGCGCCGGGCGAGGACGGATCCAGCGGCAGCCGCCGGCCGGTGCGCTCCAGGATGGACTGCACCGCGCGCAGCGGGGTGCCGGCGCCGATCTCGGCCACCGGCGAGCCGACCGGCTGGTGGCCGAGGCCGGCGAGCCGGCCGGTGTCGAGCATGACGTCGACCCGCGCCGGTGCCGCACCCCAGTCGATCTTCGTGCCGGCGCCCCGGGGCACCACGCTCAGGTCGTGCCGGGCGGCCAGCCGCAGCACCTCGGCGGCGGCCTCGGGGCCGCCGGGCACCGCCACCCAGCGGGCGGCCCGCCCGGCGACCTCGTCGGCCGCCCCGGCGAAGCGGGCGAAGGAGGGACCGCAGATCGCGGTGAGCCGTCGGGTGATCTCCATTGCGCCGGTGGATCGTGCTGCTGCCGCCATGCCGGTCATCGTACACATGTTCGAAAGACCTGGCGGCGGGTCGGGCGAAGAGGCCGGGTCGCGGGCGTTGCCCGGCCGGTAACGTGACGCCCGTGACCAAGAAGACCTCCGCGCCCGTCGCGAACCGGGTGCCCGCCGAGCGCACCCACCACGGCGACACCGTCATCGACGAGTACGCCTGGCTCGCCGCCAAGGACGACCCGGCGACGATCGCCCACCTGACCGCCGAGAACGCGTACACCGAGGCCCGCACGGCGCACCTGGAAGGGCTGCGCGCGGAGCTGTTCGAGGAGACCCGCCGGCGCACCCAGGAGACGGACCTGTCGGTGCCCAGCCGCAAGGACGGCTACTGGTACTACACCCGCACCGTCGAGGGCCAGCAGTACGGCGTGCACTGCCGCCGCGCGGTCCGCGACGGCGAGACCGCGCCCCCGGTGAGCGCGGACGGCGCCCCGCTCGACGGCGAGGAGGTGCTGCTCGACGGCAACCTGATCGCCGAGGGGCACGACTTCTTCGCCCTCGGCGCGTTCGACGTCAGCCCCGACGGGCGCTGGCTGGCGTACTCGACGGACTTCGCCGGCGACGAGCGGTTCACCCTGCGGATCAAGGACCTGAGCACCGGCGAGCTGCTCGCCGACGAGGTGCCCGGCACCTTCTACGGCACCGCCTGGTCGGCGGACGCCTCGGTGCTCTTCTACGTCACCGTGGACGAGGCGTGGCGGCCCAACCGGGTGTGGCGGCACGCCGTCGGCACCCCGTCGAGCGAGGACGTGGTGGTCCACCAGGAGGACGACGAGCGGTTCTGGGTCGGCGTCGACCTGACCCGCTCCGAGCGCTTCGTGCTCATCGACATCCACAGCAAGGTGACCAGCGAGGTCCGGGTCATCCCGGCCGGCAACCCCACCGGCGAGCCGGCCGTGATCGCCCCGCGCCGGCAGGGGATCGAGTACACGGTCGAGCACCACGGCCACCGTTTCCTGATCCTGCACAACGACGGCGCGGAGGACTTCGCGCTGGCGTACACCTCGGCGGACGCGCCGGGCGACTGGGTGCCGCTGATCGAGCACTCCCCCGGCACCCGGCTGGAGTCGGTCGACGCCTTCTCCGACCACCTCGTCGTCTCGCTGCGCAGCAACGGCCTCACCGGCCTGCGGGTCATCCCGGTCGGCGACGGCGACGCCCACGACATCGACTTCCCGGAGCCGATCTACAGCGTCGGCCTGGACGCCAACCCGGAGTACCGCACCCGGGAGATCCGGCTGCGCTACACCTCCCTGGTCACCCCGGACTCGGTGTACGACTACGACCTGGTCACCCGGCAGATGGTGCTGCGCCGGCGCAAGCCGGTGCGGCCGGGGCCGGACGGGCGGCCGTACGACCCGGCCGACTACGAGCAGCACCGCGACTGGGCGCTCGCCGACGACGGCACCCGGGTGCCGATCTCGCTGGTCTGCCGCGCCGGCACGCCCAAGGACGGCTCGGCCCCCTGCGTGATCTACGGGTACGGCTCGTACGAGGCCAGCATGGACCCGTGGTTCTCCATCGCCCGGCTCTCCCTGCTCGACCGGGGCGTCGTCTTCGCCGTGGCGCACATCCGCGGCGGCGGTGAACTGGGCCGGCGCTGGTACGACGAGGGCAAGCTGCTGGCCAAGAAGAACACCTTCACCGACTTCGTGGCCTGCGCCCGGCACCTGGTCAAGGCCGGCTGGACGGCCGGCGACCGGCTGGTCGCCCGGGGCGCCTCGGCCGGCGGGCTGCTGATGGGCGCGGTCGCCAACCTGGCCCCCGACGCGTTCGCCGGGATCGTCGCGCAGGTGCCCTTCGTGGACGCGCTCACCTCGATCCTCGACCCGTCGCTGCCGCTGACCGTCACCGAGTGGGAGGAGTGGGGCAACCCGCTCGCCGACCCGGAGGTGTACGCGTACATGAAGTCGTACACCCCGTACGAGAACGTGGCGGCCGTCGACTACCCGGCCATCCTCGCGGTGACCAGCCTCAACGACACCCGGGTGCTCTACCACGAGCCGGCGAAGTGGATCGCCCGGCTGCGGGCGATCGCCCCGCAGGGCGACTACCTGCTCAAGACCGAGATGGGCGCCGGGCACGGCGGCCCGAGCGGCCGGTACGACTCCTGGCGCGAGGAGGCGTTCATCAACGCCTGGATCCTCGACAAGCTCGGTCGCGCCTGAGGCCGCCGGCTTGACCAGTCACGACGAGGGCCGGGCGGACGAGGAGCCGCCCGGCCCGGACGTACCGTCGCCGGAACCGGAACCGGGCGCGGAACCGGAACCGGAAGCGGCCGCGGCCCGGCGGGGGCCGGCCTGGCTGATCGTCGGCGTGGTCGCCGCCACCCTGCTGATCTGCTGCTGCTCGGCGGTGGTCGGCCTCGCCCTCTCCTGGTCCGCCGGCCTCCTCGACTCCCGCTGACCCCACCGCCTGCGGGCGGTCAGCGGGAGCGGCCGGGCGGGGCCGCGCCGACCAGCACCGCCGCCTCGCCGGTCCGGACCATCCGCTGCCAGCGCAGCCGGTTGCCGATCACCGCGGTGACCGCCGACTGCACCACCACCAGGTACATCACCTGCCGGTAGACCAGTTGCTGCAACGGCAGCGTCCACAGTGGGCCGAAGCCCTCCCGGTCCAGGCGCAGCGCGTACGCGGCGGTCAGCCCCTGGAGCAGGAGCAGCCCCAGCCAGGCCAGCACGAGCGTCGACCAGGGCAGGAAGAGCAGGCCGTAGACGGCGAACACGTCGACCGCCGGGGCGGCCAGCGGCAGCACGATCTGGAACACCGTCAGGTACGGCAGGCCCCGCCGGCCCAGCTTGCCCCCGGCCCCCGGCTCGCGCAGGGCGTGCCGGTGCTTCCACATCGCCTGCATGGTGCCGTAGCACCAGCGGTACCGCTGCCGCCAGAGTTGGCGCAGCGAGGAGGGCGCCTCGGTCCAGGCGATCGCCGCCTCCTCGTACACCACCCGCCAGCCGGCCCGGAGCACCTGCATGGTCAGGTCGGTGTCCTCGGCGAGCGTGTCCGAGGGGACGCCGCCGACGGCGAGCAGCACCTCGCGGCGGAACGCGCCGATCGCGCCGGGGATGGTCGGCATGCACTCCAGCACGTCGTACATCCGGCGGTCGAGGTTGAAGCCGATCACGTACTCGAGGTGCTGCCAGCGGCCCAGCAGCCGACGCCGGTTGGCGACCTTGGTGTTGCCGGAGATCGCCCCGACGGTGGAGTCGGCGAAGCCCTGCACCAGCCGGTGCACGGTGTCCGGCTGGAAGACGGTGTCCCCGTCGACCAGCACCAGCAGGTCGGCCCGGGCGGCCCGGATGCCGGTGTTCAACGCGGCCGGCTTGCCGCCGTTGGCCTGTCGGATGACCCGCACCCCGCGCAGGCGCATCCGCTCGACGATGTCGGCGGTGCCGTCGCTGGAGCCGTCGTCCACCACGATCACCTCCAGCGCCGGGTACGCGCTGGCCACCAGCGACCGCACCGTCGCCGCGATGTTCGCCGCCTCGTTGTACGCGGGCACGATCACCGAGACCGGCGCGGTGACCGGCGGCCGGGGGTGCCGGGGTCGGCGTACCCGGCGGACGTGCAGCTGCGCGCAGGTCACCTGCACGGCGAGCCGGACGACGCCGAGCACCAGCGCGACGGCGAGCAGGACGTTCATCGCGGTGGCCGCCCACTCGGCCCCGGTCTGGGTCCAGCGCAGCGCGTGGCCGCTCAGCCGGGTGCCGACGCCGGCTGGGACGGTCGACGGCGGCGCGTCGACGCCCTCGGAGACGGTGGTGAACCGGTAGCCCTGCTTCGACAGCCGGGTGAGCAGCTGGTCCACGGCCGCCACGGTCTGGCCGCGGTCACCGCCGCCGTCGTGCATGAGCACCACCGCGCCCCGCCCCGGCTGCGGGGTCGACGCCCGGACGATCGCCGGTACGCCGGGGCGCTGCCAGTCCTTGGCGTCCAGGTCGGCGAGCACGGCCACGTGCCCGCTGCCGGCGGCGGCCCGCAGCGCGTCGTACCCGGCGGCGGTCAGCGACGGGGTGGTGGACGAGAAGGGGGGCCGGAGCAGGGTGACCTCCCGGCCGGTGGCCGCGGCGATCGCCTTGCGGGTCAGCGACAGCTCCAGGTCGGCCCGCCAGCCGGAGGTTGTGGCGAGGTCGGCGTGGGTGTAGGTGTGCGAGCCGAGCTCGTGCCCCTCGTCGAGGATCCGCCGGACCAGCTCGGGGTGCGCGTTGACCCGGGAGCCGACCACGAAGAAGGTGGCGTGCGCCCCGTGCCGGCGCAGCACGTCGAGCAGCTCGGGCGTCCACCGCGGGTCCGGCCCGTCGTCGAAGGTGAGCGCGACCGTGCGGTCCGGCATCCGCCGGCTGACCGGTTCGGGCTGGTCCAGCCGCAGCACCGGCCCGCCGTCGGTGACCGTCCTCGGCCCGGGCACGTCCGGGGCGGCGGACGGCCCGGAGCCGCCGGCCAGCCCGGTGACCAGCCCGTTGACGGTCAGCGCGGCGAGCAGCAGGAACAGGCCGAGCAGGAGCAGCACCCAGTGGGCCCGCGGGTCGCGGCGGGCTACGTGACGCGCCACGGTCAGTGGGGCTTGCCGGGCGAGCGGCTGGGCTTGCCGGTACGCCGCACGTCGCCCTGGCCGGGCACGCTGGCGGACGACTGGGGCCCCGGGCGTGCGGTCGTGGCGACGGACGGGCCGGCCGTCCGGGTGGGCGTCGGCGCGGCGGTGCTGGTCACCGGCGACGGTCGCGACGAGGCCGCCGGGTTGCCCGGCTGACCCAGTTCCTCCGGGGTGTCCACGCCCGCTTCGATCGGTGGCCGCGCCCGGGGGTCGGTCCAGCCCGGCAGCGGGACGGTGCTGTCGCCGAAGAGCCCGGCCAGGATCAGCCCGATACTGGTGAGCAGGCCGAGCCCCATCGCGGTGCCGGCGATCGTCATGAGCCGGCGCCGTTTTCCGGTCCGATCGACGAACACCGGCGGCGCACCGCCCGGCTGGTTGTGCATCTGGTGATCTCCCTGCCCCGCCGCCCGCGGTTCCACCCCGCTGGCGGGCTTCCGGAGTCACAAGCGCCGTGGTCGTACCCGGTGTTACACGGTCAGGCCGTGCGCAGCTCCTCGAGCGCGGTGCTGGCCCGCAGGAAGAGCAGGCCGACCGCGACCGTCACCAGCACCGCGACCAGGGCGCCGCCGCCGACCAGGGCCAACTGCCCCAGCGGTACGCCGGGCGTCACCGTCACCTCGGGCACCCACCCGGTCCGCAGGTACTGCGCCCGGGTCGCCGGGTCCGCGCAGAGCGACGCGGCGCCGTCGCAGAACTCGGTGGAGTAGCCGCCACCGGTCACCGCGTGACCGGCGACGCCCCGGCTGAGCAGCAGGCCCACGGTGAGCGCGAGCCCCACCGCCGGCACCGCCGGCGCCAGCGCCTGCCAGGCGATCGACCGGGCCAGCGTCCCCCGGGGCACCCCGGTGGCGACCAGCGCCGCGTACGCCCGCCGTCGGGCGACGATCCCCTCGACCAGGGCGACGATCAACCCGCCGGCGGCGATCGCCATGGCCACGCCGACCGCCAGGTCGACCAGGTCCACCGTGCGCAGGTAGAAGCCGTCGCTGCCGCCACGGTCCTGGCCGGTGAGCCGTTCGAGCTCGGCGTGGGCCTCGAACGAGGCCCGCATCCCGGCCGCGCCGCCACCCACGATCACCGCGGCCAGCAGGGCGGCGAAGGTGCGGCTGCCGGCCCACGGGTCGCTGGTCAACCGCCGGGACGCCAGCAGCGCGGCCGGTCGCCGGGCGTACCGGTGCAGCAGCCGACCCGAGGTGTACGACAGCCAGCCGGTGCCGACCACCACCCCGGTCAGCGCGGCGAGCCCGCCCCCGAGCAGCAGCAGCGGCGGTAGCAGCAGCGGGGGTTCCCGGTGCTGGTCCTGGTACCAGTCGAGCACCGGGTCCAGGGCGGCGAAGGCGGCGAGGCCGGCGACGATCAGCAGGCCGGCCCACGGCCCGGGCGCGCGTTCCCGGCGGACCTTGCGTACCACGCCGAACGGGGTGGCGGTGACCCGGCGCAGCAGCACCGCGCCGACCAGCGCCGCCGCCAGCGGCAGCCCGAGCACCACCGCCACGATCACTCCGGTGGCCGGGAGCACGTCGGTGGGAAGCGCGAGCCGCCCCCGCGCGTCCGGCGCGTCGAGCAGCCGCCGGCCGACGAGGAAGACGGCCAGCCCGAGCAGGGTCCCGAGGAGGCTGGCCAGGCCGGTCTCCAGCACCGCGAGCCGGGTCACCTGGCCGGGGGTGGCCCCGGCCAGGCGCAGGGCGGCGAGCCGCCGGTCCCGGGCGGGGGCGCCGAGCCGGGCGCACTGCCCGGCCAGCGCCAGCACCGGGACGGTGAGCAGGAGCAGCGCGATCGCGGTGCCGCCGCGCAGGCCGGGCTCGCGGAGCAGGGCGTTGCCGTACTGCTCGGAGATGTTGCGGCCGTCGCAGCAGCGCGGGGTGGGGATGGCCAGCACGGTCAGCGCGGCCAGGCCGGCGAGGGTGGCCAGGGCGGCGCTGAGCGCGGTCAGCACCACCCGGGCGCTGTCGGTGCGGTTGCCGGCCAGGGCGAGCCGGAGCAGGACGGCGGGCCTCACCGGGCGCCGCCGGCGAACGGCAGGTCGAGCCCGAGCCCGCTGGCGTCGACCGCCCCGTCGCGGAGCATCACCTCCCGGTCGGCGTACGCGGCGATCCGCGGCTCGTGGGTGACCAGCACGACGCTGGTGCGCTGCTGCCGGGCGAGCCGGACCAGCTGGGTGAGCACCTGCTCGCCGCTGAGCGTGTCCAGCGCGCCGGTCGGCTCGTCGGCGAAGAGCACCCGGGGCTCGGTGACCAGGGCGCGGGCGGTGGCGCACCGCTGCTGCTGCCCGCCGGACATCTCGCCGGGCCGGACGTCGGCCACCTCGGCCACGCCGAGCCGGTCCAGCCAGCCGAGCGCCGCCACCCGCGCTTCTCGCCGCCCCGTGCCGGCGAGAAGCAGCGGGAGGGCGACGTTCTCCGCCGCGGTCAGCTCGGCGACGAGCTGGCCGAACTGGAAGAGCACCCCGAACTCGGTGCGGCGCAGCCGGGACCGGTCCGCCTCCGACCAGGTGTCGATCCGCTCGCCGCGCCAGCTGACCTGACCCGCGTCCGGGCGGAGGATCCCGGCCAGGCAGTGCAGCAGGGTCGACTTGCCGCAGCCGCTGGGTCCGGTGACGGCGACGATCTCGCCCTCGGCGACGTCGAGGGTGACGCCGCGCAGGGCGGGTGTCGGCCCGTACGCCTTCACCACGCCGCGAGCCTGGAGTTGCGTCACGAGTGCACCTCCCGGTGCCAGTCGGCGACCCGGTCCAGGGTGGTCCGCAGCCACCTCAGGTCGGCGTCGAGGTGGGCGATGGCGTAGTCGGCCGAGACCACGTCGTCGAGGGTGGCCGAGGGCGCCGTCTTGACGGCGGTGAGTTCGCGCAGCCGGTCGGTGTGCGCCCGTCCCTGCGCGACCAGGTACGAGCGGGCGGCGCTCACGTCGGCGACCAGCAGCGCCACCACCACCTTCGCGAAGAGCGTGCTGGTGACGTACGGCGCGGGGGGCTCGACGGCACCGAGCCATCGGTCCAGCGCCTCGCGGCCCTGGCCGGTGAGCTGGTAGGACGTCCGGTCCGGGCCGGCCTCGCGCTCCTGCCCGGTGGCGATGACCAGACCGTCGCGCGCCAACCGGCCCAGGGTCGCGTAGACCTGCCCGAACGCCAGCGGCTTGGCCCGGGGCAGCCGGGCGTCGTGGGCACGCTTCAGCTCGTACCCGTGCCGGTTCCCGGCGGCGAGCAGCCCCAGCAGGACGTGCGACGTGGACACCGGGCCACTATTCACTCAGTGAATAGCTGATGTCAAGCATCGTCGATGCGGTTCAGCGGCTCCAGGCCGGGTCGCGGCCGGCGCGGCCGAGCAGGCGGTCCAGCTCGGTGCAGTCCGGGCCGGTCGCCAGCTCCGGACCGAAGGCGCCCATCTGGCGGCCCATCGGGCCCATCTCGTCCAGGAACCGGTGACCGGCGGCGGTGACCTCGGGCGCCGGCTGGTACGGCTGACCGGTGGCCCGGGCCAGGTCCCAACCGTGCACGACCAGGTCGATGACCCCCATCAGGCCGACCGTCTCCTGGGGCAGCCCCATGCCGGGCGAGGCGCCCTCCTCGGCGGCCGGGTCGGCCCACGCCTCGACCAGCCGGGCGGTCTCGTCGGCGAACCGGTCCCGCCACCCCTCGGTCAGGTGGTCCGTCTTCGCCGACCAGTCCACCTCGCGCCGCCGGGCGAGCGTCTGGAAGTTGACCACCACCTCGTACAGGTGGTTGGCCAGGTCCCGGACGGTGTAGTCCGGGCACGGCGTGGGCAGGTCCAGCTGATCGTCGGTGATCGCCCGGACCACCGCCACGGTTCGCGGTGCGGCGGCGGCCAGCAGATCGCTAGTCTTCGTTCCCATAGGGCCAGCGTACGAAGGCGGTCTTGAACGAATGCGACAGCCACGCGGGGACAACCGGGGCATCCTCGACCCGGAACGGCTGCGCCGCGAGGTGCGGTTCCGCCGGCACCTGCCCGCCCCCGCGCTGCGCCCCTGGGTCGAGCACTACTGGCTGATCGACTGGGCGCTGAGCGCGCCGTTCGCGCAGCAACTGGTGCCGCACCCGGCGGTCAACGTCGTCTTCCAGCGCTCGGAGGGCGACCCGGAGACCGCCGAGATCGCCGGCGTCGGGCAGCGGCTCTTCTCGATCACCCTGACCGGCACCGGCCGGGTCAGCGGGATCCAGTTCCGCCCGGGCGGCTTCCGGCCCTTCTGGCGACGCCCGGTCGCCGAGCTGACCGGCGAGCGCCGGCCGCTCGCCGAGGTCCCCGACGCCGCCCGGGCCGCCGCCGGCTCCGGGGGAGACAAGGGCCACTGCGCGGGTACGGACACCGAGCGCCGCCGAGCGCTGGACGCCTTCCTGACCGCCTGGGCGCCGGAGCCGGACCCGGCGGCGACCGAGGCGATGGCGCTGGCCGAGGCGATCCGCACCGACCGCGGCGTGCTGCGGGTGGACGACCTCGCGCGCCGGCACGGCATTTCCACCCGGCGGTTGCAGCGCCTCTTCCTGGACCACGTCGGGGTCGCTCCGAAGTGGGTGATCCGCCGCTACCGGCTCCAGGAGGCGATCGAGCGGGCCGCCGAGGGGCCGCCCGACTGGTCCGCGCTCGCCGCCGACCTCGGCTACAGCGACCAGGCCCATCTGGTCCGCGACTTCACCGCCGTCACCGGCGTCTCCCCCACGGCCTACGTCCGCTCCCTGCGCTGACCGGGTGCCGGGAAGAGCCGTGCGGTCAGCGGCGGCGGACGGCCACCACGGCGACGTCGTCGTGGATCTCCGGCGGGGCCAGCTCGACCAGCAGGCGGTGGCAGAACCGGTCGAGGTCGTCGTCCACCCGGGCGGCACACGCGGCCAGCGCGGCCAGGCCCTCGTCGATGGTGGCGTCCCGACGCTCGATCAGGCCGTCGGTGTAGAGCACCAGCGTCGCGCCGGCCGGCAGGACGAACTCCAGGTCGTCGGGGCGCTCGGCCCGTACCCCCAGCAGGGGCGCCGACTGCTGGACGAAGTCCACCCGGCCGTCGACGCTCACCAACGCCGGCAGGTGCCCGGCGCTGGCCAGCCGGATCCGACCGCTGGGCGGGTGCAGCAGCAGGATGCAGAGGGTGGCCAGCTCGTTGCGGAGCAGCGTGCGCATCAGCTCGTTGAGCCGGTCCAGGATCACCCCCGGCTGGTGCCCCTCCACCGCGTACGCCCGCACGGCGTGCCGCAGCTCGGCCATCACCGTGGCGGCGTGCAGCGAGTGGCCGGCCACGTCACCGATCGCCACCAACAGGTGGCCGTCGAGCATGACCAGCTCGTAGAAGTCGCCGCCCACCTCGGTCTGCGCGCTGGCCGGCTCGTACCGGACGGCCAGGTCCAGTCCGGCGACCTCGGGCAGCCGCCGGGGCAGCAGGCTCCGTTGCAGGGTGACGGCGATCCGGTGCTCCTCGTCGAACGACCGCTGCGCCTCCACCGCCGAGGCGACCGCCTGGGCGAGCTGCACCAGCACCGGCGTGCGGGCGGTCTGGGTCGCGGACGGCACCACCACGTAGAGCGGGGCGCGGTCCTCGCGCAGCCGGGCGGCGGCCACGGTGACCGTGTCCCCCGCCGGCCAGGAGACCAGGCCCCACTCGGCCGGGTCGTTCACCCGTACGGTGGCCCCGGTCGGTACGCCGGCGTCGTCCACCACCCAGGGCACGATCGTCGGCTTCGCGCCCGGTCCGGTGGCGATCCCGGCCAGGCAGTCGCCGTCGAAGGTCTCGGCGATCACCGCCGCCGGGCTCTTGAAGATGTCGGCCGCGCCCGCCGCCGCGGATTCCAGCAGGCGGGCGAAGCTCGGGGCGGCGTGCACCGCGACGGTGGTGTCGGCCAGCCCGGTGAGTCGCTCGGCGAGCAGCTCGGCGCGCTGCCGTGCCTGGTAGTAGCGCAGCACCGCGTGGGCGGTGGCGACCAGTTCCTCCGGCTCGATCGGCTCGGCCAGGTAGGCGTCCGCGCCCCGGGTCAGCCCCTGCGTCCGGTCCACCACGTCGACCGCGTGCGCGGACACGTGGATCACCGGCATCGCCGGGTGGTCCGCCTTGATCCGCTCGCAGACGTCGAAGCCGCTCAGGTCGGGCAGCCGTACGTCGAGCACCACCAGGTCGATCGGGTCCGTGGCGACCCGTTCCAGGGCCTCGGTGCCGGTCTCCGCCTCACGGACCACGAAGCCGGCCCGGGTCAGCCAGCTGACCAGCAGGTAGCGCTTGGTGCGACTGTCGTCGACCACCAGCACCGTCGCCTGGTCGCCGACCATCGTCAGGCTCCGCTCGCCGGTAGGACGACGGTGAAGGTGCTGCCCCGGCCGGGCTCGCTGGTCAGCTCCAGCGTCCCACCGAGCAGGGTCACCAACCGCCGCGCGTACGGCAGGCCGAGGCCGGTGCCGCCGACCCGGCTGGCCCCCGGCACCTGGTAGAACTCCTCGAAGATCCGTTCGTGCAGCTCGGGGCGGATGCCGACGCCGGTGTCGGAGACCGACAGGCGCCACCGCTCGTCGTCCCGCTGCGCGGTCATCCGCACCTCGCCGCGCTCGGTGAACTTGAGCGCGTTGTGCAGCAGGTTGCGCAGCACCTGGGAAAGCAGCACCTCGTCCGAGCGGAGCACGGCCGGCGCCGGCGGCTCCTCCACCACCAGCTCGACGGCCGACCGGTTGGTCAGCGCCCGCAGCGTGCCGCGCAGCTGGCCGAAGACCGCCCGCAGGTCGACGTCGGCCCACTCCGGCTCGATCCGCCCGGACTCCGCCTTGGCCAGATCCAGCAGGGCGTTGACCAGGGAGAGCAGGTCGGCCGCCGAGGCCCGGATCAGCTCCACCTGCTCGGACTGCTCGGGGGTGAGCGGGTCGGAGGCGGAGTCGGTGAGCAGCCGCCCCAACCCGATGATCGCGGTCACCGGGGCGCGCAGCTCGTGGCTGACGTTGGCCAGGAAGCGGCTCTTCGACTCGCTCGCCGTCCGCAGCTGCGCCGACTTCTCGTCCAGCTCGGCGTAGAGCGCCACCACGCCGCGGTTGGTCTCCTCCAGCTCCTCGGAGAGCTGGGTGTAGAGCGCCATCACGCCCCGGTTGGTCTCCTCCAGCTCGGCGTTGAGCACCGCCAGCTCGTCGCGCTGGCTGCGGACCTCGTCCAGCGCGGCGATGAGCTGCTCGTTCTGGGTGGCGAGCTCGTCCAGGGCACTGCCGGGCGCGCTGTGCCCGAGCTCGGCGCGCAGCTCGGCCAGCCGCGCCTCGGTCAGCGCCTGGGCGGCGGCCGGGACACGTCGGGACATCCTCACGACCGTATCCCCCTCCTCGCTGGTCACACCCAGTGTGTCCACCAAATGCGCCACGGCGCCCGACTGGGGCTCGTACCGGCCGCCGGGCAGGGGGCTGGCCGGGGTGAGGTCGACACGCAGCGCGCGGCGACCGTCCGGTCCGTGCACCACGTGGAAGGCGACGTCCGCGCCGCCGACGGTACGCAGCAGGTCACGGGCGACCTCACTGAGCGCGGTGGCGAGCCGGACCTGGTCCTGGTGCTCCAGACCGACGGCGGCGGCGACCTCCCGGCCGCGTTGGCGGACGAGGAAGATGTCCTGCTCCACCCGCAGCGCCATCTGCAGCAGCGGCTCGCCGGCGCTCATGCCGGTGTCCTCGCCGCCAGGACGCAGGCGTCGTCGCGGCGGATGCCGGCGTCCCGCAGCAGGGTCGCGGCGAGCACCAGCGGAGATCGCCCGGTCAGCCCGGGATAGTCGCCGATCCGCCACCGGTCGACCACGCCGTCGCTGTGCATGACCAGGGTCGCCTCGGGTGGGAAGGCGTAGTCGTACTCCCGGACGGACGGTCGCTGGTGACCGGCGATGCCGGGCAGCGAGACCAGGCCCCGCCGCTCGTCGGCGGCCCCGAGGACGACGCCGGTGATGTTGCCGAGCCCGGCGTACCGGAGCACGCCGGCCGACTGGTCCAGCTCGGCCACGGCCAGGGCCGCGCCCCGGGTGTGCGTCATCGCGCGGTGCAGGTGCTGCACCACGGTGGCGGGCGGGGCGGCCGGCGCGGTACGGAAGGCGGCCAGTGCGGCGTCGGTGGCCGCGCCCGCCAGTGCCCCGTGCCCGAGGCCGTCGCAGACCAGCACCTGGTACCGACCCTCGGCCACCCGTACGGCGTGCCCGTCGCCGCTGACCTGCTCGCCACTGATCGGCCGGGTCAGCCCGGCCGCCCAGGCGGGGCGCGCCGGCGCGGCCTTCGGCCACACCTGCACGGCGAGGACGGTGCCCTTGCCCGGCCAGGACCAGGCGTCGTACCAGCTGGCCTGGCGGCTGATCGCGCCCAGGCCGATGCCGAGGGTGCCGGCGGTGGAGTGGCCGTCCCGGGAGGAGACGGTCAGGTCCGTCATGCCGGGGCCGGAGTCGATCGCGATCAGCTCCACGCCGGCGTGGTCGCCGTCGCGGACCGGCCGCAGCAGCAGCAACCCTTCCTCGGCGTGCTTGACCAGGTTGCTGGTCAGCTCGGCGGCGACGATGGCGAGTTCGGCGACCCGGTCGGGGTGCAGGCCGAGCTGCTCACCGAGGCGTTCGGCGGCCCGCCGCGCGGAGCTGGCGGCGCTGCTGTTCTCGACCCGGAACCAGCTGCCGGGGTCGGGAACAGCGTGGATGTTCACCGGGACCACTTGGTGACGGTGATCCGGGTGCCCTCGCCGACAACGGTCTGGATGTCGAAGTCGTCGACCAGGCGTCGGGCCCCGCTGAGGCCCAGCCCGAGGCCGCCCCCGGTGGTGTAGCCGTCGGTCAGCGCGAGGTCGAGGTCGGGGATGCCGGGGCCGGTGTCGGCGAAGACCACCCGTACGCCCCGGCGCCGGCCGTCCTCGACCACCGTCACCTCGGCACCGCCGCCCCCGCCGTAGATCAGCGTGTTGCGGGCCAGTTCGCTGGCCGCGGTGACGAGCTTCGTCTGGTCGACCAGGGAGAGCTTGGCGGCCACCGCGACGGTACGCACCAGCTGCCGGACGCGGACGACGTCCTCGTCGCTGCCGATCGCCTGTTCCTTCGGGCCCAGGTCGACGCCCGCGGTCATGGTGATGTCGCCGCCGTTCCCGACTCCACGTCCTCCGGATCGTCGTCGAACCCGCGGTCGTCGTCCGCCCGGCTCGCCGCGATCAGCTCCATTCCGCGCTCGACGTTCAGCGCGGTCCGGATGCCGTGCAGCGACAGGCCCAGCTCGACCAGCGTGATGGCGACCGCAGGACGCATCCCGACGACCACCGTCTCGGCGTCGAGCACCTTGGAGATCGAGGCGATGGTGGAGAGCATCCGCCCGACGAAGGAGTCGACGATGTCCAACGCCGTGATGTCGATGATCACGCCGTGGGAGCCGGTGGCCACGATCCGCTCGGCCAGATCCTCCTGGAGGGCGACGGCCGTCTGATCGGACATGTCGATCTGGATGGAGACCAGCAGGATGTCGCCGATCTTCAGGATCGGCACCCGCTCCATCACGCCTCCCGGCGCGGGTGGCGGCGAGCGGTCTCGACGCCGGTGAGCCGCAGCACGTGCCGCAGCGCGTCGGCGAGGCTGGCCTTGGTGGCGATGTCCCCGAACTCGATGCCGAGGGCGACGATGGTCTGGGCGATCTGCGGCCGGATGCCGGAGATGATGCAGTCGGCACCCATCAGCCGGGCGGCCACCACCGTCTTGAGGATGTGCTGGGCGACCTGCGTGTCGACGGCCGGCACACCGGTGATGTCGATGATCGCGTACGGCGAGCCGGTGTCGACCAGGGTCTGCAGCAGCCGCTCCATCACCACCTGGGCGCGGGCCGAGTCGAGCGTGCCGACCAGCGGCACGGCGACCACGCCGTCCCAGATCTTGACCACCGGGGTGGAGAGTTCGAGCAGCTGCTCGGCCTGGTCGGCGATCAGGCCCTCGCGGGCCTGCACGTACGTCTCGAAGGTGGACAGGCCCATCTGGTCGACCACGCCGTTGAAGGCGAGGACGTCGCGCAGCGACAGCGCGCCGTCGCCGCCGTCGGCCAGCTCGACCAGCACCTCCTTGAGCGCGTAGATGCTGACCGCGGTCTCGGTGGCGGAGAAGCCCTGCCGGGCCCGGTTGCGCGACAGCTCACCGAGCACGGCCCGCAGTTCGGCGGCCGACTCGGAGGAAATGTCCGCGAGCCCCCGGGCACCCGCATTGATCATGCTACGGTGCAACTCCTGCACCTGAAGGCGCAGTTCCGCCTGGCTGAGCCGGCCACGCAACGAGGTCGCGACCAGCTCCGTCCAGCGCTGGACGATCCGCTCGGCATGCTCAGTAAGCAGGCCGGCGAGCCGGTCACCCTCTTCCGTGGTCATCGCCATGGTTACCTCCTCTGAGCTGGGCCGGCCGGACTCTATCACCGCCGACTGGCGCGGTACTTGCCACGAGGCAAAGAAATGATCAGGCACACCGGATCACACTCCCGTTCTGCGTGTTCGGGCGTTCGTGGGATACCGTTCCACCGATAACAGGAGGTCCGAATGTCCTTGACGGTGCACACGGAACAGCGCGGCGACGTGGTCGTCGTCTCGGTCGCGGGCGAGCTCGACATGGCGACCGCACCGCAGCTGCAGGACCAGATCACCGACCTGCTCGACAAGGGCCGCAGCCGTCTCGTGTTCGACCTGGCCGACGTGTCGTTCTGCGACTCCACCGGCCTGTCGGTCTTCGTGCGCGCGAAGAACAGCTGCGACGAGGCCGGCGGCGTGGTCCGGCTGGCCGCTCCACAGCGCGGCGTGCTGCGCATCCTCGAGGTCAGCGGTCTGGTCGAGGTGCTGCACACGTACCCGACGGTCGAGCAGGCCGTGGCGGGCGACCCGACACCGGCCTCCTCCTGACCGGTTCTCCTCAGCGCTCGTCCTCGATGAAGCGGGGACGAGCGATCACCATGCCTGCGGTCGTCTGCACGGCCAGCGCGGCGACCAGGAACCCGAGCGGGGCCGTCCAGCCCCCAGTCGCCTCGTAGAGGATGCCGACCAGCAGCGGCCCAAGGGCGGCGATCACGTACCCGGTGCTCTGCGCGAAGGCGGACAGCGCCACGGTGCCCTCGGCGGTCCGGGCGCGCAGGCCGATGGTGGTCAGGATCAGCGGGAACGCGCCCTGACCCAGGGCGAGCAGCAGGACCCAGAGCGGCGCGAGGCCGTGCGGCGCCAGGGCCAGACCGAGGTACGCGGCCGCGGAGAAGGCGGTCAGCGCCAGCACCAGCGGTCGTAGCGTCCGCAGCCGGCCGGCCAGGGTCGGCATTCCCAGCGCGACCGGCACGCCGAGCGCGGTCACCCCGGCCAGCAGCAGTCCGGCGGCCTCGGGGCGGTAGCCGGCGTCGCGGAAGAGCTGGGCCAGCCAGCCCATGATCGCGTACCCGCTGAGCGACTGCGCGCCGAAGTAGACCGCCATGGCCCAGCCGAGCCGGGTGCGTTCCGGCCGGATCCGCACCCGCGCGGCGGGGGCCGCCGTCGGGGCCGCGGCCCGCCGGGCGGCGCGGGCCCGCAGCGCCAGCGGCACCCACGGGAGTACGGCCACCGCGGCCAGCCCGGCCCAGACGCCGAGCCCGGCCCGCCAGGAGCCGAAGGCGTGCGCGACGGGCACCGCGGAGGCGGCGGCCACCGTCGTGCCCACCGTCAGAGCCATCGTGTACGCCCCGGTGACCAGCCCGGTGCGGTGCGGGAAGTGCTGCTTGACCAGCATCGGCAGCAGGATGTTCGCCACCGCGATGCCGGCCAGCGCGAGCGCGCTGGTGAGCACGAAGACCAGCGCGGAGTCGGTGGCCACCCGGAGCACCTGCCCCACGGTGAGGGCGAGCATCGCCACCACGAGCACCCGGGCCGGCGGGTAGCGGCGGACCAGCCACGGGGTGAGCGCGCCGAGACCGGCGAAGGCGATCGTCGGCAGGGTGGTGACGAAACCGGCCATCGTGCCGGAGAGCGCCAGTCCGGTGCGCACCTCGTCGAGGAGGGCGCCCAGGCTGGTCACCGCGGCGCGGAGGTTGAGCGCGACCAGCAGCATCCCGACCAGCACCAGCGCACCGCCGCGGGCCGCCGAGGGCCGGCCGGCCGGAGGCGCGACGGCGGCCGGCGCGGGCCCGGGCATCACGTCGGCGGTGCGCGCGCCCGGGTCGGCGACGGGGGCCTCGGCCTCGGTGCAGGTGGGTGGCGGGGTCATGACCTCGAACCTACAATCATGGGATGAATTTCGGCAGCAGGTGTAACCGGTGACACCCACCGTCGATTCCGTCGCCGTGCCCCCGCGCGGCCACCGGGTACGCCAGACGATCGAGCAGCTCAGGGAGCGGATCCTGGGCGGCGAGTGGCCGGTCGGCGGGCGCATCCCGACCGAACCGCAGCTGGTCGCCGCGCTCGGGGTGGGGCGGAACACCGTCCGCGAGGCGGTCCGCGCGCTGGTGCACGCCGGGGTGCTGGAGTGCCGGCAGGGCTCGGGGACGTACGTGGTCTCCACCGACGAACTGGCCCCGGTGGTGGCCCGCCGGCTCACCGACGACCGGATGGCCGAG
Source organism: Micromonospora palomenae (assembly GCF_007829925.1). Taxonomy (NCBI): domain Bacteria; kingdom Bacillati; phylum Actinomycetota; class Actinomycetes; order Micromonosporales; family Micromonosporaceae; genus Micromonospora; species Micromonospora palomenae. The sequence continues at coordinate 886,804 of NZ_VIXA01000002.1, forward strand.
GTGATCGAGGTCCGGCGCGCCTTCGAGGTGGAGGCCGCCCGGCTGGCCGCGCTGCGCCGTACCCCGGAAGACCTGGCGGCGCTCGACGCCGCGCTCGCCACCCGGGAGGCCGCCTGGCGCTCGGGCCGGGTGGCGGAGTTCGTGGAGGCCGACGCGGCGCTGCACACGGCGGTGGTGGCCGCCGCCCACAACGGCATGCTCGCCGAGCTCTACGCCTCGGTCGGCACGGCGCTGCGCAGCACGGTCGCGCACGCCATGGGGGACGCGCTGGAACCCGAGCGGTACGTCGACCACGGTCGGCTCGTCGCCGCGATCCGGGACGGCGATCCGGCCCGCGCGGCGATCGAGGCCGGTGCTTTTCTGGAGCCGCCCTCCGGGGCATAGGTTGTGCCGGACCTCGAAAACCGGACAGCACGGGAGTACGGATGCTCAAGGGCTTCAAAGACTTCATCATGCGCGGCAACGTCGTCGACCTCGCGGTCGGCGTCGTCATCGGTGCCGCGTTCACGGGCGTGGTGACCGCCTTCACGACCTCGTTCCTAAAGCCGATCATCAAGCTGGTTGGCGGCGGCGAGGACCAGTTCGCCGGCGCCTGGGAAATCAGTCAGGGCAACTTCATGGACTGGGCCGGGTTCATCAACGCGCTCATCACGTTCCTGTTGACCGCGGCGGTGCTCTACTTCCTCGTCGTCTTCCCGATGAACCGGCTCGCGGAGCGCCGCAAGCGGGGCGAGGAGCCGCCGCCCTCGGCGCCGAGCGAGGAGGTCAAGCTGCTGACCGAGATCCGGGACGCCCTGGTCGCCGCCGGGCACACCACCCCCGGGCAGCAGCGGGGCGCGCTGGACGACGTCCTCGGTCGGCGTACGGAGCCGCCCGCGCCGCGCTGACGCGACCACATGCACATCGGCCCCTGTGGGAATCCCACAGGGGCCGTCCCGTGTCGTACACATGTTCGATAGAGTCCGGCCATGGAACAGCGCAAGCACTGGTGGAACGGCAAATGGGGGCGGCTGGCCCGGCGGGACGTCTTCCTCCGGGTGGACGCCGACCGCTGGCACGTCGAGCAGCGGGCCGGCGGTGCGGAGGGCGTCTCCCAGTTCTACGAGTACGGCAGCGCGGAGGAGGCCGAGGAGACCGTCCGGGCCCTGCTGGAGGGGACCGACGGCTGGCGGGAACTCTCCCCGCGCCCGCCGAGCGCCTGGGCCCCGCCGAGCACCGGCGTTTAGCGGCGCGCCGGCCCGGGAACCGCCCGGGAATGAAGCAGCAGGGCACCGAGCAGCAGGCGGCCATCTCCCGGGTCACCACCGGCATGCGGGTCATCGACACGGCCGGCGTCGACGTCGGCACCGTCGACCTCGTGCAGCGGGGTGACCCGAACGCGGTGACCGTGCAGGCGCCGACCGCCGACCCGGGCGGCAGCCTCGACGAGCTGATCGAGTCGGCCGCGGTGGAGGAGCCGGACGTGCCCGCCGACCTCGCCGCCCGGCTGCTGCGTACCGGCTATCTCAAGGTCTCCACCGAGCTGGCCCGCACCGGCGCGGTCTACGTGCTGGCCGACCAGATCGCCGCCGTCACCGACGGCCAGGTACGCCTCGGCGTCGGCGTCGGCGACCTCCCCCCGGAGGAGTAACCGCCCAGTCGTGGTGACGTGGGGACGTGACGATCGGGCTTCCTCGGCTGACGCGACCCACCACAGGTGTGGTCGACGCGCTACAGACCTGATGACGTGGACGACTCAAGGCTGGTCTTCGGCGTCCGACACCCCGTGAGTCGTTTACGTCATCAGGTCGACAGCCAGTTCGGTAGGCACTCGGCACCCGAGGCGGCCCCGCCCCGACACGCGCCAGCAGCCCCGGGCGCCACGCTCCGGCGGCCGGACATGCGCGGCCCGCGAACGACACCCTGGACCGGGCGACGGAGTTCGCGGCGACCGTCGAGCGGCACGTCTCCGGCGTGCGATTGCGGGTGATGGCGGTGGACGTGACGGTCAGCGCCTCGTGACCTCGCCGACCTCGGCCGGCGTGGCCGGATGCGACCCGCTCCCGTCCGACCCGCTCCCGTCCGACGGCGCCGGCACCGTGGCCGGGGCGGCCGGGCCGGCCGGCGGCGACGCGGCACGCCGGCGGAAGAGCAGCAGCATCAGCCAGCCGGCGAGCAGGCCCCAGAACGCGCCGGCCACCCCGAGCAGGCTCACCCCCGACGCGGTGACCACGAAGGTCACCACCGCCGCCTCCCGGCTCTCCGGCTCGGCGACCGCCGCGGCGACCGCCGCGGCCAGCGCGCCGAGCAGCGCCAGCCCGGCCACCGCCTCGATCAGCACCGGCGGGGAGAGCAGCACCAGCGCGGTCGCCACCCCCGCCCCCAGCCCGAGCAGCGCCAGCCCCAGGCCGGCGGTGACCGAGGCGATCCAGCGCCGCTCCGGGTCCGGGTGGGCGTCCGGCCCGGCCGCCAGGGCGGCGCTGATCGCCGCGAGGTTCACCGCGTGCCCGCCGAGGGGCGCGCCGAGCGCGCTGGCCAGCCCGGTCACCCGCAGCGCCGCGGTCAGCGGCGGCTGGTAGCCGTAGCCGCGCAGCACCGCCGTACCGGGGACGTTCTGGGCGGCCATGGTGACCAGGAAGAGCGGCAGCGCCAGCCCGACCAGCGCCGGCACGGTGAATACCGGCGCGGTCAGCTCGACCACCGGCCGGAACCCGCCGACGCCCCCGGCCGGCGAGGTGAGCGCGATCGTCACCGCGGCCACCACCAGCGCCGCCGGCACGGCCCAGCGCCGGGCGAACCGGTGCAGCACCAGCCAGGTGACGATCACCGGTACGGCCAGCCGGGGCACCTCGACCAGCGCCCGCACCGGGGCGGTGCAGAGCGGCAGCAGCACCCCGGCCAGCATCGCCGCCGCCACCGGGCCCGGGATCGCGGCGACCGCCCGACCCAGCACGGGAAAGAGACCCGCCGCCACGATGAGCACCCCGCAGAGCAGGAACGCGCCGACCGCCGCGGGCCAGCCGCCGGGAACCGGGCCGGTGGCGACCAGCAGCGCCGCGCCCGGGGTGGACCAGGCGATCGCGATCGGCATCCGGTGCCGCAGTCCCAGCCAGAGGGCGCAGAGCCCGGACGCCACGCTGACCGCGAGCAGGCCGGAGGCGGCCTGGGCCTCGTCGGCGCCGACCGCCCGCAGCCCCGCCAGCACCACCGTGAACGAACTGGCGAAGCCGACCAGGGCGGTCACCACGCCGGCCAGCACCGGCTGCAGCCGTCCCGCCATCACCGCACCCCCCGTCGTCGCGGCCACCCTAGCGGCGGCCCACCAGCAGGCCGCGCCCCTCCACCGACCCGCCCACGAGCCGGGAGCGGGCCGCTCAGCCCAGCGGGCGGGACGGAACGCGGTGCCGCACCGCCCACAGCGCCGCCTCCGTGCGCGACGCCGAGCCCGTCTTGCGCAGCAGATTCGACACGTGCACGGTGACCGTGCGGACCGAGATGCCGAGCGCGCGGGCCGCCTGCTTGTTGGACATCCCGGCGACCAGGCAGCCGAGCACCTCCACCTCCCGGCCGGTCAGCTCGGCGTCGGGCGGGGCGGCCGGGCGCGGCGCCGGCGGCCGCAGGTGCTCCGGCAGCGGCCGCTCGGCCAACGCCTCCAGGCCCCGGCCGGCGTGCGCGGCGAGCAGCTCGGTGAGCGCGTACGGGTTGCCGCCGGTGCGTCGCCAGACGGCGGTGGCGATCCGGTCGGTGGGGCGGGTGCCCTCGTACACCTGGGTCAGCACCTCAGCCACCTCGGCCACCCCGAGCGGGCCGAGGTGCTGGCGCACGGCGCCGCGTACCCCGCAGAGCCGGGACAGGACGCGGACGGCGAGGTCCGGCGCGACCGCGTCGGCCGGCGGCCGGCTCGCCACCACCAGCAGGGCCGGCAGGTCACCGGCGGTGGCCAGCTCACCGACCAGGTTGAGGCTGGCCGGGTCGAGGGCGTGCAGGTCCTCCACCACCAGCACGGCCGGGCCGGCGCCGACCAGCCGCCGAACGGTCCGCACGGCCAGCCGCAGCAGGGTGCCGGGGGCGTAGCGCTCGCGCGGCGCGGTGGGCTGCTGGGCGAGCCAGGCCAGCGCGTCCGGCGGCAGATCGAGACCGCTGGTGTCGCGGCCGCTGAGCACCGCCGCCAGCCAGTCGTACGGGGCCGGGTCGTGCAGCCGCGCGGCGCCGGACAGGACCACCGCCGGGTGGGGCGAGAAGCCCTCCACGGCCGCCGCGACCAGCAGACTCTTGCCCACCCCGGCCGCCCCGGTGATCACCGTGACGGCGGGCGAGGGACGGCCCGCCTCGACCAGGGTGGACCACGCCCGGTCGAGCTCGGCACGCTCGCCGGCGCGTCCGACCATGGACACCGGCATCATTTCTGCCACCCTACGCACTAGTGCGTAGAGACGGATCAAGGGTGTTCTTGGCAAGCTGGTGGCATGACGCTGATCCTCCGCTCGGCCATCCTCAACGACGTCGGCCTGGTCCGCACCAACAACGAGGACTCCGCCCTCGCCGGTGACCGCCTGGTGGCGGTCGCGGACGGCATGGGTGGGCTCCCCGCCGGTGAGGTGGCGAGCGAGATCGTCATCCGCATCCTGGACGAGCTGGTCCCGCCGACCGTCGCCGACGAGGCCGCCGAGGCGCTGCGCGCCGTGGTCGCCACCGCCAACCAACGCATCCGCGCCGCCATCTCCGCCGATCCGACCCGCGACGGCATGGGTACGACGCTGACCGCCGGCCTGCTCGCCGGGGACACGCTGGTCCTCGCCCAGGTCGGCGACTCCCGCTGCTACCTGCTGCGGGACGGCGAACTGACCCAGCTCACCCGGGACGACACCTTCGTGCAGGCGCTGGTCGACCAGGGCGCGCTCTCCCCCGACCAGGCCCGGCACCACCCGCAGCGGTCCCTGGTGACCCGCGCCGTGCAGGGCGCGGACGCCCCACCGGCGATCGGGGTGCTGACCATGTTCGTCGGCGACCGGCTGCTGCTGTGCAGCGACGGCCTCTCCGACTACGTGGAGGACGCCGCGATCCACGCCGCGCTGACCACGTACGGCGACCGCCAGCTCTGCGGCGAACAGCTGGTCAAGCTCGCCCACCAGGCCGGCGCGCCGGACAACGTCACCGTGGTCGTCTCCGACCTGACGGAGGGCTGAACCGGACCAATCGGGTTGCGGCGGACCGCCGGTCGGGTTGGGATGGACGGATGCTCATCCGTCGCCTGGCCGCCGAGGAACGCCTGACCACCAGCTTCCCGCTCCAGGCGTACGCCTTCGAGGCGTCCCCGCTGAGCAGCGAACGGGTGGAGGCGTTCCATCGGTACCTGCCGTACAACAAGGGCAACCGGACGCTCGTCGTCGACGAGGGCGGGGAGACGCAGGCGGCGGCGAGCGCCATCCCCATGCGGCAGAACCTGCGCGGGCGGGTGCTGCCGATGGCCGGCGTGGCCGGGGTGGCCACCCACCCGCTGGCCCGTCGACGGGGTCACGTCCGGGCGCTGCTGCACCAACTCCTCGACGAGATGCGCGACGAGGGGCACCCGCTGACCGCGCTGTACCCGTTCCGGGCCGGCTTCTACGAGCGCTTCGGCTACGTCGGGCTGCCCCGGGCGCGGACCGCCCGGTTCTCCCCCGCCGACCTGGACCCGCTGCTCCGGGCCGAGTTGCCCGGCGAGGTGACCTGGGAGCGGATCGGCGCCGGCTACGCCGGCTACCGGGCGTTCACCGAACGCTGCGTTCGGGAGCGGCACGGCTTCGCGATCTTCCCGGAGTTCCGCGCCGTCGGGCTGCGCGATCGCGACGACCGCTGGCTGGTCACGGCCCGGATCGACGGTACGACGTTGGGCGCGCTCACCTACCGCATCGACGACCACGGCGGCGAGCTGCAGGGCGACGACCTGCTCGTCACCGACCCGTACGCCCGGGCGCTGCTGTTGCAGTTCCTCGCCCGGCACGTCGACCAGGTCGACCGGATCACCCTCCAGGTCCCCGCCGACGAGCTGCCCGAACTCTGGCTGACCGACCTGGCCGTACACGTCGAGGCGCGGGTCTCCCGCCCGGGCTCACCCGCCCCGATGGCCCGCCTGCTGTCCCTGGACGCGCTCGCCGGCCTCCCCGCCGGACCGGGCCGGGTCCGGGTCGAGCTGGTCGGCGACCGCTGGCTGGCCGGCACCCACCTGCTCGACGGCACCACCGGCCACCTGGAGCTGACCAGCGGCGGCCCGGCGCCGTCGGCGACGCTCACCGCCACCGGGCTCTCCGCCCTCGCGTACGGGGTCCTGGACCCGGCCGAGGTGGACGTCCGAGGGCTGGGCTCGATCGGCCCGGACGCGGCAGCCGAACTGCGCCGCCTCTTCCCCCGCCACCTCCCCTACCTCTTCGCCGACTTCTAACCCCCTCCCGGACCCCGCGCCGCCGGGCGCCCGCACCAGGCGTCAAGATCCGCGCAGATTCAGAGAAAGCGTGATCCACTTTGTTTGCGGCGTGTCGCGCTCTCCCGAGGCGGGGATACCGCGACACGCCGCAAAGCGCGTGGACCAACCGCGCGGGCAACGCAGCACACGACCCCGCCGCGCCCTTGCCGCCTCACGGCCGGCGAGGCGAGTGGATCAATCGGCGGAGCGCGGTTTAGCGGTGGGTTAAGCCTGGGCAGAGGAATCGCCGCGGACTGCGCGCGCCTCTAGCATCGGCGGGTGCGCGTGAGATCCCTTGTCTGCCTGCTCGCCCTCGGTGTCGCCACCGCCACCCTGCCCGCCTGCGGCGGAAGCGGGGACGGCGCGGCCCCCGTCGCGCGGTCCACCGTGGAGGCGACCGCCCCGACGGTGAGCCCGTCTGGTGGACCTCCGGCCCGCAGCGGCCTGGGCGGGCCGGGAAGGAGCGCGTCCCCGAAGCCGTCGAAAACCGCCGGCTCACCACTGCGGGCGGGCAACCCGAACGGCGGCGCCACGGTCCCGGCCGAGGCGCGGGCGGTGGACACCTCCCGTCCGACCAGGACAGTGGGCACGGGTACCCCGGCGAGCTGCACCTCGGAGGCGGTGGTGCGGGCGGTCGCGGCGGGCGGGATCATCACCTTCGACTGCGGTCCCGACCCGGTGACGATCCGGATGAAGGCCACCGCGAAGGTCCGTAACAAGGTCGGGGCGCGGATCGTGCTCGACGGCGGCGGCAAGGTCACCCTCTCCGGCGGGGGCGAGCGGCGCATCCTCTACATGAACACCTGCGACCCTGCGCAGGGCTTCACCACGTCGCACTGCCAGAACCAGGACCACCCGCAGCTCACCGTGCAGAACCTGACCTTCGCCGACGGCAACTCCACCGGCGAGCGAGCCGAGGGCGGCGGGGGCGGCGCGATCTTCGTACGCGGCGGCCGGGTCAAGGTGGTCAACTCGCGCTTCACCGGCAACCGTTGCGACCGGACCGGCCCCGACCTGGGCGGCGCGGCGCTGCGGGTGCTCAGCCAGTACGACAACAAGCCGGTGTACGTGGTGAACAGCACCTTCACCGGTGGGGTCTGCGCCAACGGGTCGGCACTGAGCAGCATCGGCGTCTCCTGGACGGTGCTGAACAGCGTCTTCACCGGCAACAAGGCGGTCGGCAGCGGCGCCAACCCGGCCAAGGCGGGCACCCCCGGTGGCGGCAGCGGTGGCGCGATCTACTGCGACGGCAACGAGTTCACCGTGCGGATCGCCGGCACCCTCATCGAGAACAACCACGCCAACGAGGGCGGCGGAGCGATCTTCTTCGTCAGCAACAACCGCACCGGCACTATGAAGATCGAGCGCTCGACCCTGCGCCGCAACCCCAGCGACGGCTTCGAGACCCAGGGCCTCCCCGGCATCTTCTTCCTCGGCGCCCGCCCACCCACGATCACCTCCTCCCGCCTGAGCTGACCCGCCCGTCGATCATGAAGTTGTTGCCCGCCGCACCGGCGAGTCGTGACAACAACTTCATGATCAACGGGAGCGGAGTGGAAGGACCGATCAGTAGGGGTTGCCGTGGCCGGGGGTGCGGGCCTTGAGGAGGCCGGCGGGGCGGCCGGGCAGGTCGGGGGCGGTGGACATGGGTGGGGCGGTGGTGCCCGCGCGGGCGGCCATGCCGGCGAAGAGGTCCTTCAGGGCGGTGACGGCGTCCACCTTCGGGTGCCAGCCGAGTTCGGTCTCGGCGCGCTCGCTGGACATCAGCGGCGCGTTCAGGGCCAGCCCCACCCAGCCGGCGTCGACGGGTTGCAGCCGGAACCGCCAGCTCAGCGCGGCGGCGGCGCGCAACACCGGGGCGGCCACCGGGATCGTCCAGCCCTTGAAGTGCCGGGCCACCAGCTCCGGGGTCAGCACCGGGTCCGCGGCGACGTTGAAGGCGCCGCGCGCCTCACCCAGAACCGCCCTGGCGTACGCGTCGGCGACGTCGTCCGCATGCACCGCCTGCATCCGCAGCCGGCGGTTCGCGGGTACGACCGGGATGCGCCCGAAGCGCAGCAACCGGACCGGGGCGAGCGGCCCGAGGAAGTACCGGCTGATCTCGGTGCCCGCGTCGCGCTGAAAGATCAGCCCGGGCCGCAGCCGCACCACCCGCACGGTCGGGTGCTCGGATTCGAGGCGGTCGAGCATCGCCTCCACCTCGGCCTTGTCCCGGCTGTACGACGATCCGGGTACTCCCGTCGCAGGCCAGCGCTCGCTGATCGGGTGGTCCTTCGGGCCGGGCGCGTACGTGCCGACCGACGAGGCGTACACCAGGCTGGGAACGCCGGCCCGGACGATGGCGTCGATCACCGCGCGGCTGCCACCGACGTTGGTCCGGTAGAGCGTGCGCTGGTCGTGGCTGGGCTGGATCTGCCAGGCCAGGTGCACGACGGCGTCGGCCCCGGCGAAGAGCGCGGCGAGCTTCCCGTCCGCGCCCGGCGCCCCGATGTCGCAGGAGTGCCACTCCACCCGGTCGTACGGTTCACCGGCGTCCGGGCCGGGCAGCCGCCGGGCCACGCCGACCAGTTCCAGCCCCGGCTCCGGGCGCAGCCGGCGCAGGAGCGCAGTCCCCACGTTGCCGCTGGCACCCACGATGACGATCCGCATGCGGGCTGCCGTACCCGTTGAACCGGACTCCAACCCCCGCAACGGTCAGGGGCGCGGCGACTGGCGTACCCAGGCCTTCTCCTGCTTGCGGCGGCCCTGGGTGGCGGCGCCAGGCAGCGCGGGCAGATGAAGCCGACCGGGTCGGCCTCGGTGAGCACGTCGGTCGAGGTGTAGTCGAACGGCACGTGCGGGAAGCGGCGCAGCCGGGTGCGGCTGAGCTGGAGCCCGCAGACGGTGGAGTTCTGGCCGGGCTGCCAGGCGTGCACCTCACCGCCCGGCACCCGTGCCCCGTCCGGCCCGATCTCCTCGCTCGACGCCGCCACAGCCGGGGTGCTGCTCATCCTCATCCCGTCCCGATTCCCCCCTCCCGCCGTTTCAGACCCGCCCGGTTGATCGACTCCGTATCGCCGACATCGCGCCGTCCCACCCACCCGGACACCGCCACCTCGCCGACCCGGGGGTCGATCAGCCGGCGCGCCGGGACACCAGCGCGGCGACCAGGCAGGCGAAGGCGGCGACGCTGGTGACCGTGCGGGCCAGGTTCCACCGCACCCAGGTCGCCTCGAAGCTCTCCCGCACCGCCGCCAGGTCGGCGATCTGGTCCACCGGCCCGGCGGCGTCCAGCCGGTCGTTGAGCGGCACGTTGCACCGCATGGTGATCAGCAGCGTCGCGCCGTAGAGCACCAGCGCGGCGATCGTCCAGGCCAGCACCGGGCCGCCGGCGGTGAGGTGCAGCGCCACCGCCAGGGCGATCAGCAGCACCGCGCCGAGGAAGGCCGCCAGGAACCAGCCGTTGAGGATCCGCCGGTTGATCGACTGCATGGTTCCGACGAAGGTCCGGTCATCGACCGCGGCCAGGCCCGGCATGACCGAACACGAGTACGCGAAGAAGAGCCCCGCCATGAGTCCGGTGACTCCGGTGGCGGCGGCGAGGGTGATCGTTCTCATGCCTGTCAGCCTCACCCGGTGCGCCCCCTGTTGACCATGGTCGAGAGGCTCGGGGGCATGCGTGGGCGTCTGGGTGCGCGGGGCATCGACGGGCGGCCGGAAGCCGGAAGGCCTCGCCGGCCAAGGTCCGGTAGCCTGAGGGCTCGGGGCCGCTAGCTCAATGGCAGAGCTGTGGACTTTTAATCCATAGGTTCAGGGTTCGAGTCCCTGGCGGCCCACTTCTCTGCAGGTCAGCGGCCCTGACTCGCGGTCGCTGGTGCCGCGATCGGGGCCGATACAGCAGCAAAGTACAGCCGTTAGCTCGTGCGACACTGGCTCGTGTGCTGCCGCCCTATCTCGCACGTGAACTTGAGATCCTGCGTAGGGCGTATCCCGACGGGGTGCCTGACGAGGACTATCTTCCTCTGCTCGTCGTGCTGTGGCCCGACTTCTCTGACCGCAACCTCGCCGACGTCGTCGCTGAGCTGATCCACGGTCACGCTGTCGATGTCAACCACGATGCCACTCTGGCCGCCGCAGGGCCGAAGCGGCCGCCAGCATCCGACGTCGAGAGGGTGCGCGAACTGCTGGCCTCAGCCGGATATGTGGCCGATGACGGGGAGACTCAGGAGTAACGCGGTCACGCCTCCGCAGCGTCACCGCAAGGACTCCCCCAGGCGCTTAAGTGCTTCACGCGTCGCTGCCGAGGACACCACCGGGTAGATCTCCATCGTGATGGCGAACTGCGCATGTCGCAGGATTTGCATTGCCACCCGAGGATGCACGTCGAGGTCGGCGAGCCGAGAGGCGCAGGTACGCCTGGCGTCCCGGACGGTGATGCGCCGGACGCCGGCTGCGTCGCAACGCCGGTCCCAGAAGCGGTTGAAGTTGCGCGGCTCGACCGGCCGGCCGTAACGGGTGGTGAAGACGAGGTCGGAGGGCTGCCAGGCCGGACCCGCGGCGCCCCGGGCGGCGGTCTGCGCGGTACGGCGGCGGTCGAGCGCCACGGTGCAGATGTCCGGCAGGGGCAGGGTGGCGTCCGAGGTTGCCGTCTTCGTTTCCCGGTGCAGCAGTTCGGCACCGACCCGCTGGAGTTGCCGGTCGATGGTCAACTCCCCCGCGTCGAGATCGACGTCCGCCCAGGTGAGTCCCAACATCTCACCCTTGCGCAGACCGAGGACCAGGACCAGGACGGACCCGGCGTAGAACGGGTCGTCGTTGGCGCGGGCGGACTCCAGGAAACGCCGCGCCTCGTCGCTCGTCCACGCCTTCCGCTTGCGCTTGCGTACCGGTGGCAGCTTCACCAGGGACGCGACGTTGCGGGTAATCAGCCCTTCGGTGATCGCCTGGGACAGGAGCGTCCGGAGCACGGTCCGCAGGTGGGTGACGCTGGTTGCCGAGGGAAGATCCTGGCAGCAACGGCCGAGCGCACAGCAGCGACGCTGGGCGGGCTTCCGCCGCTGGTCCTTGCCCTGCGCGCAGCACTGGCAGGTCCGCCCGACCTCGTTGATCCAGGTCTGGACGTCGCTGACCCGGAGCTTGTCGAGTCGCTTCCGGCCCAGCCCCGGCACGAGGTAGAGCCGGACCACCACCTCGTAGGTGACGTAGCTGCCCGGGGCGAGGTTCGGCTTGACGATCTCGCGCAGCCAGTAGCCGGCGTACTCCCGCACCGTCGCGGAGCGCGTCGCCACCGGGCCGGCCTTCGCCTGCCCGTGCAACTTGATCCACTTGTCGTGGACCTCCTCGCGGGTCTTGCCGTAGACCCACTTCCGGCCGCGCTTGCCGTCCGCCTTCTCCACCCAGACGTACGCGGCGAAGCCGTTGCGGTAGGGGAAGATGGAGCCTTCGCCGTTGGCTCGGGCGCGTCCGGGCATCAGGCGGCCTCCTGGCGTTCGACCTGGTCGCGGATGTAGTCGTCCACCCATTCGGGGAGGATGCGGCGGTACTTGCCGTCCTTGATGGAGCGCAGTTCGCCGGTGGCGATCTTCATCTTGACCTTGGAGATGCCGAAGCCGAGCAGGACAGCGACCTCGGCGGGCGAGTACCAGCGCGGAGCGAGGTTCCTGGTCATGCCGCCACCCCCAGCCACGCCTCGTGGGCGAGTTCTTCCCGGCCGATGCGTCTGCTCTCGCGTCGCTGCCGGGCGGCGGTGTTGGCGAGCAGCGCGTCGCCTTCGGTGAGCCAACCGGACCCGATGTAGGTGAGGGTGCCGACGCTGATCGTGCCTGCGGGTTCGTCGTCTTCGGTGCGGCGGTAGGTGGCGCGGGTGTCGCGGAGCAGGCCGAAGGTGACCGAGTAGCGGCGGGCCTTGGTGAGGAAATGGCCGCCGAAGCCGAGCATGTGAGCCCAGCGGCGCAACCCGCCGTAGACGTTGGGTTTGCTGTCAAGGCTGTCTTGACGGTCGCCAGCTGTTCCGGCGCCACCAGTCGCGTTGGTGTGGATGGGGCGTCCGAGGTGCCAGCAGGCGTCGATAAGGCGGGCGGTGTGGTCGCCTTCGGGGTCGGCGTAGTCGTCGATGGTGGCGGGGGTGAGTCGGGTGGATTGGTGGCCGGTGGCTTCGGTGGCCTTGGTGGCGTACTTGGCGAGGTAGGCGGCCACCTTGGCGTCGGTCAGTTCGCCGCTGGCGCTGTTGATGTGCCGGACGTCGACCTGCTCGCCCCAGGCGATCAGCCAGCCGTGCGGCTGGTCAAGGTGTGGGGGTGTGGTGACGGTGATTTGGGAGGCGGCGGCGTGGACGGCTTCCTCCAGGTCGTCGGCGGTAATGCCGGTCGGCGGCGGCACGAGAGCGTCCGGGTCGTCGGGGTCGACGCCGTCGAGGCGCAGCAGGACGTGGAAGTGGACAGCGGCGCGGCGTTGCATTTCGGCGACCTTGCCGTGGGACACCCGCACGGGCGGCACCCAGCGGACCTTGCCCGAGGCGGTGACGACCCGAACGAAGGGGATGTCGCGTCGCCGGCACAGCGCAGCGAGATGGCGATCGATCGCCTGCTTGGTGCGCCGCCACAGCTCGCCGGAGAAGTAGTTCCAGACGACCTGGTGACCGTGGTCGTAGCAGTCCAGGCACAGCGGCTGCCCGAGCCGCGGATCGTCGGCGTCGTGGCGGGCGAAGCACGCCGCGGGCTGCCCATGCGGGCAGGTGCCAGCGCTGCTCCGGGCGCGGCAGGGAGCGGGACGGCAGTCGCAGCGCTGCCGGGCGGCGCAGGTATGGCGGGGGACGCGCCGGTGGTGGACCGCGCCGAACGACGGCGCGGTGAAGGTGGCGAAAACGATCGGATGCCGGCCAACCGATGGAGGGACGCCCTTACCGCCGGTCAGGCCGCAGCGGACGACCTGGTAGGCGTCGCCCTGGTAGACCCAGGCGCAGTCCGGGCACTGCGATTCGCGGCGGTTGCCGCACGCCTTGTAGAGCGCCTGGTCGGGCAGCTCGTCGGTGTGCAGCCGGCTGGTGATGCGGCCGGTGCCGGCGTCGACGGCGACGATCGTGCCGGTGAGACGGATCGGGCGGGCACAGCCGCCGGCGGGGCGGGTGTGCTCCAGCCAGCCGGAGAACTCCGGCGTGGCGCCGCGATGCAGGGCTTGGGCGTCTCGGCCGGCGGCGAGGCCGGGCCGGTACAGGGTGAGCGGGGTGGACACGACTTGCTCCAGGGGGTGGCAGGGACGGGAGACGAAGCACCACCAGCCGTGGACGTGGGTCCGCTGGTGGTGTTCGTCGTGTCTCCTGGCACCGCCGAGAGGGCGGCTGACGCCGGAGGACGGAATCGTGGTGATGCCACTTCCGCCGATGGGTCGGGTCCTTTCGCGCTCGTGGACCTGATGAGTGGGCCGGCACGGGTGGGGAGCCTGGGATGTCGGCATCCGGCGGGTTGCCGCAGGCTGTCCCCACCCGTGGGGGTGTACGAATCCGGGCCATCGTTGACGGCAGGAAAGGCCGTACTGGGCGCTCAAGGATTCAGAGGACCGGCACAGCGGCCGGTGCGATCGAGAGCCGGTGGGACGTGGCCCGCATCAGCGGCAGGAAGGCCGCTCGGCATCTCCGATGTCGAGTCCAGCGATCCGGCAGGAAGGCCGCGCTGGCGTGCTCGACGAGCGCCAGAGTAGCACCGGGCACCGACACGTCAACCCGCCGTAATTCGATGCCGGATGCGGGTCGCAATAGCGGTGGCGGCGCTGACCTGCTGGGCGAAGGATGGTGCCGTGGTTACCGAGAAGCCGCCGCGAATCGTGCTGGTCGACGACCTGCGCTCGTTTGTTGATGGCCGAGTGGCGCAGGTGGCGCGCACTAGCACGGCGGGTATCGAGGCGCTGGAGCGACACCGCGGACAGCGGTTGGACGAGCTGTGGCTGGACCACGACCTTGGCGGGGACGACACGATCTGGCCGGTTGTCGAGGTGTTGGAGCGGGCCGCGTTCGAGGAGCGCCCGTTCGATATCGGCGTGGTGTACGTCCACTCGGCGAACCCTGCCGGCCTTGCGAAGATTCTGCAGGCGTTGCGGCGCTGGGGTTACCAGGTCCGGTCGGCGGCTGGATCACCGCATGTTGGCTACCTGTCCGAGGCCGAGTAGCGGCGGGCCATCCAAGCGCTGGTAGCGCAGGCGGTAAGCGACGCGGGGCAGCCGGCTGCCGGCCCTGTCGGGTCTCAGGACCTGCGTGGCAGAACAGTCTCAAGACATGGGTAACACTTCCGGCTAGCCGGGTGGTGACGGCGGCTCGGGCGGGCGTCCGCGGGCGCGGGCTGCGTCGGATATGGCGACCCCGGTCAGGACGAGGGCAGCGGCGGCGGCGACCACGAGTGGTGGCAGGGGGATCATCGCCGGTGTCAGGGCGGCGAGCGCAAGGACGCCGATCGGTCGGGACCGGGACACGCGGCCGAACACCGCGTGCTCGAAGCGGGCACGCCCGGCCAGATACAGCGCGGGTCCGCCGAGGATGACGGCGATCCAGGCCGGTGGGGTGTGCCCGAGTGGATGGGCGATGACAAGTTCGTCGCCGACGGCGGCAACGACCACGCCGGCCACCATCACCAGGTGGGCGTATGACGCCGATCGGGCGAGGCGGACCGGGTCGGCAGACACGGCAATCGCTTCCGCCAGGACTTGCCCAGCGCGGTATATGTAGATCCGCCACAGCAGCACGGCGGTCGCGATCGACACTGCGAACGCGGCGGCCCCGTCCGGCGCGAAGCCGCTGCTGCTCAGCGCCAGTCCGGTAACGAGGATCAGCTCGCCGAGCGCGATGATGAAGAACTGCCGGTAGCGCTCGGACAGGTGCTCGCCCGAGATCACAAGGTCTTGGCTGGGCGTACGGCCCGCCCCCGGGGTGGGGAAGCCGATTCTGCCTGCCGTGTGGTCAAGGACCACCGCGAGTGCCCACAAGCCGCCACGTGCCGTACCGTGCGCGAGCGCCCCCGCGATCCACGGCAGCGCCGACAGGCCGTACCAGAACAGCCCGCGCACGACGTGGCGCTGCAGTTCGTGGCCACGCAGAACGGCCACGAGGACGAGCCCGCGGCCGAGCTGGATGGCGACGTAGGCGCCCGCGAAGATCAGGCCCGTGTCGCCGAATGCCTCGGGCACGGCGGCCGCCATCACCAGGCTGCCGACCATGGTCGCGATGACCAGCGCCTGGATTACCGGTCGATGCGGGTCCGTCCGGTCGGTTAGCCACGCGGTGCTGGACCAGACCCACCACATGGCCCCCAACAGCACCAGCGTCCGGAAGGCACCGCTCCACCCGAGATCCTCGGCCAGGCCGCGCGAGAGCTGAGCGAGCGCGAGGACAAACACCAGGTCGAAGAAGAGTTCCAGGAACGTAGCCCGCTGTGGATCCCCGGCTTTCCGCACCAGCTCGGCCGCCCTGCTCATCGTCATCGGCTCGCCCGTTCTGCCAGCTCTGCTCCGGGTTTATGGGCATTCTGACATGCGGCAGCGGCGGTGACCGCGGACGTGTTGACGTGGACTGGATCGAGCGACCCGCGTTACACGGACGGGCGACGGTCGAGGCCGGTGAGTTCCTTCCATCCGTCGCCGCTGGATCGGATTAGCTCGTCGACCTTGGCCAAGCGTCGGGCCGGTGCTACAGAGGGCGGAGTGTCACCCAGGTCCTGATACCGATATGTCACGCAGGTCCTGAAACCGGACAGCCGGCTGCCGGCCTGTGTGGGAGGACTTTCTGTACGTCTATCAAGGCGGCCCGCAACGGGCCGCACGCGCCGCCGCCTGGGCGCGCGCCGGCCGCTGCCGCTATCGCTCTGCGGCCGTCACGCCTGACGCCCGGCGGCTGGCGCGGACAGCGGGAAGCCCGGGGGCCGCCGCAGAACGACAGATCCTTGACGAGTGAGGGGTGGGCCGGCAGCCGGCCGGGCCGCGCGGCCACGTGCCCGCGCGGCGTAAGGGAGCGCACGCCGGCCGCGTCGGCGAACTGCCGGCGGTCGCGGGGTTGCGGCTAGTGCGCCTCCGGCGGGGGCGCTCCGGCTCCAGGATGGCCGGGGCTCCGTCGGCGGGTCGCGGTCCATGGGTGGTTGCGGTAGCGCCATCCCACCGCCGAAGACCCGGGGCGAGCCGAGCAGACCGCCGCCGGGACCGCCAGCGTCCGTCCGTGCGTCAAGGCCGTCTTGACGTGGCGGCCCCGACGGCGGCCCGCTCCCACAAGGGCGGGTCGACGGCGACGGGATGGCGAGGTTCCGCTGGCTGGGTCAATGCCTCACCAACACGCGTGCGACACGGGGCGGGTCGAGCATCCACCCGGCCCCCCAGCTATTGATGGGGTCGCCAGATCTTGTCGGCGGCTGCGGGGTGGCGGCTGCGTCGATCGTTTGGGCGAGGGCCGTCAGAGTGGGTCGAGGCGGCGCTTGAGCAGGCAGAACTCGTTGCCTTCTGGATCGGCGAGGACGTGCCAGGACGCATCCGCAGGCTGACCGATGTCGACGAGTTTGGCCCCGGCGGCCAGGAGGCGCTCGAGCTCGGCATCCTGATCGCGGTCGGTGGGGTTGACGTCGATGTGCAGCCGGGCATGCCCGTTGTTCGGCTCGTCGTTGCGGATGAGGAAGATCGTCGGCTGCGGGCCGCCGAACCCTTCGCGCGGACCTATCTCGATGTAGACCCCCTCTTCGCGATCGAGCTCTATGAAGTCCAGGACCTCGCACCAGAA
Organism: Micromonospora palomenae; assembly: GCF_007829925.1. Classification (NCBI taxonomy): domain Bacteria; kingdom Bacillati; phylum Actinomycetota; class Actinomycetes; order Micromonosporales; family Micromonosporaceae; genus Micromonospora; species Micromonospora palomenae. The sequence continues at coordinate 903,948 of NZ_VIXA01000002.1, forward strand.
CCGCGCCAGCACCTCGGGGTCGTGGCACTTGAGCACGAGCTCACTGATACGGCATGCCATTGACGAAACCTACTCTCAGCATGGGAATTGCCGGGGCGGCCGCACGCGGATCTCATGGGCTCCCTGCAGTGCGAACAAGCTCGCGATCGTACCGGGCGAGGCGAGCGGGCTGGACGAGGGTGCCCGTCGGGCTGAGCCCTGACGGTCGTCAGTCAGCAGGAAGTCAGCGAGACGCGCGACAACAGCCGTCAACCGTTGGTACGGGACAGCAAAGTCCCGGACGACAACACCAGTCGTCGGCATTGATCAGCAAGCATCAACTGTGTGGAGCGGCCTTTGCAAGGCAGAGGTTAGGGGTCTAGTTCCTCACCCGCTGGGTGTGCCCTCGGCTGGCGCACCGGTAACCACCAGCAGCGTTTGAGGCCCAGGAGCGACGGCAAGAATGAGATCCTTCCCCCCGTGGAGATCCACCTGCTACCGGGGATGGGCGTGCGGCTGTCGGTGCCAGCGTGCCAACTTGCGTTTGGCATGGCTCAACACGACGTGATCGCGGCGCTGACGAGCGCCGGCGACGTGCAGGAGGCGTTCGTGTGTCGTGTGCGGGCAGAGACGCCAGTTTCAGCCAAGGCGCTTGTTCTGGGCGACGTTACGGTGACTTTCGGGTTTTCTGGGCTGCCTGGCGCCCTTGACACAGTGGGCGTGAGTCGCTCAGCCGACCCAGCCGATCCAGCCGACCCAGTCGCCGTGGCCTTCGATGGCGTCGATCTGTTTGGTTGGCCGGCGGACGATGTTGTCGCAGCGCTGCGCGACGCCGGTCACGCGGTGCACCATCCCGGCAACGGGAACGTGTGGATAGACGATCAGCTCTGGTTGCTCTACCAGCCTCGCCCCGGTACTACGCCCGCCGGTCGTAAGCCTCGACGGCAGCCGCCGAGCTACCTCAACTACGTTTGCCTCTATTCGCGTCGTCGGAGCTAGAGACGTCGTCGTGCCCGATGCGTGCCCGATGCAGCGGTCAACAGCGGCGCACGTGTTCGCCCGGGACATCCCGGATGCAAGCGCTCCGTGCTCATCCACCAGGCACCACGACTACGTGACGTGCAGATCAACCCGATTCCCAAGCTGACAGTGCCAAGGGCAGACTGTCGACGGGCCGGTGGCAGAGCCGGGTTATTGCAGCGCTGAGATGCCGGGTGCCGTGCACGCGCGGCGGCTCGAAGGCGCGTGGGGCCCCTGGCGTGCCATGCCCCACCAGGGGTTCGAATCCCCTCCGGTCCGCTCGTAGTCTCCCGGCTGGGGCGCAGACGGGGCACAAGACGCCGTGAAACGTTGGCACCAGCCACCGATGATGTGAGCCCAGGACGGGGCGTGACCGGCGTGTCGACCAGGTTGGTGCAGCTCACGGGAGGCCCCATCTAAGTTCCGCTTCAACGGCTGAGCGCCGTAGCATGCGCGCGTGGCAGATGACCCTGTCTTTACGGCGGTGCTCGACAGCCTGCTTGAGTGCCTGGCGTTCTTCGAACTGTGCGATGACGAAACACTCCACCCGGACATTGCCGTCCGGCAGCTCGACGACGCGGCTGCTCGCCTCAGTGGGCTAGAGCCGGACCACCGGGCGCGGCTAGCCGCAGCCATCGCGGCCAGAGCGGAAAGCTTCCAGCCTCCCTACCGTCAGTTCGTGGAGGACGCGCCTGAAGCGTTCGGCCTGCTGGATGAGGACGACTGACGAACCGGGCGGCCAGCTGTCGACAGCAGCGGTGACAGCAACGAGCCCGGAACAGGGCGGCCGGTAGCGGTCAAGCGCGGACAGCCGCTCGAGGTTGCGGATGCGGACGGACCGCGCCGGACGAAGCGCCCATAACTTGTAGCGAGATGTCGCCACCTGGTTTCAGCGGGAGCGAGTCGATCAATCCGCTGGGTAACCCGCCTATGATCGGCACGTGCTTCGCTGGCGGCCGGGCAGGGTCCGGGTTTTCTACGAGCTGCCCATCTTCGTGCCTGTCGCCATTCAAGTTCGCGCCCATGACCTGATCGAGTCAGGCAGCTTCCGCCGGGCCGTGCGCGTGCTGCGGAAGCAAGCTCAGCTTGATCGATCCGAAGCCAAGGCGGCGGCGTCGCGTCTTCGATTCGGAGAGGTCCTACCGGATTTCCCACTGCCCGGTGGGCCTGATTTGGTCAGCCGAGTGCGGGATCTTAGGGTCAGCGGACGTCGCAAGGAAGCGATCTTTGCAGTCCGTTGCGAGCGCAACGTTGGCCCAGCTGAGGCTGAGTCCTTCGTCGACTCCGTCTAGCAGGAGCGCCGGGTGTGACGATGGCCCGGTACCGGTAGAGGTAGAGGTAGAGGCAGCAAGGAAGCAGCGAACGCTGCGGCCAAGGCTGCGAAGCCGCGCCATTCAACCGCTGGCACCAGGCGAGATGCAGCTTTGTTTGGCACCCGACCTCACCGGTCGACAGCCTGTGCCCGCCTCCCCCCGACGGGGGTCCTTCCCAGTAGAGAGGCGGAGGGCTTGCAGACGACCGAGGACGTCGAGCTCCCGGAGATTGATCAATGGACGCGGGCGCGCAGGACGAAGCTCACGACGATTATGCCCAGAGTCAGGGCAATGTAGAGGATCACTAGCGCTCGGCCACGCCGTCGCTGCCGCACCGGTTCCGAGCCGGTCCGGTCGGAGTTGCGGGCAACGGCGGAGGCCAACCGCTCGAAACCCGCTATCTCCCCAGCCGGCGTCAACCAGCTCGTTTCCTCCACCTCGGGCAACGGCGGCGGATCGGAGACGTCGTGTGTCTCGTACCGAGGTTCGATCCGCGGCGGCAGCCGGCGGAACCGGTTGTCCATGCCACCACTGTCGCAGAGGCCGCCAAGGCAACCCCGGGCCAAGGGCTATCGCCATACAGCACGGAAGTACAGCAACGAGCCGGACCGTTGGAACCCCAGACCGGCCGGACGAGGCTCCCCACCTCCGTACGGGACCGTGGGCGACCCCCTCGCCGGCAATCCATAGGTTCAGGGTTCGAGTCCCTGGCGGCCCACCATCTACCGCCTCTGAACTCCGAGGACGCCGCGAAGAGATCACCGGGCGCAACCAGGGCACAAACTAGCTGTGATCGTGGCCAGCGGGAGCGCCGGGCCGCTTGTCGGGCGGCCTGGCGTAAGGGCTGGCCGACGACGCCGCACGGGCGGTCCTACTTCGGCAGCCAGTAAACGAAGGTCTCCAGCGTGATCCGCAGGTGAGTGCACGGCGGCTCGCCGACTCAGCTCACCCTTCGGTCGCGATTGCCGCGATGGCGGCGTGTGGCCGATGAGTGCCTTCGCTGGGCCGCTGCAGGCGCTCAACTTCCGTGAAGCCGGCTCGCGCCAGTCGCTCGGAGAACTCGTCAACGGGCCAGCGATAGGCGGTCACGACCTTGTGGTCGAAGGCGGCGACCTCGTCACCTACGAAGAGACCAAGCACCAACGTTCCGGCCGGGGCCATTACTCGCCGGAACTCAGCGAGCACGCCGTCGAGATCGTGCGGCGGCAGATGGATCAACGAGCCCCAGGCCAGGATGCCGGCGATGGAGTGGTCGGCAACGGCGAGATTTTCCATCGACCCGAGTTGGTAGCTACCGCTCGGGTGGGCTGCCTGCGCATGGGCGATGAACTCGGGGACTATGTCGATTCCCGTTGCGTCGACGCCCAGCGAGCGAAGGTGATCGGTGATATGGCCAGGCCCACAGCCCAGATCGAGCACCGTGCCGGGCCGGCCCGCCAGATGCCGCCCGATGAAGGCGAGGTCGTCGGCGTGTACCTGCTGGCTTGTACCGAACAGCTCGATGTAGAGCTCCGCGACGGACGCATATGCCTGCCGGACCTGCTCCAGTTTCACCACGCGACTGTACGGGCTCTCGGACTGGCAGAGCAGGCCGCGGCCAGCGCGGGGACGCGCGTCGATTCTCGCGGTGCCCGCATCCGGCGCGCCGGCGGGTCGCCGTCCGTGGGTTGGTTGGGCGGGCCATTCCGTCTGCCCTCGACCCGGGGAAGCCGAGCAGACCAACGCCCGACCCGCCAGCGTCCGAACGTGCCTCAAGGCGTCTTGACGTGGCGGGACGGGCGGCGGCCCGCTCCCCAGAAGGGCGGGTCGACGGCACACGGGATGGCGAGGCATCTCGAGGCTGCGAGATCGCAGCTGGGCGATGGTGGCATCACGGCCAGCCGATCCGACCTAAGTCATCGAGTTCCGCCTCGTTTTCCTCCAGTCGGTCGGCAATGTCGTCAAGCATGTCCGCCACGTCTGCCCATGCTGGCTGGGCCAATGCGCCAGCGTCCCGATAGAACTCCATCAGGCAGCCGTTTTTTGGGCCGCCGCGCAGGTCCACGAATAGATTCCCGCCGCCGTGGTTCGTGGCGACGGGCAACCAGGCAGGCAGCCAGGTCTCGCAAACCGTTCCGGCCGGGCGACCGTTCTCCGAATTCACAAAGTCGTCCCACTGGTCGAGCGGTGCGACCTCCCGAGCGACGTCCATCCACAAGCGGCGACTCTTCAACGCTTCAGCGATCGGGTAAGGCACGAAGCCTGGCGGGATAAGCCATCCGCCGTCGGCCTGAAGGCCAAAATGCGCCCCGTCGGCGTACAACCACCAGGCCCGCAGGTCCGGCGGCAGTGGCTGGCCGACCGCCTCCTGCGCTGCCACGAGGTCGGGCTCAGACGCCGGCGGTCGTAGAGCCGCGCGGGCCCGAGGCGCGTGCTGTTGTTGCCACGTGTCAATGCGACCTATCGCGGCCGCCGCGACCGCCGCACGATTTGCACCCGCCATGATCACCCTTCCGATCGCCGAACCAGGCCACCTGCCCCGGAGCGGCGACAGTTCAACGCCGAGTGTCAGTAGCAAACCACCAACTCCCTCTGCGGTTCTCGGAGCTGTTGGCCGTGGCCGGCGTGATCTCAGGGTGCCTTTCATCCGATCGCACCGACATATGACAGTTGCGGCCCATCGGCGTCGAGACTGCTCAGACGGACAAGCACGTGCCATCGGGCAGCGTCCCCGCTACGCCGGCCGTCTCGCGCGAGGAAAGCACGTAGCCGAGCACGCAGGCACCTTCAACCCGCGCGGCGAACACGAGCCCCTTGCCCTCGGTGATGTCGTCGGACCGCGCGGGCCGTACGACATGGTCGACCAGACCCACACGGTTCAGCGCGTTCCGCAGCTCGCCGGCGTCGATGTTGTCGCGACTACATGGCCCGGGACCGCCGGCCGTAGTCGTCACGCAGGCCGACGGCTGTCGATCCACCACGGCCGACAACTCCGTTCGGAGTTCAACGGCGGCGAGTCGGGCGGCCTCCCTCGCCGCTTGGCTCGGCGTGCTCCGGCCAGCCGTGACGGCGAGGTCCCAGCATGGATCGGGCACCGCTCCGGTCGGTTGCGGGGGTTGGAAACAGGTGATGTATCGGGGGGCGGCCGGTTCTGCCGCAGTGCTGCCACCATGACTGCTCCGGACCAAGATCGGCGCGGTGAGCGAGACTGCGGCAGAGAGCACGAAGGCAGCACCGAGCGCTGCCGCTATGACGGCCGGTCTCGGTGAGCGCCAGTTCACCTGGCAGACGGTACGCGGAACGGCTTGGCTCCGTGGTCCGACGTTGTCCAGATGGCCGCCCGCTGGCTCGATGCGATCGTCACCGCCCACCGCGGATTCGCCCGCCCGTCTGGGCCGTTGCTGGGCCGCCAAGCGGCGACCAGAGACGCCGAAGAAACACCAGGTCAGCCGCGATGTGAGAGCGGCTGGCCAGGTGGGCGACGGACGACTCGACCTGTACGCCGGATTCAGTGGGCCGCTAAGTCAGTGGCCGGCGCTGGCGGTGCCCGACGGCTACCCGCGCGCCTCGGTCGACTCGGCGCACGGCGAGTGGGCGATCGGCATGGTTCCCGGCGTCCAGCAGGGCGGTGCCGTGCAGATGCTGCCGTTACGTTGGAATCTCACGACCGGGGCGGTGAGCCTGCTGCCGTTCCCGGGGACGACCGGGATCGCCGGCAACGGTGACGTGCTGGTCGGCGACGGTGCGCCGCTGGTCGTCGCCCCGGACGGCACGTCCCGCCGGTTGCCGGGTCGGCCCGAGGTCCGGGCGACCGAGGCGGGCACGTACACGGCCAACGGGATCAGCGACGACGGCCTGACCGTGGTCGGTGCCGTCTACGAGAACCAGGTGCACCGGCCGCTGGTGTGGCGCTGCCGCCGCTAAGGGCCGAGCGAGGTGCCAGGCAGCAGCAGTCCGCGATGGTTGCGACGCCGGACGGCACCATAATGGCCGCATGGCGAAGTCGATGATCGACGGGCAGTGGCAGCAGTTCGTCTCGTACGGCACCCGCACCGGCAAGCTCGCGACGACACGGGCCGACGGCTCGCCGCACGTCGTCCCGGTGTGGTTCGTACTCGACGGCGACGACGTGCTGTTCAACACCGGCAGGACCTCGGTGAAGGGCCGCAACCTCGCCCGCGACGGCAGGGCCGTGCTGTGCGTCGACGACGAAAAACCGCCGTACGCGTTCGTGACGCTGCGGGGGCGCGCGACGATCACCGAGGACCTGCCCGAGATGCGGCGGTGGGCGACCCGGATCGCCGAGCGCTACATGGGGCCGGACCTGGCCGAGACATACGGAACGCGCAACGCCGTGCCGGGCGAGCTGCTGGTGCGCCTGACCGTGGAGAAGGTCGTCGGGCAGACCGGCATCTCCGACTGAGCGACCGCCGGCGGAAGCAGCGAGGAAGCATCGAACATGCCGCCTGTGGCCGACACGTCACGACAGCGCGGCGTGGTAGCCGTCGCCCGGGTTCCCGCCTCGCTGCGCCTGTCGGCCCTCATCCTCGTGCCGTGGTCCGACCGGCTGCCTACTTCAGGCGCCGGGACGAGATGTTCTCCTGGGCCAGCAGTCGCAGCGACGCGAGGAGGTTCTCGCCGAGGATGGTTCCGATCACCACGCTCTCGGCGACCTGGTCGGGATCGGTCCGGGAGGCGACCGCAGCGACCTCCAGTTCGGTGAATCGCTCCACCGCCTCCGCGTAGGGGTCCAGGAGGTCGACCAGGTGATCCTGGCCGAGCGATCGCAGGACGCTGATGGTTTCGACCAGGGTGGCGATCGCAGGTGAGTCCGGCTCGACGGCCCAGCCTCGCCGTTGGATGAGTTCCTGCACCTGCACAGCGGCGGCCGTGCGTGCGCTGTCGCCTGCGGTCAGTTGCCGACTCGGGGTGATGGCCCGGTGCACCACCCCGATCCGTTCGTGCAGGGACAGGGTGTCGGAATCGAGCGCTTCCAGCACGGCTCTGACTCGGGCCACGGGAACCTGGGCCAGGTCGATCATGGCCCGGGTCAGGCGAAGTCGATTCAGGTGATGCTCGTCGTAGCTGGCCTGGTTGGGGCTGGTCAGCTCGCCGGGCGGCAGCAGGCCCTCCCGCAGGTAGTACTTGATCGTCGGTACCGCAACCCCTGACCGCCGACTCAGCTCCGCGATGCGCATCCCTTGACTTCCCCTCTCCCCTGATGGAGAGTAGCACTATCCATAAGCAGATAGCTGCACTATCCATCGAGAGAGAAGACCATGCTGGAAGTGATTCTGGTGATGGCCCTGCTGGGCTTCCGCCTACTGGGTGCGCTCGGTGTACGCCGGTTCGCCACCTGGGCGGCCAGCGCGGCACACGCGATGGCGGTCATGCTCGTCGTCACCGCGTCCGCGCACTTCGTGCCGCCGAGCGTCACCGTGATGCCGAACCACGCCGACCTGGTCCGGATGGTGCCGCCAGTCGTGCCGTTCGCCGATGCGATGGTCTACCTGACCGGCGTGCTGGAGCTGCTGGGCGCCGTGGGCCTGGTGTTGACCGCAACCCGCTGGGCGGCCGGGATCAGCCTTGCCGCGCTCTACGTGCTCCTGCTTCCGGCGAACGTCTACGCCGCCGTCAACGATGTGCCGTTCAACGGGGATGAGCCGACTCCGCTGTGGCTGCGAATCCCCCAGCAGGTCCTCTACATCGCCATCGCTGTGTGGGTGGCCCGATCGGCCGACAGCACGGTGGCCCGACGCGTCCTGCGCCTGCCGCGCTCCGGCGTCGCAAGATCAGCGACCGTCGCCCGATAGCCCCTCGTCAAGCTGATCAGAAAGGAGTTTTCCGTGCAGACCATGGCCCTCAGTACCGAGTCCCGCATGATTGCCGGGGTGGTTCTCCTCACCATCGTCACCATCGAGGTCGGCGGCTGGTTCATGACCCGAATCGCCCGGGGCGCCGTGCCGATGACCGACTTCCAGCGGTCCTTCGCGCGCGCCGGGCACGGCCATGCCGGCGTACTGGTGATCCTGAGCCTGGTCGGCCTGCTCTATGTGGACGCCACGAGCCTCACCGGCGCCATGCTGTGGATCGCCCGGTTGGGATTGCCCGTCGCCGCGATCCTGATGCCCGCCGGATTCTTCGCCGCTTCCGCCGGCAGGAACGCCACCGGACCCAACAGATTCGTCTGGGTGCTGTGGATCGGCGCGCTCTCCCTGACCGCGGGTGTGATCAGCCTCGGCGTCGGTCTGCTGACCGCCTGACGAGAACCCGGTGTGAGAATTCGGGTAGCCGGATTCCGGCTACCACTCCTACCCCCACTCCCGGCGCACCGGAGGCTCCTCCGGCTCCTCGTGCGCAGGCTCGGTGTCTTTCGTCTCGACCTGCTCCTCCCGCTCGACCCGGGCCGGCAGCTTGCCGAACCTGTCGTGTCGCCGGGCTTCGAACTCCTCGTCCGCTGCCCGGTCATTGCCTTCTCGGTTCTCACTCATCACCGACCCCCCTCGTCGAGTCCCATTGTCCCCGCCGAGGCAGTCGAAGGTGCGTAGAGCTGGTGTCGCGGATCCTGAAACCGAGATGGCGCGCAGGTCCGGCGGCCGGGACGACGGCACCGCTCAGCCGAGCCACAGAGCGGAAACGATGACGAGCACGGCCAGCACGATCAGGACCGCGAGCACCGCCCCGTTGCCCCGCGTCGGTCCGGACCGGGTCATGCCCTCGGCGAACCGCGAGATGTCCTGGACCTGCCCCGCCGCCGTCAGCCCGACCGTCTCCTCCACCGCCGGCAGCGGCGGCGGCTCCGACACCGGCTGGGTCTCGTAGCGCGGCTCGATCCGGGGCGGCAACTGCCGGTAGCGGTCGTCCATGGCCCGAGTGTCGGCTCGGATGTCAAGCAGAGCGGGGCCCTGACCGCAGCCAGGATCACCGGCGCTGCCGAGCGGCAGACGATGTGGAGGCGTCACCCGCCGTAGGGGGAGGAAATGGTCGCCGCTTCGTCACCTGTCGGCGACGCCCGGCCCCTGGTTTTCTCAGCGGCGAAAGATCACCAGAGAGAGCAGGGCTGACATGTCGATCCTCCGCCGTTCCCTCGCCGCCACGGGCGCGATCCTCGCCGCCGGCGCCGTCGCACTGGTCGACGCGTCGCCGGCGCTGGCCAGCACGCCGTCGAGCTGCTCCAGCGTCCGCCAGATCGGCACCACCCGGGTGCTCACCGTCGGTGGCATGCAGGCGGCCTCGGTCAAGCAGTACTACGGCTGCGGCTACAACTACGCCTACATCTACGTCTGGGAGCAGTACCGCGCCACCCACTCGAACTGGGACCTCTACGTCCACGTGATCAACGAGTCGGACAGCGGCAGCGACTACGGCGTGGGCCGGCTGAGCAACACCACCCGCGCCGAACTGTGGGGCGCCCCCGCCAACACGGCGTCGTACTGCACCCACGTGACGGGCTACCTCAACAGCACGGGTGGTTCGACCAGCACCGTCTGCTGACCACTGATCCACGACGCGGCCCGCCGGAGACAGCCGGCGGGCCCGTCCGGCGTTCCGGACCGCACCCGGGGCGCCGCCCCACGGAGAGACAGAACCCGAAAGGAACACCACCGCCGGGGCGCCCCACCACGGGGAAGTGTCCGGCAGTGCGAACGGCCGACACCGCGTTGGCGACCCATCGGTAGCATTCAGCGGCGATGGTCCACAGCGAGCAGTCGGTGACGCACGGCCCGGGCACCGCCCTCGGGGTCGACGGCTGCACCGACGCCGTCGAGGTGGGGCGGGGCGGCTTCGGCGTCGTCTACCGCGCCTGGCAGCCCGACTTCGCCCGCTGGGTGGCGGTCAAGGTGCTCGCCGCCGACTGGCACGGCCCGTCCCGCGCCCGCTTCGAGCGGGAGCTGCGGATGCTGGGCCGGCTCTCCGACCACCCGCACATCGTCACGCTGCACCAGGCCGGCCGCACCGCCGCCGGCAATCCGTACCTGCTGATGGCGTACGAGGAGGGCGGCTCGCTGGGTGACCGGCTGCGCGGCGGCGCGGCCGGCGACTGGCGCGAGGCGGTCGCCGGTGGCATCGCGGTGGCCGGCGCGCTGGAGACCGCGCACCGCGCGGGCGTGCTGCACCGCGACGTCAAACCCGAGAACATCCTGATCTCCGGGTACGGCGAGCCGAAGCTGGCCGACTTCGGGCAGGCCCGGCCCCGCTCGGCCCGCCCGACCGGCGCGGACGGGAGGGTGACCGCGAGCGTGCTGCACGCCGCGCCGGAGGTGCTGCGCGGCGAGCCCCCGTCGGTGCCCGCCGACGTCTACGCGCTCGCCTCGACCGTGCTGCACTGGATTCGCGGCGCCCCACCCTTCGCGCCCGCCGACGGCGAGTCGGTGGAGTCGCTGCTGTGCCGGATCGCCGTCGACCCGGTGCCGGACCTGCGCCCGCTCGGCGTACCCGACGGGGTGTGTGCGGCGTTGGAGCGCGCGCTGGCCAAGGATCCGGCGCGGCGGCCCGCGACCGCCGCCGCGTTCGCCGAGGAGCTGCGGGCGGCGCAGGTGGCGACGGGCCTGCCGGTGAGTCCGTTCGTCCTCGGCAGCCCGGGTGGTGACCCCGCCGGGCCGTGGCCGCCGCATCCCGCCGGCGAGGCCGCGCCCCTGTCGCTGTCCGACCGCCGCCGGGCCGCGCTGGCGCTGTCGGCCACCGTCACGCGCCGGCCGTCGCGGGTACGCCGGCACACGCTGACCCGCTCGCTCGGGCTGCTCGTCGCCCTGGCGACGGCGCTGGCCGCCGGCGGGTCGCGGGCGCTGCCCACGCCCGCCCCGGTGGAACTGCCGGCCCAGGTGCCCTTCGGCGAGCTGGAACTCAACGCCGAGTCGCCCGAGCAGGTGGTGGCGGTCGGCAACCGCGCCGACCGGCCGGTGCGGTTGACCGGGCTGACGCTGACCGGGCCGTCCCGGAGCGAGCTGCGGATCGTCGCGGACGGGTGCACCACCCGACCGCTCGCGCCGGGCGACCGGTGCGCGGTGCGGCTGGTCGCCGTCCCGCGCGCCGCCGGGCCGATCCGGGCGTCGCTCGAGCTGACCGTGGACGGCCGGCGGCTCGCCACCCCGGTCGTCGGCACCGGCCGACCCCGGTCCGCCAGCCGGGACGACGCGCCGCCCGGCCCCTGCTACGCCGACGCCTACCAGGTCGGCGCGTCCGCGTACGGGCACGCGGGCGGGCTGCGGGCGATCTCCGTCAAGCAGTACTGGTCGCCGAGCTGCCGGGCCACGATGGCGTACGTCTGGGTGTGGAAGCAGTACCGGGACAACGCGGCCACCGGCGGCGGCACCTGGACCGTCGACCTGGGGGTACACGCCGACCGGCCCACGCCCGCCCGGCAGCGCGCGGTCGGGCAGCCGTACGAGCTGTGGACCGAGCCGTACCCGTCGGCGGGGCGGTGCACCACGGCGACGGCGACGGTCACCGCCGACCGGTCGCAGGTGGCCACCACCGCGACCACCGAGCCCTGGTGCGACCGGTGACCGCCGGATACCTCGAGGTCCACGGGGTGGGCGCGGTCCGGCTGGTGCCGCTGACCACCGACGCGTTGACCATCGGCCGGGCGCCCGGCAACGAGCTGCCCATCGACAGCAAACTGGTCTCCCGGCTGCACGCCCTGGTGGAACGGTTCCCGTCCGGCTGGACGATCCGCGACCTGGGCAGCACCAACGGCACCACCGTCAACGGCGCCGCGGTGCGGGAGGCTCGGCTGCTGCGCGACGGCGACCGGGTGGAGATCGGCCCGGCCCGGCTGCTGTTCCGCGCGCCGGCGGAACTCACCGGCACCCGGACGGTGGGCGTCGAGCCCCCGCCGGCGCCCCCGGCGCTGACCCGGCGGGAGCAGGAGCTGGTCGAGGTGCTCTGCCGCCCGTACGTCGAGGGCGGCACCCCCTTCCCCGAGCCGCCCACCGTGCGGGTGCTGGCCACCGCGCTCGGCGTCAGCGAGAGCGCCGTGAAGAAGCACCTGACCAACCTGTACGACAAGTTCGGGCTGGTCACCAACGACGAGCGGCGCCGGTCCCGGCTGGCCGGCGAAGCGGTGCGCCGGGGAGCGGCGGGGCTGCCCGGCTGACGTACGCGTGCCCTCCGGACCACGTCCCACGCGGCCCGGAGGGCACACCCCCCTGTTTCCTCCAGGCGTGTCGGGCCCCCGCGAAGGGTCCGCCGAGGTCGCCGGCGCACGCCTCCCCCGGTGCGCCGGGCGCCGGGCCGGAGGACGTGGCCGACAGCGCCCGCCAGGAATCACACCAGGCCGGGCGGCCCGCCGACAGGTGTCCGAACGGGGAGGGTTTCCGCCGGGGGCGAATCAGCGGCGGCGCGCCGTCGGAGGTGAGGTGGGAAGCTCCCTCGCTCGGCGACGTCGCGCCTGCCTGTCCAGCACCCGCAGCGACGCTACGCTGACCCGTCGTGTCGGTGATCCGGCTGCGGTGCGCCGGCGGCTGCCGTACGACGGGGGCACGACCGTCGCCGAGGAGGTACGCGATGACCCGTCAGCGGGAGACCGTCGAGGTCGATCCGGTCCTGTTCCGAGCCGTGTACGACTCGCCCGCCGCGCTGCCCGGACAGCACCGGTGGGTCACTCCGGAACACGACGTGCGCCGGATCGAGAAGCTGCTCGGGATGCCGCCGACGAGCATCGGGGCACCGCTCTGGGTCAGCGGCGACGAGCCGGACTGTCCGAAGTGCGGCCGCCGGCAGACCTGGTTGGACATCATCTCCTCGGCGCTGAAGGGCGTGCACGACAAGGCGATGATCGCCATCGTCATCCTCGGCGACCGCAAGTACGTCAACACCGAGGTGCCGGACGGCATCGCCGGGGTGCACTGCGTCGACTGCCACACCCCGATCGAGGGTCTGCGCAGCTTCAAGTGCCACAACTGGGCGTACGCCTTCGAGGCGCTGGAGGCGGTGCGGGAGCGGATGGCGAACGGGGTCAGCCGGCCAGCTTCCTGACGTGACGCAGCCCGGGTTGGCCGTCGAGCAGCACCTCGCCGACCGGCGTGAAACCGGCCCGGCGTAGCACCGTCAGCGAGCCGGCGTTCTCCAGCGTCGCCGATGCGGTCAGCCGGACCAGCCCGTACGCCTCGCGGGCCAGGTCGCAGACCTGCCGTACACCGGCGGTGGCCAGGCCGCGCCCGGCGGCCCGTTCGGCGACCCGGTAGCCCAGGTCGGCCTCGCCGTCGGCGACGTCGACGAGGTTGAACCGGCCCAGCACCTCGCCGTCGTCGTCGACCAGGAGGTGGAAGTGGCATCGGCCGGTCTCCTGCTCGGCGAGCAGCGCCGCGTGCCGGGCGTCGAACTGCGCGAAGTAGTCGTCACCCCGGTCGGGCACGCTGCGGGCGAAGTACGTCCGGTTCTCCCGCTCGAACTCCAGCAGCGCGGGAGCGTGGTCGGGCGCCAGGCGCTGGAGTACGGGCACCCGCGCCACCCTAGCCGGCTGAGCGGCGGGCGGGACGCCGGCCGGGCGGGGAGGGCGGCTCGGGGCCCGGGTCCGGCACCGGCGGCATGGGCCGGGTCACCGCCGTCTGACCGGTGACGGTCACCGGCTCCCCGGCGTGCCGGAGCGTGACCTCGACCTCCGGGGCGGCGTCGGGCAACTCGTAGCGGGTCTCGTCCCGGGTGAGGGTGACCCGCAGCCGCTGCCCGCGCCAGCGCAGGCCGAAGGCCAGCCGGTCGAGCCGGGCCGGCAGCCGGGGGTCGAAGGACAGCTCGCCCCGCTGGTCGCGCAGCCCGCCGAAGCCCTCCACCACCGCCGTCCAGGCGCCGGCCAGCGCGGCCAGGTGCAGCCCGTCGCTGGTCTTGTCCCCCAGGTCCGCCAGGTCGTGCAGCGCCGCCTCGGCGAACAGGTCGTACGCCAGGTCCAGGTGCCCGATCTCGGCGGCGAGCACCGCCTGCGAGGCGGCGGAGAGCGACGAGTCGCGGACGGTCCGGGCCTGGTAGTAGGCGAAGTTGCGCCGCTTCTCCTCGGCGGTGAACTCGCCGGGGCAGCGCTGCATGGCCAGCACCAGGTCGGCCTGCTTGACCACCTGCTTGCGGTAGAGCTCCAGGTAGGGAAAGTGCAGCAGCAGCGGGTAGTCGTCCTCGGTCAGCGCGGCGAAGTCCCACTCGGGCTGCTCGGTGAAGCCGGCCGCCTGCTGGTGCACGCCCCGCTTGCGGTCGTACGGGAGGTGGATCGCGTCGGCGGCGGCCCGCCAGCCGGCGATCTCAGCCGGGCTGACGCCCAGTTCCTCGGCGCGCCCGGGGTGCCGTTCGGCGGCGTCGGCGGCGCCGAGCAGGTTGCGCCGGGCCATCGCGTTGGTGAAGAGGTTGTCGTCGACCAGGGCGGCGTACTCGTCCGGGCCGGTGACGCCGGTGATGTGGAAGGCGCCCTCGTCCGACCAGTACCCGAAACCGTGCCAGAGCCGGGCCGTGGCCACCAGCAGCTCCAGCCCGACCCCGGCGAACAGGTCGTCGTCCCCGGTGGCCGCGACGTAGCGCAGCACCGCGTCGGCGATGTCGGCGTTGACGTGCAGGGCGGCGGTGCCGGCGGGCCAGTAGCCGGAGCACTCCCGGCCGCTGATGGTCCGCCACGGGAAGGTCGCGCCGGGCAGCCGCAGCTCGGCGGCGCGCTCCCGGGCCTCGGGCAGGTGGGCGTGCCGCCAGCGCAGCGCCGACCGGGTCACCTCCGGCGCCAGGTACGTCAGCACCGGCAGCACGTAGCCCTCGGTGTCCCAGAGGACGTGCCCGTCGTAGCCGTTGCCGGTCAGCCCCTTCGCCGGAATGGTCCGGTCGCCCTCGGCCCGGCCGGCCTGGAGCAGGTGGAAGACCGCGAACCGGATGGCCTGCTGAAGCTCGGGGTCGCCGTCGAGCTCCACGTCGGCGGTCTGCCAGTGCCCGTCGAGGGCGGTCCGCTGGTCGGCGAGGAGGGCGTCGAAGCCGTGCTCCCGGGCGGCGTCGGCCTCGGCGACGACCAGGTCGGCCAGGTCGTTCGCCGCCATACCGTCGACGGGCGTGCACTCGTGCGCGGCGTACTTGGTGATCCGCAGCCGCTGGCCGGGGCGCAGCCGGCCCTCGACGCACATCCGGAGGCGGTCGGCGGTGCAGTCGTCGGAGGTGGCGAAGCCCTCCGGCATCTCGGACTCGTGGGTGACCGCGACCGCGACCCGCTGGGCGCTGCGGTCGGTGCGGTGCACCAGCACGCCCGAGCCGCCGTCGCAGCGGTGGGCCTCGGCGTTCAGCGGGTCGCGGATCACCGAGGCGGCCCGGGGGTCGTCGGGGCGCTCCGGCACCCGCTCGTTGGCCTGCACGTCCGAGCAGAGCCGGAGTTCGACCGGCGCGTCGCCCAGCGGCTCGACCTCGTAGCGGACGGCGGCGATCGGGTGCCGGGGCAACGACACCAGCCGGGTGCTGCGGACGCGGACCCCGTGCCCGCCCGGCGAGATCCACTCGGTGTCCCGGCGCACCACGCCGGCGCGCAGGTCGAGCACCCGCTCGTGGGCGCGCAGCGTTCCGGTGCGCAGGTCCAGCGCGTCGCCGCCCACCCAGAGTCGGATCAGGGCGGCGTTGGGCGCGCTGACCACGGTGTCGCTGCGCTGCGGGAAGGCGTACCCGTCCTCCGGGTAGCTGAGTTCGCGCTGCTCGTGGAAGCCGTTGAGGTAGCTGCCGGACATCCCGTACGGCTCGCCCTCGTCCAGCGTGCCGCGCCAGCCCACCCAGCCGTTGCTGAGCGCGAAGACCGACTCGGTCTCGCCGAGCCGGTCGCTGTCGGCCGCGGTACGCCGCACCAGCCAGTTCTCGTCACTACGCACGGAACTCCCGTTACCCGTGGTCCGCGGCCGACCAATCCGCCCTGGGCTGTGAAGTCGCTGAGACGAAGGTCAGGGCCAAACCCTCACCATCGCACGGTGCCGGCCGCCTCCGTGATTCGTACCGTCTGCCCAAGGTAAACGGGGTATGAACATTTGGTGAGGTGAGGCAGGATGCAGACCGGCAGGACCGATGTTCCCGACATCAGCGTGGAGTGGTACCGGGAGATCAATGAGGTAGCTGACTCCAGCCCGGCGCCGGTGCAGTGGTTCGCGGTGCACTTCACCGGGGCGGCGATCCTGCTGCTCGGCGCGCTGTTCCTGTTGGCCGCCGCGCCCCGGCTGCTGCGCGGTAGGCCGTGGGGCCGGGCGGTCGCGCTGGTCGCGCCGGTCACCGTGGTCCTCGCGTACGCGTCCAGCGAGGCGCTGAAGACGGTCTTCGACGAGGCACGGCCCTGCCGGGGAGCCGCGACCGTGGTGGCC
Organism: Micromonospora palomenae; assembly: GCF_007829925.1. NCBI lineage: Bacteria > Bacillati > Actinomycetota > Actinomycetes > Micromonosporales > Micromonosporaceae > Micromonospora > Micromonospora palomenae. The sequence continues at coordinate 920,530 of NZ_VIXA01000002.1, forward strand.
GGGCACTGCCCGCCGGTCGGCGACTGGTCATTCCCGAGCAACCACGCCACCATCGCCGGCGCGCTCGCCGCGGCCACCCTGCTGCTCTCCCGCCGGCTGGGGCTGGTCGCCGTGCCACTGGCGCTGCTCGCCGCGCTCTCCCGGGTCTTCGTCGGCGTGCACTACCCGCACGACGTGGCCGCCGGCCTGTTCCTCGGCGCCCTGGTGGCGCTGGCCGGCGCGCCGCTGATCGCCCGCCCCGTCGCCGACCTGCTGGCCCGCCGCACCACCCACCCGGACCGACTCCCCGCCACCGCCGACCACCCCTGACCCACCCGGCCGCCCGCGCCCCCGGCCCGACAGGTCCGCCGGTGATCAAGAAGTTTGCGTCTCGGGAAAGGGCGTTCCCTGACGCAAACCTCTTGATCACCGAGTGGGTCGGCAGGCCGGCGGGGCGGGGGTGGGTGGGTCAGGTGGGGAGGAGGAGGGCGGCGGAGGTGCCGAGGATCAGGATGGGGCCGAAGGGGAGGTGGCTCGACCAGGTGACCCGGCGGGCCAGCAGCAGCGCGAGACTGACCACCGCCGAGAGGGCGAAGGTGAGCAGCAGTCCGGCGACCAGCACCGGCCAGCCGTACCAGCCGAGCAGCATGCCCACGCTCAGCGCCAGTTTGGCGTCGCCGAGGCCGAAGCCGCGCCGGCCGAGCAGCAGCGTGGTGGCGGCGAAGGCCAGCCCCAGCGCGGCCCCGGCGGTCAGGGCGCGCAGCCACGGGCCGGGCCCGGGGCCGGTCAGCGCGGCCACCGCGAGCAGCGTGGCCGTGCCCGCCGCGGCCGGCCAGGTGAGCCGGTCGGGGAGCCGGTGCACGGCCAGGTCCACCAGCGCCAGCGGCACCGCCCAGCCGAGCCACCAGGCGAGCGCGGCCCGCTCGGCGAGCGTCGCGTCGGTCAGGACCAGCACCGCCAGGGCCGCGACGGCGGCCAGTTCGACGGTGCCCGGTGGCGCGCCGATCCGGGCCCGGCAGGCCGGACACCGGGCCGCCGGGCCGAGCCCCGGGCGCCCGAGCCCGATCGGCGCGCCGCAGCCGTCGCAGCCGACCCGCGCCGGCGCCCCCACCGGTACGGCGTACCGGGCGACGGCGAGCCGGAGCACCGGGGTCACGGCCAGGGCGGCGAGGACGCGTACGGAGAGTGATTTCGGGTCCCGGCCCGAGTGATGATCCACCGCCGAGCGCGGTGGTGGATCGCTTGCGTCGGCCGGGGCTCCATATTCGTGGGAATCCCTTCTCGTGGCTTTTTCGATGAGGGGACGGATCGGGCGAGACGCATCGACAGATGCCATATCTTCCGGCCCGACTGCCGGATCGGCGGGCGGGCCCGGCCGAGCGTCGGCACCCGCGCCCCGACCGGGTGCGGCGACCCGTCCCGGCGTTCCGGACTCGCCCTCGGCCACCCCTGACCACCTCCGCTCATCACCCACCGTGTTCGAATGAATTGCCTCTGTTGCATCGGCGGACGTGAGCCTATGCTCGCCCCTTGGGTACGGCGCAACCCCCGTCAACAGCGTCGGAGGCCACCCGAGACATCAGGTTCCACCATTTCGTAAAGATCCGCACAGGTAAATGCGACAGCGGTAAATCGAGGTCCGGACGGCATCATCCGGGCGCGCTGGCGCATGCCCGGAGGCCACGGGAGACGGGCCGCCGGGTGGCACCGAGGAGGGCACGGCGTTGCGTACACGGCATCCCCGCCGATGGACAACCTGCCTGGTCATCGCGACGGTGGTCGGGTCGACCGCCGGCTGCGGCGGCGGGTCGGAGACGGCCGCCGGGCCCGCCGCCCGCAAGGCCACCGCCGAGCCCCGGCATTCGGCCGAGGAGGAACGGGCCGCGGAGCAGGCCGCGCTCGCCGCCTATTCCGGGTACCTCACCGCGTCCCGGGAGGCGAGCCGCGACAGCGACCCCCGCCACCCCGCGCTCACCCGCTTCCTGGCCGATCCGCTGCTCACCCGGGTCCGGGTGGCGATCGGCCAGGCCCGGACGCACGGCGCGATCCGCACCGGCACGTTGCGCTCCGACCCCACGGTCACCTCGGTCAGCCTGGACGCCGTCCCGCCGACCGTGGAGATCCAGGACTGCCTGGACGCCACCGGCTACCGACTGGTGTACGCCAAGGACCGGCGGGTGGTGCCCGGCTCCGGCGGTGGCCGCCACCTCGCCACCGCGACCGCCACCCGGTACCCGGACGGCCGCTGGCTGATCAGCTCCGGTGCCGCCCACGAGGACCAGCCGTGCTGACCTGGGGAGGAGGGTGCGTCCCGGCCCGCGGACCCCGGGCCGGGACGCACCGGCGGCTGCTCGCCGCGACGCTGCTGGCCCTGCTGGTCGCGCTCGCCGCGCCGGTCCCGGCGGTCGCCGAGGGGCCGGGGCCGCAGTGCCCGCCCGGGCAGAACGACTGCAGCATCTGGGACGACGACCCGGGCACCCCCGGCGACCCGGGTGGCGGCGGGGACACCGGCGGCGATCCGGGCGGCGGCGCCGCCCCGAAGTGCCAGTGGAACGGCAAGCCGCTGCCCTGCTACAACCAGTTCCTCGGCTGGTTCAACAACGCCGACGGCTGCTACTACAAGCTGGCCGAGCCGCAGCGAGAGGCCCCCGAGGGCGCCAGGTGGTACGTCCGCACCTGCAACGGTGGCGACCTCGGCAGCCAGACCGTGGTGCTGCTGGACACCCCGCCACCCGGGTTCGGCACGCCGCCCGACCCGGAGGAGCTGGCCCGGCGGGTCCTGGCGTCGATCTCGCTGCTGCCGCCCCGGATCGCGGTGGCGCCCCGCCGCAACACCGGCCCCGGCCTGGTCGGCCTGCCGGTCTGGATGTGGGCCAGCCCGGGCCGGAACTACTTCGGCCCGATCCACGCCTGGGACTCCGACCGCGGCCTGCGGGTGGACATCACCGCCAAGGTCGACCGGATCGTCTGGACCATGGGCAACGGCGTCAAGGTGACCTGCGCCGACGAGGGCACCCCGTACGACCCGAAGGGGCGCCGCGCCGGGAAGACCTCGCCGGACTGCGGCTACGACTCCGGCTACCCGAAGGCCGGCACCTACCGGGTCAGCGCCACCACGTACTGGTCGGTGACCTGGCGCGGCGGCGGCGAGAGCGGCGTGATCGCCCAGACCCGGACCAGCGGGACGACTCCGATCGAGATCGACGAGCTTCAGGTGGTTACCCGATGAGCCTGGTCACCCGCAACGGCAGCCCGGTCGACGCGCCGGTCGCCCCGCCGAAGGTGCTCCGCCAGCGCCGGACCCGACCCGGCCTGCTGGGGCTGGCGGTGCTGCTGATCGCGTTGGGCGGCCTCGGCGCGGCCTTCGCGGTCACCTCGGTCCGGGCCACCGGCAGCTACCTGGCGGTCGCCCGCCCGGTCGAGGTGGGCCGGCAGCTCAGCGCCGACGACCTGGTCAGCGTGCAGGTCTCCGGCGGGGCCGGGCTGTCCCCGGTGCCGGCCGGCAAGCTCGACGAGGTGGTCGGGAAGCGGGCGGCGGTGTCGCTCACCCCCGGCACGCTGCTGACCATGGGGCAGCTCACCGACGCCCCGCTGCTCGGCGAGGGGCAGCAGCAGATCGCGCTCGGGTTGAAGCAGAGCCAGGTGCCCGCCCGCAAGCTCCATCCCGGCGACAAGGTGCTGCTGGTCAGCACCCCCGCCGACAACGACGACAGCCAGGTGCCGGGCACCCGGTTCACCGGCACGGTGATCGACACGGCCACCCCGGAGAACGACGACGTGGTGGTCTACGTGGCGCTGCCCGTCCGCGACGTGCCGGCCGTGGTGGTGCTGGCCGCCCAGGAGCGGATCGCCCTGGTGCTGGTCGAGGCGGCCTGACCGTGGCGATCATCGCGCTGGTCTCGGCGAAGGGCTCACCCGGGGTCACCACCACCGCGCTGGCCTGCGCGCTGAGCTGGCACCGGCGGCTGGTGCTGGCCGAGTGCGACCCGGCCGGCGGCACCATCCTCGCCGGCTACCTCGGTGGCGCGCTGGACGGCCCCCGGGGCATCGGCGAACTGGCCGTCGGCGAGCTGCGCGACGGCAACCTGGAGACCGCCTTCTGGTCGCAGCTGGTCGACCTGGACGCGCCGCGGCGGGAACGGCTGCTGCTGCCGGGCGTGGTCGACCCGGCCCAGGCGGGCAGCGTCAGCCCGCTCTGGCAGCGGTTCGCCGACTTCTTCGGCAGCCTGGAGAAGGGCCAGCCGCCGTACGACGTGATCGTCGACTGTGGGCGCCTGCAGGTGGCCGGTCCACCGTGGCCGGTGCTGCGGGCCGCGGCGGTGGTGCTGCTGGTCACCCGGGCGCAGCTGCCCGACCTCTCCGCCACCCGGTCGATGATCCGGGCGATCGAGCGGGACTTCACCGAGCACCGGGTGCCCCCGGGCACGCTGCGGCTGCTGGTGGTCGGCGACGGGCACGGCAAGGGCGAGATCAGCAAGGCGCTGCGGGTGCCGGTGATCGCCACCCTGCCGGCGGACCCGCGTACCGCCGAGGTGCTCAGCCTGGGCGGCACCGTACGCGCCGGGCGGCCGTTGATGCGCGCGGCCGGCGCGCTCGAGGTGCCGGTCCGGGCGCTGCTGGACCGCCGCCGGGCCCGGCTGGCCTGGCCCGCCGCCCAGGAGGTGCCGGATGTGGTGTGAGCGGCCCGGGGAGGCACGTCATGCGGTTTGAGCCGGTCTCCCACGACCCGCGCCAGCAGCCGGCGGCGACCTCGACGATGCCGCCGCTGCCCCCGGTGAACGGCCGGCACCACCAGCCGGCGCCGCCCGTCGCGCCGCCCACGCCCACCCCGCCGCCGCCGCGACCGAGGGTGGACTTCGCGGTGGTCCGCGAGCTGCGCCGGGAACTGAGCGAACGGCTCACCCAGTGGCAGCGCGGCCGGGAGTTCGACGCCAACGCCGAGGAGGTCGAGCGGGCCCGGCTCGCGGTCGCCGTGGTCTCCGGGTACGCCGACTCGGTGCGTCGGGCCGGCACCCCGATGGCCGCCGACGAGGAGCGGATCCTGCTCGACCAGGTCACCGCCGAGCTGGTCGGGCTGGGCCGGCTCCAGACGCTGCTGGTCGACGACACCATCGAGGAGGTGCACATCCTCGGCTGCGACCAGGTGCGCATCACCCGGCACGGCGGGGGCGTCGACTGGGTCGAGCCGATCGCCGACAGCGACGACGAGCTGGTGGAGATCCTCCAGGCGGCGGCCCGCCGGGCCGGCGCGACCGAGCGGTCCCTGTCGACGTCCAAGCCGACGCTCGACCTGCAACTGCCCGACGGCAGCCGCCTCGCCGCGGTGTTCCTGGTCAGCCACCGCCCGTACGCGGTGATCCGCAAGCACAACACGCTGGACGTCAGCCTGGAGGAGATCGCCGGCTCCCGCCCCGACCTGGACGAGATGATCGACCCGCTGCTGCGCGACTTCCTGCGGGCGTCCATGCGGGCCGGGCTCAACATCATGGTCGCCGGGCTGGCCGGGGCGGGAAAGACCACGGTCATTCGGGCGCTGATGGACGAGATCCCGCCCGACGAGCCGTACGTGCTGCTGGAGGAGAGCCGGGAGCTGCTGCCGGCCCGCCGGGGTCGCAAGCACCGGGCGGTGATGAGCTTCGAGTCCCGCGAGGGACACGGCGAGCGCGGGATGGACGGGCGACCGGCGGGCGAGGTGAGCATCGCCGACCTGATCCCGGTGTCGCTGCGGATGGGCGTGCTGCGGATCATCGTCGGCGAGGTCCGGTCCCGGGAGATCGTGCCGATGCTCCAGGCGATGACCACCAGCCGCGGCTCGATGTGCACCATCCACGCCCGTACCCCGGCCGGGGTGAGCGAGCGGATCATTGAGCTGGCGCTGGCCCACGGCCGGGAGATGACGGTCGACCAGGCCCGCCGGATGGCCGGCAACGCCCTCGACCTGATCGTCTACGTGACCGTCGAGGACGAGACCGCGATCGGCGGGCGCAAGCACCGGTTCGTCTCCCACGTGGAGGAGGTGATCGGGGTCGGCGAGGGCAACCGGATCGTCACCACCAACGTCTTCGGCCCCGGCCCGGACGGCCGGGCCGTCCCCCGCCACCTGCCGGAACGCATCCGCGACCAGTTGCTGCGGGTCGGCTACGACGCCCGGCTGCTGACCCGCTTCATCGAGGCCGGCACCGGCGCCTGGCGCCGCCCCCGGCACAGCCGACTGGGCCCGGCGGTGCGCCGGTGAGCGCGGGCGTCGGCTCGGGGATGGGCGGGCGCGCTCCGGTGAGTGCGAGGAGCGAGCCGGGGTTGCAGGCCCCGCAGTCGCGAACAGGGACAGTCCGGTGAGCGCGCGGAGCGAGCCGGGGTTGCGGGCCCCGCAGCCGCGAACGGAGCCGGTCCGATGACCAACATCGAGCTGATCGCCGTCGTGTCCGGGGCGGCCTGCGTCGCCGGCCTGGTGCTGGCCGTGGTCGCGCTGGTCGGCACCCGGGCCCCCGCCCGTTCGGCGCCGGGGGCCGGGCGCGGGCTGCGCCGGCTCTGGCTGGGCTCGGGCGCGGGCCGCCGCGCGCAGCGGGCGCACCAGGTCCGGCTGGCGGTGGCGGTGGCGGCGGGCGCGCTGGCCTTCCTGCTCACCGGGCTGCCGGTGGTGGGGCTGATCGTGGCGGTGGCCGTACCGGGGGTGCCCTGGCTGTTCTCGGTGGGTCGAGCCGAGGAACGGGCGATCGCCCGGATCGAGGCGGTCGGCGAGTGGACCCGCCGGCTGAAGGACGTCTCCGCCACCGGGCAGGGCCTCCAACAGGCGATCATCGGCACCATCGCCACCGTCCCAGAGGAGATCCAGGAGGAGGTACGGCTGCTCGCCGCCCGCCTCCAGGCCGGCTGGACGGCCCGTACCGCGCTGCTCGCCTTCGCCGACGAGATCGGGGACCCGGTCGGCGACCAGGTGGTGGCCGCGCTGATCCTGCACCTGACCGACCGGGGCGAACGCCTCGGTGACGTGCTCGGCTCGATCGCCTCGGCCGCCGCCGCCGAGGTGGGCACCCGGCGCGAGGTGGAGGCCAAGCGCACCCAGCCCCGGTTCGCGGTCCGCTTCCTCACCGGGATGACCCTGGCCGTGCTGGCGTACGGGCTGCTGAACACCGAGTACGTCCGCCCGTACGGCACCGTGCTCGGGCAGCTGGTGATGGCGGTGCTCAGCGCGGCCTTCATCGGGCTGCTGATCTGGGTGCGGTCGATGAGCCAGCCCCCGCCGCCGGCCCGCTTCCTCCCCGCCCCCGACCCGGAGGAGGCGATCGCGTGATCGTCAACTGGCAGCTCGCGATCGCCGTGCTCGGCGGGGCCACCGTGGGGCTGGGCCTGTTCCTGGCGGTCCGGGAGGCGTTGCCGGCCGCCCCGGCGCTCGGCCCCGCGCTGCGCCGGCTGCACCAGCCCCCGGGCACCGTCGCTGCGAGCCGGGGACCGGACTGGTTGGGCGGGTTCTCCCGCTGGCTCAGCCCGCCGCACCGGCAGCTCGCGCTGATCGACAAGACCCCCGAGCAGTACGCCCTGTCGGTGCTGGTCTCCGCCCTGATCGGGCTGGCCACCCCGACCGTGCTGGGAGCGGTGCTCTTCCTCGGCGGGGTCCGCCTGCCGGTGGTCGTACCGGTGCTGGGCAGCCTCGGGATGGCGCTGGTCTGCGGGCTGCTCGCGCACCGCGCGGTGCTGGCGCGGGCGGACGCGGCGCGCGACGAGTTCCGCGCGGCCGTCTGCACCTACCTCGACCTGGTGGCGCTGCAGCTGTCGGCGGCGCACGGCCCGGTGCAGTCGCTGGAACGGGCGGCGGCGGTCTGCGACGGCTGGGTCTTCGACCGGATCCGCGAGTCGCTGCGGATCGCGCAGATGCAGATGCACTCGCCCTGGGACGAGCTCCAGGAGCTGGCCGAGCGGATCGGCATCCCGGAGTTGGGCGACGTCGGGGCGATCATGCGCTCCTCCGGCAGCGAGGGCGCGCAGGTCCACGAGACCCTGCGCAGTCGTGCCGACTCGCTGCGGGACCAGATCCGTACCGACAACCTGACCCGCGCCGAGGGGGTGACCAGCCGGCTGGACATCCCCGGTTCGCTGCTGGTCTTCGTCCTGCTCGGTTTCATGCTCTACCCGTTCGTGGCCCGCCTGTAGACCGCCACCCCGACAAGGAGCACGCCATGCAACTGATCGCACATCTGCACGTCACGCTGGCCGCACGGCTGGCGGAGCTGCGCCGCGAGGGGGATCGGGGTGACAGCCCGGTGCCGACCGCGGTGATCATCTTCGGCCTGGTCGCGGCGGCACTCGCGGTCACCGCGCTGGTGATGACGCGGGCCACCGACTGGATGGACAGCGTCCCGGCCGCGCCGTGATCCCTCCGATGAGCTGGCCGGACGCACCCCGGACCGGCCGGGCGGCCCCGACCGCCCGGCCCCGGGGCGCGTCCGGCCGTCCTCGCCCCGGGCCGGCGACCCGGCCCGGGCGCGCCGTCCCGGTACCCGGCGGGGGGCCATCGGCGCGCTGCGCGAGGAGAACGAGTTCGACCACCGTCGGGCCCGGCCACCCGATTCGGTCCGGCCACGCCGCACAGCCTGACCAGGCCACCCGGTCCGGCCGGGCCGCCCGGAACGGCGCGGCCGGTCGCGTCGTGCCGATCGCCGTGCGTGGCGTGGTGCGGGCCGTGCGGCGACGGCTCGCCGCCGGGGGTACGGACCGGGGCGCGAACCCGGTCGAGCTGGCCGTCGTCATGCCGGCGGTGCTGGTGCTGCTCTTCGCCTCGGTCCAGGTGGCCGCGTGGTTCGTCGCCCGGTCCACCGCGCTGAACGCCGCGCAGAGCGGGGTGAACGCGCAGCGGGTGCTCCAGGCGCCGGCCGGGGCGGGCGAGGCCCGGGCCACCCGGTTCCTCGGCGCGGCCGGTGACTGGCTCGTCGGCTGGGACAATCCGGGGCCGACCTGCGTCACCGGACCCACCGAGGTCACCTGCACGGTCACCGGCCGGTCCCTGTCGGTCATCCCGGGCGTCAGCTTCCGGGTCCGGCAGACCGCGCACGGCACCGTCGAACGCTGGACGAACCCGTGAGCGCCGTCGCGGACGGCCGCGCCCGGGGCTCGGTCTCCGTCGAGGTGGCCGTGCTCGCCCCGGCGTTCATCGCGCTGATCGTGCTGGCCGGGGTGACCGGGCGCACCGCGATCGCCGACGAGGCGGTGGAGGCGGCCGCGCACGACGCCGCCCGGGCCGCCTCGATCTCCCGGGACGCCGGCACCGCCCGCGACGCGGCCCGCGACGCCGTCCGCCGCCAGCTCGACTGGCGAGGCCTGAACTGCGCCGGCGCGCCCCGGATGACCTTCAGCGGCTCGGTACGTGGCCGGTCGACCAGCTTCAACGCGGCGTACCGCAGCCCGGCCGGGCAGCCGGCGAGCGTGACCGTCTCGGTGACCTGCGTGGTGTCCCACCGCGACCTGCGGCTGCCGGCGCTGCCCGGGATGCCGCTGCGCACCACCGCCTCGGCCACCTTCACCTCCCCGCTGGACCGCTACCGGAGCCGGGGATGACCGCCCGTCGGGCCGGCCGCGACGAGGGACGGGTGAGCCTGTTCCTGGCCGTCGCGATGACCGGCGTGCTCGCGGTCATCGGCGTCGCGTACGACGGCGCCGGCCAGCTCCGGTCGCTGCAACGCGCCGACAACCTCGCCGCCGAGGCGGCCCGCAGCGGCGGCCAGGCCGTCGACCGGGCCCGCGCGATCGAGGGCGGCCCGAAGGAGATCGACGAGGGCGACGCGCGGGCGGCCGTCCGCGACTACCTCTCGGCGGCGGGCGCGACCGGGCACCAGGTGAGCTTCCCCGTGATCGACGGCGAGAAGCAGATTCGGGTACGCGTCACCGTCACCTACCGCCGGCACATGCTCGGCCTCTTCGGCATGGACGACACCGTCACCGTCTCGGGTGAGGCCACTGCGCGGGCGCTCACCGGGGCACCGTAGGAAGGGAAGGCCGCCATGACCGCACCGCGTGGCTCCGCCGTTCGGCGGACCGGCCAGTTGCTCACCGGGTTCGGGTCGCTGGTCGTCCTGGTCGCGCTGCTGGTGGGCGCGCCGGTGGCGCTGCTCGCCTTCGCCGGCAATCCACTGCCCGACCAGCTACCCACCCTGTCGGAGGTCGGCACGGCGCTGACCAGCCGGGACGACGGTCGGTTGTTCCTGCGGGCGCTGGCCCTGGTCGGCTGGTTCGGCTGGGCGACGTTCGCCTTCTCCGTGCTGGTGGAGCTGGCGGCGCAGTCGACGCGGCGGCCGGCGCCCCGGCTGCCCGGGATGAGCCGGCAGCAGCGGGCCGCGGCGGCCCTGGTCGGATCGGTCGCATTGATCATCGCGGCGAGCCCGGCGGCCAGCGCGGCGGCCGCCATGACGTACCCGACGACCACGGCCACCGGGCACCCGGCGACGGTGACCGCGGCGCTGCCGCCGGCGACAGGCGTCCTCGCGGCGCCGCACGTCGGGTCGGCGCCGGAGGGTGCCGGCGCCGAGGCGGCCCGGTCGCACCCGGCCCCACCGGTCTACCGGGTGGCCAAAGGCGACTACCTGGGCGAGGTGGCGGAGCGCTACCTGGAAGACTTCGACCGCTACCGGGAGGTGGCCCGCCTCAACCGGCTGCAGGACGCCGACCGGATCCGGCCGGGGCAGCTGATCAAGCTGCCGGCGCGGGCCGAGGACGACGGCGTGCGCACGCACGCGACCGGCCGGCTGGTGGCGGACTCGTCGACGCCGCGCAAGCCGTCGCCGCATCCGCCGGCCGCGTCCCCCAAGGAGCCGCGCAGCACGCCGGTCCCCGACGAGCAGGCCGGGCCGGGTACCCCAGGCGGCCAGGTCGGACCGGGCGGGACCGACGCGACGCCCGGGCAGCCGGCGCCGCGGACGATGCCGCCGCAGGTGGAGCGGCCGGCGGGGGCACCGCCGGCGATGGCGGCCGGGGCGTCGCGGGCCACCGACGACGACGGGATGAACCGGCCACTGGCGGTCTCCGCAGTGCTCGCCGTGGCCAGCATCGTCGGCGCGCAGATCGGCGCGGTGCTCGGGCTGCGCCGCCGCCCGGCCCGGGCCGTCGCGGCCGCCCGCGCTCGCCACCGCCGCGACTGACCAGGGGTACGCGCACCGGGCGGCGCCGACGAACAGCGGGCCGGCGTGAGCTGTGGCGCTCGCGACCGGAACCGGCAGGTCCCTGGCCCGGTCCGCGGCGCCCTGCCGTGCCCGCAATCCCGTGGACCGACGGGCCGCCTGGCCCGGGTCACAGCGGTCCGGCGGGTGCCGGTGCGAGGTCAGGGCAGCTTGGTCTGGAGGATTCCGTCGACCACCCGGGTCGGCAGGATCTGCTGGTCGTTGGCGGACGGGCCGTGCACGACCTCGCCGCCGTTGAGCCGGAACGCGGAGCCGTGCCACGGGCAGACCACACAGGTGTGGCCGTCGATCTCCTGCACGTCGCCCTCGCCGAGCGGGCCGCTCTGGTGCGGGCAGCGTTCCAGCATCACGGTGACGTCGTCGCCGTGCCGGTAGAGGATCACCGACACGTCGTCCACCTCGCGCGTGATCAGCTCGCGCTGCGGCAGCGTCGCCAGGTCGGCGATGGCCTTCCATTCGTCGGTCATCCGGTGCAGCTCGGAGATGCTCTGGCTGACCTGGGCGCCCTGCTTGTACGCCAGGTGCCCGCCGATGTACGCCCCGGCGCTGGCCGCGCTCAGCCCCAGGTACGCCAGGGCCCGCCCCATGCCGTGCCGGCCGCGCATCCGGGCGGCGAGCGAGCTGGCGTAGAACACCAGCGCGACGGAGTTGGAGGCGGCGTGCACCAGTCCGACGCGGCGCTGGTCCCGAGCCAGGGCGGCCCAGTCGTTCAGCCCGGCGACGGCGGCCGGGAGGGCGCTCACCGTACCGAGCCCGACCAGGGTGGTCGCGGCCCGACGCTGACCGGGCAGCAGGTCCAGCACGGCGGCGCTGATCCACGCGCCGACCGGCACCTGCACCATCGCCGGGTGCAGCGGATGGCCCAGCCAGACGCCGTGCAGCAGGTCACGGACCCGCTGCCCGCGCAGGGTCGACTGGACGGCCCGCTGGAGCCGGTCGCCGACCGGGTCCAGCGCGGCGTTCTGCTCGATCTTGTTCATCAGCGCTCGCACCTTCCCCGACTTCCCGGCAGATGCGGTCGCAAACCGGGCGGCGGGGACGAATTCCGCCGCCCGGCCGACCTCAGCGCCAGTCGTGGGCCTCCGGGTGGAAGGTGGCGCTGCGGAACAGCCCGTCCAGGTTGCCGCCGAGCTTGCGCAGGGTGGCCTTGTCGTGCGCGGTCATCTCCACGTACAGGCCCTGGACTCCGTAGACCTGGAGGCTCGCGCCGCCGTCCAGGGAGGACGTGCGGCGGGCGGGGTGGCCGTCGATGCGGGAGGTCGGGTCGCCGATGACCCCGTCGTCGCCGGTCGTCGACTTGCGGGGCAGCATCAGTACGACCAGCGGCCAGTCCCCGTACTTCGTCCGCTTGCCGGTGCCGTAGGAGAGCTCGACGTCCCAGCGGTCGTTCGCCATCCTGCTCACCAGGTACGCCATCGGCTTCAGGCCGGCCGGGGGCGTGGCGAAGCGCACCGGGAGCCGGATCGGCCAGTCCACGGCGTAGCGGAGGTCGAGGGCGATCCGCCGGGCGACGGCGCGCGGGTCGCCGGCACTCTCGGGGATGTGCCGCACGATCACCTCGGCCCAGGCGCCCGGGGCGTACTCCCAGCGCAGCGCGGCGGACCGGGGCTCGACGGCGGCGTTGGTGTTCCAGCGGGCGGTCCGGCCGTTGACCGGCTCGGCCGGCTCCAGGCCGGCGGAGCCCGCCCGGCCGGCGGCCACGGCGAAGTCCCGGTCGATACCGAGCGTGATGTCCCGGCCGGCGGAGACGATCCGCAGTTCGGCCGCGGGCGCGTCCTTGACGGGCCGGGGTGACGTCTGCGGCGCCGAGGCGGTCAGCGCGAGCTGGTCGGTTCCGGTCCGGACGGTCCGGTCGGTCATGACGGGGGGCACCCAACCGAACTCGGCGTACTGCCGGGCGGGGTCGAAGGCGGCCGGCGCGGTCGCCGGCATCGGCGCGGCGGTCGGGGAGGGCGGGATCGCGGGGGTGACCGGCGTCGGCCGGTCCGCCCGGCCGACCAGCGCCGGGGCGGCGGCCAGGACCGCGACCACCGCGAGCCCGGCGGTGGCCGTCGCGGCGATCCGCCGCCGCCGCACCCGTCGGCGCCCGTCGCGTACGGCCCGGTGCAGGTCCACGGCGGACGGCGGGAGCGGTACGTCCCGCAGCGGCGCCAGCAGCTTCTCCTCCATCACATCCCCTCTCCGGTGATCGCGTAGGCGTCCGTGCCGAGCAGCCGGCGCAGGCTGGCCAGGCCGTGCGAGGTCTGGCTCTTGACCGTGCCGGCGGTGCAGCCGAGGGTGGCGGCCACCTCGTCCACCGGGCGGTCGTGCAGGAAGCGCAGCACCAGCACGGCCCGCTGCCGGGGCGGCACCTGGGCGAGCGCGGCGTGCAGCAACTCCCGGTCCTCCACCGCGTCGCCGGTCGGGGCGGGCGCCGGCTCGGGTGGCGTGTCGACCAGGCGGACGCGGGACCAGAGCCGGCGCTTCTCGTCGAGGAAGACCCGGACCAGCACGGTCCGCACGTACGCGTCGACGTTCTCCGCCTCGCGGGCCCGCCGCCAACCGACGTAGAGCCGGGTGACGGCGGTCTGGACCAGGTCGTCGCCGCGGTGCGCGTCCCCGGTCAGGTGACAGGCGATCCGGCGCAGCGTCGGCAGCCGTGACCTGACGTACTCGACGTACTCCTGTTCCAGGTCCGCCCGCATCCACCCACCCCGTCCGTGAACATCCACCCCGCTGACGGGGTCGGGCACCGTCCAGGTTGTACGCGGCGCAGATTTTCTCACCGGCGCGACACGCCCACAGCATATGGTGTGTTGGCTTTTTGTGACCCACTACATCTAGGATCACTTTCACTGCTGGTGCGACCCCCCGAGGGTCCGCCAGGCGTCGACGTCCGCCAGGCGTCGCGCCGAACAGGGAACCCGGTGCGAATCCGGGACTGCCCCGCAGCGGTGAGCGGGAACGACCGCCGTCACGAGCACTGGGCCCGACGGGGCCCGGGAAGCGACGGCCAGTAGGCGAACGCGCCGGACGCGTCTGCCCGCGAGTCCGAAGACCTGCCAGCAGTGCGTGCCCACCGGGCACGCGGACCACCTCGGGGCCTCGTGGGAGGGCCGTCGAGCCGTACGGAGCACCGCCGGCACACCGACCGGTGGCGATCCGGCGTGCCGTCGTGCCCTCCCACGGTCCACACCGACCACCCAGGAGAGCACGTGACGGCGTCATCCACCATCGCCCCACCCCCGGTCGGGGCACTGCGGGACCTGCTGCACCAGCACCACCACGACCTGCCCGACACCGACCCGGAGCGGATCCTCGCCCTGGTCGAGTCGGGGCGCACCGCCGGCGCGGACCCCGACGAGCTGACCCGGCTGGCCATCGCGGCGGCGGCCGGGCTCACCGCCGAGGAGCCCGGCTACGCCCGGCTGGCCGCCCGCCTGCTCGCCGGGCGGATCGCCGACGAGACCACCGGCCAGGGCATCGACAGCTTCAGCGACAGCGTCGCCGCCGCGTACGCCGAGGGCCTGCTGGACCCGGGCTTCGCCGGCTTCGTCGCGACGCACGCCGCCGCCCTCGACGCCCTGGTCGACCACGCCGGCGACGACGCGTTCGAGTACTTCGGACTGCGCACCCTGCACGACCGCTACCTGCTGCGCCACCCGCGCAGCCGGGCGGTGCTGGAACGGCCGCAGCACTTCTGGCTGCGGGTGGCTGCCGGCCTGTCCGACACCGTGGAGCAGGCCGGCGAGCTGTACCGGCTGATGTCCCGGCTGGCCTACCTGCCCAGCTCGCCGACGCTGTTCAACGCCGGCGCCCGGCACCAGCAGCTCTCCTCCTGCTTCCTGGTCGACTCGCCCCGCGACGAGCTGGACTCGATCTACGAGCGCTACACGCAGGTGGCGAGGCTGTCCAAGTTCGCCGGTGGGATCGGCGTCTCGTGGTCCCGGGTGCGCTCGCGGGGGTCGCTGATCCGGGGCACCAACGGCCGCTCCAACGGCATCGTGCCCTGGCTGCGCACCCTCGACGCCAGCGTCGCGGCGGTCAACCAGGGCGGCCGGCGCAAGGGCGCGGCCTGCGTCTACCTGGACACCTGGCACGCCGACATCGAGGAGTTCCTGGAGCTGAAGGACAACACCGGCGACGAGGCCCGGCGTACGCACAACCTCAACCTGGCCAACTGGGTGCCGGACGAGTTCATGCGCCGGGTCGAGGCGGACGCCGACTGGTCGCTGTTCGACCCGAAGGAGGTGCCGGAGCTGGTCGACCTGTGGGGCGCGGAGTTCGACGCCGCGTACCGGGCGGCGGAGGCCGCCGGCAAGGCGGTACGGACGCTGCCGGCCCGCACCCTGTACGGCCGGATGATGCGCACCCTGGCGCAGACCGGCAACGGCTGGATGACGTTCAAGGACGCGGCGAACCGCACCTGCAACCAGGTCGGCGCGGGCGGCGGCGTGGTGCACCACTCCAACCTGTGCACCGAGATCCTGGAGGTGACCAGCGACGACGAGACGGCGGTCTGCACGCTCGGCTCGGTCAACCTGGCCGCCCACCTCGTCGACGGTGGCGTGGACTTCGCCACGCTCGCCACGACGGTCCGGCTGGCGGTGGGGGCGCTGGACCGGGCGATCGACCGGAACTGGTTCCCCACCGAGCAGGCGGCCACCGCGCACCGGCGGTGGCGGCCGCTGGGGCTGGGCGTGATGGGGCTGGCCGACGTCTTCGCCGCGCTGCGACTGCCGTTCGACTCGCCGGAGGCGCTGGCCCTGTCCACCCGGATCGCCGAGGAGATCGCCCTGGCCGCGTACGACGCCTCCGCCGACCTGGCGGCGGAGCGCGGCGCGCACCCGGCGTACCCGCTGACCCGGGCCGCCGGCGGGGTGCTGCACCCGGACCACTGGCCGGACGCCCGGCCGACCCGGCCGGAGGCGTGGGCGGCGCTGCGGGAGAAGGTGGCCCGGCACGGGCTGCGCAACTCGCTGCTGGTGGCGATCGCGCCGACGGCCACCATCGCCTCGATCGCCGGCTGCGCCGAGTGCGTCGAGCCGCTGGTCTCCAACGTCTTCAAGCGGGAGACCCTTTCCGGGGAGTTCCTCCAGGTCAACCGGCACCTGGTCGCCGACCTGAAGCGGCTGGGCCGGTGGACCCCGCAGACCCGGGACGCGATCAAGCGGGCGGACGGCTCGGTGCAGGGGCTGGACCTGCCGGCGGAGCTGAAGGCGCTGCACCGCACCGCGTGGGAGCTGCCGCAGAAGGCGCTGATCGACCTGGCCGCCGCCCGCGCCCCGTACGTGGACCAGTCGCAGTCGCTCAACCTGTTCCAGGCCAGCCCGACCATCGGCCGGCTCTCGTCCATGTACGCGTACGCCTGGCGGGCCGGCCTGAAGACCACCTACTACCTGCGGTCCCGCCCGGCGACCCGGATCGCCCAGACCACGGTCGCCGCCGCGCCGGCCGCCGCCCCCGTGCCCTCGCCGCGACCGGCGGCACCGGCCCTGCTCACCCTGTCCGTCGGCGAGAGCGACGCGGTCGCCTGCTCGCTGGAGAACCCCGAGATCTGCGAGGCCTGCCAGTGACGATGCTGCTCGACCCCGGCATGGACCTGACCCTGCGACCGATGCGCTACCCGGACTTCTACGAGCGGTTCCGAGCCGCCATCCGCAACACCTGGACGGTGGAGGAGGTGG
The DNA here is from genome assembly GCF_007829925.1 of Micromonospora palomenae. Classification (NCBI taxonomy): domain Bacteria; kingdom Bacillati; phylum Actinomycetota; class Actinomycetes; order Micromonosporales; family Micromonosporaceae; genus Micromonospora; species Micromonospora palomenae. Next base: position 937,340 of record NZ_VIXA01000002.1, read on the forward strand.
ACCTGGCCTCCGACGTACCCGATCTGGCCACGCTCTCCGCCGGCGAGCGGCACCTGGTCCACCGCCTGGTGGCGTTCTTCGCCACCGGCGACTCGATCGTGGCGAACAACCTGGTGCTCAACCTCTACCAGCACGTCAACGCGCCCGAGGCCCGCCTCTACCTCTCCCGGCAGCTCTACGAGGAGGCGGTGCACGTCCAGTTCTACCTGACCCTGCTCGACACCTACCTGCCCGACCACGACGAGCGGGCCAAGGCGTTCGCGGCGGTCGAGCACATCCCGTCGATCCGCGACAAGGCGGAGTTCTGCTTCCGCTGGATCGACTCGATCGGCGGCCTGCAGCGGCTGGAGAGCCGGGCGGAGCGGCGGGCGTTCCTGCTCAACCTGATCTGCTTCGCGGCGTGCGTGGAGGGGCTGTTCTTCTACGGCGCCTTCGCCTACGTCTACTGGCTGCGCTCGCGCGGGCTGCTCTCGGGGCTGGCCACCGGCACCAACTGGGTGTTCCGCGACGAGTCGATGCACATGGAGTTCGCCTTCTCGGTGGTCGACACCGTCCGCGCCGAGGAGCCGTCGCTGTTCGACGAGGCGATGGCGGATGAGGTGCGGACCATGCTGGACGAGGCGGTGACGGCCGAGCTGGCCTTCGCCCGGGACCTCTGCGGGGACGGCCTGCCGGGCATGAACACCGCCGACATGCGCCGCTACCTGGAGTACGTGGCGGACGCGCGGCTCGCCCGGCTCGGCCTGCCGCCCGCGTACGGGTCGACGAACCCGTTCCCGTTCATGGAGTTGCAGGACGTGCAGGAGCTGACCAACTTCTTCGAGCGGCGGGTGTCCGCGTACCAGGTGGCGGTCGGCGGTGAGGTCAGCCTGGACGACGACTTCTGAGGGCGCATAGCCTCGGCCCATGCCTGTCCACCGGCTCGATCGGGTCGACGCCCGGCGGATCGCGGTGCGCGCCCAACTGCTGGACGCGCACCGCCCGCCGGACCTGCTGACCGTGGTCAACAGGTTGACCTTCCTGCAACTGGATCCGACGGCCGCCGTGGCGCCCAGCGCCGACCTCGTCGCCTGGACGCGGCTGGGCGCCGGGTACCGGCCGGACCACCTGCGCCAGGCGGTGGAGCGGGACCGCACCATGTTCGAGCACCAGGCCATGGTGTGGCCGACGGCGGACCTGGGGCTGCACCTCGCCGAGATGGCGGCGTGGCCGCCGGAGGGCTCGCGCAAGCACGACTGGCTGGCGGCGAACGCCACGTTCCACCGGTTCGTGCTCGACCTGCTGCGCGACTCCGGCCCGCTGCTCTCCCGGGACGTGCCGGACCGCAGCGTGGTGCCGTGGCCGTCGACCGGCTGGACGAACAACCGCAACGTCACCCAGCTGCTGGAGATCCTCGCCGCCCGGGGCGAGATCGCCGTCTTCGACCGGGTCGGCCGGCAACGCCGGTGGGACCTGGCCGAACGGGTCTACCCGGCCGGCACGACGGCCGTCCCGGCGGACGAGGCCCGGCGGACGCGCGACGAGCGGCGGTTGCGCTCGCTGGGCATCGCCCGGGCGTCGGTCGTCGGGGAGGCCGGTGAACCGGCACAGGTCGAGGGCACCGCCGGCGGGTGGCGGGTGGACCCGGCGGCCCTCGGCCAGCCGTTCGCCGGCCGTACCGCGCTGCTGTCGCCGTTCGACCGGCTGGTCCACGACCGGAAGCGGGCCCGGGAGCTCTTCGACTTCGAGTACGTCCTGGAGATGTACCTGCCGCAGGCGAAGCGCCGCTGGGGCTACTTCGCACTGCCCGTGCTGCACCACGACCGACTCGTCGGCAAGGTGGACGCCACGGCCGACCACCGGGCCGGGGTCCTGCGGGTGCACGCCGTCCACCAGGACGTCCCGTTCGACCCCGCCGTCACCGCGGCGGTGGACGCCGAGCTGGCGGCGCTGGCGGACTGGCTCGGCCTGCCCACGGTCAGCGTGGCGTGAAGAGTTGTCGTCGCTGGGACGACCACAACTCTTCACACAGTTCGCGACGGGTCAGTGGCCGCCCGCCCACCGGTCGGTGTGCAGGGCCTCGGCCAGTGGGCGCTTCTGCCGCCAGCCGTGCCGGGCCAGGTCGGGCACCTCCTCCAGGTGCGTCACCGGCCCGACGCAGAGCCAGGCCACCGGCCGGATGCCGGTGGGAATACCCAGCAGGTCGGCCAGGAACGGCTCCCGGTAGAAGGAGACCCAGCCGACGCCGAGGCCCTCGGCGGTGGCGGCCAGCCAGAGGTTCTGGATGGCCAGGCAGACCGAGTAGAGGCCGGCGTCGGCGATGGCGTGCCGGCCCAGCACGGCCGGGCCACCCCGCGACGGGTCGTAGGTCACCACGATCGACAGGGTCGACTCCAACACACCGTCGATCTTGATGCGGGCGAACCGTGCCGCCGCCTCGCCGGAGAGGGTGGCTGCGAAGGTGTCCCGCTCCGTCCGGACGTGCTCGTGGAAGCGGCGGCGCAGCCCGGCGTCCCGGACCAGGACGAAGTCCCACGGCTGTGAGTAGCCGACGCTGGGCGCGGCGTGCGCGGCGTCGAGGACGCGGTGCAAGGTGTCGTCCGGCACCGGCGCCCCGGTGAACTCGGCCCGGACGTCCCGGCGACGGTGGATGGCGGTGTAGAGGTCCACGGCAGGCTCCCGCTGCGCAAGGCCCACCCCGGACGGGTGGGCGGTCGACGCGAGGCCGGTCTTCGGACTCCCGGATCGACGCCTGGCCGCCCGCCTTCCCAGCCGTACGGCCAGTGGCTGCGCTCTCGCGCGTGGACGGTGGCTCCCCGGTCACCGCGGCGGGCCCGTGCCGGATTTCCACCGGCTTCCCGATTCTCCCCGCGCACGCGGGGCACCTCGCATGATCGTTGCCGTCGGCGATGCTAGCTGCCCGGCACGGCGGAACGGGCATGCGCACCCGGGCTGCCGCGTCCTGAAGTGACGGGCTCCCGGGTCGATCCGACCTCCGGGAAGACACACCACCACGGGGAACCACCATGACGAACCACCCTGCCCGCGTCGTCCGTACCGTCCTGAGCCTGGTCGTCGCCGCCGGAGTGGCGGCCGGCTGCCAGCCGACGGAACAGGAGAAGACTCCGGCCGCCGCCTCGTCGCCGACCGGCGCGCCCAGCCCGACGGTCGACGTCGCCGCGAACAGCAAGCAGGTCTGCGACGCCGCGCTCGCGGTCGCCAAGGAGCACTTCGTCGGGATGGCGGACGACGCCATCGCGGCCATCGACAAGCCGGTCAGCGCCAAGGAGGCCGGCGAGAAGGTCCGCGCCCACTACACGGCGATGGCGGAGGGGCTGCGCAAGGAGGCCGCCCGGGCCGCCGACCCGCAGGTGCGCACCGCGGTGGAGAACCTGGCCGGCGCGATCGAGAAGCGGCTGACCGGCCCGAACGCCACCAAGGTCGAGGCGCCGGACCTGGACCCGACCCTGAAGGCGCTCGACACCGCCTGCGGCCACTGACAGATCGGGCGCCGGCACGCCCTGGCGTGCCGGCGCCGCCGGGCGGCATGCTGTGCCGATGGCCGTACACGTCACGCACGACGGACCGGTGACCACGGTGATCCTCGACCGGGCGGCGTCGCGCAACGCCGTCGACGGTCCGACCGCGCGGGCGCTCGCCGACGCGTTCCGCGCCTTCGAGGCCGACCCGGAGGCCCGGGTCGCGGTGCTCTGGGGCGCCGGCGGCACGTTCTGCTCCGGCGCCGATCTCAAGGCGATCGGCACGCCCAGCGGCAACCGGGTCGAGCCGGACGGCGACGGGCCGATGGGTCCGACCCGGATGTCGCTGTCCAAGCCGGTCGTCGCCGCGATCTCCGGGTACGCCGTGGCCGGCGGCCTGGAGCTGGCGCTCTGGTGCGACCTGCGGGTCGCCGAGTCCGACGCGGTGCTCGGGGTGTTCTGCCGGCGCTGGGGCGTACCGCTGATCGACGGCGGGACGGTCCGGCTGCCGAGGTTGATCGGGGAGAGCCGGGCGATGGACCTGATCCTCACCGGCCGCCCGGTGCCCGCCGAGGAGGCGTACGCGATGGGCTTGGTCAACCGACTGGTCCCGCCGGGTGAGGCGCGGGCGGAGGCCGAGCGGTTGGCCGCCGAGATCGCCCGCCACCCGCAGACCTGCCTGCGCAACGATCGCGCGTCGGTGCTCGCCACCGCCGGCCTGACCGAGCCGGAGGCGCTCGCCACCGAACTGGCGTACGGGGTGCGGTCGCTGGACACGGACGCGGCGGCCGGCGCGGCCCGGTTCGCCGCCGGTGCCGGCCGCCACGGCACCGTCAGCTGAGGTCGCGCAGGGCGTCCTCGATCGCCCGGTGGAACGTCGGGTACGCGTAGATCATGTGCCGGAGGTGGCTCAACGGCACCGCCGCGTGCACCGCCACCACCAGCGCCGACAGCACCTCGCCGCCGGCCGGGCCGACCGAGGTCGCGCCGACCAGCACGCCCTGGTCGGCGTCCGCGACGAGCTTGATGAAGCCCTCGTTGCCGGCCTTGTGGATCCATCCCCGGGCGGACGACGACAGCTGGGCGAAGCCGACCTGCACGTTGATGCCGCGCTGGCGGGCCTGGTGCTCGGTGAGGCCGACCGCACCGACCTCCGGATCGGTGAAGGTGACCCGGGGCAGCGCCCGGTAGTCGGCGCGGGGCAGGGTACCGGCGGCACCGCTCGGGCCGGTCGCGGTCATCGCGCCGCCGACCGCGCTGGCCGCGCCCATCGCACCGCCCACCACGCTGGCCGTCCCGCTCGGGTCGGGGCCACTGTCGGCGTGCCGGCTGCGGTCGAGCACGTCGGCGATGACGATCGCCGCCTGGTACATCGCGATGTGGGTGAAGGCCCCCTCACCGGTGACGTCGCCGACCGCCCAGACACCGTCGGTCACCCGCATCTGCCCGTCGACCGGCAGGTAGCGCTGGCCGGGGTCCACGCCGATCGTGTCCAGGCCCAGTTCCTCCAGGTGCGCCCGGCGCCCGGTGACCACCAGCAGCCGCTCCGCGTGGAACGCGTCGTCGCCGGCGTGCACGGTGAAGGTGGCACCGTCGTGGCTGACCCGGTCCGCCTTGACGCCGGTGCGGATCTCCACCCCGTCGGCGCGCAGCGCCTTCTCGGCCACCTCGGAGGACTCGGGCTCCTCGACGGCGAGGACCCGGTCCGCCGCCTCGACCACCGTCACCCGGACGCCGAACCGGGCGAACACCTGCGCCAGCTCCAGCCCGATCGCGCCGCCGCCGAGCACCAGCAGCGATTCGGGCAGCTCCTCGACCTCGATCGCCTGGTGGTTCGTCCAGTACGGCGTGTCGGCCAGCCCCTCGATCGGCGGCACGGAGGGCCGGGTGCCGGTGCCGAACACGATCCCGTGCCGGGCCTGGATGACCTGGTCACCGACGCGTACCCGGCCGGGGCCGTCGAGCCGGGCGCTGCCGCGCAGGAACCGCCCACCTTTGCCGGTGAACCGGTCGACCGCCACCGTGTCGTCCCAGGTGTCGGTGGCCTCCTCGCGGATCCGCTTGGCCACCGGCGCCCAGTCCGGCTGGACCTGGGCCGAACCGGCCAGCTCGTTGACCCGCCGCGCCTCGGCGAGCGCGTTCGCCGCCCTGATCATCATCTTGCTGGGGATGCACCCCCAGTACGGGCACTCCCCGCCGACCAGGTCCCGTTCGATGCCGACGACGCTCAGGCCGGCCTCGGCGAGCCGCCCGGCCACCTCCTCGCCGCCGACGCCCAGCCCGACCACGACCACGTCCACCACTTCCGGCTCCGCCATGCCGTCAGCATTCCCCAGCCACCGGACGCCGGCCAGCGACCCCGCCAGAATTCCCGCGCCCGTAATCATTCCTACCGCCTACGGTGGCCGCATGCCCGATCGCTTCGCCCCCGTCCGCGACTGCTTCCACGATCTGCTCGCCACCGGCCGGGAGACCGGCGCCGGCCTGACCATCTGGTACGACGGCCACCCGGTGGTCGACCTGGGTGCCGACAGCCGCGGGGCGTGGCGGCCGGACACGCTGGTGAACGTCTACTCGGTCGGCAAGCCGGTCGCGGCGCTCTGCCTGCTGCTGCTCGTCGACCGGGGTCGGCTCGACCTGGACGACCCGGTGGCTACCCACTGGCCGGGGTTCCGCACCCCCGCCACGGTCCGCCAGGTGCTGAACCACACCGCCGGCCTACCGACCTTCCCGGTGGCCCGGCCGGCCGAGGCGGTCGCCGACTGGGAGCTGCTCTGCGCCGACCTGGCCGCCGCCGAACCGGTGTGGGAGCCGGGCAGCGTCGCGGGCGAGCACGCCTGGACGTACGGGCACCTGGTGGGCGAGCTGGTCCGCCGGGTCGACGGGCGGTCGGTGGGGCGGTTCCTGGCCGAGGAGATCGCCGACCCGTGGCGCCTCGACCTGGGTTTCGGCCTCGGGGCGGCAGACCAGCGGCGGTGCGTGGACCTGTCGTACGGCGATCCGGCCTGGCCGGTGCGGATGCTGGGTGAGCCGGGGTCGCTGCGGGCCCGGGCGCTGGACAACCCACCCGGCGGCCTCGACCTGGCGATGGTCAACAGCCCGCTCTGGCGGGGCGCGCAGGTCCCGGCGGTCAACCTGCACGCCACGGCGTCCGCGCTGGCCCGGCTCTACGCGGGCCTGGCCGCCGGCGGCACCCTCGACGGGGTCCGCCTGTTCAGCCCCGAGCTGGTCGCCGAGGCCACCCGGGTCCAGTACGACGGCCCCGACCTGGTGCTCGATCGCCGGGCCTGCTGGACGCTGGGGATGCAGCGCGAGCCGGACGGGAGCTGGGGCATGGGCGGAATCGGCGGCAGCAGCGCCTGGGCCGACCCCGAGCGGGGCTACGTCTTCGCCTACGCCACCACCCACCTGGCCGACCACGACCGGGTGGACGAACTGGTCGAGGTGCTGCACTCCTGCCTCTAGTCCGGGTCGGGTCAGCGCATCCAGACCGGGTCGGCGCCGGGCACCTCCAGCGGCGGCGGATAGTCCAGCTTCCGGCGTACGTCGTCGGGGAGCCGCCACGGCTGGTGCACCGCCCTCCCCGCCACCGACGCCAGTTCGGGAACCCACCGCCGGACGTACCCGCCGTCGGGGTCGTACCGTTCGGCCTGCCGGACCGGGTTGAGGCTCCGGTACGGCCGGCTGTCGTTGCCGGTGCCGGCCACCCACTGCCAGTTGCCGGAGTTGTTGGCCACGTCCCCGTCGAGCAGCCAACGGAAGAAGACGGCCACGCCGGGCCGCCAGTCCAGCCCGAGCACCTTCGTCAGGTAGCCGGCGGTGATCAGCCGGGCCCGGTTGTGCATCCACCCCTCGGCGCGCATCTGCCGCATCCCGGCGTCGACGATCGGCATTCCGGTGCGCCCCTCGGTCCAGGCGGCGAGCGCGTCCGCGTCGTACCGCCAGTCCTCCGTGGCGCCGCGCCGGTAGGCGCTGATGGAGATGTCCGGGAAGGCGGCGGTGACCTGGTAGTAGAAGTCCCGCCAGCAGAGCTGCCGGACGAACGGTCCCTCGGTGCCGCCGGCCCGGTTCGCCACGGCCAGCGGCGACAGGCAGCCGAACCGCAGGTACGGGCTGAGCCGAGAGGTCTCGTCGCCGGCCAGGTCGTCGTGGATGTCGTCGTACCGGTCGAGGGTGGGCAGCCACTGCGTGAGCCGGCGCTGCCCGACGCTCTCGCCGCCCACCGCGGCCCCGGGCGACTCGCCCTTCGGCGGCGCGGGCAGCCGGCCGGGCCGCACGCCGTCGGGCAGGGTGACGCGCCGGGGCGCGGCCAGCTCCTCGCGGCGGTCGGCCACCGCCCAGGCGCGGTGGTACGGACTGAAGACCCGGTAGTGGTCGCCCCCGCCCGGGCGCAGCGCCCCCGGCTCGACGATCGTCAGGCCGGGGAAGAGCCGCAGGATGAGCCGGTGCCGGTCGCACTCCGCACGCAGCCGGCGCTCCCGGCGGCGGGCGTACCGGCTGACGTCGGCGGAGAGCCCGATCCCCTCGGCGCCCACCTCCCGGGCCAGCCGGATCGTCTCGGCCACCGGGTCGCCCTGGCGTACCACCAGGTCACCGCCGCGCCGGCGCAGTGCCTCGCGCAGCTCGGCCAGGCTCTGGTGCAGGAAGCGGGTGCGGTTCGGTGACCGGTCGGCGAGCGCCGGGTCGAGCACGTACAGCGGCACCACCCGGTCGAACGCCGCGCAGGCGGTGGCGAGCGCCGGGTGGTCGTGCACCCGCAGGTCGCGGGTGAACAGCACCACCGCGGTCCGCGTGCTCACCGCGAGACCAGGCTCGGCCCGGGTACGGCGACCGGGCTGCCGGTCGGGGTGAGCAGGGCCCGGGCGGCCACCGCCAGCCGGCGGCGCTGCGGCACCAGCGCCCGGCGGACGAACACGTCGTAGCCCTGTGCGGCGACCTCGTCGAGGATCCCGCCGTAGAGCGCGTACGCGGTCCGCATGCACGCCTGCGAGGCGGGGCTGAGCAGGGTGATGCCCGGCGCGGCAGCCTCGTAGTGCGCCTGGGCGCGGCTCACCTCGTACTCGATCAGGTCCCGGATCCTCGGCGTGGTGCGGGCCTGTTCCTTCGCGGCGAGCAGGTCGTCGCGGGTGACGCCGAACTTGGCCAGGTCCTCGTCGGGCAGGTAGGTGCGGCCCCGGTCGAGGTCCTCGGCGACGTCCCGGATGAAGTTGGTGAGCTGGAAGGCGAAGCCGAGCTGGCGGGCCGGCTCGCGGGCCGCCGCCGGGTCGGAGCTGCCGAGGATCGGCAACATCATGGTGCCGATGACCGCCGCCGAGCCCTCCATGTAGTCGAGCAGGTCGTCGTAGGTCGGGTACGACAGCACGGTCAGGTCCATCACCATGCTGCGCAGAAACGACGCGAAATCGGCGCGGTCGAGATCGAAGACGGCGATGGTGTGCAGCACGGCCGGGAGCAGCGGGTCGTCGACCGGCTCACCGTGCAGGCCGGCGATGAATTGGGACGACCACTCGTCCAGCCGGGCGGCGCGGTCGGCGGGCGGCAGCTCCTCGGTGCGGTCGACGATCTCGTCGGCGTAGCGCGTGAATCCATACAGGGCGTGCACATGACGTCGTTTCCACGCGGGGAGCAGCCGAGTGGCGAGATAGTAGGTGCGACCGTGCTGTCGGTGCAGCTCCTGGCAGCGGGCATAGGCAGCGGTGAGATCGGTGTCCACCGGCCCTCCTCGAAATTCGACGCAGCAATCGACGCAACTCGTAACCCTAGGGTACGCTCGCTCCCATGGCCAACGACGCAGTCGCGGGTAATACGCTCCGCGTCGCGCCGGCACAGCCGGGAGCGACGGACGATCCGGTCCGCGGCGTACTGGCCGCGTTCACGAAAGAGCTGATCAAGGGGGTGGACGACACCCTGGCGGCCTTCCTGGCCGCCGAGGTCGGCGCACTCACCGAGATCGACGCAGCGATGGGTGGCTTCGCGGCCACCGCGCGCGACTGCGTCCTGGCCGGCGGCAAGCGGGTCCGACCGACCTTCGCGTACTGGGGCTGGCGCGGGGTGGTCGGCGGCGCGGAACCGCTGCCGACGGTGCTGCCGGCGTTCGCCGCCCTGGAACTGCTGCACACCTTCGCGCTGGTGCACGACGACGTGATGGACGGCTCCGACACCCGGCGCGGCCGGCCCACCGCGCACCGCGCCGCCGCCGCCCGACACGTCACCGCCGGGTACGCCGGCGACCCGGCCCGGTTCGGCGAGGCCGTGGCCGTACTCGTGGGGGACCTCTGCCTGGTCTGGGCCGACCGGCTGCTCAGCCACGCCACCGTGGCGCCGGCCCGGCTGTTCGAGGTGCGGCGCTGCTACGACCAGATGCGGATCGAGACGATCGCCGGGCAGTACCTCGACGTGCTGGGCGAGCACGATCCGGCGAACTGGTCGGTGGACCGGGCGCTGCGGGTGGCCCGCTACAAGACCGCCAGCTACACCGTCCAGCGCCCGCTGCTCTTCGGCCCCTGCCTGGCCGGCGTCGCCGCCGACGCGCCACTGATCGCCGCGTACACCCGCTACGGCCTGGCCGTCGGGGAGGCGTTCCAGCTCTGCGACGACCTGCTCGGCGTCTACGGCGACCCGGCGACCACCGGCAAGCCGGCCGGCGACGACCTGCGTACCGGCAAGCCGACCGCGCTGCTGATGCTGGCCCGCCAACTGGCCACCCCCGGCCAGCGGCGGGCGCTGGAGCGGGCCGGCCGGGTCACCGGCGCCCGGGACGTGGCCCGACTCGCCGAACTGGTCGCCGACACCGGGGCGGTGTCCCGGGTCGAGCGGATGATCTCCGACCGGGTGTCCGAGGCGCTGACCGCGCTGGACACCGCGTCGATCGACGAGACCGCGCGCACCGCGCTGACCGGCCTCGCCACCGCCGCGACCCGGCGGCGGGCATGATGAGCGACCTTGCGAAGGAGGTGGTCACGTGCGGACCGTGAACGGGCGTACGGATCGGGTGATGGTCGTCGGCGCGGGCCTGGGCGGGCTGGCGTGCGCGCTGCACCTGGCCGGCAGCGGCCGGCAGGTGACCGTGGTGGAGCGCGAGCCGGTGCCGGGCGGCCGGGCCGGCCGGCTGGCCGTCGACGGGTACGAGTTCGACACCGGCCCCACCGTGCTCACCATGCCCGACCTGATCGCCGAGGCACTGGGCGCGGTCGGCGAGGAGCTCGACGACTGGCTGGACCTCACCCCGGTCGACCCCGCCTACCGGGCCTGGTACCCCGACGGCTCGACGCTGGACGTCATCACCGACACCACCCGGATGGCCGCCGAGATCGCCCGGGTGTGCGGCGCCCGCGAGGCCGACGGCTACCTGCGTTTCGTGGACTACGCCCGCAACCTGTGGCACTGGGAGCGGACCGACTTCATCGACCGCAACCTGGACGCCCCGACCGACCTGCTCACCGCCAACCTGGTGAAGCTACTGACCAACGGCGCGTTCCGGCGACTCCAGACGAAGATCAACCAGTTCTTCCGGGACCCACGTACCCAGCGCATCTTCTCCTTCCAGGCGATGTACGCGGGCCTCGCGCCGCACGACGCGCTGGCCATCTACAGCGTCATCGCGTACCTCGACTCGGTGGCCGGGGTCTACTTCCCGCGCGGCGGCATCCACGCGGTCTCCCGGGGGATGGCCGGCGCCGCCGAGAAGCACGGCGTGCAGTTCCGGTACGGCACCACGGTGACCCGGGTGGAGACCGCCAACGGCCGGGCCACCGGCGTGCTGACCGCCGACGGCGAGCTGATCCCGGCCGACGTGGTGGTGCTCAACCCGGACCTGCCGGTCGCCTACCGTGACCTGCTGCCCCCGACCCGCCAACGGAAGTTGACCTACTCGCCCTCCTGCGTCGTGCTGCACGTCGGCTCGACCCAGGGGTATGAGAAGATCGCCCACCACAACATCCACTTCGGACGCAAGTGGAAGGGCACCTTCGACGAGGTCATCCGGCGCGGTGAGCTGATGACCGACCCGTCGCTGCTGGTCACCAACCCCAGCCGGACCGATCCGGCGGTGGCCCCGGCCGGGCGGCACACCTACTACGTGCTGGCGCCGGTACCGAACCTGGAACGGGGCCCGTTCGACTGGCGCGGCGACCTGAGCCGGCGCTACGCCGACCAGCTCGTGGCGACGCTGGAGGAACGCGGGTACGTGGGCTTCGGCGCCGGCATCGAGGTGCTGCGTACGATCACCCCCGCCGAGTGGGAGGAGCAGGGCATGGCCGCCGGTACGCCGTTCGCCGCCGCGCACAGCCTCTTCCAGACCGGCCCGTTCCGCCCGTCGAACCTGCACCGGCAGCTGCCCAACGTCGTGTTCACCGGCTCCGGCACCCAGCCGGGAGTGGGCGTACCGATGGTGCTGATCTCCGGGAAGCTGGCGGCCAACCGGATCACCGGTGCCGGGCGGTGAGCGCGCGGAGCGCGGCCCGACGGCGCGGCACAGGCAGGACGGGCGCGATGCACACGCGGAACGGGGGGCGGGTCCGGTGACGTCCCGGGAAGGGCACCTGGTCGAGCTGGTCGACGACCGCGGCAACGTGCTCGGCGAGGCCACCGTGGCCGCGGCGCACCAGGCGCCGGGGCGGCTGCACCGCGCCTTCTCGGTGCTGCTGGTCGACCCGGCCGGCCGGGTGCTGCTGCAACGGCGGGCCCCGATCAAGACCCGGTTCCCGCAGCGCTGGGCCAACTCCTGCTGCGGCCACCCCCGACCGGCCGAGTCGCTGGTGGAGGCCGCCAACCGCCGGCTGGCCGAGGAGCTGGGCGCCGCCCCGGTCACGCTGACCGAAATCGGCGTCTACCTCTACTACGCCGAGGACCCGGCCACCGGCCGGGTCGAGTTCGAGTACGACCACGTGCTGCGGGCCGACGTGCCGGCCGACGTCACCGTGCTGCCGGACCCCGACGAGGTGTCCGAGCTGCGCTGGGTCGACCCGGTACGGCTGATGGCCGAGATCGACGCGGACCCCCGCGCGTACGCGCCCTGGCTGGGCGGGGTGGTGAGCCGGCTGCTGCGCGCCGGCGGCCCCGCCGACACCACCATCCCGTCCGGCGTTCCGGCGGACGACGCGTCGGAGCGGTCGGGTGGCCGATGAGGCGCTGAGCGCGGGGGCCGTCGCACGCCGACTGGGCGTGGCGGTCACCACGCTGCGTACCTGGCACCAGCGCTACGGCCTCGGTCCCAGCCAGCACGTACCGGGTCACCACCGGCGCTACACGCCGGCCGACCTCGCGCGCCTGGAGATCATGCGTCGGCTCACCGCGGAGGGGATCACCCCGGCCGAGGCGGCCCGCTGGGCGAAGCAGAGCCCCGGAGTCGGTCCCGCCGCCGAGGTACGGCTGCGCGCCGGAGCCCGTCGGGACGGCGGCGGGCAGACGATCCCGGTCGGCCGGGCCGGGCCGGTCGCCCGTGGCCTGGCCCGGGCCGCCATGCGACTGGACTCGGCGGCGATCAGCGAGACCATCGCCAGCGCCCTCGCCCGCGACGGCGTGGTCGCCACCTGGGACGGCCTGCTGCGCCCGGTGCTGGCCGGCATCGGGGAGCGGCACGCCGCGACCGCCGGCCTGATCGAGGTCGAACACCTGATGTCCCGGTGCGTCTCCGAGGCGTTCGCCACGGTGGCCCGGCCCGGCCCGGCCGCCGCCCCGGCCCGGATCCTGCTCGCCTGCGCCGACGAGGAACAGCACACCCTGCCGTTGGAGGCGTTGGCCGCCACGCTCGCCGAGGCGGGTGTGGCGTATCGCATGCTCGGTGCCCGGGTGCCGCTCGCGGCGCTGATCGAGGCGGTGAACCGGACCGGTCCGGCCGCGGTGGTGCTCTGGTCGCACACCCGCGCCACCGCCGACCCCCGGCAGCTGTCCGCCCTGCTCGGGATGCCTCGACGCCCCCTGCTGGTGCTGGCCGCCGGTCCCGGCTGGCAGGCCGACACCCTGCCCGCCGGAGTGGTCCGGCCGGTCGACCTGACGGAGGCGGTGTCGCTGGCGTTGGCCGTCCGGGACTCGCTGGATCAGTCGAGCGGGGCCTGACCGACCCTGCCGGATCGGCGCGTCGTCCACTACCGTCGGGGCCTACCGCGTACCCGACCCCCCTCGGAGTGACGATGCGTGCACGCCCCGTCCTGGCGGCCGCCCTCGGCCTGGTCCTGCTCCTGGCCGGCGGCTGCGGCGAACCGCAACGGGAGCCCCAGCAGGCCGCGGCTCCCGCCCCGACGGCGGCGGCGAGTCCATCGCCGGTGACCGCCCCGTCACCGACAGCGACCCCGCGGCCGACCACGAAACCCAAGCCCAAGCTACGGCCGAAGCCCACCACGCTGCCCGCCGGCCTGCGGCGCGCCACCGGGGTACGCGCCGTCGCGCTGACCTTCGACGACGGCCCGGACCCGGCCTGGACGCCGAAGGTGCTCGACCAGTTGGGGGCCGCCCGGGTCAAGGCGACGTTCTGCCTGGTCGGCACCGAGGTACGCAAGCACCCGGAGCTGGTCGCCCGGATCGTCCGTGAGGGTCACCAGCTCTGCAACCACAGCTGGCGGCACGACTTCGACCTGGGCCGACGGCCGGTGGCCGAGATCCGGGCCGACCTGGCCCGGACCAACCGGGCGATCCAGGCCGCCGTGCCGGGCGCCAAGGTGCCGTTCTATCGCCAACCGGGGGGCCGGTGGACCCCGGAGGTGGTGGCGGTGGCCCGGCAGCTCGGCATGCGGTCGCTGCACTGGAGCGTGGACCCGCAGGACTGGGCGAAGCCGACCGCCGCCACCCTCGCCAAGCGGGTCCACGGCGCCGCCCGCCCCGGCGCGATCGTGCTGATGCACGACGGCGGGGGCGATCGCAGCCACACCCTGGCCGCCTGCCCGCACCTGATCACCGACCTGAAGCGGCGCTTCGGCGTCGCCCCACCCCGGTGACACCCCCTCTGACCTGCGGTTTTGTCGGCGAATGTGCCACCGGCCATACCGGTTTGGTCCACTGACCGGGCATGGCATATGCTTCTCATGCCTCCGGCGGGGCCGGATGGGAGCAAGTCCGCTTGAAGTTGCGAGTGTGCAATGATGGCGGGGCCGCCCTCATCGTCTAGCGGCCCAGGACGCCGCCCTTTCAAGGCGGTAGCACGGGTTCGAATCCCGTTGGGGGCACGGTCCGGCTCAGGCCGGATGCAACACCAGCCAGGTCCTGTGGAGCAGTTGGAGTGCTCGCCGCCCTGTCAAGGCGGAGGTCGCGGGTTCAAGTCCCGTCAGGACCGCCAGCGCCGACGCCGCGTGAACCATTGCGCGGCGTTCTGCGTATCGGAGCATGTGACCCTTTCGGCGGAGACCCCGCCTTCCGGGTAGCATGGTCCGAGCACCACGGCCAGGTAGCTCAGTTGGTACGAGCGTCCGACTGAAAATCGGAAGGTCGGCGGTTCGACCCCGCCCCTGGCCACATAGCCTTTCGCCGGGCTACAGAGATCCCCACCAGCGGAAACGTCGGTGGGGATCTTGCTTTGTGCGCCCTTGCCGGCTGGATCGCCGGTGCCCGTGGTTGACCGCTCCTGGCCCTTGATCGCCGCCGCTAGTTGCACGTTCGCTGCACGCCGCTCTCCGGTGAACCGGTCACATCGGCCCTGGACGCAACCCGCCATCCCTCACAATGAGCCTGATCTCGCGCAGACGAGCTGACCGCCGTTGATCCACGGCTCCCGTGTCAACGGACACGCAACGGGCACGGCGACCGAGGGATTATGAGATCAAATTACTCCCCCCGCCGACCTGGGCGTGTGGGCGTCTAGCAGCGGAAACCCTTCTCGACATCGCACACTGCTCCCCTGCTATCGGTCGACCACTTGCGGACCAGATGCGGACCGCCCGCTCATCATCGGCTCGAAGCGATCGGTTTAGGGCCCGTCCGCGACCGCACCGCACTGCACGAGAGCCTGCCACCGCCGTCCGACGCGGTGAAAATCTGGAACGGACGCGCGATGTGAGCCTTGCTCGGCGTTGCTAACGTCGCGGCGACCTCTGGAGGGGCGAACGGGGAGGACGACGCGGTGGCCAGCAGCGGAAGTGCAGCGACCTTGGCGAATCGGCGTGCTCGCGCGCCGATGGTCGTGATCTGCAGCGTCGTCGCGTTGGCCGCCCTCATCGCGCTGGGGTACCGGCTGGGTACCGACCCGCGGGTCGAGCACGGAGAGGTCGTCATCCTTGTGGCGCTGGCTCCGGGAGCCCTTCTGGTGCTGTCCTGGCTCGTCCGCCTGGTGCAGTGGTGGGGTGCCGCTCGTGCTCCCGCGAGGCGCGTCATGGTGACCGCGCATCTCGCGCAGTCGCCGCAGCCGGGAAGTGCGGGGCGGGTCACCGGTGCGGCGCACGCCGTGAGCGCCGCCGGCGGGATCGACACCAGTCCCAAGGGATACGCTGTGTGGCTGACGGTGAGCGGCCGGGACGGCGGTGTCCTGCACCAACGCGTGGTCTGGGAACCGTGGTTGCGCGAGCTGACCAGGCCGCGTCAGGCCATGGTCCGGCACGGGTCCGGCGTCAGCGTGGTCGACGTGGCCGGGTACGGGCGGCTCTGGCCGGCGAGTTTCACGCTGCGCCGTCGTCCCTACGGAGTCAGACTCATTCCGTTCCGCAAGGCCCGGAGGCTGCCGAAGGAGAACAGCCTGTCGCACGGCCGTCTGGCCTACCTTTTTCTCCTGCTCGTCGTGCCCTGCCTGGGCGGCGCCGTCGCCCAGGGTGTGTGGGCGCTGCTCGGGTGGTGGGTGGCGTACGTCGTCGCCTCGATGGCCGCCGCCGGAGCCTGGTTCGGCATCATCCCGCCCGGCGTGCTTCCGGGAGCAGCCCGTCGGGGCCGCGCCCCGGCGACCTCGTGACCACGGACGCGATCGAGCGGACAGGCGGCGACCTCGGACAGCTCCGTGAGGCGCTGCTCGACAGCATCGCCGAGCTCGTGCCGCACCGCTTCTTCCGTACTGCGAGTCGGCGCGCCCCAGCTACGAGAAGGCCCTCGCCGCCTACGGCGAAGCGGCGGCGCAGATTAACACCGTTGACCCCGGAATCCCGCTGCTGGCCGCCCCTTGTCGCACGTAGATCGCACGGCCACCCGTCATCCCGGCCTGGGCCGGGAGAGCGTCGCCGGCCCCTGCCTCCAAAGATTGAGACCGTTGTCGGCCGGCGTCGGCTACTGCGGCTGAACTGCTCACGCCGTCAACGGCCGCGACCGCGAAATCGCCAAGGCACTTTCGGAGCTGGCCGCGCATGGTGATGTGGCACGGGCTGCCTCGGCACATCACCATGCGTAGCTAGTCCCGCCGCAGGACGAACCACCCCACCGCAGCCCCCGCAAGAAGCAGGGCCGCCACGATCAATGCGGCTCCGACCGGGAAGGGCATCGGAATGAGGAACGGTGCTTGCTGGATCAGCAGGCTCGCACCGACCAACGCTTGGCCGCCGCCCATGCGCACGGGTTGGGACCGTTGGCTCGCCGGCAGGCGCCCAACCCGAATCCAGGCAGGGGGAAACCGTCGTGACACGGCCACGCGCACCCCGAGCACGACCATGGCGAGGCCGAGGACCACGATCACGAGGCGGAAGGCGATCCATAATGGGTCCGGGTCACTCACGCTCATGCGGCCCATCGTTCAAGGGGTGTCAAGCTGCAATCCCGCCAACCCGCAGCAGGCGGAGATGTTGCACGGCCACCCGGCAAACCGCGATGCGGAGCGACGTCGCATGGTATTTGCACGGCACCTCCGGCAGCGCTCTGACCTGCGGAAATGCGGGTGCCTGAAATCAGGAAGGTCGGCGGTTCGACCCCGCCCCTGGCCACATAGCCTTTCGCCGGGCTACTAGAGCGCCGACCAGCGGAAACGCAGGCCGGCGCTCTGCCTACTGGAGCGGCTTGACCCACCGTGACCACTCGGCCTGCCGCTCGTAGCCGCATGCTCGCCAAGCAGGGTGTGCCCCGGCGTTGTCGTCGAGCACCATGGCGTCGACCCGGATACCGCCCAGTCGGTGGAACCGTTCCTCGGCCGCCTTGACCAGCAGGCGACCGATGCCCTGCCGGCGCCGCTCGGGTGCTACCGCCAGCCGGTAGATGTGACAACGCCAGCCGTCCCACCCGGCGATGACCGTGCCGATCAGCGCCGAGTCGTCCACGGCGAGGAGGAGAGCCTCAGGATCACGTTCGAGAAGCGCCTCGAGCGCCTGCGCACTGTCCGGCGGGCGGTGCGCCCCCTCGGCAGCGGTCCGCCAGAACTCGAGTACGGCAGCGATGTCGGCGACAGTCGCCGAGCGCATGGTCCAGGCGGGCACGGACAAGACGATAGCGAAGCCGGCCGCGCCGGCGGGGTGACGGCCGGCGGCGCTGCTGTGCCGCCGCCGGCCGGGTGTTCAGGAGGTCAGTTCGTCGGCGGGTTGTCGTCGGTGTTCTTCGATACGAGCACCAGGTCATACGTGTACAGCGCGCCCGGAGCGAGCCACGACCACGAGCCACGCGGCTTCATCACGCGCATCTCCCTGGCCAGGGCCTGCCCGGTGTCCGGGTTGATGATCAGACGCACCTCGACGCGGCCGTTCCCGGGGCTGTCCTGCGCGAACGCAACCGCCTGCCCGGGCCGACCACGCATGTCGTGGACAACTCCCAGCCCGCGCACTCCCGGCACCGTGGCGAGCATGCGGTATGCGGCGGCGCGGACCTCGTTGCTGACCGGCAGGTCGATCACCAAGCTGGCGGCGACGGTGAACAGCCACTGGTTGCGGTCGGTGGGCATGTCGCCACCTCCTCCCTCAAAGCGGCTGAGCAGTGCGGCGCGGAGAGCGGCCGGGTCGGTCGGCAGCGCATCGAGTTGTGCCTGCGACACGTTTCGGTCGCCGAGGGCGAAGAGGTGTGCCGGGTCCACCCTTTCGCGGTAGACCTCGCCCGGGGCGATCTGCAGGTCGTACGGCTTCGGCTTGGTGATCCTGACAACGGTCGGGGAACCGTTGCGGCGCCAGGCGGCCTCGTCGCTCGGGGTGGCGGGCGCGGCGCCGAGCGGCTGCGAACTTGCCCAACTGCTGTCGGCGCTGGAGCGGGCCAGCCAATACTGGCCACCGGTCTTGTGGAACATGGTGTACGTGCCGTCGGCGGCCTCGACCGGCACCGCGTGGCCGCTCTCCGTTTGGAGGGTCAGATAGCGCCCGCCGGTCTGCGGGGCTCTGTCGCTGCGTTCGGCTGCCACGAGCAACAACCGCCTGGAGTCCATCGGCGCCTGCGTGGCGGGCGACACGACGTCGGGTGCGGCGTCGGGTGCATTGCGCGGAGCGGTGCCTGGTCCGGGCACGGCCACCACGACGGCGGTGACGGCCGCCGCAGCCACCCCCATCGTCCCCAGCACAGCCAGCCGTACCCGGCCAGGCCTGCGAGGCCGATCGAGCGCGGCCTGCCCTCCGGCCGCCCGAACGTCGGCCAAGATGCCGGCGACGGCCTGTGCGGTGTGCTCGCCCCGGTTCGGCGGTGGGTCCAGTCGTGCCGGCCGGGCCTCGGCAAGCAGATTCATGACATCTGGTGATCGGCTCATCGGGTCGACTCCTTCGGGACGAGGGTGGCGGCGGGTCGAGGCAGGTCCAGTTCGGTGGCGACAGCCATGGCGTCCTTCAGGTGACGCCGGGCGCGATGCAGGCGTACGTAGTACGTCGCTGTAGAGCAGCCGAGGACCCGAGCTGCGTGACCTGGCGTCAGCCCATGCCAGGCAACCAGCGTCAACAATTCGCGGTCGCCGTCGGACAATTGAGCCAGAGCAGTGAGCACCGCGGCCCGCTCGGCGACGCCGTCCGCCACGTCGGCAACGGACAACTCCTCGTCGGTAATCCACGCGCGCATCTCGGCGGCAATGGCCTGCTGCCGTTCCTCTGCGCGGTATCGCTCACCCACGACATTGCGGGCGACGGCAAGCAGCCACGGTAGCGGCGTCGCCCTCGGCAGCTCCGTCAACCGCCGCCACGCCACCAGGAACGTTTCGGCCACGACCTCATCGGCCAGCTGACGACCGGCGCGCGTGACGGCGTAGGCGTACACCTGCCGGTGGTGCGCCTGGTACACAGCGTTGAAATGATCGTCCGGGGGTTCTGGCACTGGCTTCGGCCCTTCCTGTTCGAGTTTCTCCGTCACCAGGAAATGTCTCGGGCACGCCGCTTCTTACATCGGTCCGAGTGCGAGCACGAAGAGGCTGACGACCACGATCACGAGACGGCCGGCCAGCAACAGCGGTTCCGTGTCACTCGGGCTCATGCGGCCATCATTGACCCGGTGTCAGGGTCCCCCCTGAGCCGGCCGCCCCGGCATCCCGCCTCTGTGGGCGTGGATCGCAGATCGATCGCCGGGTTTGACTATCATCACGGCATGGCGATTGATTGCGCTCCCGGGCTGGCCCCAGCGGTGGCGTTGTTCCGGTCCCTCGGCGACCCGACCCGGCTGGCCATCCTGCGCCGGATCGCGACCGGGGAGGCTCGGGTGGTGGACCTGACCGGCGAGCTGAAGTTGGCGCAGTCGACGGTGTCGAAGCACCTGGCGTGTCTTCGTGACTGCGGGCTGATCGACTATCGGGCCGAGGGCCGCCAGTCGTTCTACGCCCTGACGCGGCCGGAGCTCCTGGACCTGCTGCGCTCGGCCGAACAGGTCCTCGCCGCGACCGGCGAGGCGGTCGCCCTGTGCCCGACCTACGGGACGTCGGCCGAGCCCTCGGCGGAGGTGACGGCGTGAGCGCCTCGCTGCTGACCCCCGAGCGTCGGGCGGTGCTGTCCCGGCGCAGCCTCTGGCTGGCCTACGCCACCGCCGGCTACAACCTGCTGGAGGGCCTGGTCGCCATCGCCGCCGGCGCGGCCGCCTCGTCGACGGCGCTGATCGGCTTCGGCCTGGACTCGTTCGTCGAGGTGTCCAGCGCGGCCGTGCTGATCTGGCAGTTCCGCTCCCGGGTGCCCGAGGATCGGGAACGCCTGGCGCTGCGGCTCATCGGCGCGTCGTTCTTCGCCCTCGCGGCCTGGGTGACCTTCGACGCCGTCCGCTCGCTGCTGGCCGGCGGCGACGCCGACGCCAGCCCGGTGGGGATCGGCCTCGCCCTGGCGTCGCTGCTCGTGATGCCGCTCCTCGTGGCGGCCAAGCGGCGCACCGGACGGGAGCTCGGCTCGGCAACGGTCATGGCCGACTCGACACAGACCACGCTCTGCACCTACCTCTCCGCAGTACTGCTCGTCGGCCTGGTCCTCAACGCCGCCTGGGGCTGGTCATGGGCCGACCCGATCGCCGCGCTCGTCATCGCCGGCGTCGCGGTCAAGGAAGGCGTCGAAGCCTGGCGGGGTGAACACTGCGACGACTGCGCACCCCTGCCTGCCGTCGACGCCACCGGCGGGTCCCCGGGCTGCGCCGATGGCTGCTGCACCGACCGGAACGCGTGACCGGACCGTCGCCGTCCCCTGCTGGACAACATGCTGGGACTGGCCTCGCCGGCCCTGCTCATCCCGGTCACGCTGGGCGTCGCTCGAGTAGGCCCCGCCACGTTTTCCACCCGTCATCGGAAGCTGCGGAGCTGAGGTGCCGGGTTTCGTGTCAACGGTCCCGGCGCTGCTGCCCCTGGCGTCGCTGCGCCATGCCGCCCTGGATCGCCTCCCAGACGCTCCGACCGGCCTGCCGCAGCGTCTCGCCCGCCTGCCCGGCGAGCTGGGACGCCTGCGCGGCTCCGCCCTGCTGCCGCCCGCCCTGGGTCGATCCGCCGCCCTCGGCGGCGCCGCGCGACTCGCGGTCGCCCGCGGTGGTACCCCGGTCGGCGGGCCGACCCCCCTCGGCGCCCGCCCGGCCGGACAGCGGCGGCGGGCCCAGCGGCGGCTCCGGCGGCGACCCCGCCGGCAACGGACCGGCCGGCGATTCCGGGCGAGGCCCCGCGGGCCGCTCCGGTGCGGTCGGCGCCGGTTGGCCGGCAGTCTGTCCGGCTGACCGGCCCTCGGGGCCTGCCGGTCTCCCACCGGGGCCTACGCCGGCCGCCGCGCCGCCCTGCTGGCCCGTCTGAACCCCCGCCTCGGCGCCCTGCCGCCCCGGCTGCCCGGCCTCAACGGCCCCACCAACCTGCGCTCCGAACGGCATCCCCTGCTGCTGCGCCACCTGCCCGGCCGGTTGGCCGGCCTGGCCGACCGGCTGTCCGGCCACCTGGCCGAGCTGGCCCACCTGCTGGCCGGCCTGGTTGACGACCGGCGTGGCCGCGTTGGCGACCCGGTCGGCCGCCCGGTTGACGTCGTTCAGCGTGAGGTTCGCGCTGTTGGCCAGCGCGGCGATGATCTGGGGGTTGCGGTCGATGGTGCTCAACGCCCGGTCCAGGATCTCCAGCACCTTCTCCAGCCGGACCTTCAGCACCGCCTCCGCGCGGACACCCTCGACGTCCAGCTCCACCTGTTCCAGGTGCACCCGCACGCCGGCGTCGAGCTGGAGCAGGTTGGCCAGCCGGGCGCGCAGCGACAGATCCGCGTCGAGCCCGTCCACCGCCAGCCGGAGCGAGTCGACGGACAGCCCGGGGACGTCCAGCAGGACGTCCGGCTCGAGCTCCGGACCCCCGCCGGTCCGGTCCGGTCCGCGCGCCGCCGCCCCGCTCTCGCTCATGCTTCCCGCTCCCTCACCCGCGGTCCGGCCGTCGGGCCACGTCAGGCGCGGTTACCCGGTTTCCCGGTGGCCATCCGTGGCGAATCCGACACGGTGGGTTCCGAACGACTGTCCGGAAGGGGGCAGTACGCGAAGCTGCACAGCGAGGCATGAGCCGGTATGGTCCGGGCCTATGGGACAGGAGATGGCGGACGTCCGGCAGGACGTCGAGCGGTACGCACTCCGCAGCACCCTCCTCGCCCCAGCGACGGCAGAGCAGGCGTTCGCGGTGTTCACCGGGGCGCTGGCCGACTGGTGGGTCCGCGAATACACCTGGTCGGGGCCGGAGGCGCTGGCCGAGCTGGGGATCGAGCCGAAGGCCGGCGGCATGCTCTACGAGATCGGCCCGTACGGATTCCGCAGCGACTGGGGTCGGGTGCTCACCTGGGATCCGCCGAAGCGGCTCGTCTTCACCTGGCAGATCGGCCCGGACCGGGTGCCGGTGCCGGATCCGGCGCGGGCCAGCGAGGTGGAGGTGCTGTTCCTGCCCGACGGGTCGGGGCAGACCCGGATCGAGGTGGAGCACCGGCACTTCGACCGGCACGGCGCGGCCGCCGAGGGCTACCGGGAGGCGCTCACCGCCGGCTGGCACGAGCTGCTCAGCCGCTACCTGGACACCCTCACCCGGTACGACGCCGAGTCGAACTGAGCCAGCCCACGGCGACACGAGCGGCAGGTGCGCCCCGGCCGGAGCCTCACCGCTGGGCCGGAAACGGGGCCGGCACGGCTCAGCCCGCGATCCCCTGGCCGCCCGCGCCGTCGACGACCCCACGACCGCCGAGGTCCGCCCGGCGGCCCGCCTCGGCCCCGGCGCCGAAGCCGGTGCCGGCCAGCCGGCGGACCGGGGCGGTACGCAGCCTCGGGTAGACCTCGGTCACCCGGCGGGCCACCCGGTCCGAACGGTCCGCCAGGACCAGCTCGACCGACGGGCCGTCCCGTTCGGCCACCGCGCCCGCCTCGGCGGCCCGCAGCCGCTCCCCGACCACCCGGGCGAAACCGGCCAGCCAGGAGCGGCGGAAGGCGGCCGGATGCTCGCCGGCCGGCACGGCCGTCCCGGACAGCCCGTGCGCGGCCTGCACCAGCAGCGACGTGAAGAGCAGGTCGACCCGTTCCAGGTCGCTGGCGAAGCCGAACAGGTGCAGGGCGAAGCCGTCGCCCCGGGCCCGGCGTACGCAGCGGCAGCGCAGCGGGTCGGCGACGGCGGCGAGCAGCCCGGCCTTGTCCCGCGCGTACGGGGCGACGACGTCGACCACCCGGTCGCCGACCGGGTCGGTGGCCGGGTCGCGGGCGGCCAGCAGCGCCCGGTCGACGCCGTAGCGGGCGATCAGCTCGGTGGCCTTGGCGGTGAAGGCCGCCGACTCGGCGGGCGTGCAGGCCGGGTCCTCGGCCTTGGCCAGCAACTTGCGCACCTTGCTCAGCATCGCCTCGGACATGTCACCAGAGCTATCACATCGGTGGGATGGTCCACTGCGGACGAACCGCCGGTACCATCACCACGCTCGGCACCCTGTCCGCAACGCAGGGTGCACCCCCATCCCTGGAGGCAACCGCATGGCATCCCCGGTCGCCCGTTTGGCGGCAACCACGGCGGCGCTGTCGCTGCTCGCCCTCGGCTCCCCCGCACAGGCCGCCCCCGAGACCAACCTGTTCGAGTCGTACGCCACCTGCTACGGCGGCGCGGTCCGCTCGTACTTCCAGACCGGCGGCTGGGGCGGCGACGCCGGCCCGTACCGCACCAGCACCCGGTGCAAGGACATCAACGTCCGCAACGCCAGCGAGTTCGGCGTCGAGGCGTGCGTGATCTTCGTGGACAAGACGGACAAGTGCAACTACCGGACGTACCTGCCGTCGAAGTCGGGCTTCATCACCGTGGCGACGAACGTGCGGGACGGGGTCCGGTTCCAGGTCCGCTTCGAGACGCTGCGCTACGAGTACGAGCCGCTGGTGGCGTACCACGCGTACTGAGGGAGGCCGGCGCGGCGCCCGAACCGGGCGCCGCGCCGTCAACCGGCCCGACTGCGCAGGGTGGCCACGGTCGAGCCGGCGAGAGTGAGCAGACAGTCCGGCAGCAGGCCGTCGGCGGCTGCCGCCCCGAACAGCGCCTCGCCGGTGTCCGCGTCGTGGTTCGCGTACGCGCTGACGAAGCGGGCCACCCAGCGGGTGTCGTAACCGGCCTCGTCGATGCCCGGAAAGTCCAGCGCGCAGGCGCCGGGCGGGGGCGGGTCGCCGACCATGGTGGCGGCCAGGCACCAGGCCACCCCGTACGCCCCGGCGAGCCCGGACCGGTCGACCACGGCGTCGAACGTTCCCACCACCGCGTCACCGTCCCCGGCCAACGCCGAACGGAGCACGGCGGTCGCGTCGTCGAGCGTCTGGTCAGGTACTTCGGTCACCTGACGCACAGTAGGACGGCGGGTCAAGCGGTGACCCGGAACAGCCCGTTGATCACGGAGCGTATCCGTGACGGATGGCCGACGCCTACCGGTGGCATCCACGCTCCCACCCGCCGCCCCGGCGCGCTATGGTGCCCAGCGGAACTCCCCAAAGGTAAGGACGACCATGCTCGTAACACGCGGCCCGCGCGCTGCCATCCTGGCGGCGGGTGCGGCGTTCCTGCTCGTCACCAGCGCCTGCGGGACGACCGACAAGCCCGAAGACACAGCCACCCAACAGGTGCGTCTGTACGGCACCGACGGCAACATGCTGAACTCCTTCGCCGGCGAGCTCAAGGAGCGCGCCGACCTGGTCGACGGCATGAAGGGCACAACCCCGCTGACGCCGCTGACGGACGACTTCAAGGACCGGCTACTGGCGGTCGATCCCAAGCTGGCCGACTTCCTCTACGCCGCCGAGGCGTACGACGCGGTCATGATCAGCGCGTTGGCGGCGCAGCTCGCCGGCAGTACCGACCCGGCGGACATCGCCAAGCAGATAGTCGGCGTGACCAACAACGGTCAGCGCTGCTCGGACGCCGAGACCTGCCTGACCCTGGCCCGCGACGGGCAGGACGTGGAATACCGCGGCCCGTCGCTGACCCGGGCCGGCTTCACGGACGAGGGCGAGCCGGCCACCGCCAGCTACGCGACGCTGCACTTCGACGCCCAGAAGATCAACGACGCGAAGACCGAGTTCGTCGGCGCGGGCTTCGAGACGGCGGCGAGCACCAAGGCCCCGCCGAAGCCCAAGAAGCAGCGCGGCGGCAAGAACGACCGCAGCGACGGCTCCCCGCTGATCCTCGGCGGCCTGCTGCCGAAGACCGGTGACCTGGCCCTGGCCAACCCGCCGCTCGCGGCGGGCGCGGCGCTGGCGGTCAGGGAGATCAACGCCGCCGGCGGCGTGCTGGGCGAGCCGATGGTGTGGATCGACGGCGACGACGGCACCAGCCCGACGGTCGCCAAGGCCACGGTCGCCTCGCACATCCGCAACAAGGTGCAGGTCATCATCGGCGCCGGCGGCTCCGGCATCTCCAGCTCGGTGCTGCCGGACGTGGTCGCCGCGGGGCGGATCCTGTTCTCCCCGTCGAACACCGACTCGGGGCTGACCCAGGCCGACGACAAGGGCCTCTACTTCCGCACCGCCCCGCCGGACAGCCTCCAGGGCCGGGCGCTGGCCGACGTGATACTGCGCGACGGTCCGCACAAGATCGTCGTGGTGGCCCGTAAGGACTCCTACGGTGAGGGTCTCCAGGAGACCGTCCGCGTTGAACTGGAGCGGGCCGGGTTCGGCAGCGACCGGGTGAAGCTGCTGACCTACGAGCCGCCGGCGGACGGCGAGGGCGCCGACGGCGTCGACTTCGTCGGCACCGCGAAGGAGATCAAGAGCTACGCCCCGGAGGCGGTACTGGTCATCGGCTTCGCCGAGTCCGCCGGGCTGATCCGGGCGTTGGACGACGCGGACGTGGCGATCCGGCACTGAGCACCGACGACGACGGCCGCACCGGGACATCCGGTGCGGCCGTCGCGCGTACGGGGTGGGTCAGCGGGAGCGGCGCCGTTCCAGGAACTCGGTCATCCGCCGCCGCTTCTCCTCGTCCTCGAAGAGCACCGCCTGGCTGACCAGGTCGAGGTGGGGGTGCGCGGCCGGCGGCGCGTCCACCGCGAGCTTGGTCAGCCGCAGCGCCAGCGCCGAGCCCTTCGCCATCTCGTCGATCAGCTCGTGCGCGCTCGGCAGCAACTCGGCCGGTTCGGCCACCACCCGGTTGACCAGGCCGATCCGCAGCGCCTCCTCGGCGTCCACCCGCCGGCCGGTGAAGAGCAGCTCCTTGGCCCGGGCCTCGCCGACCAGCGCGGGCAGCCGGTAGGTCGCGCCGGCGCCGGCCAGGATGCCCAGCCGCACCTCGGGCTGGCCGAAGACCGCCCGGGCCGTGCAGACCCGCAGGTCGCACGCGTACGCCAGCTCGGCGCCACCGCCCAGCGCCGGCCCGTCCACCGCGGCCACGCTCGGCATCGGCAGGGCCCGGATCCGGGCGAAGGCCGCCTGGTTGATCGCGGCGAGGGCGTCGGTGCGGCCGCGCTCGCGCAGCTGGCCGATGTCCGCCCCGCCGGCGAAGATGCCCTCGGTGCCGCCGGTGAGCAGCAGCAGCCGGGGCCGGGCCTCCAGTTCGGCGCAGACCTCGTGCAGTTCGCCGATCAGGTCGGCGTCGATCGCGTTGCGCTTCTCGGGCCGGTCCAGCGTCACCACCAGCCGGTCCGGCAGCTCCTCGATCCGCAGCCCGCTCACCGGTCCACCCCTTCCCCGTCGGCCTTGCGGCCGTCGACCCAGCGGTAGAAGCCCTGGCCGGACTTCTTGCCGAGCTTCCCGGCGGCGACCATCTCCACCAGCAGCGGCGGCGGCGCGAAGCGCTCGCCGTAGGCGGCCTGGAGGGTGCGCGCGATGTCGAGCCGGACGTCCAGTCCGACCAGGTCGGTGAGTTCCAGCGGACCGACCGGGTGCCGGTAGCCGAGCACCATCGCCTTGTCGATGTCGGCCGGGCTGGCCACCTGGTCGGCGACCATCCGGATCGCCTCCAGGCCGAGGGTGACCCCGAGCCGGGAGGTGGCGAAGCCGGGCATGTCGCGTACGACGACGGGGTCCTTGCCGAGCCGGCCGGCGAGCGCGACGGCCGCCTCGGTGGTCTCCCGGGCGGTCGCCGGGCCCACCACGACCTCCAGCAGGGCCATCGCCCAGACCGGGTTGAAGAAGTGCAGGCCGAGGAAGCGCTCCGGCCGCTCCAGCGGGTCGGCCAGTTCGGCGATCGGGATGCTGGAGGTGTTGCTGCCCAGCAGCACCGGGCGCAGCTTCTCGGCCTCGCGCAGCACGGCGCGCTTCAGGTCGAGCCGCTCGGGCACCGCCTCCACCACCACGTCCGGCTCCGGCGCGACCTCGGCCAGCGCCGCGCGCAGGGTCACCCGGGCCCGGTGCCCGGCGGCCTCGTCGGCGCTCAGCTTCCCGCGTTGCACGGCCCGGTCCCACAGCTCACCGAGGCGCGCGGCCGCCGCCTCCGACCGGCCCCGGTCCACCTCGACCAGTTCGACGGCGTGTCCCGCACCGGCGGCGACGTAGGCGATCCCGAGCCCCATCGTGCCGGCACCGACGACGACAAAACGACCACTCATGACGCTCCCTCGCTGCGCGCGGCGACGCGCCGGGGTCTCCGTCGCGCCCTGCCGCCCGCTCCTGGGTGCGACCCTATGCAGCAGTGCCCCGGGCGGCATGCGTGGGGGACCGCCGGACCGGGTACAGACGGCCCTCAACGTCAAGGGAAGGACGTAGCGCATGAGCCAGGCACCGGAGACCGTGGACGGCACCGGCACCAGCGAGGGTGGGGAGACCGTGGAGACGCGCGGCGACGAGCGCGTCGACCTGCTCCGCGCCGACACCAACAACGACGGGAAGACCGACGTGTGGGTGGTGGACACCGACGGTGACGGCAAGGCCGACCTGTTCCAGTTCGACACCGACGGTGACGGCAAGGTCGACATCACGATGGTCGACATCGACGAGGACGGCACCCCGGACGAGGTGGTCGACGGCGACGGCGGGCTCCCGCCGGAGCAGCTGCCCCCGACCGTGCAGGTCTAGGCCCGCGCCGGGGCCCCGGTCCGGGGTCCCGGCGGCGCGCTCAGCCCGCCAGCCGCAGGGTGGCCAGATAGTACGGGGCGTCCCGGTCGTCCACGTCGGTCAGTCGCCAGGCGGTGTCCCGGACCAGCCCGGCCAGCTCCTCGGCCGTGCAGACGAGGTAGTCGAACCATTCCGTGCCCAGCTCGCGGTAGCGCAGCCGCAGCCGCAGCTGGCCGCCGAGCCGGCCGCGCCGCCGGTTGAGTTCGTGGTAGCCGGTGTGCACCGGGTCCTTCGTGCCGTACGGGTCGGTGCCGTGCGCGATGACCTGCGCGCCGGGGGCGGCCATCGCGGCGAGCGCGGCCAGGAACGCCGCCGCCCGGTGCCGCCCCTCGATCAGCCCCAGGTTGTTGCCGAGCAGCAGGAACGTGTCGTATCGCCGGCCGTCGGCGGCGTGCTCGTCGACCGTGCCGAGGACGAGGTCGCGCACCCCCCGGTGCCGGCACACCCGCAGCGCGCCGACCGAGGTGTCCAGTCCGGTCACCGGTACGCCGCGCTCCTGGAGCAGCAGCGCGATCCGCCCGCCCCCGACGCCGATGTCGAGCGTCGCGCCCCGGGCCCGGTCCACGGCCCGGTGGTCGTACGGCTGCCAGTCCTGCGGCCCGTCGAGGTAGTGCGCGGCGGGCGCGCCGTTGATCAGCCCGTCGTCCCGTTCGATGATCTCGATGACCGGTCGGGGCAGCCGCCCGCCCACCAGCGGCCGGGGACCGATGCCGGTGTGCACGGCGTACGCGTCGCGCAGCATCTCGCCGAACACGTCGCCGATTCTCGGTTCCCCGGTCACGGGGTTCACGCTATCCGTGCGGCCGGGACGTGTCGCGGTCGTATCCTGGGCGGCGTGACCGACCTGGACCGCCTGGCGGCGGAGAAGTACGTCCTGCTGACGACGTTCCGCAAGGACGGAAGCGCGGTGCCGACCCCGGTCTGGGCGGTGCGCGACGGCGACTCGCTGGCGGTCTGGACGGCGGCGGACTCCGGCAAGGTGAAGCGGATCCGGCGCGACGGCACGGTGACGGTGGCCCCCTGCGACGTGCGGGGCCGCCCGCGCGGTACGGCGGTCCCCGGGCACGCCGTGCTCAGCTCCGCCGAGGAGACCAAGCGGGTCCGCGACCTCATCAAGCGGAAGTACCGGCTGCTGGGCCGGCTCAGCCTGCTGGGCAGCCGGCTGCGGCGGGGCGAGCGGGGCACGATCGGGATCCGGATCTCCGTCCAGGAGTGAGCGTCGGAGGCCCGGACATGGTTCAGGGGCGGTGGATCGTCGCTGTCGCGACGTCCGCCCGCCCCTGAGACCGGAACGTTTCTCGGTGTCGGTAGGTCAGTCTCCCTGACGCTGCTGCGGGATCTGCCCCTGAAGCAGGGCCCGAACCTCCGACTCGCGGTACCGACGGTGGCCGCCCAGGGTCCGGATCGCGCTGAGCTTTCCCGCCTTGGCCCACCGGGTCACCGTCTTCGGGTCGACACGGAACATCGACGCCACCTCGGCCGGCGTGAGTAGCGGCTCTGGTTCGTGCGTTCGCGATGCCATCGGTCACTCCTCCACATGTATAGACATCGGCCGGGGTCCCGCCGGCCGACGCGTCTCCCATGGTCCGGCTAGTCCCCGATGTCCGACATGGGCCGAACGGCCGAAGGTCCCTAGACGGACGGATGAACCATGCCCGATTTATCTGACTTTTACACGGCAGAAAGTACCTTATTCGGACTCATGATCACGGTTCGTGATGCGTCAACTACGAGATCGCCTCGGATCTGACCGCATCGCTGGGTGGATTCGTGGTCAGTTGCACCGCTCGAGCAGCTGCACCGCACGCCAGCGGGCCACCAGCCGGTCGTACGCCGCGGAGGCCTCCTCCGCCTCGCCCCGGGCGAGCCCGGCCAGGCCGGCGGCGACCAGCTCCGTCGAGTCGTCCGCGGTCAGCGTCTCGTCGGAGAGCAGCTGCACCAGGCCGCCGTAGTCCAGCTCCACCACCGAGCGCGGATGGAACTCCTCCAACCAGCGGGCGGCCTCCTCGACCGCCTCGGTGATGGGTGCCTCCCCGACCGACTTGCGCAGCACCGACAACGCCCGGGACGACCGGCGGCGGGCCTTGGAGATCTCCGTGCGGTAGCGCAGCGCCCGCCGCCCCGGTTGGGTGACCAGGTCCCGCTCCGCCGGCTCGAAGAGCACGAACCAGCGCAGCGGCACGCCCCAGGTGGCGATCTGCTCGTGCAGCCGCGGGACCCCGTGTTCGAGCACCCGCGCCCCGCTGCGCCAGTCGTCGACCACCGCCTTGGCCTGACCCGCCAGCACGGGCGGGACGAACGCGTCGGCGAGCACCGACGGCACCCCGTCCCGCGCGCTGAGCGCCGCCTCGGCCACCCGGATCCGCAGGTTCCACGGGCAGACCAGCAGCGTGTCGTCGGCCTCCAGGACGTACGCCTCGTCCGGCAGGTCGGGCAGCCGGGTCCAGCCTGCGCCGAGCGCCTCGATCACCGAGGTGCGCTGTCGTCCGGGGCCCTCCAGCGGGGCGACCGCCCGTCCCTCCCGCACGTAGCGCCGCCAGTACGACTGACGGTCCCGGTCGAAGGCGGTCAGCGGCTCGTAGACGCGCAGATAAGCAGCGAAGAGCGACGGCACGGCGCGATCCTCCCACGAGACGGGGCCCCAGCGCCGTCAGCGCCCGGCAGGCATGACGTGGACGGCGGTGCGGCGTGGACCGATATTAGGCTCAGCAGCACCGGCAGCATCCCGCCGGCGTCGACCCAGGTCCGCGTCCCACAAGGGCGCACACCGAAACAGGAGCAAGCCATGGGCGTATTCGCGAGCACCGACGATCCGGGATCGACCGGTCACGAACAGGTCGTCTTCTGCCAGGACAAGCAGACCGGCCTCAAGGCGATCATCGGTATCTACTCGACCGCGCTGGGCCCCGCGCTCGGCGGCACCCGGTTCTACCCGTACGCCAGCGAGGAGGCGGCGCTGGCGGACGTGCTCGACCTTTCCCGCGGCATGGCGTACAAGAACGCCCTCGCCGGGCTGGACCTGGGCGGCGGCAAGGCGGTCATCTGGGGCGACCCCGAGCAGATCAAGAGCGAGGCGCTGCTGCGCGCGTACGGCCGGTTCGTCGAGTCGCTGGCCGGCCGCTACTACACCGCCTGCGACGTCGGCACCTACGTCGCCGACATGGACGTGATCGCCCGGGAGACGCGCTACGTCACCGGCCGCAGCGTGGAGCACGGCGGCGCCGGCGACTCCTCGATCCTCACCGCCTGGGGCGTGTTCCAGGGCATGCGCGCCGCCGCCGAGCACGTCTGGGGCGCGCCGACGCTGGCCGGCAAGCGGGTCGGCGTGGCCGGCCTGGGCAAGGTCGGCAAGTACCTCACCAAGCACCTGCTCGACGACGGCGCCGAGGTCGTGGCGACCGACGTCAACCCGAAGGCCCTGGAGTGGGTGCGCACCACCCACCCGCAGGTCGAGCTGGTCGACGACGCCTCCGCGCTCGTCGCCGCCGACATCGACGTGTACGCCCCGTGTGCGCTGGGCGGCGCCCTCAACGACGACACCGTGCCGGCGCTGCGCGCCAAGGTCGTCACCGGGGCGGCCAACAACCAGCTCGCCCACCCGGGCATCGAGAAGCTGCTCGCCGACCGGGGCATCCTCTACACCCCCGACTACGTGGTGAACGCCGGCGGCGTGATCCAGGTCGCCGACGAGATCGAGGGCTTCAACTTCGAGCGGGCCAAGCTGCGCGCCACGAAGATCTACGACACCACCCGGGAGATCCTGCAGCTCGCCGACGACGAGGGCGTGCCGCCGGCGGTGGCCGCCGACCGGCTGGCCGAGCGCCGGATGGCCGACGTGGGCCGGCTGCGCAGCATCCTCCTGCGCTGACGGGCGGCCCCCGGGGTGCGGGCACCGCCCCGGGCCCCGGGGCACCCCCGAGTAAGCTCCATTCGGGGAGTTCGTCACGATCTGTCCGGTGTCACGGCCGGCCCCGGCATCCGCTCCTTACCGGGTACACTCGGTGACGGCCGGATCGCTGCGACGCGCAGGGCCGGCTGACGGTAACCCGAGGTGCCGAACGGTGGCATCCCCATGTACCGTAAGAGCCACGAGAGATGCCTGACGTCATCGGGGCCCGCCTTCGGGCTGCCCCGCATTCTGTGCGAGGGGGTCGAGCCATGGGGCGCGGCCGTGCTAAGGCCAAGCAGACGAAGGTGGCCCGGGAGTTGAAGTACCACTCCCCGAACACCGACCTCACCGCCTTGCAGCGCGAACTGGCGGGTGCTGGTAAGTCTGAGCACAACTTCGACGACGACTACAAAGAGTATGTCGACGACGATGATGAGGATCACGCGGACGAAGACCCGGATCCCTGGGTTCCTCCGACCCGCTGACCTCCGGTCGCATCTGAGCACGCGGTAACTCCCCGCGTGCTCACGCATGTGCCCGACAGAAGCGGCGCCATGACCGACGATCAGGGACCTCGCCCCGCCGGAACGCTCTCCGGCCGGCCGGCAGGTCCCTGATCGCGGCCTGTTCAGCGCGGGCGGTTGTTCCAGTTGTAGAACGTCGGGATGTTCTCGAAGTGGTTCCACGCGCAGACCGCGCTGGCCCCGTCGGACCCCGACACCTCCGCCCGTGACCGACGCGCGGCCTCGGCCTCGTGGAGCAGGGCGGTAAGCCCCGGGGCGGCCTGCCGGACCCGGTCCACGACCGGATCGACGGCACCTCTCCCGACGTGCTCAGGCTGCCGGTGACTCGTGGTCTCGGGCATGCTCCAACACTCCCTCCAGTAGGCGGATCTTGCTGTTGCGGCAGTGCTCGGTCTCCGTACCGTCAAAACGCCCCAGCTCGAAGTAACGGTTGGCCGCGTGGCCGCCACCGCAGAAGCCGAAGTACGGGCAGGACGACCGGCACGCCTCGACCCCGGCCAGGAACTCGCCGACCCACGGCGTGCCCGCCGCGCCGGCCAGGATCTCGGCCAGCGGGGTCGCCAGCACGTTGCCGCTGCTGAAGTCGCCGTAGCGGGGGTGGGTGAAGCCGGCCAGCTCGGGGGAGAGCACGGTCACCGACCCGTCGTGGCCGATCGTGGGGATCGGGTCGAGCTGCCGGGGCAGCAGGTCGTCCGCCGCGCCGTCCAGCACCGCCGCGGCGTAGCGCAACGACCACTCCACCTCCCGCAGGTGAATCCGGGGCGCCCGGCGCCAGGCCGCCACCAGCTCCGCCCAGAACGCGGTCACCGTCGCCGCGTCGTGCGCGTTGCCGCGGGTGTTGACCCCCTCGGTCTCCTCGATGTTGACGCCGAGCACGTCGCAGCCGAGGTCGAGGAAGTAGTCGTACAGCTCGGTGGCGTAGCCGGGGGCGGGCCGGCTCACCACGGCGAGCGCCGAGAACGGCAGGCCGTGCCGGCGCAGCGTCGCCACCCCGCGCACGATCCGGTCGTACGCCGGCCGGCCGGCCCGGGTCACCCGGTCGCCGTTGCGCTCCCGGGGGCCGTCCACGCTCACGCTCACCCGCACCCCGTGCTCGACGAAGAACGCGCACCAGGCGTCGTCGATCAGCGTGGCGTTGGTCTGGACGTGGTGCTCCACCCGCGGCCCGAACGGGGCCATCAGGGCGGCCAGGTGCTCCCGGCCGGCCGCGAGCGGCTCACCGCCGTGCCACACCACCGAGAACCGCCCGGTGGCCGCCCACGGGTCGACGGCGGCGGCGACGGCCTCCGCGACCGCCACCGGCATCCGCCGGTCGACGGCGCGGAACGGCAGGTAGCAGTAGACGCAGTCCAGGTTGCACAGCGTCGTCGGCTGCATCACCACGTACGAGGGAACTCCGGCGATGCCCCGCATCCCCGTCACGGGCTGTGCCCGAGCAGCCATCGGCCCTCCTCCCCCGTGCCTGAGGCCCTTCAGGCTAGGCGGCGATGGCCACTCGGGTGAAGCCCTGATCAGGTGCCCGGATGATCAACGCAGCGTGATCACCCGCGGGTGTGCTGCCCGATCATCTGCACGTTGCCGGAACCCTCGATGATCTCGCCGGCCTGCCAGGCGTCGACGCCGCGACCGGTCAGGGTGGCCAGCGCCCGGTCGGCGTCCTCGGCCGAGACGATCGCGAACATGCCGACGCCCATGTTGAAGGTCGCCTCCATCTCCGGGTCCTCGATCCGGCCCTTGGACTGGATCAGGTCGAAGACCGGCTGCGGCTTCCAGGTGGAGCGGTTGACCACCGCGTCGACGTGCTCCGGCAGGACCCGCACCAGGTTGCCCGGGATACCGCCGCCGGTGACGTGGGCCAGCGCCCGCACCTCGGCCTCGGCGATCAGCTTGAGGCAGTCCTGCGCGTAGATCTTGGTCGGGGTGAGCAGCTCCTCGCCGAGGGTGCGCTGCCGGCCGAAGTCCTCGATCACCACGTCCAGCCGCATCCGGCCCGCGCCGAGCAGCACGTGCCGGACCAGGGAGTAGCCGTTGGAGTGCAGGCCCGAGGAGCGCATGGCGATCACCACGTCGCCGACCTCGACCCGCTCCGGGCTGAGGATGTCGCTCTCCTCCACCACGCCGACGCCGGTCGCGGAGATGTCGTACTCGTCGGGGCGCAGCACACCCGGGTGCTCGGCGGTCTCGCCACCGAGCAGCGCGCAGCCGGCGTACCGGCAGCCGTCGGCGATGCCGGCGCCGATCTCGGCGACCTTGTCCGGCACGACCTCGCCGGTGGCGATGTAGTCGAGCAGGAACAGCGGCTCGGCGCCGCAGGCCACCAGGTCGTCGACGACCATCGCGACCAGGTCGATGCCGACCGTGTCGTGGATGTCCATCTGCTGCGCGATCACCAGCTTGGTGCCCACGCCGTCGGTGGACGAGGCCAGGATCGGGTTCTTGTACTTCTTGGTGTCCAGGCGGAACAGGCCGGCGAAGCCGCCGAGGTCGCCCATGACCTCCGGCCGCCGGGTCTGCTTGACCTTGGACTTCAGCAGCTCGACCGCGCGGTCGCCCGCCTCGATCGACACACCGGCGTCCGCGTACGAGACCGAGCGTTTGCGCGCCGTGCGGCCGGAGCCGGCCGTCCAGGGCTGGCGGTCGCCGCCGGCGCCCGTCGGGCTGCTTCCTGCGCCGCTGCGCTCGGACACGTGCGTCACGGTTCTCCCCTTTGGTTCTCGGTGCCGCTCGGGGTGCCGGGCGGCGCCGGTGGTGCTACGGGTGGACGGTCGCGCCGCCGGGAGTGGCGACGAGCGGTGGGGCGGTGTGCCCGAGGGCGTCGGAGGGCTGGTTCGTGACCCGCCGCCCCACTCCTTCGAGCACGTGCTTGCCGATCAGGTTCCCGGCCGGCAGCTCGATCGGGTACTCCCCGTCGAAGCAGGCGCGACAGAGCCGGGTCTTGGGCTGCTCGGTCGCGGCGATGAGACCCGGGAGCGAGACGTACCCGAGGGTGTCGGCGCCGATCGACCGGCGGATGCCCTCGTTGTCCAGCCCGTTGGCCAGCAGTTCGGCACGGGTGGCGAAGTCGATGCCGTAGAAGCACGGCCAGTTGACCGGCGGGGAGGAGATCCGCACGTGCACCTCCAGCGCGCCCGCCTCGCGCAGCATCCGCACGATGGCCCGCTGGGTGTTGCCGCGCACGATCGAGTCGTCGACCACCACCAGCCGCTTGCCCCGCACGTTCTCCCGCAGCGGGTTGAGCTTGAGCCGGATGCCGAGCTGGCGCAGGGTCTGCGACGGCTGGATGAAGGTGCGCCCGACGTACGGGTTCTTCATCAGGCCGGCGCCGTAGGTGATGCCGGACTCCTCGGCGTACCCGATCGCGGCCGGCGTGCCGGACTCCGGCACCGGGATCACCAGGTCGGCCTCGACCGGGTGCTCCTTGGCGAGCTGGCGGCCGATCTGCACCCGGGCGGAGTGCACGTTGCGCCCGGCGATGGTGGCGTCCGGGCGGGCGATGTAGACGTACTCGAAGAGGCAGCCCTTGGGCTCCGGCGCGGCGAACCGGGCCGACCGCAGCCCGTCGGCGTCGATGGCGATCAGCTCACCCGGCTCGACCTCGCGGACCACGCTGGCGCCGACGATGTCCAGCGCGGCCGTCTCGCTGGCGACCACCCAGCCGCGCTCCAGCCGGCCGAGCACCAGCGGGCGTACGCCGTGCGGGTCGCGGGCCGCGTAAAGCGTCGACTCGTCCATGAAGACGAAGCTGAACGCGCCCCGCAGCTGCGGCAGCACCTCCAGCGCGGCGGCCTCCACGGACAGGTCGGGGCGGCTGGCCAGCAGCATGGTCACCAGCGAGGTGTCGTTGGTGGCGCCGTCGGCGACCAGGCCCCGCTCGGCGACCTCCTTCTGCAGCTCGGCGGTGTTGACCAGGTTGCCGTTGTGGGCCAGCGCGATGGTGGTGCCGGAGGTGGTGGACCGGATGGTCGGCTGGGCGTTCTCCCAGGTCGAGCCGCCGGTGGTGGAGTAACGGGCGTGCCCGATCGCGACGTGGCCGCGCAGGCTCGCCAGCGTCGGCTCGTCGAAGACCTGGGCCACCAGACCGAGATCCTTGTAGACCACGACGCCGGAACCGTCACTCACCGCGATGCCGGCGGCCTCCTGGCCCCGGTGCTGGAGCGCGTAGAGGCCGAAGTAGGTCAGGTTGGCGACCTCTTCGCCGGGGGCCCAGACACCGAAGACGCCACAGGCGTCCTGCGGGCCGGGTCGTTGGGGATCAAGGTCGTGGCTCAGCCGGCCGTCGCCTCGGGGCACCCTGCCGCTCCCTCATGCTGGTCTGGACTGGCCTGGCGGAATCAGAGGTGCTGATCCGCGTTCCTCGGCCGGGACCACTGTCGTCGCCTGACAGTGTACGCGAATGGCAGTCGATACAGATAGTCACGATTTGCCTCCAGCGCGTCACCACGACGGCCGTGGAGTCGCTGCTAGAGAGGTAGATGCGCGGAGAGGTCCGCCCGGTTCCCACTCACCTGTACGCGACCCTCGGTGACGGCTTCGGCCCACGAGAGCCGTCCGGTCGCCAGCGCCAACCAGGTCGCCGGATCCATCTCCACCACGTTCGGCGGGGTGCCACGGGGAGTGGAGGATTGTCGAAGCTGGCGCTAAAGCCTTCTTTATCCCAGGTCGGGGCGTCGGCCTCGGGTGGACGCTCGTGAGGGCCGCACGCTGCAGCAGGCCGATGCTCCGAGCGAGGCCCTCCGGAACAAGGCGGTGGCCCGTTCCAGTAGTGGTGACCAGGCTGAACATCGCTGTGGGTGGCGGGGTTGACCCGTCGGAAGTGTCCAAAATCCCACGGGTCACCGCTTGGCGTGAAGCATCCGCTTGTCGAATCGCGGCCTCCGCCGTCGGGTCGTATCGTCCCGTCGTGTCCTCTCCGCACATTAAGTCCGCCGCGGGTCGCGGCGGCGTTGTCGGCGCTCGACGAGGGGCGTACGCCCGATCGGCCGGTGTACCGAGACGCGGTCCGTGCCTTGTTGGCCGCCCTCGCGGAGCGCGCCCCCGGCCGATCGGTTGAGGTGCGTGTCCCACCTTACGGTGCAGTTCAGCGCCTTCCGGGCCCCCGACACACACCTGCACGCCCTCCAGACCAATCCGCGCTTCCCGTTCGGCGATCACCGTCTCTAGCGCCGCCAGCTACCCCAGCAACTTCCCACGCAGGCGGACGAGTTGACCACCCACTCGACAGGGTGGCAGGCGCGTCAGACTCCCCGGCATCCTGACCGACAACTCCGTCAAAGACCAAAGCCATCGCTCGCAACTCGTCGGCTCGGGCGGCATTCCGGGGTCGGACTCATAACCCCTGAGTCATAACAGCATAAATTGGACTGTATAGCGAAGTTGATCGACGCCTGCTAGTCTTTCCGCAGGCACCCCCGGCCATGGTTTCGGGGCGCACCTATCGACAGGTGACCGGATCCAAAAATGCGACAGGAGGGCAATTGAACAGCCAGCAAAAGACCCGCACGAGTATGGTGACGGCCGCACTTACAGCCGTGATCCTGGCCGCTTCGCCGGGGATGGCGCACGCGGAGGGCGCCACCTCGCAAGATGGTCCCTCTGTCGCACTCAAGTCGCTGATGGCAATCTACCCGGGGTCTGCACCAGTCAGTGCAGACACGATCAAGATCGAAGAAGGAGTCCTCCTCTCCCTCCCACAGGGTCACAACCGAGACGTACCGGTCACGCGGGAGGGGGCAGCAGCGCAGCCATCGACACAGTCCCCGGATTCACGCCGAACCGCCCTTGCAAATCGTGCCGCTGGCGAGAAAACGGGAATGGCGACGACCGCTGCAGCAGCGGACGGGCCGGTCCTCGCCGGCTGCTCCTATGGTTATTCATGCGTCTATTCCGACAATAATTGGGCCGGCTACAGGCTCAGCTTCTACACGTGCGCACTTCGCGACCTCAGCAAGTATGCGTACCCCGGAGGTGGGTACTGGAACGACAAAATGTCGTCCTACTCAAACAACCAGACGAGGGGCACGCGAAGCGGTTACTACATTTACTCCAGCGCCAACAGCGCATGGTACGAGCAGTTCACTTCCGTCGCACCATACGCTGCCGGGAGCATCCCCTCGCCGTGGAACAACGGCCTCGATGGCATAAAGGTTTGCTAGAAGTGAGGGCGTAAGAGTAAAGGGAAAGAACAAGGCGACATAGCTCCGCGGGCCGGACCTGCTCCTCCTTACGACTCGCCTTACAGGTAAGGCGAGTCGTAAGGGGGAGCGCACGGTCGGGGTGAGGCGAAAGCTACTGGCTACGCTGGGCAACACTTCCGCCGCACTCGCTTGCTACTCAACTTCGGCAAGCAGGGGCAGATAAGAAGAGATGTCACCCCGGGGTCCACTGGCCCGCACCCGACCTTCGGCAAGGGCCTGCACCCACTGGAGCCGACCTGTGGCGAGGAGCAGCCAAGTTCGAGGGTCCATCTCCACCACGTTCGGCGGGGTGCCCCGG
The DNA here is from genome assembly GCF_007829925.1 of Micromonospora palomenae. Taxonomy (NCBI): domain Bacteria; kingdom Bacillati; phylum Actinomycetota; class Actinomycetes; order Micromonosporales; family Micromonosporaceae; genus Micromonospora; species Micromonospora palomenae. The sequence continues at coordinate 976,459 of NZ_VIXA01000002.1, forward strand.
GTGTGTCGAGGGCCCGGAAGGCACTGAACTGCACCGTAAGGTGGGACACGCACCTCCACCGATCGGCCGGGGGCGCGCTCCGCGAGGGCGGTCAACAAGGCACGGACCGCCTCTCGGTACACCGGCCGATCGGGCGTACGCCCCTCGTCGAGCGCCGACAACGCCGCCGCGACCGCGGCGGACTTAATGTGCGGAGAGGACACGACGGGACGATACGACTCGCTGGCGGAGGCCGCGACGCTGGCCCTGGGTCGCGCTGATCCGGTCAGACAAGGCATAGTTGCCGACGGCGTATTCGTACCGTGATGATTCCGGGCCCACCCGGCCCGGGAAGTCAGTCCGGAAGGCGGTGGACGTGTCAACACACCGACGTGCCTGGAAGCAGCGGGCCGGTGTGGTCGTAGCGCTGGTTGCCGGCGCCGTGCTCACCGTCCCCGCAACACCAGCCCTCGCAGCCAAGATCACATCTTCTGACGGCTCGGTCACCATCGACGCCGGCGGCTCCCCCGGCCGCATCAGCGTCCAGGTCAACCCGGAGGGCGACGAGAAGACGGCGAACATCAGCATCACCGGTCTTCCGGCCGGCGTCTCATGCGGCGGCTGCGGGGAGGTCGACTTCGGCCTGATTCCCGGGCAGCAGCGCGTCAATCTGACCCTCTCGGCCAGCGACGACGCGCCGGCAGCCAACGGGACCCGGGCGACCGTGCGCGTCGAAGGCAGCGGCGGCTCCGACTCAAAGCCGCTCAGCGTGACCGTGAAGGCCAAGGCGGCCCCGACGACCGCCCCGCCGCAGAACCAGACGGTCAAGTCGATCAGCGGCAAGGTAGTGGTTGCTGCGAACGGGGACCCCGTCCCGAATGCTTTCGTCATGCTCCAAGACAGCACGGGCAAGCGCTTCGACGCCACCAGTGACGCCAGTGGGAACTTTCGAATCACCGGCAGCGCGGAGAAGCCAATCGCTCCGGGCCGACTGGAGCTCGGCGCGAGCAAGGACAACATCGTCGCGACCAAGACGCTCAACGCGAGCGCCGGGCAGAGCCTGACCGGCCAGCGGATCGCCCTGGCGATCAAGGTCGAGGTCTCCCCGAGCGCCACGCCGTCGGCCACCGAGGAGCCGCTGCCCACCGACGAGGTGACCGAGGAGGCCGCCGAGGAGAGCGCCGAGGCGGCTGCTCCCGGGCAGTCCCAGGCCGCGTCCGACGGCGGCGGCGCCACCTCCTTCATCATCATCCTGCTCGGCGGCCTGCTCGTCGCGGCCGGCGTCGGCACGATCGTGCTGCTCTGGATGCGGCGCAAGAACGCCGACGAGGAGGACGACGACGCCCCGGCCGGCGCCGCCGCCGCGGGTGCGGTTCCCGGCGCGCGGGGCGCGTTCCGGGGGGCCGACGACCAGACCCGCGTGGTCAACCGGGTCGGGGCGGCCGGGCCGGACCCGACCATGGTCGGCGGCACCTCGCTCAGCGACGCGCCGACGATGATGCACCGCCCGATCGTGGACGACGTCCCGCCGGACCCGTACGGGGCTCCGCCGCAGCCGTACGGCGCCGCGGGCGCCGCGGCGGGCGGCTGGGCCGGCAGCGGCTACGGCGACGAGCCCGCCCAGGGCGGCTACGGCCAGCAGGGCGGCTACGGCAACGCCCCGTCCTCCGGCGGCGGCTACGGCACCGCGCCCGCCTCGGGTGGCGGCTACGGCGGCGCCCCGTCCGCCGACGCCGGTTACGGCGCGGCCGGCGCGGCGGCCGGCGGCTACGGCAACGCTCCCGCCTCCGGCGGCGGCTACGGCAGCCGGGACTACAGCGCTCCGGCCGGCGGCCCGAGTTACGCCGGCCAGGAGCAGGGTGGCGGCTACGGCGAGCGCTACGACGAGCCCACCGGCCGGTACACCGGGGAGAGCACCGGCGCGTACGCCCCGGCGGCCGACCCGTACCCGACCAGCACCTACCAGCCCGAGCAGGGCCACGGCTACGGCCAGCCGGACCCGGCGCCGTACGGCCGGGGCCAGGAACCGGCCGGCGGCTACGGCGGCGGCAACGGCTACGGCGCACCGGGCGGCGGCTACGACGCCGGCGGCCAGCAGCCGGGCTACGACAACGGCTACGGCGCTGCCCAGGGCGGCTACGACCAGCAGGGCGGCGGCTACGGCGCCGGCCAGGGCGGGTACGACCAGCAGGGCGGCTACGACCAGCCGGCCGGCGGTTACGGCGCCGGCCAGGGTGGCTACGGCCAGCAGGGCGGCTACGACCAGGAGCCGCCGCAGCAGCGCACCGGCGGGTACGACGACCGGGGCTACGACCAGCAGCAGGGCGGTGGCTACTACGGCGACCAGGCCCAGGCGGGTCGGGCGCGGCCGGACGCGGCGCCGCAGCAGGACCGTGGCGGTCGTCGCCTCGACTGGCTGGACGACTGACCCCAGGGACCGACGTGGAAGGGCCGCCCGGAGCACCGGGCGGCCCTTTCGCATTGCCTGGTCAGGCGGCGGAGAAGACGCCCTGGCGCAGCAGCGGCACCACCTCGGAGACGCCGACCCGCACGGCGACCTCCACGTCGCCGGCGAAGCCGCCCTCGATCAGCTCCCGACCGGAGACGCAGCCGCGTACGGCCGCCGGAACGTCAGGGGTGCTGGCCAGCGCGGCGAGCGCCATCGCCGCCTCCACCGAGAGCCCACCCGGTACGCCGGAGAGGGCGTCCAGCACACTCGCCGCGCCCAGCTGGTCCTCCACGCAGGGGCGCAGCGAGCCGTCCGGCCAGCGTTCACCGGCGGCCACCACACCCACCGGGGCGTCGGTCGAGCCGTACCCCTGGCGGCGCAGCCAACGCCCGACGGCGCGGGCGTTGCGCAGGCACGCCGCGACCACCGGCAGGCCGGTGGCGCTGGCGGCGGCGCTGATGGCGGAGCCGTTCGGCGACGGCAGCACCAGGTCGGTGACGACCGGCGCCGTGCTCAACGCCGCCGGCGAGAGCGACCACGGGTGCTCCGGGGTGGTCTGCCGGCGGCCCACCGCGGCGACCGCGCCGACCCGCCGCGCGAAGTCCGCCGCCTGCTCACCCCAGGGGAACGGGTGCACCCGCATGCCCCGGCCGACCGCAACCTCGACGGCGGTGGTGAACGAGAGCACGTCCACCACCACCAGCACGGCGCAGACCCGGCCGAGCTCGGCCGCCCCGGTCAGCCCCCAGTCGAACCGGGCGCCGGCACCGGGTTGGGCGTAGACGGCCCCGGCCAACGCCTCAGCGCTTATCGGGCGCGGAGGGCTGCTCGTCGTCACCCGGGTCGGCCGGGGCCGCCGGAGCGTCGGGAGCCGTCGCATCTGCGGTGACCTCCGTGGTCGGACGCTCCCGCTCCGCCGCCTCGACGGCGGTGGGCTCGGCGACGGTGCCTTCGGCCACGCTGGCCTCGGGCTGGGGCGACTCGGCGGCGGCGGCCGGCTCCGGCTGCGCGTCCTCGTCGGCCTCGGCCCGCTCGGCCTCCGCGTCGGCGGCGGTCGGCACGTCCACCGGCTGCACGGCGGTGGCCGGCGCGACGGTGGTGGTGCCGGTCCGGGTCGCCTCGACCTCGACCTGGGCTGCCTCCACGCCACCGAACAGCCGCGGCAGAGTGGCGGTGTGCACCTCGCGCAGCTCGTCCAGGCCGATCCGGAACTGGCCGTGCACCTCGAGGGCGCCGCCCGCCGGGTCGGTCACGCCGATCAGCTCCCACGGCACACCACGCTCACCGCAGAGGGCGGTGAACGCCTTCTCACGGCCGCGGGGCACCGAGACCAGCACCCGGCCGGCCGACTCGCTAAACAGGAAGACGAACGGCAGCGAACCGTCGGCGAACCGCTCCGGCACGGCGATCCGGGCGCCGACCCCGCGCCGCAGGCAGGACTCGACCAGGCTCTGGGCGAGACCACCGTCGGAGAGGTCGTGCGCGGAGCTGAGGAGACCCACCCGGGCCGCCTCCGCCATCAGTTCGGCCAGCACCCGCTCGCGGGCCAGGTCGACCTGCGGCGGCATGCCGCCCAGGTGCTCGTGGGTCACCCAGGCCCACTCCGAGCCGGAGAGCTCGACGTGCGTGTCACCGAGCAGGAAGAGCTGGTCGTGGTCGCCACCGGCCCGCGGGGCGAAGCCCATCGGCACCCGGTCGGCGACGTTGTCCAGCACGCCGAGCACGCCGACCACCGGGGTCGGGTGGATCGCGGCGGCGCCGGTCTGGTTGTAGAAGCTGACGTTGCCGCCGGTCACCGGGATGCCCAGCTCGAGGCAGCCGTCCGCCAGGCCGCGCACGGCCTCGGCGAACTGCCACATCACGCCCGGGTCCTCCGGCGAGCCGAAGTTGAGGCAGTTGGTCACGGCGATCGGCTTCGCGCCGGTCACGGCCACGTTCCGGTACGCCTCGGCCAGCGCCAGCTTGGTCCCGTTGTACGGGTCGAGGCGGGCGTACCGGCCGTTGCCGTCCACCGACAGGGCCACCCCGAGGCCCGTGCGCTCGTCGATCCGGATCACGCCGGAGTCCTCCGGCTGGGCGAGCACGGTGTTGCCCAGCACGTACCGGTCGTACTGCTCGGTGACCCAGGTCTTGTCGGCCAGGTTCGGCGACGCGATCATGCGGAGCAGGGTCTCCCGCAGCGCCTCCGGCGTGCTCGGCCGGGGCAGCGTCTCGGCCCGGTCGGCCTGGAGCAGGATCAGGTCGGCCGGCTCGCGCATCGGGCGGGCGTAGACCGGGCCGTCGTCCACCAGCGAACCCGGCGGCACGTCGACCACCACGTGGTCGTTCCAGGTGACCAGCAGCCGGCCCGGCTGCCCGTCGGGGGACGGCGCGGTGACCTCACCGATCGCGGTGGCTAGCACGCCCCACTTGTCGGCGGTCTTGAGCACCGCCTCCAGCTTCTCCGGGGCGACGACCAGCAGCATCCGCTCCTGGGACTCGCTGGCCAGGATCTCGTGCGGCTCCATCGAGGGCTCGCGCAGCGGCACCCGCTCCAGCCACACCCGCATACCGGTGCCGGCGGAGGCGGCGGTCTCGGTGAGCGCGCAGGTCAGGCCGGCGCCGCCCAGGTCCTGGATGCCGACTACCAGCTCGGCGTCGTACAGCTCCAGGCAGGCCTCGATCAGCAGCTTCTCGGTGAACGGGTCACCCACCTGCACGGACGGGCGGCGCTGCTCGCTGCCCTCGTCGAAGGTGGCGCTGGCCAGCACCGACACGCCGCCGATGCCGTCCCGGCCGGTCTTGGCGCCGAGCAGCACCACGATGTTGCCCGGGCCGGTGGCGTCCTTCTTCTGCAGCCGGTCGACCGGCAGCACGCCGAGGCAGAGCGCGTTGAGCAGCGGGTTGCCCTGGTAGCAGGGGTCGAAGACCAGCTCGCCGCCGATGTTGGGCAGGCCGAGGCAGTTGCCGTAGCCGCCGACGCCGGCGACCACGCCGGGCAGCACCCGGGCGGTGTCCGGGTGGTCGGCCGCGCCGAAGCGCAGCGGGTCCATCACGGCGACCGGGCGGGCGCCCATGGCGAGGATGTCCCGGACGATGCCGCCGACACCGGTCGCCGCGCCCTGGTACGGCTCGACGAAGCTCGGGTGGTTGTGCGACTCGACCTTGAAGGTCACCGCCAGCTCGTCGGAGATCCGCACGACGCCGGCGTTCTCACCGATGCCGGCGAGCAGCCGGTCGCTCGGCGGGGCCTTCTCGCCGAACTGGCGCAGGTGCACCTTGCTCGACTTGTAGGAGCAGTGCTCGCTCCACATGATCGAGTACATCGCCAGCTCGGACTGGGTGGGGCGCCGGCCGAGGATGTCCCGGATCCGGTCGTACTCGTCGTCCCGCAGGCCCAGCTCGGCGTACGGCTGAAGCTCCTCGGGAGTGCCGGCGGCCTGCGACACGGTGTCCACGCCGGCGGTCCAGTCGGCGGCCGGCGCCGAGCCGGCGTGCCGGCCCGCGTCGGCCGGGCCGCCCTGCGGCACCACGGTGGCCGCGCGCGGCTCAGTCGGGGCAGCCGGGAAGGCGCCCGGTGTCTCCCGTACGACCGGGTCCGGATGGGTGGTCATGACGTCTCCTCGCTGCGCTCGTGGCCGCCCGTCGGGCGGGGGAGCCGACCGATGATCCCGCCGCGCACGGTCACGCCGGCGCCCCCACCAGGTGCTTGAGCACCGAGGTGAAGAAGCCGAGACCGTCCAGGGAGGGGCCGGTGAGCGCCTCCACCGCGTGCTCGGGGTGCGGCATGATGCCGACCACGTTGCCGGCGGGGTTGGTGATCGCGGCGATGTCGCGCTGCGACCCGTTGGGGTTGCCGCCGACGTAGCGGGCGACGACGCGGCCCTCGCCCTCCAGCTCGTCCAGGGTCGCGGTGTCCGCGACGTAGCAGCCCTCGCCGTTCTTGACCGGGATCAGGATCTCCTGACCGGCCTGGAAGGCGTTCGTCCAGGCGGTGCCGGTCGACTCGACGCGCAGGATCTGGTCCCGGTTGCGGAAGTGCAGGTGCTGGTTGCGGGTGAGCGCCCCGGGCAGCAGGTGGGCCTCGCAGAGGATCTGGAAGCCGTTGCAGATGCCGAGCACCGGCAGGCCGCCCCGGGCCGCGTCCACGATCCGGTCCATCACCGGGGCGAACCGGGCGATGGCGCCGCAGCGCAGGTAGTCGCCGTAGGAGAAGCCACCCGGGAGGACGACGGCGTCCACCCCGTGCAGCTCCGCGTCGCCGTGCCACAGCCGGACCGGCTCGGCCCCGGCGATCCGTACGGCCCGGGCCGCGTCGCCGTCGTCGAGCGAACCGGGGAAGGTCACCACACCGACGCGGGCGGTCACGGGTGCGCGTCCACGGTCTCGTCCGCCTCGACCACCCGGACGGTGAAGTCCTCGATGACGGGGTTGGCGAGCAGCTTGTCGGCGATCTCGCGGGCCCGGTCCAGGTCCGGTTCGCCGGTGAACTCGATCTCGATCCGCCTGCCGATCCGGACAGAGGCGACGTCACTGACGCCGAGCCGCGGCAGCGCGTTTGCGACGGCCTGGCCCTGAGGATCGAGGATCTCGGGCTTGAGCATGACGTCGACGACGACGCGAGGCACTGGGCACTCCTGACTGTGTACGCAGTTGGGTGCCGGCCCACTACGGGCGAGCGCAGCCAGCGTACCTGGCAGATTCCGGTCCGGACGCACCGGCCGGGGGCAGTTCAGGCAGTGATCGACATAACGACCCGTCCCGACGGAGGGCCGATGCGTGTTCGTTGCCGGGCCGATGCGGTTTCGTTGCCTGCCGTGCCGGCGGACCGCCGTCGCCACCCCGCTGACCAGGCAAATCCCGGGGAGAGTTCGCCAGGGCTGACCGGTTCCCGACAAACACGGACGAGCAGGCCCCGAGCCCAGGGCGTCACATCCGTTAATCTCGATTAACTCTTGTGAACGGAACTCGCGGGCTCTAGCCTACATCGGCAGATGTCGATGCTTTCGACGTCCCCGGCGGGTCACCCCCCCACCCGCCGAGGCCGACTCCCCGGCGACCCCGGGCCCCCGATCAAGGAGTTCCCCCATGCGCCTCCGCCCCCTGCTCGCGGTACTGACCACCGCGCTCGCCGGCGTCCTCGCCACCGCCTCCGGCGCCACCGCCGCCCCGGCCGGCCCCCAGCCGATCATCGGCGGCAACACCGTCTCCTCCGCGCCGTGGGCCGCGGCGGTGTTCAGCAACGGCTCGTTCACCTGCTCCGGCAGCGTGATCTCGTCGCAGTGGGTGCTGACCGCCCGGCACTGCATCAGCGGCTCGATGTCCGTCCGGGTGGGCAGCGTCTACCGCTCCTCGGGCGGCGTGACCCGCACCGTCAGCGCCACCTACAGCCGCTACGACCTCGCCCTGATGCGCCTGTCCAGCCCGGTCACCACCAGCGCGGTGACACTGGCCAGCAGCAACCCGCCGGTCGGCTCCACCAACACGATCTACGGCTGGGGCCAGACCTGCTACAGCGGCTGCTCGGCCTCCAGCCAGCTCAAGACCGCCTCGGTCCAGGTGACCAGCACCAACGTCACCGACGCGTACGGCGGGCAGGCGATCCGCAGCACCGAGATCAGCGGCAACGCCTGGCGCGGTGACTCCGGCGGGCCGCAGTTCTACAACGGCCGGCAGGTCGGGGTCGCCTCCACCGCCGACGGCGTGAGCATCCAGAACTACGGCAGTGTCGCGTACAACCGGGCCTGGATCACCTCGGTTTCCGGTGTCTGACGGTTAGCGCCGTGGCGGCGCGGATGGCCGGCCGAGCGCCCGCCGTCCGCGCCGCCTCGTTTTGCAGCATCCGATCAGGTGAACACGGCTCGCGAACGGCCCGGGCGCGGCCTGACAGCATCGGAACCGTGCTGGTCGTGACGACGGATCAACTGCCTGGCTACGAGATCCGCCAGATCCTCGGCGAAGTGGTCTCATCGATGGCCCGGACGCGCAACCCGTACCGCGAGGGGGTCAAGAACCTGCGCGGTGGCGCGTACGACCCGATGGCGCCGGACAACCTCACCCGGTGGCGGACCGACTCGGTGGCCCGGCTCGGCGAGGAGGCCCTCCGGCTCGGCGCGAACGCCGTGGTGGGGATGCGCTTCGACAGCCGCGACTGCGGCGAGATGTGGATGGAGATCTGCGCGTACGGCACGGCGGTGATCGTCGTACCCAAGGTGCCCGACGTCATGCCGAGCGACCAGCCGCTGGTCGCGGCGGAGACCGCCCAGGAGCCCGGCTTCACCGAGGCCCCCGGCGGCATCGCGGAGCCGGCGAGCGCCCCGAACCTCTCCTCCGCCGCCGACACCCCCACCCGCAACTCCTGACCGGGCCGGCGACGCCGCGCCTGATCCACCCCGGTCTGCGGCGGGTCGGGGTGTCCCGGCCGGACGACACCGCGACACGCCGCGAACGGGGGCGGTCTCGGAGGTCAGAGGATGGGCGGCGGGGAGTAGGTGGCGGCCTCGGGGTGGGCCGTCACGACCGCGGTGATGCGCTTGGTGACCGCGTCGACCTGGGCCTGGGCGGCGCCGGTGAAGGTGGTGGGGTCGGCGACCAGGGCGTCGATCTCGGCCCGGGTCAGGCCGAGGCGGCCGTCGGCGGCGAGGCGGTCGAAGAGGTCGTTCTCGGCGGCGCCCTTCTCCCGCATGGCGAGCGCGACGGCGACCGCGTGCTCCTTGATCACCTCGTGGGCGACCTCGCGGCCGACGCCCCGGCGTACCGCCGCCACCAGGATCTTGGTGGTGGCCAGGAAGGGCAGGAACCGCTCCAGTTCCCGGTTGATCACCGCCGGGTACGCCCCGAACTCGTCCAGCACGGTGAGGAAGGTCTGAAAGAGCCCGTCGGCGGCGAAGAACGCGTCCGGCAGGGCGACCCGGCGGACCACCGAGCAGGAGACGTCCCCCTCGTTCCACTGGTCGCCGGCCAGCTCGCCGACCATCGACAGGTAGCCCCGGATGATCACGGCGAAGCCGTTCACCCGCTCCGACGAGCGGGTGTTCATCTTGTGCGGCATCGCGCTGGAGCCGACCTGGCCGGGCTTGAAGCCCTCGGTGACCAGCTCCTGGCCGACCATCAGCCGGATCGTGGTGGCCAGCGAGGACGGGGCGGCGGCGACCTGGGAGAGCGCCGCGAGCACCGCCACGTCGATCGAGCGCGGGTAGACCTGCCCGACGCTGTCCAGCACCCGGCTGAACCCGAGGTGCCCGGCCACCCGGCGCTCCAGCTCGGCCACCTTCTCCGCGTCGCCGTCGAAGAGGTCGAGCTGGTCGGCGGCGGTGCCGACCGGGCCCTTGATCCCGCGCAGCGGGTACCAGTTGATCAGGTCTTCCAGCCGCTCGTACGCGATCAGCAGCTCCTCGGCGGCCGACGCGAAACGCTTGCCCAGCGTGGTGGCCTGCGCGGCGACGTTGTGCGAGCGCCCGGTCATCACCAGACCGGAGTGCTCGTGGGCGAGCCAGGCCAGCCGGGCCAGGGCGGCCACGACGCGGTCCCGGATCAGCTCCAGCGAGCGGCGCACCTGGAGCTGCTCGACGTTCTCGGTGAGGTCCCGGGAGGTCATCCCCTTGTGCACGTGCTCGTGCCCGGCGAGCGCGCTGAACTCCTCGATCCGGGCCTTCACGTCGTGCCGGGTGACCCGCTCCCGCTCGGCGATCGAGGCCAGGTCGACGTCGTCGACCACCCGCTCGTACGCCTCGACCACCCCGTCCGGCACGGCCACGCCGAGGTCGCGCTGCGCCTTCAGTACGGCGAGCCAGAGCCGCCGTTCCAGCCGTACCTTCTCTTCTGGTGACCAGAGGGCGACCAGCTCGGGTGAGGCGTACCGGTTGGCGAGCACGTTCGGGATCGTCGTCACGTGCCTCATTCTCTCGTACGCACGAGCGCCGGCCACGCCGGGCGGGTGGTCAGGCCCCCTTCGCGGGACGGCTGAAGGATGATCGACCCGGTGTCGGCGATATGGCGGAATGAGGAACGCTCCGAGACCGCCACCTCGCCGACCTGGGGTGGATCAACGTCGGCAGCGCGGGTCAGCTCGGTGCGGGGCGGCCGGTGAGCGCCCGCCACAGTCCCGCGCACGCCTCCTCCTCGGTGTCGAAGACCTGCCGCACGTCCCGCGTCCCGCGCTCGTACAGGCCGATCTCCCAGCGCCCACCCGCCGACCGACGCAGGAACCAGAAGTCGGGCGGCACCGGCACGTGCTCGTGCACCCCCTCCAGCTCGAAGGCGTCCGGCGACAGTCCCGTCGCCAGCAGGGCGTTGCGCACCTCGTGCCGATCCACTCCCGACCTCCCGCTCCGCACCGGCCGCTCCGGCGGTCGCCGCTGCGGTGACCGCCCGTTGGGTCAGCAGACGTGGACGGCGGGAACGCCGCCACCCGTGCCACCCCGCCGGGGCACGCCGTCGGTCACGCACTCCCCGGCGGTGCCGGCCAGGGACTCCTCCACGAGGAACTGGTGGTCGACCAGCCACTGCACGGTCAGGTTCGCACCGGCCTGCGGCAGGTAGGCCGGGTTCAGCTGGAACTGCGTGCCCAGGCCGGGCTGGGCGAACCACGGCGCGGTCGGGCCGGAGTCGACGTCGAACGGCTTGAGCACGCAGTAGGTGTGGTAGTTGGCCAGCGGCGCGGCCGACGGAAGCGCCGGCCGCGGTGCGGGAAGTGGCGGCGTGTCGAGGCTCTGCGGTGCCAGGGACCGGGCGCTGACCGGGGTGCCGAGCGGGGCCAGGAACGCGCCGCCGGCGAAGCCGAAGCGGTCCAGGCGGTACCCGGCCAGCAGGGTCTGCCGGGTCTTCAGCGGCGTGCCGTCCGGCGCGACGACGAAGCCGTTGGCCGGCGGGAAGACGTACCCGGCGGGGGCGCCGGTGGTGTACCGGGCCAGGAACCGGCTCTGGGTCAGCCCGCCGAAGCGCTGGTAGCCGGCGAGCAGCGGCCCGAGCGGCGACGCGGTCGGCAACCGGGCGGGGCCGAGCAGCGGGTTGTCGTCGAGGTACCGGGTGGTCGGCGGCGCGCTCGGCGGCAGGCCGGGACGGCAGAGGCGCGGCCCGGCCGGCGGCTGCGGCTGGTCGGCGCCGGAGCGGACACCAGGCGCATCGCCGGGACGGCCGGCGGCGTCGCCCGCTTCGGGTGCGGCGTCGTCGGGGCGGGTGCCGGCCCGCGCGACCACGTCGGGCGCGGCGGCCTGATCGGCGGGCCCGGGAAAGAGGATCAGCGCCGCGCCGGAGAGCAGGGCGAGCAGCCAGCGTCTGCGGTCCACGACGAACCTCCCGATGAAGGACGGTCAACGCCTTCATCGTCGGGAGGGCGGGGCGGGAATGTGAGCCTTTGTGCCCTTTGCCGCCGAAAGAGGGACCGCTACCCGCTCGTCCCGTGGACGAGCGGGTGGCCAGGCGGAACGGTCAGCGCTCCAGGATCGCGGTGACGCCCTGCCCGCCCGCCGCGCAGATGGAGATCAGCCCCCGGCCGCTCCCCTTCTCGGCGAGCAGCTTCGCCAGGGTGGCGACGATCCGGCCGCCGGTGGCGGCGAACGGGTGCCCGGCGGCCAGCGAGGAGCCGTTGACGTTGAGCTTGTCGCGGTCGATGGACCCCAACGGGGCATCCAGGCCCAGCCGGTCCTTGCAGAACTCCGGCGACTCCCAGGCGGCGAGGGTGGCCAGCACCTGCGAGGCGAACGCCTCGTGGATCTCGTAGTAGTCGAAGTCCTGCAGCGTCAGCCCGGCCCGGGCGAGCATCCGGGGCACCGCGTACGCGGGGGCCATCAGCAGCCCCTCGTCGCCGTGCACGAAGTCGACGGCGGCAACCTCGGACCAGGAGAACCAGGCCAGCACCGGCAGGTGGTGCTCCCGGGCCCACTCCTCCGACGCGAGCAGCACCGCCGACGCGCCGTCGGTGAGCGGGGAGGAGTTGCCTGCGGTCATGGTCGCCTGGTCGGCGTCCGGGCCCTTGGCGCCGAAGACCGGCTTGAGCGAGCCCAGCTTCTCCAGGGTGGTGTCCGGGCGGAGGTTCTGGTCCCGGGTCAGCCCCAGGTACGGCGTGATCAGGTCGTCGAAGAAACCCTTGTCGTACGCGGCGGCGAGCCGCTGGTGCGAGCGGAGCGCCAGCTCGTCCTGCGCCTGCCGGTCGATCTGCCAGCGCACCGCCGTCCGCGCGGCGTGCTCACCCATCGACAGCCCGGTACGCGGCTCGGCGTTGCGCGGGATCTCCGGCTTGAACGGCTGGTGCGGCCGCAGCTTGGCGGCGATCTTCAACCGCTCGCCGAGGGTGCGGGCGGAGTTGAGCTTGAGCAGCGTGCGGCGCATGTCCTCGTTGACCGCGAGCGGCGCGTCGGAGGTGGTGTCGACGCCGCCGGCGATGCCCACCTCGATCTGCCCGAGGGCGATCTTGTTGGCGACCAGGATGGCCGCCTCCAGGCCGGTGCCGCAGGCCTGCTGGATGTCGTACGCCGGGGTGTGCGGGTCGAGCTTCGAGCCGAGCACCACCTCGCGGGTGAGGTTGAAGTCCTTCGCGTGCTTGAGCACCGCGCCGGCGACCACCTCACCGACCCGCTGCCCGGCCAGGCCGAACCGGGCCACCAGCCCGTCCAGCGCCGCGCCCAGCATGTCCGCGTTGGACGCGTTCGCGTAGCGGGAGTTGGACCGGGCGAAGGGGATGCGGTTGCCGCCGATGACCGCGACCCGCCGGATGCTCTGCACGATCCCGCCTCCGTTTCAGGACTTGCCCACAACCTACTGGCCAGTAGGCTACGCCTATGACCGACAGGTACGCGAGCTTCGTCCAATCGGGGGCCGGCCGCGCGCTGGTCAAGCGCCTCGGGCTGCCCGATCCGCCGCGACTGCGCCGGCACACGCCCGGCGACCCGCTCGTCCCCGGGCCGGTGCTGCTCGGGACGGCCACCGGGGGCCGGCTCGCCGAGCCGGTCGGCAAGATCCTGACCGCCGCCGCGGTCGAGCTGCGCGATCCGGCCGCCGTCGACGCCACCGCGCGCTTCGGCGCCCTGGTGTACGACGCCACCGGCATCACCGACTCCACCGGCCTGCGCCAGCTGTACGACTTCTTCCACCCGCAGGCCCGCGCGCTGTCGCCCAGCGGCCGGGTGATCGTGCTGGGCACCCCGCCAGCGGAGTGCGACTCGCCGCGCGAGGCGACCGCCCAGCGGGCCCTGGAGGGGCTGACCCGCAGCATCGGCAAGGAGTTCGGCCGCGGCGTGACCGCCCAGCTCGTCTACGTCACGAAGGAGGCCGGTGACACCTCGGACGGCCCGGACCTCTCAGCCGGCACCCTGATCAGCCTCGAATCGACCCTCCGTTTCCTTCTCTCGGGCCGGTCCGCGTACGTCTCGGGGCAGGTGGTCCGGGTCGGCGCCGGCACCGCCCAGCCGCCGGCGGACTGGGACCGCCCGCTCGACGGGCAGGTCGTCCTCGTCACCGGCGCGGCGCGGGGCATCGGCGCGGCGCTGGCCCGGGTGCTCGCCCGCGACGGCGCGCAGGTCGTCGCGCTGGACATCCCGGCCGCCGGCGACGAGCTCGCCGCGGTGGCCAACGAGATCGGCGGCAGCGCTGTCCAGCTCGACCTGACCGCCCCGGACGCTCCCACCCGGCTCGCCGAGCACCTCGCCGGCCGGCACGGCCGGGTCGACGTGGTGGTGCACAACGCCGGCATCACCCGGGACAAGACGCTGGGCCGGATGGACGCCGACCGCTGGGACCAGGTGCTCGACGTCAACCTCTCCAGCCAGGAGCGGATCAACGACGTGCTGCTGGCCCGCGACCTGATCCCGGCCGGCGGCCGGATCGTCTCGGTCTCCTCGATCGCCGGCATCGCCGGCAACCGGGGCCAGACCAACTACGCCACCAGCAAGGCCGGCGTGATCGGGCTGGTCGAGTCGCTGGCCCCGGCGCTGCGTGGGCGCGGGATCAGCGTCAACGCGGTCGCCCCCGGGTTCATCGAGACCCGGCTGACCGCGCGTGTCCCGCTGACGCTGCGCGAGGCGGGCCGCCGGATGAACAGCATGTCGCAGGGCGGCCTGCCGGTGGACGTGGCCGAGACGATCGGCTGGCTGGCCTGGCCGGCGTCCGGCGCGGTCAGCGGCAACGTGGTCCGGGTCTGCGGCCAGAGTCTGCTGGGGGCGTGATGGCGAGGAAGAAGCGGCCGGAGGACGGCCCGGCGGAGAACCTCTCCGTCCACGACCTCATCGACGGGCCGACCGAGGTGATCTCGGCGGCGGACTTGGCCGCCGTCCGGGCCGCCTCGTCCGAGCACGACGTGAGCCTAGAAGCCACCCACGACCTGTCGGCGTACGCGACCACGGACCTGTCCGCGCACGCCGCCCCGGCGGCGCGGGCGCGGGTCGAGCTGCCCCGGATGCCCGCGCCCGGCGCGCTCTACCGCCGGGCGCTGCGCGACGCGGTGCCGGTCATCGGCCGGTCCCGCCGCCCGGACGCCCCGCCGCAGGTCGAGCTGGCCGTCGCCGGCGTCACCGTGGACCGCGCGCACCTCGCCGACTACGACCGGGTCTGCGGGTTCCGGCTCTCCGACCGGCTGCCGGCGACGTACCCGCACGTGATGGGTTTTCCGCTGTCGCTGCGGCTGATGACCACGCCGGAGTTCCCCATCGCGCTGACCGGCGTGGTGCACGTGGGCAACCGGATCACCGTGCACCGCCCGATCGAGGCCGGCGAGACGCTGGACTTCGTCACCCACGCGGAGAACCTCCGGCCGCACGAGCGGGGGCGGCAGGTCGACGTCGTCCTGGTCGGGTCGGTCGGCGGCGAGGAGGTCTGGCGCGGCGTCTCGACGTACCTGGGCAAGGAGCGCACGCCCGGCGGCGGTGAGCGGCGCGAGCGGGGTGAGCGGCCCGCGCCGCCGGCTCCCACCGCCCGCTGGCGGGTCGAGCCCCGGGTCGGTACGGACTACGCCCGGGTCTCCGGCGACCACAACCCGATCCACACCTCCCGGCTCGGGGCGCGGCTGCTCGGCTTCCCCCGCCCGATCGCGCACGGGATGTGGAGCAAGGCCCGCTGCCTGGCGGCGCTGGAGAGCCGGCTGCCGGAGGCGTACACGGTGGACGTGGCGTTCAAGCTGCCGGTGCCGCTGCCCGGCACCGTCGCCTTCAGCGCCACCCCGGCCTGGGACTTCGCCCTGCACGACGCGCGGACCGGCCGTCCGCACCTGGTCGGCACCGTCCGCTGAACGACGGGGGCGGGTGCGGCGGCGGTCGGCGGTGGCCTGATCCGCCGACTCGGCCCGGGGGCGGTGGTCGAGCCCCGAGCATGAGGGCATGGAGTCCGTGCTCGACCTGCTCCACCACACGGTCACCTCGCCGTGGGTGTACCTGGTGATCATCGTGGTCACCGCGGTCGACGCGTTCTTCCCGGCGGTGCCCGGCGAGACCGTGGTGATCACCGCTGGGGTCTTCGCCGCCGGCGGTGAGCCGAACATCGTGGCGGTGATCGTGACCGCCGCGCTCGGGGCGCTCGTCGGTGACCACATCTCCTACGGCATCGGCCGGGGTGGCGGCGCGCACCGGCTGGCCCGTCTCCCGGCGGAGAGCCGCCGCCGGACCAGCTCCGAGTGGGCCCGCCGGGCCGTGGACCGGCGCGGCGGGATGATCCTGATGACCTCCCGGTACGTGCCCGGCGGCCGCACCGCGGTCACCCTGACCATGGGCGCGGTCCGCTACCCGCTGCGCTACTTCCTGCTCTTCGACGCCTTCGCGGCCGGCACCTGGGGGACCTACTGCGCCCTGCTGGGCTACTTCGGCGGCCTGGCCTTCGAGCGCGACCCGATCAAGGCCCTGCTGGCCGGCGTCGCCCTCTCCCTCGCCGTCACCGGGCTGGTGGAGTCGGTCCGTTGGGTGCGTCGCCGCGCCCACCGCCGCGCCGTCGCCCGCCGCTGACCGTTGCCCGCCGCTGACCGTCGCTTCCCGGCGCGGCCGTCAGGCCGCCGGGGGTCGCCAGGTGGCGCCGCGCAGCAGTTGGCCGGCGCCGAGCCAGGCGACGTTCATCATCCGGGTGGCGGTCTTCTCCGGGTCGGCGTCGGGGTGGTCGGCGAGCCAGTCGGCCAGCGACTCGGTCGCGCCGACCAGGGCGTACGCGACGACCTCCAGGTCGGTCTCACCCACCTCGCGCCCGTCGGCGCGCAGCGCGTGGTCGAGCATCCCGGCGACCACCTCGACCAGCCGGGCGCGCATCGTGGCCAACTCCGCGGCGAACGGCTGCGAGCCCCGGGCCTGCCGGTAGAGCACCGCCCAGCCGTCCCGGTGCGCCCCGACGAAGCCGAAGAAGGCGCGCAGCCCCCGCCAGAGCCGCTCGTCGGCGGGCAGGTCCGGGGCGGCGGCCCCGGCGATCGCCTCCATCATCCGGGTGCCCTCGCGGTGCAGGCAGGCGACGAAGAGCTCCTCCTTGGTGCCGAGGTAGGCGTAGACCATCGGCTTGGAGATGCCGGCGTCCTCGGCGATCTCGTCCATGCTGGCGGCGTGGAAGCCGCGCCGGGAGAAGACCTTGACCGCCGCGTCGAGCATCTGCTGCTCGCGTACGGCCCGGGGCAGGCGCTTGAACGTAGGTGTGCTGGACACTCTTGCGAGCATACCTACTCGTGCGTAAGGTTACGCCCGAGTAACCAAAGTCGGCCCGCCCGAGAGGTGCATTCCCCCATGACTGACTTCGACCCGGCCAACTTCGCCAACGTCGGCCCCAAGGAGTTCGCGCAGCTGGTCAAGTCCACCCCCGATGACAAGATCGCCGAGGTGATGTCCGGCGACCTGCGCGGCAAGATCCTCAGCGAGGTCTTCGGCCGGATGCCGCAGCTGTTCCGCGCCGACCGGGCCGGTTCCACCAACGCGGTCATCCACTGGAACATCACCGGCCGGCCCGACGGTGGCACCGACACCTACGAGGTCGCCATCGCCGACGGCACCTGCACCGTCAACGAGACCCCGCAGCACGACCCGAAGCTCAGCCTCACCATGGGCCCGGTCGAGTTCCTGAAGATCGTCTCCGGTGGCGCCAACCCGGTGATGATGTTCATGACGGGCAAGCTCAAGGCCAAGGGCGACCTGGGCCTGGCGGCCAACATCGCCAACCTGTTCGACATCCCCAAGGCCTGACATGGCCGAGTTCTCGCTCGACCTGAACGAGGAACAGCGGGATCTACGCGACTGGGTGCACGGCTTCGCCGCCGAGGTCGTGCGCCCGGCCGCGGCCGAGTGGGACGCCCGGGAGGAGACTCCCTGGCCGATCATCCAGGAAGCGGCGAAGGTCGGCCTCTACGGCTTCGAGTTCCTCGCCACCTGCTGGGCCGACCCCACCGGCCTCTCCCTGCCGATCGCCAGCGAGGAACTCTTCTGGGGTGACGCGGGCATCGGCCTGAGCATCTTCGGCACCGGCCTCGCGGTCGCCGCCATCTACGGCGCGGGCACCCCCGATCAGATGGTCGAGTGGGTACCGCAGTGCTTCGGCGACGTCGACCAGCCCGCCGTCGCCGCGTTCTGCACCAGTGAGCCGGAGGCCGGCTCCGACGTCGGCGCGATGCGTACCCGGGCGGTCTACGACGAGGCCACCGACGAGTGGGTGCTGCGCGGGCAGAAGGCGTACGCCACCAACGGCGGGATCGCCGGGGTGCACGTGGTCACCGCCTCGGTCGAGCCGGAGCTGGGCTCGCGCGGGCAGGCGGCGTTCGTCGTACCGCCGGGGACCGCCGGGCTGAACGCAACCCGCAAGCTGCGCAAGCTGGGGCTGCGCGCGTCGCACACCGCCGACGTCTTCCTGGACGACGTACGGGTGCCCGGGCGCTGCCTGCTCGGCGGCCGGGACGCCCTGCTGGAACGACTCGACCGGGCCCGCTCCGGCCGGAAGGCCTCCGGCCAGGCCGCGATGCGCACCTTCGAGCTGTCCCGGCCCACCGTCGGCGCGCAGGCGCTCGGCGTGGCCCGGGCCGCCTACGAGTACGCCCTGGACTACGCGAAGGAAAGAGTCCAGTTCGGACGGCCGATCATCGAGAACCAGGCGGTCGCGTTCGCGCTGGCCGACATGAAGATGGAGATCGACGCCGCCCGACTGCTGGTCTGGCGGGCCTCCTGGATGGGCCGCAACAACCGCCCCTTCACCGCGGGCGAGGGCTCGATGTCCAAGCTCAAGGCGGGCGAGGTGGCCGTCGCGGTGACCGACAGGGCGGTGCAGCTGCTCGGCGGCGCGGGCTTCCTGCGCGACCACCCGGTCGAGCGGTGGTACCGGGACGCCAAGATCTACACCATCTTCGAGGGCACCTCGGAGATCCAGCGGCTGGTCATCTCCCGCGCGATCTCCGGCATGCAGATCCGCTGACCCGTCACCTTCGGTGGCGACGTCCGACACATCGGTATGTCCACCAGGTGGCCACATCTCGCACCGGTTGGGCTCCCGCAGGTATCCGGTGCATGATCGGAAGGTGACGTCCGGCTGAAGGGCCCCCGCGCGGGGGCCCTTCACGCTCACCCCCCGGAGAAGGAGGCGCCGCATGGACCTGCCGTTCGTCGTGGCCACGCTGACCCGGCGGGGGCTGCTCACCCCGGGCCGGCCGATCCGGGTCGCCTCCCAGCTCCAGGCGCTGCGCAAGTGGGGTTGGAGCCTCGCCGGCGAGCTGCGCCAGGCCGCCGCCCGCGATCCGGGCCGGGTCGCCGTCATCGACGAGCAGGGCGCCGAACTGACCTACCAGCAGCTGCTCGACCGGGCCGAGCGGCTGGCCCGGGCGATGCGGACCGGGCTCGGCGTACAGGCCGGCGACCGGGTCGGGGTGCTCTGCCGTAACCACCACGGGCTGATCGAGGCGGTCGTCGCCGCCACCGTGCTCGGCGCCGACGCGGTGCTGGTCAACAGTGGCCTCTCCGCCGCACAACTGGCCACCGTGACCGAGGAACAACGGCTCCGGGTGCTGGTGCACGACGACGAGTTCGCCGACCGGATTCTCGGCCTCCCCGCCGAGGTGCACCGGGTGGACGAGCGCGGCCTGGAAGAGCTGATCGCCGGCGCGCTCCCCGGCGACCTGCAACCGCCCGAGCGCGACGGCCGGACGATCGTGCTCACCTCCGGCACCACCGGCGCGCCCAAGGGCGCCCGTCGGCCCACTCCCAACGGCTTCGGCCCGCTGGTGTCCATCATCGACCGGATCCCGCTGCACACCCGGGACACCGTGATGATCGCCGCGCCGCTCTTCCACACCTGGGGGTACGCCGCCCTCCAGGTCGCCTTCGCGCTGCGCGCCACGATCGTGCTGCACCGCCGGTTCGAGCCGGCCGCCACGCTGGCCGCGCTGGTGGCCCACCAGTGCCAGGCGCTCTTCGCCGTACCCGTGATGGTGCAGCGACTGCTCGACGTGCCGCCGCCGGAGCCGCGGCCGCCGCTGAAGGTGGTCGCGGTCAGCGGCTCGGCGCTGCCCGGCGGGCTGGCGCCGCGGTTCATGGACGTCTACGGCGACGTGATCTACAACCTGTACGGCTCGACGGAGGTCTCCTGGGCCTCCATCGCCGGCCCCGCCGACCTGCGCGAGGCGCCCACCACCGCCGGCCGACCGCCGCACGGCACCCGACTGGAGATCCTGGACGACGACGGCCAGCCGGTGCCCGACGGGCGGATCGGGCGGATCTTCGTGGGCAACGAGATGCTCTTCGAGGGCTACACCTCGGGCGCGCGGCGGGAGACCCACGACGGGCTGCTGGACACCGGCGACCTCGGCCGGATCAACGCCGACGGGCTGCTCTTCGTCGACGGCCGCGCCGACGACATGATCGTCTCCGGTGGGGAGAACGTCTTCCCGTCCGAGGTGGAGGACCTGCTGGCCCGGCTCCCCCAGGTCCGGGAGGCCGCCGTGATCGGCGTACCCGACCCGGAGTACGGGCAGCGGCTCGCCGCCTTCCTCGGCCTGCACCCCGGCGAGGTGCTCGACCCCGAGGCGGTCCGCGAGTACGTCCGCCACTACCTGGCCCGGTTCTCCGTACCCCGGGACGTGATCTTCGTGAAGTACCTGCCGCGCAACGCCACCGGCAAGGTGCTGAGCCGGGAACTGCGCCGCTACTACGGCTGACCGGGGTACCCCCGAGCCACCGTCCCGGGTGCGCCGGGGGATTCTCCCCGATGCTCCCGGCCCGGCCGGGGCGGCAGGCTCGACCCCATGAAGATCACGAACAGCCGTACCGTCCTCGCCGTCGCGGCGCTCGGCCTGGCGCTGACCGTCGCCACCCCGGCAGCGGCCGCTCCGGGCAGCGCCGCCACCGGCCGGGCGGGAACCACCTGCCGCCCGGGCACCCTCGACCCGTCCCCGCTGCGCGCGTCGATCAGCGGGTTACCCAACGCCGACGCGACCAGCGCGCAGGTGCGGATCGCCACGCCGGAGGGCTGCTGGACCGGCGTCAGCGGAGTGCGGGACCTGCGCGGCCAGGCCCCCGTCCCGCCGCACGCCCGGTTCCGGATCGGCAGCGTCACCAAGGTCTTCACCGCCGCACTGGTGCTGCAACTGGCCGCCGAGGGCCGCATCGACCTGGCCGATCCGGTGCAGCGTCACCTGCCCGGGCTGCTGCCCGCCGACTACCCGACCGTCACCGTCCGCCAGCTGCTCGACCACACCAGCGGCATCCCCAGCCCGACCATGCCGGACGGGATCGAGTGGCAGCTCGCCCACCGGTACGACCGGTGGACGCCGGAGCAGATCGTGCGGCTCGGCCTGCGCAACCCGCGGGAGTTCGAGCCCGGGACCAGGCAGCACTACACGAACATGGGCTACATCGTCGCGGGCCTGCTGGTGGAGAAGGTCACCGGCCATTCGTACGCGCACGAGCTGGACCGGCGGATCGCCGGCCCGCTCCGCCTGCGCGACACCTACGCCCCCGGCGACGACCCGCGCATCCTCGGTCCGCACGCGCACGGGTACCAGGCCGTCGTGCGCGACGGGGCCACCGAACTGGTGGACGCGACGACGTGGAGCCAGACCTTCACCCCGGCCGCCGGCAACGTCATCTCCAGCCTGGCCGACCTGGACACGTTCATGACCGCGCTCTTCGCCGGCCGGGTGGTCCCGCCGGCCCAGCTGGCCGAGATGTTCACCCTGCCCGCGGTCCCCGACGTCGCCGGCGGTCCGGCCCGCTACAGCGTCGGGCTCACCGCGTTCCCACTGCCCGGGGGTGAACTCCTGTGGATCAAGACGGGGTCCCGGTTCGGCTACCTGACCGGCGTGGCGTCCACCCGGGACGGTCGGTTCCGAATGCAGTACTCGATCACCGGGACCGACGCCAAGGGTGAGGAGCTCAGCCGTACCGCCCAGGCCGTCATCGGCGCCGCGCTCGGGATGCTCTGACGACGCTCCGCCGGGCGGGGACTCTCCCGCCCGACGGGCGAGCCGGTCGGGTCAGTCGGGGACGGCGATCCGGCCCTCGACCGCGGCGGCGGCGATGTCGGTGCGGTGGTGCGAGCCGGCCAGCTCGACGCCGCGTACCAGGGCGTAGGCGGCATCCTGCGCGGCGGCGAGGTCCGGGCCGGTGGCCGTACCGCAGAGGACCCGGCCCCCGGCGGAGAGCAACGCGCCGTCCGCGGCCCGGCGGGTGCCGGCGTGGATGATCCCGGCGCGGTCCGCGCCGGTGATCACATCACCGGTACGCGGGGACGCGGGGTAGCCGTCGGCGGCGACCACGACCGTGACGGCGGCGCCGTCGCGCCAGCGCAGCGGCGGGTGCGCGGCCAGCGTGCCGGTGGCCGCGGCGTGCAGCAGCCCGGCCAGCGGGGTCTCCAGCAGGGCGAGGACCACCTGGGTCTCCGGGTCGCCGAAGCGGGCGTTGAACTCGATCACCCGGGGACCGGCGGTCGTCAGCGCCAGACCCACGTAGAGCAGCCCGGCGAACGGGGTGCCCCGGCGGCGCATCTCCGCCAGCGTCGGGTGCACGACGTCGCGCATCACCTCGTCGACCAGGCCGGGCGGCGCCCAGGGCAGCGGCGCGTACGCGCCCATGCCGCCGGTGTTCGGGCCGCTGTCGCCGTCGCCGACCCGCTTGAAGTCCTGCGCCGGGAGCAGCGGCAGCGCCGCCTCGCCGTCGGTGACCACGAAGAGCGAGACCTCGGGCCCGGCGAGGTACTCCTCAACCACGACCCGGCCGCACTCCTGCGCGTGCGCCAGCGCGGCGTCCCGGTCCTCGGTGACGACGACGCCCTTGCCGGCGGCGAGCCCGTCGTTCTTCACCACGTACGGCGCACCGAACTCGTCCAGGGCCCGGGCGGTGCTCTCGGCGTCCGTGCAGGTGTGGGCGCGCGCGGTCGGCACGCCGGCGGCCGTCATGATCTCCTTGGCGAAGGTCTTGGAACCCTCCAGCCGCGCCGCCTCGGCCGAAGGCCCGAACGCCGCGATGCCCTTGGCCCGCACCGCGTCCGCGACCCCGGCGACCAGCGGTGCCTCCGGCCCGATCACCACCAGGTCGGCCTGCACCTCGACCGCGAGCGCCGCCACCGCACTTGGATCGGCGGCCGCCACCTCGCGCAGCTCGGCGATCCCGGCAATCCCCGGATTCCCCGGCGCCGCGATCACCCCCTCGACACTCGGGTCACCGACCAGGCCCAGCGCGAGCGCATGCTCCCGCCCCCCACCACCCACAAGAAGAACCCGCACGCCGGCGATCCTACCGACCCCCCTTCCCACCCCGTTGATCATGAAGTTGTTGCCCACCATGTCGGCGTGTCATGGCAACAACTTCATGATCAACGGCGACGACCGGCGGCGGCGATGGCCTGGCGGACGGTCCAGGGGATGTAGTTGGGGTCGAGGGTGTCCTGCCAGGTGAAGCGGAGGATGGACCAGCCGGCGTTGATCAGGCGGTTCTGTCTGCGGCGGTCGGCGAAGATCGCCTCGGGGGTGTCGTGCGCGGCTCGGCCGTCGGCTTCGGCGATCAGCCTGGGACCACGCCAGCCCAGGTCCCCGATGCCGAGCAGGTAGCCGTCGTCGTCCCGCACCGCCAACTGCAGCGCGTCCGGCGGAACCTTGCCGTCGACACAGCGCAGTCGAGCCCGGGTCTCCAACGGCGACTGCGCACGGCCGTCCGCCTCCGCCAGATAGCCACGGGCGGCAACGGCGCCTCGCCGACCGCGGATGAGCGGAGGGACACCGAGCAGATCGTCCTCGGTCACGAGCCGACGATTCAGAGCCGAGTCGAGCACCGAGACCGCCGGATAGCGGTCCTCTCTCACGATGAGGTCAGCGACCGTGCGCAACGGGGTGCTGGCCGGGATGTCGTCGATCCGAACCAACTGCCGCTCACCGATGGCCAGCTGATGGACGATCACTTCCGGGTGAGCCAGTCGCGCAGGCCGGGCCACCCGGCCCGGGACCGAGAGATGGATCTCCTCGGTCGACCGACAGCCGGCGATACCGTGCAGCTCGGCGGCGGTCCGCAGGACGGCAGCCGCCGCGGGACCGAAGGAAACGACGGCCGCACGCACCCGCGCCTTCCTCGGCACGCCGTCATGCAGGTCGGCATCGACCAGGTAACTGGCCCGGGCCACCGCACGCCAACGGCCCGCCCGGCACAGTCGCTGAACCTCGTGCACC
The DNA here is from genome assembly GCF_007829925.1 of Micromonospora palomenae. NCBI lineage: Bacteria > Bacillati > Actinomycetota > Actinomycetes > Micromonosporales > Micromonosporaceae > Micromonospora > Micromonospora palomenae. The sequence continues at coordinate 1,000,452 of NZ_VIXA01000002.1, forward strand.
GTGAAGCCGGCCGCCCGCGCCTGCGCCAACGTGACAATTCCGTCCCGCCGAGCCGCGACCCGCCGCACCACCGCCAACGCATCCACACCAACCGACTGTCCCGGTCAGCAAGGCGCCCCAAAACCCCCTGTGGAAAACCCCGCCCCCCTGTGGACAACCACCCGCTACCCGCGCGTCGATCATGAAGTTATTGCCCCGACACGCCGAGGTGGGCGGCAATAACTTCATGATCAACGGGGTTGGGGCCGGGGGCGGGGTGGGGGGTTAGGGGAGGAGGGGGTGGCGGACTACGTTTTCTTCGCGGCCGGGGCCTACTCCTACGACGCTGACGCGGGTGCCGGTGATCTCTTCGATTCGGGCGATGTAGCGGCGGGCGTTTTCGGGGAGGTCGGCTTCGGTTCTCGCCTTGGTGATGTCTTCCCACCAGCCGTCGAGCTCTTCGTAGATCGGCTTGGCGTGGTGGAAGTCGGTCTGGGTCATCGGCATGTCGTCGAAGCGCTCACCGTTGATCTCGTACCCGACGCAGATCGGCACCTTCGCCATGCCGGTGAGCACGTCCAGCTTGGTGACCACCAGGTCGGTGACGCCGTTGAGGCGGCAGGCGTACCGGGCGACGACGGCGTCGAACCAGCCGCAGCGGCGCTCGCGGCCGGTCGTGGTGCCGTACTCGTGGCCGATCTTGCGCAGGTGCTGGCCGTTGTCGTCGAACAGCTCGGTCGGGAACGGCCCGGAACCGACCCGGGTGGTGTACGCCTTGCTCACCGCGATCACCCGGTTGATCGCCGTCGGCGGGATGCCCGCCCCCACGCACGCCCCACCGGCCGTCGGGTTCGACGAGGTCACGAAGGGGTAGGTGCCGTGGTCCATGTCGAGCATGGTGGCCTGGGCGCCCTCCAGCAGCACGGTCTCGCCGCGGTCCAGCGCGTCCCAGAGCATCACCCGGGTCTCCGCGATGTACGGCTTGAGGCGCTCCGCGTACTGGAGGTACTCCTCGAGCGTCGCGTCGACGTCGATCGCCTTGCGGTTGTAGATCTTGAACAGCAGCTGGTTCTTCTCGCGCAGCGCGAGTTCCAGCTTCTTGCGCAGGATGCCCGGGTCGAGCAGGTCCTGGAGCCGGATGCCCATCCGGGCGACCTTGTCGCCGTACGCCGGGCCGATGCCCCGGCCGGTGGTGCCGATCCGCGAGCTGCCGAGGTAGCGCTCGACCACCCGGTCCAGCGCCCGGTGGTGCGGCATGATCAGGTGCGCGTCGCCGGAGATGCGCAGCCGGGAGACGTCCACGCCACGCTCGGCGAGCCCGTCGATCTCGGCCAGCAGCACCTTCGGGTCGACCACCACGCCGTTGCCGATGACGATCATCGCGCTCGGCGAGAGCGCCCCGGACGGCATCAGGTGCAGCGCGTACTTCTGCCCGTCCGGAGTGATCACCGTGTGACCGGCGTTGTTGCCGCCGGAGTAGCGCACGACGTAGTCGACCCGCTCACCCAGCAGGTCGGTAACCTTGCCCTTGCCCTCGTCGCCCCACTGAGCGCCGATGAGCACGATCGCTGGCATCTTCTCCGCCTCCAGAAGGCTCGGGTGCCAGGTGGCGACCGGTTGGCGAGCCCGGGGTGTCAGGCTAACAAGTAGTGACGGCGGGACCGGCAGGGGTCGCGTCGAGAGGCAGGAGGCTCGGAGTGTACGACGTGGTGCTGCTCACCCTCGGCTCGGAGCGGGACGCTCCCGGTGGGGGCTGCGGCAGCGGCGGAGCCTGCTGCGGTGGCGCGACCGAGGCTGCCGGCGCGGAAGCGTCGAAGCCGACCGAGGAGCGCTGCGAGACGCCGCGCGTACCGGTGCTGGCCTGCGCGGACGCGCTGACCGCCCGGGGCGCCCGGGTGGAGACCGTCACCGCTCGCTCGGACGCCGAGATCGACGAGGTGCTGGCCCGGCTCGACGCCCCCGCCCGCCCCGACGGCCTCACCTGGCCCGACCCCGACTCCAAGACCCGGCTGGTCGTCGCCACGGCCAGTGACGCACAGTTGCGCGCCGTGCTGCGCCGGCTGGTCCGGCGGTACGCCCCACCGCCCAGCCGCCGCCCGGCGGACCTGGCCGGCAACCGTACGGTGCCGGACCTGCCGCCGATCGGCGTACTCCCGCTCGACCCCGCCCGGAGCGGCACGCGGGCTGACCTGGCGGCGCAGCTCGGGCTGCCCCGCGACCCGGCGGCGGTGGCCGCCGCGGTGCTCGACGGCACCGCCCGCCGGCTCGACCTGCTGCGCAACGACGCCGGCTCGGTGACCCTGGACGGCGCGCTGCTCGGCGCGGCCGACGACACGGGGCGCCCGCTGCACTGGCGCGGCCGGGTCGAGGTGGACGACGCGGTGCTCTCCGACGGCGAGGACCCGATCCTGGCCTGCGCGATCGGCAACGCCGGCGGGTACGCGTCCCTGGACGGGCTGCCGCTGCTGACCACTCCGGACCCGACCGACGGCGTGGTCGAGGTGGCGGTGGCCGTGCCGGTGGTCACCCGGAAGGCGTTCGGCCGGAAGCGGATCCGGTTCGAGGTCCGCCGGGCCCGGGGCCGGGCGGTCGCGGTCGTCCCCCGCGACGAGAAGGTCCCCTTCCTGGACGACGGTGTGGAGGGCGAGCTGAGCCGCAAGCGGTCCTGGTGGACCGAGGCGGGCGCCTGGGCGGTCTGGACGAGCTGACCCGGAACGGCGTTCCGCTACGTTCCGTGACCGGAACGGGACGGCCTATCCTCGGCAGGAGGAATGGGGAGGAACCGTGGTGGACGAGAACGCCGACCGGGGCCGGCTGCCCGGCCCGCCTGCGGTGCCGGAGCGGGACATCGAACCGCTCTGGCCGCCCGACGCGACCGACACCGCCCCGACCTGGGGCGTCCAGGCCTCGCCGCTGTACCCGTCGCTGACCGCCGAGGTCAACGCCGCCCCCGCCGCCGACGCTTGGACGGCGCCCCCGCCGGACGGCGACTGGGCCTCCCTACGCGCCGACGAACCGGCCCCGCCGCCGCTGCCGCCGTACGCGGCCGGCCCCGACGACCGGCCCACCACGCCGGCGGACGCGGGCGAGGAATATGACTCCGACCTCGACCATGACACTGCCGTCGGCGGCAGTGTCCCGGTGAGTGCTGACGGCGGCGGCCCGGTCGGTGGGGACAGCGCGCGCGGCCTGGTCGGCGCCGAACACCTCGCTGGCGACGGCCAGCCCACGACGGGGTTCGCGGCGAACGGGAACGGCGGGGCCGGCACGTACGGCGGCGCCACCGGCCCGGACGGCCTGGTCACCGGGTACGCGGCTCCGGCCACCGGCGGAGACACCGCCATGACCGGGAGCGGCCCGACCACCGGCTTGGAGTTTCCGACCACGAACGGCTCCGCCGCCGACACGAGCGGCGCGGCGGCCAGCCCGACCACTCCGCCCACGGACGGCAGGACCACCGACCCGAACGCCACCCCCGACGGCACCTTCGCCGGACACGGCATCCCGGCCACCAACGGCACCGCACCCGGCCCGAACATCCCCACCGCGAGCGGCACCGCCGCCGGCCCGAGCATCCCAGCGACCAACGGCAGGACCGCCGAACCCGGAATGGTGGCCGAGGCCAGCTTGCCGGCCGGGCACGCCGTCGTGGCCGCCGAAGCGGGCCCGGTGACCGGGGAGGCCCGGCCGCAGGCCGAGCCGGCGGAGAACGCCGACCGACCGGAGCGCACCGCCCCGGCACCCCGCGTCGGGCAGCCCGCCCCGGTCGACCTCGACCTGCCCTTCACCCTGGACCAGCCGATCACCGCGCCCCCGCCGCACACCGCGCCGGGCACCCCGGTCGTACCCGCGGCGAGCATCCCCCAGGCGGCCCGGGGCCAGGGCGAGTCGCCGTGGGCCCAGCCACCGCAGCGTTCCACCGCCGCCAGCGACCCGGCGATGCGCGGCGACGCGGCGATGCGCGGTGACCACGGCGGCGCCGCGATCGGGGACGAGGCGATCGGCAGCGCGACGGTGCCCGGGCCGCCGGCGGAGCCCACGCCCCCGGCGCCGAAGCTGGGTCCGTTCCCGCCCTCGCCGGGCACGCCGCTGACGCCACCCGGCCCGCACCCGCCGACGGAGTACCCACCGGGGCCCACGCTCACGGTGCCGCCTGCGCACGCCGGCCCGCCGCAGCCCGGGCCGATGACCGCCGCGCCGCCGGGGCCGCAGCCGCCCGCCGGGTGGTACCAGCCGTCCTGGCAGGAGGGCACCCCGCCGGCCGGGCTGCCCCGGCAGTCGTACCCGGAGCCGCCGGCACGGGCGGCGCAGGGCGGCTACCCGGACGCGGGCTGGACGCCGGACGGCGCGTCGGCGCCGACCGCCGAGGACTTCGCCCGCCGCCGGCAGGCCCGTCCGGCCGACCCGGTCGCCACCATGGGGGTACGGGCGGTGGTCAACAAGATCGGCTTGAAGCTGCCGCCGGGGCGGCACGAGCAGGAGATCAAGCGGGACGTCGAGATGGTCCGTCGCAACTTCGGCGGGCTGCGCCAGGTGACGGTGGTGAACCCGAAGGGCGGCGCCGGCAAGACGGTGGCCATCCTGCTGCTCGCCATGACCTTCGGTCAGAAGCGCGGCGGGTACGTGCTGGCCTGGGACAACAACGAGACCCAGGGCACCCTGGGCATGCGCGCCCAGCAGGACTTCCACTCCCGTACGGTCCGGGACATGCTGCGCGACCTCGGGCAGTTCCAGGGCGCGCACGGCCGGATCGGCGACCTGTCGCAGTACGTCCGCTCGCAGGGCGAGGGGATGTTCGACGTGCTCGCCTCGGACGAGTCGGCCACCGGCGGCGAGATGCTCACCGCGGCGGCCTTCGCGGAGATCCGTGAGGTGGTCAGCCGGTTCTACAAGCTGATCTTCGTGGACACCGGGAACAACGTCCGGGCGCAGAACTGGCAGGCGGCGATGGACGCCACCGACCAACTGGTGGTGACCATGTCGGCCCGGAACGACTCGGCGGAGACGGCCGCCCGGATGCTCGACCACCTGGAGCAGAGCGGCCGGCAGCGGCTGGTCCGGCAGGCGGTGACGGTGGTGTCGATGCCGCCGTCCCGCAAGGAGATCGACCTGCCGGCGATCCAGGAGCACTTCGCCGCCCGCACCCGGGCGGTGCTGCTCGCGCCGTACGAGCGTCTGATCGACACCGGGGAGCCGATCCGGTACGGCGGGCTCTCCTCCGCCACCCGGGACGCCTGGCTGAAGATCGCCGCCGCGGTGGCCGAGGGGCTGTAGCCGTGACGGCCGGCCCGGTCACCGCCGGGCCGGCCGTCACGAAGGTCACTCGCTGCCGAGGGCGTCCCCGGCGGCGGGGTCGCAGTCGCGGAGGAACTGCGCGCAGCGGGCCGCCTCGTCCGCCTCGCCGATCTCGCCCGCCGCCCGGGACAGGACGTACAGGCAGCGGAGGAAGCCCTGGTTGGGGCCGTGCGACCAGGGCACCGGCCCGTGACCCTTCCAGCCGCTGCGGCGCAGCTGGTCCAGGCCCCGGTGATAGCCGGTGCGGGCGTAGGCGTACGCGGGGATGACCTGGCCGGCGCTGAAGGCCCGGGTCGCCAGCACCGCCCAGGCCGCGCTGTAGGTCGGGAAGCGGGCCGCGACCTCGGCGTACGCCTCGTCGGTGCCCTTCTCGGCGGCGGCCGCGAGCGTGGCGTCCGCCTCTTCGTGCGCGGGCAGGAGGGTGGCCGGTGGCTCAGGCAACAGGTTCTGCATCGTCCCATTCAACCGGCTTCGCCCTACCGCGCGCGAGAGGATCGGCCCGGCGCGCTGGCTGAACGGGGGAGGCGTCCGTCACGCCTGCGGCCCATGCCGCCGCGAGATGTTTTCCATTACAACTATTAATCCGGAGCCTCCCCAGGACCCGGTTACGCAGGAGCCCGGCGGTTTCGACCGCCGGGCTCCTGTCGTCCCGGCCCCCGGACCGGCAGGTTTGGGCCATTGCCCGGGCCGGGCAGGATGGCCTGGTGCCGACCCCACCTCCCGCGGACGTCATCGCGCCGCACGAGACCAGCCACGACGAGATCGAGACCCGCGCCGACTTCGACCGGCGGCTGGCCACCGGCAGCCTCGCCGGCCTGACCGTGCAGGGGCTCCGCCTCGACCTGGACCCGATCCCCGACCTGACCCGCACCGAGGTCGCCGGCACCCTCTTCGTCGGCTGCCGGTTCGCCTCCCGAGAGGTCGGCGCCGACCTGGTCCGGCGCGGGGCGAACGTGGTGCCGCCCTTCTCCGGCCTGCCGTACCCGACCCAGCCGTCGCACCTCTACACCCCCGAGGAGCTGGCCGCCGGGTTCGCCGAGGGCGGCTTCGCCGGGATGTACGACACCCGGGTGTACGCGCACTTCCGCGAGCACGGCGGCGCGCTGCCGGACGTCCGGGAGGCGCTCGGCCAGCGGCTGCACGACCACGGCGTGGACAACGCGCTGGTCGACGCCACCCGGTCCTGGCTCGCGACGCACGGGCCGCAGTCGGTGGTGGGGGTGATGGGCGGGCACGCCGTGCCGCGCGGCAGCGTGCCGTACCGGATGGCGGCGGTGCTGGGTTGGGAGCTGGCGCGGGCCGACCGGCTGGTGGTGACCGGCGGCGGACCGGGCGTGATGGAGGCGGCCAACCTGGGCGCGTTCCTCGCGGGTCGGCCGGCCGAGGAGCTGACCGCCGCGATCGACCTGCTCGCCGTGGCACCGGACTTCACCGACCACGACCGCTACACGGCGGCCGCGCTGGCGGTCCGCGAGCGGTACGCGACCGGGCCGGCCGTCCCGCAGCAGCGGGCGCCGGAGCTCGACTGGGCCCGCTCCGGCGGGCTGGCGATCCCCACCTGGCTGTACGGGCACGAACCGGCGAACCTCTTCGCCGGGCGGATCGCCAAGTACTTCTCCAACGCCATCCGGGAGGACACCATCCTGCGGCTGGCCCGGGGCGGGATCGTCTTCGCGCCCGGCCGGGCGGGCACCGTGCAGGAGGTGTTCCAGGCGGCGACGAAGACCTACTACGGCACCGACGGGGCGAGCGGGGCGTACGTCTTCCTGGACCGCGCGTACTGGACCCGGGAACTGCCGATCGAGTCGCTGCTGCGGCCGCTGTTCGCGGCGTCCCCGTTCGGTGACCTGTCGACCACCGTGCACCTGACCGACGACGTCCGGGAGGCCGTCCGGGTGCTCACCGCGACCGCCTGAGACACCGACGGCCGGCTCCCGGGCGGGGAGCCGGCCGTCGCGCTGGCAGCTGTTACTTCATCTTGGTGCCGGTCGAGCGCAGGTGCTCGCAGGCCTCGACGACGCGGGCGGCCATGCCGGCCTCGGCGGCCTTGCCCCAGACGCGCGGGTCGTACATCTTCTTGTTGCCGACCTCGCCGTCGACCTTCAGCACACCGTCGTAGTTGCGGAACATGTGGTCCGCGACCGGACGGGTGAAGGTGTACTGGGTGTCGGTGTCGATGTTCATCTTGACCACGCCGTAGTCCAGCGCCTCGCGGATCTCCGACAGCAGCGAGCCCGAGCCGCCGTGGAAGACCAGGCTGAGCGGCTTCTCCTTGCCGTACTTGGCGCCGACCGCCATCTGGATGTGGTCGAGGACCTCGGGGCGGAGCTTGACGTTGCCCGGCTTGTAGACGCCGTGCACGTTGCCGAAGGTCAGCGCCGCCATGTAGCGGCCCTTCTCGCCGAGGCCGAGCGCCTCCACCATGGCCAGGCCGTCCTCGACCGTGGTGTAGAGCTTGTCGTTGATGGCGTTCTCGACGCCGTCCTCCTCGCCACCGACCACGCCGACCTCGATCTCGAGGACGATCTTGCCCTTGGCGGCCTCGTCGAGGAGCTGCGCGGCGATCTCCATGTTCTCCGCCACCGGCACGGCCGACCCGTCCCACATGTGCGACTGGAACAGCGGCTCCTCGCCGCGCTTCACCCGCTCCTGGGAGATCCCCATCAGCGGCCGGACGAACTTGTCCAGCTTGTCCTTCGGGCAGTGGTCGGTGTGCAGCGCGATGTTGACCGGGTAGTTCTTGGCCACCTCGCGGGCGTACGCGGCGAACGCCACCGCGCCGGTGACCATGTCCTTGACCGACGGGCCGGACAGGTACTCGGCACCACCGGTGGAGACCTGGATGATGCCGTCGCTCTCCGCGTCGGCGAAGCCCTTCAGCGCCGCGTTCAGCGTCTGCGACGACGTCACGTTGATCGCCGGGTACGCGAACCGGCCGGACTTGGCCCGGTCCAGCATCTCCGCGTAAGTCTCGGGGGAAGCGATGGGCATGTCGAACGCTCCTTACTTACCGCTCTCGGCCGAGCTGGCCGCTGTCTTCCATCGGGTGCGCCGGACCGCGCTGTCCACCGCCGGCAGTATCCCGTAGAAGGTGGCGGCGGGCACAACCGCCTCCCCTCACCGGTCCTCCAGACTGTCCGGTACGGCGACGCTGATCAGCCAGCTCACCACCGCCATCACGATGGCCCCCCAGAAGGCGGCCCAGAAACCGTCCACCCGGAACGGCAGGTCGAGCCCACGCGCGATCCAGTCCGTCAGCAGGAACAGCAGCGCGTTCACCACCAGCGCGATCAGACCGAGGGTGAGCAGGTAGAACACGCAGCCGACCACCTTGATGACCGGCTTGAGCACGGCGTTGACCACGCCGAAGATCAGCGCCACCACGATCAGGGTGAACGCCGTCTCGGCGCCGGTGCTGCCGGTCACGTCGACGCCGGGCACGATCAGCGTGGTGACCCACAGCGCGACCGCGGTGATCGCCAGCCGGATCAGGAAGGCCACGCCTCCATCCTGGCACCGCCGGAAGGCCCCGGTGGGACGATCCACCGAGTCCGCTTGCCGCGCCCATCGGGCACCCGCGCCGCGCAGCCCGTACGGTGTGGGGGGTTAGTCCGCCGGAACCAGGGAGGGACGATGGGTCAGCCCGACGAGGACTTCGCGCCGAGCGACCACCTCAGCCCGGAGGAGCGCGACCTGGAGGCCGAGCCGGCCGACGCGGTCGAGCAGGCCGCCCTGATCGACCCGGGTGACGCCGAGACCGAGCCGCACCGTGGCCTCGAGGTCGGCGACTGGGACGCGATGGAGCAGGCCCGCGTGGTCACCGGCGACGAGGACGACTACCGCTGAGACCCCAGGGCGGTCACCCGGTCGGGGTTCGCCGCCGCCCACTCGGCCAGCCGGTCCTGGCGTAGCGCGGTCAGCAGGGCCGGTGCCGCGCGCTCGTCGAGCAGCAGGTTGCCCGGCCGCTTCGGCGGATCGACGGTCGGCAGCGCGAGGCCGACCGGGGCGGCCCGGGACGCCTGCACGGTACGCGAGAGCAGGTCCGGCAGCGAGGCGTCGCCGGTGTCGGTGACCAGGTCCGGGCCGAGGGCGGCCAACAGCCGGCTCAGGGCCACCGGATTGTGCAGGACGCCCCCACTGTCGAGCTGCCGCACCAGCCCCGCCGCGTAGCGCTGGGCGTTGCGGTCCCGGTCCTGGGCCCCCCAGGTCATGCCGTACCGCTGCCGGAGCAGGTCGACCGAGCCGGTGCCGTCCAGCCGCTGGCAGCCGGCCGGGAAGATACGTCGGGTGTGCACCGAGCGGACCTGCTCCGGCAGGCAGACCTCCACCCCGCCGACGCCGTCGGTGAGTCGCCGCAGCACCGGGTACGTCAGCACCGCGCCGGCGTCGATGCGTACGCCGATGGTGTCGGCGACCACCCGACGGGTCAGGTCGTAGCCCCGGCGCAGGTCGGGCCGCGATGCGGTGGCGCCGAACGGGAAGGAGCTGTTCAGCTTCTGGGTGCCGTACCCGGGGATCGCCACCATCAGGTCGCGCGGCAGCGACACGAGATAGAGCCGGCTCCGGTCCGCCGGGACGTGCACCAGCAGCACCGAGTCGGCGCGGGGGACGGAATCGGCGCCGCGTACCCGCGGGTCGGGGGCACCGTCCACCCCGACCAGCAGCACGTTCAGCGCGCCGCCGGGCGCGACCCGGTCGGCGAGGAACTCCGCGGTGGCGGGGTGCCCGCCGAGCGACGGGACGACCTGCGGCACCGCGAGGCCCAGCAGCCCCAGCACCGCCAGCGCGCCGGCCCCGGCCTGGAGCCGACGGCGCCGGCGACGACGGCGTACGACGAGCCCGTCGACGGCCGCCCGCAGCGGCCCGGCCGGCGGGGTGAGCGACTCGTGCCGCGCGAAGGCGGCCCGCAGCTCCTCCTCGACGGTCATGAGCAGACCTCCAGATGTTCGGCGCGCAGCGTGGCCAGCGCCCGGGAGATGGACGAGCGGACGGTCCCGACGGCGCAGCCGAGGATCTCGGCGATCTCCGCGTCCGGCAGGTCCTCGTAGTAGCGGAGCACCAGGCTGGCGCGCTGCCGGCGGGGCAACCGGGCCAGCAGGGACCAGACCTGGTCCCGGTCCACGGCGTCCTGCGCGTGGTCGGCGGCCGGCGGCGTGGACTCGTCCGGCTCGCCGCGCAGCAGCACCCGACGCATCCAGGAGCCCCGCCGCCAGTCGACGTACTGGTTGGTCAGCATCCGGCGCACGTAGCGCTCCGGGGAATCCGCCCGGGCCACCCTCCGCCAGTTCAGCTGGACCCGGACCATCGTGTCCTGCACCAGGTCCTGCGCCTGGTGCGGATCGCCGGTCAGCATGACCGCGTACCGCAGCAGCGCGGTCAGCCGCGAGTCGGCGAACTCCTCGTACGTCACTGCACCTCCCGGTGTCCCGAACCTGATGACGAAAGTGGGGGCCCGAAACGTTGCGCCGCCCGCTCGCCGGGCGCGGCAGGCCGGCGGAGAGTGACATCCGTGAGAGGCTGACCACGCTCCGTCATCAATAGGGAGGACAGTCGATGCTCCGGCACTCCATCCGGCGCTGGCTCGCCGGCGCGGCCGTCGCGGGCGCGTTCCTCGGCGCCACCGCCGCTCCCGCGAGCGCGGCCGGCCAACTCCGGATCGCCGCCCGGGACCTGCTGGTCGCCCCGGGACACACCGCTCCCGGCGCGGTACGGGTCGATGACTCCTCCTCCCCCGCCGGCCGCCCGGTGACCCTCGACATCGAGCTGTCCGAGTGGGACTCGTTGGGCACCTTCACGGTGACCGACGACGGCGGGTGGGACTGCGCCCGTCGCGCCGACACCCTGCGCTGCCTGGGCGCTTTCGGCCGGTGGAGCCGGACGCCCACCCTCTACTTTCAGCTCACCGCGCGGGCCGACGCCCCGCTGGACGGGCGGGCCGAGCTGACCGTCACGGGCTCCTCGACCGGCGGCACGACCACCCGGAAGATCACGGTCACCGTGGTCGAGGGGGTCGACCTGGTGACCGAGCCGAAGACCGCGCTGCGCAGCGGGCCCGGCGGCACCGTCGACCTGACCAGCACCGTACGCAATGCCGGCCCGGTGCCGGTGCACGGCGCGGTGCTGACCCTCGACGCCGACATGGACGTCCTGTCGGCCGACAACTTCCGCAACTGTCGGCGCCAGGAGGCGAGGCTCACCATCTGCCGGTTCGACACCGAACTGGCGCCCGGGGTCGCCTACCGGCTGTCGGCACCGCTGCCGCTCACCCTCAAGACGTTCCTGCGCAGCGGCCTCGTGCTGCCCAACCGTCTGCAGTGGTGGACCCCCGACGACTGGGCGCTGGTCGAGCAGGACCCGGACGTGCCGCTCCCACCGGACACCCCCGGCACCGGCGACGAGTTGCGTCTGGTGGCGCAGCCGACGGCGCGGCAGACCGATGGCGCCCCCTGGAACAACTGGACCGCGGTGGGCATCACCGTCACCGGCGACCGGACCGCGGATACGGCCGCCGTCGGGGGGCGGGTCAGCGCCAAGGTCGGCGACCGGGTGACGGTGACGCCCGGGTTCCGCAACCTCGGGCCCATGGCGGTGGAGACCTGGCGGGAGATCCCGCTGGTGCGGTTCCGCATCCCGGACGGCACCACCGCGGTCGAGGTGCACTGGGGTTGCGCGCCGATCGGCGCCGGTCCCTGGAAACCCGGCGACACGTTCGGCCAACCCGGTGCGCGGGAGTACGGCTGCAGCGGCCCGGGCGACATCGCCGGTGTCGGCGAGACCGTCTCGTACTCCTTCACCCTGCGGGTGGACCGGCTGCCGCGGCCAACCGCCGGACAAGTCACCATCGACGTCGAGGCCGACACCGACCCGGCCAACGACCGGGCGGAGATCGTGCTCGTGCCGCCGGCCGGAACCGGCGGCAACGGCGGTGGCGACGACTCGTTGCCCATCACCGGCGGATCGACCGCCCTGACGATGGCCGTCGGCGGGCTGCTGCTCGCCGCCGGTACGACCGGGGTCCTGCTGGCCCGCCGCCGACGCACCGACTTCGTCGCCTGACCAGCACCGCGTCACGCCCCGTCGCCGCCCCGGCGACGGGGCGTCGCCATGGTCCGCCCGATGCGCCGAAGATGCTCAGCCGTTCGGCTCGATTGCCTGGTCCGGACGCCATTCGGGGTGACGCGGTCTTTTAAGGAGTCCTTAAGATCCGCAGGCTCCACCTGTACACCCCCACGGGAGGAACCCCCAATGCTCACGCACTCCACCCGGCGCTGGCTCGCCGGGTTGGGCGTCGCAGGCGCGTTCGTCGCCGCCTCCGCCACCCCCGCCCTCGCGGCAGACCCCCTGGAGATCGCCGCCTGGGACGTCCTGGTCGCCCCGGAACACACCACGTACAACTTCATCGCCACGTACATCGCGGGCGAGGAAGAGCTGAAGAGCGCGACCCTGGACCTGGACCTGTCCGAGGTCAACGACGTCGCCACCATCGAGCTGCTCACCTCCGACTGGGAGTGCGTCCCCTCCGGCGACACCCTGCACTGCGAGGCGGAGGCCGAGGAGTGGGGCGTGCCCAGCCTCGACTACTACCTGACCGCGAAGGCGGACGCGAAGCCCGGACAGAAGGCCGAGCTGGGTATCAAGGCGACCGGCGGCGGCCGGACCGCCAGCAGCAGCGCCACGGTCACCATCGCCGAGGGCGTCGACCTCCAGGCCGAGCCGGAGGCCAAGGTCGAGGGCGATCCGGGCGCCACCGTGGGGCTGCCCGGCGACGTGGTCCGCAACTCGGGCGACAACACGGCGCACGGCGCGGTGCTGCGCCTGCAGACCGACTACCTCAGCCCGTACATCGGCAACTTCAGCAACTGCGGAGACTTCGAGAACCGGGCCATCATCTGCACCTTCGACACCGACCTGGAGCCGGGCAAGAGCTACCGGCTTTCCGAGAAGCTCCCGGTCAAGCTGGACAAGGGTGCCCGTACGGGCGCCGAGCTGGCGAACTACGTCGACTGGCTGACCAAGGACGACTGGGCCCAGATCATCGACAACGACCCCGGCTCTCCGCTGCCGCCGAGCACCCCGGGCACCGGCGACAAGCTCAGCCTGGTCGAGGTGCCGGCCGCCCGGCAGGCGTCCGTCCCGCAGACCGACGTGGACCAGACGAACAACTTCACGGTCGTCAACATCAAGGTGGGCGGTAACAACCCGGCCGACCTGGCCGCCGTGGGCGGCACCGCCACCGGCAAGGTCGGCGACAACGTGACGGTGACCGCCGGCTTCACGAATCTGGGTCCCGCCACGGTGGACGCCTGGCGGCTCACCGAGCCGATCGTGACCGTGGAGATCCCGCAGGGCACCGAGGCGATCAAGGTCTCGGAGGAGTGCTCGCCGTACGACAAGGACAGCGAGGAGCCCTGGAATCCCTGGGATCACGCGGGTGAGCCGGGCGCCGACATGTACGGCTGCATCTCCGCCGGGGACCCGGAGCCGGGCGTGGGCGGCAAGTACCCGTTCACCCTGCGGATCGACAAGCTGACCGGGCCGACCTCCGGCAAGGTGACCACCCACCTGGACGGCGACCCGAAGGCGGCCAACAACGAGGCGGCCGTCGTCATCAAGCCCGGCAACGGCAACCCGGGCTCGGGCGACGGTGGCAACGGTGGCGGCGACGGTGGCTCCCTGCCGATCACCGGTGAGAACACGGGCCTGATCGCCGGCATCGGCGGCCTGCTGCTCGCCGCCGGCGTCGGCGGCTACGTGGTGGCCCGCCGCCGCCGGACCCGCTTCGTCGCCTGATTCACCGCACCATCCGGCGCGCCCGCCGACCAGCCGGTCGGCGGGCGCGCCGTCGGGCGCGACCGGCGACACCGGACGCGTCCACCGACTCTTCCGCACCACCTCACGGGAGGACCCCCATGTTCACGCACTCCACCCGGCGCTGGCTCGCTGGGTTGGGCGTCGCAGGCGCCTTCGTCGCCGCCTCCGCCACCCCGGCGTTCGCCGCCGACGACCCGTTCGAGGTCGTGGCGCAGGACATGCTCGTCGCCGCGGATCACACCGGCTTCGCGTACGTCTACGCCACACCGACCGAACCGGAGAAACCGCATCAGTTCGGCCGCACCACCCTGGACATGGACTTCTCCGGCATCGCCGATTTCGCTGTCCTGGAGCAGCCCGGCGAGGGCTGGGGCTGGGCCTGTGAGACAAGCGGCCAGACCGTGCACTGCGAGACCGAGTTCGCTGAGTATGACGGTCCCTGGCTCGGCATCCAGGTGACCGGCAAGCACCAGGCCACGCCGGGTCAGAAGGGTGAACTGAAGTTCGCCGTCACCTCCGGCGGCCGGACGGTCAAGACCTCCTCGACCGTCACCGTCGCCGAGGGCGTCGATCTTCAGACCGAGCCCGAGGTGAACGTCGGCGGCGCGCCGGGCAGCCGGATCGGCATGCCGGCGGTCGTCCACAACGGAGGGGAGACCACCAGCCGTGGGGCCACGCTGGTGCTGCACACCGACTACCTCTCCCAGTACGTCGGCGACTTCTCGAACTGCCGTACGACCGACATGGCGGGCGCGCTCTGCACGTTCGACGAGGAGCTGGCGCCGGGCAAGACCTACCGGCTCTCCGAGGAACTGCCTTTCCAGGTCCACGAGGACGCCCGTACGGGTGCCACCCTCCGTGGGGCCGGCGCCTGGTGGACCAATGACGACTGGGAGCTGGTCAGCCGAGACTGGCCGCAGGACGGCAAGCCCGGCAACGGGTCGAAGCTGCGCCTCGTCGAGCAGACCGGCGCCAAGTCGCTGGCACCGCAGACCGACCTCGACGAGCAGAACAATTTCACTGAGATCTCGGTACGGGTGACCGGTGACAACCCGGCGGACCTCAGCGCCAAGGGTGCCACTGGCAGCGGCAAGGTGGGTGACGTCGTCCGGGTGAGCCCCAGCTTCACCAACCTCGGCCCGGCCCTGCTCGAGTACCAGGACGGTCCGTTGTTCCGAGTGTCGGTTCCGCAGGGCACGACGGCCGTCGAGGTGTCCGGCGACTGCCAGCCGTACATCTCTGACGACAAGTGGGACCCGTGGAACGGGAACTGGGGTGAGCCTGGTGCCCGCGAGTACGGGTGCGTGGCCAGCGAGACTCCGAAGGGCGTGCATTACCCGTACGAGTTCGCACTCCGGATCGACGAGGTCATCCCGGGCGTCACCAGCCCGGTCGCGGCCAGGCTGGCCGGCGACCCGAACAAGAAGAACGACCACGCCACGATCGTCGTGAACCCGACCGACGCCGGAGGCGACATGGGCAACGGTGGCGACGGCGGCGGTGACGGTGACGGCGGCACGCTGCCGATCACCGGCGAGTCCACCGCGCTGGTCGCCGGCATCGGCGGCCTGCTGCTCGCCGCCGGCGTCGGCGGCTACGTGGTGGCCCGCCGCCGCCGGACCCGCTTCGTCGCCTGACCCACCCCGCACCACCCGGCGCCCCGTCGACCCCAGGTCGGCGGGGCGCCGCCGTCCCCCGCCAAGGGCGAACCGCCGGCCACCCTGCCCTCCACCCAGCACGTCCGCAGAACAGCGCCAGCACCACCAGATCCCGAACCAGAAGCAGCACCCCGGCCGCACCCTGCGCCGACGCACGCCGCTCAACCCGGTCGGGCTTCCGGGGGAGCCTCACCCGCGCAGGGATCAAGCCTGACCGCCCGGAGCGGGTGGGGCTCCCCCGGAAACCCCACCCACAAAAAGAGGGCGACGCAAGATCGAAGCCCCTGAGACCATGAGCCCGTGCTGCTCACCCTGACCACCACCCACCGGCCGGCGACCGACCTCGGGTACCTGCTGGTCAAGCACCCTGACCGGGTCCAGTCGTTCGAACTGCCGGCGGGCACCGCGCACGTCTTCTACCCCGAAGCGGACGAGGACCGGTGCACCGCCGCCCTGCTGGTCGAGGTCGACCCGCAGCGGCTCGGCGTGGGGCGGCGTGGCGGCCGGAAGCCGGCCAGCACCCCGGAGAGCTTCACCCTCGGGCAGTACGTCAACGACCGGGCGTACGCCGCGTCCAGCCTGCTCGCCTCGGCACTGTCCACGGTGTTCCGGTCGGCGCTGCGCGGCGAGTCCCGGGACCGCCCGGAGCTGGCCGGCACCGCGATCCCGCTGGAGGTACGGGTGCCGGTGCTGCGCTGCCGCGGCGGTGCCGACGTGGCCGGGCGGCTCTTCGCCCCGCTGGGCTGGACGGTCACCGCCACCCCGATCCCCCTCGACGAGCAGCACCCCGACTGGGGTGACAGCCGGTACGTCGACCTCGTCCTGACCGGCACCCTCCGGGTCGCCGACGCCCTCAACCACCTGTACGTCCTGCTGCCCGTGCTGGACGACGCGAAGCACTACTGGGTGGCGCCGGACGAGATCGACAAGCTGCTCCGCGCCGGCGCGGGCTGGCTGGCCGACCACCCGGAGCGGGCCCTGATCACCCGTCGCTACCTGGCCCACCGCCGGGCGCTGGCCGGGCAGGCGCTGGCCCGGCTGACCGAGCTGCGCCTCGCCGACGAGCCCCTGCCCGACGACAGCATCGACGAGCCCCCGGCCGACCGGGGCCCCGTGGCCGGCGTGCCCGGACCCGACGCCGGCACCCCGCAGAGCGACGCCGGCGCAGCGGGACGCGAAGGCGGAGCGGCCCGGACGACGGACGCGGCCGGACCGGGGCGGGCGTCGCTGGCGGTACGGCGGCGCGACGCGGTGCTCGCCGCCCTGGCAGCCAGCGGCGCGACCCGGGTACTCGACCTCGGCTGCGGTGGCGGCGCGCTGCTCACCGCCCTGGTCGCCGACCGGCGCTACACGGAGGTCGTCGGCACCGACGTCTCCAGCCACGCGCTGACGCTGGCCGCTCGCCGGCTGCGCCTCGACCGGCTGCCGGAGCGGCAGCGCGACCGGATCCGGCTCTGGCAGTCGGCCCTCACCTACCGGGACGACCGGCTGCGCGGCTACGACGCGGCGGTGCTGATGGAGGTGATCGAGCATCTGGACCCGCCCCGGCTGCCGGCGCTGGAGGACGCGGTGCTGGGCCACGCCCGGCCGGGCACCGTGGTGGTGACCACGCCGAACGTCGAGTACAACGTCCGCTACGAGGGGCTGCCGGCGGGACGGTTCCGGCACGCCGACCACCGCTTCGAGTGGACCCGCGCCGAGTTCGCCGCCTGGGTCGAGCGGGTGGCCGCGAGGTACGGCTACACCGCCGCGATCGGCGGCGTCGGGGAGGAGGACCCGGAGGTGGGTGCCCCCACCCAGTTGGCCGTCCTCACCGCGGCGGAAAAGGCAGACACCACGACCGACCGGAAGGAGGAGCGCCGATGACCACCCTCGACATCCCCGAGCTGGCCCTGGTGGCGCTGGTCGGCGTCTCCGGATCGGGCAAGTCGACCTTCGCCCGCCGGCACTTCCTGCCCAGCCAGGTGCTCTCCTCGGACATGTTCCGGGCGATGGTCGCCGACGACGAGAACGACCAGTCCGCCTCCGCCGACGCGTTCGAGGCGCTGCACCACATCGCCGCCACCCGGCTGCGTCGGGGCCGGTTGACGGTGGTCGACGCGACCAACCTCCAGTCGCACGCCCGGGCCGCGCTGGTCCGGGTGGCCCGGGAGCACGACGTGCTGCCGGTGGCGATCGTGCTGGACGTGCCGGAGGCGCTGGCCTGGGACCGGACCCAGGGGCGCGCCGACCGGACCTTCGGCCGGCAGGTGCTGACCCGGATGCAGCGGGACCTGCGCCGGACGTACGGGCTGCTGGCCCGGGAGGGCTTCCGCAAGGTGCACGTGCTGCGCGGCGTCGAGGAGATCGAGGCCGCGGAGATCCGGTACGAGAAGCTCTTCAACGACCGGCGGGAGCTGACCGGGCCGTTCGACATCGTCGGTGACGTGCACGGCTGCCGGGAGGAGCTGGAGGCGCTGCTGCTCCGGCTCGGCTGGTCGCTGCGCCGCGACGACGCGGGCCGCCCGGTGGACGCGGTGCACCCGGCTGGTCGTACCGCAGTCTTCGTGGGTGACCTGGTGGACCGCGGCCCGGATTCCCCCGGCGTGCTCCGCCTGGTGATGGGGATGGTGGCGGCCGGGCACGCGATCTGCGTGCCGGGCAACCACGAGCAGAAGCTGCTGCGCAAGCTGCGCGGCCGGGACGTGCGGCTCACCCACGGCCTGGCCGAGACGATGGCCCAGCTGGAGGCGGAGCCGGCGGAGTTCGTCGCGGAGGTCTCCGCCTTCGTCGACGGCCTGGTCAGCCACTTCGTGCTGGACGGTGGCCGGCTGGTGGTCGCGCACGCCGGCCTGAAGGAGGCCTACCAGGGCCGCGCGTCCGGCCGGGTCCGCGCGTTCGCGCTCTTCGGGGAGACCACCGGGGAGACCGACGAGTACGGCCTGCCGGTGCGCTACCCGTGGGCGCGCGACTACCGGGGCTCGGCCATGGTCGTGTACGGCCACACGCCGACCCCGGAGCCGGAGTGGGTGAACAACACCATCTGCATCGACACCGGCTGCGTCTTCGGCGGCCGGCTCACCGCCCTGCGCTACCCGGAGAAGGAACTGGTCGCCGTCCCGGCGGTCAAGGAGTGGTACGCCCCGGTCCGCCCGCTGGTCAGCGTCCCGGCCCGACCGGACACGGTGCTGGACCTGACGGACGTCACCGGCCGCCGGCACCTCGAGCACGCGTACGGGACGCTGACCGTGCCGGCGGAGAACGCCGCCGCCGCGCTGGAGGTGATGAGCCGGTTCGCGGTCGACCCGGGGCGGCTGGTCTGGCTGCCGCCGACCATGGCGCCCTGCTCGACCTCCACGGTCGAGGGCTTCCTCGAACACCCGGCGCAGGCGTTCGAGGACTACCGGGCGGCGGGCGTGGACCGGGTGGTCTGCGAGGAGAAGCACATGGGCTCGCGGGCGGTGGTGCTGGTGGAGCGGGAGCCCACCGGTGGGCCGTTCGGCGGCGGCGTGGTGCACACCCGCACCGGCCGGCCGTTCTTCGGCGCGCCGCTCGACGAGCAGTTGCTGGCCCGGGTACGCGCGGCGGTGACCGCCGCCGGCCTCTGGGCCGAGCTGGGCACCGACGCGCTGCTGCTCGACTGCGAGCTGCTGCCCTGGTCGGCGAAGGCGGGCGGGCTGATCCGCGAGCAGTACGCCAGCGTCGGCGCGGCCGGCCGGGCGGCGCTGCCGGCGGTGCTCGCCACGCTGGACGCCGCCGCGACCCGGGGGCTGCCGGTGGACGGACTGCGCGAGCGGATGGCGGCCCGCCGCGCCGAGGTCGACGGCTATTCGACGGCCTACCGGGCGTACGTGGCGCCGACCGACGGGCTGCGCGGGGTGACCCTGGCGCCGTTCGCGGTGCTGGCGGGCGCGGGCGTGAGCTTCGCCGACCGGGACCACGGCTGGCACCTCGACCTGGCCGACCGGCTCTGCGCGGCCGACCCGGAGTTCTTCACCCCGACCCGGCGGCAGGTGGTCGACCTCGCCGACGCCGCCGCGGTGGCGGCGGCCACCGACTGGTGGCTGGAGCTGACGTCGGCCGGGGGCGAGGGCATGGTGGTCAAGCCGTATGCCGGGCTGGCCGCCCGGTCGGCGCGCGGCTCGCTGCTCCAGCCGGGGATCAAGTGCCGGGGCCGGGAGTACCTGCGGATCATCTACGGCCCGGGTTACACCGCCCCCGACCAGCTCGCCGCGCTGCGCCGCCGTTCGCTGGGCCGCAAGCGCGGCCTGGCCCTGCGCGAGCACGCCCTCGGCCTCGCCGCCCTGGACGCGTTCGCCGACAACGCCCCCCTCTGGCGCCGCCACGAACTCGTCTTCGCCATCCTCGCCTGCGAATCCGAACCCGTCGACCCCCGCCTCTGACCCGCCCCCACCCCCGAGATCCACGCACTTTCGGAGAAAGCGTGGCCATTTCGCGCTCCATGGCCCCGCTTTCTCCGAAAGTGCGGGCAAGGGCGGGGGTGCGGGAGGGGGGCGGGGGTGGGGCGGGGTGGGGTGAGGGGCGGGTAGCCTGTGTGGCCGTGGACACAGGTGAGAAGAGCCGGGTAGTCGTCGAGACGGTCGCGTTGAATCCGCTCGACCCCAAGGAGCTGTTGCAGACCTTCGGGCTGATCGGCGTCTGGGTCATCCTCTTCGCCGAGACCGGCCTGCTGGTCGGCTTCTTCTTCCCGGGCGACTCGCTGCTGTTCCTGGCGGGCGTCGCGGCGTCACCGGTGGCGGACGCGATCTTCGGCGACGGCACCCGGCTCTCCCTGATCGGGCTGCTGATCGGCGGGCCGATCTGCGCGATCGTCGGCGCCCAGCTCGGGCACTGGCTCGGCTCCAAGTACGGCCGGCGGATGTTCGACCGCCCCAACTCCCGCCTCTTCAAGAAGGAGTACGTGGAGAAGGCGGAGTTCTACTTCCAGAAGTTCGGCCCGGCGAAGGCCGTGGTGCTGGCCCGGTTCATCCCGATCGTGCGGACGTTCCTCAACCCGGTGGCGGGCACGCTCGGCATGCCGGCCCGGCAGTTCTTCCTCTGGAACGTGGTCGGCGCGATCCTCTGGGTGGACGGCATCCTGCTGATCGGCTACCTGCTCGCCGAGCAGATCTACAGCGCGATCGGCGACAAGATCGACCGGTACATCCTGCCGGTGGTCGCGCTGATCATCCTGATCTCGGTGCTGCCGATCTTCTTCGAGTTCCTGCGGGACCGGAAGGCCCGCAAGCGCGGCGAGGCAGTCGCGGTGGTGGCGGCGGCCAGCGCGGCCGGTGCCGTCGACGCGGTCCGCGACACCATCGAGCACCACCTGCACCACGACCAGCCGCAGCAGCAGCACCCGTACCGGCAGCAGCCGCCGCAGGGCGAGCGGCGCTACCCGGAGGACCACGGCCAGGGCCGCTGACCCTCACTGACGACGAACGGCCGGCCCCGGAAGGGACCGGCCGTTCGTGTCACCGTCAGAAGCCGGTGGACGGATCAGCGAGCTGGCTGGTGACAGGCAGGAGTCACCACCCGATGACGCCACCCCTGGTACGTCACCGGACGTCGCCCCGGTCGGGGACGACGCGCGGACACCGGGTCAGCGGGCCTTCTTGGTGGCCCGCTTGCGCGGCGGGGTCAGCAGATCCGCGATCGTGGCGATCGCGGACGGCACCAGCCGGTAGTAGGCCCACACACCGCGCTTCTCCCGCTCCAGCAAGCCGGCCTCGGTGAGGATACGCAGGTGGTGGCTGACCGTCGGCTGCGAGAGGCCGAGCGGCGCCGTCAGGTCACAGACGCACGCCTCGCCCTCGGGGGCCGACTGGATCAGGCTGAGCAGCCGGAGCCGGGCGGGGTCGGCAAGGGCCTTGAGGACCCCCGCCAGCCGCTCGGCATCGGCACGTTCGATCGGCTCGCCGGCAAGCGGCGAGATCTGAGGCATGGTCATTTCAGCCAACGCAGTTCCCACGTATTCCATCCTTCCACCAGCAGCATCGATCCGCCTGCATATCAGCAGATCCGAATCGGCAAATTTTTACGCCACAAGGCCGAGGTCAGCCAACGTATAGGCCGCCCGATACGGCAGTCCGGCGGCTCGTACGGCGTCCCCGGCTCCTCGATCAACAATAACCGCCACACCAACGACCTCCGCCCCGGCCTCGCGCAGCGCCTCGACGGCGGTCAACACGCTGCCGCCCGTCGTCGAGGTGTCCTCCACGGCAAGTACCCGCCGACCGGCCACTTCAGGCCCCTCGATCCGCCGTTGCAGACCGTGCGCCTTTCCCGCCTTGCGAACCACGAACGCGTCCAACGGTCGATCGGTCTCCGCCGCGGCGTGCAGCATCGACACCGCGATCGGATCCGCGCCGAGGGTCAGCCCGCCGACCGCCTCATAGTCCCAGTCCGCGGTCAGCTCGCGCATCACCCGACCGACCAGCGGTGCAGCCTGGTGATGCAGCGTGACGCGGCGCAGATCGACGTACCAGTCCGCTTCGCGGCCCGAGGAGAGCACCACCCGGCCGTGGACCACAGCCAGGTCGGAAATGAATTTACGCAGGTCGTCGCGGTGCCCCATGGCGATAGAGGGTACTGCGCGAGTCTGTACGCCGGATGTGGGGTCCACCCCGGTCAGCCTCGCGGGCGACCGATGGGTGGCGATGGACGGCTACGCTGTGCGACCACGCTGGAATCCCGTACCCTGCCGGCGCCACCGGGACGGCAGCGGCCGGGGCACTGCGGGGTCAGCCGTCGGTCGGCCCGACCCGTCCCCGGCGGTCCCGGTAGGCGATCCGCAGCAGCCGCCGCGGCGCGTGCCGCAGGCCGGCCACGGCGAGCTTGTACTTCCAGTCCGGGACGCTGATCTGCTTGCCTTTACGCAGGTCACGCAGGGCGCCGTCGACCACGTCGTCGGCCCGCAGCCACATCCAGCCGGGCGTGCCGGACATGTCGATGCCGTTGCGCTCGTGGTAGCCGGTGGCGGTGTAACCGGGGCAGAGCGCCATCACCCGTACGCCGAGCGGACGCACCGACAGATCGACGGATTCGCTGAAGCTCGTCACCCACGCCTTGCTCGCCGGGTACGTCGAACCGGGCATCACCGGGCCGAAACCGGCGACGGAAGAGACATTTATCACTATCCCGTTTCGTCGATCCGTCATCGGGCCGAGAGCGGCGAGGGTGAGCCGCATGACGGCGTGCACGTTGAGCCGCAGCAACCGCGTCTCGTCGGCGACGGTGGACCGCAGGAACGGCCGGTTGAGGCTGAGCCCGGCGTTGTTGACGAGCAGCTCGATGGGGGCGGTGGCGTCGGTCAGCCGCCGTTCCACCGCCGCGCATCCGTCGTCGGTGGACAGGTCGGCGGGGAGCGTCTCCACCCGGTGACCGTGCCGGGCGGTCAGGTCGGCGGCCACCTCGGCGAGCCGGGTGGCGTCCCGCGCCACCAGGACCAACTGCCACCCGTCGGCGGCGAGCCGGCGGGCGAACGCCTCACCGATGCCGGCGGTGGCGCCGGTGACCAGCGCCCGTCGCTCGGTGGCCAGGGTCTCGGACGTCACGGGCGCTCCTCAGCGGGACGGCGGCGGAGCCTGCGGGGGCGGATACGGGCCGTACGGGAGCGGCGCCGGAGGCGGGGGCGGCGTCGGCCGGGCACGGCCGAACCAGCCGTTCGCCGCGGGCAGCGCCAGCAGCACGGCCACCACAAGGTAGCCGAGCACCTGGCCCACCGAAAGGGCCGCGTTCAGCGGGAGCCACCAGGACGGGTAGGCGTCGCCGAGCAGGCCCAGCAGCTCGGCCGTGCTCTGCTCGTCGGTCCGCAGCGGGCCGGCCCGCTGACCGACCAGCGCGGCCAGGCCGCAGCAGCCGCAGAGCAGCCCCAACCCGGCGACCACCCAGGTCGCCACCCGGGCGCCCCGGCGGCCGGCGAGCAACCCGGCGGCGAGACCGACCAGGAGCAGGCCGACCAGGACGGTGAGCACCGCCGAGAGGATCGCGGTGACCCGCAGCAGGGTGATGACGCCGTCGACGTCGTCGGGGCTCGCGGTCGTACCGGCGGCGGCCGACCGGAGCCGGTCGACCGTGCCGCCGAGGGCGAGCAGCGCCGCGACGGCGTACGCCCCGGCGGCGAGGGCCATCAGCCCGAGCACCGCCGCGGCCAGCGTGACGGCGGCGGGCCGACGCGCCGGGGCCTGATCCGGGTACGACACGACGATTCCCTCCGGTAGGCGTCGGCTTGCAACCTACTCGGAGGGAATCGTCGGCGTCGCTCGTACTCGCCCGTCAGCTACCGGCCGGGCGGGTCGGGTCGGACGGCGGGACGTCCCCGCCCGGCCGGTCCTGCCCCTGCGCCGGTCCACCCTGCTCCGGCTGGCTGGCCGGCGGCGCGGCGGGCGCGTCCGACGAGGGCGGCGCGGAGGACGGGGCCGACGGCGGCTGCCACGGCGAGGCGGCCGGCGGCTGGTCCGGCGCGGCCGGGTAGCCGGGGGCCGGCGGGTAACCGGGCTGGCCCGGCTGCGCGGGCGGGTAGCCCGCCTGCGGGTAGCCCGGGGTGGCCGGGTAGCCGGGGGTCGCCGGGTAGCTCGGCTGGCCGGGGTAGGCGGCGCCGGGGACCGGCGGCTCCCAGACCTGCTGCGGCTTGCGGAAGAACTCGTTCGCCTTGGGGAGCGCGAGCAGGATCAGCGCGGTCAGCAGGGCGAGCAGGGCGATCACCGCGAGCAGCGTGGTGACCGGGCCGTACCAGGACGGCAGGGCATCCTCCAGCCGGCGCTGCACCTCCTCCGCGCTCGGGACGTCACCGTCGGTCGGCGCGCCACCGCCGGCGGTGAGGCCGCCGGCGGCGTTGCTGGCCGTGCCGAGGCCGCAGCAGCAGAACATCAGGCCGCCGAGCACCCAGGTGGTGATCCGGGTGCCGTTCATGCCCCGGTTGTTGAACAGGCCGAGGACGGCGAGCACGATGGCCAGCAGCAGCCCCACGATGGCGCCGCCCAGGCTGAACGCGACGGCGAAGTCCGCCACCCCCTGCACCCCGTTGGCGGAGGTGCCGCGGTAGGCCTCGTCCATCACCTCCCGGATGGTGCCGATGGTGGTGAGCGCGATGATCAGGTTGATCACCTGGATGAGCGCGAACAGAATCAGCAGATAGCTGGAAATCGTCACCACGGCCGGCCGGACGCGGGCCGGTGTGTGCTGGGAATCGACCACGATTCTCCTTCCCCTAGATCGCGCCCACACCGTATCCACTCCGGCCCAGCCGCGCGCGTACCAAATAGCCGGCGACGGCGACCGGGTCAGTAGCCGCGCCACTCCGCGCGGGCGTACTCCAGCACCCTGGGCTGGAGCAACGTGGACGCGGGGACGTCGAGGCGGGCCCGGTCGGCGGGGAAGGCGGCCGCCGCCCGCAGCACCGACGGGTCCAGGAAACGCAGCGGCGGCGCGTCTGCCGGCAACTCCAGCGCGGGCGGGGTCACCCCGGCGGTGGCGAGCAGGAAACCCCAGTCGCCGAACGAGGGCACGTCCACGTGGTACGGCACGGTGGCGAAGCCGGCCTCGCGTACCGACGCCTCGATCGACCAGTACGACCGGGGCGCGAAGTACGGCGACCCGGACTGCACCACCAGCCGCCCGCCCTCGGCGAGCGCCGACCGGATCAGCGCGTAGAACTCGACGGTGTAGAGCTTCGCGGTGGCGGTCTCGTCCGGGTCGGGCAGGTCGGCCACCACCACGTCGAACCGTTTCGTGGCGGTACGCAGCCAGCCGAACGCGTCGGTGTTGACCACCCGGACCCGGGGGTCGGCGAACGCGTCCCCGTTGAGCCGGCGCAGCTGCGGCTCGGCGCGGGCCAGCGCCACCACCGCCGGGTCCAGGTCGACCACGGTCACCCGGCGGACGTCCGGGTAGCGCAGGATCTCCCGGACGGCGAGCCCGTCGCCGGCCCCGAGCACCAGCACCTCGCCGCGCGGGCCACGCATGGCGGGATGCACCAGTGCCTCGTGGTAGCGGTACTCGTCGACCGAGCTGAACTGGAGGTCGCCGTTGAGGTAGAGGCGCAGGTCGGTGTCGGCGTGCCCGACCTCCCGCACCGACCGGGTCAGCACGATCTCCTGGTAGCGGCTGCGCTCGGCGTGCACCACCGGGTCCCGGTAGAGCTGCTGCCGGGCGGTCAGCTCGAAGTCGGCGGCGGTGATCCAGGCGTACCCCAGGCAGAGGGCGACCACGACGGAGCCGGCGGCGAGCGCGACCCGCGCCCGGCGGCTCAGCTCCGCGCGGAAGACCGTGCAGACCAGCGCGAGGCCGGCCACCGCGTTCACCGCGCCGACCACCAGCGCGCCCTTGAGCTGGCCGAAGACCGGCATCAGCAGGAACGGGAAGGCCAGCCCGCCGAGCAGCGCCCCGACGTAGTCGGCGGCGAACAGGTCGGCCACCGCGCTGCCGGCGGACTGCTCGCGGATGCGTTGCAGCATGACCATCAGCAGCGGGATCTCCGCGCCGATCAGCAGGCCGAGCACGAACGCGGTGCCGACCAGCGCCGGGCCGTAGAGGTCCAGCCAGGCGAAGGCGGCGTAGAGGCCGAGCACCGAGAGCCCGCCGAGCAGCGCCAGGGTCAGCTCGACCACGGCGAACGCGGCGGCGGCCCGGGACTGCAACGGCTTCGCGGCGAGCGCGCCGACGCCCATCGCGAAGACCATCACGCCGAGCACGATCGAGGCCTGCCCGACCGCGTCGCCGATCAGGTAGCTGCCGAGTGCGACCAGGGCCAGCTCGTAGACCAGGCCGCAGGCCGCGCAGACGAAGACCGCGAGCAGGACCCCGGCCCGGGCCGCCCGCCAGCGCGCTGGGGCGGCCGGCGCGTCGGTGGTCACACCTGCTCCGGGGTACGCGTCGCCGCCGTCTCCGCCCCGGGGCGCTTCGCGGGCCCGACTCCCCGGCGCTGCCGGCGGCGCTGCACCAGTCCGACGGTGACCAGCAGCGCGGTGACCAGCAGCAGCCCGACGGCGGCGAGCAGGTATCCCCAGCGGTCGCGCCACAGGTCGCTGCCCCCGGCGGGCAGCGGCGACGGGGCGGCCCCGGCGGCGGCCGGGGTGGCGGCAGGCTCCACCAGTCCCGCCTCGACCGCGAGCAGCGGCAGCATCACCGCGGCCCGGGTCGTCGCCCAGCCCGGGTCGTCGCCCAGCCCGGGTCGTCGATGAAGACCTCCTCGGTGAGCCCGAGCCGCGCCAGCCCGTTCTCGATCCGCAGCAGCTGGGCGGAGGAGACGTCGGCGGAGCCGGTCACGTCGACGTAGGCGCTGTCGTTGCTGTCGCTGCTCTCCGCCGGGTAGTAGATCCTGGCCGTCACCTGCAACCAGCGCGGGCAGCCCGGACTGTCCTCGACGGACACGCCGTCACCGAGGTTGGAGCCGACGCTGAGGGGATCGCCGTAGTCGAAGTAGTCCTTCAGCACCCAGCCGTAGCAGACGCCCTGGCTGGCCGTGGAGCGCTGGAGGATCGGCACGGTGTCGCCGCGTTCCTGGGCGGTCGGTCCGGGCACGATGGCGGACCCGTCGTCGCCGTTGACGATCGCCCCGACGGTGCAGGCGGCGACGGTGCCCAGCAGGCCCACCCAGATCAGGGCCTGCTTCCACACCGGAATCTCCGCGCTCTTCGCTGGGCTTGTCGCGCCGGTGGTCGCCGAGCGCCCGGCGGCGCCCGGCCGCTTCGTGGCCGCCATCAGCTGATCGCGGCGGCGATGATCGCGCCCGTGGCGAGGTGGACCACGGCGGAGACCCAGACCGCGGGGTGCGGCTCCGGGTCGACCAGCAGCTCGCCGAGCCGGCCCGGGGTCGCCGCGTCCAGCAGCAGGAACGCCCCGGCCATGATGACCAGGCCGAGGAGGCCGTACGCGGCGGCGCCGACCAGGCCGAGGACGAAGTCGTCCGCACTGGCGGCGATCGCGGCGACCACGATGACGCCCACGCCGGCAAGGTTCGAGGCGAGCAGCAGCGCGGCGTTGCGGTTGCGCTCGGTCCAGATCAGCTCGTGGAGCTTGCCGGGGGTGGCCACGTCGACCAGGACGTAGCCGACGGCCATCAGGACGACGCCGACCACGCCGTAGGCGAGCGTGACCAGCAGATCGGTGACCAGGGTCTGCACAGGGAACTCCAGGGGTGTCGTTCGGGTCGGCTACTTGCCACTGCCGGGGCCGCCACCCCGGACGGTGCTGCCCCGGCCCCAGCCCCAGTGGCTGCCCACCGTGGAGTGGTAGCGCGGGTAGGCGGTGCGGAGGCGTTCGAGGAGGATCACCGATCCGGTGGCGATCGGCAGGATCACCACCGAGTCGTCGTCGTAGCGCAGGTAGACGCCGCTGCCGTCGACGTACTGGTCGGCCGGCTGCCAGGCCTCGGTCACGTCCTGCGCCACCTGGCTCGGGGTCTTGTCCGAGGTGTACGCGACCGCCTCGCCACCGATGTCCCGGCTGGTCGCCCGGGTGTAGCGGTCCTCGACGTAACCGCGGGGCGAGAAGTTGCCGTAGAAGATCGCGAAGGCGGCGACCAGCGCGCCGATGACCGCGAAGGCCACTCCCACCACGAACCAGCGCCGGTACGTCATCGCAGTGCCACCACCGTCTCGGTCAGGACCAGCTCATTGGTCTGGGGATACGCGTGCCAGGTGCGCCAGCCGACCGACCCGTCCGGCGGATCGGGCCGTACGGCGAGCGCGGTGACCGCGTCCGGGTCACCGGGGAAGACCCCGACCAGCGCGTACGGGTCGTCGGCCAGTTCCGCGCGGAGCGCGGTGACGCGGGCGCGCAGTTCACCGGCGGGCGGCCGGAGCACCGTGGCGGTGAACCGATAGCCGTTCGGCTCGTCGTGCAGCGTGCCGGGCAGGTGCGGCGGCCGCCCCGGCAGGCAGGCCACCGTCTCGGTGAGCCCACCGGTCGGGGTGGGCAGGACGACCTGGTGCGAGGCGCCGAGCAGGCGCAGCCGCAGCCGTACGCCGCCGGGCAGGTCGACCTCGCGGACGGCCACGGCCGGCAGCTCGGGGCCGCCGAGGGCCAGTCCCAGGTCGGCGGCGCTGGTGTCGACGTACGGGGTGTCGATGCGGACCAGCACGCTCAGGCCACCTTGTCCGGGCCGGCCTGCGGGTAGACCATCACCTCGGAGCGGAGCAGCGGCTCGCCCACCGCCACCTCCCAGCCGGCCTCCCCGTACGCCTCGAAGGCCAGCCGGGCCCCGCCCTGCGCCCGGTAGTCGTGGTAGCGGACGGTGCCGGTCGGGTCGAGGCCGGTGGTGCCGGTGGCCGAGTAGCGGGCCTGCCCGGACTCCTCCCAGGAGTAGCGGCGGCCGGCGAAGTCCAGCGTGGGCGCCCCCGGCGTGACGGTCGCGCCCGGTTCGGCGCTCCAGAGCACCAGCTCCACGTCCGGGTCCTCCTCGACGGAGAGCCACCGCTTGGCCCCACCGGCGTCGTCCAGCAGGTGCTCGGCCCAGCTCCAGGCGCCCTCGACCAGGTGCACCGAGCCCCGGATCGCGTACGACACCTGCCGGATCTCGACGATGTCGCCGGGCTTGAGCGTGCGCGGGTCACCCCGGAGCGCGTCCGCGTCGGTGTCCCGGAACGGGTCGCCCGGTGCCGCCGGCCCGGTCCTCTTCCGCTGCCGGGCGAGGGCGACCACGGCGATCACCACCCCGGCGACCCCGACCAGACACCCCACCGCCGCCACCAGGTACGCCACCGAACCATCCACCCCGACCGCCTCCCCACGCGTCGGCGGAGACGGTAACAACCCCGCGCACCTGGGGAAACACGTCCATCTTGAGTGAGCGGCCAGTCACTCAGCGTCCGGTGTGGAGGGGGGTGGACCCCGCC
Source organism: Micromonospora palomenae (assembly GCF_007829925.1). Lineage (NCBI taxonomy): Bacteria > Bacillati > Actinomycetota > Actinomycetes > Micromonosporales > Micromonosporaceae > Micromonospora > Micromonospora palomenae. The sequence goes on from NZ_VIXA01000002.1 coordinate 1,030,012, forward strand.
GCCCAGGTCAGCTGCCCGGCTTCGGTCCGGCGTCCGGCGCATCCGGCGCATCCGGCGCTGACGGCGCGTCCGGTGCGGGCTGCGGCGGGGTGGCGGGAGCGGGCTGGGCGGGTGCGGTCGGCATGGGCTGGGGCGCGGCCGGCATGGGCTGGGAGGCGGCCGGCATGGGTTGCGGCGGCAGGCCATGCGCGCGCGGGTCGGGGCAGAGCATGTAGCCGGGCGGCAGCAGGAAGGCGGGCGGGTAGGTCGGGTCGAGGGGTGCCCGGCGGGCCTGCTCGGCGGCGCGCGGCACGAACCAGCGGTGCACCGACGGCAGCGCCAGCAGCACCACCGCGGTGAGGGTCAGGCCGACGACCAGCAGCGTTCCCAGGCTGCCGGCGGCGAAGAGGACGTCGCCCGCCGGATCGGACCCGTCGCCGTAGAGCTCCCGCATGAACCCCGACTCCTCCGGCATGAACTCGGCCGGGATGTCGGAGTCCCAGTCCTCCTCGGGGCCGGGGCCGCCGAAGGCGAAGAGGAAGGGGATGAACAGGACCGCGAATCCGCCCTGCGCGCAGCCGGCCAGCAGTTGCAGGCCGCCGACCACGAAGACCAGGATCCGGGCGACATTGCTGCCCCGACGTACGCCGCGCGCGGTGGCGAGGAGCCCGGCGGCGAGCAGCAGCGCGGGCACCCCGAGCGCGCAGGACATGACGATGTTGCCGAACCGTTCGCCGGAGACCTCGTCCGGATCGGCGTCCGGCACCAGCCGCGCCGCGCGGTCGATCTCGCCGTTCCAGTCGATCGCCTGCCAGATCACCAGGCCGAGCAGGGCCAGCAGCACGACGGCGGCGGCCATCTGCAGCCAGGAGGCGACGGTGACGGCGGTGGGGCGCGGTGGGCGGGCCGGCGCGCCGGCGTCCTGAGTCATGCGGGGAAGCTACGGGGCGCCGACCGGTCGCCGCAGCCCCGTTCGGGCGGACTCCGGCCTACCGTCCGGCCAGCCTTTCGGTGGCGTACCCGCGCAGGCTGGCGTTGCCCATCACGCAGCCGGTGAAGGTGGTGAACTCGCCCTTGTCGTCGCGCAGCGACGCCCAGGCGTCCCGGGCCGCCGCCGGGTCGACCCGCTCCAGCAGGGTCGCCGCGTACGCCTTTCCGGCCGGCGAGCCGTGCCGGAGCAGCCAGTCGACCTTGTCCCGTGCCTCGTCCGGGTGCGCGTGGAGGGCTTCCTCGACCCGCCGGTACGCCTCCGTGACCGGCAGCAGCGTGCCCGCGATGCCCACCCCGCCGAACGCGAGCGTGTCCGCCCCGGCGAGCTCCTTGACGGCCGCGTCCAGCTCCCGGTCCCTGCTCTTCCCGATCCCGAACATGCCCCCATCCTTTCCCCGTCCCGCCAACCCCCACCCTCCTGATCAAGAGGTTTGCGTCAGCAGACACGGTTCCGCCGACGCAAACCTCTTGGTCACCGGGGCGGGGACGGGCCCGCCGGGAGGGCGGGCCCGTCGCGGGTGGTGCGGGTGGGTCAGGCCGGGGTGACCGTCAGGGCGTCCTTGGTGTCGGTGAGGTCGACCCGGACGGTGTCGCCGTCGCGGACCTGCCCGGCGAGCAGGGCCTTGGCGAGCTGGTCGCCGATGGCGGTCTGGACCAGGCGGCGCAGCGGGCGGGCGCCGTAGATCGGGTCGTAGCCGTGCTCGGCGAGCCAACCCCGGGCCGCCTCGGTGATCTCCAGGCCGAGCCGCCGGTCGGCGAGCCGCCGCCGCATCCGGTTGAGCTGGATGTCGACGATGGAGCGCAGGTCGTCGCCGAGCAGCGCGGCGAAGACCACGATGTCGTCGAGGCGGTTGAGGAACTCCGGCTTGAAGTGCGAGCGGACCACGGCGAGGACCCCCTCGCGGCGCTGCTCCTCGGCCAGCGTCAGGTCGCTGATCACCGACGACCCGAGGTTGGAGGTGAGGATCAGGATCGCGTTGCGGAAGTCCACCGTGCGGCCCTGGCCGTCGGTGAGCCGGCCGTCGTCGAGCACCTGGAGCAGGATGTCGAAGACGTCCGGGTGGGCCTTCTCCACCTCGTCGAGCAGGATCACCGAGTACGGCCGGCGGCGCACCGCCTCGGTGAGCTGGCCGCCCTCCTCGTAGCCGATGTACCCGGGCGGGGCGCCGACCAGGCGGGCGACGGAGTGCTTCTCGCCGTACTCGCTCATGTCGATGCGCACCATGGCCCGCTCGTCGTCGAAGAGGAACTCGGCGAGCGCCTTGGCCAGCTCGGTCTTGCCGACACCGGTCGGGCCGAGGAAGAGGAAGCTGCCGGTCGGGCGGTCCGGGTCGGCGACGCCGGCCCGGGCCCGGCGGACGGCGTCGGAGACCGCGCCCACCGCCTCGGCCTGGCCGACCACCCGGGAGGCCAGCGACTCCTCCATCCGGAGCAGCTTGGCGGTCTCCCCCTCCAGCAGCCGGCCGGCGGGGATGCCGGTCCAGGAGGCGACCACCGCGGCGATGTCGTCCGCGCCGACCTCCTCCTTGAGCATGGCGCCGTCGGCCTGGAGCCGGGCCAGCTCCTCCTCGGCCTGCTTCAGCTCGGTCTTGAGCGCCGGGATACGGCCGTAGCGCAGCTCGGCGGCGCGTTCCAGCTCACCGTCGCGTTCGGCCCGCTCGGCCTCGCCGCCGAGCCGCTCCAGCTCCTCCTTGGCGGTGGAGAGCTTGGTGATGTGGCTCTTCTCCGTCTGCCAGCGCTCGGACAGCGCGGTGAGCTGCTCGCGCTTGTCGGCCAGCTCCTTGCGCAGCCGCTCCAGCCGCTCGGCGGAGGCGGCGTCGGGCTCCTTGGCCAGCGCCATCTCCTCGATCTCCAGCCGGCGTACGGCCCGCTCGATCTCGTCGACCTCCACCGGGCGGGAGTCGATCTCCATGCGGAGCCGGGAGGCCGACTCGTCGACCAGGTCGATCGCCTTGTCCGGCAGGAACCGGTCGGTGATGTAGCGGTCGGAGAGGGCGGCGGCGGCGACCAGCGCGGCGTCGGTGATCCGTACGCCGTGGTGCACCTCGTAGCGCTCCTTGAGGCCGCGCAGGATGCCGATGGTGTCCTCGATGGTCGGCTCGCCGACCAGCACCGGCTGGAAGCGGCGCTCCAGCGCCGGGTCCTTTTCGATGTGCTCGCGGTACTCGTCCAGCGTGGTCGCGCCGACCATCCGCAGCTCACCACGGGCCAGCATCGGCTTGAGCATGTTGCCGGCGTCCATCGACCCCTCGCCCTTGCCGGCGCCGACGACGGTGTGCAGCTCGTCGAGGAAGGTGATGACCTGGCCGTTCGAGTTCTTGATCTCCTCGAGGACGGACTTCAGCCGCTCCTCGAACTGGCCCCGGTACTGCGCGCCGGCGACCATCGCGCCGAGGTCGAGCGAGACCAGCTTCTTGTCGCGCAGCGACTCGGGCACGTCGCCGGCGACGATCCGCTGGGCCAGTCCCTCGACGATCGCCGTCTTGCCGACGCCCGGCTCGCCGATGAGCACCGGGTTGTTCTTGGTCCGGCGGGACAGCACCTGGATCACCCGGCGGATCTCCGAGTCCCGGCCGATCACCGGGTCGATCTTGCCGTCCCGGGCGCTGGCGGTCAGGTCGACGCCGTACTTGGCGAGGGCCTGGTAGGTCTGCTCGGGGTCGGCGGTGGTGACCCGACGGTCGCCGCCCCGGACGGTCGGGAAGGCGGCCACCAGGTTCTCCTCGGTGGCCCCGACGCCCTTCAGCGCGCCGGAGACCGCGCCACCGACCCGGGCCAGGCCGGCGAGCAGGTGCTCGGTCGAGGTGTACTCGTCGCCGAGCGGCCGGGCGATCTGCTCGGCGGCGCCGATGGCGTTGACGAACTCGCGGGCCAGGGTGGGCTCGGCGATGCTGGAGCCCCGGGCGGCGGGCAGCGCGTCGACCGAGCGCTGGGCGACCCGGCGCAGCTCGGCGGGATCGGCCCCGACGGCGCGCAGCAGGCCGGCGGCGGTCGAGCCGTCGGTGTCCAGCAGGGCCAGCAGCAGGTGCCAGGGCTCCACGGTGGCGTGACCGCGCTGGTTCGCCAGCGCGACGGCACCGGTGATGGTCTCGCGGCTCTTGGTGGTGAGGCGTTCCGTGTTCATGGGCTCCCCTGGATCGGCGTGTCCACCAGTAAGGACGAAACCAGAGTTGAGCCTATTCCGCTCAACTCCCGGCGTGTGACTCGGGTCACTCGGGTCGTCGCCACCGCCAGTCGAACTCCCCGGCGGCGGGCGGCGGCCCCGGCAGCGGGGGTTCGGTGACGGCGAGGCCGGCCAGCAGCAGCGCGAGCTGCCGCCGGCGCAACTGCCGGGTCCGCTCCGGATCGGGTACGCGGATCGCCGCGCACCCCTCCAGCAGCAGCCCGACGTCCTGCACCACCACGTCGGGTCGGAGCCGCCCGGCACCCCGCGCCCGCTCCACCAGCGCCGCGGTGAGCTCGTTGGCCCGCGCCGCGTCCCGACCCATCTCGGGCGTCGGGGTGAAGGTACCGGCCAGGTGGACGGTCAGCGAGTGCACGTCGGCATCGACGACGCGCTCCAGGAAGCCGGCGAAGGCGTGCCAGTCGTCCGGGTCGCCGGCCGCCTCCTCGGCCGCCTCGATGAACCGCCGCAGGCCGTCGTGGCAGAGCTTGCGCAGCAGGTCCTCCTTGCCGGCGTACCGCCGGTAGAGGGCACTGATCCCCACGCCGGCGCGCTCGGCGACCGCGGCGATCGGGGCCTTCGGGTCGGCGAGGAAGACCGCGCGGGCGGCTTCCAGGATCACCGCGTCGTTGCGCGCCGCCTGCGCGCGCCTCCCGGCGAGCGGCGGGGTGTCGGTCGGGTTCGGCATGACCCGAGGATAACAGTGGAACGGATCGTTCCGCTCTGCTATGGTTGAACGGAACGAAACATTCCGTTCTGAGGAGCAGCGCATGTCCGACACCGCCATCCGCCCGTTCCGCGTCGACATCCCGCAGACCGCCCTCGACGACCTCGCCGGCCGGCTCCGCCGGGCCGTCTGGCCCGGGGAACTCCCAGGCGTCGGCGACGCGTACGGCACGACCACCGCCCGGGTCCGCGAGCTGGTGACGTACTGGCTGGAGAAGTTCGACTGGCGGGCCGTGGAGGCGCGGCTGAACGCCCACCCGCAGTTCGTCACCGAGATCGACGGCGAGGACATCCACTTCCTGCACGTCCGGTCGTCCCGCACCGACGCCACCCCGCTCGTGCTCACCCACGGCTGGCCCGGCTCGGTGGTGGAGTACCTGGACGTGATCGGCCCGCTCACCGAGCCCACCGACCCCACGGCGCCGGCGTTCCACCTGGTCATCCCGTCGCTGCCGGGCTTCGGCTTCTCCGGGCCGACCCGCAGCCCCGGCTGGAACCGGTACCGCACCGCCCGGGCCTGGGCGGAGCTGATGGCCCGGCTCGGTTACGACCGCTACGGCGCGGTCGGCAACGACGCCGGCTCGATGATCTCGCCGGAGATCGGCCGCATCGACCCCGAGCACGTGCTCGGCGTCCACGTCACCCAGCTCTTCTCGTTCCCGTCCGGGGACCCGAGCGAGTTCCAGGGGCTCTCCGAGGCCGACCAGGCGGCGCTCGCGCACCTGCAGTGGTTCTTCGAGAACAAGCTCTCCTTCAACCAGGTGCAGAGCCAGCAGCCGCAGACCCTGGCGTTCGCGCTGGCCGATTCGCCGGTCGGGCTGCTCGCCTGGAACGGTCAACTCTTCGACCGGAGCCTGGACCCCGACTTCGTGCTCGCCAACGTGGCGATCTACTGGTTCACCGGCACGGCGGCCTCGTCGATGCGGTTCTACTGGGAGGACGCGCACACCACCGAGCACCCGACCGGGCCGACGACGAGCCCGACCGGGCTGGCGATGTTCCCCGGCGACTTCCAGTCGATCCGCCGCTTCGCGGAGCGGGACCACGGGAACATCGTGCGCTGGACGGCGTACCAGGCCGACGTCGAGGGGCGCGGCGACGTGGGCGGGCACTACGCCGCGCACGAGGCGACCGACGTGCTGGTCGCCGATCTCCGGGAGTTCTTCGCCGCGCTCCGCTGAGCCGGCGGCAGGCGTGCGCCCGGTCGGGGATCTCCGGCCGGGCCGCGTCGTCCGCTCGCCGGGCCGACCGGTGCGGAACGCTCAGTCGCCCTCGACGGTCACCCGCACCCAGCGCCGGTCCGTGCCGACGCCGGCGCCCAGCACCACGTCCGTCGACCCACGGGCGAAGACGGTGCCGTCGTCGAGGGTGGTCAGGTAGTGCTCGGGGCCGACCGGCCAGGCGACCGGGGTGTACCGGCCGTCGATCACCGCGCCGGCGCCGTACGGGCCGGTCACCGCGACCCGCCCCGCGCCGATCGGAGCGACCGACACGATCCGGGAGGGGTAGGACTGCGCCGGGACGGACTCCCACCGCCCCTGCCACCGCCAGAGCGCCGGGAAGTCCATCCGATCCGGGCGCTCACCCACCAGCCAGACCTGACTGTCCGGGGCGACCTTCGCCCGCAGGACGGCAACCGTGCGGTCGGGCGCCGGCACCGGGGTCCGCTGCCAGCTCCGACCCCGGTCCGTGGAGACCGCCGCGTACGGGCCCTCGTCGCCCGCCCCCGCCGCCACCAGCAGGTCGGTGGAGGACGCGACGGTGTTCAGCTCCGGCACGGGCGGCTGGACAGTCAGTGGGCGCAGCGCCGCACCGTCCCACTCGCCCACCCGGCCGGTCCCCTCGATCACCTGGAACCGCCCCTGCGCGGCCCGCCAGGCGGGCGGCTCCCCGTCGGTCCGCACGAAGCTCGCACCGCCGTCGGTCGAGGTGTACCAGCCGTGCGGCTCGGCCAGCAGCGTCACCAGTCCCGGCGCGGTGTAGAGCTGCTGGTTGTCGGCCACCGGGCGCGGGTGGCGCACCGTCAGCCAGGAGCGGCCACCGTCCAGGGTGGAGAAGAGCAGCGCCGGACAGTTCCGGCCCGGCGGGTGACCGTCGCAGCTGGCGAAGAGCGCCCAGCCGTGCGCGGCGTCGGAGAACTCCACGAACGGGTCGTCGTACCGCTGGGCGACGGCGACCCGGCCGGCGCGTACCTCGTCGAAGCGGGCGGACGGCGGCGGTGCCGGCACGGGCGCGGCCGTCGGCGACGCGGACCGGGACGGCGGATCGCGGCGGATGTCCCCGATCGCCGAGCACGCCACCAGCGCCGGGACGGCCAGCAGGGCGACCACCGGGCGGAGCACTCGATCGATCATGGGCACCTCCTCGGCAGGGTAGCCTTGCCCGGGTGCGAGTACGTGTCGAACAGACTGCCCTACCAGGAATCGGCGTGCGTCACGACCTGGTCACGGAATCCGGTCGCCGACTCGGGGTGGTCTCCCACCGCAATGGCCGCCGTGACCTCGTCCTGTACGACCCGGACGATCCCGACGCCTGCCAGGCGGACATCCCGCTCACCGACGACGAGGCGGAGGCGCTCGCCGACATCCTCGGCGCGTCGCTGATGCTCGGCCAGCTCTCCGGCCTGCGCGAGCAGGCGGCCGGGCTGCTCACCGAGCAGATCGCCATTCCGGCGGGCTCGAAGTACGTCAACAAGCGGCTGGGCGACACCAAGGCACGCACCCGCACCGGCGCCTCGATCGTGGCGGTGCTCCGCCAGGGCGAGGTGAACGTCTCACCCGATCCCACCTTCCGCTTCGCGGCCGGTGACGTGGTGGTCGTGGTCGGTACCCGCCAGGGTCTCGACGGAGTGACCGCCATCCTCGCCGACAGTGACCCGGACGGCTGAGGCGGATGCACGAAACCACCACACTGCTCGTCGAGGTCGGCGCGCTGCTGCTGCTCCTCGGACTCCTGGGCCGGCTAAGCCGGCGGTTCGGGGTCTCCCCGATCCCCCTCTACCTCCTCGCCGGCCTGGGCTTCGGCCACGGCGGCCTGCTGCCGCTCAACGCCAGCGAGGAGTTCTTCGCCGTCGGCGCGGAGATCGGCGTCATCCTGCTGCTGGTCATGCTCGGCCTGGAGTACAGCGCCAACGAGCTGGTCGGCAACCTGCGCTCCGCCGCGCCGGCCGGGCTGATCGACGCGCTGCTCAACGCGCTGCCCGGCTTCGCGTTCGCGCTGCTGCTCGGCTGGGGCTGGGTGGCCGCCGTGGTGCTCGGCGGCATCACCTGGATCTCGTCCTCCGGCGTGATCGCCAAGGTCCTCGGCGACCTGGGCCGGGTCGGTAACCGGGAGACCCCGGTGATCCTCTCCGTGCTGGTCATCGAGGACCTGGCCATGGCGCTCTACCTGCCGCTGGTCACCGCGCTGCTGGCCGGCGTCGGGCTGGTCAAGGGCGGCATCGCCCTCGGCGTCGCGGTGCTCACCGTGGTCGTCGTCCTGGTGGTGGCCATCCGGTACGGCCACCTCATCTCCGCGGCGCTGTCCGCCAAGGACCCCGAGGCGCTGCTGCTCGGCGTACTCGGGCTGACCCTGCTGGTCGCCGGCGTCGCGGCCAAGCTCCAGGTGTCGGCGGCGGTGGGCGCGTTCCTGGTCGGCATCGCGCTCTCCGGGCCGGTGGCGCACCACGCGACCCAGTTGCTCTCCCCGCTGCGGGACCTCTTCGCGGCGGTCTTCTTCGTCTTCTTCGGCCTGGTCACCGACCCCCGGGACATGCCGCCGGTGCTGCTGCCGGCGCTCGCCCTGGCCGTGGTGACCATGGGGACGAAGCTGCTCACCGGCTACCTGGCGGCCCGCCGGGCGGGCATCGCCGAGCCCGGTCGCTGGCGCGCCGGCTTCGCGCTGATGCCGCGCGGTGAGTTCTCCATCGTCATCGCCGGGCTGGCCGTCGCCGCCGGCACCGTCGAGCCCCGACTGGCGGCGCTCGCGACGGCGTACGTGCTGATCACGGTGGTGACCGGGCCGATGCTGGCGCGGCTGCCCGACATGGGCTGGTTCAAGGTCTGGCTGCGGCGGCGGGCCACGATCCGCCGGCCCGAACCGGTGCCGACCACCGACTGAGCGTGCCCCGGCCGGGTCGGCCGTACGGCTGACCCGGGGCCGGTCCGCCCGTTGTCGAATTGCTCCCGACAAGCTCTTCCGCCAGCCCACCGGCGACGGTTACGGTTCTGCCCCAACGAGCCAGGGGTCCGCGGGTGGCCGGTGCGCCCCGCGGGCGTAAGCGGAAGGTTGCCGGTGAGCGTGCAGGATTCGACGTTCCACGGCTTTGCCAACCCCGTCGACCCGTCGCCGACGGAGTTGCGGGCGTGGGCCTACCACCCGGACTCGGTGCCGCTGGCCTCGATGCCGCCCGACTGGGACCTGCTGGTCGCCGGCGACCACCTGGTGCTCACCCTCTTCGACCTGGCGATGGACCCGGCCTGCCCGGCCCGCCGGTTCGCCCTGCACTGCCTCTACATCTACGCGGCGGACGGCATCCGGACGAACTTCCGCGCCCACCCGAAGCGCCGCTTCCGCAAGCTGGTCGAGCAGGCCGAGCGGGAGGGCGACGAGCTGATGCGCAACTGGGCGCACAACAGCCGGGTGCTGCTGGCCCGGCAGGACCTCTTCGTCTACCACGACTGGTGCGAGGGCGGTCTGGTCCGGGAGAACCGCCGGATCGGCTGACGCCCGCGGCCGGCGCGCTGCGGGCCGGCCGGTGACAACTCTTCCTCGACAAGGCGAACGGGCCGGGACCCCCCGTGGGTCCCGGCCCGCACGTCGGCGGATCGTCAGCGTTCCGATCCACCCTGCTTCCGGCGTCTCGCTTCGACGCGCCCCTGGTCGATGCCGTGGTCGACCTGGTCGCTGAACCGGCCGTTCTTGATCTGGTCGCTGAAGCGACCCTTGGTCACCCGGTCGAACCCCTGCCGAACGTTCTCGGCCACCTTGTCGAGCCGGCCCTCCGTCTGCTGGGCAACCTTCTTCGCCGATTCCGCCATGGCTCCCCCTGCCATCGGAGTCCGGATTGGGTTGGTTGGACCTGGTTCTGAGGCTAACCCAAGGGGTCCGACCCTCGCCGGAGAAACGCGAACTGGCAGCGGTGAAACGCCCGGTGCAGGTCAGCGGGCCCGCCCGGCCATCGGGCCGGGCGGGAAATTCAGCGGTCGGGGGTACGGCGGGGACGCCAGACGACCAGCGCCGTCGACGTGCGGTTGGTGGGCACCAGGTCGCCGCGCGGGAAACCGCCCAGCGACTCCAGCTCGGCGATCCGCCGGTACGCGGCGTCCAGCTCGGCCTCCAGCCGGGCCACCCGCTGCTGCGCCTGCTCCAGCAGCCGCTCCAGGCCGATGATCCGCTTCACCCCGGCCAGGTTGATGCCGTCGTCCTGGCTGAGCCGCTGCACCTCGCGCAGCAGCACCACGTCGCGCACGCTGTAGCGGCGCCCACCGCCGGCCGCCCGGCCGGCCTGCACCAGGCCCAGCCGGTCGTACTGGCGCAGGGTCTGGGGGTGCATCCCCGCCATCCGCGCCGCGACCGAGATCATCAGCACCTTGGCCTCGTAGGCAGGGTCACCCGAACCGACGAAATCGCCCGACATCCCGCTCACCTCCGCACCCGATCCACCGGTCAACCGACCCGACGCACCCGCGCGTCGAGATGTTCCCGAGCCGCCGGCGGAGTCTGCTCGGCGAACGACTCCAGCGTCGCCCGCGCCTCGTCCGACACCACCGCCGGCACCACCACGTCCAGCGTGACCAGCAGGTCACCGGCCTGACCGTCGCGCCGCACCACGCCCTTGCCCCGGGCGCGCAGCACCCGCCCGGACGGCGTACCCGGCGGCACCCGCAGGGTCACCGCGCCGTCGAGGGTGGGCACCCGCAGGTCGGTGCCGAGCACCGCCTCGGCGAAGGTGATCGGCACGGTCAGGGTGAGGTCGTCCCCGGTACGCCCGAACAGCTCGTCCGGGCGGACCTTGACCTGCACGAAGAGGTCACCGGCCGGGCCGCCCCGCTCACCCGGCTCGCCGCGCCCGGCCAGCCTGATCCGCTGGCCGTCGGCCACCCCGGCGGGGAAGCGGACGTTCAGCGTGCGGGTCTTGGTCACCCCGCCGGTGCCCTGGCACTCCGGGCACTTCTCCTCGACGACGGTGCCCACGCCCTGGCAGGTGCGGCACGGCTCGGAGAAGCTGAACGACCCCTGGTTGCGGGTGGTCACCCCGGCGCCGTGGCAGACCGGGCAGGCCTTCGGCCGGGTGCCCGGCTTCGCGCCGTCGCCGTGGCAGGTGTCGCAGACCCCCGGCGCGCGCAGCGTCAGCGGGACGGTCACCCCGCGTACCGCGTCGTCGAAGTCGAGCGCCACCTCGGTCTCCACGTCCCGGCCGCGGGCCGGGCCGCGGGGACGCGCCGGGCCACCGGCCCCGCCACCGCCGGAGAAGATCGAGCTGAACAGGTCGGTGAAGCCACCCCCGCCGAACCGGGTGTCGGCGCCACCGGCGCCACCGCCGCCGAAGAGGTCGGAGACGTCGAACGGCACCCCGCCGGGCTGCCCGGCGCCCCGGGCGCCGCGCCGGAACGCGCCCGAGCCGAACAGCGAGCGCATCTCGTCGTACTCGCGGCGCTTGGCCTCGTCGCCGAGCACCGCGTACGCCTCGGAGACGGTCTTGAACCGCTCCTCGGCCTTCGGGTCACCCGGGTTGTGGTCCGGATGCGACTCCCGGGCCAGCTTCCGGTACGCCTTCTTGATCTCGTCCGAGGAGGCGGACTTCTGCACGCCGAGCGCGGCGTAGTAGTCCTTCTCGATCCAGTCCTTGGAACTCACCGGTCCACCCCCTTCCGCCTGATGTGGCCCGGCCGCCCCACCCGCCGTCGTACGGCGGGCGGGGCGACCGGATGGTTCCGCACTATTCCGGGTCGGCGACCGCGACCAGCGCGGGCCGCAGCAGCCGCTCCCCGAGCTGGTAGCCCCGACGCATCACCTGGACGCAGGTCGGCTCGTCCACGTCGGCCGAGGTCTGGTGCGCGACCGCCTCGTGCCGGGTCGGGTCGAACGGGTCGCCCTGCTCCCCGAACGGGGTCAGCCCGAACTTGCCCAGCGCGGTGGTGAGCTGCTCGGCCACCGTGCCGAACGGCCCGACCAGGTCGCCGTGCTCGCGGGCCCGGTCCAGGTCGTCCAGGATCGGCAGCAGCGCGGCGAGCACCGAGCCGGTCGCCTGCTCCTGCACCAGACCGCGGTCGCGGTCCACCCGCTTGCGGTAGTTGGCGTACTCCGCCGACACCCGCTGCAGGTCCCGGGTCCGCTCGTCGAGCTCGGCCCGGAGGTCCTCCAGCTCGGCGCCGAGCGGGGCCACCGCGACGCCGTCGACCGGCTGCGCGGGGGCGTCCACCACGGGCGGACCGGCCGGGACCGGACCGTCGACCGTCTCGACCTCGATCTCGTCGACGACAACCTCGGCCTCCTCCACCAGGCCCTCGGCCGGGACGTCCGCCCCGGCGTCGGCGGCGGCGGGCGCCTCCTCGGTCTTGCCGATCTTGCGGTTGTTGCGGATGACGACCCGCGGCCCGTCGCCGGCGGCCTGCTCGGCGGGCGCGGAGCCACCCGGCACCGACCCGGTGGCTCCCGGGTCGGCGGCTCGTGGCTTCTCCGTCATGCGACTACCTCGTTCTCTCTACCGTGAGTCCGGATCGGGGACGGACCGTCACTTCTTGTCCTCGTCCACGATCTCCGCGTCGACCACGTCGTCGGTGCCACCGGCCTGCGGGCCGCCGGCGGCACCCGCACCCGCGCCCGGGCCGGCCGCGCCCGGCTGCTCACCCTGCTCGGCCTGCTGCGAGTAGAGCAGCGAACCGGCCTGCTGGGAGACCTGCGCCAGCCGCTCGTGCGCCGCCTTGATCTTCTCGATGTCCTGGCCGCCGAGCGCACCGCGCAGCTCGCCGAGAGCCTCGTTGATCTGGTCGCGGTTCTCGCTGGGCAGCTTGTCGCCGCTCTCGGCGAGGAACTTCTCGGTCTGCCACTGGAGCGCCTCGGCCACGTTGCGGGTCTCGGCGTCGTCGCGGCGGCGCTTGTCCTCCTCCGCGTGCTCCTCGGCGTCCCGGCGCATCCGCTCGATGTCGTCCTTCGGCAGCGAGGAGCCGCCGGTGATCGTCATCTTCTGCTCCTTGCCGGTGCCCAGGTCCTTGGCGTGCACGTTGACGATGCCGTTGGCGTCGATGTCGAACGCGACCTCGATCTGCGGCACGCCGCGCGGCGCCGGCGGGAGGCCGGTCAGCTCGAAGGTGCCGAGCTTTTTGTTGTAGGCCGCGATCTCCCGCTCACCCTGGAACACCTGGATCAGCACCGACGGCTGGTTGTCGTCCGCCGTGGTGAAGACCTCGGAGCGCTTGGTCGGGATGGTGGTGTTGCGCTCGATCAGCTTGGTGAAGATGCCGCCCTTGGTCTCGATGCCCAGGCTCAGCGGCGTCACGTCGAGCAGCAGGACGTCCTTGACCTCGCCCTTGAGCACGCCGGCCTGCAGGGCGGCGCCGACGGCGACGACCTCGTCCGGGTTGACGCCCTTGTTGGGTTCACGGCCGGTGAGCTGCTTGACCAGGTCGGTCACGGCGGGCATCCGGGTCGAGCCGCCGACCAGGATCACGTGCTCGACGTCGGAGATCTTGATCCCGGCGTCCTTCACCGCCTGCTCGAACGGGCCCTTGCAGCGGTCCAGCAGGTCCTGCGTCATCCGCTGGAACTCGGCGCGGCTGAGCGTCACGTCGAGGTGCAGCGGGCCGGCGGAGCCGGCGGTGATGTACGGCAGGTTGATGTTGGTGGTGGTGGCGGCGGAGAGCTCGATCTTGGCCTTCTCGGCGGCCTCACGGAGCCGCTGCAGGGCCATCTTGTCCTGGCCCAGGTCGATGCCGTGCTCGCCACGGAAGGTCTTCACCAGGTGGTCGATGATGCGCTGGTCCCAGTCGTCGCCACCGAGGTGGTTGTCACCGCTGGTCGACTTGACCTCGATGACGCCCTCGGCCAGTTCCAGCAGCGACACGTCGAAGGTGCCGCCGCCGAGGTCGAAGACCAGGACGGTCTGCTCCTTGGAGCCCTTGTCCAGCCCGTACGCCAGGGCGGCCGCGGTCGGCTCGTTGACGATCCGCAGCACGTTGAAGCCGGCGATCTCACCGGCCTCCTTGGTGGCCTGGCGCTGACCGTCGTTGAAGTAGGCGGGGACGGTGATCACCGCGTCGGTGATCTGCTCGCCCAGGTACGCCTCGGCGTCCCGCTTGAGCTTCATCAGCGTCCGCGCCGAGATCTCCTGCGGGGTGTACTTCTTGCCGTCGATGTCGACGGACCAGTTGGTGCCGATCTCCCGCTTGACCGACCGGATGGTCCGGTCGGGGTTGGTCACCGCCTGGCGCTTCGCGACCTCACCGACGAGCACCTCGCCGTTGCGGGCGAACGCGACGATCGACGGGGTCGTCCGCGAGCCCTCAGCGTTGGCGATGACGGTGGGCTCACCGCCCTCGAGAACGCTGACGCAGGAGTTCGTCGTGCCGAGGTCGATACCGACCGCACGTGCCATCTTCGCTTCCTCGCTTCGTAACGTTGAGGCAGGTCACGGGCCTGCCCGGCGGGCCGCCCGCAGCGACCGCACCGCAAGTTGAGTGAACTTGACTCAATAGTGCCATGCCGCCGGCAATCCGCAAGTCGGGGTTGAGCCGACCCGACGCAACCCGACCGTTATTACCGTCCGGTTGTCTTCCCTTGCATCGGTCGGGCACGCTTTAGCGGTGACGACGAAAGGCGATCCCGCCACCCGGTCCGGCGCGCCCCCCGTCGCCGCCCGCACCGGGTCGCCGGACGCCGCCGAGGCTGCCCCCGGCACCACCGCCGACGGCCTCCCGGCCGCGCTGACCGGGCTGCGGGCCGCGATCGACGCCGCCCGCTTCCCGCTGACCCTGCCGTCGGCCGAGCCGGCCCGGCGTACCGCCTCGGCCCTGGCCGACCAGCTCGACGACTACCTGCTGCCCCGGCTGGCCCGGCTCGACGCGCCGCTGCTGGTGGTGGTCGGCGGCTCCACCGGCGCCGGCAAGTCGACCCTGGTCAACAGTTTGGTGCAGGCCCGGGTGAGCGCCGCCGGGGTGCTTCGCCCGACCACCCGCTCCCCGGTGCTGGTCTGCAACCCGGCGGACTCCGCCTGGTTCCGCCAGGGCGAGCTGCTGCCCGGCCTCACCCGCACCACCCAGCCGAGCGAGGACCCGCGCTCCCTGCACCTGGTCACCGCGCCCGCGCTCCCCGCCGGGCTGGCCTTCCTCGACGCCCCCGACATCGACTCGGTGGTCGACGCCAACCGGGCCCTCGCCGGCCAGCTGCTGGCCGCCGCCGACCTCTGGCTCTTCGTCACCACCGCCGCCCGGTACGCCGACGCCGTCCCCTGGGAGCTGCTGCGCAGCGCCCGGGCCCGGGGCGCGGCCATCGCCATGGTGCTCGACCGGGTGCCGCCGGAGGCCGCCGACGAGATCGCCGCCCACCTGTCGGAGATGCTCGCCGTGCAGGATCTCGGCGCCGCGCCGCTCTTCGTCCTGCCCGAGACCTGGGTCGACGGCCAGGGCCTGCTGCCGGACAAGGTCACCGCGCCGCTGAGCGCCTGGTTCTCCCGGCTGGCCGCCGACGCCGAGGCCCGCTCGGCGGTGGTCCGGCAGACGCTGGACGGCGCGCTCGCCTCGCTGCACCCGACCGTCGAGGCGCTGGCCGAGGCGGCCGACGAGCAGGTCGCCGCCGCCGACGCGCTCGACGAGCGGGTCCGGGCCGCGTACCGGGGTGCGCACCGCACGGTGGAGGAGGGGCTCAAGGACGGCCGGCTGCTCCGCGGCGAGGTGCTTGCCCGGTGGCAGGAGTTCGTCGGCACCGGCGAGTTCTTCCGGACGCTGGAGGCGCGGATCGGCCGGCTGCGCGACCGGGTGGTCGCCGCGATGACCGGACGCCCCGCCACGCCCGCCACCGAGCTGCGCAACGCCATCGAGTCCCAACTGGTCACCCTGCTGCGCGGGGTCTCCTCCGAGGCGGCCGAGCACGCGTACACCGCCTGGAAGGCGCACCCCGCCGGGGCGGCGCTGCTCGAACCGGCGCTGGCCCACCCCTCCGACGACCTCTCCGAGCGGGCCGAACGCCTGGTCCGGGACTGGCAGCGCGGGGTGCTGGAGCTGGTCAAGGCCGAGGGCGGCGACCGGCGCTTCGTGGCCCGCACCGCCGCGTACGCGGTCAACGCCACCGGCCTCGCCGTCATGATCGCCGTCTTCGCCTCGACCGCGTTCATCCCGACCGGCCTGGAGGTGGCGACCGGGGCCGGCACCACCGTCGCCGCGCAGGCCGTGCTCCAGGCGATCTTCGGCGACCAGGCCGTGCGTACCCTCGCCAACAAGGCCCGGGCCGACCTGCTGGACCGGGTCCGGGCGCTGCTGGACGAGGAGGCGGCGCGCTACCTGACGCGCACCGACGAGGCCCGGCCCGGCGCGGACGCCGGGGCCGAGCTGCGCCGGGCCGCGTCCCGGGTCGAGGTGGCCCGGCACCGCAGCGGCCTCGCCGACGGCGACGGCGACGGCCTGCCCGCCCCGGGCGGTGACCGCCGATGACGGGCATCGTCGGCCGGATGCGCGAAGCGTTCCGGGGTGACCAGCGGGTGGACGCCGACGACCTGGTGGCCCGCCTCGACGCGGTACGCCGCTTCCTGGCCGCCGTGGACGGCCAGGTGCCGGACTCCCGCCTGGTCACCGCGCACACCCTGGTCGAGCGGGCCGGCACCCGGCTGGCGCTCTCCCGCGACCACACCGTGGTGGCGCTCGCCGGCGCCACCGGCAGCGGCAAGTCCAGCCTGTTCAACGCGCTGGCCCGGCTGGACCTCTCCCCGGTCGGCGTGCGCCGCCCGACCACCGGCGTGGCGCACGCCTGCGTCTGGGGCCCGCTCGACGGCGCCAGCCGACTGCTCGACTGGCTCGGCGTGCTGCCCCGGCACCGGTTCGTCCGGGAGAGCGCGCTGGACGCCGACGACGAGACCGGCCTGCACGGGCTGGTCCTGCTCGACCTGCCCGACTTCGACTCGGTGCAGCGGTCCCACCGGCTGGAGGTGGACCGGCTGCTCGGCCTGGTCGACCTGGTGGTCTGGGTGGTCGACCCGCAGAAGTACGCCGACCGGGTGATCCACACCAGCTACCTGCGCGAGTTCCACCGGCACCGCGACGTGACCCTGGTCGTGCTCAACCAGGCCGACCGGCTGTCGGCGACCGAGCTGCCCCGGGTCCTCGACGACCTGCGCCGGCTGCTCGACGCCGACGGGCTGGACGGCGTGCCGCTGCTGGCCACCACGGCGGTCGACCAGGCCGGCATGACCGGGCTGCGGGAGGCGCTCGAACGGGCGGTCGCCGAGCGTCAGGCGTCCCTGCGCCGGCTCTCCGGCGACGTGGACGCCGTCGTGGCAGGGCTGGGTGAGCTGGTGGTCACGGACGTCCCCCGCGACGCCCCGGACGAGGACACGGTCCGCTCGCTGGACCGGGCCCTGGCCGGCGCGGCCGGGGTGCCGGCGGTGGCCGACGCCGTCCAGGGGGCGTACCGGCACCGGGCCGGCGGCACGACCGGCTGGCCGGTCGTCCGGGGCTGGCGCCGGCTGCGACCGGATCCGCTGCGTCGGCTGCACCTGCCCGGCCCGGCCGCCGGGGCCGACCAGCCGGCGGAGAGCCTGGTCGCCGCGACCTCGGTGCCCGACCCGACCGCCGCCCAGCGGTCCGCCCTCGGGCTGGCCATCCGCGCGGTCGCCGACCGCACCGGGGCCGACCTGCCCGCGCCCTGGCCGGACGCGGTCACCACGGCCGCCCGGTCCCGCCTCGACGATCTGCCGGACGCGCTGGACCGGGCGATCGCCGGCACCGACCTGGGCATGGACCGCCGGCCGCTCTGGTGGCGGCTCGTCGGTGGCGTCCAGTGGCTGGTCACCCTGGCCGCGCTGGCCGGGCTCGGCTGGCTGCTGCTCGGCTACGCGCTGCGCGCGCTCGGGCTGCCCGCCCTGGAGTACCCGCGGGTGGGTGAGGTGCCGCTGCCGACCCTGCTGCTGCTCGGCGGCCTGCTCGCCGGGCTGCTGGTGGCCGCGGTGACCCGGCCGGTGATCCGCTGGGCGGCCCGGCGGGCCCGGCAACGGGCCGAGAAGCGCCTCACCGTCGCGGTGGCCGAGGTCGGGGACATGTACGTCCTCAGCCCGGTACGGGCCGTCCTCGACCGGTACGGGCAGGCCAGGGGCGCGCTGCGCGACGCGGCGCGGTGAGGCCCGGCCTCGGCACGGGTGTCCCCGCGGCCGTCGCGGCGTAGGGTCGGACCATGGCCACGCCACAGACCCCCTACGACGCGGTGCTGCACGCCGCCCGCGACGTGACGAGGCTGGACACCGCCCTCGACGCCGAGATGCTCGGCGCCGCCCTGCTGGGCAGCGTCTACGCGATCGCCGAGACCGACCGGGAGCGGGCGGTACGGGAGTTCGTCTCCGGCTTCCTGGCCGCCACCTCGCGCCGCCGGACCGCCGCCGCGACCACCATCCGGTCGGTCTTCGCCGCGCTGGTGCCGGACGCGGAGGGCGCGGCGAAGGTCCGCCCCGGCACCCAGGCCCCGGCCTGGTCCGGCCAGCTCGGCCGGGTGCACCTCACCGGCGCCTGGTCGTACGGCGACGTGTACGGCGACCAGACCTCCTACCTCGCCACCTTCGCCTACGACGACGCGACGGGCGGTCCGGAGCACGCGCTGGTGGCGCTCGTCGACCACAACATCGGGATCACCAAGGACGTCTTCGTGGGCGGCCCCGCCGAGCGGATCCTCGAACAGGTCCGGCAGATGTGCGCCACCGACGACCTGACCTGGTTCCGCGAGGAGGACCCGGCCCGGATGCACGGCGAGGTGAGCCGGCACCTGACGGTCACCGACGACCTCGGCGACCTGCCCGGCGAGGGTTCGCTCGCCACCGACCGGGCCCTGGTCGGCGCCCGGCTGGCAGTGCTGCCCGGCGCGCCGGCGGACACGCTGACCTGGGACGCCGAGCCGCTCACCGGGGAGGAGCGCACCGAGCTGGTGCGGGCCTTCCTGGCGTCGCCGGAGGCGGCCCGCGCCGGCCTGCACGCCCTGGACGGCGACGCGGAGCTGGCCTCGCTGCACTTCTGCCTGGGCCTGCTCTTCGACCACGCGGCGAGCTTCCCGGACGCCGACCCGCTGCGCTGGAGCCCGGCGGTGGCGGGGCTGTTCCTGCTGGACTGGGTGCACCGCCGGGCCGTGCTGGACATGGACGACGCGGCGATGCTGCCCCGGGTGCTGCGCGCCTGGACGGCGTTCGCGGGACACCGGCGCGGCCTGCCGGAGCAGGCCGTCACCCGGACGGACGAGGCGATCGAGGAGCTGGTGCCGGAGTTCGCCCGGCTCTACAGCACGGGTGAGCGGCGCAGCCCGGCCACCGCCGCGGTGGCGCAGCTGATGGCGGACGGGGTGGACCCGGACGACCCGGCCGCGCTGGACGCCTGGATCGAGGCCAACCGCCAGCGCCTCGGCGACGACACCCCCTGACCGGTCACGCCGCGCTCAGCGCAGCGCGGCGTAGACCAGGCCGGCGACCAGACCGCCGACCACGCCCCCGACGACCACCTGCGCGACGGTGTGGTCGCGCAGCCGTACCCGGGACCAGCCGGCCAGGGCCGGCAGCGGCGCGGCGGCGAGCATCCGGGGGCCGAAGGTCAGCGTCAGCACGACCACCGCGCCGGCGGCCACCGCGGTGTGGATCGACATCTTCCACCAGTGGCTGACGGTCACCGCCACCACCAGGCCGACCACCCCGGCGGCGACCAGGGCGAGCACCGGCCGGGGGGCGCCGAGCGCCGCCAGCAGCGCCAGGCCGGCGGTGGCCGAGGCCAGCCCGAAGAGCAGGGGTACGCGCCGCTGGTCGCGGACGCCCACGTGGTGGTCGGTCAGTCGGCCGCGCCACACCCCGCCGAGGATGTACGCGAACGGGATGCCGCTGGCGAAGACCGAGGCGAGCAGCGCCCAGCCCAGCCCGTGCGCGCCGCCGGCGCCGTGCCAGCCGACCGCGACGGTCAGCAGGGTGACCAGCACGGCGGGGGCGGTCACCTCGGTCACCAGCCGGGCCAGCCGGGTCAGCGCTCCGGGCGGTACGACGGCCGTGCGGGGTCCAGAGTCGTCACCACCCCCGTCGATCCCGCTCAGCTCCCCGTCCCCGATCCGTCCCGTCCGGCCCCGCCGCGGGCCGGTTGCGCCGGCGGCGGCGGGCGTACGGCCCGGTCAGCTGGCGTCGCCCGTCACCGTACCGTCCGGATCGGGGGCGTCGTGGCTGGTCGGCGCGGGCGCCGCCGGGCGCTGCGGGGCCGGGCTCGGGGTGGCCGCCGGGAACTTCGGCGGACGGGCGGTGGGCGACGGCGGGCGGACCGGCGGGCGGGCGGCCGGACGCCGGCGCGGGCCGCCGGTGGCGGCAGTGGCGGCGGTGGCGGCGGGGCGCGGCCCGGCGGCCGGCGACGGGGCCGGCGGCGGGGTACGGGTGGGGGCCACGGTCGGCGCGGCCGTCGGGGTCACAGTCGGCTCGGGGTCGGGCGACGGCTCGGGGTCGGGCGACGGCTCGGGGTCGGGCGACGGCTCGGGCGAGCCGGTGGCGGTGGGCTCCGCGCTGACGGTGGGCGTCGGGTCCGGCGGCTCGGAGAAGGTGCTGCTCGGCTCGGCAGTCGGGGTGGGCCCGGGGGTCGGCGAGCCGCCCGGTGTCGGACGGGGTGCGGGGGTCGGTGCGGCGGTCCGGCCCGGTGCGGGCGGGGTGGGCCGTGGGGGCGGGGGCGGCGGCAGTGGGCGCTGGGCCGAGCCGGGAGCGGCCGGGGCCGGTGGCGCCGGCGCGGCCGCGGGCAGCGCGGGCAGCGGCGGCCCCAGCGGGATCAACCGGACCGCGCCGGGCCCCGCGGCGGGGACGGCGGGCAGGTCCCCGGGCCCGGCGGACGGCGGCGCGGGCTGGCCGGTGGCGGGCAGCGGGACCACCACCGGGCCGTCGGAGGGGGTGGGCAGGAAGGGGGTGCTCCCGTCGGGGAGCGCGCTGCTGCCGACGGTGGCGGAGCCGGTGCTGAAGGCGGCGAGGATCGGCATGGACGCCGTGCCGGCGAGCAGGGCCACGGTGAAGAGGTAGCCGCGGCCGGGGCCGGCCGGTCCGGGGGCGCGGTGCGCGCCGATCATCCGCCGGTACCCGCCACCGGCGCGGTGCCGGCCGAGCATGGGGGCGGGAGGACCGTCACCTGACTCGGACACCGCACAACTCCCTCGTCGAATTTGGAGCAACCGGGCACCGGCGGGCTTCCTAAACAGACATACGGCTTGAAACGCCCAGCCAGCACCCAGGTCAGCTTGGACCAGTGACGCTCAGTTCACCAGGGACCACAGCGTGTCGACACACAAAATGTCCGTCGCCGTGAATCTTCCAAGGGACAAATACGTCGATGCGTCGCGAAGACGACGGAACGGGACCGGTGGGGGAGGCCATACTGTGGGACCGCTCACCTCCTCTGCAATCATTCAGGCACGACGGCAACGCAGCCGGCCTCCGCGCACCCCGCGGCAGGCGCGGTTCGGCGCCGGCTCCCGAACCGGGTTCCTCCCCGAATCCGGCTCACCGCCGCGCGGCAACCCTCACCGGGGCTAGGCGCGGCCGCCAGGAACCAGCCCGGCACCGGCCGGGCCGGCGTACGAGTTGCGCGGACGGGTCACCCCCGGCGCCGACGCAGACACGACAGGGAGAGACGGATGGCAAAGGGCGACCCCGGGGTCACCAGCCGCGGCCGGCGGGCCGCACCCCGGTCCAAGCGCACCGCCGCGGCGGGCGAGCCGGAACTCGTACAGCTGCTCACCCCCACCGGTGAGCGGATCGAGAGCGCGATCGGCCCGGACGGGACCGAGTACCGCGTCGACTTCACCGACGAGGAGTACCGCGGGCTCTACCGCGACCTCGTGCTGGTCCGCAAGCTCGACGCCGAGGCCACCGCGCTGCAGCGCCAGGGCGAGCTGGGCCTCTGGGCCAGCCTGCTCGGCCAGGAGGCCGCGCAGGTCGGTTCGGGGCGCGCGCTGCGTACCCAGGACATGGCCTTCCCGACCTACCGGGAGCACGGCGTCCTCTACTGCCGGGGCATCGACCCGATCATGCCGCTCGGCCTGTTCCGCGGCGTCGACCAGGGCGGCTGGGACCCGAACGAGTTCAAGTTCAACATGTACACGATCGTGATCGGGGCGCAGACCCTGCACGCGACCGGGTACGCCATGGGTGTCGCCATGGACGGCAAGACCGGCACCGACGACGGCGAGGCGGTGATCGCCTACTTCGGCGACGGCGCCACCAGCCAGGGCGACGTCAACGAGGCGTTCGTCTGGGCCAGCGTCTTCAACGCGCCGCTGGTCTTCTTCTGCCAGAACAACCAGTACGCCATCTCCGAGCCGCTGGAGCGGCAGACCCGCGTCCCGCTCTACCAGCGCGCGGGTGGCTTCGGCTTCCCCGGCGTACGGGTGGACGGCAACGACGTGCTCGCCTCCTACGCGGTGACCCGGCACGCGCTGGACAACGCCCGGCTCGGCCAGGGCCCCAGCCTGATCGAGGCGTACACCTACCGGATGGGGGCGCACACCACCTCCGACGACCCGACCCGCTACCGGATCGCCAGCGAGGTCGAGGCCTGGCAGGCCAAGGACCCGATCGCCCGGATGAAGGCGTTCCTGACCAACCAGCAGATCGCCGACGCGGACTTCTTCGCCTCCGTCGACGAGCAGGCCCGCACCGAGTCGGTGCACCTGCGCGAGCGGGTGCTCGCCATGCCCAACCCCGAGCCGGTGTCGATGTTCGACCACGTCTACCCCACCGGGTCTCCCGAGCTCGACGAGCAGCGGGCGCAGTTCAGCAAGTACATGGAGTCGTTCGAGGGGAGCGCCCACTGATGGCCACGGAGACGCTCACCCTCGGCAAGGCCCTGAACACCGGTCTGCGCAAGGCCCTGGAGAACGACCCGAAGGTCGTCATCATGGGCGAGGACGTCGGCAAGCTCGGCGGCGTCTTCCGGATCACCGACGGGCTCCAGAAGGACTTCGGCGACCAGCGGGTGATCGACACCCCGCTGGCCGAGTCCGGCATCATCGGCACCGCGGTCGGCCTCGCCATCCGCGGCTTCCGCCCGGTCTGCGAGATCCAGTTCGACGGCTTCGTCTACCCCGCGTACGACCAGATCGTGTCGCAGGTGGCGAAGATGCACTACCGCTCGCAGGGCAAGGTCCGGATCCCGATGGTCATCCGGATCCCCTACGGCGGCGGCATCGGCGCGGTCGAGCACCACTCCGAGTCGCCCGAGGCGTACTTCGCCCACACCGCCGGTCTGAAGGTCGTCACCTGCGCCAACCCGCAGGACGCGTACTCGATGATCCAGCAGGCGATCGCCTCGGACGACCCGATCGTCTTCCTGGAGCCCAAGCGGCGCTACTGGGAGAAGGGCCCGGTCGACCTGGACGCCCCGCTCGCGGACGCGTACCCGCTGCACTCGGCCCGGGTCGCGCGGGCCGGCACCGACGCGACCGTGCTGGCGTACGGCCCGATGGTGCGGACCTGCCTGGACGCGGCCACCGCCGCCGCCGAGGACGGCCGGCAGCTGGAGGTCATCGACCTGCGCACGCTCTCCCCGCTGGACCTGACCGCCGCGTACGAGTCGGTCAGGCGCACCGGCCGCTGCGTGGTCGTGCACGAGGCCCCGGGCAACCTGGGCCTGGGCTCGGAGATCGCCGCCCGGATCACCGAGGAGTGCTTCTACTCCCTGGAGTCCCCGGTGCTGCGCGTCACCGGCTTCGACACCCCCTACCCGGCCAGCCGGGTGGAGGAGGAGTACCTGCCCGACCTCGACCGGGTGCTCGACGCCGTCGACCGCACCTTCGGCTGGTGAGCGGCATGTCACGGATCAAGGAGTTCAACCTCCCCGACCTGGGCGAGGGCCTGACCGAGGGCGAGATCCTCGCCTGGCTGGTCAAGGTGGGCGACGTCATCGAGCTGAACCAGCCGATCGTCGAGGTGGAGACGGCCAAGGCGGCCGTCGAGATCCCGGCGAAGTGGGCCGGCCAGGTGCAGGCGATCTTCCACCCGGAGGGCACCACGGTCGAGGTCGGCACGCCGATCATCGCGATCGACACCGACCCGGGCGCCGGGCCGATCGAGGAGTCGACGACCGGCGCGCCGGCCTCCGCGCTCCCCACCCCGTCGGCGGCCTCGCTGGCCGCCGTCGAGGTGGCCCCGACCGAGGGCGCGGTCGAGCCGGGCCTGATCGGCGGTCCCGCCCCGGGTGGGCGTACCGCCGTGCTGGTCGGCTACGGCCCGCGCACCACGGCGGCCAAGCGCCGCCCGCGCAAGGGCGGGGTGCCGGCCCAGGCCTCGGCCGCGCCGGTCCAGGCCGCGCCGGCTCCGGTGGCGCCCGCTCCGGTCGCCCCGGCCGCGCCCGCTCCGGTGTCGCCGGCCCCGGGTGCGAACGGCAACGGGCGGGCCGGCGGGCTGGTGCTGGCCAAGCCGCCGGTGCGCAAGCTCGCCAAGGACCTCGGCGTCGATCTCGCCACGCTGACCGGCTCGGGCCCGCTGGGCTCGATCACCCGGGAGGACGTACAGCGGGCGGCGAGCGGGACCCCGGCGCCGGCCGAGCCGCTGACGGTGACGGCCGCGGCCACGGCGGCCGCGAGCTTCGGCGCGGACCGCGAGCAGCGCATCCCGGTCAAGGGGGTACGCAAGCTCACCGCCGAGAACATGTCCCGCTCGGCGTTCACCGCCCCGCACGTGACGGAGTTCCTCACCGTCGACGTGACCCGGGCGATGAAGGCGCTGGACCGGCTGCGCGAGCGGCGGGAGTGGCGCGACGTGCGGGTCTCGCCGCTGCTGCTGGTCGCCAAGGCGGTGCTGCTGGCGGTCAAGCGTCACCCGATGGTCAACTCGACCTGGGCCGGCGACGAGATCGTGGTCAAGGACTACGTCAACCTGGGCATCGCGGCGGCCACCGAGCGCGGTCTGATCGTGCCGAACATCAAGGACGCCGGCCGGCTGTCGCTGCGCGAGCTGGCGGACGCGATGACCGACCTGGTGCAGACGGCCAAGGCGGGGAAGACCTCCCCGGCCGACATGTCGGGCGGCACGCTGACGATCACCAACGTGGGGGTCTTCGGCGTGGACACCGGCACGCCGATCCTGCCCCCGGGCGAGTCGGCGATCCTGGCCTTCGGCGCGGTCCGCGAGATGCCGTGGGTGCACAAGGGCAAGGTGAAGCCGCGCCAGGTCACCACGCTGGGCCTGTCGTTCGACCACCGGATCATCGACGGTGAGCTCGGCTCGAAGTTCCTCCGCGACATCGGGGACTTCCTGGCCGACCCCGAGGCGGCGCTGCTCGCCTGGACCTGACCGTCCACGACACCAGCCACGGCCGGTGTGCCCAGGGTGAACGCCCGGCACACCGGCCGTTGCCATTGCACGAAGAAAAGTTCAGCAATAGCCCCCTGTGGCCTACGAATCGTAGGCAGGTGTCACAGCTCACCTAACAATCGATGGAAGTTGGCGGCATCTTGCGCTTCAATAGAGACATCAGGGGCTGACAACCGAATAGTCGGAGGAGAGACACCATGAGCATGATCGAGCGCATCCGCACCCACCGCGACGCCACCCGCCGCGCCCGCGCGATCGAGCACGCGCTTCGTTCCGCCAACTCGCCCGCGGTGCGTGAGGAGATCCTCGCGATCGCCCAGCGCCACATGAGCTGACGCGGCACAGACTTTCCTCACCTCCTCCAGATCGATGACCCGCCCGGGGCGCCCGGGCGGGTCATCGGCGTTTCCGGGCCGCTGAGACCGGGATTCCACCTCGACCGGACGCCCGGTACGGTGGGGCACGGTCGCCACCCGCCGACCCGGGACACCGATCGAGCCGGATGAGAGCCGATCGCCACCGCCCGGCGACGCGGAGTGACGGCCCGGTGCTCCCCGGACGCCCCGCGCGGTCACCGGATACGGTGCGGGGAGCCCGCACGGCCGATCCGCCGGCGACACCGGCGAGCCCGCCGCCCGGTCCCGGACGGCATCGGCGGCCGACATGTGATGGAGGAGGCGCACCCATGACGTCCGAGGGCCAGCACCGCCCCGGCCAGGAGCCGGACCAGGTGCCGCCGGGCGCCGGTGGACCGGCGCCGTACGGCGACCGGCAGACGCAGCAGGACACCGGGTACGGCAACCCCGCCGCCCCGGACCTGGGCTGGGCGCCACCACCACCGGCCGGCCGACCGGAGCAGGCCGCCCCGGCCTGGGCCGCCGCGCAGGACCAGCCCCCGGCGTGGGGCGCCGCGCAGGTGCCGCAGCAGGGCGAGCCGGCGCAGCCCGGCCAGTGGGCCGCACCGCAGCCCGCCTGGGCCGCCCAGTCCGACCAGCCCGCCGCCGCCTGGGCCGCCGCCTCCGTACCCGGCCAGCCCGCCGGGCCGGGCGAGCCGGCACAGCCGGCCTGGGCGCAGCCCGAGCAGGCCGGCCCGGCGTGGGCGCAGCCCGACTCCGGCGCCCGTGGCGCCGCCCGGGTGCCCCAGCCGAACGACGCCTGGCCCGCCTCCGCCGACCCGGCCGCCTCCGGCGGCTGGAACCCCGGACAGCAGGACCAGGCCGCCAACGGCTGGGCCGCCGCGCCGCAGCACGAGGAGCCGGCCCACTCCGGCGGCTGGAACACCCCGGCCCAGGACGACCCGGCCCGCTCCGGCGGCTGGAACGCCGGCACGCCCGGCCAGGACCAGGACGCCGCGGGCAACGGCGGCTGGAACGCCGGCGGGGCCGCGTCCCACGAGGCGTCCACTTCGGGCGGTCGGCACGTCGGCACCGAGCAGCACGAGCAGTCCACCGGCTGGAACGGCGCAGCCGCGCCCCAGGAGCAGGCCGACGGCTGGGGTGGCGAGACCCAGCCGCCACAGGACGACGCCGTCCGCTCCGGCGGGTGGAACGCACCGTCCACCCAGGACGAGGCGCCCCGATCCGCCGGCCGCGCCTCGGTACCCGTGCCGCCGCAGCAGCAGCCGGAACAGGCCGTGCCCGCGTGGGCGCAGCCCGACACCGGCGCGCGCGGCGCCGCGCAGGTGCCGCAGCACGACACCCCGGCGGCCGACGGATGGTCCACCGAGGACGACCCGGCGCGCTCCGGCGGCTGGAACGCCGCCCGCACGCCGCAGGACGACCCGGCCCACTCGGGCGGGTGGAACACCGGCGGCCAGGACGACGCCGCCCGTTCCGGCGGCTGGAACACCGCCGCCCCGGACAACGCCGCCGCCGGCGGGTGGAACAACGCCGCACAGGCGGACGAGCGGTCGCCGCAGGCGTGGAACGCCGCCGACGCACCGGCGCCGGCCCACTGGGAGGCCCGCGCGGAGCAGCAGGCCGCCGACGGTTGGGGCGGTGCCGCGCCGGCCCGCGAGGAGCAGCGGCCCGGTGCCGACTGGCTCGCCGCGGAGGAGCCGGCCCGTGGTGCCGGTTCCTGGGGCGCGGCCGCCGTGCCCGGACAGGACGACCGACCCCAGTCGGACGGCTGGACGCCGCCGGAGCAGCCCGCCCGGGCGACCGCCTCCGTCGCGGTCCCGGGCAGCCCGCCGGCCTGGGGAATGGACGCCGACAATCTGCCGCAGCGGGCCGGTGCCGACCGTCCGGCGGTGCCGGACGCCGAGCCGTGGGCGGCCGAGGAGGCCTGGGGCCGCGCCGAGGCCACGCCCGCGCAGCGACCGGCCGAGGAGGCCTGGGACCGCGCCGAGGCCCCGCCCGCGCAGCGACCGGCCGGGGACGCCTGGGAGCCCCAGCGCGCCGACGAGGCCCCGATCTACCAGCCGGCGCCGGCACCCGGCATCTCGCCGGCCAACGTGGTGCCCCTGCCGCCGCAGGAGCAGCGGGTACCGGGCGCCAGCCTGGCCGCCGCGCCGCCGGCCGACTACGCCCCGCCGGCCCAGTTCGGTGGGGCCGCCGACCAGTCCTCCTTCGAGCCGGCCGGGCGTGCCGACGCGCCGTCGGCGTACGAGCCGGAACGGTCGGGCTGGGGTCCCGGCGAGGAGCCGCAGTCGCCGGCCGGGCCGGTGGTGCCCGGGCCGCGTACCTCGCCGGAGGCCGACGGGGCCGGTCGCGCCGCCGTACCGGTTGCCGACGAGTCCGCCGCCGGGCGGGCGTCGGCGAGCGCGTCGGTGCCGCTGGCCAGCCGGGTGATGCCCCCGACCGACCAGGCCATCCGGCCGGGCGCCACGGGTGCCCCGCAGCCCCGGGTGTACGGCCGGCCGGCCCGCCCGGAGCCGGTGGACGAGCCGGTCGAGGAGTACGACGGCCAGCAGGCCGAGCACGACTCCCCGCCCCGCTTCGGCGACCAGCAGCCGTTCGACGGCCAGCAGTCCTTCGACGGCCAGCAGCGCTACGACGACCAGCAGCGGTACGAGGACCAGGACCGGCGGCGCTTCGACGAGCCGGAGCGGCCGTCCGGCCAGCCCGGCTTCGGTCCCGAGGCTCCCTCGTCCGCGCCGCCCACCTCGCCCGCCGCGCCGCCGGCGTTCCCGGGCGCCATCCCGGCCTTCGCGGACCCGGCCAGCAACAACCGGCCGATGAACGGAACCCGCCCGCACGGCCCCGGCGACCGCCCAGCCGAGCCGTTCGGCGCCGGCCCGGCCGGCGGCGGTCCGGCCGCGGGTGCGGTCCCCGGTTACGGCCACCCGGCCCACGACCCGGCTCACGGCGGCGGCACGGCGCCGTTCCCCCAGGCGGGGCCGCAGTTCCCGCCGGCCGGGCCGCAGTTCCCGCCCGCGGGTCAGCAGTTCCCGCCCGTAGGTCAGCAGTTCCCGCCCGCCGGCCAGCCCTTCCCGCCGGGCAACCAGCCCGGTCCGGGCGCCTGGCACCAGGATCCGGAGCCCGAGCAGGGACGCTTCGACGCGTTCAAGCCGGACCCGGAGCCGAAGGTCGAGCAGCCGGCGCCGAAGGTCCGCAACGGCCGGGTGCTGGCCATTGTGCTGATCGCGGCGGTGCTGATCCTGGCCGTCCCGCTCGGCCTGCTCAGCCTGCTGGGCAAGATCGGCGGTGAGGAGAAGCCCGCCCCGTTCAACCCGGCCGTCGGCTCCTGCGTCAAGCAGTCCGGCAACGGCGCGACGGCGGCCAACTGCGGCGAGCCGAACGCGTTCA
Source organism: Micromonospora palomenae (assembly GCF_007829925.1). NCBI lineage: Bacteria > Bacillati > Actinomycetota > Actinomycetes > Micromonosporales > Micromonosporaceae > Micromonospora > Micromonospora palomenae. The sequence goes on from NZ_VIXA01000002.1 coordinate 1,059,098, forward strand.
CCGTGGTCTCCAAGGTCGACGCGAAGGAGAATTGCGCCGACCCGGCCCAGCCGCACGTGGTGCTGCCGGGCAGCGGCGCCGACCGGGTGCTCTGCCTCAAGCCGGCCGCCAAGTAGCACGTCTCGACGGCGGGGCCACGGTGATCCGTGGCCCCGCCGTCGTATCCGCTGTGGCGTGATCGACCACGCGCGGGGTCACGCCGTGGCGGCGGCCCGGCATCCGGCAGACTGGGGTCATGAGCGCACGCGTACGGGCTCCTGAGCTGCACGGTCGGGGCTGGCTGAACACCGGCGGGCGGGAGCTGAAGCTCGCCGACCTGCGCGGCCGGATCGTCCTGTTGGACTTCTGGACCTTCTGCTGCATCAACTGCCTGCACGTGCTCGACGAGCTGCGCCCGCTGGAGGAGAAGTACGCCGACGTGCTCGTCGTGATCGGCGTGCACTCGCCGAAGTTCGAGCACGAGAAGGACCCGGACGCGCTGGCCGCCGCCGTCGAGCGGTACGGGGTGCACCACGCGGTGCTGGACGACCCCGAGCTGGACATGTGGGGCCAGTACGCCGCCAAGGCCTGGCCGACCCTGGCCGTGGTCGACCCCGAGGGGTACGTGGTGGCCACCATGGCCGGCGAGGGCCACGCCGAGGGGCTGACCCGACTGGTCGACGACCTGGTCGCCACCCACACGGCGAAGGGCACCCTGCACCGGGGCGACGGCCCGTACGTCCCGCCGGCGGAGCCGGAGACCACCCTGCGCTTCCCCGGCAAGGCCGTGGTGCTCGACGGTGGCAACCTGCTGGTCTCGGACTCGGCCCGGCACTCCCTGGCCGAGCTGGCCCCCGACGGCGAGAGCCTGGTCCGGCGGATCGGCTCCGGCGAGCGGGGCCGGGCCGACGGGCCGGCCGACGCGGCCAGCTTCGCCGAGCCGCAGGGGCTCTGCCTGCTCCCCGCGCACGTCGCCGAGGTGGCCGGCTACGACCTGGTGGTCGCGGACACCGTCAACCACCTGCTGCGCGGCGTACGGCTGGCGACCGGCGAGGTGGTGACGGTCGCCGGCACCGGCCGGCAGTGGCGTTCCTCGGTCGACGACCACGCGCACGACGCGCTCTCGGTCGACCTCTCCTCCCCCTGGGACCTGGCCTGGTACGACGACAAGGTCGTCATCGCGATGGCCGGCATCCACCAGCTCTGGTGGTTCGACCCGATCCGCCGCACCGCCGGCATGTACGCCGGCACCACCGTGGAGGCGCTGCGCGACGGTCCGCTGCCGGACGTGTGGATGGCGCAGCCCTCCGGGCTCTCCGTCTCGGCCGACGGCAGCCGGCTCTGGGTGGCCGACAGCGAGACCAGCGCGATCCGCTACGTCGAGAACGGCGTGCTGACCACCGCCGTGGGGCAGGGCCTCTTCGACTTCGGCCACGTGGACGGCCCGGCCCACCAGGCGCTGCTGCAGCACCCGCTCGGGGTGTGCGCGCTGCCGGACGGCTCGGTGCTGATCGCCGACACCTACAACGGCGCGGTGCGCCGCTTCGACCCGGCGACCGACCAGGTCGCCACGGTGGCCGACGGCCTGGCCGAGCCGAGCGACGTGGTGCTCACCGCCGACGGTGACGTGCTGGTGGTCGAGTCGTCCGCGCACCGGCTGACCCGGCTGGCGCCCGGCACGCTCACGGCGGCCGGGGCGAGCACGGTGAACGGCCCCCGGCACCAGGTGGAGCGCAAGCCGACCGACGTGGCGGCGGGCGAGCTGACCCTCGACGTGATCTTCACGCCCGCGCCCGGGCAGAAGCTGGACGAGACGTACGGCCCGTCGACCCGGCTGGTGGTCTCCGCCTCCCCGCCGGAGCTGCTGGTCGAGGGGGCCGGCACCACCACCGACCTGTCCCGTCGGCTGGTGATCGACGGGGCGGTGGCCGGCGGGGTGCTCCAGGTGACCGCCCAGGCGGCCACCTGCGACAAGGACGTCGAGCACGCCGCCTGCCACCTGACCCGGCAGGACTGGGGCGTACCGGTGCGGGTGGTCGACGGCGGCGCGACCCGGCTGCCGCTGGTGCTGCGCGGCCTGGACGCCTGAGCGCCCACCTCGGCTCGCCCGTCGCGGCCGTGGCTCGGCGGCGGGATCCGGTCACCCCCGGGGCGGGACGTCAGACGAAGGGCTTCGGGGTGACGCCCGCGTCGAGCAGCGCGGCCCGCACCAGGGCCGCCGAGGCGACCGCGCCCGGGGTGTCACCGTGCAGGCAGATCGAGCCGACCGCGCACGGGATGACGGTGCCGTCGACCGCGACGACGGTCCGCTCGGTGGCCATCCGTACGGCCCGGGCGGCCACCTCCTCCGGGTCGGTGACCAGCGCGCCGAGCGCGGTACGGGGCACCAGTGAGCCGTTGGACAGGTAACCCCGGTCGGCGAAGCCCTCGGCGACCACTCGCAGGCCCGCCCCGACGGCGAGCTGGGCGAGCTTCGAGCCGGGGGCGCAGAGGATGGGCAGCTGGTCGTCGTACCCGCTGACGGCGGCGACCAGGGCGGCGGCCTGCGACTCGTCGACGGCCGCCGCGTGGTAGAGCGCGCCGTGCGGCTTGAGGTAGCGGACCTGGGTGCGGAACAGCCGGCAGAACGCGTCCAGGGCGCCGAGCTGGTAGGTGACCTCGTCGCGCAGCTCGGTGAAGGCGTACTCGATGCGCCGGCGGCCGAAGCCGGCGAGGTCGCGGTAGCCGACCTGGGCGCCGATGGCCACGCCCCGATCGGCCGCCGCGGCGCAGACCCGCCGCATGGTCGACGGGTCACCGCCGTGGAAGCCGCAGGCGACGTTGGCGGAGGTGACCAGGTCCAGCAGCGCGTCGTCGTCGCCGAGCCGCCAGATGCCGAATCCCTCGCCGAGGTCAGCGTTGAGGTCCATGGAACCTCACCGTAGTCCCTGGCCGGGCCTGCGCGAGTGCGCTCACGTCGTCCACCACCCCGATGACGGGGTACCCGCCGGTGGTGGGGTGGTCGGCCAGGAAGACCAGCGGCTGGCCGTCGGCCGGCACCTGCACCGCGCCGAGCACGATCCCCTCGCTGGGCAGTTCACCGGCCACCGCGCGGGGCAGCGGCGCGCCGGTCAGTCGCGCGCCGACCCGGTCGCCCACCGGACTGACCGTGTACGGGGTGCCGAGCAGCCGGTCGAGTGCGTCCGGGGTGAACCAGTCGGCCCGCGGCCCGGGGCGCAGGGTCAGCCGCAGCTCGCCGGTCGGGGGCCGGCCGACGGTCACGTCCACCGGTGGCGGCGGCCCGGGCCACGGGCCGAGCGGGAGGCGGTCGCCGTCGCGTACCGGGGGTGGGCCCAGGCCGGAGAGGGTGTCGGTGGCGCGGCTGCCGAGCACCGGTTCGACCGCGATCCCGCCGCTGACCGCCAGCCAGTTGCGCAGCCCGTCGCGGGCCGGCCCGATCCGCAGCACCGCGCCGGCCGGCACCGCGAGCGGCCGGCCCACGTCACCCGGTCGCGGACCCACCCGGACGTCGGCGTCGGCCCCGGTCACCGCGACCGTGACGGCGCGGGTGGGCCGCAGCTCGCAGCCGGTCAGGGTGATCTCCAGGCCGGCGGCGGAGACCGGGTTCCCGACCAGGCGGTTGGCGAGCGCCAGCGCCGCCGGGTCCAGCGCCCCCGACCGGGGTACGCCGAGATGCGCGTACCCGGGTCGGCCGAGGTCCTGGACGGTGGTGAGCGGGCCGGCCCGGCGTACCTCGAGCACGTCGGTCACGCGGCCACCAGCCGGACCCGGGTGCCCGGGGTGAGCCGGGCCGGCGGGTCGGCGTGCACGTCGAACAGGGTCAGCTCGGTGCGCCCGACCAGCAGCCACCCGCCCGGCGAGGCGGTCGGGTAGATCCCCGCGTACGGCCCGGCGAGCGCCACCGACCCGGCCGGCACGCGGGTACGCGGGCTGGGCAGCCGAGGCACCGCCCACTCCGGCCGCAGCCCGGTCAGGTACGCGAACCCGGGTGCGAAGCCGCAGAACGCCACCCGGAACGCGGTCTCCCGCAGTCGTCGCACCACCTCGGGCACGGTCACGCCCCAGTGCCCGGCGACGACGGGCAGGTCCTCCCCGTCGTACACGGTGGGGACCTCGACCTGGGCGGCGGTGGCCGGGCTGGCGACCGGCCGTGGGGTCCACCCGGCGATCCGCGCGGCGACGGCCGCCGGGTCCGGTACGCCGTCGAGCAGGACGGTCGCCGCGGCCGGGACGATCTCGACGGCGCTCAGCTCACCGGCGTCGCGGCGGCGCCACAGCTCGGCGCGCCACGCCTCCACCTGGCCGGGGTCGTCGCAGTCGAGCAGGAGGGCGTGTCGGCCGACGGGTCGGATCCGCATCCCGCCATCCTCCCCGATCGATCCGACGACCACGGCTCGCGGACGTGCGACGCGGCGGTGACCAGACGCACTACCCGCAGGTAACCTACGGTGCCGTAACCTGTATCCGTGACCACCTCCGCACCGCTCCGGCTCAAGCCGGTCGACATCGGGAAACCCCGGATGCGCGGCTGGCTGCACACCTACGCCTTCTTCGTCGCGCTCGTCTGCGGCATCGTCCTGTGCGCGATCGCGGCCACCCGCCCGGGCTGGGCACCCCTGGCGAGCTGCCTGATCTACAGCCTCACCGTCTGCGGGCTCTTCGGCACCAGCGCCCTCTACCACCGGCGGGTGTGGTCGGAGCGGGGCTACCAGATCATGCGCCGGCTGGACCACTCGATGATCTTCGTGTTCATCGCCGGCACCTACACGCCGTTCTGCGCGCTGCTGCTCGACCGCCGGATGGCCACCATCATGCTCAGCGTGGTCTGGGGCGGGGCGCTGGCCGGCGTGGCGCTGAAGCTGGTCTGGCCGCACGCGCCCCGGTGGGTGTCCGCGCCGCTCTACCTGGCGCTCGGCTGGGTCTCGGTGGCGATGCTGCCGCAGATCCTGCACGAGGGCGGGGTGACCGCGCTGGTCCTGCTCGCCGTCGGCGGCGCGATCTACAGCGTCGGCGCGGTCTTCTACGCGCTGCGCCGGCCCAACCCGTGGCCCACCGTCTTCGGCCACCACGAGTTCTTCCACGCCTGCACCCTGCTCGCGGCGCTCTGCCACCACATCGCGATCTACTTCGCGCTCTTCGCCTGAGCCCGAAGCCCGCCCGCCGGCCCGGCCGGACATGGTGCGGGGCCCCGCACCGTTGCGGGGCCCCGACGTCCGTGCGCGGGGATCAGGTCGGGTAACCGGGGCGGCGCACCTCGCGGTACTCCTCCCGCACCACCCGGTCGTCCTGCACCGGCACGACCCGGTCGGCCACCACGCGGTCCTCGCGCACCGGGGTGGCCACCACCGTGCGGCGGCGGGTGTTCCAGAAGTAGAGGGTGGTGAGCAGCCCGGCGACGCCGGCGAGCATCAGCACCCAGCCGACGACGTTCAGGTTGAGCCATCCCAGGTTCGCGTCGATGGCGAACGCGAAGATCGCGCCCAGCGCGATGAGGAAGATGCTGGCACCGATGCCCATGATGTCGCCTCCTTGGCATGTCCGTTGGCGTATCCGACCGCCGCGGCCATCGGTGAGCGTGCGGCACACATCGACTTACCCAGGCGCTCCGATCGCCAATCAGGCAAGCTGGGCGCATGACGGACGCCCACGCCGAGGAACGGACCCTGGTGCTGCTCCGGCACGCCAAGGCCGAACTACCCGCCGGGGACGCCCCGGACGTCGAACGCCGCCTGACCGCGCGCGGGCACGCCGACTCGGCCGCCGCCGGAGCCTGGTTGGCCCGGCACGGCCTGCTGCCCGAGGTGGTGCTCTGTTCGTCGTCCCGGCGCACCCGACAGACCTGGCACGACGTGGCGATGGGCATGACGGGATCCCCGCCGGAAGGGGGACCGGCGGGGTCGTCACCCGTGGTGCGTTACGAGCCGACCGCGTACGAGGCGCAGCCGCAGGAGCTGCTCGCCCTGGTCCGGGCGGCCGAGCCGACGGCCCGGACGGTCCTGCTGATCGCCCACAATCCCGGCATCTCGCTGCTGTCGGCGTTGCTCGACCCGGAACGGGCGGATCCCGAGGGGCTGCGGACCACCGATCTGGTGGTGCACCGGGCCGCGACGCCGTGGGCGGACCTGGCACCGGGCGGCGCGGCGATCGTGAACCGCCACACCGCCCGCGGCTGAGCCGGTACGTCTTCCCCGGACCGCACCTCCGGGGCAGGCAGCGGGTGGACGGCAGCGCGGGCGGCGGGTCAGGACGGTGGCGCGGTGGGCGGCGGCGGGTCGGGCGGCGGCGGCATCATCGCGGTCGGATGGGAGAGGCGGTTCTCCTCCACGATCAGCGTGCGTGCCCGCTTGCGCCGGTCCTGCCAGAACCAGAGCGTGGTGAGCAGTACGGCCAGCCCGGCCAGGATGAACACCCAGCCGACCGCGCGCAGGTCGATCCACCAGACGTTGGCCCGGATGGCGAAGGTCATGATCGCGCCCAGCGCGATGAGAAAGATTCCGCTACCAATGCCCATGTGCGCTGCACTCCCCCGTGCGGTGGCCTTCTGGGCGTGCCCCTGACGTGGTCCGCGACGGTTACCCGTCAACCGGCCCGCCTACCGGTCCCACCCCCGCCAATCCCACCCCCACCCCGCCCCGCGCCCGCCCCCTGAGCGCTATCCGAGCGGGATAGCCACGCTTTCCCTGAAAATGCGGGCCTCTGTGGTGGGGCGGGGCCGGGTGGGACGGGTGTCGAATCGGGTGCCCGGTGAGGCGCTCGGGGCCCCGGGTGGGTGCCGCAGGGACGGCGGCGGCCGGCGAGCAGGTGCTCGCCGGCCGCCGCCGTCAGGGTCGAACCGGGCAGATCAGCCCGGAGGGGATCAGAACGCCTCCTCCGGGAGGTCCATGATCTCCAGGTCGGCGCCCTCGATGATCCGCCGGTCGGCGCCGATGCGGGGCAGCACCTCACGGGCGAAGAACCGGGCGGCGGCCACCTTGCCGGTGTAGAACGCCTTGTCGGCGGCGGAGACCTCGCCGGCCAGGGCGCGCAGGGCCACGTCCGCCTGCTTCTGCAGCAGCCAACCGACGACCAGGTCGCCGATGGCCAGCAGGAAGCGGCGGCTGCTCAGGCCGACCTTGTAGAGGCTGCGGGTGTCGCCACCCTGCGCCTCGCCGAGCCAGCCGGTCATCACGCCGAGCATGGCCTGGATCTCGGCGAGCGCCTTGCCCAGCGCCTGCCGCTCCTCCTTGAGCTGACCGTTGCCGCCCTCGGTGGCGATGAACTCCTGGATCTCGCCGGCGACCGCCATCAGGGCCTTGCCGTTGTCCCGGACGATCTTCCGGAAGATCAGGTCGAGGCTCTGGATCGCGGTGGTGCCCTCGTACAGGGTGTCGATCTTGGCGTCGCGGACGTACTGCTCCAGCGGGTAGTCCTGGAGGAAGCCGGAGCCGCCGAAGGTCTGCAGCGACTCGTGACCCAGCAGCTCGTACGCGCGCTCCGAGCCGACGCCCTTGACCAGCGGGAGGAGCAGGTCGTTGACCCGCTTGGCCAGCTTGGTGGCCTTCTCGTCGCCGGCCGCCTCGGCGATGGCGACCTTGTCCTGCCAGCTGGCGGTGTAGCAGACCAGCGCGCGCAGGCCCTCGGCGTACGACTTCTGCAGCAGCAGCGAGCGGCGCACGTCCGGGTGGTGGGTGATGGTCACCCGCGGGGCGGTCTTGTCGGCCTGCTGGATCAGGTCGGCGCCCTGCACCCGGTTCTTGGCGTACTCCAGGGCGTTCAGGTAGCCGGTGGAGAGGGTGGCGATCGCCTTGGTGCCGACCATCATCCGGGCGTACTCGATGATCATGAACATCTGCCGGATGCCGTCGTGCTTCTCGCCCAGCAGCCAACCCTTGGCCGGCACGCCGTGCTCGCCGAAGGTCACCTCGCAGGTGTTGGAGACCTTCAGGCCCATCTTGTGCTCGACGTTGGTGGCGAAGACGCCGTTGCGCTCGCCCAGCTCGCCGGTTTTCTCGTCGAAGTGGTACTTCGGCACCACGAAGAGCGACAGGCCCTTGGTGCCCGGGCCGCCCACGCCCTCGACGCCGACCGGACGGGCCAGGACGTAGTGGACGATGTTGTCGCTCAGGTCGTGCTCACCCGAGGTGATGAAGCGCTTGACGCCCTCGATGTGCCAGGAGCCGTCGGGCTGCTGGATCGCGCGGGTCCGACCGGCACCCACGTCCGAGCCGGCGTCCGGCTCGGTGAGCACCATGGTGGAGCCCCACTGCTTGTCGATGAAGAGCCGCGCCCACTTCTTCTGCTGCTCGGTGCCCTCGACGTGCAGCACGTGCGCGAAGGACGGGCCGGAGGCGTACATCCAGATCGGCGCGTTCGCGCCGAGCACCAGCTCGGCGAGGGACCACCAGAGCGCCCGCGGGGCGTTGGTGCCGCCGAGGGAGTCGGGAAGGTCCAGCCGCCAGAACTCGGAGTCCATGAACGCCTGGTACGACTTCTTGAACGACTCCGGCAGCGGCGCGGTGTGCGTGGCCGGGTCGAAGACCGGCGGGTTGCGGTCGCTGTCCGTGTAGCTGGCCGCGAGGTCCTCGCGGGCCAGGCGGTCGACCTCGGAGAGGAAGCTGCGGGCGGTGTCGACGTCCAGGTCCGAGTACGGCTCCTGGCCGAACGTCCGGTCCGCCCCGAAGACCTCGAACAGGTTGAACTCGAGGTCCCGAAGGTTGCTCTTGTAGTGGGTCATGCTCGCTGGCCCCGCTTCCGGACAGGTGTTACCGATCAGTAACCCCGACTGTATTACTCACCGGTAGCTACCGACAAGCCGATCGGGGAAGTGACGGCGATTACACACCTGCGGTTCAGCTCTCGTTCGGCGTACGGCAGGACAGCCAGAGGCGGGGCGGCTCACGCCTCCGCCGCGCCGACCTCCCAGCTCGGCACCGGTACGGTCGCCCCGGTACGCGGGCCGGTGTACTCCATCAGGACCAGGGCGATGTCGTCGTCCAGCCGGCCGTGCACCCACTCCACCAGCGCGGTCTCCAGCGAGGCGAGGCCGTCGCCGACCGTGCCGTGCCCGAGCAGCCGCCAGGCCCGGTCGGCGGTCGGGAAGAACTCACCGTCGCGCCGGGCCTCACCGAGCCCGTCGGTGAAAAGCAGCAGCCGGTCGCCGGGCTCCAGCCGTTCCACCCGGGGGCGCACCACCGGCATGAACCCCAGCGGCGGGGCGGGCGCCGGCGGCTCCAACGGGATCACTGCGCCCCTGCGCAGCAGCAGCGGTGACGGGTGGCCGCAGTTGACGATGGTCAGCGTGCCGCCCCGCTCCTCCACCACGGCCGCCGTGACGAAGTCCTCGTCGCCCACGTTGCGGGCCACCGCCCGGTCCAGGTCGGCCACCACCGCGCGCAGGTCGGCCCGCTCGTACGCGACGTGCCGGTACGAGCCCAGCACGATGCTCGCCAGCCGGACCGCGTCCAGCCCCTTGCCCCGGACGTCCCCGATGATCATGCGGACGCCGTACGGGGTGTCGATGGCCTCGTAGAGGTCGCCGCCGATCTCGGCGGTGGCCGTCGAGGAGATGTAGCGGGCGGCCACCGCGAGGGTGCCCACCTGCGGCCCGAGCGGTCGGAGCACGGCCTGCTGGGCGACCGACGCCAGCTTCGACAACTCGGCGATCTGCTCGCCCTGCCGCTGCCGCAGCGCCGCCACCGCCGCCGCGATCCCGCTGGCGAAGGCGATCCCGGCGAGGTCGACGGCGGTGACCAGCGACGGGGTGGGCTCGGTCAGCGCGAAGCTGGCCCCGAGCACCGCGGCGACCAGGCCGATCCCGAGTACCACCCGCCAGGAGGCGAACACGGCGGCCAGGATGGGGGCGGCCATCATCAGCGCCACGTAGTGCGCCTCCCGGCCGTCGGCCAGCTCCACCGCCGAGATGATCGTGAGCAGGCCGAGGGCCGCGCCGACGCCGGCGCGGGATCCGGGACTCAGCGGGCCGCGGCCCGACTGGAAGGCATGCGTACGTACGAGGGACAGCATGCCTGATCGACGTGAACCGGTGAATGAACCTGACCCCTCGACTGAGGGTGTTCCGACCGGCCGGACGGTCACGACGAGCCGATCGCCGTCAGCCGAGGACCTCGTACTTCACCGTCAGCTCACCCAGGCTCACCGAAGCGATGGTTTCGAACGCGGCCCGGGACAGGTCGAGGCAGCGCCCCTCGATGAACGGGCCACGGTCGTTGATGCGGACGGTCACCGACTTGCCGTTGTCCGGGTTGATGACCCGGACCCGGGTGTTGAAGGGCAGCGTCTTGTGCGCGGCGGTCAGCGCGTCCGGGTTGAAGGTCTCGCCGTTGGCCGTCAGCTGGCCCTCGTCGTAGAAGGACGCGCCGCACGAGCCGCTGTCCACCACGGTGCTCTTCGGGGCGGCCTTCTTCGTCGTCGCGCTCGGCTTCGGCGTGGCGGTGCGGGTCCTGGCCCGGGAGGCCGCCTGGGCGGACCGGGTGGCCTTCGGGCTGGCCGTGACGGTCGGCGACGGGCTTGCGGTGGGGGACGCGGTGGCGCTCGGCGAGCTGGTGGCGCTGGGGCTGACCGCGGCCGGCACGGTGTCGGCGACGACGGGGGCCGCCGCCTCGCCCGAGGTCAGCTGCACGGCGCCGACGGTTCCGCCGACGGCGAGCACGACACCCACGGCGGCGGTGGCGGCGATGCCGGCCGGCGAGGAGAACATGCGGGTACGGGCGTGCCTACCAGCCACCGGACCGGTCCTTTCGTCAGCTGAACAAACCGGGTCGGACCGTAACGAGAGAAGCACTTCGGAAGTCAACGTGATCATGGTGGTATGGCCCGAATTGCGGTGATACGTGTAGCCGATCATCCGACGTCGCGGGGGCCGGACGGGCCAGCGCCGCGCGGCATGGCAGCGATGGGTGAGGATGGACGGATGGCCGATGAGCTGCGCCGGCGTCTGATCGAGCTGTTCCGCTGGGTCGATCCGGGGCCGGGCAGCAGCCACCTGGTCAGCGACATCTCCGGCTGGTGGCGCGACCCGCAGGTGCTGGCCGGGCTCGGGCCGGCCCTGGCCGCACCGTTCCGGGACGCCAGGCCGACCGTGGTGGTGGCCCCGGCCGTCACCGGGCTGATGCTCGGCCCGCTCGCCGCCACCGCCCTCGGGGTGGGCTTCGCGCCGGCACACAAGCCGGGCGACGGGCGACTGCCGGCCGGGCCGCTGACCTGGTCCCGGAGCGACCCCGACTTCCGGGGCCGGCAGGTGGACCTGGCGATGGTGGACCGGCGGCTGGGCCCGGGCGACCGGGTGCTGGCGGTGGACGACTGGGTCGCCACCGGGGCGCAGCTGCGGGCGATCCGGGAGATCTGCGCCGTCCGGGGCGCCACCTGGCTCGGCGCCTCGGCCGTGGTGCGGGACTGCCCGCCCGAGGTGAGCCGGGAACTCCGCCTGCACGGGCTGCTCGACGCCGCCCAACTGCCCGCTTGACCTGAAGCCCGCTTCAGGTTCGACGATCGGCGCATGGACCACGGCATCCTGGACGAGGCGTACCGACGGCTGCACCGCACCGGCCCCGAGTTCGAGGGCTGGCTCTCCAACCACGGGCCGATGGCGGTCGAGGCGCTGGTCCGGCACGGCCACGACCGCAGCGTGCACCGCTGGCTGGACGACTACCTGCGCCGGCTCGACGAACTGCCGCGCGGCCAGCACCGGATCGAGGACTGGCGGGAGGCCCTCGGTGACCCGAAGCGCGCCGGCGACTGGCTCGCCCACTTCGACCGGGAGCTGCGCGAGCGCCCCTGGCGCGAGGTGCTGGGCACCTGGTGGCCCCGGCTGCTGCCGGGCATCGCGGCCGGCGCGACCCACGGCGTCATCCGGGTCGGCCACGCCGTCCGGGCACTGCGGGAGGACGGCTCCAGCCCGGACCGGGTGGTCGAGCTCGGCCAGGCCCTCGGCTACTGGGCAGCCCGCTGGCAGCCGGTGCCGGGCCTGCGCCTCGACGCGGCGTCCCGTCCCGACGGTCCCGACGTGGCCACCGCGCTGGCCTCGGTGCCCCGGATCGACGATCGCAGCGGCGGCATCCGGCAACGGCTGGCGCGGCTCTCGGGCGTACCCGGGTGGGACGGGGCGGTGGCGGCGCCGCGCCCGGCGCGGACGCCCGCCGACGCGGAGCGGGGGCTGGTCGCGCTGGTGCACCGGGCCGCGCTGGACTACCTGCGGTACGGGCACGAGAACCCGGTGATGCTGGTGCACGCGGTGACCGCGCCCACGGCGGTGCTGCGGACCCTGCCGGCGCTCGATCCGGCGCTCTGGGCACCGAGCCTCACCGCGGCGTGGTCGGCCACGGCAGCGGTGACCGCGGTGTACGCCCCGCCGCTCGGCACGGCGATCCCGGCCGTCCCGCCCGGCACCCCGGCGGAGGTGTTCGCCCGGGCCGCCCGGCACGGCGACGCGCACGTGGTCAAGCTGGCCGACGCCGTGCTCGACGCGCACGCGGCGACCGGCGACGAGCGGGTGCTCGCCGCCGCCGGCTACGCCGGCCAGCTGATCTGAACGATCTCCTCCACGGCGGTGCAGACCCGGCCCAGCACCTCCGCCGAGCGGGCCAGCGGACCGGGCACCAGCATCCCGTGGTCGGCGTCGGGGATCTCCAGCACGTGCGGGGTGAGCCGGCGCGCCACGGCACCGTCCCAGGAGGGGTCGGCGGTGCCGCCGACCAGCAGGAACGGCGCGGTGGCCCGGGCCAGCGCCTCGACCACCTCGGGCCGGTGCAGCAGCGGGGTCAGCCAGACGGCGGCGAGTCCCCGGTCGGCGGCGAGCGGAGCGGCCAGCGAACCGAGCGACTTGCCGACCAGCAGGTCGGTCCGCTCGCCCAGCGCCTGCTCGACCTGCCCGACGACCCACCCGACGGCGGCGGCCGGTCCGTCCCGATCGGGGGCGAAGCGCTCCGGCGCCGCCCAGGTGATCTCGTGGACGTCGAAGCCCGTCCGCCGCAGCGCCTCGCCGGTGTACGCGAAGAGCGGGTAACGGGTGTCGTAGCCCCGGCCGGGGATGAGCACCGCGCGCCGGTCCGCCATGGCCGATCTCCTTCCGCCGGCCCTCACCGTAGCCGCCGGCGCCGATTCCCCACGACGGGAAATCGGTGCTGGGTAACGTCGGCAGGATGTGGCCTCGGATCGGTGGACTGCGCACGCTCGCCCTCGGCACCCCGGGGCGGATGCGGACCAACCTCAACACCCTGGTGCTGGCCGGAGTGAAGACGGCGACCGCCACCCTGCTCACCGAGTACGCCGAGGAGGGCGAGAAGCTGGAGCACGCCGGCGAACGGCTCGTCCTGCTGGACGACGCCGACGCCCTCGCCGGGATCGTCGAGGTCACCGGCGTCGAGGTGGTCCGCTTCGCCGACGTCCCGTGGGACTTCGCCCGCGCCGAGGGCGAGGGCGACCGCTCGATCGAGGAGTGGCGGGCGGGGCACGCCGCCTACTGGGCGCGCGTCGGCACCCCGGTCACCGACGACACCGAGATCGCCTGCCTGCGCTTCCGGCTGGTCTCCGGCGGCGACGGCGGCGTCGCCACCGGAGACCTCAGCACCTGAGGTACGCGCCGACCAGGGCCTCCGCCGCCGGGTCAGGCGGTGCGCAGCTCGGGCAGGAGGCGGGTGGCGACGTCCACCAGGACGGCCTCGTCGCCGGCGTACCAACTGCTGGCCCGGGGCCAGTGGGTGATGACGTCGGTGAAGCCGAGCGCCGCCGCCCGGGCCACCTGCTCGGCGAAGAAGTCGGCGTTGCTCAGCGAGAAGGCCGGCGCCGAGTCCAGCGACAGGTAGCGGTCCATGGTGGCCGGGTCCCGACCGGCGGCGTCCAGCGTCTGGTCCAGCCGGGCGCAGAGCTGCCCCACCCCGTCCCACCAGCTCGTCAGGTCGTCGCCGCCGGTGCCGGTGGTGACCCAGCCCTGCCCGAAGCGGGCCACCAGCCGCATCGACCGGGGACCGTTCGCGGCCACCACGAACGGCACCCGGGGCTGCTGCACACAGCCCGGGTTGTTGCGGGCGTCCACCGCGGCGAACCAGTCACCCCGCCAGGTGACGCCGTCCTCCCGCAGCACCAGGTCGAGCAGCTCGGTGAACTCGCCGAAGCGGTCCACCCGCTGCCGGGGCGGCAGGGTCTCGCCGCCCAGCACGGCCGAGTCGAACCCGATGCCGCCCGCCCCGAGGCCGAGCAGCACCCGGCCGGCGGACACGTCGTCGAGGGCGGTGACCTGCCGGGCGAAGGCCGCCGGGTGCCGGAAGTTCGGCGAGGCGACCAGGGTGCCGAGCCGGATCCGGGAGGTCACCGTCGCGGCGGCGGTCAGGGTGGCCATGGAGTCGAACCAGGGGCCGTCGACCAGGTCGCGCCAGCCCAGGTGGTCGTACGTCCAGGCGTGGTCGAAGCCCCACTCGTCCGCCTGGCGCCAGCGGCGCTGCGACTCCGACCAGCGCTGGTCGGGAAGGATCACGATGCCAATCCGCATGATCGCCAGGGTACGGCCCTCCCCGGGCCGGGCCACCCGACACGGGCCTGTTCATACATCGATCATCTGTATATGATCCGGCGCATGGCGGCGATGCGTGAACCGACCTTCCTGATCCTCACCGCGCTCGCCGGCGGTCCACGGCACGGCTACGGCATCGTCCAGGACGTCGCCGTCCTCTCCGAGCAGCGGGTGACCCTGCTCCCCGGCACCCTCTACACCGCACTGGACCGGCTCACCGCCGAGGGTCTGGTGGAGCCCGACCGGGAGGAGACCGTGGACGGTCGGCGGCGCCGCTACTTCCGTCTCACCTCCGAGGGGCACGCCGCCCTCGGGGCCGAGGCCAGCCGGCTGCGCCAGCTCGCCACCGCCGCCGAGGCCCGGCTGCGCGCGTTCCGTCCCGGCACCGCCTGAAGCGCCACCCACCAGCTCCACCTCCCGCCGGCCGGCGGGACGGCACCCCGCACCACCCGAGGCGAGACCGAGCCCCCGGAGGGAAGGCAATGGCATCGACCGGCGACCCGCTCGCGCGCCGCTACCGCCGACTGCTGCGCTGCTACCCGCGCGCCTACCGACGGGAGCGCGGCGACGAGCTGGTCGCCCTGCTGCTCGACACCGCACCGCCCGGCCGGACCAGGCCACGGCTGCGGGAGGCCGTCGACCTGATCCGGAACGGGATGCGCTGCCGGCTCGGCCGACCGGCCAGCAGCACGGTCGTCGCCTGGGCGGTGCTGGCCGCGGTCGTCTGCGGGCTCTTCAGCGCGGCACTGGCCGCCCGGGTCGCCTGGGAGACCGCCCGACCGCTGCCGGGCCGCGCCGAGACCGGTGCGGTCTTCCGGACCGTGCTGCCCGACCACGAACCGGACGAGATCACCACCCCGTCGACGTTCTTCGGGTACTACACCCAGCCGCTGACCCTGCAAGCCCTGGACAACGTGCTCCTCGGCGACGGCGGGGAGTACCAGCAGACCGCCACCGACGCGTGGGCCGCCGGCCCGCCACCCGCCCCGCCCGAGCAGACCCTCGCGGTCGCCCAGCGTCGGCTCCGGGAAGCCGGCTGGCACCTCGACCAGTCGGCGGCGGAAACCTTCGACGACTGCGCCGACAAGCTCTGCGCCTCCTTCGTGCCGGTCACCTGGACCACCCTCGACGCCAGCCGGGGGGACACCCTCCTCACCGTCACGGTCAACTCGCGGCCGGAGCCCGAGTACCCGTACCTGTCGATCGCCCTGCGCCGCACCACGCCGCCGCTGGTCCTCCCGGCAGCGATCGGCGGCGGGCTGCTCGGCGCGCTGGCCGGCTGGCTGGTCTTCGGCTGGGCGAGCCGGCGCACCGAGGAGCCCCACCCGGCCCGGGCGGTGGTGAAGATCCTCTTCGGGGTGACGCTGCTGCTGTGGTGGCTGCCGATCCTGGTCGCCGTGCCGTCGGTGGCCAGCCACCACAGCGCGGAACGGCACCCCCAGTGGCATCCGCTCTGGGAGTGGCTGGGCCAGCCGACCTTCTCACTGTTCTTCCTGGTCGGATCGGTGAGCGCGCTGCTCGGGATCGCCCTGGCGACCCTGCCCCGGCGGGACGCCGACCGGATATCGACGCTCGCCAGCGGCTGAGCGCTCCGGTCAGCCCGCAGCCAGCTTGGTCAACATCCGGGGCAGGTGCGGGTCGAGGGTGGCCGGGTCCGCCGCGGCCACCTCGGCGGGCGTCCACCACCGGACGGCACGGAACTCCCCCGGGTCGGGCGTGAGCGGCTGGTCCCGACGGCCCGCCAGCACGTACCAGAGGCTCACGTCGATGTGCCGGTCCTCGGGCGGGCCGACCGTCGGCGTGACGGTGACGAAGAGCGGACGTTCACCGGGCTCCGGTGGGAAGACCGCCGGCACGCCCAGTTCCTCGACCACCTCCCGGCGTACGGTCTGCGCCGGATGTTCGCCGGGCTCCACGTGGCCGCCGGTGGGCAGCCACCGCCCGGCGTTGCGGTGGTCGACCAGCAGGACGCCGCCGTCGGTGGCGTCGCGCAGCAGGAAGTACGCGACGAGGTGCGGCGACGGGGTGCGCGGCTTCGCCCGCCGAAAGACGTCGTCGGTCGCCGCCAGCCAGTCGAGGCACTGCGCCCGGTGCGCCGCCTCCAGGTCGTCGAGGGGCGCGATCGACTCGACCAGCGCCCGGATCTCGTCCAGCACCCGCATGCCGGGCATCCTGCCAGTCACCCTCGGCGCACGGTTTCCGCCGCGGCGCGGACGAACTCGCGTACCCGCTCGGTGGTGTTGGTCTCCAGCCAGACCGGGCCCCGCCGGATGGGCGGCGCGTCGTGGATCGGCACGTAGGCGACGTCCGGGCGCGGGTAGTACCGCCGGGTGTGCTCGCCGACCGGCAGCACGCCCCGGCCCATCGCGACCAGCGAGAGCATCTCCGAGAAGGTGTTGCCGACCGGTCCGGTCGGCACCGGACGCCCGGACGGCGTGCGGTCCGGGGTGCGGTCGCGTTTGAACTCCGCCGAGGTCACCGCCGGGTACTGCACCACCGGGTGGTCGGCGAGGACCTCCAGGGAAACCGACTCCGCGCCGGCCAGCGGATGCCCGGCCGCCACCGCCAGCACCCGGCCCTCCGACAGCAGCGCCGGGCCGTTGGCCATTCCGTCGAACGGGTACGCGGCGATGAGTACGTCGATCGAGCCGTCCACCAGGCTGGACCGGGAGTTGGCCAGCTGGGCCTCGTGGACGTGCACCTCGCAGTCGGGGTGCCGCTCGCGGAACAGGTTGACCGCGCGGAGCAGCACCGGCGCGGTCCACTCGCCGAGGAAGGCGACCCGCAGCTCGCCGGTGACGCCGCGCCCGGCCTCGACGGCCCGCCGTACGGCGTCCTCCATCCCGGCGACCAACGGTCGCAGGTCGTCGGCGAGCCGGTGGCCGATCGGGGTGAGGCGGACGACCCGGCTGGTGCGCTCGAAGAGCGGCGCGCCGATCCGCCGCTCCAGCTTCTTCACCACATGGCTGATCCGCCCGGTGGTGACCCGCAACCGCTCGGCGGTCCGCCCGAAGTGCAGCTCCTCGGCGAGGGTCAGGAAGGTCTCGACCTCGTGCCGCTCCAGCAACCCGGGCTCCCGTCGTTGAATTCGGTTCAACGATCGTAGTCCGATCGCGGCTTGGTCGCGTTCCCCGCTCCGACCAGGCTGGAAGCCGGCAGACAAACCGCTACGCCGAGGAGCGCGCAATGAGTACGACCACCGTCACCGAATACCTCGACGGGCTCGACGAGCCCCTGCGGGAGATCGCCGTGAAGCTGCGGCCGGTCATCGAAGCGGCGCTGCCCGGCGCCACCGGCGCCGTCTGGCACGGCCACCCCGTCTGGGGCCGCGGGGACCGGCCGGGACGGGACCCGGTCTGCCTGGTCAAGGCGTACCCGTCGTACCTGACCTTCGGGCTCTGGCAGGGCCAGCAGGTCGACGACCCGTCCGGCCGGCTGCTGCCGGGTGCCCGGTCGATGGCGTCGGTGAAGCTGCGGGCCGCCGACGAGGTCGACCCGGCCCTGTTCGGCGACTGGCTGCGCCAGGCGTATGCCCGGGAGGCGGCGTGAGCACCGTACGGGTGACCGGCTTCGACCACCTGGTGCTCACCGTCGCCGACGTCGAGCGCGCGCTGGCGTTCTACTGCGGACCGCTCGGCCTGGCCCCGGTACGCGTCGACGAGTGGCGGGCTGGCAAGGTGCCCTTCCCCTCGGTGCGCGTCGACGCCGGAACGATCATCGACCTGGTCCAGGGTCAGCGGGGCTCGGCGAACGTCGACCACTTCTGCCTGGTGGTCGCGCCGCTCGACTGGCACGAGGTGATCGCCGCCGGCGCTTTCGACGTGGTGGAGGGGCCGGTGGGCCGGTTCGGCGCCCGGGGCTCGGCCACCTCCCTGTACGTCCGCGACCCGGACGGCAACGTCGTCGAGCTGCGCTGGTACCCGCACGATTGATCAGGGCCGGTGGCCCACGGGGTGGTGACGGGCGCGGTCGGGCCGCCTGAGCCGCGCCGGTCCCCAGCACGTCGGCCAAGGTCGGCGCATCGCCTCACAAGTGCTGGACGATCTGGATCGGGTTGCCGTCCGGGTCGGCGGTCCAGGCGATCAGGAGGCGATCGAGCCAGGGGTGCGGCGCGGCGAGGGCGGGAGCGCCGTCGCCGGTGAGCCGGGCCCAGGCGGTGGCGGTGTCGTCGGTCCAGAGAATCACGGCGGCCCGCTGTCCATCCGGCACCGGGTCGAGGCCATGGTCGTCCCGCGTGGACCTGACCGACGCGATACCGATCCGGTAGCCGTCGAGCGTCAGGTCGACGTGGATCGGCTCGCCGTCGGCCGGCACCCGGAAGGTCTCGGTGAAGCCCAGCCGCGTGTAGAACGCCACGGCGCGCGGGACGTCGGCGCTGAAGAGGACGACCTGCGGGGTGCGGAACATCGACACCAGCCCTCCTGGGACTAGCCGACGAAGATGCAGAACGGGTGACCGGCCAGATCGGCGTAGACGCGGAGCGGCTCGTCGGGGTCGTCGCTGCGGTCGTACAGCAGCCGACCACCGAGACGCATGACGCGCTCGTGCTGCACCTGCAACTCCTCGACCGACGCCACGGTCAGGTCGAGGTGCAACTGCTGCGGCACCCGGTTCTCCGGCCAGGTCGTCTCCGGCAGCTGGTCGACCTGCTGGAAGGCCAGCTGGGGAGCGCCGTCGGGGGCCCTCAGCACGAGCCAGTCGCGACCACGCTCATCCACCTGCCCTGCTTCCGGCGGCTCGTCACCAGGCCGGTAGACAAGGCCCAACAGAGATCGGTAGAACTCCGCGAGGGACCTGGCGTCGGTGCAGTCCAGCACCACCGAACACAGCCTGGGCACGTTCTCCCGGTCGACCATATCGATCACCTCCACCGCCATTCTGCAGGGCGGCGGTCCCTGGTTGGCGAGCGCGGAGCCGGGCGTCTCTTCTCAACCGTGCCTTGTCAGACCTGCCTGCTCGTTGGCCTCGGCCTCCGGCAGTCCCGACGCCTGCAGCAGCTCGCTGACGGCAGCGCGCAACTGTGCGACGACGGCGTTCGCGGAGAACTCCAGGCCCTCGGCGCACGCCTCGTCGGCTTCCCTGATCGCCTGCAGTGCTCGGGCGCGCGTCGGCTCGGGCTCCCGTCCGGCGAGGAAGTCACGATGCAGCAGCCTGAGCGCCTCGCCGAAATGCTCGATCGCCGCTGGAACGTTCGCCGGCACCGGCTCGCCCTCGCGGATGGTCACCACGATCCACCGCATCATCTCGCGGCCGCTGGTGTAGACGTTGTCGAGGTGCTCGGCAGCGCCCTGATACCGACGGACCATGCCCAACCCTCTCCTGCGCCAAGGGGAGAGAGCGGCGACCTCTCCCGCCGCGGCAATCATCTCCGCCGTCTGCTGTCGCTGCGCCTGGCCGGTGGCGAAGGCGCGGAAGGCTTCATCGGCCCGCGTGAGGTCACGGCTGGTCAGCGCCTGCGCGGCGGCGGTGAGTTGACCGGCGAAGAGATCTGCCGTCGGACCGGCCGCCCGGCGGACGACGCGCAGCGGGTTGAGCGGCAGGATCAGCAGCGCCACGGCGAGGGCGGTAACGCCACCGACCAGAGCGCTCTCCGTTCTCGGCACCGCCAGATCCGGTCCCCCCGTCATCAGTCCCAGCAGCACGGCCGTGCTTCCTGCCTGCGCCATGGTGGCGCCGCCGCCGCGGAACAGGACCGCCACCGAGATGGCCAGCGCCACGACCAGACCGGTTCGCGCCGGCCCTGTTCCGGTGAGCCGGAGCAGCCAGTGCCCGACGAACGCCCCCACCACCACCCCGGCAATGAGTTCGCCCGACCGCCGGAGCCGGTGGCCGATGGCTCCCGCTATCACGCCGATCGCCACGGCGGGCGCGAACAACGGCTGCGCGTTGTCCAGCACAGTGTCCGCGACGAACCACGCCAGGCCGGCCGCCAGACCCGCCTGCATCGCCACGATCAGGTACGTGCGAAGTCGGTCGTACAGCTCGCGGCCGCTGCGCCGCACAGTCTCCCGAGCAGTACCCCGAACCGGGCCCCGCACATCCCACCTCCGAGAACCCATCGGCTCTCCGACATCGTCGTACGTCGGCGGAGCCCGGGTGGCGAAGATCGGCGATCTGTCGCATCGTCGACGCGGGAGCCGCCACTTCCGAGGCGCTCGGCTTACCGGGAAAGCAGCGCCGGGATCGACACGGGCGCGGGACGGGCAGCAGGCATCGCTTTTACGAACGGAATGGCCCGCCCCGACCGTCAAGGTGAAACGCGGACCGGGGCCGCCCCGAGGAAGCGGCCCCGGCACCGGCAGTTCAGTTGAGTCGATCGCTCCAGGCAGCGCTGAGGATCAACTGGTACGCGCTGATCCGTACCGACGAGAGGGTCAGCAGCTCGTGGGCGAGCAGTTCGCCAGTGTTCGGATCGAAGATCAGGAGGGACTGCCGATTGTGCTCGCGGTCGTCGAAGGTGATGGCCACGCCCTTACGGCCGGCCCGATCGGTCACCTGACCGCGCCACCGGAACCCAGGTACGTCGGCGAGGACCCGCAGGATCTCGGCGCGTGTCCGCCGCGGTACGACGTACCGCCCGTACACCGTGCTCACCTCCTTGCTGACCACGCCGGCCCCGAACCTGACCTTGAGCAGTTCCGTCAACTTCGTCCGTTCCGACGGCAGCGGCGCGAGATCCAACGGCGGCAGCGGCTCGCGGGTGGGCCCGGAAGCGGCGGGTGCCGCAGCCTTGAACTTGAGGTTGCGCTGCCAGTAGTCCCGGGACTCCTGGTCCGGATACTGCGGCTCAAGCTGGATCGTGACCTGCTCACCGGTCCCGTCGGCCGCCTGCCAGACCTTGGTCTCGTCCGCGAAGGCGACCTGGTAGCGACCGTCAGGAGACGCCATCACCGGGTCACCCCACGTCTTCGTGTGGTGGTACATGTACCGGCCGGTGCGGTTGTCGTACTCCGCGTCGACGAGCCTGCTCGCCAACGCGCGCAGTTGGTCCCCCGCATCACGGGCGCCAGAGCCGTACGCCACCGGCACGAGCACCACCCCCGGATCCGCCCCGGGCGGACCGGCGATCTCCGAGGTGTCCGGGCTCGCCGTACCGAACGTCTGGGCGATTGCTGCGGCCCCGACCGCGACGGCCAGGGTCCCGGCCGTCAGAACCAGCCTGCGGGTCGGGCGTGCCTGACGGCGGTGGGCGATCGGCTCGGCGATTGCCTCTGCGCGGTTGATCAGGTCGTGTGCCGACAGGCGGGGCGGTGCGATGGTGCTGTGCCGGGCCGGGTCAATCGGCTGGAGGAGGGTGCGCGCTCGCTCTTCTCCGAACATCACAGAGCCTTTCGAGGGCTAGCCAGCACCGGCTGCTGCGCCGGTGATCCAGATCGGTACGACATCGCGTCGTTGAGGCGTCTACGGGCGCGGTGCAAGCGCACTGCGGCGGTGGTGCGGGTACAGCCAAGGACCTGAGCAGCCTCGGAGACCGTCAACTCCTCCCAGCCGACCAACCGGAGGATTTCCTGGTCGAGGTCGGCGAGGGTGGCCAGAGCGGCCTGGAGATCGGCTACCCCCACGGTCGCGTCGGCGCCGGACGATCCCGGTTTCTGCAGAAGGCCGGCGTCGGCAATCGGTAGTAGGTCCGGCGCGGCTCGCCGAGCTCGCCATTCATTCGCGAGCAGGCGCCGAGCCACCCCGTACAGCCAGGGCAGGCTGCGGTCCGGAACCTCGCGGCGGCGCCGCCAGGCGATGACGAACACCTCCTGAGCGAGTTCAGCCGCCGCGTTCAGATCGGCAAGCCGACGCTGGCCGTACTTCACGACCGGTCCGTACTCGGCGGCGTAGACCCTGGTGAACCAATCCTCATCGCGTCTTTCCGGTGGACCCATCCAAGACTCCCGCCTGGTTGACGAACTCCCACCCTGGCTTGTGTCACCGCCGGTCCGATGATTACCGCCAACGACCCATCCCTCCCGCACCGAACAACTCCCCGGGGTAGCCGGATCGCCGGAGACAGGAGCACGAAGCGTTCGCGTCGTGGCTCGCGGCATGCCGCCGATGGCCGGTGTCGACTCCTACGCGGGCACGGATCGGGCACGGCGCCAAGGCTCGTGGTCGTCGTGGGCTGAGAGACCGAGTGGGTGGGACTGGACAAGGGCCGCGGGCATCCGTCCAGGTCCGCTGGCCTCCACACCTGTTGTCACTCAGTTCGTCGCACCCACCAGGCAAGCTGGCCGCTCCGATCAACGCCGGTGCAACATCGGCCTCGCGAACCTGGAGGAAACAGTGGCGGTCACCGCCGATGATCTCGACGCAGCATTGTCCAGCGTTGTTGCCAGCCTACGACCAGCGACCGACCTGGACTGGTTCGCGCGGGCGGGCAGTCTGGAGTGGGACTGCTGGCACACCGCCGAGCACATCGGTGATTGCCTGCTGTCGTTCGCGGGTCAACTCGTGGCCCGGCCGGAGAAGCGGTTTGTGCGCTTCATGGCAACCGCCGACAAGGACGCTTCCCCGGAACAGGTACTGGAGTTCGCCGAGGCGGGCGGCCGTATCCTGGCAGCCACGGTACGTACGTCCGGACCGGACGTTCGGGCCTACCACCCCAGCGGTCAAGCCGATCCGGAGGGCTTCGCCGCGATGGGGTGCGTGGAGACGTTGCTGCACGGCGATGACATCGCGCAGGGTCTGGGTCTCGCCATCGATCCCCCGCGTGACGTGTGCACCCGGGTACTCGCTCGGCTGTTTCCCGAAGCGGCGCAGGAACTGGCCAGTGTGGACCCGTGGGCGGCGCTGCGGTGGTCCACCGGCCGGATCGAGCTGCCAGGACGCCCCCGCCTGAGGGAATGGCACTGGCGCGGTGCGCCGCTGGGCGAATGACCCCATGAGACGCGATGCCATCCCGCAACCATCCACGGACCGGGCGGCTGCCGACGATGTTGGCCATCCCGGAGCCGCTGGCGCACAGGCAGTCGTCAGGTCACCCGGTGCGACGGCGCGAACGCCTCGGAGGTTTGATCACAGCATGGGTACCGACACCGCGGTGGAGCGGGCGTGGCACCGGATCGAGGATTGGCTGTCGCGGTTTGCCCCCCGATTCCGTGCGGAGCTGAACCCGCCGGCGACGGCAGCCGAGATCGACACGGTGGCAACCGCCCTTGGTGTGGCGCTCCCGGCCGACCTTCGGATCTGGTGGGGGCTGTCCAACGGAGTCCGGCACGGTATCGGCCAACCGAGTGGAAGTCTGATCCCTGACTTCTCGAGTCCCTACCCCACCTCCATGGCGTTGGAGCGTTGGCGGATGCACCTGCAGGTCCAGCAGGACGTTTACCCGCCGGGGATGCGGGAGGAGATGGAACGGTTCGTGGTCGGTCAGAACACCCAGCCGGCGGGCACCCTCCTACCGCAGTTGTACTGGCTCCCCCGATGGCTGCCCATCGCTGGCAACGGTGGGGGAGGTGGCCTGTTCATTGACCTGCGTGAGGGTCCGCTACACGGGTGCCTGGTGGAGTTCTCCCGGGAGCACCAGGGCACGACACCGCGGTGGGAGTCCGTGACGCAGCTGTGGGTGGAAGTCGCTGACGAGCTGGAAGCCGTCGATACCGACCTGCTCCGCAGCGACCGCGTTGACGACCTGCGGATCGACGATTGGGCGCCTCCCCACTCCTGAGCTGGGGCCTCACGCTGGAGCGGCTGGCCTGGCCCAATGGCACGCTACTGGCACGCCGGGGCGCACTGGCGTCCGCATTGAGTGATCTTCTAGGGAGTTCACCCATGAGTGGCGGTGATCTTGCGGCGCTTGTCCAGCGGTGGTGGCAGCCCTTCACCTCGTCCACCTCGAACTTCAGAAGCGGTGGTCCGGGCAGGGCACCTCCGCGCCCGTCGGGTTGAGGGAGCCCCGCCGTTACGTCATCCGTTGCTGTCCTCGCTGTGCTCCTCGGTCAGCCAGCGCGCGACCGCTCTCTTGCCCGCCCGATAGTTGAGGTAGTCCTGGGCCTCGACCTTGCCGCCGCTGTGCTCCCGCAGGATGGCGACTACCTGCTCGGGTGGAAGGGTGAAGTCCTCGAGCGGCAGCAGGTTGTACACCCGCCGCCCGTCGTGGTCACTGCCGATGCGCCCCTTGATCCGCACTCCCGGAGCCACCCGGATCTGCAACATCGGGTCCGTCCAGCCGGTGCCTCTCTTCGCCGCGGTCAGCATCTCGACCGAGCCCCACGGCAGCCGCGTCGTCACGCCGTGCGACCGAAGGGTCATCCCGTCGTCGTGGACGTGGATGACGAAGGGCCAGAGGAGAGAGGCCAGGGCGCAGGCAGCGACGATGAAGAGCGCCGCCGCGAGGTACTTGAGGGGCCCGGTGCTGGTGAAGACAGAGTTCGGGTCCGCCTCGGAGTACCGGGCCGCGCCCCAGCCGCCGGCCCCGAGGAAGGCCACGAACAGGTAGTTCCTGCGCACCTTCGCCGTGTCCCGGCGCAGCCGCACTCCTCCATCCACCGCACCATGATGTACCCGTCGCGCACGGCCGGCCCGGTGCGGAGCGAGATTACCTCCGCCATTGATCGTTGACCTTGGAACATCGAAGGCCCTGGCTCGGACTCGCGTCCTGGCCAGGGCCTCGATCGTGGAGCGGGTGACGGGAATCGAACCCGCACTGTCAGCTTGGGAATCTCACAAGATCGCTTCGACGTGCGCCGCTTCTCCTGCTCGCCTCGGCCGTAGGCGGCCTCACGTAGCCCCCGATGACATCGGCTTGTGGCCCGTGGATGGCCCGTCTCAGGAGGCAGGCGGTAGGTGGTGTAGCAACGACGCGGCTTGTAATGTCACGAACGGGCCTCGCGACCCGGCATGCGGGTAGTGACCTCCTGCAGCGTCCAGCCGTTTCCGTCCGGGTCCTGGAATGAGGCGTACGAGTTGTAGCTCTTACGTTCGGGGTCGGGGCCGGGTTGGCGCGTCTCGGGCCAGAAAGGGCTGCCGGGGCCGTGGTAGACCTCGGTGACGTCGACGCCCCGCTGGGCCAGCTCCTCCCGTGTGGCCACGACGTCGGAGGTCACTAGCTCTAGGTGCCGCATCGACCCCGGTGCAGCGGCTATCGGCAGGCCTTTACCGAACGCGATGGACGTATGGCCGTCACCAGTCGGGGTCAGTTGCACGACGCGGACGTCGTCGCCGACCTTGATGTCTGCGTCCAGTCGCCAGCCCAGGCGATCCCGGTAGAACTCCAGCGCCCTGTCGACATCCGACACCGGGATCGTGACCACCTCAAGATTGACGTCCATCGTACCCACTCCTTGTCCGTCCTGTCTGCGGTGTTCTGTCCCGACGGCGGGAACCCTTTGGTCCTGGCCCCGGGCCACCCGGGCTCCCGCCGGCCATCAGTCACCAAGACCGGATCAACGCCCCTGTGATCGAGGAGCGGGAGCGGCTACTGCCGCCGCTGTTCCTACCGCCGGACGTTACCCCCGATTGGGCCACGTCGCGGAGGATCCGGAGGTTGTGAGGTGTTCGCCGTCATGGTCCCTGCCTATCTGCGCGACCTCTAAGCAGGCCGACCGCGGAGGCGTGGATCTCCTCGTCGGGCAGTCGGCAGACCGTGCCGTGTCAGTGCCGGCGGCGATCCTGCCGGCGCTGTGCGAGCACCTGGCGGCGTTCGTCGACGACAGCCCGGAAGCGTTGGTGTTCACGACGCCGTCCGGCCGGCCGATCTGGCGCGGCAACCTCAACAAGGTCATCGGCTGGTCGACGGCGGTCGGCAAGCTCGGCGTGCCGGGTCTGCATTTCCACGATCTGCGGCACACGGGCAACACGATCGCGGCGCGGACGGGTGCGAGCACTCGGGAACTGATGGCCCGGATGGGTCACGACTCGGCGCAAGCGGCCATGATTTACCAGCACGCCACCTCGGAGGCGGATCGGGCCATCGCCCAGGCGGTGAGCGCCGCGATGAAGGCCGAGCGCAAGAAGGCCAAGAAGCCGGCCGCCGGCTCCTCTGACAAGGCCAAGAGCAAGGGCAAGAAGCGTGGCTAGCGGCCCGGGGATGGCCCGCCGGGCGCTGCTGGCCGCAGCAACATCGAAAGCCCTGACTCGGACTGTCGTCCTGGCCAGGGCCTTCGTGGTGGAGCGGGTGACGGGAATCGAACCCGCACTGTCAGCTTGGGAATTGTCGATGTCCGCCTGTCTACCGGGTTGGCGGCCTGGTCGCGGCGGTCTCTCGTGGCCTCGGCTGGCCCCTGCTGTCCTGGCCCAATGGCACGCTAATGGCACGCCTCACTTGAGGTCGTCCGGCGTGAGCGAGAAGAGGACCAGGTCGACGCGGCCGGCGTGGATGAAGCCGGCATTGCGCATGATGCCTTCGCGTTGCAGGCCGGCCTTGAGAGCGGTCCTCTGGGAGGACAGGTTCCCGGTGGCGGCCTTGAGTTCCATGCGCTGGAAGCGGTGGTCAACCAGTAGCCAGTGACCGATGGTCCGCGTGGCTTCGGCCGCGATGCCTCGGCCGCGAGCCCAGGGGGCGACCGCGTAGCCGATCTCGCTGACCAGGCCGCGCCAGTCGGTCTTCTTCAGGCCGACGGTGCCGAGGAGGCGGTCTGTGTTCGCGTCGACGATCGCGAAGTGGATCCCGTCTCCGGTCTCCCGCAGGGAATGGGAGATCTTGGTGCACCAGTCAGCGGAGTCCTGGCGGGTGTAGGGCTGGGGCAGCGGGAGCCACTGCTGGATGAGCGGGTCCGCGCAAGCGATCTGATTTTCCTCGATGTCGATTGCGGAGAAGGGCCGCAGCAAGAGATCGCCCGCCAGCAGGCGGGTCTCGGGGAACGTGGGGGTCATTCCTGCTGGCCTCCGACTGATCATCTATGTGCGGCTGACGCTAGCAGGGCCTGCTGACCAGGTGATTCGCAGAAGATCGCGGATGGCTGGTCAGGTGACTGCACACCTGGTCAGCCGGTCCGTCGTTGTCGGCTAGCGTCGGTGTCAGCGGGCGTACTTGGCTGTACGAATGGCTGTACGGGTCACCTCGCCAGTCCCTCGAAGTGGGCACGAAGAGCGGCAACGAGCGAGGTCATCTGTTCTCCCGCCTCGACGGTGATGAATACTCGCGCGAGCCATCCGTCGGGTGAGTAGGAGTCCTGGTGAAGGGTTCCGCCTAGAGAGACGTGCCCCTTGCCGTCATGGCGGGCGGTGATCCGCATCGTGGCGTCCAATGATCGCCAACTACGTTCACCCTCCCAGCCGCGCCAGTCGTCGGCCAGCTGCTGGAAGAAGATAACGAGGTCCGGCTCCCGGGCGTGAGTCGGCCATGCAAGCTCTACTCCGCGCCGAGCGGTGAGTCCTTGGTCATGCAGCTCCACCTGCATCACGGCGACGTACCCGTCACCCCACGGGTCTTCTGGTGGATGAAGCACCCACGTGCTCTCTGCGGGTGGATAGCCGATGATCAGTGGGGCGTTCATGATGCCGCATTATGGCTGGCGGATCTCCTCGTCGGGCAGTCGAGAACGCACCAGGGATGACCGAGGCTAATGGCACGCGGCCTGGTCCTTGGCTACGGAACATCGAAGGCCCTGGCTCGGACTCGCGTCCTGGCCAGGGCCTCGATCGTGGAGCGGGTGACGGGAATCGAACCCGCACTGTCAGCTTGGGAAGCTGATGTTCTGCCATTGAACTACACCCGCAGGCGGCACCACTGTACCTGAGGCGACCGCCGCCGTGCACCCAGGTACCCCGGGCACGCCGGCACGCCCTCCGCCGTGATCGATCTTGGACGTAACGTATCCACGTGGAGCTAAAAGTTTCACAGCGGCAACATATGGTCGTTCTCAAATCTGTCGATCGGTTGTAACGTCACCCCCACGTTCTCGACCACGGCGTGACATACCCCCTGTCACGCCGCCAGAAAGAGGTGGGCCCATGGGACTCCGTCCCAACCTGCTGACCCGGCGTGCCGCCGGTGTCGCGTCGACGACCCTCGCGCTGCTGCTCAGCACCGCCGCGGTAGGCGTCGTCCCCGCTGCTTCCGCCTTCTCCGCCGCCCCGAGCGAGGTCTGCGCCGAGCCGGCCGACGTCCACTCGGACGCTCGGATCAAGAAGGGCGGGATCGCCAAGCACGAACCCAACGAGCTGACCGCCAAGCAGGTCCGCGAACGCGAGGCCGACCTGGCCGCCGCGCTGCGCGAGCGGGCGAGCTTCCGGGCCGGCGCCCAGGCCGCCGCCCCGCTGGCCAGCGTCACCATCCCGGTCGTCGTGCACGTGATCCAGCGCGACAGCACCCGCGCCGGCGGCAACATCCCGGACTCGATGATCACCTCACAGATCAGCGTGCTGAACCAGGCCTACTCGGGTGCCACCGGCGGCGCGGCCACGGCCTTCGGCTTCCAGCTGACGAAGATCAACCGGGTGACCAACCCGGCGTGGTACCCGATCGTGCAGGGCTCCTCGGCGGAGCGGTCGATGAAGACCTCCCTGCGCGAGGGCGGCAAGAACACGCTCAACGTCTACCTGGGTGAGCTGAGCGACGACCTGCTCGGCTGGGCGACCTTCCCGCAGCGGAAGCTGAACAGCATGGACGGCGTGGTCGTGCTGAGCGAGTCGCTGCCGGGCGGCACCGCCGCCAACTACAACCAGGGCGACACCGGCACCCACGAGGTCGGCCACTGGCTGAACCTCTACCACACGTTCCAGGGTGGATGCTCCGGCTCGGGTGACAGCGTCAGCGACACCCCGGCCGAGGCCTCGCCGGCGTTCCAGTGCCCGACCGGGCGGGACACCTGCGCCACGGCCGGCCTGGACCCGATCACCAACTTCATGGACTACACCTACGACTCGTGCATGTACCAGTTCACCGCTGGCCAGGCGAGCCGCATGCTGACCGCATGGAACGCGTACCGCGCGGCGTAACACCCTCAGCAGACACCGGTGCCGGCTCCGTCGTAGGACGGGGCCGGCATCGGCGTCTCGGCGGTCAGGCGGCGGGGCGGCGGGTGTCGAAACCGTGGCGGCCGCGGCGCGCCGGCCGCCGATCGGGTACGCCGGCGGCGTCGCCGCCGCGGTGGGCGGCGACCGGATCGAGCCAGACCTGGACGGCGGAGGACCCGTGGCCCTCGCCGGGCTGGCCGAGCCCACCCTGGTCGCGGCGGGTCAGCATCGCCACGTCGACGCTGAACTCGAAGAGTCGCCAGTCGACCTGCGGCGCCGCCCGGCCGAGGCGGGCCACCCGGGCGACCCGGGCCGGGTCGGTGACCGGTTGCGCGCGACCGGCGACGTACGCCTCGTCGTCGGTCTCCTCAGGCGGGAACGAGTGCAACGCGTACCGCCCGTCGCGTTCGAGGTCGCGCCGCTTGGGCGAGTCGACGACGAAGCAGAACAGCCCCTCGTCGGTGATCACGGGGCAGACCGGGTGCACCCGGGGCCCACCGTCGGCGCGGACGGTGGCCAGGTAGCCGAAGCCCGGCCCGTACTGCTGCATGAGAAGGCGGATCCCGTCGGCGAGTCGGGGCTCGTCAGCGGCGAATTCGGACCAGGAAGCCATACGGACATCCTATCGAACATGTGTACGAACGCGTAGTCCGACACGCAGGTCACCCGGTCCGCTCGATATGGTGTGCCGATGCTGCTCTCCGACCGCGACCTGGTCTCCGAGATCAAGGCGGGCACGCTCGCGCTGGAGCCCTTCGAGCCCACGCTGGTGCAGCCGTCCAGCATCGACGTGCGGCTCGACAAGCTCTTCCGGGTCTTCAACAACCACCTGTACACGCACATCGACCCGGCGATCCAGCAGGACGAGCTCACCTCGATGGTCGAGGTGCCCGAGGGTGAGCCGTTCGTGCTGCACCCCGGCGAGTTCGTGCTCGCCTCCACGCTGGAGGTCATCTCGCTGGGCGACCAGCTCGCCGGGCGCCTGGAGGGCAAGTCCAGCCTGGGTCGGCTCGGCCTGCTCACCCACTCGACCGCCGGCTTCATCGACCCGGGCTTCTCCGGTCACGTGACGCTGGAGCTGTCGAACGTGGCGAACCTGCCGATCACGCTCTGGCCCGGGATGAAGATCGGCCAGCTCTGCATCTTCCGGCTCTCGTCCCCGGCCGAGCACCCGTACGGCTCCGCCGTCTACGGGTCGCGCTACCAGGGCCAGCGCGGGCCGACCCCGAGTCGCTCCTGGCAGAACTGGCGCACCTGGCCCACCCGCTGACGCCGGGCCGGGCCCCCGGAGTCCCGGGAGCCCGGCGCGCGCTCAGCCCAGCCGGCCGTAGCTGTTGACCGGCCCGTCGTCGACCCGCTTCATCTTGACCGGCTGGCCCGCCTGGGAGGCGTGCACCACCCAGCCGCCACCGACGTACATGCCGACGTGGTGCAGGTCGGCGTAGTAGAAGACCAGGTCGCCGGGGCGCAGGTCGGCCCGGCTGACCCGGGCGGTCACCTGGCGCTGCTGGCGGGCGTTGTGCGGCAGTGAGACACCGGCCTTCGCCCACGCCGCGAGCATCAACCCGGAGCAGTCGTACGAGTTCGGGCCCTCGGCGCCCCAGACGTACGGCTTGCCGATCTGCGCGCAGGCGAACTTGACCGCCGTGCCGGCCGGGCCGCCGGGATAGCCGGCCGGGCACGGGGCCGGGCGCAGCGCACCCCCGCCACCGTTGCCGTACACCTTGAGCCGCAGTTTCTGCAGCCGGTCGATCTCGGCGTTGATCTGCTTCTTCTTCGCGGCCAGCTGGGCCTCGGTCCGGGTCAGCTGGGCGACCATCTGGTCCAGCGGCGCCTTCTCCGCGGCCAGCTTGTCCCGCAACTCCTTGACGGCCCGCACGTCGCGCTGCTGGCGCTGGGCGAACCGGTCGAGCATTTCGAGCTGGTCGACCAGTTCGCCGGGGGAACTGCTGCCGAGCAGGGCGTTGACGGCGGAGACGTTCTCCCCCTTGTACGCCTCGGCGGCGAGCCCGGTGACCTGGTTCATCGCGAGGTCGACCTGGAGTTGCAGCGGCTCGATGCGCTTGGCCAGCGCGTCGGCCTGCCGGCGCTTGGCGGCCAGGTCCTGACGGGTGGCGTTGTGCTGCTCGATGATCGGTTCGAGCCTGTTCCAGTCCTGGTCGATCTGCCGCTCGATCTCGGCGACCGAGGGGTCGGCGTGGGCCGCCGTGGCAGCGCCGGTCAGTACGACGGCGGCACCGGCGAGGGCGGCAAGGACGGTGGTGAAGCGGGACCAGCGTGGGCGCGGCGCAGCCGTCAGCCGGGCGACCTGGGTCGACCGGTACGACGGTGGCCGCGGGGCATGGTGTGCCACCGGGCTCCGGGCTCCTTCTTCCGCGACCGCCTACCGGGTTAGCTGACGGGTTCGGGCGGGAAGGGAGCGCCCTACCGCAGTGGCTGCGGATTCACCCCGGCTTACCTGGGTCCCCGGCTCGCCCGTGGGCGATTCGGCGGTGCCGGCCACTGCCGCCCGGGTTGGACGGACCTGTCGCGGCCGACGAAGGATCAGAGTAGAGACGACCGTTATCGATCCGCAACCCGCCATGCCGTGCCGGGTCCCGGATACGCGAAACCCCCGGTCGGTCGACCGGGGGTTTCGCGGCGGGCTCGGGGTCAGTTCGGTCGTCGGAAGCCGGCGACCGGCATGTAGTCGATGCTGGTGACCTGGACGGGTTTGCCGGTCCGTGGCGCGTGCACCATCAGCCCGCTGCCCAGGTAGAGACCCACGTGGTGCAGGTCGCTGTAGAAGAAGACCAGGTCGCCGGGGCGCGCCTCGGAGCGCGGGATGGCCTTGCCCTCGTTCCACTGGGCGCCGGTGTGGTGGGTCAGGTAGATGCCGGCGGCCTTGTAGGCGTACTGGGTGAGGCCGGAGCAGTCGAACGAGTTCGGCCCGTCGGCACCCCAGACGTACGGGTCACCGACCTGCTGGCAGGCCACCCGGATGGCGGTCTGCGCGGCGGAACTCACCACGCCCTTGACGGTCGGGCAGCCGGCCACCTTGACGACGGTCTTCGGCATCGACGCCTGGAGCCGCTTGATCTCGGAGTTGATCTGCGCCTTCTTGGCGGCCAGCTCCTTCTCCTGCTTGACCTCCGCGGCGATCAGCGCGTCGAGCTTCTGCTTCTCGCCGTCGTACTTCTGCCGGGCGTTGATGACGACCTGGAGCTCCTTGCGCTCCTGCGCGGCGAGGCGGTCGAGGATGGTCAGCTGCTCGGTCAGGGTGCCCGGCTTGGCGCTGACCAGCAGCGCGCCGATGTCCTGCGAGGGGCCCGTCATGTAGTACCGGGAGGCGAGGTCGCCCACCCGGTTCATCGCCAGCTCGGTCTGCAGGGCCAGCGGCTGGATCTTTTTCTCCAGCTCCGCCGACTTCTTGCGGTTGACCTTGAGGTGCGCGCGGACCTTGTTGTACTGCTCGATGGTCGGCTCGAGCTGTTCCCACTGCTTGTCGATCGCCGCCTCGATCTCCTCCGGCGTGGGCGCTGCGTGCGCCGGCACGGCGAACATCCCGGCGCCGACGACCACGGCGGCGACCAGGGTGAGCAGGCGGCGGGCGATCCGGCGCAGGCCGGTGGGGTGAGTGGGCGGACGACCCTGGGCGTGACGATGAGGGGGCATGGTTGCCACCGGCACCGACTCCTTAGCGACCGACCGCCGGGCGCCTCGCTGAGGGGAAGACGGAGGCAGACGACCCACAGCGGTCGGTGCCCCACATTAGGGAACCGTCCGTACGAATTCAAGGTGGCTCATTACAGCATCACGCCTGTGCAACCACTTGCACACAAAGGGTGTTCGCTCATTTTCCAACGACGGCGGTCAATACGTCGTCCAATGTCACCACGCCGAGCGGCCGGCGACCGTCGCTCACCAGCACCATGTGCCGCCGCTCGCGCCGCATCGCCAGCAGCAGGTCGGCCAGCGTACGGTCCGGCGGCACCACCGCAAGCGGCCGGTAGACGTCGGCGGGCACCGGGGCCCGGCGGGACGCCCCGGCGTACCCCAGGACGTCCTTGACGTGCACGAAGCCGAGCACCCGGCGGGTCGACCGCTGCACCACCGGGAAGCGGGACCGGCCCGTCCGGGTGGCCAGCACCTCCAGCGACGCCGGTGAGACGTCCTCGGCCACCGTGGTCACCGTCGACCAGGGTTGCAGGGCGTCCGCGGCGGTCCGCCGGTGCAGGGCCAGCGCCCCGGTGATCCGGGCGTGCTCCTCCGCGTCCAGCAGACCCTCGGTGCGCGCCTGCGACACCAGCCCGGCGAGTTCCTCGGCGGTGAACACCGTCTTCACCGCCTCGGTCGCCTCCACCCGCCACAGCCACAGCACCTGGCGGGCCGCCCACTTCATCGCGACCAGCAGCGGCTTGGTCGCCACGCAGAACGCCAGCATGGCCGGCCCGAGCCAGAGCGCGGACGGCTCCGGCCCGGCCAGGGTGATGTTCTTCGGCACCATCTCGCCGACCACGGTGTGCAGGAAGACCACCACCGCGAGGGCGATCAGGAACGACAGCGGGTGGACCGCCGAGCTCGGCAGCCCCAGCGCGTGGAACGCCGGTTCGATCAGGTGGGCCAGGGCGGGCTCGGCGATCGCCCCGAGCCCCAGCGAGCAGACCGTGATGCCGAGCTGCGCCCCGGCGATCATCAGCGGGATCTGGTTCATCGCCGACAGCGCCCAGCGGGCCCGCCGGGAGGTCGCCGCGAGCGGCTCGACCACGGTACGGCGGGACGCGATCAGCGCGAACTCGCTGCCCACGAAGAACGCGTTGCCGAGCAGCAACGCCAGGGCGATCAGCAGCTCAGTCATCGCCGTCCGGCTCCTCCGGGCGCACGACGCGGACCTGCTCGATCCGGTGCCGCTCCACCTCGACCACGGTGAACTCGTACCCGGACTCCTCGACCGTCTCGCCGGGCACCGGGATGTGGCCCAGCCGCGCCATCAGGAACCCGGCCAGCGTCTCGTACGGGCCCTCGGGCAGCCGGAAGCCGGTCTGCTCGGCCAGCTCGTCCTCGCGGAGCACCCCGTCGAGCAGGACGGTCCGTTCGCCGCCCGGGACGGTCAGCTCGGTCGCACCGGCGTCGTCCACCGCGTCCGGGTCGAACTCGTCGGCGATCTCGCCGACCAGCTCCTCGACCAGGTCCTCGATGGTGACCACGCCGTCGGTGCCGCCGTACTCGTCGACCACGATGGCCAGGTCGGCGCCGGCGTCCTTCAGCGCGGCCAGCACGCCGTCGAGGTCCAGGCTCTCCGGCACGTACACCGGTTCGCGGGCCACCGCCGCGACGGTGGTGGAGGCGCGGCGGTCCAGCGGCACCCCGAGCGCGTCCGGTACGCCGGCGACGCCGGTGACCAGGTCGAGGGTCTCCTCGTACACCGGGAAGCGGGTCCGTCCGGTCTGCCGGGACGCCTCCAGCAGCTCGGCCACGGTGGCGGTGGCCCGCAGCGCGACCACGTCGACCCGGGGGGTCATCGCCTCGGCGGCGCGCTTGTCGCCGAAGCGGATGGTGCGGCGCAGCAGCATGGCGATGTCCGGCGGCAGCGCGCCGGCCCGGGCCGAGATGGCCGCCAGCAGCCCCAGCTCCTCCGGGGAGCGGGCGCTGGCCAGCTCCTCCTGCGGCTCCACGCCCAGCGCCCGGACCAGCCGGTTCGCCGAACCGTTCAGCGCCCGGATCAGCCAGCCGAAGGTCCGGGAGAAGCGGTGCATCGGGCCGGCGGTGGCCAGGGCGGCGGGCATCGGCCGGGCCAGGGCGAGGTTCTTCGGCACCAGCTCGCCGAAGAGCATCGAGAGCAGGGTGGCCAGCGCCAGGGCGAGCAGCGGGCCGAACCGTTCCGCCCCGCCCACCGGCCGCAGCACCGGGGCGAAGAGCCGGGCCAGCGCCGGCTCGGCGAGATAGCCGGTGAGCAGCGCGGTGAGCGTGATGCCGAACTGCGCCCCGGAGAGCTGGAAGGACAGCCCGCGCAACGCCCGGCGTACCGTGGCCGCCGCGGCGTCCCCGGCATCGGCGCGCCGGTCGATCTCCGCCCGGTCGACGGTGACCAGGGCGAATTCGGCCGCGACGAAGAACGCGTTGCCGGCGGTCAGCAGGACGAAGCCGACCAGGGGCAACAGCGTGCCGAGCAACAGGCCGTCGATGAGCGCGATTGTTCCACGGCCGCTCGCGGCGCACGACTTCGCCCGAGGCGGCTCTGGTGACCCGTGGTTAACGTGGACGCATGCCGACCCTCACCCTCGCCGACGAACTGGTCCTGCTCGCCCACGACGACGCCGGCACCAACCGGCTCGGCCGGCCGCGCCTCGACTACGGCCTGGTCGGGGCGGTGCTGCTCGACCTGGCCCTGGCCGGCCGGGTGGCGGTGGCCGACGACCGGCTGTCGGTGACCGACCCGACCCCGACGGGCCACCCGGTGCTGGACGACGCCCTCGCCACCCTCGCCGCCGGCGGGAAGCGTCGCAAGCCGAAGGACTGGATGAGCCGGCTGGCCAAGGGCCTGCCCGACCGGGTGCTGGCGGGCCTGGTCGACGGCGGGGTGCTGCACCGCGAGTCCGACCGGGTGCTGCTGGTCTTCCCGCGTACCCGCTATCCGTCGCCGACCGGCGCGGAGCCGGCGGCGGAGACGGCCGCCCGGCG
This sequence comes from Micromonospora palomenae, assembly GCF_007829925.1. Lineage (NCBI taxonomy): Bacteria > Bacillati > Actinomycetota > Actinomycetes > Micromonosporales > Micromonosporaceae > Micromonospora > Micromonospora palomenae. The sequence continues at coordinate 1,095,126 of NZ_VIXA01000002.1, forward strand.
GCGGATGCTCGACGCGGTGGCCGCCGACGGCCCGGTCGACGCCCGGACGGCCGCGCTGATCGGTCTCGCCCGCGCGGTGGGGCTGGACCGCACGCTCTTCCGGGAGGTGCCGAAGGAGCGGCTGACGGCCCGGGTTTCGGAGATCGCCGCCGGGGACTGGGCGTCCGCGGCGACGAAGAAGGCCATCGAGGAGACCCAGGCCGCCGTCCTGGTGGCCACCACGGCGGCCACCACGGCCGCGATCGTCACCACCACCGTCTCCTGAGCACGACGACGGCGGTGGCACCTCGTAGGTGCCACTGCCGTCGGGTGTCCGGTGATCCGGGCGTACGCCTCAGCCGGCGACCGGCTCGGTCTCCTTGTCGCCCTGCGTCTGCTCGGGCTTGACCGAGCGGAGCAGCACGCTGGCCACGTCGATGACCTCGACCTGCTCGCCGGCGCCCTTGCCGTTGACCCCGTCGTTGAGCATCGTCGAGCAGAACGGGCAGCCGACGGCGACCGTCCGCGCACCGGTGGCCATGGCCTCCTCGACCCGGTCCACGTTGATCCGCTTGCCGATCTTCTCCTCCATCCACATCCGGGCGCCGCCGGCGCCGCAGCAGAAGGAGCGCTCGCTGTTGCGGGGCATCTCGGTGAGCTCGCCGGCGATCGCGTCGCCCAGCACCTCGCGCGGCGCGGCGAAGACCCGGTTGTGCCGGCCCAGGTAGCAGGGGTCGTGGTAGGTGACCCCGCCGTCCACCGGCTGCACCGGGGTCAGCTTGCCGGTCGAGACCAGGTGCGCCAGGAGCTGGGTGTGGTGCACGACCTCGAACTCGCCGCCGAGCTGGCCGTACTCGTTGCCCAGCGTGTTGAAGCAGTGCGGGCAGGTGGCCACGATCTTGCGCTTGGCCTTCTCCCGACCCTCGAACGCCTCGTTCAGGGTCTCGACGTTCTGCTGGGCGAGCATCTGGAAGACGAACTCGTTGCCGATCCGGCGGGCCGGGTCGCCCGAGCAGGTCTCGCCCTCGCCGAGGATGGCGAACTTGACGCCGGCCTCGTTGAGCAGCGTGGCGACCGCGCGGGTGGTCTTCTTGGCCCGGTCCTCGAACGCGCCGGCGCAGCCGACCCAGAACAGGTACTCGAAGTCGTCCACCTCGCCGACCCGCGGCACCTCGAAATCGAGGCCCTTGGTCCAGTCCTCGCGGGTGTTCTGCGGGGCGCCCCACGGGTTGCCCTTGTTCTCCAGGTTGCGGAGCATGACGCCGGCCTCGGACGGGAAGCTCGACTCGATCAGCACCTGGTAGCGGCGCATGTCGACGATGTGGTCGACGTGCTCGATGTCGACCGGGCACTGCTCGACGCAGGCGCCGCAGGTGGTGCACGACCAGAGCACGTCGGGGTCGATGACCCCGCCCTCCTCGGCGGTGCCGATCAGCGGCTTGTCCGCCTCAGCCAGCGCCAGCACGTCCATGTGGGCGAGCTGCGCGGCGGTGGCCTTCTCCTCGCCGGTGAGGTCCTTGCCGCCGCCGGCCAGCAGGTACGGCGCCTTGGCGTACGCGTGGTCGCGCAGGCTCAGGACCAGCAGCTTCGGCGACAGCGGCTTGCCGGTGTTCCAGGCCGGGCACTGCGACTGGCAGCGGCCGCACTCGGTGCAGGTGCTGAAGTCCAGCAGGCCCTTCCAGGTGAACTGCTCGACCTGGGCGACGCCGAACTGGTCCTTCTCCGGGTCGGCCTCCTCGAAGTCGAGCGGCTTGCCCTCGCTCATCATCGGCCGCAGGGCGCCGAGGCCGGAGCCGGCGGGCTTGGCCGGCTCGCGCTTGAAGAAGATGTTGGGGAACGCCAGGAAGCGGTGCCAGGCGACGCCCATGGTCACGTTCAGCGAGATGACGATCAGCCAGGTCATCGAGATGGCGATCTTGATGAGCGCGGCGACGCTGGCGCCGTCCTGCCAGTCGGGCAGCACCGCCCCGACCGCGTGGCTGACGGGGGTGGCCCAGACCGGGTACTCGAAGTGGTCGGTGGCGACCTTGAAGCCCCGGATCACGAACCCGAAGATCAGGACCAGCAGCACGATCCACTCGACGAAGTAGCCCTGCCACATCGTCGAGCCGGTGAACCGGGAGCGACCGCCCGGCCGGGTGGGCCGGTTGCGCAGCCGGATCGCCATCAGCACCAGGATGCCGACCAGGCCCAGCACGCCGATGATCTCGGTGGCCAGGCCGAAGACCGTCCAGTGCCCGATGATCGGCAGCCCGCCGGTCGGGGTGACCACCTCGAAGTACGCCTCGAGCACCAGCAGCGACAGCACGATGAAGCCGACCATCACGAACCAGTGCGCGGCACCCACCACGCTCCACTTGAGCATGCGGGTGTGGCCGACGGTCTCCACCAGCATGGTCCTGGTGCGGGCGCCCTTGTCGGTGAACCGCTCCGGGGCGGGTTGCCCGAGCCGGATGACGGCCGTCATCTTCATGACCGCGCGCACCGCAAGCCACACCGCCACGGCGGTGATGGCGGCCGCGAGGATCGTGGTGACGATCTGGACGCTGCCCATCGAGTTGGCCTCCCGGTCTGCTGCCTGTCGAGCGGCTCGGCGACCGGGTGGCCGGTGTCAGGGCGTCACCGGCGTCGCGCCGCTGCCACCCCCTCGACCGGGCCGGTCGATGACCTCGCTCCGCTCGGTCATGCAGTGCAGCCTACGCGCAAGGTTACCCAGCAGTAACGTGAGTCTTCTCGCACCCGGCCACGCCGCCCTGCGCACACCATAGGGTGCCCGGCGCGGGAGCGCCGGGCAGGGTTCCGCGAAGGTGACGTGGCACCGCCTCGACAGAGGGCCGGGTCAGCGCCAGCGGGAGAGCAGGATCAGCGAGCTGACCATCGCGCCGAAGCCGACCGCGAGGTTCCAGTAGCCCCAGGTGGCGACCGGGTACTCCTGCTCGGAGAGGTAGTAGACCACCAGCCAGCCGATGCCGCCGACGATCAGCGCGACCGCCGTAGCCGGCAGCCACACCGGGCTAGGCTTGCGCGTCGCCGCCGTGCTCGTCGGACGCACGTCCGTCGGCGGGGTGTACACCTTCTTCTTGCGGACCTGAGACTTGGGCACGACGCTCTCCAGAGGGGGTGACGACCTCGTCCGGCCTGACAACCGGGCGCGGGGGCGACGGTCCATGGCCAATAATGTTCGACAGCTAGCGTAGTCCGGACGGCCCGCCCAAGCCACGAATGGGGTCAGGCCGGTGCGCGGAGTGACCGGAAAGAGGGAAACGCCCCGGCGCACCCGCGCCCGTCGGCGTCGTGGCGGGCATCAACCAGACGAGGCGGAGGGAACGCTCGGTGGAGTACACATCCGGCGCGGCGTCCTGGCAGAAGGCCATGCGGCGCGCGGTCGCCGCGCTCCTGCCACGGCGTCCGCGGCAGCGGCGACCGGGCTGGTCGATCGGGGTGCCGCTGATCGCCGCCGCGGCCGGGCTGCTCTTCACCACCACCGCCACCACCGCCGGCGGCACCGCCCTGCGGGAGGACCGGCGGCCCCAGCTGACCCAGTTGATCGAGGACCGGCGCGAGCAGGTGGCGGCCAGCGAGTTGCGGGCCGCCCGGCTGCGCGCCGAGGTCGAGAACCAGACCGCCGCGCTGGCCGACACCGACGGCCCCGTGAAGGAGCAGCGCGACCGGGCCGGGCGCAGCCTGGAGGCCGCCGGCTTTACCGCGCTGTCCGGGCCGGGGGTGACCGTCGAGCTGGACGACGCGCCCCGCCGCAACGACCAGACCCTGCCCAAGGACGCGACCAACGACGACCTGGTCGTCCACCAGGGCGACGTGCAGGCGGTGGTGAACGCGCTCTGGGCCGGCGGCGCGGAGGCCATGTCAATCATGAACGTCCGCGTGCTGTCCACCAGCGCGGTACGCTGCGTGGGTAACACCCTGCTGCTGCACGGCCGGGTGTACTCCCCACCGTTCAAGATCGTAGCAATCGGCGATCCCGCTGCCCTCCAGCAGGCCCTCGCCGGCTCTGAGGGAGTCGGGTTGTTCAAGCAGGCGGTCGAGCACTACCAGCTGGGCTACAAGGAGACCGTCTCCTCCGTGACCGTGCCGGCCTTCGAGGACTCCACCGCTCTGCGATCGGCAACGGTGCCCCGATGAGTCCCGACGGCAGGGACCCGCGCCACCGCGACCGGAGCGACGAGGAGACCGCGGTCATCCCCACGGTCGAGGGCTCGACCCCGCCGGCCCGCCGCAACAGCTGGCCCGACCCGGTGCTGCCGTCGCGCTCGTCCGCGAACCGGCCGCCGACCCCGCCTGGCCCGGCCCCCCGATCGGCCGCTCCCGACCCGACGACCGACCGCGCGACCACCGACCCGGGTCGCGCCCGGCCGCCCGTTGACCCGACACCCGACCGTCCGGCGGCCCACCCGTTCTCCGGTGGCCCGGCGCCGGCCCGTCCAACCGAAGGCCCCACCCGCCCCGCGCCGCCCGCGTGGCCCGGCAACGCCCCGGTCCGCCCGGCCGCGCCCGCCGCTCAGCCACCGTCGGCCCCGGCCGCCGTGCCGCCGGCCGCGCCGGCGATCCACCGGTCACCCGCGCCGTCGGAGCGCCCGGCCCCGCCCGCCCCGGCGGCCGCCGCCGACCACCAGCCCAGATCCGGGGTACGGCCGCAGCCCGCCACCGAGGCGCCCACCGCCTTCCTCCCGATCGTCGCCGCCCGTCCCACGGACCGTCCGGCGAGCGCACCCGAGGCCCGACGTACCCGGCAGCCCGCCGCCGGCGACCTCGCCGGCCCGGGGCACCCGTACCCGTCCGGCGCGGACCGTCCCGGCGTACCCGCGCCGGAGGCCGGCCCGGGCGGGCCCGGCCTGCCCCGCGCGGCCGCTCCCGAGGGTGGCCTGCCCCGCGCGGCCGCCCCGGAAGGCGGACTGCCCCGCGCGGTCGCGCCGGAAAGCGGACTGCCCCGCGCGGTCGCGCCGGAAGGTGACCGGCCCCGCGCGGCCGCTGCCGAGGGTGGACCCGCGGGCGTGGCCGCTTCCGGCGGTCGAACGGACGCCTGGGGCGCCGCCGGCGGCCCGGACAGCGGGCCGACCGGCGCCTACCGGGCCGGTGGCGCAGCGGACCGGTTCGCGGACCCGGCGGCCACCGCGATCATCCCGGCGGTGAGCGGACGCCCCGCCCCCGCCCAGCCGGCGCTGGACTCGACGGCGCTGATGGGCGCGGTGCCCCCCGTGCCCGAGCGCGACGGCCCGGCCGAGGACAAGCCCGCCGAGCCGCCGCAGCCCCGGCGCGGCGAGCGGGTGGTCCAGCTCCGCCCCCATCAGACCGGCGAGGGCTACAAGAGCGTCTACTCGGAGCTGACCCGGCCGTCCCTGGCGTCCCGGTTGCGCTCCGGCGTCCGGGTCACCGGCGAGGTGCTGATCACCTTCGGCCTGGTGGTGCTGCTCTTCGCCGGGTACGAGATCTGGGGCAAGTCGGCCATCGTCGACGCCCACCAGGGCGACCTGAGTAGCCAACTGGCGCAGGAGTGGGGCCCGAGCGGCGACCCCACCGTCGCGCCGTCCGCCGGTACGACGGCCAAGCCCAAGCCCAAGCCCCCGGTGGAGGGCAGGCCGATCGCCGGCCTCTACATCCCCAAGCTCGACAAGAACTGGGTGGTGGTGGAGGGCGTCACGCAGAAGGACATCCGGTACGCCCCGGGCCACTACCCGAAGAGCGCGATGCCCGGCCAGGTCGGCAACTTCTCCGTCGCCGGGCACCGCAACCGGGCCACCTTCTGGCGGCTGGACGAGCTCAATGACGGCGACGCGATCGTCGTCGAGACCAAGACCGACTGGTACGTCTACAAGGTGATCAAGAGTCGGATCGTCCGCCCCGACCAGGTGGAGGTCGTCGCGCCGGCGCCGATCAAGCTGGGGCCGGGAGAGAAGCCGAAGAAGCTGCTCACCCTGACCACCTGCAACCCGAAGTTCGACAACTACCAACGCCTGATCATCCACGCCGAGCTGGACGCCGCGGCCAGCATTCCCAAGTCCGAGGGCCGCCCGGCGGCGCTGGGAGGCTGACGACGATGTACTCCTGGATCTGGCGCAAACTGCCCTTCGGCCTGGCCGGCAAGATCACCGGTTCGCTGCTGCTCGCCGCCGCGACCGTGGCCCTGCTCTGGTACGTCGTCTTTCCCTGGGCCGAACCCCTGGTGACCCCCTTCGACGACGTGCAGGTCACCCAGGACACCGGCGTGCCGGGCGACCCCGCCGACCCCGGCGTCGAGCAGGACGCCCCGTCCGGCGACGAGCACGAGCTGCCGTACGACACCGACCAGAACAACACCCCGCCCCCCTCCCCGGACGAGTGAGCCCATGCGTGTCCTGGTCATCGACAACTACGACTCGTTCGTCTTCAACCTGGTGCAGTACCTCGGCCAGCTCGGCGTCGACTGCGAGGTCCGCCGCAACGACGAGATCGACGTGGCCGAGGTCGGCCGGCTCAACGCGGCCGGGGTGCTGCTCTCGCCCGGCCCGGGCAGCCCGGACCGCGCCGGCATCTGCCTCGACGTGATCAAGGAGTACGCCGGCAAGCTGCCCATCTTCGGCGTCTGCCTCGGCCACCAGGCCATCGGTGAGGCGTTCGGCGCCACCGTGACCCGGGCCCCCGAGCTGCTGCACGGCAAGACCTCGGAGGTACGCCACCACTCGGTCGGCGTGCTGGCCGGGCTGCCGGACCCGTTCACCGCCACCCGCTACCACTCGCTCGCCGTGCTCCCCGAGACGCTGCCGGACGAGCTGGAGGTGACCGGCTGGACCGGGTCCGGCGTCGTGATGGCGATGCGCCACCGGACGCTGCCGATCGAGGGCGTCCAGTTCCACCCGGAGTCGGTGCTGACCGAGGGCGGCCACCTGATGCTGGCGAACTGGCTGGCCGCCTGCGGCCACCCGGAGGCGCTGGACCGCGCTCCGGAGCTGGCGGCCGAGGTGGACGCGCGGCGGCGGGCCGCCTTCGCCAACACCTGACCCCACCTACGACAGCAGGAAGGCTCGGTCCCTCTGCGGGGGACCGGGCCTTCCTCAGTGCTGCATACAGCTCACCGGACGGGGGCACCGTCCGGGGGCGGGGGGAACAGGCCGCCACCGGTGCCGGTGGTCGGGGTCGGGCTGCTCGGAGTCGCGGTGGGCGGGCTCGGCTCCTGGGTGGGCTCGGGGATGGACACCTCGATGATGACCTCCCTGCCCTTGGCCAGGTTGGTACCCGCATTCGGGCTCTGGTCGGTGACCCGGCCGGCCTCCGCCGCGGGCACCTCATCGCCGTCGCGCACCTTCACCTTGTAGCCGGCCTTGGTCAGCTCAGCTCGGGCCTCTTCCTCGGTGAGGCCGATGACCCGCGGGACGTCGCCCACGTTGCCCTTCGAGATGGTGACCGTGATCGTGGCGCCCTCGGCGACCTTCGTCCCGGACGGCGGGTTCACCTCTAGGACCAGGCCCTTCTCGCGTGCGCTGTCCTTCTCCTGGGGCTTGACCTTGAAGCCCTCGGACTCCAACTGCTGCTTGACGCTCTCGTAGGTGCCGCCGACCAGTCCGGCCGGGACCGCCACGGTGCCCGGACCGCCGCACATCCGGACGGTCACCTGGCGGTTCTCCTCCAGGCTGCTGCCGGCAGGCGGGGTCTGCTCGGCGACCGTGCCCTTCTTGCAGGTGGTGCTGAAGAGTTCGTCACCCAGCCCCGGCACCAGGCCCGCGTTGCGGATCTCGGTGAAGGCGGTGGCCTGGTCCTTGCCCGCCAGGTTCGGCACCTGGACCTTCTCCGGGCCACGGTTGTTGAGCAGCAGCGCCGCCACCAGGGCGATCACCGCCAGCACGCCGACCGCGGCGAACGCGGCGATCACCCAGGCCGAACTCTTGCGCCGACCCGGGTCGCCGACCCGCGCCGGGGCCTGCTGCCGGGTCTGCGCGCCCGCGACCTGCGTCGGGTACCCGCCGGCGGCCGGGGCGAGGTGCGCCGTCTCGTCCTGCGGCATGACCGGGGTGGCCAGCACCGGCCGGCCGGCGGCCGCCCGGAGCAGGTCGGCCCGCATCTCGCCGGCACTCTGGTAGCGGTTGAGCGGATTCTTCGACAGCGCCTTCAGCACGATCGCGTCGACCGCCGGGTTGACGTCCGGGTTGATGTCGCTCGGCGTCGGCGGGGCCTCCCGTACGTGCTGGTACGCCACGCTCACCGGGCTGTCCCCGACGAACGGCGGGTGCCCGCAGATCAGCTCGAAGAGCACGCAGCCGGCGGCGTAGACGTCCGAGCGGGCGTCCACGGACTCGCCGCGCGCCTGCTCCGGGGAGAGGTACTGCGCGGTGCCGATGACCGCGCTGGTCTGGGTCATCGTGGTCGCGCCGCTGGCCAGCGCCCGGGCGATGCCGAAGTCCATCACCTTGACCTGGCCGGTCTGGGTGAGCATCACGTTGCCCGGCTTGATGTCCCGGTGGATGATCCCGTGCCGGTGGCTGAACTCCAGCGCCGCGCACATGTCGGCGCAGATCTCCAACGCCCGGCGCGGCTGGAGCCGGCCCTCGACGCCGAGGACCTCCTTCAGCGTGCGGCCGTTGACGAACTCCATCACGATGAACGGGAGCGTCTCGCCGGTCGGCGCGGTCTCCTCGCCGGTGTCGTAGACGGCGACGATCGCCGGGTGGTTCAGCGAGGCGGCGTTCTGCGCCTCCCGACGGAACCGCATCTGGAAGGTGGCGTCCCGGGCCAGGTCGGTGCGGAGCATCTTGATCGCGACGTCCCGGCCCAGCCGGAGGTCACGACCACGGTGAACCTCCGCCATGCCGCCGTAGCCGAGCAGCTCGCCGACCTGATACCTGCCACCGAGCAGGCGGGCCTGCGCTGTCATCGCGTTCGTCGTCCTTCGCTCGTCGTCGTCTCGCCGCCACCCGGTCGAAGCCGTTCCACCAGACGGTACGGCTTCTGGGCCAGATCGTCGCGTCCGTACGCGCTCACCGCGCCGGACGTCACGCTCAGCGGTCCGGATGCGCCGGGGTCACCGGTCAGCGCGCCCTGCCGCGCCCTGTAGGAAATCACGCCGGAGCAGACCAGGACCAGTACGGCCAGCAGGATGGCCACGGTCACCATCCCTGACCTGGAACGACGCGGCGGAACAGCGGCCGGGACCGGCTGCCGGGCGTACCCGACGGGGCGGTCGGACCGGGTGGGAGCGGCTGACCCGACCCCGCGCGGCGGCGCGGGCTGCGCGACCGGTGGCCGGGACTGCGGCCCGGCCGGGGCCGGCGGGCGCTGCGCCGCGACGGGCGGCTGCGGCTGCCGCGCGGCGACCGGCGGGCGGGCCTGTCCGGCGGCCGGCGGGCGGTGCTGCTGGGCCAGCGCGGGCGGCCGGTGCTGCTGGCCGGCGGCCGGCACCTGGGCGCGGGCCACCGGGGCGGCCGGGGAGGCGGGCGCCCCCGAGACCGGGCCGGCGTGCCCACCGGCGCGGGCCTGCTGGGACAGCGCGAGCTTCGCCTGCCGGGCCACCGAGGCCAGCGCGGCGGCGCTGGGCCAGCGGGCCGCGGGATCCTTCGCCAGGGCCCGCTCCACGATCGCCCGGACCTGCGGCGGGATGTCGCCGGGCAGCGGCCGGGGCGTCTCCCGGACGTGCTTCATCGCGATCTCGAGCGGGTTGTCCCCGTCGAACGGACGCCGGCCGGCGAGGCACTGGTACGCCACCACGCCGAGCGCGTACACGTCGGAGGCGGGGGTGGCGACCGCGCCGGTGGCCTGCTCCGGGGAGATGTACGAGGCGGTGCCGAGCACCGAGCCGGCGGCCGTGAGCTGCCCGACCAGGTCGGAGCGGGCGATGCCGAAGTCGGTCAGCACCAATGTCCCGTTCGGCCGGACCAGCAGGTTGCCCGGCTTCACGTCCCGGTGCACGATGCCCTTCTCGTGGGCGGCGTGCAGCGCGTCCGCCGCCTGGGCGACCAGTGCCATCGTCCGGGCCGGGGTGAGCCGGCCGACCCGGCTCAGCGTCGCCGACAGCGCGTCGCCCTCGACGTACTCCATGATCAGGAAGGCGATCTGCTGGTCGCTGCCGAAGTCGTAGACGTCGACCACGCCCGGGTGGTTGATGGTGGCCATGGTGCGCGCCTCGCCCCGGAACCGCTCGGCGAAGCCGGGATCGTCCAGCAGCGCCGGGAGCAGGCTCTTCACCGCCACCGTACGGCCCAGCACCTGGTCGGTGCCGCGCCAGACGTCGCCCATGCCACCACTGGCGATCCGCTCGTCGAGGCGGTAGCGGTTGCCGAGCTGGACGCCGGGGTGAAGCATGTCAGCGGCCCCCGGAGTCGGCGATGGCCGCCTGCATGATCCGGCCACCGATCCGGGCCGCCTCGGCGCTGCCGCCGCTGCCCGCCTCCTCCAGCACCACGCAGACCGCGGAGACCGGGGTGCCGTTCTTGTCGAGGGCGAACCCGATGAACCAGCCGTGGTCGGGCGTCTGCGGACCGGACTGGGCGGTGCCGGTCTTGCCGCCGACCGTGTAGCCGTCGATCTGCGCCTTGTTGCCGGTGCCGTCCTCGACCACGGCGACCATCATCTCCCGCAGGTCGGCGGCGACCGGGCCGTTGACCGGCTGGCGCAGCTCGCGGGGCTTGGCGGTGTAGTAGCTGGTGGTGCGGTCCGGCGCGAGCAGCTGCTTGACCAGGTACGGCCGCATCTGGCTGCCGCCGTTGGCGACCGTGCCGGCGATCAGCGCGCCCTGCAACGGGGTCATCTTGACGTCGCGCTGCCCGATGGAGGACTGGGCCAGCGCGGCCGGGTCGGTGCCGCCGCCGGGGGCCTCCATCGCGCCGGTCCGGCTCGGCGCGACGGTGAGGCCGTCCTCGCCGAGCTGGCCGACGGTGAGGTCGTCCTGCTCGAAGCCGAACTGGCGGGCCTTCTCCTTGACGGTGTCCGCGCCGAGCTTCACGCCGAGCTGGGCGAAGCCGGTGTTGCACGACTCCCGGACCGCCTCGATCAGGCTGACCTGCGCCTCGGGGCAGATCGACGGGGCGGCGTTGCGGATCGGGGAGCCCGAGGTGGGCGGGGTCCAGCTCGCCCCGGCCGGGATCTGGGTGTTCTTGCCGACCCCGTTCTCCAGCGCTGCGGCGGCCACGACGATCTTGAAGGTGGAGCCGGGGGGCAGCGTCTCGGAGAGCGCCCGGTTCTTCAGCGGACCGTCCGGGTCCTGCTCCAGCCGGTTGTACGCCGCGGAGGCCTGGTTCGTGTCGTGGTCGGCCAGCGGGTTCGGGTCGAAGCTGGGCATCGAGACGAGCGCCTGCACCGCCCCGGTACGCGGGTCGATGGCGATCGCCGCGCCCTTCTTCACCCCGTTGTTGTTGTTGCGCAGCTGCTCGTACGCGGTGTCCTGGGCGCGCTTGGAGAGGGTGAGCAGCACGTTGCCGCCACCGGTCTCGTCGCCGGTGAACATGTCCTTGATCCGGTTGGCGATCAGCGCGTCGCTGGTGCCGGCCAGGAATTCGTTCTCGACCCGCTCGATGCCGGTGTCGGCGAGGTTGACCGGCTTGTAGCCGAGCACGTGCGCGTACTTCGCCCCGCCGGGGTAGCTGCGCAGGAACTTCAGCTTGCCGCTGGTCTCTCTGCTGGTGGCGAAGGCGGTGCCGCCGGCCTCGATGTTGCCGCGCCGGCGCTCGTACTCGGCCACCTGGACCCGGCCGTTGTAGTCGCTGTTGCGGTACTCGTCCGCCTTGTAGGCCTGGATCCAGTTCAGGTTCGCGAAGAGCAGACCGAACAGGATCATGACGACGACGCCGACGCGGCGCAGGGGTGCGTTCACGGCCGGATCACCTCCGTGGGAGCACCGTGCAGCTGCTCCGGCGGGCCACCGGCCGGTCGGGCCGCCGGGCCGGAGCCCTGGGTCACCGGGCGGCGGGCCGCGTCGGAGATCCGCAGCAGCACCGCGATGAGCAGCCAGTTGGCCATCAGCGAGGACCCACCGGCGGAGAGGAACGGCGTGGTCTGACCGGTCAGCGGGATGAGCTTGCTGATCCCGCCGACGATCACGAAGACCTGAAGCCCGAGGGTGAAGGCGAGACCGCCGGCCACCAGCTTGCCGAACGAGTCCCGGACGGCGAGCCCGGCCCGCAGGCCCCGCTCGACGATCAGCAGGTAGGTCACCAGCAGCGCGGTGAGCCCGAACAGGCCGATCTCCTCGCCGATGCCGGCGAAGATGAAGTCGTTCTGCACCTCGGGGATTTCCAGCGGCTCGCCGGCACCGGGGCCGGTGCCGAAGAGGCCGCCGCTGCCCAGGCCGAGCAGGCCCTGCACCAGCTGGTAACCCCGGTCGTACGGCTCCGCGAACGGGTCCAGCCAGATCTCCGCCCGGGTGTAGAAGTTGGCGAACGGCCCGCCGACGGTGCCACCCAGGACGTACGCGAGGTAGGCGCCGCCGAAGAAGAGGACCAGACCGATCAGCAGCCAGCTGACCCGTTCGGTGGCGATGTAGAGCGTCACCACGAACATGCCGAAGTACAGCAGCGAGGTGCCGAGGTCCTTCTCGAAGACCAGGACCAGGAGGCTGATCAGCCACACCACGACCACCGGGCCGAGGTCCCGGCCACGGGGGAAGTCGATGCCGAGGATCCGGCGGCTGGCCAGCGAGAGCACCTCGCGCTTGCGGACCAGGTAGTAGGCGAAGAAGACCAGCAGGGCCAGCTTGGCGAACTCACCGGGCTGGATGGAGAAGCCGCCGACCCGGATCCAGAGCTTGGCACCGTTGATCTCGGAGAACCGGCCGGGCAGCACCGCCGGGATCATCACCAGCACGATGCCGGCCAGACCCAGGGTGTACGCGTACCGGGAGACCGAGCGGTGGTCGCGCATCAGGGCGAGCAGCCCGGCGGCGAGGACCACCGCGGCGAGCGTCCAGGCGAGCTGCCGACCGCCGGTGCCGGCGAAGACGGCCAGCGTCTCCCGCTCGACCGGCGCCGCCTTGCTCAGGTCGAGCCGCCGCAGGAAGCCGACCCCGATCCCGTTGAGCAGGGCGACCGCCGGCAGCAGAGCCGGATCGGCGAAGGGCGCCAGCCACCGGATGACCAGGTGCATGCCGAGGAAGACCACGCCCAGCGCCGCCGCAGGCATCCAAAAGTCCGGGGTGACCGTGTCGAGCATGTTCGCCTCGACGATCGCCCCGTACGCCGCCACCAGCACCAGGGCCAGCAGCAGCAGGGAGAGTTCCGCGTTGCGCCGGGACCGGGCCAGGCGCACAGCGGCAGCCTCGCCCGTTGTGGCGGGCGAGGCTGCCGGTGTGGCGGCTGCGGTCACGGATCGATCCTTGGGCTCTCAGCCGACATTCACTCGGTCGACCGGCAGCCCGCCGGGTCCACGACCGGCGGTACCGGGTCGGAGGCCGGGGCGTCGGGCGTGGTGGTCGGCGCGGGGGTGACGGTGCCGGCCGGCGGGCGGCTGGCGGTCGGGGTGGGCGGGGCCGGGCTGCCGGTCGGCGCGGCCGGGGAGGCGCTCGCCGCCACGGTCGGGCTCGGCGGGCAGACCGGCTTGAGGTTGGGGTTGGCCGGGTCGTCGACGGTCAACTCGGCCAGCCGGCGGGCCGCGTCGGGCTCGCTCTTGGCCTGGATGCCCTGCTTGACCTGCTCCTGCGCGGCCAGGGTGAGGTCGTCCAGCTTGGCCTGGCTGGTCGAGTGCACGCTGGACAGGTCGAGCCCGGCGACCTGGCCGGGGACGCCGCGGAAGACCGCGAGCTGCCCCGCCTCGGTCGCCCCGACGTAGTACTGCCGCTGGGTGTAGCTCCAGCCGGCGAAGAGACCGCCGCCCAGGATCACCAGCAGCGCCACCAGCATCGCCACGGTACGCAGCGGCCGGCGGCGGGGGCGATCCGGCTCGTCGTCCCGGTTGGCGGCCGGGTCCTCCGGCACCGGGGGACGCGGCGCGGAGAGCGCCGAGGCGCGGGCGGCCGGGGTGGAGACGTCGGCCGAGGTGGCCATGCCCCGGTCCCGGGACGCGGCACCGCCGACGATCGGGCTCGCCTCGACGATGTCCTGATCGGTGGCGTCCGCGATGATCACGGTGATGTTGTCCGGGCCGCCGCCGCGCAGCGCGAGCTGCACCAGCCGCTCGACGCACTGCTGCGGGTCGGTGTACTCCCGCATGGTGTCGGCGATGGTGTCCGCGCTGACCACGCCGGAGAGCCCGTCGCTGCAGATCAGGTAGCGGTCACCGGGCAGCACCTGGCGGACGCTGTACTCCGGGTCGATGTCGCGACCGTCCAGGGCGCGGGTGAGCAGCGAGCGCTGGGGGTGACTGCTCGCCTCCTCCGCGCTGATCCGGCCCTCGTCCACGAGCATCTGGACGTAGGTGTCGTCCTTGGTGATCTGCGCGAACTCACCGTTGCGCAGGAGATAGGCCCGCGAGTCACCGATGTGGACCATTCCGAGCTTGCTGCCGGAGAAGAGGGTCGCGGTGAGCGTGGTGCCCATCCCCTCCAGCTGCGGATTGGCGTCCACGGTGTCGCGGAGCTGCTGGTTGGCGGTGCCCACGGCCGAGCGCAGCGCGTCGACGAGGGCGTCCCCTGGGACGTCCTCGTCGAGCGGCGCCATGGCACCGATGACGATGTTGCTGGCGACGTCACCGGCGGCCATGCCGCCCATGCCGTCGGCGACGGCGAGAAGCCGCGGCCCGGCGTAGACGGAGTCCTGGTTTCCGTCTCGGATCAGACCGCGGTCGCTGTGGGCCGCATAGCGCAGGGTCAGAGTCATGGCCGTAATTCGAGAGAAGTGCGGCCGATCCGGATCGGCACGCCGAGGGGGACGGGGGTTGGTCCGGTGACCTTAGCGCGATCCAGGTAGGTGCCGTTAGTCGAGCCGAGGTCCTCGACGAACCACTGCCCTTCGCGCGGCACGAGCCGGGCGTGCCGCGCGGAGGCGTAGTCGTCGGTGATGACGAGGGTGGAGTCCTCGGCCCGTCCGATGGTGATCTGGGCTTCGCCGAGGGTGATCCGGGTGCCGGCGAGCTGGCCGGCGGTGACCACCAGCTGGTGCGCGGCCCTGCCCCGCTTCACCTTCGCCGGCTTCGCCGCCTGCCCGGTGGAGGCGCCCACCGCGCGCGGTGCGGCCACCAGCCGGCCCGACCGGGCTCCTGCGAAGAGGTCGCGGCGGATCACGCCGACCACCGTGAACACGAAGATCCACAGCAGGATGAGGAACCCGAACCGGGCGACGGTGATGACGAGCTCCGGCAAGGCGCGTCAGCCGTCCACGCGGAAGGTCAGGGTGGTCGTGCCGAGCTGGATCATGTCGCCGGGGTTGAGGGCGACCGCGGAGACGCGCTGGCCGTTGACCATCGTGCCGTTGGTCGACCCGAGGTCGGTCAGCACGACCTGGCCGCCGTCGAAGTCCAGCCGGGCGTGTCGCCGGGAGATCCCGACGTCCGGCAGACGCAGGTTCGCCTGGTCGCCGCGACCGATCACCGTCGACCCCATCTGGAGCGGGTAGGTGCGGCCGTCGCCGGAGACCAGCCGGACGTTGCGGGCGCCGGCGCCGTGTCCCGGCGGCGGGCCGTAGCCGCCGCCCTGGTCGTACGCGGGGTACGCCGGCGGGCCGGCGTCGTAGCCACCGGGCGCGGAGACCGGGGCGACCTCGCCACCGGTGTAGACCTCGGCGGTGACCCGGAACATGCCGGTGTCCAGTCCCTCGCCGCGTTCGATCTCGACGATCACGTCGCCGTAGACCGTCCACGCCTGCTCGCCGATGAACTCCGCCTGCGACTGGGCCAGTTCCTGGGCCAGCGCGGCGGCGTACGGCGCCAGCCGACTGTGGTCGTACGGCGAGAGATCGATCACGTAGCGGTTGGGCACCAACGTGCGCCCACCGGCCAGGATGGCCTTGTGCGCCTCGGCCTCCCGCTGCATGGCGTTGAGGATCTCCACGGGGTGGACCACCCCTTTGAAGACCTTGGCGAAGGCCCCCTCGACCAGGCCTTCCAGACGCTTCTCGAAGCGTTGCAGCACGCTCACCGGCTCCTCCTCGGGTCCCGAGGACATGATGGTATCCGGCCGGCGCGCATGCAGCTCGCGCGCCGCTCGGCGGGCGCGTGCCGGCCCGTTCGAAAGGGGCCCTCCGGGCGTGCTAATGTTTCGTCCGCCGAGGCGGTGACCGCTCCACGGAGCGTAACCAGTCGAGGCGATGACGCAGGACACGTAGGCCCGCTGGCGACAGCGGGATCGGCACCAGCTACAGTGTTCGAGGTCAAGCCACGGGGAAGTGGCGGAATGGCAGACGCGCACGGTTCAGGTCCGTGTGTCCGAAAGGACGTGGGGGTTCAACTCCCCCCTTCCCCACCAGATCGACGAGGGCTCCGCAGCTTGCGGGGCCCTCGACTCGTATCGGGGCGTGCCGGACGTCACGCTATGCTCCGAGGGTTTCCCTGCCTCCTATTGACCAGGAGTGGCGTGTGAGTGTCGCGTTGGTGACCGGGTCGGGCGGTCTGATCGGGTCCGAGGCGGTCCGGCACTTCGCCGGTCTCGGCCTGGACGTGGTCGGTATCGACAACGACATGCGGCAGGAGTTCTTCGGCGCCGAGGCGTCGACCGCGTGGAACGTCCGGCGGCTCGCCGACGAGCTGGGGTCCGCGTACTCGCACCACAGCATCGACATCCGGGACCGGGATTCGCTGGCGAAGCTCTTCGCGCGCTACGGCCGGGACATCGCCGTGGTGATCCACACCGCCGCGCAGCCCTCGCACGACTGGGCGGTGCGCGACCCCTTCACCGACTTCGACGTGAACGCCGGCGGCACCCTCAACGTGCTGCAGAACGTGCGCGAGCACTGCATCGAGGCACCGGTGATCCACTGCTCGACCAACAAGGTCTACGGCGACCGCCCGAACAGCC
Source organism: Micromonospora palomenae (assembly GCF_007829925.1). Taxonomy (NCBI): domain Bacteria; kingdom Bacillati; phylum Actinomycetota; class Actinomycetes; order Micromonosporales; family Micromonosporaceae; genus Micromonospora; species Micromonospora palomenae. The sequence goes on from NZ_VIXA01000002.1 coordinate 1,111,963, forward strand.
TGCCCCTGGTGGAGCTGGAGACCCGGTGGGAGATCGAGGCGGGCCACCCGTACGAGCAGGGCATCCGCGAGGACATGTCGATCGACGCCTGCCTGCACTCGGTCTTCGGCGCCTCCAAGGTCGCCGCCGACGTGATGGTGCAGGAGTACGGCCGGTACTTCGGCATGAAGACCGCCTGCTTCCGGGGCGGCACGCTGACCGGCCCGGCGCACTCCGCGACGGAGCTGCACGGCTTCCTCGGGTACGTGATGCGGGCGAACATGGAGCGCCGCACGTACAAGATCTTCGGCTACCAGGGCAAGCAGGTCCGGGACGCCATCCACAGCTCGGACGTGGTCTCCGCGTTCGAGGCGTTCTTCCGCAACCCGCGCTCGGCGGCCGTCTACAACCTGGGCGGCGGACGGCACTCCAACACCTCCAACCGCGAGGCGTTCAGGCTGGCCGAGCAGATCACCGGCCGGGAGATGGTCACCGAGTACGTCGAGGCGAACCGGATCGGCGACCACAAGTGGTGGATCGGCTCGAACGAGGCCTTCCAGGCCGACTACCCGGACTGGAAGCAGGTCTACGACGTACCGATGATCATGCGGGAGATCTACGAGGCCAACGTCGACAAGTGGGTGCCGCAGGCATGACCGGCAAGGGCAAGCGGAACGTCCTGGGCGTCCTGGTCGACGCGACCGACTACGCCTCGGCGACCGAACAGGTGGTGGCCGCCGCGCACGAGCGCCGGCCGCTGGCGCTGACCGCGCTGGCCGTGCACGGCGTGATGACCGGGGTGCTCGACCCGGCGCACAATGCCCGGCTGAACTCCTTCGACGTGGTCACCCCCGACGGCCAGCCGGTCCGCTGGGCGCTCAACCTGCTGCACCACGCCGGCCTGTCGGACCGGGTCTACGGCCCCACGCTGACCCTGCACGTGCTGCGCCGCTTCGCCGAGGAGGGGCTGCCGGTCTACCTGTACGGCTCCACCGAGGAGACGCTGGCCCGGCTGATCCCGGCGCTGGAGCGGATGTTCCCCGCGCTCAAGATCGCCGGGGTGGAGCCGTCGAAGTTCCGCGCGGTCCAGCCGGGCGAGGACGTGGAGATCGCCGACCGGATCCGGGCCAGTGGGGCCCGGCTCGTCCTGGTCGGCCTGGGCTGCCCGCGCCAGGAGGTCTTCGCGTACGCGATGCGGCCGCTGCTGGACATGCCGCTGATGGCGGTCGGCGCGGCCTTCGACTACCACGCCGGCCTGCTCAAGCAGCCGCCCGCGTGGATGCAGCGGGCCGGGCTGGAGTGGTTCTGGCGGCTCGGCCTGGAGCCGAAGCGGCTCTGGCGCCGGTACGTCATCCTCAACCCGGCGTACCTGACCCGCCTCGCCGGGCAGAAGACCGGCCTGTGGAAGGCGCAGCCACCGGCGCCGGCGACGGAACGCCCGGCCACCTTCTCGGTCTGACCCGCGCAGCCGCGCCACCCGGCAGGTCTGCGGAGCCGGCGGGCCTGGCCAGGCATGGTGCGGGGCCCCTTCCGGTCGGAAGGAGCCCCGCGGCGAGGGTGCGTCAGAGGGTCAGGGTCCAGGTGTTGAGGTAGCCGGTGTCGCCCGAGTAGACGTCGCGCACCTGGAGTCGCCAGGTGCCGTTCGCCGCCTCCGACGAGAGGTTCGCGGTGTAGGTGGCGTTGACGTTGTCGGCACCGTCGAAGAAGCTGCTGTTCTTCAGCCGGTACGCGGAGCCGTCCGGGGCGACCAGGTCGATGACCAGGTCACCGCGGTAGGTGTGGACGATGTTCACCGCGACGGTCGACGCCGACGAGGCGTTGCGGCCACACCCGGAGATCACGATCGAGCTGGACACCGTGGCACCGGTGTCCGGGATCGCGACGTCCGTGCCGTTGCTGCCGGAGCAGCCGCCACCACCCGAGCCGGTCACCGTCAGCGAGTACGTCGCCGTGCGGGTGCCCGACGCGGCCGTGCCCGTGACGGTGACGGTGTACGTGCCGGGCGGGGTGCTCGCCGAGGTGGCGATGGTGAGCGTGGACGAGCCGCCCGAGGTGACCGTGGACGGGTTGAACGAGGCGGTCGCGCCGGCCGGCAGGCCGCTGGCGGAGAGGCTGACCGACTGCGCGGCGCCGTTGGTGGTGGCGGTGGCCACGGTGGCGGTCACCGAACCGCCCGGGGCGGTGGAGCCGGAGGTCGGCGACACCGAGACCGAGAAGTCGTTGGTCGGCGGGGTGGTGCCGTTGTCCACGTAGAGCAGTCGGTTCGGGGTCCCGGTGCCCACGTTGGTCACCACGTTCGGGGTCGCGGCGTTGACCAGGTTGTCGCGCACCTGCTGCGGGCTCCACGACGGGTTGGCCGAGAGGACGAGCGCCGCGGCGCCGGCGACGTGCGGTGACGCCATGGACGTGCCGCTGATGGTGTTCGTCGCGCTGTTGCCGGTGTACCAGGCGGAGGTGATGTTGACGCCCGGGGCCAGGATGTCGACGCAGGTGCCGAAGTTGGAGAAGCTCGCGGCGGCGTCGTTGTTCTGGGTGGCACCGACGGTGATCGCCGACCCGACCCGGGCCGGGGAGTAGTTGCAGGCGTTCTGCCGGTTTCCGAAGATGTCGCCGTTGCCGGCGGCGACCGCGTAGGTGATGCCGGAGTTGATGGAGTTGGTGACCGCCGTGTCGATCGAGCTGTTGGCGGAGCCACCGAGGCTCATGTTCGCCACGGCCGGCTTCACCGCGTTCGCGGTCACCCAGTCGATGCCCGCCACGACCTGGGCGTTGGTGCCGCTGCCCTGGCAGTTGAGCACCCGGACACCGACGATCTGCACGCCCTTGGCCACCCCGTACGAGGAGCCGCCGACGGTGCCCGAGACGTGCGTGCCGTGGCCGTTGCAGTCGTCGGCGGAGCCGCCGTCCACCGCGTCGAAGCCGGAGACCGCCCGGCCGCCGAAGTCGTTGTGCCCGTACAGCACGCCGGTGTCGATGACGTAGGCGCGCACGTTGGACGCCGTGGTCGGGTAGGTGTACGAGCTGTTCAGCGGCAGGTTGCGCTGATCGATCCGGTCCAGGCCCCAGGAGGGCGGGTTGGCCTGCGTGCCGAAGATGGAGACCGTGTGGTTCTGTTCGACGTACGCCACCGCGGGGTCGGCGGCGATCCGGGCCGCCGCCGTCGCGCCGACCGTGACCTCGAAGCCGCGCAGCGCGGCGGTGTAGGTGCGGGCGACCTTGCCGCCATGCCTGCCGACCAGCCGTTGGGCGTTGTCACCCACCCGGCTCCGGCCGACGGCGCTGTCCTTGAAGACCACGATGTAGCTGTCCGGCACGGCGGTGGCCCCGCCCGCTTCCCGGATCACCCCGACGGGCTCGGCGGCCATGGCGGGTGCGGCGGTTGCCAACATCGCCAGGGTGGCCACCCCCACGAGTGCGGACCTGTGTGAAAGACCCATCTCCCTACCTCCCTCCGACCGGCAGCCGACCGTCCACCCGCGAATCCGAGGTTGATCGATGGTTGCCGATCTACATGAGGGTAGATCGGTGGGGTCCGGGAGTTAAACATGTCGAAGCGTTCATAACGTCGGCGGGATGCCCCTACGGGTGAGGTAGGGGGCGAACCGGGGGCCGGCCCCGGATTCGCCGACCGCCGAACTGGACAAGGCTGAGCACATGGATGGCCATCTCATCGTTCTGCTGCCGATCGCCGCGGTCTGGCTGGCCGCCGGTGCGGTGGCGGACCGACTGCCCCGGCTGGACCGCGCCCGCGCACTCCGCCGGCGTACCGGATGGTTGCTCGCTCTGACCCTGACCGGCCTCGGCCTGACGGCGGCGGTGCTGGCGGTCGGCCTGACCAGTGCCGGCGCCACGCCGGTCGACCGGGCCGCCGCCGGTCTCGGCCTGGCCGCCGGCCCGGCGCTCGCCGTCGCGGTCTGTACGGTGCGGCGGCTGCGCCGGCTCCGGGCCGGTGCCGGCGCGTTCGCCACCGCGCCGGAGACGCCGGCGCCGCACGGCCTGCGGGCCGCCGGGGCGCATCCGCTGATCGGCCTGCCGGTGCAGGTCACCGCGCTGGCCACGCTGCCGCCGGTGCTGTCGGCCGCGGGGCTGGACCTCGCCGCCGATCCCCGCCTGACCGGACCGGCCGTCACCCTGGGCGGTCTCGCGGTCATCGCGATCGGGGTACGCCTGGCGCTCCGCCACAACCGGCTCGCCGAGCGGGCGTTACCGGAGGCGACGGCGACCTCAGCGCGTGCGGCTCGGCCCCTGCACGTATAGCAGCTCCAGGATCGCCCGGGTCGCCTCGAACCAGCGGTCCAGCCAGCCGGGCGGCGGCACGCTGCCCTTGGGCGGCAACTCCATCAGCAGGCCGCGCAGCAGCGGGTGGTCGACCAGCGACTCGCTCGGCTCCAGCGGCCACCCGGCCGGCGGGAACGAGGGCTCGGTCAGCGGGTTCGGGTCGAGCGAGGGCAGCGTCAGCGGCGGCCCGGCCTGCTCCGGCGCGGCCGACCCGGCGTCCCGCCCGCCGACCTCGGTGTCGGTGGACACGACCTCGGTGAGCACGGTGTCCCGGCGGGCGCCGCGGTACTTGCCGCCGAAACGCTCCGACTTGCCCGGGCCGTTGGTGAGGTTGTCTGAACCGATCGTCGTCATCCGTCTCGCCTGCCTCGCTCGGTTTCCGATCCGTGCGGCGGGTTGTCGACCAGCGCCGTATCGAGGGGTTCAACGAGACGGAACGCAAGTGGCGACGGGCCGGCCGGGGAGATCCCGGCCGACCCGTCGTCAACGCCACGTTGCGTCGATCAGTGCTGGACGAACCCGCCGCTCCGTGTCCGGGTGACGAAGGCGTGCCAGTCTCCCGGAGCGAAGACCAGGGCCGGGCCCGTCTTGTCCTTCGAATCCCGAACGCCGACCGCCCCGGTCACGTACGCCACCTCGACGCAGTTGTCGCAGTTCGGCCCGCTCTTCGAGCTCTTGAACCACGTCGCGTGCCTCAGGTCCACGGGGAACTTCTTGGTCGCCATTTCCACAGCGGCTCCTCTACCAGTTTCGCGATGTGAGCTATGGATTCCTCCGGGCGAATTGCCGCTGCTCGAATGTGATCGAAGATGAAGCTGTACTTCTGCAGTTCGTCGCTCTTCTCCAGGAAGAGCCCACCCGTGGCGTTCTCCGCGTACACGACATCGGGATCACTCGGTTCGGGGAAGCTGAGAATGGTGAAGGTGCCGTCCATGCCGGCGTGCGCGCCCACCTCGAAGGGCAGGACCTGAAGCGTCACGTTCGGCAGTTCCGCCACTTCCACCAGCCGCTGGAGCTGGCCACGCATCACCGCGTCGCCGCCCACCGGCCGGCTCAGCACCGCCTCATCGAGCACCACCCACAAATCGACCGGATCGTCCTGGGTCAACAACGACTGACGGCCCAGACGGACACGCACCCGTTGCTGCACCTGGTCGACGGTGAAGTCCGGGCGGGCCGCCCGGATCATTGCCCCGGCGTACTCCTCGGTCTCCAGCAGGCCCGGGACCACCTGCTGTTCGTACGCCCGGATCGAGCTGGCCGCCGCCTCCAGGCCGACGTACGCCCCGACCAGCACGGTGCTGTAGGGGTGCCACCAGCCCTTCTGCCGGGCCTCCCGAGCGATCTGCACGAGCTCGTCGCTCTCGACGCCCACCACGCCGTAGATCCGCAGCATGTCGCGGACGTCCCGCGGGGTCGCGGAGGTGTGGCCGGTCTCGATCCGGGAGATCTTCGAGGCGGAGCACTCGAGCTGCTCGGCGACCGTCTCGATGGTGATCCCCGCCGCCTCGCGCTGGCGGCGCAGTTCGGCGCCCAGTCGGCGACGCCGGATGGTGGGGCTGCGCCGCTCGGTCACCGCGGCACCCCGCGGCTCACCGGGTGGTGGTCCCCGTTCCTCGCGCTCACCCGGTTACCTCCCGGTGGCTCGCGCCTGCGTCGACACCCGCCGAGGCGCGACCGAACGGCGGGCGATCGTTCGCGGCAGGGATGGTGCCGGTCGTCGACCGGCCGCGTCGGGCGAAACCGGCGTCCAGTGTGCCGGTCCGGGGTCGGCGTCATCAAGCGCCTCGTTCACGTGTCGCGCTCGCGTATCGGCAAAAGTCGACGTGCAACTTGCATGTCGCACGTCCCTGATGCACTCTGTCCGTATGGCTCGGGTTACTCACCGTCTCCCCACGCTTCCCCGGTTCGGCGACGACACCGGCGGCGAGACGGCCGGGCGACCCGGTCCAGCTGCGACGACGAGACCTGCCCCGGGGTGATGACCCCGCCGCTGCACGCCCGACGGCTGCGGCGGCGGGAGCGGTAACCGGGAGCAGCACGGTGATGGTCGGGTGGCGGTCCGCCACCAGCGGGTACGGCCCGACCACCGCCACCGATCCACCGGCCGGCGGGGCACGATCCCGGCACCGGGCCCAGAAACCTTCCCCCATAACCTCCGGTCCGGCACCGCCGGCCATACCCTCCCCAGGAGCCCATGTGCTTCCCCGCTCCGGTGACGTACTGCACGTGACTCGCGCGGCGAGTGTCCAGTTCATCCGACCCATCACGTTCCGGGTCATCCGGGTGCTCGACTGGCCCACCTACGACGGTTGGCTCTGGCTCGACGGTTACGAGTTGAACGCGGCGGGGGACGCGGTCAACCGACGGTCGATCTTCGTACAGGAGGCCGGTCTCCGGCAGCTCCAGACGGCGCCCGTGCCGCGCCAGCACACCGTACGGACCCGACGGACGATCAGCCGCGCCCCGGTGGCGGTGGGCTGACCTCCGCCATTACCCGGTCGGGGGGCGTGCCGTCGCCATAGACTCGGTACGCCCACCCCGGCAAAGTCACCACCCCGCGCGTCCCGGACCCTGAACCTGGGATGGCCATGGTCAATATGCCCGCCGCGCGGCGGCACCACAGGTCCCGTATCGGTTACGCCTTCGGGCTGCTGGCGCTGGTCGGCGCCGTCACCACCCTCGTGGTGGTGGTGCGCTATCCGGCCGAATCGGCGACCCGGCTGGCCGAACCGGTTCCTGCTCCCGAGATCACCGTGGTCGAGCAGAACTCACCACCTCCCGGCGTGGCCGGGTACCCCGGCTACGAGGACGACTCCGACTACCCGGCGGACCTCGCCGCACCCGACGACCGGTACGGCGACACCGCACCGGGCCCCGAGGCGAACGCCTCGGAGGATCCCGCCGGCGGCGCCGGATCCCGGCCCGGCGGCGACGAGGCGGCCCTGGCCGGCTCGTCCCCGGCCGACGCCCGGCAGGCCCTCAGCCAGTCGCTCTTCTACTCCGGCCTGCTCGGCCTGACCATCTCCCTGGCCGGGCTGGGACTGGTCGGCACGCGACGCCGGATGTGGTGAGCCGACAGCCTCCTAGCCGGTGGGGGTGACCTCGGGCGTCGGCTCGACCGTCCGGGTCGGGGAAGCCGTCGGCGACGGCGCGGCGGCCACCACCAACGTCACCCGGTCACCGGCGTCGACCAGCTCACCCGCCTCCGGGTCGGTTTCGATCACGGTGCCCGGCGGCTGCTCCGACGACTCCCGCGTCCGCACCCGGTACGACAGGTCGAGCCGGTCCAGGATCCGCTCGGCCGACGCCCGCGGCAGCCCCACCAGGGGCGGCACCGGGATCTGGGCGGCTGCCGTGGTGGCCGGCGTGCTGGGCGCCTCGGTGGTCGGGGCGGCGGTGGTCGGGGCAGTGGTCACCGGTGCGCTGGTTGGCGGCGGCGGTGCGGGGTCCTCGTCCCGCTCCTCGGCCGCCCGCAGCACCAGCCAGATCCCCGTGCCGAGGGCGGCCAGCAACAGCAGCGCCAGGATGCCCAGCAGGATCGGCATCCACCAGCGACGCCCACGCTGCTCCTCGCCGTACCACTCGACCGGCTCCCGGTAGTCGGCCGGACGCGGCGGTGGCACCCCGGCCCGCCCGGACCAGACGGGCGGCGCGGCCGGCACGGTCTGCTCCCCGGCACCGGCCGGGGGCAGCGGCCGGGTCCGGTCCAGCGGCTCGTGCCGGGCCGTGGCGTCCAGCGGCTCGTGCCGGGCGGTCGCGTCCAGCGGCTCGTGCCGGGCGGTGGCGTCCAAGGGTTCGGGGGTGGGGCGGCCCGGCGGCTGCTCGTCGCCGGCGCGGGGCAGCGGGCGGGTCCGGTCGTCATCGGAGGGCAGCGGGCGGGTCGCGTCGTCGGCGGGCTCCTGGCGGTCGTCGCTCATCGCACGTCCTCTCCCACCGGGGCAGGCGTCGTGCCCTCGACGGTCCACGGTAACGGTCGGGATCACCAGCCGCCGGGATCGGCGCGGCGACCCGCCCGCGCCTACTCCTCGCCGCCGCAGGAGATGGCGACCTCGTCGTTCCAGTGCCGGGTCACGTCCGGCTCCGGATCCTGGGAGCGGACCTTGCCGACCCGGCCCGTGCGGTAGCGCGGGTAGAAGCCGCGCTCGACGATCGTCGCGGCGGCGTCGGCGCAGTCGTAGTCGTCCAGATCGGGCACCTCCGCCTCCGGTGCCGGCCCGGCGACGTACACCTTGACGGTGGTGCCGTGACTCACCCGGGTGCCGGGGGCGGGGTCCAGGCGCTCGACCTTCTCGCCCAACCCGGTGCCGAAGATCAGCCGCCACCCCAGCTTCCGGTCGCGCAGGTCGCTGCGTACCCCCTCGAAGCCGTCGCCGACCAGGTCGGGGACGGTCACGTACCCGGCGGGAGGCTTGCTCGACGCGGCGGGCGCGGTGGTCCGGGGGGTCGTCGGTGCGACGGTCGCCGGCTGCGCCGCCGGTGACGGGGCAGCCGAGGTCGGGGCGGGTGCCGAAGTCAGGGCGGTCGACGCGGCCACGGCCGGCGGATCGGTGGAGGACGGCTCGTCCGGCCCGGCCAGCACCCAGCCGGCGGTCGCACCCACGGTGGCCAGCAGGACGAAGGCCAGCCCGCCGCCGATCAGCAGCGGGGCGCGACCTCGCCGCCCCGGCTCGGGAGTGTCCAGAAGGGTGTGTCCGTCGCTCATCGCACTCTCCGCCTCGTCACCAGCGACCGTACCGGGCGATGCCAAGCCGTCACCGCACGTCGTCCGGGCCGTTACACGGCTCGCCGCGCCGACCAGGGGACGCTACGCTCCCCGGCATGGCCAGACTGGGCTGGGGAGGATCGGTCGCCACCGCGGTCGGCGTCGCTGCCGGCGTGGGTGCGGCACAACTGGGTTTCGCCTACGGGTTGGGCGTCATCGACTGGGCACCGGGCGAGCCCGCCGCCGCCGGCGCCGCCTGGTACGCCAGCCTCGCCTGGGCGACCTGGATCGCGGCCGTCTCCACCATCGCCGGGGCCGTCTGCGCCCAGCGGCTGGAGGAACGGGGACACGACGGCGACGCCACGCCGGGCAGCACGCTGCGCCGGATGACGCTGGCCGTGGCCGGCGCGGTGGGTGCGCTGATCACGGTGCTGCTGGTGGCCGTGCCGGCCCGGACGGCGACCGTGCCGGACACCTTCTCGCCACAGAGCCTGGCCGCCGGGTACGCGGCGGTCGGCGTGCTGGTCGGGCTGCTGACCGCGATCTGGGCGCTGCACACGCGGGCCGTCGCGACCAACGTGATCGCCACGGTGGGCTGGATCTGGCTGCTCGCCGTGGTGTCGGTCGCGGACGGGGTGCTCGCGGGACGCGGCTTGACCACCGCCCAGCTCGGGATCTGGCAGATCAACAGCGACAGCGCCCGGTTCTGGCTGCGGGACTACGTCTACTGGCCAGGGGTGCTGCTGGCCGCCGGTTCCGCGCTGCTGATCGGCGCGCTGGCCGCGCGGCGTATCGCCCGGGTGGCGGAGCGTCGGCTCGGCGCTGCCGTCTCCGGTGCGGCGGGTCCGCTGCTCGTCGCGGTCGCCTACTTCGTCGCCGTGCCCCGGCTGGCCGAGGTCACCCCCGCGCAGGTCTCGGCGCACTTCGTCGCACCGTACGCGGTCCTCGTCGGCGCGGCCGGCTCGGTGCTGGTGGCCGCGCTCGCCCAGCGCGCCGAACGGCGCGCGGCCGCTCGCCCGGCGATGATCCCTCGGCAGCGCACCGGCGACCTGGACGACGGGGCGTTCGACGGCGACCTTGCGTCGGGAGGCGAGCCCTTCGACAGCCCCGGCCCGTCCGGCGCGACGCGGCGGGCCGCTGGCCCGACGGGCGACCCGGGTTCCGGCGCGGCCGCCCGACCGACGGTCGGCACGGCGACCACGACCGCCACCCGACCGGACGGGACGGGGCTCACCGATCCGCTCGGTACGGACCCGGCCCCGGCCAACACCCGGCCGGCCGGGACCAGCAGCCCGGACGACGGCTCGCCCGCCACCGGCACCGGACGGGCCCGCCCGGCCCGCCGCGGCCGGGCCACCCCTCCCGTCCGGGATTCCGGGGCGCAGTCGACGACCTCGACCGACGAGACCGCCCCCGACCCGACGCCCGAGACCATCGACACCTCGGACGCGTCACCCACCACCGCCCCCCGAACCCGCCCGTCCCGCCGCCCCCGCTGACCGCTCAGTCGCGCCCCCACCCGGCCCAAGATCCAGGCACTTTCACGGAAAGAGTGGCTATTCCGCGTCGGATAGCCACTCTTTCCGTGAAAGTGCAGTGTCGTAACGGCCCGGTGTGGAGGGTGGGTCAGTCGACGGGCCAGGTGTGGACGGGTTCGTTGCTGCGCTGGAGTTCGGCGTAGCGGCGGGCCATGTGGTGCAGAGCGGCCTCGCGGTTCATGCCCCGGTGCCGCTCGGCCGCCCAGACCGCCTCGGTCTGCCAGACCGCGCCGTTGCGGCCGGTACGGCAGCGCTGCTCGATGACGCCGAGCAGTCGATCCCGCTCGGCCGGGTCGACGCCGAACCGGTCCAGCCCGGTCGCCGCCGTCGGCAGCAGCGTGTCGAGGACCAGCTTGGCCACCGGCACGTCCCCGAGGCGGGGCCAGTGCAGGACGGCGTCCATCCCGCGCCGGGCGGCGGCGTGGAAGTTCTCCTCGGCGGAGCTGAAGGTGAGCTGACTCCAGATCGGGCGGTCCGACTCGGCCAGCCCGCGGGCCAGCCCGAAGTAGAAGGCGGCGTTGGCCAGCATGTCCACCACGGTCGGGCCGGCCGGCAGCACCCGGTTCTCTACCCGCAGGTGGGGGCGACCGTCCATGATGTCGTAGACCGGCCGGTTCCAGCGGTAGACCGTGCCGTTGTGCAGCCGCAGCTCGGAGAGCTTGGGCACCCCGCCGGCGTGCAGCACCTCCACCGGGTCCTCGTCCTCGCAGATCGGCAGCAGCGGCGGGAAGTACCGGACGTTCTCCTCGAACAGGTCGAAGATCGAGGTGATCCAGCGCTCGCCGAACCACACCCGGGGTCGTACGCCCTGGGCCTTGAGTTCGTCGGGGCGGGTGTCGGTGGCCTGCTCGAAGAGGGCGATCCGGGTCTCGGCCCAGAGCTGACGCCCGTAGAGGAAGGGGGAGTTCGCGCCGATCGCGACCTGGACCCCGGCGATCGCCTGGGAGGCGTTCCAGTAGTCGGCGAAGCTGTCCGGCGCGACCTGGAGGTGGAACTGGAGGCTGGTGCAGGCCGCCTCGGGGGCGATCGAGTCGGTGTGCGTCTGGAGCCGTTCCACGCCCCGGATGTCCAGCTCGATGTCCTCGCCCCGGGCGCCGACGATCTGGTCGTTGAGCACCCGGTAGCGCTCGTTGGTGGAGAGGTTGTCCACCACCAGGTGCCGCTCGGTGAGCGTGGGCAGGATGCCGACCAGGACGATCCGGGCATCGGACTTCGCCGCCCGCTCGTCGGCGCGGGTCAGGCTGCTGCGCAGGTCGGCCTCGTACTCGGCGAACCCGCTGCCCTCGATCAGCCGGGGCGCGGCGTTCAGCTCGAGGTTGAACTGGCCGAGTTCGGTCTGGAAGAGCGGGTCGGCGATGGCGGCCAGGATCTCCTCGTTGCGCATCGCCGGCTCGCCCGCCGGGTCCATCAGGTTGAGCTCGATCTCCAGGCCGGTCATCGGCCGGTCCGCGTCGAAGCCGAAGTCGTCCAGCATCAACGCGAAGACGTCCAGGCTGCGCCGAACCTTCTGCCGGTAGCGGACCCGGTCTTCCCGGGAGAAGGCGCCCTGCTCGACGTCCCTACCCATGTGCCCTCCCGGCGCGAGGCGCGCGGGACCGTGTCGTCCCGCCCGCGTTGTGAACAACCACGGTAAGAGCGCCACCTCGCCAGGGCCAGTGGCCCAACGAATACGCGCTGTGGCCCTCTCTACCCAGCGGCCACCGCGGGCACCGGCCCGGCCGACGAATAATTCGTGACAATTTGCACGGGGAGACGGCGCGAGGCCCCTGCTCAGGAGAGCAGGGGCCTCGCCGGGAGGGGTCCGCAGGGATCAGGCCTGGCGGACGGCCTCACCCTCGATCTCGATCTTGATCTTCTTGCCGACCAGCACGCCGCCGGTCTCCAGCGCCACGTTCCAGGTCAGACCGAAGTCCTCCCGGTCGATCTCGGTGCTCGCGGAGAAGCCGAAGATGTCCTGGCCGAACGGGCTGCGGCCGACGCCCTCGAACTCGACGTCCAGCTCCACCTGCCGGGTGACGCCCTTGATGGTGAGCTCGCCGAGCAGCACGAACTCGTTGCCGTCCCGGGACTTCACACCGGTGCTGCGGTACTCCAGCGTCGGGAAGGCCTCGGCGTCCAGGAACTCCGGGCTGCGCAGGTGGGCGTCCCGGTCGGCCTGGGCGGTGTTGATGCTGGCGGCCTGGATGGTGGCGGTGACCGAGGACTGCATGGGGTCCTCGGCGATGGTGATGGTCGCCGAGGCGTCGGCGAACTCACCGCGTACCTTGCTGACCATCATGTGCCGGGCGACGAACCCGACCCGCTTGTGAGCCGCATCCAGCAGGTAGGTGCCGGCGGTAGGGACGGTGAGGCCCTCCCAGTCGCGGGTAACCGACTCGGTGCTGGTCATGGTGCGTCCTCCAGGGAAGAGATTGTTTAGAAGCCCAACGACTGATGCAGCAACTATAACCGCAGCAATATTCCCCGTGTCAAGCACTGTTAGGATGACCAGGTGGATCAGAACGTGTTCGACGACCCCCGGATCACCGCCGTCGGCCTCCTCGTCGAGGCGTACGCCGGGCTGTCGGCCCGGTTCGCCGACCAGTACGAGGAGCACGGCCTCTCCGCCGTCGAGTTCGAGGTGCTGATGCGGCTCGCCCGGTCCCCCGGGCACCAGCTGCGGATGACCGACCTGGCGGCGCAGACCTCCCTGTCGACCAGCGGGGTGACCCGCGTGGTGGACCGGATGGAACGCGACGGCCTGCTGTGCCGCCGGGCCTGCCCGTCCGACCGCCGCAGCTCGTACGCGGTGGTCACCCCGTCGGGACTGAAACGCCTCGACGAGACCCTCCCCGGTCACCTGCGGATCATCGAGCAGTGGTTCACCGGCCAGCTCGAACCCGCGGCGCTGGCGGCCATGCTCGACGGCCTGCGCCGGGTGCGGGACGCCGTCCACCCGGGGGCGACCGCCGGCAGCACCGAGCCGGCCCCCGCCAACGAACCGGCGGCCTGACGCCGGCACCCCGCCTCGCGCTACCGGCAGAACCACCGGCAGAACTGGCCACGCCGGCCCGGACAACCCAGTGAAGTCCCGCAAAGCGGACGTCAGGGGTGGCTAGCCTTCGTCGAGCGCGGGGGGAGCACCTGGGGGGGTGCCGGCGCGAGCGATTGAGCGAGGGGAATCACCAGGGGGCTTCTTCGCTCGCGCCTCCCCGCCCCCGCAGTTGTGCCCCTGGTGGCGATCGATTCGCCAGTCAGGCGTACCGGCGCCCGCCGTGACGACCAGCGCGAGTGCGGTGTGGTCAGTGCCGGTCGGTGGGAACGAGGCCGGGGGCGGTCCGGAACGAGATCGCCTCCATGAGCGGCTTGCGCTTGGTGTTGTGGAACGCCGCGATGCGCCAGCACCCGTCCGCCTGACGCACCAGGACGTAGGTCTGGACCTTGCTCAGCCGTTTTGGCCGGCTGCCCTTGTAGGTGTCGCCGCGGCCGGTCACCAGGGCCGTGTCCGGGCCGGGAAACCGGACGTCGATGACCTCGTCCGCGAGCCGCGTGCCCTTGAGGAACTTGGCGAACAGGGTGCGGTGGCTCTCCACGATGTCCCGCCGGCCCTGATAGCGGGTGCCGACGAAGGTGACGTAGGTGGCGTCGTCGGTGAACAGGCCGCCGTAGGCGTCGGCGTCGTGCCGACCCCACGCGTCGACCAGAGCGTGCAGGACGTCGGTAACGGCTGTCCGGTCATCCGCGTGCATGATTCCTCCAGCGACGTGATACAGATGCTGCTCACGTGCAGTATCTGCGCACGTGCAGATATTAGAGAAGGAATCGACGAGATGGCAAGTCCGCAGGAGCGGCACGTGATCTTCCGGCGCTACCTGGACGCCGTCGGGCTGCACGGCATGGCGGGCGCCGAGGCCGCCGGCCTGCACGCGACCGAGTGGTACGCGCTGAGCCTGATCAGCCTCGACGGCGCGCTGACCTCAGGCGAACTGGCCACCCGGACCGGCCTGACCACCGGCGCCACGACGCGCCTGATCGACCGGCTCGAACGCGCCGGCTACGTACGCCGGGCCGCGGACCCGTCCGACCGCCGGAAGGTCGTGGTCGAACCGGTCCCCGACGCGCTCGCCCGCATCGACCAGGTCGTCACACCCGGACGCCGCAAGATCGCCGACGTCCTCGCCCGCTACACGCCCGAGCAGCTCGACCTGCTCTTCGACTACTTCACCCACGCCGCACCCGCCTACCGCGAGGCCACCGAGGAGATCCGCAAACACACCCGCGGCTAGCGCGTCGACCACTCGCGTTCGCCGGGTGGCCATGCCACCCCTCGCTCGCCGGCCGCGCAGGGGCCGGGTCGCGTGGACGACGCCCGGGTCTCAGCCGACCGGGCGGAGCCCGCGGAGCAGATCCTGCTCGTACGGCAGCAGGCGGATCCCGCTCTCCCGGCAGGCCCGGTCGAGACGGTCCAGCACGGCCGGGTCGCCCGTGCTCGCCGCCAACCCCACCAACGCCTCGACCACGTCCCGCCGGTACTGACCGTCGACGCCGGCCTCCACCACCGCCCCGAACCACTCCGCGGCCAGCTCCCGGTCGGCCCGGTGCAGCGCCACCGTCCCCTCGATCAGGGCGACGATCCCCTCCTCCGGCTGCGGGGTCGCCAGCGCCGTGGCCGCGCGCCCCTGCCCCACCGGCCACCCGAGCCGACCCGACCCGGACGGCGACGGCACCACGGCTCCCGGCGACACCGGCCCGGAGCGGGCCGCGACCACACCGTTCGGCAGCGCGGATCCGGACGCGGCCACGTCGCGGCGCGACTGGGAGTCGGCCGCCGGCGGCCCGTCGACCGGGACCGCCGGACCCGGGAGCGGCACCGGTCGCGCCTCCGCCCGCAGCTCGGCCAGCACGTCGACGGCCTCGTCCAGCCGACCGCCGCGGGCCAGCGCCAGGCCGACCGTGCCGAGCACCCGGCGACGGTGTCCCGGGTCGCCCAGGTCCGCCAGCGCACCGGCGACCCGGCGGCCCTGCTCCACCGCCTCGGCGTACCGGCCCTCAAGGCGGGCCACGTCGGCCAGGTTGGCCCGGGCCAGCAGCCGCAGCCGCCGCTCGTCGCACTGGGCGGCCAGTCGGTCGACGATGGCCAGCCGCCGCCGGGCGCCGGTCAGGTCGCCGAGGCGGATCTCGTGCCAGGTGAGGTTGTTCTGGGCGACCGCCATGTCGCGGATCCGGCCGTGCCGGGTGGCCAGCGCCAGCACCGCCTGCGCCTGCTCGCGCCCCTCGTCGTGCTCGCCGGTGGCGACGAGCAGCGCGCAGAGCACCGTCCGGGCCTCCAGCTCGCCGGTGACCTCGCCGTGTGCGGCGAAGACGTCGAGCGCCGCGCGGGCGGCCGGCAGCTCCTGCGCCCCCGCCCCGTGCTCGGCGGCGAGCCGGGCCACCCCGAGCAGCGCCCAGGCCCGCAGCACCGGGTCGGCGTCGGCGGTACGCGGGTCGGCCAGCAGCCGGCGCAGCCACTGCCGCCCGGAGACGTCCCGCCCGCGCAGCCGCCACCAGCGGGTCAGCGCCGCTGCCAGCCGCAGCGCGGTCAGCGGGTCGTCGGTGGCGGCGTGCGCCAGCGCGGCGCTGATGTCGCTGGTCGCCTCGTCGAGCTGGCGTACGGCGGCGGGCAGTTTCGCCCCGACCAGGTCCGGTGCCGTCCGAGTGACCAGCCGGGCCACGACGACGGCGTGCCGGCGGCGGATCGCGGTCAGCTCGCCCCGGCCGGCGGCCCGCTCGACGGCGAAGTCCCGGACCGCGTCGAGCAGCCGGAACCGGAACGGACCGGACCCCCGGACGCTGAGCAGCCCCAGCTCCACCAGCCGGTCCAGCAGCGGAACCGGGTCGACGACCACCGCGCCGTCCCGGTCGGCCTCGTCGGCCAGCAGCTCCTCGGCCAGCTCCACCGACCAGCGGTTGGCGAACGCGGAGAGTCGGCGTACCGCCGCGCGCTCCGAGGCGGCGAGCAGCCGGTAGCTGGTGGCCACCGCCTCGCGCAGGGTCACCGCCACCGCCGCCCGCGCGCGGCCCGACCCCGCCGGCTCGGCGGCCTCCCAGCCGCGTCGGCCCAGGTCGGGGCTGGCCAGGTCGAGGACCCGGTCGCCGTACCGGTCGAGCAGTTCGTCGAGGTCGAGGATCCGGCCCCGGGCCGCCATCAGCTCGATCGCGAGCGGCAGCCCGCCGAGCCGGCGCACCAGCGCGGCCAGGGCGGGCAGCTCCCGCGGGTCGGGCGGCTCGGGGCGGACCCGGGCGAGTCGCGCGGCGAAGAGCGCCGCCGCCGGGTAGCGGGCCAGGTCGGCGGCGTCCACCACGTCGGCCGGGGGCACGTCCAGCGGCGCCACCGGGCGGACCAGTTCCCCGGGTACGCCCACCGGGTGCCGCCCGGTCACCAGCACCCGCAGGCTCGGCACCGCGTCGGTGAGCTGCCGCAACGCCTCGGCCAGCGGGTCCGGGGCACGCTCGGCCGCGTCCACCAGCAGCAACGCCGGCCGGTTGCGCAGCCGGACGGCCAGGTCGGGCAGGCGGGCCGCGCCGAGCACGGCGCTCATCGCGGCCAGCACGTCGGCGGCGTCGGAGCCCTCACCGACCAGCACGCCGGCCACCCCGCCGGGATACGCGGCGACGACCTCGTGCGCCACCGCCAGGGCCAGCGCCGTCTTGCCCACGCCGGCCAGCCCGACCAGGGTCACCACCGGCGGCCAGTGGTCCGTGGTGAGCAGCGCGGCGAGGTCGGCCAGGTCCCGCTCCCGCCCGATCAGCTCGACCGGGGGCGGGAGCGCGATCGGCGTACCCGAGGGGTCGGGTTCGCGGGGCGCGGACCCGGCGCTCGGCACGCGGCCCGGGTCCGCGGCGACGGCCGGGACGGTGACCCGCCCACGGGCGGTGGTGAGGAAGGCGGCGCGCGGCCCGTCGGTGAGGCCGAGCGCGTCGGCGAGCAGCTCCACGGTGGTGCGCTGCGGCCGGCTGGACCGGCCGCGCTCCAGGTCACGGACGGTCCGCACGCCGATCCCGGCCCGCTGGGCCAGCTCGGCCTGGGTGAGACCGGCCCGGAGCCGATGCCCCCGCAACAGCTCCGCCAGCGGGGTACGACCACCCGGCGCCAACTGGTGATCATGAGCCGGTGTCATGGCCACGAAGGGTACGGACCGGATACGACGGTCGACACGGGTGCGTCGTCCAGCCGACGCGCCGGAATCCGACAGGCCCCTGCCATGCGGCGGCGCGACAGGGGCCGGGGGCCGGATCAGACGCCCAGGTCGCGAGCGATGATCATGCGCTGCACCTCGGAGGTGCCCTCGCCGATCTCCAGGATCTTGGAGTCGCGCCAGAACCGGGCGACCGGGTACTCGTTCATGAAGCCGTAGCCGCCGTGGATCTGGGTGGCCTCGCGGGCGTTGTCCACCGCGATCGTGCTGGCGTGCAGCTTGGCGATCGCCGCCTGCCGCTTGAACGGCTCACCGGCCAGCATCCGCGCGGCGGCGTCGTAGTACGCCAGCCGGGCGGTGTGCGCCTTCAGCTCCATGTCGGCGATCTTGAACTGGATCGCCTGGTAGTTGCCGATCGGCTGGCCGAAGGCGTGCCGCTCCTTCGCGTACTTGATCGACTCGTCGACGCAGCCCTGGGCGAGGCCGACGGCGAGCGCGGCGATGGCGATCCGACCCTCGTCGAGGATGCGCAGGAACTGCGCGAAGCCCCGACCCCGCTCACCGAGCAGGTTCGCCGCCGGCACCCGGCAGTCGTCGAAGGTCAGCTCGTGGGTGTCCGAGGCGGTCCAGCCGACCTTGGAGTAGCCCGGCGCCACCGTGAAGCCCGGCGTCCCCGTCGGCACGATGATGGTCGACAGCTCCTTCGAGCCGTCCGGCTTCGTGCCGGTGACCGCGGTGACGGTGACCAGCGCGGTGATGTCGGTCCCCGAGTTGGTGATGAACGCCTTCGAGCCGTTGATCACCCACTCGTTCGTGACCTCGTCCAGCACCGCGCGGGTCTGAGTGCCACCGGCGTCGGAGCCGGTGCCCGGCTCGGTCAGCCCGAAACCGGCCAGCGCCTCGCCACTGAGCAGCTTCGGCAGCCAGGTCGCCTTCTGCTCCGGAGTACCAAATCGGTAGATCGGCATCGCGCCGAGGGAGACCGCGGCCTCCAGGGTGATCGCCACGCTGGAGTCGACCCGGGCCAGCTCCTCCAGGGCGAGGCAGAGCGCGAAGTAGTCGCCGCCCATGCCGCCGTGCTCCTCACCGAAGGGCAGGCCGAACAGGCCCATCTTGCCCATCTGGCGGATCACCTCGTACGGGAAGGTGTGCTTCTCGTAGTGCTCGGCGATGACCGGGGCGACCACCTCACGCGCGAAGTCCCGCACGCTGGACCGCAGCGCCTCTTGTTCCTCGGTGAGCCGGAAGTCCATCTGATCCTCCTGTGTGGACGAGCCGCCGGGCGCTCGTGACGCCGCGACGGTGCTGCGGGCTGAGGTGGGCCGGGTCAGACCGGGGTGACGCCGTGCCGGCGCCGGGAGAAGTGCCGGTCCTTGGTACGCGCGGCGGCGAACCGGCGGACCAGCTCGGCGCGCAGCTCGTGCGGCTCGACGATGGCGTCGACCACCAGTTCGCTGGCGAGCCGGACGACGTCGATGTCCCGCTCGTACTCCTCGCGCTTCGCGGCGACGAAGGCGGCCCGCTCGGTCTCGTCGGCGATCGCGGCGATCTTGTTGGCGTAGACGGCGTTCACCGCGGCCTCCGCCCCCATCACCGCGATCTTCGCGGTGGGCAGCGCGATGGTCGCGTCCGGCTCGAAGCCCGGCCCGGCCATCGCGTAGAGGCCCGCGCCGTACGCCTTGCGGACCACCACGCAGATCTTCGGCACGGTCGCCTCGGAGATCGCGGTGATCATCTTGG
The DNA here is from genome assembly GCF_007829925.1 of Micromonospora palomenae. Lineage (NCBI taxonomy): Bacteria > Bacillati > Actinomycetota > Actinomycetes > Micromonosporales > Micromonosporaceae > Micromonospora > Micromonospora palomenae. Next base: position 1,131,357 of record NZ_VIXA01000002.1, read on the forward strand.
CGCCGTGCCGGATGATGCCCTGCTTCTCCACCGCGCTGCCGACCATGAAGCCGGGGACGTCGCTCAGGAAGAGCAGCGGCACGTTGAAGGCGTCGCAGAGCTGCACGAACCGGGTCGCCTTGTCGGCCGAGTCGACGAAGAGCACCCCGCCCTTGAACATCGAGTTGTTGCCGACCACGCCGACGACCTCGCCGTTCAGCCGGCCGAAGCCGATCGTCAGCTCCTTGGCCCAGAGCGCCTGGATCTCGAAGAACGAGCCGTCGTCGAGCAGGCCCTTGACGTACCGGCGCATGTCGAAGGCCTGCCGCTCGCTGGCCGGGACCAGCGCGGCCAGGTCGGCCTTCTCCGGCGCCGCGACCGCCTCGGCGGCCGGCGGCTGCTGCTGCCAGTTCGCCGGCAGGTACGACAGGTAGCGCTTCACCACGTCCAGCGCGTCGGCCTCGGTCTTGCAGAGGAAGTGCCCGACCCCGGACTCGGCGCAGTGCACCTTGGCGCCGCCCATCGCCTCCAGCGTCGTCTTCTCGCCGGTGACCATCTCGACCATCCGGTCCGAGCCGAGGTACATGCTGGCGTTGCCGTCCACCATGGCCACCACGTCGCAGAACGCCGGGATGTACGCCCCGCCGGCCGCGCTCGGCCCGAACAGTGCGCAGACCTGCGGGATGGAACCCGAGGCGCGGACCTGGTTCCAGAAGATCTTGCCGGCGCCGCGCCGACCCGGGAACAGGTCGACCTGATCGGTGATCCGGGCCCCGGCCGAGTCGACCAGGTAGACCATCGGCACGCCGGTCGAGTAGGCCCGCTCGATGATCCGGATGATCTTCTCGACCGTCCGGGCGCCCCAGCTGCCGGCCTTGACCGTCGAGTCGTTGGCCATCAGGCAGACCTGCCGGCCGTCGATGGTGGCGGTGCCGGTGACCACGCCGTCGGCGGGCAGCCCGTCGGCCATCGCGTTCGCGTAGAGGCCGTCCTCGACGAAGGAACCCTCGTCGACCAGGAGCGCGACCCGCTCGCGGGCGAAGAGCTTGCCCTTGGCGGCGTTCGCCGCGTGGTACTTGTCCGCACCGCCGGCCCGGGCGCGCTTGCGCAGCTGCTCCAGTGCCTCACCGTCGAGCGTCACGCCGACTCCCTCGCCGCCTGGGCCGGGCCACCTCGTGAGCGGACCGACTTACCTGAACGATCGTTAGGCTAGCGCATCGGACCACCCTCCGGCGACCCGCCACCGGCGGCCGACCCGCCGCTCAAACATGGTGATCAGGAGGTGTGCGCCGCACACCTCCTGATCACGGCGAGGAAGGGGCGGGTCAGGTCGGCAGCGGCGTGAGGCGGGTGCGGGGGCCGGCGCGCAGCACGCCGGAGGGGAGCTTCTTGCCGACCAGCTCCTCGGCCAGCTCGGCCGCCTCGATCAGCGCGTCCAGGTCGATGCCGGTGTCGATACCCATGTCGTGCAGCATGTGCACCGCCTCCTCGGTGGCCAGGTTGCCGCTGGCTCCCGGGGCGTACGGGCAGCCGCCGAGGCCGCCGACGCTGGCGTCGAACTCGGTGACGCCCAGCTCCAGGGCGGTCAGCAGGTTGGCCAGGGCGGTGCCCCGGGTGTTGTGGAAGTGCAGCAGCACCGGGATGTGCGCGTTGCGGTCCCGTACGGCGGTGACCAGCTCGCGGACCCGCCGGGGCGTACCCATGCCGGTGGTGTCGCCGAACGCGACCCGGTCGGCGCCGTCGCGGACGACCCGGTCGACGATGCCGGCCACCCGCTGCGGGTCGACGTCGCCCTCGTAGGGGCAGCCGAAGCTGGTCGCCACGATCACCTCGGCCCGGGCGCCGGCGCCGTGCAGCAGGTCGATCAGCTCGGCGATGTCGTCCAGCGACTCCTCGGTCGAGCGGTTCACGTTGCGCCGGTTGTGCGTGTCGCTGGCCGAGACGACCACCTCGATCTCGGTGAACCCGGCCGCGAGGGCCCGCTGCGCACCCCGGGTGTTGGGCACCAGGGCCGAGTAGCGCACCCCGTCGGCCCGGGTGGCGCGCTGCCACACCTCGTCGGCGTCGGCCATCTGCGGGATCGCCTTCGGGTGCACGAACGACACCGCCTCGATCCGCTGGACGCCGGTGCCGGAGAGCGCGTCGAGCAGCCGCACCTTGGCGTCGGTGGGGATCGGCTCCTCGTTCTGGAGCCCGTCCCGCGGCCCGACCTCACGGATGGAGACGAAGTCCGGCAGTTCCGCCATAAGGGGTCACCTCACTGTGACGTAGTGCTGTGCTGGTTCCCCCACCCTCCCACTCCGCACCGCCCGCCCGCACCCCACCCGTCGATCATGAAGTTGTCGCCCGTGCCGACGGCGTGTCGGGACGACAACTTCATGATCGACCGGGGTCGGGGGGTCAGCGCATGCGGGAGACGATGCCGGTGTCGTAGTCGCCGGAGAGGAACTCCTCGTTCTCGAGGAGTTCGGCGAAGAAGGGGAGGTTGTTCTTCGGGCCGGCCAGCTCGAAGGCGGCGACGGCCGCCTTGGCGCGCTCGATGGCCTCGGCGCGGGTGGCGCCGCTGACGATGAGCTTGGCCATCAGGCTGTCGTAGAACGGGGTGACCGTGTTGCCCTCGATGTAGCCGGAGTCGACCCGGACGCCCTCGCCGGTCGGCTCGACCCAGGTCTTGATCGCGCCGGGTCCGGGCAGGAAGCGCTTCGGGTCCTCCGCGTTGATCCGCAGCTCGATGGCGTGCCCGCGCGGGGCGAGCGCGTCCGGGTCGAACGTCGGCGCCAGGCCGGCCGCCACCCGCAGCTGCTCCTCCACCAGGTCCACGCCGTAGACCAGCTCGGTCACCGGGTGCTCGACCTGGAGGCGGGTGTTCATCTCCAGGAAGAAGAACTCGTTGGTGGCCGGGTCCAGCAGGCACTCCACCGTGCCGGCGTTGCGGTAGCCGACCGCCTCGCCGGCCCGTACCGCCGCCGCCAGGAACCGCTCGCGCAGCTCCGGGGAGACCGCCGGCGACGGGGACTCCTCGACCAGCTTCTGGTTGCGCCGCTGCACCGAGCACTCCCGCTCGCCCAGCGCCACCACCCGACCGTCGGCCAGGCCGAGGATCTGCACCTCGACGTGGCGTACCCGGGGGAAGTACCGCTCGATCAGCACCGAGCCGTCGCCGAACATCCGCTCGGCGAACGAGCGCACCTTGTCGTACTCGGTGCGCAGCGCGGTCTCGTCGGTGGCCACGCCCATGCCCATGCCGCCGCCACCGGCCGCGGCCTTGACCATCACCGGGTAGCCGATCTCCGCGGCGGCCGCGACCGCCGCGTCCAGGTCGGCCGCCGGGTCGGTGGTGCCGGGCGCGACCGGAACGCCGGCCGCCGCCATCAGGTTCCGGGCATTGATCTTGTCGCCCATCGCGGTGATCGCGTCCGCGCGGGGCCCGACCCAGATCAGGCCGCTGGCCTCGACGGTACGGGCGAAGTCCGCGTTCTCCGACAGAAAGCCGTAGCCGGGGTGGATCGCCTGCGCGCCGGTCGACTTGGCGGCGGCGAGGATCGCCTCGACGTTCCGGTAGCTCTGCGCCGGGTTGGCCGGGCCGACGCAGACCGCCTCGTCGGCCTCGGTGACGAACGGCAGGCCGGCGTCGGCCTCCGAGTGCACCGCGATCGCGCGGATACCGAGCCGCTTGGCGGTACGGATAATCCGGCGGGCGATCTCGCCCCGGTTGGCGACCAGCAGCGACTCGATCATGTTTCCTCCCGACGTCCAGGGGTGGGGACGGGTGCCAGGTAACCACGAGCCGCCGGTTACTCACGAGTCGCCCGGCTCCCACCGGCGCGGTGATCAAGAAGTTTGCGTCGGCTTGAGCCGGATTCCTGACCCGAACTTCTTGATCACCGAAGCAGGCGGGCCGGGGGCCCGGCGGGGTCAGGCGGGGTCGGTGGGGGCGAGGAGGGCGGCGAGGGTGGCGGCGCGGAGCAGTTCGGCGCGGCGGCGGCGGTCGACCTCGCCGCCGAGGAACGGCGTGGAGTTCATCAGGCCGAAGGCGGCGTGGGCCAGCACCCGGGCCTCGCCGTCGGGCAGCCCCGGGTGCAGCGCGGTCAGCACGGTCACCCACTCCTCGACGTAGAGCCGCTGGAGCCGGCGGATCTTGCGACGCGGCTCGTCGGGGAGGCGGTCCAGCTCGTGCAGGTGCAGCGCGATCACCGCCGGGTTGGCCAGCGCGAAGTCGACGTGGAAATCGATCAGCGACTCCAGCGCGCCGCGCGGGTCGTCCGGGTGGCCGGCGGCCCGGTCCCGGCCGCCGGCGAGCAGCCCCTCGCTGACCGGGATCAGCGCGGCGACCAGCATCGCCTCCTTGCCGGCGAAGTGGTGGTAGAGCGCCGGCCCGGTCACGCCCGCGGCGGCGCCGATGTCGTCCATCGACACGCCGTGGTAGCCGCGCGCGGCGAAGAGGCCGACCGCGATCTCCAGGATCTCGTCCCGACGGGACCGGCGTCGGCCCGCGCCCGTCGCGCCGTTCGCCCCGCCCCGCGCCTGCTGCTCCACCGCCACCGGGCAAGCCTAGACCGCGCGCCGGCCGTGGTGGAGGCTCGGTTACCCGTCGGTCGGTTCACCGCCCCGCCGCCGGCCCACCGCGCGCTCCCCGCCTGCGCGGACACCGCCGCCCGGGCCGGCGACCACCGTCAGTTCTCCTCGATCCCGTGCTCGGCGCGCAGCTTCGCCGCCTCGGCCGACCGGCCCAGCTCGTCCAGGGCCCGGGCGAGCAGCCAGGCCGCCTGGCCGGCCGGCCGGGAGCCGGGCGGCAGCCCGCCCAGCACCTCGCGGAGCAGGCGCTCCGCGTCGGCCGGCCGGTCACCGCGCAGCAGCAGGTCACCGGTGAGCAGTTCGACCTGCGCCGCCTCGCCGAACGCCTCGATCGACCGCAGCCGGTCGGCCACGCCGTCCAGCCGGTCCAGCGCCGCGACCGTGCGGCCCTCGGCGGTCAGCACCCGGGCCACCGCCTCGGCCGCCAGGGCCCGCTCGTACGTCACCACGGGCGGCTCCTCGGGCAGCCCGGTGAGCGCCGCCGCGGCCTCGTCCACCACGTCGACGAGCGCGGCGGCGGCCGGCAGGTCACCAGACCAGAAGAGCGCCAGCAGCTGCCGCCGACGGGCCCGCAGCTCGTCCAGCGGCAGCTCGGCCAGCCGGTACGCCGACGCCGACGCGGCGAACCGCTGCGCGGCCAGCGCGTCCCGGTCGGCGTCGTAGAGGATGCCGCCGGCCTCCTCCAGCACCTGCGCCCGGTGCGGGAGGTTGTCCGGGCTGTCCAGGTTCTCCGCGAGCTGTTCCAGCAGGGCGAGCGCCGGGTCGATCTCGCCCAGGCCCTCGTAGACGCCGGCCAGCAGGTGCCGGCACCGGTCCGCCTCGGCCTGGGCGCCGAGCCGGTCCAGCCCGAGCACCGCCTCCTCGGCCACCTCGGCGGCCTCGCTCAGCCGGCCGGCCACCCGGTAGGCGTTGGCCAGCTCCCACCGCAGGAAGGCGTCGCCCACGGCGCCCTGCTCCACGCAGAGGGTCACCGCCTCGGCCAGGTCGTCCACCGCGTCGGCGGCCCGGTCGGCGGCGAGCAGCGCCCGGCCCCGGGCCACCCGGACCGCCAGCCGGGCGTCCGCCGGGGCCACCCGCAGCGCCTCGTCGCAGGCGGCAACGGCCTCGGCCGGCTCGTCGGCCCAGCGGGCGTACGCCAGGCAGGCGGCGACCAGCATGCCGGCCGAGCCCACCTCGCGGCTGAGCCGGCGGGCCCGCTCGGCCGCCTCGCCCATCTCCTCGCCCCGGTCCAGCTCCTCCAGGACGTGCGCGCGGTGCAGCGCCACCCGGGCCGCCAGCCACGGGTCGACGTCCGCTTCGGCGGCGGCCCGGTCGATCTCGTCGAGCGCGTCGGCCCAGCGCTGCCGGTGCACGTACGCCAGGGCCAGCCGGTCGTGCGCGGCGGCCCGCTCCCGCTGGTCGCCGTGCCGGTCGAGATGGTCGGCCGACTCGCGGGCCAGCGCCAGCCCCTCCTCGGCGCCCTCGTCGGTCATGCAGAGCAGCGCGCCGAGGCGCCCGGCCACCACCTGTGCGCGCACCGGGTCGGGCACCGCCCGCCAGGCGGCCAGCGCCACCCGGTTGGCCTCGATGGAGGCCGCCGGGTCACCGTCGTCGTTCAGCTCGCCCGCGCGCAGCTCCAGCCGGCGTGCCACGGTGGCCGCCGGCAGCTCGGCGTCGCCGAACCGCTCGTCGTACGCCTTGAGGACGGTGGCGCAGTCGTCGGTGCGGTGGGTGCGCCAGCACTCGTCGGCGAGGGCGAGCAGTTCCTCGGCGCTCGCCCCGGCCGGCACCCGCACCGGCTCCGCCCCGACCACGTCGGCCGGGGCCGGTTCGGTGGCGCGGGTCGGGCGGCGACGCAGGCTGGCCGAGAGCGGCAGGTGCTCCCCGACGGGCTGCGCGGCGAGCCGCCGGGCGACCACCTCCGACTGGTACGCCGTGCCGTTGCGCGTGTCGAACCGGGCGGCCAGCGCGGTCGCCGTGTCGGTCAGCTCGGCGGCGAGGGTGCCCACCGGCACCTCCCCGGCCGGCCGGTCGCCGAACGCCCGGCGGTGCACGGTCAGCTCACCCGGCACCTGCCGCAGCGCGGCCGCGGCGGTGGCGGCGAAGTGCATGGCGGCGGCCGGGGTGGGTGCCCGGTCCAGCCAGTCCAGGTGCCGCTCGACGAGTTCCAGGGCGCGGGCGTCGTTCCCGGTCAGGGTGCAGAACTCGACGTGGTCGGCGATCTCCCACAGGTCGGAGAGGTTCGACCGCAGCCGCCGGTACGCCTCCCGGTGCGCGTTCCGCGCGGCCTCGCCCCGGCCGGTACCCAGGTACGCCGGCAGCAGTGCGGTGAGGATCGCCTGCGGCTGCTCGGTGCAGCTGAGCCGGCCGGCGAGCACCGGCTCGGCCAGGGCCACCGCCTCGTCGTGCCGACCCACCTCACACAGGTGGTGCACCTGCGTGGTCGGGTCGCAGCCGGCGCAGTCGGAGAGAGCGTCGCGGGGGGTGGTCATCCACCGGCGGTACCACTCGGCCGCCTCGTCGTGCGCCCCGAGGTGCGACGCCACCAGGTAGCGGTGCTTGTACACGGCCTGGAGCGAGTGCCCGGTGTCCCGGTAGCGCCGCTCCATGTCCTCCAGCACCGCGTAGGTGCGGTCCAGCGGCAGCTCGGGGAACTTCAGCATGGCGCTGACCATGTACTTGAAGTGCCAGAGCAGCTGGTGGGCGAAGCGCTGGTGGTAGGGCTGCGGGTCCCGGTCGAACTCGGCGAGGCACCAGGAGAAGGTCACGAACGACTTCGCCGGCTCGCCGCCGTAGACGTACGCGGTGGTGGCCTGCATCCGGGCGGCGAAGGCGAGGTGCCGGTCGTCGCCGGCGTCGGCCCGCCGGATCAGCTGTTCCAGCGCGGCGGTCTGCCCCGCCCCGTACGGCATGTTGTGGGCCTCGTGCAGCAGCCGCCACAGGTCGTCGTCGCTCACGGTCGGTTCACTCCCGTCCCGGTACGGCCCGGCCGAGCAGGCCGAGGAAGGAACTGTTCAACAGGGCGGCGTCGGCCGCGCGGATGGGGTGGTGCCCGAGCAGCAGCGCCTGCCCGTAGAGCGCCTCGACGGCGAGCCCGACCAGCTCCGGGTCGGTCAGCGTGGTGACCCGGCGGACCAGCGGGTTGCGGTGGTTGAGCACCAACTGCGGGCGGTCCGGCGGGGCGGAGGCGGCCAGCGCGTCCAGCACGCCGCCCCACAGCTCGTCGGCCTTCTCCCGGCTGGCGGCGAGCTGGTCGTTGAACGCCGCCGAGCGGCTGACCAGGTAGAGCGCCGGCAGCGAGACCGGGTCGTACGCCCGGACCACCACCTCGCAGCCGAGCCGTTCCAGGGCCCGCTGGGCGCCGGTCAGGAACGGCCGCAGGGCCAGCTCGACGTGCGGTTCGAGCGCGTCGAAGCGGGTGGTCAGATCGCTCGGCTCCAGCCGTTCGATCAGCACCGACCGGTCCACCGCGGGCAGCCGCTCGATCAGCTCGGTGTCGTACGTGTAGCCGCCGTTGACCACGGCCAGGTCCTGCGCCGCCGCGACGGCGGCGAGCTGGCGGAACTCGTCGAGGCTGGCGGCGTACCGGAGCAGGCCGTGGCGCTGCCGGAACTCGGCGAGGGTGAGCGTGCCGACGTTGGTCTCCATCGGCCACCACTGGTCGACCAGGCGCAGCATCTCGTCGTCGTGCAGGGCGAGCGCCTTGACCCCCAGGTGGTGCACCTGGAGGAATTCGGCGAGCCGGCGCGGGTCGTGCTTGGCCAGCCGGACCAGCCAGCCGCGCACCTGGTCGCCGAGGGCGTCCCGGGTGCCGGTGAGCAGGGTGTCCTCGTAGAGCGCTTCGCGGCTGGCGGTGGGCCGCAGCTCGCTGGCGTCGACCACGCAGTGGGCGAAGAAGGCCCAGTCCGGCAGCAGCCCGTCGGCGTGCTCGGTGAGCAGCATCCGCTTGAGGTAGACCCGGTGCCCGGCCCGCGCCGCCGGGTTCACCGGGGTGGGCAGGATGAAGGCCACCCCGGTCAGCCCGGCCTCCGGCACCGCCAGCGGCACCACGTCGAACGGGACGAAGCCGAGGGTCTCCTGCGCGTAGCGGACCAGGGCCGCCCGGTCCAGCGGGGCGCCGGGGGCGGTCGGCCAGGGCGGCGGCCCGGCGGTGGTCGGGGTGTCGCCGACCCGCACGTCGACCGGCAGCAGGCTGCCGTAGAGCCGGGCCAGCTCGGTCACCGTCGGCACGCCGAGCCACTGGTCGGCGTCGCGGCGGGGCACCAGCGTGACGGTGGTGCCGGGCTCCGGCCGGGCCTGCTCGGGCGGGGCGAGCCGGACGGCGTACCGGCCGTCGGACCAGCCCGTCCAGAGCACGGTCGGCTGGTCGGCGTGCCGGGTGACCACCCGGATCTCGTCGGCGACCAGGAAACAGGAGAGCAGGCCGATGCCGAACTGGCCGAGGAACTCGTGCCGGGAGAAGCCCAGCTCGTCGCGCTTGGAGCTGCGACCGATGGTGGCCAGCAGCTCGTGCACCTGCGCCTCGGTGAGGCCGACGCCGGTGTCGTGCACCCGCAGGGTGCCGTCGCCGGTCAGCTCCGGCGGCTCGATCCGTACCCGGGCGGGGGCGTCCGGATCGGTGGCGCGGCGGGCGGTGATCGCGTCGACGGCGTTCTGGAGCAGTTCCCGGACGTACACCCGTGGGCTGCCGTAGAGGTGATGACTGAGCAGGTCGACCACGCCACGGAGGTCGACCTGGAAGGTGCGGTCCACACGCTCTCCCCGGTCGGATTCGGCGCTCACCGTACCGGTGATGACCGACGCTGTCCGACCCGTGGTCGCCTTGACCCTCGACCCGGTCGAGAGGGCAGGGTCCGTCGGCATGACCGCCACCCCACTCGGCCGGGACTACCGGCTGCTCTGGTCCGCCGCCGTCTCCTCCCGGTTCGGCGACGCCCTGCGTACGCCGGCGCTGGCCCTGCTGGCCGCGACGCTGACCCGCGACCCCCGGGCGGTGGCCGTGGTGACCGTCGCCGCGCAGCTCCCGCCGCTGCTGCTCGGCCTGCTCGGCGGCGTGTACGCCGACCGCTGGGACCGCCGCCGGACGATGGCGCTGGTGGACGCCCTGCGGGCGGCCGTGGTCGCGGCGCTGGCCGGCGCGGTGGCCGGCGGCCTGGCCGGGGTGCCGGCGCTGGTGGCGACGGCGTTCCTGCTCGCCGCGCTCGGCGTCCTCTTCGACGCCGCCTCGTTCGCGCTGCTTCCCACCCTGGTGCCCGCGCCGGCCCTGCCGGCTGCCAACGGCCGCCTCCAGGCCGGCACCGCGCTGGCCGGCGGCCTGCTCGGCGCCCCGCTGGCCGGCGTGCTCTTCGCGGTCTCGCCGAGCGTCCCGCTCACCGTGGACGCGGCCACCTTCGCCCTCGCCGCCCTGCTCACCCTCGCCCTCTCCCGGTCCGCCGCCGACGCCGGGTTGCGGGGCCGCGAGGGCCGACACGAGCGTGGGGTCGCCAGGCGCTCGGTGTGGCGGGAGGCCGCGGACGGGGTGCGGTGGCTGCGGGGTGAGCCGACGATGTGGCGGATCACCCTGCTCAGCGCGGGGACGAACCTGGCGATCAGCGCGCTGATGGCGGTGCTGGTCCTCTACGCGCTGGACGTGCTGCGGGTGCCGCCGGCCGGGTACGGGCTGTTCATGGCGGCGGTCGTGCTCGGCGGGCTGGCCGGGGCGCTCGGGGCGGGGCGGCTGGCCGCCCGGCTCGGCACCACCTCCGCGCTGCGCGCGGTACTCCTCGCACAGACCGTCGCCCTGGCCGGGTTCGCGCTGGTCCGGCACCCGGTGCCGGCCGGGCTCGCGCTGGCCGTCTTCGCGGGTGGGAGCACGGTGTGGAACAGCCTGTGGGCGGCGTACGGACAGGGCCGGGTGCCGGCCGCGCTGCTCGGTCGGGTGGGTGCCACCCAGCGGATGGCGGCAGTGCTCACCGCGCCGGTCGGCGCGACGCTCGCCGGGCTGGCCGGGGCGGCGTACGGGGTGGGCCCGGTGGTCGGGGCGGCGGCGGTGGTCTTCGCGCTGGTCACGCTCGCGGCGTGGCGGGCACTGCAGCCGGCCGCGCCGGCACCGGACGACGCCCCGCCCACCACCGCCGGGACAGCAGCCCGGCCAGGGCCGCTCCGGTCGCGTTGAGCAGCACGTCGTCGACGGAGGTGACCCGGCCGAGGTCGAGCGCGTACTGGGCGGACTCGACCAGCGCGGAGGCGGCGGCACCGAGCAGGAAGAGCCGGCCGACGCCGGCGAGGGCGGCGGAGCGTACCGGGGCGAGGAAGCCCAGCGCGGCGAAGACCAGCAGGTTGCCGACCACCTGGACCACGACGGTGGCCGGTGGGCCGGCCGCGACGAGATCGACCAGGTCACGCAGCGGCACCAGCTTGACCTCGCCGGGCGCGGCGCGCGGCGTGAGGATCATCCACACCCAGGGCAGCGTCCCGGCGACCATGCCCACCTCGACGGCGCTGCGCCGCCACGCCTCCCGCCGGGTCGGCGCGGCCCTGACCCGGGCCAGCAGCGCGACCAGCAGCACCGTCACCGGCACCGCGACCAGCGTGGCGAGCAGCACGTCACCCCACTCCCGCCACACCTGCCTCATCGGGGCAGCCTAGACCGGACGCTGGGCCAGTCCGGAGAGGCGCAGCGCCAGCCGCCGACGGACGGCCGGTGCGGCGGCGACGGCGCGGAGCAGCAGGTCGCGCAGCGGGCGGGCGGCCGGCGAAACGGTGGCGAGCCGGGTCAGCCGGTCGGCGAAGCCGGCGACCTCCCCGGCCAGCGGTCGGCGCGCGGCCGAGTAGTCGTCGAGCAGGGTGTCGGGTCCGCCGGCGACCACGTCGGCGAGGGTGTCGCCGAGGGCGACCGCGTCGCAGATGCCGAGGTTCATCCCCTGCCCGCCGGCCGGGCTGTGCACGTGCGCGGCATCGCCGGCCAGCAGCACCGGGCCGGCGCGGTAGGTCTCGGCGACCCGGTGGTGGATCCGGAACCGGGAACTCCAGATCACGTCGGTGACCCGGTCCGGCCGCCGGGCCGGCCCACGCTCGTCGAGCAGCGCCTGGAAGTACGCGGCGTCCCGCACGCGCGGGGCCTGGGCGACCGAGGCGACCACCCGGACCACCCCGTCCGGCAGCGGCGCCCAGACCAGCGGCCCCGGCCGGGCCAGGAAGAGCGCGATCTCGTCGCGGGGCAGCACGCTGCGCACCCGCACGTCAGCGAGGACGAACGACTCGCCGCGGCCGTCCGGTCCGCCGAAGCCGATCCCGGCCAGCTCACGCACGGTGCTGTGCATGCCGTCCGCGCCGATCACCCACCGGGCGCGGACCCGGCCGCCGTCGGCGAACCCGACCACCGCGCCGGCGTCGTCGCGGTCCAGGCTGCTCACCTCGTACGGCCGGTTGACCCGGACGCCGAGCGCGGTGAGCCGGTCGGTCAGCACGGCCTCGGTGACCGCCTGGGAGACCAGCAGCGCGTACGGGTAGCGGCTCGGCAGGTCACCGAAGCCGACGTTGAACAGCACCCGGTCGCGGTCGCGGACGGTGAACCGGCGCGACGCCGCTCCCCGGGCCACCAGCGGCGCGGCGGCGCCGATCCGGTCCAGCATCTCCAGGGTGTACGCGTGCACGACGGCAGCCCGGGAGGTGACCGGCGGTTGCGCGGCGCGGTCGACCACGGTCACGTCCACCCCCCGCCGGGCGAGGGTGGCGGCGACGGTCAGGCCGGTCGGCCCGGCCCCCACCACCAGGACGTCGGTGCGCTCGGGCAACATGGCCCACCTCCTATGCCAACAAGTGTTTGCCAACGGTTGTAGGCAAGGCTAGGCCGGGTCGGAACGCCGTGTCAACGCTTGTTGGCATAGAGTCGGGGACATGACCGCCGCAACCCCCGCCCGCCGCTCGGACGCCACCCGCGCCGCGATCCTGCGCGCCGCCCGGGAACGGTTCGCCGCCGACGGATACGAGCGCGCCACCATCCGCGCCATCGCCGCCGACGCCCGGATCGACCCGTCGATGGTCATGCGCTACTACGGCAACAAGGAGGGACTCTTCGCGGCGGCGGCCGAGTTCGACCTGCGGCTGCCGGAGCTGGCCGACGTGCCCACCGGGCAGCTCGGCGAGGTGCTGGTCCGGCACTTCCTGCACCGCTGGGAGGGCGACGAGACGCTCGCCGCCCTGCTCCGGGCGGCCAGCACCAACCCGGGCGCCGCCGAGCGGATCCGCGGCCTCTTCGCCGACCAGCTCGGCGCGGTCGTGGCCCGGTTCGGCACCGACCCGGCGACCACCGCCCGCCGCGCCGGCCTGGTCGCCAGCCAGATCCTCGGCCTGGCATTCACCCGCTACATCGTCGGCCTGCCGCCCATGGTGGACGCGACGCCGGCCGAGCTGGTCGCCTGGGTCGGCCCCACCCTCCAGCGCTACCTGACCGGGACGGCCCCGGACGGGCGTACCCCGTGACGACGACGGCCGTGGTCACCCAGCGGTGACCACGGCCGTCGGTGCGGCGGGAGGACTCAGCCGGCGATGCCGCCGGGCTGGTCGCCCTTGGCGACGGGCGCCCGGACCAGGTTGCCCCACTCGGTCCACGAGCCGTCGTAGTTGCGCACCTGCGGGTAGCCGAGCAGGTGCCGCAGCACGAACCAGGTGTGGCTGGACCGCTCACCGATCCGGCAGTACGCCACCACGTCGTCCGACGGGCTCAGCCCGAGCTGGTCGGCGTAGATGGCGCGCAGCTCGTCCGCGGACTTGAAGGTGCCGTCCTCGTTCGCGGCGGACTTCCACGGCTTGCTGACCGCGCCCGGGATGTGCCCGCCGCGCAGCGCGCCCTCCTGCGGGTAGTCCGGCATGTGCAGCATCTCGCCGGTGTACTCGCCGGGCGACCGGACGTCCACCAGCGGCCGGCCCGCGGCGACGTGCGCCATGACCTGCTCCCGGTAGGCCCGGATCGGCGTGTCGTCGCGCTGCGGCACCGGGTACTCGGCGCGGGGACGGGTCACCTTCTCCCGGGTCAGCTCCCGCCCCTCGGCGATCCACTTCTGCCGGCCGCCGTCGAGCAGCCGTACGTCGGCGTGGCCGAAGAGCGAGAAGACCCAGAGCGCGTACGCGGCCCACCAGTTGAAGTTGTCGCCGTAGAAGACCACCGTGTCGCCCCGGCCGATGCCCTTGGCGGCGCAGAGCTCGGCGAAGCTCTTCGCGTCGAGGTAGTCGCGGGTCACCTGGTCGTTCAGCTCCGTGTGCCAGTCGACCTTGACGGCGCCCGGGATGTGACCGGTGTCGTAGAGCAGCACGTCCTCGTCGGACTCCACCACGACGAGGCCCTCGTCGCCTAGGTGCTCGGCCAGCCACTCGGTGGTGACCAGGCGCTGCGGATCGGCGTACGACTGGAGGCGGGGATTCGGATCGCTCGGCACAGGCATGATCCCCAAGGTACGCCGGATCCCGGCACGGCGGCCGGCCATCGGAAATCGGGTGCGGCGGATGTGACCGCCGGCACGCGACCACTCAGGATCGACGCCCACCCGGGTTCAGGCGCGGCGGTGCACCAGCCGCCCGGCGACCACGGTGGCCAGGCAGCGGCCGTCGTCGGCGAAGACGGCCAGGTCGGCGCGGCCGGTCGGCACCAGCGCCGGCGGTCGTACCCGGTCGAGCACCGCGACGTCGTTGCGGACGGCGGCGGCCCGCAGCTCCGGCTCGGTGACGTGCGCGGCGAGCACCGCGGCGACGCCGAGCCGGAACAGCGCGTGCACCCGCTCGCGCGGGCTCGGTGCCGGCGGCAGGGGCCCGTCGTGCACCAGCGCCGGCCCGAGGGTGCCGGCCCACCGCCGGACCCGCACCTGCGGGTACGCCTCCGTCAACTCGTCCAGCGGCGCGACCGCCTCGATCCGGTTGCCGGTGACGAGCACCGCGCGGCCGGCGACCGGCTCGCCTTCCGGCGTCGACCGCAGCAGCGTGGCGGCGTGGATGGTCCGCACGGTCAGTCGCTGACCGGCCCGAGCAGTGGGCGCTTGGCGGTGACGGTGTCGCCGGAGGACCGCCCGGTGAGCCGCCGCTTGATCCACGGGGCCAGGTGCTGGCCGGCCCAGCGCAGGTCGGCGGCGCGGGCGGCCAGCCAGGGCGTGGGAGCCGGCTGCTCCGGGACCAGCAGCCACTCCTCGTCGCAGCCCACCCCGAGCGCCGTCAGCACCTGGGCGGCGACCCGCCGGTGCCCGGCGGCCGACAGGTGCAGCCGGTCGGTGCTCCACAGCATCGGGTTGAGGAAGGTGTCGTCGGCGTACAGGTCGACCAGGATCGCGCCGTGCCGCTCGGCGGTCTCGCCGACCGCCCGGTTCATCAGCTCCATCCGGGGGGCGACCAGGCGCTGGCCGGGCAACCGCGCCATCACGTCGGCGAACCGGAAGAGGATCACGTCGGCGCCGCCGGAGCGGAGTTGCCGCACCACGTCGTCGAAGCGGGTGACCAGGGTGTCCGGGTCGAAGTTGCGGCGCAGCGCATCGTTGCCGCCAGCCGCAAAGCTGATCAGATCGGGCTTCATCGCCAGGGCGGCGGGCACCTGCTCGGCCACCACGCTGGGGAAGAGCCGACCCCGGATCGCCAGGTTGGCGTACCCGAAGTCCGGGCCGGCCTCGGCGGCCAGTCGGGTCGCCACCAGGTCGGCCCACCCGCGGTAGGTTCCGTCCGGGTACGCGTCGTCCATGCCCTCGGTGAAGCTGTCCCCCACCGCGACGAAGCTGCGCCAGCGCACGCCGCCTCCCTCACGCTCTTCGTTGCCTGCGGCGACCAGTCTGTCACCGGGTCGGTTCCCGGCGCTGCCACCCGTCCGGCGAACGTGGCGGAGGTCATCGATCCGGCTCGACCAGGGGCCGCTACCCGGTGAGGTACCGGGTGATGGCGGCCCGCAGCTGGTCGTGCTGCTCGCTCAGCGCCGAGGCCGGGTCTCGCCACTTCGACGCCGGATACAGCCAGACCGGCTTGCCGACGATCTCCGGCGGCTCCCACTCGTACCTGGGCCAGACATGAGCGTGCAGGTACGGGTCCGTGTTGCCCAGGATCTCCAGGTTCACCCGCCGGAAAGCCGGGTCGGCCTCGGCGCAGGCCCGCTCGACCGCCTCGCCCAGCCGGTCCATGCTCTCCAGGTACGCGAGCCGCTTCGCCCTCGGTAGGTCGGTGAGCCGCTGCACGGCCGGGTCGTCCGCCAGCAGCACGCAGTAGCCAGGGAGCCACTGCACGTCCCCGATCACGGCGAACCCGCCGGGAAGCCGGGCCAGGACGGTGGGATTCTCTCCGCGCAGCGCCGAACCGATCCGGTCGAGTCGCCAATCGATCATGACCAGATGGTGCCTCATCGGGCGGCTCGGCTCACCGGTCGTCTTCCGAGGGCTCGACGATCGGCCGCCGGTACGGCCCCCACGCAACGAACCGGGCGAACAGCTCGCGTGGGGTGGGCCCGTCGTGCGGGTTCAGCCGGAACAGGTCGTGGGTGGCCTCGTGGTAGAGCCCGGAGAGGTAGATGGCCAGCTCGACCGGGTGATCGGCGTACTCGATCTTGAGCAGCAGCCGGGCCTCGGCGCAGGGCCACGGCAGGCCGCAGCCCCGGCACACCCAGAGCGGGCGGATCGGCAGGTGCGGTGGGCGGCCTGGCGGATACGCGCGGGGCCGGTTGGCGTGCGGGCCGAGGCGGGGTACCGGGAGCTGGCTGAAAGTCACCGGCTGCTTCCTTTCGCCCAGCCTCGTGCCCTCGACGAGCCGGACCGTTGGCGCATCTCGACCTCCTCCGGACGTGGGGTGGGGCCGCCCCTGCACCGGGGGTCACGGGCGGCCCCCGAGCGGGCCGGACGGCAGGCGACCCGCTACGTGACAGTCTGGCGAGGACGCGACTACCGTCGGAAGGCATCGACGCTGGTCGGGGCGGGGCCCGGTCAGCTCTTCCGGCCGCGGGGACGGGCCGTGGAGACGCCAAGGGAATCGTGGAGGAACTGTGGAACGCGAGCCGACCGCCGAGCTGATCAGGGCACAACTGCGCCGGCTGCGGGTGAACGCCGAGCTGAGTCAGGAGGAGTTCGGGAAGCTCGTCCACTTCTCAGGTTCCCAGGTCTCCGCCGTCGAGCTGGGCCAGCGCCCGCTCGACCGGTTCTTCCTCAAGCGGGCGGACGAGGTGCTCGGCACGGGTGGGCTGTTGACGTCGATGCTGAAGCTCGCGGAGCGGGACGGGCAGCCGAGCTGGTTCCGGCCATGGCTGGAGGCGGAGCGCCAGGCGCAGCAGATGCGCTGCTATCAACCAACGCTGATTCCCGGCCTGTTGCAGACAGAGAACTACGCCCGGGCGGTGATCCGCACCGACGACATGATCAGCGATGACGAAGTGGAGCGGCGGGTAGCGGTTCGAATGGACCGGCAAGCTGTTCTCATCCGCTCGGACCCGCCGCAGTTCGTGGCAGTGGTCGAGGAGAGCGTCCTCCGCCGCACCGACGAGGCCTTCCGAGGGCTCATGGCCGAACAGATTGCCCACTTGATCGCGTCCAGCGAGCGTCCACACATCAGCATCCACGTCATCCCCGCCGAGATCAGCATGCATGTTGGACTGACTGGCCACTTCACACTCGCGAGGACAAGCGAAGGCGGATGGATCGGGCAACTTGAGCATCAACTGGGCGGCGTCGTGGTCGATAAGGATGACGATCTGGCTATCCTGCTGGCGAGGTGGGAGAGCGTTCGGAACGAGGCCTTGTCTCGCCGGCAGTCGATTGAGCTGATGAAGGAAGTGGTGACGTCATGGAGCTGATTGGCGCTACCTGGCGCAAATCCACCCGCAGCGGCGTCCAGGGCGACTGTGTGGAAGTGGCCGACAACCTGCCCGGTGTCGTCGGCGTCCGCGACAGCAAGGACCCCGCCGGTCCCGTACTCACCTTCGACCCGCAGACCTGGCGAGCGTTCGTCACCTTTGCCAAGGGGCGCTGACGGTCGGGGCCGTCCACCTACTGGCCGAACGTGAACCGCAGGTTCGCGTTGATGAGCTGGTTGAGTCGCTTACGCATGTGCCCCAGCAGCGCCGGCTCCGGCGTCGGCTCGGCCAGAAAGAGGGTCCAGCGCAGGTCAGTCCCGCCTCCGCCGTCGGGCGGGAGATCGAACCGTACCCTCGCGTCCGGCCGTTTCCGCCAGATCGAGGACCAGACGACGAGGTGCGGAGCTTCGGTGCTCAGCAACTGCGGTCGAGTGGTCATCTCCAGGTCGCCGAAGTGGCGGCGTCGACCACGCCGGGATACCGCCATACCGGCGAAACGGCGAGCAGGCGGGCCGCCCCCCGGAGGACGGCCCGCCCCTGTCGTACCCGATGGGTCAGTCGACGGCGGCGATGATCTGCATCGAGGCCAGGCTGCTCGGCTCCGCCTTCTCGGCGACCTTCTTCCCGGCCTTGTCGATCAGGATCAGGGTGTACCGGCTGCCGCTGCGCACCCGGGCCACCAGCGAGCCGTCCGCCTGGAAGTAGGCCTGCCGCAGTTCGCGGCCGCCCAGCGGCAGGTTCACCACATTGCCCGTCCGGGTGTCGAGCACGGCGTTGGCCAGCAGACTGCGCGCCGCGTCGCCGTAGGTGCCGTCGCGGTCGATCCGGAACAGCGCGATCCGCCGCCCGTCCGGGGAGATGCTGGCGACGTCGAAGCAGACGTACCGGCTGCCCTTGCTGCCGAGGCCCGGGATGGTGCGCCGCCCGGCGCCGGTGCGGTCGGTGACGACGACGGTGCCGTTCGACCCGTCGGCGAAGGCCACCGTGCCGTTGGCGGCCCAGACCGGGTGGCAGCCGTCGAAGCCGGCCACCTCGGTGAAGGCGCCCGACGAGACGTCCAGCAAGCCAACCTTGCTGAAGCTTCCGTCCGCCGCGCCCAGTCGCACGGTGAGCTGCCGGGAGTTCGGCGACCAGGTCGGCGACCAGCACATGTTGTCGACCAGGTCGTGGAGCTTGCGCTTGCCGGAGCCGTCGAGGGCGGAGGTCCAGAGCGCGCCGCCGTCCTCGACCCAGGCCACCCTGCGGCCGTCCGGCGAGACGGCGGCATTGAGCTCCGCCGGGCCGGCCGGCAGGGCGAGCCGTCGGACGGGGGTGCCACCCGGCGTCCACGAGTAGAGGTTGGCGGTGGCGGCCTCGCCCGTGTTGACCGGGCCGTAGTGGAGCCGCCCGAAGCTGGCGCTGCTGGCGGGCTGGCTGCTGGTCGACGTGGCCGGCGGGGCGATCGACGGGCTGCCGGAGGGCGACGGGGTCGGGGACGCGGTGGGCGACGGGCTGGCGGTGACCGACGGCGTGGTGCCGGGGACCGGGTCGGCGCCCCGGTTCGGCAGGAACGCGAACGCGGTTCCGGTGGCCGCGCCGAACAGCACCACCGCTGCGGCCGAGGTGGCGATCGCGCGCTGGATGCCGATCCGGCGGGACGTCCGCAGGGCGCGGTCCCGCAGGTCGACCGGGGTGACCTCCTCGGCCAGATCGGCGAGGTCGAGCCGGAGACGCTGGTCGTTCATCGGGCGCTTCCTTCCAGGACGTACAGCTCGGCGAGCTCGGGCGCGACGGTGCGCAACTTGGCCAGCGCCTTGGAGGTCTGGCTCTTGACGGTGCCGACGGTGACGCCGAGCATCTCGGCGGCCTCGGCCTCGGTGCGGTCCTCGAAGAAGCGCAGGACCAGCACGGCCCGCTGCTTCGGGGAGAGCTTGGCCAGGGCGGCCCGCAGGGTCAGCCGCAGGGTGGTCTGGTGGGCGTGGTCGGGGCCCGAGTCGCCTCCGCGTGGTTCGGGCAGCTCGCCCGTCACCGACTCGGGCACCCGCCGGCGTCGCCACCAGGAGACCTGCAGGTGATACATGATCTTGCGGGTGTACGCCTCGGCGTTGCCGCTGTCGTGCAGCCGGCCCCACGATCGGTGGGTACGGGCCAGTGCCGACTGGACGAGGTCCTCGGCGAGGTGCTGGTCGCCGGTCAGCAGGTAAGCCGAGCGCAGCAGCGCCGGCGTCCGGGTACGGACGAACGAGTCGAACTCACTCAGGAGAGGGTCCACACGAGCCGATCCTTGGGGTAGTCGTTGATGCCTTTCCAGACGCCACCCCGGGATCGCCGGGTTGCCGTCCGGGCGACCGATGTCCGCGACAAGTTTCGGCACCGACCCGCGTAATGGCGTCGTCGGCCCCCCTCGCGCCGGGCGGCTACACCTGGCTGCCGCTGGGCAAGCTCGTCCTGGATCGGGTCACCGAGATCGTCCGGTCGGAGATGACCGCCATCGGCGACCAGGAGGTGCACTTCCCGGCGCTGCTGCCGGCCGAGCCCTACCGGACCAGCGGCCGGTGGACGGAGTACGGCGACGACATCTTCACCCTGGCCGACCGCAGGGGCGCCGAGCACCTGCTCGCCCCGACGCACGAGGAGATGGCCACCCTGCCGTAGCTGCCGTCCGCCGCGCCCAGCCGCGGCCGTCCGGCGAGACGGCGGGGTTGTCCCGCGCCGGGCCGGCCGGCAGGGCGAGCCGTTGGACCGCGGTCACCCGGCGTCCGAGGCCGGCGGTCCGCACTGATTCCGCAGGCGACGAGCCGCCGCGTCACGCCGACGGGCGGGAGACGTCGTAGAGCAGGTGCGTCACACGGTCGCCCTGGACGACGCGGGCGGGGTTGTCGAGGGGGACGATGTCGCCGGCGCCCATCGCGCCGAAGAACGGGCGACCCGATCCGAACACGACGGGAACGATGTTCATCACGACCTGGTCGACGAGCCCGAGTCGCAGCGCCTGACCTCCGATCTGCCCGGCGGCGAGGTCGACGATCCGGTCGTCGCCCGCGAATGCCCGCGCCCGCTCGATCGCCGACTCGACCCCGTCGGTGACGAATGTGAACGGGGCGGTCCCCGCATACTTCCAGTCCGTCGGCGGCTTGTGCGTCACGACGAAGACGTGCTCACCGGCGGCCGGCACCCCGTCCCACCCGTCCGTGAGGTCGAACAGCCGGCGGCCGATCACCACGCAGCCGATGCGCGGGTAGACGGCTCTGACGAACTCTATGGAGGCACGCGTGCTGTGCATCGAATACTCCTCCGGTTCGCCGCTCCAGGTCCACTCGACGTCGCCGTTTCCCGCCCAGTCGAACAGCGGGCCGACCTCGTCGCTCTCGTTGGCGATGAACCCGTCGATCGAGACGGCGGCGCAGCCCATGATCACCTTGCCCATTGGATCTCCTCGCGTCGTGATGTGCTGATTCTGAGGTGGATGCCGGTGCGGGCGCTTGTAAGAAATCAATCGGCCGGCAGCGGCCCGGCGTCGACGCTGAGCACGACCTTCACTTCAGTCGCGAGTACGGCGGGGTGCCCTCGAGGTAGTAGAGGTCGTCGACCAGCTGGTCCAGCGGCGGTTGCGGAACCCGGGAGACGTACTTCACAGGGGACAGTATCCCCGCCGGCAGCCGTCGCCGGTCCCACCCGACGCCTCTGATGCACAACCCGAATCAGCACAGTGGGCCCCTGAGCTGCGACACGCGGTTCGCACACCGCCACGTCCGGTCCACCGCGTGGTCGGGGCCCGAGTCGCCTCCGCGTGGTTCGGGCCAGTGCCGATGATGCATTTCCAGACGCCACCCCGCGTTCGCCGGGTTGCCGTGCGGGCAGCCGATGTGCGCGACAAGTTTCGACACCAACCCGCGTAATGGCGTCGCCGGCCCCGCCGCGCCGGTCGTACGCTGCGCGAATGCTGCTACGTACGTCGACCCTGTTGCTGCGGACCCTGCGCGAGGATCCGGCGGACGCGGAGGTGCCGAGCCACCGGCTCCTGCTGCGCGCCGGTTACATCCGTCGCGCCGCGCCGGGGGGCTACACCTGGCTGCCGCTGGGCAAGCTCGTGCTCGACCGGGTCACCGAGATCGTCCGGTCGGAGATGACCGCCGTCGGCGACCAGGAGGTGCACTTCCCGGCGCTGCTGCCGGCCGAGCCCTACCGGACCAGCGGCCGGTGGACGGAGTACGGCGACGACATCTTCACCCTGGCCGACCGCAAGGGCGCCGAGCACCTGCTCGCCCCGACGCACGAGGAGATGGCCACGCTGCTGGTGAAGGACCTCTTCACCTCGTACCGGGACTTCCCGGTGACGCTGTTCCAGATCCAGACGAAGTTCCGCGACGAGGCCCGGCCCCGGGCCGGCCTGCTGCGCGGGCGCGAGTTCCTGATGAAGGACGCCTACTCGTTCGACCTCGACGAGGCCGGCCTGCGGGAGTCGTACGAGCGGCACCGGGCGGCGTACCGGCGGGTCTTCGACCGGCTGGGGCTCGACTACACGGTGGTGCACGCGATGTCCGGGGCGATGGGCGGCTCGGCGTCGGAGGAGTTCCTGGCCGCGACGCCGGTCGGTGAGGACACCTTCGTCGGTTGCACGGAGTGCGACTACGCGGCGAACACCGAGGCGGTGACCACCCCCGCCCCGGCCGCGACCGACCCGGACGCGCAGCGGGCCAGCGAGGTGCACGACACCCCGGAGACGCCCACCATCGCCTCGCTGGTCGAGTTGGCGAACACTCGCCGGCTGGCCGACCGGGACGACTGGACCGCCGCCGACACGCTGAAGAACGTCGTGCTGAGCGTGCGCCGGCCGGGCGCGGAGTCGTCGGAGCTGCTGGTCATCGGGCTGCCCGGCGATCGGGAGGTGGACCTGAAGCGGGTCGAGGCGGGCCTCGCCCCGGCCACCGTGGCCGTCTTCGACGACTGGGCCGCCCATCCCGAGCTGGTCCGCGGCTACATCGGACCGCAGATCATGGCGAAGCTCGGCGTCCGCTACCTGGTCGACCCGCGGGTGGTCACCGGCACCGCCTGGCTGACCGGCGCCAACGAGCCGGGCCGGCACGCCACCAACGTGGTCGCCGGCCGCGACTTCACCCCGGACGGCACCATCGAGGCGGCCGAGGTGCGCCCCGGCGACCCCTGCCCGGCTTGCGGCACCGGTGCGCTGACCATGCGTCGGGGCATCGAAATCGGGCACATCTTCCAGCTCGGCCGCCGCTACACCGACGCCTTCGCGCTCGACGTGCTGGGCTCGGCCGGCAAGCCGGTCCGGCCGACCATGGGCTGCTACGGCATCGGGGTCTCCCGGGCGGTGGCCGCGATCGCCGAACAGCACCACGACGAGCGGGGACTGGTCTGGCCGGCGGCGATCGCGCCGGTCGACGTACACCTGATCGCCGCCGGCAAGGGGCCGCAGCTCGACGCGGCGCTCGCCCTCGGCGGGCGGCTGTCCGCCGCCGGCCTGCGGGTGCTGGTCGACGACCGGGTGAACGTCTCCGCCGGGGTGAAGTTCACCGACGCGGAGCTGATCGGCATCCCGCGCGCCGTCGTGGTCGGCCGCCGTCTCGCCGACGGGTACGTCGAGCTGCGTGACCGAGCCGGTGGCGAGCGGGCGGAGCTGCCGATGGACGGGCTGGTCGAGCGGCTGGTCGACGAGGTGGACCGCGCACTCGGCAACCGGGTGTAGCGGGCGCGCCACGGGGTACCGCTGCGGGATCGACCAAGGGTGTTTCGGAGGCTCTCATGTACCGGGTCAGTGACGTGATGACGAAGCAGGTGGTCTACCTGTCGGCGGAGACCACCCTGGACGAGGCGGCCAGGGTGATGAAGGAGGCGGACATCGGCGACGTGGTGGTCACCGACGGCGCCACCCTCGCCGGCGTGCTGACCGACCGCGACATCGTGGTACGGGCGGTGGCCGAGCGCAGCGACCCGTCGACCACCACCATCGGTTCGATCACCACCCGGGAGGTGGTGATGATCGAGCAGCACTCCACCGCCTCGGAGGCGGCGTCGCTGATGCGCGAGCGCAACATCCGGCGGGTGCTGGTCTGCGACAACGAGCGCAAGCTGGTGGGCATCGTCTCCCTGGGCGACCTGGCCATGCAGCTCGACCCGACCTCGGCGCTGGCCGACATCAGCGAGGCGGCGCCGAACGCCTGATCCCGTCGTCCCGGTGCCCCTCGCTCTCGTGGGCGTGGCGGTACCGGGTCGACGGAGCCCGGCGGCGACCTTCGTCACCGGAAGCCGGTCCGCCGACCGCCGAGCGTCCCGGGCGGGCGGCGGTAGCCTGGCGGGATGCCCGAGATGCCGACGAAGCTGGCCGAGATCGTCGAGGAGTTCGCCGCCGCACCCCGCGACGTGGTGCTGGAGATGCTGCTCGAATACGCCGACGTCATCCCGCCCCTGCCGCCAGGCGTGGACCGGGAGGGCATGGAGCAGGTGCCCGAGTGCCAGACCTCGTTCTTCCTCCGCGCCGAGGTCAACCCGGACCGGACGGTGAGCACGATCTTCGACTGCCCGCCGGAGGCGCCGACCACCCGCGCCTTCGCCGGCATCCTCGCCGAGGGCCTGGACGGGGCGAGCGCGGAGCAGGTGCTCGCCGTGCCGGACGACCTCTACCAGCGGATGGGGTTGGCCCAGGCGATCAGCCCGCTGCGGGTGCGCGGCGGCACCGCCATCCTGGCCCGGCTCAAGCGCCAGGTCCGGGAACAAGCGGGCTGAGCTGGGTGTTCACTGGCGTTATGGAGATCGAGATCTACGCCGACGTGGTCTGCCCCTGGTGCTGGATCGGCAAGCGCCGGCTGGAGCAGGCGTTGGCGTCGTACGGCGGGGACGTGACCGTCCGCTACCGCCCCTTCCAGCTCGACCCCACGCCGGTGACCGAGCCCAGGCCGCTGGTCGAGGCGATGGCCGCGAAGTTCGGTGGCCGGGAGCGGGCGGAGGCGATGTTCGCCCAGGTCACCCAGGTCGCGGCCGGGGTGGGGCTGGACATGCGCTTCGACCGCGCGGTGCAGGCCAACACCTTCGAGGCGCACCGGCTGATCCGGTACGCCACCGAGCGCGGTCTGGCCGAGGAGACGGTCGAGGCCCTCTACGCGGCGCACTTCACCGACGGGGTGGACCTCGGCTCGCGGGACGCGTTGGTCGAGCTGGCCGGCAAGGTCGGCCTGGACGAGACCGAGGTCCGCGACCACCTCGACTCCCCGGTCGGGCGCCGCGAGGTGGCCGCCGACCTGACCGCCGCCCAGCAGCTCGGGGTGAGCAGCGTGCCCACCTTCGTGCTGGCCGGCAAGTACGCGGTCACCGGCGCCCAGGAGCCGGAGACGCTGCTGGCGGCGTTGTCCGAGGTGGAGCGCCGCGAGTCGGGCACCTGACCGGACATCGACCCCTGTGATGTTTCACGTGCAACCACATCGACGGACGTCGCCTCACCCTTGAGCCCGAGGCGGCGGAGCTAGGCCGGGCGGGCCAGTCCTTCGACCACCCGCGCGCCGGGCAGCACGCCGAGCGCCGGGCCGGGCAGCGCGATCTTGCTGTGCCGGACACCGGATCCGATGATCACGTGCGGGGTGGCGATCACCCGGGAGTCGACCAGGATCGGCCAGCTCTCCGGCAGGCCGATCGGGGTGATCCCGCCGTACTCCATGCCGGTCAGCTCGACCGCGTCGGTCATCGGGGCGAAGCTCGCCTTGCGCACGTCGAGCGCCCGCCGGACCACCCCGTTGACGTCCGCCCGGGTGGTGGCGAGCACGACGCAGGCGGCGTAGCGGATCTCCCCCTCGCGCTTGCCGGCGACGACGACGCAGTTCGCCGACACCTCCAGCCCCACCTCGTACGCCGCGCAGAAGGCGGCCGTGTCGGCGAGCGTCGCGTCGATCGGGGCGACCAGCACGTCGTCGACGTCCACCGGAGCCTCGACCGGCCACTGCGCCAACGCGGCGGCGACCGGCGACGCCAGCAGGTCGAGTCGGGTGCGGGCAGGTTCGGTCTTCAACGTCCCCATCACGGTTGCGATCCTCGCACCCGCCGCACCGATCCGCCCGTCGGCACCCGCCCGGCCGGCGGGGTTGATCGACCCCGTTTGCGGCGTGTCGCGGTGTCCCACGCTGCCGAAGCCGCGACACGCCGCAAACGGGGTGGATCACGCCGGCCCGGAACGGCCGGCTCAGCTACCGCTGAGGAAGGCGTTCTCGCGCATGAAGGCGCGGTCGTCGGCGGAGGCCGACTGGGCGACCCGCAGCACCTGCGGCCGGCGGGCCTCCAGGTCCTCCATGCCGTGCCGGACGGCGAGCCGGATCACGCCGTAGAGGAAGACGAACCCGAAGACGTAGAGGATGACGGTGGCGATGACGGTGAACATGGCGCCACGGTAAGGCGAACGTGAACGGGATGAGGTTTCATCTCCGGCCGGTTCCCCCGTACGTGTCAGCCAGGTGGTCCGCCCAGGTCCGCCGGCCCGTCGGGGTGGCGGTGGTGGTCAGCCCGCCCGCGCGCAGCGCGCTGCCCAGCCGGCCGGGAATCCGCACCGGCAGCAACGGCCGGCGCGAGCCCCGGGCCGCCCGCCAGGCGCGCACCGCCTCGTCGAAGCGGAGCACCTGTGGACCGCCGTACTCCTCGATGCCGCCCAGCGGGCCGGCGGTGAGCCGTTCGCTGAGCCGGCCGGCGACCTCGTGCTGGTCGACGGGCTGGGCGAGCACCGCCGGGTCGCCGATCACCGGGCCGAGCCGGCTCGCCGTGCGCAGCAGCGCGTCGAGGAACGGCGGGAACTGGGTGGCCCGCAGCACCGTCCAGGGCACCGGACCGGCGGCCACCACCCGCTCGGCCGCCAGCTTGTGCCGGTAGTAGGCGTAGGGCACCCGGTCGACGCCGACGATCGAGACGTACACCAGGTGGGCGACACCGGCCGCCCCGGCGGCGACGGCCAGGTCACGGGTACCCAGCACGTCCACCCGGTGGGTACGCCGGCTGTTCGGCTGCGACGCCAGGTGCAGCACCGCGTCCACGCCGTCCACCGCCTCGGCCAGCCCGACCCCGGTCTCCACGTCGGCGACCACCCACTCCGCCGCCGGGTCGTGCCGGGGCCGCCGGCTCATCGCCCGCACGTCGAACCCGTCCGCCCGCAGCCGGGGCAGCACCGCCCGCCCGAGCGTGCCACCGGCACCGGTGACCAGCACCTTCATCTCGACTCCCTTCGGTCGACAGCTCGACGGGACTGGCGGGCCGATCGTGACGTCACCTGAGCAGGTCGGCCCCGGTCATCAGGATGAAGAAGCCGACGACGATCTCACTGACGATCCAGGAGTGGTGGTCGGCCCAGTCCCGCATTCTCGGCAGCGCGCGCTCGGCCCGCCCACCGAGCAGCAGCAGCGCCAGCAACGGCAGGGCGAGCAGCAGCAGGGTGAGCAGCACGAACGGCACCAGGTGCCACCACGGCAGGTCGTACCGGACGACGTTCGCCCCCACGGTGGCCATGGTGAGATCGTCGACGGGCATCGCCACCATGATCAGCAGGCCGAGCCGGAACGCGGACCAGGGACCGGCGTGCTGCAGCCGGCTCATCCAGGCCGGCTGACCTTTCGAGTGCCGGCGCAGGAACACCACCACGGCCAGCGCCACGAGCAGCGCCAGCACCACCTGGCCGATGGCGGTCCTGATCTCCTCCCGGGGGCCCGCCCCGACGTCCTCGGCGAGCCCGGTCACGCGCCGGGTGACCACCCAGGCGGTCGTCGTGCCGGCGACCACCACGACCGCCGCGCCGGCCAGGAAGCCCAGCGAGGCCTGCCGCGGCCGGTCGCCGGAGGCGAGGAAGACCGCCGCGACCAGCTGCGTGCCGGCCACCATGACCACGGCCAACGGCAGGACGGTCAGGAGGCTCATCGCCTCCCCATCCTCCCGGCCCACCCCGCCGGCCAGGGCCGATTCGCCGCATCACCCGACCGCCGGAGGGGCGCGGCGGGTCAGCGGGGTACGGCGGGCACCACCCGCCCGACGAGCAGCAGTCCGAGCAGGCCGCAGCCCGCCGCGACCGCGAGCATCCCCGCGTAGTCGACGGGACCGGGCGCCGCCCCGGCGGCCAGCACGGTGCCGGTGAGCGCCAGCACCGTTGCGGCGAAGAGCGAGTCGCCCAGTTGCAGCGACGAGCTGTTGCGCCCCTGCTCACCGGGGGCGGACAGGTCCAGGGTGAGCACCGACAGGGACGGGAAGAGCAGGCCCATCCCGGTGCCGGCCACCGCCCAGCCCGCCACCGCGACCGCCACCGGCACGGCCGGGGCGACCGCCAGCGCGACCGTCGCGGTCCCCACCGTGATGCAGGCCAGCCCGGCCCGGGGGAACGTCGCGGAGGAGCGGGGCGCCGGCAGCCGCCCCTGCAACCAGGAGCCGGCCGACCAGGAGATCGCCCCGACGGTGAGCACCAGACCCGCGGCGGTCGGCGTGAAGCCACGCTCGCGGGAGAGCATCAGCGGGATCACCACCTCGGCGCCGGTGAACGCCGCCGAGGCCAGGCCGCGCAGGCCGATCACCGTGGGCAGCCCACGCGCCGCACGCAGGAACCCCGCCGGCAGCAGCCGGGGCGCGCAGCAGGCCAGGCCGACCAGCGCCAGCACCACCAGCGGTACGGCGAGCGGGCCGCGCTGCTGCCCCCCGTGGTGCAGCAGTGCGGCGCTCACCCCCGCCCCGGCCGCCCAGCCGATCCTCGCCAGCGCCCCGGCGGGCACCCGACCGCCGACCGGCGCGGACAGGGTGCGCAGGCCGGAGTGGACCAGCAGCGCCGCCGGAACCGCCACCGCCGGCACCACGAGGAAGACCCAGCGCCACCCCAGGTGCTCCACGATCAGCCCGGCCACCGCCGGCCCGACCAGCGACGGTACGACCCAGGCGGCGGCGAACGCCGCGAACACCCGCCGGCGCAGCTCCTCCGGGTACGCCTGCCCGACCACCACGTACAACGCGACCGAAAGCAGCCCGGAGCCGAAGCCCTGCACGGCCCGGCCGACGACGAGCTGCCCCATCGCGGTGGCGGTGCCGGCCAGCAGCAGCCCGGCCACGAAGAGCCCGACCCCGCTCCACATCGGGACCCGGGGACCCCGGGCGTCGCACCAGATGCCGGAGAGCACCATCGCGAGCACCCCGGCGGCGAACGTGCCGCCGAAGGCCAGCGCGTACAGGGCGAGACCGTCCAGCGCGCGGGCGACCGTGGGCATGGCGGTGCCGACCGCCAGCGCCTCGAACGCCAGCAGGGAGACCAGGGCGACGATGCCCACCGTCATCGCCCGCAGGCGCGGGTCGTACAGGCGGGCGGCCGGGGTGACCGGCGGCGCGGCGGTGGCCGTCACCGGCCCGACCGGGCCCGGCGAGATGTGATCGACATGGGCTCAGCCTGCGACCTCAACCCGGGTTGAGGTCAACCGTGAGCCCGGTCTCGTCAGGCCGACTGAAGCGCCTCGCCGAACCCCTTGGCGAGGCCGGACATGTGCTGGTCGGCGAGGACGTGACCGGCGGTTATCACCAGCGCCAGTGGCCACTCGATCACCTGCAGCGCGGCCAGTACCCCCAGCCCCGCGTAGTAGGCGAGCTTGTCCGGCGGCGGCACCGCCATCTCGCCCATCATCGGGACCTCCACCCGGCGGGTGTACGCGCGGACCATCTCCTGACCACCGCTGAGGTGTCGCGTGATGGTGCTCATTGCGGCCTCCCCCTGATCCGACTCCTCCGACGTCCACCCGGATTCCACGTCCACCCCGCCTCCATGCGCCCCGACCGGCGCAAACTTCCCTCCTCGCGACGGCATAACCGGCCGCTCGCCGGGAAGCCAGGCCGCCTGACGAGCGCGGGAGGCGAGATGGCGTACGGCAGCAGCGGCGGGCACGGCGGGGAGCGGGGCCGGCGGCTCGGCCGTACCGCTCGATGACGGCGCTGGGCCGGGTCGCCGACCGCGTACTGCCACCGGTGCCACCGCTGGTCGCCGACGCGTCCCGTACCGTCGGCTCGGCCGCGTCGCGGCTGGTCCGCGCGGTCGGGCTGACCCGGCGCCGGGTCTGGTCCCGGGGCGGACGGCACCACATCGAGGTGCACGGCGTCTGCCAGGACGGCGGCGACCGGCTGGCCCGGCAGGTCGAGACGGCGCTGGAACGGATTCCCGGGGTCACCTGGGCCCGGGTCAACGCGCCGTCCGGCCGGGTGGTGGTGGCCGTCGAGGAGCCGAAGCCCCGGCTGCGCGACCTGATCGCCACGGTGGCCCGCACCGAACGGGTCTGCCCGTACGAGCCGGATCCGGAGATCGCGCCCCCGCACCCGGCCGAGGAGGGGCCGCGGACGCCCCGGACGCTCGGCGCGCTCGCCTCCGACGCATTCGGCCTGACCATCTCGGCAGCCACCCGGATCCTGCCCTTCACCCCGGTCCCCGGCGAGGTGGCCGGCCTGCTGGGCGCGATCGACCTGCACCCGAAGCTGCACGCGCTGGCCGACCGGGGGCTGCGCGCCGACCCCCGCGCCGAGGTGCTGTTCCCGCTGGCCGAGGCGGTCGTCCAGGGGCTCACCGGCGGCTGGACCGGCATCGCCCTGGACAGCGTGCAGCGGATCGTGCAGTGGGGTGAGGCGCGGGCGCAGCTCTCCGCCTGGAACAAAGCCGAACCGCGGCTGACCGGCGACCCGGAGCGGGCCGTCGCCCGCTCGCCCGCCACCGAGCGGGGCCGGCCGAAGGCCGACGGCCCGGTCGAGCGGTACATCAGCTGGGCGCTGGCCGCCGGCGCGGCGGCCGGGGCCGCCGCGGTGCCGGTCGTCGGCCGCAAGCGCGCCGCCGCGCTCGCCCTGTCCTCGCTGCCGAAGGCCCCGGGCAGCGGCCGCGAAGGGTACGCCGCACAGCTCGGCCGGATGCTGGCCCAGCGCGGCGTGATCGCGATGGACCGCAGCGTGCTGCGCGAACTGGACCGGATCGACACGGTGGTGCTGGACGCGGCCGTGCTGGGTTCGGCCCGGGGTGTGCTCGCCGACCTGGCCCCGCTGGGCGGTGCGGCGACCGGGGAGGTGGCCGCCCGCGCGTTCGCGCTCTTCGACCCGGCCGACCCGGACGCCTCGCGGGAGGCGGACGGCTGGCGGCTCGGCCCGCTCGACGGCCTCGACGTCACCGATCCCGGGGACACCCCGGACAGCAGCCGGCTGCGCGAAGGCGGCGGCCAGCTCCTGGGGCTCGCCCACCACGACACCCTCGCCGCCGTCATCCGGGTCGAGCCGGAGCCGGCGCCGGGCGTCGACGCGCTGCCCACCGCCGCCCGGCAGGCCGGCCTACGGCTGGTCGTGGCCGGCGACGACCCCCAGCGGTACGCCTTCGCCGACACCGTCCTGCCCGGCGGTGACCGCCTCGCCGAGTCGGTGCGCACCCTGCAACGCGAGGGCGCGGTGGTGCTGGTGGTGTCCGGTGACCGGGCGGCGCTCGCCGCGTCCGACTGCGGCCTCGGCGTCGCCGACCCGGAGGCGCTGCCGCCGTGGGGCGCCCACCTGCTGGTCGGCACCGACCTGCGGATCCCGGCCCTGGTCATCGAGGCGGCGGGGGTGGCCCACCGGATGACCCGGCAGAACATCCGGCTCGCCATGGCCGGCGCCGGCCTCGGCGCGCTGGGCGCCTTCACCGCCGACCGGCAGGAGCTGCCCGGACGCAGCCTGGCGGCGGTGAACGGAGCGGCCGCGTTGGCCTTCGCCCACGGCGTCTGGCGGGCGCACCGGCTGCCCCACCCGGACGGCGCGCCCACCCCGGCCACCACCGCCTGGCACCTGATGCCGGTGGACACCGTGCTGCGGCAGCTCGACACCACTCCCGGCGGGCTGGCCGAGGCCGAGGCGCGCCGCCGGCACACCGCCGGCACGGGCGCGGGACCCGGCGCGGGCGGCGGCCTGCTACGCGCCTTCGTCGACGAACTGTCCAACCCGCTCACCCCGGTGCTGGTCGCCGGGGCGGTGCTCTCCACCGTGTTCGGCTCGCTGGTCGACGCCGCCCTGGTCGGCGGGGTGGTGGGCGGCTCCGCGCTGATCGGGGCGGTGCACCAGCGCAACACCGAACGGTCCCTGGCCGAGCTGCTGTCCCGTACGGAGGTCACCGCCCGGGTCCTTCGCGACGGGTCCGAGCGGGTGCTCCCCGCCGAGGCGCTGGTGCCCGGCGACGTGGTCACGCTCGGGCCGGGCGACGCGGTGCCGGCCGACTGCCGGGTGCTCACCGCCGACGGGCTGGAGGCGGACGAGTCGTCGCTGACCGGGGAGTCGCTGCCGGTCGGCAAGACCGTCGAACCGGTGGTCGCCGCCGCCGTGGCGGACCGCCACTCGATGCTCTACGAGGGGACGACCGTCGCCGCCGGACACGGCACCGCCGTGGTGGTGGCGACCGGCGCCGAGACCGAGTCCGGCCGCAGCCTCGCGCTGGCCGGGCAGGCGCCGCCGGCCAGCGGGGTGGAGGCCCGGCTCGGCAAGCTGACCAGCGCGGCGCTCCCGCTGGCGGCCGGATCGGCGATCGCGGTCGCCGGGGCGGGGCTGCTGCGGGGCGTACCCCTGGCGGAGACGGCGGCGACCGCCGCGAACCTGGCCGTGGCCTCGGTGCCGGAGGGGCTGCCGTTCCTGGTCAGCGCCGCGCAGCTGGCCGCCGCCCGGCGGCTGGCCGAGCACGGCGCGCTGGTCCGCAACCCGCGCACCATCGAGGCGCTGGGCCGGGTCGACGTGCTCTGCTTCGACAAGACCGGGACCCTCACCGAGGGGAGCCTGCGGCTGGCCGGCGTCGGCGACGACGGCCGGTACGCCCCGGTGGACCGGCTCGACGACGGGCTGCGACCGACCCTCGCCGCCGCGCTGCGGGCCACCCCCGCCGCCGACGACCCGGACGACCTGCCGCAGCACACCGATCGGGCGGTCCGGCACGGCGCCCGCGACGCCGGGGTGGTGGAGCAGGTCGGCGCGGACGGCTGGGCGGCGGTCGGCGGGCTGCCCTTCGAGCCGTCCCGCGGCTACCACGCCACCGTCGGGCGGACCGGTGATCGGCTGCTGCTCAGCGTCAAGGGGGCGCCGGAGACGGTGCTGCCCCGGTGCAGCGCCTGGCGTACCCCGGGTGGCCGGGACGAGCACCTGGACGACGACGGGCGGGCCGGGCTGCACGCGATGCTCGCCGACCGGGCCCGGGCCGGGCACCGCATTCTCGCCGTCGCCGAGTGCCGGGTGGGCGCCGAGACGGTCACCGACGAGCAGGTGACCGACCTGGTCTTCGTCGGCTTCCTCGCCCTCGCCGACGGGGTGCGCGAGAGCGCCGCCCCGGCCGTGCGCCGGATCCGGCAGGCCGGCGTGCACACCATCATGATCACCGGTGACCATCCGGCCACCGCCGAGGCGATCGCCTCGATCATCAGCGACGGCCACGACGCGCAGCGGGTGGTGACCGCCACCGAGCTGGACCAGCTCGACGACGACGCGCTGGGTGAGCGGCTGGCCCGCACCGACGTGGTCGCCCGCTGCACCCCCACCCACAAGGTGCGGATCATCCAGGCGTTGCAGAAGTGCGGCCGTACCGTGGCGATGACCGGCGACGGCGCCAACGACGCGCCGGCGATCCGGCTGGCCGACGTGGGCATCGCCCTCGGCCAGCGGGGCACCCCCGCCGCGCGGGCCGCCGCCGACCTGGTGGTCACCGACGACCGGCTGGAGACCATCATCGCCACCCTGGTCGAGGGGCGGGCGATGTGGTCCTCGGTACGCCACGCGCTGAGCATCCTGGTCGGCGGCAACCTCGGCGAGATCGCGTTCAGCGTGCTGACCGCCGCGGCGACCGGCCGGTCCGCGTTGACCGGGCGGCAGCTGCTCCTGGTCAACCTGCTCACCGACCTGGCGCCGGCGCTGGCCATCGCGGTCCGGCCACCCGGCGCCGACCACGCCGACGGGCTGCTGCGCGAGGGTCCGGACACCTCCCTCGGCGAGACGATGACCCGGGAGATCGGCCTGCGCGCGGCGGCCACCACCCTCGGCGCGACCGCCGGCTGGACGGTCGCCCGGTACACCGGACGGCGCAAACGGGCCGGCACGGTGGCGCTGGTGTCGCTGGTCGGCACCCAGCTCGGGCAGACGGTGCTGGCCGGCGGCACCAGCCCGATGGTGCTCGCCTCCACCGCCGTGTCCCTCGGCGTGCTGGGCGCGGTGGTGCAGACGCCCGGGGTGAGCCAGTTCTTCGGCTGCACCCCGCTCGGGCCGGTCGGGTGGGGCATCGCCGCCGGCTCGGCGCTCGGCGCCACCTTCGCCAACGGCGCGCTGACCCGACTGGTCGAGCGGTTCCCGCCGACCGGCGACGGACCGACCGGGTCGACCGCCGACGAATCGGCCGGGGACGGGCCGGCCGAGGAGAGCCCCGGCGACGGGTCCGCCGCGGAGGAGACGTCCGGTCGGTAGGGCGGCGGCCCGCATGGCCCCGCCCGTCCCGGGTACGGCCGGGGGTGGAGGTGGGACGCGTGGAGACGGACCAGCCGAACGTGACGTTCATCGGCACCGCGACGACGGTGCTCCGGATCGGGGGCTTCACCCTGTTGACCGATCCGAACTTCCTGCACCGGGGCCAGCGGGCGTACCTGGGCAAGGGTCTGTGGTCCCGCCGCAGCACCGAGCCGGCGCTGACCATCCCCGAACTGCCCGCCCTGGACGCGGTGGTCCTGTCCCACCTGCACGGCGACCACTTCGACCGGGTGGCCCGCAAGGGGCTCGACCGCGAGCTGCCGATCATCACCACTCCGGCGGCCGAACGGAAGCTGCGCAAGTGGGGATTCCGGGCGGCCGAGGGGCTGCCCACCTGGCGGTCACGGGAGTTCAGTCGGGGGTCCAGCATCCTGCGGCTGACCTCGTTGCCCGGCCAGCACGGCCCGGGGGCGCTGGACCGGCTGCTGCCCGACGTGATGGGCACGATGATCGACCTGGACCGGGACGGGACGCGCCAGTTCCGCCTCTACGTCACCGGGGACACCCTGCGCCGCCCGCAGCTCGCCGAGATCCCGCAGCGCTTCCCGGACATCGACGCCATGCTGATCCACCTGGGCGGCACCCGGATCGCCGGCATCCTGCTCACCATGGACGCGAAGCAGGGCGCAGACCTGGTCGAGCTGATCCGACCGAAGCTGACCGTGCCGATCCACTACGACGACTACCCGCTGTTCCGCTCGCCGCTACGGCACTTCGTCGAAGAGGCGAAGCGGCGCGGGCTCGTCTCGGGGGTGCGCACCATCCTTCGTGGCGAGACCGTGCCGCTGACCGGCTGAGCGAGGGTTTCCGTACACCGATCGCCGCCGTCCGGCATGGAGCCGGAGGGCGGCGATCGATGATGGGACGGGATCAGGAACGCTCGGAGATGGCCTCGATCAGGTCGCCCACCGGGCGCTCGGGCAGCGACCGGGCCACGTCGGCCACCGCCACGATCCCGACGAGCTCGTGCCCGTCGATCACCGGCAGCCGGCGCACCTTGTGCTGGCCCATCGTGCGCAGGATCTCCGCGGCGTCGTCGTCGGCGCCGATGGTCACCGCCTCGCCCTGGGCCAGCTCGCCGGCCGTCACGTTGGCCGGGTCCTTGCCCTGCGCGAGAACCTTCACCACGATGTCGCGGTCGGTGAGCATGCCCTTCAGCTTGTTGTCGTCGCCGCAGATCGGCAGCGAGCCGACGCCCAGCTCGGCCATCCGCTTGGCGGCGGCCCGCAGGTCGTCCTGCTCACGGACGCAGGTCACGTCGTTGGTCATGATGTCGCGTGCGGTCGGCATGGGACACCTCGCTTTCCGGGGGTTGGTAACTGAATCGGTACCCCCGGTCCGCGGGACCATGCATCCGAGCGTCAGCCGGGTCCCAGGTGGCGGCGGCGCGCCGCAACCGGTCGTTGATCGCGCGGCCCACCCCGGTGTCGGGCGCCGCCTCGGCCAGGATCTCGGTCACCCCGGCCGCGTCCAGCCGGTGCAGGGCGTCGAAGAGCCGGGCGGCGGCCTCGGTCACGTCCCCGGCGGGCGAGAGCACCTCGACCGCCGCGTACCCGTCAGCCGGCCGCTCCCGGAAGGCCAGGAAACCGCGCCGGCCGCCGTCGGCCGGCGCCGGCTGCGCCCCCGCCACCACTCGCAACGGGGTACGCGGCGCGTAGTGCGCGGCCAGCGTCCCCGGCGCCACCGGCTGCCCGGAACTGCCCGGCCGTACGCTCACCGGCCCGACCGCCTCGACCAGCTCCTCCAGGGCGAGCGCACCGAGCCGCAGCACCACCGGCTGCGCGCCGCGCGCGTCGACGATGGTCGACTCGATCCCGCACCGGGTCGGTCCGCCGTCGAGCACCACGTCCACCGCCGCGCCGAGACCCTTGACCACGTGCTCGGCCCGGGTCGGGCTGAGCTGCCCGAACCGGTTCGCGCTCGGCGCCGCCACCGGCACCCCGGCGGCGCGGATCAGGGCGCGGGCGGAGGGCTCGTCCGGCACCCGGACGGCCATGGTGTCCAGCCCCGAGGTGACGATCGGCGGAATCTCGGCCGGCCGGTCCACGAGCAGCGTGAGCGGCCCCGGCCAGAACCGCTCGGCCAGCGCGGCCACCGCCGGGGGCACCGGCCCGACGAGCTTCTCCAGGTCGGGGGCGTCGGCCAGGTGGGTGATCAGCGGGTCGAAGCTGGGCCGGGCCTTGGCCTCGAAGATCCGGGCGGCGGCCCGGGCGTCCAGGGCGTTCGCGCCGAGGCCGTAGACGGTCTCGGTCGGGAAGGCCACCAGCCCGCCGTCGCGCAGGACGGCGGCGGCCTCGGCGATGCCGCTGTCGGCGGGCAGGACGCGTGGGGATCCGGTGCTCACGCCCCGACGCTAGCCTGCCGACGTACCGGTGCTCCGGTCGGCCGCGCGATCACCCGCCCTCGGCCCGGCAGGTCCCGCCCCGGAACTCCACTCCCGGCACGTCGTCGAGGATGCGGCTGATGTCGGCGACCGACCCGAGGGCACGGGCCGGGTCGCCGCGCAGTTCCGCGACCGCCGAGTCCAGGTCGTCCTCCTCCCGCGACCAGTCGATGTCGGCCGCGCGGAGCTGGGCCACCGCGTGTGCGGTCAGGGCGGCGAGGTCGGTGACCGACACCGCCACCCGGCAGTACAGCTGGAGGACCTGCGGCGTGGGGTCGCTCATCGACCGTTGCGTGAGCGACGGACCGCCCAGACCCCACCCACGATCGCCGCCGCGGTCGGCAGGAGCACACAGATCATCAGAACCAGCAGATGCCACGGCTTGATAGCGCCCATGGCGCAGAGGATAGGCAGCGCCTGCCACCGCCCGCTGTCCCGACCGACGAAGGCCGACAGGCTTGGCTGTACGGGGATCCGTACAGCCAAACCTCGTCGTTCCTGCCGCACGGGTTTGGTGGGGCAGGCGGCCGCGACGGTCAGCAGCAGCTTGCGGCGGCTCCGCTGGTGGCGGGCTCCTTCTCGGCGGCCGGCGTGCAGCAGGCGCTTGCGGTCGCCTTCTCCAACTGCGGGGAGTCGGCCTTGACGGTGTAGACCTCCCACGGCTCGTTGCCCGGTCCGCGTACCCAGACCTTGTCCTGGAGGGCGTAGCAGCACTCCGTGCTGTTCTCCTCCAGCGTGATGAGGCCGGCGTCGGTGAGGCGCCTGGTCGCCGCGCTGACCTCGTCGGTGCTGAACACCTCCACCCCGAGGTGGTCCATGACGGTGGGCTGGTCGGGCTCGCCTTCGAGCAGGACGAGCTTCAGCGGCGGGTTCTCGATGGCGAAGTTGGCGTAGCCGGGACGACGCTTCGCCGGCTCGACGCCGAACAGCTTGGAGTAGAAGGCGACGGAGCCTCCGAGGTCGGAAACGCGCAGGGCGAGCTGGACGCGGGACATGATTCTCCTCCTGGGACGGGTCAGCGGATGTGCTGGTGGATCAGTGCGGTGGTGCGGGTGCGCTCGTAGCGGGCGTCGGTTCGGCAGTCCGCGGTGCAGACCTGCCCACACGAGTCGCAGAACGTCACCCCGTGGGCGGCGGTGTGCCGGCGGCGCAACAGCTTGACCATCGCTTCGTCCTTGTCTAGACGATTTTCGAAGCAGGGACCCCACTGTTGCACCTTGTTTTGAAGTCTGTCAACCTAGAGGCATGTCGAAATAAGCGCTGCCGGTGGTGGACCTGCAAGCGGTGGCCTGCTGCCCTCCGATCGCCGTGAGTCCGCTGGACCCCGCGCAGGCGGAGGTCGTCGCGCCGATGTTCAAGGCCCTGGGTGACCCGGTCCGGCTGCGACTGATGTCGATGATCGCCTCGGTGCCGGAGATCTGCGTCTGCGACCTGACCCCCGCGTTCGACCTGTCCGGGCCGACCATCTCCCACCACCTCAAGGTGCTGCGCGAGGCGGGCCTGGTCGACTCGGAGCGGCGCGGCACCTGGGTCTGGTACCGGGTCAAGGCGGAGGCGTTCCGCCAGCTCGGCCTGCTCCTGGACATCCCCGCCCGGCCCGCCGTCGAGGCCGGCGCGTGAACCTCGCCCTTCCCCGCCGGGCCGCTGCCGAGTTCGCCGGCACCGCGCTTCTCGTCGCCGCCGTCGTCGGCTCCGGGATCGCCGCCGCCCGTCTCTCCCCGGACGATGTCGGCCTCCAGCTGCTGGAGAACGCGATCGCCACCGCCCTGGCACTGGGCGCGCTGATCCTGACCTTCGGGCCGGTGTCGGGCGCACACTTCAACCCGGTCGTCTCCGCCGTCGACTGGTGGCTCGGGCGACGCGCCGGCACCGGCCTGACCCCCCGGGACCTCGCTGCCTACACCGGAGCCCAGGTCACCGGGGCGATCGCCGGGGCGATCCTGGCCGACCTCATGTTCGGGCTGCCCGCCGTGACCTTCTCCGGCACCGCCCGGACCGGCGGGAACCTGTGGCTGGCCGAGGTCGTGGCCACCGCCGGCCTGGTCGTCCTGATCTTCGCCCTCGCCCGCAGCGGCCGCTCCGCCGCCGCGCCCGCAGCCGTGGGCGCCTACATCGGCGCGGCGTACTGGTTCACCTCGTCGACCTCGTTCGCCAACCCGGCGGTCACCATCGGGCGTGCCTTCACCGACACGTTCGCCGGCATCATGCCGACATCCGTGCCCGGCTTCGTCGCCGCCCAGCTCGCCGGCGGCCTGCTCGCCGTCGCCGCGCTCGCCCTCTGGTACCCCGACAGTGGGGACGCGGCCGACGCCGTCGTCGTCCCCCGGCTCGGCGAGGAGGAGAACCGGTGAACGGGATCAGGATCGCCGCAATGGGCGAGGAGCACGCCGAAGCCGTGCTCGACATCTACCGGCTCGGCATCGCCACCGGCGACGCCACCTTCGAGACCGAGCCACCGACCTGGGAGAGGTTCACCGCCACCCGGATGCCGGACCAGCGCTGGGTCGCCGTCGACCAGACCGGCCGAGTGGTCGGCTGGATCGCCTGCTCGGCGGTCTCCGACCGGTGCGTGTACGCCGGAGTGGTCGAACACTCCGTCTACGTCCACCCCGACGCCCGCGGGCGAGGAGTCGGACGCCTGCTGCTCGACGCCCTGGTCACCTCCACCGAGCAGGCCGGGATCTGGACCATCCAGTCCGGCATCTTCCCCGAGAACACCGCCAGCCTGGCCCTGCACACCGCCCGCGGCTTCCGCGTCGTCGGTACCCGCGAGCGCATCGGCCGCCACCACGGCACCTGGCGGGACGTCACCCTCATCGAACGCCGCAGCCCCACCATCAACTGACAGGAAGACCCACTGATGAGCGACAAGCCCAGCGTTCTGTTCGTCTGCGTCCACAACGCCGGCCGATCCCAGATGGCCGCCGGATGGCTGCGCCACCTCGCCGGAGACACCGTCGAGGGACACCGCCGAAGCCAGCGACGTCATCATCACCATGGGCTGCGGTGACGCCTGCCCCGTCTTCCCCGGCAAGCGCTACGAGGACTGGAAGCTCACCGACCCGGCCGGGCAGCCCATCGAGGTCGTACGCCAGGTCCGCGACGAGATCAGGAGTCGGGTCGTCGAACTGCTCGCCAGCATCGAGCGGGACCGCTAGCGATACCCGGGGGCACCACCGCCGACTCGGCAGGCCCTAGCATCGTCGGCATGGCAACGCGGCTCGTTCAGATCAACATGAAGGCTCGCGACGACTCCGCGCTGGGCGGTTTCTGGGCGAAGGCGCTCGGCTGGGGAGTCTCCAGCGAGGGACCCGGCGTGACCAACCTCGAACCCGAGGGCTTCGTCTACCCCGACCCCGTCGCTGTCTGCCTCGACCTCATCGTCTCCCCGGAACCCAAGACGGTGAAGAACCGCGTGCACGTCGACCTCGCCACCACCTCGGCGGCCCATCAGGCGGAGGTGGTGGCGCGCCTGAAGGATCTCGGCGCAACACCCGCCGACGTAGGTCAGGGCGACGTCCCATGGACGGTCATGGCCGACCCAGAGGGCAACGAGTTCTGCGTGCTGGACCCCCGACCGCTCTACCGAGACACCGGACCGATCGCCGCGGTAGTGGTCGACTGCGCGGATCCGCGAGCCATGGCCCGCTTCTGGGGCCAGGCCATGGACTGGACCCTGCACGAGGTGACCGACCACAACGCGGTGCTGCGCTCCGCCAAGGGCGTCGGCCCATATCTGCAGTTCCTGCGCACACCCGACGTGAAGACCGTGTGGAACCGCGTCCACCTCGACGTCCGCCCATACCCAGGTGACGACCTGGAGGCCGAGGCTGCCAGACTGCGGACTCTCGGCGCCACCGCCATCGACCTAGAAAGCGATGTCCCGTGGACGGTCCTCGCCGACCCGGAAGGCAACGAGTTCTGCCTCCTCGCCCCAGGCTGACCCAAACCCTCGATCCACCACGCCACCATCATGTACACGCGCGTGCATCCGTCGGCTGACGTGGGTGTTGAGGTTGTCCCGGACCAGCACGATCGGCACCGCCACTCTCGCACCGACCTCTCCGAAACCGTCTTGTTGTCCTGCGGGCCCGTGTCTACCGTGCAGTGATGCTCTCGCGAATGCTGACGGTGACCTTCGATGCGCACGACCCGGCTCGCCTGGCGCAGTTCTGGGCCGGCCTGCTCGGCCGGGAGGTCGTCGAGGACGCCGGTGGCGCGCTCCTGCCTGGTGACGACACCCAGCTCAGCCTCCGGTTCGCCCCCGGCGGCGCGGAAAAGGTGGGGCCGAACCGCCGCATGCACCTTCACCTGACCAGCGCCAGCCGCGCCGACCAGCAGCACACGGTGGCGACGGCGCTGGGGCTCGGCGCCAGCCACCTCGACGTCGGGCAGCGCCCCGAGGAGGGGCACATCGTCCTGGCCGACCCCGAGGGCAACGAGTTCTGCGTGATCGAGCCGGGCAATGCCTTCCTCGCCGGGTGTGGCTTGCTCGGGGAACTCGCCTGCGACGGCACCCGGGAGGTCGGCCTGTTCTGGAGCGAGGCGCTGGGGTGGCCGCTGGTGTGGGACCAGGACCAGGAGACCGCGATCCAGTCACCGCACGGCGGCACAAAGGTCGCGTGGGGCGGGCCGCCCGTGGCCCCGAAAGAGGTGAGGAACCGGCAGGGCTTCGAAATCGCCCCGGCCGGTGACGACCAGCAGGCGGAGGTCGACCGGCTGGTCTCCCTCGGGGCCACTCGGCTCGAGGTCGGTGAGGACGGCGCCGTCGTGCTGGCTGATCCCGACGGCAACGAGTTCTGCGTGAGAGGGAGCTTCTAGCTTCGGTTGCCGATCATCGACATCAGCAGCCCGTGGGTCTCGGCGTCGCCGGCCACCACCAGCCCGCGGCCTGCGCGACCGATCGGGGCGCCGTCGATTCCGGTGACGACGCAGCCGGCGGCCCGGCACAAAGCGATGCCGGCGGCGAAATGCACGCTCTCGGCCAGGTCACCGCCATCGGTGACGTATGCGGCGCGCTTGCCGGCCGCGACCCAGGCCAAGGCCAGCGTTGTGGACACGACCCGCGGCCGGAACCGTTCGACGAACCCAGGGTGCGCCAGCAGGTCCACGGCCCGGAATCCGGGCGCGCTCGGAAACGGCGGATCCAGGTTGACGTCCACCAGTTGGGTGGCGGGCGTGGGCGTCAGCTGCGCATCGGCACCGTCATGTCGCACCCAGGCGGACTCACCGTCAGTGAAGAAGACCTCGCCGCTGAACGGGTCGGCCACCGCCGCTGCCCCATGGCGCAGCGCCACGTTGACGGCCACCAGCATGTTGCCGACGGCGTAGTTCAGCGTGCCGCACAGGGGGTCCACCAACCACTGGCGCACGACGTCGGCCGCGCCCCGCTGCCCGCCTTCCTCGCCGAGCACCGCGTCATCGGGCCGAGCAGCACGGATGACATCGAGGATCGCCTGCTCAGCCTCCACATCGACGGCGGTGGCGAAATCCCCGGCGCCTTTGTCGATGCGGGTGAGCCGCTGGCCGTACATGTTGCGCACCACGTCCGCGCCGGCACGTGCCGCAGCTACCGCAACCCCGGCATCGTCAAGGCTCGCGTACGAGTCGATCATGCCCGCACCATATCGGGGCGAAGCTGCGGCGATCCGCTACCGTTCCCCGACGCCTCGTTCGACGATGCCATCGCCTGCCTCGTCCTTCACTACCTAGAGGACTGGACGGCACCACTCGCCGAGTTGCGACGCGTCCTCGTACCCGGCGGCCGACTCATCGTGGCCGTCAACCATCCCTTCGTCTACCACCTGATCAGGCCCGAAGGCGACTACTTCGCCACCGAACAGTGGACCGACGAGTACACCTTCAACGGCCAGCCCGCCGTGCTGACGTACTGGCACCGGCCAATGCACGCAATAGCCAACGAGTTCACCGCAGCCGGCTTCCGGATCGCCGTCGTGAGCGAACCACCTCCCGCGCCCGGTGCCCGCGAGGCGTTTCCCGACCTCGTGACCTCCCCCTCGGGGTACATCCTGTGCTTCCTGTTCTTCGTCCTCGAGGCTGCGTAGTGCGACAGCACGCAACGACCGGGCGCACGTAGCCTGATACGGCACTGGTCGCGCCCCCGACACGGGTCACGCGGGGGATACCGAACCCGGCCGGGTGCCGATAGTGTCCACGGATCGCACCGCCCGTTCATCCGGAGGGCTCCGTCATGAGGTTCGGACTTCCGTGGCTGCCCCGAACGGTGGCCACCGTGCTGCTTCTTCTCGGAGGGGTCGGCGTGCCCGCCGCGTCCGCCTCGGCGGCGCCGGCGGGGGCGGACCTCACTGTCGACCTGGCCGGCGCGACGATTCCGCTGGGGGTCACGAAGAAGACGCTTCACCTGAAGATCAGCAACCGGGGCGACGCGACCCCGACCCGGGTCGTCGTCCGGGTCGACGCGTCGGAGCTGGATAGGTTCGATTTCAGGATCATGCTCTGGCCGACCGGCGGGCCGCGTGACTGCGACGGCGATGTCTCCGGCTGGTACTGCGACCTGCTGCCGGATCAGCTTCCGGGGCCGGGCGAGACGGTGGAGCTTCCCATCCTCGCCACCGTCCAGACCGGAGAGCCCCTCGCGGGCCGGATCAAGGTGACGGTCGAGGTCAAGCCGGTCGACACGAATCCGGCCGACAATACGAAGTGGTTCCCGATCCAGGTGGTGGATCACCCCGAAGCCGACCTTTCGGTGGTCGCGCCGGACGTGACGCAGTCGGTGCGGATCGCTGCCGACGGCAGCCTCGCATCCACCGGCACGTTGAATCCGGGCGAGACGGGCGCGGTGCGCTACACGATCGCCAACCAGGGGCGGAAGCCGGTCGATGGCGTCAAGGTCGAACTGCGCGTGCCCACGGGCGCGACGTTCACCAGGCCGCCGGATGAATGCGTCCTCAGTGACGCCGGGCGTGCGGCGGTCTGCACCTACGACCGACTGGCCCTCGTTCCTGTCGACCAGGACACCGACCCGAACGACCAGCTCCACTCCGCCGTCGAGCTGTACCACCTGGTGACGGTGTCGGCCGCCACGAAGGCGCCGGTCACGTTGCGGAACGGGACCGTCCGGGTCGAGGGCCTGAGCGCCCCGCGGTCGGACCTTTCCGGCCCGGCGCGGAGCGACCTTCCCACGAACGCCGTCGCCGTTCGGGCGGTCGACGTGGACGACAGCGACAACCAGGACGGGTTCGCGGTCGTGGTGGCCGCGAACAGCAGCGGCGGAGGTAGTGGCGGCAGCCCCGGTG
The DNA here is from genome assembly GCF_007829925.1 of Micromonospora palomenae. Classification (NCBI taxonomy): domain Bacteria; kingdom Bacillati; phylum Actinomycetota; class Actinomycetes; order Micromonosporales; family Micromonosporaceae; genus Micromonospora; species Micromonospora palomenae. The sequence continues at coordinate 1,174,810 of NZ_VIXA01000002.1, forward strand.
ACGGTGGTGGCGCTGGTGGTGGCGGCAGCTTGCCGATCACCGGGTCCCAGGCCGGGCTGACCGCCGGGGCCGGCCTCGCCATGCTGGTGGGTGGCGGTGTGCTGCTGCTCCTGACCCGACGACGCCGGGCCATCCGGTGACCCTCGACGGGTGACCGGTGTCGGCGGTTGCAGCTGGCCCTCCAGGATCCCGACCGCCGAGCCGACGATCCCGAGGGCCGCGAGGAGCGCAGGGCGTTCCGTGGTGGGGCGGGCGGGACTCGAACCTGCCGGCGCGGGCTCGTCAGGCTGCCTCGGCCATCGATCGCGTGCTGGGCGAGGAGGGGAGGGCGCGACCGCTTTGGCTGCACGGATCGCTGTGCTCGCGACCGAGGTCAACCAAGAAAGTGCTGGTGGAGCCCAGGGGACTCGAACCCCTAACCCCTGCCTTGCAAAGGCGGCTCGATGCAGTCGACGCTCACCGATCAGGGTCGGCGAGTGGCATTCGCTTCGTGGACCTCGCTGTTCTGTGCCAGCGGTTATGGGTTGTTGTCGAACGTCTCGCTGACTTCTTGCTGACGGCGGGCCCTGTCGCTGCATCGCGGAGTCAGTGCCGTCGCTGCCACTCGTTGCGGTCGATGAACCAGGTGGGGCTGGCGCGCCGTGGCCCGTAGACGGCCGGGCTCACGGACGGGAAGTTCTTCGATGACGCGCACATACGATCGAGTACTTGATCAAAATCCGCGGCCATCGGTTCGGCGCCGGAACCGGGCCGCCTCGGCCGATCCACGTCGTACAGCCTCCTGGTCATGATGGCCGGGATCGTCGCCACCGCGGTCGGCCGCGAACTCGTCATCGACCACCCGTTCGACCATGCGGAGCCGGCCTGGCTCGGCGTCATCCTCGGCGGACCCGCGCTGTTCCTGATCGGGCGTTCCCTGTTCGAGTACGTGGAGTTCAGCCGGGTGTCCCGATCGCGGCTGATCGGGCTGCTCGCGCTGGTCGCCGGGGCACCGGCGCTGGCCGCCGCACCGCCGCTCGGGGCCGCCATCGCCGCTGCCGCCGTCCTGGTCCTGATCGCCGGCGCCGACGCGGCACGGGCCCGGGGCCGCCCGCCAGAACCGCCGTCGCCAGCTCACTGACCGCCGGTTGGCCGGAACATCGGGCGATGCGTCCCCGGTTCCGGCCGGTCGCGCGGTTCCGGCAGGCGCTCGGACCCGACGGCGGCCTGGCCTCGCGGGGACACGGTCGCGCTGTTGCGGTCGGCGGCCGCCGATCGGATCTTGGCCGACGAACCCGCCGGAACCGGCTCGGTCGGCCATCACGTCTCGTACGGTGAAGATTGGTGGGCTCCGAAATGCGCTGGGGGGAGGGTGCCGTGGAGAGCACGTCGAAGCGGGCGACGCCCGCGGATCCGTTGCCCGGGATCACGGTCGACGTACGGACGGCCGGCCAGGAAGTGGCCACGCTCCCACCGGGGCTCGGCCCAGACGCGATCGGCGTGCTCGACGGCCGGACGTTCATGTACTCCGATGCGTCGGGCGACGTCCCGCCGGGTTCGATCGGCGGCCTGCTGGTCGAGGACACCCGGCATCTCAACCGGTGGCTGCTCACGATCAACGGCCAGCGGTTGGTCACCTTGGGTTCGGCGGTGACCGACTACTACTCCGCCGACTTCTTTCTGACCAACCCCGGCCACCCGAAGCTTCCCGCGAACGCGATAGACGTAAGGCGGCGCCGTATCGTCGGTCGGAACGGGCTGCACGAACGGATCGACATCACGTCGTTCGCCGCCAGGCCGGCCCGGGTCGAGCTGCGATTGCAGGTCGGGACCGACTTCGCCGACCTGCTGGAGATCAGGGGCAGCGGGGTACGCGACCGGTCCGCGAAGATCACCCGCGAGCACGTCGCGGATGGATCACGGCTGCAGTTCTGCTACGCCAACGATGGGTTCACCGCGGACACGGTGGTGCACGCCCGCCCGCCCGCAACCCGGGTTGACGGTGACGACCTCGTCTGGGATCTCGACCTGCACCGCGGTGAACGGCAGCGGGTCGACCTGCACGTGCCGCTGGCGCTCGGGCCGATGGATCTGCCGTCCGTGCACGTCCGCTTCGACGAGGGCGAGCCGCGCGATGACCCGACGAGCCGGTGGCTCGCCGAGCGGCCCAATATCGAAACTGACTCCCAGCTGCTCGCCCGGATGCTGTACAAGGCGTCGGACGACATCCTCGCCTTGCGGGCCAGGGCCAAAATCGGTGGCGAAGAGGTGCTGCTGCCGAGCGCCGGAGTGCCGTGGTTCCTCACCCTCTTCGGCCGGGACGCGCTGATCATGGCGTATCAGACCATCGTCCTGAATCCGTACCTGGCCCGCGGCACCCTGACCGCGCTGGCCCGGTTCCAGGGCACCAAATGCGACGACTTCACCGACGAGGAACCGGGCAAGATCCTCCACGAGGTCCGCGGCGGGGAATTGACCCGACTGGGCGAAAAGCCGTACGGCCCGTACTACGGCACCGCCGACGCCACCCAGCTGTGGCTGATCCTGCTGTCGGAGTACTGGCGGTGGACCGGCGACGACGAGTTCGTCCGTTCCCTCCGGGACCACGCGATCGCCGCACTGAACTGGATCGACCGGTACGGCGACCGCGACGGCGACGGGTACGTCGAGTACGCCACCCGCTCGTCGGAAGGGCTCGGCAACCAGTGCTGGCGCGACTCCTGGGACGGGATCCAGTTCGCCGACGCCGAACTCCCCGTCCTGCCGATCGCGACCTGCGAGATCCAGGGCTACACGTACGACGCGAAGCTGCGGCTCGCCGAACTGGCCGCCGGACCGCTCGCCGACCCCGCGCTCGCGGCCCGGCTGCGCAAGGAAGCCCGGCAGCTGTTCGAGCGGTTCAACCGCGACTTCTGGATCGATGGGCGCGGCGGCTACTACGCCGTCGGTCTCGACGGCGACAAACGCCGGATCGACTCGATGACCTCGAGCATGGGCCACCTGCTCTGGAGCGGCATCGTGCCGGACGACCGCGCACCGATCGTGGCCCGGCAACTCATGTCCGAGTCAATGTTCTCCGGCTGGGGCATCCGCACCCTGTCCACAGATGACAGCGGCTACAACCCGATCGGCTACCACAGCGGCACGGTGTGGCCGCACGAAACGTCGCTGATCGCCGCCGGGCTTACCCGGTACGGCTTCCGCACGGAGGTGAACCAGCTGGCGCTCGCGATGCTCGACGCCGCCGCAGCCTTCGACTTCCGACTGCCCGAGACGTTCGCAGGCCATTCACGTACCCACGGAAGGTTCCCGGTGCCGTACCCAACTCCGTGCAGCCCGCAGGCGTGGGCGACCGGCGCGCCGGCGCTGATGATGCGGGCGATGCTCGCTGCCGAGGCGCGCAACGGTGAACTCGTAGTAGATCCTTGCCTGCCCGACGAGATCGGCCGGGTACTGATCACCCGGCTACACGCCTTCGGCAAGCGCTGGAACATCGAAGCCATCGGCACCATCGGCCACGTACGGCTGACGACCTGACCTGCCGGAGACGCCGGCACCGCGACCGCTGATCGTGATCAACGGTTTGCCACCGGCCAGCCCAGCTGAACCTGTCGCTGGCCCGGGTCGACCCGGAGGCGCCCACCGGGTTGATCCCACCCTCCATCCCCAGTAATTGAGCGCTCCTGGCCATCCCGTGTGCCGTCGACCCGCCGTCCAGGGGAGTGGGCCGCCGCCCGGCCCGCCACAACGGGCGGACCGCGCCGGCTCGTACGGACGCTGGCGGGTCGAGCGGCGGTCTGCTCGGCTCGCCCGGGTCGATGACAGGCGGGATGGCTCCCCTTCCGCAACCACCGCCGGACCCGGCGGCTGCCGACGGTCTTCGGCCATCCTGGAGCCGGAGCGCCCCCGCCGGAGGCGCAGTAACCGCAACCCCGCACGGCCCGCCAGCTCGCCGACGCGGCCGGCGTGGGCTCCCCTACGCCGCGCGGGCTCTTGGCCGCGTGGCCCGGCCGGCTGCCGGCCCACCACCCCACCGGTCAACGGTCGTATCGTTCTGCGGCGGCCCTCCGGGCTCCGGGCTCCCCGCTCTCCGCGCCAGCCGCCGGGCGTGTTGCGTGGCCGGAGCGGAGCGACAGCGGAGAGCAGGCCGCGCGCCCTGGCGGCGGCGCGTGCGGCCCGTTGCGGGCCGCCTTGATGTTGCGTAGCAACTTCCGGCGTCAGGTCTGGCGCCCGTCCCTTGTCCGGGCGGGGCTTCTCGGCCAAGTGACCGAGTTCGGGCCGTTCAAGTTCCGCGCGAGCTGGCCGACCGCGACGGCGTGGAATGGTCGGCGGAGTTCACCACCGAGCGGGAAGCGGTTGACTGCGTGGCGACCAAGGCCACCGGTGGACTCCGGTTCCATGACCTGCGGCACTGCTACGCGACGTGGTTAGTGTCCGGTGGAGTCCCTGTCAACGTCGTCCAGGCGGTGATGGGCCATGAGCAGGCGTCGACCACGCTTAACCGCTACACGCACACTCCGGCGGATTTTCACGAGTCGGTGCGCCGGGTCTTCGACGGTTCTGCTGACGATCCGCTGACTGACGAAGAAGATCCTCAATCTGACGGGAAGCCGATGAAGGATGAAGACAGCCCGTGACCAGGGTGGATGGTGTGGTGGAGCCCAGGGGACTTGAACCCCTAACCCCTGCCTTGCAAAGGCAGTGCTCTGCCAGTTGAGCTAGGGCCCCGAGGGCGGTCGGAGCCGCCTTGTGCTGGCCGGTGCCAGCGGGATCAGCGCAGGTCGGGCGCGGTGGTGGCCTCGTGCCAGAGTGCGCGCTCGTCGTTGGAAGCCTTGACCTTCTTGGCGACCAGGGCGGCCACGCCGACGACGCCGACCAGGACCAGAAGCTTCTTGAACATGGGGCGACCCCTCGCGCTCGACTAGCCGTCGGAACGGTGCGGTGGGGCTAGCTGGAATCGAACCAGCGACCTCAGAGTTATCAGCTCTGCGCTCTAACCGACTGAGCTATAGCCCCGCGTGGCGACGAGCAAGGTTAACCCATCGCCACGTCCGGCCCCAAATCGGGGTGGCCGTGGCGCCCGTCCCACTCGTGACCGTACCCGCATCGGCGACGAGCAGGCGACCGCTTTCCCCCGGGCGGTCCCGCGCCGAGATCAACTCCGTTTGCGGCGTGTCGCGGTGTCAGCTCGCCGTGACACCACGACACGCCGCAACCCGTGTGCCGAGCATCGACGCCGGGCGGGCGCGTGAAGGGGGCCGGACACGGCGACGCCGGGGCAGCCGCGTTGGCGGTGCCCCGGCGTCGTCGGGTGTCAGTCGCGCTCGGCGAGCGTCAGCTCGATCCCGCCGACCAGGTCGGCGCAGACGTTGTAGACGAACGCGCCGAGGGTGGCGAGCGCCGTGAACAGGACGACGTTGACCAGGCCGATCAGCGCCGAGCTGAGGATCACGCCCCTGGCGGTGATCTGGAACCCGCCGGAGCTCTGCCCGCCGGCGTTGACCAGGTCGGTGAGGCTGTCGTTGACGCTCTGGAAGACGCCCATCGCGTCCAGGGCCAGGTAGAGCACGGAGGTGGCGACGACCACCACGATGAAGAGCACCACCGAGACGGCGAAGGCGAACTTCATCACGGACCACGGGTCGATCCGCTTGAGGTTCAGCCGGGCCCGGCGCGGTCCGCGGGACGCGGCCGAGCTGACCGAGGTACGCGCGGCGCGTACCGCGTCACCCACACGCGCGGCCCCGACGGCCGCCGCTCCGCTGATGCCCGGCGGCAGGCCGCCGCCGTTGGCGGGGCGGGCGGTGCCGGCCGGACGGGCGCCGTCGGGCGACGGCCTGGTCGGGCCGCCCACCTTCGGCTGGGTGCCGGTGCTGGACGGGGACGTGGCGGTGCCCGCCTTGATCGGCTGCGTGGTGGTAGCCGGCGCGACCGGGGCGCTGACCGGCGCGGCCGCGGAGGTCGGCGCGTCGCCCGGTGTCTCGGCCTTCTCGCTCGCCCCCGAGTCCTCCCCGGGCTTGTCCGGCGGCGGTGCCATGCCGGGGGCCCGGGTGAACTTCGGGGCAGGCGCGTCGGCGGGGACGGTCGCCCGGCCCACGGCGGCGCGGCCGGCCGCCGATGTGCCGCTAGTGGCGGCCTCTTCGTCGACCGGGGTGGCCGAGGTCCCCTTGTTCCCCGACTTCGCCTGTGTCTCCGTCATTCAACTAGTCCTGTTCGTCAGGCTCGTCGGCATTGCGAGCAATCGCCACGATAGTTACGCCGTCCGGGAGGTCCATCAGCTTGACCCCCATTGTGTTCCGGTCACGCGTACGGCGTACAGGCTTCACCGGAGTCCGGATGACGCCGCCGTTGCTCGTGATCGCGAACAGCTCGTCCTCCGGGTCGATCACGACGGCGCCGACCAGACCACCGCGTCGCTCGGTGATCTTCGCAGTCAGCACGCCCTTACCTCCCCGACCCTGGACCGGGTATTCCTCGATCGGGGTACGTTTCGCGTATCCCCCGTTCGTGGCCACCAGAACGTCCAGACCCTCCCGAACCACCTCCATGGCCAGGAGCACGTCGTCGTCGGTGAAGCGCATGCCGATCACGCCCGTGGTCGCCCGCCCCATCGGCCGCAGCGCCTCGTCGGAGGCGTTGAACCGGATCGCCTGCGCCTTCTTCGACACCATCAGCAGGTCGTCGGAGGGCGCGACGAGGGCAGCACCGACCAGCTCGTCCTCATCGCGCAGGTTGATCGCGATGATGCCGCCGGAACGGGGGGAGTCGAACTCCTCGAGCCGCGTCTTCTTCACCAGGCCGTTCTTCGTGGCCAGTACCAGGTAGGGAGCCACCTGGTAGTTCGGGATTTCGATGATCTGCGCGATCTGCTCGTCCGGTTGGAAGGCGAGCAGGTTGGCCACGTGCTGGCCCTTGGCCACCCTACTGGCTTCCGGCAGCTCGTACGCCTTGGCCCGGTAGACGCGGCCCTTGTTCGTGAAGAACAGGATCCAGTCGTGGGTGGAGCATACGAAAAAGTGGCTGACGATGTCGTCCTGCCGCAGCGTCGCGCCGCTGACGCCCTTGCCGCCGCGCCGCTGCGACCGGTACAGGTCGACCTTGGTGCGCTTGGCGTACCCGGTGCGGGTGATCGTGACCACCACGTCCTCGCGGGCGATCAGGTCCTCCATGGAGACCTCGCCGTCGAACGGCACGATCTTGGTACGCCGCTCGTCGCCCCACTTCGCGACGATCTCGCCGAGCTCCTCCGAGACGATTCTGCGCTGCCGCTCCGGCTTGGCGAGGATGTCCTTGAGGTCGGCGATCTCGATCTCGAGCTTGGTGAGGTCGTCGATGATCCGCTGCCGCTCCAGGGCGGCCAGGCGGCGCAGCTGCATGTCCAGGATCGCGGTCGCCTGGATCTCGTCGATCTCCAGCAGCCGGATCAGGCCCTGCCGGGCGTCGTCCACCGTGGGCGAGCGCCGGATCAGGGCGATCACCTCGTCGAGGGCGTCCAGCGCCTTGGCCAGACCGCGCAGGATGTGCGCCCGCTCCTCGGCCTTGCGCAGCCGGAACGCGGTCCGCCGGCGGATCACGTCGATCTGGTGCTCGACGTAGTAGCGGAGGAACTGGGCCAGGTTCAGCGTGCGCGGCACCCCGTCGACCAGGGCCAGCATGTTGGCGCCGAAGGTCTCCTGGAGCTGGGTGTGCTTGTAGAGGTTGTTCAGCACCACCTTGGCGACCGCGTCGCGCTTGAGCACGAGCACGATCCGCATGCCGGTACGCCCGGAGGACTCGTCACGGATGTCGGCGATGCCGGCGAGCTTGCCCTCCTTGATCAGCTCGGCGATCCGCTCGGCCAGGTTGTCCGGGTTCACCTGGTAGGGCAGCTCGCTGACCACCAGGCAGGGACGGCCGCGCTTGTCCTCCTCGACCTCCACCACGGCGCGCATCCGGATCGAGCCGCGCCCGGTCCGGTACGCGTCCTGGATCGCGGCCTGGCCGACGATCAGGCCGTAGGTGGGGAAGTCGGGGCCCTTGACGATCTCCAGCAGCGCTTCGAGGGTGGTCGCCTCGTCCTCGTCCGGGTTCTCCAGGCACCACTGCACCGCCGCGCCGATCTCGCGCAGGTTGTGCGGCGGGATCTTGGTGGCCATGCCGACCGCGATGCCCTCGGAGCCGTTGACCAGCAGGTTGGGGATCCGCGACGGCAGGATGGTGGGCTCCTTGGCCCGGCCGTCGTAGTTGTCCTGCAGGTCGACGGTGTCCTCGTCGATGTCCCGCAGCATCTCCATGGCCAGCGGGTCGAGCTTGCACTCGGTGTACCGCATGGCGGCGGCCGGGTCGTTGCCCGGGGAGCCGAAGTTGCCGTTGCCGTCCACCAGCGGGTACCGCAGCGACCAGGGCTGCGCCATCCGGACCAGCGCGTCGTAGATCGCCGAGTCGCCGTGCGGGTGGAACTGACCCATCACGTCACCGACGACGCGGGAGCACTTCACGTAGCCGCGGTCCGGCCGGTAGCCGGAGTCGAACATGGCGTAAAGGATCTTGCGGTGGACCGGCTTGAGCCCGTCCCGGACGTCCGGCAGGGCCCGCCCGACGATGACGCTCATCGCGTAGTCGAGGTACGAGCGCTGCATCTCGACCTCGAGGCCGACCGGCTCGATCCGGTCGTGCGCCACGACGGCCGCGGTTGTCTCCGGGATCTCCGGCTCGTTCGGGGTGGACTCGGGAGTATCGGTCACTGTTAACCCTTATCAGACTCAGAGTCGTTTTCGTGCTGTGGATAACGGCTGTGGAAACCGGCCAAGCTGTGGATAACTCTGTGGACCGGCGGGTCGGCCGGGGACCGCCCGGCCGACCCGCCCACCACCGTCAGATGTCGAGGAACCGCACGTCCTTGGCGTTGCGCTGGATGAACGAGCGGCGCGCCTCGACGTCCTCACCCATCAGCACGCTGAACAGCTCGTCGGCGGTTGCGGCGTCGTCGAGCGTGACCTGGCGCAGGGTGCGGGTGGCCGGGTTCATCGTGGTCTCCCACAGCTCGGGGTAGTTCATCTCGCCGAGACCCTTGAACCGCTGGATGTCGTCCGGCCGGGCGTTGGCCTTCTTCTGCTGGCGCAGCGCGATCAGGCCGTCCCGCTCCCGGTCGGAGTACGCGTACTGGGCGTCGTCGCCCTTCTTGTTCCACTTGATCTTGTAGAGCGGCGGGGCGGCCAGGTAGACGTGGCCCAGCTCGACCAGCGGCCGCATGAAGCGGAAGAGCAGGGTGAGCAGCAGCGTCTGGATGTGCTGGCCGTCGACGTCGGCGTCGGCCATCAGCACGATCTTGTGGTACCGCAGCTTCTCGATGTCGAAGTCGTCGTGGATGCCGGTGCCCAGCGCGGTGATCAGCGCCTGGACCTCGTTGTTCTTCAGCACCCGGTCGATCCGGGCCTTCTCCACGTTGAGGATCTTGCCGCGGATCGGCAGGATCGCCTGGGTCCGCGGGTCGCGCCCCTGCTTGGCCGAGCCGCCGGCGGAGTCACCCTCGACGATGAAGACCTCGGACTCGCGCGGGTCGGTGGACTGGCAGTCGGCCAGCTTGCCCGGCATCGAGCCGGACTCCAGCAGCGACTTGCGCCGGGCCAGCTTGCGCGCCTGCTGCGCGGCGATCCGGGCCCGGGCCGCCTGCGAGGCCTTCTGGATGATGGTCTTGGCCTCGGCCGGGTTGCGGTCGAACCAGTCGACCAGCCGGTCGTTGCAGACCCGCTGCACGAAGCTCTTCACCGGGGTGTTGCCCAGCTTGGTCTTGGTCTGGCCCTCAAACTGCGGGTTGGTGAGCTTGACCGAGATGATCGCGGCCAGGCCCTCGCGGATGTCCTCACCGGAGAGCTTCTCGTCGCCCTTGAGCAGCTTCTTCTCCGCGCCGTAGCGGTTGACGACGCTGGTCAGCGCGGCCCGGAAGCCCTCCTCGTGGGTGCCGCCCTCGTGCGTGTTGATGTTGTTGGCGAAGGTGTAGACCGACTCGCCGTACGACTCGTTCCACTGCATGGCGATCTCGACCGACATGCCCTCCTCCTCGGCGTCGAACTCGACCACCGTCTTGTGCATCGGGTTCTTGGAGGCGTTGAGGTGCCGGACGAAGTCGGCGATGCCGCCGTCGTAGCGGAACGTGACCTCGCGGATCTTGCCTTCCTCGCCCTCCGGGACCCGCTCGTCGAGCAGGTGGATGGTGATGCCGCGGTTGAGGAAGGCCATCTCCTGCAGGCGCCGGTAGATGGTCTGGAAGTCGAAGTCGACGGTCTCGAAGACGTCGGCGTCGGGCCAGAAGGAGACCGCCGAGCCGGTCCGGTCAGTCGTCTCGCCCTTCTCCAGCGGGGACGGCTTGGAGTTGGTGTACTGCTGCCGCCAGACGAAGCCGGACTTGTGGATCTCCACCGCCATCTTCGTGGAGAGGGCGTTCACCACCGAGACGCCGACGCCGTGCAGACCGCCGGAGACCGCGTACGCCTTGCCGTCGAACTTGCCGCCCGCGTGCAGTACGGTCAGCGCGACCTCGACACCCGGCTTCTTCAGCTTGGGGTGCAGGTCGACCGGGAAACCACGGCCGTTGTCCGTGACCCGGACCCCGCCGTCGGCGAGCAGCACCACGTCGATGGTGTCGCAGTAGCCGGCCATCGCCTCGTCCACGGCGTTGTCCACGACCTCCCACACGAGGTGGTGCAGACCACGTTCGCCCGTCGACCCGATGTACATGCCGGGCCGCTTGCGCACCGCCTCGAGCCCCTCGAGGACGGTGATCGACTCGGCGCCGTACTCCTGCTTGTCCTGCGCTGCCACCCTCGGCCACTTTCTCGCGCCGGCCGCGCCAGGGCGCGGAGGCGCGGGTTCGGCGGACAGGACGCGACGTCGGCGCACGGATCGCCCCCGGGAACTCCAGGTCACGGATCGCGTACGCCGGTCGCCGCGGTTGCCCGCGGATCGCGATCGGCTCCACCCGCCGCGGTACGTTGACCAAGGGCCCCCTGGCCCCGTGTCCGTCGCTCCGCGTCGGGTCTTCGTCTCGCTGTCAATCCTACTGTGCGCGGACGACAGAGACGCCACTCGGCACCCCCTGCGCGGCGTCTGAGACCTCCGTAGCGGCCCGAATCCCGCTGGCCGCGACTCCCCCTACACGCCAAGGGGGGATCGAGGGCGGGGCCGCCACGGAATCGGGCCGGGCCGACGGCCGGTCGGGGGTCGCGCGCAGAGCGGCCGTACCGTACCTTTGCGGCGCCACCGGTGCTCGTCTTGATCTTTACCATCCGTAACCGGGACGATCGACTCGATCGATCCGACACGTGCTCACAAGGGGTGACGCCAGATGGGGCTGGACAACGTCGCGGTGCACTGGCCGCGGACCGGCCGCTTCTACGATCCGGTCGCGCCGGCCGAGTTCGTCGACTTCGGGGAGATCGTGGACATCCCGCGAATCTCCGCACCGACTGCGGCGCTCGCCGAACACATCGCCAAGACGGGGACGGTCCGGGCGACCGCCTACACCGAACTGGTCGACCTGATCCTCGGCCTGGAAAATGTGCTCTACGCCACTGACGCCGCCGCCGAGGACGAGGACCCGGTGATCGACCCGGACGGGTGCTCCTGGATCGCCGGCGGCGTGGAGAAGTTCGTCGCCCAGCACCGGCCGTTCGGCGAGCCGGTCACCTTCGAGTCGGTCAGCGAGGTGCTCCGCTCGCTGCTGGCCGACGGGCGGCTCGCCGAGCAGCAGCTGCGCTGGCTGGACACCCGGCTCGACGCGTTGCGCGACGAGAACGGCGACCCGCCGCAGTGGGACTTCACCTGCGCCGAGCTGGGCGTGCTGGCCGCCTTCTACCGCCGCTGCGCCGACCGCGGCTTCGCCGTCTACGCCGACGCCTGATCCCGCGCCGGCCCGACCCGCCCCGTCGACCTGACCGGGCGGGTCGCCGGCGTCGGTCAGGAAGTCGTCGGGCCCGTCGCGGCGCGGTTGGCCGCGCCGATCACCTCGGTCAGCATCGTGTGCAGGCGCCGCAGCTCCTCGATCGGCATTCCGAGCCGCTCCACGATCGTCGGCGGGATCTGCTCGGCGCGGGCGCGCAGGGCCTCACCGCTGGCGGTGAGCGTGACGGCCAGGCTCCGCTCGTCCGCGGCGTCCCGCTCGCGCCGCAGGTAGCCCGCCGCCTCCAGGCGCTTGAGCAGGGGCGACAGCGTGCCGGGATCGAGCTGGAGCAGGCGACTCAGCTCCCGGACCGACAGCGGCGCGTGCTGCCACAGCGCGAGCATGACCAGGTACTGCGGGTGGGTCAGCCCCATCGGCTCCAGCAGCGGCCGGTAGACGGCGACGACCCCGCGCGCGGCGACGGAGAGGGCGAAACACACCTGCTGCTCCAGCGCCAGCGGATCCCCGTCCAACTGGTCACGCACCGATCGGCCTCCTCGTGGTCGTTGCTATCGTACCAATCATTGGCGTACCAATCGTTGGGGCACAAAACGTTGAGGAGAGGTCGGGCGCGATGAGCGAGGCGAAGCGGCAGCAGCGGGCTCCCGGCGAGGGCGGCAGGCTGTGGGCCTGGGCCTTCAAGTACCTGGCCGGCCCGGCCGAGGGGGTGCAGGGTGCCGTGCAGGGCGGTTCCACGCAGGCCCGCGAGGCGTGGAAGCGGGACCTGGAGAACCGCAAGCGCTGGAGCCGTGAGCAGCGGGAACGCAAGCGCGCCGAGCGTGCGGCCCGCCGCGCCGAGCGGTGACCCGGGCTCAGCCGTAGGTGTCGCGCGGGCCGCGGCCCCGGACCCGCCGCGGGCCCTTCGACCAGGACGGCGCCGCCGGGCCGTGGATGTGCAGCTTGCGCACCACGTTGTGGCCCACCTCGCCGGCGATCCGCTTGAGCAGCGAGCCGGCGAGCAGCCGCAGCTGGGTGGCCCAGGCCGTCGAGCGCGCCTCCACGGTCAGCTCGCCGTCCTCCAGCTTGACCGGGCGACTGTGCTGGGCGATCTCCGACCCGACGACCTTCTCCCAGGCGCCGAAGACGGTCGCCTCCGCAGCCGGCTGCTGCCAGCCGCGCGCCTTCATCAGCCGTTCCAGCACCACGCCGAGCGGCTGCGGGTCGCGCGGGTCCGGGCCCGGCCCGGAGTAGCCGCGCAGCCGCCGCTCGCCGCCGTCGCCGGAGACCGCGCTCTTCCGCCGGGTCTTCGCCGCATCCGCCCGGCGCGCCCTGGCCGCGTCCAGCACCGCCCGCGCCAGCTCCGGCCCGGCCGCGCCCGCCCCGGCTGCGGCGTCCGCACCGGCAGCGGCCGGTCGCGCCCCGTCGACGTTCCCGCCACCCTGCCCACCGGTCGCACCGGCCGGTCGCGCCGGCCCGCCGGCTCCGGCGCCCCGACCACCAGGCGCGGCGTCCGCGCCGGCACCGGCCGCGTGGGCGGCGGCACCGCCCGCGTCGGTTCCAGCTCCCCGAGGGGTACGCGCACCGCGCGGGCCGCCCGAGGCGGCGCGACTCGGGCCGCCGGTCCGGCGACTCGGTCCACCGCCCTCGGCGGCGTGCTCCGGCTCAGTCGACACGTCGCACCGTCCCCTCGCCCACCGCGTACCGGGTGCCGCGCAGCGCCGTGGGCACGTCGTCGTCGACCGCACAGGTCACCAGGAGCTGACCGGCCCCGCCGACCAGCTCGGCCAGCCGCTCCCGGCGGCCCGCGTCCAGCTCGGCGAAGACGTCGTCCAGCACCAGCACCGGCTCGATGCCGTCGGCGCGCAGCAGGTCGTACCCGGCCAGCCGCAGGGCCAGCGCGTACGACCAGGACTCGCCGTGACTGGCGTACCCCTTGGCGGGCAGCGGGCCGAGGGTGAGGCTGAGCTCGTCACGGTGCGGGCCGACCAGCGTCGTGCCGCGGTCGATCTCGTTCGACCGGGCCTCGGCCAGCGCGGCGGTCAGCGCCTCGGCCAGCACCGCCCGGTCGGTGGTCGGCTCGGCCAGGTCCAGCGACGGTCGGTACGCGATCCCCGCCGCGCCCCGCCCCGCCGCCACCGCGTCGTACGCCTTCGTCACGTGCGGGGCCAGCGCGGCCACCAGTTCCAGCCGGCCGGCCAGCAGTTCGGCGCCGTGCCGGGCCAGGTGGGTGTCCCAGACGGCCAGGGTGGACAGGTCCCCGCCCCGCGACCCACCCGTCTTGCGGGCCAGGTACGCGGTGCGCAGCAGGGCGTTGCGCTGCTTGACCACCCGCTCGTAGTCGGCGCGCACCCCGGCGTACCGGGGCTGCCGGAGCACCAGCAGGTCGTCCAGGTAACGCCGGCGCTCGGCCGGGTCGCCCCGGACGAGTTCCAGGTCCTCCGGGGCGAAGAGCACCAGCCGCAACGCGCCCAGCACGTCCCGGGCCCGCCGGGCCGGTGAGCGGCCCAGCCGGGCCCGGTTGGCCTTGCCCGGCACGATCTCCAACTCGACCAGGAGTTCCCGCCCCTCGTGCACCACCGCACAGCGGATCACCGCGGAGGTGGCGCCCATCCGGACCAGGGGGGCGTCCGTGGCGACCCGGTGCGAGTCCAGGGTCGCCACGTAGCCCAGCGCCTCGACCAGGTTGGTCTTGCCGACGCCGTTGGCGCCGATCAGGACGTTCGGTCCCGGCTCCAGGTCGACGCCGACCCGCTCGTACGAGCGGAAGTCGACCAGTTCGAGCCGGCGGACGTACACAGGCTGTGGATACCGGTCAGCGCTTGCGGACAGCGTGCCCGCCGAACTGCTGGCGCAGCGCGGCGACCGCCTTCATCGCGGGCGAGTCGTCCTGGCGGGAGGCGAACCGGGCGAAGAGCGAGGCGGTGATGACGTTCAGCGGCACGGCGAGCCGGACCGCCTCGTCGACCGTCCAGCGGCCCTCGCCGGTGTCCTCGGTGTAGCCGCTCAGCTCGGTCAGCTCCGGGTCCTCGTCGAGGGCCCGGTCGAGCAGGTCGAGCAGCCAGGAGCGGACCACGGTCCCCTCGCGCCAGGACTTGAAGACGCCCGGCACGTTGGTCACCAGCTCCGAGGCGGCCAGCAGCTCGTAGCCCTCGGCGTAGGCGTGCATCAGGCCGTACTCGATGCCGTTGTGCACCATCTTGGCGTAGTGGCCGGCGCCGACCGGGCCGGCGTGCACGAAGCCGTACTCGCCCTCCGGCTTGAGCCCCTCGAAGATCGGCATCAGCCGCTCGACGTGCTCCTGGGCGCCGCCGACCATCAGGGCGTACCCGTTCTGCCGGCCCCAGACGCCGCCGGAGACGCCGACGTCCAGGTAGCCGATGCCCTGCTCGGCGAGCCGCTCGGCGCGGGGGCCGTCGTCGCTGAAGCGCGAGTTGCCGCCGTCGATGATGATGTCGCCCTCGCCCAGCACGCCGGCGAGCTCGTCGATGGTCGCGTCGGTGACGCCGGCCGGGACCATCACCCAGACCGCGCGCGGCGACTCCAGCTTCTCGGCCAGCGCCGCCAGGCTCGGGACGTCGCTCAGCTCCGCGTTGTGGTCGAAGCCGACCACCTCGTGCCCGGCGGCGCGCAACCGTTCGCGCATGTTGCCGCCCATCCGGCCGAGTCCTACCAGGCCGAGCTGCATCTGCTCCTACCTCCGTGCGTCTGGGTCTGCTGGGGCTGCGATCAGCGGGAAACGCGGATCGGCATGATGAGGTACCGGTACCCCGGGATGACCTCGCCATCCTCCCCGGCGGGGGAAATCACCGCCGGCTTGAAGGCGTCGACGAACGCGAGCTGCGCGAACTGGGCGCCCAGGTTGGCCAGACCGTCGATCAGGTACTGCGGATTGAAGCCGATGGTCAGCGGCTCGCCGGTGAAGGTGGCCTCCATCGCCTCGCTGGCCCGCGCCTCCTCGGTGCCGCCCGCCTCGACCACCAGGCCGTCGGAGGAGAAGCTCAGCAGCACCGGGGTGGTCCGCTCGGCCACCAGGGCGACCCGCTTGACCACCTCGATCAGCGTGCTGACCGGCACCCGCGCCTCGGCGTTGTGGGTGGCCGGGAAGAGCGAGCGCACCGGCGGGTAGTTCGCCCCGTCGAGCAGCCGGCTGGTGGTGCGCCGGGTGCCGCCGGAGAAGCCGATCATGCCCTCGCCGGCCGCGCCCTGGGAGAGCGCCATGTTGACCTGGCCGCCGAGCGGGCCGAGGGCCTTGGCCGTGTCGTGCAGGGTGCGGGCCGGCACCAGCGCGTTGATGCTGATCTCCGGGTCGTCCGGGTTCCACTCCATCTCGCGCAGCGCCAGGCGGTAGCGGTCGGTGGCGAGCATCGCCAGCGTGCCGCCGGAGAGCTCCAACCGGACGCCGGTCATCATCGGCAGCGTCTCGTCCCGGCCGGCGGCCACGGCCACCTGGGCGACGGCGGCGGCGAAGGCGGCCGCGTCGACGGTCCCGGCGCTCTCGGGCATCTCGGGCAGGGCCGGGTAGTCCTCTACCGGCATGGTCGGCAGGGTGAACCGGGCGCTGCCGCAGACCAGCTCCAGGTGCGCGCCGACCGCGGCGATGTCCACCGGCTTGGCCGGCAGCGCCTTGGTGATCTCGGCGAGCAGGCGGCCGGAGACCAGGGCGGCGCCGTCGGCGTCCCCCTGCACCTCGACGGTCACCTGGCTGGAGACCTCGTAGTCGAAGCCGGAGACCTGCAGGTTGCCGTCGGTGACCCGGAGCATCACCCCGGCGAGCACCGGTACGGACGGCCGGTTGGGCAGGCTCTTCGCGGTCCACGCCACCGCTTCGGCGAGCGCGTCGCGCTCTACTCGGAACTTCATCAATGCCTCCGCGTCGACGTCAGCGACAACTCTCTCATGCCGACCGCTGCCTACCGTCCCGCCCGACCGTGCGGGTACCCATCGCACCTTAGGGCGCGTGGGCATCGGCTGTGCGCCCGACCCCGTTGATCCAGATGCCGGAGCGACCGCCGACGGCGGCGTCCGAGCCGATCCACAGGAAGTCCAACGGTGATGATTGGTTTTTGATTCTTTTAGAAGAGATAACTCATCGTCTTCATCGCACCTGTGCAAACTGTGGAGAACCCGCGTCCGCCCAGGTCAGACAGGTTATCCACCGGTGGTTTGGCTGTGGAGAACCGGGGGGTAAACCGGTGTTGTGGTCCACAGGCCGGCCGGACCCCCAGGTTGTCCACGGTTGTCCACCGGTTGTCCACGGGTAATCCACCGGGTTTCTCCCCAGTGCTGTGGACACCGGCGAGGGCCCCCGGAGCCGTTGTCCCCAGAACCTTCAACAGGCCGCCCACAGGTCGACCGTCGTCGGTGGACAACCGGACCGTCGTCCCCAGGCGTCCACAGCTCCGTCCCCAGGGTTTGTCCACAGTCTGTGGGTAACCGGCTCGGGACGCTACGTGGTTGTCCACCGCCTGTGGAACAGGGGGTGTGGACAACCGGTGCGTGCTGTGGACGAACACGACACCGATCCTGATCCCTCGACCCGGTGCAGGGTCAACCTCGGCTCTCCACAGGGACGAAAAAGCGCCCGACCGAACTGGCCGGGCGCTTCTCCGCGCTTCCTCACCGGCGGGCGCCGGCGTGACGTACGTGACGACGACTTCGGCTCGGCGCGTCTGACGCCGCGCCGCGACCCGAAGCCGTCGCTCAGGTGTTCTGCTTTATCCGGTTGGTCAGCTCGGCGATCTGGTTGTAGAGCGAGCGGCGCTCCGCCATCTGCTGACGGATCTTCCGGTCGGCGTGCATCACCGTGGTGTGGTCCCGCCCACCGAAGGCCTGCCCGATCCGGGGCAGCGACAGGTCGGTCAGCTCCCGGCACAGGTACATCGCGACCTGGCGGGCGTTGACCAGCACCCGGGACCGGGAGTGCCCGCGCAGGTCCTCCAGGCTCACCCCGAAGTAGTCGGCGGTGGAGACCATGATCTGGTCGGCCGTGATCTCCGGCCCGGTGCCGTCCGGGATGAAGTCCCGCAGCACCTCCTCGGCCAGTGACAGCTCGACGTTCGACCGGGTGAGGCTGGCGAACGCGGTGACCCGGATCAGCGCGCCCTCCAGTTCCCGGATCGAGTTCGACACCCGGGAGGCGATGAACTCGAGCACGTCCGGCGGGGCGTACAGCCGCTCCTGGGCCGCCTTCTTCTGCAGGATCGCGATCCGGGTCTCCAGGTCCGGCGGCTGGATGTCAGCGAGCAGGCCCCACTCGAACCGAGTCCGCAGCCGGTCCTCCAGCGTCGCCAACTGCTTCGGCGAACGGTCGGAGGTGATCACGATCTGCTTGTTGGCGTTGTGCAGCGTGTTGAAGGTGTGGAAGAACTCCTCCTGCGTCCGCTCGCGGTTCTCCAGGAACTGGATGTCGTCGATCAGCAGGATGTCGACGTCGCGGTAGCGGCGCTGGAACGCGCTGGTCTTGTCGTCACGCAGGGAGTTGATGAAGTCGTTGGTGAACTCCTCGGTCGAGACGTACCGGACCGAGCGGGCGTTGCCCAACGTGGTGGCGTAGTGCCCGATGGCGTGCAACAGGTGGGTCTTGCCCAACCCGGAGCTGCCGTAGATGAACAACGGGTTGTACGCCTTCGCCGGCGACTCGGCCACCGCGACGCTCGCCGCGTGGGCGAACCGGTTCGACGAGCCGATGACGAACGTCTCGAACATGTACTTCGGGTTGAGTCGGTTGCCGCCGCCCTCCGCGCCCCCGGGGCGACGGTCGTCCCGCCCGCCGGGTCGGTGGTCGGCGGCGGACCGGCCGGGGCCGCTGTCCGTACCCCCGTCGCGCGGCAGGCCGCGCGGACCGTGCTGGTCGCGCGGCGGCCTGGCCTCCCCCCGGTACGCGGGCTCGAAGCCGCGGCCGTCGACCCCCGGCCCGTCGGGAAGGGCGCGCTCCTCGAAGCCGCGCCGGTCCGGGCCGGGACCGGCGCCCCGCAGCGGCTCGGCGAACGCGGCACCGAAGAGGGTGTCCTGGCCGCCGTCGCGGCTGGCCGGGATGCGGCCCGGGCGGTGGCCGTCGGATGCCGGTGGCGCGACCGGCGACTCCGGCTCGGCGGGCAGCTCCGGGTAGCCCGGCGCCAGGTCCGCGAAGGCGGGCGGTTCCGGGGCGAAGTCGTCCGCGGGCACGTCCAGGCCGAGCTGCGCCGGCTCCGGGCCGCTGCGGTAGACGGTGCCGGCGGGTCGGCCGGCGGTGTCCTCGGCGACCCGGACGGTGACCGCGACCTGGATCGGTCGGCCCAGCCGGCGGGTGAGCGCCTCGGTGATGGCCGGGCGGAGCCGGGACTCGATCACGTCCCGGGTGAAGGCGTCCGGGACGGAGAGCAGCGCGGTGTCCTCGACGATCGCCCGCAGCCGGGTCAGCCGCAGGTACGCGCGTTGCTGCGCGGAGATGATCTCGTCGGCGAGTTCGTCCGTCGCCGCGGTCCACACCGCAGCAAGGTCGGTCGTACCGGCCACCGTCGTGCCACCCCCTCGCCTCTGCTCCCGGTCGCCGCTGTCGTCCAGTCGGCCGTTCCGGGCCCGCCACCGCGTTCGAGCGGGTGGTACCTCACCCCACCGGGCGGCTGACCGACCGGCATCCACAAGTTATCCACAGCCTGTGTGTACCGACCGATTGTGCCGCCCGCCGTGCGCGGGTCGGACCTGCCCCCCTGGTCGGGCGGGACGTTGCGCGGGTTCACCGTGGCGAACGATTCACTGCCGTGTCCGGTCTTGCCTGCCAGCGACAACCCGGACCCCCGACGCTGACCGCAATCGGGCACGGTAACAGCGACGGCCCGGCACCATCAACCGCCGACGCTCCGGCCGCTTGGCGGCATCAGTGAAAACCGCCGGTTCGGTCGTACGGCCGCCCTGCTCGTGCCTCCGGTGACCTGTTTGACGGTCATTGCCCCCCTGCGTAGGCTGGAGGGGCTGCTCTGTCGCCCTCTGCTAGGGTGATGGGTGCTTGCTGTCCGCGATCACTTCCCCGCATCGCCGAGGTCCCGGGTCGCCGGGCAGCATGGATCGGATGGTCACCGCCGAGGTGGCCTGGACCACCACACGACCCCGGCGATCCCGCGCCGTGGACGTACGAAAACGGAGAGCCTGACGTGAGTAAGCGCACCTACCAGCCGAACAACCGCCGGCGCGCGAAGACCCACGGCTTCCGGCTGCGCATGCGCACCCGGGCCGGTCGCGCCATCATCTCGACCCGCCGCTCCAAGGGCCGCACCCGCCTGTCGGCCTGAGCCGACCGGGTCCGGTCCGGGGGACGTGGGCAGTCGTGCTGACGGCCGCACAGCGACTGCGGCGCAGCAATGACTTCGCCGCAGCGGTCAGGGGTGGCCGACGCGCCGGACGAGGTGCCGTCGTCGTCCACCTGACGCTGCCGACGACCCCCGAACCCACCGCGACAACCTCGCCGGAGCCGGCGCGGGTCAGCGGCACGGAGACGATCTCCGCGCCGACCCGCGCCGGCTTCGTCGTGTCCAAGGCCGTCGGCCCCGCCGTGGTCCGCAACAAGGTCCGGCGCCGGCTGCGGCACCTGGTCCGCGAGCGCCTGGCCGCGCTGCCCGAGGGAAGCACCCTGGTGGTACGCGCACTGCCCGCCGCCGCCGAGGCGAACTACCTCCGGCTGGGGGCCGACCTGGATGCGGCGATCGCCGCCGCGCGGGCACCCCGGGGGCGGCGGTCCCGATGAGCACCGGATCCGCCGGTTCGCGGCCTACCAGCCTGGGTGCCCGAGTGCTGAGTGGCCCCATCATCGCGTACCGTCGTTGGATAAGCCCGGCGCTGCCGGCCCGCTGTCGGTTCTACCCGTCGTGCAGTGCGTACGCCCTGGAGGCGGTGGCCCGGCACGGCGCGCTCCGGGGAGCCGGCCTGACGGTCCTGCGCTTGTCGCGCTGCCACCCTTTCCACCCAGGTGGACACGACCCGGTGCCCGAGCCGGGCAGCCGCCGCCGTGCCGACGTGACTGGAGCCTGAGAATTGAGTCTCGACTGGATCTACTACGCGATCTCGTGGATCCTGCTGACCTGGCACTCGGCCTGGGACGCCATCAAGGTGCCGGTCGGCTCGGTGCTCGGCACGAACTGGGCCTGGATCCTCGCGATCATCTTCCTGGTGGTCACCGTCCGGGTGATCCTCTTCCCGGTCTTCGTCAAGCAGATCAAGTCGCAGCGGGCGATGCAGGCGCTCCAGCCCAAGGTCAAGGAGCTGCAGGAGAAGCACAAGGGTGACCGGGAGACGCTCCAGAAGGAGATGATGGAGCTCTACCGGAAGGAAAAGGCCAACCCGCTGATGGGCTGCCTTCCGATGTTCCTCCAGATCCCGGTCTTCCTCGGTCTCTTCCACGTGCTGCGTCGCCTCGACCCGGCCAAGTCGAACAAGACCCTCTACGGCTGGACGGTCGACCAGTTCAACAGCGCCTCCAGCGCGAAGATCTTCACCGCCCCGATCGCCGGCAAGTTCGGCTCGACCGCCGACGAGCTGGCCCGCCTCGGCGCCAACGGCACCACCGTGAAGATCATCGCCGGCATCCTGGTCCTGGTCATGATGGGCACCACCTACCTGACCAGCCGCCAGATGATCCTCAAGACCGGATGGGCGGAGGACCCGCAGCAGCGGATGGTGCAGCGACTGATGCTCTACGGCATCCCCCTGTCGCTGCTGATCTCCGGCGCGATCTTCCCGATCGGTGTGATCATCTACTGGGTCACCAACAACCTCTTCACCCTCGGCCAGCAGCAGTGGGTGCTGCGCAAGTTCCCGCCGCTGGTGACCAACCAGAAGCCCGGCAGCACGGCGCCCCGCAATCCGGTGCAGCCGGCCAAGACCGGCGGCTTCCTCAGCCGCGCCAAGCCCGCCGCGCAGGTGCCGGCCAAGCCCGCCGCGCCGAAGGTCGCCGGGCCGAAGCCGGGTGCGAAGCCCACCAACCCGAAGAAGGGTCGGCCGGCCAAGCGGCAGGGCTGACCCGAGGGCCGCCGTCGGGACCACCGGCGGCGGCCTTCCGGCATCGCGCAGCCGCCGTACGGCCGGCGCCGGGCCGGAACCCGCCGCGCCTGGCGCGGTCACGGGCGAGACTGCCCGTACAAGACGTGCCCGTGGGCACCGGCCTTCTCCCGCCGGACGCCCCGGGAAACCAGCGGACCCGACGGTCCGGCCGAGCGAGTACGGAGATGACACCGTGACCGACACCAGCATCCCCAGTGCGGAGCAGTCCGTGGACGAGGAGATCGTGCCGACCGCCGTGACCGGTGAGGGCGAGCCCGAGGAGGCCGGGGAGGCGGCGGCCGAGGCGGGTGCCGCCCCGAAGAAGGCCGCCGGCGAGGGCGAGCTCTTCGCGCAGAGCGAGATCGCTGCCGACTACATCGAGGGCCTGCTCGACATCCTCGACTACGACGGCGACATCGACGAGCTGGTCTCCGGCGGGCGCCCGGTCGTCGAGGTGGTCGGCGCGCAGCTGCAGAACCTGGTCGGCCAGCGCGGCGCCACCCTGGAGGCGCTCCAGGAGCTGGCCCGGCTCGCGGTGTTCCGCCAGACCGGTACGCCCAGCCGCCTGCTGCTCGACGTCGGTGGCTACCGCGCCACCCGGCGCAAGGAACTCGCCGCCGTGGCCAAGAACGCGGTGGAGAAGGTCAAGGAGCACGGCGAGCCGGTCCGGCTGGAGCCGATGTCCGCCTTCGAGCGCAAGTGCGTGCACGACGTGGTCAACGCCATGAGCGGTGTGGAGAGCGAGTCCGAGGGCGTCGAGCCGAACCGCCGCATCATCGTCCGGCCGGCGGACTGACCGGGTGACCCACGACGACGCCACGGCCGACGCCGTGACCGGCCCGGGTGGCACGCCGCCCGGGCCGTCGCCTGTCCGCCCCGTTCCCTCGCCGGAGGACGCCGCGCTGCCGGCCGAGCTGGCCCCGGCGGCCCGGGCGCTCTTCGGTGACCGGCTGGACCTGGCGGCCGCGTACGCCGAGCTGCTCGCCACCGACGGGGTGGTACGCGGCCTGATCGGCCCGCGGGAGGCGCCCCGGATCTGGGACCGGCACCTGCTCAACTGCGCCGCCGTGGCCGAGCGCATCCCGGAAGGGGCCAGCGTCATCGACGTCGGCTCCGGCGCCGGGCTGCCCGGGCTGGTGCTGGCGATCGCCCGCCCCGACCTCCAGGTAGTCCTGGTCGAGCCGCTGGCCCGGCGGACCTCCTTCCTGATCGAGGCGGTGCAGCAGCTCGGGCTGGCCAAGACGGTCCGGGTGTTCCGTGGCCGGGCCGACGAGGCGGCCACCGACGCGACGGGCACCGGCCCGTTCAGCGCCGACGTGGTGACCTCGCGAGCGGTCGCGCCGCTCGACCGGCTCTCCGGCTGGTGCCTGCCGCTCGCCGTACCCGGCGGCCGGCTGATCGCCCTGAAGGGCGCCTCCGCGGCGGACGAGGTCGCGGAGCACGCCGAGATCATCGACCGGCTCGGTGGTGGCGAGCCGAGCGTGCACCTCTGCGGTGTCGGCGTCATCGACCCGCCGACCACCGTGGTGGAGATCGTGCGCGAGCGGGTGGTCCGACCGCCGTCCGCCAAGAAGGCACCCAAGCGCTCACGGGGCGGACGCAAGCGCGCTCGATGATCCCCGCTCGGGTTCCGGCGTGTCGCACCGGCCGGCGGACAACCGAGATGGACCCGCCGCGCCCGTCCCCCGTAGGCTGGCCGCGCGTCGATAGTGTGGGGCGGGCGGGCGTCGGGCGCACCGGGTCCCGACCGCTCCCGCCGGGACCGTACGCGCTGCGGTGCGAGTGCGCGTGTGGCCTGATTGACGGGGTGCGGACCGACCATCCGGAGCGGGCAGGGATGACAGGTGCATGACGACGGCAGGTACGACGATCCACGGGTGAGACGCCCGGAGGGCATTCCCTCCGGAGTGGACCCTGTTTCACGTGAAACCGACCACGACCTCCGGCCCGCCGACGGCCAGCCGGGTTCCGCCGGCCCGCCGGACTGCGATCCGGTGGTCCATCGGGACGTGCCCGCGGTCGGCGCCGCACGCCCCTCTCCCGAGTCGTACATTCCGCCGCCGCCGATCGCGGACGACGCGGGCCGGCCGGTCAACGCGCCCAGCGACCGCACCGCCCCGGTCCAACGCAACTCCGGCGCGCCGTCCCGCTTCGAGACACCGGTCGGTGGCAACGTGCCGCCCGCCGTACCCCAGCAGCCGCACCCCGGCGCGGTGGCGGACTCCGAGTCCGTCGCCGCGGACACGCCGGCGCCGGCGGCCGGGGGCGTGGCCGTCGACCCGGCCGCCGCCGCGTACGTTTCACGTGAAACCCCGACGCGCGAAGAGGATGACCCACCGTTGGCTATGGAGGCGATGCGCGCCGTGCAGATCCTGAATCCGAGTGGCGAGGTGACCATGCCTCGGCCCGACCGGACCCGGGTCATGTGCGTCGCGAACCAGAAGGGCGGCGTGGGTAAGACCACGACCACGGTGAACCTAGCGGTGGCGCTCGCCCTGCACGGCAACCGGGTGCTGGTGGTCGACCTGGACCCGCAGGGCAACGCCTCGACCGGGCTCAACGTGCCGCACCACACCGGCGTGCCGGACGTCTACGACTGCCTGATCAACAGCGTGCCGCTGGAGGAGGTCGCCCAGGAGGTCGAGGGCATCCCCAACCTGTGGTGCGTGCCGGCCACCATCGACCTGGCGGGCGCGGAGATCGAGCTGGTGTCCGTGGTCGCCCGGGAGTCCCGGCTGGCCCGGGCCATCGACGCGTACCCGGGGCACTTCGACTACGTCTTCATCGACTGCCCGCCCTCGCTCGGCCTGCTGACGGTCAACGCGCTGGTCGCCGCGCAGGAGGTGCTCATCCCCATCCAGTGCGAGTACTACGCGCTGGAGGGCCTCAACCAGCTGATCAACAACATCAACCTGGTACGGCAGCACCTCAACCCCAAGCTCGAGGTCTCCACGATCCTGCTCACCATGTACGACCGGCGTACCCGACTGGCCGACGCGGTCGAGCAGGACGTCCGGAACCACTTCGGCGACAAGGTCCTCCAGGCGGTCATCCCGCGCAACGTCCGGGTGTCCGAGGCTCCCAGCTACGGGCAGTCCGTGATGACCTACGATCCCGGTTCGCGGGGGGCGACGAGCTACTTCGAGGCCGCCCAGGAGATTGCCGAGCGCGGTGTCAAGGAGCCGGTGAGCCGGAATGCGTAGTGCGCACGAGTCGCTGGGAGGCGTCGCATGAAGAACCGTCCCCGTGGCGGTCTGGGTCGAGGGCTCGGGGCGCTGATCCCGACCGGGCCGGCACCGGAGGCGCCGGGCACCACCCTCACCGCGCCCGTCGAAGCCGACACCGGCGGTACTGCGGGCGCCCCTCCCGTCGAGGCGGTGACCGCGCCGGTCGCCACCCCGTCGGCGCCCCCCGAGCCGCAGCTGAGCCCGGTCCCGGGTGCCCGCTTCGCCGAAATCCCGGTCGACGCGATCGTGCCGAACCCGAAGCAGCCCCGGCACGTCTTCGACGAGGAGGCGCTGGAGGAGCTGAAGACCTCGATCCAGGAGGTCGGCTTCCTCCAGCCGATCGTCGTCCGTCAGCTCGACGCCGAGAAGTACGAACTCGTCATGGGCGAGCGTCGGTGGCGGGCCGCCCAGGCGGTGGGCCGGGAGAGCATCCCGGCGATCGTCCGGGACACCAAGGACGACGCGATGCTCCGGGACGCCCTCCTGGAGAACATCCACCGGGCGAACCTCAACCCGCTGGAAGAGGCCGCGGCCTACCAGCAACTGCTGGAGGAGTTCGGCGCCACCCACGAGGAGCTGGCGCGGCGGATCGGCCGCAGCCGGCCGCAGATCTCCAACACGATCCGGCTGCTGAACCTCCCGGCGCAGGTGCAGCGCCGGGTCGCCGCCGGCGTGCTCTCGGCGGGCCACGCCCGGGCGCTGCTGAGCCTCGACGAGGCGGAGGCGCAGGAACAGCTCGCCCTCCGGATCGTCGCCGAGGGCTTGTCCGTACGCGCGACCGAGGAGATCGTGGCGCTCGCGCTCAACGACGGGCCGGCGAAGACGCCCGCGGCGAAGCGGCGCACCAAGCCGCACGCCCCGGCGCTCACCGATCTGGCCGACCGGCTCTCCGACCGCTTCGACACCCGGGTGAAGGTCGACATCGGCCGGAGCAAGGGCAAGATCACCATCGAGTTCGCGACGGTGGACGACCTGGAGCGGATCGTGGGCATCATCGGCGTCGGCGAGCAGGAGGAGGCGGAGGACTGACCCCGCCCCTGGGTTTCATCACCGGCCGCGTCGCCCCTGAGGGCACGCGGCCGGTTCGTTTGCCGCAGCCGCTGCGGGCGTCGGTGGCTTGCGCGTCTTGCGTGGGCGCCGCGACGTGTTTCACGTGAAACCGGTGCGCGGCGTTGGGCTGGGCGGCGGCTGGAGGCCGTCGAGGGCGTCGGGGCCGCCGTGGCGGCTTCCTCGGGAGGCTGCGTCGCTGAGCACTTCATCGGGACCGGCTCGACCCCGGGCCGGCCGGGTTGTCGGTAGTGAGGCGGTGCGGCTTCCGGCGGAGGGGCCGGTGGCGGGCAGCCGATGCGTCGCGAACCGGCAGACCGACCGGGTTGGTGTTGGGCTGGGCGGCAACTCGCAGTTCCCACCGGACCCGCCAAATGGTCGGCAGCTTCCATCACCGGCCTGGGTTACGGGGACAGACGTGCGAGAGGGTCATCTACCAAGCGGGTGGCGAACGCAGCGCGAGGAACGTGCCGTCCTCGTCGCTCTGCTTCACGGGATAAGCCAGTGACTCGGCGGACGGGTTGCTCGTCGTGGCGGTATCTTCCCGCCGCCCGCCGCCCGCCGCCCGCCGCCCGCCGCCCGCCGCCCGCCGCCCGCCGCCCGCCGCCCGCCGCCCGCCGTGGGCGTGGCTCGGACGCTGGCTCTTTCAGGGTTAGTCATAGGAGGCCCTGTAGCGCCGCCTGAGCCCTCGATGCGCCCCTGTGGCAACCCGGGGGTGCAGTGACCGGCCTTGTCCCGCCTGGGGCGCCTGAGAGGGCATTGGTGGTCGCTCCGGTTGGGGAGGAGATGACACCTGCCCGACCGGCCGGCACCTCGGCCCCTCGTTTCACGTGAAACGAGCCCTGGGAAAGCACTCCCGTGACATGCCCAACGACTCAGACTCCGCCCAGGGGGATCGATCTCAATGCCAGCGCTCCGCCTTCGGCGGGTGCGGCTGGAGTGCGCCAAAGGCGATCGGCGAGCTGCCCGGGCTGCCGGCTTCACCGATGTCAGCTCGTGGTGTCGGCTGCCCTCGTCCCGCTCGCCGGGCAGATCCGGATCGTCATCGAACAAGCCTGCCGGAGGTGGTAGGTGTCGGGCAGCGGGTAGCCGAGTCTGGTGCCGCCGATCACGGCGGCGGAGGCCTCGGCGGGTCGAGCCGTTGTCGGCGGCCTTCTCGACGCGCAGGTAGGTCGCCCACACCTCCTGGCGGCAGGCACCCAACGCGAGCGGAGCCTTGGCGGCAGTCATCAACGCCGGCGAAGTTTTGGTGGCCAGTCACCCAACGCCGGCGGAGTCCGGGGGCCAGGTGGCCAGATGCGCCCAATGACGTGGGCCAGCATCCAGCCCGCCTGCGTAGCGATCGTGGCCCGCGCTGGCGCGGTGGTCGCGCACAAGGACGTGGCTCATGGATCACGCCGAGAGTGAGCCACCGCCGCCACCCGGGCCGAGCCATCCCGGTCGAACCCGATGGGCGCCAAGCGGCCCGCGTCGGCGCCCCGCTCCAGGAGGTCGGCCGGTTGTCATCGGACAGGCTGGACGGCCACGGCGGTCGGTCCGTGCCTGGGACGCCGCCGGCCCTGGCCGCAATCGCCGCGCCCGCTCGCCACATGGGGAGACCACCTCCCGGCGTTCCACGTGAAACCGGCGAGGTTCCACGTGAAACGAGCGAGCGGTCGTTCGGGCCTACCCACGGATCGCTCCGCTCCAGCCTCCGACGCCCGCGCCGACGTGGAAGCGATCCGGACCGATGATGGCCCCCTGCGGTTGCAGGCCCGCTCAACCCGGAACACCGACTGCGGCAGATCGAAGATGAGGCGCGTCGACGACGGGAATGCCCATCCCGGTGCCCGCCGCCGGCGTGCGACGCCCGGTAGAAACGCCGCTTCCGGCAGCAGCCAACGGGCGCTTCGCTCGTTGGGAGAAACGGGCCCGCCCTGCCTGTGGTCGGGGCTGTGGATTGAACCCCCGGTTATCCACAGCGGTTTTCCACAGGCACCCCTCGTTTCACGTGAAACACGGTGTCAGATGGCGTCCTGGCCTGTGGATGACGTGCTGTGGTGGTGATCTCACCAGCCTGTGGACAACTGCTCTCGGGCGGCGTTCGTGCGCTCTCGCCGGGCACCCCGCCACCCACGAGATGGACTCACGATCGTCGTCGTTCGGGTAGGGACAGCGGTCTCCGACTCGGTTAGGGTCAGCGTCGTGCACGACACCCCTCCCGCAGTCCCGGATTTCACCCAGTGGCCCTCCTTCCCCTTCGAGGGGGACCTCCGCGTCAAGCAACTCGAGGATCCGGTCCCGGTCGAGCCGCCCCGCAAGGGCGAAGGGCACCGGGAATGCACGGCCTGCAACGCCCCCGACGACGCCTACATCTGGGTGGGCGAGCGATGGCGGGTACGCGCCATGGACCGGCCCACCGGCCTGCCGATGGTGCTGATCCTGGAGTCCCGCTCCCACCTCGACCTCGGCGACCTGCCCAACCTGCTCGCCGCCGAGCTGGGAGTCATGACGGTACGACTCGAACGCGCTATCCGGTCGTTGGACGGCGTCGCCCGCGTGCACGTCAACCGCTGGGGTGACGGGTCGGCGCACCTGCACATGTGGTTCCTGGCCCGGCCGTACGGGCGGCTTCAGCTTCGGGGCACCTTCCTGTCGCTGTGGGACTCGATCCTGCCGCCCATCTCCGAGTCCCAGTGGCGGGAGAACCTCGCCATGGTGGCGGCCTGGCTGGCCGAGTTCGGCGGACGCCCACTGGCCGAGCCGCCGCGCATCCAGTGGCAGGCGCCGTCCAGCCTGTCCGCGCAGGCCTCTCGGGAGCAGGAGACCGCAGAGCAGCAGGAGGAGCCGGTGTCGGTGATCGAGTCGGACGAGGAGACGCCTGTACCGGCGGACGACTCGGACGACGTTGCCGACGCCGAGGTGACCGCCGACGCCACGGTGACCGCCGACACCGAGGTGACGGCCGACGCGGACAGCGCCGACGCGGAGGACAGCAACGGCGACCAGGAGGGTGCCGCTCCCCAGCACGACGACGCTACCGGCGAGGCGACGGCATCTAAAGCACAGACGACCTCGGGACGGTGACGATCCCCGGGCGGTGACGGGGTCTGGAACGGGGTCGGCGGCCAGTCCGCTGCGCAGCCCCGCCGAGGAACCGGGCCCGTGAGGTGAGGCCGCCGCGGGGAGCGCGTGGCCGGCGAACACCAGTCGTTGACTAGTAACCGGGGGAAACGTCGACCCGCTGGCCGCGGTCTTCGTCCTACTGCCGGCAAGAGCGAGCGCACCCCTTGCTCGGCCCGCCCGGGCGATCGTTCACCGACGCGCTGGCCCAACGCAGCGGCCGGGTAGTTCCACCCGACCGCTGCATCGGCAGCGCAGGGAAGCGGTCAGCCGCGCCGGGCGGCGGCGCGGCTGACCAGCGACCCCAGCACCCGACCGAAGTCCAGCCCGGCCGCCTGGATCGCCAGCGGCAGCAGCGACGTCTCGGTCATGCCCGGCGAGACGTTCACCTCCAGCACGTGCGGTCGGCCGTCGGCGTCGACGATCAGGTCGACCCGGGACAGGTCGCGCAGGCCCAGGGCGGTGTGCGCGGCCAGCGCCACCTCGGTGACCGTGTCGGCGACGGCGCTGTCCAGCCGGGCCGGGGCGTGCCAGGTGGTCCGGCCGGCGGTGTAGCGGGCCGCGTAGTCGTACACGCCGTTGCGCGGCACGATCTCCACCGGCGGCAGGGCGCGCGGGCCGTCACCGAGGTCCACCACGGAGACGGCCACGTCCATGCCGGGCACGTACCGCTCGACCAGCGCCGTCGAGTCGTACGCGAAACAACCCACCATCGCGGCGGGCAGCGCCGCGGCGTCCCGGACCACGGCGGCGCCCAGGCCGGAACCGCCCTGGGCCGGCTTGATCATCAGCGGCAGCCCCAACCGGTCCACGATCCGGTCGAGCACCGCCACCGCGCCCAGCTCGGAGAAGCGGTCGTGCGGCAGCGCCACCCAGTCGGGGGTGGGGATGCCGTTCTCCCGCAGCACGGCCTTCGCCGACGGCTTGTCCCAGGCCAGCCGGGAGGCGCGGGCGTCGCAGCCCACGTACGGCACGCCGCAGAGGTCCAGCACGCCGCGCAGCGAACCGTCCTCGCCGGTCGCGCCGTGCAGCGCGATCACCACCGCGTCCGGCGGGTCGGCGGCCAGGGCGGGCAGCAGCGCCACGTCGGCGTCCCGCAGCTCCGCCTCCACGCCGACCGCGCGCAGCGCGTCGAGCACCCGGCGGCCGGAACGCAGCGAGACGTCCCGCTCGTAGGAGAGGCCACCGGCGAGCACCAGCACGTGCAGGTCGGCGGTGACGGCGGGATCGGTCACGGGGGATGCCCCGGCAGAGGTCACGGCCATGCCGGAATCATGCCAAGTCGGGTCCCGGCGCGTCCGCGCCGCCCTGCCGCCGGCGCCCGGCCGGGGTCACCGTGCCGAAGACCCGGCGCATGGCGATGTCCTGCTCCATCACGCCGGCCAGCCGGCGGACGCCCTCCCGGATCCGCTCCGGCGAGGGGAAGGAGAAGTTGAGCCGCATATTGCCGGTGCCGGTGCCGTCCGCGTAGAAGCCGGTGCCCGGCACGTAGGCGACCCGGGCGGCGATGGCGCGGGGCATCATCGCCTTGGCGTCCAGGCCGTCCGGCAGGTTCGCCCAGACGAAGAGGCCACCGGCCGGAGTGGTCCAGGTGGTGCCGGCCGGCATCAGGTCCTCCAGCGCGGTGAGCATCGCGTCCCGCCGCTCCCGGTAGACCTCCCGGTAGACCTTCAGCTGCTCCCGCCACGGCATCGTCGACAGGTACGTCGCCACGGCCGCCTGGGCGTAGCCGCTGGGGCAGAGGATCTGCGCCTCGCTGGCGATCACCAGCTTGTCGCGGACCGCGTGCGGGGCGAGGATCCAGCCGACCCGCAGGCCGGGGGCGAAGGTCTTGGAGAAGGTGCTCAGGTAGAAGACCCCGTCGCGGCGGCGGGCCCGCAGCGGCGCGGGCGCCTCGCCCTCGAAACCGAGCTGACCGTACGGGTCGTCCTCGACCACGAGCAGGCCGGCGCGCTCGCAGATGTCCAGCACCCGCTCGCGGCGCTCCTCGCTGAGCGTCACGCCGGTGGGGTTCTGGTAGGTCGGGATGGTGTAGAGAAACTTCACCCGGCGCCCGGCGCGGGCCAGGTCGGCGATGGCCACCTCCAGCGCCTCGGGGATCAGCCCCTCGTCGTCCATCGGCACGTGCGCGACCTGGGCCTGGGCGGCCTGGAACACCCCGAGCGCGCCGACGTACGTCGGGCCCTCGGCGAGCACCACGTCCCCGGGATCGAGGAAGAGCCGGGCCACCAGGTCGAGGGCCTGCTGGCCGCCGACGGTCACCACCACGTCCTCCGGGGAGGCGCCGCAGGACGCGTCGATGCCGGAGAGGGCCATCACCTCGCAGATCCGCTCGCGCAGCTCCAGGGTGCCCTGGCCGATGCCGTACTGGAGGGTGGTCACCCCGTGTTCGGAGCCGAGCCTGCCCAGCATCTCGCCGACCGCGTCGAGCGGCAGCGCGGCGATGTAGGGTGCCCCACCGGCGAGCGAGACGACCTCCGGCCGGCTGGCCACCGCGAAGAGCGCCCGGATCTCCGAGGCGGTCATCCCGCGGACGCGCCGGGCGTACCGGTCGGTGTAGTCGTCGAGCGTCGTGCCGGTCATGACATCACCTCGATCGGGTGTCGGTCGGGCTCCCGCCCCGTGTGGTACCCGCGGAACCGGCGACCATGGCGGCGCGGGACGCCGGTTGGTCGATCCTAGTCCGCGGCCGCCACCCCGGAACCCCTGACGTGGGCCGCGTCCACATCCCGGACCGCCGTCCCCGGCTCGGGTGGTCGTTCGCGCGTCCCCTCCCGTACGGTCGGCTGGCGGCGTACGATCGCTCGTCGGGGGGCAGGAAGGCGGCGGCGTCGTTCCGCGCTGGTTTCACCTCCGAGCCTATTGTGGGGATGCGCCAATGTCGCGACGTCTGGTCAGTCTGACCCTCGACACCCTGGAAGACCTGCCCCGCCCGTGCCGGCAGTGCGTCTACTGGGAGCTCGACCCGGTCTCCGCCGACCGGGCCTGCGCCGCCGGTGACCCCGGCCTGGAGAAGGAGGCCTGGGTCTCCCAGACCCTGCTGGAGTGGGGCTCCTGCGGCAAGCTGGCCTACGTCGACGGCATGCCCGCCGGCTTCGTCATGTACGCCCCGCCCGCCTACGTCCCCCGGTCGATGGCCTTCCCCACCTCGCCGGTCTCGGCCGACGCGGCGCTGCTGATGACCGCCAACGTGGTGCCCTCGTTCGCCGGCGGCGGGCTGGGCCGGATGCTCGTCCAGGGCGTCGCACGGGACCTCACCAAGCGCGGCATCAAGGCGATCGAGGCGTTCGGCGACGCCAAGTTCGGCGACGGCGACGACGCGACCCGGGCCTGCGTCGCCCCGGCGGACTTCTTCCTCTCGGTGGGCTTCAAGACCGTCCGGCCGCACCCGCGCTACCCCCGGCTGCGCCTGGAGTTGCGCACCGCGCTGAGCTGGAAGTCCGACGTCGAGTACGCGCTGGAGAAGCTGCTCGGCTCGATGAGCCCCGAGACCCTGCTCCGCCCGGTACGCCCCGCCCCGGCCACCCGCGCGACCACCAGCTGAGGCCAGCCCGAGGGGTCGCCGGAAGGAAAACGCGGCTCAGTCCATCACCGCGCCGGCGGCCACCACCTTGCGCAGCTCGCTGACGTCGATCGAGCCCGTCGGCACGTCCCGCTCGATCGGGAAGAACATCCGCTGCACGGCGGCCACGATCGCCTCGACCACCTTGTCCCGGAACCGGGGGTCCACCAGCCGGTTCCGGTCCCGCGGCGAGGTGAGGTAGCCGACCTCGACGCGTACCGCCGGCATCCGGGTCAGCCGCAGCAGGTCCCAGGCCTTGGCGTGGGTACGGCAGTCGCGCAGCCCGGTCCGCGCCACGATCTCCCGCTGCACCAGCCCGGCCAGCCGCTCCCCGGTCGCCGAGGTGACGCCGTTGTCGGTGCCGTAGTGGTAGGTGGCCACCCCGTCGGCCTCGGGGTTGGCGTGCCCGTCGGTGTGCAGCGAGATGAACACGTCCGCGCCGAGCGAGTTGGCCAGCTGCGCCCGGTCGGTGTCCGGCAGGCACGTCGCCGGCGTCGGTCCACGGGTCAGCTGCACCCGTACGCCCGCGGCCGCCAGCCGCCCCTCCAGCCGGCTGGCCAGGTCGTGCACCAGATCCGCCTCGCACCAGCGCAGCGGGCCGTCCGGCACCACCACACCCGGGTCGGTGCCCCCGTGGCCCGGGTCGATCACCACCGTCCGCCCCACCAGGGTCGGCCCGGACTGCCGGATCGCGTCGGACTCGCGCAGCCACTGCGGCCGGCCGCCGACCACCTTGCGACCGAGGCGGCGCAGCGCACCCATGGTGTGCGGGCCGCAGGAGCCGTCCGGTTTCAGGCCCACCTCGCGTTGGAACTGGGCCACCGCGCGGGCGGTGCGGACGCCGTAGATGGCGTCGGCGTGGCCCACGTCGTACCCCATCTCCAGCAGCCGCTCCTGAAGCGACCGGACATCTTCGCCGGTGAGGGGTTCGGGCACCGCGTGGTAGAGGGTGCGGGCGCCGAGCCGCCAGCGGGCGGCGTCCAGGGCGCGCCAGGTCTCGGCACCCACCCGACCGTCGACGCTGAGCCCCCGGGACTGCTGGAAGGCGCGGACCGCGCGTTCCGTGGCGACGTCGAACTCGTCGCCGATGGCGGGCGGAAGCAGTTCGAGGCCGGTCAGGACCGTGCGGATCTCCGTCACCGCGGGTCCACGGTCACCGGGTCGGATCGGACGCACGCACGACCCCCTCTGCACGGATGCTGGCTGGGCGGGCGCCACGGTCGCGCGACCGGAGTGCTCTGGCGCGTAGCGGATGCCTACGGAGCGTACCGTGCCCGATGGCCGTCCACCCGGCGTTCGCCCAGCTCAGGGCCGGGAACGACGGAACCCCCGCACCCGGGGAGGGTACGGGGGTTCCGGTGCTGCGAACGTCAGAGCGCCGACTCGATCAGCCGGACCAGCTCGCCCTTGGGCTTGGCGCCGGCGATCGACTGCACCGGCTCGCCGTTCTTGAAGATGGTGAGGGTCGGTACGGACATCACCCGGTAGGCGCGGGCGGTCTCCGGGTTCTCGTCGATGTTGAGCTTGACGATGGTGACCTGGTCGCCCATCTCGCCCGCGATCTCCTCCAGCAGCGGGGAGACCTTGCGGCACGGCCCGCACCACTCGGCCCAGAAGTCCACCAGTACCGGCTTGTCGGACTTCAGCACGTCAGTGGCGAAGTTCGCGTCGGTGACGACCTTTGTTGCTCCCACTATGACCCTCCTCCGGGACTTTCGTTGTTCGGTTGTTCAGCCGCTGATCGTGGCGATGAAGCGCTCGGCGTCGAGGGCGGCGGCGCAGCCGGTGCCGGCCGCCGTGATGGCCTGCCGGTAGGTGTGGTCGACCAGGTCGCCGGCGGCGAAGACACCCGGCACGCTGGTCCGGGTGCTCGGCGCCTGGACCTTCACGTACCCCTCGTCGTCCAGCTCCACCTGCCCCCGGAAGAGCTCGCTGCGCGGGTCGTGGCCAATCGCCACGAACACGCCGGTCACGTCGAGCACCTTGGTGTCGCCGGTGTGCACGTTGCGGACCCGTACGCCGCTGACCTTGCCGTCCTCGCCGAGGATCTCCTCGACGGTGCTGTTCCACTCGACCTTGATCTTGTCGTTGCCGAGGGCGCGGTCGGCCATGATCTTGCTGGCGCGGAACGAGTCGCGCCGGTGGATGATGGTGACCGAGTCGGCGAACCGGGTGAGGAAGCTCGCCTCCTCCATCGCGGAGTCGCCACCGCCGACGACGACGATGTGCTGGCCGCGGAAGAAGAAGCCGTCACAGGTGGCGCAGGACGACACGCCGTGGCCCAGGTACTCCTGCTCGCCCGGCACGCCCAGCGGACGCCAGGCCGAGCCGGTGGAGAGGATGACGGCCCTGGCCCGGTGGGCGGTCTCGCCGACCCACACGGTGCTGACCGCGTCCGACCCGATCATGCCGGTGTCCTGCAGCTCGACCCGGGTGACGTCGTCGGTGAGGAACTCCGCGCCGAACCGCTCGGCCTGCTTGCGCATGTTGTCCATCAGCTCGGGGCCGAGGATGCCGTCGGCGAAGCCGGGGAAGTTCTCCACCTCGGTGGTCGTCATCAGGGCGCCGCCGGACTGCACACCCTCGATGACGAGCGGCTTGAGGTTGGCGCGCGCGGCGTAGACCGCCGCCGTGTAACCGGCCGGCCCGGAGCCGATGATGATCAGGTTGCGGACCTCGTCCACTGCCGTCTCCCGATGTGTGTGTTCGACATCCGCCCCCGGCTGACCCACCGCCGGGACGACGCCGATCCGAGTGCCGACGGCTCAGCGACGCCGGCGGCTGACTTGCAGAACGTCATCGTACGAAGCGGGGATTCCCGAACCGGTCATCCGGTGGGTCACGTCACGCGGCGACGGATGTCGACGACCGTGACCTCACCCTACCCGCGCCCGGTAGCGGCTGTCCGCGCCGGATCCCGGCACGCCACACTCCGCGCCGCTCGCCCAGGCCCAGCGCTCTCCCGACGGATCGGCGAACCGGATAACGAGTGCTGCTTCCCCCTGGAAGCTGGCGTAGTCGAGCAGCTCCACGGTGATCGTCCCGCGTCCGTGCTCGGCGGCGATCTCGGTGAGACAGGCGTCCAGCGCGTTCGGAGCGGCGAGCCGGAGGAGCCCGCCGGGGGACGGGCGCCGGTTCGCCTCGGGGGCCTTCTCGATCGACCCGCCCGGTGTCAGCCCGGGGCCGTCGGTGGCCACCCGGGGCAGCACGGTCGAGGCCGCGCCACCGGCCAGGGTCTGCGGCGTCCAGTCGGTGCCGCTGGTCTGCGGTGCGCCGGTGACCCGGAAGGGTGCCGTCGCCGAGGCGGCGTCGCCCCTGGCGACCGTCGATTCGGCCGCGCCGCCGCCCCCCGAGGTGTCGAGCAGGTGGTCGACGCCGAGCCCGACGGCCGCGAGCGAGGCCGCGGCCAGCGCGACCGGGGCGGCGAGCCGCCCCCAGCGCCGGCGCCGACGGCCCGGCCCGGTCGCGTCGTCCCGTCCGGCCCCGGCGGTACGCCCCGGACCCCGCGCGGACTGCGCCGGCACCGGCTGCTGCCGCTCGCCGGCCGGCGTCACGGCATCCACCGGGGTGGTGAGCGCCGGTGGGTCGGCTGGGGCGGGCCCGGCGCCGGCCAGCGCGGCGGTGAGTCGTTCGGTGACCGCGAGCGGCATCTGCGGGGCCGGTTCGGCCCAGCCGGCCAGGTCGGCGCGGACCCGGGCGACGGCCGGCGCCAGCGCCGCGTACGCCACGGCCCAGGCCGGGTCCTGCTCGACCAGCCGCGCGACGGTGGCCTCCTCCGGGGTGCCGTCCAGCGCCCCGCCGAGGTAGTCGGCGAGCAGGTCGTGGTCGACCCCGCTGAACTTCCCGGTCGTCACGCGTCCTCCTGGTTGGCGTCCCGTCGGGAGTGCCCCGACCCCGATCCGACGCCCTCCGCGGCCCGGGGGTTCCCGAGGGTGACGCCGGGCACGCCCCGGCCGGCGACCGGGACCGCATTCGGCCCGGCGTCGTCGGAGCCGGTCCGCAGGTGCCCGAGCTGGACCGCCAGCCGGGCGCGGCCGCGGGCGCAGCGGCTCTTCACCGTCCCCTCGGCGACGCCGAGGATCCGGGCCACCTCGGCGACCGGGTAGCCCTGCACGTCGACCAGCACGAGGGCGGACCGCTGCTCGACCGGCAGCGTGGCCAGGGCCTGCCGGACGACCAACGCGGTGTCGTGGTCCGCGGCCGGGGCGGCCGGCTCGACGCCGCCGGAGCCACCCTCGTCGACCCGGGTGCCGTCGGGCAGCGGGACCGTCGGATGCGCCTGGCGGCGGCGGATCCGGTCCAGGCAGGCGTTCACCACGATCCGGTGCAGCCAGGTCGTCACGGCCGAGTCGCCCCGGAACCGGGCAGCGCCCCGGTGGGCGGAGAGCAGCGCGTCCTGAAGGGCGTCGGCGGCCTCCTCGCGGTCGCCGAGCGTCCGCAGGGCCACCGCCCAGAGGCGGTCGCGGTGCCGGTGGAACAGTTCGGTGAACGCGTCCCGGTCACCGGCCACGTGGGCGCGGAGCAGTTCGACGTCGCTCGCCTCGGCGGGCGGGACCGCGCGCGGCGGTACCACCGGCACCGCCTCGCCGGTCGCCGGATCGGGCGTACGCCCGCCGCGACCGGCCATCACCACGTCCGTCGGATGCGGTGCCGGGCGCGCGGCGGGCGACTCACGACCCCTGGACCGTGATTTCCTGGACGCCGAGCTTCCAGCCGTCTCCGCTGTCCTTCTCCGGCAGCTCGGTGATCCAGAAGAGCAGGTAGCGGTACGTCTTGTCGGCGTCGAAGCCGTTGAAGGTCATCTTGGTGCCGTCGTGCCCCTCGAACGGCTGCCCGATCCGGGTGGTGTAGGCGGCCTTCAGCTGCTTGTCACCGGCGGAGCTGGGCGGGAAGTCGGCGTCACCGGCGAGCAACTCGGCGGAGGCGTCGGTGGACGAGAGGACCACCTGCACCGACTTGACCGTGTGTGGCGCGCCCAGGTCGATCCAGATGCCCATGCCATCCTTCAGCCCGCCGAACTTGCCGTTGTTCCGGTAGCTCTGGGTCTCCCAGCCCTCGTCCTCGTCGCCGTCGATCACCTTCTCGGCGTCGCGCACCTCTGCGCGGTCCCGGCTGTCCGGGTCGACAATCCGGACCTCTTCGACGTTGAGCTTGCGCACGGCGGGCGCGGGTGCGCTGGCCTGGCTGGACGGGGCGCTGTTCGACGGGCGGGCGACCGGCTCGGTGTCGGGCGACTTGTCGTCGCCGCCCAGCGCGCTGATCCCGATGAGCAGGCCGACCAGGGCGACCGCCAGCAGGCCGGCGATGCCCACGGCGACCTTCCGCCCACCGGCGGCGGCCAGCGGGGACGGGTCGTCGCCCGGGTCCGCGGTGAACCGGATGGTGCCGGTCTGGTCGAGGAAGTGGTCCTCGGCCGGGACGTCGAGCCGGGCCAGCTCGGCGGCGAGCACGTCCGACGAGGGCGGGGCGATCTCGGCGTCGAGCAGATCCATGGTCAGGTCGTCGAGGTACGCCGGCACGCCGGCCCGGACCTGCCGGGGCGCGGCGATCGCGCCGCTGGCGTCCCGGACCGCGTCCGGGATGGCGGCCCGACCGTGCCCGGCGGTCGCGCCGCGCAGCGGGGCCTCGGCGTGCGGCCAGTGCCCGGTCAGGGCGAAGTAGAGGATGCCGCCGACCGCCCGGATGTCGTTCTCCTGGCTGTCCGCGCCGTCGGTGCGCGCGTCGGCCAGGACCACCCGGCCGTCGTCGCTGATCATCACGGTGCCCGGGTGCACGTTGCCGTGCACCATGCCGGTGGCGTGCACGGCGGCCAGCGCGCTGGCGACGGCGTTGCCGATGGCCGTGGCCCGGGCCGGGTCCAGCGGCCCGTCGGCGACCATCTCGCGCAGGGAGTTGCCGTCGACCCACTCGCGGACGACGTACGCCCGCTCGTCCTCGTCGATCGCGTCGTAGACGCCGACCAGGTTGGGGTGGATGACCCGGCTCGCGGCCACCGCCGCCTGGAGCATCTCGGTGGCCGAGTCGCCGCCGGGGTAACGCAGCACGACCGCGACCGGCCGGCGCAGCACCACGTCGACCCCCCGCCAGACCAGCCGCCCGGCGCTGTCGTTGTTGATGTGCTCGACCAGCTCGTACCGCTCGGCGAGGATCTCACCGGCCGTGGGAGCACCGAAGGTCATGACGGGCGGAGCAGTCTCCTCCGCCTCCTGACCCTCGCCGACCTGGGTCACCCGTCCTCCCTCGGTGATCGTGTCGATCGATGGACCCGCGCTGCTGGGCATGTGGCTTCCCGCTCTGCCTTCGAAGGAACCGGCCGGCGTCTCGACGCGTACGTCGGCCACCTGCCGTATCCGTCGAGAGCGACCTTACCTGGACTGCCCGTCATCCCGACATGTCATCTTCCCGCCGTGCCCGGCGACGTGCCGGGTGTGGACGACCTCGCCCGGTTACGACCGTTGTCAGCCACGTTGCTGGCACATGTACTAGCCAATCTAGAGGTTGACCGCAAGTGATCGCAGCAGGGGCCGGCCCTGGTGTGGCGGTCCGCCGACGTCCTGTCAGGTTCCCTCCGAACGGCCCTCCATACTCAGCCGTACGGTTGGTTGTCCACAGGCCGATCCGGTAGCTGACCGGGGAAACGCGGAGTTATCCACAGCCACGTCCCCAGGCTGGTGATCCTCGTTCACCCTCCGTGCCGGGGCGGCCGGCCGCCGGTTCAGCGGCCGAGCCGGCGGCGGACCATCCCGACGACCTCGGTGATCTCGCCGATCCGCAGCACCATGGCCAGCCCGAGGTAGGTCGCGCCGATCACCGCACCGCCGATCACCAGCTGGACCGCCGCCGCGAGCCAGCCCAGGTCGGCCGGGTCACCGGGAAGCAGGTTGACCACCAGCAGGCCGACCAGCGCCGCACCGAGCGAAGCGACGATCACCTTGCCCATCGTGCGCACGATCCCGCCCAGCCCGATCCGGCCGACCCGCGGCCGCAGCAGCATCGCCGAGATGACCGCCGCCGCCACGTACGAGATCGCGTTGCCGAGCATCATCCCGGCCGCCGCGAAGGCAGGCGAGAAGGCGACGAAGAGGCCCACCTGGAGCAGCACCCGCAGCGCCACCACCGGGATGTTGACCAGCGCCGGGGTACGGGTGTCCGGCAGCGCGTAGAAGGCGAAGGTGAAGAGCTGGCTGATCGCGAACGGCACCAGGCCCACGGCCGCGACCAGCAGCACCGTCGACGTGGCGCGGGCGTTGTCGGCGTCGAAGGCGCCGTACTGGAAGACCACCCGGGAGATCGGGTCGGCCAGGACCGCGTAACAGACCGCGATCGGGGCGAGCACCGCCGTCACCATCCGGGTGCCCCGGGACAGGTCGGCGGTGACGTCGCGGAAGCGCCCGTCCGCGGCGGCGGCGCTCATCCGCGGCATCAGCGCGGTGATGATCGAGACGGCGATGATGCCGTGCGCCATCATCAGCAGCAGGAAGACGTTGTTGTAGATCAGGATGCCGGCGCTGTCCTCGCCCGCCGCCCGGGTGAGCAGGTTGACCACCACGAAGAGGCCGAGCTGGTTGACCGCCACGTAGCAGAACATCCAGGCGCCGAGCTGGGCCAGCTCGCGCAGCCCCAGCTCGCGGAAGTCGAACCGCCACTTCCACCGGAAGCCGACCTTGCGCAGCGCCGGCAGCAGCCCGGCGGCCTGCACCGCCACGCCGAGCAGGGTGCCGCCGCCGACCAGCAGGATCTGGCCCACGCCCAGCTCGCCGGGCTTCAGCGCCTTCGCCCCGTAGACCAGGATGTAGAGGCCGAAGACGCCGATGACCACCAGGTTGTTGAGGATCGGCGCCCACATCGGCGCGGCGAAGTGCCCCCGGGTGTTCAGCACCGCGGCGATCAGCGCGCTGACGCCGGTGAAGAACAGCATCGGCAGCATCAGGTACGACAGGCTGGTGACGAGTTCCGTGTAGTCCCGGTCCTTGCCGCTGGCGTAGATGGCGGTCAGCACCGACGCCGACGCCACCGCGATCAGCGCGGCGGCGGCCAGCGCGATCACCGCCAGGGTGAGCAGCCGCTGCGCGTACGCCTCGCCCCGGTCCGGGTCGGTCTTGCGCCGGCGGACCAGCACCGGGATCAGCACGCTGGTGAGCACGCCGCCGAGCAGGAACTCGTACACCTGGTTCGGCAGGAACTGGGCCGTGGTGTACGCGTTGCCGACCAGGTTGCCCAGCGCCGCGCCGATCATCAGGTTGCGGATGAAGCCCGTACCCCGACTGATCAGGCTGCCGACCGCCATCACCGCGCTGTTCGCCGCGGCGCTGGCCTCCCCCACCTGCTCCGGCGGCGGCGCGGTGGCCTCCACCGCCGGCTGGTTCAGCGGCTCGGCGGAGATGAAGGTCGCCTCGTCGGTCGGCGGGATCGCACCGTCCGGCGTGGCGTTCGCGCTGCGGTAGAGCCCGCCGCTCATCTCCTGCCTCCAAGGGGGTACGTCGGAGCCGGACGACCGGCCCGCACGCCCAAGACCTTAGTCAACGCCGCCCTCATACCCGCGCCCGGCGGATCAGATCCCGCCCCGGCCCGATAGGCTGGCGATCCCATGTCCGAAGCTGCCTCCGCACCCCACGCCGCCGACCGCCGCGAGCTCACCGCCGCGCAGCGCAACGCCGTCGCCGAACTGCTCCGCGTGTCCCCGGTCGCCGACGAGCTCGGTCGCCGCTTCGCGCGCGCCGGGCACGAGTTGCACCTGGTGGGTGGTTCCGTCCGCGACGCCCTGCTCGGCCGGCTCGGCGAAGACCTGGACTTCTGCACCGACGCCCACCCGGACCAGACGCTGCGGATCATCAAGGGCTGGGCCGAGTCGATCTGGGAGACCGGCCGCGAGTTCGGCACCATCGGGCTTCAGCGCGACGGGCTCCGGCTGGAGATCACCACCTTCCGCGCCGAGGCGTACGACCAGGTCAGCCGCAACCCGATCGTCGAGTACGGGACCAGCCTCACCGAGGACCTGCGGCGGCGCGACTTCACCATCAACGCGATGGCGGTCAGCCTGCCCGACCACCGGTTCACCGACCCGCACGGCGGCTTGGACGACCTCGCGGCCAAGGTGATCCGTACCCCCGGCACGCCCCGGGAGTCCTTCGGCGACGACCCGCTGCGGATGCTGCGGGCGGCCCGCTTCGCCGCGCAGCTGCGTTTCGCCGTGCACCCCGAGGTGCACGAGGCGATGGCCCGGATGGCCGCCGACCTGGACCGGATCACCGCCGAGCGGATCCGGGACGAGTTCACCAAGCTGCTCTGCGGCGCCGACCCGATCACCGGGCTGCGGCTGCTGGTCGACACCGGGCTGGCCGAGCGCTTCCTGCCCGAGCTGACCGGGCTCAAGCTGGAGATCGACGAGCACGCCCAGCACAAGGACGTCTACGAGCACACCCTCACCGTGGTCAGCAACGCGGTCTCGTACGAGACCGACGGCTGCGACTTCGTGCTCCGGATGGCCGCGCTCATGCACGACGTGGGCAAGCCGGCCACCAAGTCGGTCGGGCCGGACGGCCGGGTCAGCTTCCACCACCACGAGGTGGTCGGCGCGCGGCTGACCAAGGCGCGGATGAAGGCGCTGCGCTACCCCAAGGACGTCACCGCGCAGGTGGTCGCCCTGGTCGCCCTGCACCTGCGGTTCTACGGGTACGGCCGGGGCGAGTGGACCGACTCGGCGGTGCGCCGGTACGTCACCGACGCCGGTGACCTGCTGCCCCGGCTGCACAAGCTGACCCGCTCGGACTGCACCACCCGCAACCGCCGCAAGGCGGCCCAGCTCGCGGCGGACTACGACGCGCTCGAGGAGCGGATCGCCCGGATCGCCGCCGAGGAGGACCTCGCCCGGGTCCGACCGGACCTGGACGGCAACGCGATCATGGAGCTGCTCGGCGTACCGCCGGGGCCGGTGGTCGGGCGGGCCTGGCAGTACCT
The DNA here is from genome assembly GCF_007829925.1 of Micromonospora palomenae. Lineage (NCBI taxonomy): Bacteria > Bacillati > Actinomycetota > Actinomycetes > Micromonosporales > Micromonosporaceae > Micromonospora > Micromonospora palomenae. The sequence continues at coordinate 1,217,552 of NZ_VIXA01000002.1, forward strand.
CAAGGAGCTGCGCCTGGAGCGCGGCCCGCTGGAGCGGGACGAGGCCGAGGCGGAGCTGCTGCGCTGGGCCCGCGAGCAGGGCGTCATCGACCAGAGCTGACGCCGAGGGCGCCGCCCGGGTGGACGGCGCCCTCGTTCAGCTGGTCAGCGGGTCTCGACCGCGCTGCCGTCGACCGCGGGCTTGCCGTTGCCCGCCGACTGCGAACCGCCGGCGGACGCCGAGCCGAGCCGGGCGAGCAGGCCGGGCAGGTCGATGCCGGTGAGGTCGGAGCCGAGCTGGAGGCCCTGCGCCACGTTGCCGGCCACCGACTTCGTCAGCGACGACGCGCCGTCGGTGGAGATGACGGTCATCTTGTCGATCGCCCCGATCGGGGCGCTGGCCGCCTCGACCACCTGCGGCAGCACCTTGACCAGCAGGTCCAGCACGGCGGCCTCGCCGTACGCGGCGAACGCCTCCGCCTTGCGGGCCATCGCGTCGGCCTCGGCCTGCCCCTTGGCCAGGATGGCCGCGGCCTCCGCCTGGCCCTCCCGCTCGACCGCCTCCGCGATCGCCGAGCGCCGGCGCTGCTCCGCCTCACCCTCCTTGGCACCCTCGATCGCGTTCGCCTCGGCGAGCGCGGCCCGGCGGGCCCGCTCGCCCTCACCGGTCAGCCGGGACTGCTCGGCGGCGGCCTGGGCGGCGGCGATGACGGCCTGCCGCTGCGCGTCGGCGTTGAGCACCGCCGCGTTGCGGGCCGCCTCGGCCTCCTGCTCCACCTTGTAGCGCGCCGCGTCGGCCGGCTTGCGAACCTCGGTGTCGAGCTGGCGCTGCTTCAGCTCGGCGTTGCGCTCGGCCACCTTCTGCTGCTCGGAGAGGATCGCCTGGTCCCGCTCGGCCTGGGCCAGCGGGCCGGCCGCCGCGGACCGGGCCTTGGCCGCGTCGATCTCGGCCTGGATCGCGGCCTGCTTGAGCGACAGGTTCCGGTTCGCCTCGGCGATCGCCTCCTCGGCGAGCAGCCGCTCCTGCTCGGCCTGCTGCCGGGCGCGCGCCTCGGCGATGGCCGCGTCCTTGAGCACCCGGGCGGCCTCCGGCCGGCCCAGGTCCTGCAGGTAGGAGCCCTCGGCGAGGATGTCCTGGAGCTGGAAGGTGTCCAGCACCAGCCCCTGGTTGGTCATCGAGTGCTCGGCCTCCTCGGCCACCGCGCTGGCGAACGCCGCCCGGTCCCGGATGACCTCCTCGACGGTGAGCCGGCCGACGATCGAGCGCAGCGCGCCGGCCAGCACCTCGCGGGTGAAGTTGTCGATCTCGTCCTGCTGGTGCAGGAAGCGCTGGGCGGCGGCGCGGATGGCGTCCTCGGTGCCACCGACCTTGACGATCGCCACACCGTGCAGGTCGGTGCGGATGCCCTGCTTGCTCACCGCGCCCCGGATGCCCACGTCGATGCGGCGGCTGGACAGGTCGAGCGACTGGAGCTTCTGCACCACCGGCAGCACGAAGACCGAGGCGCCGAGCACGACCTTCTGGCCGGACATGTCGGTGGAGCGGCCACCGTCGGCGGTCTGCGTGGTCCGGCCCTTGCGGCCGGTGACGATGAACGCCTCGTTGGGGCCGGCGACCTTGATCCGGGAGAGCACGAAGAGCACCAGGACGAGCGCCAGCAGGACCGCGCCGCCGACGGCGATGACAAGGGGCATGGGCAGTTCCGTCTCTGCGAAAGGGGGTGAGGAGAGGGTGGTCAGTAGGTCTCGACGTGGACGCTGGTTTCGCTCAGCGCCTGCACCACGAAGATCTGCGCGCCGACCGGGATCGGGTGGTCGGCACGGGCGTTGAGCTTCACCGGCTGGCCGGCGACGCGTACCCGGACCTCGCCGTAACCGACGGCGGGCACCGGGGTGACCACCAGGCCGAGCGCGCCGACCAGGTCGTCCCGGGTCGGGGTGGGGTCGGTCCGCATGTCCCGCGCCGCCCGGCTCAGCCGGGCCGCGAGCCACGCGGTGGGCACGGCGGCGAGCGCGCCACCGGCCGCCGCGGCCGCGATCATCCCCGGGGTACGGCCGCCGACCAGTTCGTTGACGATCGCGGCGCCGAAGCCGAACGCGCCGAGGAAGCCGGCGACCGCCTCGACCGAGACCGGACCGTCGACATCGGCGTGACCGAAGTGGAGCAACTCGGCGCCGAGCAGGGAGAGCGCCAGCACGGCGACGCCCGCCCCACCGATGATCAGAAAGATGAAGGTCCCCGTGGCCACGACCTGCACGGTATCGACGTCGTGCAACATTCCCGCCTGATTATTGCGGGGCCACGGTGACGTCCCGGTCGACCAGTTCCCGGGGCAGCGGCTGCCGTTCCAGCTCCCGGCCCGCGGTCACCGCCCACCTCCGTAACTCAGACGCCGGTGGGGCGGAAAAGTTTGCCTCAGCCACGCGTCGGTCCGTCGGGCGGCTCGGTCGACTCTCCCCCGGGTCGTCATGCCGAACGCCTGCCCGTCGTACCGGCGGGGAAGAATGGCGGGATGCGCTGGACCGTGCTCGACTCGCCGATCGGGGAGTTCTCCGTGGCCACCGACGACGAGGCGGTGTGCGGCGCGCACTTCGGCCGGGTGGAGTCGGCGGTCGACGAGCCCGGTGACGAGCTGGCCCGGCGGGCGGTGGCGGAGCTGCGCGCGTACTTCGCCGGAGAGCTGACCGACTTCGGCGTGCCGGTGGCGGCGCGGCGCGGCTCCGAGTTCGAGCGGGCGGTGTGGCGGGAGATGACCCGTATCCCGTACGGGGAGACGCTCACCTACGGCGAGGTGGCCCGGCTGGTCGGTGATCCCGGCGCCGCCCGGGCGGTCGGGGTGGCCTGCAACCGCAACCCGGTCCCGGTGCTCGTTCCGTGCCACCGGATCGTCGGCGCGGGCGGCAAGCTGGTCGGCTTCGGTGGTGGGCTGCCGCGCAAGGTGCGGCTGCTGGAGCTGGAGGCCGGGGTCGCCCTGCGCCGCGCCTGGTCCTGAGCCTGAAAATTGCGGCGCCCGACTGCAACCTGATCGTTCGATCAGGCGTTCCCCCGGCATAAGGCATCTCGATCACCGGTACGACCGAGGCGCCACTCGCCACCACCTCATGGGGGATTCATCGTGAGCAAGGATCAGGACAGCGCCATCGGCCGTCGCCACCTGCTGCGTCGGGCAGGCACTGTCGCCGCCGGCCTCGCCGGCACCGCCGCGGTGGGCGCGGCCGCCGCCGGCCCGGCCCAGGCCGCACCGGGTCAGCCGGTACTCCAGGGGCAGGTCAACGAGGCGGGCACGCCCACCACGCTGCGCGGCGGCTCGGCCACCTCGGCCACCCTCCGACTGGAGAACCCCACCATCACCAACATGGAGGGTGTCGAGGTCGCCAGCCCGGCACTGCGGCTGACCCCGAACGGGGAGAGCATCAACCAGAAGTCCGAGATGGGCTCGGTCACGATGGATCGGTCCGGGACGATCTGGGCGGTCACCGGCGAGGGCCTGCCGCCCGAGACGGGCAACTTCGTCGAGTACATCCGGACGGAGACGAACACCAACCAGCTGGTGCCGGTCGTGCCGCAGCGGGTGATCGACACCCGGACCGCCGCCGGTCGGGCCCGCATCGTGAACCCGGCCGGCAACCTGGACAGCTCGGGCCGGCTGCTGCGCGGCCGCACGATCCAGGTCAACCTGGATGAATTCGTCTACTCCGGTCAGGCCGTGTACGGCAACGTGACCGTCACCGGCGCGCTCGCCGCCGGGTTCCTGCAGGTCTACCCGCACTCGGCTCAGCGTCCGACGTCGTTCTCGACGATCAACTTTCAGGCCGGCCAGACGCTGTCGAACTTCTTCCTGACCGGGATCAGCCCGGTGATCGACTACATCTCCGTGCACGCGCAGCAGACCACCCACGTGATCCTCGACGTGGTGGCGTTCGTCGTCGCGGCCGGCCGGGTCAACCCGGCGATCCTGCCCACCGACGACCCACTGGCGGCGGAGGACCGGCGGACGCAGCTGGCCCGGCGGACCAAGCCGTCCTGGGCCAAGTAGGCCTGCACGTACGCGACGAGGGCCGGGTCCGAATGGACCCGGCCCTCGGCCGTGTTGCTGGTCAGCGCGTCAGCGCTCGACCTCGCCCTTGATGAAGGACTCGACGGCGGCGTGCGCGTCGTGGTCGGCGTACTGCACCGGCGGGGACTTCATGAAGTACGACGAGGCCGACAGGATCGGGCCGCCGATCTTGCGGTCCAGGGCGATCTTCGCGGCGCGGACGGCGTCGATGATCACACCGGCGGAGTTCGGCGAGTCCCACACCTCGAGCTTGAGCTCGGCGTTGAGCGGGGTGTCACCGAAGGAGCGGCCCTCCAGGCGGATGTACGCCCACTTGCGGTCGTCGAGCCACGGCACGTGGTCGGACGGGCCGATGTGCACGTCGCTCTTGCTCATCTCGTGCGGGATCTGCGAGGTCACCGACTGGGTCTTGGAGATCTTCTTCGAGACCAGCCGCTTGCGCTCCAGCATGTTCATGAAGTCCATGTTGCCGCCGAAGTTGAGCTGGTAGGTGCGCAGCAACTCGACACCGCGGTCCTCGAAGAGCTTCGCCAGGGCGCGGTGAACGATGGTGGCGCCGACCTGGCTCTTGATGTCGTCACCGACGATCGGCAGGCCCGCGTCGGTGAACTTCTGCGCCCACTCGGGGTCGGAGGCGATGAAGACCGGCAGGGCGTTCACGAACGCGCAGCCGGCGTCGATCGCGGCCTGGGCGTAGAACTTGGCGGCCTGCTCGGAGCCGACCGGCAGGTAGCAGACGACGACGTCGACCTGCGCGTCGCGCAGCGCCTGCGCCACGTCGACCGGGGTGGCGTCGGACTCCTCGACGATCTCGCGGTAGTACTGGCCCAGACCGTCGAAGGTCGGACCGCGCTGCACGGTGACGCCGGTCGGCGGCACGTCGCAGAGCTTGATGGTGTTGTTCTCGCTGGCGACGATTGCCTCCGCGAGGTCCATGCCCACCTTCTTGGCGTCCACGTCGAACGCCGCGACGAACTCTACGGCGGAGACGTGGTAGTCGCCGAAGGCGACGTGCATGAGACCCGGGACGCGGTCGTTCGGGTCGGCGTTCCGGTAGTACTCGACGCCCTGAACCAGGGACGAGGCGCAGTTACCCACACCGACGATGGCGACGCGGACGGAGCCCATAGCGTCTGCCTCCTTCTTCTCTGTCACGGCCGCTCTTTCCTGGTCTCTCCAGGCGGAGGCGGGCTGTTGTCTTCTCGTCGGCCACCGGCCGTCCCGTGTGGGACCGTCGGGGCTCGGCCGGAGCGCTCGTTGGCGATGAGCTCCTCCAGCCAGCGGACCTCGCGCTCACAGGCGTCAAGGCCGTGGCGCTGCAGTTCCAAGGTGTAAGCGTCGAGGCGCTCGGCCGCCCGGCCCAGCACGTCGCGAAGACCTTCGCGACGCTCCTCGATCGTGCGTCGGCGACCCTCCAGGATTCGGAGTCGGGTCGCCTGGTCGGTCCGGGCGAAGAACGCGAAGTGCACACCGAAGCCCGTGTCGTCGTACGTCTCGGGCCCGGCCTGCGCGATCAGCTGGGCGAAGCGTTCCTTGCCTTCCGCGGTGATTTTGTAGACCACCCGACCTCGTCGGCTGGTCAGCGCGGGAACCTCCTCGGCGGTCGCGGGTGTCTCGGCGGCTTCGGTGATCCAACCCGCCGCCTGCAGCCGGCGCAGGGTCGGGTAGAGCGAGCCGTAGCTGATCGCCGCCCGGATGGCCCCCAGCTTGGCCGCGAGCTCCTTGCGGAGTTCGTAGCCGTGCATCGGGGCCTCCTGCAGGAGGCCGAGGATGGCGAGCTCGAGCACGGGCGCCATCCTTCCTACCCCGGCACAGGGCCGTTAACCGCCTCGATGTATCGGACCGATACATCGCACGTTAGTACCTCACCAGCGATCAGGGCAAACCCCCGCTCCGGGATGTTCTTGTCACTCATCGTGACGGTGGTCGCCTCGCCCGGCCGGACCGCGTACCCTTCACCGCATGCGTACGCAGCGCCAGGTGGTGGACTACTCGCTGAAGAAGCGGGCGGTGCTGCGTGAGCTCCTCGCCGGTCGGGTCGGCACCTACGACGTCTGCGACGCCTCGCCGTACCTGAAGAACGCCGCCCGGTTCCATGGGGAACCGACCGAGGAGCGCTGCCCGATCTGTCGGAGCGAGAACCTGATCCACGTCCACTACATTTACGGGGACGAGCTCAAGCAGTCCGCCGGCCAGGCGCGCACGTTGGCCGAGTTGCCCGTGCTGGCGATGACGCTGCGTGAGTTCCAGGTCTTCGTGGTGGAGGTGTGCCTCGGCTGTGACTGGAACCATCTCGTCGAGCAGTTCCTGCTCGGCCGGGACGGGCTGGCCGAGGGCGGGTCGGAGCAGGGCGCGGTGGGCGGCGTGACCGCCACCGGGGCCGGCCCGGCGCGAGAGCGAAGGCGAGAGGCGCAACGGTGAACCTGGCTGGACCGGTCGCTACCGGTGCCGTCGACGACGGACACCCCGCCCGGCAGCTCGACGGCCCGATTGGTCCGAATAGTACGTATCTGACGACGTTGCTCCGGTCGCACCGCGAGCGGGCGTCACGTGTGTCAACTCACGGCAACCCGGTGGTGGCGCCCCCGCGTCCCACCGCGACCGGCAGGGTGTGAGGAATGAACTCGTACGGCGATCCCAGTTCCCCGCGTGCGCGGGCCCAGGTACCGGGCTCGAACGGTGACCCCGGCGCGGCTCCGGCCGGCCGGGCCTCGGTCGGCGGCGCGCCCGCCGGCCGGGCCTCGGCGTCGGTGCCGCCCCGCGCGGCGGGAGCGGCCGGTTCAGCCTCGGTGGGCCGCGCGGGCGCAGGACGGGCCTCCGTGCCGGTCTCGCCGGCACCCGGTGGCCGGGCCGGCGCGGGACGGGCGTCCGTTCCGGTGTCCCCGGCCCCCGGCCAGGCCGGCCGCGCCCCGGTGGGCGTCGGCTCCGCCGGGCGGGCGAGCGTCGGATCGGCCGCCGTCGGCGGTCGGGCGGCGGTGGCCCGCGCCGGCGTGGCGCCCGTCTCCGGCGGTGGCCCCGGCGGTCCGGGCGGCCCCAACGGCCCGGGACGCGGCGGCCGCGGTGGCGGACCCGGACCCGGCGACCCGGACGCGGTCGCCCGGGCAAAGAAGCGCAGGCGGGTCAACATGCTGATCGCGGGCTTCGCGGTCTTCATCATGCTCGCCGGCATCGGCGTGATCGGGTTCACCTACTACTCGACCAACGTGGTGCTGCCCAACCAGATCAACCTGCCGTTGGCCACCACGATCTACGCCGCCGACAACAAGACGCCCATCGCCAAGGTGGGTGAGCAGAACCGAACCTTCGTCTCGATCAACCAGATCCCGCAGCACATGCGGGACGCGGTGGCCGCCGCCGAGGACAAGAACTTCTACCGCCACTCCGGTGTGGACTACAAGGGCATCGCCCGGGCCGCCTGGAACAACCTCAGCGGCGGTGACAAGCAGGGCGCCTCGACGATCACCCAGCAGTACGCCCGCAACGCCTACGAGAACCTCCAGGACGACTCGTACGCCCGGAAGGTGAAGGAGGCGATCGTCGCCTCCAAGCTCAATGATCAGTTCACCAAGGAACAGATCATGGAGCACTACCTGAACACCATCTACTTCGGCCGGAACGCGTACGGCATCGAGGCGGCCGCGCAGGCCTACTTCGGCAAGTCCGTGTCGAAGGTCGACGTGGCGGAGGCCGCCGTGCTGGCGGCGTTGATCAAGCAGCCGGAGCCCAGCCTCACCCCGGGAGGCCACAAGGGCTACGACCCGGCGGTCAACCCGACCGACGCCAAGTCCCGGTGGGACTACGTCATCAACAACATGGCCAGCGAGGGCTGGGTCGGCACGCCGAACCACCCGCCGCGTCCCACCGCGTACCCCACCAAGACGCTCCAGACGCCGAAGGAATCGCGGGCGGGCCAGAAGTTCGGGGTCAACAACCCGATCGGCAACGTCGTCAACTACCTCGTGCCCGAGATGCGGGAGAAGAAGCTCTGCACCGACAACGAGGCCGAGGCGACGGATCGCAAGCCGCTCTGCTCGCTCATGCTCAAGCAGGGCGGGTACCGGATCCGGACCACCATCGACATGAAGGTCCAGAATGCGATCACCGGTGCCGCCCAGCGCGCCACCAAGGGCTCGGAGTTGGACGGCGCGCGGAAGAACCTGATGGCGGCGGTGGTGTCGATCGACCCGCGTAACGGCCGCGTGCTCGGCTACTACGGCGGCGACGACGGCACGGGCACCGACTACGCCGGCAAGAACACCGACGCGAGCGGCAACGTCACCGGCGGGCACTCGCCGGGTTCGAGCTTCAAGATCTACACCTTGGCGGCGGCGATCGAGGCGGGCAAGGCCATCGATTCGCGCTGGAAGGGCAAGGCCTTCACCCCCGACGGTGTGAAGTTCCGGGTCAGCAACGCCGGCACCGACAACCCCAGCTGCGGCGACTCCTGCACGCTGCGGGAATCGACCCTGAAGTCGTTGAACGTGCCCTTCTACCACGTCAGCCTCGACATCGGGGCGGACAAGATCGTCGGGATGGCCAAGAAGGCCGGCGTCAGCATGATGTGGCAGACCAACACCAACCCGCCGAAGGGGCACGACCTCACCAAGGAAGACCCCAAGGACCTGGCGCCCAACCCCTTCTACCACGTGGTTGCCTACGGTCAGTACCCCATCACCGTGCTCGACCACGCCAACGGCATCGCCACCTTTGCCAACAAGGGCGTCTACAACAAGGCCCACTTCCTGGTCTCCGCGGAGAAGCAGAACAAGGACACCGGCAAGTGGGAGAAGCTCGGCGGCGAGCAGCTCAAGCCGCAGAAGCGGATCGACCCCAACGTGGTCGCCGACGTCACCAACGTGCTCGAGGACTACCCGGCCAAGGTCAACCACACGCTGGACGGCGGCCGGAAGGCGACCGCCAAGACCGGTACGTGGGAGCTCAAGGAGGGCACCAACGAGAACGGTGACGCCTGGATGGTCGGCTACACCCCGCAGCTCGCCACCGCCGTCTGGGTGGGCAACAAGGGCAAGCGGGAGGCCATCAAGATGAAGGACGGCCGCAACATCAGCGGTTCCCTCATGCCCGGTGACATCTGGGAGCGGGTGATGGACGACTCGCTCAAGGGCGAGGAGAAGCTGGACTTCCCGCCGGCCGCGAACATCGGCGACAAGGAAGCGGGCAACGGCACCCCGCCTCCGCCGCCGCCGCCACTCCCCGGACAGCCGCAGGACTGTGGACCGCTCGGCCTGTTCTGCCCGCAGAACCCCAACGGCGGCGGCAACCAGGGCCCGGGCACCCCGACCGATCCCCGCGGACCGGGCGGCGGCGGCAACGACAACGACGGCGGTGGCGGTGGCGGCATCCTGCCGACCCTGTCACCCCGCCTCCGGGAGTAACCAACCCTGACACCGTCGACGGCGGCCGGACCCCGGGTCCGGCCGCCGTCGCCTTTCCACGAGTTGATTTTCCGGTTGTGGTGCCGCGGGACGGGACGGCGACCCCGGACGTACGGCAGGATGCCTCTTCATGAGCACCCAGTCGACGGCCGGCCTCGACGACGCCGGGACCAGCGACCACCCGTCCCGGTCGGACGGATTCGTCCGAGGCGCCTCCGAGATGATCGGCGGCCCGCTCGGCGACCACGCGGTCGCGCTGGACCGGCCCGCCAGCCGGGAAGGGCGCTTCTGGACCGCCGCGCGGATCGTCCTCGCGCTGGCCTGCCTCACCCTGGCGCTGCACTGGGTGCAGAAGTCGCCCTGCCAGGACGGCGCCTGGCAGAACAACGTGCAGTACACCCGGCTCTGCTACACCGACGTGCTCGCCCTCTACTACGCGGAGGGGCTCAACGAGGGCAAGGTCCCCTACCGGGACCACCCGGTCGAGTACCCGGTGCTCACCGGCTACTTCATGGGCGCGCTCGGTCTGCCGGTGCACAGCCTGGGCGCCGACGACCCGCAGCTCAACCAGGGCCAGTGGTTCTACAACCTCAACGCGCTGACGCTCGGCGCGCTGGCGGTCGCCACCGTCGCGGTGATCCTCGCCCTGCGCCGCCGACGACCCTGGGACGCCGCGCTCTTCGCGCTGGCCCCGGCGCTGCTGCTCACCGCCACGGTCAACTGGGACTTCCTCGCCATCGGGCTGGCCGCCTTCGGCCTGGCCGCGTGGGCCCGACGCCGACCGGCGCTCGCCGGGCTGCTGCTCGGCCTCGGCGGCGCCGCCAAGCTGTGGCCGCTGTTCCTGTTCTGGCCCATCCTGCTGCTCGCGCTGCGGGCCGCTCGGGTGCGCGCCGCGCTGACCGCCATCGGCACCGCGGTGGTCGTGCTGTTGGCGGTCAACCTGCCGGTGGCGATCCCGTACCGGGAGAACTGGTACCGCTTCTTCGAGCTGAACGACACCCGCCCCATCGACTGGGGCACGCTCTGGTACATCGGGCGGTACTTCGACGGCAAGGTGAACACCGGCGTGGCCGGCGACCAGGGGCCGTTCCAGTGGTTGAACACGCACATCCCGACGCTCAACACCCTGTCGTACGCGCTGTTCATCCTGGCCTGCCTCGGCGTGGCCGCGCTGGCGCTGCTGGCCCCCCGCCGGCCCCGACTGGCCCAGCTCGCCTTCCTGGTGGTCGCCGCGTTCCTGATCTTCAGCAAGGTCTGGTCGCAGCAGTTCGTGCTCTGGCTGCTGCCGCTGGCGGTGCTGGCCCGCCCCCGCTGGGGCGCCTTCCTCGCCTGGCAGCTCGCCGAGGTCTGCTACTTCGCCGCCTTCTACGGCGAGCTGCTCGGCGCGGCGACCAGCCGGCCGGTCTTCCCCGAGGGCGTGTTCGTGCTGGCCTCGACGCTCCGGCTGGGCACGGTCGTGCTGCTCTGCGTGCTGGTGATCCGGGACATCCTGCACCCGGAACGCGACGCGGTGCGGCGCACCTACGCCGACGATCCGGACGGCGGCCTCCTAGACGGCGCCCCCGACGCCCCCTGGCTGGCCGACCGCCACACCGCGCACCGTCCGGCACCACCGCCGACCACCGTCACCACCACCGCCTGAAGACCCAGGTCACCGTCACCACCGTCTGGAGACCCCAAGTCCAGGACGGCCTCGGGCCGTCAGGGTTTTCGGGGGAGCCCGGCCGGCGCAGGGATCAAGCCTGACCGCCCGGAGCCGGCCGGGCTCCCCCGAAACCCCACCCGAGCCGGCGTCAGAGACGGAACACCACGGCGTCGCCGACCTCCTCGCGGGTGATGCCGAGCTGGTCGACCGGCGCGTTGACGGTGACCTCCCACGGAGTGCCGACGATCTGGTCGCGCAGCAGCACCACGTTGCGGACGCCGAGCGTGCGCAGGTAGTCCACGCTGGTCTGGTCGGGGAAGGCCAGTGTCACCCGGCGCACCTCGTCGAGCTGGGTGGGGGTGAAGCCACTGCCGCCGTTCACCAGGTCCGGGAAGGTGCTGGTGGACCAGAGCATCACCGGCTGATCGAGGTTCTGGCTGCTCGGCAGCACCAGCATCGGGCCGTCCACGGTCCGCATCGCCACCGGCTGCTCCGGGACCACCGGGTGCGGAGTGACGTTCAACCCCTCCAGCAGGACGAGCAGCACCGGCACCACCGTGGCCACCCGCAGCCACGGCGACGGCCGGTACGGGGCACGCTCGGCGGCGATCTCGCCGACCCGGTCGGCGAAGGCGCTCACCGCACCGGCCGCGAGCAGGCCGAGCAGCAGCGTCGTCCAGAGCATCATCCGCCCCGGGGTGCGCAGCCCGTTCCAGCCCGGGAGGTGCTCGAAGAGCAGGCCGTAGGTGAAGGTGCCGTCGAAGAACCGGGTGCCCATGGCCAGCACCATGGTGACCAGCACCCCGGCGAGCAGCAGCAGCCGCTGCCGCAGCTTCCAGACCGAGAAGAACAGGCCCCCCGCGGCCAGCGCGTAGAGCACGAAGCCGGGCAGCAGGGTCATCTCGGGGTGCCAGGGCAGCGTCGCGCGCGCCGCCTCGTGCAGGTCGCCCCAGACCCGGGACTCCGCCGGGGCGGTGAAGAAGCCCAGCGCCGGCGGCGAGTAGACCCCGATGTCGCCGAGCGTGCGGGCCGCGTTGGGATGCAGCTCCGCGACCTTGAAGTACGGGATGGCCAGCAGCGCGCCCACGCCGGCGAAGATCAGCCCGCCGACCAGGTCCGCGACGAAGAGTCGGGTGCCGAACGGACGCTTCACCGGCCGGAGGACCCAGCGCCGCAGGAACCAGGTCGTGGCCGCGACCAGCACGATGCCGGCCAGGACGTACGCGAACGGCAGGCCGATCCCGAAGCCCAGGCTGAGCTGCCAGGCCGCCACCAGCCACCCGGTGTACGTCCAGCCCTCGTGCCGCCGTTCCGGGCGGTAGCCGTACCGCAGCGACCAGCCGTGACCCCGGGCCAGCATGGCCAGCGCCAGCGGGATGCCGCCGTTGGAGACGATGTGCAGGTGCCCCGCCTGGGCGAGCAGCCACGGGGCGTACGTGTAGCTGACCCCGGCCACCGCGGCCCCCGCGCGGCCCGCTCCCAGCTGCCGAGCCAGCGCGTACGCCCCGAGGGTGGCCAGCGCGTGGGCCAGCACGAACATGATGTTGTAGCGCAGCACGGCCGCCTCGGGACCGATGCCGATCATGCCGGCCGGGGCGTAGCCGAGCAGCATGTCGGAGAAGGCGAAGCTCCACTGCTCCGGGAAGAACGTGTTGGAGTGGAACAACTGGGCCGGCTCGGTCCGCAGGGCGTGCCCCGACCAGGCCATCTGCCAGGCCTGCAGGCTCGGGTCCCAGTAGTCCTGCGGCAGCGTGTAGAGCGGGTAGCGCAGCGTCGGCCAGGTCATGCCCACCGCGAGGGCCAGCGCGGCCAGGGTGGCCAGCGTCCACTCGTGGACCAGGAGCCGACCGACGGCCTGCGCCGCGCGGCGGGGACGCCCCGGCACCGGGTCGGGCGCCGGAGCGAACGCCGACCAGCGGTCCCGCGGCTTTCCGTCGCCGTCCTTCTTCTCGTCGCCGTCGCTCCCGGCCTTGGCGTCGTTCTTCCCGGCGTCGCTGGTGGTGGCCTTGGCGGTGTCCGTGGTCGCGGCCTTGGCGTCGGTGGCGCCGTCTTTTCCGCCGTCGCTGGTGGTGGCCTTCGCGGTGTCCGTGGTCGCGGGCTTCCCGTCGGTGGCGTCGCCCGTCTCCGAGGTTTTCGCGGTGTCCGTGGTCGTGGACTTCGCCTCGGCGGGGTCGCCCGTCTCCGAGGTCTTCGCGGTGTCCGTGGTCGTGGACTTCGCGTTGCTGGCGGCGCCCGTTCCGGCGTGACCGGTGGCGGCCTTCGCGGTGTCCTTCGTCGTGGACTTCGCGTCGGTGGCGTTGTCCGTTCCCGGGGTCCTGGTGGTGGCCGTCGTGGCGGCGCCGTCTGCACCAGTGGCGCCCGGGGGCGTGCTGCCCTGCTCGTCGGGCCCGTCGGTCTGCCCGGTCGGCTGGGCGCCGCCGGTCGCGTTCGTGGTCATCCGGGTCAGGCCCCCGTGCCGAGCTTGTCCCGCAGGAAGGCGATGTCCGCCCCCTGACCCGCGGCCCCGCCGGGCGTCTCCACGATCACCGGCGCGCCGGCGGCGCGGATCACCGCGACCACCAGGTCCGGGTCGATGGTGCCGCCGTCGAGGTTGTCGTGCCGGTCCTGCCCGGAGTTGAACCCGCCCTTGGAGTTGTTGGCGTGGACCAGATCGATCCGACCGGTGATCGCCTTGACCCGGTCGACCAGGTCGAGCAGTTCCTCGCCGCCCGCGTACGCGTGGCAGGTGTCCAGGCAGAAGCCGACCTCGTGGTCGCCGACGGCGTCCCAGAGCCGGGCCAGCGCGTCGAGCCGTCGGGCGCAGGCGTTCTCACCGCCGGCGGTGTTCTCGATCAGCACCGGCACCGGGAAGCCGCCGGAGTCCGCCGCGTACGCGAAGGTCTTGCGCCAGTTGTCGAAGCCGACGGCGAGGTCGTCACCGGCGTTGACATGCCCGCCGTGCACGATCAGCCCCTTGGCGCCGATCTCCGCCGCCGCGGCCGCGTGCCCGAGCAGCAGCTTGCGGCTGGGAATCCGGATCCGGTTGTTCAGGGTGGCCACGTTGATCACGTACGGGGCGTGGACGTAGAGGTCCACCTCGGCGGCGCGCAGCCGGGCCGCGTCCTCGCGGGGTTTCGGGGCCTTCCATCCCTGCGGGTCGGAGAGGAAGAACTGCACCGCCTCGGCGGAACGGGCGGCCGCCTCCGCCAACGGGTCGGCCTGGTCGACGTGGGCTCCGATACGCATGCAGGCGAGCCTACGTCGCATCCCCGACGCCCGGGGTGACGGAGGCGGGAGTCGGGGCACCGGATGCCGCCCGCTCGCGTCACCGTCGGGGCGGGCGTTCGTTTACCCGGGTGGGATCGATGCCGGGCTTTTCCGGCCCGCAGGGCCAGGGGCACCACGGTCGATCCCGGTGCGGGGTCACCCCCCGTCGTGCGGCCCGGCACGTCGGGGGCGGGACCCGCCCGACCTGGTCCACCGACCACCGACGGGAATCTCGGACTAATAGTTGCATTTCCACCAACTAGTGACGAGAGCCGTTGTACCGTCGGATAACAACAGGAAAGAGCTCCGCGGGGCGTCCTCGATCCAACCTCATCGGTGTGGTCGTTCCTCCCCAGGTCCCACCCAAGGAATGCGGACGGGACGCCCCGCGGTCCATGTGGACAGGGGTCCGCCACCGGCCTTCGGGCGTCGGGGCGGGCCCCTGTCGCCACGCCCGGCCGACGGGTCCGGCCTGCCCGGGCATGATCGTCCGGACCGGGTATCCTGGTCCGGTTGTCCGCGTCCGGCCGGGTTCCCCCGGACCCGGGAGCGGACAGCGACGCACGACCTCCTGCCACGGAAGGACCGTGGCCGCCAAGCCCACAGGAGGTGAGCACGTCTTGCGTCATTACGAAGTAATGGTGATCCTCGACCCCAGTCTCGAGGAGCGCACCGTCGCCCCGTCGCTCGACACGTACCTGAACGTGATCCGGACCGCGGGTGGCTCGGTGGAGAAGACCGACGTGTGGGGCCGCCGGCGCCTCGCGTACGAGATCAACAAGAAGGCCGAAGGCATCTACGCCGTCATCGACCTGCAGGCGACGCCGGAGGCGGTGGCCGAGCTGGACCGTCAGCTGCGGCTCAACGAGTCCGTGCTGCGCACCAAGGTCATCCGGCCGGAGATGCGCTAAGCATTCAAATCCCGGTTCGCCCGGATCAGCCTCATCGCCACTGTCACACGGCTCTGAGAGCCTGTACGGCAGAACGATGAGTGCGCGAGGAGATGGTCATGGCAGGAGACACCACCATCACGGTCATCGGCAACCTGACCGATGACCCCGAGTTGCGGTTCACCCCGTCCGGTGCGGCGGTCGCCAAGTTCCGGGTCGCTTCGACGCCCCGGTTCATGGACAAGGCCTCCGGCGAGTGGAAGGACGGCGAGCCGCTCTTCCTGGCCTGCACCGTGTGGCGGCAGGCGGCGGAGCACGTCGCCGAGTCGCTCCAGCGGGGCGCCCGCGTGATCGTCTCGGGTCGGCTGCGTCAGCGGTCGTACGAGACCCGCGAGGGTGAGAAGCGCACCGTCATCGAGCTCGAGGTCGACGAGATCGGCCCGTCGCTGCGCTACGCCACGGCGAAGGTGCAGAAGATGTCGCGCTCGGGTGGCGCCGGCGGCGGTGGCTTCGGTTCTGGTGGCGGTGGTGGCCAGGGTGGCGGCGGAGGCAACTTCGACGACCCCTGGGCTTCGGCCGCGCCGTCTCCGTCGCGCTCCGGTTCGGGCGGCGGAAACTTCGACGAGGAGCCCCCGTTCTAATGGCGCCGAGCGCCCGCGATCGCAAACCAGGAGCACGAGCAATGGCCAAGGCTGCGGCACTTCGCAAGCCGAAGAAGAAGGTGAACCCGCTCGACAAGGACGGGATCACCTACATCGACTACAAGGACACCGCGCTGCTGCGCAAGTTCATCTCCGACCGCGGCAAGATCCGCGCTCGGCGGGTGACCGGCGTGACCTCGCAGCAGCAGCGGCAGATCGCCCGTGCGGTCAAGAACGCCCGTGAGATGGCGCTCCTGCCGTACACCGCCACGGCCCGCTGAGAGGAGGCACCGACATGAAGATCATCCTGACCCAGGAAGTTTCCGGTCTCGGTGCCCCCGGCGACATCGTCGAGGTCAAGAACGGCTACGGCCGTAACTACCTGCTGCCGCAGGGCTTCGCGATCAGCTGGACCAAGGGTGCGGAGAAGCAGGTCACGGTCATCAAGCGGGCCCGCTCGGCCCGCGAGATCCGCGACCTCGGCCACGCCAACGAGGTCAAGGACCAGCTCGAAGGTCTGAAGGTCAACCTGAAGGCCCGCGCCGGTGACGGCGGTCGGCTCTTCGGCTCGGTCACTTCGGCCGAGATCGTCGACGCCGTCAAGGCGGCCGGCGGCCCGACCCTCGACCGTCGTCGGCTGGAGCTGCCCGGTCACATCAAGTCGACCGGCTCCTACCCGGTGCGGGTCAAGCTGCACCCCGAGGTGACCGCCAAGTTCGACCTCAACGTCGTTCAGGGCTGACACCCACCGCACGACGAAAGGGCCCGCACCGGACTCCGGTGCGGGCCCTTTCGCATGCCCTCGTTGCGACTGGCCCCGGGCTCAGCCGATCGGCTGGCCGGTCACCGCGCTGATCATGACCGTGGACAGGCCCCCGCCGACCACCGCTGCGGCCAGCGCCACCGTCGCCGACCGCCAGGTCGTGCCCACCCGGCGCAGCAGCCCCGCGACGACGAGGCTGCTCACCAGCGCCAGCCCGAAGCGCGGCGCCCCGGCCACCAACGACGCGAAGGCGTGCGCCCGCGGCGAATCGCAGCCGCCGCCGCTGATGTCCGTCACGCACCCCGCTGGCGCCTGGCCGTCCAGGGTCAGCAGCCACCCGAAGACCAGCGCCGCCGGCACCAGATAGCAGGCGGCGGTGTAGAGCAGCGGACGCAGCGGACCACCCGGATCCGGGTCCAGCAGGTCGTCCTCCAGGCGGCGGTTCCACACCCCGCCGCCGACCGAATCGATCCGGTCACGCCACGACGGCGCGGCGACCGGCGCGGCCGGCTCCAGGCGACGACGGGGAGACGGGCGCGGCCGTGGTGCGGTGTAGGCGATCGCCGGCGACCGGGGCGCCGAGGATGGCGGATCCATCCACCGCGGATCGTCCCCGGCCAGCCGCGTGCCCGACCAGAACCCGTCCGGCTGCTCCGGCCACGACCAACCCTCACCGGTCACCGGCTCCGCCGACCGGGGCGGCTCGGTACGGTCCCAGCGGCTGACGTCGGTGCGGTCCTCCCACCGGCTGACGTCGGTGCGGTCGTCCCACCGGCTCGGCTCCTCGTACCGGTCCCGCCGGGCCAGGTCGCCACGGTCCCACTGGCCGGTGTCGGTGAACCGGTCCCACTGGCCGGTGCTGTCGCCCTGATCCCAGCGGGTGGCGCCACCGGCGGCGTCCCAGCGGTCCTCGGGGCCCGAGCGCTGCCAGGCGTGCACCCCGGAGGCGTCCCACGGGTCCACCGCCGGCCGGTACTCCGGTTCCGGCTCCGCCACCGGCTCGGTACGGCTCCACGGGTCGACCGCCGGGCGGGACCAGGCGTCGGCCGAGGCGCGCCGGCTGCGCCGGGTCGGCCGCTCCACCTCCCGCGCGGCCGGCTCCTCGTCGGACTCCTCGACACCCGACCAGATCACCTGGGGACGGCGCGAGGGCGACCGGCGTGGACGGGGCGTCGGCGCGGCACCGGAGACCGGCTCGTCCTCCACGGAGTCGGCGCGCCGGCTGCCGACGTACCCCTGCTCCTGCGGACGGTCGAAGGTCCACTCGCGGGTGTGGTCGGACTCGGCCGCGGCGCCGATCGCCCGGGGCTCGCCCCAGCTGCGCTCGCTGCGCCGCCCGCCCCCGGAGACCGGGCGGCGGTCGTCGTACTCGTCGTCGTCCGGCGCGGCGTGCCGGCCCCGGCCGTCGGCGTGCGCGATGCCCGACTCCACGGCCCAGCGCGGCAGGTAGGCGTCGACCGGCTCCTGCTGGCCGCGCTCGACGGCCCGCCGTCGGCTCGGGGTGCGGTAGCCCTCGGCCGCGTACCGGTAGGGATCGGCCGGGACAGCCTCGCCGAAGTCGTCCCACGGGGCGACCGGCTGACGCTCGCGCGGGCTGCCCTCCCCGCGCTCCCAGTCCCGGTAACTCACGGCCGGAGCGTGACCCTTCTCAACCGAAAGCGCAATCCGCTGTCCAGGTGTAGCCGTTCCCAGCAGATAGTACGGGAAATCCGACCCTAAAGCCTTACCGGAAAATACCCGTCCACAGGGTGGGGATGATGTTTCCGCAGGTCAGAGCCAAACGGCCCAGAATTCCCCACCGGTTTTCCACAACCTGTGCACACGCTGCGCACATGCTCGTCCACTCCATCCACAGGTTGTCCCGAGGCTCGTCCACCGGCCTGGTTGGGGTCTGACCTCGGGTTCCGTATCGTGGGGCACCGACCGGTCGCGCGATCGTCCCCGATCGACCGGCCGGGTCGATCGGAAGTTGTCGCACCCGGCCGGTAGAGCTGGTATCGACCCGACGCAGTGGAGGGGGATCCGTGTCGGTCACCGACGACATGCGGGCGGAGCCCCGGGCCGGCGGGCAGCCGCCCGCCCCCGCGCAGCGCGACGGGCAGTTCGACAAGACCCCACCGCAGGATGTCGCCGCCGAGCAGTGCGTCATCGGCGGCATGCTGCTCTCCAAGGACGCCATCGCCGACGTCGTGGAGATCCTGAAGTCGAGCGACTTCTACCGACCGGTGCACGCCACCATCTTCGACGCCATCCTGGACATCTACGGCCGGGGTGAGCCGGCCGACGGGATCACCGTCGCGGCCGCCCTGGCCGACTCCGGCGATCTCGCCCGGATCGGCGGCGCCCCCTATCTGCACACCTGTATGGCCGCAGTGCCGACAGCAGCGAACGCCGCGTACTACGCCCGGATCGTCGGCGAGCGCGCGGTGCTTCGTCGGCTGGTCGAGGCCGGCACGCGGATCGTGCAGCTCGGCTACGGCACCGCTGCCGGCGGTAGTCGGGACGTCGACGACGTGGTTGACCTCGCGCAGCAGGCGGTCTACGAGATCACCGAGCGCCGGGTCAGCGAGGACTTCGCGGTGCTGGCCGACATGCTCCAGCCGACGCTCGACGAGATCGAGGCGGTCGGGGCGCAGGGCGGGGTGATGACCGGCGTGCCGACCGGCTTCACCGACCTGGACCGGCTGCTCAACGGCCTGCACCCGGGGCAACTCATCATCGTGGCCGGCCGGCCTGGTTTGGGTAAGGCGCTCGCCCTGGACACCCCGCTGCCGACCCCGGACGGCTGGACCACCATGGGCGAGGTCCAGGTCGGCGACCAGCTGATCGCCGCCGACGGGCGGCCGACAACGATCACCGCGGCCTTCGACGTCCGGTACGACCGTCCCTGCTACGAGGTCGAGTTCTCCGACGGCAGCGTCATCGTGGCCGACGCCGAGCATCTGTGGAAGACCACCACCCGGGCCAGCCGCCGTCAGCCCGAGTCGCGACTCCGGTCGCATTGGCCGCAGTCGTCCCTGGCGAAGGTTGGTGCGGCGGAGGCGGCCGCCGGTGCCGAGCCTCGGCGACTGGTCACCCTCGCGCAGACCCTCGAACTCGTCGGCTCCGAGTTCAAGAACGTGCTGCACACCGTCGCGCGTGAGGTCGGCGCGAACGGCCGGGTCAGCCGACCGGTCACCCGGGCGGGCAACACACGGAACTGGACCGCACCGGGCTACCCCGCCGGCCCGCTCCTGACCGGGCTGCGGGAGCGCGCCGAACGTCCGGTCAACGCCGGTGCCCGGGTCCGGCACGACGGTGTCGTCACCACCGCCGAGATCGCAGCGACGTTGCGTACCGGCGCGGACGGCCGGCTCAACCACGCCGTCGAGAACGCCGCTCCGTTGCAACTGCCGGAGCGGGAGCTGCCGATCCCGCCGTACACGCTCGGGGTCTGGCTGGGGGACGGGCACTCCGACGCGAGCCGCTTCACCACCGCCGATCCCGAGCTGGTCGACCACGTCGTGCGGGACGGCTTCGTGGTGCGTCCGAGCGGCCCGCTGCTCTACACCATCGTGCTCCCCGAGGTGCCCGCTCCGGCCGGCCGGCGCTGCGTCGACTGCGGCTCGTCCACCCGGGCCCTGCGGGAAAACCCGTCGACGCGGCGGTGCGCCGAGTGCCACGGGCGGCACGGATCGTTCCGCGCGCTGCTCCGGGCTCTCGGGGTGTCGCCGGAGAAGCACATCCCGCAGGAGTACCTGCGGGCGTCGGAGGCCCAGCGACGCGCCCTGCTCGCCGGCCTGATGGACACCGACGGGACGGTCGCCCCCACCGGCAACCTGCAGTACACCTCGACGTCGAAGCGGCTGGCGGAGGGCGTCCGCGAGCTGATCGTGAGCCTCGGATACCGCTGCACGATCAACGAGAAGCCGGTACGCGGCCGCAGCGCCGCGTCGTCCATCGGGTACACGCTGAACTTCTCCACGCCCGACACGGTCTTCCGGTTGGAGCGGAAGCGGTCCGCCCACGCCGCACGGCGCCGGACGTCGTCCGACGTCCGGACCACCTCCCGTTACATCGTGGACGTCCGGCCGGTGCCCAGCGTGCCGGTCCGCTGCGTGACCGTGGACAACCCGGAGCACCTCTACCTGGCGGGCCGGGCGATGATCCCGACGCACAACAGCACCGCCAGCATGGACTTCGCCCGAAATGCCGCTATCCGTGCCAACCAGGCGGCGGCGATCTTCTCGCTGGAAATGAGCAAGGTCGAGATCGTCATGCGACTGCTCTCGGCCGAGGCGCGGGTTCCGCTGCACGTGCTCCGCAGCGGCCAGCTCTCCGACGACGACTGGACCAAGCTGGCCCGCTGCATGGGCGAGATCAGCGAGGCACCGCTCTTCGTCGACGACACGCCGAGCATGAACCTGATGGAGATCCGGGCGAAGGCGCGCCGGCTCAAGCAGAAGCACGACCTCAAGATGATCGTGGTCGACTACCTCCAGCTGATGACCTCACCGAAGCGGACCGAGAGCCGCCAGCAGGAGGTCGCGGACCTCTCCCGTGGCCTGAAGCTGCTGGCCAAGGAGGTCGAGTGCCCGGTGATCGCGGTGAGCCAGCTGAACCGTGGCCCCGAGCAGCGGACCGACAAGCGCCCCCAGCTGTCCGACCTGCGTGAGTCGGGATCGATCGAGCAGGATGCCGATGTCGTCATCCTGCTGCACCGCGACGACTACTACGACAAGGAGTCGCCCCGCGCCGGCGAGGCGGACTTCATCGTCGCCAAGCACCGAAACGGGCCCACCGACAGCATCACTGTCGCCGCCCAGCTGCACCTCTCCCGCTTCGTCGACATGGCGATCGTCTGACCGTCGCCCGGCGACCGTCCGGCCAGCAGCCCGTCGATCCGCAGCGACGGCGGCGGTTCAGCCGAGCAGCGGGAACCAGCCGGCGGCCTCGCCCAGCTCAGCGCGGTCCCGGTCGGTGAGCGGCTCGCGGCCGGCGGCCTTGAGCAGGTATGCGGCGTCGTCCCAGTCGCTCGGGCGGACCGCGTCGTCGCTGAGCAGCCCGTCCACCGTGGTCACCGCGACGCGGCAGGCGAGCGGCCCGGGCGGCGGCGCGTCGGGCAGGTCGAGCACCAGATCCAGGTGGTGGATGACGGCCTCGGTGGTCAGCGTGGCCAGGAAATCGGGTACGTGCAGCACGTGCCCCTGGGTGCTGACGCAGCCGGCCGGGTCGGCGGCGGTGGCGGCGCGCACGGCGGCGGGGGCGGTGTCGGACCAGAGCCGGACCACTCCGCTGGGGCGGTCGAAGGCGGCGGCGGAGCGGCGGGCCCACCAGGCGTGCCGGGCGGCGGCGTCGCCGTCCCCGCCGGGCGGAAAGGAACGCCAGTAGCTGACGTCGTCCACGTCGGGCGGCCCGTCGGCGGGGCTGGCCAGGGCGACCAGGGCGCGCTGGGCGTCGCAGAGCACGTGGAAGAGCAGGTCGGCGACGAGCCAGCCCCGGCAGCGGGTGGGTCGTTGCAGGTCGGCGTCGTCCCGCCCGGCGACCACGGCGGTGATCCCCTCGTACGCCTGAGCGAGCGCCTCGTGCTGCGCGATCGACGTCATGACGGGGAGCCTGCCACGGGCCGCCCGGATCGGCAGGGCGGAAGGGCCGGGGCGGGTGCCCCGGCCCCGGTGGCGGTCAGCCGAACATCTCGTCGAGGAAGCTCTTGTGCTTCTTGCGCTTGTAGTGCCCGTGGTAGCCGTGGTGCTGCTGCTGGTGCCCGCTGTGGCCGTACGCCGGCTGCGGCGGGTAGGCCGGCGCGTGCGGCGGCGGCGGCGCGGCCGGGTAGCCCGGCTGGTGCGGGGGCGGCGGCGGGGGCGGGGCGTACCCGCCGGCGACGTGGCCGGGCTGGGCGGGACCGTGGCCCGCGGGCTGCCCGGGTGCCGGGGCGGCCTGCTGCTGGTTCCAGTTCGCCTCGGCCTCGAACAGCTTCTCGAGTTCACCGCGGTCGAGGAAGATCCCCCGACACTCGGTGCACTGGTCGATGACGACTCCGCTGCGCTCGTACTGGCGCATGTCTCCGTGACACTTGGGACAGGTGAGCTGCATCGCTCGACCGTACCCCGTCGGCGCGAGGTTCAGGCGGTGGCGATCAGCGCCTCGTTGACCTCGTCGTCGGAGACCTCGTGGAAGTCCTCGTAGTAGGCGCCGACCGCGCCGAACTCCGGCGGGCGCTGGGCGCAGATCACCTGGTCGGCCTCGGCGGCCAGCATCTCGTACGCCTCCTGGGAGCCGACCGGCACCGCGACGACGACCCGGCGGGCGCCGAGGTGGCGGGCGACCTGGACGGCGGCCCGGGCCGTCGCGCCGGTGGCCAGCCCGTCGTCGACGATCACGGCGGTCCGGCCGGTGAGGTCCAGCGGTGGTCGGCCGGCCCGGTAGCGGGCCTCTCGGCGTTCCAGTTCGGCCTGTTCCCGGCGTTGCACGTCGGCGACGTCGTCGGGGCCGAGCCGGGCGGCGACCACGTCGTTGAGCACCCGGACCCCGCCGGGGCCGAGTGCGCCGAAGGCGACCTCGGGCGCCCAGGGCATGCCGAGCTTGCGGACCACCAGGACGTCCAGGGGCGCGCCGAGCCGGTCGGCGATCACCCGGGCCACCGGCACCCCGCCCCGGACCAGCCCCAGCACGATGACGTCGGGTTCTCCGACCAGGCCGGTCAGCCGTTCGGCGAGCTGTCGGCCGGCATCCTCACGATCGCGGTAGGTGCTGCTCATGTCCTCAGGTCTACGCCCTGGGGAGGGCCGGTGTCGGCGACTCCGGCGAAACGGTGGTCGGCTGTCCGGCCAGCGCGGGTGCCCAGACGAGCAGGGCGAGCGGGTAGAGCAGGTAGCCGAAGCGGGTGGTGGGCATCAGCAGGATGGCCGCCAGCAGGCCGTATCCGCAGATCAGCGCGGTGGCGGTGGCGGTGCCGGGCGGGTGGCGCAGCAGTCGGAAGGCGATCGCCACGCCGGCGGCGACGAGCAGCGTCGCGGCGATCACCCGGCCACCGGGCAGTCCGGTCGCGATCAGGTGCCCGGGGAAGGGGGACTGGGCGGGGCTGGTCACCAGCCCGTGGCCGAGCGGGAACCGCAGCACGTTCTCCACCAGCGCGTCCCGGTCGACCAGCACCGCCGGCACCACGGCGAGCACCGGCAGGCCGAGCGCGCCGACGGCGACCCGGAGCCCGGCCCGCCGGGTGGCGCCCCAGAAGATCAGGACCAGGGCGACCGGCCAGGCGAAGAGCTTCAACGCGCCGGCGAGCCCGACCGCCACGCCGGCCGCGCCGGGCCGGCCGGCGGCGGCGCACGCCAGCGCCAGCAGGCAGAGCGCGAGTACGGGCAGGTCGTCGCCGCCGGTGGCGAGGGTGAGCGCGCAGATCGGCAGCACGGTCGCGGCCTGTACGCCGCGCAGCACCGCCGCCGGGTGGGGGCGGTCGGCCGAGGGGCGGTCGGCGGCGCGCAGCGCGACCACCGCGACGGCCAGCGCCAGCGCGGTGACCAGCGCGAACCACACCCGGGAGTCGGTCCACCAAACGTCCACGCCGGCCCGGGGCAGCCCGAACAGCGCCATCCCCGGCTGGTACGGCGTGTAGCCGAGCAGTCGTTCGTCGGCGGGGAGCGCGGCGATCGCGTCGGGCCCCAGGTAGGGGGTGCCGTGCTCGGCGAGCCGGATGCCGGAGTGCTCGACGACCACCACCTCCTCCTGCGCCCGGTCGGTACGCCCCGACGCCCGCTGGATGCTCTGGATCACCAGCGGCAGCAGGGCGGTGGTCGCCCAGGTCAGCGCGGTGACCGCCGAGCGCGCCGGCACCCCGGCCAGCTCGGGGCGGCGGCCTCGGAGCAGGAGCTGGCCGGCGACCAGCAGCGCGGCGATCAGGTAGCCGACGGCGGCGACGCTCCCCCAGGCCCGGTGCGGTGCCAGGGTGGAGGTGGCGGCGGTGACCGCGGCGAAGGCGGCGGAGACCGTGTAGAGGCCGAGGTCGAGGGCGAGGCCGCCGGCGGTGGAGTCCAGGGCGCGCCAGGTGCGGGAGGCGGCGGTCACGCCGGCAAGTGTGGCAGACCCGTCGGGCGGCTCCGGCCGGGCTGGCGGCGGCCGGGGGCGAGGCGGATGACCGCGCCGGTGTCGTGCAGCGGCGGGACGAGGGTGCCGGGCCGGCCGCCCGAGCCGCGTTGCAGGGCGGCGAGGAGACTGCCGGACGGCAGTGGGCGGGCGAAGAGGTGGCCCTGGCCGGCGGCGCAGCCCAGCTCCCAGAGCGCCCGGCGCTGCGGCTCGCTCTCCACGCCCTCGGCGACCACGGTGAGGTCGAGGCTGCGGCCGAGGTCGAGGGTCGAGCGGATGACCGCCGCGGCCTCCGCGGAGCCCTCCATCGCGGTGACGAAGCTGCGGTCGATCTTCAGCTCGTGCACCGGGATGCGGGAGAGCAGGGAGAGCGAGGAGTAGCCGGTGCCGAAGTCGTCCAGCGCCAGCCGGACGCCGGAGTCGCGCAGCCGGCTGAGCACCCGGTCGACCACGTCGAGCTGGCTCAGTGTCAGCGTCTCGGTCAGCTCCAGGACGAGCCGGTCGGGTGGGAGGTCGTGGGCCCGCAGCCGGGCCAGCACCGCGCCGGGGAAGCGGGCGTCGAGCAGGCTGCGTGGGGAGACGTTGACCGAGACCGGCAGGTCGAAGCCGGCCGCCCGCCAGCTCACGGCGGCGAGCAGCGCCTGGTCGAGGATCGCCTCGGCGAACGCGGGGAGCAGGCCGGAGCGTTCCACCGCCTCCAGGAAGCGCAGTGGGTCGATCATGCCGTGGGTCGGGTGGTGCCAGCGGGCCAGCGCCTCCGCGCCGGTGACCTCGCCGCTGGCCAGGTCCACGATGGGCTGGAAGTTGACGGTGAACTCGTGGTCGGCCACCGCCCGGGGCAGCTCGCCGCCGAGGGTGAGCCGGCCGAGGTCGGCGGTGTCGCGGGTCGGCGCGTACGTGGAGACCCGCTGACCGGCCCGCTTGGCCTGGTACATCGCCACGTCGGCGCGGCGCAGCAGCTCCGGCATGCCGCCGCTGGCCGGCGCCACGGCGATGCCCCCGCTGGCCTCGACGCTGATCCGCATGCCGTCCACGTCCAACGGCTGGTGCAGGGCGCCGATCAGCGTCTCCGCCCGGTGCGCGGCGACCGCCGGGGCGGGCAGCCCGCGCAGCAGTACGGCGAACTCGTCGCCGCCGAGGCGGGCCACCAGGTCCTCGGCCTGCGCGGCGGCCCGCAACCGGTCGGCGACCTGCATCAGCACCTGGTCGCCGGCGGCGTGGCCGAGGGTGTCGTTGACCTCCTTGAAGTGGTTG
The DNA here is from genome assembly GCF_007829925.1 of Micromonospora palomenae. Lineage (NCBI taxonomy): Bacteria > Bacillati > Actinomycetota > Actinomycetes > Micromonosporales > Micromonosporaceae > Micromonospora > Micromonospora palomenae. Next base: position 1,243,485 of record NZ_VIXA01000002.1, read on the forward strand.
AGGTCGATCAGCACCAGCGCGGTCACCCCTTCGGCGTGCCGGGTGCTGAGCTGGTCGGTGCCGCGCTCCAGCAGTTGCCGCCGGTTGGCCAGGCCGGTCAGCGCGTCGTGGGTGGCGGCGTGCGCGTGTTCGGCGGCCACCCGGGCCAGCTCGGCGTACGCCTGGGCGTTGCGGACGGCGGTGCAGAGCGCCGAGGCGAAGGTGCGCAGCGTGTACTGCTCCCGCTCGGAGAGCTGGACCGGTCCCCGGAAGCGCAGCCGCAGCACCCCCACGTCGGCGCTGCCGTCGTGGCCCTCCAGCCGGGCCGGCAGCACGGAACCGTCGACGGTGCTGGGCTCGCCGGCCGGTCCGTCGTACCCGATGGTGCCGCCGGCGCCGCGGACCGTGCGGCCGCCGTCGCGCAGCTCGATCTCCACCTCGTCGGCGGAGAAGAGCTCCCCGGCCTGGGTGACCGCGGTGGTGAGGACCTTGTCCAGGTCGACGACGTTGAGCGCGTCGGTGGTCCGGGCGAGGCGCTGCCAGGCCTGCTGCTCGGTGCGGGCCTTGACCCGGTTGGAGTAGAGCAGGTGGAGGCTGAGGACCAGCGGCGGCACCGCCAGCAGGAGTCGGTTGTCGCCCCGGAGGATGACCAGGGTGACGGCGATCAGGACGAAGCGGGCCAGTGCGCTCGTCAGGCGCAGCCCGAGGTCGTCCCGGAAGAGCCGGCGGACCTGGGTGCCGGTGGCCAGCGCGATGACCGGCAGGGTGAGCACCTCGTCGAGGACCACCGCGACGGCGTAGGCGACGCCGACCATGCCGATGGCGTGCCGCAGGTCGGCCGTCTCGGACCAGCCCAGCGCGTGCAGGGTGACGCCGGCGCCGGCGGCCAGCAGGGTGCTCTTCGCGACACCGAACGCCGTCTTCAACGGCGACGGCTTCATCGACAGCAGCGCGGTCGCCACGCCGACTCCGGTGGTCAGCACCACCAGCGGCGCCGGTGCGACCGCCAGGCCGAGGACGATGGCCGTCTCGCTCCAGGAGATCGCGTGCACCGTCGCGCGGATGCGGATCCGCCAGTTGATCCGCACGCCGAGGGCGGCCATGAAGACCAGGGTGAGCGACAGCGTGAGGTCGTCAAGGGAGAGATCGAGGTTGACCAGTTGGCGTACGGAGAAGGCCACCGCGACCGCGGCCACCACGCAGACGAGGCCGACGTGCAGCGTCAGCTGCCGCTCGGCCTCCGTCTTGCCTTCGCCCGGTCGTGCCACCGCGTCCTCGACTGCCACTCGGTTTCGCTGAGCAGAGGCCAAGGCTACGTGCGGTCATCCCGTCGCCACAATCGTCTACAGCCACTCGTGTGCGGACATCGCCCTGATCCCTTCACTGGTCGTGACCCCGACTCCCGGTCGGCGTCTCGGACCAGCACAGCCTAAGTGCGGTTAGGCCAATTTTGGAGGGATAAATGTAACTATGGGCAATAGATGAGAATTGGGCGCGGAGTCGTGACGTTCCGTTTCCTTGCGGAGACTGACCGCTGCGTGGCTATCGGTTCTTGTTAACGCTAGATAATGGTGGATCAGCAACGGTTTCGTCATCGGGTGCGGGGGCCTAGTTCCGGGTACCCCGAGGTGGCGTGCGCCGCACATGGAAGCGGGAAGCGGCCGACGGCCGACGGCCGACGGAGTGTAGTCGTATCGAAACTCTCGCGTATGGCCGACCGAGCATTCGTCGTGATTCGCGTTCTGTAAGTTGCGCCTTTCATCAGTCACACCCCGCCTACCCGCTGCCGACGATGCGGCGAACTCCCTTTGCGTCGGGCGCTTGCGCACCTGAAGCGTTTAGTCACGATCAGGGAAATCGCTGATGAACAGCGGGTCGTGAATCGGGGACGGGGTTCGGCCCGGCCCGTCGCGGTCGGGCTCACGTCCCGGTCGTACCCGGCGGATAGGCTGCGGTCGTGACCGATCCCGCGCAGCTCACCCACGTCGACCCGGCGGGTGCGGCCCGCATGGTCGACGTCTCCGCCAAGCCGGTCAGCGGCCGGCTCGCCGTGGCCGCCGGCCGGTTGCGCACCACCGCCGAGGTGGTCGACCTGCTGCGCCGCGACGGCCTGCCGAAGGGCGACGCCCTGGCGGTCGGTCGGCTCGCCGGCATCATGGGCGCCAAGCGCACCCCCGACCTGATCCCGCTCTGCCATCCGATCGCGCTGCACGGCGTGACGGTCGACCTGCGGCTCACCGGGGACACCGTCGAGATCACCGCCACCGCGCGGACCGCCGACCGGACGGGGGTGGAGATGGAGGCGCTGACCGCCGTGGCGGTGGCCGGGCTGGCCCTGGTCGACATGGTCAAGGCGGTCGACCCGGCCGCCTCCGTCGACGCGGTGCGGGTGCTCCGCAAGGAGGGCGGCAAGACCGGCGAGTGGGTCCGCCCCGAGGATCGGCCGTGATCCGGGCCCGGGTGGTGGTCGCCTCCAACCGCGCCGCGGCCGGCGTCTACGCCGACACCAGCGGACCCCTGCTCGTCGCTGGCCTGCGGGAGTTGGGCTGCGCCGTGGACGAGCCGGTGGTGGTTCCCGACGGCGAGCCGGTGGGCGAGGCGTTGCGCAGCGCCCTGGCCGACGGGATCGACGTGGTGCTGACCAGCGGCGGCACCGGGATCACCCCCACCGACCGGACGCCCGACGTGACCCGCGCGCTGCTCGACTACGAGATCCCCGGCATCGCCGAGGCGATCCGGGCGCACAGCCGCGACCGGGTTCCCACCTCCGCGCTGTCGAGAGGGCTGGCCGGGGTGGCGGGCCGAATGCTCGTGGTCAACCTGCCCGGGTCGACCGGCGGCGCGCGGGACGGCCTCGCCGTGCTCGGCCCGATCCTCGGTCACGCCGTCGAGCAGTTGCGCGGCGGCGACCACTGACGCCCGGTCCGGAGTCCACGGCGATAGGCTCGCCCGGTGAGCGCGCGGACGTGACGCGCGCACCGCAGTCGGTGAACGGAGGCCCCCGGTGAGCACGGAAACCGCCGCCGCCGCGGCACAGGTCGCGGCACCGCCGCCGGCCGGTTGGGAGGAGGCCCGCTCCCGGGTGTACGCGGTGGGCCTCGCCGCCGCGCTCCCCGCGGTCCGGCGGCCGCTGGCCGACACCGACGGGCACACCCTCGCCGAGCCGTTGACCACGCGGACCGACCTGCCCGCCTTCCCGACCTCCAGCGTCGACGGCTGGGCGGTGCGTGGCGAGGGCCCCTGGGACGTGGTCGGGCGGGTGCTGGCCGGCAACACCCCGCCCCCGCTGACCGCCGACGGCACCACCGTCGAGATCGCCACCGGCGCGATGGTCCCCGAGGGCACCACCGCCGTGCTCCGGATCGAGGAGTCGAGCCGTACCGCCGACGGACGGGTGACCGGCACGCCCCGGCCCCACCCGGAGTGGCGGGAGCCGGGCGAGGAGGCGTACGCGGGTGAGGAACTGCTCCCCGCCGGCACCCCGGTCGACCCGGCGCTGATCGGGCTGGCCGCCTCCTGCGGCCACGACCAGCTGCCGGTGCGCCGGCAGCCCCGGGCCGCGCTGCTGGTCTTCGGCGACGAGCTGCTGACCGCCGGCCCGCCCGGCGCCGGCCGGGTACGCGACGCGCTCGGCCCGGCCGTGCCGGCCTGGCTGCGCCGGTACGGCTGCCAGGTGCGCTCCTCCGACGTGGTCGGCCCGGTGGCGGACACCCTCCCCGCCCACGTGGCCGCGCTGCGGTCCGCGCTGGCCAACGCCGACCTGGTCTGCACCACCGGCGGGACGATGCACGGTCCGGTCGACCACCTGCATCCCACCCTGGAGGCGCTCGGCGCGGATTACGTGGTCAACACCGTGGCGGTCCGGCCGGGCTTCCCGATGCTGCTGGCCCGGCTCGCCGGCGCCGACGGTCGGGTCCGCTTCGTCGCCGGGCTGCCGGGCAACCCGCAGTCCGCGATCGTCGCCCTGGTCTCGCTGGTCGCACCGCTGCTGGCCGGGCTGACCGGCCGGCCGATGCCGGTGCTGCCGCACGCCACGCTCGCCGAGCCGGTCCCCGGCCGGGGCGACTACACGCATCTGGCCCTGGTCCGGCTGGACCGGGCCGCCGGCACCGCCCACCCGCTGCGCCACGTCGGCTCGGCGATGCTGCGCGGGCTGGCCGGCGCCGACGGGTTCGCGGTGATCCGTCCGGGCACCACCGGCGAGGTCGGGGCGCGGGTGCCGGTCGTACCGCTGCCGCTGCTGCCCGGGGAGCGCTCGTGGTGACCGCCGACCCGACGGTGGCCGTCCTCGCGGTCACCGACCAGCCGCTCGACCTCGCCGCGCACGAGGCCGCGGTCGCCGACCGGCGGGCCGGCGCGGTGGTCTCCTTCCAGGGCGTGGTCCGCGACCACGACCACGGCCGTCGGGTCACCCTGCTGGAGTACGAAGGCCACCCGAGCGCCGCCGACGTGCTGCGCGAGGTCGCCGCCGAGATCGCCGCCGAACCCGAGGTGTACGCGGTCGCGGTGTCGCACCGGATCGGCCGGCTGGAGATCGGTGACGTGGCACTGGTCGCCGCGGTCAGCACCGCGCACCGCGCCGCGGCCTTCGAAGCCTGCGCCCGCCTGGTCGACGAGGTCAAGGCGCGCCTGCCGATCTGGAAGCGCCAGGTCTTCACCGACGGCACCGAGGAATGGGTCAACTGCCCCTGACCGCTCCGACCCTCATGATCCGGGCCGGTGGCGGTCAGCGGCGGGCGGTGGTGGCGGTGCGGGCCAGGCGGTCGGTGTAGAAGGCCGGCTCGGCACCGGGGCGCCAGGGCAGCGCGGCGACCAGCACGATCAGCGCCAGCGCGAGGGAGTTCTCCATCAGCGCGCCGACGAGCCCGTCCTGGTAGTGCGACACCTCGGGGAGCTGGTGCTCGTACGGCCAGATGGGCGAGACGAGGAAGAGCAGGTAGAGCCCCGCCGCCGCGACGGCGTGCCGCAGGCCGGTCAGCGTCGGGTACCAGATCGGCGGGCGCAGCCCGTTCACCCCGGGCGGCCCCCCGTACGACGACGCCTGGCCGGCGCGCGCCGCCAGGCCCCGGCTCGCCTCGCGGCGGCGTACGGCGGCGTCGGCGAGCACGACGATCGCCGGGATGACCCAGACCAGGTGGTGCGTCCAGGAGATCGGGCTGATCACGTTGGCGGTCAGCCCGACCAGGGTGAACGCGGTCAACTCGTCGCCGTCGGCCCGGGCGGTGGCGGCGCGGGAGAGCCCCACCGCCAGCATCAGCACCGAGAACGACAGCCAGAGCAGGCCGGGCGTCTCGATCGAGTCGTACAGCCGGGCGAGCAGGCCGGCCAGCGACTGGTTGGGGGTCATGTCGGCCGCGCCGACCCGCTCGGTCTGCCAGAGCACGCCGCCGAAGTAGGCCCGCGACTCCGTACCGACCAGCGCGAACGTCCCCAGCGTCACGCCGATGGTGGTGCCGACGGCGGTGGCCGCCGTCCGCCACTGCCGGGTGATCAGCAGGTAGACGATGAAGAGCGCCGGGGTCAGCTTGACGGCGGTGGCCAGGCCGATCCCCATGCCGGCCCACGCCCCGCTGTAGAGGAAGCGCACGAACGGGCCGTCGGTCGGGCGGCCGTGGGTGCCCCGCCGGGACCGCCAGCGCAGCCCGATCAGGTCGGCCATGATCAGCCCGAAGAGCAGCACGTTGACCTGGCCGTACCCGAGGGTCTCCCGGACCGGTTCGATGGCGACGGACATCGACGTCGCGATGCCCACGGTGAACCAGAGCGGCCAGCCGAGCCGGTCCACGATCGGCCGCAGCAGCGCGGCCAGCACGAGCGCGAGGGCGGCGATGCTGCCCGCCGCGTTGATCCAGCCCGCCGCCTCGACCGGCAGTCGCGCCATCGGCAGCATCATCAGGCCGGCGAAGGGCGGGTAGGTGAAGCCGAGGGTGGTGGTCGGCGCGATGAACTCGTACAGCTCGTGACCGCTCGCCCACCACACCACCGCGCCGTGGTAGATCTTCATGTCGAAGAAGTTGTACGGCCGCCCGAATGCACCGATGGCGAGCCATGCGGCATAGGCGACGGCGGCCACGATGCCGGTCCGTACGACTGTCCTACGATCGATCCCACGCGTTGCGCGACGGACTGGGGCGAGGCGGTCCAGCCGTCTACCGACGATCGCCGGCATGGCGTGGCCACCCCCGTACCAAGGTCGTCCTACCCGTCCAGGTCCGGTACGGAGCCTAGAACGGCGCCTCACGTTGATGCCTCCCGCGTTATGCGACCGTGTCCGATCCCACACATGTTTTTGACATTTCCACCGCGTTAACGGCAGACGGGTGGTTCAGGTAATTCGCGGCCTTGCGGGGGGTGATGGCCGTATTGACGCAGGTCAGCCCGGAAGTCGCCGGGCCGTGGACGCGGAGAGGGCGGCGATCCGCGCTTCCCGGCGGGCGGTACGCACCGCACGGGTGACGGAACGTCGAGAGTGGCCGATGCGATGACCGGCCCGCCAGCGCAGACCCGGCTTCCCCTCGGTGTCGGCGGCGGCGAGCAGCAGGCCGCCGAAGAGCCCGAGGTTCTTCAGGAAGTGGATCTGGTTGTTGGTGCGCGCCATCGGGTCGTCGTTCTTCCAGAAGGGATGCCCGGCGATGGTGACCGGCACCAACGTGCCGGCGAGCACGAGCGCGGCCGGCCGGCTGAACCTTCCGGTGGCCAGCAGCAGGCCGGCGGCGAACTGCACCGCCGAATTGGCGCGGACCAGTGTGGTGGTGTCGGTGGGAAGCTGCGGTGCGACGTTGGAGATCAACGGAGCGACCCGGTCGGTGATCGGCTGGGCGGTCGGCACGAGCCGCTCGGGGTGCTGGAAGTTGCGGACCCCGCTGACCACGAAGATGCCGCTCAACATGACGCGGGCGAGGGAGCGCACGGGTTTCATGGATCAGTCATACCCCGTCCGGGCGTCCGCTACCCCGGCAACGGCCGATCCGGGACCTTCCGACATGGACGTGACGCCACGCCGATTCGAGCGACCGTTGCTGATGGACGTGCTCCGACCGGTAACGTCGCGCGGGTGACGACCCTGCGGCTGCGCCCCGAGGACCCGGCGGACACCGGGCCCGTCCGCATGGTGCTGGCCGCCGCCTTCGCCCGCCCCGACGCGGCGGTCCCCGGCGAGGTGGCGCTCGTCGACGAGTTGCGCGACAGCGACGCGTGGATCCCGGAGCTGGCGATGGTGGCCGAGTACGGCGGCGAGGTGGTGGGCTACGCCCTGCTCAGCCGGGTCTTCGTCCAGTCCGACGACGTCCGCGCCCCGGCGTTGGCGCTCGGGCCGGTCGCGGTGGCCCCGCACCGGCAGCGGGTCGGACACGGCACGGCGGCGGTGCAGGCCGGGCTGGACGCCGCGACCGAGCTGGGTGAGCGCCTGGTGGTGGTGCTCGGCGACCCCGCGTACTACCGGCGCTTCGGGTTCGTCCGGGCGGACCGGATGGGGCTGACCAGCCCGTGGTCGGGTCTCGGGGAGCCGTGGCAGGCGCTGGCGCTGCCGCCGAGCACCAGCGGCGAGGGGCCGCCGCCGCGCGGTGAGGTGCTGTTCCCGGCACCCTGGTCCCGCGTCTGACCGCGACCGGGGCGCCGTCGACGTGGCTGCTGCGCCGGGTGCCGGCGGAGATGCCCCGGCTGGCGGCGGTCAGGCCGGTTGGGTGCGCAGGTAGCGGCCGAAGTGCGGGACGGTGAAGGCGACCGTGCCCCGCTCGCCGGAGTAGATCAGGCCCTTCTTGATCAGCGCGTCCCGGGCCGGGGAGAGGCTCGCCGGCTTGCGCCCGAGCGCCCGGGCGATCTCGGCGGTCGGCACGGCCGCGTCCATGTCGTCCCGGCCGCCGCCGTCGGCCTCCCCTTCCACCAGGGACAACGTCGCCATCGCGCGCATGTACTCGCGCTCGGCGGGGGTGGCCCGCTCGAACCGGGAGCCGAAGAAGCCGACCGCCAGTTCGGCCTCCGCCTCGGGGGCGGCCACCCGGACGTCCGCCGCGGTGATCGGGGAGCGGGGCGCGTGGTCCCAGGTCGCCTTCCCGTACGCCTGGACGAAGTAGGGATAACCGCCGGACTTCTCGTAGAGCAGGTCGAGGGCCTTCTGCTCGTACTCGACCTCCTCCCGCTCGGCCGGCGCGCAGAGCGCCTGGTCGGCGGCGATCCGGTCGAGCCGGTCGATGCGCTGGTAGCGGAACAGCCGTTCGGAGTAGGACTTGGCCGCGCTGAGCACGGCCGGCAGGTGCGGCAGGCCGGCGCCCACCACGATCAGCGGCGCGCCGAGCTGGGACAGCTCGTGGCAGGCGGCGCAGAGCGCGGAGACGTCCTCCGGGCCGAGATCCTGCATCTCGTCGATGAAGACGGCGATCCCGGTGCCCACGTCGGCGGCCACCCCGGCCGCGTCGCTGAGCAGCTCGACCAGGTCGATCTCGATGTCGCCGGAGTCGGCCCGGCCGCTGCTCGCCGGCACGTCGATGCCGGGCTGCCAGCGGTCGCGCAGCTTGGGGGCGGCGGCACCGCGCCCGGCGGGTGCGGAGCGCTGGGCGAACGCCTTGAGTACGCCGAGGAAGGCGTCGATCCGGTCCGGGGCACGGTGCCGGGGAGCCAGCTCCCGGACGGCCATGTGCAGCGCGGCGGCCACCGGCCGGCGTAGTGACTGGTCCGGCCGGGCCTCGATCTTGCCGGTGCCCCAGAGGTGGTTGATCGCCTGCGAGCGGAGGGTGTTGAGCAGCACCGTCTTGCCGACGCCCCGCAGCCCGGTGAGCATCAGGCTGCGCTCGGGGCGACCCCGGGCGATGCGTTCCAGGACCACGTCGAAGACGTCCAGCTCCCGCCCCCGGCCGGCGAGCTCGGGCGGGCGCTGGCCGGCGCCGGGGGCGTACGGGTTGCGGACCGGATCCACGCATCGCAGAGTATCGGGCCGTCTAGCCGGGGGACTAGAGATGCATAGACGGAGCTACCGGCGTGTCTGCGGGCCTCGACAGCAATCTTGCCCTGTCTAGCATGGACGCTAGACAGGGCAAGATTGACCTACTAGGAGTGTTTCCGCAGGCAGAGCACGTAGTCGAAGAGGTCGACCGGGTTGTCGTGCACGTAGTTGACCGTCGACCTCGGCGAGAGGGCCCGGCACCGCTGCCCGTCCGTGGTCGCCGGGATCCGCACCAGCACCTCGAACGTGTCCGGGCCGCAGGGCACCTCGCGCAGCTCGGCCTCCTCGTCCGTGCCGTCGTTGACCACGCAGTCGCCCACCGCCACGTCGATCCCCTCCGCGGGCTCGGCGGTGCTCGGGTCGGTGCCCGGCTCCTCCGTCGCCGCCGCCGACGGCTCGGCCGAGGTGACCACCGCCGGCGACGCCTCGTCGGCGCCGGTCACCCGCCACACCGCGAAGCCGGCCAGCCCGAGGCAGGGACAGAGCAGCAGGACCGCGACCAGACCGATGACCAGGGCGATCCGGCCGCCGTTGCGCCGGGGCGGGGGCACGGGCGGCAGCGCGTACCCCGGGGGTGGTGGCGCGTGAAACTGCGGGACGGGCCCGGCCGGCGGGAACGGCCCGGGCGGGGGGTGTCCGCCGCCCGGGAAGGGTGGTGGCGGTCCGACGGGGCCGGAGGTGGGTCGCTGGTACGGGTCGTCCGGCTGACCGGGTGGTCCGAAGGATGCCATGTCTTCCCCAGGGGTGGGATCAGCGCTGCTTCAGGCAGAGGACGAAGTCGAGGGTGTCCAGCTCGCTGTCGAAGAAGTACCAGTTGGTGTAGCCGGTGACCTTGGCGCACTTGGCCTCGGCGTCCTTCTCACCGCTGGTCTCGCCGTCGAAGCGCCGCAGCACCTCGTACGTCTTCGGGGCGCAGTCGCTGATCAGCAGCTTGGGCTTGCCGCCCGCCGGGCCCTCGTTGCGCACGCACTGGCCCGCTTTGACGAAGCGCGGATCGGCGGACGAGGCTGGCGCGGGGGTGGTCGGCACCGGCTCGCCCGGCCCGGGCAGCGCTGCGCTCGGCGCCGCTGAGGCGGTGGGCGCGGCGTTCGGCGCCGGTTCGTCGTCCCCGCCGGCCAGGTACCAGAGCGTGGCGGCACCGCCGAGGACGAGCACCGCCAGCACGGCCAGCACCGTGATCAGCGGGCCCCGGCCCCGTTTCGGCTGCGGCGGCGTGGGGTCGCCGAGGTACGCGCTGGGGCCGGCCGACCGGTACGGCTCGCTGGGCGGGTGGACGTCGGTGGACGCCCACCCCGGCTGCGGGTACGGCTGGTGGGCCTGCGACTCGCCCCACGCGGGCGGGCCGTGCGGATCCGGTGCGGCGCCGTACGCGTCGTCCGGGCGTCGCCCGCCCCACGGCTCCGGGGCGCCGCCACCCGGTGGCCCGTAGTTCGCCATGCACGCCTCCTGCGTACTCGGTGCTGAGAGGCCGGACACCCGTGCGGGACACCGACGCCGTGGTCACCGTAGCGTGGTCCACCGATGAGCTCACCTCCCGCGAGTGCGACACCCACCCGGCCCGCCCTGATCTGGACGGCGCTGCTGCTGGTCTACGTCCTGTGGGGCTCCACCTATCTCGGCATCCGGATCGCCGTGGAGTCCATGCCGCCGCTCGCCTCGGCCGCCCTCCGGTTCGCCGCCGCCGGGCTGGTGCTCGCCGTCGTCCTGCGGGTGCGCCGCGGTCCGGGGGCGTTGCGGGTCGACCGGCGTCAGCTCGCCTCCACCGCCCTGGTCGGGGTGCTGCTGCTGGCCGGCGGCAACGGCCTGGTGGTGCTCGCCGAGGCGGGTCCGCCCGGGGTGGCCGTGCCGTCGGGCATCGCCGCGCTGCTGGTGGCCACCGTCCCGCTGCTGGTGGTGCTGCTGCGCACCGCCACCGGCGACCGGCCGCGCGGCTGGACCTTCGCCGGGGTGACGCTCGGCTTCCTCGGCCTGGTGCTGCTGGTGCTGCCCACCGGCGGCACGGGCGCGGTGCCGCTGGCCGGCGCGCTCACCGTGGTCGTCGGGGCCACCTGCTGGTCGGTCGGCTCGTTCCTGTCCGGTCGGCTGGCCATGCCCGCCGACCCGTTCGTCGCCACCGTGTACGAGATGTTCGCCGGCGCGGCGGCGCTCGCCGTGCTCGCCCTGGCCCGGGGCGAGCTGCGCGACTTCTCGCCGGGCGAGGTGACGGGCCGGTCCTGGGCGGCGCTGGCGTACCTGATGGTGGCCGGCTCGCTGGTGGCCTTCACCGCGTACGTCTGGCTGCTGCACCACGCGCCCATCTCACTGGTCGCCACGTACGCCTACGTCAACCCGGCCGTCGCGGTCGGGCTCGGCGCGCTGCTGGTCGCCGAGCCGATCACCGCGCAGGTGCTGCTGGGCGGCGCGGTGATCGTGGCCGGCGTGGCGCTGGTGGTGAGCACCGAGCGACCCCGGCGGCCGGCGGCGGAGCCCGTCAACGGGGCAGCCGTGGAACCGGCGCACCGGTAACGTCCCGGCCCGTGTCCGTCGGGCTGCTGACCGCCGCCGCGCTCTGCGGCGGCCTCGTCGGCGCGGCGGCGCCGACGTTCGCCGGCCGGTTCACCACGGACCGGTCCGCCACCGCCCGGTGGACGGTCGGCTGGGCGCTCGTCGGGGCGGTGGTGTTCGCCGGGCTGGCCGCCGCGCTCGGGACGGACCCGGCCCTGCCGGCGTACCTGCTGGTGGCGGCCTTCGGTGTGGTGCTGGCGGTGGTCGACCTGGCCTGCCTGCGGCTGCCCGATCCGCTGGTCGGCGCGGCCGCCGTCGGCGGCGTCGCCGGCCTCGGGGTGGCCGCGCTCGCCGCCGGCACGCCGGGCCGCCTGGCGGTCGCCCTCGCCGGGGCCGCGCTCTCCTTCGCCGGGTACGTCCTGCTGGCGCTGCTGCCCGGCGCCCGGCTCGGCTTCGGCGACGTCAAGCTCGCCGCCGCCCTCGGCCTGCCGCTCGGCTGGCTGGGCTGGCCGATCCTCGGCTACGGGCTGCTCCTGCCGCACCTGCTCAACGGCGTGCTGGTGCTGGTCCTGCTGGCCGCCCGCCGGGTACGCCGGGACACCGCCCTGCCGTTCGGCCCGGCGCTGCTCGCCGGGGCCTGGCTGGCCGTGCTCCTCGCCTGACCCGGGCCGGCCCTGCTGCCCGCCGGCCCGGCGGGTCAGATCAGGCGGAGCTGCCGGTCCTTCGGTCGGCGGGGCTCGGTCTCGCCGAAGCGCTCGAAGAGCCCGGCGTCGATCACGTCGAGGAACGGCGACGGCCGGCACTCCCGCTCCGACCCGTGCCGGACCCGGCGGGCGGCGTGGCTGACGTAGAGCCGGTCCTGGGCGCGGGTCAGGCCGACGAAGAAGAGCCGCCGCTCCTCGGCGACCGCGTCGTCATCCGGCTCGGTGCCGGGCCAGCGCAGCGGCAGCAGCCCGTCCTCGGCCCCGACCAGGAAGACCACCGGGAACTCCAGCCCCTTGGCGGCGTGCAGGGTGAGCAGGGTGACCGCCTCGGCGCGCGGGTCGAGCGCGTCCACCTCCGCGCCGGTGGCGAGCTGGGACAGGAACAGCCCGAGGTCGTCGCCGCACCGGCGGGCCAGCGGGGTGAGCAGGTCGACCGCCGTGCGGACGTCCTCGGGGCGTACCGCGGCGGCGCCGTCCAGCGTCGGCACGGCGAAGCGCTCCGCCAGCACCTGCCCGGCCAGCCGGACGCGGGCCGGCAACGACCCGTCCAGCCCGTCGGCGTGCCGCAGCTCGCGCGCGATGGCGGTCACCCCCGGCCGGTCCCGCAGCCGGTCGTGCGAGCGCTTCTGCACCGGGATGTTCGCCCGGGCGAGGGCGTCCACGATCGGGGCGGCCTGCGCGTCGGTGCGGTAGAGCACCGCGATGTCGGAGAAGGAGAGCGTGGTCGACCGGCCGTCGATCCGGCCCGAGTCCAGCGACCGGTGGGACAGGCCGCCGACCAGCTCGTCGATGGTGCGTACCACGAAATCGGCCTCGTCGGCGACGGAGGCCGCCGGGTAGCGGCCGACCAGTGGGGCCTCCGGGTCGAGCCGGGCCGGGTCGAGCCGGCGGCCCCGCACCAGCGACGACGGCGCGATGGCCTGCACGGCGGCGGCCAGGATCGGCGCCGACGAGCGGTAGTTGCGGTTCAGCCGGACCAGCCGGGCGTCGGTGAAGTCCTGCGAGAAGCGCAGGAAGTAGCCCACGTCCGCGCCCCGGAACGAGTAGATCGCCTGGTCCGGGTCGCCGATCGCGCAGAGGTTGCCGTCGGCGGGGCTGAGCAGGCGCAGCAGGTCGTACTGGACCGCGTCGACGTCCTGGTACTCGTCGACGAAGATCCACCGCCAGCGCTCGCGGTAGTCGCGTACCAGCTTCTTGTCGGCCTTCAGCAGCGCGACCGGCAGGGTCAGCAGCTCGTCCAGATCGACCAGGTCCTGCTTGCGCAGCAGCGCGGTGTAGCGGTCCGGGTCGTCGCCGGCCTCGGCGCGGGCGGCCGCCCGGTCGGCGTCGTCGGCGATCCGGAAGTCCGCCGGCAGCCCGGCGGCGGCCGCGTTCTCCCGCAGGATGGCCAGCCCGAGCGAGTGGAACGTGCCGACGGTGACGTCCTCGGCCACCGGACCGAGCAGCCCGTCGAGGCGGTGCCGCAGCTCCTCGGCGGCCCGCCGGGTGAAGGTGATCGCCAGGCACTGCTCGGGAAAGACGTTCAGCTCCGCGCAGAGGTACGCGATCCGGTGGGTGAGCGTCCGGGTCTTGCCGGTACCGGGCCCGGCCACGATCAGCAGCGGGCCACCCGGCGCGGACGCGGCCACCCGCTGCATCGCGTCCAACCGGTCGAGCAGGCCGGTGCCGACCTCCTCCATGCCGGCGAGCATCGGCTCGAACGGCTCGTGCGGCGAGGGCGCCGGCGCGATCGGCGGGGGAGGCGGCGGCGCGGCCTTCCGCTTCGGCTCGGCCTTCGGCGCCGCGGGGCGACGGGCCTTCGCCTTCGCCGCCGGCTCCGCGGGCCGTCGCTGCGCCGGCACGGGTACGTCGAAGAGCGTCTCCGCCTGCGCCCCCGTGCCCTTCGCGCCCAGCTCCGCGGGGTCGAAGAGGGTGATCACGCCGTACTCGCCGTCGTAGCCCGGCACCCGGCGGACGTCGCCGCGGCGCAGCCGGCCGATCCCCTCGGCCAGCAGCTCGCCGCCGACCCGCCCGATCTCGTCCAGCGGGGTACGGGTGAGGATCTCCAGCTCCGGGCCGAGCGCGGCGACCAGCTCGTGGAGTTTCCCGTCGACCTTCTTGCTCCGCGCACCCACCTTGTTGATCTCGCCGAGGATCTCGGCCAGCGGCACCAGGTGGGTGACCTCGCGGGCGTGCGCGGGGCGGTGCCCCGTCGGCCGGTCGGCCAGCTCCTCGACCCGGCTCAGCACGCCGACGGTCAGCGGCTTGCCGCACTCCGGGCAGCGTCCACCGGCCTGCCGGGTCCGCTCCGGCGACCAGTTGACGCCGCAGAGCCGGTGCCCGTCCGCGTGGTACTTCCCCTCCTCCGGGAAGAACTCGATCGTCCCGGCCAGCCCGTCGCCGGTGCGCAGCGCCTCCCGGATCGCGAAGTAGTCGCGGTCGGCGGAGAAGACCGTCGCCTCCCGGGCCAGCGCCGGCGGGGAGTGCGCGTCGGAGTTCGAGACGAGCTGGTAGCCGTCCAGGCTGCCGACCCGCCAGTTCATCTCCGGGTCGGAGGAGAGGCCGGTCTCCACCGCGAAGACGTGCTCGGCCAGGTCGGCGTAGCAGTCGGCGATCGCGTCGAAGCCGGACTTCGAGCCGAGCGCGGAGAACCAGGGCGTCCAGATGTGCGCCGGGACCAGGTAGCCGTCGCGGCTGGCCTCCAGGGTGATCTCCAGCAGGTCCCGGGAGTCCAGGCCGAGGATCGGCCGGCCGTCCGAGCCGAGGTTGCCGATCCGGCCCAGCGCCGTGTTGAACCGCGCCACCGCGTCCAGGTCGGGCAGGTAGATCAGGTGGTGGACCTTGCGGGTCCGGTCGTCGCGCTTGTAGATCGTGGAGATCTCCACGCTGAGCATGAACCGGACCGGGTCGCTCTCCGCCTCGCTGGCCAGCCGGGGCGGCAGCCGGCGGGCGATGTCCCGCTCCGCCTCCGGGGCGAGCCGGTAGAGCCCGGGCTCGGCCGGGTGCAGCGTCTCGCGCAGGTGGTCGTACCAGGCGGGGTGGGTGAAGTCCCCGGTGCCGAGCACGCCGATGCCCTTGCGCCGCGCCCACCAGCCGAGGTTGGGCAGGGTGAGATCGCGGCTGCACGCGCGCGAGTACTTCGAGTGGATGTGCAGGTCCGCGACGAACGGCGGGACGCCACCGGGGGGTGCGGCGCTGAACGGAGGCACGCCGCATCCTGTCACGGCCGGTCCATCACCCGCCCGCCGCCACGCGTACGCGTGACCTGAGCAATCCGGTGCTGGACTCCGCCGCCCGGTCGCGCTATGGGGCGCGCAGCTCCACCAGGGTGATCTGCGGCGGGGCGCCGACCCGCACCGGCGGGCCCCAGAAGCCGGCGCCGTTGGTGACGTACACCTTGGTGCCGTCCACCTCGCCGAGCCCGGAGACGACCGGCTGCTGGAGCTTGACGGCCAGGTTGAACGGCACGATCTGGCCGCCGTGGGTGTGCCCGGAGAGCTGGAGGTCGACGCCGAACTTCGCCGCCTCGTGCGCGGCGACCGGCTGGTGGGCCAGCAGCACCACCGGGCGGCTCGGATCGCGGTCGCCGAGCGCGGCCGCGAAGTCGGCCGGCGCGGCCAGGCCGGTGCCGGCGGCGGTCACGTCGTTGACGCCGGCCAGGTCCAGCACGCCACCCCGGGCGCGGATCTCCTGCCGCTGGTTCTGCAGCACCCGCAGGCCGAGCCGGTCCACCTCCTGGACCCACTCCTCCACGCCCGAGTAGTACTCGTGGTTGCCGGTGACGAAGAAGTTGCCGTAGCGGGAGCGCAGGCCGCGCAGCGGCGCCGCGGCCCCGCCCAGCTCGGCGACCGAGCCGTCGACCAGGTCGCCGACGACCGCGACGAGGTCGGCGTCGAGGCGGTTGATCGCGGCGACGATCCGCTCGGTGTGCTCCCGTCCGCGCAGCGGGCCGAGGTGGATGTCGGAGACGGTGGCGATCCGCAGGCCGTCCATGCTGCGCGGCAGCTTCGCCAGCGGGATGCGGACCCGGTCCAGCTCGGGCGGGCCCGTCGCCACCCGGACGCCGTACCCGGTGACGCCGGCCGCAGTGAGCCCGGCGAAGATCGCCGCGCCCCGGGCCAGCAGCAGCCGGCGCGAGGCGTCGTGGTCGGGCTGGTCCACCGCCTCGACGGCCGGCGGGTCGGCGGTGCCGGCCGCCCCGACCAGCACCGGCTCGGGCGCGGCGGCGGTCGACTCGGCGATCGCCGACCGGCGGCGCAGCACCAGCCGGGCGACCGCCATCGGCACTTCCAGCACCAGCAGCAGGACCAGCAGGTAGAACATCACCGCCAGCCAGAGGTAGCCCGGCCAGGCCAGCCAGAACGCCCCGACCGCCCGGGTGCCGGCCATCGTCGCCGGTACGAGCAGCGCCAGCAGCAGCGCGGCGACCGCGCCGATCCGCCGCCACCGTCCGGGACGGGTGGTGTCCTTGACCAGCCGCTTCCACAGGTAGAAGTGGATCAGCCCGATGATCAGGGCCAGGGTGGCCACGAACGCCAGAGTCGCCAACATGCCAGCCCTCTCTCAGCCGCCCGCGAAGGGGGGCAGCACGTCGATCGTGACCCCGGCCGGCAACGGTGTCCCACGATCATGACAGCGCACCCCGTCGACCAGGAAACTCGCCACCTCCAGCACGGCGGCCAGCCCCGGCCCGTGCCGCTCGGCGAGTTCACCGACCAGTTCGTCCAGCGACCGGCCGGCGGATGCGGTCTCCTCGGTGCGGCCGGCGGCGGCCCGGGCCCCGGCGAAGTAGCGGACGGTGAGGTCCACGGCTCAGCCTCCGATCGCGGACATCGGCCGGGCCGGTTGCAGGAAGGTGGGGTCGTCGATGCCGTGCCCGGCGCGCTTGCCCCGCATCGCCACCTGCCAGCGCCGGGCCAGCTCCGCGTCGTCCGCCCCGCCGCGCAGCGCGCCGCGCAGGTCGGACTCCTCGGTGGCGAAGAGGCAGGCCCGGACCTGGCCGTCGGCGGTGAGCCGGGTCCGGTCGCAGTCGCCGCAGAACGGGCGGGTGACGCTGGCGATCACGCCGACCCGGGCCGGTCCGCCGCCGACCAGCCAGGTCTCGGCCGGGGCCGCGCCCCGCTCGGCCGGGTCGGGCGTCAGGGCGAACGCGCCGGCCAGCGAGGCGAGGATCTCGTCGGCGGTGACCATGGTGGCCCGGTCCCAGCCGTGCTGGGCGTCCAGCGGCATCTGCTCGATGAACCGCAGCTCGTAGCCGTGGTCCAGGGCGAACCGCAGCAGCGCCGGGGCCTCGTCGTCGTTGACGCCCCGCATCAGCACCGAATTGACCTTCACCGGGGTGAGCCCGGCGGCGGCGGCGCCGGCCAGCCCGGCGAGCACGTCGGCCAGCCGGTCCCGTCGGGTCAGCCGGGTGAATCGGTCGCGGTCCAGGGTGTCCAGCGACACGTTCACCCGGTCCAGCCCGGCCGCGCGCAGCGTGGGGGCGAGTCGGTCCAGGCCGATGCCGTTGGTGGTGAGGGAGATCCGGGGGCGGGGGGTCAGCGTGGCCACCTCGGTGACGATGCCGGCCAGCCCCGGCCGGATCAGCGGCTCGCCGCCGGTGAAGCGGACCTCGGTCACGCCGAGCCGTTCCACGGCGACCCGGACCAACCGGACGATCTCGTCGTCGCTGAGCAGCTGCGGCCCGGCCAGCCAGGGCAGACCCTCCGCCGGCATGCAGTACGTGCAGCGCAGGTTGCACTTGTCGGTCAGCGAGACGCGCAGGTCCCGGGCGACACGGCCGTACCGGTCGACGAGGGCGCCCTCGGCGGGCGGGGCGACGGTCACCCGTCGACCGTAGCGCGGTCGGTCCCGCCCAGCGCTGCTCGGGCGGCCCGGGTGACCGCATCCCGGTACGCCGTGCCGAAGGCGGCGGTGTGCACCAGCAGCAGGTGGAGCTGGTGCAGCGGCAGTCGTTCCCGCCAGCCGTCGGCCAGCGGCCACTCCTCCCGGTAGGCGCCGATGATCCGCTCGAGGTGCGGCGCGCCGCCGAAGAGGGCCAGTTGGGCGAGGTCGGTCTCCCGGTGCCCGCCGTGCGCGGCCGGGTCGACCAGCCAGGCCCGGTCGTCCGCGCCCCAGAGCACGTTCCCCGGCCACAGGTCGCCGTGCACCCGGGCCGGCGGCTCGTCGCCGCCGAACTCGCCGATCCGGGCGACGACCCGCTCCACCAGCGCGGCATCCGCGCCGCCGAGCGCGCCGCCGTCCACCGACAGCGCCAGGTACGGCAGCAGCCGACGCCGGGCGAACCAGTCCGGCCAGGGGCCCTCGTCGGGGGTGTTGTCCTGCGGCAGCGGGCCGATGAAGCCGGGCCAGTCGGCGCCGAAGGCGGACGCCCCGGCCCGGTGCATCCCGGCCAGCTCCCGGCCGAACCGTTCGGCCGCCTCCGGGGACGGCTCGCCCGGCTCCACCCAGTCCAAGGCCAGCAGCTCCGGCAGGGCCACCATTACCTCCGGTACGGCCACCGTGCCCGCCGCGCGCAGCCAACGCAGCCCGGCCGCCTCGCTGGCGAAGAAGCTCTCCGGCACCGGTCGGTCGGCCCGCTCCGGCCAGCTCTTGGCGAAGACGGAGTGGCCGTCGTCCAGGGTGAGTCGGGAGGCGGCGCAGACGTCCCCGCCGGCGACCGGCGTCTCCCGGATCCGCTGGTGGGTCAGGAACGTCGGCAGGTGCTCCGGATGCGTCCGCAGGTACGCCAGGTCCATCAGCGCAAGGTAGCCGCTCCGTGGGACACCGGTGGATCCCGAAACTCGGCAAATCCCTGTTACCTGTGGGAACACTCTCCGTGTCTGTGGACAACCCGCGTGTCGTCCACAGGGCCTGTCGGGCGCGTCCCCCGGGTCGCAGGCTGCCGGCATGACCGCGACCGACCGCCCCCGGCTCACCGTCCGCTCGCCCGCCGACCTGCTCGCCGCCGTGCCGTACCTGCTCGGCTTCCACCCCGCCGACAGCGTCGTCGTGGTGGCGATGCGCGCCCAGCGGGTCGTCTTCGCCGCCCGTGCCGACCTGCCCGACCGTGGCGCCGACCCCCGGCTGCCCGCCGACCACCTCGGCGGCGTCCTCGGCCGGCAGGACGCCGACGCCGCCACCGTCATCGGGTACGGCCCGGCCGACCGGGTCACCCCGACCGTCGACGCGGTACGCGCCGCACTGACCACGGCCGGCCTGACCGTGCTCGACGCGATGCGGGTGACCGACGGCCGGTACTGGTCGTACCTGTGCGCGGAGGCGGCCTGCTGCCCGCCCGACGGCACCCCGTACGACCCGGGCAGCAGCGAGGTCAGCGCCGCCGCGGTCTACGCCGGTCAGGTGGCGCTGCCCGACCGGGCCGCCCTCACCGCCCAGGTGGCCGCCGCCGACGGGCAGGACCGGGCGGCGATGCGGCAGGCCGGCGTCCGGGCCGAGCGGCGGCTGCTCACCCTGCTGACCGAGGCGCCCGCCGCCGACCTGCTCGGCGGTCGCTCGATCCGGGCGGCCGGCGTCGCCGCCGTGCGGGACGCCCGGCGGGCGCACCGCCGGGGCGAGCGGCTCACCGACGACGAGGTGGCCTGGCTCAGCCTGCTCCTGACCCACCTCCCGGTGCGCGACCACGCCTGGGAACGCACCGACGGGCGGGAGGAGGACATCGACCTCTGGGGCGACGTGCTGCGCCGCGCCGAGGAGGAGCTGATCGCCGCGCCGGCGAGCCTGCTGGCCTTCGCCGCCTGGCGAGCCGGCCAGGGCGCGCTGGCCGCGGTGGCGTTGGAGCGGGCGCTGGCCGTTCACCCCGACTACTCCCTGGCCCAGCTCCTCGACGACCTGCTCCGCCGCGGTGTGCCCCCATCGGAGCTGGACGGCTGGCCGGCCGTCGGAGAGCCGGGCGTGGTCCGGCGGCGTCCCCGCCGGCGACGACACGTGCGGCGGGGCCTCGGATGAGGGAGACGTCGCGTCCCGCGGGGCTCCGGCGAACGGGTCAGCCGACCAGCACCCGGTGCCCGCCGGCGTAGACGTTCATCGTCCGGCCGCGCAGGAAGCCGACCAGCGTCATCCCGGCCTCCTCCGCCAGGTCGGCGGCGAGCGAGCTGGGCGCGGAGACCGCCGCGAGCAGCGGTACGCCGGCCATCCACGCCTTCTGGGTCAGCTCGAAGCTGGCCCGACCGGAGACCAGCAGCAGGTGACCGGCCAGCGGAAGGCGGCGTTCCCGCACCGCCCAGCCGACCACCTTGTCCACCGCGTTGTGCCGGCCGACGTCCTCCCGCAGCACCACCGGCTCGCCCTCGGCGGTGAACAGCCCCGCCGCGTGCAGGCCGCCGGTGCGGTCGAAGGCCCGCTGGGCCGCCCGCAACCGGTCCGGCAGCGCGGCGAGCACGTCCGCCCGGACGGTGAGCGGATCGTCCACCACCGGGTACGGCGACCGGGTCCGCACCGCCTCGATGCTGGCCTTGCCGCAGACCCCGCACGAGCTGGTGGTGTAGAAGTTCCGCGACGGGTCGGTGGTGGGCTCGGGCACGCCCGGGGCGAGCACCACGTCCACCACGTTGTAGGTGTTCGGGGTCTCCGCCCCGGCGCAGAGCTGGGCGGTGAGCACGTCGTCGGTCGACCTGACCAGCCCCTCGGTGAGCAGGAAGCCGATCGCCAGGTCGATGTCGTCGCCGGGGGTACGCATGGTGACCGCGAGCGGCCGGCGTCGACCGGGTCCGGCCGGGCCGACCCGGATCTCCAGCGGCTCCTCCACCGAGAGGGTGTCCTGCCGGCGTACCGGGGCGCGTCCGTCGGCCACCGCGTCGAGGTCGATGCGGAGCACACTCCGCCGGTCAGTCGCCCGTCCCATCCCGCCATCCTCCCCCGCCCGCCGAGCGACCCGCACCACGACGCCGGCCGGCCGGACGGGTCGGCGCGAGGCTACGGTGGCCCGGTGACGGCGTACGCGGCGGTGGTGCTCGCGGGCGGTGCGGCGCGCCGGATGGGCGGGCGGGACAAGCCGGCGCTACCGGTCGGTGGAATGCCGATGCGGGAGCGGGTGTTGGCGGCCGTCGCCGACGCGGCCCCGCGGATCCTGGTCGGGCCGGCCGACGCGGTCCCCGGCGACGTGCTGGTGACCCGGGAGCGACCGCCGGGCGGTGGCCCGGTGGCGGCGACCGCGGCCGGGCTCGCCCTGCTGCCCCCCGACACGACCACCGTCGCCCTGCTCGCCGCCGACCTGCCGCTGCTCACCCGGGAGGCGGTCGGCGTGCTGCTGCGCGCGCTGCACCCGGAGCCGGACGGGGCACCGCCGCGCGGTCACGTGGACGACGGGCCGGACGGGGTCTGCTTCCTCGACGACCGGGGCCGGCGGCAGCCGCTGTGCGGGGTGTGGCGGGCGGCGGCGTTGCGGGACGCGCTGGCCCGCCTCGTCGGGCGTCGGGGCGGTACGCCCGAAGGCGCCTCGATGCGGGAGTTGCTCGCCGAGCTGCGGGTGCGTGACCTGGCGTGGTCCGGCAGCGGCCCGCCGCCGTGGTTCGACTGCGACACTGACTCCGACGTACGCCGGGCGGAGGAGTGGACGCGATGACGGTGATGGACGACTGGCTGACGGCGGCCTGCGCCGAACTGGGGCTCGACCCGGCCGAGGTCCCGGTGCCGACGGTGCTCGACCTGGCCAGGGATGTCGCCCACCAGGTGCTGCGGCCGGGCGCGCCGGTGAGCGCGTACCTGCTCGGGGTGGCGGTCGGGCGCGGCGCCGACCCGGCGGGCGCCGCCGCGCGGCTGAGCGCCCTGGCCGCGACCTGGCCGGTGGAGCTGGGCGGCGACCGTCCCGACTGAGTCGCACCCGCCGCGTTGTCCGATCCCGGTCGCGGTGGATTCGACACCGGGTGGGCCTGGGTAGGGTGACCTTGACGGACGGAGGCGATCATGACGGCAGACCACCCCTCGAAGCCGACCGGTGATCAGCCCGGCAGCTCGCCGGAGCAGCACGAGTCGGTCCTGCTGGACGAGCCGAGCACGGCCGACCTGCGGGCCAAGGTGACCGAGGCGTGGCGGGAGTTCGCCCGCGCGCTGGCCGAGCGGCTGCGTGGGCTGCCCACCGGGGCGCACGTCGAGCTGACCCTCGACCCGACGGCCTCCGGCACCGGTAACGCCGTCTACTCGATCAGCGTGGACGTGGGCGACGGGGGGCGGGTCTCCGCACGGGCGGTCGGCAACGCCACCCTGCCGCAGGGCTACCGGCTGGACCGGGCCGCCGTCGCGGACATGATCGCGCTGGGCTGGTCGCCGCCGGGCGTGCTGGAGGGCTCCCGGGACCAGTTCGGCCTGGAGGGCTCGACCGCCGACGCCAGCAAGGTGGCCGCGCTGCTCTCCCGCACCCTGCGCGACGTCTACGGCGCCCCGCACCCGGCCTTCCTCGTCTACCTCGTGCACGACGCCGAGGGGGAGCCGCTGCCGGCCGAACCGCTCGGCACCGCGCGCAGCGAGTTCGGCCCGGACCGCGACGTCGAGGCGGACCTCGACGAGGCGCTGGCCGCCGCCGCGAGCGCGCAGAAGAGCGAAGAGGGCGAGGACGTGCTGGCGCTGGAGGAGCGGGTCCGCACGGTCGTGTCGACCATGCTCAAGTCGAAGTCCGACCAGCTCCAGGTGGACTCGGACGGCGACATCAACATCCGCGCCGGCTCGGCGATGGTGTTCGTCCGGGTACGCGACAACCCGCCGCTGGTCGACGTCTTCTCGCCGGTGCTCACCGAGGTGGAGCCGACCGAGCGCCTCTACGTGAAGCTCTCCGAGCTGACCAACCGGATGCCGATCGGCCGGCTCTACTGCGCCGACGACACCGTCTGGGCCTCCATCCCGGTCTTCGGCCGCAACTTCCAGGCCACCCACCTGATGCTCGCGGTGCAGGTGATGACCGGGCTGGCCGACGAGCTGGACGACCGGCTGCACGGGGAGTTCGGCGGCAAGCGGTTCTTCGGCGAGGGCGACAAGCCGGGCCGGCCGGCGGACTCCGAGCACCGGACGGGCATGTACCTCTGACCCCGGCGGCGCCCGCTCGTCCCGTGCGCCGACTCCTCAGCCGACGTCGAGCAGGGTCTTGCCGACGGTGGCCCGCGACTGCATCGCGGCATGCGCCTCGGCGGCCCGCTCCAACGGGAACCGCTGCCCGATCAGCGGGCGCAGCCGCCCGGCCGCGCCCTCGGCCAGCGCCCGCGCGGTGAGCGCGCGCAGCTCGTCCGGCCCGGCGGTCGGTCGCAGCAGGGCCACCCCGCGCGCCGTGGCGGTCTCCGCCGGCACGTCGGTCCAGCTACCCGAGGCGAGCCCGAAGCTGAGCATCCGGCCGCCGGGGTCGAGCAGGTCGAACGCCGTCCGGCCCACGTCGCCGCCGACGCCGTCGAAGACGACGTCCACCCCGCCGGTCGCGGCGCGTACCCGGTCGGCCCAGCCGGGCTCCCGGTAGTCGATCACGACGTCGGCGCCCGCCGCCCGGACCAGTTCCGTCTTGCGGGGGCCGCCGGCCAGGCCCACCACCCGTGCTCCCGCCCGCGCGGCGAGCTGGACCAGCAGGCCGCCCACCCCACCGGCGGCGGCCTCGACCAGCACCCGTTCCCCCGCCCTGGGCGCTGCCGCGTCGGTCAGCAGCAGCGCGGTACGGCCGTCGGCGAGCAGCGCCACCGCGTCGTCCAGCGCCAGCGCGTCGGGCACCTCGACCGGCGCGGCCCGGTCCACCACGACCCGTTCGGCGTACCCGCCGGTGCCGCCGGTGCCGCTGACCACCCGCCGGCCGACGAGCCCGGGGTCCACGTCCGGGCCCACCGCGCCGATCACGCCGCCGACCCCGTTGCCGGGGATCACCGGCAACGGGCCGCGGAACGGCCCGAACCCGGTGGCCCGGAACATCGTCTCGACGAAGGTGAGGTTGACGTGCGCCACCTCGATCAGCACCTGCCCCGGCCCGGGCGTCGGATCGGTCGCCGTTCCCGGCACCAGCACCTCCGGCCCGCCGAACTCCCGCAGCCACACCGCCCGCACGATCCCCCCTCACGCCGCCGTCCGGTCCAGTCGACGACATGAAGTGGGGTTGAGGTCAAGCGCGGATCAGCCGGTGGACGGGCCGACGCCGGGGGACTCGACCAGGCGGGAGAGCACGATGGTGCTCCGGGTGGAGGTCACGAACGACTCCGCCCGCAGCCGCTCCAGCGCCTCCTCGAGGTGGGCGATGTCGGCGGCCCGCAGGTGCACCAGGGCGTCCGCCTCGCCCGAGACGGTGTACGCCCCGACCACCTCCGGGTGTCGCCGGGCGGCCACCCCGATCTGCGCGGGGGTGGTCCGGCCGGCGCAGAAGAGCTCGACGAAGGCCTCCGTGGTCCAGCCGACGGCGGCCGGATCGACCACCGCGGTGAAGCCCCGGATCACCCCGGCGGAGCGGAGCCGGTCGACGCGTCTCTTCACCGCCGGAGCGGAGAGTGACACCCGGCTGCCGATGTCGGCGTACGACGCGCGAGCGTCCGCCACGAGCAACGCAATGATTCGCTGGTCGACCGCGTCTATCTGCAACGTTCCGCCTTCAGAAAGCAAGAGTTCTGGCTGTTACCAAAGTTCTACGCTACCTACTCTTGGTCACCGTGAACCAGCAGCGAGTGCCGCGAAAGCGGACATATCTCATGTGCTCGCCCGAGCATTTCGCCGTCGAGTACGCCATCAACCCGTGGATGGACGTCACCACCGCGGTCGACGCGGAGCTGGCGGTCAAGCAGTGGGACCGCCTGCGGGAGACGCTGGTCGGCCTCGGCCACGACGTGCACCTGCTCACCCCCGAGGCCGGGCTGCCGGACATGGTCTTCGCTGCCAACGGCGCCTTCGTGGTGGACGGGACGGTCTACGGCGCCCAGTTCAAGCACGAGCAGCGCGCCGCCGAGGCCGCCGCGCACCGGGCGTTCTACGAGTCGCAGGGCTGGCGGTTCATCGCGCCGAGCGAGACCAACGAGGGCGAGGGCGACTTCGCGTACCTGCCGGAGGCGCACGGCGGGCTGGTCCTCGCCGGCCACGGCTTCCGTACCGAGCTGCCGGCGCACGCCGAGGCGCAGGAGGCGCTCGGCCGGCCGGTGGTGTCGCTGCGCCTGGTCGACCCGCGCTTCTACCACCTCGACGTGGCGCTCGCCTCGATCGACGACGAGAACATCGTCTACTTCCCGGGCGCCTTCTCGGCGGCCAGCCAGAAGGTGCTCGCCCAGCTCTTCCCCGACGCGGTGGTCGCGGACGACGAGGACGCGATGACCTTCGGCCTGAACCTGGTCAGCGACGGGCTCAACGTCGTGCTCAACAGCGAGGCGACCCGGCTGGCCGGCAAGCTCAAGGCGGCCGGCTACCACCCGGTGCCGGTCGAGCTGGCCGAGCTGAAGAAGGGCGGCGGCAGCGTGAAGTGCTGCATCGCCGAGCTGCGTCACTGACGCCACCACGGCATAAGCCGAGGGCCGGCCTCCCTGCGGGGAGACCGGCCCTCGGCGCGTATCGGGCCCGGCGCTCAGCCGAGCGTGGCGATCTCGTTGAGCATGACGTTGGACAGCAGCCGGCCGTCGAACTGCACGGTGCGCAGGTACCACCGCTGCTGCGGCGTGCGGGGCTGGTTGAACTGCCACACCCCGCGCGGGCTGTCGATCTGGCCCACCTTGCCGAGGGCCAGATTGACCTGCTGCGGGGTCGGGTTCGCCCCGGCGATCCGGATCGCCCCGTCGAGCACCTGGGCGGCGTCGTACGAGGCCATCGCGTACGTGCTGGGCGAGACGTTGAACGTCTTCCGGTACGCGGAGGCGAAGATCCGGTTGGCGTTGTTGTTCAGGTCGGCCGAGTAGTTCGACACCGTCTGGATCGGGCCGGGCAGCAGCCGGTCCTCCTTGTCGTTCACCAGCACGCCGCGTACCTCGTTGAGCACGCTGCCCTCAGTGAGGAAGCCGGGCGCGTAGATCGGCCCGGTGTAGGCCGGGCGGTGCCGGCGCAGCTGCTTGATGAACTGGATGGCCGCGGTGCCGGAGAAGTGGCAGAAGATCGCGGTGGGCTTGCGGTTGAGCGCCTGCCGGATGTCGTAGGCGTACGTGCTCTCGCCCGGGTTGGCGGTGGGGTTCGTCCAGACCGGTTCGCCGGCGATCCGCGGGTCGTCGACGCCGAAGCCCTGGCGGAAGCCCTGCACGACGTCGAGGCTGGCGCCGCCCTCCGGCGCGATGATCAACACCCGGCTGCCGGACGGCAGCCGCTGCTTCAGGTACGCCCCGAGCGCCCGGCCCGGCTCGTCCAGCACGTACGAGGTGCGCCAGATGTAGACCACGCTCTGCAGGCTGACCGGCGAGGCGTTCGACCCGATCAGCGGCACCCGGGCCTTCTCCACGATGTCCCGGATGCCGGACATCACCGTCGGGTTGACCACCCCGGTGAGGGCGAGCACGCCCTGCTTGAGCAGGTCGTTGACGGCGTCCTGACCGGTCTTGGCGCTGTCGCCCTCGTCGGCCTTCACCAGGGTCACCGGGTGCCCGCCGAGGCGCTGGCCGTGGGTGGCCAGGTAGAGCTCGAAGCCGTTGACGATGTCCTCGCCGATGGTCTTGCCCGAGCCACTTTCGGGGGCGACGAGACCGATTTTGATCGGCGAGCCGGTCGCGACCGGCTCACCCTCGTCGTCCGTGCCACAGCCGGCGACCAGCCCGGTGGTACCGAGCGCGGCCAGCAGCTGCAGGGCGCGCCTGCGGTTCATCTGCGACACCAAAATCCTTCCGGAGCGTTGCGGGGCGTCACCGCCCCCTCGGCGTTCTACCTGGTTGACGACGCTGCGTCAATGGCTATTGATCTTTGTGCAGCGACTGCAATGCAGCTCTGACGTGCGGCCAGGCGGCCGACTCCGGGTCGATGAGCCCGAAGTGCTCGCATTTCGGCAGTTCAACGAGGCTCACATCGGCCCCCGCCGCCTGGGCCGCAGCCGCGTAGCCCCGGCTGATCGTGACCGGCACCTGCAGGTCCTGGACCCCGTGCACGATCACGGTGCGTGTCCGCAGCGGCACCAACTCCCGTGGATCGGCCGCCGCGTACCGGTCCGGGTGCTCCGTCGGGCCGCCGCCGAGCAGCGCGGCCACCGCCCCGCCGTCCAGGTCCAGCCGGTACGCCTCGGCGAGGTCGGCGACCGGGGCCAGCGCCAGCACCCCCCGTACGGTGGCCGGGGCATGCGCCGCCGCGTAGAGCGCGAGGTGCCCGCCGGCCGAGTGTCCGAGCAGCAGCGGTGGTCCGGCGGCCACCCGGCCCGGCAGGGCGCGGGCGGCCAGCGCGGGCAGCGCCGCCACCCCGGCCAGCACGTCGGTGAGGGTGCCCGGCCAGCCGCCGCCCGGCTGCCCGGTCCGCCGGTACTCCAGCTGCGCCACCGGCCAGCCCAGCGCCGCCAGCGCGGTGGCCAGCGGGCCGGTGTGGGTCCGGTCGTACTCGGCGCGCCAGAAGCCCCCGTGCAGCACCGCGACCAACGGCCGGGCCGGGCCGTCCCCGGCGGGACGGCGCAGGTCGACGATCTGGTCGGGGTGGTCGCCGTAGGCGAGGGTGAGGTCGGGGGGCGGAGCGGGCCGGGTGAGCACGGCGCGCGGGTCGGCGGGCATGTCGGCGACGGTAGCGCGACCGCCACCGGGCGGGGGTCGTGACCGGTCCCACCGCGTGTGGCTCGCGGGCGTGGGTAAAGATGGGTGCCATGACCGACGCGCACTTCGCTGGACAGAACGACGAGCCGGGCACCGAGGACACCGGGCACTCGGGCACCGTGGTGGTGGTCGGCCCGGACGGCCGCCCGGTCGGCACCGTGCAGACCGACGAGCAGGTGGGCGAGGACCCGACCCGCCTGGTCGAGCAGCCGGCCAAGGTGATGCGGATCGGCAGCATGATCAAGCAGCTGCTGGAGGAGGTCAAGTCGGCCCCGCTGGACGACGCCAGCCGGCACCGGATGCGGGAGATCCACGAGCGGTCGATCGTCGAGCTCAAGGAGGGCCTCGCCCCCGAGCTGCGCGAGGAGCTGGAGCGGATCTCGCTGCCCTTCACCGAGGAGAAGGCGCCCAGCGAGGGCGAGCTGCGCATCGCCCACGCCCAGCTCGTCGGCTGGCTGGAGGGGTTGTTCCACGGCATCCAGGCCGCGCTGGTCGCCCAGCAGATGGCCGCCCGGGTGCAGCTGGAGCAGATGCGTTCCGGCCGCCAGGCGCTGCCGAGCGGTCCCGGCGGGATGGTGCCGGGCATGCCGGGCATCGGCCAGCCGCAGGGTGGCGAGGGGCATCCCACCGGCCAGTACCTCTGACCGGTCGTCCGCTCAGCCCACCCCGAAGACCTTCTCCAGGTACGCCGCCACGCCGTCGGCGGAGTTCGCCCCGGTCACCTCGTCGGCGATCTCCAGGACGGCGGGGTGTGCGTTGGCCACCGCCACCGCCCGACCGGCCCAGGTCAGCATCGGCAGGTCGTTGGGCATGTCGCCGAACGCGAGCACGTCGCGTTCGTGGATGCCGAGGCGGGCGGCGTACCAGGCCAGCCCGGCCGCCTTGGTCACCCCGGCGGCGGAGATCTCCACCAGCCCGCTGTACGACGAGTGCGTCGCCTCGGCCAGCCCCTGCAGCGCCCCGGCCACCACCCGGACGAAGACGTCCGGGTCCTGCTCCCCGGCCCGGGCCAGCAGCTTCACCGCCGGTACGGAGTGCAGCTCCTCGGGCGACTCGACGGCCCGGATGGCGTCGTGGTCGGCGTCCCAGCGCAGCGGGTAGTGCGCCTCGTGCCGCATCTGCCGGCTGTCGACGATCTCCACCGCGAAGCTCACCTCGGGCACCGCCGCGCGCAGCCGGCGGGCCACCTCGGCGAGGAGTTCCGGGGCGAGCGGGTCGGCCCGCAGCACCTCGTCGGCGACCGGGTCGTACACCACGGCGCCGTTGGCGCAGATCGCCGGCAGCGGGGCGGCGAGCTGGTCGTACACGAGCTGGAGCCAGCGGATCGGGCGGCCGGTGACCAGCACGACCGGCGTGCCCTGCGCGCAGATCCGCTGCAGCACCGTCGCGGTACGCGCGCTGAGCGTCCGGTCGTCGCCGAGCAGGGTGCCGTCGATGTCGGTCGCGACCAGTCGGGGTGTCTCTCCCATCACCGGGAGAGTAGCCGGTCCAGGTAGACCGCGACTCCGTCGTCGTCGTTGCGCAGGGTGATCTCGTCCGCGGCGGCGCGGACCGCGGGGTGCGCGTTGGAAACGGCCACCCGGCCCCAGCCGGCCCAGGCGAACATCGGCAGGTCGTTGGGCATATCCCCGAAGACCAGCACCTCCGCCGGGTCGACGCCGAGCCGTTCGGCCACCACGCTGAGCCCGGTGGCCTTGTCCACCCCCGGCGGGCAGATCTCGACGAAGCCCAGGCCGGCCTGGGTGAGCGTGGCCACCTGCGGCGGGACGATCCGGCGGGCGGTGGCCAGCAGCTCGTCCACGTGGTGGTCGGCGGTCCGGACGAACGCCTTGATCACGTCGCAGGAGAGGCACTCGGCGCGGCTGCGCGCCTCGAACCGGTCCTGGTACGGCCAGCTCGGGTGGTAGTCGCCCCAGAGCGGCGCATCCTGCTCGGCGGAGGCCTCGACCATCACGGTCAGCGGCCCGACCTCGGCCTCCAGGTCGGCCAGCAGTCCGGCCAGCACCGCACCGGGCAGCCGCTCGTCGCGCAGCACCACCGGGCCGGCCGGGTCGCTCTGGTCCACCACGCAGCCGCCGCCGGCCATCACCAGGAAGTCGGCGGCGCGGATGTCGTTGCGGGTGAGTTCCTTGAGCCGGGGGCCGCGACCGGTCGCGCCGACCACCGGGATGCCGGCGGCCCGCACCCGGTCGAGCACCTGGTGGGTGTACGCGGACACGGTCTCGTCGCTACGGACGAGCGTCCCGTCCAGATCGGTGGCGATCAGCTTGGGCAGGCCCGGGCGGATCATGGTTCCTCCTTCGCCCGCCGCCGTCGCAGCCAGCCGTTTCGGTCATCGGTGCCTCGACCCGGAGTGACGGCGGGCAGCAACCGTACCTCGCGGTACCGGTCCCGACCACGGCGTTCCGGCGAATCCGGCGCCAACGCCCGGTGACGCCCGGGCCCCGTCCCGGTGGGCGCCCCGGCACCGGCGCGGCCCGGTCGGGACGGCCGGTCAGCCGGCCGACTCCCGACGGGCGAACGGCACGGTCGGCGTGACGGTGAGGTCGGCCGGGCCGTCGTCCTGGGCGCGGCCGGGCCGGCGGTGGTCGACCGGCTCCGCCTCCGGGTCGGTGTCCGCCTCCGACCGCTCGGCCGGCTGCCGGCCGGCGAGCTGGAGCGCGGCCCCGGCCAGCGCGGTCGCCACGAAGGCCATCACCAGGCCCCGCCCGTAGTCCACCCGGAAGCCGTCCTCGGACGAGTAGAACAGGGCCCGCTGTCCGGAATCGTCCAGCGAGAAGGCGGTCGCCGTCAGCAGCGCCAGCAGCGCGCCGGCCACGGCCAGCCCGGCCAGCCGCGCCTCCCGCCGGACGGCCGGGCCGCCGCGCAGGGCCAGCGCCGTCACGGCGGCGAGCAGCAGCAGCCCCACCAGGTACGCGACCCCGAAGCCGTCGACCTCGGCCACCCCGCCGGGCACCCGGACGGTGACGTTGCCCTCCGGGCCCCCGTTGGGCAGCGTCATCACCAGCCACTCGCCGACCAGGGAGGCCGTCGCCGCGACCGCGCCGAGGACGGCCAGCACCAGGGGCAGCCGGCGGTCCCGGCCGAGCCCGCCGAGGGCACGGCCCCACCGTCCGGCCGGGGCGGGGGACGGCGAGCCCCACTCGACGACGGCCGTGCCGTCGGAGCGGTCCTCCTGTCGCGGGACGGGGAGATCCTGAGACATCGGCCACCTTCCGCCGTCGCGGGCCTGAACCGCATCATGACACGCCCGGCGGCGCCGGTCGGGGCACGACGTGGCGGCGGCGGGTACGCCGGGTCGGTCGCCCGACGGTGCGGTTTCGGTTAGCGTCGGGTGCATGCCTATCCGTACCGCTTCCGCACGTTGGCAGGGCAACCTCACCGAGGGTTCCGGGACCGTCCGCACCGGCAAGGGTGGACTCCAGGGGAACTACTCCTTCAAGTCGCGTTTCGAGGAGGGCGAGGGGACGAACCCCGAGGAGCTCATCGGCGCCGCGCACGCCGGCTGCTTCTCGATGGCGCTCTCCAAGCAGCTCGCCGACGCGGGCGCCACCGACTCGTCGGTGGACACCACTGCCAAGGTCCACTTCGACAAGACCGACGCGGGCATGTCCGTGACCCGGATCGACCTGGAGACCGTCGGCCAGGTGCCGGGCATGGACGAGGCGCAGTTCACCAAGCTGGCCGAGGCCGCCAAGGAGAACTGCCCGATCTCGCGGCTGCTCTCCCCGGGCGCGCAGATCAGCCTCTCCGCCCGCCTGGCCTCCTGACCCCGACCGGTCGTACGCGACGGAAGGGGTGCCGGACCGGCACCCCTTCCGTGGCTCCGCGCGGATCTTGACCGGGCGGGCCGCCCGGCGTCGGGGACAATGGACGGCGTGGCGGTCGAGATGAGTCGGGAACGCTTCGAGGAGCTGGTCGGGGAGGCCCTCGACGAGGTGCCCGAGGAACTGCTCGGGCTGATGAGCAACGTGGTGATCCTGGTCGAGGACGACCCGCCGCCCGGCGAGGACCTGCTCGGCCTCTACGAGGGGCACGCCCTCACCAGCCGGGGATGGGACTACACCGGTGTGCTGCCGGACCGGATCCTCATCTACCGCCGCCCGATCCTGCGCATCTGCGACACCGAGGACGACGTGGTCGACGAGGTGGCGGTGACCGTGGTCCACGAGATCGCCCACCACTTCGGCATCGACGACGACCGGTTGCACGCCCTGGGCTGGGGCTGACGGTCCTGCTCGGCGGCCCCGCTCGGCCGATGCGACCGGTTGCGCTGGTCACCTACCCTCCGGTGAGACACACCCCGAACCAGGAGGAAACCGATGCGCAGCGCGCTGTTCTCCGCGGAGAACCTCGAGAAGGAGTCCGCCCAGCCCGGCATGCGGCTGCAGAACTCCAAGATGCTGAAGATCGAGCTGAACGGCGAGGCCATGGCCCGGGTCGGCTCGATGGTCGCCTACCAGGGGCAGGTGCAGTTCCAGGCGCTCGGCTCC
The DNA here is from genome assembly GCF_007829925.1 of Micromonospora palomenae. NCBI lineage: Bacteria > Bacillati > Actinomycetota > Actinomycetes > Micromonosporales > Micromonosporaceae > Micromonospora > Micromonospora palomenae. The sequence continues at coordinate 1,275,703 of NZ_VIXA01000002.1, forward strand.
GGTGGCATCGGCAAGTTCATCAAGCAGCGCCTCACCGGTGAGGGTGTGCCGCTGATGAAGCTCAGCGGTCAGGGCGACGTCTTCCTCGCCGAGCTGAGCAAGGACGTGCACATCATCGACCTGGAGCCGGGCGACGCCCTCTCCATCAACGGCTCCAGCGTGCTGGCCTTCGACTCGACCCTGTCGTACGACATCAAGATGGTCGGCGGCGCCGGCATGGCCTCGTCGTCCGGCCTGTTCAACTGCGTCTTCAGCGGCCACGGCCGGATCGCCATCACCACCAAGGGCACCCCGGTGGTGCTCAACGTCGACGCCCCCACCTACGTCGACCCGCAGGCCGCCGTCTGCTGGTCGGCCAACCTCCAGACCGGCTACCACCGCGCCGAGCAGCTCGGCCTGGGCACGCTGCTCGGCCGCAGCACCGGCGAGGCGTTCACGATGAGCTTCGCCGGCCAGGGCTTCGTGGTGGTGCAGCCCTCCGAGGAGCCGCCGGTCATGGGCAGCGGCGCCCAGCAGCAGCAGGGTGGCCTGCTCGGCGGCCTGCTCAGCTGACCGGGTCGGCGGGGTGCCCGGTCCGGGTGCCCCGCCGGGTCAGCTCAGCTCGCCGGCCCGCAGCCGGGCCAGCCAGGCCGCCGCGTCCGCGTAGTCGGCGTCGGAGAGACCGGCGGGCGCCGGGACCGGCCGCTCGGCCGCCCCGTCGACCCAGCGGTGCCGGGGGTACGACCCGAGGAAGCGCACGTCGGCGCAGACCCGGCGCAGCCCCTGCAACGCCTCGCCCATCCGTACGTCGGCCACGTGCCCGGTGCAGTCGAGGAAGAAGACGTACCGGCCCAGCGCCTCGCCCGTCGGGCGGGACTCGATCCGGGTCAGGTTGACCCCGCGTACGGCCAGCTCCATCAGCACCGACAGCAGGGCGCCCACCCGGTCGTGCGCGATGTACACGGCGAGCGAGGTGACGTCGTCCCCGGTGGGGGGCGGCGGCGGGCCGGGGCGGGACACCAGCGCGAAGCGGGTCACCGCGTCGGGGTGATCGGCGATCTTGTCGGCGAGCACGGCCAGCCGGTGCCGGGTGGCCCCGATCGGGGCGCAGATCGCCGCGTCGTAGTCGCCGGCGGCCGCCCCGGCCGCCGCCGCGCCGTTGGAGAGCACGTCGACCACGGTCGCGTCGGGCAGGTGGTCCCGCAGCCAGTTCCGGCACTGGGTGGAGGCCTGCGGATGGGCGGCCACGCTGCGCACCGCGCCGAGCGTGGTGCCGGGGCGGGCGCCGAGCACGAACTCGACCGGCAGGATCACCTCCCGGGTGATCACCACCGGGTCCCCCTCGGCCAGCTCGTCCAGGGTCACCCCGACCGCGCCGCCGATCGAGTTCTCCAGCGGCACCAGGGCCGCGTCGGCGTCCCCCGCCCGTACGCTCTCCAGCGCCTCGCCGACGCTGCGCGCCGGCGTACGGCTGCCGTGCTCGGCGGCGGGCACGGTGCGCAGCGCCTGCTCGGCGAAGGTGCCCTCGGGTCCGAGGTAGACGTAGCGGGTCGGTGGTGTACCGGGCATGTCGCCCAGCCTACGCACCGGGTACCGCCCCCGTGCCGGCGTCGCAGGCCAACGTCCGGATGCCGGGCGGCGCGACCGTCCGCACCTCGATCGAGCAGACGTCCGTCCCGGCGGTGACCAGGCGCAGCGCGGCGGACTCGGTACGGGTGACCACCTGGAGTTCCTCGTGCCCGGTCACGGCCAGCACGGTGTACTGCCAGTCGGCCGCGCAGAGCGGCCCCTGGGTGGCGCGCACCGACACGCCCCGGGGGAGCACCCGGCCGCGCAGCAGCCCTACCACCCGGTCGGCGGAGGGCCGGCCGGCGCAGGCGACGGCGACCAGGCCGGGCGTGGGGCTGGGCGTTGGCGGAAGCGTCGGCGCGATGCCCAGCGGCGGGGTCACCGGCGGGGCGACGGTCGGCGCCGCGGGGGTGACGAGCGCCGGCCGGGAGCTGATGGCCGGCGCGGGGGCGGGTTCCGGCGGGGCGCCGCAGGCGGCGAGCGGCACGACGGCGAGCAGTGCGCCGGCGACGGCCAGCCGGCGGGGTGGGGTGCGGTGCGGTGCGTCAGGCGGCACGGACCGGTCCTCGGGGGGATCGAGCCTCGGGTGGCATCGGGTCGTGACGGCCGGGGGTGGCCGAGCCCATCGTAGGAGGATCCGGCGGCGCGGTGAAGGTCAGCGCAGCACCCGGTGCCCGGCCCGTTCCAGCGCGCCGGTCGCCTCGCCGAGGCGTACCGCCGGGACCAGCACGTGGTCGGTGTCGTAGGTGGAGAACGCGACCACGCTGACCCGGGCCTCGGCGAGCGGGTCGACCAGGGCGGCGAGGGTGCCGGTGAGCGCGAGGCCGACCGGCCCGACCACGCGCAGGCACCGCCAGTCGGTCTCCACGTCCGCCTGCGCGGGCGCCCGGCCGGCGGGGCAGATGACCGAGATCCCGTCGGCCGTCCAGCTCACCGTGACCACGTCCGCGACGCCCGGCTCGGCCCACAGGGCGGGGGGCAGGGAGGTGCCGGCGGCCAGCCGGCACACGGCGTACTCCCCCGGGAGCAGGGCGACATCGAGCATGAGGGCACCTTACGGCGTCGGTGCCGGCCCGCCCCAGCATCGCGGCGTGCGGCGCCCGCCACACCTCGGAAGCAGGTCAGATCTCGGAGAAGAAGGTGAGTGAGCCGGCGACCGAGCCGTCGGTGAGCACCGGGGTGGAGATGGCGTCGACGGTGGCGTCGGGCGCGTCCTCGCCGGCGGGCTGGACCCGGAGCAGGCCCCGGGCCAGCCGGCCGGAGTGCAGGGCGAGCAGCGGCGGGATCTTGTCGGTCTCCTGCTCGGTCAGCTCGCCCCGGGCGGCGGTGAAGTCGAGCAGCCGCAGGCCGCCCTCCAGCAGCGGCAGGCCCACCACGTCCTCCGGTGCGCCCAGGCAGAGCAGGTCGCAGCCGGCGGACGAGATCGCCACGACCCGGGTGTCCGCGTCGATCAGCAGGCAGGGCTCCTCGGCGTGGGAGACCATGGCCGACCACTGCCCGACGTTGTCGCACCCCGGCTCTGTCGGTGTCCGCGGCGTCGGCGCGAACACTTCGGAGAGCGAGAGTTCGACGTGGGCCACCGAGCCTCCTATGTACACCGACGGTCTGTCCACGCTAGCCGGTCGCCGCGACGGTCGCTGTACCGCGCTGCTGCCACCGGCCGCCGGTGACGATCGGATGCCCGGAACGACCGGGCGGCCGGCGACGGCGCGGACCGTAGCTGACCTCGGTGAACACCGGGCCGCGTGGCGTCGACGGTGACGTTACCGGCGGGCGGCCGGCTTGTCAGCGGCCGTTCGGCCCTCGTCGTACCACCGGTAGTCGGCCGCGGGACGGTACGTGCCGTTGAGCCACGTCTGCGGCTGCTGCGCGACCCGGGACAGCTTCTCCGCGGTGGCCGGGCTGATCCGGTTGCCCCCGGCGACGAGGAGCCGGTCCAGCTCCCGGTGGGTCGCCATGAGGCAGTCCTTGGGCAGGCCGTAGACGCTGATGACGCCGGAGCCGACGAAGGTCAGCACCGGCGTCACCGGGATCGGCAGCCCGACCGCGTCGGAGAGGGCCTTGCTCGCCCGCTTGGCGTCGCGCCGGGCCTCGGCCACGTACGGCGGCCGCTTGCCGTTGATCTGGACGACGTCCCCGGCGACCAGCACCCGGGCGCGCCCGTGGTCGGCGATGCTCACCGCGAAGAGCCCGCTCGGGCCGATGGCCAGGAAGCCGGCCCGGTCGTCCTGGCCGCGGTCGAGCAGCACGTCGGCGACGTCCGTGCGCGGCCACTCGATGACGTGCCAGGCGGGCCCCAGGTGGTCGAGCTGACCGAGCGCGCGCGCCCCGGCGGCCTCCAGCCGGCGCGCGCCGCGCTCCGCCCGACGGCGGCGGGCCCACTCCAACGGGGTCGGGCGGGCCGGCTCCAGCGCCGACGGCGCCTCGGCCCGGGGGTGCGGCACCGCCACGGGCGGCAGTGCCCGGGTGGGTACGGCTCGACGAGCGGGAAAGACAGTCATCGCGACCTCCGGCAAAAGGTCCCTCGAAGTTATGTCCTCACTACCCTACGTTGCCATCCCCCGGGTACGGCAAGTTGGAGCGCCGGAATGAGTGCGGATGAATGCCATATTCATCCTCACTTCTCTCCCGAACACCCTTCGCACCTGCCCTACGCTGCGAGGGTGACCCACTACGTGGACAGCGAGGTCGGTCGGCTCGGCACGGTGCTGCTGCACCGCCCCGGACCCGAGCTGGCCCGGCTCACCCCCCGCAACAACGACTCGTTGCTCTTCGACGCTATCCCATGGGTGGGACGGGCGCAGGAGGAGCACGACGCCTTCGCGGCGGCGTTGCGCGGGCGCGGCGTGGAGGTGCTCTACCTCGCCACCCTGCTCGCCGAGACCCTGGCCGTCCCCGACGCGCGCGCCGAGTTGACCGAGGTGGTGCTCCGCTCGCCCCGGCTCGGCGACACGCTGCGCCGCCGCGTCTCCGACCACCTCGCCTACCTCGATCCGGCGGCGCTGGCCGACGTGTTCATCGCCGGGCTCGCCCACGAGGAGGTGCGGATCAGCCCGGAACGCCCCGGCGGGCTGGTGTGGACGCTGATGGACCGGCATGACTTCGTCATCGACCCGCTGCCCAACCTGCTCTTCACCCGCGACTCGTCACTGTGGATCGGTGACCGGGTCGGGGTCACCAGCCTCGCCATGCCGGCCCGCCGGCGGGAGTCCACCCTGACCGACGCGATCTACCGCCACCACCCGCGCTTCGTCGGCACCCAGGCCGTCTACCACCCGGAGCTGGAGCACCTGGAGGGCGGCGACGTGCTGCTGCTCGCCCCCGGCGTGCTCGCGGTCGGGGTGGGTGAGCGGACCACCCCGGCCGGCGCGGAGCGGCTGGCCAGGCAGGTCTTCGCCGCCGGGCTGGCGCACACCATGCTGGTGGTGCCGATCGCCCAGGAACGCGCCACCATGCACCTCGACACGGTCTGCACGATGGTCGACGCCGACGCGGTGCTGATGTACCCGAACATCGCCAGCAGCCTGTCGGCGTACACGGTGATCGCCGGGCCGGACGGTGAGCCGCGGGTGGACGGCCCCGCGCCGTTCCTGCGCGCCGCCGCCGACGCGATGGACCTCGACCAGCTCCGGGTGATCGACACCGGGCTGGACCCGGTCACCGCCGAACGCGAGCAGTGGGACGACGGCAACAACACCCTCGCCCTGGCGCCCCGGCTCTGCGTCGGCTACGAGCGCAACACCGAGACCAACGCCCAGCTCGAACGGGCCGGCATCGAGGTCATCCCGATCGCCGGTTCCGAGCTGGGCTCGGGCCGGGGCGGCCCGCGCTGCATGTCCTGCCCGCTGGTCCGCGAGCCACTACGGCGGCCCTGACCCCGCTTCCGGGCCGGTCACGCGGGCCCGGAAGCGGCCGGTCGAGCGCGGGTCAGCGCAGGGTGAGCTGGCGACCGAGCAGCCCCTGGCGGGCCCGCCGCCCGGCGGCGTCCAGCGGCTCCTTCTCCTCCAGCATCTCGGCGTACCGCTCGGCGAAGGCGCTCGCCGGCGCCTCCCAGTCGGCGGCCGGGACGTCCTCGGGCAGGTCCCAGACCGGCACCAGCCGGCCGTGCGCGCGGAACATGCCGGCGAAGCGGGTGCCCTCGCCGAGGGTCAGGGTGCCGGCGGCGGAGAGCCGGGACAACGCGTCCAGCGCGGTGTCCTCGTCCTCCGGCAGCACCCAGCGCACGTGCGCCTTCTCCGGCACCTGGCACCAGTAGGCGGCCCGGGCGGCGGCGAGCCGTACGGTCGGGTAGATCGCGGCGTTCGCCCGCTCCAGCGACGCCTGCACCGACGGGTCGTCGGCCGCGCCCGGGTCCAGCCAGAAGTCGAAGCCGTCGTGCATGGTGATCTCCAGCGGGCCGTCCACCAGGATGTCCTGCAGGCGCGGGCCCGGACCCGGCAGCGGCGGCACGGTCACCTGGCCGCCCGGCTCGGTGCGCAGCGCGCAGAGCAGCGCCTCGGCCAGGTCGCGCGAGACGTCACCGGACTGCTGGTGCCGCTGGAGCCCGATGAAGACCCGCCCGTCCGGCTTGGTCATCGCCGGGGCGGCCATCGGCAGCACGGTGGCGAGCGTGACCGGGCGGTCGCCGTACTCCTCGACCAGCTCCGGGGTGAGTCGCAGCGGCGCGGAGGCGGCCGGCACCAGCTCGCGCAGGGCGATCCACTCCGGCTCGTCCGCCAGCCCCTCGAACGGACGGGGGACGAAGATGTCGCGGACCTTCTCCCGGCGGGGGGTCGCTTCGACGGCGCGCTGGTTCTTTCGACGCTTGCTCACGGCGAGACAGCCTAGAGGCCCGGCCGGGACGGTGTGGGGAGGACCCGCCCCCGGGGCCGGCTCAACCGGCGACGACCAGGTCCGGTCGGGCCGAGCCGGTCGGGTCGAACTCGGCCCAGACGCTCTGCCCCAGGCCGTCCCGGTCGACTCCCCAGCGGCTGGCCAGGCCGGCGACGATGTGCAGGCCACGGCCGTCGACCGCGTCCGGGCTGGCCGCCCGCATCCGCGGGCCGGCGGGCGCGCCACCGTCGGTCACCCGGATCGACACGGTCGGGCCGCCCGGCGTGGGCCGCAGCCGCCAGGCCACCCGGACCACCCCGCCGGGCAGCGGGTCGGCGTGCCGGACGGCGTTGCCCACCAGCTCGGCCAGGACCGCCACCAGGTCGGCCAGCAGGATCGGGGGTACGACCTCGGCGAGTTCGTCGGCGAGCCGGTGCCGGGCCAGCCGCGCTCCGGTGGCGTGGTGGGGAACCACCACGCACCACGAACGTTCGACCGCGTGCGTCGACACCCTCGCTCCTTCTCGCCCCGTCCCCCGGCGCCCCGCGCAGGTCATCCCCGGGGCAGCCGCACCTCTGCGACGGTACCGCCACCGTTCCTCGGCCGGAGGGATACCCATCCATTCTGCTGTTCAACGATCCGGCGGACGAGATAGAGGCCGAGTCCGGCGCCGGGATAGCCCCGGCGGTCCCCGGACTCGCCCTGCCAGAACCGGTCGAAGGCGCGCTCCACGTGCTCGGGCCGGATGCCGATGCCCCGGTCGCTGACCCGGAACAGCACGGTCTGCCCGTCGGTGCCGGCGGTGACCTCGATCGGCGACTCCGGCGGCGAGTACTTCGCGGCGTTGGTGCCCAGCTCGGTCAGGACGGTGGCCATGCTGTGCCGGTCGCCGAGCGCCTTGGGCAGGTCGGCCGGCAGGTCGAGGACGAGCCGGTGGCGCAGGTCGGCGGGGAGGTCCGGCACGGTGGCGCGCAGCGCCTCGCCGAGGTCGAACGGTACGGCCGGCTCACCGCCGGGCCGGCCGTCGATGGCCGAGGAGAGCAGGCGGTCGATCAGCCGGGCCAGTTCGTTTGCGCGCTGCCCGATGATCCGGGCCGCCTGCCGGCGGTCGGTGTCGGTCAGCGACTCCCAGTGGTCGGTGAGGGTGTCCGCGTACCCCTTGATCACGGTGACCGGGGTGCGCAGCTCGTGGCTGGTCACCGCGACGAAGAGGTCGCGCTCGGAGTCGCGGCGCTGCTGGTCGGTGATGTCGCGGAAGGTGACCACCCGCTGGGTGCCGGGCCCGGCCAGCTCCCCGGAGGTGATCCGCAGCCAGCGCCCGTCCGGCATCTGGTGGTCGAGCACCTGGCCGGACGGGGGGAGCGGGAAGGGCAGCGGCCGGTTCAGCGCCTCGGCGGAGGAGCGGCCGGTCACCTGGGCGGCGGCCGGGTTCCAGAGCCGCACGTGCCCCTCCCGGTCGACCACGGCCAGACCGTCGGCGAGCGCCGCGACCACCGGACCGTCGCCGTGCACCGGCAGGCCGCTCTGGTCGCCGTACATGTGGGCGATGCAGGCGGCCACGTAGCCCAGCACGGCCTGCCCCTCCGGGTCCGCGGCGTCCTCGCCGTCGGCGTAGAGGGCGTGCAGGCTGCCGACGGTCAGCCCGCCGATCTCGGCGCGGGCCCCGATCATCCGGCGTAGCCCGCGGGCGGCGAGCTCCCCGGCGAGCTGCCCGGGGAGGTGGTCCACCCGGATCTGCCGGACCCGGGGGCCGGCGAGCAGGCAGACGGTCACCGGGTCGGACGCCGGCAGCGGGCGACCGATCATCCACTTGGCGTTGCCGCTGGCCGCGATGACCCGGCCGCCGGTCGGGGCGAACTCGACGAAGGCCACGCTGGCCGCGCCCACCGCCGCGCGGGCCACCCGGAGCAGCTGGGTGAGGACGGGCAGGCCCGCGTCTCCGGAATTGATCATCTCGATCACCGCGCTGTGGCCGGTGATCAGGGCGGCGAGATCGGTACGCTCCGGCATGTCCCGAGTGTGCCCCCTCGGGCGGAGTTCGGGCAGCCCCGTCCGGTGGGCCTCACCGGCCCAGCCGGGCCAGCGTCCGCGCCGGTCGGTCGGTGATCACCCCGTCCACCCCGGCGGCCAGCACCAGCTCCAGGTCGTCCGGCTCGTTGACGGTCCAGACGTACACCTGGTGGCCGGCGGCCCGCAGGGCGGGCACCAGCTGCGGGCGGGCCCGGACCAGGCCGATGCCGGGCCCGGCGATCCCGGCGCCGAACGGCAGCCGGCCGAGCCGCAGCCAGCGCGGCAGCACCTCCAGCAGCAGCACCGTGGGCAGCGCCGGGGCCAGCTCCCGGACCCGGCGTACGGCCAGCGGGGAGAACGACATCACGGTGACCCGTACCGGGTCGTCGGGGCCGGGTTCGGCGAGCCCGTACCGGCGCAGCAGCGCGACCAGCCGGCGCTCGACGTCACCGCCGTAGCGGGACGGGTGCTTCGTCTCCACCAGCAGCCGGACCGGCCGGCCGGCGGCCAGTACGGCCTCCAGCAGCCGCTCCAGCGTGAGCAGCCGGGTGTGCGACTCGTCCAGCACCTCGTCGCCGTCGGCCGGTACGCAGCCCGGATGCCAGGAGCCGAAGTCGAGCAGCTCCAGCTCGGCGAGGGTGCGGGCGCTGACCAGCCCGCGTCCGTTGCTGGTCCGGTCCAGCCGGCGGTCGTGCACGCAGACCAGGTGCCCGTCCCGGGTGAGCCGGACGTCGCACTCCAGCCCGTCGGCGCCCTCGTCCAGGGCCCGCAGGTACGCCGCGAGGGTGTGCTCGGGCAGGTCGGCCGACGCGCCGCGGTGCGCGAAGACCAGCGGATCGCCCATGGCGCCGGCTCTCAGATGACCCGGCCGGGCTGCCCGTCCCCGCCGACCACCGGCCGGCCGACGGCCTCCCACTGGCGCATCCCGCCGTCGGCGTTGCGCACCTGCTCCCATCCGTTGTTGAGCAGGTAGCCGACGACCTGGGCGGAACGCCCGCCGGAACGGCAGATCACCGCGACGTCCCGGTCGGTGGGCACCTCGGCCAGCCGGGCCGGCAGCTCCATCATCGGCAGGTGGTGGGCGCCGGGGGCGTGGCCCGCCACCCACTCGTCGTCCTCGCGGACGTCCAGCAGGTAGGTCTCGTCGTCGATCTCGGTCACGGGAACGCTGGGTACCTGGGATCCGAACACGGGTAGCAGCCTAGATCCTCACCGGTGCCATCGGCACGGGCCGGGCCGGTACGCCGGATCACAACCGGGTGACCCAGCGCGGGTTGGCCGTCGCCCAGCCCGGCACCCGCTCGCCGCGTACGGCGTCGAAGAGGCCGTTGCCGCCGTTGTCGAGCACCACGTAGGAGATCCCGTCGATGGTCTCCGGGTACGACGGCACCTGCACCCCGCTCAGCGCGTCCGACGGCAGCGAGCCCAGGGCCACCATCAGGTCCTCGATCCTGACGCCGTTGGTGTCCAGCGTCAGCGAGCCGCCCACCGCCCGCAGCACCCGGTCCAGCTTCAGTGGGTCGCCGCGCAGGTTCGTCTCCCCGGCCCGGTTTAGTACCGCCTGCAGCATCTGCTGCTGGTGCCGCTGCCGGTCGTAGTCGCCGCGGGGCAGGTCGTAGCGCTGCCGGACGTAGTCCAGCGCCCGGGCGCCGTCCATCTGCTGGCATCCGGTGGCGAACACGGTCCCGGTGTGGATCGACCGGACCTCGGTGTCCACGCACATCCGGATCCCGCCGAGCAGGTTGATGACCTGCTTGAAGCCGGCGAAGTCGACCAGCGCGGCCCCGTCGAAGCGGATCCCGGTGAGCCGGGTCAGGGTGGCGGAGAGCAGTTGGGCTCCGCCCTGGCCGGCCCCGCCGTGCTCGTACGCAGCGTTGATCTTGTCCTGGCCGCCGCGGTAGCCGTTGGTGCCGCCGGGGGGAATGGCCACCAGCAGGTCGCGCGGGACGGAGATCAGGTAGCCCTGCCGCATCCCGGGCGGTAGATGCACGATGAGGATGGTGTCCGAGCGCTGGTCCGGCCCGTCGCTGGCGCCCCGCCGGTCGGTGCCGACGAGCAGGTAGTTCAGCCCTTCGGAGAGGTCGGTGCGGGGTTGCCGGGCGTCCGGGGCGAGCAGTTGCTCCCGGGTGATGGTGCGCTCGTAGCGCGAGGTGAGCGCCTTCATGCCGACCACGGCGACGACGGCCACCAGCACCAGGGCGAGACCGACCGTCAGCAGGAGCCGGGGCCAGCGGGAGGCCGGGCGGCCGGGTGGCGGTGTACCCCGCCCCCGGTCGGACCGCGCTGACCTGGCCGTGACGCCCTCCCCGTGGCCGTTACGTGAGACATGCTCACTTCAGGCTACGGGCCGGTCACCGCGCTCCGGCCGGTTTCGGCGTGGCTACCGGCCGGTCACCGGGTCACTGGCGGGTGGAGAGCACCGCCGGGTTGGCGTACACGAATTCGCCCAGCTTGTCGTTCTTGACCGCCCGGAACATCTCCAGGGTCTGCGGGCTGAGCGCCTCGCGGTTGTTGGCGTTGCCGTTGTAGGTGCCGCCGTTGGTGCGCAGCATGGTCAGCTCGTTGGCGCTGATGCCGCGCAGGGTGAAGATGAAGTCGGCGATCGGCGCGTCGCCGACGTCGAGGATGAAGGCCTTGCCGGCCGCCCGGATCAGCTGGTTGATCTTGACCGGGTTGGTCAGCATGCCCTTCTCGGTGGCCTTGCGGGCCATCGCCTTGATGAGCTGCTGCTGGTTCTGCTGGCGGTCGTAGTCGCTGTTCGGCAGGCCGTAGCGCTGCCGGGAGTAGTCCAGCGCCTCGAGGCCGGACATCTGGCGGCAGCCCTTCTTGTAGACCACCGGGGTCATCGGCCGGCCGGTCTTCTTGGCGTCCGCCTTCCACATCTGCTTGCCGTCGACCATCACCGTGTGGATCGACTTCACCTCGTGCTTGACGCAGATCCGGACGCTGCCCAGGGTGTCGATGACGTTCTTGAATCCGCCGAAGTTGATGATCGCGGCACCGTCGAAGCTGATCCCGGTCATGTTCTTGATGGTCTGGGCCATCAGCTGGGCGCCGCCCTCCCAGCCGCCGCCGTTGCGGGCGCCGGCCTGGAACGCCGCGTTGATTTTGTCGGTGCCACCGGCGTAGCCGCTCTTCTTGAAGGCGGGGATCTGCGCCTCGGTGTCCCGGGGGATCGAGATCATGTACGCCTGGTCGTGGCTGGCCGGGATGTGCAGCACGATGATGCTGTCCGCCCGGACGTCGTCGGCGGCCCACCGCTCGCGGGCGTCCACGCCCAGCAGCAGCATGTCGATCGGGCCGTCCAGGTCGGCGCCACCCTCGGCGTCGGTCTTGCCCGCCCCGCCCAGCAGGTTCTTCTGGGCGATGCTGCCGGTCGCCTGGCTGATCAGCGCCTTGCTGCCGACGATGGCGATGCCGCTGGTCATCATCAGCACGGCGCCGAAGATCACCGTCAGGCGGGCCCAGAGCGGGTCCTTGCGCTTGGTGCGCTTCCTGGCGCCGCCGGTGCGCCGCCCGCTCCGCCCGCCCTGGGACGGGATCGTTGTCGACGCCCGCGCGTGGGGGTCGGAATCCAGCGACGTCGGGCGGGGGCTGGTCTGAACCGGCATGCATGCTCCAGCTCGCGTGGTCGGGGGGCGGGACCACTCTACGTACCGCTTCCCGCCAAGGCGAGATCGTCACAGGCTCAATTCCTGGATATCCCGACACTTCCGACCGCAATTCAACCGAACGGATGAGTCAATACGTCTGGTCGGTGGTTGGCGGCCGATGATGGAACCAGACGTGAACACACCTCTGATGACGTCCGTCGAAATGTGCCGGCAACACCGGCCGCCACCACCGGCCCTCGTCGGTCCGCCCGGGACGGCCGGGGAGGTCCGGCCGCCCGGGGAGGAACCGGGTCAGCTGCCCTTGGTGTCCGGGTTCTGGTTGGCCGCCACCCAGGCCGCCATCGTGTCCGCCGACATCGCCTTGTACATCGCCAGCGCCTTCGCCCGGTCGGAGACCACGACCGACTCGCCGTTGATCGTGTCGCTGCCCGTGTTCGGGCTGGTGATGAAGGTCAGGTTCTCGCCGCGCAGGTTGCGGAACTGCACACCCATGTCGACCAGCGAGAAGCCGTTGTCGACGGTCACCGCGTCGGTGACCGACTGGAGGAAGGCGTTCAGCTTCTTCGGATTGGCCAGCGTGCCCGTGCTCGCCGCCTTGTCCATCAGCGCGCGCAGGAACTCCTGCTGGTGGCGCATCCGGGCGAAGTCGCCCTCCGGGAACTGCTTGCGCTGCCGAATCCAGTCCAGCGCCGTGGCGCCGTCCATGTGCATGGTGCCCTTGGTGAACTTCCGGTACGGCTTGTGGATCGAGGTGATGCTCCGCTCCACCTTGAGGTCCACCCCGCCGAGCGCGTCGGTGACCTCCTTGAAGCCGCCGAAGTCGATCGCCATGACGTGGTCGATCCGGACGTCGCTGAAGCACTCCACCGTGCGGACCGCCAGCGGGAGGCCACCGAACGCGAACGCCGCGTTGATCTTCGCGCGCCGCCCGGAGTCGCACTCCGCGCCGGCACTCTCCGGGATCGGCACGTACAGGTCACGCGGGATGGAGACCAGGTAGGCCGACTTGTGGTCGGCGGGGATGTGCATGACGATGATCGTGTCGGCCCGCCACTGGCTCTGCTTGTCCACCGGCGCGTCCGGGTCGCGCGAGTCCGAGCCCACCAGCAAAATGTTCAGCGCGCCGTTCACCGCCTTGGCCGGCCGCCCGCCGGTGATCTCCGAGAACGGGTCGGTGCGGGCCAGGTCCTTGTCGAGGTTGTCGGTGTAGACCCACGCCCCCAGGCCGCCGAGCAGCGCCAGCACCAGCACCGCCACGCCGGCCACCAGGCCGATCCGCCCCCAGCGCGGGCGGGGGCCACGCCGGCCGGGGCCACCCGGACCGCCCGGCCCCGGCGGTGTGCCGGGTCCGCCCGGGCTGCCGGGCCCGCCGGAGCGGGGGCGCTCCTCGTCGTACGACGGGTACCACTGCGTCTCGGACGGCCGGGCGCGCCCGGCGGCCCGGTCGGGACCGGGGACCGCGGCGCGTCCGGCGCTCCGGTGCAGGTACGGAAGCGGGACGCCGGCTGACGATGTGGCGGACATGCGATTCAGCGTACGTATGCCGGTCGAGCGTTGCCCGAAGGCGAACGCCGCGTCGCGCCCCGCGTACCGGGCGGGGCGCTACCCTAGCCGCGCCCGGAAGTGGTCGATCGTGCGTCGCAGTCCGTCTTCGGGCGCCACGGTGGGTTCGTATCCCAGCAGCTCCCGGGCGAGGGTTAGATCGGGTCGCCGCATCTCCGGATCGTCCGCACTGCGGGTGATGTACGTCACCTCGGAGCTGCTTCCGCAGAGTGACACGATCGTCTCGGCGAGTTGCCGCATGCTCATCTCGTGCTCGGTGCCGCAGTTGATCGGCCCGGTCTCGGTCGAGTCGAGCAGCAGCAGGATGCCGCGCACGAGGTCGTCGACGTAGCAGATCGACCGGGTCTGGTTGCCGGTGCCGTGCACGGTGATCGGCTCGCCGCGCAGCGCCTGGGAGATGAAGGTGGGGATGGCCCGGCCGTCGTCGGGGCGCATCCGCGGGCCGTACGTGTTGAAGATCCGGACGATCGCCGCGTCCAGCCCCTTGCTCCGGTGGTACGCCATGGTGGCCGCCTCGGAGAAGCGCTTCGCCTCGTCGTAGACGGCGCGCACCCCGATCGGGTTGACGTTGCCCCAGTACGTCTCGCGCTGCGGGTGCTCCTTCGGGTCCCCGTACGCCTCCGAGGTGGAGGCCATCAGGAACCGGGCGCCGTCGGCGAGCGCGCGCTCGAGCAGGTGCAGGGTGCCCGCCGAGCCGACCCGCAGGATCTCCACCGGCAGCTTCTCGAAGTCGGTCGGGCTGGCCGGGGAGGCCATGTGCAGGACGGCGTCGAACCGCTCGGCCAGCGCCGGGTGGGCCGGCAGCCCGTCGGAGATGTCCGCCTCGACCAGGGCGAAGGACGGGTTGTCCAGCAGGTGCGCGACGTTGTCCTTCGAACCGGTGACGAAGTTGTCCAGCGCGACGACCTGGCAGCCGCGCCCGACGAGGGCGTCGACCAGGTGGGACGGCACGAAACCGGCGCCGCCGGTGACCAGGACGCGATGACCGCTGCCGAAACGCGGGGCTACCTTCATGCCGGCCAGCCTACTAAGGCAGCCCCCCGGATACGGCGCGGCATGCGGGAAGGGGCCCCGGCGTGGCACGCGCGCCGGGGCCCCTTCCGGTGGTGGACGTCAGTGCGCTCCCGCGCCGGTCAGCGCCCGCACCTCCAGCTCCGCGTACTTCTCCTCGTCGCGCTCCTTCGAGATCACCGTGCCGATCCAGCCGCAGAGGAAGCCGAACGGGATCGAGAGGATGCCCGGGTTGGACAGCGGGAACCACTGCCAGTCCTGGTCCGGGAACATCGAGGTCGGCGCCCCGGAGACCACCGGCGAGAAGAACACCAGGAACACGGCGGCCAGCAGTCCGCCGTAGATGGCCCAGACCGCCCCCGAGGTGTTGAACCGCTTCCAGAAGAGGCTGTAGAGGATCGCCGGCAGGTTGCCCGACGCGGCCACCGCGAAGGCCAGCGCCACCAGGAAGGCCACGTTCAGGCTCTGCGCGAAGATCGAGAGCACGATCGAGACCGCGCCGATGACCAGGGCGGAGACGCGGGCGACGGTTACCTCCTGCCGTTCGGAGGCTTGGCCGTTCTTCAGCACGTTGGCGTAGAAGTCGTGCGCCAGGCTGGAGGAGGAGGCCAGGGTCAGCCCGGCGACCACGGCCAGGATGGTGGCGAAGGCGACCGCCGCGATGATCGCCAGCAGGGTGGCCCCGCCGAGATCGCCACCGAGGAAGTCGATGCCGAGCGCCTCGGCGAGCTGTGGCGCCGCCGTGTTGCCCGCCTTGTCCTGGGCGGTGATCGCCTCGCTGCCGACCAGCGCCGCGGCGCCGAAGCCGAGCGCCAGGGTGAGCAGGTAGAAGGTGCCGATGATGCCGATCGCCCACAGCACGCTCTTGCGGGCCGCCTTGGCGGTCGGGACGGTGTAGAAGCGGATCAGGATGTGCGGCAGGCCGGCCGTGCCGAGCACCAGCGCGATGCCGAGCGAGAGCAGGTCGATCTTGTTGTAGAACGTCTGGGTCGAATTGCCGGCCACCTCGACGCCGTAGCGCAGCCCGGGTTCGAGGAAGGCGCTGCCCTTGCCGGAGGAGGCGGCGGCGTCACCGAGCAGCGACGACAGGTTGAACTTGTACTTCGCCAGCACCAGCAACGTCATCACCAGCGCGCCGCCCATCAGCAGGAACGCCTTGACGATCTGCACGTAGGTGGTGCCCTTCATGCCACCGACCGTGACGTAGATGATCATCAGGGCGCCGACCATGATGATGGTGGCGACCTTGGCGGTGTCCGCGTCCATGCCGAGGAAGGTCGTCCCCGGCTTGATGCCGAGCAGCAGCGCGACCAGCGCGCCCGCGCCCACCATCTGGGCCAGCAGGTAGAAGATCGACACCGTGATGGTGGAGACGGCCGCGGCGGTACGCACCGGACGCTGCCGCATCCGGAAGGCCAGCACGTCGGCCATCGTGTACCGGCCGGAGTTGCGCAGCAGTTCGGCCACCAGCAACAGGGCCACCAGCCAGGCGACCAGGAAGCCGATCGAGTAGAGGAAGCCGTCGTAGCCGTAGAGCGCGATGATGCCGGCGATGCCGAGGAACGAGGCGGCCGACATGTAGTCGCCGCCGATCGCCATGCCGTTCTGGAAGCCGGAGAAGGACCGGCCGCCGGCGTAGAAGTCGGTGGCCGTCTTGGTCTGCCGGCTGGCCCAGATGGTGATGGCCAGGGTCACCGCCACGAAGACCAGAAAGAGCGTGATGGTGAGGTTGCGGGCGGTGGTGCTGCCCGCCTCAGCCGCGAGGACCGTGTTCATGCGTCACCTCCCCGATCTCGGCGCGGATCCGGTCGGCGACCGGGTCGATCTTCCGGTCGGCGTACCGGGAGTAGAGCCAGGCGATCAGGAAGGTGGAGACGAACTGGAGCAGGCCGAAGACGAGGGCGACGTTGATGTTGCTGCCGAAGAGCTTCGTGCCCATGAAGCCCCGCGCGTAGGCGGAGAGGATGACGTAGAGCGCGTACCACAGGAAGAACGCGACGGTCATCGGGAAGACGAAGCCGCGCAACGCGCGACGCAACCCGGCGAACTCGTCCGACCGTTGTACGGCGAGATACCGCTCCGCCGCCGACTCGGCGGGCGCGGACGCGGGTGTGTCCGTGGACATCTGTGGATCACCACCTTCACAGGCCTGGGAAGTTTCGCGCACCGTAGAGAGCGCGCTCCCATCCAGGGAAGGCCGAGATCGGGGCCGGTCGGCGGCTGCGCCGAACGGTCTGCGGGCTGCGCCGAGTGACGCAGGTCACTCCGACGAGCGGTAGGTCGGGCGGGCGCTCGCCGGGCCACCACGAGCTGTCGCCGGGCCGTCAGGTCAGTTCGTGGTACCGGCCCCGGTAGTGCAGCAGCGGCATGGTCTCCTCGGTCAGGTCGACCGCCTCGATGGTGGCCTCGACCAGCAGGCCCCAGCCGTACTCCCGAGCGGTGTCGAGCCGGCAGCCGGCCCACCCGCCGGCGTCGGCGGGGACCGGGCCGTAGGGGGTGTCGAGCCACGATCCGGTGGCGAAGAGCCCGCCCGGGGAGGGGAAGAGCCCGGCGAACCGGTCGGCGAGCTGCCGGTGCGGCGGCCCCAACGGCGCCACCGCGAACCGGCCGGCCTCCTCCACCGCCGCCCACAGGTCCGACTCCGCGTCGATCAACCCGAGCAGCCGGTCCGGCTCCCCCTCGGCGACCAGGGTGGACGAGACGGTCAGCCCCGCCGGGCCGGGCGCCGTCCAGAGGGTCACCGGCGCCGCCAGCCGACCCCGCAACCGGCGTACGGGCGAGCGCTGCCCGGCGGGCACCGCGAACGGATCGGTGTGGTGGATCTCGGCACCCGGCTCATGATTCACGTGAAACATTGTGCCGCCCCGGGCCCGCGCCCAGCCGATGAAGCGCCCGTGCAGGTCGGCGCGGTGGCGCTACGCCGGTTTGCGTTCCGGCGTGTCGGCGGCCGGAGACGCGTGCCGCGACGAGCGATATGACTCAGAGGCATATTTATGACTCAGCGGCATCACGCTCAAGGTCATGTCCGCCTTCCCGGCGCGACACGCCCGGGGTTTGCGGCGTGTCGGGCTGTCCGGCACGTCGGACACCCCGACCTGCCGCAAACGGGGGTGGCGCGTCCGAGGCGGAGGTGGCTCAGGCCGTACCCCCGTCGGCCGGATCGTCGGCGGCGAGCGAGCGGCGGGCGGCGGCCAGCACCTCGGGGTCCGCGCAGCCGGCGGCGTAGCCGGCGATCCGGCGGCGGATGTCCCGGCTGAGCAGCCAGACGCCGACGCGGTCGGCGACCGGCCGCAGGAACGCCGGCCGGCAGCGGAAGCTGTACCGCCAGGTGGCGACGGTGTGGCCGGGCACCGCAGCGGGCGCGAACCGCCAGCCGCCGGCGAACATCTCGAAGAACCACGGCCCCCGCACCATCTTCATGCCGACGTTCGTCGGCGGCGCGAACGAGACGTACTCGCTGACCATGACCAGGCCGTGCCGGGAGCGGGTGAAGGTCCGCACCCCCTTGCCGGGGCGGGTCGCCCCGTCGGTGAAGTGCTGCTCCCGGACGAACGGGTCCCACCGGTAGCGCACCGGCGCGGTGGTCTGCGACACCGCGAAGGCCAGCTCGGGCGGGACCGGGACGGTCGCCACCGCCTCGACGACCGGCATCAGCGGCGCGGGGTGACGGTGGCCAGCAGCTCCGGCATCCGCCGGTCCAGCACGTCCCCGGCCAGGTACGAGCCGAGCAGCGCCGCCCCCAGCCCGTACGCCGTGCCGAGCGGCAGGGCCAGCCAGAGCCAGGCGTCCCCGAGCAGCGCCGCGGCCACCACCATCGGTACCGCGGCGGCCGCCGAGGCGACCATGGACAGCAGGGTGAGGAAGCTCTTCGCCACCCCCGCCCCGGTGTTCATCGCGAACGGGTTGCTCGTCTCCGGCAGCGAGTACGCCCCGAGCACCGACACGTACCCGTTGATCGCCAATCCAGCCCCGTACGCGGCGAGCAGCGCCCCGCCGGCCACCCCGATCCAGCCGGGCTCGCCCATCACCAGCGCGATCACCACCGACACGATGCCGAGCATCGGCACCACGTACACCGAGAAGGCCGTCATCCGGGCGCGCAGCTCCAGCCGACCGGGCACCCCGGCCACCACGTTCGCCGCGTACGCGCTGCCGTCGAAGCCGAACTGGTTGGCCAGGGTGACCGAGGCGAGCACCCCGACGAAGAGCATCGACAGGCTGAGCAGGACCGGCGACGAGTTGCCGGCGGTGAGGTCCGGGCCGTCCCCGGCGGCGAACTGCGGGCCGCCGAGGTTCACCATCACCGGCACGAAGACCCCGACCACCGCGACGGTGATCAGGTTGGCCCGGCGCCGGGCGTCCCGCCACCAGTAGCGCGCCTCCCGGGCGACCAGCGCGCCGAACCGGTCCCGGCGCGTCCAGGCCAGCGCCCGGGGAAAGAGCTGCGCGACGGCCCCGCCCGCCGGCCCGCGCCGGCCCTTGGCCGGCGCGGCGCTGGCCGCGCCGACCATCGCCGACTCCAGCGACCGCGACCACCAGAGCAGCAGCAGGCCGATGGTCACCGCCGTGATCAGCAACTTCACCGGTACGGCCCAGGCCCGCCCCTCGGCCACGTCCACGCCGACCGTCCAGGGCGCGCCGAACGGGGTCCAGCCCACCACCTCGGCCACCCCGGTCAGCCGGTCCCAGTCGGCCTCCCGCACCGCCGCCAGCACCGCGATCTGCAACGGCCCGAGCAGGGCGGCGACCACCGCGAGCAGCACGCCGGCCAGGTCGCGTACCCGGCGGGACCGCAGCATGGTGGCGAAAGCGCTGGTCACCGCGCGGCTGGCGGCGACGCAGAGCAGCAGCCCCGCGACCACCCCGATGGCCGCGACCAGGCCGGCCGGCCAGCCGCCCAGCGCGGCGGCGGTGACCACCAGCCCGGAGGCGGCGAGCAGCACCGCGAGCACCGGGACGCTGACCAGTGCCGCCGCGAACAGCCCGGCGACCAGGGTGCGGCGGGGCAGCGGCAGCAGCGCGAACCGGGCCGGGTCCAGGGTCTCGTCCACGCCGAAGAAGACCAGTGGCAGCAGCAGCCAGCCGAGCACCAGCAGCCCACCGCCGAACGCGGCGGTCATCAGCGCGTACCGCGGCTCGTCGGCGAAGCCCGGCGCCGCCAGCGCCAGGAAACCGCCGGCGGCGAACCAGAGGCCGACCAGGACGCCGATCACGAACATCGCGATCCGCCAGCCCTGGCCCCGGAAGTTGTTGCCCATCACCCGCAGCTTGAGCCGGACGAAGTGCCGGGCGGAGACCCGCCGGACCGGTTCGGCCGGGACGGTCACCGCGACAGCCACGACAGTTCCTCACCGGTCGCGGTGCGGCCACCGACCACCTCGACGAAGACCTCCTCCAGCGACCGGTCCCCGCGCACCTCGTCCAGGGTGCCGACCCGCTTGATGGTGCCCTCGGCGAGGATCGCCACGTGCGAGCAGAGCCGCTCGACGACCTCCATGACGTGGCTGGAGAAGACCACCGTGCCGCCGCCGGAGACGTACCGCTGGAGGATGTCGCGGATCAGCGCGGCGGAGACCGGGTCGACCGCCTCGAACGGCTCGTCCAGCACCAGCACCCGGGGGCCGTGCAGCAGCGCGCAGGCCAGGCCGATCTTCTTCTTCATGCCGGCCGAGTAGTCGACCACCAGGGTCCGTCCGGCGTCGGTGAGCGCCAGCACGTCCAGCAGCTCGGCGGCCCGCTGGTCCACCACCGCCGGGTCCATTCCGCGCAGCAGACCGTGGTACGCCAGCAGCTCCGCCCCGGTGAGCCGGTCGAAGAGCCGTACGCCGTCCGGCATGACGCCGAGCAGCCGCTTCGCGCCCACCGGGTCGGCCCACACGTCGTGCCCGAGCACCCAGGCGCGGCCGTGGTCGGGCCGCAGCAGACCGACCGCCATCGACAGCGTGGTGGTCTTGCCGGCGCCGTTCGGGCCGAGCAGCCCGTAGAAGGAGCCGGCCGGGACGGCCAGGTCGACGCCCGCCACCGCGATCTTGCCGTCGAACTGCTTCGCCAGGCCGCGCAGCGCGAGCGCAGGGTGCTCACCAGTCATGCGTCCGACCGTATCCGGGCCGGACCAACCCATCCTCCGGCCGCAGGATGATCCCCGGTCATCCCCGCGACGTATCCGCGTCGGATGCAACCGGTCGACTCACCGGCGGGTGACAGGAGCAGGACCGGGACGGGGAGGAACTGTGGACACAGACTCGGGGTTCGAGGAGTTCTATCGAACCACCAGACATCGGGTCGTCACCGTGCTGTACGCGCTCAGCGGCGACCTGACCGAGGCGCAGGACGCCGCGCAGGAGGCGTACGTGCGGGCCTGGCAGCGCTGGGACCGGATCAGCGGGTACGGCGACCCGGAGGCGTGGGTCCGCACCGTCGGCTACCGCCTGCTGGTCAACCGGTGGCGCAAGATCCGCAACGGGTTGACCGCCTACCGGCGGCACGGCCCCGACCCCGCCGTCGCACCACCGTCGGAGAACACCGTCGCGCTGGTGAGCGCGCTGCGGCAGCTGCCGGCCGAGCAGCGCCGGGCGATCGTCCTGCACCACCTGGCCGACCTGTCGATCGCCGAGATCGCCGCCCAGACCGACGCGCCCGCCGGCACCGTCAAGGCCCGCCTCGCCCGGGGTCGCCGCGCCCTGGCTGACCTGCTCGACACCACCCTCCCCGAGGAGGTTCGCAATGCCTGATCCGCTCTTCGCCGACCTGTACCGCGACACCGAGCACCTGAGCTGGGCGCCCACCGATCAGGTACGGCGGCGCGGCCGGCAGCGCATCCGCCGTACCCGGATCGCGGCGGGCCTGGCGAGCGTGGTGGCCGTCGCCGTGGTGGCCGGTGGCGTGGCCGCCCTGGCCGGCGGCCGGGACGCCGCCCCGCTGCCGGTGACGCCGGGAACCGGCTCGCCCACGCCGACATCCACGCCGTCGACCACCCCGGGCCCGACCCGGTCGCCGGGCACCCCGTCCCGTCCCGACGACGCGTCGCCGTCCCGCCCGCCGCAGACCAGTTCCCGGCCGACCACCTCCGCCGCCGATCCGGCGATCCCGACGGCGGCGATGCTCCAGAACGGTGACGGCCCGTCCGGCTACCGGGTCGCCGGCGGCGACATCGACGGTGACTGGAACCTCGCCTTCAGCGCCGCCGGTTGTACCCGGGCCGACCACCCGCTGTTCCGGCTCGACGCCCGCGCGGAGCGGGGCCGCCGCCTGTCGGGCGGTCCCGACCGGATGGTGTTGCAGCGCGTCGAGCGCCTCGCTCCCCGCGACGCCGATCGCTACCTCGGCCTGGTGCGGGACCGGGTGGACTCGTGCGGCGGTGAGAGCGTGACCCTGACCGTGGTCGCCAGCGGCTTCGCCGGCGAGGAGTCCGTGCTGGTCCGTGTCAGGTACACCAGCGGCGGCGAGGCGCTGCACCTCTTCGTCCGCCAGGGTGACCTGGTCAGCGAGCTGTGGCAGAAGGGGCTGACCGACCCGGCGGCGAGCCGGGAGCTCGGCCGCGACGCCGCCCGCCGGCTCTGCGCCGGCACCGACAGCTGCTGACTCACCCCCGGACGCACCGCCCTCCTGCCCCGGGTAGGAGGGCGGTGCGCCGCACGACGTCGGTTCCGCGGCGGCAAGCGAGTCGCCTCGGTATGCGACGCCGACGGCGACCTGATCGGCCTGCTCCAGCCGGCCTGACGATTCCCGGATCTCGTCAGGGGTCACAGCCGCAGCGCCTCGGGGGCGTGCAGCCGGAGCATGGTGGCCCCGACGTCGGCCGGGGCCCGTCGGCGGGTCGCCATCGAGACGGCGACCATCACGGTGAAGGCGAGCGGCACGGTCCAGGCGGCCGGCTGCGCGATGAGCGTGGCCGGCCAGCCGGACAGCGGTGGCCCGAGCACGGTGACCAGGACCGCCGCCACGGCCGCCCCGCCGCCGACCAGCACCCCGGCCGCCGCGCCCAGATCGGTCAGTCCGCGCCACCAGATGCCGAGCACCAGCAGCGGGCAGAAGCTGGACGCGGCGACCGCGAAGGCCAGCCCGACCACCTGGGAGACGTCCAGCCCGGAGACGTTGAGCGCGAGCACCGCCGGCACCCCGCCGGCGATCACCGTGGCCAGCCGGAAGCCGCGTACCGAGCCGCGCCCGAGCACGTCGGTGGAGATCACCCCGGCGACGCTGGTGAGCAGCCCCGACGAGGTGGAGAGGAAGGCCGCGAACGCGCCGGCCGCGACCAGCGCGGCGAGCAGCCGGCCGGTGGCCCCGTCGCCGAGCGCGGCCCCGGGCAGCAGCACCACCACCGCGTCGGTCTGCCCGGTGACCAGCAGTTGTGGCGTGTAGATCCGGCCGAGCACGCCGTAGATGGTGGGCAGCAGGTAGAAGACGCCGACCAGGGCGAGCACCACCAGCGTGGTGCGCCGGGCGGCCGCGCCGTCGGGGTTGGTGTAGAAGCGGACCAGGACGTGCGGCAACCCCATGGTGCCGAGGAACGTGGCCAGGATCAGCGAGTACGTGGCGAAGAGGCCCCGGTCGTCGTCCCCGGCGGTGTCCGGCAGCAGCCAGTCGGCCGCGTCGGTGGCCACTCCGGACACCTCGGGCACCGGGTCGCCGGCGGCGAAGTCGAGGCGGTCGCCGGGGCGTACCTGGAGGATCGTGCCGTCGGCGAAGGTGAGCGCCGCGCGGTGCTCGACCACGACGGTGGTCGCGGTCCGGAACGCCGGCCCGTCGGGCGGGGTCACCGCGGGCCGGGCGTCGGCCTGCCACTGCAGCGCCAGGAAGATCGCGGGTACGGCCAGCGCGGTCAGCTTCAACCAGTACTGGAAGGCCTGGACGAAGGTGATCGCCCGCATCCCGCCGAACGCCACGTTCGTGGTCACCACGACGGCGACCAGCAGCGCCCCCACCGGGTACGGCGAGCCGGCGACGGTGGCCAGGGTCAGCCCGGCGCCCTGCAACTGCGGCACCAGGTAGAGCCAGCCGATGAAGATCACGAACACGGTGGCCAGGGTGCGCAACCGGCGCGAGCCGAGCCGCAGTTCGCAGAAGTCGGGCAGGGTGAACGCGCCGGAGCGGCGCAGCGGCGCGGCCACGAAGAGCAGCAGGGCGAGGTACCCGGCGGCGAAGCCGACCGGGTACCAGAGCACGTCCACGCCGTACTTGAGGATCAGCCCGGCCACGCCGAGGAAGCTGGCGGCGGAGAGGTATTCCCCGCCGATCGCGGCGGCGTTCCAGGTCGGACTCACCGCGCGGGAGGCGACCAGGAAGTCGGAGGTGGTGCGGGCCAGCCGCAGCCCGTAGAAGCCGATGCCGAGGGTGACCAGGGTGACCGCCACGATGGCCGGGACGACGTAGCCGTTGCCCATCTCAGCGCTCCGGCCGCTGGACCAGGTCGGTGAAGTCCTGCTCGTTGCGTTCCGCCAGCCGCACGTACGCCCAGCCCACCGCGATCAGGAACGGGAAGGAGGCGAGCCCGAGCAGCAGCCAGGGCAGGTTGACGCCGAAGACGGTGACCCGCCCGACGGCCGGCGCGATCGCGAACAGCCAGGGCAGGCCGCCGAGCCCGATCAGCACGACCAGGCTCATCCGCAGCGCGAGCGCCAG
Organism: Micromonospora palomenae; assembly: GCF_007829925.1. NCBI lineage: Bacteria > Bacillati > Actinomycetota > Actinomycetes > Micromonosporales > Micromonosporaceae > Micromonospora > Micromonospora palomenae. The sequence goes on from NZ_VIXA01000002.1 coordinate 1,299,882, forward strand.
CTGCGCCCGGACCAGGCCCCGGACCAGCGCCTCGCCGACCCGGGTCTGCTGGGCGAGTTCGACGCGGGTGCGTTCGGCCCGGCTGTCCCGGCGGGACACCTCTGCCAGCACGATGCGCGCCCGCCCGGGTGGCTGTGGCGCCCGGGGGGCCGGTACCGGATCGTCGGCGGCGGTCACCTGGGCAGTCTCGCCTGCTCAGCGCGGATGTCAAGGGTGTCCACCGGGGTTGTGGACAACCTGTGGAGAACGCTTCACCCCTGTGGACAACTCACGAGTTCAACATTAAGACGGCATTAAGTCCCCGCGCGTTCACCCCTTGTGTTGTGGCGCGGTATGTCCTTGCCGGTATTGACTGCGCCCCCTACGCTGGGGCAGCAATTCCCTGTTTCCTCTTCTTCCACGGGGTTTCTATGCGCAAATTCCGCACTCTGCTCGGCGCGACTCTCGCCGGGGCATGTGCACTGGCCGTGGTGCCGGGTACGGCATCCGCGGCTCCGGCCGCCGCGCCTCAGCAGGCGACGGCGGATCTCGCCGACACCACCGGGGCCTACTACGAGGTCTCCCCGGCCCGTCTGATGGACACCCGCGAGGGCCTCGGCGCGCCGAAGGCGAAGATCGGCCCGCTGGCCAAGGTCGACCTCCAGGTCGCCGGCCGGGGTGGCGTACCGACCGCCGGCGTCGGCGCCGTCGTGCTGAACGTGACCATCACCGGCCCGACGATGGACAGCTTCGTCACCGCCTACCCGGCGGGTGTGACCCGGCCCGACGCCTCGTCGGTCAACTTCGCCAAGGGCTGGCTGGGCTCCAACAACGTCACGGTGAAGCTCGGTACGGGCGGCAAGGTCTCCGTCTACAACCGCAACGGTTACACCGACGTGGTGGTCGACGTGGTCGGCTACTACGCCAAGGACAACTCGATGACCAACCGCAACGGTGGTCAGTACGAGTGGTACGAGCCCGACCGCGCGTTCGACACCCGCACCGACCCCGAGGGCAAGCCGCCGGCCGGCACCACCCTCGAGTACGCGCTGGACTTCGGGCCGGAGCGCAACCCGCACATGCGGACCCTGGTCACCAACCTCACCGCGGTGGCGCCGGCGAGCGCCGGCTTCCTCACCGCGTGGTCGGGTGCCACCGCCAAGCCGACCGCGTCCACGGTGAACTACGGCGCCGGCCGCAACGTGCCGAACACCGCGTTCATCCAGACCACCCCGTGCACCGGTGCCGAGCCGTTCCAGTGGTGCACCGTGGGCTCGCGGAAGTTCAAGATCTTCACCTCGGCCTCCGCGCACGTCCTGGTCGACGTGGTCGGCGCGGTCGACGACGGCTTCTCGCCGTATGGCATGCGTTTCGCGCCGATGAGCCCGACCCGGATCGTGGACAGCCGCACCAACCTGGGCACCACCGGCGCCATGGGTCCCGGTAGCGTCCGTCGCGTGACCGTTCCGGGCACGCTGCGCACCCCGGACACCGGCGTGGCGGTCATGAACGTGACCGCGGTGAAGCCGACCAACAACACGGTGATCACCGTGTGGCCGGCCGACATCCCGGAGATCCCGAAGCCGAGCACCAGCAACCTGAACCCGTACGCCAACCAGGTCGTGTCCAACGCCGTGCTGGGCATCATCGAGCCCAACGGGGTGTTCAACGTGCACAACCTGAGCGGCAGCACCCACGTGGTGGCCGACATGGTGGGCACGTTCTACTACCCGGCCGCTCCGGCGGCCACGCTCTCCGGTGACGCCGGCAAGAGCAAGCCTCAGTTCGTGGGCGCCTCCCACCGCTGAGCACCCGCACCACCGAAGGGCGCCCCGGCCGACGGCCGGGGCGCCCTTCGCCGCTTCCGGCGGGTTTCGGGCGCCGGCCCGGTATGCCGGCAGTGCCCCGTTCGCCCTTCCGGACCGGGTTGCCGGCCATCGATCGCCGCCTTACGCTGGCCGAACCTTCCCCCTCTTCTTTCTCTTTCACGGGGTCTTCATGCGCAGAATTCGTGCCCTTCTCGGCGCGACGATCGCCGGGGCGTGCGCAATCACCGCGCTGCCCGGGGTCGCCGCCACTGCGGCCGAGCCGGCGTCCGCTGCCACCATCGACGTCACCGGCACCTACTACCCGGTCTCTCCCGCCCGCCTGCTGGACACCCGCAGTGGCCTGGGCGCCCCGGTCGCCAAGCTCGGCCCGGGCGGGACGCTGGACCTCCAGGTCGCCGGCCGTGGCGGCGTGCCTGCCACCGGCGTCGGCGCGGTGGTGCTGAACGTGACCATCACCGGCCCCACGGCGGACAGCTTCGTCACCGCGTACCCGGCGGGTCAGGTCTCCTCCTCGGTCAACTTTCCGGCCGGCTGGCTGGGCTCCAACAACGTCACCGTGAAGCTCGGCGCGGGCGGCAAGGTGTCGCTCTACAACCGCAACGGCCACACCGACGTGGTGGTCGACGTTGTCGGCTTCTACGCCGCCGACAACACCCTGGCCGGTCGGGGCATGGGTAGCCGCTACCACTCGCATCCGCCCCACCGGTTGTACGACAGCCGGATCGACGGAAAGCGGCCCGCCGGCAGCGTCATCGACCTGACCATGCGCCACGGCGGCGACAACCCGCACGTCCGGGCGCTGATCGTCAACGTCACCGTGGTGGATCCGGAGTCGGACGGCTTCGTGACCGTCTGGTCCGGGGTCGGCGAGCGGCCGACCGCGTCCACGGTGAACTTCTCCGCCGGTACGGTCACGCCGAACCTGGCGTTCGTGCAGAGCCGGCCCTGCGGCGAGAACGATTTCTCCTGCGGCCCGGCCGGGGCGCCGACCTTCCGCCTCTACACCTCCGCGGCGGCGCACGTCGTCGTCGACGCCTTCGGCATGATGGACGACGGCACGCTGCAGTTCGGCCGGCGGTTCCAGCCGATGAACCCGACCCGGATCGTCGACAGCCGGATCGGTCAGGGCATCCCCACCGCACTGGGTCCCGGCGCGACCAGCGCGGTCACCGCCCCCGCCGCGATGGTCCAGAAGGACGAGGACGTCCTGGTGCTGAACGCGACCGCGGTGGCGCCGACCCGGAACACCGTACTCAAGTTCTGGGCGGCCGACTGGCCGGACACCACACCGACGACCAGCAACCTCAACCCGGTCGCCGGGCAGACCGTCTCCGCGGCGGTGCTCGCCGACCTGGGGCCGTACAAGCGGTTCAACGTGCACAACAACGCGGGCACCACGCACGTCGTCATCGACGTGGTGGGCCGGTTCTACTGGCCGTGACGCGGGGCGTGCCCCGGCTCCGGCCGGGGCACCCCTTACTGTTCCTTCTCATCCACGGGGTCTCCATGCGCAGAATCCGCAGTCTCCTCGGCGTGCTCGTCGCCGGGGCGTGTGCCACCGCCGTACTTCCGGGGGTGGCGCTCGCCGCGCCGACCGCGCCGTACACCGTCCTCACCGTCGACGTGGGCGACGCCTACGGCAAGCCGGTCAAGCAGTCCGGCGTCCACGACGGCACCAACTCCACCGTCACCGGCCGCGCGTACGGCACCGGCGGCCTGAGCATGGGGGTGAGCGGCCTGCCGGGCGGCTCCACCATCGCCATGTGGCTCACGCCTCCGGTCGGCCAGTCGTTCACCGCCGGCCAGACCTACCAGACCTCCGGGTCCAGCAACGCCACGCACGCCGGCCTGGACATGTCCTCGGACTCGACCGGCTGCAACGGCGCCTACTCCTACGGCAGCCTCACCGTCCGCGAGATCGCGTACGACGCGGGGACCGGCGCGGCGACCGCCTTCGCCGGGGCCTACGAGTTCCACTGCTCGCCGAACGCCGGGGCGGTCACCGGTGAGCTGCGGTGGAACTCCAGCCTCGACTACGTCGGCGTGGTCTCCTCGCCCGCGCCGGTCGACTTCGGCCGGGTGGCGATCGGCGGCACGACGCCGACCGCGGCGGCCACCTTCCTCGTCAAGGGCACCCTGCCCAGCACCTTCGACGTGGCCCGCATCTCCGGGGCGAACGCGTCGTCGTTCTCCATCGTCGGCAACGGCTGCTCCGGCAGGACGGTGACGCCGGGCAACTTCTGCCGCGTGGTCGTGGCGCCGAAGGCGCTGCGCTGGGGCGACTACACCACCAACCTGGAACTGGCGGACAACAGCGCGTACGGCAAGCGGGTGGTGCCGCTGAAGTTCACCGCGTACGACACGGTGATCGGCATGTACTACCCGCTGGCGCCGCAGCGGCTGCTGGACACCCGCACGGGCCGTGGGCCGATCGGCGCCGACCAGGCGACGGAGTTGCAGGTCGCGGGGCGGGGCGGCGTACCGGCCAGTGGTGTCGGCTCGGTGGTGTTGAACGTGACCGTCACCGGCCCGACCGCCAACAGCTTTCTCACGCTCTACCCGTCCACCGAGTCGACTCCCACCGCGTCGTCGATCAACTTTCCGGCCGGCTGGCTCGGCTCGAACAACGTCACGGTGAAGCTCGGCCCGGACGGGAAGATCATGATCTACAACCGGGCCGGCTCCACCCACGTGGTGGTGGACGTGGTCGGCTTCTACGCCGCCAGCGACACGGTGAAGAGCAGTGTCGGTTGGGGCGGCCAGTACCAGCCCGTGGAGCCCAGGCGGCTCATCGACACCCGTCCCACGGCGCTGGCGGCGGGACAGAGCATCAGCAGTTACGTCGACTTCGGCACGTCCAGCCCGCGGGTCAAGGCGCTGGTCCTCAACATCACCGCGGTCCAGCCGGCCAAGTCGGGCTTCCTGAGCGCCTGGTCCGGTGAGGGACCGGTGCCGACCTCCTCGACAGTGAACTACGGGGCCGGCAAGGTGGTGCCCAACCTGGCCTTCGTGCAGACGGGTAAGTGCACCAACTGCAACGGTCTCCCGTACGCGGTGCCGACCTTCACCATCTACACGTCCCAGGTGACCAACATGGTGGTGGACTTGGTCGGGGTCATCGACGACGGCTCGCTGCCGGACGGGCTGCGGTTCACCCCGCTCAGCCCGACCCGGATCGCGGACAGCCGCAGCGGTCTCGGCACCAACGGCGCGCTCGGCGCCGGCGAGATCCGGAAGATCACCGCGCCGTCGGCGGTGGTCACCTCGACCACCGAGGCGCTGGCGATGAACGTGACCGCGGTGGCGCCGACGAGAGACACCGTCATCACCGTCTGGCCGGCGGACGCCGACCTGGCCAAGCCGGGCGTGAGCAACCTCAACCCGGCCGCCGGGCAGGTCGTCTCCAACGCGGTGCTGGGCGGAATCGGCCCGCAGGACGCGTTCAACGTCCACAACCTCACCGGCAGCGTCAACCTGGTCGCCGACGTGGTCGGACGGTTCTACCTCTACTCGGGCACCGCGAGCACGACCAGCGTGGCCGGCCGGCAGCCGCTGGCCGTACGCGGCACCGGCGTACCCGGCTGACGTTCGTCGTCCGGAAGGGCGTCCCGGCGGTGGCCGGGGCGCCCTTCGACGTATCCGCCGAACAGCCGATGATCAGCTCGGTGTGGCGCACCACCTTGCCGACTGTGGATCAACGCCCCTACGCTGGGCCGGCTTCGCCCTCCCCCTTCTCCTGCCACCCGGGGTCTCCATGCGCAGAATCCGCACTCTTTTCGGCGTGCTCGCCGTCGGGGTCTTCGCGACGGCGGTCGCACCGGCGGTCGCCCAGGCCGCGCCCACCGCGCCGTACACCGCGCTGGTCGTCGACGACACCCAGGTCGGCGGGGACGACACCGGTTCCTGGGACGGCAGCAACGCCACGATGGTCCCGATGCTCAACGACGGCGACCAGTTCGCGCTCGAAGCGCGCTGGTCCGAGCCGTCCGGCCCGAAGTCGACCAGGGTCGACGTCCGGCCGCCGTACGGTGAGACCTGGCAGGAGGGGCGGACCTACCCGGCCTCCACCTCGCCCGGCCTCCAGGCGCGGCTCTACGTGGACGCGGTGCAGTGCGTGTCGGACGGCGTCGGCGCCGTCTGGGTACGTCAGGTGCGCCGGGACGCGACGGGCGTGTTGACCGCCTTCGCGGCGGCCTACGAGTTCCACTGCGCGAACCGCACCGAGGTGGTCGACGGGGAGATCCGCTGGAACTCCGACGAGGGGTACTCCGCGGTGCTGCCGAGCGGTCCGCTCGACTTCGGCCGGGTCGAGGTGGGACGTGCGCCGGTGACCCGTACCGAGACCTTCACCTCGGCGGGGAGCGGCGACGCAGCGTTCGGCACGGCGCGGATCGAGGGCAGCGACCGGGCGGCGTTCGCGATCACCGGCGACACCTGCTCGGGCCGGATCCTCCCGACCGGCAAGGTCTGCACGGTGACCATCGCCGGCGCCCCCACCAAGGGGCGGGTGCAGACGGCCAGCCTGGTCATGCCGGACAACACCGGGTACGGGCAGCGGACCGAGTCGCTCACGGTCGAGGGCTGGGAAGGGGTGATCGGCACCTACTACCCGCTCACCACGCCGTTCCGGCTGATGGACACCCGGAACGGCACCGGGGTGCTCGGCCGTCCCATCGCTCCCGGCGAGATGGTCGAACTGCAGGTCGCCGGGCGGGGTGGGCTGCCGACCGGCGGCCTCAGCGCGGTGGTGCTGAACGTGACGGTGACCGGGCCGACCGCGAGCAGCTTCCTGACCGTGTACCCGGCGGACGAGGAACGCCCCAACGCGTCCTCGATCAACTTTCCGGCCGGCTGGCTCGGCTCGAACAACGTGACGGTCAAGCTCAGCGCGGACGGCAGGGTCAAGGTCTACAACCGCACCGGCCACACCCACGCCATCGTCGACGTCTCCGGCTTCTACGCCGGCAGCAACTGGTTCCAGCCCATGCCGCCGCTGGGCGCCCAGTACCACCCGCTGACGCCCCGCCGGCTCTTCGACACCCGTACCGACGGCGGTGCGATCCCGGCCCGGGGGGCCCGGGAGGGCTTCGTCGACTTCGGTGCGACACTCAGCCCGAAGGTGCGCTCGCTCGTCCTCAACGTCACCGCCGTGGCGCCGGTGAAGGCCGGCTTCCTCACCGTCTGGTCCGGCGAGGGCGCCGTGCCGATCGCGTCGACGGTGAACTACGCGGCCGGCAAGGTGGTGCCGAACCTGGTCGTGGTCAAGACCCGGGCCTGCACCGACTGCGGACGCGGCTACCCACTGCCCGCGTTCTCCGTCTACACCTCGCAGGCCGCGAACGTGGTGGTGGACCTGGTGGGCGTGTTCGACGACGGCACCGTCGCCGACGGGCTGCGGTTCACGCCGGTCAGCCCCACCCGCATCGTCGACAGCCGCACCGGCCTCGGCACGTCGGGTGCGCTCGGCGCCAACGTGACCCGTAAGGTCACCACGCCGTCGGCCCTGGCCACCGACGCCACCCGGGCGCTGGCGATGAACGTGTCCGCCGTGTCGCCCACCACCAGCACGGTGCTCACGGTCTGGCCGGCCGACACCGGCGCGGCCAAGCCGACCGCGAGCAATCTCAATCCGGCGGCGGGTCAGATCGTGTCGAACGCGGTCTTCACCGGCATCGGACCGAAGGACGCGTTCAACGTCCACAATCTCTCCGGCAGCACCCACCTGGTTGCCGACGTGGTCGGCTCGTACTGGCTCTACCCGGCCACCGCGAGCGGTTCGACTCCGTCCGCCACGTCACCCTTCGTCGTGCTGTCGGCCGGACACCGGGCCCGGTAACCGGTCGCAGCGGCGCGGCGGCGCGGCCCGGAGGCCGCGCCGCCGCGCGGTCGTCACAGCCCGACGCGTTCCGGGCGGGCGGTGGCGGAGCCGAGCCAGGTGTGCGGGTTGCCGTACCAGCACCAGCCGAGCTTCGGCGCGCCCTGGCTGATCCAGAGCGCCGGCACCCGCTTGTCCCCGCAGCGGGACCCGACCAGGGAGAAGCACCGGTTGCTGGCCAGCGCGGCGGGGAAGTGGGTGATGAAGGCGATCCCCTCGTCGATGGTCAGCGGCAACCGATCCTGGGCGGTCATGCCCTCCATCGCGGCGGCCGGGGCCAGGTTGCGGAACTCCTCGCCCCGGTCGACGTCGAAGAGCAGGTACGCCGGTCCGGCGGGCGCCTCCAGCTCCTTGATCGGGTCGAACCGGGGCAGGTCGTCGAGGGGGAAGTTCCGGTCGAGGAAGCCGGGCTTGCGCTTGCCGGCCAGCGTGGTGAGCGCCAGCCGATCGGGCACCGGGACCAGGTCGCGGGTGGTCACCAGCAGGAACGGCACCCGAGCGTCGGTCGGGGCGGGCAGCCCGGCCGCGCCGCTGACCGCGGCGTCCCGCAGCGGGGTGACCAGGTCGCGGAAGGCGGTTTCGGTGAGCCCGGCGAGCTCCGGGTAGCCCAGGCGGATCAGCCCGTCGAGCTGGCGGTCGAACTCGGTGGCGGGGTCGAACACGGTCACGGTTGGCCTCCCGTTGTCGTATGGCCTACCGTACAGTGTACGCCAGTCCGGGATTATTCCCGCTCAGCGATTCCAGTCCTGCTTGGCCGCCCGCACCAGCTTGTCCTTCAGCTCTCGGGTGTGCCGCCGGCTCACCGGCAGTTCCGTCCCGTCGATCACCACCACGTAGCCCGAGTTGACCAGCCGCAGCTCGGCGATCAGCTTCAGCTGCACCAGGTGCGACCGGTGGATCCGGACGAACCCGGCGTCGGCCCAGCGCTCGGCGAGGGTCGCCAGCGACACCCGGACCAGGTGCGAGCCGTCGGCGGTGTGCAGCCGGGCGTAGTCGCCCTGCGCCTCCACCCAGCGCACCGCCGACCGGGGCAGCATCCGCGTCGTCCCGGCCAGCTCGATCGGGATAGTCGGGTCCTCCTCGGCCCGGGCCAGGGCCGCCGGGTGTGACGGCACCACCCGGGAGCCGATCACCCGGCGCAGCGACTCGGCCAGCCGGTCGGCGCGTACCGGCTTGCGGACGTAGTCGGTGGCGCCGAGGTCGAAGGCGTCCACCGCGCCGTCGTCGTACGCGGTGACGAAGACGATCGCCGGCGGCCGGGCGAACCGGCGCAGCACCCGGGCCAGTTCCATCCCGTCCAGGCCGGGCATCCGGATGTCCAGGAAGACCACGTCCACGTCGGCGTCGCGGAGCACCCGCAGCGCCTCGGTCGCGTCGCCCGCCGTGTGCAGCCGGGCCACCCGGGGATCGGCCCGCAGGTGGTACGCCAGCTCGTCCAGCGCCGGCGGCTCGTCGTCGACCGCCAGCACCCGGAGGAAACCCGGCGTCGCGTTCACGGTCACGATCCCGCCCGTACGCCGGGGTGGAACTTCGGCACCCGCAGGCTCACCTTCGTACCCGAGCCGGGCCCGGTCTCGACGACCAGGCCGAACCGGTCCCCGAAGACCGATCGGAGCCGCTCGTCGACGTTGGAGAGGCCGACGTGCTGGCCGGTGTCGTCGGTCGGGTCGCTGCCGGCGCGGGCCAGCTCCGCGATCCCCGCGGTCAGCGTGGCCGGATCCATGCCCACTCCGTCGTCCTCCACCGTGATGTGACACTCGGCGCCCGCGTCCCGGGCCTCGATGCTCACCATGCCGGTGCCGGGCTTGCGGGACAACCCGTGCCGCACGGCGTTCTCCACCAGCGGCTGGAGGCAGAGGAACGGCAGCGTCACCGGCAGCACCTCCGGGGCGATCTGCAACCGCACCTGCAACCGGTCGCCGAACCGGGCCCGCTCGATGGTCAGGTAGCGGTCGATCGAGCGCAGCTCCTCGGCCAGCGTGGTGAACTCGCCGTGCGCCCGGAACGAGTAGCGGGTGAACTCGGCGAACTCCAGGATCAGCTCCCGGGCCCGCTCCGGGTCGGTGCGGACGAACGAGCCGATCGCGGTCAGCGCGTTGTAGATGAAGTGCGGGCTGATCTGGGCGCGCAGCGCCCGGATCTCCGCCCGGGCCAGCCGCTCCCGGGACGAGTCCAGCTCGGCCAGGGCGAGCTGGTTGCCGGCCCAGTGCGCGGTCTCCAGGGTCGCCTGCACCAGCCCGGGCGCGGGTGGGGCGTCGGCGACCGCCACCAGCGCCCCGACCACCCGGCCCTGCGCGCTCAGCGGCGCCAGCACCGCCCCGCGTACCGGGCAGTCGACCCGGTCGCAGTGCAGCTCCGACTCGCCGAGCACCGTCGACCGACCCGCCTCCACCGTCCGCCGGGCCGCTGCGAGCAGTTGGTCGCCGTGGTGGCCGCCGCGCCCGTCGAGGGCGAGCAGCGCGTCGGAGTCGGTGAGCGCCAGCCCGACCGCCCCCACCAGGGTCCGCAAATGACGTACGGCCTTCGCCGCGCCGGCCGGGGTCAGGCCGGTACGCAGCGGTTCGGCGGCCAGGCCGGCGGTGTGCAGCACCTCGTAGGTGGCCCGCTGGGTGGCGGTGGCGATGCCCCGCCGGCCGCGCAGCCGCAGCACCGCCCAGAGCGCGGCGGCCAGCGCCGTGACCAGCGAGACGACGCCGACGACGGCGGAGAGGTTGCCATCCACGCAGCGATCCTTGCCGCTGCGGGCCGCCACGCCAAGCCCCGGCCGGGAGTCTCCGGCGGCCGACCCGCCTAGTACGCGCCCTTGCGGGCCAGTACCACGCCCACCGTCCGCCACAGGATGCTCAGGTCGTACGCCAGCGACCAGTTGTCGACGTAGTAGAGGTCCAGCCGGACCGCCTCGTCCCAGGAGAGGTCGGAGCGGCCGGAGACCTGCCACAGCCCGGTCATGCCCGGCCGGACCAGCAGCCGGCGCCGCACGTCACCCAGGAAGTCGCCGTCGTCGGCGGGCAGCGGACGCGGCCCGACCAGCGACATCTCCCCCCACAGCACGTTGATCAACTGGGGCAGTTCGTCTAGCGACGAGGCGCGCAGGAAGCGGCCCACCGGGAAGACCCGGGGGTCCTGCTTCATCTTGAACAGCATGCCGTCGGTCTCGTTCTGGTCGACCAGGCCGGCCAGCCGATCCTCGGCGTCGACGTACATGGTCCGGAACTTCCAGACCCGGAAGGTGCGGCCCTCGTGGCCCACCCGGGGCTGCCGGAAGAAGACCGGCCCGGGGTCGGAGATCCGGATCGCCAGGGCGATGGCCGCGAAGAGCGGGGTGAGCAGCAGCAGGCCCAGTCCGGCGGCGACCCGGTCCAGCAGGCTCTTCATCAGCAGCGCCGGGCCCGACAGGGTCGGCTCCTCGACGTGCAGCAGCGGCAGGCCCTCGATCGGGCGGATGTGCACCCGGGGGCCGGCGATGTCGGTCAGCTGGGGGGCGACCACCAGGTCGACGCCGGAGCCCTCCAACTGCCAGGCCAGCCGGCGCAGCTCACCCGGCTCGGCGCTGGCCGAGCCGCAGACCGCGATGGTGTCGCCGCCGACCTCGCGGACCAGGGCGAGGACGTCCCGGCCGGCGTACACCGGCACCGGGGTCTCGATGCCCCGGGCGGCGGCGTACCCGTCGGTGATGTGGATGGCGACCGGCACCAGGCCGGCGCCCGGGTTGCGGGTGACCGCCGTGAAGACCTCCAGGCACTCCGGCAGCGTGCCCACCAGCACCATCCGGTGCCCGGCGTGGCCGGCCCGGCGACGGACCATGTGCAGCAGGAAGCGGGCGGTCAGCCGCCCCACCAGGACCAGCGTCAACGCCCCGAGCAGGGCGAAACCGACCGTGTAGCGGGAAAGGTCGGTCTTGGTGGCGAACGCGATGAAGGAGACCGTCGCGGCGACCGCCACCCCACCCCGGATGACCCGCTTGAACTCGTCGGGACCCAGGCCGAGATAGCGCCGGTCGTAGGCGCGGTTGCCCCAGAGGATGACCACCCAGCCGAGCGGCAGCAGCAGGAACGCCACCGTGTAGAACCAGGTGGGGTCCTCCTGGGCGTTGTAGAAACCCGCCCGCGCCTGGCCGAACGCCTCCTGGGCCATCCAGTCGGCCAGCATCACGGCGGCGAAGTCGAGCAGCAGCAGGGCGATGGTGTACGGGCGGTGCCAGCGCGACACCCGGCGACGGGCCCTCGCCCACGCCGACCGGGGGACGCCATTGTGCGACGGCGGTGTCGGCGGCTGGATCTCGAAGCTGTCGACGTGCCGCACGAGTTTGCTCCGGCCTGTGTTGGTTACCGGGCGCTGGAGGCTTGTCGTCACCTCACCCATGTCCTCCCGCATGACACGCGCCGCTCACTCGCCGTGAGGGGCCCGGGTCGCCCACCGTTCCAGTCTCCCACGCTGCCAGTGGGCCGGACGCTGACCCGAAGGACATTGCGCCTGGTGTTGCCAGCAGGGATCCGGCCGGCTCCACGTCAGTTTTCGAAGCCGGGGACCGAGCCACTATACCGATGGATGGCGGCCCCGGTAGAGGCGCGGACGGGCAGCTTCCACGCGCTCGGGACGATTCCTCTCCGTAATCGCCGAGTGTCATCACTCACCGTACGAGCCGAGACAACCGACGGTCAGCGAGGGGCTTTCCGCCGGTCTGACAGGTCGGGCAGTACTGGAGGCTCGAATCGGCGAAGGACACCTCCCGCACCGTGTCGCCACAGACCGGACAGGGCAGGCCGGTCCGGGCGTGCACCTTCAGACCGGAGCGCTTCTCGCCCTTCAGCTCCGCCGCCCGCTGTCCCAGCGAGCGGCGGACCGCGTCGCCGAGCACCGCCCGGGTCGCCGCGTGCAGCGCGGCCAGCTGGTCGTCGGTGAGCCGGTCGGTGATCGCGAACGGCGAGAGCTTCGCCGCGTGCAGGATCTCGTCGGAGTACGCGTTGCCGACCCCGGAGAGCACCGCCTGGTCGGTCAGCACCCCCTTGACCTGGCCCCGCCGGCTGCGCAGCCGCTCGGCGAAGGTGGGCAGGTCGGCGCCGAGCGCGTCCGGCCCCAGCTTCGCCACCCCGGGCACCTGCGCCGGATCGGTCACCAGGTACACGGCCAGCTTCTTCTGGGTGCCCGCCTCGGTCAGGTCGAAGCCGGAGCCGTCGTCGAGGCGGACCCGCAGGGCGACCGGGCCCTTGCCGGGGCGCAGCGGGGTGGTGGACGGGAACGCCTCCCGGTAGTGCAGCCAGCCCGCCCGGGCCAGGTGCACCACCAGGTGCACGCCGCCGTCGACCACCACGTCGAGAAACTTGCCGTGCCGGCGGGCGTCCACCACCGCCCGGCCCGACAGCGCCGAGGGCGCCGGGTCGTACGTCTTCAGGGCGCTGATCGCGGCGACCTCGACCCGGTCGACCCGCCGCCCCACCGCGCGCTCACGCAGGTAACCCGCGAGCGCCTCCACCTCCGGTAGTTCGGGCACGTTCCAACGGTAGCCTTCTTTCCCGTGAGCGCGAGGAACGAGCTTGCGAGTCCCCGCCGCGAGTGCGAGGAGCGAGCGTTGCGAGCCCCGCAGTCGCGAGCAGAGAGCGGCACAGTCGCGAACGAAAGGCGAGCTCCGTGAGAATCGTGGTGGCGCACAACCGGTACCGGGAAGCCCAGCCCTCCGGCGAGAACACGATCGTCGACTCGGAGATCGCCCAGCTCACCGACGCCGGTGTCGAGGTGCTGCCGTTCATCCGCAGCTCCGACGAGATCCCGTCGATGTCGAAGGCGGCCAAGGCGCTGCTGCCGATCTCCCCGATCTGGGCCCCGCGCGCCCAGGAGGACCTGTCCCGGCTGCTCACCACGCACCGTCCCGACGTGCTGCACCTGCACAACCCGTACCCGTTGATCTCGCCCTGGGTGGTGCGGACCGCGCACCGGCACGGCGTGCCGGTGGTGCAGACGGTGCACAACTACCGGCAGGTCTGCTCCTCCGGCATCTACTTCCGGGACGGGATGATCTGCCAGGACTGCAAGGGCCGGGCGCTCGGCGTGCCGGCGGTCGTGCACCGCTGCTACCGCAACTCCCGCGCGCAGAGCGCGCTGATGGCGACCACCCTGGCCGTGCACCGGGGCACCTGGCGCTCGGTCGACCGGTTCATCGCGCTGACCTCGGCGATCGCCGACCACCTGCGGGACTACGGCATCCCGGACGAGCGGATCGTGGTCAAGCCCAACTCCGTGCCCGACCCGGGCCGGCCGGCCCCGCTCGGCGACGGGTTCCTCTACATGGCCCGGCTCACCCCGGAGAAGGGCCTCGACCTGCTGCTGGAGGCGTGGCGTCGGCACCCGGTGGGCACGCTGGGCACGCTGCGCGTCGCCGGCGACGGCGAGCTGCGACCGTTGGTCGAGGCGGCCGCCGCGGAGCGCGCCGACGTGGTCTACCTGGGCCAGCTCGACCGGGCCGGGGTACGCGCCGCGGTCGAGGCGAGCGCCGTGGTGATCGCCGCGTCGATGTGGCACGACGTCCTGCCGACCGTGATCATCGAGGCGCTGGCCAGCGGACGGCCGGTGCTCGGCACCGCGCTCGGCGGCATCCCGTACCTGGTCGGGGCGGACGGTCCCCGCGAGCCGGCCGGCACCGGGTCGGCCGAGATCGCCTCCGCGATCCCCGGCGAGGGTGTCGCGCCGCTGCCCGCCGGCGTGGTGACCGGCACCGCCGGCTGGGTGGTCCCGCCGGAGCCGGCCGCGATGGCCGCCGCCTTCCCGGTCGCGCGAGCCGGTGCCGCCGCGCTGTCCCAGCCGGCCCGGCTCCGCTACGAGCAGACCTTCCACCCCGACGTGGTCACCAAGCGCCTCCTCGACATCTACGCCTCCGTCACCCGCCCCTGACCCCGCCTGCCTCTCGCGCGCACTTTCAGGCTTTCGGAGCCGAAATAGCCACTCTTTCTCGGCAAGTGCGGCGGGGGTGAGGGGGTCAGCGGAGGGAGGCGCGGGCGGAGAAGGCGATGCTCGCCAGGAGGAAGCCGCCGTTGACGATCGTGAAGGCGATGATCACCCAGAAGGTGAGGGCCGGGGCGAGCATCAGGACCAGCGCGGCCACGAAGATCACCGCGCCGTAGTCGCGGACCAGCTTCACCAGGCGTACCGGCAGCGAGGTCGAGGTGACCATGCTGGCGGCGTTCGGGCCGGCCTGCATCACCGACGTCACCAGGTTGACCATCCAGGTGCCGGCGAAAACCGCGACCAGCCAGGTCGGCGTCTCCGGCCGCTGCGCCACGGCGGTCGCCGCCAGGGCGGCCACCAGCGCGATCTGGGCGGCCACGTCGCAGAGCACGTCCACCCGGGCGCCCGCCGCGCTGCCCTGCCCGGTCACCCGGGCCAACTGACCGTCGGCGCAGTCCAGCGAGTACGCGACCTGCCATCCGACCAGCGCGACCAGCCCGACCACCCAGGCCGGTACGTCGCCGGCGGCGACCCGGTCGGCGAGCGCCACCACGGCCACCGAGGTGGCCAGCCCGAGCACCAGGTTGGCGATGGTCAGCGCCGTCGGGCGCAGCCCCAGGCGCTGGGCGACCAGCGCGAAGACCGCGCCGAGCCACTGGCTGAGCGACTCGCTGAACAGGCCGCCGCCCCGGTTGACCCGGTGGAAGTCGGCAACGGTGGGACGGGGCTCAGCCACAGTGGTCGCGGATTGCACCGGCGTAGTCTGCCAGCCGCTCCCGCGTCTCGGTAGGCGACATCGCCAGGTGTTCGAGGATGGTGTACCGGTCCGGCCGGGTGGCCGGCGCGAACTGCACCGCCTCGACGAACTGGTCGTCGGTCAGCCCCACCTCGGCGGGGAGCCGGGGCAGCTGGTGCCGGGCCAGGCAGGCCGACATCTCGGTGAAGCGCCGCCGGTCGCCGCGCAGCCAGGTGCAGAACAGCGCCCCGAGCCCGGCCAGCTCACCGTGCGAGGCGGTGCCGGGGAAAAGCGCGTCGACGGCGTGCATGATCTCGTGGCAGCCACCGCTGGCCGGCCGGCTGGTGCCGCAGACCGCCATCGCCAGGCCGCTGGAGATCAACGCCTCGGCGAGCACGGTGACGAAGGCGTCGTCGGCCATGTCGCCCGGGTGGTTGAGGACCGCCTCGGCGCCCATCCGGGCCAGCGAGGCGGCCAGGCCGTCGACCGGCTCGCCCCGGACCTGCCGGGCCAGCTCCCAGTCGGCCAGCGCGCTGATGTTGCTCACCGCATCGCCGATGCCCGCCCGGTTGTGCCGTTCCGGGCCGCTCTCCACGAAGTCCAGGTCGACGATGACCGCGATCGGGATGTGCACCCCGTAGGAGCCCTTGATCCCCTCGCTGACCAGGCTGGCGACCGGGGAGGCGATCCCGTCGTTGGCCAGGCTGGTGGCCACGGTGACCATGGGGAGTCCGCGCCGGGTGGCGGCGTACTTGGCGACGTCTATCGTCTTGCCGCCACCGATGCCGACCACGGCGTCGTACGAGCGGGCACGGAGCTTGCTGCCCAGGTCGTCGGCGGCCTGCAGGGTGCCACCGGCGACGGTGAACACGTCGGCCGACCGCAGCGACGGCCGGATCAGCTCGGCGATCTGCTCGCCCTGCCCCGGCCCCACCACCACGGCCACGTCCCCGCCGGCGGAGATCCGCCCGTCGGCGAGGATCGCGGCGAGGTCGGCCACCGCCCCGCGCCGCACGTCGATGTGCAGCGGGGTCAGCACCGTACGAGCTAGTAGCGGCACGCGATCTCCCGCGCCCGGGCCAGGTCGGCGTGGTTGTCGACCTCGACCCACGAGACGTCCCCGATCGGCGCCGCGCGCACCTCGCCGCCCCGGTCGGCGAACTCCTGGTAGCCGTCCTCGTAGTAGAGGTTGGGGTCACGCCGCCAGGTCGCCTCCAGCGCGTCGGCGAGGGCGTCGGCCACCTGCGGCTCGATCAGCGTCGCGCCGATGTACTCCCCGTACGCCTCGCCCGGGTCCATGATCTTGGTGATCCGGGTGAGCTGGCCGGCGGCGTCGAAGGTGGTCTTCATCTCCTCCTCGGCCAGCGCCTTGATGTTGTCGATCGCCAGCAGGATGCCCGGCCCGCGCTCGGCGAGCAGGGTCTTCTCCACGCTCACCGGGTGCACGGTGTCGCCGTTGACCAGCAGCACGCCCCGGGCGAAGTGCTCCCGCGCCAGCCAGAGCGAGTACGCGTTGTTCCACTCCTCGGCCTTGTCGTTGTGCACGAGGGTGAGCCGGACGCCGTAGCGCTCCTCCAGTGCCGCCTGGCGCTGGACGACCGCGTCGGCGGCGTACCCGACCACGATCACGATCTCGGTGAGCCCGACCTCGGCGAGGTTGCGCAGCGCGATGTCCAGGATGGTGGTCTCACCGTCCACCGGCACCAGCGCCTTGGGCAGGGTGTCGGTGTACGGGCGCAGTCGGCGCCCCGCACCGGCCGCGAGCACCATCCCGATCATGCGGGGTCCTCCCTCGTACGACTCCAGGTCACCGTGGAGGATAGCCCCGCGTGACGGTGGGGCTGCCGTCAACGGGTGCAGAGCGGCTGTCGGCAACCTCGCCGCGGGGTTCCCGACGGCCTCTCAGCCGGGCAGGGCGGCCAGGTCGGCCAGCACCGCCAGCCGCTCCTCGGCGGTGAGCGCCGCGTACGGGCCGGCCGCGCGGCGGTCGGTCTCCAGCTCGATCGCCCGGCGTTCCGGCCCCTCCGGCAGCTCGCTGACGCTCGACGCGGTGTGCCCGGCGGCGGTCCACGCGGCGGCGTGCGCGTCGGCCCGGTGGTAACGCAGCGTGCCGAGGCGGTTCAGCAGGAGCACCCCGGGCGGCGTGCCGTCCGGCTCGTATGGCGGGGCCATGGTGGCGAACGCGGGCGTCGGCTCGGCGTCGGGCTCCCCGGCGAGCAGCAGCGCGTACGCCAGCAGCCGGCCGAACGCCTCGACCAGGCGCAGCACCCGGTCGTCGTGTCCGGCCCACAGTTCCTCGGTGACCTCGCCGTGCACCTGGTAGATCTCGGTGAGGAAGTCGGTACCGCGCTCGGTGGCGGCGAAGCCGCCGTCCGGCTGGCGGACGATCATCCCGTGCGCCACCTGTTTGTCCAGGGCGCGCTGGCAGGTGGCCGGATCCCGGTAGCGGGTGACGGCGGCGAAGCCCGCCCCGTCGACCGTTCCGCCCGGCGCGGCGAGCCGGGTGCGGAACTCGACCAGGAAGCCGGTGGCGGCCGGCCCGCCGTACCGCTGGCTCAGCTCGGCGCCGCCGCCGTCGCGGCCGGCGAGCATGCCGGCGACGAAGGTCCGGTCGACCGCCGGGGCGACCAACCCGGCGAACCGGTGCGGCGCCAGCTCGACGTCGGAGTTCACCGACCGATCGACCGCGGCGCGGCGACGGCGGTCCCGCCCGGTTCCAGATGGCCGTCGCCGATGTCCCAGGCATTGGGAAAAAGGCTCCGCTCGGGAGATCGGCGCTGAAGGAAGAGGCGGCCGTCGTCGTCCACGATCAGCGCGCCGGCGCAGCGGAGAGGCTCGGTGGGCACGTGCCGACAGTAGCGAGCGGGCGTCGGTCGCGCCGATGCCCGGTCTTGTCCCGGTCTGCCACGTGGGCCCACCATGTGGGTACCGGGTGCCGCCGTCCCAAAGGGGTGATGTGTGATGCAGGTTCGGGAAGCTATGTCCAACCAGGTGCTCATGGTGGGTCCGGAGCACACGCTCCGGCAGGCCGCCCAGATGATGTCGGCCCGCCGGGTCGGCTCGGCAGTGGTGATCGACCCCGAGTCCGAAGGGGTCGGGATCATGACCGAACGGGACGTGCTCAACGCGATCGGGGCCGGGCTGGACTGCGACGTGGAGCGCACGAGGGCACACGTGAGCTGGGACGTCGTCTACGCCGGTCCGGATTGGACGGTGGAGGAGGCGGCTGCGGCGATGGCCCGGGGCGGCTTCCGCCACCTGGTGGTGCTCGACGGCCGGGAGGTGGCCGGGGTGATCTCCGTACGCGACCTCATGCGGGTCTGGTCGCAGCAGCGGCTCACCGTGGGCTGAGTCCCGGCCGGGGGTCGTCCGCACCTGTCGCGGCGGCCCCTGACCGGCCCGAACGACCCGCTGACGAGAGTCCCGCTCACGTCCGTCAGTCGATCATCTGCCCGCATGTTGAACTTGGCGTGTATGCCGGTCGGACCGGCCGGGACAGGCCCTAGGCTCGTGCGCATGACCGCCGAGCAGCTGATCTCGTTCGCCCGTGGAGCTCCCTCGCTGGACATCGTCGATGTCGAGGGTCTCAAGGCAGCCGCCGTCCGTGCCTTCGACGCCGACCCCGCCGGAATCACGGCGTACGGCACCTCCGTCGGGTACCCACCCCTGCGGAAGTGGATCGCCGAGAAGCACGGCGTCGAGGCGGATCAGGTGCTGATCACCAACGGCTCGCTCCAGGCGGACGCGTTCCTCTTCGACCACCTGGTCCGCCGCGGCGACGCGGTGGTGGTGGAGCGTCCCACGTACGACCGGACCCTGCTCAACCTCCAGCGCATGGGCGGCGAGATCCACGGCGTCTCGATCCAGCCGGACGGCCTCGACACCGCCGAGCTGCGCAAGCTGCTGGAGTCCGGGGTGCGGCCCCGGCTGGCGCACGTCATCCCGAACTACCAGAACCCGGCCGGCGTGACGCTCTCTTTGGAGAAGCGCCGCGAGCTGCTCGACCTGGCCGTCGAGTACGAGTTCACGATCTTCGAGGACGACCCGTACGCCGACATCCGGTTCCGGGGCGAGGCGCTGCCGTCGATGCTCTCGCTGGACACCCGCAACGTGGTGGTGCACGCCTCCAGCTTCACCAAGACGGTCTGCCCGGGCGTCCGGGTCGGCTACCTGGTCGGGCCGGCGGACCTGATCGCCGACATCGCCAAGAAGGCGACCAGCCTCTACATCTCGCCCGGCATGGTCTCCGAGGCGATCGTGCACCAGTTCTGCGTCTCGGGCGCGATCGAGCGGTCGATCGAGACCGTGTCGACCGCCCTCGGCGAGCGGGCCCGGGTGCTCGCCGAGTCGCTGCGCCGGCACCTCCCCGAGGCCAGCTTCGTCGAGCCGGACGGTGGCTACTTCCTCTGGGTGGAGTTCCCGGCGGACGTGGACGTGGCCCGGCTCGCCCCGGCCGCCGCCGAGCGCGGCGTCGCCGTGGTCAAGGGCACCGACTTCATGGTCGACGGCGGGCAGCACGCGCTCCGGCTGGCCTTCTCCGCCGTCACGGCGGACCGGATCGACGAGGGCGTCCGCAGGCTGGCGGAGGCCGTGGCCGCCGTCCGGGGCTGAACATCTGTCGGGTTTCCGACAATCTGGCGATGCCGGCCGGCCCGGGGCACCCCTCGGGCCGGCCGGCGGCTCACAATGCTGCGAGCGTCGCTCACCTGCCCACGCGCGGCCGGGTCACCGGTCGCGCCGCCCGTACGCGCGCGACGCCGCCCGGCATCACCCCCCGCCCCCACCGGCGCCGGGTGGGCCGCGTCGCCCCCTCACCCCCCTGAACGCGGCGCGGCCCACCCGGCGCCACCCCTTCGTGATCTTGCGCCGGTGGCGGTGGATTCCGTCCGATCGGGCGTATTGGCAGTACACCCGCGTGATCACCGAAGCTGCCGGCGAGCCGGCCGGCGCGGGGCGACGCGGCCGGCGGGGGCGTAGCCTGCAAGCCGCAGCAGCGTGGGGAGGGGGACGCCATGACGGACCGGGTCCAGCGGGAGCGGTCGACGAACCAGCAGACCGGGCGGGTGCTCAGCCCCCGCGCCTGGACGGCGCCGGTCCGGGCGATGTCCCGCATCCTCAACGCCGACGGTTCCCCCCGCATCCCGGCCCCGGCCGGGCCCGGGCGCAGCGGCGTGGTCGACTGCGGCCTCTACGTCGACGGGGAACGCCAGCCCGGCCAGTGGCACTACGCCGACGCGCTGGAGGCGGCCCGCAGGGAGCGCAACGCCTTCGTCTGGCTCGGCCTGCACGAGCCGGAGCTGGCCGAGATGACCGCCATCGCGGAGACGTACGGCCTGCACGAGCTGGCGGTCGAGGACGCGGTCAAAGCCCAGCAGCGCCCCAAGCTGGAGCGCTTCGGCGACGTCACCTTCCTGGTGCTGCGCACCGCCCGCTACTGCGAGCACGCGGAGCTGACCGAGAACTCCGAGGTGGTCGAGACCGGCCAGGTGATGCTCTTCATCGGGCCGAACTTCCTGATCAGCGTCCGGCACGGCGACGCCTGCCGGCTCGCCCCGGTCCGCGCCGACCTGGAGGCCAAGCGGGACCTGCTGCTGCACGGCCCGTGGGCGGTGGCGTACGCGATCACCGACCGGGTGGTGGACCTCTACCTGGAGGTGGCCGACCAGCTGGAGGACGACCTGGACGTGCTGGAGGCCGACGTCTTCGACCGGCAGAGCAGCGGCCGGATCCAGCGGATCTACCAGATGAAGCGGGAACTGGTGGAGTTCAAGCGGGCGGTGATCCCGTTGCAGCGACCGCTGCTGACCCTGACCGCGCAGGTCAACCGGGAGGTGCCGCAGGAGGTGCGGCGCTACTTCCGGGACGTGCAGGACCACCTCAGCCGCACCGTCGAGCAGGTCAACTCCTACGACGACCTGCTCAACTCCATCCTCCAGGCGCGGCTGGCGCAGGTCACCGTCGACCAGAACAACGACATGCGCAAGATCGCCGCCTGGGCCGCCATCGCCGCGGTCTGGACCGCCTTCGCCGGGGTCTACGGCATGAACTTCGAGAACATGCCCGAGCTGAAGTGGACGTACGGCTACCCGGGCGTGCTGGCCCTGATGCTCGCCATCTCGCTGGCGCTGTACCGCTGGTTCCGCCGCAACGGCTGGCTCTGACCCGCACGCCGGCGATCCACGCCGACGCCGGTCGGGCCGGCGGGCGCGCGACCGACCCCGGACACGCCGGCGGCGCGGGAGTCGCCTCCCGCGCCGCCGGCGATCCGCCTGGTCAGCGACGGCTGCTGGACTTGGCGCCGTTCTTGCCGAGCGCCTTGCTCAGGTCGTCCGCCGGCCGGCCGGAGACGTCCGTGGCGCCCTCGGCGACCGAGGGAACCTTGTCGCTGGGGTTGATCACCGGCTGGGTGCCGGGGGTGGTGGTCGAGGCGCTGTCGCCACCGGCCACCGCCGAGCTGCCCGCGCCGGTGGGGCCACCGGCCGTGCCGGCGCCGCTGGACATCGTGGACGAGTCGGTCACCTTGCCTCCGTTCGCCGAGGGGGTCTCCACGACCAGGGTGTCCACCTCGTCGCGGACGGTCTCGACGCCCTGCGTCGGGTCGTACTCGGCCCACTCCTGCTGCTCGCGGCGGCGGCGCATGGCCATCGCGCCGGCCACCCCGGCGACCGCGCCGGCGGCCAGCAGGCCGGTCATCATCGACCCGCTCTTCTTCTGCTTCTTCTTGGCGGCCTTCAGGTTCTTGGCCTTGGCCTTCTTGCTCATCGCCGTCTGCTTGGCGGCGGCGGCCTTGCGGCCGGTGAGGGCCTTGCCCGCCGTCTGCGCCTGGGCGTTGCGGACCGCCAGGGCCAGCGGCGCGAGCGCCGCGACCGTCGACGCGAAACCGCTGGACGCCCGGTCCCGCACGACGACGGCGGTCGGCGTGACGACGCCACGGGCTGCCTGGACCCGCGGCCCCACCGTGGCGCCGGCACCCTTCGCCGCGTACGTGGCGGCCTGCCTCAGGTGACCGATGCCCTGGTTGAGCTCAGCCTTCGCGAGCTGCCCCTGGGTCTTGCGCCGCCCGATTCCAAACACGGTCCCACCTCCTGGGAGTTGTTCCTTCGTCATCCTCCACCTTCGGATGCCTCCGCACTGCCAGATCGGGCACATGGGAGGATCCGCATGGAACTGACCAACGAGTGAGGAGTACCCGTGGCCGAGGCTGTCTACGCCACCTTGCACACCAACGCTGGCCCGATCCGGCTGGAGCTCTTCCCCAACCACGCTCCGAAGACGGTCCGCAACTTCGTCGACCTGGCGGAGGGCAACAAGGAATACACCGACCCGCGCACGGGTCAGCCGGGCAGCGGGCCGTACTACGACGGCACCATCTCGCACCGGGTGATCAGCGGCTTCATGGTCCAGATGGGCGACCCGACCGGCACCGGCCGTGGTGGCCCGGGTTACAAGTTCGGTGACGAGTTCCACCCGGAGCTGCGCTTCGACCGGCCGTACCTGCTGGCGATGGCGAACGCCGGGCCGGGCACCAACGGCTCGCAGTTCTTCATCACGGTGTCGCCGACCCCGCACCTCAACAACCGGCACACCATCTTCGGCCAGGTCGCCGACGAGCAGTCGGCGAAGGTCGTGGACGCGATCGCGAACACCCCGACCGGTCCGAGCGACCGGCCGCTGCAGGACGTCGTGATCGAGCGGGTCGAGATCGAGCGCACCTCGGCCTGATCGCCCTGGCGAGGTACCTTTGCACGCATGACTGAACGCCCCGGGCCGGCCGGCGACGCCACCGGCGGGCCGGTGCCGACCACTCCGGTCTGCTACCGCCACTCCGACCGGGAGACGTACGTCCGCTGCACCCGCTGCGACCGGCCGATCTGTCCGGAGTGCATGCGGGAGGCCTCCGTCGGCCACCAGTGCCCGGAGTGCGTGAACGAGGGACGCCGCAGCGTGCGGCCGGCGCGCACCGCCTTCGGTGGCGGTGCCGCCGGCCGCCGCGGCCTCGTCACCCGCACCCTGATCGCGTTGAACGTGCTGGCCATGGTGCTGTCGATCCTCAGCGACCGGGGCGGTGACGCGATGGTCGGCGGCTCCGGCCTGGGCGGGCTGCTCGGCGGGGGCACCCCGCTGACCGAGTGGGGCGCGGTGCTGAGCTACGCCTCCTACGTCCCGTTCGGGGAGCCGCACGGCGTGGCGGCCGGCGAGTGGTACCGCCTGGTCACCGCGATGTTCCTGCACTACGGCCTGGTGCACCTGCTGCTGAACATGTGGGCGCTCTGGGTGCTCGGCCGGGACCTGGAGGCCCTGCTCGGGCCGCTGCGTTTCCTCGGGCTCTACCTGGTCGCCGGCCTCGGCGGCAACGTCGCGGCCTATCTGTTCAGCGAACCGAACGCGGCGTCGGCCGGCGCGTCCACCGCGATCTTCGGGCTCTTCGCCGCGGTCTTCGTGATCATGCGGCGGCTGGGCCGGGACACCTCGGCGATCGTGCCGATCCTGGTGATCAACCTGATCTTCACCTTCACCGTGCCGAACATCTCCATCCCGGGCCACATCGGCGGCCTGCTCACCGGCGCGGCGATGGGTCTGGTGCTGGCGTACGCGCCGCGCATGCGCCGGTCGGTCTTCCAGGCCGCCGGTACGGCGGTCATCCTGGTGGCGCTGCTCGGCCTGGTGCTCGTCCGCACCGCGATGCTGACCGGCTGAGCCGCTGCCCGATGCTCATCGGCTGAGCCGCTGCTCAGTGGCGGGCGGCGGCCCGGACCGACCGGAGCGTCCCGGCCACCTCGTCGGGCGGGGCGCCCAGGTCGTACCGGCCGAAGAGGTGCAGCGACTCCCCGGCGTCGATCTCCAGGGTCTCGGTGGAGAGCCCGAGGCGGGACCGCCGATCCACCGTGATCGCCTCGACGGCCGGCCAGGGCAGGTGCCGCCGGCCGGCGTACCCGTGGATTACGGTGACCCCGGCCGGGTCGGCGGCGAGGCGGACCGGGGCGAGCAGGTCGCGCAGCGCCCAGCCGACCAGGCCGACGGCGACCGCGACGGTCAGCACCGCCTGGACCCGGTCCCCGTCGGAGAGCAGCAGGCCGAGCGCGACCAGCAGCACCGCGCCGACCAGCTTCACCACCGGCAGGGCCGGCGGCACCCGCCACTGGTGGGATGGGGACGATGGAGGCTGCACGGGTCCAGCATGCCAGCCGGACGCGGCCACTGTCGGGGGCGGACGACACCGGCTCCCGGAGGACGTAGTATCGACGGCAGCCAGGTTACCGGGGAGTAGATATGAGTGACGCAGTCATTGTCGGCGCGGTACGCACCCCGGTGGGGCGGCGCAAGGGCAGCCTGTCCGCCGTGCACCCGGTCGACCTCTCGGCGCACGTGCTGCGCGCGCTCGCCGAGCGCACCGGCATCGAGCCCGGCCAGGTCGACGACGTGGTCTGGGGTTGCGTGTCCCAGGTCGGCGAGCAGTCCTGGAACATCGCCCGCAACGGCGTGCTCGCCGCCGGCTGGCCCGAGTCGGTCCCCGGCACCACCGTCGACCGGCAGTGCGGGTCCAGCCAGCAGGCGCTGCATTTCGCCGCCGCGGCGGTCGCCTCCGGCCAGGCCGATCTGGTGGTCGCCGGTGGCGTCGAGTCGATGACCCGGGTGCCGATGGGCTCCAGCGTGGCCGGCGGGATTCCGTTCAGCGACCAGCTCCGCGACCGCTACCGGGGCGTCGAGGGCTTCGCCCAGGACGAGCCGCTGCCGTTCAACCAGGGCGTGGGCGCCGAGCTGATCGCCGCGCGCTGGCGCTTCTCCCGTACCCAGCTCGACGAGTTCGCGCTGGCCAGCCACGAGAAGGCGGCCGCCGCGCAGGACGCCGGCGCGTTCGACCCCGAGCTGGCCCCGGTGGCGCTGGCCGACGGCGGCAAGTTCGCCGCCGACGAGGGCATCCGCCGGGACACCTCACTGGAGAAGCTCGGCGAGCTGAAGACCCCGTTCCGCGCCGACGGCGTGGTCACCGCCGGGTCCGCGTCGCAGATCTCCGACGGCGCGGCCGCGCTCGCCGTCACCACCAGCGAGTGGGCCAGCCGGCACGGCCTGCGACCGCTGGCCCGCATCCACACCGCAGTGGTCGCCGCCGACGACCCGGTCACCATGCTCACCGCGCCGATCCCGGCCACCGCGAAGGCGCTGCGCCGCGCGGGGCTGGGCATCGAGGAGATCGGCGTGTACGAGGTGAACGAGGCGTTCGCCCCGGTGCCGCTGGCCTGGCTGGCCGAGACCGAGGCGGACCCGGACCGGCTCAACCCGCGCGGTGGCGCGATCGCCCTCGGCCACCCGCTCGGCGCCAGCGGCGCCCGGATCATGACCACCATGCTCCAGCACATGCGCGACAACGGCATCCGGTACGGCCTGCAGACCATGTGCGAGGGCGGCGGCATGGCCAACGCCACCATCGTCGAGCTGCTCTGACGGACACGACCACGACGGGTCGTCGCCGGGGCGGGCGGAATACGCGTGACTCCGCCACCGGCGACGGCCTAGATTGCGCGGCGTGACCGAGACCTCGACGCCGCGGACCGACTGGGCCGACCCGCACTGGCAGGCGACCGCCCTGGAGTGGGTGGCCGACCGGCTCGGCCGGAGCGGTCGTCGGGTGACCGGCCCGGTCGAACCCCGGGTGCGGCCCTGGTCGCTGGTCTGGCGGGTGCCCACCGACAGCGGGGACGTCTGGTTCAAGGCCAACAACCCGGGCACCGGGCACGAGGCCGGGCTCCTGGCCGAGCTGGCCCGGCTCACCCCGGACCGGGTGCTGCACCCGATCGCCGTGGACACCGGGCGCGGCTGGTCCCTGCTGCCCGACGGCGGCCCGAGCCTGCGGGACACGCTCGCCGCCGAGCCGGACCTGTCCCGCTGGGAGCGGCTGCTGCCCGGGTACGCGGCCCTCCAGCTCACCGTCGCGCCGCACGCGCAGCGGCTGCTCGCCCTCGGGGTGCCCGACCACCGGCCGGCGGGGCTGCCGGAACGGTTCGAGGTGCTGCTGGACGACGAGGAGGCGCTGCTGCTCGGCGCGGAGAACGGGATGGACCCGGAACTGCACCAGCGGCTGCGGGCGTACCGGGGGGAGTTCGAGGCGCTCTGCGGGCGGCTGGCGGACTTCGGGATGCCGGCGAGCATCCAGCACGACGACCTGCACGACGGCAACGTCTTCGTCGCCGCCGACGGGTACCGCTTCTTCGACTGGGGGGACGCCTCCGTCGCCCACCCCTTCGGCACGCTGCTGGTGACGCTGCGCTCCGTGGCGTACGCCGGCGAACTGTCCGCTGACGACCCGGCGCTGCTGCGGCTGCGCGACGCGTACCTGGAGGCGTGGACCGACCGGTACGACCGGGCCGCGCTGCGCGAGGCCGCCGAGCTGGCGATGCGGGTGACCACGGTCAGCCGGGCGCTGTCCTGGCAGCGCGCTCTCGTCACCCCCGACCCGGCCCGCGCCGAGTACGCCGAGGCGGTGCCCGGCTGGCTCGGGGAGCTGTTCGCCCCGCTGCCGGTCTGACCGTCCGCTGCCCGGCGCGCGGATCTGATCTCCCGGCAGGCTCCGAAATGGACGCCGACGGGGTGGACAGCACGCCCGTGTGCCAGGCAGGATTCCCCCGGTCGGTGTTGAGCGCGTGTCCACGCCCGCTCCGCCGTCCGACGACCTTCACCAGAACGGGGAATCCGTGACGATCACCTCCATTCCGTCGGGTCTGCGTCGGGCCGCCCGCCGGGTGCTCACCACCGCCGTGGCCGGGATGCTTCTCGCGACCGCGGCGGTCGCCGCACCGAGCGAGCCGGCGCAGGCCGCCGGCTACACCGGACCGCACCCGGGCACCTTCACCGGGCTGGGCTTCGACGCCTGCACCGCGCCGTCGGACGCCCAGATGACCGCCTGGCTGCAGTCGCCGTACCGAGCGGTCGGCGTCTACATCGGCGGGGTCAACCGGGGCTGCGCCCAGCCCAACCTGACCCGGGAGTGGGTGGCGAGCCAGCAGGCGAAGGGCTGGCGGCTCTTCCCGCTCTACGTCGGCCTCCAGGCGCCCTGCACGACCTACCTGCGGCGGATCGACCCGGCGCAGGCGGCGGCCCAGGGTCGGGCGGCGGCCGACGACGCGGCGACGAACGCCCGCAACCTCGGCATCGTCCTGCAGAGCACCATCATCCTGGACATCGAGTACTACAACGCGGGCGACGCCGCCTGCTCGGCCGCGGTGCTCTCGTTCAGCAGCGCGTGGAGCGCCCGCCTGCACGACCACGGCTACCTCTCCGGTCTCTACACCAGCAGCGGCGGGGGCGGTCTCCAGGACCACGTGGCCGCCTACGGGAAGCCGGGACACGTGTCTCCCGACCTGCTGGACTTCGCCAACTGGGACGGCGTGAAGACGGTGGCTGAGCCCATTATCCCGGCGACGTACTGGGTGAAGCGGCGGATGAAGCAGTACCAGGGCGACCACGACGAGACGTGGGGCGGCGTCACGATCAACATCGACAGCAACTACCTCGACCTGGAGCTGCCGCCGACGCGGTACCGGTCCGCTGTGGTGAGGCCGACCCGCTGACCCGAGCCCTTCCAGCCACCCGACGACGGAGCGGACGCCGACCGGGGTGGACAGCCCGGCGGCGGCCGGGCAGGATCCCCCCGGTCGGTGCCGAGCGCGTGTCCACGCCCGCTCCGCCGTCCGACGACCCTCATCAGAACGGGGAACCCGTGACGATCACCTCCGCGCCGTCGGGTCTGCGGCGGGCCGCGCGCCGGCTGCTGACCGCCGCCGTGGCCGGGATGCTCCTCGCCACCGCCGGGGTCGCCGTCACCGACCGCCCGGCTCGGGCCGCCGGCTACACCGGGCCGCACCCGGGGAATTTCACCGGGCTGGGCTTCGACACCTGCGCCGCGCCCTCCGGCGCCCAGATGACGGCCTGGCTCCAGTCGCCGTACCGGGCGATCGGGATCTACATCGGTGGGGTCAACCGGGGTTGCGCGCAGGCGAACCTCACCAAGGAGTGGGTGGCCAACCAGCAGGCCAAGGGCTGGCGGTTCTTCCCGCTCTACGTCGGCCTCCAGGCGCCGTGCTCGACGTACCAGCGGCGGATCGACCCGGCGCAGGCGGCGGCGCAGGGGCGGGCGGCGGCCGACGACGCGGTGACCAAGGCCCGGGGCCTCGGCCTCCCGGTGCAGAGCACGATCATCCTGGACATGGAGCGCTACCCCGCGGGCGACGCCGCCTGCTCGACCGCGGTCCTGAAGTTCAGCAGCGCGTGGACCGCCCGCCTGCACGACCACGGCTACCTGTCCGGCCTCTACACCAACACCCGGTCCGCCGGTCTCCAGGACCACGTCGGCGCCTACGCCCAGCCCGGTCACATCCGACCGGACGTGGTGGACTTCGCCAACTGGGACGGCGTGCAGACGACGTCGGACCCGACCATCCCGGCGAACTACTGGGTGCCGAAGCGGCGGATGAAGCAGTACCAGGGCGACCACCACGAGACCTGGGGCGGCGTCCGGCTCAACATCGACAGCAACTACCTCGACCTCGAGGTGCCGATGACCCGGTACCGGTCGGCGACGGTGACGCCGACCCGGCCCAGTTCCCGCGCCGCCGGGTTCGGTCCGTTCCGTACGACCCGCTCGACCCGCTGACCCGAGCCGTTCTCGCGTTTGTCGCTCCGATGACGGACAGGCGGTGCGACAGGGGGTCGTGGAACTTCCAAAAGTCGGCAGTGACCCACATCACCCCAGGTCAAGGCTCGTTGGGCAGGTCATGGACGTCTTCTCCCGAACGTTCCTCCCGGCCGCCGCCGAGACCGGCCTGGCGGTCCAGACCGTGAGCCGGCACATGCCGATCTTCCGGCAGTGCGTGGGCTCCGGCGACGCCACCATCCTGGTCGCCCGGTGCGGTCGCCCCGACCGGCCGGTGGCCGGCGAATACCTTCTCCTGCTCACCCACCGCCGGATGGTGGTCACCCAGCAGACCCGGGTGCTGCACCGGCTCCGCCTGCACCTCAACACCGAGCTGCGCGAGCTGAGCAACGTCACCTGGAGCCCGGACCCGCGCTCGCAGTCGGTCGACCTGGCCGCCACCGCGATCGACGGCGTCCGCGAGCGGTTCGTGATCCACACCCAGCACCCGAAGCAGGTGTGGCAGCTCGACACGCTGCTCAACCACGCGTTCCGTACCCGGCTGCGCACGCCGAAGGAGCGGGTCGTCGCCACCATCGGCGAGGCGCCCGCCACCGCCGGTGGTCCGGCGCTGCGGCCCGTACCGGCCCGCTGACCGCATCCTTACCTGACCCGAACACAGCCGTACGTCGCCGGTGACCGCCGGTCGGTCATCATGGGCCGGTGACCGTCGACGCCCCGCAGCGCGGACTCGTCCTCGTGGTGGAGGACGAGCCGGCCATCGCCGACCTGGTCCGGCTCTACCTGGCCCGGGACGGCTTCGGCGTACACCTGGAACGGGACGGCACGGCCGGCCTGGCCGCCGCCCGCCGGCTGCGCCCGGTGGCCTGCGTACTCGACATCACGCTGCCCGGCCTGGCCGGCACGGAGATCTGCCGCCGGCTGCGCGAGGCCGGCGACTGGACGCCCGTCATCTTCCTCACCGCCCGCGACGACGAGGTCGACCGGATCGTCGGGCTGGAACTCGGCGCGGACGACTACGTCACCAAGCCGTTCAGTCCCCGCGAACTCGTCGCCCGGGTCCGCGCGGTGCTGCGCCGCACGGCCGGCGCGCCCGAGGGGGTGGAGCGCGCCCGGACGGTCGGCGCGGTCACCCTCGACCCGGCCCGCCGCACGGTCACCGCCGGCGGCGCCCCGGTCCAGCTCACGTCCACCGAGTTCGACCTGCTCGCTCACCTGATGGCTCGACCGGGTCGGGTCTTCACCCGGGAGGAGCTGCTGGCCGGGGTCTGGGGGTACGCGGCGCACGCCGGCACCCGCACCGTCGACGTGCACGTGGCGCAGGTCCGGGCCAAGCTCGGCGGGGCCAGTGTGATCCGCACCCACCGCGGCGTCGGGTACGCGGCCGATGGCTGACCCCGGCCGACCGCGCCCCGACCGGCCGCACGAGCCCACCGTCGCGCTGCCGGTGCTCGGGCCCCGGCCCGCACCCGCGCCCCGGCGTCGCCGGCTCACCGACACCCTCACCGCTCGCGCGGTCCTGGTCACCTGCGCGGTGGCGCTGGTCTCCGTGCTGGTCACCGCCCTGGTCGCGGTCCCCCTCGCGGTACGCGGCGCCGAGCGCCGCGACCAGGCGGCGCTCGCCGCGCAGGCCCGCCTCGCCGCCGACGTGCTGCGGGTACGCCCGGTGCGGCAGCGGGACGCCGCGAGCGACCGGCTGATCCGCCAGCTCCGCCAGCAGGAGATCGAGGTGTACGTCGTGCGCGCCGGCACGGCCGACCGCCCCGGGCTGCCCCGGCAGGTGGTGAACCGGATCTCCGCCGGCAAGGACGTCTCCGGTCGGCGGCTGGTCGACGGCCGGCGTGCCCTGGTGGAGGGGCGGGCCCTGCCCGACGGGGACGGCGTGGTGCTGACCCGCGCCACGACCAGCGGCCCCTGGCGGGAAGTGCTGCGCAGTCTCTGGCTGCCGCTGCTCGCCGGGCTCGCCGCCGGGGTCGCCGCCGGACTGCTCCTCGCCCGCCGGCTGGCCCGGCCGATCCGGCACGCCGCCGACGCCGCCGCCCGGCTGCGCGCCGGCGACCGGGCGGTACGCGTACCGGTGGAGCCGCCGGACGAGGTGGCCGACCTGGCGTACGCGCTGAACGGGCTGGCCGCCGCGCTGGCCACCAGCGAGGGACGGCAACGGGAGTTCCTGCTCTCCGTCTCGCACGAGCTGCGCACCCCGTTGACCGCGATCCGGGGCTGGGCCGAGGCGCTGGCCGACGGGGTGATCGACGCGGACGAGGCGCCGGGCACCGGGCGGACCATGCTCGCCGAGGCGGAGCACCTGGACCGGCTGGTCAGCGACCTGCTGGCGCTGGCCCGGCTGGAGGCGGCGGACTTCCCGCTGGAACCGGTCCCGGTCGACCTCACCCGGTTGGCCGTCGACGCCGAGCGCACCTGGTCGGACCGGTGCGCGGCGGTCGGGGTGCCGTTCCGGCTGGAGGCGCCGGAGACGCCGGTGCCCGCGTACACCGATCCGGGACGCATCCGGCAGGTGGTGGACGGGCTGCTGGAGAACGCGCTGCGGGTCGTACCCCCGGGGGCGCCGGTGGTGCTCGCGGTCCGGCCGGCGGGCGCGGACCCGGCGGCCGGCGGGGTGGTGGAGGTCCGCGACGGCGGGCCCGGCTTCACCGACGACGACCTGGCGGTGGCCTTCGAGCGCGGGGCGCTGCACGAGCGCTACCGGGGGGTGCGCAAGGTGGGCAGCGGACTCGGGCTGGCGCTCGCCGCCGGCCTGGTCCGCCGGCTGGGCGGGGAGATCGCCGCCGGGCACGCCGCCGAGGGCGGGGCGGCGTTCACCGTCCGGCTGCCCGCCCATCCTTACCTGACCCGAACATCGGCCTGACGCGGCGCCCATCGGGCCGCGCGACGCTGGAAGCACCACGGACGAGAGGGAGTGTCATGGCACGTCAGGGATTTGCCGTCGCCACCACGTCGCTGCTCGCGGCGGTCGCGCTGGGCCTCACCGGCTGCGGCCCGGCCCAGGTCGCCGACGGTACGGCGCAGCAGGCCGCGGTCGACGTCGCCGCGGCGATGGGCGTGGAGGGACAGGCGCTCGCCGCCATGGGCTTCGACCCGACCGAGCTGGAGCTGGTGGCCGCTCCCGCGCCGTCGGCCTCCGGATCGGCCGAGCCGGAGGCCGGCCCGAAGGGCAAGCGCGGTGAGCGGGCCGAGGAGTGGCGCAAGCGTCGCCAGGCCCGGGTGCTGCTGCGGAAGAACACCCTGCACGGCGAGGCCGTCGTGCAGACCAAGGACGGCGGCACCAAGACCGTCGTGGTGCAGCGCGGCGAGGTCACCGCGGTCGACGGTGACTCGGTGACCGTCAAGTCCACCGACGGCTTCACCCTGACCTGGACCTTCGGCGACAAGCTCCGGGTGATCGAGCGGCGGACGACGATCCAGTCGAGCGACGTCAAGGTCGGCACGAGGATCGGGGTCGCCGGCGCCAAGGACGGCGACGCCACCGTCGCCCGCCTGATCGTGGTGCCGTTCAAGCAGCAGTAGTCCGGGCAGACCCGGGACGGAGCCGGCGCGGACCACCGCGCCGGCTCCGCGGTCAGTAGACCCGGGACCCGATGAAGTCGTCGTGCCCGTACCCGACGGGGTTGGCGAACGACCGGGACTCGAAGGACCACTGCTGCCGGCTGCTGGTGGAGCAGCCGGCCAGCCGCAGCCGCGGGGTGCCCAGCCACGGGTTGTCGAACGCCACGCAGAGGTTGGTCGCGCCGGCCGGCTTGAGCTGGTTGCCGGCGAAGACGAACTTCTGGTTGGCACCACCGTGGCAGTCGTGGATGTTGACCGCCGTGCCGGCGGTCAGCGAGCCGCCCGCCACGTCCAGGCAGCGGTCGTGCGACAGCTCCGAGTGCAGCGACTGGCGGGCCGAGTCGTACCAGAAGCCCTGGTTACGGCCGCCGTGGCAGGCGTACGACTGCTGGACGGTGCCGTTGCGCGAGTCGTACCCCCTGCCGTCCACGCAGGTGCCGGTGGCGGCGTT
The DNA here is from genome assembly GCF_007829925.1 of Micromonospora palomenae. NCBI lineage: Bacteria > Bacillati > Actinomycetota > Actinomycetes > Micromonosporales > Micromonosporaceae > Micromonospora > Micromonospora palomenae. Next base: position 1,332,903 of record NZ_VIXA01000002.1, read on the forward strand.
GCGCAGCTGCTTGAACTCCAGCAGCCCGGGCCGGAGCACGCCCGTGCCGGTGCTGGCCGGGTCGACGCAGGTGGCCCGCTGGAGGCCTGCGTTCCAGAACTGGGTGATGCACTGGGCGAACATGCCGTGCCCGCGGATGTTGGGGTGGAACGACTGCCGGGCGGCGTTCTCGTCCCAGATCCCCACCTCGATGTAGAGGCCGCGGACCGAGGTGTTGTCGGTGCAGACCTCGTGGCCGTGGAAGAGCCGGCTGGCGTCGAGGTAGCGGGTGCCGGTGTTGGTGGCCGCCGCCCGCAGCGCCGACTCGAACAGCGGCACCGCCTTGTTCCGCGCGAACGCGGCGTCGGCCAGGTAGAGCAGGCAGCCGCCCGCGTACCACCCGGGGAAGTTCGGGTTGTCCTCCACGTCCGGGCTGCCCGGGCTGGGGTACGACATCAGCACCAGCTCGTAGTCCGACCCCAGGTAGCCGGCGTCGGTCATGGTCCGCCGGATGTCGGTGAGCGCGTCCTCGACGGCCCGCCGGCTGCCGTCGGTGCGGATGGTCCACTGGTCGGTGTAGGTCGGGTAGCAGGGGCCTTGGAAGAAGACCCGGCGGATGGTGCAGTCGGTGGCCACCGGACCGAACTGGATCGTGCCGTCGCCGTTCGCGCCGACCACCACCCAGATCAGCCTGACGTGCGTGTTGCGCGCCTTGATGGCCAGGTAGTCGCCCTGGTTGAGCTCGTTGTGCTGGGTGGGCCCGCCCCGGATCAGGTTCCACGGGGTGGCTCCGGAGCAGGCGATGTTGTACTTCTCGTCGGCGGCTATGCCGGTGCGGAACACCGCCTGGTCGTAGGAGCGGTCGCACCAGTTGCCGTTCTGGTGGGTGCCGGGCACGTAGTTGCCCACACCCTCGCCGGAGATCTCGCTGTCGCCCATGGTGACCAGGGCGGTGCGGCGCTGCTCCAGCGGGCGGATCGCCGGTGCGCCGTAGAGCGCGGTGGCCTCGGCGGCGCGGATCGCTTCGAGGTTCGTCGGGAGTGGCTGGACGGTCGGGCGGTCGGCGGCGGCTGCGGGGGAGGCCGGCCCGAGGAGCAGGGGCAGGACGAGCGCGGCGGCGGAGACGACGGTCAGTGCCCGTCGGATCCCCGGTGCGCGCCTGGTGGGGGTGCCAAGCATCGACGCACTCCTTTCGGCTCGATCGTGGGATGTCGATCGAGTTACCGGACGGTAACGCGCGGGATGCACGGATGTGAATATGTCTCGGAAAGGTTTCCGCCATCTGCGCGGCGGGTGCCGCCTGCTCCCCCTTTGCGGCGGGTCGGGGATTCCCGGCCGTCGGACAGCCCGACACGCCGCACAGCGGCACGGGGGGGTGGGCGGGACGCGGTGGTGGGGCGGTCAGCGGCCGGGCGGCAGGGCGTAGCCGACGTAGTCGCGGAACTCCAGCGTCCAGCCCGCCGGCACCAGCTTGGCGCACGCCGTACGGCTGCCGGTGCAGACGATCGCGTCCATCGAGGCCGGGTCGGCCGGCGGCCGCTCCGGCAGCACCGACTGCAACGCCATCAGCTCCGGCGAGCGGCCCGCCTCGTCGCGGAGCAGCAGCCACCAGGGGTACTCCCAGTTGTCGTTCTGCTGCACCAGGCCGATCCGGCGGGCGTCGCTCGCCCGTACCGCCGCCGCGGCCCAGCGGAACTCCTCGGCCCACTGCGGCCGGCGCAGGAAGCGGGTGTCCCACTCGGAGGTGGTGAAGACCGAGCCGGCGCCGACCAACCGGCGCGGGAAGCCGTACGACAGGGCCAGCACGCCGGCCAGCGCGGAGGCGGCCAGCATGCTCACCACCAGCCCGGCCGCCACCGACCGACGCCCAGGCCCGAGCCGGCGCCGCAGCAGCGCGTCCAGCCAGAGCCCGGCCAGCGGCACGGCGGCCACCAGCGCGTAGAGCAGCAGCCGGTTCCCCCAGGGCTGCCACTTGATCGTCGCGGTGTGCAGCCCGACGGCCACCACCACCGCGACCGCGTACGCCCGCAGGGCCGCCGGCCCGGTCGGGGTGATCCGGGCCGGCCGGGCCAGCGCGAACACCGCCCCCAGCAGCGCCAGCGTGCCGGCCAGCGGGAACGCCACCCGGTCCTCGTCCGGGTACCAGGCCGGCACCGGGAACACCTCCCGCCCGAAGGTGATCGCGCGGTCCTGCGGGTCGACGCCGATCGCCCGCGAGCCGTCCTTGATCGCCCCGGCCGTGCCGGCGCGCAGCGGCGCGAGCGGGGTGTCGAACGCGGTGTGGCCGATCCGCAGCGCGTTGACCAGGATCGACGCCGGGTCGTGCCGTTCCATCGGGATGGACTCGCGGAGCCGGGGCGGGCCGAGCGGGTGGCCGAACTCGGCGGTCACCCGGGCCAGGAACGGGCCCACCACCGCCGCGGCCACCAGCAGCACCAGCAGCGATCCGGCGACCGTCCGCACCACCCCGGCGGCGCCACGACCCTGCCCGGCAGACCCCGCACCGGCTGGCGCCGAGGCCGTCGGCGTCGAGCCCGCCAGGCCCGATCCCGCCGGCACCGGGCTGGTCGACGGCGAGCGCGCGCCGCCCGTCGCCGAACCTGGACCCACCTCCGCCGACGCCGGGCGGAACGCCAGCCGGAGCTGGGCGACTCCCCAGAGCACCAGCAGCGGCCCGACCGCGAGCAGGCCGCTGGTCTTGGTCAGCGCGGTCAGGCCGGTGGCCGCGCCGAGCGCCAGCAGGCTCCCGATGTCCGCGCGCCGGCGCAGCCCGTCCAGCGCCAGCGTCCCGGCGCAGCCGGCCCAGGCGGCGGCCACCAGGTCGGTCTGGGTGCTGGTCGCCTGGAGCGCCACCATCGGCGTGGTGGCCAGCAGGAACGCGGTGAGCAGCTGGGCCCGCCGCCCGCCGCCGAGCTGCGCGACGACCCGGGTCGCCACCACCAGGCAGCCCAGCGCGGCGGCCCACTGCACCAGGTTGTGCAGCGCGTCGCCGCCGGTCAGCAGGCGCAGGTGCAGCAGCAGGTACTCCGCGCCCGGCGGAATGGTCACCTGCCGGTGGATCGCGGTGGGCCAGAAGTCCAGGCTGCCCTGGGCGACCCAGTGCTCCACCTTCGGCAGGTGGTAGGTCTGCGAGTCGAAGTTGTTGGGCTCGGCCAGCAACGCGACGAGCAGTTCCACCAGCACCAGCGCGCCGACCGTGCCGGCCAGCAGCCGCTCGCCCCGGCTCGCCGTACCCCGGAAGTGGGCCAGCCGGGCCCGGACGCCGGCCAGGGCCGACGCGAGGCCGCCCGGCGCGGACGCCGGGGGCGGGGCGGCGTCGGACGGGCCGGCGGGGGAGACGGGTGTGGCGGTCGGGCCGGTGCCGGTCGCCGGGGCGCCGGTCGCCGCCCCGACGAGCGTCCCGGCCCGGGCGGCGGGCGCCACCGCGGCGGACGCCACCGCCGCGCGGCGCTGCCACGGGCGGGCCGCCGCCACGGTGGCGGCGACGAAGAGCAGCCAGGCCGCGGCGACGGCCGGCAGGGTGAGTGCGCTCAGCGCGCCCAGCAGTTCCACGGTGAGTACGGCGAAGACGCCGGTCAGCAGCGCGGCGCGGACCACGGCCAGGCGCAGCGGGGCGACCGCGTCCGGGCGGCGGGTCCACAGCACCGAGGTGAGCACCACGAACGCGGCGACGGGCGCCACTACGACCATCCAGCCGGCTGCCGACATGGGCGAGAGTTAACACCATGTTCCTGAAGGGTGGGTGCCCCCTGGCCGTGGTGGCGGCCTCCCTGGCGCTGAGCAGCCACGCTAGGCTAGGGCCGACTTACTGTCGCCACCGTGGAGATCCCCGTGAAGCTCTCGATCCTCATGCCGGTCTACAACGAGGAAGAACGCATCGCGGATGCCCTCAAGCAGGCATTGGCGGTCGATTACCCGTGCGAGATCGAGCTGGTCGTGGTCGACGACGGCAGCCGGGACGGCACCGGTGAGATCCTCGGCCGGGCCGACGACGCCCGACTGCGGGTCATCACCCACCAGCGCAACGCGGGCAAGGGCGCGGCCATCAAGACGGCCGTGGACAGCGCCGAGGGTGAATACATGGTCATCCTCGACGCCGACCTGGAGTACGACCCGCAGGACATCCCGCGCCTGCTCGACCCGGTCCTCGACGGCCGTGCCACGGTGGTCTACGGCAATCGCACCTTCGGCAGCCACAGCGCCTACAGCTTCTGGTACGTGATGGGCAACAAGGGCGTCACGATGGCCGCCAACGTGCTGTTCAACTCCTACATCGGCGACCTGGAGACCTGCTTCAAGCTGATGCCGGTCGAGCTCTACCGCTCCCTCGACGTCCGGTCCCGCGGCTTCGGCATGGAGGCGGAGGTGACCGGCAAGCTGCTGCGCCGCCGCATCCGCCCGTACGAGGTGCCGATCAGCTACCGGGCGCGCGGTCGCGAGGAGGGCAAGAAGATCACCTGGAAGGACGGCGTCGAGGCGCTCTGGATCCTCGGCCGGGAGCGCACCCGCCGCCGTCCCGCCGGCTCAGCCCCGCGCTGACGCCGTCCGCAGGAAACCGTCGACCGACCGGCGCAGGCCGGCGGCGTCCAGCCCGTGCCAGCGGGTGTGGTCCTCCGCCGTGCCGTAGCGCCGCAGGTCCGACCGGCCCACGCCGAGGCTGAGCAGCCGGTGCGGGCGGTCGGCCAGCGCCTCCGACACCACCCGGGCCGAGGTGCCGGCCAGGTAGGGCTCGACCAGGATCACCTCCGTGCCGGCCAGCTCCCGCAGGCCGGCGGTGTCGAACGGCCGCGGCCGGTGGGTGTAGGCCACCGTCACCGGCAGGTCGGTCACCGCCGCGAGCGCCGCGTCCAGCACCGGCCCGACGGCCACCAGCAGCGCCGCGCCCGGCCCGGCGTCCCGCAGCACCCGCAGCGAGCCGTCCCCGCCGTACGGGCGGCTGTTGCGCTGCGTCGACAGCCGCAGGTACGCCGAGCCCTGCCCGCACACCACGTCGCGCAGCAGCCCCGGCACCTCGTCCGGGTGGCCGGGCACGTGCACGGTCCAGCCGTTCAGCGTGTCGAGCAGGCTGACGTCCGCCGGGCTGAGGTGCGTCCGGCCCGCCGCCGCCCGGTCGTACGACGCCCCGACGCTGACCAGCACCGCGCCCACCCCCTGGTGGTCGAGGTCCAGCTTGATCTGCTCGTACGCCCGCTCGACGAGGAACGGGGCGTAGCTGTGCACGATCGGGCGTTGCCCGGTCAGCGCCAGGCCGCCGGCCACCCCCATCATCAACTGCTCCCGGATCCCGACGTTGAGCACCCGGTCGGGATACCGGCGGGCGGCCGGGGCGAACGCGGCGGCCGAGATGTCCGCCAGCACGATGGTGGTACGCGGATCCGCCAGCAGTTCGGTCGCGCTGGCGACGAAGGTTTCCCGCATGCTCTCATTCCCCGTTCTCGACGACCGCGACGACGACGTGCGGCCGGTGCTTGTCGTGCCCGGTGAGGGCGACGTGCAGGGCGTCGTGGTCGCGTCCGTCGACGGTGGCGGCGGCCCACCCGTTGACGGTGAACCGGCTGGCCACCCCGCCCGGCCAGCCGTGGCTGGCGGAGCGGTTGTCCAACACGATCGCGGTCAGGTTGGCCAGCCCGGTCGCTCCGGCGTACGCGATCGCCTCGTGGTTGGAGCCCTCGTCCAGTTCGGCGTCGCCGAGCAGGACGTACACCCGGGGGTCGGTGCGACCCTGGGCGCGCAGCCCCAGCGCGGTGCCCACGCCCAGCCCGAGGCCGTGGCCGAGTGAGCCGGAGCCGATCTCCACGCCCGGCACCAGCAGCCGGTCCGGGTGGTCGCCGAGGCGGCTGTCCGGGCCGCCCTGATCGTCGAGCCAGTCGGCCGGGACGAAGCCCTTCGCGGCGAGCACCGCGTAGTAGCCGGCGACGGCGTGCCCCTTGGAGAGCAGGAAGCGGTCCCGTTCCGGGTCGTCCACGGTCTGCGGGGTGATCCGCAGGATCCGGTCGTACAGCACCCAGAGCACGTCGACGGTCGAGTAGACGTTGGGGCCGAACTCGCGGCCGGCGCGCAGCCGCTCCAGCGGTGCGGCGACCGGACCCGGTACGGGTGGGGCGGTGGCGGTCGTGGTGGTCATGCGGCTAGCCTGCAAGTTGAAGTCAACTTCAACTCAAGGCGACTGATGCACGAATCACTCACCATCGGGCAGCTTTCCACCCGCAGCGGCGTGGCCCCGTCCGCGCTGCGCTACTACGAACGGCTCGGCCTGATCCGCGCCGAACGCACCGGCGGCAACCAGCGCCGGTACCCGCGCACGGAGCTGCGCCGGGTGGCGTTCGTCCGGATCGCCCAGCAGGTCGGCATCTCGCTGGAGGAGATCCGCGAGGCGCTCGACTCGCTGCCCGCCTCCCGTAACCCGACCCCCGACGACTGGGCCGCCCTGTCCCGGGTCTGGCGGGAGCGGCTGGACGAGAAGATCCGACTGCTCGGCAAGCTCCGCGACGACCTGGACGGCTGCATCGGCTGCGGCTGCCTGTCGTTGCAGCGCTGCAGCCTCTACAACCCGGGCGACTCGCTCGCCGGCGAGGGGCCCGGCGCCCGGCTGGTGCTGCCCCGAACGGGAAACGGTGCCGTCACGGCGTCGTGAGCAGCACCTTGCCCACGTGGTCGTTCGACTCGACCAGCCGGTGCGCCTGCGCCGCCTCGGTCATCGGCAGCCGCCGGTCCACGATCGGCCGGATCGTGCCGGCCTCCACCAGCGGCCAGACCTGCTCCCGGACGCCCCGCACGATCTCCGCCTTGTCGTCCAGCGGGCGGGAGCGCAGCGCGGTCGCGGCCACCGAGGCCCGCTTGGCCAGCAGCGCACCCAGGTCCAGCTCGGCCTTGCGGCCGCCCTGCATGCCGATCACCACCAGCCGACCGCCGTCGGCCAGCGCCGCCACGTTCCGGCTCAGGTAGGAGGCACCCATGATGTCGAGGATGACGTCCGCGCCGCGACCGTCGGTGGCCCGGCGGACCTCCTCGACGAAGTCCTGCTCCCGGTAGTCGATCGTGTGCGCGGCGCCCAGCTCCCGCAGCCGGTCGTGCTTGGCCGCGCGGGCGGTCACCGCCACGGTCGCGCCGAGCGCCACCCCGAGCTGGACGGCGAAGGTGCCGATCCCGCTGCCACCGCCGTGCACCAGCAGCGTCTCGCCCTTGCCGAGCCGGGCCAGCCGCACCACGTTCGACCAGACCGTGCAGGCCACCTCCGGCAGCGCCGCCGCGTCGACCAGGTCCACACCGGCCGGCACCGGCAGCAGCTGCCCGGCCGGCACGGCCACCCGCTCCGCGTACCCGCCGCCGGCCAGCAGCGCGCAGACCTCCTGGCCGACCTCCCACCCGGTCACGCCGGCGCCGACTGCGCCGACCACCCCCGAGCACTCCAGCCCCGGGTACGCGGGCGCGCCCGGCGGCGGCGGGTAGTGCCCCTGCCGTTGCAGCAGGTCGGCCCGGTTCACCGCGCTGGCCCGCACGTCGACCACCACCTCCCCCGGGCCGGGCTCCGGGTCGGGCACCTCCGCCCAGACGAGTGCCTCGGGTCCACCGGGTTCCGGAATCGTGATCGCGTGCATGGCCCAGTCTTACCCGATCCGCCCCTCGGTCCACGCCCGGCCCAGGATCTCGTCCACCGTCTGCGCCGGGGTCTGCTCCGAGGTGTCCAGCCAGAGCCCGATCCGCGGCGTGTCGGCCCGGAACCCGGCGTCGAAGTCGACCACCGGCCAGTCGCCGTACCCCGTCTTGGGTCGCGCCTGCTCGCGGGCGGCGACCACCTCGGGTCGCGGGGCGAGCACCACCACCAGCAGCGGCCGGTGCCGGATCCGGTCGACCATCGCCGGCAGCTCCGGCCCGACGACCACGTCCTGGAGTACGACGGTGAAGCCGGCTTCGACGTACCCGTCGGCGGTCTGCGCGGCGAGGTCGTAGCGGAGCCGGAGCTGACGCCACGCCTCCTCGGAGAGCTCGGCGGTCATCTCCGCCCGACCGTTGACCACCATCCGCCGGAAGAGGTCACCACGTACATGCACCGAGCGGGGCAGGCGTCGGGCCAGCTCCTCGGCCACTGTGGACTTGCCGGCCGCCATGATCCCGGTGATCAGCACGATCGTCGGTGTGTCCCACATCAGGGCATCCTCGCAATAGGGGTGGGAGGCCGGTTCCGGCGTGCGGCGTCCGTGGCAAACTAGGCACCGGCCGTACACCCGAGGGTGACGGTCCGGGAGGGTTCGCCTAGTGGCCGATGGCGCTGGTCTTGAAAACCGGTAGGGCGGCAACGTCCTCGTGGGTTCGAATCCCACACCCTCCGCCCCGAACAGCCAACATGCCCTCTGACCAGCGCAAACGCCGGTCAGGGGCGGATTGTTCGCTGCTGTTGTTGACTGGCGGTACCACCGGGGCCCGATCAGGCTTGGTCGAGGTGACCGGCGGGATAGCTCTCATTGCGGCCGCCAACGCCCGTGTCGTCGGCCACGGGTCGACCGTCCGGCACCGGGCGAGCCATTCGGGGATCGCCGAAGTACGAGGAGCTCATGGCCCGCTGGATCGGCGGGGCCAGCCCCGGGTCGATCTCCACCGCCATCTCGTCCACCGGGAAGGGTGGGCGCGGCGTCGTCCGCTGGTAGCTAGCCCACTGGTTGATCTGCTCGTAGGCGCGGCGGACCAGATCCAGGTAGCCGGCACGGATGTTGATGGGCCGCCCGATGGCCTGTGCGGCGGCGAGCTTCGCCGTCGCCTCGGCGGTCGGGACGTACGTGTAGACCGTGCACTCGTCCGGCTTCCCCGCCCAGGTCACCGACTTGCTGACCTCTCGGCGCTCGTAGTTTCGCTCCCTCACGTCGAGCAGGGAGAGGTCCTGGCGGGAGACCGGGAAGACCGAACCGTTGCATCCCGCCACCGCGCGGCTCTCCTCGATACCCAGCACCACCGTCACCCCGGTGTACTCACTGCCGTCGGCGAGCCGGAACGTCCGCTCCGGATGTGATCCTTTGTCGGAGGCGACGTTCCACGACCGCCGCCACCCGGCCAGGATCGCGTAGTTGAATCTCGCCCGATCCACGTCGTGCCCCAGCGTCAACTCCACCGATTCGGGGCTGACCAGCGAGCCGTAGCCGAACACGTAGATCTCGCCGTTGCCGTCGAAGTTGGGCCACCCGGACCACGTCTTCGGCGGGGTCTGGTAGTCGGTGCCGATCTCCTGGAAGTGGCCCAAAAGCAGATCCTCGCTCGCCCTGTACTCCCGGGCGCTGAAGAAGTTGTTCCCCGTGGCGAGCATGATGCCCGAGGCGAGCAGCAGGAAGGACACCCGGCGCTTGTCCACCGCCTCGTCCCGGCCGGGAAGGCAGATCATCGTGCCTTCGCTGGTCTCCTGCGCGGTCAGTCCGTCGCCGAGGGCGGCGGTGATGGTGAAGGGCACGCCGCTTCGGGCGTACGGCCAGGAGGCTTCGGGCTCCTCCCGGTCCCCGTCGCCTGTGCGTACGTGCAGCTCCATGTTGCTGACCGTGCCGGGTGAGCCGGTCGAGCGGACCCGCGCGATCACCTGGATGCTGATCCGGCTGAGAGTGGACGTGGTGCCGTTGTAGAAGCGGAAGCACAGCACGGGCGGCCTGTTCGGCCGTGGCTCCAGCGACACCGTTTCGCGCCAGACCAGGGGATCCTGCTGGAACAATTTGAACACGAAGGCACCCAGCAGAAAGATCGGAAAGAGGATGCCGAGTAAGGACGCGATCCCGCCGAACAGGTAGTAGGCCGGGGATTCTCCGTCCGCGAGGAGGATCTCCCCGGGGGAGAAGATCGTGGCGAGCGCCCTGCGGAAGGCTGCCCCGAAATTCACCCCCTTCGCACTGACCATCGCGAGCGTGACTGCCAGGAGCGATGCCGCGAACAGGCAGGCCAGCGCGTACACCGCGACGATGGCGGGGAGTCGGAGGCGACCGACCCGGACCGCAAGGGAAGTCCGGATCCGCGGATGGACCCGGTACCTGTGCAATCTCATGTGGCGGATGGTATCGGCCCACTTCAAACACGAATTGATCTCGAATCAAGCATTGCGGGCCAAATCCCATTCGATGAAAAAGGCGCGAATGGCCACCGTGTGGAATTCCCACGCACACGTTTGTGTCATGGAAGGGGCCGGTGTCGTTGATCCGGTTGCACCCGTCCCCCCGGTCGAACACGGCTGACAGGTAGGCGTTCGCGAGTCGGAGCGGAGCGGCGGCGCTCAAGGCGAGCGACGTCGCGCGCGTGCGGGGCATGGCTGGCTCGACCCGATCGAGCATGATTGTCGCCGTGCGCTACTTGATCTCTCACCCCGACGCAGTGGCCGAGCTTGGCGCTCTGGACGTCGCGCTGTACGACGGCACTCAACCCGTCCCGGAAGATCTGGACGATGTCGAGTTCTATGCGGTTCCGTACGGGATCATCGATCCGCGCTTCTGCGAGCCGATCGCCCGGATGCCCCGGCTCAAAGTGGTGCAGACCGTGACCGCCGGCTACGACCATGTCCTGCCGTACCTGCGGCCCGGCCTGACGCTGGCCAACGGCCGGGGCGTGCACGACGCGGCCACCGCCGAGCTGGCCGTGGCGCTCACCCTCGCCGCCCGGCGCCGGCTGCCGGACTTCGTCCGGGCGGGGGGCGAGGGCCGCTGGGCCTCGGGTTGGTCGGCCGGGCTGGCTGACGCCCGGGTGCTGATCGTCGGGTACGGCTCGATCGGCGCCGCGATCGAGCGCCGGCTCGCCGGGTTCGAGGTGGAGATCAGCCGGGTGGCACGCAGCGCCCGCCCCGGCGTACGGCCGGTTTCCGAACTTCCGGAGCTGTTGCCGCGAGCGGATGTCGTCATCCTGGCCACGCCGCTGACCCCGGAGACCGAGGGCCTGGTGAACAAGGATTTCCTCGCCGGGATGGCCGACGGCGCCCTGCTGGTGAACGTGTCACGGGGGCGGGTGGTGGACACCGAGGCGCTGCTCGCCGAGCTCAGCGCGGGCCGGCTGCACGCCGCCCTGGACGTCACCGAGCCCGAGCCGCTGCCCGCCGACCACCCGCTGTGGTCCGCACCGAACGTCCTGATCAGTCCGCACGTCGGCGGCCTGACCGCCGCGTTGGCGCCCCGGGCCCGCCGGCTGGTGGTCGACCAGGTCCGGCGGTACGCGGCGGGCGAGCCGCTCGCGAACGTCGTTGTCGGGCCGTAACCCTCCGCCTCACGTCTCGTCGCCGCTCACTCCGGGCTGCCGAGCCACGCGACCGAGTCCGGCGTCGGCACTGACTTCGTCGCCAGGACGCCGTCCAACGCGTCGAGCAGCCTGGCGAGCCCGCTTCGTGTCCGAGGGAAGCGGCGGGCCGAGACCAGGATGATCCCCGCGTGCGGCATCTGCGGGGCGAGCCGGGCGAAGTCGCGGACGTTCTCGGTGACCACGCAGCGCTGGTGTCGGGTCGCCCAGGCGAGCGCGTCCTCGTCGGACCGCGACGACAGGCCCACCTCCAGATCCAGTGCCGCCAGTACGTCGTGCCCGCGTTCCCGGAGCTGCCGCGCGAGCGCCGGCGGGTACATCTCGTCGAGCAGGAGCGCGGTCATGCGCCACGGCGCTTCAGCAGGCTCTGCTCGGCCTGCCGCAGGCGTTCCTCCCGCTCGGCGGCCTCGTGGTTGGCGCGGATGAGCTGGTCGATCTCGGTGGAGTAGGTGGCGTAGTAGCGCAGCGCCGTCGCGATCTGCTCCCGACCGAGCCCGGTGACCTCCGTCAGCTCCGCCGCCAACTCCTCGCCCTCGAGCTCGGGTGCCTCCGCCCGCACCGCGTGCAGGGCGCCGATCACCTCCCAGACGTCCGGGCCCCCGTTCAGCGCCGCCCGCCGGCCCGCCGGGCCGGACCGGAAGATCACGCCGGGATTTTCGTACGTGCGGAGCGACTCGTCGACGAACATGTTGGCCACCGAGGAGGACGAGGAGCCGGGGTGTTCCCGGACGTACCGGTCGAGGCGGGCCAGCACCGCCTCGTCGAAGCGCACCGAGCGGGGACTACTCATGACTACAGTGTAGTCGCCGGTTGCCGTGCGCGGAGGGATCCGGACGTGGCGTCGCTTTCGGTTCGTTCCAGCGCGGCGGCGGGGTAAGAAGGGCGGAGGACATCACGCGCACCGGAAGGACCCCCGATGACCCTGGAACGACCGATCGCCCCGGACCCGTACGAGCTGCTGCCGACCGTGTCGTCGTTCAACCTGACCAGTGACGACGTGCGCAACGGCGAGCCGATGGACGCGCGGTACGCGCACGGCAGCGCCGGCGGCGAGAACGTCTCCCCGCACCTGGCCTGGTCGGACTTCCCGGCCGAGACGAAGAGCTTCGTGGTGACCTGCTTCGACCCGGACGCCCCGACCGGCAGCGGCTTCTGGCACTGGGTGCTGGTGAACCTGCCGGCGTCGGTGACCGAGCTGCCCACCGGGGCGAAGGAGGCCGACCTCGGCGGCGCGTTCAGCGTCCGCAACGACTACGGCGACACCGGCTACGGCGGCGCCGCCCCGCCGCCCGGGGACCGCCCGCACCGGTACGTCTTCGCGGTGCACGCGCTGGACGTCGAGCGCCTCGACGTCGGCCCCACCGCCAGCCCCGCCTACGTCGGCTTCAACCTGGCCTTCCACACCCTGGCCCGGGCGGTCATCCGCCCGACGTACCAGATCAAGGAGTGACCCGCGCGGGCCTGAGACCGCACATGGTGGCCTCCCCCGACCGGTGGGAGGCCACCACCGTCCGCGGTCCCGGCCGGCGCGCCGAGGTCGGGCGGCGTCCCGGTGGGACGGGTCAGGCGGGGACGCGGGCGACGGCAAAGACGGACTGGCCGAACGGGGGGCGGATCCGCTGCTCGGCGGCCTTGGTGGCCGGCAGCACCAGGGTGTCGTAGACCTTGACCATCGGGCCCTCCTTCGGCATCAGCCGGAAGACCTTGGTGGCCATGAAGTACCCGATCAGGCCGAGCGCGTTGGCGTAGTGCATGGTCTCGACCGTCAGCCCGGCCTCGGTCATGGCCGCGGCCAGGGTCTTCTTCGTGTAGCGGCGCACGTGCCCGGTGGCGATGTCGGCCGGGCTCATCGCGAACTGGAAGGCCGGCACGATGATGATCACCGCGCCGCCGGGCCGGACCAGGTCGCGCATGCTGCGCAGCGCGCCGACGTGGTCCTCGATGTGCTCCAGCACGTTGTACGAGACGGCCGCGCTGTAGTCGCCGCGCTCGGGGTGCGGCAGCAGCATCTGCCGTACCTCGATGGTGGGCTCCTCGGCCAGCCGCTCCTTGAGCTGCACCAGCCGGTCCGGGTCGGCCTCGGTGGCGGTGAAGCGGGGGACGTGCCGCGACCACTCGAGCGCGTAGTCGCCGAGGCCGCTGCCGATCTCGATGGGGTTGTCGCCGAGGTGGGGCACGGCCAGCTCGACGAACCAGCTCCGGTGGTTGACCGCCGTCGCGAGGCCCTCCAGGACCTCGGACTGGACGCGCTGATCCCCAGTGATTTCTGCCATGCGTCGATTCCTCACGATATGACTCGACCCGCGCCTGGACCGACAGAGTGAATCATCCGCGTCAGCGGCGGAGGAAACGGGGCACCGTGGTGGCCGAAATGCGGTCGGGTTTGGGCACGTGATCGGGGGTCGGCGAACCCGGCACATAGTACGCAGTCCTCCGAAACATGTCACGTCACCGCCATAAGCCAACTACGCTCCGAATTGTCATGACTACTCCCGATTCGGACCCCGAGGCCGAACGACCCGGCGTCGGGGATGCCGAGGTCGGCGACGACCACGGCGTACGGTGGCGGGAGGGCTGGCGGCGGGACGTCGCCGCGGTGCTCAGCTTCGTGCTGCTGGCACTCTGGGTGACCCTGCGACTCTGGACGCGCCCCGGCAGCGGGCTGCGGGACAACCGGTCCGACCAGTCGCAGTTCGAGTGGATGATGGCCCACGGCGCCCGGGTCGTGACCGAATTCGCCTACCCGTTCGCTTCCGACCGGATGAACGTGCCCGACGGCGTGAACCTGATGGCCAATACCTCCGTATTGTCCATTTCAATACCAATGACGCCGGTCACCGTCCTCTTCGGGCCGCAGTGGTCATTTCTGCTCTTTCTCACCCTGGGAATGGCCGCCACCGGGACCGCCTGGTACTTCTTCCTCTCCCGGGTGGTGACCCGGTCGCGGGGGCCGGCGTGGCTGGGCGCCGCGTTCTGCGCGTTCGCCCCGGCGATGGTGTCGCACGCCAACGCCCACCCGAACATCGTGTCGCAGTTCGTCGTCCCGCTGATCGCCTGGCGGACCCTGCGGCTCGCCGAGCCCGGCCGGTGGCTGCGCAACGGCCTCCTGCTCGGCCTGCTGATCGTCTGGCAGGCCTTTCTCAACCTCGAGATCCTGTTGATGACCGCGATCGCGCTGGGCGTGGTGGTGGCGGCGGTCGCCATCGGCCGGCCCGAGCTGCGCCGCGGCACGCGCACCTTCCTGGCCGGGCTCGGGGTCGCCGCCGTCCTGTCCGCCGTGCTGCTGGCGTACCCGCTCTACGTGCAGCTCTTCGGCCCCGGCTCGTACCACGGGCTGTCCCGGCTGATCCGGGGCTACCGCACCGACCTGGCCGCCTTCGTGGCGTACTCGCGCGAGTCGCTGGCCGGTGACGCCCGCTCCGCCAGGCCGCTGGCCAAGAACGCGACCGAGGAGAACGCCTTCTTCGGCTGGCCGCTGGTGGTCCTCACCGTCGCCCTGGTCTGGTGGCTGCGGCGCAGCGCACTGGTGCTCGGCCTGGCGGTCCTCGCCGTGCTCTTCGCGGTGCTCTCGCTCGGCCGGGAGATCCAGCTCAACGGCCGGGACACCGGCGTGCCCGCCCCATGGGCGCTGCTGGAGGACCTGCCGCTGCTGCACTCCGTGGTGCCCACCCGCTGGTCGCTGGCGGTCACGCCGGTCGTCGGGGTGCTGCTCGCGCTCGGTGCGGAACACGCCCGCCAACTGGCCCGCCGGTATCCGGGCACGCGGACGCAGATCCGGTTCGCCACCGTCACCGTCCTGGTCATGGCCCTGCTGCCGAACGTGCCCACCCCGCTGCCCGTCACCCGGCTCGACCCGACCCCGGCATTCGTCACCTCCGGCGCGTGGCGCCCGTACGTCGCCGGCGGACGCAGCATCGTCACCCTGCCGCTGCCCGACAACACCTACGCGGACCCGTTGCGCTGGTCGTCCCGGACCCGGCTGGAGATGCCGATCGCCCGCGGCTACTTCCTCGCGCCGGACACCCGGCCGTCGGCGCCCGAGCCGGACGTCGCCCTCTTCACCGCGCCGTTCCGCCGGACCAGCAACTACTTCGGTCACGTCGCCCGGACCGGGGTGATCCCGCCGATCACCCGGCAGGACCGGGCCGCGGCGGTGGACGACCTGCGCTACTGGCGGGCCGGGGCGGTGGTCCTCGGCACGCACCGCAACGCCGACGCCCTGCGCTGGGCGATGACCGAGCTGACCGGGATCACCCCCACCTTCACCGGCGGGGTGTGGCTCTGGGACGTCCGGCCGCTGACGGGGTAGGCGCGGTCAGGACGGGCGGACGCAGCAGCCCTGGCAGATCTTGGGCTTCGGCAGCGTGAAGGCCAGGCAGCAGGTCCGGCGCTGCACCGTCGGCTCGCCGGTCGGGCCGGGCACCAGCTCGACCAGATCGGCCAGGTCGAGCGCGTCGAGCAGCGTGGAGATGCTGCGGACCGAGGAGCCGGGGAGGGTGTCGGCCGCGCGCAGGATCCCGTGGGCGATGCCGGAGGCGACCGAGCCGAGCAGCGTACGGGTGCCGACCCGGACCTCCGTCTGGATCGCGGCGATCATCGGGGCGAGGTGGGCGTCGAGCAGCGAGGCGCGGAGCACGCGGAGCAGCTCCGCCTCGTCGGCGACCACCCGCACCTCGGGGTGGCCGGCGAGCGCCAGCGGGTCGTTCGGCAGCACGGCGACCGCGGTCGAGCCGCGCAGCCCCATGGTGAGCAGCTGGTGGTGGTCCTCGAAGTGGATCAGAACGTCGGCGGGGTCGAGCAGCGGCACCCGGCGCGCCGAGGCCCAGCCGAGCACCACCGGCAGGGCGGTCCAGTAGCTGTAGGACTTCCAGGCCAGCGCGGCGCAGGCGTGCGGGGTGCCACCCCAGCGGCGGGACGCCGCGGCGAGGAACTCGGGGAGGCGGGTGCCGTCGATCAGACCGGTCGCCGGGCTCCAGCCGGCCTCGTCGACGACCAGCAGGCCCGGCGCGAGGCCGGGCAGGTCGTCGGTGCCGAACATGGCTCGGAGGGTGGTGGTCACCGGGGCGAGCGGCGGGGCGAGCTGGCACCCTGGCATCACCGCTGTCACCTGGTCCGTCCCCTTGTCCGAAGTGCCGTCCGTCCAGCTAAGGCTAGCCTAACCACAGCTCTCTGCGTAAGGGAAGCCTCACCAAAGGCGGACCGAGAGGCCCGGGTCACTCCGTCGACGGCGCTGGCGACGGACCGCCCGGGCTCCGGGTAGTACCCGGTGGGTGAGGGTGGAAACGCGCGTGGTGTCAAGCCAAATGTCGGCAAAGTGCCAGTTCAGGTGCGGCCGGGGTGGTCGAACGTGAAGACTTGTCGTCCCGGCCGTGAGGAAGCTGATGACGACCTCCCCCCTGGAGCGGGCCGCCGAGTCCTTCGCCGCGGAACTCGCCCGGCACCGGACGGGGCGAGGACTCTCCAAGAAGCAACTCGCCACGCTGATGGGCTTCGACCCGTCCTACGTCAGCCACGTCGAGGGGCGCCGGCACCGGCCCACCGAGGACTTCGCCCGCCGCGCCGAGGCCGTCCTCGACGCCAGCGGCGCGATCTGGCAACGCTTCCGGGAGTACGACCAGCTCCGCCAGGCCCGCCCGGTCCCGGCGCACCGCGAGCTGCCACCGCCCGGGCAGTGGCTGCCCCCCGGCACGGGCCTGGTCGTCGAGCGCGAGACCGCCACCCTCACCCACACCGACGAGGGCTACCACTGCGTGGTGCGCCGCCAGCTGCACAACGTCGGCACCGAACCGGTGACCCGCCACCTCGTCCGGGTCGCCGTCGACCGCTACCCCGACGACCCGGGCCGCTCCAACCGGCACCACCGGGAGCACCCGCTCACCTTCGCCGAGCTGCGGCTGCGGGCGTACCGGGACGACGGTGGCAGCCGCGAGCCGATGCACTGGCGGGCCAAGCACGACCGGGACGCGTACAAGGAGATCTGGCTGCTCTTCGAGAACGGCGACGGGCCGTTCCCGCTGCACCCGGGTGAACGGGTCGAGATCGAGTACGCGTACCACGTCGGCCGGGAGAAGTGGGGCCCCTGGTTCCAGCGCGCCGTACGCCTGCCCACCCGGCACCTGGCGGTCCGGCTGGACCTGCCGGTGGCGCTCGACCCCCGGGTCTGGGGGGTGGAGACCTCGCTCTCCGCCGACGAGGGCCCGCTGCGTACCCCGATCCGCCGGCACGACCGCGGTGACCGCGCGATCTTCGACTGGGCGACCGACGATCCGCCGCTCAACTCCCGCTACCGCCTCCAGTGGCGGTTCCGGGGTGAACCGGCCGACGCGGAACGGGCCACGGCGGCCGGTCGGGCCGGCGACCGGCTGCGCGCCCTCGGTGTGCTGCCCCACGACGCCGACCTGCTGCGCCGGCCCGCCCGACCGTTCGACCTGCCCGGCGACGAGACCGCCGCCCGGGAAGTGGTCGACCGGCTCACCGCGCTGCTGACCCGGGTCGACGAGCTGCACCCGTTCAGCGCCGGCATGGGGCTGGCCGCCCCGCAGGTCGGGGTGGACGCGGCGGCGGCCGTGGTCCGCCCCGCCGACCGGTCCGCCGCGCCGGTGGTGCTGCTCAACCCCCGGGTGGTCGACGCCAGCCCCGACACCGACGAGCAGTACGAGGGCTGCCTGTCCTTCGCCGACCACCGTGGCCTGGTGCCCCGGCCACTGCGCATCGACGTGGAGCACGCCCGCTGGGACGGCAGCCGGATCATCACCTCGTTCGCGTACGGGATGGCCCGGCTGGTGGCGCACGAGGTCGACCACCTCCAGGGGCGGCTCTACACCGACCGGATGGCGCCGGGCGTGCCGTTGGTGCCGGTCGAGGAATACCGGGAGACCGGCCCCTGACGGCGTCCGGGGGCACGTGCGGGACGCCGTCAGGGGCCGGACGGGGCCCGGGTCGCGTGCCCCAGGGGGCGGGGGCACGCGACCCGGTTTTTCGGGGGGAGGAAAGTCGTTACAGGTTGCCGAAGGTGTCGTACCGGATGTTCGGCGGCGGCACCTCGTCCTCGGCGAGCGCCCGCAGGGTGGCGCGCACCATCGGGGCCGAGCCGGAGACGTAGCAGTCGTGCGTCGTCCACGGGCCGTACCGGGTGACCACGTCGGAGATCTCCCCGTGCTCGCCGTCGAAGTCCGGGTCGTCACTGCACGCCGGCGTCACCGACAGCCACGGGTGCGCGGCCACCAGCTCCTCCAGACCCGCCAGGCCGTACAGGTCGTCGGCGTGCCGGGCGCCGTAGAACACGTGCACCCAGCGGGTCCGGTTCCACCTCGTCAGCTCCTCCACCAGCGCCTTCACCGGGGCCAGGCCGACCCCGCCGGCCACGCAGAGAATGTCCCGGGTCGACTCGCGGTCCAGCGTCATCGAGCCCATCGGCGCGGCCAGCCGGAGCAGCTCGCCCGGTCTGGTCCGGCGGACCAGCGCGCCGGAGAGCCAACCCGCCCCGGCCGGCGTACGGATGTGGAACTCCAGCACGTTGTCGTCGTTCGGGGCGTTCGCCACCGAGTACGTCCGCCACACCCGCGGCAGGTGCCGGGGCGCCTCGATGCTGACGTACTGCCCGGCCTTCCAGCGCAGCGGATGCTGGAGGGCGCGGACGGTCAGCACCGCCGTGTCCGGCCCGTGCCGCTCGTGGGTCAGCACCTCGCCGTGCCAGAACGGCGGATCGTCGTCCGCCGCCGCGCCGGCCTGCATCTTCTCGCTGATCGCCGCGTACGCGTCCCGCCAGGCCTGGTCGTACTCCAGGTTCCAGCCGTCGCCGGCGGTGCTGCGCAGCGCGTCCAGCAGCGCGACGCCCATCGTCTCGTAGTGCGTGGCGGCCGCGTGGTACTTGCGGTGGTCGCGGCCGAGTGAGCGCAGGTACTCGTCGAAGCTCTCCGGGTCGTCCACCACCTGGGTCGCGGTGACGATGGCCTCCACCAGCCGGTCGCGCTGGGCGGCCATCTGCACCGGGAAGAGCTTGCGCAGGTCCGGGTCGAGGAGGAACAGCCGGGCGTAGAAGTGACCTATCAGCCGGTCCCGGTCCTCCTCGACCAGGGTCCAGCTCTCCTTCAGCAGCCGTGCGAAGTTGTCCACGGGGGGCGCTCCTCCTCCTGACGGCGGATCGGGCCCGCATAGAATGTCCACGGAGTGTGCGCACCGGTCGCACAGGCTGTGCGACCGTTCCCGCCGGCCCCGACCGTGCGGCAGAGTGGTGCGGTGACCGTCGACGAGCTGACCCGCCCGGTGACCCGCCGGGTGCTGGGCACCGAGACCCTGCTGGTGCTCGGGCTCTCCCTCGGCCGGTCGGCCGTCTACGCGCTGGTGTCGATCATCGCGAAGCTGGCCGCCGACGGGCCGCTGTCGAAGCAGACCGCCTCGCTCAACACCTCGCAGTCGGCCCGGCCGTGGCTGGACCTGACGTACCAGCTCCTCGGCATCGTCTTCGCGTTGCTGCCGGTGCTGCTCGCCCTACACCTGCTGGCGCGGGACCCCGGCGATCCGGCGCGGACGCTCGGGATGGACCTGCGCCGACCCGGATCCGACCTGGCCCGGGGCGCCGGCCTCGCGGCGCTGATCGGCCTGCCCGGCCTGGCGTTGTTCTGGGCGGCCGCGCAGCTCGGGATCAACGCCACCCTGGTCCCCGCCGGCCTGCCCGACCTGTGGTGGGCGGTGCCGGTGCTGATCCTCGCCGCCGTCCAGAACGCCGTGCTGGAGGAGGTGATCGTGGTCGGCTACCTGGTGACCCGGCTGCGCCAGCTCCAGTGGCGGCTCGCCGCCATCATCGCGGCGAGCGCGCTGCTGCGCGGCTCCTACCACCTCTACCAGGGCTTCGGCGCGTTCGTCGGCAACGCGGTGATGGGCGTCGTGTTCAGCCTTTTCTACCTGCGCACCCGGCGGGTGATGCCGCTGATCGTGGCGCACACCCTGCTCGACGTGATCGCCTTCGTCGGCTACGCGTCGCTGCCCAAGGAGTGGTTCAGCTGGCTCTGACCGGCCGGTAGGCGGCCACCGCGCGCGCCGCCAGCCGCTCGGCGGCAGCCGCGTCACCCGCCGCGGCGGCGAGCACCGCCGCCCCCGGCAGCAGCCGGGACGCCAACCGCAGCATCGCCCAGCCGCCGGCCTGCACGGCCAGTGGCGCCGCCAACCGCCAGGCGGCCTCCGCCGCGCGCGGCCACGGCCGGTCCCCCGGCCCGTCCGCCGCCCGCGCCGCCGCCAGCGCGGTACGCGCGCTCGCCGCGTCCGGGTGCACCTGGGTCAGCACCAGCAGCTCCACCGCCCGCTCCGGGTCCAGCGGGTCCCGGCCGTACGCCGCCGCCACGTGCAGCACCAGCCCGGCCTGACTCCAGAGCACCGCCGCCAGCTCCGCCACCGGCGCGAACAGCCCGGCCACCGCCGCTGCCGCGCCACCGGCCCCGGCCACCCGCACGAACCGCCGGCTGGCCAGCCGGGCCAGCCCGTCCGGCCCGGCATCTGGGTACGCCGTCCGCAGCCGTTGCGCCCAGTCGTGGGCGCGCGGCCCGATCCCCGCCACGGCCGCCAGGGCGAGCAGCTCCGGCGCGAAGCCGGGGTGCTCCAGCAGCCGGCTCCGGATCTCCGCCAGGCCCAGTTCCCGGGTACGCACCGGAGCCGCCGGCTGCTGCTCGATCCTGATCGTTGGGTCAGCTGCCGGCCGGGCCGTGCCGGGTCCGGGTGCGCCGGTGTCGGCGGTCGGTGCGGGGGTGTCGGAGGTGGTCCTGAGCTGCTCGACCGTGGTCGGGGCTGGCCCGGGCGTCGCCTTCTTCGGGGTCGCCTTCTTCGGTGGGGTCGCCTTCTTGGGCGTGGCCGTCCTTCTCGGCGCGGCGGTGCGGCTCTCGCCCGAGGCGGTCGTCCGGCTTCGGGGCGTGGCAACTCGACTCTGTTCGGGGACGGTCGTCCGGCTGTCGTTCTCCGCGACCACGGAGCTCTCGCCCGGGGTGCTGGTGTGGCTCTCGCCGGGCGCGGTCGGCTGGCTCTCGTCCGGCAGGGTCGGGTGGCTCTCGCCTGAGGTGCTGGTGGCGCTCCCGCCTCCGGTGCCCGTGCGGCTCTCGCCCGGTGTGGCGGCGCGCGAGGTCGTGTCCTTGCGCGGGGTGGCCTTCCTCGCGGTCTTCCGCCTCGTCGGCGACGCAGGGGTCTCCGGCTGCGCGGCGTCGGGCTCTGCCGCCGAGGTTGGGGGCGTCGTGCCGGAACTCACCGGACCGGTCGGCTCGGCCGCGCCCGGGGTGACCGGGGCAACAGTCGTCTGTCGCCCCGGGGGGGCCTGTCGGGCTGTCGAGGTGCTCCGCTTAGGGGCCCGATTCGCGGCTGGTGTGTCGGCGGTCACCTGCCCGGTGATCTCCTGCTGACCGGCTGCGCCACCGGCCGCCGTGCCACCGCTGGGGCTCGCACCGGCTCCCTCTCGACCGGTAGGTACGTCGGCCGGGCCGGTCCCAGCGGGCTCGGTCGGGGTGCCGGCGCTAACGGACGCTTTCCTCGCGGGCCGTGGCTGGCGGGGCAGCGGCTGATCGGGAGTGGGTGGCTGAAACAGGACCGCGGGCGCGGCCTTCGCCGGACGGCGCTTGCCCGGCGCGACGTCCGTACCCTCGTCCTGGCCCGCCCCGGCCGCCTTCGGTGGGGCCGGGGGTGGGGTGAAGGTGGCCTTCGGAGAGCGCCGGCGGGGCCCCTCGGCGGGCTCGCGGCGGGGCGGATCGCTCGGCGTCTGCTCCTGCATGTCGATGGAGCGTAGTCGCGAACGTGACGGCGCACACGGTGAAAACACGTCGCTGCGGTAGTCGCTTTGCCCCGGTGGGGGGCGGACCTGTATCCTCGGGCGCGGTGGTCTGCTGGGGCCACCAGGGAGACTTCGCCTAGTCTGGTCTATGGCGCCGCACTGCTAATGCGGTTGGGGTTTTAAAGCCCCTCCCGGGTTCGAATCCCGGAGTCTCCGCGCGAAAGCCGGGTGTGTAGACTGGCCAAGCACCGAGCGCCCGTAGCTCAACGGATAGAGCATCTGACTACGGATCAGAAGGTTAGGGGTTCGAGTCCCTTCGGGCGCACACATCTGAACAGGAAAAACGCTGAGGGCCGGTCGCTTGCGACCGGCCCTGACAGCAACCAGTGACAGCAACGTCATTTCCCGGCCCCGTCATCGAACAGGCCGCCCAGCTGATCCAGCGCCGCCCGCTTGTCGTCCAGGCTCACGTGACCGTAGACCGTCATGGTCATCTCCAACGTGCTGTGCCCCACGATGTCCATCACCGTCCGGGGCGGCACGCCCAGAGCAAGCAGCACCGAGACACAGCCGTGCCGCAGGTCATGCAGCCGGATCGCCGGCAGCCCGGCCGCCGCGCACTCAGACTGAACCAGCCGCGTGCAGTTGCTCGGGTCGAGCGGAGTGCCAATCGGCGTGGTGAAGACGTAGCCCAAGCTCGGCCACTTCGCCCCGAGCGCCAGGCGTTCCGCCTCCTGGCCCCGCTGGTGATCCCGCAGCGTGCGCACGACCATCCCCGGCAGCGGCACCGCCCGGGCCGACCGCTGCGTCTTCGTCGGGAAGGTCGCCAACTGCCCCTCGACACGGTGCAAGCTGCGCCGAACCCGCAGGACGCCCACCTCCAGGTCCACGTCATCCCACCGCAGGCCCAGCACTTCACTGCGCCGAAGACCGAGCACCGCGAACACCACGAACAGCGCGTGCAGCCGGTGATCCCGCGTCGAGGTGAGCAGCGTCCGAACCTGCTGAACCGTCAACGGCTCCCGCTCCTGCTTCACCGGCCGAGGTGCCCGCACCAGCTTCGCCACATTTCGCGGGATGATCTCCTCCCGCATGGCGTCCTCCAGCGCCGCCCGCAGCACCGCGTGTGCCAACTGTGCCGTCCGCTCTCCCACTCCGTCACCCGCGAGCGCAGCGAGGAACTGCCGAACGTCCCGGGCGCCCAGCTGGCCCAGACGCTTCCGGCCCAGCCTCGGCACGAGGTACTTCGCGATCAGGTCCCGGTATGACCGGGCAGTGTTCGGACGGACCCGAGGGGCGGCCACCTGCTCCATCCACTCCTCCAGGTACCGGGCGACCGTCAGGCCGGCAGGAGCCAGGGGCGCGCCCGCCTGGACCTGCTTGCGCATCTCGACAAGCTTCGTCTCGACCTCCTCGGGCGAGCGGCCGTAGACGTAGCGACGCGACTCCCCGCCGCCAGGCTTGGGCACGAAGTACGCCGCCGTCCACCGGCCGTCCTTGCGCAGGTAGATCGATCCCTCACCGTTACCCCGTTTGGACCGCCGCGGCTTCCGTTCCGCCGGCGGCTGCTCCCCGGCGCTTTCTGACCGTGGCATCAGTCGTCCTCCCTGGCTTCCAACCGCGCCACGTACTCGCGCAGAGCAGTTGCCGAAATCCGGCGTGAGCCGCCGGCCTTTACCGACCGGAGCTGCCCTGAGCGGATCAGGTCGAAGACCTTCGACCGTCCGATGTTCAACACCCGGGCCACCTGCTCCGGCCGAAGCAACAACGGCGGCAGATCATCCGCCGGCAGCTCCCACAACCGCGCCGGCACCGGCCGGACGTCGGAGACAATCACCGTCGTTCCTCCTTGTCATGAGCGTCGAGCAGAGTTGCCGAGACATCGGGCGGTACCTGGTTGCGTCTGGCGGCGTCGAGCTGGGCGCGCCACTGGATGCGCTCCGAGATGGCGCGCAGGACCCGGTGGCCGAGGGGCGCAACGTCAGGGTCGGTGGGCTTGGCGAGTTCCCATGCGTGCCGCTGCTCGCCGCCGGCCGGGGCGGTGTCGGCGTCGGTGGTGACCCCGAGCAGCGCCTTGACCCACTCCCGGCGGTCGGCCCGGTGGTCGGTGAGAGTTTTGCCGGACCACTGGCGGGAGATGAGGACGCGCCGCCCGCCGATGCCGAGAGTTTCCCGCTTGTGGACCTTGTTCTTGCAGTTGCCCGGCTTCAACCCGGGCCGGGCCTTCTTCGGTTGGACGCCGTAGAGCAGCCAGTTGGCGCACCGCTCCGAACAGGGCGTGTGCCGCAGCTCTTGCCACAGGCGTTCCAGGTGCGCCCGTTGCCGGCCGGTGGTCACGTCGTGGCAGTCGGCGGCTTGTTTGGTGAGGTACTTGGTGATGTAGCCGACGCAACGGTCCGCGTCCTTGGTTCCGGCGAGGACGCCCTTGGCGTCGACCTGGACGCCGAAGCGGACGACGTGCACGGGTTCGGCGTCGGGGTCGGCGTCGACCAGGTCCAGGGCGTCATCCCACGACGGGAGCAGCCGGCCCGTGGTCGGGTCGGTGTAGCCGGCGGCGTCGGCGTCCCACTGCGGCGCCCGCCCCGGTTCGTAGACCCGATGCTCGACGGACGGCCACCACACCTGGTGATAGGTGGCGGCGGCGACCTGGCGGACCAGCGCGCGGGGGATGGTGCCCCGGATGGCGAAGTGCGCGTGCGGGGCAAGACGGCGTTGCGGCTCAACCGCGCCCGCGTATTGGACGTTCCAGCCGACCGCACGGCGCAGGTTCTGCCAGAACCGATCCAGCAGCCGAGGGAAGTGCACCGCGTCCCAGGCCGCGCGCCGGTAGTCGTAGGTATCGGGGTCGACGGGTGTGCCGTCGGAGTGCACGCGGCCGTAGGAGCCGAGGGTGAGGGTGAGGGTGAGGAACATCGACGGCCGGAACACCTGCCCGCCGTGCCCCTCATACGTCCGCCCGACCGTCCGGTTCTGCACCGGGAGCCGGGGCAGGTCGGGAGCGTCCTGGCGGCGTTTGGTCGAGCGCACCCGGCGTTTGCCGTCGCCGTCCTCCTGGTCGTCGGTGGCGTGCGGGGGTGCGGGTCGGCCGCGGAGTCCTTCGGTGGTGATCTGGGCTTCCAGTTCCGCGATGGCGTCGTCCAGGTCGGCGACCTGGTCCCACTGCGAAGCGCGGGCCGCCTCGTCGCGGGCGAATTCCAGGTGAGCGCGGGCGACGATCAGACCGCGTTGCGCTTCCGTGGCGGGCTCGGGGCCGGGGTCGGGTTCGTCGTCGCGGTGCCATCCTTCCCGGATTTGCTGCTGCCGCAGGCGTCGGGCGCGGGTGGCGCAGGCGGGGCACTTGGCTTCCTGGGTGGCGCCGCAGGGCATGTCGATGACCTCGGTCCGGCCGGAGTCGAGGTCGGTGCGGCGCAGGGAGACGGGTCGGGTGCAGACGCCGTAGTCAGCGGCCAGGTCCTTGACGACGTCGACGGAGCGGGGCATGAGCATCCGGGCGGCCCGGGAGCCCGGGCTCGGACCCTCGGTGGTGGGGGTGAGGCCGGGCAGCGTCGGGGTGATGGTCAACGGGTCACCTCCCCGGTCAGGGGCATGCCGTTGCGGCGGGTGAACGCGGCCGGCGGCACCGGGGCGAGCGGGGCGGGACGGGCCGGCTCGACCGGGGCCAGGGCGACGGGTTCCGGAGCGGCCGGCGCGGTGGCGGGCGGCGGAGTCTGCCGGACGGGCGGGGCGGTCGGCTCGACCGGCCGGGCTGGGGCGGTGTCGTCGGTGGTCGGTGTGGGGCCGGTGGTGAGGACGAGTTTGGACAGGCCGATGAACGCCAGCGCGGGCACGGCGGACAGGAGCCAGCCGGACGGGCCGGGCTTGGCCACGGCGAGCTGCGCGGCGAGGGAGAGTGCGACGGCGGCGGCGAGCAGGAACATCGGGTAGCCGATCGGGCCGCCGGTGCGCTTGCGGCGGCGGATGGTGAGCAGGGCGGCGGTGGGGATGAGTTCGGAGATGACGGCGTTGGCCCAGCCGAACCACTCGCCGGTGCCGGGTGGGCTGTTGTCGAGGGTCCAGTCCTTGACGTGGGTGAACGACGCGGCTCCGGCGAAGCCGGCGACGATGAGCAGGATGACGACGAGGACCAGGCCGTCGATGCGGTCGGCGCGGCTGTGGGTGGGGTGGGGCTTCATGCGGCACCGTCCAGGATCTCGCCGTCGATGACGCGCAGCCGGCCGTAGGTGGTGGCCATGTCGCGGATCTCGTCGTCGGTGAGGTAGGAGAAGCGGACCCGCATTGGGGTGGGGTCACCGTCGATGACCACGAAGCCGACACCCGGGAGGGATTGCGGGATGCGGTCGCACAGCGCGCCCCGGTCGCGCATCCCGTCGCCGAGCACCAGGTCCACCTGAGCGGCCTCAGCGAGCCGCAGGCCGATGCGGGTGGGGAACAGGTCCCGGAACGGCAGCACTTCCTTGCGCGGGTCCTGAATGGCGGCGACGACGTGCACACCGACCGCGCGGCCCTGGCTGAGCAGGATGGACAGGGCGGCCTTGATCCGGTCCTTGAGCTGGCGGTCGGTGAGGTACGCGGTGAGGTTCGCCAGCTCATCGATGACCAGGACGATCAGCGGCTCATCAGGGGTGGGGGTGTGCTGGCGGGTCCGCCCGCGCAGCTTGGCCGCCCGGTTGCGGGCTGTCGTGGCGGCTTCCTCGATCAGCTCCGCCATGGCGGCGTAGTCCTTGCACGCGAAGCGGGTGAACATCGGCGCGCCGATCCCGAGCTCCATCCCGCCTTTCGGGTCCAGGCCCCAGATCTGCACCAGCCCCGACGTGACGCCAGCGGCGAGGGACCGGACCACGGACCAGATGACCGAGCCCTTCCCCGCCCCGGTGGCGCCCACGACCAGGACCTGAGTGCCGAACAGGCGCAGCGGGTAGCCGTCGCCGTCCTCCTGCCGGCCAACCGCGAGCGCGGTGAACTCGGGCACTGCCGGCACCGGCAGGGGCCGGACCACCTTGGCGAGGGGGTCACCGCGGAACAGATGCAGCAGCACCACGTCCGGGCGCGGCCCGGGGGATGCCTTGACCTGGCGGACGCCGAAGGTGTGCGCGAGGCGTTCCGCGACCTTGGCGAAGTCGTCGGGGATCTGGCCAGTCACCATGCGGACGGTGACCACGTCGACGCCGGAGGCGCACCGCACCTTCCGCAGCACGGGAAGGACGGTGTGCGAGTCGAAGGACACCGCGAGCTTGGCCGTGACCATGGCGGCGTGCCAGTTGCGCCGGTAGACCCACCGGCGGTAGCGGGACAGCACCGGCCACCACCCGAACCGCAGCCACGACGCCCGGTGCCCGAACGCCCACCCAGTCGAGACGGCGGCGATGGCGCCCACCACGA
The DNA here is from genome assembly GCF_007829925.1 of Micromonospora palomenae. NCBI lineage: Bacteria > Bacillati > Actinomycetota > Actinomycetes > Micromonosporales > Micromonosporaceae > Micromonospora > Micromonospora palomenae. The sequence continues at coordinate 1,360,255 of NZ_VIXA01000002.1, forward strand.
CGGCGGGACCGGCCCAGCCCCAGCGCAGGTAGAGCCAGGCGAAGAACACCGCCGGGGCGGTGACGTACCAGAAGCGGACCAGCACCACGGCCAGGCGGCCGAGGGCCTTGAGCGTCCACCACGACAGCGCGAGCCACATGGGGATGCGGATGAACGGGGTGCGGACGTTGATCGGGGCGGGGTCGATCCGGTCGCCCCGGATGACGTTGACCAGCGGCACAGCTCAGCCCTCCCCTACCACGGAGGCGAACAGGGATGCCTGGCCCGGCGAGCCGGGACGACGACGCACCACCCGACGACGGACCGGCGGCCGGGCCGGCATCAGCGCGGCCAGGTCGACCGGGCCGGACTCCGGGGCCGGGACGTGGCGGGTCATGGTCGGCAGCCACCGGCCACGGCCGAGCACGGCGCGCAGGTCGACGCGGTCGGCCACGTGCGGGGCGATCAGGTCCGGGTCCAGGTGGCGCAGCTTCACCACCGTCCGGGCCAGGGCGGCAGCGGCGGCGGCGATCTCGACCAGCGCCGCCACGCGCACGGCGTCGGCCGGGACGGTGGTGTAGACGTCGCGGGCGGCCCGGACACCGGGACCGGCCAGGCGCATCACAGTGCGGCGGTGCGTCTTCCGGTGCGGGCCGGGACGCGGGTTCCCGGCGATCCGGGCAGCGTTCGATACCGTGGGCATCAGCCCAACTCCTTCCAGGGAGAACGGGTAGAGCGCGGGGCGGGGGTCGTCCTTGGCGGGGTGAAGTCCCGCCCCGCGCGTCCTGGTCTGGTCAGGCCGCCTGCTTCACGGCGGCGGCGGACATGGCACCGGCACGGATCGACCACGCCTGCCGCGCCCGGCACTTCCCCGTCGCCTTGCACCGCTGCGAATCGACATAGGGCGTGAGCGTCAGCTCAGAGAACTCCACCGCCGGCGGGTAACCCGGGATGGCCGACGCCGGCGGGACGGGCTGCTGCGGGGCGCTGATCTTCACCTTCACCTCGTTGGACCCGCCGAACTTGCCGGCCTCGGGGTCCAGGTCCAGGACCTTGACCACCCACAGCCGCTCGCCCGTGTCCTTGTCGCGGGCCTGGTCGTCGCCCTGGCCGCGCTTGTCGAAGTCCGTCACCGGCTGGACACTCAGGCACAGCGCCCCGTGCGGGAAGACGTAGTCGAATGGAACCGGAACCTTGATCGTGTTCGGGACCATGCCCAAACCTCCTAGTTGAGTCGGCCGGCGTTCCCGGCGCTTGACGTGTGCATAGGTTACCTAGGTCTACTAGTAACCACAATGGACGCCAGCAAGATCCTTGGGTTTGCTATCTCGCTCAGGCGAGCTAGGACGGTTAGGTTTGGATCGTGGGTCTGGACATGGATAACCGGCGACCGCCGTACCAGCAGGTTGCCGACGCTCTCCGCGCAGCAATCCGGGACGGTCTGTACGCCGTAGGCGACCGGCTGCCGACCGTTGCTGAGCTGGCCGAGCAGTACGGCGTGGCCAAGATGACCGTGCAGCGGGCGCTCGCAGACCTACGAGCTGAAGACCTCATCGTCTCGTGGCAGGGACGCGGCACTTTCGTGCGTAGCCGCAGCGGTGAGACCGACGCAGCCTCAACGACCGTCCACGACGAGATCATGAAGCGTCTCGACTCGATGCACGACGAACTTGCGCGGTTGGACGAGCGCCTGCGTCGCCTTGAGGGCGGGCCGGCGAGCTAGCGTCCAGCGCATCGACCCGTTGCGTCAGGGTCGCGAGGCGTGCGGCCAAGATGTCGAGTCGGGCAAGTATCGCGTTCGCTTCCTCCGGTGTAAGGGTCCGCTTCATGTTTCCAGGCTCCCGAGGACATGTCGCAACGTCGATACTTTGGGTGTCGCCCAACATCAAGTGAGGCGAGTAGGCGACAGCAGGGAGGCCATACATGGCAGCCACACACAGCGCCGACCACCCGTCGTTCGGCGCTCAGCTACGGCGATTGCGGGCTGAGCGCGCGTGGTCGCTGCGCGATCTCGCGGAGCGCATCACCTACAACCGCGGCTACATCGGCAAGGTCGAGCAGGGCGAGAAGTTCCCGGAACGACAGTTCGCAGAGCGAGCCGACCAGGCATTCGGCACACGCGGCGCCCTCGTCGGAGCTTGGGAGGCTGAGGCCAGCGAGCGACACGACGCCGAGCGGACGGGCAGGCTGCTGACCGCATCCGTCAAGGACTCACTCCGGCTGCTCACCGCCGCCGAGGAGCGACACGACCTGGCCGAGATCAGCGACGGCGTGGGGGGATTGGCAATGGCCTACCTCGGAACGCCACCCGGCCCGATGCTGCAAGGTGCCGTCGAGCTGCGCGGCGAAGTCCTGCAACGGCTACGCGAACGCCACTACCGCCCCCACGAACTCAAAGACCTCTACCTCCTGCTGGGCAGGCTGCAAGGCGTACTGGCGTACGCCGCCCTAGACCTGGGGAGCGCCGACGCGGCCATGACCCACGCACAGGCCGCTTGGACCTGTGCCGAACATGCCGGAGACAACGAGCTGCGCGCGTGGACACGCGGCACTCAGAGCCTGATCGCGCGTTTTCAGGGCAACTACGCCCACGCCCTGGACTACGTGCACGACGGACTGCGGTACAAGGCGAGGGGCACCGGCCGTATTCGGCTTCTGTGCGGCGTGGCGCAGTGCCACGCCAACCTGGGCGACTCCGTGGGAGCGAACCGAACGCTCGACCTCGCCCAGACGGAGCGGGAGGAGCTAGCCACCACGGACTCGGTGGATGGTCTCTTCGGCTTCTCGGTCGCCAAGCAGCACTACTACGCAGGAAGCAGCCTGATCTGGCTAGCAGGAGGAGCCGACGCGGAACGCGCCGCACGAGAGGCCGAGCAGGCAATCACGTTATGGGAGAAGGAGCCGCCGGAAAGCCGGTCCCTGGACGACGAGGCCCTAGCCCACGTCTACCAAGGGACCGCTCTCCTGCAAGTCGGTGACCTCGACTCCGCCACGGCCGCCATCCGCCCCATCCTCGACCTACCAGCAGACCGCCAAATCTCCTGGATCAAGAAGCGGCTTGCCAGGTTCGCCGCCATGCTCCGTGCTGACCCCTACCGAGGGTCGAGCGCAGCGGACGATCTCTACGAGGAGATCCGCAACCTAGGCGGCTAGTGGCCGGCGCTACTGTCTAGTCCCACCACATCCTTGACGAATCCGTCCCAGGACATGCTTGACGGCCTAGGTTTGGTTCGTCGTAGAGTTCGCCCCCATGGGTTGGTTCGGGACGCTGCTGTTGGCCAAGCCGAAGACCGCCACGCTTCCAGCGCAGCCCGGGGTGCGCGAGGCGTTCGGGTCTTCCTTCGCCACGCCAACCCGGTGGGGCAACAACAAGGTTGGGCTCTACGACCTGGGCCAGGGCTGGCAGCGGGTGGGCGTCGTGCCGTTCTACACCGAGCGTTTGCGGTTGTCCGCGGGTGTGGACGACCTGGTGGCGACCACGGCGGCTCCAGTTCTGGCGGCATACGTGTCCAACAGCGCCTGCGCCCATCTAGAGGGCCGAACTCCGGCGGGGCTCAGCCTCTCGCTGCACCTGCCCAACACCGATGAGCCGTGCGGCTTCCAGCACGTGGAGGGTAGGCCCGAGCGAGTCGGCCCGCACCTCGCGGTAGAGGCGTTGCGTACCTGGGCGGTGGAAGCAGGCCGGACGCCTTCGACGGAGGCCATCGCATCAATCCTCATGAGCGGGGAAGATGACCTGCCGGTGATGCAGGACGCCGTGTTGACGTTGTTCGCGGGTCTGGGTTTCGCATCAGCGTCTGAGATTTTGCCTGTCATAGACCCCGACGATCCGGCCTTCGGAGATTACGAGCCTGTGGTGCGTATGGCCGACGTCAGGGCGTCGGGCGAGCAGTACATGGCGAGCAGAGGGTGGCCGCTTGAGGATGACCTAAAGGCGACGCCAAAGGACCTCGACTACCTGCGCTTTCGGGACCTGCTGTGGGGTTCGGTCTACGGCGGAGGAGTGACACGGGACGAGCTCGTCGCGCACTACCAGCAGCTGGCCGCGCGATGGAAGAAGCAATGACGGCCGGGCAGTCCGGGTAACACGCTGGAGGAGACGCGCTGCGGTCGCCGTTCGCGTGAACCCGATCATGTCAAGCATCTGGTGGGACGCGAGTGTCAAGCATCTCCCGTGACGGGACAAGTGGCTGGCGCTACCGACTGCCGAATTGCGCTCTATCAGATCAAGGCGGCCCGCAAGCGGGCCGCGCCGGCCGCGCTCGGCCTGCTGGCGGCGCAAGCGCCGGCATCGGCCGGCGCGCCGGCCAATTGAAGGGCATGCCTCCGGCGGGGGCCAGACGACTCCGAGATGGAGTTGCCGAACGGTTCCGGTTCGTGGGTGGTGGGATGCCATCCCGCCGGCCACCGACCCAGGCAGAGCCGAGCAGACCAGGGCCAGGGCGACAAGGTCGTTCGTCCGGTAGGGCGCTCCACCTTGTCACCCTGGCCCTGGCCCGCTCCACGGTGTGTGGGTCGGCGGCAGACGGGATGGCGCTAGGTGGGAGGCGCGCTGGGCAGGGGGAAGGAACTTGCAGCCATCAGTGATCTTCGCCGGCGAGCTTGACGTATCGCCGCAGCTCCGGCGGTAGGTCTTTCATTTCGCCATTAAATTTAATCCCTGCGGCTTTTGGTGGTTCGGAGAAGGTTACATCGCTAAAATCAACGCTTTTACTTAGAAGGCAGTTCTCTAGGGTGACGTAAGCATCAAAGGTTGATCCCTCGAAGTACGTATCACCGTAGAATTTGGTGTCGTCAAACCAGGCGACGCCTTTGAAGTCGCACGCAACGATATAAGCTTCGCCGTATACCTTCGCGTCACTGAAGAATGCGCGACGATCGAATGTGCAGCCGTGAAACTGTACGTAGCCATGAAATTCCGCACCAGTGAAAATTGCCTCTTCGACATGGCAGTGCCAAAAATCGAAACTATGCAGAGACGCGCCTGACAGGTTGATTTTCAGACGACCCCAGTACTCTGGGCTGGGCAAGGGTTCCCCGGTGTCGAAATTCAAGGTCTTGAAGTGGCGCGCTAGCATCTCTTGAGCCGCTTTGCGGACCAGCAACTCCTCTGCCGCGCTCTTCGTTTGAGCCGTGATCACTTTCGACGAATTCATTTTCGCCGCCACTGCGGATGGCATGCGAAGGTAGGCGCAGATCACGTCGACGATGCTTTGCCGATGAACCGGGTTGTTTTGAGCCACTCTTTCAAGCGAGTAGAGGCCTCCCAGTCTAACGGCGGCTTTGTCGCTCCCCAGCTGCTCGACTGCCTTAGAGTAGAGTTCCGTAACCCGACGTTCCGCAGCGTCAGATTCCGTATGCTCGTGGGCTCTGGTCGCCAACTCTTGTGCGCGTATCGCGAGCTCGTGCGACCTCTCCGCCAATCGTTGACGGCGAAGCGCCAGCAGCAGTGCTGCTAGCGCACCCCCACTCGCAATAACACCTAATCCGTACTTGATGGCTTCTATTTGCAGCTTGGCTTGCTCACTGCCGGCGGATGCATTTTTCGCAACCGTCAGCATCACGGCCATGGCGCAAGCGCCGACAAGAGCAACTGCTGCTGTTAGAAACCCAATTCCTGCGTCTGACAGAATCCAATGAAGCGGCGGTTGCTCAGGATTTTCTAAGCCGATTCCGCTTCGTGTCGGATTTCTAATGCGCCGCCGGCGCAACTGGAGGGAAGTGATAATAGCTAGTCCGGCCATGCTGGTCAGTATTGCGGGACGATCTGCAAGCCAAGGCCAAATATCCCACTGCCATGGCGATGTGGCCAGAAATGCCCCAGTGATAAAGAGGGTAAGGCCAAAGGGTTGCACAAGAGCGCCAAGCCTGATCCTTTTCGGCATGAGATGATGATCGCCCCTTGCGTCAAGGCCTTCAGCTTCGAGAGGTCCCAAGCCGCCGACTTGGCGTGCAGTCGGCATCCAGTCCGCAAGACGGCGACGGCGGGGGAGGGCTGAGGGATGCCGAGATGTGTGTTCGCCGCTAGCAGCGCATGTGGGCGGGTCATCGGACCGTCCATCATGATCTCATAACCCCCTCGGTGACGCCGTGCCCGTTGCGTGCCCGTTGGGAGGGGTGACCCGGGTCAACGGCGGTCAACTCCTGGACGTGCGAACCGGCATGACGACGCAGGTCAAGCCAGGTTGCTGCCGAGCAGCTTCCGCCCGTGTCCACACTTCCTAACCCGCTTGTTGGGTGGAGCAACTTGGTCCACTCTCGTCCGGTGACCACCCAGCGCGAGGCAATCTCGGAACTGCACGATGCTGTCGTGCTTTGGGCAATCGGCTACGGCAGCGCCGACGATGTCGTACGTGCTGCCTGTGACGCGCTTGCCGCAGGCGTCGACAGCTCCTCCTTGGCGGAGCTTGCCGGTGTGCCACTGCGCCAGGCCGACACAGCAGTGCACGGGCCCTTGCCCGCGGCCCTCAATGAACTCGGTCTCCCGTCTTACTCACAAGGCAGCAGGGAGAGCGAGGTCGCCGCATTGAGGGTGCTCGCCACCCGTGCCGTCGCGGGTGACCTCAGCCCTCGTGAGTTGGCCGACTGGACGCACCGCACCTTCGGCCACGATCGGCTGCCTCTTGCTGGGCCCTTGGCCGCCCTCGACGACCAGTACGACATGCTGGGGTACGGCCCAGTCAGCCCCAGCACCGAGGCCACAGCCGCCCTTGACGCCGAAGTTCTGGCAGAGGCCCGGCGGCTCCTACACGTACCGCCGCCATGACAGCAACGCGTGACAGCAGCGGTGTTGGACCGGGAGACGCAGCCCTGGACGGGCGAATCGCTACGACCACGCGATACCGATGGCACTACACCAAGCCGGACATTCTCGCCGAGACTACGGATCAGAGGGCCGGCCGGGCCACCTACGGGCCACAAGGTGGTGTCACGCGGGGCCAAACCAGGCCACGCGAGAGCGCATCGAACAGGCGTAGAGGCGCGCTTATAGCCGATCTTGTGCGATTCCCAAGCTGAATATGCGAGTTCGATTCTCGTCACCCGCTCTCCGCGTCCGCTATTGAGCTCAGCGCAACAGCCTGTAGCTCGTCCATGTTGGTGCGGTACCAAGTGCCTCGGGTGAAGGCGTGCAGGTCGCCGCTCCGGCAGGTGTAGCGGAGACGTTGTGCTTCGATGCCATCGGGTAGCACGAGGCGGCACTGCCCGCCGATGCGGCGCACGCCGTCTCGGCCAATGCGCAGCAGCGTCACGACGTCGTACTCGGAGCCCCAGCCCGCTAGAAGAGCTCGGTCTGCGCCACTGACCAGCATGCTGTGCGCGGACTGATAGGGAGACGCCCCCCAATCCGTAACCTTGTCACCTGACGCCGACTGGATATGGAAATCCGTGTAAGGGCAGAAGTGAGCAGTTTCGCCGTGCAGGTTGAGCGTGTAGCAGTCAGAGATGTACGGAAGCCCGGCATCGTGCGGGTAGAGCCAGTCAACGGTCAGGTCTTGGTTGAACCGGGCAAGGCCGTGTCCCTCCGGCCCGCTTCCGCCTAACGCTCCCTCATCGAAATATCCCGCCCATACTTTGCCGGACGGCGTCGTCTGGAGTTCCTCGATGGCATCACCCAGGTGGCCTCGGTACTCCAGATCGCCGTCGCGTGTCCATACCTCACCGTTGATCGCGCCACGCCCAGTGCGAGCCGCCGCCAGCAGGACCCGCCCCTCCGGCAGCGGTTGCACGAACGACGCGCAAAGGTCTGTCTCCACGTCGATGGCACCGACAATCCGGATCCCCTTGCCACCGAGATGCCAGGTCACCTGCTTGCGCCGGGAGTCCATCCGGTGTGACCAGACGGCGAACGCCGTGCCATCGGGCCCAACGCCGACCGCCTCAGGCTCGCGCTCCATATCCGCGCGGTCTGAGGGCGTCAGAAATCCATGGCGTTCCAGTGGCACAACCGGCAGCTTCAATACCTCCAGCCGCCGCTGAAGACTGGGCTGATCGCGTTCGCCTCGTGTTGTCGTCATCACGACCATCATCGGTCACCCGGCAACCGGATTCGCGAGGATCGGCGGGCCATTAGCGGGCCAGTAGCCGGGGTCAACAGGGGTCACTCCAGGCCACTCGGTAAAGCCGCTGAGCTGGGTACGGCAGGCTTCAGCGGGGGATCTTGTACGGTTCCCAAGCTGACAGTCTCTGACCCCAGCCCGACCCCAGCACGACGCCAACAGCCGCCACGGGATGAACGCTGGCCCCGAGCCAGTGGGGAGGCGAGGCGGGCGACGACAGCTGCGGGACGCTCCTACGGATCAGAAGGTTAGGGGTTCGAGTCCCTTCGGGCCCACAGCGGTTGAGCAGGGAAAACGCCCCCCTCAGATCGTCGACGGAAGTCGACCCTGAGGGGCGTTTTCGTGCCACTCGGGTGGCCCGCCCATCCCCGGGAGTCAGGCTCGCGCCGCCAGCCGGCCGGCGGCCGACAACCGCCGGATCACGGCTCGGTGCGGAACAGCGTGACTGGTATGACCGCCCACGCCGGTGGTGGTGGCGGCGGTGAAGAGCGAGTTGAGTAGCGCTTCCTCCACCGCGTCCATGTATCCCGTCGTCATGCACCTGCGCCGCGGCCAGGGTCCGCCAAGTGACAAGGAGTCGCATTGGTCCAAATCCGTGAGTTCTGCTGGCGCGACTACGACGATGTCGCCGCGCTGTGGGCCGCGGCGGGGCGGGACGTGCTGCCTCGTGACGAACTGACGGCCAAGCTCACCCGGGACCCGCAGCTGTTCCTGGTCGCGGAGCTGGACGGTGCCGTTGCGGGCGTGGTCCTGGGTACCTACGACGGGCGCCGCGGCTGGATCCTGCGCCTGGCCGTGGACCCTGCCCACCGCCGGCGGGGCATCGCCACCATGTTGGTAGGTGAGCTCGAAGCACGGTTCACCGCGTTGGGATGTCCGCGGGTGAACCTCCTGGTCATGCCGGACAGCACTACGGCGCTCAGGTTCTGGCAGGCACTCGGGTACCTGCCCATGCCCGACGTGCTGTGTACCAAGCCCATGGGCGATACGTCGAGATAGCCACACGTCTCCGGACCAGGGACAGCGAATGGGGTCCCGCCGTCCGGCCGGACCCCATTCCCTCAGACATCACCAACAGCCATCCGTCGGTCTAGGAGCGGATTCCCTGGGTGGTGACGAAGTAGGGGTCGACGCTCACCTGGATCTGCAGATCGACCTGGAACCGCCGTTCCCAGGCGACGGCCGCCCGTCCCTCATGGGTCACCGCGGCTGTCGGATCGACACCGATCCCCGCGATCACCTCCGTGGTGCCGAAGGTGCCCGACCGGGTCACGCGACGTGCCTCCACGCTGCCGACCGAGTTGTTGAGACCCTTCCCCTGCCAGACCACGATGCCGTCACCGTCGTCGTCGACGCGGACCGTGTGCAGACGGCCCCAGGTCGACAGCAGCACCGGCTGTCCCACCGTCTGCGTGGGGCTGATGGAGACGGCGTACAGGTGCCCGGTGGAGAACAGGTCCCAGGTCAGCAGCATGTCGCCGTCGAGGTCGCCGGCGACCGAGTGGTTCACCACGTCCGTGTGCAGTGCGGGGGTGAGCTGACGGACGTTGCCGACGGTCCCGTCGCGGGCCACCCAGCGGCCCCAGACCCGCGTGCTCTGGCCCTGGTCGCTCCAGTGGCGCCAGGTCACGAGTGCGTCGCCGTCCCGGTCCACCGTCACCTTGGCGGTGAAATGACGGTCGATCGGCGAGAGGGGCGCGGAAACGGTCTTGAGCTCACTGATGGTCCCATCAGCGCTGAGGGTGCGGGCCTGCACGACGTTGTCGTTGGCCCAGGCGAGGACGGCGTCGCCTTCGCGGTCGTACGCCACCGCCGGCGGTTCCGCAGCTGTCGGAGTCGACGCCAGCACGACAGCGGGTGACAGCGTCCCGCTGCTGCTGTACCGGCGCATCATCGGGAAGACAGCGCCGGTGTCGTGCCGCTCGGCCCAGGTCACCACGGCGTCGCCGTCCGAGTCGATCGCCACGTAGGTGCCATGGGCCTGCATCCCGCCCGCCGACACCGCGATGAGCGGCCCGAGGGTGCCACTCTTGGAGATTCTCCGCGCGTAGATGCTGTTGTCGACGCCGTTGTACGCGCGCCACGCCACGATCGCGTCGCCGTCGTCATCGACCGCGACCTGCGGGCTGTGCGGGGCCTGGCCGGCCGGGGACAGGGTGGTCGTGGTGCCCCATCTGCCGTTGTAGCTGCGGGATTTGAACTCGACGTACCGCGGGTGCGGATAGGTGTGGGATTCACGCACCCAGACGAAGAGCGCGTCGCCCTGCCGGTCGTAGGCCTGTTGCTGATCGTAGGAGTCGTACCCCGCCGGTGATATGGAAAGGGGTTGGCTGAACGCGGCCGAGGCGGGAGCCGGTATCGAGACGACGCCGGCGAGTGAGAGCACGAGCGCGATGATCGCGACGGATCGTCGCGTCCTTGGGCGGGCCATCGTTGAGGCCTCCGAACGTTCCGAGGTTACGCGGTGACTTCCGGTTGTGTGATTGGCCGACGCCGGCCATGAATCGCGCGGGTCAATTCCCCGCCGCCGCCGGCGCGACCCGTCGGAGCATAGTGGATTGCGCGGAGAAGCGATGTCCCACGTTATTGCGAAGCGGAGAGCGGGCCGACAACCAACAATTCCTGCCGTCGCCGCAGCCGCCAGAAGCCCAGCACCGATGACATTCAGTAAACCCGGAGCGGTCCGGGTCAGGCCACGCTGGTCCGTACGCCGGGGACCTGTTGGCGCTCCTGCTTGGCCGTGTACATCGCGGCGTCCGCCCGCTGGATCAACTGCTCACCGTTCTCGGTGCGGTCGTTGCAGACCATGCCGATGCTCGCTCCGATCACGACCGGTTCACCGTCGACCGCGAACGGCTCGCGGAAGGCCGTCTCGATGCGCAGGCACAGTTCCGTCGCGTCGTAGCGCTCCATGTCGACACAGAGGACGACGAACTCGTCGCCGCCGAATCGGCTCACCGTGTCGCCCGGGCGCACGCAACGGGCCAGCCGCTCGGCCACCTGGATCAGCAGTTGATCACCGCCGGTGTGGCCGTACCGGTCGTTCACGGCCTTGAACCCGTCCAGATCACAGAAGAGCACGACCACCGGCCGACCGCCCGCGAGCGCGGCGTCCAACCGGTTGGCGAACTCGTGACGGTTCGGCAGGTTGGTGACGGGGTCGAAGCTCGCCTGGTACCGGAGGACCCGCATCCGCTCCGACCACACGCCCCAGATCCGGAGCATGACCAGCGGGGTCACCGCCGCCGTACTGACGGCCAGCAGGGCCGTGTCGACGTCCCGGCCGGACAGCTCACTGGCCGCGCCCACGGCGGGCATGGCGCACAGCGCGAGCCCGAGGAAGACCAGCCGCCCCTTGCTCAGGTCGTCTTTCGGCGCCGGACCGGGCTGGAGCAGGCGTACCACCGACCGGGCGAGCCCGCACAACCCCACCGCCGTGTAGCCGGCGAGGTAGATCATGTCCGTGTACGCGGGCCGAGAAGCGGATCCCGGTACGACCACCAGCGCGACGGTGGTCACCCCGGCCAGCGAGAAGCCCATCGCCGCGACCAGGAACCACAGCGCCGAAATGAACTCCCTGGCCGTGAGCAGCAGCCGGGTCAGGCAGCCGAAGATGCCGGTCAGCATGAAGACCGTCACGCACGTCGCGATCTGCGACACCTGCGCGGCGGCGACCTCCCGCAGGTGCGGCAGCAGCAGGAAGCTCCAGATCACACCGCCGACCGCCATCGCCACGATGGTGCTGTCGATCAACCCGCCGACGTCGTCACGACCGCGCCGCGCGACGATCGTGATCGCCCCGGAGAACATGAAGACCTGGGCCAGCGCCGCGAAGATCGCGGCGATCGTGCCGTCGCCGCTCGGCAGCCCCATCGCGAAGACGTACCAATACCAGGCCACGTTGCCGGCGTTGAAGCTGACCAGCGCGGCGAGCAGGAACCACATGGCCTTGCGGCTGTCGGCGGGCGTCCGGATCAGCCCGACCACCACAGCGGGGACCGTCGCGAACGACAGGACGAGGTAGTCGACCATCCGCTGCGCGTCGGACAGGTACGGATAGACCGCGATGCCGGTCAGGCAGAGCGTCAGGTAGGCGAGGCTCAGGCCGGGACCGCCCGGCACCGAGTGCAGGCCGCGATACCGGCCCGTCGGGCGCGCTTCCCAGTCGACCCCGTCGAACACGCTCACGGCAACACGGTAAGGCGGAGATCGACGGCCGCCAACCACCGGAATCGCTACACCGACGCGACCCCACCTGTCGCCAAACTGAACCGTCCACCTCGACCGTCCCGGCCAGCGGGATTGACGGATGGCGGCCCCGCACCCGGCGGGATACGGTGCGCGGGACGGACGGTGCGAGCGGATCGCCGTCGATGCGCCGGCCGCTCCCGGCCCGTACGGTGAGGACGACGTGACGGGTTCCACCGATGACAGCCGCCCCGGGTGGGACGCGCCGCCCGACCGGGACGACGCCCTGAACCCCGCCGGCCTGTGTCCCCGCTGTGGCCGGTCGACGACCGACTACGTCTGCCTGCACTGCGCCGCCGAGCACGACTTCCGGGGTGCCGCGCTGGTCCGCCGGTTCGTCGACGTCCCCGACCGGTACTCCGAGGAACCGGCGCCGTCGCCCGCTCCCGAGCCGTACGACGAGCCGACGCCCGTTGCGCACCCGCCCACCCCGGCGCCGACCTGGACGCCGGCGCCGGACGCCGGGCCGACCCCGGCCGGGCCAGGCCCTGCGCGACGAGGGGCGCCGGTCGTCCGCACCCGTCACCCGCTCGCTCCCCCTGGACGGGGACCACGGGGGATGCTCACGGCCGTGGCGATCGCCGTCGGGGCGATCCTGCTCGCCACGGTGGTCGGGATCGTGGGTGCCGTGGTGACCGGCCCGGGTGACGGGGGCAGCCCGGGCGTGAAGGCGACTCCGGGCCGTTAGGCCCGGCCCGCGATGGAGCCACGGAAAATCGACCTGCCACGGTGCGGCGGCCGGGGCCTGACCAGCCCGGACCGACCCGCGGTCCGACGACGGCCGCGCGCGTGCCCTGACCCGCGTCCGGCAGGTCCAGGATGCCCAGCACGGGGGAAGCCGGCGAGCCGCCGGTGGCAGGATGGGGCGCCATGCAGCGCTTTCGATCGTCCGACGGCACGGAACTGGCCTACCGGTGCGTGGGCTCCGGTCCACCGCTGGTCTGCGTCCCCGGCGGGCCCGGCCAGGCAGTCGAATACCTCGCCGAGCTGGGTGGCTTGAGCGCGACCAGGACGTTGATCCTGCTCGACAACCGCGGGACGGGCGCGTCGAAGGTCCCCGCCGATCCGGCGAGCTACCGCGTCGACCGGCTGGTGGACGACGTCGAGGCGCTGCGCCGCCACCTGGCACTTGACCGGATGGACCTGCTCGGGCACTCCGCCAGCGGCGGCATCTGCCTGCTCTACGCGGACCGGCACCCACAGCGGCTGGACCACCTCGTCCTGGTGGCGCCGTCACTGCGGGTGGTGGACATCCAGTCGGACCTCGCCGTGGCCGACGTCCTCGCCAAGCGGGCGCACGAACCCTGGTACGCCGAGGCGTTGGCCGCGCTGCACGCCGACGCCACCACCGAAGAGGAGCAGCAGCGCTACCGCTGGCTCGCCGCCCCCCTGCTGTACGGCCGGTGGGACGCGGCGGCCCGGGCGCAGGCGTCCGCCGAGCCGGCCCAGTTCTCCGCGCCCGCCACCGACGGCTTCTACGCCGGCTTCACCCCGGACCCGGCGCTGCCCGCGCGGCTGGCCACCCTGCCGGCGCCGACCCTGCTGGTGGCCGGTGAGTACGACATCTGGCCGACGGCCACGGCGGTGCGGGAGCTGGCCCGCCTGTTCGCCCGGGCCGAGCTGCTGGTGCAGCCAAGGGCGGGGCACTTTCCCTGGGTCGACGACCCGGCCACCTTCGCGTCGTCGGTGGAGGGTTTCCTGTCGGCCGACCGGTGAGCGGGTGACGCGCCGGCCGGTCCGCGTGCCACGGACCGGCCGGCGCGCCGCAGGGGATCAGCTCACCGGCGCGAGGTCCCGGCTGATCTGCATCGTCATGTCGACGACCTGCCACAGCACCTCGGGCGCAGGCGCGCCGTCCTCGGTGGACACCGTCTTCGTGACTCCGTTGCGGTAGGTCACGGCGACGGTGTAGTGGAACCGGTCAGCGCCCGGGCCCGCCGGGTACGCCGCCGAGAGGCGACGGAATTCGCGGGTGCTGGCCGTTGCCAGCAGATCGGCGGTGTAGATGTGCACCGTGCCGGCGGAAACGGCGTACCGCTCGTTGACCCCGGCGAATCCGCCGGTGCGGGCGACGGTCACCTGGTAGGCGTCGTTCCAGGCGGCGGCCCGGGCCGGTGCCGCGGCCGCCAGCGTGGCGGCTCCGACCCCGGTGAGCAGCGCGAACGCCGTGATGATCCGGCCGATGGCGCGCAGCATGGCAGGCATGGCTGAACCCCTTTCCTCGTGGGAATGGTGGAACGCGGCGGATCCGGAAGTCAGCGGTCGCGACGCCCGGACCGGGCCGCCGATTGTTGTCGGCAGGCTCGTTCGCCCATTCCTTGTCGCGACATTTCTAGCACCGGTTCGACAACCGATCCATGGGCCGTAAGTCCCGAGAGGACAGTGCGACCGGTGCAATTTGTTGCGATTGTTTCAGCCCATTTAAAGAATTCATTTCCCGGCTTTTTCGCCGGTTAGGGTGTCCGCCCGGGTCACCACCCCGACGGGTGGGCCGAGAGCCAGTCGGGGTGCCGCTCCCGCAGCTCGTCCCGGCCCTCCCGGGTGGGCAGCAGCACGTCCGCCCCGCCGTCGTACGGCGCGTAGAGCCAGCTCAGGTCCGGCGGCGCGATGATCACGTGGTCGACCTCGTCGTCGGCGACCCGGCGCAGCAGGCCAGCGAGGCGTACCGACCGCCGGTCCACCCGGCTGGCGTACGCGTGGCCGAAGCAGAGCTCGGGCTCCAGATCCGGCCAGGAGAAGACCGACCAGCACTCCGCCTCGGGCAGCAGTTCGGCCAGGACCGGCTGCCGGCGGCCGGGTGTCGGGGTGCCCAGCACCTCCACGGTGATCACCACCAGGTCGGTGGCGCCCAGCTCGGCCAGCACCGTGTCGTGCCGGTGCAGGATGGTCGCGTACTCCTCGTCGGTGTCGGCGTACCGCTTCGAGCCGGGCAGCGAGTGGAAGCGGACCCAGCGCTCCGGCTCGACCGGCAGGGAACGGAAGATCGGCGGGAGCTGGGGCCAGCGCGCCTCCCAGGCGGCCCGCAGCTCCCCACCGCCGTCCTGCGGCCAGAAGCGGACCTCGCCCTTCGGCACGTCCTGCCGTCCGGACGCCGCCACCTCGCGCAGCGTCCGCACGTACGGGTCGTCGGTCGGCTCGTCCGGGTCGGCGTCGAAGACCGCCACCAGATCCTCGCCGTCGTCGCCCCACGACCAGCCGTACACCTCGCGCCAGACCGCCAGGTTGGGGTGCGGCACGTCGGTGCACGCCTCGGCCGGCGCCAGCAGCTCGATCGCCCGGCCGAGCTGCTCCTGGGTCACCCGGACCGAGCCCGTGCCGCCGTGCCAGCCGACGACGGTGGCCAGGACGGCGGCGGGCAGTACGTTCCCCGCGCCGTTGACCCGCAGGAAGCAGATGTCCTCCGGGGAGCGCGGGTACGCCAGGTCCACCGACGGGAAGCCGATGCCGTGCAGCACCGGCCGGCGCCAGCGCAGCTCACGTTCGAACCGGTCCCGCGCCGCGCCGATCTCCGCCAGCGTCGCCCATCGCTGCGTCACGGCCGGATCATGGCAGACCCGGCCGTGACGACGCACCCGCGCGTCACATCCGCTCGACGGTCCGGATGCCGAGCAGGTGCAGCCCCTGCCGCAGCGTCCGGGCGGTGAGGTCGGCCAGCACCAGCCGGCTCTCCCGCAGCTCGCCGGAGGCGCGCAGCACCGGGCAGCGCTCGTAGAAGGCGCTGAACGTGCTGGCCAGCCGGTGCAGGTAGCCGGCCAGGTGGTGGAACTCCAGGCTCCGCTCCATCTCGGCGACCACCCCGGCGAAGCCGAGCAGCTCGAACGCCAGCGCCCGCTCCGCCGGTTCGGTGAGCAGGATCTCCGCGTCCGGCCGCGCGTCCGTCCCGGCCCGCCGGAAGACCGACCGGATCCGCGAGTACGCGTACTGGAGGTAGGGCGCGGTGTTGCCGTCCAGGGAGAGCATCCGCTCCCAGTCCAGCACGTAGTCCCGGGCCCGGTCGGTGGCCAGGTCGGCGTACTTGATCGCGCCGATGCCGACGGCCCGGCCGATCTCGGCGGCGGCCTCGGCGTCCAGCTCGGGGTTCTTGGTCCGGGCCAGCTCGGTGGCCCGGGCGACCGCCTCCTCCAGCAGCCCGACCAGCTTCACCGAGCCGCCGGCCCGGCTGCGCAGCATCCGCCCGTCGGAGCCGAGGATCGAGCCGAAGCCGAGGTGCACGGCCCGGGTCGGCGGGCGCAGCCACCCGGCGGCCTCGGCGACGGCGAAGACCATCGCGAAGTGCTGCCGCTGCGGCAGGCCGACGACGTAGAGCAGCCGGGTCGCGCCGAGGTCGTCGGTCCGGTGCCGCAGCGCCGCCAGGTCGGTGGCCGGGTAGCCGTAACCGCCGTCGCCCTTGCGCACGATCAGCGGCAACGGCTCGCCGTCCCGGCCGGTGAACCCGGACGGGAAGACACAGTCCGCGCCGTCGCTGGCGCGCAGCAGCCCGAGCCGGTCCAGCTCGTCGACGACCCCGCCCAGCCGGTCGTTGTAGGCGCTCTCGCCCCGGAAGTCGTCCCGGGTCAGCGTCACGTCGAGCAGCTCGTACACAGTCAGGAAGTACCGCTCGGACTGCTCCACCAGCAGCCGCCACAGCCGCAGCGTCCGCTCGTCGCCGCCCTGCAACGCGACCACCCGCTGCCGCGACCGCTCCCGGAACGCCTCGTCGGCGTCGAACTTCACCCGGGCCGCCTTGTAGAACGAGTCGAGGTCGCCCATCGACAGCTCCTGCGTCGCCTCGGCCTCCCCGAGGTCGACCAGGTGCTCGATCAGCATCCCGAACGGGGTGCCCCAGTCCCCCAGGTGGTTGACCCGCACCACCCGGTGCCCGAGCCAGTCGAGCAGCCGGACCGCGGCGTCGCCGATGACCGTGGAGCGCAGGTGCCCCACGTGCATCTCCTTGGCCACGTTCGGCGCCGAGTAGTCGACCACCACGGTCTCCGGCGCGGGCGCCACCGGCACGCCGAGCCGGTCGTCGCCGGCCAGCCCGGAGACCAGCGTGGCCAGCGTCCGGTCGGCCACCGTCAGGTTGAGGAAGCCCGGCCCGGAGACCTCTGCGGCCGCGCAGACGTCGTCCAGCTCCGCGTGCTCCAGCACCGCCGCGGCGATGTCGCGCGGCGGGCGTCCGAGCCGCCGGGCCAGCGCCAGCGCCGCGTCGGACTGGAAGTCCGCGCGCGGGGAGCGCCGCACCAGGGGGTCGACCGGGCCGCCGGCCACGGTCGCGAACGCCGGCGCCAGCCGGTCGGTGAGCAGCCTTTCAAGATCCATGGGTACGCCGATCTCGCTCGGATCCGCGCGGTCACGCGGATCTGGACACGGGAGAATGCGGGCGGACCGAGGACGAACGGCGATGACCGGCGGCTCGATCCGCCGGTCGCAGGGAAAAGGTCAGCGCGGGCGGGCGACGGATCGCCGGCGTCGCTCCGCACCGACCTGGACGTCACAGGACGGTCCGGTGGTGTGGGCAGGCGCGCTGGTCATGTCGGAGAGCCTAGCGGGCCGGCCGGCGACGCGTACACCGCGTTCCCGGCCGGCCCGGTGGCCGTACCGTCGCCGTCAGGCAGTGGCGGCGGCCTTGCGGGCGCGCTCGGCCCGGCGCCGCACCTGCTGGTACGCCCCGGTCAGCCCCATCGCCCGGCGGACCTCGACCACGGTCCGGCGGACCTGCTCACGGGTCCGCTCGGTGCCGTCCACGATCAGCTGGTCGACCAGGCCGGCGTCGGCCTCGATCCGGGCGCGACGCTCCCGGATCGGGTCGAGGAACCGGTTCAGCGCCGCCGCCAGGGCCTCCTTGACCTCGACGTCGCCGACCCGACCGGCCCGGTAACGCGCCTTGAGCTCCCCCACCGCCGCGCGGTCCGGGTTGAACACGTCGTGGTACGCGAAGACCGGGTTGCCCTCGACGGTGCCCGGCACGTCGGCGCGGACCCGGTTCGGGTCGGTGTACATGGCCATCACCTTGCGGCGCACGGTCGCCGCGTCGTCGGCGATCGCGATGGCGTTTCCCCTGCTCTTGCTCATCTTTCCCTGGCCGTCGGTGCCCACCAGGGTGGGCGTGTCGGAGGCGATCATCTCCGGCACCGGGAAGACCTCGCCGTACAGGTGGTTGAAGCGGCGGGCGATCTCGCGGGTCACCTCGACGTGCGCCGCGTTGTCCTTGCCGACCGGCACCACCTGCGCCTTCACGCAGAGGATGTCCGCCGCCTGAAGGACGGGATAGCCGA
Organism: Micromonospora palomenae; assembly: GCF_007829925.1. Lineage (NCBI taxonomy): Bacteria > Bacillati > Actinomycetota > Actinomycetes > Micromonosporales > Micromonosporaceae > Micromonospora > Micromonospora palomenae. The sequence continues at coordinate 1,378,793 of NZ_VIXA01000002.1, forward strand.
GCAGGCCGTACGGGATCTCCGCGCGGCCGGCGTCCCGGGCCATTTCCCGCACCGACGGCACCCGTTCCAGGCGCGGCACGGTCACCAGGTTCTGGAACAGCGTGTTCAGGTCGCCGACCTCGGGGATGGCGGACTGGAGGTAGAACGTGGCCCGGGCCGGGTCGACCCCGCACGCCAGGACGTCGGTGACCATCTCCCGGGCGTTGCGGGACACCTGGGCGATGTCCTCGCGGCGGTGGCGGGTGGTCAGCATGTGCAGGTCGGCGATGATGAAGTAGCTCTCGTACCGCCGGTGCAGCGCCACCCGGTTGGCGATGCTGCCGACGTAGTGACCGAGGTGCAGCCGCCCGGTGGGGCGGTCCCCGGTGAGCATCCGTGCAACGGACATGGTGATGGGCCTTTCGTGCGGAGGATTGAAGGGACGCGCACGCGCGCGCGATCGACCCGGGGCGTGGTCGCCTGAGGGTCGGTGGGGTCGGCTCGTCAGAGCACGAACCGCCATCGCGCGCCGGCGCGGAACCGCAACCCACCGGCACGAAGCACGTCGAGGATCCGCTCCCGGCCGTCGCCGGGGCCGCTCGGAAAGGACGGCAGGAGGTCACGCGGGAGGCCGTCGACGGCCTCCGGCGCGAGGATGACCGGCCGGACCATGCATCCACGGTAACCGCACCGACGCGGATCGTGGGCCCGGCCGATCAGGTCAGCCCTTGCGGTAGCTCTCCTCGTAGTAGCTGCCCACCCGGCGGCGGTAGTCCGGCTCGCCGAACGCGTCCGGGTCGAAGGCCGGCGACTCCTTGACCTGCTCCCGGGTGCGGTCGACGTGCACCACCCGCTCCAGGTGGTCGACCCGGGCGATCGTGCCCACCGGCAGCAGCACCTTGCGGCCGAAGATCCACGGCCCGGTGTCCACCACCAGGTAGCGGGCGTCGGCGTCATCGCTGGCCTCGTCGATCGCGCCGATCCGGCCGTCGGTGGCCTCCACCCGGTAGCCGACCAGGTCCACCGGGGTCCCCGGGCCGGGAGCATCGGGCCCGTCGTGTTCGGTCCGCCGCCGGGGCTCCTCGCCCGGTTCCGCCCGGTCGTACCCGCCGGCGAGCGCCGCCGGATCGCGCCAGGTCCACGGGTTGAACGGCTGCATCTGCGGACACCTCCGATTCGTCGTCGTCCACCTCCGAAGTGCCCCGCCCGCGCGCGCGGGAAACGGTACGGCAATTCTTCGTTCACGCGAATGCGCGCGGTGCGAAGTACGTCATATTCGGTGAACGTCTATTTCCTCCGACGTCGGACCCCAGGTCAGCGGCGCTGTGATCGTTTCCACGCACACCCGGCGGGATGGGGCAGTGTCCACTTGGCACATTCGTCCGGCGGGTGCCGCCGACGATTCTGGTCCTGCATCCGGCAGCACCGAGAAAGGGGACGCAGATGTTTCGCACCATTCGGCGTATCGGAATCGTGACGGCCCTGGCGGTGGGTCTCGTCGGCGCCGGCGGGGCGTCGGCGCAGGCGGCGGTCAACCCGTACACCGCGCAGTCGCTCTGCGGTCTCGGCTACACCGAGATCGACAAGGACCCCATCCGCAACCAGGCGACCGGCGCTCGGCTCGGCACCGTGCACCTGCTCTACAACCCGCTGACCGGGTACGGCTGCACGGTGACGGTGAAGGCGGCGTACGTCGGCGTGCTGACCCGTACCCAGGTCTACCTCGCCGCCCAGTACCTGCCCACCCAGACCGACGACGGCAACCGCCTGTACGCGGCCGGCCCCACCCGGGCGTACGTCCGCGGTGGTTGCATCATCTGGGGCGCGCTGATGGCGGACCCGGACGGCACCGTGCACTACCACGACCGGGCGAACCCGGCGATCGGCGGCATCGGCACCTGCTTCTGACCGCTCCCGGTCCCCGGGGTCCGTGCTCGTCGCGGGCTCCCGGGAACCGAGCGGCCGCCCTCGCCGCACCGGTAAGCGGCCCACTGAGCTGCGGGTACCGGTCGGCGGGGCGTCGCCCGCTGGCATACTGGCCAGCCATGGTGCTCTCCCGCGGCTGGTCCGTCTTCCTCGTCGCGGTCGGGGTGTGGAGCTGGGTGATCTGGCCCCGGTTCGCGGTCGCCATCTGGAACGACCCGCGCGCCTGGTCGACCGGCACGGTCGGCGACGGCACACCGACCGGCTTCCTCTGGGTGCACGCCCTGCTGATCGCCACGTCGCTGGCGATCGGCACCACCGTAGGCGTGCTCGGCGTACGCGGCTGGCTCGCCGCCCGCCGGCGGTCCGCCTGACCCGCCGGGTCCCCCACTGAACGACCGCCCCCTGGCCCGTCAGCTCCGGGCGAAGGCGGGGTCGCCTTCCGGCGGACCTTCGCCCCAGCCCCGAAGCGCGCAGTCACTTCTCCAGCCCGTGGTGCGGAGCCACCGAGCCGTGGCGCGGAGCCACCGGGTTCCTCTCCGCCCCTATAGGGAGCGGCAGACCATCGGTTCTCCCTTGTAGGGAGCGGCAGACCATCGGTCGTGAACCCAGCTGCCTGGCCCGCTCGGTGGGGGAGCACGCCGCGCCGACCATGCCGAGCTGGAACCGCCGTCGCGTCCGGCGGGTCGCTCGATCACCCGCAGTGTCATGCGTTCAGCGGCGCCCCGGAATCTCCCCGGCCACCCCGTGCGTTGCTACCCCTGCGGCGGGGCCTCGACCTCCGGCGGACTGGCGCGAAGTGCCTGACCTGCGGGGATAGTCGGGGGAAGATGGTGTGACGGGGGACGCTACCCGCGGATTTGACGATCAAACCCGCAGACGCGTAACTTTCTCTCTGCCAGCGCGGAACGGACGAAACAGGGCGAAAGACCTGGAGGCCGGAGCGCGGCAACGAGCTCCCGGCACCGAGGGTGGTACTCCTCGGAGCCTGGGACCGGGCGGTGCCCCGAAGACGCTGCGAGGCGGATTTGGTGGGGCGGAACCGACCGGGTAAGGTTGTCGACCGGCAGGGCACCGGGCGAGCTTGCGGGACACCGCAGCGGCCGGCCTGCCAAATCCGATGATCAAGCGCTGCGGGTGACCGCTGCGCGCGGTCGCGGGCGCCAACCCGTACGAAGCGTGATAGACCGGGACACACCGGTTGACACGGGGAAGACGGTGAGGTAACGTAGTAAAAGTGCCCGGCGCGAGAGCGGCGGTCGCGACAGAGCGAAAATGCCCCGGGTCGGGGGTCCTCTTCGGGGGGTTTCCGGGCGGTGTGTGGTTGTTCTTTGAGAACTCAACAGGGTGCTTGATAAGCCAGTGCCAATTATGATTTATACCCCGGACTGGCAGTTCTTCTTCGGGAGTGCTGTTGGTTGGGATTCCTTTGGCAACACTTTTGTTGTCAGGACAGTTTTTCGACAAGTTTTTGTTGGAGAGTTTGATCCTGGCTCAGGACGAACGCTGGCGGCGTGCTTAACACATGCAAGTCGAGCGGAAAGGCCCTTCGGGGTACTCGAGCGGCGAACGGGTGAGTAACACGTGAGCAACCTGCCCTAGGCTTTGGGATAACCCCGGGAAACCGGGGCTAATACCGAATATGACCTGGCCTCGCATGAGGCTTGGTGGAAAGTTTTTCGGCCTGGGATGGGCTCGCGGCCTATCAGCTTGTTGGTGGGGTGATGGCCTACCAAGGCGACGACGGGTAGCCGGCCTGAGAGGGCGACCGGCCACACTGGGACTGAGACACGGCCCAGACTCCTACGGGAGGCAGCAGTGGGGAATATTGCACAATGGGCGGAAGCCTGATGCAGCGACGCCGCGTGAGGGATGACGGCCTTCGGGTTGTAAACCTCTTTCAGCAGGGACGAAGCGTAAGTGACGGTACCTGCAGAAGAAGCGCCGGCCAACTACGTGCCAGCAGCCGCGGTAAGACGTAGGGCGCGAGCGTTGTCCGGATTTATTGGGCGTAAAGAGCTCGTAGGCGGCTTGTCACGTCGACCGTGAAAACTTGGGGCTCAACCCCAAGCCTGCGGTCGATACGGGCAGGCTAGAGTTCGGTAGGGGAGACTGGAATTCCTGGTGTAGCGGTGAAATGCGCAGATATCAGGAGGAACACCGGTGGCGAAGGCGGGTCTCTGGGCCGATACTGACGCTGAGGAGCGAAAGCGTGGGGAGCGAACAGGATTAGATACCCTGGTAGTCCACGCTGTAAACGTTGGGCGCTAGGTGTGGGGGGCCTCTCCGGTTCCCTGTGCCGCAGCTAACGCATTAAGCGCCCCGCCTGGGGAGTACGGCCGCAAGGCTAAAACTCAAAGGAATTGACGGGGGCCCGCACAAGCGGCGGAGCATGCGGATTAATTCGATGCAACGCGAAGAACCTTACCTGGGTTTGACATGGCCGCAAAACTCACAGAGATGTGAGGTCCTTCGGGGGCGGTCACAGGTGGTGCATGGCTGTCGTCAGCTCGTGTCGTGAGATGTTGGGTTAAGTCCCGCAACGAGCGCAACCCTCGTTCGATGTTGCCAGCGCGTTATGGCGGGGACTCATCGAAGACTGCCGGGGTCAACTCGGAGGAAGGTGGGGATGACGTCAAGTCATCATGCCCCTTATGTCCAGGGCTTCACGCATGCTACAATGGCCGGTACAATGGGCTGCGATACCGTGAGGTGGAGCGAATCCCAAAAAGCCGGTCTCAGTTCGGATCGGGGTCTGCAACTCGACCCCGTGAAGTCGGAGTCGCTAGTAATCGCAGATCAGCAACGCTGCGGTGAATACGTTCCCGGGCCTTGTACACACCGCCCGTCACGTCACGAAAGTCGGCAACACCCGAAGCCGGTGGCCCAACCCCTTGTGGGAGGGAGCCGTCGAAGGTGGGGCTGGCGATTGGGACGAAGTCGTAACAAGGTAGCCGTACCGGAAGGTGCGGCTGGATCACCTCCTTTCTAAGGAGCACCTTCACCCGAAAGGGTGCAAGGAGCCCGCGCCATCCGAATGTGGTGGCGGGGTGCTCAATGGCGGAGACACTGGCGAGTCTGGTCCTGGCAACGGCCGGGTTCCTCCTAGTACGACCACCTTGGTGGTAGGGAACGGGGTCCTGGTGCGGCTGGGCACGGATGTAGAGCACCCTGTTGGGTCCTGAAGGAACAACCTCGGTTGTCTTTCAGAACCATGACCCCACCTTGGTGGGGGACGGTTGCCAGGCATGACCTGGCCTCGCATACCGCCGGCGTTGGTCGGGCTGGTGTGGGGTGGATCTGGTTGTGGGTTGGTCGTTTGTTGAGAATTGCACAGTGGACGCGAGCATCTTTGTGGTCAAGTTGTCAAGGGCGAACGGTGGATGCCTTGGCACCAGGAGCCGATGAAGGACGTGGGAGGCCGCGATAGGCCTGGGGGAGCTGTCAACCAAGCTGTGATCCCAGGGTGTCCGAATGGGGAAACCCGGCACCAGTCATGTGGTGTCACCTGCACCTGAACACATAGGGTGTATGGAGGGAACGCGGGGAAGTGAAACATCTCAGTACCCGTAGGAAGAGAAAACAAATAGTGATTCCGTGAGTAGTGGCGAGCGAAAGCGGATTGAGGCTAAACCGGCTGCGTGTGATACCTGTCAGGGGTTGCGTGGTCGGGGTTGTGGGACCCCGCTGAACAAGCTGACACTTGTTCGAGGAGTTACAAAGTCAGTGGCTAGCCGAATGGTGTGGAAAAGCCAACCGTAGACGGTGATAGTCCGGTACGTGAAAGTTGCTGACCTTCTGTGGGTGTTCCCGAGTAGCGGCGGACCCCTGAAATCTGCCGTGAATCTGCCAGGACCACCTGGTAAGCCTAAATACTTCCTGGTGACCGATAGCGGACGAGTACCGTGAGGGAATGGTGAAAAGTACCCCGGGAGGGGAGTGAAATAGTACCTGAAACCGTTCGCCTACAATCCGTCGGAGCCTTGCGGGGTGACGGCGTGCCTTTTGAAGAATGAGCCTGCGAGTTAGTGGCATGTGGCGAGGTTAACCCGTGTGGGGGAGCCGTAGCGAAAGCGAGTCTGAATAGGGCGATTCAGTCGCATGCTCTAGACCCGAAGCGGAGTGATCTAGCCATGGGCAGGCTGAAGCGCGGGTAAGACCGCGTGGAGGGCCGAACCCACCAACGTTGAAAAGTTGGGGGATGACCTGTGGTTAGGGGTGAAAGGCCAATCAAACTCCGTGATAGCTGGTTCTCCCCGAAATGCATTTAGGTGCAGCGTCGCGTGTTTCTTGCCGGAGGTAGAGCACTGGATGGTCTAGGGGGCCCACAAGCTTACCGAAATCAGCCAAACTCCGAATGCCGGTAAGTGAGAGCGCGGCAGTGAGACTGCGGGGGATAAGCTTCGTAGTCGAGAGGGAAACAGCCCAGATCACCAGCTAAGGCCCCTAAGCGTGTGCTAAGTGGAAAAGGATGTGGGGTCGCATAGACAACCAGGAGGTTGGCTTAGAAGCAGCCACCCTTTAAAGAGTGCGTAATAGCTCACTGGTCAAGTGGTTCCGCGCCGACAATGTAGCGGGGCTCAAGCACACCGCCGAAGCTGTGGCATTCACATTTCAACCTCGCTTGGACTTGATTCCTTGTGCAGGTGTGTGGATGGGTAGGGGAGCGTCGTGCCGCGGGTGAAGCAACGGGGTGACCCAGTTGTGGACGCGGCACGAGTGAGAATGCAGGCATGAGTAGCGAAAGAAGGGTGAGAAACCCTTCCGCCGGATGACCAAGGGTTCCAGGGCCAGGCTAATCCGCCCTGGGTGAGTCGGGACCTAAGGCGAGGCCGAGAGGCGTAGTCGATGGACAACGGGTTGATATTCCCGTACCCGCGAAAGAGCGACCCTGACGAACCTCGCTGTGCTAACCACCCAAACCGGCGGCGACCTTCGGGTCAATGTTGGGGAGCGTGGGAACCTGGCGGGTAGTAGTCAAGCGATGGGGTGACGCAGGAAGGTAGCTGAGCCCGGCCGGTGGTTGTGCCGGGGTAAGCGTGTAGGCCGCACCATAGGCAAATCCGTGGTGCACAGAGGCTGAGACGTGATGCCGAGCCGATTCAGGTGAAGTCAGTGATCCTATGCTGCCGAGAAAAGCCTCTAGCGAGTTCTTAGCGGCCCGTACCCCAAACCGACACAGGTGGTCAGGTAGAGAATACCGAGGCGATCGGGCGAACTGTGGTTAAGGAACTCGGCAAATTGCCCCCGTAACTTAGGGAGAAGGGGGGCCGGAGACGTGAAGCCCCACGCGGGTGGAGCGTTGTATGGCCGCAGAGAGCAGGGGGAAGCGACTGTTTACTAAAAACACAGGTCCATGCGAAGAAGTAATTCGATGTATATGGACTGACGCCTGCCCGGTGCTGGAACGTTAAGGGGACCTGTTAGCTCTTCGGGGCGAAGCGGAGAACTTAAGCGCCAGTAAACGGCGGTGGTAACTATAACCATCCTAAGGTAGCGAAATTCCTTGTCGGGTAAGTTCCGACCTGCACGAATGGCGTAACGACTTCCCCACTGTCTCAACCACAGGCCCGGCGAAATTGCATTACGAGTAAAGATGCTCGTTACGCGCGGCAGGACGGAAAGACCCCGGGACCTTTACTATAGCTTGACATTGGTATCCGAATTAGCTTGTGTAGGATAGGTGGGAGCCGGTGAAGTCCATACGCCAGTATGGGTGGAGGCAATCTTGAAATACCACTCTGGTTGATTTGGGTATCTAACTTCGGACCGTTATCCGGTTCAGGGACAGTGTCTGGTGGGTAGTTTAACTGGGGCGGTTGCCTCCTAAAGGGTAACGGAGGCGCCCAAAGGTTCCCTCAGCCTGGTTGGCAATCAGGTGTTGAGTGCAAGTACACAAGGGAGCTTGACTGTGAGACTGACAGGTCGAGCAGGGACGAAAGTCGGGACTAGTGATCCGGCACTTGCGAGTGGAAGCGGTGTCGCTCAACGGATAAAAGGTACCCCGGGGATAACAGGCTGATCTTCCCCAAGAGTCCATATCGACGGGATGGTTTGGCACCTCGATGTCGGCTCGTCGCATCCTGGGGCTGTAGCAGGTCCCAAGGGTTGGGCTGTTCGCCCATTAAAGCGGTACGCGAGCTGGGTTTAGAACGTCGTGAGACAGTTCGGTCCCTATCCGCCGTGCGCGTAGGATACTTGAGAAGGGCTGTCCCTAGTACGAGAGGACCGGGACGGACGAACCTCTGGTGTGCCAGTTGTCCCGCCAGGGGCACGGCTGGTTAGCTACGTTCGGAAGGGATAACCGCTGAAAGCATCTAAGCGGGAAGCTCGCTTCAAGATGAGGTATCCCACCATCCTTTGGATGGGTAAGGCCCCCAGCTAGACGACTGGGTTGATAGGCCGGAAATGTAAGCCCGGTAACGGGTTCAGTTGACCGGTACTAATAGGCCGAGGACTTGACTACAAAGCTGCTACGCGTCCACTGTGCAACTCCCGACAAACGAACAACACCCCAGCACTCTTGTGTTGGTCGAGTTGTTTGACATGTCGATAGAGTTACGGCGGTCATGGCGGAGGGGAAACGCCCGGTAACATTCCGAACCCGGAAGCTAAGCCCTCCAGCGCCGATGGTACTGCACTCGGGAGGGTGTGGGAGAGTAGGACACCGCCGGACAACCATTCGATCAGGGCCACCCCTTTCAAGGGGTGGCCCTGATTGGCATATCCACCCCCGGAAATCAATCTGCCTCTCGTTCGGCGAATCGCCCGGGCGACCCACGTCTTCTCGGTACCGTCGGTGCGGGACCCGCGCCGCCGCGTGGTCCCCCGCCGTGATGGCGGGAAACGTGACGTGGAGTACGCCTCGTCCGCAATCGGTGCGGACCGGTCGGGGTACCTGTTTCACCGTACGACCGGAACTGACCGTCGGGACCGGCGGAGGCAGGAGTGGTCATGAAGATCGGAATCATCGGCTCGGGGCACATCGGTGGGACCCTCACCCGGCGGCTGCGCACCCTCGACCACGACGTGACAGTCGCCAACTCGCGGGGGCCGCAGACCCTCACCGACCTGGCGCAGGAGACCGGGGCCACCGCGGGCACGCTGGAGCAGGCCGTGCAGGACGCCGAACTGGTGATCGTGGCGATCCCGCTGCTGGCCGTCCCCGAACTCCCCCCGGAGCTGTTCGACGGCAAGGTGGTCGTCGACGCCGACAACTACTACCCGCAGCGCGACGGCGACATCCCCGAGCTGCTGGACCGCAGCCTCAGCTCCAGCCGGTGGACCGCCGAGCACCTCAAGGGCGCCCGGGTGGTGAAGGCCTTCAACAACATCCAGGCCCAGCACCTGATGGACAACGGCCGCCCGGCCGGCGCCGGCGACCGGATCGGCCTGCCGGTGGCCGCCGACGACGCCGACGCGAAGCAGCTCGTGATGCAGCTGGTCGACTCGCTCGGCTTCGACCCGGTCGACGCCGGCACCCTCGACGAGAGCTGGCGGCAGCAGCCCGACACCCCCGTCTACGGCACGGACCGCGACGCCGACGGCGTGCGGCAGGGACTGGCCGAGGCGCGGCCCTGAGCGGGCGTACGACAGAAGGAAGCCCCGCCGGCGACCAGCCGGCGGGGCTTCGTCGTGCCTGGGGTCAGGACGGCTCGGGGCCGCAGATGAAGCGGGGCTCGGCGTCGTAGGTCCAGCTGAACTTCTCCCGCTTGACCACCTTGCCGTCCTTCTTGATGACCCGGAAGGCGTCCTGGGAGAACCCATCGCTGCCCACCGCGGCGATACAGGTGGGACCGGGCTCCAGGTGGACCGTCTTCGGCTTGGTGATGTTGCGGCGCGGGCCGTACTCGGTCTTGACGCTGTCGTAGATCTTCGTGCTCCAGATCGACACGGTGATCGTGCTCGACGTGTACGAGGTGTCGATCAGGACGCCGTGCGGGGTGTTGTTGCGGAACTTGAAGTCCAGGTCCGGCCAGAAGATGGTCGACTCGATCACCGCCGGGTAGCGGCTGAAGTAGAACGAGTGCGGCTTGTGCTCGACGTCCTCCAGGCCCGCGTAGTAGGTGGCGTTGAACAGCGTCGTCGTGAACTGCGAGACGCCGCCACCCACGCCGGGCACCAGCTTGCCGTTGACGATCACCGGGGCGTCCTTGTAGCCCTGGTCGTACCCGCGCTCGCCGGTGTGGCCGTTCAGGGAGAACGTCTCACCCGGCTTCACCACCGTGCCGTCGACGTCCTTGGCGGCCTGGACGATGTTCTGGCTGCGCGGCGAGGAGAGCCCGCCGGGGAACCGGGTGGTGAAGGTGGAGACGCGCTCCTTGATGCCCAGCGCGCCGAGCTTCGCTTCGGTCAGCTCCGGCTCGGCCGGCTTGAGCTGGCCGCTGACCGTCCGCCCGTCCGCCTTGGGCAGGACGGCGAGCAGGTCGCGCCCGAGGGCGGCCGAGTCCAGCTGCTGGCCGGCGCGGCCGGGCACCATCTTCGGCTTGCCGCCGGAGATCGTCATCGTGGCGTCCTTCGCCGGCGACTCGATCGCCGCCAGCTTGTCGCCGAGGGCGGCGCGCAGCCGCTTCACGTCCACCCGGGGGGTCAGCTTGCCGGCCTCGTCGGCGGAGAAGCGCAGGCCGCGCGCGATCGCCGCCGGCGGGATGGTCACCGTGCCCTTGTCGGTGGTGAGCGTGACCGGCTTGGCGACCGCCGGCCGGGCCAGCTCCTCGACCAGCCGGTCCACCTCCTCGGCGGTGGTCGCCGGGGCCTGCTCCACCAGCGGCACGGTCACCTGCCCGCCGGCGAGCCAGCCCTTCGTGACGACCTGGGCGGAGTGTTCCCGATCCACCGACAGGGCCGGCTTCGGGTACACCGGCTTCGGGGTGGTGCCGGTGAAGATGATCGCCGGCATGGTCATCTCGCGACCCTGCTCGCCCATGACCCCGCGCAGCGCCGCGTCCAGCCGCTCGGCGTCGACCGTGACCACCGGGTCGACCGTGCGCGAGCCGAGCAGCCGGCTCACCGGGGGCGCGTCGGCCTCGGCGGCCGCCGCCACCGTGGCGTCCACGTCGATGGCCAGGCCCACGTCGGCCGGCCTGATCTCCGCCTTCTGCTCCCCCACCAGCACGGTCAGCGGGGCGTTCAGGGTGGCTGCCCGGCGCTCCAGCTCGGCGCGCAGCTCCCGGGCCGCCTCGTCCCGGCTCCGGCCGCCGAGTTCGGCGCCGAGCACCGTCGTGCCCCGGGGCACGTCCCCGGCGTACGCGTAGGCACCGGCACCGCCGACACCGGCCAGCACCACGGCGGCCAGGCCGCCGGCGAGCAGCAGCCGGCCCCGGCGCGACCTGCCGGGCCTACCGGTCGGCTCCGGCTCGTCGCCCGGCCAGGTCACCGCGGTGACCTGCACCGTGGGCCGGTCGTCGGAGACACGTTTGTCGCCGTAAAGGGTCACAGCCACCTCGATCGGGACGTACCACATGGGGGTTGCGGACCCCCGGAAGACGTCTACGGTAACCAACGCGCAAGCCGGTGGACACCGTGCGGCCGGCCACCTCGCGCACCGCGTGTCGGCCGGACCCACCCGGTCATCCGGCCCGGGTGCCGCCGTGGCACGGTGTGCGGGTGGCAGATCGGGTGCTGGCGTACGGCGGCGGGTGGCTGGACCGGGCGGCGGCGCTGCGCGGCAACCGCGAGTGGATCTCCGCCCGGCTGACCGACCCCGGGGCCGTGCTGCTGCCGCTCTGGCGGGACCACTGCCTCGTCACCGCCGACCAGACGCCGGTTCGGCTGCACCCGGCCGACGCCCCCGAGGTGCTCGCCGCCGCCGAGGAGAGTGTCTTCCTGGGGCTGGACGGCGAGGCTCCGGTCTTCGCCGTGGACCTCTCCGGGCGTACCGCGCCCGAGGCGGCCCGGCTGGCCGGCGCGACCGCCACCGCGGACGTGCGCGCCCTGGTCGCCTGGCTCGACCCGGCCCAGGCGGCGGTGCAGGCGTACGCGCGCGGGCTGCTGCACTGGCACCGGCAGCAGCGGTACTGCGGCAGCTGCGGCTCGGCCACCGTGGCACGCGACGGCGGGCACGTGCGGGCCTGCTCGGGACCGCGCTGCGGGCGGCTGCTCTTCCCCCGGATCGAACCGGCGATCATCGTGCTGGTCGAGGCGCCCGGGTCGCCCGATCGCTGTCTCCTGGCCCGGCACGCCGGCGCTCCCGAGGGGGCGTACTCGACGCTGGCCGGGTTCGTCGAGGTGGGCGAGAGCCTGGAGGACGCGGTCCGCCGGGAGATGGCCGAGGAGGCCGGGGTGACCCTCTCCGCGCTGTCGTACCAGGGCTCGCAGGCCTGGCCGTTCCCGGCCGGGCTGATGGTCGGGTTCCGGGCCACCGCCGCCTCCGAGGAGGTCCGGGTGGACGGCGAGGAGTTGCTGGAGGCGCGCTGGTTCACCCGGGACGAGCTGCGCCGCCGGGTGACCGAGGGGCGGCCGCTGGGCCGGCCCGACTCGATCGATCACCACCTGCTCGGCAGCTGGCTCGCCGCCGGCGACTGACGTCCGCCCGGCCGCTCCCGACGCCGGAGATCAACTCCAGGTCGCCGAAATGGGGGTGTTATTGCCGCCCGGACAACCCGACGTCGCCGAAGTGGAGTGGATCAGATGCCGGGCCGGGGGGACGGGTCGCGGGGGCGCAGCGCCAGCCAGGTCAGCACAGCCGCGGTCAGCGCGGCGGCGCCCAGCGCGCAGGTGAGGATCCCCTCGACCGTGCGCGGCGCGACCAGCACCGCCGCGCCGGCCAGGCCGGCGGTGGCCACCCAGAGCGGGGCGGCCGGGAACCGGGCGCCGCTGGCCACCCGGTCGTTGACCAGCATGAAGACGACCGCGTAGAGGGCGCCGGTGGCGGCGAAGAGCGGGGCCTCGCCGGCCAGGTGCAGGTAGTCGGCGCCGCCGGCCAGCCGGAACGCCAGCTCGCCGCCGAGCGCGGCGGCCGCCACCAGGACCGCGCCGCAGGCGACGATGACCGCCAGGCCCAGCGCCCGGGCCCGCCGGTCGCCCTGCGCCAGCCGGGGCAGCGCGAGCAGGGTCACCACCTGCGGCGCCCAGAGCGCGCCCTTGGTGAGCACCGCGCCGACCGCGTACGCCCCGGAGCCGTCCGCCGACAGCAGCTGCCGGGCGAGCAGCAGATCGGCGTACGAGATGGTGAGCATCGCCAGCGTGGCCCCGCACGCGGTCATCACGTGGGTGGGTCGCAGGCCGTCCCCTGCGACGGACGGTCCCGGGCGGGCGGTGCGGGCGAGGCGGGCCAGCAGCGGCAGGACGAGCAGCCCGGTGCCGGTGGCGAGCAGCAGCGCGGTGACCGGGCCCGCGCCGAGCGCCAGACCGACGATCAGGCCGCCGTAGCGGCCGAGGGCGAGCACGACCATCCCGGCGGAGAGGCGCAGGAAGCGCTGGTCGCCTTGGAGCTCGCCGAGCCAGCGGCCGGCCAGCACGGTGGCGAAGGTGGTGGCCGCGAGCAGCAGGGTCAGCGCCACCGGGAGCCGTAGCAGCACGGTGAGCAGCGGCGCCGCCGCGACCGTGACGCCGGCGGTGACCCCGGCGGTGAGCAGCGCCAGCCGGGCGGTGGGGGTGGGGCCGCGTCGGGCGCGGTGCACGGCGACGGCGATCTGCAGCCCGAAGCCGGGCACGGCGGCGATCGCGCCCAGCGCCAGCACGGTGGCCAGCGCGCCCAGGTCGGCCGGGTCGAGCCGGCGGGCGCCGAGCACCGGCACCAGGTAGGCCAGGGCGTTGCTCAGGGTGGTGGCCACGGTGACGGCGGCGCCGGCGGCACCGAGCCGCGCCGCGCCGGCGTCCCTGCCGATGGTCTGTGTCATGCCGCCCCGAGTGGCCCACGCTGCTCCGACGACCGCGGCTCGCGGCCGACGGCGGCCGCGACCTCCCCGGCCCGACCGGGGAGACGGTACCGCTCGACCGTCCGGCCGTCAGCCCCGCACCCGCGACCCCTGCCCTCGCGGCCGGGAAGGGTCTAGTGTGCTGCCCCATGGCGTCGACGAACGTGGCCGCGGCAGCGACCTCCGGGCTGGCCGCGAAGCTTCCCGAGCGGTGGGTCGCGGACGGGATCCGGCTGGTCTATCCGCGGGTGGAGCCCGAACTGGCCCGGCTGGCCGACTTCGTGCCGCGCGGCGGCACCGCCGTGGACGTCGGCGCCTGGTACGGCCCGTGGACCGCGCGCCTGCTGCGCCGCGCCGACCGGGTCGTCTCGGTCGAGCCGACGCCCCCGCTGGCCCGCCAGCTGCGCACCGCCTTCCCCACCGTCGAGGTGGTCGAGGCGGCCGTCTCCGACCACGAGGGCAGCGCCGCGCTCTACCTGCCCGACGGCGGCGCGATCGTCGGCACCTCGTCGCTGGAGCAGCCGGAGCAGGGCAGCCCGGTGCAGGTACGCCGGATCACCCTGGACTCGCTGGGCCTGACCGACGTGCGCTTCGTCAAGCTCGACATCGAGGGGCACGAGCTGCCGGCGCTGCGCGGCGGGGCGGAGACGATCCGCCGCGACCGGCCGGTGCTGCTGATCGAGGTGGAGGAGCGGATCCAGCCGGTGGAGCCGCTGCTGGAGCTGCTCACCGGCTGGGGTTACCGGGGGTACGTGCTGCCGGAGCGTACCTGGGTGCCGCTGGCCGACTTCGACCTCGGGCGGCACCAGCGGGAGGCGATCGCCCGGGTGGGCCAGAGCTTCGCCCGCCGGGTGCTCTGGCCCCGTCCCCGCTACGTCAACTCGGTGCTGTTCCGGCCGGAGTGACCCCGGCCGGGGGCGTCACTGCTGCGGCGTCGGGGTGCCGATGGCGACCTCGTTGGTGCAGAGCGTGACGTCGGGGTCGGCGACGCTCAGTTCGGCCGTGTCCCCGCCGCCGGTGAACTCGAAGAAGATCTGGTTCAGCCCGGTCTTCACCGGGAACCGCTTCTCCTTGCCGCCGAACCGGAACGTGGCCGTGCTGTCGCCGGAGCTGAGGTAGCCGATCCGGACCACCCAGAACCAGTCGTCGCGCGGCCCGGTGAGCGGCATCCGCACCGTCTCGCCGTCGGTGACCTTCCACCCGCAGGCCTGCTCCGGCCCCGGCTGGACGGTGGGGCCGTCGATGCGGACCGGAGTGATCCGGCCGGTGGGGTCGAACAGTGACGGCGCCTCCGCCTCGGTGACGAAGACGGGCCGCTCCGGCAGGGCGCGGAAGAACGTCGACTGCCGGTTGTACGGCGCGGAGAGCGTGGGCACCACGTCACCGGGGACCGGCTGGTCGAAGAAGACCGTGCCGGGCGGGGCGGCGGCCAGTTCGGCGCGGACGGTGTCCAGGTAGGTGCGCCCGGCCTTGACCGCCCACTCGTCGCCGAACCGGGCGGTCGTCCAGGCGGTGCCGAGACCCCCGGCGACCAGGGCGAGGGCCAGGCCGGCGGAGACCGCCTCCCGGTGGCGTACCAGCACGGCCGGGGGCGGCGGGTCGTCCGGGTCCCGGCCGCCGGTGAACGCCGCCAGCCCGGCCGGCCGCTCCGGCCGGTCGACGGGCGGCTCGGTGGGGGTCGGGTCGCCGGTCCGGTCCGCCGGGTCGGGCGCGGCGCTGGGCGCAGCCGGCGGAGTGCTGGCCGGCGGGGTCGTGGCGGCGGCCGCGCCGGCGCGCTGCGGTGGCGCGTCGAACGGTCGCGCGGCCGGCGGACGGACCGGGGGCGGCAGATCGTCGTCGTCGTACTCGGCGTGCAGGACGCCGTGGCCACGGTAGGCGGCGGCCGGCACGGCGACCCGGGGGGCCGGCTCGGGGCCGGCCGGGCGCTCGGCGTCGGCCGCCACCGGCTCGGGCGCGGCCGACCGGTCCGGGTCCTCGTCGTCGGTCGCCGCCTCCCCGGTGGTCGCCGGGGTCCCGTCGCCGTCCACCGGCGCGGCATCTGCGTCGTCCGTGGCCGGGCTGGTCTCGTCGGCCCGGTCCGCCGGGGCCGGCTCGGCGGGGGCGAACCGGTCCGGCACCGGCCGCAGGCCGAGCAGCGCGACGCCGATGCAGAGCGCGGCCACCACCACCACGTCGCTGACGTACCGGGGGACGGCGCCGGCGACGTCGCTGTAGATCGAGCCGAGCCGGGTGGCGCCCAGCAGGGCGGTCACCAGGGTCAGGTACGACGCCAGCAGCAGCCAGGCCCGGCCGGCGACCCGGCGCAGCCGGACGGTCAGCACCACCAGCACCAGGAAGGCCGCCCAGGCGATCCACCGGCCCAGCTCCGGCGGCGCGGTCACCGGGGCGCCGTCACCGGCCGGCAGCCAGCGCCACGGCCCGCCCAGCAGACCCGGTACGACGGTGGAGCCCAGCAGCTGCCAGAGGAAGGAGAACACCTCGTTGAGCGAGTCCGGCCGGCGCAGCGACGACTCCGCCCGGGAGCCGTAGAGCGCCAGGAAGCCCAGCGACATGGCGGTCAGCAGCAGCCACGACGGCCAGTACCGGCGGACGGTGGTCAGCACCGCCCGCACCGGCGGGCCGCCGACGAAGAGGAACGCGGTCAGCAGGAAGACCAGCGGCACCACCAGCAGCGCCTTCTCGAAGAAGAGCAGCCCGAAGAGCACGGCCAGGCCGAGGGTGACCAGGTGCCGCCGCCGGCCGGTGCGCACGTACCGGACCTGGGCGCCGACCGCGAGGACCATGGCGATCTGCATCGGCAGCATGTTCACCCCGACCGCCCACCAGGAGGTCGCCTCCAGGGTCAGCGGGCTGAACAGGAACACCGCCAGCGGCACCAGCAGCGCCCAGCCGGGGCGGACCAGGGTGCGCAGCAGCCGGGCGAAGCTCACCGCGAGCACCGCCTGGGCGGCGGTGAGGAGCAGGACGTACGGCCAGTAGGCGAGGCCGGCCGCCCGGGTCACCAGCCAGGTGGCCAGCAGCGCCGCCGGCATGAAGTGGTTGTTGTACAGGGTCAGCAGGAAGCCCGGGGTCAGGTCGGCCTCCGCGGCCCGGGCGATCAGCACGTAGTCGTCGACCGCCAGGTAGCCGCGGGAGGCGAGCTGCGCCCGCCAGACCAGGCTGACCAGGATCATGGCGACGGCCACCGCCCGGACCGGGTGGACGCGTGCCCAGCCGCCGATGAGGCCGGTCCCTTCGGGGGAGGTGGTCGTGCCGGTCGATGCCATGGCGGGAAGACTGCCACACCGGCCACCTGGCGTCCCATCAGGTCATCGGGTGGTTCCCGGTCGTCGCCGGAGCGCGGGCCGGGGCCGCGTACAGTGGCGAGCCACCACGGCGCGGTCGGGTCGCGCCCGGCAGGCAGGTGGGGGTCGAGGGATGCGTGGACGGCTGGTGCCGTACGGCGTGGCCGCCGCCGTGGCGGCGGTGGTGCTCGCCCCGCTGGCGCTGCCCGGGTACGTCCTCATCTACGACATGGTCTTCGTCCCCCGGCAGGCGTTGAGCTGGGACGTGATCGCCCCGGCCTCGGCGCTGCCCCGGGCCGTGCCGCAGGACGCCGTGGTCGCGCTCGCCACCCAGCTGATGCCCGGCTGGCTGCTGCAACGACTGGTGCTGGTGGCGATCCTCTGGTTCGCCGCGCTCGGCGCCGCCCGGCTGGTGCCCACCACGCGCACCGCCGTACGGGTGGTCGCCGCCCTCGGGTACGCCTGGACGCCGTACCTGGCTGAGCGGCTGCTGCTCGGGCAGTGGGGGCTGCTGCTGGCGTACGCGATGCTGCCCTGGCTGGTGGCGGCGGCGCTCGGGGTGCGCGCGGGCCGGCCCGGGGCGCTGCCCGGGCTGCTGCTGGCGGCGGCGGTCTCCGCGATCACCCCGACCGGCGGGTTGATCGCCCTGGTGGCGGTGGCGGTGCTGGTGCCCGGCCGCTACCCCGGCGCGGCCCGCCGGGCCGGCACCGCGCTCGCGGTGACGGTGCTGCTCAACGCGCCGTGGCTGGTGGCCGGGCTGGGCAGCGCCACCGGGGGCCGCTCCGACCCGGCCGGGGTGCCCGCCTTCGCCGCCCGCGCCGAGAACTGGGGCGGGTCGCTGGTCGCGCTCGCCGGCACCGGCGGGATCTGGAACGCGCTGACCGTCCCGGCGTCCCGCCAGGCCGTGTTCGTGCCGCTGGCCACCGGGCTGCTGCTGCTCCTCGCCGGGTACGGCCTGTCGCTGCTGCGCCGGCGCTGGCCGGCCGGCGCGCCCGCCCGGCTGCTGGTGCTGGCCGCCGGGTCGTGGCTGGTGGCGGCGCTCGGCGTGCTGCCCGGTGGGGTCGCGCTGCTCGGCTGGCTGGTCGACACGGCGCCCGGTGGCGGGCTGGTCCGCGACGGGCAGAAGCTGCTCGTCCCGTACGCGCTGGCCCTCGCGGTGGCCGTGGCGCTCGGCGCGGAACGGCTCGCCGACCGGCTGGCCACCCGGTTCGACCGGACCACCGGGACGGTGCTGCTGGTCGGCGCGGCCATGCTGCCGGTGGCGCTCCTGCCCGACCTGGCCTTCGGGGCGCTCGGCCGGTTGACGCCGGTGCACTACCCGGCGGACTGGGCGGTGGTCGCCCGGCAGGTGGCCGACCGGCCGGGTGAGGTGATCTCCCTGCCGTTCCAGGAGTACCAGCGGTACGCCTGGAACGGCGGCCGGGTGGTGATCGACCCGGCCCCGCGCCTGCTGTCGTCGCCGGTGCTGATCGACGACACCCTGTGGGTGGGTGACGTCGCGGTCGGCAAGGAGGACCCGCGCGCGGCCCAGGTACGCGACCTGCTCGCCGCCGGCCGTCCGCTGGCCGCCATGGGGGCGCGCTGGGTGCTGGTGCAGCGGGCGTCGGGTCCCGCCGTGCCCGTGGCGTCGCTGGTCGGGCTGCGGCTGGCCCACGCCGGCCCCGAGTTGACCCTCTACGAGAACCCGTCCTGGACGGCCCCGGCCGGGCGCGACGGACCCGGCCCGGTCGGTTACGCCCACCTGCTGGCCGGAACGGTGGTGTTGGCCATCGGTTTTTCGGGCACTGCGCAGGTGCTGCGGCGCGTGGTAGCGTCCCGGCACGCGAGTCCCGCGGAAGGAGAAGGTGGATGAGGAACCTGCCCGCGTTCGTCGCCGTCGGGGTACTCGGGGTCGTGCTCGGCCTGCTCGGCAGCGTCGGTCTGGCGAATGCGCTCAGCCCGTCCGCCAAGGAGGCCGCCAACTCGAAGGTGAGTGAGCAGAGCTCCGAGAGCACGCTGTACGGCACGCGCTGAACCACCGTCGACCGGGGCGTCCGCTGATGCGGGCGCCCCGGTCGCGTGTCTGCGGCAGTTCGCGCGCCGGCCGTCAGCGGGTGGCGGTGAGCCGGGCGACCAGCTGTGCGAAGCGTGCCCCGGTCGCGGCCCAGGTGAAGCGGGCCGCGTGCGCCAGCGCCGCCTCACCCATCGCCTTGCGCCGCACGTCGTCGGCGAGCAGCTCGCGCACCTGGTCGGTGAACTCGGCCTCGTCGTCGACCAGCAGACCGGTCTCGGTGTCGACCATCGCCTCGGCGACGCCGCCGGCGTAGCGGAACGCGACCGTCGGGGTGCTCCGGGCGGCGGCCTCGACGATGGTCAGGCCCCAGCCCTCCTTGAGCGAGGGGGTGAGCGCCAGCCAGCAGGAGGAGAGCACCTCGTGCTTCTCCTCCTCGCTGATGAAGCCGGTGAACCGGACCCGGTCGGCGACGCCGAGGGAGTCGGCGACCTCCCGCAGCGGCTGCTCCCACCAGCCCTGACCGGCCACCACCAGCTCCAGCTCCGGCAGCTCCCCGGCCAGCTCGGCCACCGTGCGCATCGCGATCTCGACCCGCTTGTGCGGCACCAGGCGGCCCAGCACCAGCAGCGACGGGTGGGCGGTGCGGGGCAGCGGCGGGCCGGTCACCGGCGGGGTGCCGTTGGGCACCACGTCGATCCGTTCCGCGTCCACCCCCAGCTCGGCCAGCTCGGTGCGGCTGGCCTCGGAGACCGTGACGTAGCGGCAGCGCCGGTAGAGCCGGACCGCCAGCCAGGACTCGATCCACCAGCCCAGCCGGCACATCCACGGGCCGAAGACCACCGGCCACTGCTCCCGGTGCACGTGGTGCACCAGGGCGAGCACCGGGCGGCCGGCGTACAGCGGGGCGAAGAACGGCACGCCGTTGCAGACGTCCACCACCAGGTCCGGCAGGCCGCCGCCGCGCCGGCCCAGCGGGCCCAGCCCGAAGCGCCCGGCCAGGTAGGTCAGGGCCGCGCGGGCGTACACCGTGTGGCGGCCGCCGCGGCGCAGCACGCGTACGCCGTCGGGGTTCGTCTCCTCCGGGCCGCCCTCCGAGTGGGCGGCGCAGAGCAGCGTCACCCGGTGGCCGGCGGCGACCAGTTCGGCGGCGATCCGCTCGATGTAGACCTCGGAACCGCCGCCCTCCGGGTTGCTGGTGTCGCGCCAGTTCAGGAACAGCACGTGGCGAGCGGTGGTGCTGCTGGAGGTGTCCACGCTGCTCCTACCGGTCAGTAAGTGGCACGATCGCGCCACCCTAGGGCGGCCCGGGCCGCGTACGCAATGGGTCGGACCGGCAGCGACGATCGGATAACAGCTCGTCGACCGGGGGTTTGCCGGGGACCCGAAACCTTGGCAGGGTGTGTCAGCGCGGCACGACGCGGGGTCGGTGAGCACACCGGTCGAGGCCGTCCGCGATACCCGTGACCTGCGGCAGCGTGCCGGCGGACGGGCGAGGACGAGTAGGGGAGGCAGCCGTGGTGGGCGACGTTCCGGCGCGGTTGCTCGCCCGCCGTTCCCCGGTGGTGCTGCTCAGCGCGGCCCTGGTGCTGCTGCTGGTCGGCTGGGCCGGGTACGTCTGGCTGCGTGACGAGCGGGTGACGCCGGAGTGCGCGGAGCGGGTGCGGCTGCGGGTGGCCGCCGCCCCGGTGGTCGCCCCGGCGGTGGACCGGATCGCCCGCGCCTCGGTCGGCCGGCAGCCCTGCGTGTCGATCGCCGTGGAGTCCCGGGAGTCCGACGCCGTCGCCGCCGAGCTGGCCGGTGGCGCCGAGGTGGCCGACGCTTGGCTGCCCGAGTCGACGTTCTGGCTGCGGCGGGCCCGTGCCGCCGGCGCCTTCGAGGTGCCCGGGCAGGGCACGTCGGTGGCGAGCACCCCGGTGGTGCTCGCGGTGACCGAGCCGGCGGCCCGCCGGTCGGGCTGGCCGGCCAAGCCGCTGACCTGGGCGCCGCTGATCGGCCCCCGGGCCCGCGCCGGCACGGTCGGGCTTCCCGACCCGGCCGCCGACCCGGCCGGGGTGGCTGCCCTGCTCGGCGTCCGGGGGCTCGCCGTCGGGGAGCGCGATCCGCGCGCGGTGGTGGCCGCGACGCTGCGCCGGCTCGCCGGGCGCACGTTCAGCCCCACCGGTACGCCGGCCGCGCTGCCGCCGGGCGCCGGGCTGCCCGGCCGCTCCGACGCGGTCGCCACCACCGAACAGGCGGTGCTCGGGCACAACGCGCTGGCCGGCGCCGACAAGCTGGTCGCCGCGTACCCGGAGGTGGCGGTGCCCTCGCTCGACCTGCCGTACGCCGTGCTGCCCGCCGCGCGCGACGCCGTGCGGGACGCCGCCGCCGGCTTCCTCAGCGACCTGCTGACCAGCGCCTCCCGCGAGGTGCTGACCGGGTACGGCTTCCGCACCGCCGCCGGCTACCCGCCGGCGATGCCGCGCGACCGTCGCCTCGACCCGGCGGTCCGCGAACCGGTGGCGCTGCCCGCCGAGGAGACGGTCACCGAGATGCTGACCGGGTGGAGCGGCGTGCAGCGCAGCGCCCGGATCCTCACCGTGCTGGACATCTCCGGCTCGATGGCCGCCCGGGTGCCCGGCGGCGGCACCCGGCTCGACGTCACCCTGGGCGCCGCCCGCGAGGGCGCCGGGCTGCTGCTGGACAACAGCGAGCTCGGGATCTGGGTCTTCTCCACCAAGGTCGACGGCGAACGGGACTACCGGGAGATCCTGCCGGTCCGGCCGCTGCGCGCGCAGCGGGCCGCGCTGGCGCAGCGGCTGGCCGAGGTGAAGGTCAAGCCTCAGGGCGGCACCGGCCTGTACGACTCCACCCTGGCGGCCTACCGGGAGGCCCGGCGGCACTGGACCCCGGGCCGGATCAACCTGGTGCTGGTGATGACCGACGGGCGCAACGAGGACGCCGAGGGCATCGACCGGAAGAAGTTCCTCGCCGAGCTGGCCGCCATGCAGGACCCGCGCAAGCCGTTGCCGATCGTCTTCGTCGGCCTCGGCCCGGACGTCGACCCGGACGAGCTGAACGCGATCGCCAAGGTCACCGGCGGGCAGGTCTACCGCACCGACCAGCCGAAGGGGATGCGGCAGATCTTCTTCACCGCCCTGGCCAAGCTGAGCTGCCTGCCCCCGGAGTGCCGCCGGTGACCGCGGCCCCGGCGCGGCGGGTGCTGGACCGGATCGTCCGGCCCGTCCGCGAGGCCCCCGCCACCGCGCTCAGCCTGCTGCTGCTCACCGTGCTGGCGTTCGCGCAGCGCCCCGGCCAGGTCACCTTCGACACCAAGCTCGACCTGGCGGCGAACCCGCTGCACTTCATGGCCCGGGCGCTGCACCTGTGGAACCCGGAGGCCACCTCCGGCGAACTCCAGAACCAGGCGTACGGCTACCTGTTCCCGATGGGGCCGTTCTTCGGCGCCGGGCAGCTGCTCGGCATGCCGCCGTGGATCACACAGCGGCTCTGGTGCGCGGTGCTCTTCTGCGCCGCCTTCTACGGCCTGCTGCGGTTGGCCCGCGCCTTCGCCATCGGCACCGAACCGACCCGGTACGCCGCCGCGCTCGGCTACGCGCTGGCGCCCCGGATGCTCACCGAGATCGGCGCGCTCTCCTCGGAGGTCCTCTCCGCGGCGATGCTGCCCTGGGTGCTGCTGCCGCTGGTCCAGGTGAAGCGGATCGGCTCGCCGCGCCGGGCCGCCGCGCTCTCCGCGCTGGCCGTGCTCGGCATGGGCGGCATCAACGCCGCCGTGGTGCTGCTGGCCCTGGTACTGCCCGGGGTGTGGCTGCTCACCCGCCGCTGGGACGCCGCCCACCTGCGGCTGGTCGGTTGGTGGTGCGTCTGCGTCGTCGGGGTCTGCCTCTGGTGGATCGTGCCGCTGCTGCTGCTCGGCCAGTACAGCCTGCCGTTCCTCGACTACATCGAGTCGTCCACCACGACCACCGCCGTCGCCTCGCTGTTCCAGGCGGTACGCGGCACCAACCAGTGGGTGGCGTACATCGTCCAGGGCGACCCGTGGTGGCCGGCGGGCTGGCTGCTGATCGACCACCCGGCGCTGATGGCGCTCACCGCGGTGGTGGCGCTGGTCGGCCTGGCCGGGCTGGCCGGCAACCTGCTGCCCGAGCGGCGGTTCCTGGTGCTCGGCTTCCTGGCCGGGCTGACCCTGCTCACCATGGGCTACGTCGGCAGCCTGGACAGCCCCCTCTCCGAGCAGGTCCGCGACCTGCTGGACGGCCCGCTGGCGCCGTTCCGCAACGTGCACAAGCTGGAACCGGTGCTGCGGCTGCCGCTGATGCTCGGCTTCGCGCACGGCGTCGACGCCTGGATCACCCGGCTGCACACCGCCGCCCGTCGCCGCCGGCCAGGGCTGCGGCTGCGCCCGGTGGTGTTCGTACCGGTCCTCGCCCTGGTCCTGGGCGCGGCCGCGCCGGCCTGGACCGGGCTGCTGCGCCCCGGCCCCGGTTGGTCCGACCTGCCGCCGCACTGGCGGGCCGCGGCCACCTGGCTCGCCGACCGGGACGCGCTGGCCCGCACGCTGGTGGTGCCCGGCTCCGGCTTCGGCCAGTACGACTGGGGTCGCACCATCGACGAGCCGTTGCAGTCGTTGGCCGGGGCGCCCTGGGCGGTGCGCCACCAGATCCCGCTCGGCTCGATCGGCAACATCCGGATGATGGACACCGTCGAGACGGTGCTGGCCGGTGGGCGCGGCTCGGCCGGGCTGGCCGACTTCCTGGCCCGCTCGGGCTTCCGGCACCTGCTGCTGCGCAACGACATCGACCGTACGCAGATCGACGCCCCGCCGGTGGCGGTGCTGCGCCGGGCGCTCGCCGGGTCGCCGGGGATCACCCGGGTGGCCACCTTCGGCAGCACCGACGCGGTCGGCCGGGCCGCCGGCAGCCCGGTCGACGACGACGCCGGCCCGCTGCCCGCCGTCGAGGTGTTCGAGGTGGAGCGCCCGGTGCCGGCCGCCTCGGCGGTGCTCACCGCCGACGTGCCCACGGTCAGCGGCGGCCCCGAGTCGCTGCTGCCGCTGCTCGAGCAGCGGGTGGTGGAGCGGGACCGGCCGGTGGTGCTGGCCGGGGACCGGCCCGACGCCGACGTGGGCGCCACCGGCGAAGAGTGGATCGTCACCGACGGCCTGCGCCGCCGGGAACGGGACATCGGCCGGGTACGGGACAACCTCAGCCAGACCATGACCGCCGCCGAGTCGGGCCGGCAGGGGCGGGTGGCCCTCGACCTGCTGCCCTTCGGTGGCCGCCGGCACCAGACGGTCGCCACCTACCAGGGACTGCGCGAGGTCAGCGCCTCCACGGCGGCCAGCTTCGTGGACAACCTGACCCCGGCCGACCCGTCGCACCTGCCGTTCGCCGCCGTCGACGGCGACGCCGGCACCGCCTGGCACTCCGCGGCCCTGGCCGGGCCGGTGGGGCAGTGGCTCCAGCTCGACCTGGACACCCCGCGCGAGGTCCAGCAGGTCTCGCTGGCGTTCGTCGACGACCTCGGGGTCGGCTGGCCGGTGACCCGGTTCCGGATCAGCACCGACCGGGGGTCGGTCGACCACGACGTCGCCGCCGGCCTCGGCGCGCAGACGTACTACACCCTGCCCGGAGCCACCAGCACCATCCGGATCACCGTGCTGGCGGTGGCCGACAACCGGCTCGACGGCGGGGTGGGCATCCGGGAACTCAGCGTCCCCGACGTCACACCCCACCGGGCGCTGCGCGTGCCGACCGACCTGCCGGGCACCGGCACCGGGCCGGTCTCCTGGTCGTTCAGCCGGGGTGCCGGCGACCGGCCGGCGTGCTTCCCCGCCGACGCGCCCGAGGGCGACCCCCGCGCGGTCCCGGCCGGCTCCGACGCCGTGCCGGCGGACTCCGAGGTCGTGCCGGTCACGCGGGCCACGACCGGCGTCCGGCCGGCCGGCACCGTGGTGCGCTGTGACCGCTTCCTGGCCCGGGTCGGCGAGGAGCCGCTCGGGGTGGATCGGGTGTTCCGCAGCAGCACGGCGGGCACCTACCGGCTGACGGTCACCGCGGTGGCCCGCCCCGGTGGCGCGGTGACGCTGGCCGGGGCGTCGGTGACCGCCGGCGCCTCGTCGTACCTGGCCGGCGACCCGTCCGTGGCCCCGTACGCGGCGGTCGACGGGGACCCGGGCACCGCCTGGCTCGCCGGCACCGGCGACCTGCGACCGACCCTCACCCTGCGCTGGCAGGGGCAACGCCGGATCGACCGGCTCCGGCTGCGCCCGGCCGACCTGCCGATCGGCTCGCCGCCCACCCGGGTCGAGGTGCGCGCCGGCGGCCGTACCCAGCTCGTGCCGGTCGCCCCGGACGGGCTCGTCCGCTTCGCCGCGGTGCGGACCGACCGGGTGGAGATCGTCGTGCGGGAGGCCACCGACCGGGTGGCGGACCGGCGCGGCAACGGCTGGACCGCGACGGCCGGCATCGCCGAGGTGGAGATCCCCGGGCTGACGATCCGGCCGCTGCCCGCCGGCACCCGGATCTCCGCCCCGTGCGGCACCGGCCCCGCCGTGGAACTCGACGGCTTCCGGTACGACACCGCGGTCACCGGCACCCTCGGCGACGTCGTCGCCGGGCGGCCGATGCCGGTCACCCTCTGCGGGGAGACCGGCGCGGTGACCGACCTGCCGGCCGGCGGCCACCGGTTGGCCAGCTCGCCGTCGCGCGGCTACGTGGTGCAGGACGTGACCCTGCGGCCGGCCGGCCCGGCGGTCGCCGCGCCCCGGCACCGCGACGTGTCGGTGCTCGACTGGGCGCCGACGCAGCGCCGGGTCCGGGTCGCCGCCGGGGAGAGCGCGCTGCTGGTCGTACCCGAGAACGCGAACGCCGGGTGGACGGCCACCCTGGACGGACGGGAGTTGCCGGCCACCCGGGTCGACGGGTGGCAGCAGGCCTGGGTGCTGCCGGCGGGAGCCGGCGGCGAGGTGCGGCTGGAGTTCGCCCCCGACCGGGCCTACCGGGGCGGTCTGGCGGTGGGCGCGCTGACCGCGCTCGGCGTGCTGCTGCTCGCCGCCTGGCCGGCCCGGCGGCGGCCGGAGGACGCATCCTCGCTGCCCGCCGAGAGCGCGCCCTGGTTCGTCGGGACGCTGCTGGTGGTGCTGCTCGCCGCCCTCGGCGGGGTGCTGCCGGTGGCGATCGTGCTCGCGGCGATGCTGCTGCGCCAGCTCGCCCGCCGGGCGCTGCCGGTGGTGGTCTTCGGCGGCCTGACCGTGGCCACGGTGGTCGCGGTCGCCGGCCGGCTGCGCGGGCACGGCCAGGAGTGGGCGTACGGGACGTGGGTGCAGGCGGCGATGCTGGTGGCGATCGGCGCGGTGGTCGCGGCGGTGGTCCCGGTCCCGGGCGCGGTCCCGGCGACCCCCGGGCCGCCGGCACCGACCGACCCGGACGTGCGCGGTGGGACGCCGGGTGGGTCGGCGACGGGCGATGACGGGGCGGGTGCGACAGTTCCGGCGGACGGTGACCGGCCGACCGCCGGTGAGGACGAGGACGGGACGGTAGTGCGATGACCGTTGAACAGGGACCGGCAGCCCGCCGCCGGTTCGCCACGCTGGGTCGTTCGGTGGCCCTGTTCCGGGCCTTCCTGGTCGAGCAGACCGACCCGGACCACTTCTACGGCCTGCTGGCCGACGACTCGGTACGCCAGGTCTCCGGCTACACCGGCCTGTCCGGGCGGACGGTGCTCGACGTGGGCGGCGGGCCGGGCTACTTCGCGCAGGCGTTCCGCGCCGCCGGCGCCCGCTACGTGGGCCTCGACCCGGACGTCGGTGACTTCTCCGCGGCCGAGTCCTCGGCCGGGATGCTGCGCGGCAGCGGCACCGCGCTGCCGGTGCGCAGCGGCAGCGTCGACGTCTGCTTCTCGTCGAACGTGCTCGAACACGTCTCGGAGCCGCACCGGATGCTCGACGAGATGGCCCGGGTGACGAAGCCCGGTGGCGTCCTGTTCGTCTCGTTCACCCCGTGGCTCTCCCCGTGGGGCGGGCACGAGACCGCGCCCTGGCACTACCTGGGCGGGCAGCGGGCCCGGCGGCGGTACGAGCGGCGCAACGGACGCCCGCCGAAGAACCGGTTCCGGGAAACGCTCTTCCCGGTCTCGATCGCCGACGCGCTGCGCTGGGCCCGGGGCAATCCGGAGGTCGAGGTGCTGGACGCGCTACCGCGCTATCACCCCTGGTGGGGCCGGTGGATCGTCCGGGTTCCCGGGGCGCGGGAGATCGGCTCGTGGAACTTCCTGCTCGTGCTGCGCCGGACCGGTGAACGGCCGGAGGTTGCCGGGCAGGCGGAAAAAGTTGGGCTGACCGGGGGTCGCGTCCAGATGTGACCAGGTAGTAACCTCGCGGCCATCCCACTGATCGACAACGACGAAATTGAGCTCCTCCAGGGAGGAAACATGAAGCACCGCGCCATCGGTGCCGTGCTGTTCGGGGTCGGCGTACTGCTCCTGGCGCTGGCCGCCGGGCTGGTGTTCGTCGTGACCCCCGCGCTGACCAAGCTCCCCTACGACCTGAAGGCAGCGACGTCGGTGGCGGAAGCCTCCGGTGCGACGTTCCTGCAGATCAACAACGGGTCCATCAAGATCAACAATGGTGACCTCAGGTCGACCGTCCGGGTCAACCAGCTCAAGGACGAGACCGCGAAGCTGGGCGGCGACCTCGACGGCAAGGCCGTGGTGTGGCAGGTCGGTCAGACCGTCGACCGGGTCGACAACAAGGAACTGGTCAGCGCGTACGGCGCCAAGCTCGCCATGGACCGGGTCTCCGGCGAGGCGCTGAAGTGGCAGGGCCAGTGGCTCGACGACACCGGCCAGCGCGACACCGGGGTCCAGTTCGCCGGCCAGATCTACAAGTTCCCCTTCAACACCGAGAAGCGGGACTACAAGATCTTCGACCGGGACATGCGCCAGGTCCGCGACGCCAAGTTCTCCGGTACGGAGAACATCAAGGGCATCGAGACGTACCGGTTCGAGCAGGTGATCACCGACGAGCCGCTGAACCTCGACCCGAGCCGGCTCACCGCGCTGCTGGCCACCTTCGCCCCGGGCGCGACCGACGCCAAGCTCGTCTACAGCAACCAGCGCACCGTGTGGGTGGACCCGGTGACCGGGTCGTACATCAAGGTGCGCGAGGTGCAGAAGAAGGTCCTCACGCCGAACGTCGGCGCGCCAACGACGCTGCTGGACGCCGACTTCACGTACAACGACGCGACCATCACCGCCTCGGCCGACCGGGCCAAGGAGAGCCGGAACAGCCTCCAGCTGATCAGCGTCTACGTCCCGGTGGGCTTGGCCGTGCTGGGTCTGGTGCTGATGATCGGCGGCCTGCTGGTGGCCCGCCAGGGTGCTGTCGTCACGGCCGGCGAGGCGCGGCACCGCGCGGACGTCCCGCCGGCCCCGACCCGGTACGACGAGCCGGTCGTGGACGAGGAGCGGCCGACCGCCGAGCAGCCCGCCGTGGACCGCGAGGGCGGCCCGCTGAGCGACGAGATCCCGCCCGCGTCGACGAACTGGCGCGCGGACGACGAGCCGACGGTGCCGACCCAGCGGCCGGCGTCGGACGAGCGGGAGAAGCACTGACGCGGTAGCAATCCGAAGAGGGCGGGTCGATTCGTCGACCCGCCCTCTTTTCGCGTTCGCGTCGTCACGCTCAGCACTTGTTACTTAATCGTAACTTGTCGATGGTTTGACTGCGCTGAGTCACTGGCCTGGCGTCGGAATGCCCTTTTTGGAAGGTTGATCCGAACGTGGATCCGGGGTGTCGTTCCACCGTCGGTGACGGCAGTCGATCACCGGGTGGTCCACAAGTTACGGGACCGTAGGTGGGGTCTTGTGACCCACGCCTCAGCGGGTGCACCATCATGCGCACGTTCGTTACCCGCCGGTAACAGGTGACACGGCCCGGCCCGCAACGCCCCCCGTCCACCGACCGGCACACCACCCCGAAGAGCACCGCCCCTCATCCAGGAGGAACCCGTGCAGGATCGGATCGAGAACCCGGGACGTACCCGGTGGCGGCGTTTCGCCGCGATGATGGTGCCCGCGGCGGCCGCCGCCGGCGCTGTCCTGTTCGGCATGCAGTCCGGCGCCATCGCGTCCGACATCACCGTCTCCGGCCAGACCTTCAAGATCGGTGCTGAGCGCCTGGAGGGCGACGGCTTCACGCAGTACGGCGGCATCGTCAAGGAGAAGGACGGCAAGGTCCACCCCGTCGCCCTCTCCGAGATCAGCCGCGCCGAGCTGTACAAGCTCTGCCAGTCGGTCCGGGCCGACCTGCCCGGCCTGCCGGTGGTCCTCACCATCAACGCCGGTGACGACAAGCCGGCGACCGCCAAGGACATGCTGATCGCGATGGACAGCCTGGACGGCAACGCGACGTTCACCAACATCAGGATCGGCCGCGACGCCACCGACCTGAACGCGTCGGCGCGGGCCGGCTCGTTCGGCCAGGACGCCCAGCACGTCACCATCACCGGCCTGAAGCAGGTGTCCCGCTACACCACGGCGGCCACCTTCAACCTGACCGGTCTCCGGCTGAAGGTCAACGTCGGGGACGCCGCCAAGGGCAAGGAATGCTTCTGAGCTGAAGCGTGGCCCACGGCGGGCACGCGCCGCGGGCCACGTCCCTGTCCCTCGTTCCCCCGCTCCGCCAGGAGGAGGAGTACGTGACAACCGCCGATCCGCAACACGTCCGCGCCGGTGGCCTCGGCCGGGCCTGGCGGGGGTTCCGCCGCTGGCGGCGGACCCGGCCGTTCTGGGGCGGCCTGTTCACCGCGCTGGCCGGGGTGGAGATGTTCGCCTCCACCCGGATGACGCTCAACGGCCTGAGCTTCCACTCCGGAGCCACCGGGCTCTACTCGCTGCTGATCCCCGTCATCCTGCTCACCTGCGGGTTGCTGCTCTGGTTCAGCCCGGGGCAGCGGCTCTTCTACTCGATCGTCGCCGCGGTCACCACGATCTACTCGCTGATGGGTCTCAACCTCGGCGGGTTCTTCGTCGGCCTGCTGCTCGGCATGGTGGGCAGCGCCCTCGGCTTCGCCTGGACGCCGCTGAAGTCGACCGACGCCCCCGCCACGGCGGTGGACGCCCCGGGTGCCGAGGACCGGGACACCGCCGGATCCGACGACCCCACGCTGGCGGACGAGTTGCTCCCGACCCTGCCCCACCAGCGCGGCGACGCGCCGGCGTACGAGCAGGAGCGGCCCGCCCCGGCTCCCGCCGGCTACGACGCCCCGCCGGCCGGGCCCCGCGACCCGCGCTACCTCGCCGTGGCGCTGGTGGTGCTCGGCCTCTCCGCCGCCGGGCTGGTCGCCACCCGCCCGTCGCCGGTGCAGGCCGCCCCGGCGGTCCCCGCTCCGGCCGCGACCACCACCTGCCCGTCCGTGCCGGCCGCCACCCCCTCCGCCACCCCCGGCCGGAGCGCGCCGGCCGCCACGCCGTCGGCCAGCCCGAGCCCGTCGCCGACCCCCACCCGCGACGGCGGGGTGCTCGGCGACATCCTGCGCGGGATCGGCGACCTCTTCACCGGAAGCGGGCGCGAGGAGCCGAGCGCCAGCCCCTCGGCCAGCCCGACACCGAGCGCGAAGGCGGCCGCGCCGACCGCCAGGCCGACCCCCACCGGTCGGACGTCGAGCCGCACCGGCTGCGCGCCGAGCCGGCCGAGTCGGCCGAGCCGGCCCGGCCAGGTCGAGCCCGGCAAGCTGCTGCCGCGGATCGCCCCCGAGCCGGGGCAGCCGAAGGTGGCCCAGCGGCCGTCCAAGTTGACCGGTTCCTCGGTCACCATGAGCTCGTTGCGGTTCGAGGGGATCGTCGACCTGCCGACCGCGAACGGCACGCTCAAGGCGCTGAAGTTCAGCATGAGCAAGGCGGTCACCGACGACTTCAAGCTGGTGGCGGACGGCCCGGCGGGGCGCAACCAGCAGTACGTCACCGACCGGCTCACCGTGCAGGGCGACGTGGCGTTCTACGCCACCCGCTTCGTCGGTCGGCTGCTCGGCATCAAGATCACGCTGACGCCGGACCTGCCGTTCCCGGACGGCATCCCGGTCACCCTGCCGATCTCGGTCACCTTCACCGACCCGGTGATCGACCTGGCGTTCGTCGACTGCCGCACGCTGACCGCCCGGCCGGCGCTGAAGCTCAGTCTCCCCTGACCTGCGTCCCACCACCCCTGGTGGCCGGGGGCGGGTCGTCCCGCCCGCCCCCGGCACCGCACTCAGAGGCGGGCCAGCGCCTTGCGCAGCGGGTCGAGCCCCAGCGAGCCGAGGTCGAGCGCCTGCCGGTGGAACTCCTTGAGGTCGAAGTCGGCGCCCTTGCGGGCCTTCGCCTCCTCGCGGGCCTGGAGCCAGATCCGCTCGCCCACCTTGTACGACGGCGCCTGCCCCGGCCAACCCAGGTAGCGGTTGAGCTCGAAGCGCAGGTTCTCGTCCGGCACCCGGCAGTGCGCCCGCATGAACTCCCAGCCCAGCTCCGGCGTCCAGCGCTCGCCCGGGTGGAAGTCGAACGGGTTGTCCTTCGGGATCTCCAGCTCCAGGTGCATGCCGATGTCGACGATCACGCGGGCCGCCCGCATGGCCTGCCCGTCGAGCATGCCGAGCTTGTCGCCCGGATCCTCCAGGTAGCCCAGGTCGTCCATCAGCCGCTCGGAGTAGAGCGCCCAGCCCTCGCCGTGCCCGGAGACCCAGCAGAGCAGCCGCTGCCAGCGGTTGAGCAGCTCGGCCCGGACCGCCGTCTGCGCCACCTGGAGGTGGTGCCCCGGCACGCCCTCGTGGTAGACGGTGGTCACCTCTCGCCAGGTGGAGAAGTCGGTGATGCCCTGCGGCACCGCCCACCACATCCGCCCGGGGCGGGAGAAGTCCTCGCTCGGCCCGGTGTAGTAGATCGCCCCGTCACTGGTCGGCGCCAGGCAGCACTCGATCCGGCGGACCTGCTCCGGGATGTCGAAGTGGGTGCCGTGCAGGTCGCTGATGGCCTTGTCGGCCAGCGCCTGCATCCAGTCCCGGAACGCCTCCTTGCCCTGGATGGTCCGGGCCGGGTCGGCGTCGAGCGCCGCCACCGCCTCGTCGATGGTCGCGCCCGGGCCGACGATCCTCCCGGCCAGCGTCCGCATCTCGGCCTCCAGCCGGGCCAGCTCCGCGAAACCCCAGGCGTACGTCTCGTCGAGGTCGACCTTCGCGCCGAGGAAGTACTGGGAGGCCAGCTCGTACCGCTCCCGGCCGGCGGCCTGCTTGTCCCGCCCCTGCGGGGCCAGCTCGGTCCGGAGGAACTGGCCGAACTCGGCGGTGGCGGCGGTGGCGGCCGCGGCGCCCCGGCGCAGGTCGGCGCCGAGGGTGCCGTCCGCGCCGAGCCGCTCCACCAGGCCGTGGAAGAAGTTGTCGCCGTTCGGGTCGGTCCAGACGTCGCACTGCTTGGCCACCTCGACCAGCTGC
Source organism: Micromonospora palomenae (assembly GCF_007829925.1). NCBI lineage: Bacteria > Bacillati > Actinomycetota > Actinomycetes > Micromonosporales > Micromonosporaceae > Micromonospora > Micromonospora palomenae. The sequence goes on from NZ_VIXA01000002.1 coordinate 1,411,287, forward strand.
ACCTTCGAGCTGATCCGGCCGGCGGCGGCCGCCTCGCGCAGGGTGGTCTTGTAGCCCTCCAGCGTCGTGGCGAACCGGTTGAGCCGGGCGGCGACATTGGCCTGGGCGGCCTCGCCCTCGGTCGGCATCAGGTCGAAGACCATGCGGATCTCGTGCAGCCCGCTGGCGATCACGTTGACCTCGCTGGTCACCTCACCCGCGTCGTACCGGGCGAGGTCCAGGCCGAGGCGTTCCTGCATGGCCTCCTTGGCCGTCCGCTCGGTCTCCGTGTCCGGCTCGGTCACGTCGAGGTCGGCGAGGGTGCGCCGGGTCAGCTCGGCCCGGGCCTCGTAGCCGGCCGGGGAGAGGTCGTCGAGCTGGTCGTCGTAGCCGGCGATGCCGACGTAGGTGGCGCCGGTCGGGCTCAGCGGGGCCCAGTCGGCCACGTAGCGGTTCGCGAGGTCATCGATTCGTCCCACGCTGCGACCCTACGTGACCGACCGGCCCTGATGTCGAGCGTGTTTGGCGTGTTCGGGGCAGCAGTCGCGCCGGGTCGACGTCGATCGGGAACGGCGACCGGGCGCGCAGCCGCTGCCCGCCGACCGCCCGCGCGGTGCGCACGTAGTGCCCGTCGCCGTCGAGGCCGAACAGCTCCACCGCCACCCGGCGCAGCCGGCCGCCGATCTCCACCCGCATGAAGTACGGCACGCCGCCCTCGGCGCAGCGGCGCCACTTGTCCGCCCCGTCCGGCGCGGGTCCGCCGGGCCGGACGAACTCCACGGCCAGGGCGCAGAGCTGCGCCGGCACCCACCGTTCCTCCTCGTCGGTGGCGGGGAAGGTGTGCAGCACGGTGACGTCCGGCTGGATCCAGCAGGTCGGCGAGAAGGTCAGGTTGACCCGGCCGAGCACGTGCCGGCCGGCCGCCTCGGCCGCCGGCACCAGGGCGCTGGCCAGGCTCGCCATCGCGATGCTCTCGGTGGCCGGCGGGAACGGGGTGACCACCAGCCGACCGTCGACGCACTCGTGCCGCGCGCCGGCCAGCTCACCGACCCGCAGGTGGCGTTCCGCGCGCTGCACCGTCCACCCGCCGTCGAGGTCGAGCACCGGATCCGACCCGCGCGTCAGCAGCATCAACGCCTCACCCCTCCCGGCTGATCAACGACGGTGCGCCGTCGGGGTTCCTGTACGGATCCCGCACCGGCTCGACCGCTCGACGACCGCGCGGTGGCGGGGTCGCTGTGGCGGTCGACACGGCGTCCGAATTTCGCGGGACATCGTCGTACCCCTGCGGCAGAGTGTCAGGGGTGACCACCCATGTGACCCCTGACCGGGCGCCGCTGCGCAGCTGGCTGCCCGGCTTCCTGGCGCTCGCCGCGATCTGGGGTGCGAGCTTCCTCTTCATCAAGGTCGGCATCGAGGAGCTGCACCCGCTGCATCTCACCCTCTACCGGGTGGCCACCGGCGCGCTCACCCTGCTGGTGGTGCTCGCCGTGCTCCGCGACCGGCTGCCGCGCGAGCCCCGGGTCTGGGCGCACCTGGTCGTGGTCGCCGCGTTCGGGGTGGCGCTCCCGTTCACCCTCTTCGGCTACGGCGAGCAGCGCGTCGAGTCGATGCTCGCCGGCATCTGGAACGCCACCACGCCGCTCATCGTGCTGCCGCTGGCGGTGCTGGCCTTCCGCACCGAGCGGCTGACCACGCGCCGGGCGGTCGGGCTCGGGCTGGGCTTCCTCGGCGTGCTGGTGGTGCTCGGCGTCTGGGAGGGCGTCGGCGGCTCGCACTTCACCGGCCAGCTGATGTGCTTCGGTGCGGCGGCCTGCTACGGCGTGGCCATTCCGTACCAGAAGAAGTTCATCGCCGGCAGCTCGTACTCCGGGCTGTCGCTCTCCGCGGCGCAGCTGCTGGTGGCGACGGCGCAGCTCGCGGTGGTCGGTCCGCTGGTGGTCGGGGCGCCGCCCGTACCGACCGAGCTGTCGGCGCCGGTGGTGGGCAGCGTGGTCACGCTCGGCGCGCTCGGCACCGGGCTGGCCTTCGTGATCAACCTGCGCAACATCCGGGTGGCCGGCGCGAGCACCGCCTCCACGGTGACCTACCTGATCCCGATCTTCGCGGTGCTGATCGGCGCGGTGGTGCTCGACGAGCGGCTGAACTGGCACCAGCCCGTCGGCGCCCTGGTCGTGCTGCTCGGCGTCGCGGTGACGCAGGGCCTGATCGGCCCGCGCCGCCCGCGCGCCGAGGCCGTCACCGGCATCCCCGCCGTGCCCGCCGCGGAGCCCGCCGCCCGCTGACCTCGCCGACCCGGACCTGGCGCCGTGCCGGTCCGACACTGATCCACTCCATTACGGCGAAACGGCGGTCTCCCGGCTCGCGGACACCGCCGTTTCGGCGACATCGCGGCCCCTCAGCCGGGGGTCAGCGGCGGGTGCGGGCCCACTTGAGCAGGCGGTCGGCCGGCCAGGTGTTGACCACCCGGTCGGCGGGGACGCCGCAGAGCGCCGCCCGCTCGCAGCCGAACCGCTGCCAGTCCAGCTGCCCCGGCGCGTGCGCGTCGGTGTTGATGGCGAACCGGCAGCCGGCCTCCAGGGCCCGGCGGATCAGCCGCTTCGGCGGGTCCTGCCGCTCCGGCCGGGAGTTGATCTCGACGGCCACACCGCGCTCGGCGCACGCGGCGAAGACCGCGTCCGCGTCGAAGTCGCTCTCGCCCCGGGTACGCGGCCGGTGCGCGCGGTCACCCGGACCCTTCACCCCGGCCGGGCGGGACGACACCATCCGCCCGGTGCAGTGGCCGAGGATGTCCAGGTGCGGGTTGTCGATCGCGGCCAGCATCCGGCGGGTCATCTTCGCCCGCTCGTCGCTCAGCCCGCTGTGCACCGAGCCGACCACCACGTCCAGCCGGGCCAGCAGCTCGTCGGTCTGGTCGAGCGAGCCGTCGGCGAGGATGTCCACCTCGATGCCGGTGAGGATGCGGAAGCCCTTGGGCAGGGCATCGTTCACCGCCGCGACGTGGTCGAGTTGCTTGCGCAGGCGGTCCGCGGTGAGGCCCCGGGCCACCTTGAGCCGGGGCGAGTGGTCGGTCAGCACCACGTACTCGTGGCCCAGCTCGACCGCCGCGAGCGCCATCTCCTCGATCGGCGACCCGCCGTCGGACCAGTCGGAGTGGGTGTGGCAGTCGCCGCGCAGCGCGGTCCGCAGCGCGGCGGCCGCGGCGTCCAGGTCGGTGCCCTCGGTGGCGACCAGCCGGCGCAGGTAGACCGGCTCCTCGCCGGCCAGCGACTCGGCGACGCAGCGGGCCGTGACGTCACCGACCCCGGTCAGCTCGGTGAGCTTGCCGGTGCGGGCGCGCTCGGCGACCTCCTTCGCCGGCAGCTCGGCCAGGGCCTTCGCCGCCGACCGGAACGCCCGGACCCGGTAGGTGGCCTCGTTGGCCCGTTCCAGCAGGAACGCGATCCGGCGCAGGTCGGCGATGGGATCCCGGGCGGTCATGACCTGCAAACTACGCGCCCGCGCCGCCGGTCGGGGGTACGACCGGCGGCGCGGGCTGGTGGTGGTACGCCGGATCAGGCGTACGGCAGCGTGACGACCGAGCGGTCGCCGATGCCGAGGGTCGTCGGGTTCGTGCCGATGGCGGACCAAACCTCCACCTTCACCGTGCCGTTCGACAGGTTGCCGAGGGCGCCGGTGGCGGAGAGCAGCCCGGCGTTCTGGGTGTAGTGCTCGTAGCCGGGGACCGGGTCGGTGGCGAAGTAGCGGTACGTCTCCACCCGGTCGACGGTCCCGTCACCGGTCAGGTCGTAGGAGACCCGCGCCTGCACCCCGTTGCCGACGGCCGAGCCGGCGTCGAGGAACAGGTCGAACCGGGTCTGCCCACCCGAGTACGCCATGGTCAGGCCGGTCGCGGTGAAGACCACCGGGTTGGTCGGCGTGCCGTCGTGGTTGGTGCCGCCGGCGCCGGCCACCGTGGTGGTCGTCGTGCCGCCGGCCGCCCCCAGGCCACCGCCGGGCAGCAGGTACCGCGTCGGCGAGCCGGTCGGCGGGGGCGTGGTCGGCGGCGGCGTCGTCGGCGGGGGCGTGGTGGGCGTCGGCGTCGGGCTGGTCGGCGTCGGGCTCGGGCTCGCGCCGCCGTTGGCGTTGCCGCCGCTCCAGGTGTACGCCCCGGTGGTCGCCGTCCGTCCGGCCGCGACCGTCAGCCGGGTGCCGTCGGACCAGGTCACCGTCAGCGGTGCGGCGGTGATGTTGCTGGCCACGTAGGTGCGGGCGCCGTTGCGGGTGAAGACGGTCGCCAGCGGATGGTTCGCGGTGACGCCGGTGTCCACCTGACCCAGTGCCGCCAGGTTGCGGATCCAGTGGAAGGTGTGGGCGCGGCTCTCGCCCTCCTCCGGGGTGTAGCCGGGGTTGGCGCGCAGCTTCGTCAGTGCCGCGTCGGGGTCGCCGAGGGCCAGGAACTGCCAGAGGATGTCCTGCCAGACCGTGGGCTCGCCGCCGTTGTTGCGGACCAGTTCGGCGTAGTTGGTCCTGGGGTACGCCGGGCGGTAGCCCAGGTAGAGGTGGCCGCCGGTGACCGGCAGCATGTTGATGCCTTGGATCATCTCCGGGTCGGCGCTGAACCAGGTGGAGTACGCCCCACCGTCGCCCCAGACCATGCCGACCGTCGAGTGCCCGAACGCGGCCGGGAAGTTCTCGTCGTCGACGTCGAACCAGTACTGCTGGATCGCCGCCGCCTGGGTGGTGTACATGAACATGCCGGCGTCCCGGACGGCGGTGTTGCCGGTGGCCTGGCCCCACTGGATGAGGGCGTTGGCGAAGTTCATCCCCTCCGACGACGACTCCTGGTTGTTGCCGGCGGCGAACGAGCCGTGCCCGGAGGCCCAGTCGTGCCCGGCGTAGATGTCGAAGTCCCGCAGGTACGGGAAGCGGGTGTCCTCGCGGCTGTAGTTGTTGGCGTCCCGGATGAGCAGGTCGACCATGCCGCCGTACCGGTCGTTGGTGGCCCAGGTGGGGTCGAACTTGGCCAGCGTCGCGGCGGCCGCGATGAAGTACCCGTAGTGGAAGTGGTGGTCGTTGAGCTCCTGGTCGGAGCCGTACGACGCGGGGTAGCCGATCAGGGTGCCCCAGTTCCGGTCGTAGTAGAAGACGCGGGCCGTCTTGCCGGGGGTGGCGGTGAACCAGTCGTTCAGGGTGGACCGGATGGCGTTCAGCGCGGCGGTACGGGTCTCCGTGTCACCGACCAGGTCGGCGATCTCGGCGATCCGGGCGGCCCGCCCGAGGCCCTTGCCGGTCCAGTACGTGTCGGTGCCGCGCTGGTCCATCGGGTTGCCCCGCACCGCGGCGAGCTGGTCCCGGAGCTGGGCCAGGTCGGCGCCGGCGCCGGTGGCGACGGCGGGCAGCTCCGGCAGCACCCCCTGGTAGGTCATCGCGGTGCGGAACTGGCTGACGCCGGTGAGCACCTTCATCCGGCCCCGGGCGGACGGATAGCTCTGGCCGATCGGGGTGGCGCCGGCCAGCGCCTTCCACTGGTGCGGGTAGAGGCTCACCACGGTCTGGGTGGCGGTGCCCTCCCGGGGTGTGGTGGTGAAGGCGTACGTGGTGGTGACCCGGCTGCTGGCCTGGTCGTAGGAGTAGGAGACCCGGGTGCCGGTGACGTGTGCGTGGGCGTACCGGCCGTAGGTGGTGGCGAGGTCGGCGCGGGCGGTGGCGTCGGTGCTCGGCGTGGTGGGCAGCAGGGCGACGGAGAAGTAGCCCTTGCCGGCCAGGGTGGAGGTGATCCGGCCGCCGGCGACGGTCCAGGTGGCGCCGGTCGGGGCGTAGGCGACGTAGTCGTGGCCCCGGACGGTGAACCCGATGGTGGCGCCGTTCTGGGACCACACCGTCGGGCTGCCGCCGGTGGGATTGATCAGCGCGTCGCCGCCGCTGGTTCGGAAGTAGGCGAACGGCAGGCCGTGACCGATGGTGGCCCGCAGGGTGCGCGTGCCGTCGCTCCAGTACGGGCTGACCGTCCAGTCCGTCCAGTCGTCGACCTTGACGACCGGCGCGCCGAGCCCGGTCACGCCGACCCGGATGTCCTCGGCGTACGCGTACTTGTACTCGCCCACCCCGGTCGCCGTGCCGCTGACGGTGGGGGTGGAGGTGGCGGAGAAGCCGAGGCCGTCGCCGAAGGGCTGGTAGGAGGCGGGGTGTGCGTGCAGCGGCTCGCTGTACGCGCAGTTGGTCCGCTTCCACAGCAGCGACGACCACCAGTCGTTGGTGGGGATCGGGCCGGCGGGCGCGTTTGCGGTGACGAACTGCCGGGGGTTGGTGGACAGGTCCCCGCAGCCGGTGGGCAGGGGGCCGACCCGGTCGGTGGTGTAGCTGCCGGCGCCGACGGTGGCGGCCTCGGCGGGGGCGGTGGCGGTGAGGGCGAGACCGGCGACGACGACGGCCAGGGCGGTGGTGGTGGCGAGCACCCAGGGGGTGCGGCGGGGTGGGACGGGAGGGTTCATCGTTCCTCCAGCGCGCGCCGGCTCGGGGGACCGGGTCACGGTTCGTCGGAATCGGGAGGTTTGTTACCTGAGAGAGCGCTCTCTCATGCGGACGTTAACGATTGACAAGACTTTCGTCAATGTGTCAGTCAGGTGACGAGCGTGTTGCGCGGGCTCCGGTGCGTCCGGTCAGCCGGCGTTTGTGGTCGCGCGCGGGGCCTTCGGGCAGCCGTTCTCGCGCTCCCAGGAGGTCACTGCGGCGACCGGCGAGCGGTTGCCGTTGCGGCGCCACGAATCCAGGTACTTCGCCGGCCACACCACGCCCCGGCGGATCCACCAGTCGTCGCGGCCCGTGCACTTCGGCGACAGGCCGAAATGCAGGTGGCAGACGTTGTTGGCGTTGCCGGTCCGGCCCACCTTGCCGAGCTGCTGCCCCGCGCGGACCCGCACGCCGGCGTCCACACCGGCACTGATCGCGCTCAGGTGCGAGCCGTAGTACCGCACCCCGTCGTCACCGAGCAACGACACCGAGAGCCCGCCGTTGTACGGCCCCAACGGCCCCCGCCGGTCGAACCGGTCCACCCGGCTCACCTCCAGGATCGTCCCGTCGGTCACCGCCACCACCGGCTCACCGCAGTCGGCGAAGATGTCCGTGCCCGGATACACCGAGTGCGTCGGGTGGTAGGCGACCTTGCCGGCGCGTACCGGGAAGACCCGGCGCAGCGGCGCGCGGCTCGGCGACGTCGACGGTCCGGCCGGGCTCGCGGAGGGCGCGGCCGTGGCCGGCGCCGGCTGGTCCGCGGTGGCCGTCGCGGAGGGAGCGTCCCAGACCGTGCTCGGCGCGGCGGCCGGCCGGTCGCCGGGCGCGCAGCCGGCGAGCAACGCCGGTGCCAGCAACAGCAGGACCGGGTACGCCGGACGCGCGCGGCGGCCGGTCGATCGCGACGACATCCGGACATCCTGGCAGACGGATACGGTGGGAGGGTCCCCCGGAGCGCCGGGGGGTGCGTGGACGGGAGCGGTGACGGCGATGGATGGTCAGCCCACGTACCCGGCCGGGCCGGCCGCCGGGCAGTTCATGGCGCGTACCCCCTCGGGTCTGTTTCCGTCGGGGCCGCCGCGCCGGCCGACGTGGCGCGAACCGCACCCGGTGACCGGCAGCGGGGTGGCCGCCGGCGCGGCGCTCGCCGCCGCCTGGCTGGTGCTCTTCGGCCTCCTCGGCCGCGGCGTCCCCGGGTACGCGTGGTGGACCGTGATCGCCGGCGTGTTGGCCTGGCTGGCCGCCCTCGGCCTCGTCCGCTACGGCGATCGGGGCGTGGCGACCGGGGTGGCGATCGTCACAGCGGGTGGTTGGAGCATCGCGTTCGCGATCGTCGTCGTGCGCTGGGCGACCAGCGCGGACTGGCCGATGTGGTGACGCTGCGTCATTGCCCGGCTTCGCTTCGAACGCCATCTTGACGTACTCGCTGTGACTGGGGACGCTTTCCGGTATGGCCTGGACCACCCCGCGGCTCGACCCCGAGCGCAGCCGTCGCCGCCTGCAGATTCTCGCCGAGTTGGCGGGGGCCCGCGCGGTACGACAGCGGGACAAGCCGCAGCGGGAGCGCACCGAGCGGCTGCGACAGTTGATCGCCACCCGGCGTCGCGTCGCCGGCTGAGGCGACTTTCTCAGGATTGACCGGCCCTTCGGGGCGTTGACCGGTCGCCTGCCGACCCGACCGGTTAACGTGCATCGCGTAACGAGTCGGCGTGCTGTGCCGAGGCCTTTGGGGGGACCGTGTCGTACTTCGCTGCCGCCGTGGTGCGCGACGAGGGCGAGTGGAGCGCCGCCGAGGTGAACCTACGGGGCGCCTCCGACATCGAGGACGTCGCCGACCGGCTGCGCGACGTCGAGCCCGACGCCGACCTGTCGCTGCTCTTCGTCGAGGCGGACGACGCCTACCTGGTGATCCTCCGCCTGGACGAGGGTGAGGACCTGCGGATCTTCGGTTCCGACTCCGCGTACGCCGAGGAGTCCCGGCTGGGCGCGCTGCTCGTCGGTGACCTGAAGACCTCGGTCACCGGGCTGGAGGAGAGCGAGGAGCCCCGGCCGTCCGCCGCCGGGACCGAGGAGAGCGAGCAGCCGGCGGTCGACCCCGAGGCGGACCCGGTCGGCGACGCGGACATCCTCGCCGACCTGGGCATCTCCGCCCAGAAGCTGCTCCGGCTCTGCGCCCACGAGGGGATGCTCCCGGCCGACGTCACGGCCGAGGTGTGCCAGGTGCTCGGGTGCGCCGACGAGGTCGAGGAACTGCGTGAGGTCTGACCGTCCGTCCGGTGACGGACCCGCCCTGTCGGGCGGCGGTTCGCCGCTGGCCGGCGCCGCCGAGCCGGTCGACTCGACCGACCCGGCGCTGGAGACCGTACGCCCGGGGCAGCCGACCCCGGGGGCCGTCGGCCGGGTCGGGCCCGGCGCGGACGAGGGGCTGGCCGACCCGGACGGGGCGGGCCGCCGGCAGCGGCACGAACTGTGGATGCGCCGCGCGCTGGAGGTCGCCGTCACCGGCCCGGACACGCCCGCCCCGGGCGCCGACGCCTCCGACGACATCCCGGTCGGCGCCGTGCTCTACGGGCCGGACGGGACCGAACTGTCGATCGGGCGCAACGAGCGCGAGCTGACCGGTGACCCGACCGCGCACGCCGAGGTGCTGGCGCTGCGCCGGGCTGCCGAACGGCTGGGCCGCTGGCGGCTCGACGGCTGCACGCTGGTGGTCACCCTGGAACCCTGCACGATGTGCGCGGGCGCGCTGGTCCTGGCCCGGGTGTCCACCGTGGTCTTCGGTGCCTGGGAGCCCAAGACCGGGGCGGCCGGCTCGCTCTGGGACGTGCTGCGCGACCGCCGGCTCAACCACCGGCCGGAGGTCTACGGCGGCGTCCTGGAGTCCGAGAGCGCCGCCCTGCTACGCGCCTTCTTCCGCTGACCCCCACATCCTCGGCCCATCCATGAGCTGGTGTCCCGTTCCGCCCGGTCGCCGCTGAGGCCTGCGGCCCGGTCAGGCCGGAGTCGGAGCGGGGCGGAGCAGGTTCGCGGCCACCGCGCGGCCGGTCTCGGTCCACGGGGTGGGTCGCAGGGTCGCCGGGTCGAGCCGGACGATCGCCCGCCGACCCTCGGCGTGCACGATGCTGCCGTCGAGCGAGCGGAACTGGTAGGCGTACTCGGCGCTGCTGGTGCCGAAGTGTTCGAGCCAGAAGTGCACCGCCACCGGCCCGGTGGCCGCGATCGGGGCGCGGTAGGTGATGGTGAACTCGCGTACCGCGTGGAAGGTGTCCGGCGCGCTGCGCTGCCCGCCCTGGTACGAGACGCCCCGCTCGGCCCAGTAGGCGGTCAGGGCCCGTTCCAGCAGCACCGCGTACCGGGAGTTGTGCAGGATGCCGAGGGCGTCGAGGTCGTCGAAGTACACGCTGACGTGCTCGACGTGGCCGTACTCGACGGCGGAGGGGGTGGCGAGGGCGTGGCTCATCAGAGGCCTTCCGGTAGCAGGGTCGGATCGGGGCACAACGCCCGCAGGCGGTGCAGCAGGCCCTGGCGGGCGTGCCGGTAGGCGGTGTCGGGGTCCAGCAGCCGGGACCGCATCGCGGCGGTGATCCCGAGCGCGTCGATCTCGTACGCCAACTGCGGGACGTCGGTGTCGGCGGGAAGTTCGCCGGCGGCGACCGCCTCCCCGACGAGGTGTTCGAGGAACGCGGTCCAGCGCCCGAACACCTCGGCGAGCCGGTCCCGGACCGGGCCGGGTCGGGCGTTGTACTCGAAGTCGGTGCTGGCGAAGAAGCAGCCGCCGGGGAGCACCCGGGCGGCGTAGAAGTCGATCCGGGCCTGGTGCAGGGCCCAGAGCCGCCGGACGCCCCGGGGGGCGCGCAGCGCCGGGTCGATGATCCGCTCCTGCCACTGCTCCACCGCCCGGTCGACGGTGGCGAGCTGGAGCGCTTCCTTGGAGCGCCAGTGCGCGAACAGGCCGGACTTGCTCACCCCGAGCGTGTCGGCGAGCTGGGCGAGCGAGAGCCCGTGCAGTCCGACCTCGGTGGCCAGCACCACCGCGGCGTCCAGCGCGGCGCCCCGGGTCCGGTCGCCGCGGGCGACGCGTCCGTCGACTGTCATGGGGAGAGGCTAACCAAAAAGCACGACCGGTCGTATTGTTTCGTCCGGTGACCGTGGTCACTTCGACACGGCGACGCCCCGCCATCCGGGGCGGATGACGGGGCGCCGAGAAAGAAGGGGAAATCAGGCGATGGCGGTGTCCAGGGCGATCTCGACCATCTGGCTGAAGGTCTGCTCGCGCTCCTCGGCGGTGGTCTTCTCGCCGGTCTTGATGTGGTCGCTGACCGTCAGGATGGTCAGCGCCCGCGCCTTGAACCGGGCCGCGATCGTGTACAGCGCCGCCGACTCCATCTCCACCGCCAGCACGCCGTAGTCGGCCAGGGTGTCGTAGAGGTCCGGCCGGTCGGTGTAGAAGGCGTCCGCCGCCAGGATCGGCCCGACCCGCATGCTGATGCCGCGCCGCTCGGCCACCTCGACCGAGGTACGCAGCAGCCCGAAGTCGGCGACCGGGGCGTAGTCGATCAGCCCGTCGAACCGCATCCGGTTCATGTTCGAGTCGGTGGAGGACCCGATCGCGGCGACCACGTCGCGCAGCTGGAGGTCCTCGGTCAGGGCACCGCAGGAGCCGACCCGGATCAGGGTCTTCACGCCGTACTCGTTGACCAGCTCGTGGGCGTAGATGGAGGCGGACGGCATGCCCATGCCGGAGCCCTGGACGGAAACCGGCACGCCGTTCCAGCGGCCGGTGAAGCCCAGCATGCCCCGGACCGTCGAGTAGCACGTGGCGTCCTCGAGGTAGGTCTCCGCGATCCACTTGGCCCGCAGCGGGTCGCCCGGCATCAGGACCCGCTCGGCGATCTCTCCCGGCTTCGCGCCGATGTGCGTACTCATGGCAAAGATCCTGCCAGGCCGGAGCCGGGCATACCGGTTCGGCATCCAGACCGGCGGTCCTGTACCCTCGTCGGCGGTGGCGTGTCCGAGTGGCCTAAGGAGCACGCCTCGAAAGCGTGTGAGGGTTTACGCCCTCCGCGGGTTCAAATCCCGCCGCCACCGCTCGTGAACAGCGAGAACGCCCGGTCGATCCGCGAGGATCGGCCGGGCGTTCCGCTTGTGGTCTCAGTTGTGGTCTCAGTTCGGCTCAAGAGGCCGGTTTCCGGTCCTCTGTCGGGTTGTCCCACAGCAGGCCACCAACGCGCTGGGCGATGTCCCGACGGACCTGGGCGGTGAGGTGCTGGTACCGGGCCGCCATCGCCGAGTTCGACCAGCCCATGATGCCCATCACCGCCCGCTCGGCCACGCCGAGGATCAGCAGAACAGTGGCGGCCGTGTGACGGGCGTCGTGCAACCGGCCATCCCGTAGTCCGGCGAGTTTGAGCAGCCGCTTCCACTCGTCGTAGACGGCGGCCAGTGGCGCGAGCAGACCGGCGATGCCGCCACGCAACCGCCGAGGGAGGTCGGCCGGCTATCAACAAGACGTCCGGCGCGAACCTCGCCAATGAGGCCGTTACGTGCCCGTCGTCACCAGGGGCCGTTGCCGAACAGGCTGATGCACACGCCAGCCAGAGCCTCCTGCGCCTCGATCAGTGCCCGGTTTGCCTCAGGGCTACCGTCGGCCGTGCGGCCCGCCTGTGCCAGCACAAGACCGGCACCCCGGATCCTGTAGTTCGCCGATTGAGTCGCTGCCTCACCTAAGGCGAGGTTCTTTGACGCGTCCGTGTCCAAGTCGTTTGCGCTGTTGCGATTGCAGATCTCCCGGTCGTTCGGCGGCGACCGAACTGGCGTTGGCGAGCTGGTCGCCGGAGCAGGCGTTGGCGAGGAGCTAGCGGCCAGAATCCACGCATCACCTCCGGGTCGTACCGACGAGCCGGGCCGACTCCACACGCTCTCTGAAGTGACCCCCTGAGACCGGACACCTCCTGACTTGGCATCCTGCCGAGGAGGAGGAAACCGCGTTGGCTCGACAGAGCAAGTACCCCGAGGAGTTCCGGCGTCAGGCCGCGGCGCTGGTGCTGGATTCCGGCCGCACGATCCGGGACGTGGGCCGGGAGTTGGGCGTCAACCACGAGACGCTGCGCAACTGGGTGGCCCAACTGCGCCAGGAACGCGACGGCGGCCAGTCGTCGTCGCTCAGCGGCGATGAGCGTGCCCAACTGCTGCGGTTGCGGCGGCAGGTGGCCCAGCTGGAGTTGGAGAAGGAGATCTTGAAAAAAGCCGCGGTCTTCTTCGCACGCGAGACGGAGCGGTGAACCGGGCCGACGTGTATCGGTTCATCGACGCGGAGAAGACCACCTACCCGGTCCGTCTGCTCTGCCGGCTCCTCGGCGTCGGCCACAGCGCCTTCTACGACTGGCTTCGACAGGGACGCCAACGCGCCGCCGAGCGGAAACGTCACGACCTGCAGCGCGTCGAGGTCACCCGGCAGGCGTGGTCGGAGCACCGCGGCGTCTACGGCGCCCGACGGCTCACCGCCGAGCTGCACGAACGCGGCCACCGGTGGAACCGCAAGGCCGTGGCCCGGCTGATGCGTCTGGCCGGTATCGAAGGCGCCCATCGACGCCGGCGCGGAAAGCCCCGCCGCAAGGCCGCGTCGACCGCGACCGCGCCGGACCTGGTCCAGCGGCAGTTCACCTCGACCGCACCCAACCGGTTGTGGGTCGCCGACATCTCCTACCTACGCACCTGGAAAGGATTCCTCTACCTGGCAGTGGTCGTCGACGCCTACTCCCGCCGCGTCGTCGGCTGGGCCATGGCCGATCACCTGCGCACCGAACTGATCCTCGACGCCGTCGGCATGGCCATCCAGCACCGCCGACCCGCCCGGGACCAGGTCATCCACCACTCGGACCGCGGGACGCAGTACACGTCGTTCGAGTTCGGCCGCACGTTGCGCTCCTGCGGCGTCCTCGCCTCGATGGGCTCCGTGGCCGACTGCTTCGATAACGCCCTGGCCGAGACGTTCTTCGCCACCTTGAAGACCGAGCTGGTCTACACCCGCGCCTGGCCCAGTCGCCACGAGCTGGAGATGGAGGTCTTCTCCTACATCGAGGGCTTCTACAACCCCCGCCGCCGGCACAGCCGTCTGGGTAACGTCAGCCCCGACACCTACGAAAAGATCCACCACGAGTCCCTAACAGACATCGAGGTGTCCGGCCGATAGGGGTCACTTCATCATGCGGAGTACGACACCGGCTGCCGGCGGAGTTGTTCAAAGTTTCTGTACGTCTTCAAGGCGGCCCTTGACGGGCCGCACGCGCCGCCGCCTGGGCGCGCGTCCGACGCTCCGCTGTCGCTCCACGCCGGCCACGCAACACGCCCGGCGGCTGGCGCGAAGTGCGGGAAGCCCGGGGGGCCGCCGCAGACGGGTAGCTCAGAGAGTGGTGGAGGTTCGGTGCCGGCAGCCGGCCGCGCCGCGCCCGAGCAGCGCGGCGCAGGAAAGCGCACGACGGGTCCGCGCGGCAAGCCCCAAGCATGGGGGCGGTGGCCGCGCGAAGGCATGCCGGTCGTCCAGGAGCCCGCTCCACAGCGGCTCAGGGTCAGGTCAACTGCTCACCTGGGAGGGGGAGGGGTGCCCGTCGGCGGCCAGCTCCGACCCCGGGAGCCGGGTCCGTGCCGGGCGAGGTTGGGTCAACTGCGCCACTGTGGCGGTGTCCGCCGGGGGCACGGTCCGTGACACGAAAGCCGACTCAGCCCGTTCCGGCAGCGTCCGTACGTGCGTCAGGCCGTCTTGACGTGGGGGACAGGGCAGCGGTCCGCTCCCTAGTGGGCGGGTCAACGGCAGACAGTGAGGCGAGGAACTACTCAAGCAGTATGTGCAGGGTGGTTGCGACGGAGATGGGCACGTCTGGAGGTTCAAATCCGCTGCTCCCACCAAGGGGCGCGAGGATCGGCCCAGGGATTAGCCAGGGTTCGACTGAGGAATAGATCATCGGCCGCACCGACGACGCGGCGAAGCTCCCGCGCCGCTCGTCTAGGTAGCGACCGCAGGGCAATGTCCAGCACTTCTCGATAGTCGAAGGTGCAGCCGCAGGGGCACCCGCCAAAATCATCCAGCAGATGACGGGCCGGACCTCGCGCTATGCCGGTCCAGCCCCGAAGGGCACGGCCGATATCACCGGGGCGCAACCGATTGTCTTGGCGCTCCACCCGAACGATGTCGGCGACGACCTTGCCGGAAATCCCCCGAAAGTGTGCACGGGATTCGTGCACCTGCCGACGACTGGGTTTAGCGGCGCGTAGCGCCACAGGCCGCCTACGCGGCACGGTCCCTTCGTTGTGAAGCCATGTCGGGAAGTATGGCACACAGAACGACGCTGGCCCGAAGCCGGACAGCGCCTGGAGGGCATGCCCGATGCGTGCCCGGTGCAGGGGTCAACACCGGTGCGTCGTGGCACGCTGGCAGCGGCAAGTTGGACGCTGCGTGTTCGTCTGCGAGGCGGGATGGCTACGCACCGTGTAGATCAATCCGATTCCCAAGCTGACAGTGTCAAGGGCAGACTGTCGGCGGAACCGGTGGCAGAGTCGGGTTATTGCAGCGCTGAGATGCCGAGTGCCGTGCGCGGGCGGCGGCTCGAAGGCGCGTGGGGCCACTGGCCTGCCATGCCCCACCGGGGGTTCGAATCCCCTCCGGTCCGCTCGCAGTCTCCCGGCACAGCTGGGTGACTACTTGGGTGACGATCGGGACGGACACTGGCGGACTGTCCCGGACGCTGGGGACCGCTCTGGCAGCTCAGCGGCTTCGAAGCCGCAGGTGAGCGTTCCGTGTTGGTTGCCTGGGGGTCAAGGAGTCGTCCTACCTGCGCGATCCCTCGCGGTTCCGGCCGTCGACCTGAAATCCCGAGCGGGTCAGAACGAGAAGTGCTTGACGATTGCCCAGCCCCGCTCCGCGGACCTGGCGTAGAAGGCGCGTAGGTCTTCGTGGTACTGAGCCAGGCGCTCCCGCAGCTCCTCATCCGACTCGGATGAGGGCAGTTGCCGCCACTCCTGCCACCGGTCCGGGAACGAAACTCTCTCCAGGTACGCCGCGGTACGCGCCACGTCCGGCGGTTCGAGCGCCACGTGGCCCGGGCCGCCGCCGGGGTCCGGTATGTGCCGGCCTCCGAAGACGGGGAGTTCCCGGTCGCCGCCCAGCTGCGACTGGAGCAAGTAAAGCTCATTCAGCTGGAAGAAGCCGCTCTCCAGCCATACTGCGTCGCCTGCCCGGACCCGCCGGCGCAGCTCGTCAAACTCCACATCGAATAGGGACTCAAATCCCGCTGGGTTCCCGGGCAGCTCGGAGGATTCGAGCCCTTGAAAGTAGATCCACATACTCACTCTCGGCAAACTACCTGGCGCCACCGACGCGAGCCCCGTGGCCAACAGGCACCGCAGGCACGAGCGCGTCGTCGACGAAGACCAGGTCCAGGCCGCCGACAGGTCAACCCCTAGTAAGAGGGCAGCGAGCTGAGGCAGCCAGGAGGCAGCGAGAGCAACAGCAACGACCGGCATCAGACGACACAGGTCGGCAAGGAAGCCCCGCTGTGCAGGGCAGAACGGCATCAGAGGACATCAAAGGATGTCCCGAACCCGCGTTCGGGACGAAGCGGTCCAGCTAGCTAGTGGTTGGGCATGGCTAGGCGGCAGCCTGAACGACTGCAGCAAGCACGCTCGCGGCGGCAGCGACGAACACACCCACCACCACCCAGATTTGCGACCTACGTTGCCGGTGCGAATCTTGTTCCGACCTCGCTTGTTGGCTCACGAAGTCGAGGAGTGCCCGCACCGTCTCCGTGTCGAGCTCCTCCCCTCGCCCGTCCGGGCTCGGGTCGCGATCAGACAGGGAGGCAGGCCGTTCGGGAGGTTGTGTGGCCTGGGTTGCGGAGCCTACGGCGGGCGTAGCGGGCATGAAGTGTGTAGGCATGCTGCGGCCCGATGTCGGTGGGGTAGAGGTCTTTGCTCTTACGGAATAGGCCGGAGAACCCGTCGAGGGCGCTGAGGATCGCTCCCTCATCGAACCTTAGGTCCCGGGACAGACCGCGAGGAGACCGGCTACGCCAACCGGTCAGAGCGAGGTAGGTGATGAGCGCCATGAGTACGTCGAGATGAACGCTGTATCGACGGTCCTGAGTCACCCGCAAAGTATGCAGTTCCATACAAGCACCACACACGTGGACTGGCCTCGGGCGTCACGCGGCATTACCGAGGTCCGTTCCCGCGCCTGGGACCGGCGCGTGGGGACGACGTCAGGAATCCGGTAGACGCTCGTAGCCGTAGCCGTAGCCGTAGCTGGACGCGTGCGGACGCGACGCACAGAGCTTGTAATCGAGTCATCGGGTAGGGGGAGAGCCGGTAAGTACTAGCGGGCATGCTCCTGCCGTGAACGCGCGGAATGTACTTCGGCAGGAGTTTGGGAGCGAGCCTGGCTCGTTCCTGTTTCGGCTACGCGTCGATCGGGTCTGGGACCGAGCAGCATTCACTCGTCTTGAGCAGGCGATGCGTGCGGTGTGCCGCGACAACGAGGACCAGGACCAACTGGAGCGGTGGCTGGCCGAGGGTTACTTCTACTGCGCCACCTCGGTACGTAATGACACCGCGCACCCGAGCTTTCCGCGGCCGGAGCGGAGGACTACTACGCGGCGTGTCTCGAACGGCTGTGGGAGTTGGCCGATTGGTACTTCCGCGGCTACCACGTCTACCAGAAGCCCCACGACTGGGAGGAGCTCTAGAGGCGGCCGCAACCCCAGCCCGGACGCCCGTGAGAACCTCGGGAGTCAGCAGAGAGTCAGCGAGTTCTGCACCGTCCGACGGACGACGATCACGCGCGACGGTGTGATCCGTGCAAGGGAACAGACCCGACAGCACCCGCCAACACCCATCAGTCACGCTGATCAGGCTCCCCCCCGACGGGGGTCGTCTCTTTCCGGGGCGCTCCAACCCAGCACACATCGCGCCTGTCCCGACGCCTTCCAGCCGAGCAGTTGCGGCACGCCTCGGACCGATGGGCTACTGCTGCTGGAAGCGGCCCAGGAACTCGTCCACCAGGTGCGGTTTGGTGTAATCCATCCGGGTCCGAGTGCCCGACGTGAGGCCGCCCGCCTGGCCGCCACACGTGTAGATCAGCGGCACTGGTGGCCGGTCCGGGTAGCGCATTACGAACGAGTGCTCGTGGCTGTATCCGATCAAGGGGCAGGCCTCGCCCATCGGCTCTGGGGCGGCATCGGGCCACCAGCCGCTGTGTCGCCGCTGCCACTGCCGCCAGGCATCGTTGCGGTTGGGTAGTCGGTTGAGCAGCGCGGCGAAATCGGCGGCCCCGGCACGCAGCGCCCGCTGACGCGGCGGGTGCGCCACCCCGGGACGCTGGACAGGCAGTGCCGTGGGTGTGGTGCACAGCAGCACCTCCGTGGCGCCGGGCGGCACCAGCGGGCCATGGGCGTCGACGAACTGGCGCCGCTCCTCGATGACCGGGCAGCCATCCGATCCGAGTGGAATTTCATACGGAGTGCCAGCCATTGCTGGCCAAGGCGACGAGGTACGCCGGACCCAGGCGATCGTGACCACACCCGCGGCCACCAAGACCACCGTCACCACGACGACCACCGCCCAACGTCGGCGTGGGCTCCACTTGGTCACTGGCCACCTCCAGATCGACGGTTGCCACCGAGGCGCCGTCCTGTCTTCGTCTCGCTTGTCGTCTCGTTCGTCAGCGTACGGAGGCGACCGTAGACGAACGGCCGGCCGAGTTGGCCTAGGTGGCGAACCGGCCCGATCAAGCGCGTATGGGGCCGAGCAGACTTGGAAAGCGTGTTGGGTAGTTCGTCAGGGCAGCAGGCGGCGCAGGGTCGGTGCGATCGCGGCGGCGACCACTCGGTCGTCCGGCTGATGGACCGCCCAGTTGAGCGCGCCTAGCGCCACGACTGCTTCACCGGTGGCCGCTGCCGCGACGATGTCTACCTCGGACAGCGTGGCCAGTAGCTGACGCACCAGGACGCCCTCGCCCCACAGTGCTTCCGTGGGATATGGCAGCCGGCCTAGCCAGCCCAGCAGTGCGTCCGCGCGGGCGATTGGGCCAGGTTCAGCAACGGCCAGGCGCTGCACGAGCACGCGCACTCGTTCCTGCGGGAGGTTGGCGGCGCTGTTGCCGCCGACGCTGACCAACATGTCGCGGAGGGTGGTGGGCACCTGCCGATCGGTCAGCACAGCCGGGACACCAGCGGGACGGAATTGCGGCGCGTCGGACCTCTCGTAGTACCCGAGGGTCATAACGAGATCGGTGAACAGGCTCTGGAGCTGCCCGGTGACGCCGCACTCGGAGAGGAACAGGGTTAGGGCGGTTGGCTCGGCCAGCTTTAGGTCGTCGGCGAACCTGGACCGCTCCCACGAAATGCTGCCGTGCCCGTGGATGGTCCCAATGCCGAGAATCCGGTCGTTGGCGTCATATAGAGCCAGCGTCGGGCCACCGAGGCACCGACAGATGTCGCCGGTGAACTGCCCGTTTGTGGTGAGTTCCCGCGCCCTGTTCACTCGGGTCCGGTCGGCCAGTTGAAACAGCACCGCGCGGTCGTCCAAGGGGCCGCCGCCTATACCGTCTTCGAGAACCCGCACCACCTGGGTTCGCGCCCAAACATCCGACAACCACTCAGGGAGCAGCACCGCGTCATCGTAGGTCAGCGGACGGACTCCCTTCGCCCATGGCATCGACCTGTCGCGCTGCTCGCTTGGGGCCGGGTGGTCTCAACTGTGGTCTCATTCGCTGCCGTACGCGGTCGTCCATGGCGGTCCGACGGACAGCCGAACCGCTGGTGATGTGCACTGTCGGACCGGTCCGGACGCATGATCGCAGGCCTCGAAAGCGTGTGAGGGTTTACGCCCTCCGCGGGTTCAAATCCCGCCGCCACCGCTCGTGAACAGCGAGAACGCCCGGTCGATCCGCGAGGATTCGGCCGGGCGTTCCGCTTTCGGCGCTCAGAGCCTCCGGCCATGCGCGTCGTCGGCGACGATGCCGTCCAGGCGTACGCCGGGAGCCAGTTGCTGCGGGTCGAACCAGAAGATCACCACGTCCGGGTCCGCACTCCACTTCGCCAGCCGGGCGTCGACCTGACGGCCGTCGACGGTGCCGACGATGCGCTTCGCAGGCCCGACGAAGTATCCGAAGGTGGGCACGGGGTTGCGGTCCGGGCCGGATCCCGACTGGTCGTAGCCGATCTCGTGGAATCCGGGGTGGCGGTCGTTGCCCTCGACGTCGTTGACCAGGAAGTCCGAGGTCAGCCTGCCGTCGGCGGCGCGGCGGCCGGCGACCAGTCCGATCGTCACCCCGGGTACGTCGGGTAGGTCGACGGCGACGAAGTAGAAGACCCGCTCGTCGGCGCCGTACCGGATCCCGCTGTCCACCACGCGACCGACCGGGACCGGTGGCGGCTCTTCCGGGCTCGGGGTGGGGTCCGCCGAGCGGTGGACGGCAGGTGCGGTGACGGCCGGCGCATCCGGCCGCTCGGGCTCCGGCGGGCCGGTCTGCTGCACGGCGGCCGTGACGCCGGCGACCACCGCCAGCACGAGCGCCGCCGCGCCGGGGCCGGCGAGCCGCCGGCGACGACGCAGGCGGCGACCCTCGCGCATGATCGTGGTCAGGTCGAGGACGTCCCGCCCGGTCCGTTCGCCCGCCCGCATGGCCTGCCGGAGCTGGTCCGTCTCGTTCATCGGTGCGCCCCGTGGGTCGCCGGCGCCCCGGCGCCGGCCCTGCGCAGCTTCTCCAGGGCGCGGGAACTGGTGCTTTTGACCGTCCCGACCGAGACGTCGAGTTCGTGGGCCACCTGCAGCTCCGGCAGATCGAAGTAGTAACGCAGGACGACGATGGCGCGCTCGCGCGGGCTGAGCGTGCCGAGGATGGCGAGCAGCCAGCGTCGGGTGGCGACCTCGTCCGCGACGTCGTCCCGACGTTGCTCCGGGATGTCCTCGGTGGGGTACTCGCGGATCGGGCGCCGCCAGCTGTCGACGAGGTGGTTGACCATCACGGTCCGGGCGTATCCGTAGGCGTCGCTGTCGCGGACCCGGGACCACGACGCGTAGGTGCGGACCAGCGCGGTCTGCGCCGCGTCCTCGGCCTGGTGGTGGTCGCCGGTGATCAGGAAGGCGGCGTGCACCAGTCGACCGGACGCCGCCCGGGCGAACTCGACGAACTCCGCGTCACCCCGGGCCATGCCCGCCCTGCCCGCTTCGCCCGCCGTTCGCGCATCCCACGACGGACAGGACGGGTGGGACGGGTGAAAGGTTGAGTCCGCGCGAGATCAACTTTCTGGCCGGGCCACCCGTCCTCCTCGCTGCGCACGACCGGCCGGCGCTGCGCGGCGAGGGGAGACACATGGCAACGAAGACTACGGGTCGGACCCGCGCCGCCGGTGTGGCACTGTCGCTGGCAGCCCTGCTGCTCAGTGCGGCGACCGGCTGCGCGCGACCGGCGGCTGGTCAGCCACCCGCCCCGGCCGTCGGGGCGGACACCACCACCCCCGCGCCGCCACCGGTGACCGCCCGGCCACGAGCCGCCGCCATCAGCTATCCGGCTGACGGCGGCAACCGGTGGTACCGCGCCGCTGCGGAAACACCGGCCTCCGGCGGGACCGGGCGGCTGCTGCGCTACCGGGTGGCGGTGGAGCGCGACATCCAGGGCCTGCCGGTGACCGAGTTCGCGGCGGAGGTCAGCAGGACGTTGAACGACCCGCAGGGGTGGACCGCGGGCGGGACGCTGCGGCTGCGCCGGGTCGGCTGGGGTCAGCCGGCCGACTTCACCATCTACCTGGCCACCCCGGGTACCCGTGACGAGCTGTGCCACGACGTGCCGGACGGCTACACCTCCTGCCGCGACGGCCACCGGGTGGTGCTCAACGTGGCCCGCTGGGTGAAGGGGGTGCCGCACTATGGCGCGAGCCTCGCCACCTACCGGCGGTACATGATCAACCACGAGGTCGGGCACCGGCTCGGCATGGGCCACGAGCGGTGCCCGGGTCGGGGCCGACCGGCACCGGTGATGCAGCAGCAGTCGCTGGGCCTGCACGGCTGCACCGCGAACGCCCTGCCGTACCTCGACGGTGAGCGCTACACCGGTCCGTCGGGCGCCTACGACGACCCCTTACCGCCCCGCGACCGAGGCCGGTTCGGCTGAACACGACCCGCGCCTTCGCGTCGCTGTCGCCGTAGCTCAACCGATCGGCGGACGGTGCCGGCCGGTCGCCGGGCGACCTGCCCGTTCGCCCAGTTATCGCTGATCTTCCATCCCTCTACGGTGTCGGGGCAGTTCACGACGATCGGGGGTTTTGGTGGGTCGAAGAACTATGAGTGCATCGCTGGTGGCCGTGCTGGCCGGACTGGCGGTGGGTGCCCCCGCGCAGGCGTCGGACGACGTGCGAGTCATCACGCGGGAGGGCGTCGTACTGCAGCACCACCGGGTGGCGAAGGCGACCACGCCGATGCGGGGGACCGGTGGAACCCGTTCCGACTTCGACGGCGACGGCGTCGACGACATCGCCGCCACCGGCGACCCGTTGAACACCAACCTGCCGTACGGGGCGACCGGCGTGGTCGTGGTGCGGTACTCGTCCGCGCCGCAGGTCGACTACCTCATCGGTGCCGCGACGCCGGACAGTGGTAGCACTGCCTTCGGGTGGGCGCTCGCCGCCGGGGACTTCAACGGCGATCGGTACGACGACCTCGCGATCGGCGCCATGGACGAGTTGGATCCGGGAAACAAGACCAATGCCGGCGGGGTCTGGGTCGTCCCGGGTAGCAGTGCCGGCCTGGTGGTCGATGCGGCGAAGCACTTCAACCAGAGTTCACCGGGTGTCCCGGACGCGGCGGAAGACCAGGACCGGTTCGGCGCGACGCTGGCGGCCGGCGACATCAACGGGGACGGCCGCGAGGACCTCGCCATCGGCGCGTACGGGGAGGGGATCGCGGGCAAGCCGGGCGCCGGCGCGGTCACCGTCCTCTTCGGTGGGGCGACCGGCCTGACGGCCACCGGTGCCCAGCACCTCCAACAGGACCAGGCCGGGGTGCCGGGTGCGGCTGAGCGCGACGACTACTTCGGCTTCTCGCTGGCGATCGGGAAGGTCAACAACAACCGCTACAACGACCTGGTGATCGGCGCGCTTCGCGAGAACGAAGGCATGTTCTGGGGTGGCAGCGGCATGGTCACCCTGATGTGGGGTTCGCCGAGTGGCGTGTCGTCCACCGGCGCCACCTCGGCCACCGGAGCGGCGGTGCGCGCCGCGACCGGCCATCCCGAAACCATCGCCTGGAACCTGGGCGAGACGCTCGCCATCGGCGACGTGAACGGCGACGGGCTGGGCGAGGTCGTCGCCGGCGCGCCCGGCGCCCAGACCCCGGACATCTACGGCGGCCTGATCGCGGTCTTCACGGGGCGGACCGCCGGCCTGTCCGGCAGTGCGGTCCGGGTCGTCACGCAGCGCACCGCCGGGGTGCCGGGGGAGCCCGAGGGCTACGACCGGTTCGGCGCCTCGCTCGCGACCGGCGACGTGACCGGCGACGGCAGGGCGGACGTGCTGGCAGGCTCGCCGGGCGAGGAGGTCGGCCCGACCGACGAGGGCGGGGTGGTCACCCTGCTCAAGGGCTCCGCCTCGGGAATCACCGGCAGCGGCGCCCAAGCGTTCGACCAGAACCACCCGAACATCCCGGGCACGGTCGAGCGCGGTGACAAGTTCGGCGCGTCGGTCGCGGTGCTGAACCTCAACGGCACCGGCCCACTGGACGCCGTCGTGACGTCGACCGGCGAGGAGGTGGCCGGCGACACCGGCGGGTACGCATCCGGTTCGATGGTGCCGTTCCACGGCTCCACCGGCGGGCTCGTGCCGCAGTTCGTCTCGTGGAGCGGCGCGAGCCTGCGTACCGACCGGATCTGGCCCATGCATTACGGCAGCCAGGTCGCCGGACCGCAGGGCGGCGGCGGAAGGAACTGACCACCTCAGGTTGACGGAGACGCCCGGCCGGTCCGCGAGGACCGGCCGGGCGTCCCGCTTCCCGGGGTACGCCCGCTCGCAGCCATTCCCGATCGGCACGGCGCGCCGAGTCCCGGGCCGGGCGGCGCCGCATCGACCGCATCGACCGTTCAGCGGAGAGCGCCACCCGGTCGGCGCTCGACCTGCCCGTTCACCCAGTTATCGCCGTTCGTCCATGCCTCTAGCGTGTCGGGGCAGTCCCACGACGATCGGGGGTTTTTGTGGGCCGAAGGACCATGAGTACAACGTTGGCGGCCGTGCTGGCCGGACTGGCGGTCGGTGCGCCCGCGCAGGCGGCGGACGATTTCCAGACCCTCACCCGGGACGGCATCGTCCTCCAGCATCACCGCGTGGCGAAGGCGACCACGCCGGTACGGGGTACCGGAGGTACCCGTTCCGACTTCGACGGCGACGGTGTCGACGACGTGGCCGCCATGGGTGACCCTCTCAACACGAATCTGCCGTACAGCCCGACCGGGGTGGTCGTGGTGCGCTACTCGTCCGCCCCGCAGGTGGACTACTACTTCGGAGCGATGTCCAGCGACGGCGGCTGCGGCTGCTTCGGCCTGGCACTGGCGGCGGGCGACTTCAACGGGGACCGGTACGACGACCTGGCGATCGGCGACATGGACGAGGTCGACGCGGGCAACAAGGCCCACGCCGGCGGCGTCTGGATCGTCCCGGGCAGCAGCAGCGGCCTGGTCTTCGGCTCGGTGAAGCACTTCAACCAGAGCTCGGCCGGCGTCCCGGGTGCGGCGGAGAGCCAGGACCGGTTCGGCGGAACGCTGGCCGCCGGCGACATCAACGGCGACGGCCGGGAGGATCTGGCCATCGGCGCGTGGGGCGAGGCGATCGGCACGAAGACGGATGCCGGGTCGGTCACCGTCCTCTACGGCGGGTCGACCGGCCTCACCGCCACCGGTGCCCAGTTCCTCCAGCAGGACCAGGCCGGGGTGCCCGGCGCGGCCGAGCGCGGCGACAAGTTCGGCTACTCGCTGGCGATCGGGAAGGTCAACAACAACCGCTACCACGACCTGGTGATCGGCGCTCCCCTCGAGAACGACGGGGCGTCCTGGAACGGCACCGGCATGGTCACCCTGATGTGGGGTTCCCCGGCCGGCGTATCGTCCACCGGCGCCACGGCCGTCACCGGTGCCGGGATCCTCGGCTCGCTCGGTCAGACCGGTGCCATCGCCTGGTACCTCGGCGAGACGCTCGCCATCGGCGACGCCAACGGCGACGGACTGGGTGAAGTCGTCGCCGGGGCGCCCAGCGCCCAGACCCCGCACGTCTACGGCGGCCTGATCGCGGTCTTCACCGGTCGTACCGCCGGTCTGTCCGCCACCGCGGTCCGGGTCGTCACGCAGCGCACCGCCGGGGTGCCGGGCGAGCCGGAGGACAGCGACCGGTTCGGCGCCGCGCTGGCCACCGGCGACGTGACCGGCGACGGTCGGGCGGACGTGCTGGTCGGCTCGCCGGGCGAGGAGGTCGGCCCGACCGACGAGGGCGGGGTCGTCACCCTGCTCAAGGGCTCCGCCTCGGGAATCACCGGCAGTGGTGCGCAGGCGTTCGACCAGAACCACGCGAACATTCCGGGCACGGTCGAGCGCGGCGACAAGTTCGGCGCGTCGGTGGCGGTGTTGAACCTCAACGGCACCGGGCCGCTGGACGCCGTCGTGGCGTCGACCGGCGAGGAGGTGACCGGCTACCCCGCCGGGTACGCGGCCGGTTCGATCGTCCCGTTCCACGGGTCCACCGGTGGACTCGTACCGCAGTTCGTCTCGTGGAGCGGCGGGAGCGTGCGTACCGACCGGGTCTGGCCGCTGCGGTACGGCCTGCGGATCGCCGGGCCGCAGAGCGGCGGCGGCATCTTCTGACGGCCCCACCTGGGCGAACGCCCGGCCGGTCCACCGGGACCGACCGGGCGTTCGTCATCCGTCCGGTGCCCCACCTACGACCACCGTCGGAAACGAAGAGCTCAGCTGACCCGGCGGCCGGTCTCCCTGCCTTCGGCTCGTAAGTGTCGGCGGGGCCTCGCCGAGCCGTACCTACCCCTAAGCTTGCTCCGCACGTAACCATTGATCTTGAACTGGAGGGGGTGAGACGTGCGCGTCAAGCAGCTGGCACGCCTCATGGTCGTGGCGCTCGGCGCGACGCTGGGCATCGCATCGCCGCTGGGCTCCGGCGCGGCGCACGCCGACAGCACCGTCGGGCTCGGCATGGGGACGTACGCGCAGCTGGTCGTCGACTCCGCACATAGGCACCTCTTCTTCAGCCCCGGCCGAACGGGGTCGGGCGTGCGGGTGACGGACCTGACGGGCGGTGCGCAGACGACGATCCCGAACCTGCCGGACGCCTCCGGCATGGCGCTGAGCCCGGACGGGGCGACGCTGCACGTGGCGCTCATCGAGGCGGGCGCCATCGCCGCGATCGACACCAGGACGCTGACCGAGACCCGTCGCTACAGCATCGGCGCCGGCACCTGTCCCACCTGGCTGGCGCCCGCCGGCGGGAAGCTCTACTTCGGATACGGCTGCACGTACGGCAAGGGCCTGCTGGGCTCGCTCGACCTGCGCGGAGCGGCGCCGGTCACGGCCCTCGGTCTGCCGCTCAACGGCACCTTCGTCCGCCCCCCGCTGCTGCGGAGCAACCCGGCCGACCCGGATCTGCTCTTCGTGGCAGACCGGTCCTCCGTCACCACCCCCTCCTCGGGCAGAGCGACCGTGTACGACGTCTCGTCCGGTACTCCTGCGCTGGTCGCGTCCATGCCGTCGGACACCTGCACCGGCCTGCACGACGCCGCGCTGACCCCCGACGCGAGCAGGGTGATCCTGGGCTGTTCATTTCTGAACGGCGATCAGACCGCGGCCGCCACCCAGCACGTGGCGTTCTCGACGACGGACCTGTCGGCGGCGGGCGGGTACCCGTCCGGCACCTGGCCGACGGCCGTGACGACGTCCCCGAACGGTTCCTTCGTCGTCGTCGCCAACACCAACAGGTCGGCGGAGACGTCCTCGACGATCCGGGTCGAGCGGCTCGACGGAAGCCTGGTGCGCAGCTACAAGCTGCCGACGGACACCCACGTCGAGCGGCAGGGCCTCGCGGTCAGCGCCGACAACCGCACGCTCTACGCCGTCACCACCGACCACACCGGGACCAACCCGACCCTGCGGCTGCTGACCGACTTCACGAAGGCCGAGTCCTCGCTCACCCTGTCGGCGCCGTCGAGCACGTACCGGACGAAGATCACGGTCACCGGCAAGCTGGCGTTCACCAATGCCGCCGTGTCGTCGCCGTGGACGCTCCAGGTGGCGAAGCGGGACCGCTTCGGCACCCACGTCCTGCCGAGCGTCACGACCACCGCGAACGGGACGTTCTCCTTCACCGACACGCCGCGGTTCGGCGGGGCGAACACCTACACCGTCACCTTCCCCGGGGATGCCGGCCACCTGGCGTCCAGCCGGTCCGTCACCGTGCAGGTGTCCCTGTTCACCACCGCGACGACCCGGCAACCGGCGACCGGGGTCGCGCCGCGACGGTGACCCCACGCCGGGGCGCCACCCGTAGGTTCCGCCGCCACCGCTCTTGAGATGCGAAAACGCCCGGTCGGTCCGTGAGGACCGGTCGGGCGTTTCTTCGCGGGTACGGCCTCGTCGGTGAGCCGGCCCCGCAGGGCCGGCCCACCGATGCTCACGTGGTCGGGGCGCTGGCGTCCCGGTGAGTGAGCCGGTACGTGGCGTCCTTCCCGTCCGTCTCGATCAGCACTGTCACGGGGCCGTCCAACAGGCTGCAGGTGCGGGTGGCCTCGGCTTCGAGTCCGCCCTGGCGGCCGCATATCCAGGGGCCTCGGCCGTCGAAGACCGACACGTCGGCGACTCCGGTGCCGGCGGTCCGCTTCCAGGTGAAGCTCTCCATCGCGGCGTGCTGGTCGGCCGGGATGGAGAAGCAGGCCACGAAGCGGTCCGCCCCGGTGGTCACCGCGGTCTCCGCGTTCTTCGGAAGTACCGGGCAGGGGGGCGGCCCGTCGACCCTGGAGAAGGCCATCGCGTACGTGGCGGTGGGCTTGTTGATGACGCTGTCGATCAGGGCGAAGAAGGGTGCCTGCCCGAGCAGTTCGCAGCTGTACCCCTTCGGCGAGTCGCACACTACGGCGCCGGTGGCGTCCACCACCCTGGTCGCCGTCCGCCGGTCGTAGAAGCTTTCGACCGGCTCTGACAGCGCGATGTGGGAGCCGGCCGGACTGGCCAACTGGAGGCAGTTGACCTGCCCGGCGACCCGGAACGTCCCGCGGTGCGGCGCGTCCCGCCAGCCGGTGTCGGACACCGTGGCGCAGCCCGACGGTGCCCAGGGCAGGAGCGCAGCGGCGTGCTCGACGTTGTTCTCGACCACGCCCTGCGGCTCGAACACCAGAAGGTACCGGCCGGCGGTGGGGAAGGTGCAGCGGTCGGGAATGCAGATCGCCCGGCCCTCGCGGTCGTACACCCAGCTCCACACGTCGGCGTTAGTCGCGCTGACGGTGCGCAGCCGGTAGTCGCCGGCCTCCGCGATCTCGACCGCGCGGCAGCGGATGCCGGTCAGTGCCGGCGCGGCGTCGTAGTTGCCGGGCACGAGGGTGGGGCAGCCGGCGGCGTCGGTGAGCCGCCGGATCTGTACCTGGTACGTCGGGTCGAGGCTGTCGGAGACCCACCGCGACGGAAACCAGATCATCCGGTAGGTGCCGTCGGCCGGGAGCACGCAGCCGCCGTCACCGGGGGACCAGTCGTTCGGGGACAAGCTGGTGCAGATCCGGGTACCGCTCTGGTCGACCAGCCACTCGATCGTCTCGAGCGGCCCGGTGTACGCGACCACCCGGTCACCGGCCCTGCCCTGGAACGGATGACAGTTGGTCTGCACCGGCGAGGTCAGCCGTACGTGCAGGGTCGGCTGGTCCCAGGAGGTGCCGGTGCTCGCCCCGCAGCCGTCGACGTGGTGCAGCGGCGTCACCGCCACCTGGTAGTCCCGGGCCCCGGTGACGTTGCCGCTCCACGGCAGCAGCGTGTACCGCCCTGCCGTGGGCAGGTTGCAGTACTCGACGGAGGACTGGTCGCAGATGTACCGCCCGCCGTTGTCGTACAGTCTCCACTCCATTGCGGACGGGTCGACGCGGACCGCGACCTGAGCGGCGGTGGTGGTGGAGAACGAGTGGCAGGCCCGCTCGTTCGGCTCCAACCGGCCCCGGCCGACGGCCGCGCCAGGGTCGCCGAACGGGGCCAGCTGCAGCGTCGGACAGCCGACCGCCTGGGAGATGCGCGGCAGCCTGAGGTTGTAGGCCGTCGCCATGCCGTCGATGTGCTCGATGAAGACCCGGTACGGCCCGGCCGAGTTCAGCGTGCAATCGGCGAAGGTGACGTGGGACTGGCAGAGCTGCTGGTGGCGCGCGTCCGTGATCTCCGCCCGCAGGCCGGTGAGATCACGCAGGTGCGGCTCGGCAATGAACAGCTTGCTCCCGAGTGGCTGGTCGAACGTGAAGCACCGAGCGGCCGATCCGGCCGAGAGAGTGCCGCTGAACCCTGCCGACGCCCACGAGAAGGCGTCCGCCGGCAGTTGCTCGCAGGTTGACGGCGTCCGCCTCGACTCGACCGCAAGGGTGTAGCCCCCCTTCCCGCTGCCGATCGTGGTGCTGACCGTGAGCGTGTATGGGCCGGCGGGACCGAGCCGACACTCGTCGAGGTATTCGTGGTAGGCGTTGATCTCGCACGCCTTCCACCCGTCCTGGTGGTTCACCCGGATGGTGAGGCTGACCCCGGACCGCTCCACGACCTGGAGGTACAGCACGTCCGAGTCGGCGGTCGTGCTGAACGTCCAGGTGTCCTGCGCCTGGCCGATGATCAGCCCGCAGTTGTTCACGGTGCCGAAAGTCAGCTTGCCGCCGCAGAACGAGCGGGGTTGCCGGGGTGCCGGGGCGATCGTGGCCGACCGGGTACGGGTCTGCTCCGTAGTCAGCCCGGCCACCGTGTTTCCCGACGACGCCATGGGCGTGGGGGATACGGCGGGGGCCGGAGCGGTCGGCGACGAGGCCCGGGCGGTCGCGGTGGCGGTCGGCGGCGACGCCGGGGCTGCGGCTCCGGCGGGTGTGGTGGCGGTGGACGAACGGGTGACGGCCGCGGCCGGCGTGGTCGCGCCGGGACCGGCGGAGGGTCCGACCAGGAACGTCGGGACGGTCAGCACGGCTGCGGCGGCCAGTGCGAGCCGTGGAATTCCCCTGCTGCTCCGGTTTTCCGGGCGGGCGGACAGGGTTGTCCTCACATCAACTCCCCCATGAAGTGCCGCACGGCGAACCCGCAGGCGAGGAGATGATTCCACGGAAGCTGATCTTCGACAATCGGCCGCCGGGCCGGCGGAGTCGCCGGTTCAGCAGGGGCCGTAGCCCTCGTCGAAGAGCCGGCGGGCCCAGTCCGCGTACCCGGCGATGATCTCCCGGACCGAGGTGCCGTCGTGCAGGAAGAGGTACGCCCGGTCGCCGTCGCGGGCCAGCAGCCCGTCGAATCGGTACGTCTGTTGTGGAGCGTCGAGCCGGATCGCCTCCGGGTAGCTGGTCAGCACTTCCTCGACCGGCGTGCCGACGGTGATCCCCTCCGGTGTGCTCATCGGGTCGTCCAACCAGAGCAGCACCAGCCGGTCGTCAACGAAGATCGGGCTGGCCGCCCCGTGTCCGGCCAGCGTCGGCCCGCAGGCGTCGGCCTCGGCGCGCAGCACGCCGCGGCGGGACAGCTCCTGCTCGGTGTCGCCGAACTCGATCTCGGCCAGGCCGCTGAGGTGGACCACCGCGGTGTCGCCGACCGGGCGGGCCGGTACGTTCGGCCCTTGTGGACGGACACCACTCCCCGAGATCGAGGCAGCAGTCAGCAGCGTGGCAATGAATACGAATTGTCGCAATTTCATGGAATCCCCCAGTCCCCAACGGAACCGGGCCGCTCAGGTTGCTGCTCCTCGCCGGATTGCCGGTATTCCCACTCCTCCGCCAGCTCGTCCCAGTAGTCGGCGGACAGGCCCCGCCGTCCGTGGACCAGCCAGCCGTCGGTGTGCCGCTCCAAGTGCAGACCCAGCTCGGCGAAGGGGTCGATCCACGGGCCGGGTTCGGCGCCCAACCGGGCCAGCGCCGCGTTGATCGGCCACTCGGCGCGCGGCCCGTCGAGGAGCCGGTCGACCCGCGGCCCCCAGCTCACCTCGCCACCCAGCCACACCACCGCCGCCTGGTGGCCGAGCCCTCCGGCGAACTCCGCCTCCAGGTACGCCACCGGCCCCCGCCGCGACCAGCGGGCCAGCAGCTCCGTCAACGCCGGCGAGAGGAGCAACTGGAACGGCTGCTCCGCGCTCGGCTCGTCGGTGGCGAAGTCGGGCAGCGCGCCGGTCAGCTCCTGCACCAGCTGCGGGGTCACCGGCAGCAGCGCGAAGTCCTGCCGGAGCGCGGCGAGGACCGCGTGGTCCAGCTCGGCGGTCTGCTCGCGGAGCAGCTCGACGTCCGCGACGACGGCGCTGAGCTGGTAACTCATCCGAGCCCTCCGGAATCCACAGGCTGTGGATGGAACATGTGTACGACGGATCCGGTGCCGCCGCAGATAACCGGACGGTACCCGCCGGATCGTCGGCCATCCGCCCCGTGCTGGCCGGAGCCCCGTCCCGTCGGGGCCGAGCTCCCGCTCAGGTTCGGTCAGGCCCGCTCGGCGACCCGGGCGACGAATGCGCGCCAGGCTGCCGGCGCGAAGACCAGCGCCGGCCCGGTCGGGTCCTTTGAGTCGCGTACGCCGACGATGCCGGGCAGGTTGTCGGCGACCTCTATGCAGTTGCCGCCGTTGCCGCTGCTGCGGCTGCTCTTGCGCCACCGCGCGTTGTTCAGGTCCATGTCTCCGCCACTCCGTGGTGAGGTCGACTGGTTGCCAGCGGGACAGCGCCTGACCCCTCGGGGCCGGGCGCTCCCGCTGAGGCTCGGGTCAGGCCCGCTCGGCGACCCGGGCGACGAACGCGCGCCAGGCTGCCGGCGCGAAGACGAGCGCCGGGCCGGTCGGGTCCTTCGAGTCGCGTACGCCGACGATGCCGGGCAGGTTGTCGGCGACCTCGACGCAGTCGCCCCCGTTGCCGCTGCTGCGGCTGCTCTTGCGCCACCGCGCGTTGTTCAGGTCCATGTCTCCGCCACTTCCGTGATGAGGTCGACAGACTGCCAGTGGGACAGCGCCTCGCCGCGCACGTCTTCCCACGCTGTCAGTATCGCCGCGATGTCGTCCGCGTCGCTAACCACTTGTCCCTGTAGCTGGTTGTCGAGGTAGCCCGCAACCCGGTGGTCGTGGCTGGTGGCGATCACGAAGGGTCCATTGAGACCCGCGTAGGCGCCCACCGTGGACGGCACGACGTGCACCCGGATGTGCGGCTCGGCGCACGCCGTGACCAGGGCCCGCAGTTGCTCGTGCATGGTCGCCCGGCCCCCGACCGGACGGCGGAGGACCGCCTCGTCGACGACGGCCGTGAACTGCGGCGGGTCGTCCCGCTTGAGGATGCCTTGACGGGCGAGCCGGGCCGCCAGGTGTCGCTCGACATCGCCCCTGGGAAACACGCCGCCGCCGGCGAGCACGGCGCGGGCATACGCCTCGGTCTGAAGAAGGCCCGGCAGCACGACCGACTGATACGACCGCAGCGACACCGCCTCGCGCTCGATCTCCTGCCAGGGGCGGAACCAGATCGGGTCCCGACGTCTAGATGTGTCCGGCCATATGTCCGCTACGTCCCGGCCGAGGGCTTCGGCCGCCGTGAAGCGGTGCCGAGGGTGCGGGATGCGGCCCTCGGTCAGCCAGCGCGCGACGGTCTTCGGGTCGACGCCGACGCGTTCGGCGAGGGATTCGGTGGTGTGCCCGGTGTCGCTCAGCGCCGCCCGTAGCGCGTCGTTCACGGCCCCTCCATCGGATGTCTCGAATATCCGCCGACCATATAGCTACGCGGTGTACCTGTCCGGTGACGCGCGGAAGGGTGTTCGCAGAGGACGGCGCGGCCGGTGGAGGTGAGTGAGCCCGGCGGCCGGCGTCAGTCAGGGGCCGTCTCGACGGGGAGGCGGGGCGGCCCCTCCACCGCGAAGGAGGCCCGCCCAATGCCGCCCAGGTCCCGCGTCACCGTCGGCGCCACGATCCGTGTCCCGGCCGACGCGTACCGCTTCGGGAAGGGCCCGCTGACCCTGTGGATCACCGAGGTGCTGAGCGTCGGCCGGTTCGAGGGGGCGCTCTGGGCCGAGCTGCGCGGCCACGAGGTGAATCCGGACGGGACGCTCCGCATCCGCCAGCGCTTCGCGTTCGTCCGGGTCGACCGGGCCGTCGCCGTCGAGGTGCCGTCGCGGTGAGCCGCCGCCGGGAGCACGTCCCCACCCGACCCACCTGGCGCTGCCAGGCGTGCGGCATCGCCTGGCCCTGCTCGGCGGCGAAGCTGCGGCTGCTCGCCGAGTACCGCCACGACCGGGCCGCGCTCACCGTCTACCTGGCGACCCTCCAGGCCGAGGCCGCCGGAGAACTGGCCGGTTCCGACCCCGGTACGTCCCCGGCGGGCTTGATTGACCGGTTCGTCTCCTGGGCCCGCGCCCGCGGGTGACCTTTCTCGCGTACGACGAAGGGCCGGCCCCGTGCGGGAGCCGGCCCTTCGTGTCGCTCTGTCGAGCGGAGGATACGAGATTCGAACTCGTGAGGGTGTTAACCCAACACGCTTTCCAAGCGTGCGCCCTAGGCCTCTAGGCGAATCCTCCGCGAGCCAGGATACAGGTCGCCGGCGGGCCGGCCACCCCACCACCCCCTGATGATCCACCCGGAGTCGGGTAGGCTGGTGTCACCTCCCGTGCGGCGGTACCTCGTGAACCTCCCCAGGGCCGGAAGGCAGCAAGGATAAGCGAGCTCTGCCGGGTGCACGGGAGGCCTTTTTGTCTCCGGGTGCCGGTACCGTACCTGCGGGTCAGGTAACGGGGTGGTGGGTGGTCACCCGCGCCTGACCGGCGCAGAATGGCTCGGTCGAGAGGAGGCGGTCCGGGTGGCACTGGCCCTTTACCGCAAGTACCGGCCGCGCACCTTCGCCGAGGTCATCGGGCAGGAGCACGTCACCGAGCCGCTGTCGCAGGCGCTGCGCAGCGGGCGGCTCAACCACGCCTACCTCTTCTCCGGCCCCCGGGGCTGCGGCAAGACCTCCAGCGCCCGCATCCTGGCCCGCTCGCTCAACTGTGAGCAGGGCCCCACCCCGGAGCCCTGTGGCACCTGCGCGTCCTGTCGCTCGCTGGCCACCGACGGCGCCGGCTCGATCGACGTGATCGAGATCGACGCGGCCAGCCACGGTGGCGTCGATGACGCCCGTGAGCTGCGCGAGAAGGCGTTCTTCGCGCCGGCCAGCAGCCGCTTCAAGATCTACGTCATCGACGAGGCGCACATGGTCTCGTCGGCCGGCTTCAACGCGCTGCTCAAGCTGGTCGAGGAGCCGCCGGAGTACGTCAAGTTCATCTTCGCCACCACCGAGCCGGAGAAGGTCCTCGGCACGATCAAGTCGCGGACCCACCACTACCCGTTCCGGCTGATTCCGCCGAAGACGCTCCGGCCGTACCTCGAACAGCTCTGCGAGGCGGAGGGCGTCACCGTCGAGCAGGCGGTCTTCCCGCTGGTGGTGCGCGCCGGCGGCGGCAGCGCCCGGGACAGCCTCTCCGTGCTCGACCAGCTCATCGCCGGCGCCGGCCCGGAGGGGGTCACCTACGCCCGGGCCGCCGCGCTGCTCGGCGTCACCGACTCCGCGCTGATCGACGAGATGTGCGACGCGCTGGCCGCCGGGGACGGCGCCGCCGCGTACGCCACCGTCGACCGGGTGGCCGAGGCCGGGCACGACCCGCGCCGGTTCGCCTCCGACCTGCTGGAACGCCTGCGCGACCTGATCGTGCTCCAGCAGGTGCCGGACGCCGCGGCCAAGGGTCTGATCGACGGCCCGGCCGACCACGTCGAGCGGATGGCCGCCCAGGCCCAGCGGCTCGGCCCGGGCACCCTGTCCCGCTGCGCCGACATCGTGCACAACGGCCTGGTCGACATGCGCGGCACCACCGCGCCCCGGCTGCTGCTGGAGCTGATCTGCGCCCGGATGATGCTGCCCGGCGCCGACGACACCACCGGCGGCCTGCTCCAGCGCCTGGAACGGATGGAGCGCCGGCTCACCCTGGGTGGCGCCGAGCTGCCGTCGGCCGCCGCCGGCCCCGCGCCGGTCGCCCCCGCTTCCCAGGTACGCCCCGAGCCCGCCCCCGCCGCCCCGAGCGCGCGCGTGCCGGCCGTGGAATCGCGGGACGTCGCCGTGCCGGCGGCCGCCCCGGCGGCGGAGCCGGTGACCCCGCCGGCCGCGCCCCGTCGGGTGCCGCCGGAGGCGGTGATGCCCGACCCGGCCACCCCCGCGCCGCCCCGCCCGGGCAGCAGCCCCCCGGGTGCGCTGGACGCCGTCGCGGTACGCCGTGCTTGGCCGGACATCGTCGCCAAGGTCAACCGGATCAAGAAGCCCGCGGCGGCGCTGATGCGCGACGCCGTGGTCCGTGACGTGGACGGCGACACCGTGGTGCTGACCGTCAAGTCGCCGGTCCTCGCCCAGATGATGGGCAACCACATCTCCGTGCTGTCCGACGCGCTCTACGAGGAGTTCGGCGGTCGCTGGCAGATCCGGTGCGAGGTGGCCGGCGAGCGCGGCGCGGCCACGCTCAGTGGCCCGAGCCGGGCGCCGGCCCCGACCCGACCGGCTTCCTCGCCGACCCCCGCGCCCGCCGGCCCGGCCACTGCCGGCCCGACCGGCGTGGGCCCGAGCGGCC
Organism: Micromonospora palomenae; assembly: GCF_007829925.1. Lineage (NCBI taxonomy): Bacteria > Bacillati > Actinomycetota > Actinomycetes > Micromonosporales > Micromonosporaceae > Micromonospora > Micromonospora palomenae. The sequence goes on from NZ_VIXA01000002.1 coordinate 1,446,597, forward strand.
CGTCCGGCGCGGCCAACGGCGTGGGCCCGTCCGGCTCAACCAGCGGTGCAGGCCCGTCCGGCTCAGCCAGCGGTGCAGGCAGGTCCGACGCGACCAACGGTGGCGACCTGGGCGGACCGGCGGGTCCGAACGGCGCGGGTCCGCGCGGTGCGTCGGGTGCTTCCGGCGGCGCGGGTTCGGGCGGCGCGGCTGGCCCGAACGGCGTGGCTCCGCGCGGTGCGTCCGATGCTGCCGGCAGCGTGGACTCGGGTGGCCCGGCGGGTGCGCCCGGCGGTGGAGCCGCCGGCGGTTCGGCCGGCCAGTCCACCGGCCGTGGCTCGGTCGGCGGCCCGGGGGCCGGGGGAGCTGGGACCGCCATGGGCGCAGCCGGTTCGACCCACGGTGCCTCCGGTCCTGCCGGCGGTGCCAGCGGCTCGGCGGGCAGCGACGGCGGGCAGCCCGGTGGTGCGGGGCAGGCCGGTGGTGCCGGCGGCCCGACGGCCCGGGCCCAGGCCGGCCCGGCGACCCACGGCGGGACCGGCCCGGCGGTGCACGGCCCGAGCGGCCCGGCCGATGGCGCCGGAGACGACGAGGGCTGGCCCGAGCCGGCCCGTCCGGGTGGTGGCGCGACCGCCACCGCGGGCGGCGACGAGTGGCCGGAGCCGGCCCGCCCGGGTGGGGCGACGGCCACCACGACCGCCGTGCCGAGACCGGCCGGCCCGCAGTCGGCCCCGTCGCCGGCCGTACCGACGGCGACCGGCGGGGTGCCGGTGAGCAGCGCGATCGCGGCGGCGCGGGCGGCTGCGGCGGCGGCCGGCACGGGCAAGGCGGCACGCCCCGCGCAGGCGGCGCGGAAGACCGCGGACGCCGACTGGGCCGGCGAGCCGCCGTACGACCCGGACTTCGACGGGCCGCTGCGCGGCGGTGGACGCCCCCAGCCGGCGGCGACCCCGGCGTACGAGGGGTTCGACCCCGGTGACGAGCCGCTGGACGAGGTGATCGACGAGCGGACCGCCCGGCAGTCCAGCGAGGAGCAGGCGGTGCAGCTGCTCCGGGAGGCGTTCGGCGCCGAGAAGATCGACGAGGTCGACGCGCGCTGAGCGCGCGTCGGCCACCGAGGACGTGTGCCGCCGCCCGACTAGGCTGGGCGCGGCCGAGCAGACGAGTGCGAGAAGGAGCCCTCCGTGCGCCCAGGTGGACAGCCGAACATGCAGCAGATGCTGAAGCAGGCGCAGAAGATGCAGCAGCAGATTGCCAAGGCGCAGGCCGAGCTGGCCGAGGCCGAGCTGACCGGCACCGCCGGCGGCGGCCTGGTCACCGCGACCGTCTCCGGCGCCGGTGAGATCAAGAGCATCAAGATCGACCCGAAGGCGGTCGACCCGGAGGACGTGGAGACCCTGGAGGACCTGGTCGTCGCGGCCCTGCACAACGCCGCCGAGGCGGCCAAGGAGCTGACCGAGAAGAAGATGGGTCCGGTCGCCGGCGGCATGGGCGGCCTCGGCCTGCCCGGGTTCTGAGCCGGCTGATGTACGAAGGTGCCATCCAGGACCTGATCGACGAGCTGGGGCGGCTGCCGGGCGTGGGCCCGAAGAGTGCCCAGCGGATCGCGTTCCACGTCCTGTCGGCGGACCCTGCCGACGTCAACCGGTTGGCCGGCGCGTTGCGCAAGGTCAAGGAGTTGGTCCGGTTCTGCACCACCTGCTACAACGTGGCCGAGTCCGACCAGTGCCGGATCTGCCGCGACCCGCGCCGCACCGACGAGGTGCTCTGCGTGGTCGAGGAGCCCAAGGACGTCGTGGCGATCGAGCGGACCGGTGAGTTCCGAGGCCGCTACCACGTGCTCGGCGGGGCGATCAACCCGCTGGAGGGCATCGGGCCGGACAACCTGCGCATCCGCGAGCTGATGACCCGGCTCAGCGCCGGGACGGTCCGGGAGCTGATCCTGGCCACCGACCCGAACACCGAGGGCGAGGCAACGGCGACCTACCTGGCGCTGATGGTCAAGCCGATGGGCATCTCGGTCACCCGGCTGGCCAGCGGCCTGCCGGTCGGCGGCGACCTGGAGTACGCCGACGAGATCACCCTCGGCCGCGCCTTCGAGGGCCGCCGAGCAGTCTGAGCCGTCGTACGCCACTGGGGCGGCCGAGTCGTATCCGATGGGTCCACGCGAACAGGCGTGGACCCATCGGCGTTCCACCCGGCGCACCACCAGAGCACGCCCGGGACCCTGCCCGCAGCACGCCCCGGACTAGCGGGTGCACGCCCGGTACCCCCGCCCCCGCGCGGCACCCCCTGGCGGGGCGATCTTGGACAGTTGTCGTTTCGACGGGACGGTAAGTCCAAGATTCGGTCGGACGGGGTGGGTTCCCGGGGCGGATACGCCGCTGGCCGGCACCCCGCTCGGGGGTGCCGGCCAGCGTGCGTGTTCAGGTGGGTCAGCTGTTCCAGTGCTTGGCGACCAGGTCGGCGGCCTGCTTCTCCCACTGGGCGTAGTGGTCCGGGTAGGCCGAGACCTGCACGGTCTGCGCGGCCTCGGTCAGCGGCATGTCCTTCCAACCGTCGACCTGCTTCAGACCCTTCAGGAACGCCATCGTCGAGTACTCCGGGTCGGTGATCTGCTCAACCGTGCCCCAACCCGACGACGGACGCTGCTGGAACAGGCCCTGCGAGTCGTGGTCGTTGCGCTCACCCAGGTGACCCAGGTTCTCCAGCTTCGACTCCTGCAGGGCGGTGGCGATCGCGACCACGGCGGCCCGCTCGTCCATGCCCGACTTCTTCGTCGCGGCGATGATCGCCTTGACGTTGGCGGTCTGCTCGTCGCCCAGGTCGATGTGCGACTGCTTGCCCTGCACGCCGTGCGGGATCAGCTTGCCCTTGTCCACACCGGGCTTGTCGGCCTGCACCACGGCAGCGGCCTTGGCGTCGACCGGGTTGGCGTGGGCCTCGGTCACGGGGCCGGCGAAGACGCCACCGGCGAAGGCCAGACCAGCGATACCCAGCACGCTCTTACGCAGAATGGTGGTGTTCATGGGGAAGCTCCTTCAGGGGGTTGACGCCGCCGGTCGACCAGGGGATCGACATGACAGGCGGCGTAAGCACCACGAGCAGGCGCTCACACACAAGGGGGAAAGTCTTCTGTCCGGCAGGCTTCACGAGCGGGGGGCTCGCGGCGCCGGGTCCATGTGCAACGACCGGCGGCCCACCATCATTCCGGGGGCCCGCATCCCGGGCGGCCCAAGTGATCGGGCCAGGCCAGCGGGGGTGCTGCTGCGATCGTCCAGGTGATGTAACGACCTCGGGCCGGCCGCCATTCCGGGGTGGGGGTGCCGCCGGTCACTGGACGCCTACCCGATCCGGGCATGAACCGGACATCGTGCCGGACGGACGCCGGCGCGAAACGGACAGCCGCCGCAGGTCACCCCGGGCCCGGGCCATCGGCTCCCGGGTCCGTGGTTTGTCGCCCTACGACAACACGACCGGACCTGGACGACCGACACCGTTTCGCCGAGATGGCGGTCTCCACGCCGATCTGACACCGCCACTACGGCGACATCGGCTGACGCCCACCCGACCCGGACGCCGACCACCGGACGTCGACGGGTGAGGACCGGTCGCCTCGGCGGCGGGCACCGTCCGCCTGGCGGCAGGTGGGGCGGGTGTCCGCGTACCCGGAGAGGAGCCGGCGGGGGCGGGCGGTGGTCCGGAGGGAGGGTTTGCGAGGTTTTAGTGGGTTCTGGCCGGCGGGGCGGGAACGGTCCGGGCCGGGGTGCCGGGTGTGACAGTCCCGTTTGTCGGCCGATCCGAGGCTGTCAGACGCGGTCACTTGGTGTCGGCTTGATAGCGATTGCCTAACGGCCGTTCCGCTGCGGGTGAGTCCTGTCATAGCCTCCCGCTCACGGACCGGCCATGAAACCGGCGTGGTCACGCGGATGACAGAGGTGAGAGATGCAGGCGAGAAGGCTTAGAACGGCCGTGACCCTCGCGGCCGTTGCAGCCCTGGCGGTCGGCGCGGCCGGCTGTGCGGAAAGCGACCGCAGCGACGACAGCGGCGAGGCCAAGACGGGCGGCACCTTCATCTTCGCGGGTGCCGGTGACCCCAAGAACTTCGACCCGATCTTCAACGATGACGGTGAGTCGTTCCGGCCGATCCGGCAGATGTACGACACCCTCATCCAGCACAAGCCGGGGACGGCCGAGCTTCAGGGCGGCCTGGCGGAGAGCTGGGAGCACGACCCCGAGGGCAAGGTCTGGACCTTCAAGCTGCGCCAGGGCGTGAAGTTCCACGACGGCACCCCCTTCAACGCCGCGGCGGTCTGCTTCAACTTCGACCGCTGGTACAACATGAAGGGCGCCGCCGCCCAGTCGCAGATGATCTACTACATGGACGTCTTCGGCGGCTTCGCGAAGAACGAGAACCCCGACGCCGGCAAGCCGGTCTACAACAAGTGCGAGGCCAAGGACGACGGCACCGCCGTCATCACCCTCAACCAGTACAAGGGTGCGTTCCCCGGCGCCTTCGCGCTGACCGCGCTCTCGATCGCCAGCCCGGAGGCCCTGAAGAAGGGCGACGCCGACACGGTCAAGCAGAACGGCGACTCGTTCGAGTACAGCTCGTTCGCCACCAGCGGCCCGGTCGGCACCGGCCCGTTCACGTTCGGCGGCTGGGACAAGGCCAAGAACGAGATCACCCTGAACCGGAACCCGGACTACTTCGGGGAGAAGGCCAAGGTCGACAAGCTGATCATCAAGATCATCAAGGACGAGAACACCCGCAAGCAGGAGCTGCGCGCGGGCACCGTCCAGGGCATCGACTTCCCGGCCCCGGCCGACCGCAAGGCGCTCGAGGGTGAGGGCTTCCAGGTCGTCGCCCGGCCGGCGTTCAACATCCTCTACCTGGGCATCAACCAGAAGAACCCGAAGCTGAAGGACCTGCGGGTGCGCCAGGCGATCGCCTACGCCCTCAACCGTCAGCAGCTCGTGCAGACCAAGGGCCCGGGTGGGACCAAGGTCGCCGACGAGTTCATGCCGGACACCGTGCTCGGCTACGCCCCGGACGTGCAGAAGTACGAGTACAACCCGGAGAAGGCCAAGCAGCTGCTCAAGGAGGCCGGCGCCGAGGGTCTGACCCTCAACTTCTACTACCCGCCGGACGTCTCCCGGCCGTACATGCCGAACCCGCAGGAGATCTTCACGATCCTCGCCAACGACCTGCAGGCCGTCGGCATCAAGGTCAACGGTGTGCCGCGTCCGTGGAACGGTGGCTTCAAGGACGACGTGCAGCAGTTCGGCAAGCAGGACCTGCACATCCTGGGCTGGACCGGTGACTACAACGACCCGGGCAACTTCGTCGGCACGTTCTTCGGCCGCGGCAAGGTCGAGTTCGGCGACCAGTCGATGACCGAGATGTTCGACGCCATCGCCAAGGCCGACGCCACCGTCGACGAGGCGGCCAAGAAGGCGGCCTGGGAGCAGGTCAACCGGGACATCGCCAGCAAGTGGCTGCCGGCCGTGCCGGTCTGGCACGCCCCGCCGGCCATCGTCGTCACCAAGGACGTCAAGGGTCTGGTCGCCAGCCCGCTGACCGACGAGCGGTTCAACACGGTCAGCGTCACCAAGTGACGTACGTCGGCTGACGCCGTAAGCGCGTATCGGCCCGGGTCGGGGGCTCCACCCCGGCCCGGGCCGATTCCGCGAACATCGAGAGTCTGGTGTGTGAGAGATGTTGCGAGTCATAGTCCGCCGCCTGCTGCAGCTGGTGGTGACCCTGATAGCGCTGTCGGCGCTGATCTTCATCTGGCTGCGGAACCTGCCCGGCGGCCCGGTGGAGGCGCTGCTCGGCGAGCGGGCCACCCCGGAACGTCGCGCCCTGCTGATCAAGGCGCTCGGCTACGACCAGCCGATCCTGGTGCAGTACGGCAAGTTCATGCAGCGGGTCCTCACCGGGGACTTCGGCAACTCGATCCGGACCGGTGACCCGGTCACCGAGGTGATCGGGCGCGCCTTCCCCGCCACCATCGAGCTGGCCCTCGCCGCGATGATCATCGCGGTGGGCCTGGGCATCCCGCTCGGCTACCTCGCCGCCCGCTGGCGCGGTCGCTCCCTCGACAACCTGACGATCGCCGGCACCCTGATCGGCATCTCGATCCCGATCTTCTTCCTGGGCTACCTGCTCAAGGACGTCTTCACCCAGAACATCCACTGGTTTCCGCCGTCCGGGCGGGTCACCACCGGGCTGGACAACACCAACGTCACCGGGTTCTACGTCCTCGACGGTCTGCTGACCCGGGAGTTCGACGCCAGCGCCGACGCGCTCTGGCACCTGATCCTGCCGGCGGTCACGCTGGCCACCATCCCGCTGGCGGTGATCGTCCGGATCACCCGGGCCAGCGTGCTCGACGTGCTCAACGAGGACTACGTGCGCACCGCCGAGGCCAAGGGCCTGCGGCACCAGACCATCCGGGGCCGGCACATCCTGCGCAACGCCCTGCTGCCGGTGGTCACCACCATCGGCCTGCAGACCGGCGCGCTGCTCTCCGGCGCGGTGCTCACCGAGAAGGTCTACAACTGGGGCGGGCTCGGCACGCTGATCGTCGACTCGATCACCGGCGGCCGGGACTACCCGGTGCTCCAGGCGATCATCCTGCTGGCCGCCCTGGTCTTCGTGGTGGTCAACCTCCTGGTCGACCTCTCCTACGCCTTCATCGACCCGAGGGTGCGTGTCCGATGACCGATCCGACCACCCAGGCCGGCGCCACCGCGCCGGCGCCCCGTACCGGTGACGAGCGCACGGGCGGCGTGAGCGAGCGGAACATCGGCCTGCTCGGCGACCGGAAGAAGGCGCGGCTGGACGAGCTGGCCCGGGCCACCGCCGACAACGGCGGCATCAGCCTCTTCCGCGACGCGCTGCAACGGCTCCGGCGCAACCCGGTCGCCATCGTCGGCGCCATCATCGTCGGGCTGTTCATCCTCGTGGCGGTCTTCGCGCCGCTGATCGCGCCGCACGACCCGGCGCAGGAGTTCGACGCGCTCACCAAGAACCTGACCGTGGAGAACATCCCGGGGGCCACCGACGGGCACCCGCTCGGCTCCGACCCGCTGGGTCGCGACTTCCTCTCCCGGCTCATCTACGGCAGCCGACAGACCCTCTTCGTCGGCGTGCTCGCCACCCTGATCGGTCTCTCCCTCGGCGTGCTGCTCGGCGCGATCGCGGGTGCCTTCGGTGGCTGGGTCGACGTCGTCCTGATGCGACTCACCGACGTGATGCTGGCGCTGCCCAGCCTGCTGCTGGCGATCACCCTGGTCGCCATGGCCAGCAGGTCCAGCCAGTGGACGGTCATCTTCGCGGTGGCCATCGTCAGCGTGCCGATCTTCGCCCGGTTGCTGCGTGGCTCGATGCTCGCCCAGCGGGAGAGCGACCACGTGCTCGCCGCGCGGGCGCTCGGCGTCAAGGAGCGCAACATCGTGCTGCGGCACATGCTGCCCAACTCGCTGACCGCGGTGATCGTGCAGGCCACCCTCACCTTCGCGGTGGCGATCCTGGACGCGGCAGCGCTCTCCTTCCTGGGCCTCGGCGACCCGGACATCAACCGCGCCGAGTGGGGCCTGATGCTCGGCGTGGACGGCGTCCACTACTTCGAGGCCCGCCCCGAGCTGGCCTACTACCCGGCGCTCGCGATCATCGTGGTCGCGCTCGGCTTCACCCTGCTGGGCGAGGCGATGCGCGACGCCATCGACCCGAAGAACCGGCGGTGAGGGCGGTGCGGCGGACCAGCACGGCCGGCGTGGGCCGCCGGCGAGCGCGAGGAGTCAGCTTGCGAGCCCCGCAGTCGCGAGCGAAGGGCCAGTACCGGCGAGCGCGAGGAGTGAGCTTGCGAGCCCCGCAGTCGCGAGCGAACGACCAGTGCAGTGAGGAAGTGACCCGATGAGCCTGCTCGACGTACGCGACCTGAGCGTGGTGTTCCAGCGGCGGGGCGAGCGGCCGTTCACCGCCGTGGACAAGGTGAGCTTCAGCGTGGAGCCGGGCCAGACGGTCGGCCTGGTCGGCGAGTCCGGCTGCGGCAAGAGCGTCACCAGCCTCGCGATCATGGGGCTGCTGCCCAAGCGGGGCAACAAGGTCAGCGGCGAGGTGCTCTTCGACGGCGCCGACCTGCTCAAGCTCCGCCCGGACGACATGCGGGACCGCCGCGGCCGGGACATCGGCATGATCTTCCAGGACCCGCTCTCCTCGCTGAACCCGGTCATCCCGATCGGCGTGCAGGTGGCCGAGGTGCTGGAGCGGCACCAGGGGATGGACCGCAAGAAGGCGCTGCGGGAGGCCCGGGAACTGCTCGACGCGGTCGGCATCCCGGACCCGGAGCGCCGGCTGAAGGAGTACCCGCACCAGATCTCCGGCGGCATGCGGCAGCGCGCGCTGATCGCCATCGCGCTGGCCTGCAAGCCGCGGCTGCTGATCGCGGACGAGCCGACCACCGCCCTGGACGTGACCATCCAGGCGCAGATCCTCACCCTGCTCAAGCAGCTGGTCGACGAGACCGGCACCGCGCTCATCATGATCACGCACGACCTCGGTGTGGTGGCCGGCCTCTGCGACACGGTGAACGTGCTCTACGGCGGCAAGGTGGTCGAGCGGGCCCCCCGGCACGAGCTGTTCGCCCGGGCCCGGCACCCGTACACCCACGGGCTGCTCAGCTCGGTGCCCCGGCTCGACTCGCCGCGCGGCGAGCGGCTGCACGCCATCCGCGGCTCGGTGGCCGACAACATCCCGTGGGCCGAGGGGTGCGCGTTCGCGCCCCGCTGCGACAACGTCGTGGACGCCTGCCTGGAGGGCCCGCCCCCGCTGGAGCCCACCGCCACCGGCGGCGACCTTCGCTGCAACAACCCCGTTTCCGAGGAGGTGGCGGTCCCGTGACCGAGCGGACCGGACCACTGGTCGAACTGCGCGACCTCAAGGTCCACTTCCCGATCAAGAGCGGCCTGCTCTTCGACCGCACCGTCGGGTACGTCTACGCCGTCGACGGCGTCTCGCTCGCCATCCGGGCGGGTGAGACGTACGGCCTGGTCGGCGAGTCGGGCTGCGGCAAGTCGACGCTGGGCCGGGGCCTGCTGCGGCTGGTCGAGCCGACCGACGGCGAGATCCTCTTCGACGGCACCGACGTCCGGCAGCTCAAGGGCGAGAAGATGCGCCTGGCCCGCCGCCGGATGCAGATGATCTTCCAGGACCCGCTGTCCAGCCTGGACCCCCGGCAGTCGGTGGAGTCGCTGCTGGTCGAGGGGCTCAAGGCGCACGGCCTCGCCAACGACAAGGCGGCGACGAGCCGGCGGCTGCGGGAGACCCTGGAGGCGGTCGGCCTGCCCGCGTCGGCGCTGAGCAAGTACCCGCACGAGTTCTCCGGCGGCCAGCGACAGCGCATCGGCATCGCCCGTGCCCTGGTGCTCAACCCGGAGCTGATCGTCGCCGACGAGCCGGTGTCGGCGCTCGACGTGTCCATCCAGGCGCAGGTGCTCAACCTGCTGGAGGACCTCCAGAACGAGCGCGGCCTGACGTACCTGATCATCGCGCACGACCTGGCGGTGGTCCGGCACATCGCCGACACGGTGGGCGTGATGTACCTGGGTGGCCTGGTGGAGGAGGCGTCCAGCGACGACCTCTACCGGGAGCCGATGCACCCGTACACCAAGGCGCTGATGTCGGCGGTGCCGGTGCCGGACCCGCTGGTGGAGGACCGCCGCGAGCGGATCCTGCTCGCCGGCGACCTGCCCTCGCCGACCAACCCGCCGTCCGGGTGCCGCTTCCACACCCGGTGCCCGTGGGCTCAGCCGACCCGCTGCGCCGACGAGCGGCCGGCGCTGCGCGAGGTGGTCGGCGGCCACAAGGTCGCCTGCCACTACGCCGAGGAGATCGCGGCCGGCCGGATCCGTCCGCACGAGGTGGAGCCGGAGCTGGTCCGGCCGGACGACGGTGGGGCGCCGGACACCGGTGAGCTGATCCCGACGCCGTGAGCGCGTGCCGAGGCCCCCAACCCCCGCCTGGGGGTTGGGGGCCTCGGCGTGTCTCAGCCCTCCGGGCGGTTGAGCAGGGCGACCGCGACGGCGTGGACGGCGTCCAACCCGGCCGGGTCGGCCAGCGCGGCCTTCCCGCCGGTCACCGCGTACCACTCGTCGGCGTCCTTGTACTGCACGGAGAGGGTGACCTGCCCGTCGGCGTACCGGGTCCTCAGGGTCAGCTCGCCGGTCACCACGCCGGCCTCGTCGGTCATCACGCCGCCGGGCCCGGCGACCAGGTCGGCGGTCAGCTCCCGGGGTGACGCGTCCGGGCGGTCGTCGGCGCTCATCCCGGCTCCCGGCACGGCGGCGGGCGCCGCCGGGTGGCCGTCCGCGGTCATTCCGGCGGTGGCGGCCGTCGTGCCGGTGCCGCCACCGCTGCCGGTGGCGGCGGCCGCGTCCTCCCCGCCGGCGTCCGGCATCTGCTCCGGCGCGGGAGTCGCCCCGGCACCGGTCACGGCTTGTTCGCCCATGTGCAACCCTCCAACATGTCGCTGAGGGCGGCCTTCTCGGCGCTGGTCACCGTCAGCCGCCAGTGATGCTTGACCGTCACCCAGCTCTCCGCGTACTTGCACCAGTACGACCGGTTCGCCGGTTTCCACTGCGACGGGTCCTGGTCACCCTTTGCCCGGTTGGAGGTCGCGGAAACCGCGATGAGCTGCGGTCGGGTCAGATCGTTGGCGAAGTCGCCGCGCTTGGCGTCGTCCCACTCGTTCGCCCCCGAGCGCCACGCGTTGGCCAGCGGCACCATGTGGTCGACGTCCACGTCGGAGGGATCGGTGAAGGTGCGCCCGTCGTAGACGCTCTCCCAGTGGCCGGCGACCACGTTGCAGCCGGAGAGGCGGATGTCCTCCCCGTCGCGCTTGAGCACGCTGTCCCGGACGTCGCAGTTGGTGCCGGTGTCCCGCCAGTGCGGGAACCGCTCGCGGCTGTAGCCCCGCATCGAGCCCGCCTTGGCGACGGTCAGCTCGGCCAGCTGTTCACCGACGTTGCCGGCGCTGCTCGGCGGCGCCTCCGGCTCGTCGAGCGAGACCTCGCAACCGCCCACGCCGAGGGCGAGCACCGCGGCGAGCGCGACGGCCACCGTCCCACGGGCTCCTGATCTGGTACGCACAGACGACACCTCTCCAGCTTGCGGGCTCCCGGCGATCCCGCACAGTACCCGGGCACCGTTTCGGCGTTTCGTGGAATCTCCCACGCGGCGCGGGCAGATTGGTACCCATGACCGCACCCCCTCACGCGCTCCGGCTCCGCAGCGGCGCGGGTCGGGGCACGCTGCTGGCGGCGATCCTCGCCTCCGGAATGGTCTTCCTGGACAGCACGGTGGTCAACGTGGCACTGCCCCGGCTCGGCGCCGAACTCGAGGCGACCGTCTCCGGTCTGCAATGGACGATCAACGGCTACCTGCTGACCCTGGCCGCGTTCGTGCTGCTCGGCGGGGCGTTGGGCGACCGCTTCGGCCGGCGCCGCGTCTTCCTGCTCGGGGTGGTCTGGTTCGCCGTCGCCTCCGTTCTCTGCGGCCTGGCCCAGGACACCGGCTGGCTGGTCGTCGCCCGGTTCCTCCAGGGCGCCGGCGGGGCGCTGCTCACCCCCGGCTCGCTCTCCGTGCTCCAGTCGAGCTTCCACCCCGACGACCGGGGCCGGGCCATCGGCGCCTGGTCCGGGCTGGCCGGCGTGACCACCGCGCTCGGCCCCTTCCTCGGCGGCTGGCTGATCGACGCGCTCTCCTGGCGGTGGATCTTCTTCATCAACCTCCCGCTGGCGGTCGCGGTGATCCTGGCCGCGCTGCGCTGGGTGCCGGAGAGCCGTGACGAGAACGCCTCGCGCAGCGGGGGGAAGCGGTTCGACGTGACCGGGGCGCTGCTCGGCGCGCTCGGCCTGGCCGGCGTCACGTACGCCCTGATCGACGCCCCGGCGCGGGGCCCACGCTCGCTGCCGGTGCTGCTGGCCGCGCTGGTCGGCGTCCTCGGCGCGGTGGCCTTCGTGCTGGTGGAGCGACGCCGGGGCGAGGCGGCGATGCTGCCCACCGGGCTGTTCACCAGCCGCCTCTTCTCGGCGCTCAACCTGTTCACCGTGGTGGTCTACGCGGCGCTCGGCGGCTTCACCTTCTTCTTCCCCGTCTACCTACAGAACGTCGTCGGTTGGTCGGCGGTCCGCACCGGGCTGGCCACCGTCCCGATGACCGTGCTGCTGCTGATCGGCTCGGCCCGGGCCGGCGCCCTGTCGGCGCGGATCGGCCCCCGGCTGCCGCTGACCGTCGGCCCGGTGATCGCCGTCGGGGGCCTGCTGCTGCTGCGCCGGGTCGGCCCGGGCACGTCGTACTGGGTGGACGTGCTGCCCGGGGTGCTCCTCTTCGGGCTGGGGCTGACGCTGGTGGTGGCCCCGCTGACCGCGTCGGTGCTGGCCGCCGTCGCGGACCGGTTCGCCGGGGTGGCGAGCGGCTTCAACAACGCCGCGTCCCGGGTGGGCGGCCTGCTCGCGGTGGCCGCGCTGCCGCTGCTGGTCGGCCTCTCCGGCACCGGGTACGAGCAGCCGGCCGAGCTGACCCACGCGTACCGGGGCGCGCTGGCCTGGTGCGCCGGCCTGCTGCTGGCCGGCGCGGTCACGGCCGGCCTGCTCGTGCACCGGCCGCCCCGGCAGGCCCCGCCGTCGTAGCGCGCCCCTCGCTGCCACCTCGACCCACCGGACCGGTTGCTACGGTCGGCGGATGGACGATCATGACGACCGGCTGCGCTACCGGCTGCTGACCGGGCCGGACGACGCCGACTTCTGTCGTCGGGTGAGCGAGGCGCTGGCCGACGGCTACCGGCTGCACGGCTCCCCGGCCATCACCTTCGACGGCGAGCGGGTGGTCGTCGCCCAGGCGGTGGTGCTCGGCGACGGCTGGTCGGCCGGGGTCACCCCGGTCTGACCGGGCGCGGGCGGCAGGGCCCGGCCGGAGCCGGACCCTGCCGTGGCACCTCAGTCGCGGGCGCGGTTGACCGCGCTGATGACCGCCTTCACCGAGGCGGTGACGATGTTGGCGTCCATCCCGACGCCCCAGACCGTCCGACCGTCGACGTCGCACTCGACGTACGCGGCGGCCTGCGCGTCACCACCGGAGGAGAGCGCGTGCTCGTGGTAGTCGAGCACGCGTACCGCCACGCCGACCGACTGGAGCGCGTTGACGTACGCGTCGATCGGGCCGTTGCCGACCGCGGCGAGCGCGCGGCGCTCCCCGCCGAGTTCCACCTCGGCCTCGATCTCGACCTTGCCGTCGACGGTGCCGATCGTGTAGCCGGACAGCGTGACGGCCGGGTCGCTCTGGTGGTCGAGCAGGTAGTGCCGGGCGAAGATCTCCCACATGGTGCCCGGGTCGACCTCGCCGCCGTCGTGGTCGGTGACCTGCTGGACCACGCCGGAGAACTCGATCTGGAGCCGGCGCGGCAGGTCGAGCTGGTGCTCGGTCTTCATGATGTACGCGACGCCGCCCTTGCCGGACTGCGAGTTGACCCGGATGACCGCCTCGTAGGTGCGGCCCAGGTCCTTCGGGTCGATCGGCAGGTACGGCACCGCCCACGGGTGCTGGTCGACCGGCACCCCGGCGGCGGCCGCGTCGGCGGCCAGCGCGTCGAAGCCCTTGTTGATCGCGTCCTGGTGCGAGCCAGAGAAGGCGGTGTAGACCAGGTCGCCCGCGTACGGGTGGCGCTCGTGCACCGGCAGCTGGTTGCAGTACTCGACGGCCCGCTTGACCTCGTCGATGTTCGAGAAGTCGATCATCGGGTCGATGCCCTGGGAGAACAGGTTGAGGCCCAGCGTCACCAGGTCCACGTTGCCGGTGCGCTCGCCGTTGCCGAACAGGCAGCCCTCGATCCGGTCGGCGCCGGCCAGCAGGCCCAGCTCGGCCGCGGCCACCCCGGTGCCCCGGTCGTTGTGCGGGTGCAGGCTCAGCACCAGGCTGTCCCGCCGGGGCAGGTGCCGGTGCATCCACTCGATCGAGTCGGCGTACACGTTCGGCATGGCCATCTCGACGGTGGCCGGCAGGTTGACGATCAGCTTGCGGTCGGGGGTCGGGTCGACCACCTCGATGACCTTCGCGCAGACCTCCAGCGCGTACTCCAGCTCGGTGCCCGTGTACGACTCCGGCGAGTACTCGTAGTGGATCTCGGTGTCCGGGGTGTGGATCTCGGCGTACTTCTGGCACAGCCGGGCGCCCTGGGTGGCGATGTCGGTGATGCCGTCGCGGTCCAGCCCGAAGACCACCCGGCGCTGGAGCGTCGAGGTGGAGTTGTAGAAGTGCACGATCGCCCGCCGGGCGCCGCGCAGCGACTCGAAGGTCCGGTCGATCAGGTGCTCCCGGCACTGGGTGAGCACCTGGATGGTGACGTCCTCCGGGATCAGGTCCTGCTCGATCAGCTGCCGGACGAAGTCGAAGTCCGTCTGGCTGGCCGAGGGGAAGCCGACCTCGATCTCCTTGTAGCCCATCTGCACCAGCAGCTGGAACATCCGGCGCTTGCGCTCCGGGGACATCGGGTCGATCAGGGCCTGGTTGCCGTCGCGCAGGTCGACCGCGCACCAGCGGGGCGCGACGTCGACGCGCCGGGTCGGCCAGGCGCGGTCCGGCAGGTCGATCCGGAACTGCTGCTGGTACGGCTGGTAGCGGTGGAACGGCATCCGGCTGGGGCGCTGCCGGGCGATCGGATCGGTCTCGGCGTCAGTGGCGGGTTGAGCCATGGCGGAGTGCTCCCGTGGGTCATGTCGGGCGTCAGCAATCGGAAGGTGTCGGCGGGTGCCGGGCGACGATGCCCGGGCGGTGCCGAGGGGAAGTTCGGATGTGCTGGACGGCGCGGTTCGACTCCGCGACGAGGTGCCGGCCGGTCAGGCCTCGTCGCGGCGACCAAGGAGGAGGTACGCCTGCCACATGACAGGGTCACCCTACGTGGTGAGACGGGGGGTGGGAAGGGAGGTCCGGACTATGGGATCGGAGTCACGGCCCGCTCAGCCCGCCCGGGCCGGCCAGGTACTGGAGCTGGCTGCCGAGCCGGAACGCCCCGACGTACGCGCCGCGCGGCGGGCGGCCAACTGCTCCGACCGGCCAGCGGGTGGCGTCGGATGGCTCAGCGCAGCAGCAGGGCGTGCACCGGGTGTCGGCGGCGCAGTGCGGTCTCCCGCCGGCGCAGCTCCTCGGGCAGGTCGAGCGGGTCGCCGAGCCGGCCCACCGCCACCACCACCAGCGGGCGTACGGCGGGCGGCAGGTCGAGATCGGCGCAGAGCGCGGCGCGGTCGAAGCGGGTGAGCTGGTGCACGTACAGGCCGAGCGCAGTGGCCTGCACGGTGAGGTGGGCCATCGCCTGCCCCAGGTCGTACGCGGCCCGCTCCGGGTCGGTGCCGGCGTGCGCGCCCACCACCAGGGCGGCGGCGTGCCGGGCCCAGCGCTGGTCGGGTTCCGGGAGGCTGACCAGGGTCCGCTTCCAGGTCTCGTCGTCGCGGTGGCCGAGGGCGAACCGCCAGGGCTGGGCGTTGCCCGTCGAGGGGGCCCAGCGGGCGGCCTCCAGCAGCGAGGACGCCTCCTCCCCGGTCAGCTCGGCGGCCGGGTCGAAGGCCCGGGGACTCCAACGGAAGGCGAGCAGCGGGGTGAGGTCGACCATGCAAAGAGCGTCCCCTATGGGCGATTCGCCCTGAGGGGCGGGTGGGGGCAAATGTGGTCAAGAGCACCCGTAACGCCGCGCCGGGTCAGGACGTTCCCGCGCCCGTGCTGTCGCTCGGCTCGGGTGCCTCCACGCCCAGCGGCTCGGCGTTCACCACCGGCCCGGCCAGCGGCGCGGTGGCCGGGCCCGGCCCGGGTGGTCCGGCCAGGGTGAGCGTGCCGAGGGCGGCGCGGACGTAGGTGAGCGTCCCGTCCGGCTCGTAGCAGTAGATCCCGACGTCCAGCGGTGGGTTGAGCGAGGCGGAGGTGGTCTCCACGGCGTAGCAGGTGCCGGTGACGCCGGCCGGCGCGGTGGCGGGGGAGACGGCGAGCGGCGTGCGCCGGTCGGTGAGCACCTCCAGCCAGTCGGTGAACGGGTGCTGCACCCGGGGGTCCAGCCGGCGCGGCACCGCGTCGTCCCGGTCGCCGAGGCGGACGCAGCCGGCCGTCTCGGGGCGGCCGGCCGACGGCAGGCCGCACTGGAAGAGCCCGTCGGCGGTGGCGGCCAGCGAGACGTCCGCCGTGCCGCCGAGCACGCCCCCCGGGACGTCGACCCGCCAGGTGCCGTCCGCCGCGCTGGTCACCGTGACGTCGCGGGCCGGCCCGTCGGTGCCGGTGAGGGTGTAGCGGGCGGTCAGGTGGCGGTCCCGCGCCGCCGCCGCCAGCGCGGCCAGCTCGTCCCGGGCCGCGTCCACCTCGGCCGGTGCCGGGTCGGCGGACCCGGCGGTGGGTGGCGGGGCCGGCCGGTCGGCGGTGCAGGCGGTGAGGAGCGCCGGCAGGAGCAGGACCAGGACGCCGGTCGACCGGAATGTCGCGCGCAGATGGGCAGGCACCGGGTCATTCTGCGCCGCCCGCCCGCCGTCCACGGACCCGTGCCGCCGACGACGGCCGGCGTGTCGGCGGGCCTCGGCGCGACTGCCCTGGGCAGGGCGTCCACCGGCCGCTTCCGCCGGATGGTGGGATCACCCGACCCGGCCTCGCGTACCGCCCGATACCCTGGACAGGTCTGACACGCGCCGCCGGACCATCTGACCGGCGGCGTCGGCACGCTCAGGGTCGTCGCTGGGAGGGAGTGCACCGTCGTGGCACTCGTGGTGCAGAAGTACGGCGGGTCCTCCGTCGCCAACGCCGAGCGCATCAAGCGGGTGGCGGAGCGGATCGTCGCCGCCCGCAAGGCCGGCGACGACGTGGTGGTGGTGGTGTCCGCGATGGGCGACACCACCGACGAGCTGCTCGACCTGGCCAACCAGGTCAGCCCGCTGCCGCCGGGCCGTGAGCTGGACATGCTGCTCACCGCCGGCGAGCGGATCTCCATGGCGCTGCTCGCGATGGCCATCCACAACCTGGGGTACGAGGCCCGCTCGTTCACCGGCTCGCAGGCCGGTGTCATCACCACCTCGGTGCACGGGCGGGCGCGGATCATCGACGTCACCCCGGGCCGGCTCAAGGGCGCGCTCGACGAGGGCGCGGTGGTGATCGTCGCCGGCTTCCAGGGCGTCTCGCAGGACACCAAGGACGTCACCACGCTGGGCCGGGGCGGCTCGGACACCACCGCCGTGGCGCTCGCCGCCGCGCTGCGCGCCGACGTCTGCGAGATCTACACCGACGTGGACGGCATCTTCAGCGCCGACCCGCGGATCGTGCCGAACGCCCGGCACATCAAGCAGATCACCTACGAGGAGATGCTGGAGCTGGCCGCCTGCGGCGCCAAGGTGCTGCACCTGCGCAGCGTGGAGTACGCGCGGCGCGCGGGGTTGCCGATCCACGTCCGTTCGTCATACTCGACCAACACCGGCACCATGGTCACCGGATCGATGGAGGACCTTCCCGTGGAACAGGCACTGATCACCGGGGTCGCCCACGACCGCAGTGAAGCCAAGATCACGATTGTCGGCGTGCCGGACGAGCCCGGTGCCGCCGCCAGGATCTTCGACACCGTGGCCGGCGCCGAGATCAACATCGACATGATCGTGCAGAACGTCTCCACCGAGGGCACCGGTCGCACGGACATCTCGTTCACGCTGCCCAAGACCGACGGCCCCACCGCCATGGCCGCGCTCAGCAAGATCCAGGAAGCCGTCAAGTTCCGCGGCCTGCTCTACGACGACCACGTCGGCAAGGTGTCGCTGATCGGCGCCGGCATGCGGTCGCACCCCGGTGTCGCGGCCGGCTTCTTCGCCGCGCTCGGCGCGGCCGGGGTCAACATCGAGATGATCTCCACGTCGGAGATCCGGGTCTCCGTGGTCTGCCGGGACACCGACCTCGACAAGGCGGTCCGGGCCATCCACGACCAGTTCGAGCTCGGCGGCGACTCCGAGGCCGTGGTCTACGCGGGGACGGGACGGTAGCGCCCGTGTCGGCGCAGCCCACGCTCGCCGTCGTCGGGGCGACCGGCGCCGTCGGGACCGTGATGTGCGAGCTGCTCTCCTCCCGGCGCAACGTCTGGGGCGAGATCCGGCTGCTCGCCTCGGAACGTTCCGTCGGGCGCAAGCTGCGCTGCCGGGGCGAGGAGTTGACCGTCGGCGCGCTCACCCCGGAGGCGTTCGACGGCGTCGACGTCGCCATGTTCGACGTGCCGGACGACATCTCCGTCCGGTGGGCGCCGGTCGCGGTGTCCCGCGGGGCGGTCGTGGTCGACAACTCCGGCGCGTACCGGATGGACCGCGACGTGCCGCTGGTGGTCCCGGAGATCAACCCCGAGCAGGTACGCAACCGGCCCAAGGGGATCATCGCCAACGCGAACTGCACCACCCTCGCGATGATCGTGGCGATCGCCCCGCTGCACCGCGAGTACGGCCTGCGCGAACTGGTGCTCGCTTCGTACCAGGCGGTGTCGGGGGCGGGTCAGGCCGGCGTGGACGCGCTGCACCTCCAGCTCGGCAAGATCGCCGGGGACCGGGTGCTCGGCTCCCGCCCGGGCGACGTGCGCCAGGCGGTCGGCGACGAGCTCGGCCCGTTCCCCGCGCCGCTGGCGCTCAACGTGGTGCCGTGGGCCGGGTCGCTCGGCGACTTCGGGTGGTCGTCCGAGGAGTTGAAGATTCGCAACGAGTCGCGCAAGATCCTCGGGCTGCCCGACCTGAAGGTCTCCGCGACCTGCGTACGGGTGCCGGTGGTGACCGGCCACTCGGTGGCCGTGCACGCGGTCTTCGCCACCGAGGTGGACGCCGAGGGCGCCCGGGAGGCGCTGCGCAACGCCCCCGGCGTGATCCTGGTCGACGACCCCGCCGCCGGCGAGTTCCCGATGCCGATCGACGCGGTCGGCACCGACCCGTCCTGGGTCGGCCGGATCCGCCGCGCCCTGGACGACCCGCGCGCCCTGGACCTCTTCGTCACCGGCGACAACCTCCGCAAGGGCGCCGCCCTGAACACCGCCCAGATCGCCGAACTCCTGGCCAAGGAACTCACCCGCCCCTGACCCGACCGGGAGCCCCCGCCCAAGCGCGGGCGGAGAGTCGGTGGGGTGGGGTGGGTTAGGCGGCGGCTAGGCGGACGCCGTCGCGGCCGTGGCGCTTGACCGCGTAGAGGGCCTGGTCGGCGCGGCGGAGGGTGAGTTCCGGGGACTCGCCGGCCTGGGGGAGGGCCACGCCGACGCTGATGGTGCGCCCGGTACGTCGGGCGGCCTCGGTCAGCCGCTCGGCGATCCGGACCGCCTCCTCGGGGCGGCTCACCTCGATCACCGCGACGAACTCGTCGCCACCGACCCGGTACAGCTCGTCGCCCTGGCGCAGCGCGCCCTCCAGCGCCCGGGCCAGTCCGACCAGCAGCCGGTCGCCCGCCTGGTGGCCGTACGTGTCGTTGACCGTCTTGAACCCGTCCACGTCGATGGCGAGCAGGGCGGTACGCCCCGGCGTGACCGCCCTGATCCGCTGGCCGAACGGCCCGGTGTGCCGGAGCCCGGTGAGCGGGTCGGAGCTGGCCTGCTCGCGGAGCCGGGCCAGCGTACGGAGCCGGTCCAGCGCCCCCCAGGCCTGCCCGGCCAGCAGCTCGATCAGGTTGACCGTGGTCGGGTCGGGCCGCAGCAGCCGCTCGTCGGCGACCAGCAGCACCCCGCCCGCGTCGGGCTGGCCGAACGGCACCGACACCAGGGTGCGTACCCCGGCCCGGGCCAGCGGCGCGTACTCGTCCGTGGGCGGATGACCCGCCTCGCCCAGCGTGTACGCGGTGCCGTGCCGGTGGGCCCGGGCCACCATCCGGCTGAGCGGCCCGGCCCCGGCCTCGCTCAGCTCGGCCCGGATGCGCGACTCCAACTCGCCGGGTGCACCGGTCGGGTCGCCGAGGCGGGGGCCGCCCCGGCCGGCGAGCACCAGCACGGCGCAGGAGAGGGTGGAGACGTCCCGGGCGGCGGTGAGGGCCGCGGCCATCAGGTCCCGGCCGGTCGGGGCGGCGGTGAACGCGGTGGCGTGTCGCAGCAGTTTCTCGCTGCGGCTCTCGGCCGGCGGCCCGCCGAGGGCCACGATCCGCGCGCCCAGCCGGCCGGCCAGCCGTTCCGCAGTCTGCCGCCACCGCCCCAGCTCGGCCGGCCCGCTCCACTGGAGGTCGAGCACCCCGATCGGGCGGCCCGCCGGGTCGAGCACCGGTACGCAGATCTCGGCGGTCACGTCCGGGCGCAGCGGAAGGTAGTCCGGGTCGGCGGTGACGTCGGGCACCGTGGCCCCCTCGGCGGAGGCGTAGACCCGGCCGACGATGCCGGACTTCGGCGGCACGGTGGAGAAGACCTGCCATGATCCGGTGGCGGCGACGCAGCGCAGCCGGTCGTGGACCTGGAGCAGGACGGAGATCGTCGCGGGGGCGTACCGGGCGAGCGCGGCCACGGTCCACTGGCACGCCTCGACGGCGGTCGACGCCATTGGCAGGCGGACCGTGACGTCGCGGACGACTCGCTCGTGATCCACGTTCTTCCAGGTGGGGGCGGGCCCGGCCGGCGCCGGGGCTGCGATCAAGCGTACTCAGCCGATGGCGGTCCGCCACGCGGAAGATCATCTGTCGTTCGTACACATGTGCCATCCACAGGCTGTGGACACGGCCTGTGGGCTGCGCGACGGGCCCGCCCGCGACGGCTCGCCGGGTTAGCGTGAAGGTCCCGGTCGCAGTGGAGGAGCAATGCTCATCGCCCAGCTGAGTGACCCGCACCTGACCACCGGCGTGCTCGGCGCCGTGCCCGCCGCCGGCCTGCACCGCGCGCTCGGCCGGGTGCTGGCGCTGCGCCCCCGCCCGGACTGCGTGGTGATCACCGGCGACCTGGTGGACCAAGGCCGCCCCGACGAGTACGCGGTGCTGCGCGAGGTGATCGGCCGGTACCCCCTGCCGGTGCACCTGGTCGCCGGCAACCACGACGACCGCGAGTCGCTGCTGGACGCCTTCGGCGGCACCCCGTACCTGGGCGGTGGCTTCTCCGCGTACTACCACGTCGATCATCCGGACCTGACCGTCGTGGTGCTGGACTCGCTGACCCCGGGGGAGGGCGGCGGCCGGCTCGGCGAGGACCAGCTCGGCTGGCTCGACGGGGTGCTGGCCGGCCGCCCGGACGTGCCCGCCCTGGTCTGCCTGCACCACCCGCCGGTCGCCGTCGGCGTCCCGGCCGCCGACGCCGTCCGGCTCGCCGACGGAGACGCGCTCGCCGAGGTCGTCCGCCGACACCCCCACGTGGTACGCGTCGCCGCCGGCCACCTGCACCGCCCGGTGACCACCGGGTACGCCGGCACCGTGCTGACCGTCGCGCCGAGCACCTGGCGGCAGGCGTCGCTGACCATGAGCGCCGACGACGAGATCGGCTGGGTCGACGAGCCGACCGCCTTCCTGCTGCACGCGGTGGACGACGGCGGCTGCGTCACCCACACCGTGCAGGTCAGCCACGCCGCCGGGCAGACCTGCGGCTACTGACCTTCGCCGGGTGCGGCTCCTCTGGTACGTCGCGTACGGGTCGAACATGGATCCGGCACGGCTCGGCTGGTACCTCTCCGGTGGCCGGCCACCCGGCGGGCTGCCGTCGTACCCCGGGTGTCGGGACTGCCGGCCACCGCGCCGGACGGAAGCGGTGCTGGTCCCCGGCGGCGTCTACTTCGCCGGGGAGTCCCGGGCCTGGACGGGCGGGATGGCGTTCTACGACCCCGAGTTGCCGGGCACGGCGGCGGCGCGCGGCTACCTGCTCACCGCCGGGCAGTTCGCCGACATCGCCGCGCAGGAGATGTACCGACCGCCCGGCGCCGACCTCGACCTGATCGCCGTGGCCGTCGAGGCCGGGCGGGCCACCCTCGGCCCCGGCCGGTACGAGACGCTGCTGCGGGTCGGCGTGCGCGACGGGGTGCCGATGCTGACCTTCACCGCGCCCTGGCGGGCGGGCGAGGTGGAGTGGACCGCGCCGGCGCCGGCCTACCTGGGGATGATCGCGGCCGGGCTGCGGGCGGCGCACGGCTGGTCGGTCGCGCGGACCGTCGCCTACCTGGCCGACCGCCCCGGCGTGACCGGGCACTGGACCAGAGCCGATCTGACCGACCTGGTGGCGGCCGTGCCGGCACGCTGACCTGATCGCCGTCGGGCAGCCGGCGGGCGGCCCGCCGATCGGGCCGCGTCACCGACCGGTCGGCGGGCGGGCGTCGGCGGAAGGGCTGCTCCGAAGCCGACGATCGCGCCGGCCTCGATCACCGTCCAGTCTCGACCCACCGGACTCGCGGATTTGTTTGCCGCCGCAGAGGTTTCACGGTCCACAATTTCCGCACCGCATCGATAGCCTCGGCCCGCTCCTTGGCCGACCCCCTGAGGTCGGCCCGCGACCAGGTAAGGGAACACATGAAGCACAAGCTCTTCGGGTACGCCGCGGCGCTCGCCGGCCTCCTCGGCGGCACGCTCGCCGTCGCCACCCCGGCGCAGGCGGCCACCCCGGCCATTCAGATCACGAAGGTCTACTACAACTCGCCGGGCACCGACAACCGCTCCAACAGCAGCCTCAACGCCGAGTACGTCAAGCTGACCAACCGGCGCAGCACCAGCATCAACCTGAAGTACTGGACGCTGCGCGACAAGGCGAACCACGTCTACAAGTTCGGGAGCGACTTCCGCCTGGCCTCCGGCGCCAGCGTCTACATCCACACCGGCAAGGGCACCAACACCTCCACCCACCGGTACTGGGGCTCCGGCGCGTACATCTGGAACAACACCGGCGACACCGCCTACCTGCGCAACTCCGCGGGTACGGCGATCGACTCCTGCTCCTGGGGCAGCAGCGGCAGCTACACCTACTGCTGACGGGCCACCCGGCGGGCCACGACCCGCAGGTTCGGCGGCCGGCATCCCGAAAAGGGGCGGGATGCCGGCCCGCCATCCGACCGCCCCGGGCAGCGGGCGCCGGCTCCTCCGCACCGGGAGCCGCCACCCCTGCCCGGGGCGGTCGACCACGTCTGCGGCGATCGCCCTTCGGCTGACCGGCGCTGCGGCCGGTCAGCCGAGCAGGAGGCGGCGCAGCTCGGCGGCGAGCCGGTCGGCGGGCACCTCGTGGAAACCGCCCTCCAGGGTCACCCGCCGGGCTCCCGGCACCGCCTCGGCGGTCGCGCCCGTCGCGTCGCGCAGCCACTGCGGGCTGCCCGTGCTGTCCAGCACCACCGTCGGTGCGGTGATGGTGGCGAGCCGGTCGGCGGGAAGTGTGCCGTCCCCGCTGACCGTGGCGTCGTGGACCAGGGACGGGGCCATCATCTCCAGCCAGGGCCACATCGGCTGGTCACGCATGCCGCGTACCTGGTCTGCGGGGAGGCCCACCGCGTCGCGCAGGAAGCACTCGACCGCGTCGCCCCGCCGGCCCGCCGTCACCAGCTCGGCCAGCCGGGGCGCGAGCGCCGCACCCGACCCGTCGTGCGGCCCGACCCGGAACGGCGGCTCGAAGAGGGCCAGCCCCGCGACCGGGAGCCCGGCGGCGGTCGCCAGGGCGGCGAGGATCGCGCCGGACGAGATCCCGTAGAGGTACGCCGTGCCACCGGCCGCCTCGATCAGCGCCGCCAGATCCTCGATCTCCCGCTGCACCGCGTACGGGGCGGTGTCGCCACTGTCGCCCCGGCCGCGCCGGTCGTACCCGAACACGGTGAAGTCCTCGGCCAGCGCGGCGGCCACCGCGCGGGTGGTGGTCCGGTCGTTGAACGCGCCGCCCACCAGCACGATCGCCGGCCCGTCGCCGCTGCGCTCGTACGCGATGGTCGTGCCGTCGGCGGAGCGCACCGTGCCCACCGTCA
This sequence comes from Micromonospora palomenae, assembly GCF_007829925.1. Taxonomy (NCBI): domain Bacteria; kingdom Bacillati; phylum Actinomycetota; class Actinomycetes; order Micromonosporales; family Micromonosporaceae; genus Micromonospora; species Micromonospora palomenae. The sequence goes on from NZ_VIXA01000002.1 coordinate 1,470,498, forward strand.
GGGTCGCGTCAGTCATCCGTGGATCCTCTCCTCGTCGTCGTCTCCCATCCTGGTCGGTGCCACCGACGCGAATCCGACGCCGACCGCCGGACTGCCTTCACCTACCCGTCATGTCGGAATGGTCCGAACGTCCAGGCCGGGTCACCTCACGTATCCGCAGGTCTGTTCGACTTCCCCAGTCGACCGGCGGTGGCGGAGATGAGAGGCTGTCCCCTGACGGAGCGGCGACCCCCGACCGCCGCCATCCGCGATCGCCCCCCTGTCACGGCACGGATCAGGGTGGCCGGGCGAACCATCGCCCGTGCCGCGTCCACGCCGAACCTCACGAGGAGTTCCATGTCCGTCCCCGGGATGCGTCGGGCCGCCATCGGCCTGACCGCACTCGCCGCGGCCGCGCTGAGCACGGTCGCCGTCAACCCGAGCCAGGCCGAGGCCGGCCCCAAGCCGGTCGACGTCAAGCTGCTCGCCCTCAACGACTTCCACGGCAACCTCGAACCGCCGACCGGCTCCAGCGGCACCATCGCCGGCCAGCCCGCGGGTGGCGCCGAATACCTCGCCACCCAGCTCGCCGCCCTGCGCGGCGCCACCGAGGAGGAGCAGGAGCGCACCATCACGGTCGCCGCCGGTGACCTGATCGGCGCCTCCCCGCTGCTCTCCGCCGCGTTCCACGACGAGCCGACCATCGAGTCGCTCACCATGGCCGGGCTGGACTTCGCCAGCGTCGGCAACCACGAGTTCGACGAGGGCGCCGACGAGCTGCTGCGCATCCAGAACGGCGGCTGCCACCCGGTCGACGGCTGCGCGGACGGCACCCCGTACACGGGCGCCGGCTTCCAGTACCTCTCCGCCAACGCGTTCAAGACCGCGACCGGCCAGCCGCTGCTGCCGCCGTACGCGGTCAAGAAGGTCGACGGCGTCAAGGTCGGCTTCATCGGGATGACCCTGGAGGGCACCCCGCAGATCGTCTCCCAGGAGGGCGTCGCCGGCCTCACCTTCAGCGACGAGGCGGAGACCGCCAACAAGTACGCCCGCATCCTGCGCTCGCAGGGCGTGCAGAGCATCGTCGTGCTGCTGCACGAGGGCGGTCAGCAGGAGGCCACCGGCGGCATCAACGACTGCAAGGGCTTCACCGGCCCGATCGTCGACATCGCCAACCGGATGGACCCGTCGATCGACGTCGTGGTCAGCGGGCACACCCACCAGGCGTACAACTGCGAGATCAACGGCAAGCTGGTCACCAGCGCCAGCTCGTTCGGTCGCCTGGTCACCGACATCGACCTGCAGATCGACCGGAAGACCGGCGACGTGCTGACCGCCAAGGCCAACAACGTCGTGGTCACCCGGGACGTCACCAAGGACGCGGCGCAGACCGAGCTGATCACCCGCTACAAGACGGCGCTCGGCCCTGTCGCCACCAAGGTCGTCGGCGAGACCGCCGAGCCGCTCAACCGCGTGCAGGAGACCCTGTTCGGTACGGCCAAGGGCGAGTCCCCGCTCGGCAACGTGATCGCCGACGCGCAGTTCGCGGCGACCGACAACGAGCAGGGCGCGCTCGGCGCCTTCATGAACCCCGGTGGTGTCCGCGCCGACCTCGACGCCGGCCAGGTCACCTACGAGGAGGCGTTCACGGTCCAGCCGTTCGCCAACAACCTGGTTACGCTCGACCTCACCGGCGCGCAGCTCTACTGCGTGCTGGAGCAGCAGTTCGTCGTCGGCCGGACCCTCTACCCGTCCTCGACGGTCCGCTACACAGTCGACGTGAACGGCACCACCGGCACCACCGCCGACCCGTGCGCCGGTACCCGGGTCGTCCGGGGCAGCCTCACCCTCGGCGGCGTGACGGTCACCGACGCCGGCACCTACCGGGTCACGGTGAACAACTTCCTGGCCGGCGGCGGTGACGGGTTCACCGCGCTCAAGAGCGGCACGAACCAGGTCACCGGCATGATCGACCTGGATGCCTTCGTGGCGTACCTGACCGCGTCCTCGCCGGTCTCCGCGCCGGCCCTGGACCGCATCCGCACCACCGCCGAGGTCCCCGCCGCCTGACGGCAGGACCCCGTCCACGAACGGGCCCCGGAGCAGCCGCTCCGGGGCCCGTCCCCGTCTCCGCCCCCCGGTCCCCGCGCCACCCCGGCCGTGCCGTCCCCCGCCGGGCCGCGCCGCCCCCGTCGGGCCGCGCTTCGCCGGGCCGCGTCGCGTCGCGCACGCACTTTCACGGAATGCGTGGCTATGGCGCATCAAATAGCCACGCATTCCGTGAAAGTGCGCGGATCTTGCGGCGGGATGGGCGCGGCGTGGTGAGGCGTCGGCGCGGGTGAAGCGCGGCTGGGGAGGCGGTGCAGGGAGTCAGGCGGGGGTGGGTTCGGGGGTGCGGTGGGCGGTGGTGGCGGGGCGGCCGTCCTGAATGGCGGTGAGCAGGGGGCGCAGGGAGAGAGCGATCAGCGAGGCGGCCAGGCAGCCACCCACCACGACAGCGACCCAGACCTTGCCGTCGGCGGCGCCGATCAGCGGACCGGCGGTGACCGGACCGATCACCCCGCTGATCCCGAAGATCATCGAGCTCATCGCGTTGTACCGGCCGCGCAGCTCGTCGGTGGCGAGCGCGTTGGTCAGCGCCGGCATCACCGGCGACAGCATGGTCTCGCCGAACCCGAAGATCGCCGCGCAGGCCACCACGCCGAGCGCCGCCGCCAGGGCGTTGCCGGTGCCGATCAGCCCGGCCGCGCCGAGGGTGAGCCAGGCGGTCGCGAAGACCGCGCCGACCACCGCGAGCCCCCCGGTGCGGCTGCGTCCCTCCATCCGCCTGATCACCAGCAGCTGGGAGAGCACGATCATCAGGGTGTTGCCGGCCAGCGCCCAGGCGACGACGCGCGGGGTCACCTCGACCACCCGGACCGCGTACGCGGTGAAACCGACCTCGATCTGGGCGTACCCGCAGGTGGTGAGCACCAGCCCGAAGATCACCAGGCGGCGGAACGGGCGGTCCCGCAGCACGGTGAGGTAACCCCCGCCGCCCGTCTTCGCGCCCACCGCGCCGGCGGCGAGCCGGTGCCCGACGTGCGGCAGGGTCAGCAGGATGACCGCCGGCGTCAGGTAGCTGATCGCGTCGAGCAGGTAGATCGCCTGGAAGGTCACCGGTCGGGTGACGTCGACGATGGCGCCGGAGGTCAGGCCGCCCACGCCGATGCCGAGGTTGAGCAGGGCGAAGTTCAGCCCGTACACCCGCTGCCGCTCGTCGTCGGCGGTGAGCGAGGCGAGGATGGTGTTCTGCCCCGACCAGATCGCGGAGCTGCCGATCGCGATCACCGTGGCCACCCCGAACGCGGAGGCGGTCGAGTCGACCAGCGCGAGCGACCCGGTGCCGATCGCCTCGATCAGCAGGGACGGCAGCACCACCCGGCGGGCGCCGAACCGGTCGATCAGCGTCCCGCCCAGCGGGGAGAGCGCCAGGGTGACCGCGCCGTACCAGCCGATGACCAGGCCGGCGCGCGGGTCGGAGAGGCCGCGCACGTCGGTCAGGTAGATGAACAGGAACGGCAGAGTGAGGCCGCGACCGATCGCCGACAGCAGGGTGCCGAGCAGGATGCGTCGGGCTTCCGGGCGGCGGGGGAGGGATCGGCGCAGCATGCCGCGATTCTGTCCACCGGGTCTGACAGGTCGCGACGCATTTTGCCGCCGCTCACGCCTGCCACGTGATCAAGCGCACGTCCACGGGAGCTGTCGGTCGGCTCTGCCATGCTGGCCCGGTGAGCGTGACCTGGCGACACCTGCCCGCATCGGCCCGCGAGATCGCCGCCGCCGCGACCGACGCCGTCGAGGCCGCCAAGGCCCGCGACGGTGCGGCGTACGAGGCGGCGACCGCGCGGCTCGGCGGGGCCGAGCGGTCCGGCCTGGTCCTCGGCGCGGTGGTGCGGCTGCTGCTGGAGGAGACCCACCCGGACGGGCTGGACGGCGACGACGTCCGGCAGGTGCTGGAGCACTGCGTCCGGGCGGCGGCCCCGTGGCGGCCGGAGGTCGACCCGCACGTGGTGCTGGTCCTGCTGGCCTCCGCGCTCGGTGTGTACGACCCGGGCGAGGACGACTCCCCGCCCGACCCGGCGGCGATCGCCCGGCACGCCCCGCTCCTCGTCGCCGATCTGCTGGCGGTGACCGGCCGGCCGGTCGAGGGCTACCTGGGGGCGGCGTTCACCGAGATCGAACGCACCGAACGGCACGACTGAGCCTGGTCGAGGGTGTCCGGGCGACCAAACGCCCAATGGCGCCGACCGATCGGCGCTGGCGCCCGCGGCGGTCGCCGCGCCGGCGCCCACCCCGTTGCGGCGCTGGCCGAACGGGCGAGGGCACCGACCGATCGGCGCTGATGAAATCGGCAGTCGTCCCGATACGCTCCGCGCACAACATGATCGACTTGTCACGGGGGCGGTTGATGAACAGACGTGCGTGGGTACGGCTCGCGGTCGTACCACTGGTCGGCGGCGCGGGCCTGGTGGGTCCGGCGGCGCCTGCGGCGGTCGCCGCGCCGGCACCGGTCACCCAGGCGGTGGCCGAGGAGCTGTACGTGTCCAACAAGGACTGCGCGCCGGGCGGCGACGGGAGTGTGGACCGGCCGTTCTGCACCGTCTCGGCGGCGGCGGCCGTGGCCCAGTCCGGGCAGACGGTGCTGGTGCAGCCGGGCAACTACCCGGAGGCGGTCGCCTTCACCCGCTCGGGCGTCGAGGGCGCGCCGATCACCTTCCGCGCGGTCAACGGCCCGGACGGCCAGGTCGCCGTCGGCAACACCACGAGCGGGGCCGTGACCGGCACCGTCTTCACCCTCTCCGGCGTGCACGACGTCGCGATCGAGGGCTTCCGTCTGGTCAGCGCGAGCGGCCAGGCCGCCGCGGTGGTGGACGGCTCGGACCGGATCACCATCGACGGGGTCGCCGTTCTGGCGTCGCGTCCGCTGCTGGGTGCCGTGCAGGTCACCGGTGATTCGGACGGCGTCACCGTCAGCCGGAGCTACCTGGGGAACCTGCCCGCGGGCAATCCGGGCCTCGCGATCGACGCCGGGGTCACCGGCGCGGTGGTGAGCGGCAACCAGTTCTCCTACTCCGGGCTGCGGGTGACCGACGCGCCAGGCACCGCGATCACCAACAACACCTTCGTGACGAACTGCGTCCGGGGGATCGACGTGACCGGGGCCTCGCCGGGTGTGTCGATCGAGAACAACATCGTGCGCACCAACCGGGCCCGGCAGGCGTGCACCACGCCGGCCAACGCGACCGCCATCGCGGTCTCGGCCTCGTCCGTGGCCGGCACAGTGCTGGATTACAACCTGGTCGACCCGATCACGGGTGGGGCCCTCTACTCCTGGAGCGACACGGCGTACCAGGACCTGGTCGCCTTCCGTGCGGCGACCGGGCAGGGCGGTCACGACATCGTGGCGGACCCGCTGCTCGGAAGCCAGAGGACCACCATGCGGTCGTGGTTCCCCCTGGAGTCGAACTCGCCGGCGGTCGACTCCGGCAACGCCTCGGCCAAGGGGGTCGCCCGCACCGACATGCTGGGCAACCCGCGTACCGACAACCCCGCCGTCGCCAACACCGGCACCGGGAGCGGCTACCACGACCGGGGTGCGGTCGAGGCGCAGGGCGGCCTGATCGGCGGCCAGGTCGGCATCCAGCGGCAACGGGGCAGCGATCCGTTCGCCGTGACGGCGATCGCCGCCCCGCAGTACGCCTGGCCGACCGACGGTGACGGTGGCGCCATCGCCTACAAGTTCGCCGACGAGAAGTTCTGGCGGGTGACCGACGCCCGGACCCGCGACCACTCCTTCCGCCGGGGCGGTCCGGCCTGCGTACTGACCCGGACCAGCTTCACCGGGTTCCGGGTCGCCGCCGAGTACAGCTACTCCCACTGCACCACGGTCGGGGCGCCCTACACGCCGGTGGCGCCGACCCGGCTGCTGGACACCCGGGCGGCGATCGGCACCGCCACCACCACGGCGGTACCGCCGAAGGGCGAGGTCGTCCTGCCGGTCCCGAGCGTCGGCGGCGTGCCGGCCCGGGACATCACCGCGCTGGTCCTCAATGTCACGGTCACCAGGCCGACGGCGTCGGGCTTCATCACCGTCTACCCGGACGGCACCCCGCTGCCCAGCTCGTCGAACGTCAACTTCGTCGCCAACGAAACCGTGCCGAACCTGGTCACCGTGCCGATGGGCGACGGCATCCGCTTCCGCAACAGCAGCAGCGGCACCGTGCACCTGGTCGCCGACCTCCAGGGCTTCCACGGCCGGCAGGGCTCCGGCTTCAAACCGCTCAGCCCGGTGCGGGTGCTGGACACCCGGACGTCGACGCCGGTGGCCGGGAACGCCGACCGGCAGCTGGACTTCGTCGGCCGGCTCCCGGCCGACGCGACGGCGGCGATCCTGAACGTGACGGTCACCAAGCCGACCGCGGCCGGCGTGCTGAAGGTCTACCCGAACGGCTCGCCGGTGCCGGTGGCCTCGAACCTCAACTTCGTGGCCGGGCAGACGATCCCCAACCTGGTGATCGTGCCGGTGGTCGCCGGCAAGGTGATGATCCGCAACGCCAGCTCCGGCACCACCCACGTGGTCGCCGACCTGGCCGGCTACTTCGGCTCGGCCGCGTCGGGCGCCAACCAGGTCTACGTGCCGTACGGGCCGACCCGGATCGCCGACACCCGGGACGGCTCGGGTTGGCTGGGGGTCTTCCCCGGCAAGCTGGGCAGGTACCAGCGCGCGTCCGTCGCGGTGAAGAGCGAGACGGGCTGTGGCGTCGAGTGTCCCCGGCCGACCGCCGCGGTGCTGAACCTGACCGTCACCGCGCCGACGGCCGCGGGGGTGCTGACCGCGTATCCGGCGGGTGAGGCGGCGCCGACCGCGTCGAACGTCAACTTCGTCGCCGGGGAGACGGCGTCCAACCTGGCCGTGGTCAAGGTCGGTGCCAACGGCCAGGTCGCGGCGTTCAACAACAGCAGCGGCGACACCCACGCCATCGTCGACCAGTCGGGGTACTTCATCGCCCCGGCCTGACGGTCACCGCCGGTCCGCAGCGGCCGCGCCCCGACACCGGGACGCGGCCGCTGCGCCGTCCGGGCCTGGCCGATCGGCCGCCGGGCGCCGCCCGTCCGACCCTGCTCACATCGGCATTCGTCACGGTACGCTCCGGCCAGGCATGATCGATTCGTCACGGGGGCGGATGATGGACAGACGTGCGTGGGCGCGGCTCGCGGTCGTACCACTGGTCGGCGGTGCGGGCCTGGTGGCCCCGGCGGCGCCCGCGGCGGTCGCCGCGCCGGCGTCGGTCACCGCGGCGGCGGCGAGCGAGCTGTACGTGAGCAACAAGGACTGCGCGCCGGGCGGCAACGGCAGCATGACCGCGCCGTTCTGCACGATCTCGGCGGCGGCGGCCGTGGCCCAGCCGGGCCAGACCGTGCTGGTGCAGCCCGGCGCCTACGCGGAGGCGGTGACCTTCAACCGCTCGGGCACGGCGGCTGCGCCCATCACCTTCCGCGCCGTCAACGGGCCGGAGGGCCGGGTCGACGTGGGCAGCGTCGACGGTAACGCCACCATCGGCACGGTCTTCACCGTGACCGGAGTGCACGACGTCGTGATCGAGGGATTCCGGCTGGCGACCCAGCCGGAGAAGACGCCCCTCGTGGTCGACCGCTCGACCCGGGTCACCGTCGACGGCGTCACGGCTTCCGTATCGCGCGGTCCCGAGGCCGTGCGCATCACCGGAGGGTCCAGCGACGTCACCATCAGTCGGGGCTTCTTCAGCAACGTCGCCGCGAATCCGCAGCCGGCGGTGCGGATCGACCCGGGCGTCACCGGCAGTGTCGTCGTCCACAACCAGCTCTACTACGGGGGTCTGCTGGCCACCGACGTTCCCGGCACGGTGGTCACCAACAACACGGTGCTCACCTACTGCACTCGGGGAATCGACGTGGCCGGAGCGTCTCCCGGGGTGGAGATCCAGAACAACGTCGTGCGCACCAACCGGGTCCGCGCGGCCTGCACCACCGCGGAGAACGCCACCGCGATCGCGGTCTCCCCGCAGTCCACCGAGGGATCCGTCGCCGACTACAACCTGATCGACCCGATCAGCGGCGGCGCCCTCTACTCCTGGGCCGGGACCACCTACCCCGACCTGCCGTCGTTCCGCGCCGCTACCGGGCAGGGCGGTCACGACATCGCCGCCGACCCGCGCATCGGCGCCTGGCAGGGACCGGCCCGGATGTACTTCCCGATCGACCCGGTCTCACCGGCGGTCGACTCGGCGAACGCCGCCGCCAAGGGGCTCACCCGCACCGACATGCTGCTCAACCCGCACAGCGACAACCCCGCTGTCGTCAACACGGGCACCGGTCCGGGTTATCACGACCGGGGCGCGGTGGAGGCCCAGGGTGGCGTCAACGGCGGTCAGGTGGGCATCCAGCGCAAGCGGGGCAGTGACCCGCTCGCCGTGACCGCGATCGCCGCACCCCAGTACGCCTGGCCGACCGACGGCGAGGGCGGCTCCATCGCCTACCGGTTCTGGGACGAGCCGTTCTGGCGGGTCACCGCCGCGCGGACGCTGGACCACTCGTTCCGTCGGGGTGGGGAGGCGTGCGTCACCACGCACACCAGCTTCACCGACTTCCGGCTGGGGGCGGAATACACCTACTACCACTGCACCACGGTTGGTGCGCTCTACCAGCCGGTGACGCCGACGCGGCTGCTCGACACCCGTGCGGCCGTCGGCACCGCCACCACCACGCCGGTCGCCGCGAACTCCGAGATCGTGCTCCCGATTCCCAGCATCAGTGGCACGCCGGCCGCGGACATCACCGCGGTGGTGCTCAACGTGACGGTCACCAGGCCGACCGCTGCCGGGTTCATCACCGTCTACCCGGACGGCGACGGCGTGGGCGCGCCACAGTCGTCGAATGTCAACTTCGTCGCCGGGGAGACCGTCCCGAACCTCGTCACGGTGCCGATGGCCAACGGCCGCATCCGCCTGCGCAACACCGGCAGCGGGACGGTGCACCTGGTGGCCGACCTGCAGGGCTTCTACGGCCGGCAGGGCTCGGGCCTGAAGCCGTTCACCCCGACCCGCGTGCTGGACACCCGTACCGGCGCGGCGCTGGCCGCGAACGGTGAGCGGCGGTTGGACCTGTCGGGGAGGGTGCCGCTGGACGCGACGGCCGCGATCCTGAACGTCACCGTCACGAAGCCGACCGCGGCCGGCGTGCTGAAGGTCTACCCGGACGGGTCGCCCGTGCCGGTGGCCTCGAACCTGAACTTCGTGGCCGGGCAGACGATCCCCAACCTGGTGATCGTGCCGGTCGTCGCCGGCAAGGCGATGATCCGCAATGCCAGTTCGGGTACCACCCACGTGGTGGCCGACCTCGCCGGGTACTTCGGTTCGGCCGCGTCGGGCGCCGACCAGACCTACATGCCGCACGGACCGCACCGGATCGCCGACAGCCGGAACCGCACCGGCTGGATCAAGCCCTACGACGGGCCGTTCACGAAGTATGCGAAGGCGTCGGCCGGCGTCCTGGTGAGTCAGCAGTGCGACGGCGGATGTCCCGTGCCGACGGCGGCGGTGCTCAACCTGACCGTCACCGCGCCCACGGCCGCGGGGGTGCTCACCGCGTATCCGGCCGGCCAGGCCGCGCCGACCGCGTCGAACGTCAACTTCGTCGCGAAGGAGACCGCGTCCAACCTGGCCGTGGTGAAGGTCGGCGCCGACGGCCGGATCGCCGCGTACAACAACAGCAGCGGCAGCACCCACGTCGTCGTCGACCAGGCGGGCTACTTCATCGCTGCCCCCTGACCAGCCCGGCCTCGCAACGGCCGCGCCCCGGTCTCCTCGATCGGGACGCGGCCGCTGCGCCGTTCTGCGGCGCGGTCAGGGGCTGGCGGCGAGGAAGACGAACGCGGCCAGCAGCACCAGGTGCACCCCGCCCTGAAGGACGGTCGCGCGGCCGGGGACGACGGTGAGCACCCCGGTCACCGCGGTCAGCGCCAGCAGGGCCAGCTGCGTGCCGCCGAGGCCCAGCAGCAGCGGCCCCTCCAGCCAGATCGAGGCGAGGGCGATCGCCGGGATGGTGAGACCGATGCTGGCCATGGCGGAGCCGAGGGCGAGGTTGAGGCTGATCTGCACCCGGTCCCGACGGGCGGCCCGGGCCGCGGCGAGGGTCTCGGGGAGCAGCACGAGCAGGGCGATGACCACGCCGACGAAGGCCTGCGGGAGGTTCGCGGCGGCGACGCCCGCCTCGATGGCGGGGGAGACGGTCTTCGCCAGGCCGACCACGGCGACCAGGGAGACGAGCAGCAGGCCCAGGCTGGCCAGCGCGGTCCGCGTCGACGGCGGGTCGGCATGCGCGTCGCCGTCGCCGTCCAGCAGCCTGCCCGCGCTGGTCACGGGGAGGAAGTAGTCGCGGTGCCGGCCGGTCTGCACCATGACGAAAAGCCCGTAGAGCGCGAGTGACGCCACCGCGGCGAAGGCCAGCTGGTCGGGGGAGAACTCGGGGCCGGGGCGGCTGGTGGTGAAGCTCGGCACCACCAGGCTCAGGGTGGCGAGGGTGGCCACGGTGGCCAGCGCCCCGCCGGTGCCCTCCGAGTTGAACACCGCCACCCGGCGGCGCAGCGCGCCGATCAGCAGGGACAACCCGAGGATGCCGTTGCAGGTGATCATCACGGCGGCGAAGACGGTGTCCCGGGCCAGCGACTGGGTCTTCTCCCCGCCGCTGATCATCAGGGTCACGATCAGCGCCACCTCGATGACGGTGACCGCCACGGCGAGCACCAGCGAGCCGTACGGTTCGCCGACCTTGTGCGCGACCACCTCGGCGTGGTGGACGGCCGCGAGCACCGCGCCGGCCAGGAAGGCAGCCACCAGCGCGACCGCGACCCCGGAGAGGTCGCGACCCCAGGTGAGGACGAGCAGCACGACCGCGAGGATGGGTATGAATACGGTCCAGTTGGTCAAACGGGATCGAATCAGCGCGATCATGCCGTCAACAATGCCAGGCGCGCTGACCGAACGCCGAACGTAACCGCTCGGATGCGCATCGTCAGTGCCCGCAGTGCCGTCTCCGGTCACGCCCGTCCGACGGGGCCACGGGACCGGTCGATGCCCCGGTACGCTGCCGCGACACACATTCGACACGTCACGGGGGCGGTTGATGAGAAAACGTGGACTGGCGCAGCTTGCGCTCATACCGGTGGTCGCGAGCCTCGGCCTGATCGGGCCGGCGGCGCCCGCGACCGCCGTCACCCAGGCGGCCACGCCGGGCACCGAGCTGTACGTCAGCCAGAAGCACTGCGTGCCGTTGGACACCGACGGCAGCATGGCGAAGCCCTTCTGCAGCATCACCGCGGCGGCACTGGTGGCCCAGCCGGGGCAGACCGTGCTGGTGCAGCCGGGGATCTACCCGGAGCGGGTGTACTTCCCCCGGTCCGGCACCGCGGAGGCGCCGATCACCTTCCGGGCGGTCAACGGACCGGACGGCGAGGTCTACGTCGGCTCGTACCAGAACACGCAGATCAGCGACACGGTCTTCGACCTGTGGCGGGTGCACGACATCGTCCTGCAGGGCTTCTACGTCGGTGCCTGGGGCAGTGGCGACACCGTGGTGGTGGACAGCTCCAGCCGGATCACCCTGGACGGCCTCTCCGTCCGCAACTACCTCGACGCCAAGGTGCTGGTCCGGATCACCGGCGAGTCGCGTGACGTCACGGTCAGCCGGAGCTTCCTCGCCTTCTACGGCGGGTCGGCGGGTGTCGCCGTCGACCCCGGCGTCACCGGGACGGTGGTGACCGGCAACGCGTTCCGGGACAGCCGGCTGGTCGTCGCCGACGCCCCCGGGACCGTGGTCACCGGCAACACCATCGTCACCCGCTGCGACGTTGGTGTCCTGGTCACCGGGGCCTCGACCGGGGTCTCGGTGCGCAACAACATCGTCCAGGCGGCGGCCGGCGCGACCAACGCCCCCACCCGGTGCGCCACCCCGTCCGCGGCGACGGCGATCACGGTGTCGGCCGGGTCCACACCGGGGACGGTGGTGGACCACAACCTGATCGACCCGACCGGCGGCGGCGCTCCGTACGACTGGGCCGGCACCGCCCACGCCAGCCTCGCCGCGTTCCAGGCGGCCAGCGGCCAGGGCGCTCACGACATCGTGGCCCGGGCCTGGATCGATGGTTCGGCGAGCACCTCGTTCGGCTGGTACTGGCCCACCCCGGCGTCGCCGGCGATCGACTCGGCGGACGCGGCGGCGCCCGGCGCCCTCGGCACCGACCTGCTCCGCAACCCGCACGCCGACCTGCCCGACGTGGCCAACACCGGCACCGGTGCGGGCTACCACGACCGTGGCGCGGTCGAGTACGTCGGCACGGGCTCGGTCGCGGGCCAGAGCTTCCGCCGCACGGTCGGCGGCAGCCCGCTGGAGGTGGCCGCCACGGTCACGCCGAAGCTGCCGTACCCGACCGACGGTCCGGGCGGGACGGTCGCCTTCAAGTTCAGCGACGAACGGTTCTGGCGGGTGGGCAACGACGCGTCGGCGACCCACACGTTCCGGCGGGCCGGCCCGGTCTCGGTCAGCGCCTGGGTCAACTACCTCGGCTTCCGCAAGGCGGACCGGGCGGTCGTCGTCGCCGCCGCCGGTGACATCAACCTCGGGCAGATGTCCACGGCCGTCGGGGCGCTGTACCGGCCGGTCGACCCGACCCGGGTGCTGGACACCCGGGCCGCGATCGGGGTGCCGACCCGGACGCCGGTGCCCGGCAACTCGGAGATCGAGCTCGCCATCCCCGGCATCGGCGGCGTGCCGGCCGCCGACATCACCGCCGTCGTGCTGAACGTGACGGCCACCCAGCCGACCACCGCCGGCTTCCTGACCGTCTATCCGGCGGGCACCACGCTGCCGAACGCGTCCAGCGTCAACTTCGTCCCGAAGGAGACGGTGCCGAACCTGGTCACCGTGCCGATGAGCAACGGGAAGATCCGGGTACGCAACACCGGCAGCGGCACCGTGCACGTCGTCGCCGACCTCCAGGGCTGGTACGGCGCGAGCGGTAGCGGCCTGAAGACGCTCGCGCCGACCCGGGTGCTCGACACCCGCGCCGGCACCACGGGCCCGTTCCCGGCCAACACCACCCGGCAGCTGGACCTCTCCGGCAGCCTCCCGCCCGGGGCCACCGCGGCGATCCTCAACGTCACGGTGACCAAGCCGACCGCGAACGGGGTGCTGAAGGTCTTCCCGGCGGGCGCCGCCGTGCCGGTGGCGTCGAACCTCAACTTCGTCACCGGGCAGACCATCCCCAACCTGGTGATCGTGCCGGTCGTCGCCGGGAGGGTGAGCATCCACAACGCCAGCTCCGGCACCACCCACGTGGTGGCCGACCTGGCCGGCTTCTACGGCTCGGCCGCCGCCGGGGCCACCGACGGCTACGTGCCGCTCGGGCCGCAGCGCATCGTCGACACCCGGCAGTCCATCGGCCTGGAGGGCCGGACGTCCACCGGCCAGCTCACCCCGGCCGAGAGGGTCGCTCTCGTGCCGGCGTCCCAGCGGACCGGCTGCCCCGGCGGCTGCCCGGCGGCCACCGCCGCCGTGCTCAACCTGACGGTCGCCAGGCCGAGCGCGGCGGGCGTGCTCACCGTGTACCCGGAGACCGGGGCGGCGCCGCCCACCGCGTCGAACGTCAACTTCGTGGCCGGCGAGACGGCCGCCAACCTGGCGATCGTGCGGACCGGGACGGCCATGAAGGTCGGCGCGTACCACCAGAGCAGTGGTTGGACGGACCTGATCGTCGACCAGGCGGGCTACTTCATCGCGCCCGCGTCCTGACGTACAGCCGGCGCCGGCGACCCCCGTGACCAGCGGGATGTCGCCGGCTCCGGCATTTTCCGGTTCAGCCGTCCGACGGTGGGTAGGGATTTAGGTGGACGAGAAAACGCTGCTCCCTCCCGCGTGGAGGGAGGTCGACCGGAACGAGGAGGATTGCCATGACCACCGTGGTCGAGAAGTCGATCGAAGTCGACGTCCCGGTCAGCACCGCCTACAACCAGTGGACGCAGTTCGAGGAGTTCCCCCGCTTCATGGGCGGCGTGCAGGAGGTGCGCCAGCTCGACGACCAGCGGATGCACTGGGTCGCCCAGATCGCCGGCGTCAAGCGCGAGTGGGACGCCCGGGTCCTGGAGCAGGTGCCCGACCAGAAGGTCGCCTGGGCGGCGACCGAGGGCGCGACCAACGCCGGCGCGGTCTACTTCCAGCCGGTGGGCGCGGGCCGCACCATGGTCCGGCTGCACCTGGAGTACGAGCCGGAGGGGCTGGTCGAGAAGGCCGGCGACAAGCTGAACATCGTCGAGAAGCAGGCCGAGTCCGACCTGGAGAAGTTCAAGAGCTTCATCGAGTCCCGGGGCGCCGAGACCGGCGCCTGGCGCGGCTCGGTCGGCGAGGGGCACGGCGTGGGCACGCCGGGCGTCGCGCACGCGGCGTCGTCCGCGGGTGACAGCGGCAAGGCCGGTGTCTCGGGCACCGCGGTCGCGGCCGGCGCCGCCGCCGCAGGTGCCGCTGCCGCCGCCGGGATCGCCGCCGCCAAGCACCGCACGGGCGCCGACGAGGACCGGACGCCGACGACCACCACCACCGAGACCGAGTACGTGGTGACCGACGTCGAGGTCGTGCCCGACCCGGCCGCCACCACGTACCCCGGTGGCCCGGTCAGCGAGCCGAACCGCCCGCTCTGACGTACCCCCTGCGGGGCCCGGCGGACCGACCACCCGGTCGGACCGCCGGGCCCCGCGCCTGTGCCCTTAACCGGAACCAGTGATCCATTTAACTATGGCGCTGCGCTCGTCGCCGTACGGTCGGGCGGTCACCATCCAGGTGGGATACGGGGCCCAGGAGGATTCCAGTGATCAGACGCAGTGTCGCCCGGCTCGCCGTCGCGTGCGCGGCGGTGGTCGCCCTGCTCGTCGCGGGGCAGACCGCCGCCTACGCCGCACCGACGAACGACGACTTCTCCGCCGCGACGACGGTGGGGAGCACTCCCTTCACCACCACCATCGACACCACCGGCGCCACCACGGACCCGACGGACCCGACCGGGTGCGCCAACCGGGGGTCCGTGTGGTTCAGCTTCACCCCGGCCGTGGACGGCCGCGTCGAGGCCCACACGTACGGCAGCGACTACTACAGCGTGCTCTCGGCCTGGACCGGTGAGCAGGGCTCCCTCACGCAGGTGGCCTGCAACGACGACAACGGCAGCCAGCGGTCGAGGATCCGCTTCGCGGTCACCGCGGGCACGACGTACCACCTCCTGGTCGGCACCGGCGGTTTCGGCGACACCACCGGCGGTTCGCTGCGGTTCTCGCTCGACCAGGCCGTGGCCCCCGCCAACGACGACTTCGCCGACGCGATCACGGTCGGCGCACTGCCGTACGCGAACACCCAGAACTACGCCGGCGCGACCCGCGAGGGCGGGGAGTCCTCGTTCTACGTCAGTTCCGCCTACACGGCCTGGTACGCGTACACGCCGACGACCACCGGCTCGATCACGGCCCGGACGAACCCGGGCTACGCCGGCATCGCCGCGTACACCGGTTCCTCGCTGACCGCGCTGTCCCTGGTGGGCTACACGCCCCTCTACGACTACGACCCGTTGACCTTCGTGGCGCAGGCCGGCCGGACGTACCTGTTCCAGGTCGGCTCGGACGGCAGCGCCGCGCACACCTTCCAGCTCGACGTGGCGGCCGACCCGACCGTCGACTTCTACCACTACCCGAGCGAGCCCAGCTCGTACGACCAGGTCAGCCTCGGCAGCTCCGCCTACGACCCGGCCGGCGCGGGCTTCGCCTCCTTCGCCTGGGACTTCGGGGACGGGACGACGTCGACCGAGCCGTACCCGGTGCACCGGTTCCCCGGCGACGGCGACTGGACCGTCCGGCATTCCGTGCGCACCCTCGACGGGCGCACCGCGTCGGTCAGCCACGTGGTGTCGGTCCGGACCCACGACGTCGCCGTCGTGAAGCTGAACGTGCCGTCGACGGCGCGGGTGGGGCAGACCATCGGGGTCGTGGTCCAGGTCCGGAACACCCGGTACGACGAGAACGTCCGGGTGGACCTCGAGCGCAGCACCCCCACCGGCTTCGTGCCGGCCGGATCGTCCACCCGTCCGGTACCGGCGACGGACAGCGGGAAGACGACCCGCTTCGTCATCGACTACACGGTCACGGCGGCGGACCTGGCCGTCGGCAAGGTCTCCTTCCGGGCGGTCGCCGAACTGCTCGACGCCCGGGACGCGGTCCCGTACGACAACGAACTGCGCTCGGCGCCGGTCAAGGTCGCCTGAACCGTCGACGCCCCGGACGGCCGGTCGCACCCGACCGCGCCGTCCGGGTCCTGTCCAGGGCATCCACGCCGCTCAGGAGGCGGCCACCAGCGCCAGGGAGCCGACCACCGGCGCCGCGTAGAGCAGGGGGAACGGGATGTGCGAGTACGAGCGCGCCCGGAGCACGGTGACGACGGCGCCGGTGAAGTAGAGCACCAGGCCGATCCCGGCCAGCACGCCGACGACAGGCACGAACAGTCCGGCGACCAGTCCCGCCGCGCCGGCCGCCTTGGCGGTGCCGAGCCAGGGCCACCACGAGCGGGGTACGCCGTAGTCGGCCAGCGGCTGCACGACCCACGGGGCGCGGAGGAAGACGGAGGCGGCGGAGAAGCCGACCATGGCGGCGGCCAGCAGGGTCACGACGACGTGCGTGGTGGACATCAGGAGCGCTCCTCGGTGTATGGCTCACCCGGGCGGGTCGTCCGGGGTCCCTCACCGCACTGACCCCGGGCCCCGCGGGGTTGTGACAGGCGTTCAGGAACGTGACGGGATCACCGCTGCGGAACCGGTATTCGGACACCCGGGCGGACTCGGCCCGCAGGGCCGGGCGGGATCGCTTGTATGGCCCGCGACCCGTGGCGAGGCGTTCTACGCTCTGGGCAGATGGGCCGCGCACCTCTGTGACCTGCCGCAAGTCCGGGTAGTGCCGTCATCGAAATGCCCCCGCCAGGCAGGAGCGGGGTGCTTGCCGTGCGTCGCGGTACGCGGGCAGAAGATTCCCGCTCGACCTCTCATCAGCCCGAACGGAAGGTGGCCACATGGCTGTCAAGACCGAAGCGCGCCCGAGGACAGCGGAGATCCGGCCGTTCACCATCGAGGTGCCGGAGGCGGATCTGAAGGCACTGCGTGCGCGTATCGCGGCCACCCGTTGGCCCGAAAAGCAGACCGTCGGCGACCAGTCGCAGGGCGTGCCGCTCGAGACCAGCCAGGCGCTCGCCCGCTACTGGGAGAAGGAGTACGACTGGCGCAAGGTCGAGGCGCGGCTGAACGCCCTACCGAATTTCATCACCGAGATCGACGGGCTGGACATCCACTTCCTGCACATCCGATCGAAGCACGAGGACGCGCTGCCGCTCATCGTCACGCACGGGTGGCCGGGGTCGATCATCGAGCAGCTGAAGATCGTCGGCCCGCTCACCGACCCGACGGCACACGGCGCGGACGCCTCGGACGCCTTCCACCTGGTGATCCCATCGCTGCCCGGCTTCGGCTTCTCCGGCAAGCCGACCCAGCCCGGCTGGGGCCCGGAGCGCATCGCCAGCGCCTGGATCGAGCTGATGAGGCGCCTCGGCTACTCGCGGTTCGTCGCGCAGGGCGGCGACTGGGGAGCCCTCATCACGGACGTCATCGCTCTGCAGAGGCCGCCGGAACTGGCCGGCATCCACACCAACATGCCCGGTGTCGTCCCGCCCGACATCGACACCCTGCTCCAGAGCGGCATCTCGGGAGCCACCGACCCGCTGGCCTCGCTGCCGCCCAACCTCTCCGACGAGGAGAAGCGATGCTGCGAGAAGCTCGCCTTCTTCTGGCAGCATTCCGCCTACGCCCTGATGATGGGGACGCGTCCGGAGACGCTGACCGGGTTCGCGGATTCACCGATCGCGCTGGCCAGCTACATGATCGACCATGACGCGGCCAGCCTGGACCTGATCTGCCAGGCCTTCGCCGGGAAATCCGTCGGCCTCACCCGCGACGACGTCCTCGACAACGTCACGCTCTTCTGGCTGATGAACACGGGAAATTCCGCGGCCCGCATCTACTGGGAGAACAAGCTCTCGTTCTTCGCCGCCAAGGGCGTCACCGTCCCGGCTGCCGTGAGCGTCTTCCCGACCGAGATGTACCAGGCGCCGAAGAGCTGGGCGGAGCAGGCGTATTCCAATCTCATCCACTACAACAAGGTGGAGAAGGGTGGGCACTTCGCGGCCTGGGAGCAGCCGCAGATCCTGTCCGAAGAGCTGCGCACCGCCTTCCGGTCGCTTCGCTGACCGACCCAGGAACGGATCAAGGCCCCTCCGTGGAGGGGCCTTGACCTTCACTTACCTCTGGTCGGGGTGGCCGGATTCGAACCGACGACCTCTTCGTCCCGAACGAAGCGCGCTACCAAGCTGCGCCACACCCCGAGGCGTGCCGACAAATAGTAGCCCACCCGGTCCGATGGTCAAACTCGGTACCCCCTCGGCCCGGTCCGGGGCGCAGGCGCCGGGGGCTCAGCGCGGGATGAGCGTCAGCACGCTCGCCTCCGGCGGGCAGGCGAACCGCACCGGAGCGGTGGGGTGGGTGCCCAGGCCGGCGGAGACGTGCAGCCAGGAGTCCGAGCCGGGCCAGCGGTGCAGCCCGCGGGCCATCGAGCGGGGCAGCCCGCAGTTGGTCACCAGTGCCCCGTAGCCGGGCACGCAGACCTGGCCGCCGTGGGTGTGCCCGGCGAGCAGCAGGCTGAAGCCGTCCGCGGCCATCCGGTCCAGCACCGCCGGCTCGGGGGAGTGCGCGAGCGCGATTCCGAGGTCGGCCGAGGCGGCGACCGGCCCGGCGACGGCGTCGTAGTCGTCCCGCTCGATGTGCGGGTCGTCCACGCCGACCAGCTCCACCAGGCGGCCGCCGGCCTTCACCGAGGTCCGGGCGTTGTTCAGGTCCGCCCAACCGGCGCCGGTGAACACGTCCCGCAGTTCCTCGTGCGGCAGCTCGACACCCTCGGTGTACTCCCGGTTGGGCAGGAAGTAGGTGAACGGGTTCTTCCAGACCGGCCCGGTGTAGTCGTTCGATCCGAAGACGAACGCGCCCGGGTAGTCGAGCAGCGGTTGCAGGGCCCGCAGCACCCCTCCGACCGCGTCGGGGTGGGCCATGTTGTCGCCGGTGACCACCACCAGGTCCGGGTCGAGGGCGGCCAGCGAGGCCACCCACTGCTGCTTGCGTGCCTGGTCGGGCATCATGTGCAGGTCCGACAGGTGCAGCACGCGCAGCGGCTCCGCGTCGGCCGGCAGCACCGGTACGTCGTACCGCCGCAGGGTGAACATGTTGCGCTCGACGAGCGACGCGTACGCCAGGGTGGCCGCGCCCGCGGCGACGGTTCCGGCGGCGAGGCGGAATAGTGTGCGCTTTCGCATGGCGTTCAGGGTAGTTTGACCGTCCATGAGCACGCTGAAGGACCGCCTCACTGCCGACATGCGCGCCGCTCTCAAGGCGCGCGACGAGCTGACCACCTCCACGCTGCGGATGGCCCTCGCGGCCGTCGGCACCGCCGAGGTCGCCGGCAAGGCCAAGCGCGAGCTCACCGACGACGAGGTGCTCGCGGTGCTGACCAAGGAGGCGAAGAAGCGGCGTGAGGCCGCCACCGCCTTCGCCGAGGCCGGCCGTGGTGACCAGGCCGCCAAGGAGACCGCCGAGGGCGAGGTGCTGGACCGCTACCTGCCCAAGCAGCTCTCCGACGACGAGCTGGCCGAGCTGGTCGCGGGGGCGCTCGCGGCCGGCGGGTTCACCGGCAAGGCGCAGATGGGCCCGGCCATGAAGGCGGCCCAGGCCGCGGTGGCCGGCCAGGCCGAGGGGGGCCGGGTGGCCGCCGAGGTACGCCGACAGCTCGGCCTCTGACCCCGGGTACGCGAAACGGGCGGGCACCCTCGAAAGGGTGCCCGCCCGTCGTTCGTGCGGAGGTCAGCCGCGGGGCCGAGGGGGTCGGCCGGGAGTCGGCGGGGTGGCGGGGCCGCCGGGGCCCGTGGTTGGCGGGGTGCCGCCGCCGCTGCTCACCTGGATGGTGACCACGCCGCCCTTGATGGTCCGGCCCTCCGGGCTGGTGCCGGCGGCCTTGCCCGCCGGGCAGTTCGACGCGACCTTGACGTCCGAGACGACCGCCTCGAAGCCGGCCCCGTTGATCCGGGACTTGGCGGCGTCCAGGTCCTGGCAGGTGACGCTCGGGATGGAGCGCTGGTCGCCCTCGGAGATCTTCCTGCCCGGCGGCTCGAACTTGATCCGCTCCTTGCCCTCCATCGCGTCGCGGAGCGTCTCGATGACCGGCGGGTTGATGCCGTCGGGCTGGTTGTGCTTCATCTTGACGTTGGTCTGCGGCCAGTCCGGGTCGGCCATGATGCCGGCGACCGCGTACTGCTTGGTCATCGCGACCAGGGCGGCGGTCTTCTCCGAGTCGGTGGTGCCGGACTTGCCGGCCACCGGCGCCTTGACGATCGACTTGACCTGGCGGGCGGTCCGGCTGTCGCCGCACTTGCTGGTGGAGGAGTTGTCGCCGACCGGGCAGCGGGCGGCGTCCACGGCGGCCCGGGCCACCTCGGTGCTGACCCGCTTCTCGCAGCGCGGGTTGGCGATGTCGAGCTTGTTGCCCTCCGGGTCCTTGATCTCCTGCACCGGGATCGGCTCGCAGTACTTGCCGTCCGCGGCGAGGGTCGCGTACGCGTTGGCCAGCTCCAGCGGGGTGGTCTGCGAGACGCCCAGGGTGAAGGCGCCCCACTGGTGCGCCGAGTCCTTCGTGCCGGCGAACTTGGCGTCGTTGGCGGCCCGGAACTGGATGCCGAGGCGCTTCGCCGCGTCGACCACGTTCTCCGCCCCGACCTGCTGCTGGAGCGGGACGAAGTAGGTGTTGGTCGACTGGGAGAAGGCGCTCCACATGTTCAGCACGCCGCCGGCCTTGCCGGTCGAGTTGGTCGGGCAGTAGAAGTGCGTGCCCGGGCAGGCGGCCGGGGAGCTGCTGTCGATGATGTATTCCGACTTGAACTTCTGCTGCGCGTTGATGGTGTAGCCGAGCGGGATGCCCTTCTCCAGGGCGGCGACGATGGTGAAGATCTTGAAGGTGGAGCCCGCCTGGTAGCCGGTGATGCCCTGGCCGCCGGTGAGCAGCGGGTTGACCGTGTTCGGGTAGTTACCGCGGATCTTCTTCTTGGCCTTCGCCGGGTCGCTGGAGATCTTGTTCTTCGGGCTCTTCGGATCGTCGATCTTGAAGGACCGGTTCACCGCGAGTGCCCGGACCCGACCGGTGCCCGGCTCCACCACGGCGACCATGGCGGCCTCCTTGGCGGTCTCCTTCTTCGCCTTGCGCACCGCCCGGTCCGCACCCCGCTGCGCCTGCGCGTCGAGGGTGGTGACGATGGTGTAGCCGCCGCTCTTGAGCCGCCGCTCCCGGTCGTACGTGGTCGAGCCGAACGTCTCCTGCTGCAGCCACCAACGGTAGAAGTAGTCGCAGAAGAAGCCCCAGCCCTTCTCGTTGGTGGAGACGCAGCCGTTCGGGGTGCGCTTGTCCTTCACCACCATCGGGGCCGCCTTGGCGGCGTCCGCCTCCTGCTGGTTGACGGCGCCGATCTTGACCATGTTGTCGATCACGTAGTTGCGCCGGTCGAGGGCGAGCGGGCGGCCGCTACGGGTGGTCGGGTCGTTGGTGGTCGGCGCCTTGACCATGCCGGCCAGCATCGCCGCTTCCTCGATCTTCAGCTTGCTCGGCGGCTTGCCGAAGTAGACCTGGCTGGCGGCGTAGATGCCGTACGCGCCGTTGCCGAACGAGGCGATGTTCAGGTAGCGCTCCAGGATCTCGTCCTTGGAGAACTCCTTGTCGATCTGAATCGCGTAGCGCATCTCGCGCAGCTTGCGGGCGCTGGTGTCCTCGGTCGCCGCGACCACGTCGGCCGGGTGGGTCGCCGAGTAGGCGATGGCCAGCCGGACGTACTGCATCGTCAGCGTGGAGGCACCCTGCTGGGAGTTGGCGCCGGACTGGTTGTTGACGAAGGCACGGGCGACACCGTTGAGGTCGACGCCGTTGTGCTTGTAGAAGTCGTGGTCCTCGGCGGCGATGATCGCCTTCTGCATGACCGGCGCGATGTCGGCCAGCTTCACGTCCCGCCGGTTCTCGTCGTACATGGTCGCCAGCGGTGTCTTGCCGTCGGAGGCGAGCAGGTAGCTGATCTGCGGCGCGCGGGCCACGGTCAGTTCCTTCGGCAACGCGCCGAAGGTCTCGGCGCCGGCCTTCGCGGCCAAGCCGGACATCGCCACCGCGGGGAAGGCCGCCGCCGCGACCACCACGCCGGCCAGCAGGCCACAGACAAGCAGCGATGCGGCGTTGGTGAAGACATTGTGGTCACGTTTCCGCATCCAGGTCACCTCGACAGGGTACGCGAGTAGGGAACGAGGGGCGCTGGGGCGTTCTTTCCCCATTTCCTGCGCGCGCCGACCTCGTTGTGCTAAACGCACGACCCCCGGTGGGTGGTTGCGTGTGACCTGCCGCGAGTCTCCACCGAACGGTGGAGCCTCCGCAGCGTTTTCACGTACCCGGGCCGGGTAAGCGGCGGGCGAAGGCCCGGGAAGCCGGGAGTGTCCGGAATGATGGATTTCGCCGACAACGTTGCGTAATCAGGCGACTACAGAGCATGATGGTGGCGGCGACAGGGCCACACGTCGTCCGTGCCTCCTTGGGGAAGGAACGGGCCGGACGACCGGGGGGGAATTCACGGCTGGTCGCACGAGGTCGGTAGGTACTGCAAGGGGGGACGTGTACACATGGGCATGATCACTGACTGGCCGTCACTGGCGGCGTGTCAGAACGGGGACCCGGACGCGTTGTTCGTACAGGGCGCCGAACAGAACGTGGCGAAGAGGATCTGCCGGAGCTGCCCAGTTCGGTACGAGTGCCTGGCCGACGCGCTCGACAACCGGATCGAGTTCGGGGTGTGGGGTGGCATGACCGAACGCGAACGCCGGGCGCTGCTGCGCCGGCACCCGCAGGTGACGAGCTGGCGCAAGATGTTCGAGGCCGCGATGAAGAAGAACGCCAAGGACAAGACCGGCAAGGACAAGGTCCTGGTCACCGCCGCCGGCTGACGCCGGTCACGGCCGGCTGATCGCCGCGCCGATCGTCCGCAGCCCGTCGACGTCGTGCACGTCGGCGGGCTGCGCCGTCACCGACACCGCCGGCACCGTCGGGAACGCCTCGGTGAACCGGGTCGCCACCTGCTGTTCGCGGACCGCCTGCTGGGCCAGCGCGGCGTGCGCCCGCAGCACGTCGACGGTCGCGTCGTGCCCGCCCAGCTCCGCCAGCCGCCCCGCGGCGGCGACGCTCTCGGCCGCGCCCAGGTCGGGCACCGCCGGCCGGTGCACCCGGTTGAGCACCAGGCCGGCCAGCGGCATCCGCTCCTCGCGCAGCCGGCCGGCGAAGTAGGCCGCCTCCCGGACCGCGTCCGGCTCGGGCGCCGCGACCAGCAGGAAGGCCGTCTCCCGGGCCTGCAGGATGCGGTACGTCTGCTCCGCCCGCTGCCGGAAGCCGCCGAACATCGAGTCCAGCGCGGCGACGAAGCCGGAGAGGTCGGTGAGCAGCTGCGCGCCGAGCACCTTCTGCACCACCTTGGAGAACATCCCGAAGCTGGCGGTGACGAGGCTGAACATGCTCCGCCCCCCGCTGCGCGCCGGTGCCAGCAGCAGCCGCAGCATCCGCCCGTCGAGGAAGCGGGAGAGCCGGGCCGGGGCGTCCAGGAAGTCCAGCGCGGAGCGGGACGGCGGGGTGTCCACCACGATCAGGTCCCACTCGCCGCGGGCGTGCAGCTGACCCAGCTTCTCCATCGCCATGTACTCCTGTGTGCCGGCGAAGGTCGAGCTCATGGCCTGGTAGAAGGGGTTGGCGAAGATCTCCGCCGCCTTCGCCGGATCGGTGTGCTGGAGCACCACGTCGTCGAAGGTGCGCTTCATGTCCAGCATCATGGCGTGCAGCTCGCCGCCGCTGGCCTCGACGTCGAGCCCCTTGACCTGGCGGGGTGTGTTGTCCAGCTCGGTCAGGCCGAGCGACTGGGCCAGCCGGCGGGCCGGGTCGATGGTGAGCACCACCGTCCGCCGGCCGTGCCGCTCGGCCGCCCGCAGGGCGAGCGCGGCGGCCGTGGTCGTCTTACCCACACCGCCGGCGCCGCAGCACACGACGATCCGCACGCCGGGATCGGCGAGGATCTGGTCGACGTCCAGCCGTGGCGCCGCGTCTTCGGAAGGCACCAATCGAGCGTATCGGGCCGGTGGGGTCCGTGCGCCCGTGCCGAGGTCAGGTGTGAGTCAATCCGCCCGGCCGAGGAGTTCGGCGAGTCGATCCAGCCCGGCCCGGTCCACCCCGTCGGGCAGCAGCGGCAGCTCGGTCAGGGGCAGCCCCAGCTCCACCAGGTCCGTCCGGAGGGAGTCCTCCAGCTCGCGCCGGATCTGCTGGTCCCGTGCCTCGCCGGCCAGCCCTGCCACGGTGGCCCGGTCGGCCGGCAGCCCGGCGGCGAGCAGCCCCCGCTTCAGCTCGGCCTGGGTGACCTCACGCCCGGCCGGCACCGGCGGCCGGGCGCCGTTGACGATCACCCGCCCCACCGGGAAGCCCAGCTGGGTCAGCTCCGCGATCGCGTCGACCGTCTCCTGGACCGGCATCTCCTCCAGCAGCGTGACCACGTGCACCGCGGTCATCGGGGAGCGCAGCAGCGCGGCGACCCCCTCGCTCTGGGTCTTGATCGGGCCGACCTTGGCCAGTCGGGCGGTCTCCGCGGTGACGTTGAGGAAGCGGCCGATCCGCCCGGTCGGCGGCGCGTCCAGCACCACCGCGTCGTACGCCCGGCGCTGGCCGGTGGTGCGGGTGGTCGCCTCCTTCACCTTGCCGGTGAGCAGCACGTCCCGCAGCCCCGGCGCGATGGTGGTGGCGAAGTCGATGGCGCCGAGCTTGCGCAGCGCCCGGCCGGCCGCCCCGAGCTTGTAGAACATGTCGAGGTACTCCAGCAGGGCCTCCTCGGCGTCCACCGCCAGGGCCCGTACCTCGCCGCCACCCGGAGCGTCGGTGAGGTGCCGCTCCTCGTACGGCAGCGGGTCGGTGCCGAAGAGCTGGGCGATGCCCTGCCGCCCCTCGACCTCGACCAGCAGGGTGCGCCGGCCGCCCTCGGCCAGGGCCAGCGCCAGGGCCGCCGCGACGCTGGTCTTGCCGGTGCCGCCCTTGCCGGTGACCACGTGCAGGCGGGCCGGCCATCCGGTGGAGGCCGGGTCGGCCGGCCGCTCTGCTGCTCGCACCCGTCGAGCCTATCCACCCGGCGGCGTCAGGCCACCTCGCAGACCCACCAACCCGTCTTCCGTACGACGGTGAAGCGCAGCGCCTGCTCGGCGACCTTCTCGTCGGCGGTGGTCATGGTGACCTTGGTGGTGACGGTGGCCCGGTCCCCGGTCTGGTTGTCCACCTTCGGGCTGGCCCAGCGGAAGCGCGGGTTGGCGTAGCCGGCGGCGTACCTGCGCACCTCGGCCACCTTGGCGTCCAGCTTCTCCTGGTCGCGGGCGTCCGAGCAGACGTGGTCGGCCGCCTTCTTCGCGTCCTGGTCCCGGTAGACGGCGGTGAGGAAGTTGTCCACCGCGACCGCCGGCTCCTTGGCGCCCTCGCCGTCCTCGGTGTTGCGCAGGGCCAGGAAGGCGGCCGTTCCGCCCCCGCCGCAGAGCAGCAGAGCGCCGGCCAGCACGAGCGAGGCGATGAGCAGGCCGCGCCGACGCCGGGCCACCGGCGCCTGGTACGCGGGGTAGGCGGGCGGGGGCGGTGGGATGGCGCCCGGCCCGGGCTCGTCGGGGGTGGTGTCGCCCGGCGCGGGGGTGGCCGGCGATCCGGTCGCTCCGTCGTTCGGCGGTTGGGTCATCTGGTCCCCCGGGGGATGGGCGTCCTCGCCGCCGCTGGGCGTGGAAGAGGGTGCGGGCGCGGCGGGCGACGTCGCTCGCCCGTCCGAGGCAGAAGGGTAGCGGTCGATGGGTCCTTCCGTGGCGCACCGTTCACGAGCCGTGGGCCCGCGTCGTCACGTTACTGACGAGGCATGTGTCGCATATGTGACTTGAGGTGATCAACCATGCGCGTCCCGTTGTGGCCGTCTGGGCTGCGGTCCTACGTTCGTGCCGGCGGGGGAGCGGGTCGGGCGGTGGGTCCGGTCCGGACGGCGGTCAGTTCATGGTTTGAGGCCCGGAGGCAGTACATGCGCGACGCGGACAACATCGCTCGAGCCCAGTTCCCGCCCGGCGACCGGGCGGGCCGGCTCGCCGACCGGGGGGACGCGGACGGGCCGCTCGGCGGTCTCCCGATCAACGAGCGGTCGTACCGCCGGTGCGCCGAGCCGAACGAGGTGCTGCGCATCCTCAACCGCACGGGCGGGCGGGACGAGGACGAGCCCGGCTACGTCATCCACCTGCCGATCCGGGTGGCCGACCTGTCGGCGGCCACCGCGCTGGCCGGCACGGTGGCGGTCTCGCTGGGCTTCCTGCCCGAGCTGGACGCCGGGGAGACCACCGTCTCGACCGTCGACGACCAGAACAACCGGCACCGCGTCTTCTGCGACCTGCTGCTGCCCGACAAGTCCCGCTGCCCCCAGCCGTACGACCACGAAGGCCCGTGCGGGGAGGTGCCGACCGCCCCCGAGCAGCGTCCCGCGCCCCGGCCGACGCCCAAACCGTAGGCTGTGCCTGGAAACCAGTCCACGCCAGGCAAGGGAGCCTTCCACCGATGCAGAAGTGGGAATACGCCACGGTCCCGCTGCTGGTCCACGCGACCAAGCAGATCCTCGACAACTGGGGCGAGGACGGCTGGGAGTTGGTCGCCGTGGTCCCCGGCCCGAACCCGGACCAGCTGGTCGCCTACCTGAAGCGTCCGAAGGGCTGACGGGCATGAGCAACGGGCCTCACGCCAAGCTGGCGGAACTCGGGCTGGCCCTGCCCGAGGTCGTGCCGCCGGTGGCCAGTTACGTGCCGGCGGTGCAGTCCGGCCAGCACGTCTACGTCTCCGGCCAGCTGCCGATCGCCGAGGGCAAGCTGCTCGCCACCGGCAAGGTCGGCGCCGGCGTCTCCGCCGAGCAGGCCAAGGACCTCGCCGAGCGGTGCGCGCTGAACGCCCTCGCGGCGGTCGACGCCCTGGTCGGTCTGGAGAACGTCGTCAAGATCGTGAAGCTGACCGGCTTCGTCGCGAGCGCGTCCGGGTTCACCGGCCAGCCCGGCGTGATCAACGGCGCCTCGGACCTCTTC
Organism: Micromonospora palomenae; assembly: GCF_007829925.1. Lineage (NCBI taxonomy): Bacteria > Bacillati > Actinomycetota > Actinomycetes > Micromonosporales > Micromonosporaceae > Micromonospora > Micromonospora palomenae. The sequence goes on from NZ_VIXA01000002.1 coordinate 1,497,859, forward strand.
GGCGCGGTCTTCGGCGAGGCCGGCCGGCACGCCCGCTCCGCCGTCGGCGTCGCCGAGCTGCCGCTCGACGCCCCGGTCGAGGTCGAGGTCATCGTCGAGGTCGCCTGACCGCACCGCACCGCACCGCCCTCTCCCCGCGATCCTGCGGTTCCGTGGCCGCTGAAAGCCGCGAACGGCCACAAACCATCGGCCGAAGGTGCAAGATCGCGGGGAGTGGCGGGCGGGGTCGTACGATCGCAGCCATGGGCGGGCATGTGACGGGGCCGGTGGCCGCGCTCGCGGACGGGCTGCCCGGCTGGGTGACCCTGTTGCGGGCGCCCAACCCCGGGCCGATGACGCTGGACGGGACGAACACCTGGGTGCTGCGTGCCGCCCCGGGCGCGCCCGCCGTGGTGGTCGACCCCGGGCCGGCGGACGAGGGCCACCTGGGTCGGATCGCCGCGCACGGCCCGGTCGGCTCGGTGCTGATCACCCACGGGCACCCCGACCACACCGAGGGCGCCGCCCGCCTCGCCGACCTGCTCGACGGGGCCGCCGTGCGGGCCGCCGACCCGGCGCACACCATCGGCGCCGCGCCGCTGACCCCGGACGCCCCGGTGGAGGCCGCCGGCTTCACCGTCCGCCTGGTGCCGACCCCCGGGCACACCGCCGACTCGGTCTGCTTCCTCGCCGAACACGGCGACGAGCGGGTCGTGCTCACCGGCGACACCATCCTCGGCCGGGGCACCACCGTGGTCGCCCACCCCGACGGGCACCTCGGCGACTACCTCGCCAGCCTCGAACTGCTCTCCGCGTACCGGGGGATCCCGGCGCTGCCCGGGCACGGCCCGGCACTGGCCGACTGCGGCGCGGCGGCGGAGTTCTACCTGGCCCACCGGCGGGCCCGGCTCGACCAGGTCCGCGCGGCGGTCGAGGCCGGCGCGACCACCGCGCCCGAGGTGGTCGCCCGGGTCTACGCCGACGTCGACCGGTCGCTGTGGTGGGCCGCCGAATGGTCGGTCCGGGCCCAACTGGAGTACCTCGGGGTCGCCCCCCGGGAATCCGGCACCGGGGTCACGGAGTTGGAGCAACCGTGACCTGCCCCGTGTGCGGCACCGTCGCCGTGCCCGGCGCCCGCTTCTGCCACAACTGCGGCGCCGCGCTGCCGGCCGCCGCGACCCTGCCCGCCGCCGAGCGGCGGGTCGTCACCGTGCTCTTCGGCGACCTGTCCGACTTCACCTCCTGGTCGGAGGACCTGGACCCGGAACGGGTCGGCGCGGTCACCGACCGGGTCCTCGCCGCGCTCGCCGGAGCGGTCAAGACCTTCGGCGGCCACGTCGACAAGCTCACCGGCGACGGCATCATGGCGGTCTTCGGCGCGCCGGTCGCGCACGAGGACGACGCCGAACGGGCGGTCCGCGCCGCACTGTCCATGCAGCGGGCGGTCCGCCGGGTGCTCGACGACGAGCGGGGCGGCGGCGCGCCGCTCGGCCTGCGGGTCGGCCTGAACACCGGCGACGTGATCGCCGGCATCCAGGCGGCAATCGAGTACACCGTCATCGGCGACACGGTGAACACCGCCGCCCGGCTCGCCGACGCCGCCGCCGTCGGCGCGGTCTACGGCGGCGCACGCACCTCCGCCGCCACCCGGCACGTCGCCTCCTGGCGGGCGCTGCGCCCGTTGCGGCTCAAGGGCAAGCGCGAGCCGGTCGAGGCGTACGAGCTGCTGGGGCTCCTGGACGCCCCGGGCACCCGCTCGGGCCTCGGCGACGAGGCGCCGTTCGTCGGCCGGGAGACCGAGATCGGCCGGGTCGCCGGCCGGCTCGCCGAGGTGATCGACCGGAGCGAGCCCCGGGTGCTGCTGATGACCGCCGAGGCGGGGATCGGCAAGTCCCGCTTCGCCGCCGAGGTGGAACGCCTCGCCGCCGGCTACGACGTCGGTGCCGGCCGGTACGCCGCACACACCGGCGCCCGGGTGCTCTCCGTCCGCTGCGCCGCCTTCGGCGAGCGGCGCCGGCTCGCCCCGCTGGCCGACCTGGTCCGGGCCGCGGTCGGCCTGCCCAACGACACGTCCACCGCGCTCACCCGCCCGGCCGTCGAGGAGCGGCTGCGCCGGCTCGGCCAGCGACTCGGCCGGCAGGGCGGCACCCCGCTCGCCACCGACCAACTGCTGGCCCTCCTCGGGTACGCCGAGCTGCCCGGCGGGCACGGCAGCGCCACCGACAACGGGGAGTGGACCGCCGGCGGCGCGCCCGCCGACGCCGAGGCAGTGCCGAACGCGGTCGCCGGCCTGCTCAGCGCCCTGGCCACCGAGGCGCCGCTGGTGATCGTCGTGGACGACCTGCACGACGCCACCGCCGAGACCATCAGCGCGCTCGGGCTGACGCTGTCCCGGCTCACCGGCCCGGCGCTGGTGCTGCTGCTCGGCCGGCCGGAGCTGGTGCGCACCGCGGGGGCGCTGACCCGGGTCGCCGACGCCGAGGTGCACGCGCTGCCCCCGCTGCGCGGTGCCGACGCCGCCCGGCTGCTCACCACCTACCTCGGCGGCGGCCGGCTGCCGCAGGCCGACGCCGACCGGCTCCTCGCCACCGCCCAGGGCAACCCGTTCTACCTGGCCGAGCTGGTCACGCTGCTGATGGAGCGGGGCGCGCTCACCGCGGTCGCCGAGCGGAGCGCCGGCAGCCCCGGCGGCTGGCGGCTGGCGCCCGGCTCGCTGGGCAGCCGGCTGCTCTCCCGCGACCTGGCCGCCGTGCTCGCCGCCCGCATCGACGCGCTGCCGGCGGACGCCCGCTCGGTGCTGCGGGACGCCGCCGTGGTCGGCGACACCGTGCCGACCGGCACCCTGGAGGCGCTCCGCGAACTGCGCGTCGGGCGGGACGGCCGGCCCGCCGCGGTGGCCGCGGTCGAGCTGGAGCGGGCCGTCGACGAGCTGCTGCAACGCCGCATGCTGCACCGCACCCGCACCGGGTACGCCTTCGCCACCCCGCTCATGCGGGAGGCCGCGTACGCCGGGGTGAGCAAGGCCGAGCTGGCCGAGCGGCACGCCGCGCTGGCCCGGTGGGCGGCCCCGGTGCCGGACAGCCGGGTCACCCCGCCGGGCGGCTTCACCGACCCGGCCCGGGACGACTTCGTCGCCGAGCACGTCGAGCGGGCCGCCGTGCTCGCCGACGCGGTCAAGCTCCGGCCGGACGCGCCGGCCCGTACGGTCACCCCGCTGGGCGTGGCCGCGCTGGGCCGGGCCGTCCGCCGGTCGATGCACGCCGGCGAGCCGGCCCTCGCCGTCGAGTACGCCGAACGCGCCGCCGAGCTGGCCCGGGACGGGGTGCCCGCCGCCGACCGGGTGGTGCACGCCCGGGCCCTGCTCCAGGTGGGCCGCCCCGCCGACGCGCTCGCCTTCGCCGAGAAGATCGCGGCCAACGCCGGCGACGACGCGGCCACCCGGACGAGCGCGCTCCTGCTCGCCGGGCAGGCCCACCAGACCCTCGGCGACCAGGCCCGGGCGGCGACCTGCTGGCAGGAGGCGTTGCAGGTGGCCACCGCCGGCGGGCTGCCGACGCTGCGCGCCTCGGCGATGCGCCGACTCGGGATGGCCGACTTCGTCGCCGGCCGGCTCGGCCAGGCAAGCAGCCGCCTCGCCGCGTCGTACCAGGTCAGCCTCGCCGCGCAGGACCGGCGGGGGCAGGCCTGGTCGTTGCAGAACCTGGCCTGGGTGACCACCACCCGGGGCGATTTCGCCGGCACCGACGCGGTGCTCGGCCGGGCCGCCCGGCTCTTCGCCGAGCTGAAGGACCCGTACGGGCGGGCCTGGCTGCGCGGCACCACCGCGTTCGCCCGGCTGCTCGCCGGCCGGCTGAACGAGGCGTGCCGGCTGGCGAACGTCTTCCTGCCCTTCGGCGAACGGGTCGGCGAGGCGTGGGCGGTCGGCACGCTGCGCGCGGTCGAGGCGTTCGCCGGCGCCGAGCTGGGCGAGATCGCCGAGGCGGACCGGTCGGCCCGCCGGGCGTACCGGGACTTCGCCGAGGTCTCCGACGACTGGGGGCGCGGCTTCGCCCTGGTGGTCCGGGGTGTGGTGGCGCGTGGCCTGGGCGAGCCGGAGCACGCCGCCGACCTGCTCACCGACGCCCTCGCGTACGCCGAGCGCACCTCGCACCCGCTGCTCACCGGGATGGCCGGCACGCTGCGCGGCTTCGTCGCGCTCGACATGGGCGACTGCGAGACCGCCGAGCGGGACGCCCGGGCGGTGCTGACGGCCGTCGAACCGCACAACCCGCAGGCGCCGGCCCAGGTCGCGCCCCGGGTGCTGCTGGCGACCGCCCGGCTCGCCGCCGGCGACTCGGCCACCGCGGTCGGGCTGCTCGCCCCGGTGGCCACCACCGCCGCGAACGCCCCGACGCTGCTCTTCTCCCGCCGCCAGACGATGGCCCGGTACGCCTCCGCCCTGCTCGCGCACGGCCAGCGGGAGCAGGCGCTGGACTGGGCCCGGCGGGCCGTCGCCGCCCCCGCCGAGGACGTGCGCAGCCAGGTGATCGGGGCGAGGGTGCTGGCCGAGGCGCTGGCCGCCTGCGGTCGGCCCGTCGAGGCGCTGGCCTGCGCCGAGGAGGCGGTCCGCCTGGCGTACGCGACCGAGCAGCGCAGCGAACGCGCCGCCGCCGACGCCCTCCGCGCCCGCCTCTCCACCGGAACCTGACCCCGCCCCCGGCCCGCGCTTGAGCGCGGGGGGTGGTGAGGGAGGGAGGTCTGGCGGTTTCGGGGATGTGCGCGTCGGTGGGGGCGGTTAGCGTGTCCTTCCACGCGGTCGGGTGACCGACCGCGCCCTGGGGGTGGGGAGGACAGATGAGGCTGCCGCGTTCCGGCGCCGGCTGGACGATCGCGGTCTTCGGCGTGCTGGCGCTCCTGCTCGGCGCGCTCGGGTTGGTCTGGCCCGAGGCGCAGTTGCGGATGCTCGGCTTCGAGGTGCCCGCGCGGCGGGCGGCCGGCGACTACACCGGCACGTTCCTCACCGCCTCCTCGATGGCCTCGTTCAACATGGGCGTCTACTACCTGCTGGCGGTCGCCACCGAGTGGCGGGCCTTCTACCGGTTCACCGTCGTCTTCCGGCTGGTCACCTTCACCGTCTTCACCCTGATCGTGCTGGCCGACGTCGCGCCGGACCGCTTCCTCGGCGTCGCTGCGTGGGAGGGGCTGGGGGCGGTCGCCACCGCCGTCGGCCTGCGCTGGGACGCCCGCCGGGCGGTCGCGCCGACATCCGTCGATGGCCCGGACGGCGTCGAGCCGGGTGCCGGTGAGAGCGCCGGTCCCGCACCGGCCGCCGGTACGGTCCGCTGAGCGCTCCGGCGGGACGGGTATTTTCAGAGCTGTGACCGAGACCCCGCCCGGCGCCCTCCGGCTGCCCATCGTGCCCGGTCTGACTGATTTGCAGGTGTTCGCCCGGGGTGGCTACGCGACCGTCTACCGGGCCACGCAGATCTCAGTGGGGCGCGAGGTCGCCGTCAAGGTGGAGAACCGCACGCTGGACAGCGAGCGGGACCAGGCCCGGTTCCTCCGGGAGGCGCGCGCCGCCGGGAAGATGTCGTCCCACCCGCACGTGGTGGACCTCTTCGACGTCGGGGTCACCGTCGACCAGCACCCTTATCTGATCATGGAGCTCTGCGACGGCTCGTACGCCGAGCGGATGCGGACCTCGCCGCTCGGCCCGGCGGAGACCCGCGACCTCGGCATCAAGATCGCCGACGCGCTGGCCCACTCCCACGCGGCCGGGGTGCTGCACCGCGACGTCAAGCCGGCCAACATCCTGCACTCGCACTTCAACCCGGCGGTGCTGGCCGACTTCGGGCTGGCGGTGCTGGCCGAGGTGCGCGACGCCTCGGTCACCCTGGAGGTGCTCACCCCGGCGTACGCCCCGCCGGAGATGTTCAGTCACAGCCCGCCCTCGCCGGCCGTCGACGTGTACGCGCTCTGCGCCACCCTCTACGCGGTGATGCACGGACGCCCGCCCCGCTGGCAGTCGGAGCGGAACCCGAGCCTGGTCACCGTGCTGGAGATGTTCAACCAGCCCATCCCGGAGCTGCCCGGGGTGCCGACCGAACTGGTCGACGTGCTGCGCGCCGGGATGTCCAACGACCCGGGCGCGCGTCCCTCCGCGCTCGAGCTGCGGGACCTGCTCACCGCGCTGCCGCTCGGCGCCGTCCCGTCGTCCCCGGTCAGCGGGGCGCCGGTGAGCGGAGCGCCGATCTCCGGGGGCCCCTCCGGGCCGTACACCGTGGACCGGTCCGGCCCGCCGCGGCCGGTGCCCGAGGACGCCCACCCGACGGTGCCGCACGGGCGACGCCGCCGGCGGCGGTGGTTCCTCGGCGGCGCCGGGGTCCTCGCCCTGGCCGCCTCGGCCAGCGCCGGTGCCTGGGTCGCCGGCAATGCCGCGTCCGTGGCCGCCCCCACGCCGACGCCGACGGCCACCGGATCCGCCTCGCCGGCCGCGTGGGGCTCGCTGCCGGGCTGCCTCGCCGGCTCGTCCACGCTGACCCTGCCCCCCGGGGCGCACTGCGCGTCGGGGCTGGAGTGCTTCGGGCCGGTGCGGTTGCGCGGCGACCGGGCCGTGGCGCCGCAGGTGTCCTGCGACGGCCGGCACACCTGGGAGACCTATGTGGAGGGTGAGCTGCCTCCCGCGCTGGTCGGCGCGGGGCACGCCGCGATCAGCGCGGACCCGACCGTCCGCCGGGTCTGCAACGCGCGGATTTTCCGGCTCACCAGCGGGTTGGCCTACCCCACCGGCTGGAACCTGGAGGTCCTGCCGCCGAGCGGCACGGACACCGGCCGGACGTACCGCTGCCTGGCCGGCAAGGGGGTGGACGCGCTCGCCTCGCCCACCCTCATCGGTCCCTGAGGTCGTCCAGCTCCTCCAGTTTCGCGCGGACGGCCGCGCTGTCCAGGGCGTCGAGGGTGTCCGCGTCGAGCACCGGGGGGCCGGCGTCCGGCGGCCCCGGCGGGGTGGCGCCCGTCGAGGGCTGCTCGCGCAGGGCGGCCACGGCGGTGCCGGCGACCGTGGCCAGCAGCACGCAGAGCAGCGCCAGCCCCACCGTCAGGATGTTGGCGGGGTGCCGCACGAGCAGGGTCACCAGCACCGCGACGGCGGCGAGCGACGCGACCGCCGCCACGGCGCGCGGGTCCGGCCTGAGGATTCGTCCCACCCGACAAGCATCTCCGGGTGGGACGCGCTGTCAATCCGCGCACCGGTGGGTCGCGGCGGCGGATCCGCCGGCCACCCGGTGCGATGATCCGATCACCTCGTCCGAAGGAGGAACGCCGATGCGCCGCACGTCCCGGATCGTCGTCGCACTGCTGGTGTCGGGCCCGCTCGGCGCCTGCGGGTCGGGCTCGTCGCCGGAGGAGGCACGCCCCTCCGTGCTGGTCACCACCTCCGCCGCCGCACCCTCGCCGCCGCCGGCGACCCGATCGGCGGCGCGGGTCTCCCTCGCCGAGGCCCTGTCCCGCTACGTGACCGCCAGCTACGGCGGCGACCACCGGTACGTCGGCGACTGCGCCGGCGCCCGGCCGGACCCGCGGGGCGTCTGCTCGCTGGAGAAGGCCACCGTGGACGCCGGCACCGTGTACGCCGTCGGCGCGCCATTCAGCGAGATCGACGCCTTCCTGCTGCTGCGTGCGGACGCCGCCGGTTGGCGGGTGGTCGACGACCACGTGCCGCCGGAGTCGGGCGGGTCGACGGCCGGGCCGGAGCCGGACTGGTTCGAGGAGGTCGGCTCCTGAGTGGCGGAAGGATGCCAAACAGCGTCGACAATGAAAATTTCGTTACATCGTCCGGATAATTGGTCCCTTTGATGGCGTTTCGCCGGGCCGCGATCATTGTCTGCCGCCCCTAGGGTGACGAAGGTCGAGGGTCACCTCGACAGTCCCCGTCCTCCACCGGAAGGCAGCACATGCCACGTACTTCCCGGTCCCTGGCCGCGGCAGGTATCGCCGGCCTCTTCCTCGCCGGATCGGCGATCGCGCCCGCAACCGCGTCGCCCGTCACCACCGGCTGGGGTCGACCCACCACATCGGACCGCACCAGTCCCGCCGAAGCCCGGCGGGTCGACCGCGTGCCCACGCCCAAGCTCGACTGGTACGCCTGCTACGGCTACGCCGAGTGCGCGACCACCCGGTTGCCGCTGGACTACGACCAGCCCAAGGGGGCCACCACCGAGATCGCGTTGCTCCGGGTCAAGGCCCGCGACCAGCAGAGCCGGATCGGCAGTCTCTTCCTCAACCCGGGCGGCCCGGGCGGCTCCGGCACCGACATCGCGCTCGCCGCGCCGTACTTCCTCTCCGATGAACTGCTGGACCGCTTCGACATCGTCGGCATCGACCCGCGCGGCGTCGCCGCCAGCGACAACGTCAAATGCTTCCCGTCGGTCAAGGACCAGACCAGGGCGTACGCCGGGCTGAACGTGGCGTTCCCGTGGACGAAGGCCGAGGAGAAGGCGTACATCGACTCGTCGAAGGCGGTCGGTCGGGCCTGCTCCACCACCGGCAAGCCGCTGACCGGGGCGATGTCCACCGCCGAGGTCGCCCGGGACATGGAGGTGCTGCGCCGGGCGGTGGGCGACAAGAAGCTCAGCTACCTCGGCTTCAGCTACGGCAGCGCGCTCGGCCAGTACTACGCCAACATGTTCCCGGACCGGTTCCGCGCGCTGGTCGTCGACGGGGTGCTCGACCCGAACGCCTGGGTCGGCCAGGGCAAGGCCCGCGGCGACCTCCAGGAGACCCGGCTGCGCAGCGCCGACGGCGCGTACCAGGCGCTGCGCGAGATCCTGCTCCGCTGCGACAAGGCCGGCGAGGAGAAGTGCTCCCTGGCGGCCGGCGACCCGGTCGCCTCGTACGAGTTGGTGGCGCAGCGGCTGCGCAAGAAGCCGGTGGTGATCGACGACCCGGACGGGGGCTCGTTCACCGTCAGCTACGCCGACTTCGTCGGCGCCAGCCTCAGCTCCCTCTACAGCCCGTACGGCTACGCCGACATCGCCTCGATCACCGCCGACCTGCTGGTGCTCACCGATCCGGGATCGGCCACCGCGGCCCGCCTGGCGCAGGCCCGCACGGCCGTCGCCAAGCGCGCCGAGCAGGCCCGGCAGCAGCGCCGGTACGACTTCCCGTACAACAACGGGCTGGAGACGTTCCTCGGTGTCGACTGCACCGACGCGTACCACCCGAAGGACGCGGGTGCCTGGCCGGCGCTGACGGCCAAGGAGGACAAGCGGGCCCCGTACTTCGGGCGGGCCTGGGGCTGGAGCGCCGCGCCGTGCGCCCGGGACACCTGGACGGTGCGCGACGAGGACGCCTACACCGGTCCGTTCAACCGGAAGACCAGCGCCCCGGTGCTGGTGGTCGGCAACTACTGGGACCCGGCCACCAACTACGACGCGGCGGTCAGCTCGGCGAAGCTGCTGCCGAACAGCCGGCTGCTCAGCAGCGACAGCTGGGGGCACACCGCCTACGGGACGTCCGCCTGCGTGACCGGCGCCGTCGACGCCTACCTGCTCAAGGGCACGTTGCCGAAGAAGGGCACCCTCTGCACCGGTGACGTGCAGCCCTTCGTCGAGGTACCGGCCGAGCCGGAGACGTCGCGGGCCGCCGCGCCGAAGAGCGCGCTGGCCGCCGAGGGCGAGCCGGCCCGGGGCGAGCCGAAGCGGCTGCCGCCGGTCGTCGCGCCGCGGCCCGCCGTGGGCACGCTGACGCTGCGCTGACGGTGCGCTGAAGGACGCCGGGGTACGGCGGGCGCTCGGGTCGCCTGTCGTACCCCGGTCACTTTCCACGCCGTTCCGATGACCACCGAAGTGGTGGGAAACCGCTACTGTCGGTGTCCCGCAGGCCGTGTCCGTCAGCGAGGTAGTTCGATGAACGACAGCTCCTCCCCGAGGTTCCGCTCGGTCGCGACCACGCTGGCCGTGGCGCTGACCCTGACGCTGGCCGCCGCGGCCGGGTGCGACAACCGGCAGGATCCGCCGCTCCCCTCGGTGCTGGACAAGTTGCGCGAGTCGCACATCGACGGCCAGCCGAAGATCAGGATCGGGGTGGCGGCCACCGAGCCGCTGATGGGCGAGCTGCGCAACGGCACCTACGTCGGCTTCGACGTCGAGATCGCCCGGTACATCGCCGCCTCGCTGGGCTACGAGGGCGACCAGCGGATCGACTTCGTCTCGCTGGCCACCGAGGACCGCATTCCGGCCCTCCAAGGAGGTGTGGTCGACCTGGTGGTCTCCAGCTTCTCGATCACCGAGGAGCGCAAGAAGCAGGTCGGCTTCGCCGGGCCGTACTTCGTCACCACCCAGGAGGTGATGGTCCCGAACCGGTTGAAGGACAAGATCCGCACCATCGAGGACCTCCGCGACCCGGCGTACAAGATCTGCACCAGTGGCGGCTCCACCACCGAGGCCGAGCTGGAGAAACACCAGGTCAAGGCGTTGGTGGTGAAGCGGGTCGGCGACTGCGTCAACGGCATCCGCGAGGGGCGGTACGACGCGGTCAGCTCCGACGAGACCATCCTCGCCGGCTTCCTCTCCCAGTACCCGACCGAGTTCGAGATCGTCGACATGCCGTTCGGCACCAGCGAGACGCTCGGCATCGGGGTGCCGATCGGCGACCCGGCCCTGCGCGACCTGGTCGCCTTCTTCCTCGACAAGAGCTACCAGCAGGGGCGCAGCGGGATCAGCAGTCCCTGGCTGACCGCGTACAACCGGACGCTGGGGCCCTGGATGAAGGCGCCGAAGTCACAGCCGCAGCCGCTGGACGTACCCAAGCTGGTCGACTTCGACGACAAGGCGCCCCGGCGGTGAGCGCCCCGGCGGTGCCCGCCCAGCGTGACGTGGGCCCCGCCGGGCCGGCGCGGGAGGGGAGTGACCCGGCCGAGCGGCGGGCCCGGGCCAGCCAGTCGTTCTGGACGGCGGTGGTCGGCGTGCCGGCGATCTTCTCCGTGCTCCGGCTCGGCGTCGAGGCCGGCGGCGAACTCCAGACCACCCTGCTCCTGGTGGCGAACGTCGGCCCGGTGAACCTGCTGGCCGGCTTCCTCACCACGGCCGCCCGCCTGCTCTCGACGGGCCTGGTCGCGGTCTTCGCGCTCGGCGCGGTGCTCCGGGTGAGCGTGGAGCGGATGCCGGCCAGCTTCCGCCGGCCGCTCTTCGCCCGCTGGGTGGACATCACCCCGGCCTGGTTCGTGGTCGCCAGCTTCCTGCTCGCCCTGGTGACCTGGCAGCTGCTCTACCTGCCGCTGCTGATCCCGGCGTTCGTCGCCGCGTTCCAGCTCACCCCGGCCCGGCTGCACGAGCAGGTCGCGCCCCGGCTGCTGCTCCTCGCCGCCCTGTTCGTCGGGTACGCCTGGCTGCTCGCGCCGACCCTGCGGGACGCCTGGCGACAGGGGGAGCTGCTGGCCCTGCTGTTGCTCGTCGCGCCGCCGCTGCTCGCGCTCGGCGTCACCGGTCCGCTGCCGGCGGCGGTGATCCGGCCACTGGCGTCGCTGACCGAGGCGGCCGTGCTCGCCATGCTGGTCTGGGCCGCCCTGCCGGTGATCAGCACGCCGGTGCTGCCGCTCACCGTCACCACCGTGGAGTCGACGCCCGGCGTCACCGAGGACGTCCGCGGGCACGTGGTGACCGTGGACGACGTGAACGTGGTGCTGCTCCAGGAGCGCGGCGGCGTCCGTTACGTGCCGGTGGACCAGGTGCGCGCCCAGGTGCTCTGCCCCAGCGAGGAGGAGCTGCCCCGGCACCGGCTGCGCATCCGCGACTTCCACGTCGAGGACTCGCTGCTGGAGGGGACGGGCCGGCGGGTGCGCCCGGTGCACCGCATCGACGCCGCCTGCCGCGCCGTGGGCTGAGCCGACCCGGGGCGGTGTCACCACGGGTACAACCGGCCGGCCCGGCGCCCGGACCCGGCGTCGGCCCGCCGGCCCCGGGCGCGCGGCCGGTCAGCCGAACGCGGTGGTGTAGTACCGCACCCGGTAGAAGCGGGCGCCGCTCTTGCTGTGGTTGCCGGAGCTGAAGTGGATGGTGCGGCTCCAGTCACCCTCGCCGGAGCCCGGCACCACCCAGGTCCGCACCCCGTTCGGCAGCCGGGTGTACGCCTTGACGTGGTCGGCCCCGCTGACCTGGCTGGAGGTGAACTGCCAGCTGTTGCCGGCGTACACCAGTTGCAGCGAGCGCACGTTGTACGACGAGGTGAAGAAGTAGCCGCTGCCGTCGTGGTCGGGCAGGATGTCGTGCCCGACCTTCGCCCGCCCCGCGCCGTCGCTGAAGGTCAGCTTCGTCCGGTACGACAACCGGGTGCTGGACCCGTTGCCGGTGATCCCGTAGAGGCGGACCTCACCGGTGCCCACGGCGATGACGAAGCCGTTCTGGTTGTAGATGACCCCGTGCGCGCCCGGAAAGCCGTAGAACTTGACCGCCCGGGTGCCCGGCTTGCCGCCGTTGGTCGACGGTACGAACAGGTGCAGGCCGCCACCGCTGGCCGAGCCGGTCGGCCCCTTGGAGGTGGCCACCACGATCGCCCCCTTGCCCTCGATCCGCTCGATCGAGTGCGGGTTGCCGTCCACGGCGGCCTGCCAGACGATCCCCCCGGTACGCGAGGAGCCGATCGCGCTCTCGTCGATCATCGCGGCCCGGCCCAGGTAGTCGCCCATCCCGGAGGACGTCATCAGCATGACGTTGCCCCACTTCGCGGTGCCCCGCCGCTTGACGTCGGAGAGGTTCTTCCACGTACCGGTGGTGCTCGGCGCCTTCCACAGCACCGTGCCGCTGCTCCAGGCCGCCGGGTTGAACCTGAGGATCCGACCGCTGGCCTGCTCGGTCGCCATCACGTAGTGGGTCGCGGCCTCGGCCGGCGCGGCGCCGAGCAGCCCGGCGGCCGGCGCGGCGACCGCCGCGCCCGCGAGCCCCCTGAGTACGGCTCTTCTGTCCATGACACCCTCCCCTGTGGTCTGTCACCGCTGATCGTGACAGTGGGGAGTCGCCGGATCACGGTGTCGGTCCGGCCACCCTTTCCGGTACGGCGCGCCCCGGATCCGCCTGGCTCAGTAGGACTTGTCCTGGCCGAGGACGTGCTGGGCGACGAAGTTGAGGATCATCTCCCGGCTGACCGGGGCGATCCGGCCGGCGCGTACCGCGCCGAGCAGGGTGGCGACGCCGTACTCGGTGGTCATGCCGGCCCCGCCGAGGGCCTGCACGGCGGTGTCCACGGCCAGCGCGGCGGCCTCGCCGGCGGCGTACTTGGCCATGTTGCCCGAGATGCCGGCCTCCAGGTCGCGGCCGGCGTCGTAGAGGGTGGCCGCCTTGTGGATCATCAGTCGGGCCAGTTCCACCTGCACCGCCGCGTGCGCGAGGGGGTGTGCCACGCCCTGGTGCGAGCCGATGCTCCGGCCGCCCCAGACCTTGCGGGTGGCGGTGTACTCGCTGGCCCGCTCGATGGCGTACCGGCCGGTGCCGGCGCCCATCGCGGCGACGGTGATCCGCTCCGGGTTGAGCCCGGCGAACAGCGCCGGCAGCCCGGCGTCCAGGGACTCGCCGACCAGCGCGTCGGCGGGCAGCCGCACGTCGTCGAGGTAGAGCAGGAACTGGTTCTCCGGGGAGAGGATCTCCATGTCCAGTTTGGAGCGGGTCAGCCCCGGCGCGTCGGTCGGCACGATGAACAGCGCCGGCTTCAGCTTTCCGGTCGACGCGTCCTCGGTGCGAGCCACGACCAGCACGTACTGCGCCTCGTCGACGCCCGAGATGTAGCATTTGCGGCCGGAGAGCAGCCAGTCGTCGCCGTCGCGGCGGGCCACCGTGCCGAGCCGGTGGAAGTTCGAGCCGGCCTCCGGCTCGGTGATCGCGAAGACGATCTTCTGGGTGCCGTCGGCCAGGCCGGGCAGGTGGCGCTTGCGCTGCTCGTCGGTGCCGTGCTTGTTGATCACCGTGGCGGCGATGGCCGGGGAGACCACCAGCAGCAGCAGCGGGCAGCCGGCCGCCGCCAGCTCCTCGCAGACGAGGGCCAGTTCGGTGATGCCGCCGCCCCCGCCGCCGTACTCGGTGGGGATGTTGACGCCGAGGTAGCCGAGCCGGCCGGCCTCGCTCCACAGCTCGCTGGTGTGCCCGCCGGTCTTCGCCTTCTCGACGAAGTAGGAGTGGCCGTACCGCCGGCCCAGCGCGCGGACGGCGTCACGGAGCTGGTCCTGCTCGGGGGTGAGGTCGAAGTTCATCGCGGGTCCTCCTCGGAGTTGACCACGGCCAGCACGGCGCCGGTTTCGACCTGGCCGCCGGCCGGCACCGGCAGTTCGGCGACCACGCCGTCGGTCGGGGCGAGCACGGGGTGTTCGAGCTTCATCGCTTCCAGGGTCAGCAGCAGGTCGCCGGCGGCGACCCGCTGACCGACCGCCACGTGCACCCGGCTCACCGCGCCGGGCAGCGGCGCCAGCAGCGACCCGGCCGCCAGCTCCGTGGTGGGCAGCGGGAACCGGGGCAGCTCGGTCAGGCTCGTCGCCCCGTCCGGGCCGTCCACGAAGACCGCCGACCCCACCCGGTGTACGCGGAACGCCCGGCGCACGCCGTCCAGGTCGAGCACGACCCGGTCCGGGGTCGCCTGCACCAGCTCGACCGTCGGCGGCTGCCCGGACCGGTCGGCATCCGCTCCGGCCGGGTCGGCCCCGGGTCCTGTCGACGGCCCGTCGGCCGAGGTCACGCCCGGGTCGGTGTGCCACTGCGCCAGTGCGCCGGCGCGGTCCAGTCGGTAGCGCACCTCGATCTCGCCGCCGTCCGGCCCGGCGTAGCGGGTGACCTGCGGGAACGCCGGCACGTTCCGCCAGCCGGAGGGGAGCCCGGCGAGCACGCCCGCCTCGGCGCGGCGGGCGGCGGCCGAGGCGAGCGCGGCGGCCAGCGCCGCCAGCGGCCAACGGTCGGCGGGGAGCAGCGGGGCGAAGACCTCGGGGTGCCGGTCCAGGAAACCGGTGTCCGCCTCGGCCGCCGCGAACTCGGCGCTGCGCAGTACCCGGACCAGCAGGTCCCGGTTGGTGGCGACGCCGTGGAACTCGGCCCGGGCCAGCGCACCCGCCAGCGCCCGGACCGCCTCCGCCCGGGTCGGCGCCCAGGCGACCAGCTTGGCCAGCATCGAGTCGTAGTGCACGCCCACCATCGAGCCGTCCGTCACGCCGGAGTCCAGTCGCAGCCCCTTCGTCGGGGCGAACGCCCCGGTCATCCCCGGGACGGCGAACCGGTGCACTGTGCCGGTCGCGGGACGGAAGCCCTGGGCCGGGTCCTCCGCGCAGAGGCGTGCCTCGATCGCGTGGCCGTCGACCGGCGGGGTCGCCGCCACCGGCAGCGGCTCGCCCTCGGCGACCAGCAGTTGCAGCCGGACCAGGTCCAGCCCGGTGACCGCCTCGGTGACCGGGTGCTCCACCTGGAGTCGGGTGTTCATCTCCAGGAAGAAGAACTCGCCGGTCGGGGCGAGCAGGAACTCCACCGTGCCCGCGCCGACGTAGTCGACGGCCCGGCCGGCGGCCACCGCCGCCTCGTGCAGCCGCTGCCGCACCTGCGGCCCGACGACGGCCGGGGCCTCCTCGACGATCTTCTGGTGCCGGCGCTGGATCGAGCAGTCCCGCTCGCCGAGGGCGACCACGGTGCCGTGGGTGTCGCCGAAGATCTGCACCTCGACGTGCCGGCCACGCTCCACGTACCGCTCGACGAAGACCGTGCCGTCGCCGAACGCGGCGGCCGCCTCGCGGCGCGCGGAGGCGACGGCCTCGGCGAGGTCCGCGGCGTCGCGGACCACGCGCATGCCCCGCCCGCCGCCGCCGGCGGACGCCTTGACCAGCACCGGGAAGTCGGTGATCTGGTCGGGGTCGGTCCAGGTCGGCAGCATCGGCACGCCCGCCTCGGCGAGCAGCGCCTTCGCCTCCATCTTGTCGCCCATCGCGGCGATCGCCTTGGCCGGCGGGCCGACCCAGGTCAGCCCCGCGTCGGTCACCGCCGCGGCGAACTCGGCGTTCTCGGCGAGGAAGCCGTAGCCCGGGTGGACGGCGTCCGCGCCGGTCCTCCGGGCCGCGTCCAGGATCTTCTCGATCCGCAGGTACGTCTCGGCCGGGGTGTTCCCCGGCAGCCGGACCGCGTGGTCGGCCTCGGCCACGAACGGCGCGTCGGCGTCGGCGTCCGAGTGCACGGCGACCGTCTCGACGCCGAGTGCCCGGCAGGTGGCGAAGACCCGGCGGGCGATCTCGCCCCGGTTGGCCACCAGCAGTCGGGTGATCATGAGTGTGCCCCTCACATCCGGAAGACGCCGAAGCCGTCGGCGCCCTTCACCGGTCCGTTGTGGATCGCCGACAGGCAGAGCCCGAGGACGGTACGGGTGTCCCGGGGGTCGATCACCCCGTCGTCGTAGAGCCGGCCGGAGAGGAAGAGCGCGCCGGACTGGGACTCGATCTGCTGCTCGACCATCATCCGCATCGCGGCGTCGGACTCCTCGTCGTAGTCGCGCCCCCGGGCGGCGGCGGCCTGCCGGGCGACGATGGAGAGCACCCCGGCGAGCTGCGCCGGCCCCATCACCGCCGACTTCGCGTTCGGCCAGGTGAAGAGGAACCGCGGCTCGTACGCCCGGCCGCACATGCCGTAGTTGCCGGCGCCGTAGGAGGCGCCCAGGTTCACCGTCAGGTGCGGCACGGTCGAGTTCGAGACCGCGTTGATCATCAGCGCGCCGTGCTTGATGATGCCGCGCTGCTCGTACTCGGTGCCGACCATGTAGCCGGTGGTGTTCTGGAGGAAGACCAGCGGGGTGTCGGCGGCGTTGGCGAGCTGGATGAACTGGGCCGCCTTCTGCGCCTCCTCGCTGAACAGCACGCCCCGGGCGTTGGCCAGCACCCCGACCGGGTACCCGTGCAGCTCGCCCCAGCCGGTGACCAGCGCCGTGCCGTAGGCCGGTTTGAACTCGTCGAACTCGCTGCCGTCCAGGACCCGGGCCAGCACCTCGCGGGGGTCGAAGGGCACCTTGAGGTCGGCGCTGGCGATGCAGAGCAGCTCCTCCGGGTCGTACTTGGGGGGCTGGGGGACGGGGTTGCGCGGCGGCGGGCCGTGCTTGCGCCAGTTGAGCCGGCGCACGCACTGCCGGGCCAGCCGGATACCGTCCCGCTCGTCCTCGGCCAGGAAGTCGGCCAGCCCCGACGTCGACGCGTGCATGGCCGCCCCGCCGAGCGACTCGTCGTCGGTGACCTCGCCGGTGGCCATCTTCACCAGCGGCGGGCCGGCCAGGTACACCTGCGAACGGTCCCGGATCATGATGACGTGGTCGGACATCCCGGGCACGTACGCGCCGCCGGCGGTGGCGTTGCCGAAGACCACGCTGACCGTGGGGATCTTCGCCGCGGAGAGCCGGGTCAGGTCGCGGAACACCCGGCCGCCCGGGATGAAGATCTCCGCCTGGGTGGGCAGGTCGGCGCCGGCCGATTCGACCAGGTTGACCATCGGCAGCCGGTTGGCCAGGGCGATCTCGCCGGCCCGCCGGGTCTTCGCCAGCGACCAGGGGTTGACCGCGCCGCCGCGTACCGTCGGGTCGTTGGCGATGACCAGGCACTCCACGCCCTCGACCACGCCGATGCCGGTCACCACGCTGGCTCCGACCGGGAAGTCGGTGCCGTACGCCGCCACCGGGGACAGCTCCAGGAACGGGCTGTCCGGGTCGAGCAGCAGCTCGATCCGCTCCCGGGGGAGCAGCTTGCCGCGCGCGTGGTGGCGGGTCACGTACTTCTCGCCACCGCCGGCCCGGGCCCGGTCCAGCTCGGCGTCCAGCTCGGCGAGGCGTTCCAGCAGCCCCTCCCGGTTGGTCCGGTAGGTCGGCGAGGCGGGGTCGAGCGTGCTGTCCAGTGTGCTCACAGGCCCATGCCCTTCGCGATGATCTCGTTCATGATCTCGGTGGTGCCGCCGCCGATGCCGAGGATCCGGGCGTCCCGGTAGTGCCGCTCCACCTCGGCGTCGCGCAGGTAGCCGAAGCCGCCGTGCAGTTGCAGCGCCTGGTCGACCACCTGGTCGCAGGCGGCCACCGCGACGTTCTTCGCCATCGCCACCTCGGTCACCACCGGCTCGCCCGCCGCGACCCGGGCGGCCACCTCGTGCACGTACGCCCGGGCCGCCTCGGCGCGGGTGTGCATCTCGGCGAGCCGGTGCCGAATGAGCTGGCGGCTGGCCAGCGGGCGGCCGAAGGTGGTGCGGTCCCGGCACCAGCGGGTGGCCAGCTCCACGCAGCGCTGCGCGGTCGCGTACGCCTGGGTGGCCAGCGAGAGCCGTTCCGCGGCGAAGTGCTGCATGATCGCGAGGAAGCCGGTGTTCTCCTCGCCGATCCGGTTGGTCACCGGCACCCGGACGTCGACGAAGGACAGCTCGGCGGTGTCCGAGCAGTGCCAGCCCAGCTTCTCCAGCCGGCGCCCGACGGTGAAGCCGGGCGTGCCCTTGTCGATGACCAGCAGGCTGAGCTCGCCACTGCCCGGGAAGTCGGTGCAGACCGCGGTGGTCACGAAGTCGGCCCGTACCCCGCTGGTGATGTAGGTCTTCGACCCGTTCACCACGTAGTGGTCGCCGTCCCGGCGGGCGGTGGTGCGGATCGCGGCGACGTCCGAGCCGCCGTCCGGCTCGGTGATCGCCAGCGCGCCGATCATCGTGCCGGCCAGGGTGGGCCGGACGTACCGGTCGATGAGGTCGTCGTCGCCCCGGAGCTGGCCGCCGCCGAGCCGGCCGCGGAGCAGGCCGCCGCTCTGGCCGCCGGCGGCGGCGACCATGTGCGGCAGCGCGATGCCGTGCGTGAAGAGCGCCGCGATCAGCCCGGACGAGCCGCCGGAGCGGATGATCTCCTCGGTGACGAGGATCGAGTCGAGCAGGTCGCCGCCGCTGCCGCCGACCGACTCGGGGAACCCGATGCCGAGCAGGCCGATCTTCGCGGCGGTGGCGTGCAGCTCGCGCGGCACCTCGCCGGCCCGCTCCCAGTCGGCCAGGTGCGGCAGCACCTCCCGGGTGACGAAGGCCCGGGTCAGCTCGCGTAGCTGGCGCCGTTCCGGGGTGTCCACGATGCTCATGCGCCGGCCTCCCCGACTCGTTGCGGTGGACCCGTCGGCAGGTCCGCGGGCAGGTCGACGACCCGGCAGCGCAGCAGCTCTCCGAGCGCCTTGGCCTGCGGGTCGAACCGCGTGGAGGCGGCCACGCCCTGCCCGAGCAGCCCCCGCACCACGAAGTTCACCGCCCGCAGGTGCGGCAGCTCGTACCGCTCGACGGTCAGCGGGGCGGTCTCCGGCAGCAGTTCGGCCAGCCGCTCGACGGTGAGCCAGCCGCGCAGCCAGGCGTAGGTGGCGTCGGTGCGGGCCCAGACGCCCAGGTTGGCGTCGCCGCCCTTGTCGCCGGAGCGCGCCCCGACCAGTTCGCCCAGCGGCGCCCTTCGGGTCGGGCCGGTGCCCTCCGGCCGTGCCGCCGTGCCGCCGGTGGCCGGTGTGACCTCCGTGGCGTGCGCGGCAGCGGCGTCGGTCCGGGTCGGCGGCGGGATCGGCACCCGCTCCCCGCCGGGCATTACCGCGACGTGCTCGACCGCGTCCTGCGGCACGGTGTCGGCGGTGAAGACGCCGTACGGGGTGGCGTCGCCGGGCAGCGTGGTCAGCGTGCAGCCGGGGTAGGAGGCCAGGGCCAGCTCCACCGCGGCCGCCGAGAAGGCCCGCCCGGCCCGCGCCTTGTCACCGTCGCGCAGGTGTACGTGCAGCAGCGCGCTCGCCGCCTCGGTGTCGGCCGCGTCCGGGTGGTCGGTGCGGGCCAGCGTGAACTCCAGCCCCTCCTTGCCGACCGCCTCCTCGATCTGCCCGCGCACCAGGGCCGCCTTGGCGGGGACGTCCAGTCCGCAGAGGACGAACGTCATCGAGTTGCGGAACCCGCCGAGGTTGTTGACGCCGACCTTGAGGGTGTCCGGCGGCGGCGTGCCCCGGACACCGGAGACGCGGACCCGGTCGGGCCCGTCCTGGTGCAGCCGCACGGTGTCCAGCCGGGTCACCACGTCCGGCCCCAGGTACGCCGGACCGCCCACCTCGTAGAGCAGCTGCGCGGTGACGGTCTCGACGGTGACCGCGCCGCCGGTCCCCGGGTGCTTGGTGAGCACCGAGGAACCGTCCGGGTGGATCTCCGCGATCGGGAAGCCGGGCCGGTGGCCGCCGTCGGGCAGCTCGGTGAAGAAGCTGAAGTTGCCGCCGGTGACCTGCGCCCCGCACTCGATCAGGTGCCCGGCGACGGTAGCCCCGGCCAGCGCGTCCAGGTCGTTTCGGCCCCAGCCGAACCGGGCGATCGCCGGCCCGACGGCCAGCGAGGCGTCGGTGACCCGGCCGGTCACCACCACGTCCGCCCCGGCGTCGAGGCAGGCCGCGATGCCGAACGCGCCGAGATAGGCGTTCGCGGTGAGCGCGTCGGGACGGGTGAGGGCGTCGCCCTCGACGTACCCGATCCGGGCGGTGAGGCCGAGCCGGTCGGCGAGCGAGCCGATCGCGGCGGCCAGGCCGGCCGGGTTCAGCCCGCCGGCGTTGGTCACGATCCGCACGCCCCGGTCCAGCGCGGTGCCGAGGCAGCCTTCGAGCTGGCGGAGGAAGGTCTTCGCGTATCCCAGGGCGGGGTCGCGCATCCGGTCACGGCCGAGGATCAGCATGGTCAGCTCGGCCAGGTAGTCGCCGGTGAGCACGTCCAGCTCGCCGCCGTCGAGCATCTCCCGCCAGGCCGTGGCGCGGTCGCCGTAGAAGCCGGAGGCGTTGCCGACCCGGAGCGGGGCGCTCATGCCGGGGCTCCGGCACCGCTTGCCGCGCGCGGCTCCCGGCCGGCGCCGGGCGGCCCGGCGAAGGCCTGCGCCACGTCCAGCCACTCGTCGGCGGTGGCGCCGGTGGCGGTCAGGGCCAGGTCGGCGCGGTGCCGGCGCTGGGTGACCAGCAGGCAGAAGTCGAGCGCCGGGCCGGTGATCCGGTCCGCCGCGTCCGCCGGCCCGAAGGCCCAGACGTCGCCGGACGAGCCGTCCTCGCTCACGGCTGCGGGGCTCGCGAGCGCACCGCTCGCGCTCGTCGGCGCGGTCAGTTCGACCCGGACCGGGGCCGTCGGCAGCGCCCGGCCGTGGGCGGCGAAGCCGTGCCCGAGGGTACGGAAGCCGAGGTGGGCGACGTGCCGCAGCCGGGCGGTCGGGGCGCGGGTGACGCCCAGCGCGTCGGCCACGTCCTCGCCGTGCGCCCAGGTCTCCATGATCCGGGCGGTGGCCATCGAGGCGGGCGACATCCGGGTGCCGTACCAGGGCAGCTTCTCCCCGGCGGGGACGGCGGTGAGGGCGTCGATCAGCGCGGCCCGGCCGGCACGCCAGTGGGCGAGCAGCTCGGCCGGTGGGGCCAGGAACCGCTCCGCGCCGTCGTCGACGAGCCGGCTGACGTCCGGCACCGAGGTGACCGAGGCGTAGAAGGCGTCGACGTCGGTGGCGGCGAGCCGGGCCATCTCGTCGGTCCAGGCGAGGTGGGCGATCTGGTGGCCGACCGTCCACCCGGGAGCCGGGGTGGGCCGCGCCCACGCCTGCGGCGGCAGCGGCGCGACGAGGGCGTCGAGCTGCTCGGACTCGGCGGCCAGATCCGCGAGCAGTGCTGTCAGGTCGACCATGGTGCCTCCGGGCGGGGTGTGCCGGTCAGGACGGGCGGGTCACTGCCTGTCGCGCTCGGGCCCCGGCGTGGCGCGCTCCGGTGGGCCGGCGTCGGGCGTGAGCAGGGCGGCGAGCTGGCGTTTCCAGGTGTGCAGCAGGGCGGTACGGCGAGCCGAGTCGTCGTTGAGCAGGTTGGCCACGCCCAGCCCGCGGAGCAGGTCGAGGGTGGCCTGCACGGCCTCCCGTACGCCGGGGCGGCGCTCGTCCACGCCCAGCAGGGCCACGGTCAGCCGGTGCATCTCCCGGCCGACCCGGGCCTCCAGCGGCACCAGGGCGCGGCGCAGCTCGGCGTCGGTGCGGGCGGCGACCCAGAGCTCCAGCGCGGCGACGAAGAGCGGCCCGGTGAAGGCCACGCCGAGCAGGTCGACCACCCGGTCGAGCCGCTGCGGCCCGGCCGGCAGGGCCTCGGCCTCGGTGCGCAGCTCCGCCGCCCGCCGGTCGGCGAGGTGGGCGACGGCGGCGGTCACCAGGGCTGCCCTGGTCGGGTAGTGGTGCAGCTGCGCGCCGCGCGAGACGCCGGCCCGGGCCGCGACCACCGTGGTGGTGGTGCCGGACCAGCCGTACTCCACCAGGCAGTCGACGGTCGCCTCCAGCAGCCGGGCCCGGGTGGCGCGGCTGCGCTCCTGCTGAGGGACGCGCGTCGATGCGGTGGACACGGGGACAGCGTGCCGCCCCCGAAACAAACAGTCAAGCCTGACTTTTTCTTCGCCGGGCTGCGGGGGTGCGCTCCGTTTCGCCGGTGTGGCGGGGTCACCGGCTGTCGGATACCGCAGCTCCGCCGAAATGGAGTTGATCAGGAGCCGGAGGCCGGCCGGTCGGGGACGTCGTACCGGGGGTCAGCGGCCGTCGCGTGGGCCGAAGGCGGCGAGGGCGTCCAGGTCGCTGTGCCGCGAGCGCAGGTACTCGTCGGCCCAGTCGGCGGCGTCCGGGAAGCCCGACTCCGCCACCACCCGGGCGCAGGCCGCCTCGACGTCGAAGGCCGTACGCCGCAGCTGCACCCCCGGGCCGAGCAGCGCCCAGTACGCCCCCGGACCGCCGTACGGCATGCCCACGCTGCCCGGGTTGACCACGAGCCGCCGGTCGACCAGCCGGGTGAACGGCATGTGGGTGTGCCCGCAGACCACGGCCCGCACCTCGGCCGGGACCCCGGCGAACACCTCCGCCCAGCGGGCCGGTCGGGAGTCGACCAGCACCACCTCCTCGTCGTCGCGCGGGGTGGCGTGGCAGAAGAGCGTCGGGCCGAGGCCGTCGACCGGCAGGGTCACGGTCAGCGGCAGCACGGCGAGCAGGGCGAGGTGGTCGTCGCGGAGCTGGCCGGCGGCCCAGTTCGACACCTCGATCGGCGACGGGCGGCCGGCGCGCGCCTCGACCAGCTCGCGGTCGGCGTTGCCGCGTACCCAGCGGACCCGGTCGCCGAGCGAGACCAGCAGGTCCAGCACCTCGACCGGCTGCGGTCCGGCGGCGATGTCACCGGTGAGCACGATCAGATCGGCGGCGGCCACGTCCGGCTCGGCCAGTACGGCCTCCAGCGCCGGCAGCGCGCCGTGGATGTCGGAGAGAACGGCGACACGTTCGAGCATTGTTCCAGCCTGGCCCCGACCCGCGCCGGAGTCCAGGAATTCTGCGCCGGGCAGACCGCGCCTGGATCGCCGGCACCGCCCACCTTGGTGCCGCGCTCTACCGTGAGCCCGAGATTGCCAGCCGGGGGCGGGCGGGAGGCGGTGGGTGGCCAGTCGGAACGAGCGGCGCCGGCGGCGCAGCCAACCGTCGGCCGTGGCGTCGACCGCACCGGCTGAACCCAGCGGCTGACCGTGGTCTACGACCCGGAGGATCGAGACTACGTCTACCTGCCGAGCGGCAAGCCTTCCGAAAAGGGGGGTTGGCTGATCCTCGCGATCGGTCTGCTGGCCACCGCGAGCTACCTCGCCTACCTCAGGTGGACCTGGGACCGCTGGCGCAACCAGGCCGAGCGGTGGCGACACCGCCGGCCCGTGCCCAGGCTCGGCAAGCGGCAGGACCCGTGGCGGCCGGAGCACCGCGACGATTCGTTGCCGTGACGCCGAAGAGCCGGCCCGGACCGCACGACGGCGGGCCGGGCCGGCGACGTTCGTCCTGACCTGGTCAGACCCGCGCGCGGCGGGCCAGACGCTCCGGGTCGAGGATGATGATGCTCTTGCCGTCCAGCCGCAGCCAGCCGCGCGAGGCGAAGTCGGCCAGCGCCTTGTTGACCGTCTCCCGGGAGGCGCCGACGAGCTGGGCGATCTCCTCCTGGGTGAGGTCGTGGGTCACCCGCAGCACGCCGCCGTCGCGGGTGCCGAAGCGGCCGGCCATCTGGAGCAGGTTCTTGGCGACCCGGCCCGGCACGTCGGTGAAGATCAGGTCGGCCAGTGAGTCGTTGGTCCGGCGGAGCCGGCGGGCCAGCACCCGCAGCAGCTGCTCGGCGATCTCGGGCCGGTTGTTCAGCCAGGGCCGCAGCGCCTGCTTGCGCAGCCGCACCAGCCGGGTGTCGGTGACCGCGGTGGCCGTGGCCGTACGCGGACCGGGGTCGAAGAGCGACAGCTCACCGACCATGTCCGACGGGCCCATCACGGCGATCAGGTTCTGCCGGCCGTCGGCCGCCCGACGCCCCACCTTGATCTTGCCCGACAGGAGGATGTAGAGACTGTCGCCGGGCTCGCCCTCGTTGAACACGATCTCGCCCTTGCGGACGTCGATCGTCTCCATCTCCTTGGCGAGCGCCTCGGCAGCCTCCGGGTCGACACCCTGGAAGATCCCGCTGCGGGCCAGTACCTCGTCCATCGCGCACCTCCGGTTGCGCGCCGCCGTCCGTCGGCCGGGTCCGCCGTCCGCTTATCCCTCGCGCGCCGACAAGTCTAGGCGCACGTGAGCACGAATCAGAGGTGCACCCCTGGAATCTTGATCGTTGGGCGTAACCTTCCCGCCCTGATCAGGGGCTACGATCGCGCGACCGTACCCGGGTAGTGACCGGGCGTCGTCGTCAATGGCCGTAGGGTGACGGGCGTGCTGAGCGACCCCACCCTGACCAGCCGTCCCGAGGACGGCCGGGACATCCCGCTGCTGGTGTGGCGCGCCGGGGCGCCCCTGCGGGCGGCCAGCTCCGGCCCACTCGGCGGCGGGATCGGCGTCCGGAACTGGGTGGTGAACGCGACCGTGCCGATGTCGTACCACCGGGACGACCCGGCCGCCCACCTGGCCGCGCTGGCCGGCGGCCTCGGCCTGGGCGGATCCGGGGTCGGCCTGCTCACCGGCGTGGACGTCGCCGAGGTGGTGGCCCGGGCCGACACCGGCGTGCGGGCCTGGGCGACGGTCGGGCTGGGCATGCCGGTCTGGGCCGCCGCGCCGGCCCCGGCGGCGCCGGCCCAGCGGGTGGGCACGGTCAACATCATCGTGTACGTCCCGGCGGCGCTCGGCGACGCCGCCCTGGTCAACGCCGTCGCCACGGCGACTGAGGCGAAGGCGCAGGCGATCTGGGAACTCGGCCTGCCCGCCACCGGTACGCCCACCGACGCGGTCACCGTGCTCTGCCCGGCCGACGGCCCCGCCGAGCCCTACGGCGGCCCCCGGTCCACCTGGGGCGCCC
Source organism: Micromonospora palomenae (assembly GCF_007829925.1). Lineage (NCBI taxonomy): Bacteria > Bacillati > Actinomycetota > Actinomycetes > Micromonosporales > Micromonosporaceae > Micromonospora > Micromonospora palomenae. Next base: position 1,523,120 of record NZ_VIXA01000002.1, read on the forward strand.
CGCTGGCCCGGGCCGTGCACGCCGCCGTCCGGGACGGCGGGTCGCTGCCCTGCGTCCCCTGGTCCGACCGGCGGGCGGGATGAACTTCGGTCCGATCGGCCATCGTCGTGCCCTTACCTACCCGGTAGGGTCGCCAGCGATGTCCGCTCCCGCGTCTTCCAGGACCCGCCGCCGTGCCGCACTCGCCGTCGGCGCGGTCCTCGCCGTGCTGCTCACCGCCGGCTGCAGCACGTCGGACGACGACACCACGCCCGTCTGGCAGCGCGGCGGCGGCGGGGGCGCCACCGGTGCGCCGGCCCCGTCCGGCAGCGCCTCGCCGCCGGCCGGCGAGGCCGTCTCGCTCTCGGCGACCGGCGACATCATCATGGGCAACGCCCCCTCCCGGCTCCCCGCCAACGGCGGGCGGGGCTTCTTCGACGAGATCTCCGACGCGCTCGACGCCGACCTGGTGATGGGCAACCTGGAGGAGCCGCTGACCGAGGACACCGGCACCGGCAAGTGCGGGGCGAACTCCACCGCCTGCTACCAGTTCCGGGCCCCGTCCAGCTACGCCGCCCACCTCAAGGACGCCGGCTTCGAGCTGCTCAACCAGGCCAACAACCACGGCTACGACTACGGCCCGCAGGGGTACGCGAACACCCAGAAGGCGCTGGAGAAGCAGGGCCTCAAGCACACCGGCGCGCCGGACCAGATCACCGTGGTCGAGGTCAAGGGCGTCAAGATCGCGGTGGCCGGCTTCTCGTCGTACCCCTGGTCGAACAGCCTGACCGACATCGACGCGGCGACGGCGGTCATCGAGAAGGCCGCCACCATGGCCGACCTCGTGGTGGTGCAGGTGCACATGGGTGCCGAGGGGGCCGACCGGACCAAGGTCAAGCCGGGCACCGAGCTGTTCTACGGCGAGAACCGGGGCGACCCGGTGAAGTTCTCCCACGCCATGATCGACGCCGGGGCGGACCTGATCGTCGGGCACGGCCCGCACGTGCTGCGCGGCATGGAGTTCTACCAGGGCCGGCTGATCGCCTACAGCCTCGGCAACTTCGCCGGCGGCGGCCGGTCGCTCAACCCGAGCGGGCGGCTCGGCTGGGGCGGGGTGCTCAAGGTGTCGCTCAAGCCGGACGGCAGCTTCGCCGGCGGCTCCTTCACCTCCACCCGGATGAACTCCGTCGGCAAGCCGACCATGGACTCCGCCGACCAGGGCCTCGGGCTCATCAAGCAGCTCAGCCGGGCCGACTTCCCGCGGACCGGGGCCCGGTTCGACGCCGAGGGCAGGATCAGCGCGCCGCAGGCCGGCTGAGCCGGGCGTGGGCCCGGCGGGTGGTCGTCCCGGCGACGTAGGCTGGCCGGCGTGACCATCAGCTCCACCGAGACGGACCTCGGCCGGACCCGGCGCGCCCGGCGGATCGGCCGGGCGCTGACCGAGGCGCACCCCGACGCGCACTGTGAACTCGACCACTCCAACGCGTTGGAGCTGGCCGTCGCCACCATCCTCTCCGCGCAGTGCACCGACAAGAAGGTCAACGAGGTCACCCCGAAGCTCTTCGTCCGCTACCCGACGGCGGCCGACTACGCCGGGGCCGACCGGGCGGAGCTGGAGGAGCTGATCCGGCCGACCGGCTTCTACCGCAACAAGACCGACTCGCTGATCAAGCTGGGTCAGGCCCTGGTCGAGCGGTACGACGGCAGGGTTCCCGGCAGGCTGGCCGACCTGGTGACGCTGCCCGGGATCGGCCGCAAGACCGCCAACGTCATCCTCGGCAACGCCTTCGACGTCCCGGGGATCACCGTCGACACCCACTTCCAGCGGCTCGTGCAGCGCTGGAAGCTGACCGCGCAGACCGACCCGGTGAAGATCGAGCACGAGATCGGCGCGCTCTTCCCCAAGCGCGAGTGGACCATGCTCTCGCACCGGATCATCTTCCACGGCCGGCGGGTCTGCCACGCCCGTAAGCCGGCCTGCGGTGCGTGCACGCTGGCGAAGCTCTGCCCGTCGTACGGGACCGGGCCGACCGAGCCGGCCGCCGCCGCGAAGCTGCTCAAGGGCCCCCGAGCCCGGGACCTCGCGGCCGCCGCCGGGGTCGACCCCGAGCTGGTGCCGCGGCAGGCCGTCGCCGCGGAGGCGCCGTGAACCGGCGGTTGGCTGCCCTGCTCGTCCCCGCGCTGCTGGCCGTCGCCGGCTGCACCGCCACCGGTCAGGGCAGCGCCGCCACCCCGACCGCCCGGGCCGAACGCCCCTCGCCGTTCGCCGACTGCGCGACGCTGACCAGCCCGCCGGCCGCGACCGGTGCCGCCGCCCCGTCCGGTGCCGCCCCGTCCGGCACCGCCACGTCCGGCACCGCCACGCCCGGCGCCACCACGCCTGGCGCCGCCACGACCGGCACCGCCACGCCCGGCGCCACCGCGCCTACCGCCAGCGGAGCCGTCGGGGCTGTACTGCCCGGCCTGATCCTCTCCTGCTTCACCGGCGGCACGCCGGTGGCGCTGCGCGACGTCCGGGGCCCCGCCGTGGTCAACGTCTGGGCCTCCTGGTGCCCGCCCTGCCGCAAGGAGCTGCCCGCCTTCCAGCGGCTCAGCGAGCGTGCGGCCGGCCGGCTCCAGGTGATCGGCGTCAACAGCCGGGACACCCGCAGCGCCGCCCAGTCCATCGGCGAGGACCACGGCATCCGCTTCCCGATGCTGTTCGACCAGGGCGAGGCGCTGCAACGGGAGCTGGGGCGCAACGCCCTCCCGCTGACCCTCCTCGTCGACGCCCAGGGCCGGGTACGCCACACCGACGCCACCGGCGCCCTCGACGACGCCCGGCTCGCCGCGCTGGTCCGGCAGCACCTCGGCGTGCAGGTGTCCCAATGAGCGCGAGGAGCGAGCCGGTCCGGCGAGCCCCGCGGTCGCGAACGAAGGTGGCGCCGTGAGTGCGAGGAGTGAGCCGGTTCTGCGAGCCCCGCAGTCGCGAACGAAGGTGGCGCCGTGACCCGCCCGCCGGCCTGGATCGACCCGTTGCTCGGTCGGCTCGGCACCGCCCGGGTGGAGGACTTCACCCGGCTCACCACCCCCGAGGAGGGCGGCCGGGAGAGCGCGGTGCTGGTGCTGCTCGGCGAGGAGCCCGGCGTCGGCCCGGACGTGCTGGTGCTCCAGCGGGCCGCGACCCTGCGCAACCACGCCGGCCAGCCGGCCTTCCCCGGTGGCGCGGCCGACCCGGAGGACGCCGACGCCTCCGCGACCGCGCTGCGCGAGGCGAACGAGGAGGTCGGCCTCGACCCGGCCAGCGTGACCGTGCTGGCCGAGCTGCCCAGGCTGTGGATCCCGGTCAGCGACTTCGTGGTGACCCCGGTGCTCGCCTGGTGGCACGCGCCGCACCCGGTGCACCCCCGGGAGCCGGCCGAGGTCGCCCACGTCGCCCGGCTGCCCGTCGCCGAGCTGGTCGACCCGGAGAACCGGATGCGGGTACGCCACCCGAGCGGCTGGATCGGCCCCGCCTTCTCCGTGCGCGGCATGCTGGTCTGGGGCTTCACCGCCGGCGTGCTCGCCACGCTGCTGGAGATGGGAGGCTGGGCCCGCCCCTGGCCGCGCGGCCGGGTGATCGAACTGCCGCCCGCCGGGGCCACCCCGGCGCCGTCCGCCGGCACCGACGAGGTCGACGAGATGGCTGGCCCGCTGACCTGACCGTCACGTTCCGCAAGCGCAACGCCCCGGTCGTGCCCGGTGCCCGTACCCTTGACGCGTGTCCGTCGTGGATCTCGTCCTGCTCCTGCTCATGCTCGTGTTCGCGATCAGCGGATACCGCCAGGGCTTCGCCATCGGGGCGCTCTCGCTCTCCGGCTTCTTCCTGGGCGCGCTCCTCGGCCTCCAGGTCGGCCCGATCTTCGCCCGGCAGTTCGTCGACAGCGGCACCCGGGTGCTGATCTCCCTGGTCGCCGTCTTCGGGTTGGCCGTGCTCGGGCAGGCGCTCGCCGGCTGGCTCGGCTCGCACCTGCGCAGGACGATCACCAACGACGTGGCGAAGCGGGCCGACGACATCGGCGGCGCGTTCGTCTCGCTCTTCGCGGTGATGCTGGTGGCCTGGCTGGTCGCCGTCCCGCTGGCCTCCTCCCCGCTGCCCTGGCTGTCCGCCTCGGTCAAGAACAGCGCGCTGCTGACCGTGGTGGACCGGGTGCTGCCCGACCGGGCCCAGGAGCTCTCCACCGCCCTGCGCGACACGGTGGACACCGACGGCTTCCCGGACGTCTTCAACGGCCTGGGCCGCACCCAGGCGCGGCAGGTCTCCCCGCCCGACCCGGCCCTGGCCGGCTCGCAGGTGGTGGCGAACAGCCAGCGGTCGGTGGTCAAGGTGCTGGGTTCCGCGCCGAGCTGCGCGCGCCGCATCGAGGGCTCCGGCTTCGTGTACGCCGACGACCGGGTGATGACCAACGCGCACGTGGTGGCCGGCACCCGTTCCGTCGCCGTGGAGCTGCGCGGCGAGCGGTACGACGGCGAGGTGGTCGTCTACGACCCGGACCGCGACCTCGCCGTGCTGCACGTGCCCGGGCTGCCCGGCCCGTCCCTGCGCTTCGCCGCCGGGCAGGCCGGCAGCGGCTCGGACGCGATCGTGCTCGGCTTCCCCCTCGACGGCCCGTACGACGCCCGGCCGGCCCGGGTGCGCGACGTCGACCGGATCACCGGGCCGGACATCTACTCCTCGGGCGACGTGACCCGGGAGATCTACACGATCCGGGCGCTGGTCCGCAGCGGCAACTCCGGCGGCCCGCTGGTCTCCTCCAACGGCCTGGTGCTCGGCGTGATCTTCGCGGCGGCGGCGGACGACCCGAACACGGGTTTCGCGGTGACGGCGGCGGAGGCGCGGCCGGTGGCGCTGGAGGGCGCGGAGCGTACCCGTGGGGTGGGCACGGGCGACTGCACCTGAGCCCGGCCACGGTGGCCGGGTGACCGCGGCCGGGGTCAGCTCCGGGCGCGGGCGGCGGTCACGTCCCCGCCCGACGGGGTGACCCCGGGCAGCCGGGCCCGGCCCCAGCTCAGTGTCCGGTCGAGCACCGCCCGGGCCATGATCGCCACGCAGGTGCCGCCGTTGACGAAGGACGCCACCACGTCGCTCGGGTGGTGCATGCCCCGGTACATCCGGGTCAGCGCCACCCCGACCGGCACCAGGACCAGCAGGGCCCACCAGGTGACCTTGCCGGCGGTGCTCCTCGCCCGCAGCGCCAGCAGCAGCGCGATGCCGACGTAGAGCGCCACCGCCGCCGAGGTGTGCCCGGACGGGAAGCTGGAGGTGGGCGGCGAGACGTCCATGTGCTCGACGGCCGGGCGACGCCGGTCGATGGCCATCGTGGTCAGCAGGAAGACCAGCGCCTGGGCGCTGACCGCGGCGCACAGGAACAGCGGCTCCCGCCAGCGGTGCAGCACCAGCCGCAGGATCAGCGCCGCCACCGCGGTGACCAGGACGATCACCTGGGTGCTGGCGAGCGTGCTGAAGACCAGCGAGACGTCGTTCCAGCCGCCGGTGCGGTCGGCGGCCAGTTCCCGGTTGACCGCGTCCTCCACGGTGAACGGCCAGACCCGGTCCAGCACCCGGGTGACCAGCACCCCCAGCAGGACCATGAGGGCGAGCAGCAGAGCCACCGGCACCAGCACCCGCTTGACGACTTGCACCGCGAAGTCGGACATGGGCCGCCCATTACCCCCGCCGGGCCACAACTACGCGTCGGGCTCGTTCCGGTCGTCGGCCAGCTCCGGTTCCATCCCCTCGGCGGCGGGCCGGGCGGCGGGCCGGCCGGTCCGCTCCCGCCAGGTGGTGAACGCGGCGGAGGTCGCCGCCACCACCGCCACGCCGAGCAGCCAGCCACCCAGCACGTCGCTGGTCCAGTGCACGCCGAGCGCCACCCGACTCAGCCCGGTCACCCCGGCCACCAGCACCGCCGCCACCCAGAGCGCCACCCGCGCGGCCGTCCGGCCCCGGGTGTACGGCAGGAAGACCAGCAGCAGCACGCCGGCGGCCAGGGTGGCGTTCAGCGCGTGCCCGGACGGGAAGGCGAAGCCGGCCGCCCGGGCCACCGGGTCGAGCAGGTCCGGCCGGCTCCGGCCGACCAGCAGTTTCAGCAGCGCGCCGAGCAGCCCGCCGACGGTCATCGTGGTGACCACCCAGAGGGCCAGCCGGCGGGCCCGGCGGGTCCACAGCCAGACCACCACGCCCAGCGCCGCCACCCGCAGCGGCCCCGGACCGAAGACGTTGGTCCAGCCGTTCATCGCCCGCACCCAGCCCGGATGGTCGCCGGCGTAGCGGTACAGCGCGTCGGTCACCACCGCGTCCAGGTGGTGCAGTGGCGGCCAGGCGCCCACCACCAGCACGGCCAGCAGCGCGAACGGCACCAGCACCAGGAACGCCGCCGCCGAGGCCAGGGTCAGCCGCAGGCCCAGCGAGTGGTCACGGTCCAGGCGTCGACCCCGCCAGGAGCGGGCCGACGGGCGTACGGAGGTGCGCTGGCCGGGATTGTTCATGGCGTCAGCTCTTACCCAGCGACGCGGCCGATCAGGCCGGGGTCAGCGGCCCCAGAGGCGGAACCGGCGGATCATCAGCGCGGTGCCCGTGACCAGGGCGACGAGGATGGCCACGCCGGTCCAGAGCCGGCGCGGCGCGGTGTCGTCCTCGGCGCCGGCCGGCTGGGCGGACCAGCGGGTGTGCTGCCGGGGCGCGGTGAAGCCGAGCGGGTCGGAGCCGGTGCCACCGGCCTGGGCGTCGTCGGTCGACCCGGGCGCCGGGCCGAAGCCGACCACGCCGGGGGAGGTCTGGTCGTCGAGCGGGTTGCGGTGCACCAGCGGCACGTCCGCGGTCAACGCGGCCACCGGGTCGACCATGCCGTACCCGAAGCGGTCGTCCCGGCCGGTGGGGCCGATGTCCTTCGCGGTGGCCAGCAGCCGGTTGACCACGTCCCCGGCGGACATCTCCGGGAACCGGGCGCGCACCAGTGCGGCGGTCGCCGCCACCAGCGGCGAGGCGAAACTGGTGCCCTGCACCCCCCAGTAGATCCCGCCCGGACGGGCCCCGACCAGGCGGGTGGCCGGCGCGGTCAGGGTGGTGGCGTGCCCGGTGATCGAGCCGGACCACAGGTTCTCGCTGCTGCCCTCCAGCCCGGCCACGGCGATCACGCCGGGCTCCCGGGCCGGGTACCAGACCTTGGGGCTGGACGAGGTGGCGAGGTTGCCGGTGCAGGCGACCACGACCACGTCCCGGGCGAAGGCGTAGTCGAGCGCGGCGGCCAGTGCCGGGCTGTCGCCACTGCCGCCCAGGGACAGGTTGATCACGCGGGCGCCGTTGTCGACCGCCCAACGCACTCCCTTGGCGACGATCATCGCGTCGTCGTAGCGGTTCTCGTCGTCGAGCACCCGGACCGGCAGGATGCGGGCGCCCGGGGCCAGCCCGGCCACGCCCTTCCGGTCGTCGTTGCGCCCGGCGATCAGGCTGGCCACCGTGGTGCCGTGGCCCACCGGGTCCGGCTCGTCGGCGCCGGCGGGGGAGACCAGGTCGATGCCGGGCAGCACCTGGCCGGCCAGATCCGGGTGGGAGGCGTCCACCCCGGAGTCGATCACCGCGACGGTGACCCCCCGGCCGGTGGAGGCGCTCCACGCGGTGCTGGCCCGCAACTCCTCGAGCTGCCACTGGTCGTCGCGGACCCGGTCGGCCCGGGCCGTGGTCTTCAGCGGGACGAAACCCGGCTCGGCCAGCGGCGCGCCGGCGGCCCGCGCGGCGACGGTGACCGGTCGGGACGGGGCGGCCGACGCCGGTGGCGGCACCACGCCGACGACCGTCACGGCGGTCGCCGCGACACCGAGCAACGCCCGGCCGGCGAACCGGTGGAGCGCGGTCGGGGAGCCGTGCCGAACCCTGGTCACATCCTCCGCCATTCATCGTCCATGACACGTGCTGCTCGGCAGATTACCGGTTTTCCCCTCCCTGGCGGGACGTTCCGCCGGACACGCTCACGGTGGGGGCAGATGTGCCAACTGGACCAGGCGTACGCCCTCACGCCGGGTGACCAGCCGGCCCCGTCCGGGCGGCAGCGGCCCGGGACGGACCTGACCGACCAGCGGCCCCTCGTCGGGGCTGCCGCTCATCACCAGCCCGGCGGTGGAGAGCTCGCGGAGGCGCTGCACGATGGGCTCGTACTGGGCCCGGGCGGCGCCGCCGGAACGGCGGACCAGCACCAGGTGCAGCCCGATGTCGCGGGCCTGCGGCAGGTGCTCCTCCAGGCCGCGCAGCGGGTTTGCCGGGCCGCTGGACACCAGGTCGTAGTCGTCGACCAGCACGAACAGCTCCGGCCCGGACCACCAGGACCGCTCCCGCAGCTGCGCCGGGGTCACGTCCGGCCCGGGCAGCCGGGCCTGCATGTAGCCGGCGACCGACTCGACCAGTTCGGCGGTGTGCGCCGCCGCGCTGCCGTACCCGATCACGTGCGGGTCGTCGATCAGGCTGTACAGGCTGCGCCGGTAGTCGACCAGGATGATCCGGGCCTGCTCCGGGGTGAACCGGTCGATGATCGAGGTGGCCAGCGCGCGCAGGAACGAGGACTTGCCGCACTCCGCGTCGCCGAAGACGACGAAGTGCGGCTCGCTGGCGAAGTCCACCGCCACCGGGCGCAGGTCCGCCTCGGCCACGCCGATCGGAAAGGCCAGCCCGGTGGCGGCGGAGGTGTCGAGGTCGGCGTACGGGAGCACCGGCGGCAGCAGTCGCACCCGCGGGGCGGGCGGACCGGACCAGGCTCCGGCGACCGCCTTCACCAGGTCGGCCGGCTCCGTCCCGGCCAGCTGGGGCAGCGCGGTGAGGAAGTGCAGGCTCTGCGCGGTGATGCCCCGGCCGGGTGACTTCTCCGGCACGCTCGCCGCGGCGACCCGCTTCACCGCCGAGTCCGACGGGTCGCCGAGGCGCAGCTCCAGCCGGGAGCCGAACAGGTCCCGGATGGCCGGCCGGAAGTCCATCCAGCGGACCGCGCTCGCCACCACGTGCACCCCGTACGACAGGCCGCGGGTGGCCAGGTCGGTGACCAGCGGTTCCAGGTCGTCGTACTCGCCGCGCAGGGTGGCCCAGCCGTCGACCACCAGGAAGACGTCGCCGAACGGGTCGACGGTCGGCTGGCCGGCCCCCGCCAACCCGGACCGGCGCTGCCGCCAGGCCGCCATCGACTCGACGCCCAGCTCGGCGAAGCGGCGCTCCCGCTCGGCGAGCAGGGTGGCGATCTCGCCGATGGTCCGGCGTACCACCGTCGGGTCGGACCGCCCCGCCACCTGGCCGACGTGCGGCAGGTCGCGCAGCGCGGCGAGCCCGCCACCGCCGAAGTCCAGGCAGTAGACCTGCGCCTCGGCCGGCGTGTGGGTGAGCGCCAGCGCGCAGATCAGCGTGCGGAGCAGGTGCGACTTGCCGCTCTGCGGCCCGCCGACCACCGCCACGTGCCCGGCCGCGCCGTCCAGCGCCAGCCAGAGCAGGTCGCGGCGCTGCTCGAAGGGCTTGTCCACCACGGCCACCGGCACCTGGAGCGCGCCGTGCAGCTCCGGGTTGGCCACGGTGAGGCCGCGCTGCGGGTCGACGGCGGCCGGCCCGAGCAGCTCGTCCAGGGCGGGTGCGGTGTCGAGCGGGGGCAGCCAGACCTGGTGCGCCGGCGGGCCCTGCCCGGCCAGCCGACCGACCAGCACGTCGAGCAGGTTCTCCGTCTCCTCCTCGACGGCGGGCAGCGCCGCAGTGGCCGGCTCCGGCACCGGCACCAGGTGGGTGGAGAAGGTGAGCAGCCGGGTGCCGCCGCCCGCGCCGCCGCCGCCCGCCACGCCGCGCCGGCGGACCGGTCCGGAGACGTACGCGGCCTTGAACCGGACCAGCGGGTCGGTGCCGGCCCGCAGGTAGCCGTGCCCGGGCGAGCGGGGCAGCTCGTGCGCGTCCGGCACCCCGAGCACCGTCCGGGACTCCAGCGCCGAGAAGGTGCGCAACCCGATCCGGTACGACAGGTGGGTGTCGAGGCCCCGCAGCCGCCCCTCCTCCAGGCGTTGGCTGGCCAGCAGCAGATGCACCCCGAGCGACCGGCCCAGCCGTCCGATCTGGACGAACAGGTCGATGAAGTCCGGCTTGGCGGAGAGCAGCTCGGAGAACTCGTCGCAGATCAGCAGCAGCGAGGGCAGCGGGGCCAGCGGGGTGCCGGCGGCCCGGGCCCGCTCGTAGTCGCGCAGGCTGGCGAAGTTGCCGGCCCGGCGCAGCAGCTCCTGGCGGCGCATCAGCTCGCCGTTGATGGCGTCCACCATCCGGTCCACCAGCGGCAGCGCGTCGGCCAGGTTGGTGATCACGGCGGCGGTGTGCGGCAACCGGTCGAAGGAGGCGAAGGTGGCGCCGCCCTTGAAGTCGACCAGTACGAAGTTGAGCTGTTCCGAGCTGTGCGTGGCGGCCAGCCCGAGCACCAGGGTGCGCAGCAGCTCCGACTTGCCGGAACCGGTCGCGCCGATCAGCAGGCCGTGCGGACCCATGCCGTCCTGCGCCGACTCCTTCAGGTCCAGCTCGATCGCGCCGCCGTCGGCACCGACCCCGATCGGCACCCGCAGCCGGTCCCGCCCCGAGCGGGGCGCCCAGCCCTGCCCGGCGGTGAAGCCCTCCGGGTCGCCGATGCCGAGCAGGTCGGGCAGGCCCAACTCGGCCCCGGGCGCGGTCTCGCCCCCGCGTACGGTGGTGGCCAGCCGCAGCGGCGCGAGCCGGCGGGCCACCGCCTCGGCGTCGGCGACCTCGAGCCGGTCGGCGGTGCCCACCTCGGCGTGCCCCTCGGCCGACCGGGAGTGCAACCGGTCGCCGCGCAGCTCCAGCAGGAGGGCGAAGCGGTCGAGCAGCCGCGGCGGCGGGGTGTCCAGGTCGATGACGGTGACCGCGTCGATGCCGCCGTCCCCGGCCAGCTCGGTCGCCCCGGTCAGGTCGGCGCCGTCGAGCAGCACCACCACGTGCGGCCCGTCGGTGGCCGGGCCGGCCGGGCTGAACCGGGACCGGCTGGCCAGCACCTCGTCGAGCAACCGTTCCAGTTCGGCGGCGGAGCTGGTGACCAGCCGGACCGGGCCGAGCGCGTCGGTGCGGCCGGGATGGTGGGCGTGCGGCAGCCACTTGACCCACTCCCAGAGCGCCCGCCGTTCCGGCCCGGCGCAGACCGCGATGAGCAGTTCGTCCGGGGCGTGGAAGACGGCGAGCTGGGTGAGCATGGCCCGGGCCAGCGCCTGCGCCCCGGGCGAGCCGGTGCCGCCACGCGGGTCCCCCGCCTCACCGCGGACGAAGACCCGGGCGAAGCTGCGCATCGACAGCGCCACCGGCAGGTCCGGCACCACCGAGTACGCGTCGAGGAAGCGCCGCAGCGCTCCCGCGGTCATCGGTTCCAGCTCCTCCAGCGGCCGGGTGACCGGGGGGACCAGGGGCGTGGCCAGGGTCTGCGGGCCGACGGCCACCCGGACCACGGCGAAGTCCGGGTCACCCGGCCGGCGCTCCCAGACCCGGTGGCTGTCGACGGTCGACCAGAGCCGGCCCGGATCCGGGTGCCGGTAGAAGAGCCCGGCCCGCTGCTGCCCGGCCGTCTGCCGGACCCGGCGGCGCAGCGCCGCCAGGTGCCGCAGGTACTCGCGTCGGGCGGCCATCATCTCCGACTTCTTCGGGGTGCCGGAGGCGCTGCCCCACGAGGTCACCAGCATCGCCACCGACGAGAGCCCGAACATGCCCCCCACCACGTACGAGTAGGCACCGCCGCCCCGGCCGAACATCATCGCCATCGCCACCGTGCCGCCCAGCATGGGCAGCACCATCAGTGCCTGCTGCCAGCGGCCGCCGGTCACCGCGGGGATCTCCGGTGGCGCCTCGACGGGCAGCTCACCCACCGGTATCTCCGGCGCCGGACGGCGCGGCGGTCGCTTGATGACGACAGTGGACACTGACCCTCCAAGGTGGCGCTCGGTAACCCGAGCCTGGCTCATGGTAGGTAAAGTCCTGTCGTCCGTCAGCCACCGCTCCCGCTCGATATGGAGATCAGTCGATGACTACCGGGCTGGCAAGGGTCACCATCAGCGCTCCGCAACGACGCGTCGACGTGGCCCTGCCGGAGCAGGTGCCCCTCGCCGAGCTGCTGCCCGAGGTGCTGCGGCACGCCGGCGAAGGGCTGGCCGACGACGGCGAACGGCACGGCGGCTGGGTGCTGCGCCGCACCGACGGGGCGGTGCTGGCGACCGCGCAGGCGCTGCTCCCGCAGGGGGTGCGTGACGGCGAGGTGCTGCACCTCGTGCCGGCCCACGCCGAGTGGCCCGAGCTGGAGTACGACGACGTGGTGGAGGCGATCGCCGACGGCGCCCGCCGGCGCGGCAGCGCCTGGTCCCCGGCCGCCACCCGGGCCGCCGCGCTCGCCGGCGCCGGCGTGCCGCTGGCCGTCGGGCTGGTCGCCGTCCTGGCCGGCGGGCCGCAGCACCGGGCCGGCTGGCCGCTGGCGGTCACCGTCGCGTTGCTGCTCGCGCTCGCCGGCACGGTCGCCTCCCGGGCGTACGGGGACGGCCCGACCGGCGCCACCCTCGGCGGGTACGCGCTGCCGTACGCCGCGGCGGCCGGCGCCCTCGCGGTCAGCTCCGGCGACCCGGTCGGTGCGTTCCGGCCGCTGCCCTGGCTGGGCGCCCCCGAGCTGCTGGCCGGCGCGGTGGCGCTGCTGCTGGTGTCGGTGCTCGGCCTGCTCGGCACCGCCACCCGGCTGCGGGTCTTCGTGGCCGGCGCGACCCTCGGCGCGGTCGGCGCGGCGGCCGCCCTCGGCGGGCTCCTGCTCGGGCCGGCCGAGACCGCCGCGGTGCTGCTCAGCGTGCTCGTCTTCGCCCTCGGCGGGCTGCCGCTGCTGGCGATCCGGCTGGGCAAGATGCCGCTGCCGCCGATCACCCTGCCCACCGGCCCGACCGGCGGCCCGGACGGCGTGCGGGACCTGCCCGACCGGGCGCGGGTGCACGCGGCGGTGGCCCGGACCGAGGAGATGCTGACCGGGATGCTGATCGGGCACGGCGCGCTGGCACTCGCCGCGGCGCTGGTGCTCGGCGTCACCGGCGGGCTGGCCGGGCGGCTGCTGGTGGCCGTCGTCTCGGCGGTGCTGCTGCTGCGCTCCCGGCTCTTCGTGGCGGTCCGCCACCGGGTGCCGCCCGTGCTGGCCGGGCTGGCCGGGTTCGCGGTCCTCGGCGTGGTGCTGGCCGCCGAAGCCGGCGATGCCGGGGTGCTGGCGCTGACCGTGGGCGGGCTGCTGGTGGCGCTCACCGCCGTGGCAGCCGGCACCACGTACGCCCGGCGGCCGGTGTCGCCGTACGTCGGTCGGGTGGCCGACCTGACCGACACCGCGCTGGTGGTCTCCGTCGTGCCGGTGGCCTGTGCCGTGCTGGGCCTCTACGACGCCGCGCGCGGCCTGCTCGGCTGAGCGGACGACGAAGGGCCCGGGCGTGAGCCCGGGCCCGACGTGGCGGTACTGGTCAGTGCGCGGTGTCGCCGCGCTCCTCGGCATCCTTGGCCCGCTGGTACGACGCGCGGATCTCGGCCTCGGCCTCGACCCGGCCCACCCAGGTGGCACCCTCGACCGACTTGCCCGGCTCCAGGTCCTTGTAGACCTCGAAGAAGTGCTGGATCTCCAGCCGGTCGAACTCGCCCAGGTGGTGGATGTCGCGCAGGTGCTCCTGGCGCGGGTCCTCGTAGGGCACGCAGAGGACCTTGTCGTCGCCGCCCTTCTCGTCCGTCATCCGGAACATGCCGATCGTGCGGCAGCGGATCAGGCAGCCCGGGAAGGTCGGCTCGGGGACGAGCACCAGCGCGTCCAGCGGGTCGCCGTCCTCGCCGAGGGTGCCCTCGATGAAGCCGTAGTCGGCCGGGTACTGGGTCGACGTGAAGAGGGTGCGGTCCAGCCGGATCCGGCCGGTCACGTGGTCCACCTCGTACTTGTTTCGGTGACCCTTCGGGATCTCAACCGTGACGTCGAAATCCATCTCCCACGCTCCCTCGTCTGCCCACGCTGGCTGAACGGAACCACAGACGCCCCCGGTACGGGTGATTGGCCACCCACCGGCTCCGGACGCCGCATAGTCTTCGGACCGAAGTAGTGTCACCCAGGCTGGTTCCGGAGGCGGGAGGAGGGGGTCGTGGGGAGGGAAGATTCACACTACCGCCCGGAGGGGGTTGACGGGCGCGGGTCCGGTGGATCCACGAGCGGACGCGTTCCGGTGCCCGGTGCGCACCCGTCCGACCGTTCTGCCCCGCCCGGGCCCGGCGCCGGGCAGCCGCCGTCGGGGCCGGTTCCGCCGGCCTGGCCGGGCGATCCCCGCAACACCGGCCGGTTCCCCGACGTGAACCCGCCCGGCCGTCCCGCCGCCGGCTCCGCCCGCGTGCCGTCCGGTCCGCCGCCGGCCGCCGGGTCGGCCCGGGTCCCGCCGCCGTCCTGGGACGCCCCGGGCACCGGGCCCGGCCAGGTCCACCGCGCCGGCCAGGGCCACGTCTACGGCGCCGCGCCGGTCTCGCCCTCGGCCGGTCCGGTCTTCCCGGCCGCCGGCTCCGTGCCCGTCTCCCCGCCGCCGGCGGGTGCCGGGCCGCTGGCTCCGCCGCCCCCCGCGCCGCGTCGGCGGCGCCGGTTGCTGCCGGTCGCGGTGCTCGCCACCGTGCTGCTGCTCGTGCTGGCCGGGGTCGCCGTGGTGCTCCGCCCCGGGCCGGTCGCCGGGTGGCTGGGCGACGACGCCGCCGGGCCGGCCGCCGCCGCCCAGGTGCCGGAGCCCGACCCGTCGCCAGTGCTCGCCGGCCCCGACGCCAACGCCCCGCTGCCCACCGCCGCCGGGGTACGCGCCGCCGTGGAGCCGCTGCTCGGGGCCGCCGCCCTCGGCAGCCGGGTGAACATCTCGGTGGCCGACCTGACCACCGGGCAGTCGATCTACGCCCGGGGCGGCGACGACGGCACGGTGCCCGCCTCGGTGACCAAGCTGGCGACCGGCGTGACAGTGCTGGAGGCCCGCGGCCCCGGGTACCGCATCCCCACCCGGGCGGTGGCCGGGGCGAACCCGGGCGAGGTGGTGCTCGTCGGCGGCGGCGACCCGACCCTCGCCGTGGACGGCAAGGGCTTCTACCCCGGCGCGGCCCGCCTCGACACGCTGGCCAAGCAGGTGAAGCAGGCGCTCGGCGGCACCGCTCCGACCAAGGTCGTCGTCGACTCCTCGCTCTTCCCCGGCCCGGTGCACGGCCCCGGCTGGGACGACGACATCCCGACCGGCGGCTACGGCGCCTCGATCACCGCGTTGATGACCGACGGCGCGCGCAGCGACCCCGAGGCGGCCCGGAAGACCTTCGATGACACCCACGGCGCGGCCGAGCGGGTCCCGCGGCCCGACCTGACCGCTGGCCGCTCCTTCGCCCGGCTCCTCGGCCTCGGCGGGGACGCCCAGGTCACCCCGGGCACCGCCCCGCCGGCCGGCGGCGCCGCGGCCACCGGCGCCCCGGCGCCCGGCACCGAGCTGGGCAAGGTCGAGTCGCTGCCGATGATCCGCCTGGTCGACATCATGATCAGCGACAGCGACAACGTGATCGCCGAGGCGCTGGCCCGGCAGGTGGCGCTGGCCCGCAACCAGCCGGCGAGCTTCGTCGGCGGGGCGGCGGCGATGGACGAGGTCATCGGCGAGCTGGGCCTGCCGGCCGGCGAGATCAGCCTCTCCGACGGCAGCGGGCTGTCCCGGAACAACCGGATCAGCCCGTCCCTGCTCACCGACCTGATCGCGCTCGCCGGCAAGGGCGACCACCCGGAACTGGGCGCCATCTTCGGCGGCCTGCCGGTCGGCGCCTGGTCCGGCACCCTGGGTGACCGCTACCGGGTCGACGCGACCGAAGCCGGTGCCGGGGTGGTCCGGGCCAAGACCGGCACGCTGACCGGGGTGCACGCCATCGCCGGGCTGGTCACCACGGCCGAGGGGCGGCTGCTCACCTTCGCGGTCCTCACCGACCGGGCCCCGGCCGGTGACTCGGACGTCAGCCGTCAGGCCCTCGACCGGATCGCCGGCGCCCTGGCCGGCTGCGGCTGCCGCTGACCCCGACCGCCGGAGCCCCAGCTCGCACGCCGGGCCGGGGTGTTCCGGCGCGGGTACGGTGGGTGCATGGCGCAGTTCGTGGACTGGGATCTGGCCGCCGCGACCGCGGGGGCGCTGGGCAAGTCGGGCCCCCGGGTGTCGTACGCCGAGGCCACCGACGTGGTCGTCGACCTGCGACGGCTCACCGAGGAGGCGGCCGGGCACGTCGCCGACTACACCGGGTTGCGCTCGCAGGTGACGCACCCGCCGGTACGGGTGGTGGACCGCCGGGACTGGGCGGCCGCCAACATCGCCGGCCTGCGTGAGGTGATCACCCCGCTGGTCAACCGGCTCTCCGGCGACAAGCGTCCCGGGCCGCTCACCGAGGCGATCGGCTCCCGGCTGACCGGGATGCAGGCCGGCACGGTGCTCGCCTACCTCTCCGGCCGGGTCCTCGGCCAGTACGAGGTGTTCTCCGCCGACCCGGGGCAGCTGCTGCTGGTCGCGCCGAACATCGTCGAGGTGGAGCGGAAGCTGGAGGCGAACCCGCGCGACTTCCGGCTCTGGGTCTGCCTGCACGAGGTCACCCACCGCACCCAGTTCACCTCGGTGCCCTGGATGCGGGCGTACTTCCTCGGCGAGGTCAACGCCTTCGTCGACGCCGCGCAGGGCAACGAGCACCTGCTGGAGCGGCTGCGCCGGGGCGTCGCCACCCTCTCCGACGCGATCAAGGACCCGGAGAGCCGCACCAGCGTGCTGGACATCGTACAGACCCCGGCCCAGCGGGCCGTGCTAGACCGGCTCACCGCGCTGATGACCCTGCTGGAGGGGCACGCCGAGTTCGTGATGGACGGCGTCGGGCCGCAGGTCATCCCCAGCGTGGAGCGGATCCGGGCGGGGTTCAACCGCCGCCGTGAGGCCGGCAACCCGCTGGAGAAGGCGATCCGCCGGCTGCTCGGCGTCGACGTCAAGATGCGTCAGTACGCCGAGGGCCGGAAGTTCGTGCACGGCGTGGTCGACCGGGTCGGCATGGACGGCTTCAACAAGATCTTCAGCTCCCCGCTGACGCTGCCCCGGCTGAACGAGCTGGGCGACCCGGACGCCTGGGTGGCCCGGGTGCACGGGCCGGCCGGCGCCACCCCGACCGCCGGCTGAGCGGACGGCCGTGGCCGCCCTCGCCCCGCCGGTCGCCGCGATCCGGATCGCCGTCCGCCGCGCGCTGACCGCGCTGCCGGCCGACGGGCCGGTGCTGGTGGCCTGCTCCGGCGGGGCCGACTCGCTCGCCCTGGCCGCCGCGACCGCCTTCGTGGCGCCCCGGCTCGGCCGGCGGGCCGGTCTGGTGACCGTGGACCACGGGTTGCAGGAGGGCTCCGCCGGGCGGGCCGAGGCGGTGGCCTGCTGGGCCGTCGAGGCCGGCCTCGACCCGGTCGAGGCGGTGCCGGTGACCGTGGCCGGGCGCCCCGGCGGCCCGGAGGCGGCCGCCCGCGAGGCCCGCTACCAGGCGCTGGTCGACGCCGCCCGGCGACACCGCGCGGCGGCGCTGCTGGTCGGGCACACCCGCGACGACCAGGCCGAGACGGTGCTGCTCGCGCTGGCCCGGGGCGCCGGACCGCGCGGGCTGGCCGGCATGCCCGAGCGCCGCGACCTGGACGGGGTGCCGCTGCTGCGCCCGCTGCTCGACGTCACCCGGGACGACACCCGCAAGGCGTGCGCCGCGCTCGGGCTGACCCCGTGGGAGGACCCGCACAACGCCGACCCCTCGTACGCCCGCGCCCGGGTGCGCGCCGACGTGCTGCCGGTGCTGCTGCGGGCGCTCGGTCCGGGGGTGCTGGACAACCTGGCGCGGACCGCCCGCCTGGTGGCCGCCGACACCGCCGCCCTGGACGACCTGGCCGCCGCCGCGCTCGCCGCCCCGGCCCGGGAAGCGTCGCCCGGGGACGGGCCCGTCGGTGGTGGGGTGGTCGTCGGCGTGCGGGCTGTCGGCGGAGGGCTCTCCGTGGCGGCCCTGGCCGCCTTGCCGACGGCGGTGCGAACCCGGGTGCTGCACGCCTGGGCTCGTGAACTGGGCGCGTCGCCGGCCGCCCTGTCGCACCGGCACGTGGCCGCGCTGGAAGCGCTGGTCACCGACTGGCATGGGCAAGGCGCGACGCACCTGCCGGGTGGGCTGCGGGTGGCTCGCAGGGCCGGCCGACTGCTCCCGCTCGGCGGAGGGCCCGGCTGAAACGCGTCGTCGCCGGTTGAGTCGGATCCATGATCGGGTGACGTTCTCCGGCGGATCTGACGGCGTGTCGTGTCGGTTTCTGCTTTCCGATCATGACGGGGCGACGCCGACGCTGCCCGGGAGCCGCCGGAGGCGGTAGACATGGCGGATGGCGTACCCCCGACAGCCGCTCTTCGCCCCGAACGGTGCCGTCGCGACCAGCCAGCCGCTCGCGGCGGCCGCGGGTCTGGCCGTGCTGCGGCGCGGCGGCAACGCCGTCGACGCCGCGCTGGCCACGGCGATCGCGCTCACCGTGGTGCAGCCGCCCTCCAACGACATCGGCGGTGACCTGTTCGCGATCGTCTGGGACGGCGAGCGGCTGCACGGGTTGAACGCCTCCGGCCGATCCCCGGCCGCGCTGACCCGGGAGGTGGTGCTCACCGCGACCGCAGGGCGCGCGCCGGCGGCGGTGGACGCGCTCGGCGGCGCGCAGGCGCGCGGTCCGGCGATGCCGGCCCGGGGCTGGCTGCCGGTGACCGTGCCCGGCGCGCCGGCCGGCTGGCGGGACCTGCACGACCGGTTCGGGTCGCTGCCCTTCGCGGAGCTCTTCACCGACGCGATCTCCTACGCCGAGCACGGCTACCCGGTCGCCACCGGGACCGCCGCCACCTGGGACCGGGCGCTGGCCGCGCGGGTCGAGCCGGGCGGCGAGGAGTACGCCGAGTTCGACCGGGTGTTCACCATCGACGGGCGGGCGCCCCGCCCCGGCGAGCGGTGGCGCAACCCGGACGCCGCCCGCACCCTGCGCCGCATCGCCGAAACCGGCGCGGAGGACTTCTACCGGGGTGACATCGCCGCCGCGCTCGACGGGCACGCGGCCCGCACGGGTGGCCTGCTCACCGGTGACGACCTGACCCGGCACGTTTCTACCTGGGTGGACCCGGTCAGCGCCCGCTACCGGGGGCACGAGGTCTGGGAGCTGCCGCCCAACGGGCAGGGGATCGCCGCCCTGCTCGCGCTGAACATCCTGGCCGGCACGGATGTCGCCGCGCTCGACGCCGGGGAGCGGCTGCACCGCCAGATCGAGGCGGTCAAGCTCGGCTTCGCCGACGCCCACGCGCACGTGGCCGACCCGGAGCGGGCCTCGGTGCCCACCGCCGCCCTGCTCGACCCCGGCTACGCGGCGGCCCGGCGGGCCCTGGTCACCGACCGGGCCGGCGACCCGGTGGCAGGCGACCCGGAGCGCGGCGGCACCGTCTATCTGTGCACCGCCGACGCGGGCGGGATGATGGTCAGCCTGATCCAGTCCACCTACCTGGCGTTCGGCTCCCGGGTGGTGCTGCCCGGCCACGGCTTCGCGTTGCAGAACCGGGGCATCGGGTTCCGTCTCGACCCGGCGCACCCGAACGTGGTCGGGCCGGCCAAGCGGCCCTTCCACACCATCATCCCGGGCTTCCTGACCCGCGACGGCGCGCCGGTCGGACCGTTCGGCGTGATGGGCGGGCACATGCAGCCGCAGGGGCACGTCCAGCTGGTCTCCGCCACCCTGGACGCCGGCCTCGACCCGCAGGCCGCGCTGGACGCTCCCCGCTGGTACTGGCACGCCGGCCGGACCCTGCTGGTCGAGCCGACGCTGGCGGCGGTGCCCGGCCTGGTCGCGGGGTTGCGCTCGCGGGGGCACGAGGTCACCGTCGCGGAGGAGCCTTCGGTCTTCGGGTACGGGCAGGCGCTGTGGCGCGCTTCGTCCGGTGGGTACGTGGTGGGGTCGGAGTCTCGGGTGGACGGGGCTGCTGTCGGGTTCTGACTCTTCCGGTTCGTGGGGCGCGGGGTGGGTTTCGCCGGAGCCCGACCCGCTCCGGGCGGTCAGGCTTGATCCCTGCGCGGGTCGGGCTCCGGCGAAACCCGTGCGGGTCGGGCTGGGTGGTCCGCGTCGGTGGGTGGGGTCATCTGTGGTGGTGGCGGTGGCGCCGAATGCCCGGGTTCCTTCGCCCGGTCGTCGGCGCGTGATCGGCCGGTGCTGGCTTGGTGGCGGGCCGGGCTGGGTCAGGTGGTGGTTACCCGGTCGCGGAAGGTGGTGCGGTAGGCGTGGGGGGTGGTGCCGACGCGGCGGGTGAAGTGGTGGCGTAGCGCGGCGGCGTCGCCGAAGCCGGCCCGGTCGGCGACGGTGTCGACGCTGAGCTTGGTTTCCTCCAGCAGCCGGCGGGCCAGTAGCACCCGCTGGTTGGTGAGCCAGTCGTGCGGGGTGGTGCCGGTCTCGGCCCGGAACCGGCGGGCGAAGGTCCGCGCCGACATGCCGGCCCGGGCGGCCAGCTCGTCCACCGTGGTCGGCCGGTCCAGGTGCCCGATCAGCCAGCTCAGCACCGGCTCCAACGTGGGGGCCTCCGGCGTGACCGGGATCGGCGCCTCGACGTACTGGGACTGGCCGCCGTCGCGGTGCGGGGGGACGACCATTCGGCGGGCCAGCCGGGTGGCGGTGGCGGAGCCGTGCTCCTCGCGAACGAGGTGCAGGCAGGCGTCGATGCCGGCGGCGGTGCCGGCGCTGGTGAGCACCCGCCCGTCGGCGACGTAGAGCGAGTTGCACCGGACCCGGGCCGCCGGGTGCCGGCGTTGCAGCTCGTCCACGTACCGCCAGTGGGTGGTGCACTCGCGGCCGTCGAGCAGCCCGGCCGCGCCCAGCACGAACGCGCCCGAGCAGACGCTGAGCAGGTACGCCCCCCGGTCGGCGGCCCGGCGCAGCGCGTCCAGCACCGGCTCGGGCACCGGGCCGCCCTGGCTGTGCGCCGGCACGGCGACCAGGTCGGCCTCCTCGACCGGGCCGAGGTCGGCGTGCGGGGTCAGCCCGAAGCCGGAGGAGGTGCGGACGGGGCCGCCGTCGGCGGTGCAGACGGTGAACCGGTAGCCGGGGAACCCGTCCGCCGTGCGGTCGGTGCCGAAGACCTCGGCGAGCACGCCGAGCTCGAACGGGGCGACCTGGTCGAGCGCGAGGACGGCGACGGATCGGAGCATGTGACGAGGGTAACCCTGGTGATGGCAGGAAATCGAGGGGCAATGGCATTCCTGCCACTGTCCGGTTCCGGGTGGCGGGCGGAAACTGGTACCAGTCCGGTGCGCACCGGCGGCGATAACAGTCCAAACAACGCGAAAGCGAGCGCCGCCATGGAACTCCTGCTGCTTGTGCTCTTCCTCGTCGGTCTGGCCGTCGCCTCGGCCGTCGGCCTCACCGCGGACAGCCACGACTCGGCCGACTGGAAGCCGACCGACCAGGGCCGCCGCTGGCAGTCCCGCACCTGCTGAGGTGATTGGTCCGGATTGCCGAAAAAATCCCTGGCGGGACCGCTCCAAAAGGGGCGGCCCCGCCGACGGAGGCCAGCCGGCGTACGGCAGGCTAGGAGTCATGGCTGACGGCTCCTGGTACGACGCCGACATCGATCACGTGATCATCTCCGAGGCGCAGATCCGCGAGAAGACCGCGGAACTGGCCAAGCAGGTCTCGGCGGACTACGCCGGCGTCGAGGACGGACTCCTGCTCGTCTGCGTGCTCAAGGGCGCGGTCATGTTCATGGCCGACTTCGCCCGGGCGCTGGGCCGGCACGGCCCCCCGGCCGAGCTGGAGTTCATGGCCGTCTCCTCGTACGGCCAGGGCACCACCTCCTCGGGCGTGGTCCGCATCCTCAAGGACCTGGACCGGGACATCGCCGGCCGGCACGTGGTCGTGGTCGAGGACATCGTCGACTCCGGGCTGACCCTCTCCTGGCTGCTGCGCTACCTGGAGTCCCGCTCCGCGGCCAGCGTCGAGGTGGTCGCCCTGTTCCGCAAGCCGGACGCGGTGAAGGTCCAGGTCCCGGTGAAGTACGTCGGCTTCGACATCCCGACCGAGTTCGTGGTCGGCTACGGCCTCGACTTCGGCGAGCGTTACCGCGAGCTGCCCTACGTCGGCGTGCTCAAGCCGGAGGTCTACGCCCGGGCCTGAGCCCGTCGCCGGCCGGGTCCGCGCCCGCCGCCGGCCCGGCGGTGGTCCCGCCCGGTCGGCTGAGAGCTGCTCGTATCGGTGTCCATCGAGCGGACGTTCAGCGGGCTCTCAGCAAATCGGACTACGGTAGGTGCCGGTGGCGTGGAGGCAATCTCCACCCCCGACCCCTCGACTGGTGTGTGACCGGCGGTCGGGTGGCCGGGTGCGGAGCTCCCGCCACGCCGGCTGAACCCCGGTTCGCCGTCCGCGTAAGTGCTGGGCTCAGAAGCTCACTCCTGGCGCACACGGTGTACCGTCGAATGACCGCGGCGCGGCAGTTCGCGCCTCGGGGTCGAGGCCGGCCCGCACGGCGGCTCGGCGCCGCCAACGCGGCGACACCATTCAGACGGTCAGGACGTCGATCAGGAGGATGCGGGCGTCTCGGCGCTCGACAACAGCATGGAACGTACGCGTTTCTTCCGCCGACCGGTGGTCTGGATCATCCTGGTCATCCTCGGCGCCGTTGTGCTCAGTCAGCTGTTCACCGCTGGTCCCAGCTACCACCGCGTGGACACTTCCGTTGCGCTCGACCAGCTCCACACTGCCAAGATCAACAAGGTCGTCTTCCAGGACAAGGAGCAGACGCTCCAGCTCAACCTGGCCGAGAAGACCAAGTTCGGCGACACCACGACCGACCGTATCGAGGCCCAGTTCCCGTACGAGGTCGGCGACGAGGTCTGGAACGACGTCCTCGCGGCGAAGGCGGCCAACCGGGTCACCGGCCCGGCCGACGCCAAGGTGTCGTCCGACAGCATCTGGGTGAGCCTGCTGGTCAACCTGCTCCCGATCGCCCTGCTGGTGCTCCTGCTGATCTTCTTCATGTCGCAGATGCAGGGCGGCGGCTCCCGGGTGCTCAACTTCGGCAAGTCCAAGGCGAAGATGATCACCAAGGACACGCCGAAGACCACGTTCGCGGACGTGGCGGGGGCCGAGGAGGCCGTCGAGGAGCTGCACGAGATCAAGGACTTCCTGCAGAACCCGGCGAAGTACCAGGCCCTGGGCGCCAAGATCCCCAAGGGCGTGCTGCTCTTCGGCCCGCCCGGTACCGGTAAGACGCTGCTCGCCCGCGCGGTGGCCGGCGAGGCCGGCGTGCCGTTCTACTCGATCTCCGGTTCCGACTTCGTGGAGATGTTCGTCGGTGTCGGCGCCAGCCGGGTCCGCGACCTCTTCGAGCAGGCCAAGGCGAACGCCCCGGCGATCGTCTTCGTCGACGAGATCGACGCCGTCGGCCGGCACCGTGGCGCCGGCATGGGCGGCGGCCACGACGAGCGCGAGCAGACCCTCAACCAGCTGCTCGTCGAGATGGACGGCTTCGACACCAAGGGCGGGGTCATCCTGATCGCCGCCACCAACCGGCCGGACATCCTCGACCCGGCGCTGCTGCGCCCGGGCCGCTTCGACCGGCAGATCCCGGTGGACGCCCCCGACATGGAGGGCCGCAAGGCGATCCTGCGGGTGCACGCCAAGGGCAAGCCGTTCACCCCCGACGTCGACCTCGACTCGGTGGCCCGGCGTACCCCGGGCTTCAGCGGCGCCGACCTCGCCAACGTGATCAACGAGTCGGCACTGCTCACCGCCCGCAAGGACCAGCGGGCGATCACCAACGACTCCCTGGAGGAGTCGATCGACCGGGTGATCGCCGGTCCGCAGCGCCGGACCCGGGTGATGAGCGACCAGGAGAAGAAGATCACCGCGTACCACGAGGGTGGCCACGCGCTGGTCGCCTGGGCGTTGCCGCACGCGGCGCCGGTGCACAAGGTGACCATCCTGTCCCGTGGCCGCTCGCTGGGCCACACCCTGGTCCTGCCGACCGAGGACAAGTACACCCAGACCCGCGCCGAGATGGTCGACACCCTGGCGTACGCGCTGGGTGGCCGGGCCGCCGAGGAACTGGTCTTCCACGAGCCGACCACCGGCGCCGGCAACGACATCGAGAAGGCCACCCAGCTGGCCCGCGCGATGATCACCCAGTACGGCATGAGCTCCAAGCTCGGTGCGATCAAGTACGGCACCAGCGGCGACGAGCCGTTCCTCGGCCGCAACATGGGCCACGAGCGGGACTACTCCGACGTGGTGGCGGCCGAGATCGACGGCGAGATGCGGGCCCTGATCGAGCTGGCCCACGACGAGGCCTGGGAGATCCTGGTGGAATACCGGGACGTCCTGGACAACATCGTCCTGGAGCTGATGGAGAAGGAGACCCTCTCCACCGCCGACATGGCCCGGATCTGCGCCCGGGTGGCGAAGCGCCCGCCGATGGCCCCCTACAACGGCTTCGGCAAGCGTCAGCCCTCCACCGAGCCCCCGGTGCTCACCCCGGCCGAGAAGGACAAGCTCAAGGCCCAGGCGCAGGCCGACGGCGCCTCGGTCGGCGGCTCGAACAACTCGGACGGTTCCCACTGAACACGGACGCCGCGGCCAGCCCTGAGAACTCGGGGCTGGCCGCCTCGTCGACCGAGCCCGACGGCGACGAGGCCCTGGACTACGTCGCGGCCCGGCTGATCAGCGGCAAGCTGACCGGCCGCCCGATCGAGGACACCATGGACCTCGGCCGGATCGAGAAGGCCGTCCGCGAGATCCTCATCGCGGTCGGGGAGGACCCCGACCGGGACGGGCTCCAGCAGACCCCGGCCCGGGTGGCCCGGGCGTACGCGGAACTCTTCGCCGGTCTCCGGGTCGACCCGGCCCAGGTGCTCAGCACCACCTTCGAGGCCAACCACCAGGAGCTGGTGCTCGTCCGGGACATCGACGTGATGAGCCTCTGCGAGCACCACCTGCTGCCGTTCCGGGGCAGCGCACACATCGGCTACATCCCCGGGCCGGACGGCCGGATCACCGGCCTGTCCAAGCTGGCCCGGCTGGTCGAGGTCTTCGCCCGCCGCCCGCAGGTCCAGGAGCGGCTCACCTCGCAGATCGCCGACCTGCTGATGAGCAAGCTGGCGCCGCGCGGCGTCGTCGTGGTGCTCGAGTGCGAGCACATGTGCATGGCGATGCGCGGCATCCAGAAGAGTGGCGCCAAGACCATCACCTCCGCGGTGCGGGGCACCCTCCAGCACGACGCGAAGTCGCGGGCCGAGGCGATGGCCCTGATCATCCCGCGCTGACCCGTAGCACCCCGACCGGCCGCGTCGCTCCCTCGTGGGGGCGGGGCGGCCGGTCCGTCTCAGCCGGCCAGCAGCGCCAGCATGATCACGCTCGCCGTCACCACCGCCGGGAGCAGGCAGGTCAGCGCACCCAGCCGGGGCGTCCGGTCCAGCCGCTCACCCGCGCGCGGCGGGAAGAGCCGACCCACCGCCACCCAGCCCGCCCCGAACGCGACCGCCGGCATCGGCAGCCCGACGACCAGCGCCACCAGGCTCGCCACGCCCGCCCCGGCGACCGCGAGGACGATCAGCTGGACCATCGGCACCAGCAGCGCCAACGGGCCGTACACCAGCAGGTTGCGGGCCCGGGGCGGCCAGGCCGCCGGCCGCAGCGGACCCCGCGCGGCCAGCGTCGCGTCGGCCGCGTCCGCCCAGCCGCGGGCCACCCGCAACGCCGCCAGCACGGCGGCCGGGCCACCGACCATCGACCGGGCCGCCTCGGTCAGCTCCGGCGGCGTCGGGGTCAACGTGATCGCCGGTACGCCCAGCTCGCGCAGCCCGGCCTGCTGCGGCGCCAACCGGGCATGCAGCCCGGCCAGCTCCTCCCGGGCCGCCTCCACCGCCCGGGCCTGCTCGGCGGCGGCGGTGGCGGCGGCGCGGCGTACCCCGTCCAGCTGCCGCGCGGCGGCCAGGTAGTCCGTCCAGGCGGCGGCCACCGCGCCGACCGGCTCGGTCCCGATCCGCTGCCGGACCGGCGCCGCCGGGGACGCCTCGTCGACGCCCGCCGCGCCGGCCCGCTCGTCGCGCCCGCTCACGCCGGCTCCTCCCCGTCGGCGAAGGGCACCAGCACCGTGCCCCGCTCACCCGGACCGTCCCAGAGCACCACCCGGCCGGGGCGGGGCCGCCACTCCACCGGTCGGCCGAAGACCGCGCCGAGCATCGCCCCCGGCACGTCCACCGCGGCGACCGCGGCCAGCTTGTCGACCTCGCCGTCCGGCTCCAGCAGCGCCGCGAACGGCGGCACCGTCCGCCACCAGCCCAGCAGGTGGATACCGGTGGGCGGACCCTCGCGCAGCAGCGTGCGCAACCGGTCCACCGGCAGCTCCTCCGCCGTCGCCAGGTCCACCCCGAACACCACCAGGTACGCCGGCCCGTCGCCGTCCATCGCCGCCAGCAGGCCCGCCGCGTCGACCGTCTCCACCCGCTGCCGCTGCGCCAGCTCGGTCGCCAACCCGGCCGCCAGCGCGGCGGACCCCTCGGCCAGCGGCGCGAGCACGAACCGGGCGGCACCCGGCGGATGGTGGGCAGCCGTGCTCCGCGCGGCGTTCGCCAGCAACCCGGCCGCCCCCGTACCCGCCCCGAGGACCGCGAGGTTGCGGCCGGCCACCGGGCCGAGCGGGACGGCGACCGTCGTCCGGGCCACGTCCACCGCCCGGCCGAGCAGGGCGGCCGGCCCACCGGCCCGGCCGGCCAGGGCGGCCCGCAACCGGGGGTCGTTGCGCAGCAGCGGCCGGGCCCAGCCCGCGAAGACCACCGGCGGGATGGTCCCCTCCGGGCGGGCCTCGAAGAGCCGGTGCCGGAGCTGCTCGATTGTCTCCGGGGCGTCGTGCGGGTCGGGGAAGCGGACCAGCCGCTCGTGACCCCGGGTGGCACCGCGCGGCCCGCCCAGCCCGCCCGCGGTGTTGACCACCGCGCTGCCCACCGCCAGGCCCGCCGCCGCGTCGTTGGTGGGCGCGAGCACCGCGCCGCCACCGGAGAGCGCCACCCGCACCGGGAACTGGCCCAGCACCGAGTCGCGCGGCGCCGGCCCTGCCCCGATGCCCAGGTCACCCGCGCCGGCCAGCACCAGGTGGATGCCGTACGCGCGCCCGGCGCGGGCCAGGTTGTCCAGCCGGGCGAGCACGTCGGCGGCGACCGGATCCCGGGTCGTCAGCAGCAACGGGAAGTTGTCGATCACACAGACGATCCGGGGCAGCGACTGGTGCTCCCGCAGCTGCGCGTAGCGCTGCCCGCCGGCCCGGGCGCCCGCCTCCTCCCGCCGACGGGTCTCCGCCGCCAACTGGTCGAACAGGTCCCGCACGTACTCCGGGTCGGCGGCCATCGCGGCGGCGCGGACCTGCGGCACCCACGAGCGGTCCCGCTCGGTCTGCAGGAACTCCACGAAGGACTCGCCGTCACCGAGGTCCACCAGGTGCAGCACCAGCTCGTCCGGGCCGTACCGCGCGGCGAGGCCGAGCAGCGCGTTGGTGAGGAACGCCGACCGCCCGGCGTCGGAGCGACCGCTGACCAGCCAGTGCGGCGTCAGCTCGGTGAAGCCGACGGTCACCGGCCGCCCGTTCGCGTCGCCCACCGTGGTGGAGAGCCCGTCGGTCGAGCCGGCCTGCCAGAGCGGCTCCTGCGGCGGCGGCAGCAGCTCCGCCAGGCAGAGCCGGGACCCCTCCTCCACCTGCGCGGCCAACCGCCGGCAGACCTGCCCGATCAGGTCCGGCCCCGGGTCCTCGTCCACGAAGACCGGAGAGTTCAGGCCGCCCGGCCCGTCGCCGCCCGGCCCACCGAACGGGCTGCCGGGCGGATCACCGAGCAGCGCGTACGCGGTCCGCAGCTCCAGCCGGGTGGCCTCCGGCAGCGGCAGGCGGGCCGCGTACGGGCCGGGTGGGGGCCAGCCGGCGACCACCAGGTGCAGGCCGGCGGGGCGGCCCTGGGCGGCCAGCGCCTCGATCCGGGCCAGGTCGCTCGGTCCGGTCAGCTCCGGCAGCCCGGCGATCACCAGCAGCAGCGTGCGGTCGTGCCGGCGGGGCCGGCCGGTGCCCGGGGAGACCCACTGCTCGGCCTCGGTCAGCACCGCCCGCAGGCCGGCCACGTCCACCGCCGGCGGCGGCAGCAGGCCTGCGTCGGCCAGCGGCGCGAAGGACGCGAAGGTGTCGCCCGCGCTCGCGCCGTCCACCGCGCGTACCAGCAGGCAGCCGGCCGGCGTCGCGGCCAGCAGCCGCAGCAGTACGGCCCGGAGCAGGCCGACCGCCCGGGGCTCCCGGGCGTCGACGTCGAGCGTCAGGTGGCCGGCGCCGAGTAGCGGCACCAGCGCGGGGAAACGGGCGTCGTCCAACGGGGCCGCGGTGCCGACCCGGACGAACGGCGGGTTCTCCTCGCCGGCCGGGGTGTCCGGCGGCAGGGTGTCCAGCGGGGCGCCGGCCCAGCCCGGCGCGAGCACCGCCGCCGCGGTCCGCAGCCGGTCCGCCAGCTCGTACTGTCGGCGCTGGTCAGCCGGGGCCGGGCGGGTCTCGTCGAGCACCCCGGCGGCGGCCACGGCGGTGGCGGCGGCCCGCCGGTGCAGGGCGGCGGCACGGTTCGTACGCGACTTCGGACCGGCCACCGTGTCCACCCCTCTTTCCGAGGTTGGAAACCTCCCCGAGCACCGACGGTATCCCAGGTCCGACCGCTCGCCCGGGAAGCGCGGCGGTGCGGGATCGTCTTGTCGCAAAGCGTGGCGAACTCTCACGTCACGGGTTCGTCCTGTCACGATCCGCAGGATCTGGGGCATTGGGTGCGGGGCGCTCAGCCGATAGCCTCAGGGGGTGGAATCAGTGCAGCCCCCCGCCGGTTCCCAGGTCTCCCGCGTACCGGCGCAGAGGACCCCGCCGGACCAGTTGGCGCCCCCTGCCGCCCCGCCGGCGCCACAGCAGCAGCCCCGCCGGACCCGCACCGTCCTCACCGTGGTGGCGGGGGTGCTGGCGCTGCTCTGCGTGAGCGGCGCGGTGATCGGCTACGTGCTGTACGACCGCGCGACAGCGCCGGACCGCAGTGCGCCGGACGTGGTCGTCGTCAACTACCTGCAGGCGGTGTTGGTGGCGCGGGACGACAGCAAGGCCAACCTTTTCACCTGTGGCGGTCCGCTGCCGGCGGTGGACGAGTTCCGAGACCGGATGGCGGCCCGCGAGCAACAGCTAGACACCGTATTTTCCGTCAACATCGAGAACGTCGCCGTGACCAAGACCGGCGACAAATCTGCCGTCGTCAACGCCGTCATCAGGAGAAGCGCCACGATCGACGGCGTCCAGCAGAGTCTGACGGACACCTGGCGCTTTGAAGTCGCCGACCAACAGGAGGGATGGCGGGTCTGCTCGGCTGCCTCCGCCTAATGCCTTACTCGACCCACAACAGGTGCACCGGCACCTCCAGGGTGGTCGGTGGCTGCCCGCGCCAGGCCCACCGGTACCACTCCAGTTCCGGCGTGACCCGGACGCAGATGTCGCCGTCGGCGCCGGAGTAGGTCTCGGTCACCGCGCGCAGATCCCGATGCTCGACCGAATCCTCGACGTGCACCACCCGCCGGCCGCTGACCGTGTCGGCCTCGAAGACCGGCGTCGGTATCCGGTTGGCCGGCTCGTCCAACGAGACCAGCCGGATGCCCTGCTCGCGGGCGGCCGCCCCCGGCGACGGGCGCTCGCCGAGCGTCTCGACCCAGACCCGCTCCACCGGGATCAACGGTGCGAACACCTCGACCTGGTCGGACTCGGCCCGGTACCACTCGTGCTCGGGGATCACCGGCACGTAGGTGCGGCTGCCCTGCACCACCCGTTCGTCGGCCCGCAGGTCACCCCGCCAGCCCAGGCCCGGCAGCCCGACCAGGACCCGCCGGCCGCGCAGCTCGACCCGCCCGGTGGCGGGCACGATCTCGACCGGCCGGGGGGTCAGTGGCGCCCAGTCGGGCTGGCCGGCGAAGGGATCCGGCAGCGGACCGGTCATCGTTCTACTTGCCTCACGCTCGAGCCGTTGAGGGGCGCACCCCGCTGTCGCATGAACGGCACCGGGTCGATCGCACCGAGGGAGCTGCGGTCGCCATCCCGGTGCACCTCGAAGTGCAGGTGCGGACCGGAGGAGTTGCCGCTGCTGCCCACCCGTCCGATGATCTCGCCCGCCCGCACCTCCTGACCGGGGACGACCAGCGGCTTCTTCACCATGTGGCAGTAGCGGGTGATGTACCCGCCGGCGTGCAGGATGTCGACGAACCAACCACAGCCGCCCTTGCCGGGATAGCCGTCCACGTCGCAGTCGAGCCGGCCCTTGTGGTCGGGGTCGCAGCGCGCCACCAGCACCCGCCCGGTGGCCGCCGCATGGATCGGCGTGGTCCCCTTCGGCGCGCCGATGTCCACCCCGTTGTGCTGCGGGCGGCTCGCGGTCCGGAAGCCCGAGCCCACTCTGCCGGGGATGGGCGACGTCCAGCCGGAGGCGGCGATCGTCTTGGCGGAGGCTCGGTCGCAGACGGTCTTGTCGGCGATCTGCACCGTCCGGGCGGCACCCTGGGCCAGCGCGTCCACGATCCGGCTGGCGGTGTCCTCGTGCTTGGCGTATGCGTCCGGGTACGCGCTGATCTGGACCCGCTGCGCGGCGAGGGTCAGCGGGAGTCGCTCCCAACCGTCGACCTTGAGCAGCTTCTCGTAGAACTTGCGGGCGGCGTAGTCCGGGCTCATCCGCTGCGCGACGCTGCCCCAGCCGGCACGCTGCTGAAAAAGGCCGACCGAATCGTGGTCCGCTCCCACGCCCTCGTTCGAGTACCGGCCGGAACCCGCGACCGTGCTGTTGGCGAGGTTGCGGAGCGCGGATTCCTGCATGGCGGTCGCCACGGCGATCACCCAACCGCGGGGTGGCACCTTCATCTCCTGGCCGACCTTGATGATCACAGCAGCGTTGCGCATCTGGGTCGGGCCGTACTTGGCCAGTCGGGGCATGTCACCGGTGACCTTGACCCGATGATCCTTTTCGCAGCTCAGTTCCTCGCTAGTCAGGTTCTTCTGCTCGTTACCGAGGTTGGTGAGGAAGAACGCCGCAGTGCCGCCACCGCAACAGAGCAGTGCGAGCGTCGCGGTGAGTGCGGTGAGCAGGACACCGAGGCGGAGCCGGCGGCGAGGCGGCTGGTCCGCGCTCGCCAGGTCGGCACTCACTCTCGCTCCCAATCCACGGCATCGACCAACCAACGTCCGTCCGGTGCCACCAGTTCCAGACGGAGTCGCCCGGCATCAAGCGGAATCAGCACCTCGACGAAGGCTTCCGTGCGTGGTCGAACAGTCGGTTCACCGATCACCCTCACCGTCGGCACCTCCGTCGGGTCCACGCCGGTCAACTTCTCCGTCAGCGATACCGTCGACAGTGGCCGCAAACTTGCCTGCCACTTCTCTGTCGTGGTGGCGGGTCCGCCGAGCCAGGCCGAGGTGAAGCGATCCGCCGTCTGTTCGGGCGTGAGCTCCCCGGCACGCGTTTCGGGCGACTGTGGCAGCGGCGTGCCGATGACGCCGTCGTCGCCCGTCTCCGGCTCCACCGTCGTGATGGGTTCGCGTGGCCGGCTGCTGAGCCCACTGGTCGAGTCGGCCGGGCCGCTGACCAGCCGGGCCGTACCGATCACTCCGAAGACCAGCACGGCGATCGCGAGCGCAATGCCGATCCGTGATCGCAGGACCCGGGTGACCAGGAACTCGATGCCTCGACGCATGCCGTCACCGTGCCTCGGACCGGACCCGAGGGCCGGGCCTGGTGTTGGCCGGTGCACGCTCGGCCGAGTCGGGTCGGTACACCACGAAGGACGGCGATTCCTCCGGCACGTCCGGCTCCGTCCAGCTCGCCGGCTGACCACGGCGCGGACGCGGTGCGGTGCGCCGCTCGCCGTCACCGGACCGAACCTCCTGTGGCTCGGCTTCGTCCGCCCGCTCGCGGCCGTCCGGTCGCTCCCGCACGGCGAGGGTGGTGGAGGAGTGCGACGGGTCCTCCCGCCGGGCCTCCGGGCGCAGGTTCGACGGCTCCAGCGCCAGTCCGCGCCGCCGGGCGACGGCCGGTTCGGCCGTGCCCCCCGGCTCCACCACGTCGAGCCGGGCGGCGATGCGCATGTCGCGGAAGAAGCGACGGTGCCAGGAGCCGGCCGAACTCACCGCCTCGCTGCTGTCCTTGCCGCCGAGCTGGGTGATCCGCCGGTACGGGCGCAGCAGCAGCCAGCCGACCACGCCGCAGAGCCAGACCAGCACCACCTGGAGCCACCCCGGCAGGGTGGGAGTGCTCATGATCAGGTCCACCGCGAAGAGGTAGATGGCGGCCCCGGTG
Source organism: Micromonospora palomenae (assembly GCF_007829925.1). Classification (NCBI taxonomy): domain Bacteria; kingdom Bacillati; phylum Actinomycetota; class Actinomycetes; order Micromonosporales; family Micromonosporaceae; genus Micromonospora; species Micromonospora palomenae. Next base: position 1,555,533 of record NZ_VIXA01000002.1, read on the forward strand.
CCGAAGATGGCGATGTTGAACACCGCCGCGACGACCGCGTTGCCGAGGCGCCGCAGCCCGGCGCTGGCCGGTCTCAGCAGGCCGACCGTGCCCAGGATCGGTGCCGCGATGACCGCCCAGCGGAAGATCAGGAAGCCGAGCAGCACCAGCAGCGACGCGGTCAGGTCGAACATCGCGAAGAGCAGCGAGGCAAGCACCGCGATGAAACCCGCTCCGATGCGGTCCATGTCACGGGTGCCCTGGAGGTACTCGTACGCCTCCGGATCTTCCCTGCTGATCTGCTCGGTGACCTTCATCCACTGCTGCTGCTTGGCTTTGATCGTGGCAGCGCGGGTCGCCGGATTCGCCCGGATCGACTTGGCTTCTCCCCAGGTCAGTGAGCGGGCGTCGTAGAGCGCGGGGCCGTACTTCTTCGCGGTCTCGCTGTCCGCCGAGCCGAGCACGCCCCGCAGCCAGTTCCGGTAGAGCATGGTCTCGGTTGCCGTGTCGCTGGCGCGAACGGCAGGCGGGCGGAGGTCCTTGCACCGGTCTGGATTGGGATCGATGCAGCGTCCCGGTGCCGGCTCCTTGGCCTGCGGGCCCACCGCGTCATGGACCACGCTGAGGGAGGTGATGAGCGTGCCGTCGGCGATGTTGGCGGACTTGACCGGCCAGGCGGCTAGGGCGGTCACCGCAACCATCACCAGCAGGGCCCACCCGGCCGTGGTCATCGCGTTGCTCATGTCCGACTGGCGCGAGCGCCAGAGCAGATAAAGGCCCACCACGCAGAGCGTGACGATGCCAAAGACGCTGAACACCTTCTGGTAGACGGCCTTGGTCGCCTTCTCCACCAGCGGGTCGGCCCAGCCCCACATCGAGCGCGGGTCCCACGCCCGCTCCCGCAGGGCGTTCGAGGCACCGATGATGGCTGTGGCGAACATGAACTCGCCGTTGGCCACCGTCGTGGTGAACTTGTAGTCCGCATGAAGCACCGAGGATCCGCAGCCCAGGTCATACGTGTTGTAGCTGTAGCCGGCATAGCCGTAGAGGCTGTACCGCCCGGTGACTCCTCCGGTCGAGGACGCGGGCGGCTCGCCCGCGAACCATCCGGCCAGACCGGCGTCGGGAGCGCCCGGTGTGGGCGGATCGAGGCACTCCGCGCGAGCGCTGGTCACGTCCTGCAGCTTGGCGACGCAGGCGCGGAAGTCGGCCTGCCACTCCTTGGTGCTGCACAGTTCCGCCGCCGCCTGGGCCGTCACCGGCGGGGCCGCCGCGGCCGGTGTCGCCCCGACCACCGGCCAGGCGATCGTGGTACCGGCGAGTACGCCGATCGCGAGGAGGAGCGCCGCGATCCGTGCCCGGGCCCTCGCCATGTCACGCCTCCAGGTCAGCCAGGACGGTCGGCAGTTGCCCGGCAACCTGGGCGACCCCGGCAGGGGTGGTGTCCAGGTGCGCCAGCAGCCCTTCGACGTACGACACGTCGACCCGGACCTTCTGCACCCGGCCGTCCACGTCGCGCATCACGAACTCGCGGAAACCGAGCCGGTCCGCCGAGGTGGCGTCCACGGCCGAGAGCGAGGCGAGGGTGGCCTCGTACCCGTCGTCGACCGGCACCCGGAGCAGCCGCAGCGCCTCGGAGGCGATCTCCGCGTCCTCGGCGATCCGCCCGACGAAGACGGTGGAGACGAGGTTCTGCACGTCGAGGCCGAGGATGTCCTTCGGGTTCTGCGAGGCGACCAGGGCGGCGAGGTTCCACTTGCGGGAGTCCCGGGCCAGCCGGACCAGGAACGACCGGCCGGAGCGCCAGCCCTCCATGAAGTGCGCCTCGTCCAGGCCGACCAGCTTCCGCGACGACATCGACCCGCCGTAGCAGCGGCGCACCGCGAGCCGGTGCGCGGTGTGCAACATCGGCAGGGCCAGTGCCTCCTCGGCGGACCAGTACTCCCGCTCGATCTTGAGGTCGGGGAGCCGGAGGCCGGCCATGGTGATCACGGTGAGCGCCGCGTCGGCGCCGAGCAGCCCCTCCGGCGGGCGGCCGAAGAAGAGCATCGCCAGCGGCATCTCGGCGGTGTCGAGCAGCAGGTTGGCCAGCTCCCGGCCGGCGTCGTCGTCCATCCCCTGCAGGCAGGCGACCACGTCGTCCAGCGTGGAGGTCTCCTCCGCCGGCACCTGGCGTACGGCGTGCCGGAACAGGGTCGCGGTGGACGCCTCGCGGGCCACCTGCGGCGGCACCAGCATCATGCAGATGTCCTGCACGAGCATCCGGCGCTCGGCCCGGGCGTTGGAGACCGCGATCTCGAATTCCCGGTCGCCGGCCGCGCCACTGCCGAACTCGCTGCGCAGCGGGGTGGGGATGAGCGAGTACGGGGCCAACGTCCCGTGCTCGGACCCGGTCAGGTTGAGCACCCGTGCGTACGGTCGCAGCTCCGGCATCGCGCAGAGCCGGGCCAGCGGGCCGGACGGGTCCAGCAGGGTCACCTGCACCCCGCGCCGCGCGGCCAGGTAGCCCAGGGCGCCGAGCAGGGTCGACTTGCCACCACCGGGTTCGGCGACGAAGACCGCCAGGCCGGAGCGTTCGCGGACCTCCATCGGGAAGTGCAGGTCGAGGAAGACCGGGCGGCGGCAGGTGCCGGCGGTACGCCCGATCAGGTCGCCCCGGCGGTCGCCGACGGTGGAGGCGGCCTGCGGCAGCGCGGCGGCGAGCAGGTTGACCGGCATCCGCCGGACATAGCCGGTGTTGGCGATCGGCTCGCCGGGGATGAACTCGCGGGCCAGCCAGTCCTGGTTCTTCGGGTGTTGCAGGGAGATGCGCAGCTCGCGGGAGTAGAGCTGGATGAGCCGGCGGGCCCGTTCCAGGCACTCCTCCCTGGTCCGGCCGCCGACGGCGATCCGGTGCCAGCCGTGCGCGCGGGCCGAGTCCACCGGCAGCCCGGTGGTCATCTCGTCGCCGATCACCAGCGCCCGCTTGGCCAGTCGTTCCAGCTCGGGCGGGGCGTCGATGCCGTGCTCGGCGTAGTCGAGCTGCTGCGAGCGGATCATCCGCAGCCGGTGCTCAAGGTTACGGAAGGAGTCGCCGGAGCCGAGGATGTCGACCCGGGTGGAGATCTCCATCGGCCAGGGCAGCCGCTCGTGGAAGTGCAGCCAGGGCTCGTGCCGCTCGGGGATCTCCAGCGGCTCCATCCGGCCGACGGCGAGCACGGCGACGTGCCGCTCCTCGCCGGTCATCCGGTTGACCAGCTTCACCGTGGAGCCGTACGGGGTGCGGTACCGCTCGACCTGCTCGGTGAGGGCGAGCAGGTCACCCCGCTCCCACCGGCCGTTGGTCACCGGGGAGAGCGTGCCGGGCGGTGCCATGCAGAGCGCGACCGAGCGGTAGAGCAGCCATTCCAGCTCCTGCGCGGTCACCCGGCGGCCGCGCATGCCGAACGCGCCCAGCACCTCGTCGAACTGCTCGACGGTGCGGCCGAGCTTGCGGCGTTCGCCGTCGGCGGTGCCCCGGCCGAAGGTGCGCAGCAGCCGCTCGGTGAGCGAGTCGCCGAGCGAGCGCCGGGCGAAGGTGACGCCGAGGTAGGTCTGCCCCTCGGCGTGGTTGACCGACATCAGGTGCCGCTGGGCGGCGACCAGGTGGTCGGCCCAGCCGGCGGTGCCGGGGACGTCGGGCAGCGGCGCGGCCGTGTGCGCGTCGATGGTGCGGGCCCACTCGTCGGCCGGGAAGGGGCGGGTGGTGCGGCGCAGGTGCAGCCGGAACCCGGCGAGGCCGGCGTACTGCTCCGAGATCGCCGAGAGCAGTGCCTCCCGTTCGGCGTCCGGGCGGAACGCCCAGCGCACCTCGGGCAGCCAGTACCAGGCGGTGACGGTGTTGGGAGTGAAGGTCAGGTGGCCGGCGATCTCGGTGATCGCCAGGTCGATCGACGGGTCCCGGTCACCGAACTTGATCTTCGGAGGGCGTACCCGGACGGGCTTGGCGGGGGTGCGCCGACTGGCCGCGCGCTGGCGCGGCGGCGCCAGCTCCCGGGACGCCCGTTCCGCCGGCTCCTGCGGCCCGGGCTCGGCCAACTCGCGCCGACCCGGTTCGGTGATCGCGTGCCGGGCCGGCTCCTCGACCTCGCGTCGCGACGACCCGGCGGGCGCCGACCGGGGCAGCTCCTCCGGCTCCGGCCAATCCGGCTCGGTCGGCTCGGCCGGCTCGGGACGGACCGGTGCGACGGTCTCCCGGCGGGCCCGCGCGGCGGCCTCCCGCCGGGCCCGTTCGACGGCCTCCCGCCGGCTGCGTTCGGTGGCCTCGCGCGCGGTCAGCGGCTCGGCGGGCACCGCGCGCGGCAGGCGCGGCGCCGGGGTCTCCACCGGTCGGTCCGCGACCGGCTCGGCCTCCGCCGGCGGGCGCAGCACGGGCAGGCGGTCGCCGGGCTGGTGCGGGACCCGGGTGCGGGCGGGGCGGCCGGCGGCCGGCGCCTCGATCGCCGCCGGCGTCTCCGCCGCGATGGCGGGCTGCGGCGGGGCCGAGGCCGGGGGCGCCGCCGGCTGGTGCGGGATCGGCGGGTGCTCGCGGCCGCGACGCGGGGACGACACCGGCGGCGGCGGGCCGGGGCGCGGCGGCGCGCCGGGGCCGCCGAAGAGGTCGAGGAACGGGGAGTCGATGTCGGTGCCGTCGCCGACGAGCATCGGCGGGCTCGGCTCGACCGGCGGTACGCCCCGGCCGTTCGCCGGCCGCGGCGGCTGGAAGACGCCGACGCCACCCTGCCCGGGACTGGTCACCAGGGCCGGGTCGGACGGCTGCTCGTCCTGGATCTCCTCCTCCGGGTAGTCGAGCGACCGCGCACGGTTACCGTGCGGGGCGCTGTGACGTCCGGCCGGGAAACCCGGCGTGGAAGAGCGACTCATGCGACCGCCTCACCCGCGTGGTTCGACTGCCCGATGGACGTACGCCCGGTCATGCCAGTTCCTCCCGGATCCTGATCCGGCTGCCGACCAGGCGGGGGTCCCGCAGTTCGGCGGCCGGCTCCCGGGTGCGTCGCCAGTCGGTCAGGGCGGTGCGGATGACCATCCGTGCCGGCCGGTCCGGGTCGACGTACCGGAAGATGAACGAGGTGCTCACGATGGCGAGCGCGATCTCCCAGGCGGGGAAGAGCTCGACCTGCAGCGTGAACAGCCAGTGGATGAACATGTAGAGGGGTACGAGCAGCATGAACAGGCCGTACTGGGCGTACGGCAGGTGGACGGGAAGGGTGTAGCCGGGCGGCCCGAGATAGACCAGGCGAGCCCGGTAGATGTCGTCGTCGGTGCGCAGCCGCATGTCTCGCCCGGGCCTATTCGAAGATCAGGTCGATCAGGTAGTCACCGACGAAGAAGAGTGTGGCCGCTCCGGCGATGAAGGCCAGGCCGACGATCGCGATGGCCGAGCTGGTGAGCACCTTGGAGATCTCACCCCGGCTGGCCCGGCCGATGAAGATGACACCGAGCACGGCGAGCAGGATGGGCGCGATCTTGCTGGCGAAGAAGGTGACGACGCCGTTGGTGTCGATGCCCTTCGGAGCCTCTTCGGCGAGCGGTGTCGTCGCCAGGGTGTGCAGGGCCTGCGCGACGCCGGACGTCGCCGTCTGCATGAGCTCGAAGGCGATCACTGGAACCTCCCCATGTCGCGGCCGGCGGTGCCGCGGTGGTGCAGTAGGCAAGCCTGGCGGGAAATGTGCTCACTCAGCGCAGCGTCGGCGACGCTACGTTCGTTACCCACCACGAAGAGTGGTGAGTTTTGGGGGGATTGTTCCCGCTTCGGCCCTCCCTCCAGGCTTCGCCATCTCGATGCTGGGCAATTCCACAGCGTACGGCCCGCCCTCCTTTGCGACAACCCGCGAAGACTCGGCCCGATTCGACCTGGACGACCGATCGTACACCTGTTCCAATGCGCATGTCAGGGGGTTGCCGGAGCGGGCATGGACGACCGGTACCGTCTAGTCGTGACCGATCTGGTACGGGCCCAGGCCCCGGTGGTGATGGGCGTCCTCAACGTCACGCCCGACTCCTTCTCCGACGGTGGCCGCTACGCCGACCTCGACGCCGCAGTCGCGCACGGCGTACGGCTGCGGGCGGAGGGCGCCGCCCTGATCGACGTCGGTGGCGAGTCCACCCGACCGGGCGCCGACCGGGTCGACCCCGCGACCGAGGCGGCCCGGGTCCTGCCGGTGATCCGGGAGCTGGCCGCGGCCGGCGTGGCGGTGAGCATCGACACCAGCCGGGCCTCGGTGGCCGAGGCGGCCCTGACCGCCGGGGCCACCGTCGTCAACGACGTCTCCGGCGGGCTCGCCGACCCGGACATGGCCCGGGTGGTGCGCGACGCCGGCTGTCCCTGGGTGCTGATGCACTGGCGCGGGCACTCGCGGGGGATGCGCGAGCTGGCCACCTACACCGACGTGGTCGCCGACGTGCGCGCCGAGCTGGGCCGGCGGGTCGACGAGGCGCTGGCCGCCGGGGTGGCCGCCGACCGGATCATCGTCGACCCCGGCCTCGGCTTCGCCAAGACCGCCGCGCACAACTGGGAGCTCAGCGCCCGCCTGCCCGAGCTGGTCGCGCTCGGCTTCCCGCTGCTGTTCGGGGCGAGCCGCAAGTCGTACCTCGGCCGGCTGCTGGCCGACGCCGACGGCGAGCCGCGCCCCACCGCCGACCGGGAGGCGGCCACCGCCGCCACCAGCCTGCTGGCCGTCGCCGCCGGCGCCTGGGGGGTACGCGTGCACGACGTGCGCGGCACCGCCGACGCGCTCGCCGTCTGGCAGGCCACCGGCCGCCCCCGCCTGGTCGCCGAGCCGGCCGGACACCGCGCCGGCCACGACGGCACGGAACCGGGCGGTGCCGGCGTGCCCGTGGTGGGGGCGGCCGGGCCTGCCGGCCGCCAGGAGAGCGAGCCGGCGTGGTGACCGCGTCCGGGCTGGGGACCGCCGCGTACGTCGGCCGGGACGAGGGAGAGCGATGACCGACCGGATCGAGCTGACCGGCCTGCGGGCGCGCGGTCGGCACGGCGTCTACGAGTTCGAACGCGCCCAGGGGCAGGAGTTCGTCGTCGACGCGGTGCTCGAACTCGACCTGGCCCCGGCGGCCCGCTCCGACGAGGTGACCGACACGGTGCACTACGGCGAGCTGGCCGAGAAGCTGGTCGCCGTCATCACCGGCGAACCGGTCGCGCTGATCGAGACGCTCGCCGACCGGCTGCTCGCGGTCTGCCTGGCCGAGCCGCTGGTCGCCGCCGCCACGGTCACCGTGCACAAGCCCGAGGCGCCGATCCCGCACACCTTCTCCGACGTCGCCGTGACGATGCGGCGTACCCGATGACCCGGGCCGTGCTCTCCCTCGGCAGCAACCTGGGCGACCGCCTCGCCCACCTGCGCGCCGCGGTCGCCGCGCTCGGCGACGCGGTCCTGGTGGTCTCCGGGGTCTACGAGACTCCACCGTGGGGGGACGCCGAACAGCCGGCGTACCTGAACGCGGCGGTGCTGGTCGCGGACCCGGCGGCGACCCCGCGCGACTGGCTGGAGCGGGCCCGGGCCGCCGAGCGGGCGGCCGGCCGGGTCCGCGACCCTGAGCGCCGGTTCGGACCGCGCACCCTGGACGTGGACGTCATCGCCGTCTGGGACGCGGCCGGCGAGCCGGTGCTCAGCGACGACCCCGAACTCACCCTGCCGCACCCCCGCGCCCACCTGCGCGCGTTCGTGCTGCGGCCGTGGATCGACATCGAGCCGCACGGGCGGCTGCCCGGGCACGGCTGGCTGACCGACCTGCTCAACGCCGAGCCGTTGGCCGGCGACGCGCTGGAACTGAGCCCCCGGCCCGATCTGGCGTTAGAGTCGACCCCATGACCGAGTGGAGCCGGCCGGCATGACCCAGGCGCAGCCCCCGCGCGGAAGCGAGCCCGACCGCTTCCGGATGGGCCCCACCCGGATCTCCACCCTGGTCGTCGCCGCCCTCGCCGCCGCGGCGGTGGCCTGGTTGCTGATCAGCACCTTCTACTACGACGTCGCGCCGGACCTGCCCTGGCTGCCGGTGGTCACGCTGGCCGCGCTCGCGGTGCTGGAGGGGTACGCGGCGGCCAACACCCGCAGCCGGATCGAGCGCCGGCCGGGTCGCGACCCGGTCAACCCGCTGCTGGTCGCCCGGTTCGTGGTGCTGGCCAAGGCGTCCGCCCTGGCCGGGGCGATCTTCACGGGCTTCTACGCGGGGCTGACCGCGTGGCTCTTCATCGAGGACACCAACGCCGCCATGGACGACCGTCCGGCGGCCGGCGCCGGCCTGCTGGCCGCGCTCGCCCTGGCCGCCGCCGCGCTCTGGCTCGAACGCGCCTGCCGGGTCCCCGAGCAGGAGGACGACGAGGACCGGGAGCCCGGCGAGCGGCAGGGCGGCCCGCCCCGCCGCTGATCAGGGGGGTTACGCGCGGCCGCGTGCGCAGGTACCGTCCCTGGCGACCGGAGAGCAGACGACCGTCAACGAGGACGGCCGGCCACGTGGGAGGCGCGCGGCATGGCGTACGACGAACCAGGCCGGGCCGGATTCGCGGAGCCCACGCCGGGGGTGCCCGCCGCCGTGCTGGAGAACGTCTTCGACGATCCCGCGCACGGTGAGCCGGGCCGGGACCGGGTCGGCGTGCACCTGGTGTGGGAGGCGCTCCTCCTGGTCGGTCTGGTCGGTGTGGTGCTGCTGCTGCGCCGCGAGGACGCCGACGCGCTGCGCGGCGACGGGCTGCGCACCCTCCTGGTCGACGTGGTCGCGCTCGGCCTGCTGGCCCTCGCCGCCGGGCTGAGCCTGCGGACCGCGGCGGTGAACCTGGCGGTCGGGCCGGTCGCCGTCGCCGCCGCGCTGCACTTCGCCGAGCAGGGCGATCGGGGGGTCACGGCGGCGCTCACCCCGGCCCTGGTGGCTGCCGCCGTCGGTGGCCTCGCCCTGGCCCTGGCCGTGGTGGTGCTGCACGTGCCCGGCTGGGCGGCCGGCCTCGCCGCCGCCGCGGGCGTGATCGTCTACATCGAGCGGCGCTCCGGCGCGGTCGGAGTGCAGGCCGACTACGACCCGCGCCGCACGGCCTTCTACCTCTTCGCCGGGTTCGCGGCCGTCGCCGTGCTGGGCGGGATCTTCGGTGCGATCCGGGCGGTCCGGCGGGTGGTCGGCCGGTTCCGGCCGGTGGTCGACCCGGCCCGCCGCCGGGGCGTGCTGGCGGCCCTGATCACCGCCGCGGCGCTGGTCGGTTCCACCGTGCTCGCCACGCTGGCCGGGGTGCTGCTGGCCGCCAACGCCGCCGGCCCGGTCGTACCGGCGTCGGGGCTGGACTGGACGGTGCTGGCGGTCGGCGTGGCGATGCTCGGCGGCACCAGCGCGTACGGCCGGCGCGGCGGGATCTTCGGCACCCTGCTCGCGGTGGGCGTGGTGGTGGTCTTCCTGGCCTGGGCGACCGCGCACGGCTGGACGGTCTCCCGGTGGACCGTGGGCGGCGCGGCGCTGGGCGTCGGGCTGGTGGTGACCCGGCTGGTCGAGGCGTGCGGGCGCCCGCACGCCTCGACCGGCGAGCCGGTCGAGACGACGCCCGCCGGCGACGGCACGATCAGCACGGGCTGGTCGCTGCCCCGGCCGAACACCGTCGACAACTGGCCGCCCGCGCTACCGGCCCAGTCGACCGCCACCCCGCCGGACCCGTGGGAGGCCCCGCGTTGGGAGACCGGGTCGCGCCGCTGGGACGACGACGACCGGTGAGGCCGTGCCCGCGTCCGGCGGGCCGTAGGTGATCTCGCCGGTTAGGCTCGCGGGCATGAGCGAGACTCCTTCCGCCGGTACCGGCCGCACCTTCGACGAGCTCGACGCGCTCTCCACCGAGGAGCTGCGGGAGCGGGCGTTCGCGCTGGCCCGGGAGCGCCGCGACGTGGGCTTCTTCTGGTCGGTGCTGCGGCACCTGCCGAACGCCGACGAGGCCGCCGTGCTGGACGGGGCGCCGAACTCGATCGGCCCGATCATCGACGAGGCCTCGGCGTTGTGGCGGGAGCTGACCGGCCACGGGTACGAGGAGGCGGCGCCGCTGCTGCGCGCGGCGTTCATCGACTACCTGGTGAAGCACTGACCGGTCGGACCGCCGGCTGGCGCAGGTTTGCCCGCCCGGGTGGGTCGGGAACTTCCCGCCGCATGGCCCTCACCAACCGTCCCCGGACCGTCAGCGGGTACGGCACCGCCGCCGGCACCGGCACCCTGGCCGCGCTCATCCTGGTCGGGGTCTGCGGCAGCCCGTGGTACGTCGACTGGGCCGAGGCGCACACCGACCCCAACTCGGCCGGCGGCTGGTTCCTGCGGCTGCTCGCCTGGCCGGCCTGGCGGCTGGAGGCCGCCGGTGGCGAGCACGGGGTGCTCGCCACCGACCTGCGGGCCATCCTGCTGCTGGTGTTCGCCGCGACCTTCCTCTACCTGCTGCCCACCTCGCAGGTGGCCCGCGTGCAGGGATCGGTGAGCCAATTCTTCTCCGGCTGGGCCGCGTACGTCCTGGCCGCCGCGACGGCGACCCTGCTGGCGGCGCTGCTGACCTCGGACGGGCCGCTGCTCGCCGACTTCCAGACCACCGGCACGGGTGCCACCTACGGCTTCTTCGCCGGCTGGATCATCGGCACCGCCAGCCTCGGCGGCCGAGCCTGACCTGGCCGCCGGAAGCGCCGGCCGCGACGTCGTCGGCCGGCGGGGCCGGGTCAGGCGCCGGTCTGGCCGAGTTCGAGCACCCGGGCCCGGGTGAGCGCGCCGACCGGCTCGCCGTCGGCGGTGACCACGACCGCCTCGGAGCCCGTGGTGAGCATCGCCGCCAGCGCGTCGTACGCGGAACCGCCCAGCGGCACCGCCGGCAGGTCGGCGGTCGCGCCGGGGAGCGGGGCCAGCGTGTCCCGGGTGAGCGGGGTGACGGCGAGCCGGCGGATGCCCCGGTCCGCGCCGACGAACTCGCGGACGAACGGCGAGGCGGGGGCGCCGAGCAGGGCGGCCGGGGTGTCGTACTGCTCCAGCCGGCCCCCCTGGGAGAGCACCGCGATCCGGTCGCCGAGCCGGACCGCCTCGTCCAGGTCGTGGGTGACCAGCACGATGGTCTTGCGGACCTCGGCCTGGAGCCGCAGGAACTCCTCCTGCAACCGGGTCCGGACGATCGGGTCGACCGCCGAGAACGGCTCGTCCATCAGCAGCACCACCGGGTCGGCGGCGAGCGCCCGGGCCACCCCGACCCGCTGCCGCTGCCCACCGGAGAGCTCGTGCGGGTAGCGGCGGCCGAACTGCGCCGGGTCGAGCCCGACCAGTTCCAGCAGCTCGTCGGCGCGGCGGCGGATCCGCTCCTTCGGCCAGCCCAGCAGCCGGGGCACCGTGCCCACGTTGGTGTGCACCGTCTGGTGCGGGAAGAGGCCGACGTTCTGGATCACGTAGCCGATCCGGCGGCGCAGCTTCACCGGGTCGACCCGGGTGATGTCCTCGTCGCCGAGCAGGATCCGGCCGCCGGTCGGCTCGATCAGCCGGTTGACCATGCGCAGCACGGTGGACTTCCCGCAGCCCGAGGGGCCGATCAGGACCACCAGTTCGCCGGCCTTGACCTCCAGGCTCAGCTCGCGCACGGCCTCGGTGCCGTCCGGGTAGCGCTTCCGGATGCCGTCCAGGGTGATCGAGGCCGCGCTGTGCCCGGCCGCGCCGGTGGGTCCCGGGGTAACGTCCACGTGTGTCCCTCCACCTGAGCTACCGGGCCGACCCCGGTAACCCGTGGTTCTCCTGGCAGTACGTGCGGGACAACTCTGACACCATCCTCGCCGCGCTGCGCGAGCACGCCTCGCTGACCGCCCGGGCGGTGCTGATCGCCGCCCTGGTGGCCCTGCCGTTGGCGGTGGCGGCGTACTGGTTCCGCGCCCTCGCCGGGCCGATTCTCGCACTCACCGGCGTGCTGTACACCGTCCCGTCGCTGGCGCTGTTCGCCTTCATCGCGCCCTACCTCGGCATCGGCGCGATCACCGTGCTGACCGTGGTGGTGCTGTACGCGCTGCTGGTGATCGTGCGCAACGCGGTGGCCGGGCTGAACCAGGTGCCCCCCGAGGTCCGCGACGCGGCCGAGGGCATGGGGTACGGCCGCTGGGCGCGGCTGTTCCGGATCGACCTGCCGCTGGCCCTGCCCGGCATCCTCACCGGGGTACGCCTCGCCACCGTCTCGACGGTCGCCCTGGTCACCGTCGGGGTCGTGGTCGGTCGCGGCGGCCTCGGCCAGCTCATCTTCGCCGGCTTCCAGAACAACTTCTACAAGGCCCAGATCATGACCGGGACGCTGCTCTGCGTCCTGCTCGCCCTGGTGCTGGACCTGATCCTCGCCGGGGTGGGCCGGCTGCTCACGCCGTGGCTGCGCGGGCGGACCGGATGACGGCCACGAATCCGGTCGAGCAGGCGGTGGTCTGGCTCAACGACCCGCTGAACTGGACCAACCCGGGCGGCATCCTGGACCGGCTCGGGGAGCACCTGAGCATGTCCGCCGCCGCGGTGCTGCTCGGCTGCCTGGTGGCCTGGCCGATCGGGCTCTGGCTCGGGCACAGCGGTCGTGGTGGCGGGCTGGTCCTGCTGATCTCCAACGTCACGCTGGCGATCCCCACCCTGGCGCTGCTGACCATCCTGCCGCTGACCTTCCTCGGGTTCGGCCGGCCGGCGGTGGTGGTGGCGCTGGCCGTCTTCGCGGTGCCGCCGCTGCTGGCCAACGCGTACACGGGGGTGCGGCAGGCCGATCCGGAGGCCCGGGATGCGGCGCGGGGGATGGGGCTGTCCGGGGGGCAGGTGCTGCGCCGGGTGGAGCTGCCGCTGGCGGTGCCGTACCTGGCAGCCGGGTTCCGGACCGCGGCGGTGCAGGTGGTGGCGACCGCCGCGCTCGCCTCGTTCGTCAACGGCGGTGGGCTCGGCCAGATCATCCGGGCGGGCTTCGGGCTGGACATCGCGGCCGGCGGGGGCCAGATCATCGCCGGGGGCGTGCTGGTGGCCGGGCTGGCGCTGCTGGTCGAGGGGGTGTTGGCGCTGGTCGAGCGGGCGGTCACTCCGCGCCCGCTGCGGCGGGCCCGGGGCCGGGCGAACCGGCGGGCGGCGGCCGCCGTCACCGGAAACTGAGCGAACCGGTGACGATCCGGTGACGAACCCCGCTCGGAGTTTGTCGGTCGGAGCCGGAGGATATTGGCTGGAGTCGCGGGCGGCCGATCGGATCGCCCGTCGGACACGCGGCCGGCCCACCTCGGGTCGCGCCGGGACACGGAAGGCGGGCGCGATCATGCGCGTACGGACACGGCTGGCGGTGGGCGCGGTGGGCGCGCTCACCGTGGCAGGTCTGCTCACCGGCTGCGGGGACGAGGGGTCCTCCGGCACGGACGCACCCCAGCAGGGCGCGAGCGGGGCGGGCTGCGCCCCGGTCGCCGGCGACCAGCTGGTCGTCCTGAACGACGACAAGAAGCTTCAGAACACCGACAACATCGTCCCGGCGATCAACGTCGACGCGGCCAACCCGCAGCTGGTCGCCGCGCTCGACAAGGTCTCCACCGCGCTGGACACGCCGAAGCTGATCGCGCTCAACAAGGCCGTCGACGTCGACCGGAAGACCCCGAAGGCCGCCGCCGAGGGGTTCGCCTCGGCGAACAACCTCACCGCCGGCATCGCCAAGGGCCCCGGCGGGCAGATCGTGGTCGGCGCGGGCAACTTCAGCGAGAGCCAGACCCTGGCCGAGCTCTACAAGATCGTCCTCACCGCGGCCGGCTACCAGGTCAAGGTGCAGCAGATCGGCAACCGCGAGCTCTACGAGCCGGCCCTGGAGAAGGGCGAGATCCAGGTCGTCCCGGAGTACGCGGCGACCATGGCGGAGTTCCTCAACACCAAGGCCAACGGCAAGAACGCCACCCCGGTCTCCTCGCCGGAGCTGGACAAGACCGTGACCGCGCTGAAGGCCGCGGGCGACAAGGTGGGCATCACCTTCGGCGCGCCCGCCGCCGCCCAGGACCAGAACGCCTTCGCCGTGACGAAGGCGTTCGCCGACAAGTACGGCGTGCAGACGATCTCCGACCTGGCGGCCAAGTGCTCCGGCTCGGCGACCGTGCTGGCCGGCCCGCCGGAGTGCCCGCAGCGGCCGAAGTGCCAGGCCGGTCTGGTGGAGGTCTACGACTTCAAGGCCGGCTCGTTCAGCTCGCTGGACGCCGGTGGCCCGCAGACCAAGAACGCGCTGAAGACCGGCACCGCCAGCGTCGGTCTGGTCTTCTCCTCCGACGGCGCGCTCGCCACCGGCTGACCACGGGTTCCGGGCGCGGCGGCACCCCGCCGGCCGCGCCCGGCCCGCACCCCCTGACGTCGCGATTCGGTCCTCGGGACCGTTCCCACGCAGGGCATCTCTCGGTAGGCTCCACAGCCATGCCCGCCCCGGTCGTGCCCGAGAAGCACCACCCGCAGCTGCTGACCGTCCTGTTCTGGATCGGTGTGGCGATCGCGCCCGTCGCGGCGCTGATCCTGCTGATCGCCGACGGCAACGGTCCGCTCCGGTTCGCCGCCGTACTGGCCATCATGGCCGTGGTCCTGATCGGTCTGTCGATCGCGCTGCGCGCCGACGGCGGCCAGCCGCGCGGCGAGGAGTTCCTCGACGAGCTGGAGCAGCTTCGCCGAGAGCTGCGCGCCGAGATCGTGGCCGCCGCCCAGCGCGGCAACCAGGCGCTCGACCAGTCCCAGCGGGTGGAGGACCAGGTCAGCGCGCTGCGCCGCCGGCTGGACGCGGCGGCGGCCGGCATCGCCGCGGCCGCCGGGATCACCGGGGCGGTGGCCGAGGAACCGGCCGGCGCCGGCCGGGCCCGGGTGTCCGCCCCGCAGGAACAGGCGTCGGGCGGGCGGCGGTGGGCCGCCGCGCCGGAGGAGACCCCGTCCACCTGGGGGCGCGCCACCGATCGGGACGACGAGGAGCCGGCCGGGCGCCGCTACGGCGCGGAGCGATCCGCCGGCCAGGCCGGGGTGTACGGCGCTCCCCGCGAACCGCGCGGCGCCGCCCCCGAGGCGGGCGGCCGTCCCGTGGTGCGGCACACCGAGACGGTGCACGTGACCACCCGGCACACCGTGGTGGACGGCGCGGACCCGGCGGTCGGCAACGCCTACGCCGGATACGGCGGCCGCTGGTCCCCCGCGCCGGAGGAGTCGTCCTGGAGCGGCGCGGAGCCGGAGAACTCCTGGTCGGAGCGGGCCGAGCCGGAGCGGGGCTGGGCGGGCCAACGCGACGAACGGTCGAGCGGCCAGCGGGAGGACCGGCCCTGGTCGGGCGGTCAGCCCGAGGAGCGGTCCTGGTCGGGTGCCGCCGACGACCGCGCCGACCAGTCCTGGGCGGGCGGGTCGTACCCGGCGGAGGAGAACTGGTCCGGGGTACGGGCCGGCGACCGCTGGGCCGAGGTACGCGACGACGGGCGGGGCCGCGAGGTGCGGGTCGGTGAGCGCCGGGCGGAGGTGCACGCCGACGGCGCCGAGTTCCGGATGCAGGACCGGTGGGCGTCGGTACGCCACGACGAGCCCCGCCGGCCCGCCGAGCAGTGGGGCGGCGGCGGTTGGGTCGAGGCGGAGGAGCATCCGGCACTGCCGGCCGGCGGGGTGCCGGTGCCGCAGGAGTGGCGCGGGCAGGCGCGCGGTCAGCAGCACGCCGAGCAGTCGTGGGGCGAGCGGTCGGCCGACCAGTGGCGAGCGCCCGCGCAGCGGGAGCCGGTGGACTCCTGGCGGGCCGCCGAGCCGGAGCCGCGCGCCCGCCAGCAGTGGGGCGGCGAGCAGCGGTACGGCCAACCGCCGCAGGACGACTCCCCGCGCGCCGGTGGCCGCTGGCGCTGACCCGCCCCGGTCAGCCGCCGGTCATTTGTCGATGTCGCCGACCACGAAGAACATCGAGCCGAGGATGGCGATCAGGTCCGGCACCAGGGCGCCGGGGAGCAGGCTGGCCAGTGCCTGCACGTTCGCGTACGACGCGGTGCGCAGCTTGAGCCGCCACGGGGTCTTCTCGCCCCGGGACACCAGGTAGTAGCCGTTGATGCCGAGCGGGTTCTCGGTCCAGGCGTAGGTGTGCCCCTCGGGCGCCTTGACCACCTTGGGCAGTCGGGTGTTGACCGGCCCGGTCAGCCGGTCGACCCGGTCCAGGCACTGCTCGGCGAGGTCGAGCGAGGCGTACACCTGGTCGAGCAGCACCTCGAAGCGGGCGTGGCAGTCCCCGGTGGTGCGGGTGACCACCGGCACGTCGAGCTGGTCGTAGGCCAGGTAGGGCTCGTCGCGGCGCAGGTCCAGGTCGAGGCCGGAGGCGCGGGCGACCGGCCCGGAGGCGCCGAACGCGGCGGCGTCGGCGGCGGAGAGCACCCCCACCCCGACGGTACGGGCCAGGAAGATCTCGTTGCGCCGGATGAGTCGGTCCAGGTCGGGCATCCGGCGGCGGACCTCGCTGATCGCGGCGCGGGCCCGGCCGGTCCAGCCGGCGGGCACCTCCTCCTTGAGGCCGCCGACCCGGTTGAACATGTAGTGGATCCGGCCGCCGGAGACCTCCTCCATCACCGCCTGGATGGTCTCCCGCTCGCGGAACGCGTAGAAGACCGGGGTGATCGCGCCGATCTCCAGCGGGTACGAGCCGAGGAACATCAGGTGGTTGAGCACCCGGTTCAGCTCGGCGAGGGCCATCCGCAGCCAGGTGGCCCGCTCGGGCACCTCCATGCCCATCAGCCGCTCGACGGCGAGCACCACGCCCAGCTCGTTGGAGAACGCCGACAGCCAGTCGTGCCGGTTGGCCAGCACGATGATCTGCCGGTAGTCGCGGACCTCGAAGAGCTTCTCCGCACCCCGGTGCATGTAGCCGACGATCGGTTCGGCCGCGACGACCCGTTCGCCGTCGAGCACCAGCCTGAGCCGGAGCACCCCGTGCGTGGACGGGTGCTGCGGGCCGATGTTGAGCACCATGTCGGTGCCCAGTTGCTCCCCGCCCGCGCCGGTGCCGACGGTCAGCTCGCGGAGGTCGCCGGCGTCCGTGGTCATGTGGGTCATCGTGCCATGAACGCCGCGGGGTCGACGCCGACCGGTTGTCGCAGCCACCAGTGCCCGCCGAGGCCGGCCGGATCGGTCAGCTCGGCCACCGCCGAGGCGGCGGCCAGCGCCCGCAGGTAGCCGGCCGGGTCACTGCCGGCCAGGGTGAGCGGCGGTCGGCCGCCGTCGGCCCCGAGCGCCCGCAGCGCCTCCCGCTGCGACACCAGCGTGTACGCGCACCCGGCGACCCCCGCGCCGGCGGCGGCGACCGAGTCCACGGCGACGTGCGCGGTGACGTCGCGGGAACCGTCGGGTACGGGTGGCACCTGCCGGCCGGCGCGGTACCCGGTCAGCGTCCCGTCCACCGGCCGCTCCTGCCGCAGGTGTCCGTAGTCGACGGCCAGGGCGAGTCCCCGGTCGAGCCTGCCGACCGCGTCGGCCCAGGCGTCGTCCCTGGTCCGGCCGATCTCGGCGCGTCCGGCGGCCACCGGGGCGGGCCACCAGCGGTGCAGCCAGTCGAGGTCGGCGGCGCCGACCCGGTCGCCCACCGACTCCGCCCCGCTCGCCGGGTCGACGAGCAGGTACCGCCAGCCGTCCCCGTCCTGCACCGCGACGTCAAGCGGGACGTTGTCCAGCCATTCGGTGGCGACCAGCAGGCCGGTGACTCCGTCCGGGATCTCGTCCCGCCAGTCGATGCCGGCGGGCAGGTCGTCGGGGCGGGGCGCCCGCTCGACGGCGGTGAGCCGTACCCGGTGGGCGAGCGGCACCGGCGCGGCGGGTGACGGCGCGGCGGCGGCCGGGGCGGTCGGGGTTTCCGGGGAAGCCGACCGCCCGTCGGCACCCACGGTCCGGGAGAGGGCGCGCAGCAGTTCGCCCCGGCCGGCGCCCACGTCGACCACGTCCAGCCGGTCCGGCCGGCCGAGGGCGGCGTCCACCTGTTCGACCAGGCGGGACAGGGCGGTGGCGAGGACATCGGGAGCGTGCGCGCTGGTGCGGAAGTGGGCGGCGGGTCCGGCGCCGGCGACGAAGAAGCCGGCCGGGCCGTAGAGGGCGGCGTCCATGGCGTCCCGCCAGCGCATCGAGTTCACTCCATGTTCAGGGTGCGTCACCGTGCCGACCCTACGGTCAGCCGGTATGAGACGACTGTTCATCCCCGCCCTGGCGGTCGTGCCGATGGTGCTGGCCGCCGCCCCCGCCGGCGCCGCGCCGACCCACGGACCCCGGGAGGTCCGCGCGGTGGTCGAGACCCCCTCCCTCTTCGACGACGAGGCCGGCGGGGACGCCGACGCCGACGACCCGGCGATCTGGGTGCACCCGACGGACCGGGCGGGCAGCCTGGTGGTGGCCACCGCGAAGAACGGCGGCCTGCGGGTGTACGACCTGCGCGCCCGGGAGCGGCAGCGCATCGCCACCCCGCCGGCGCCCGGACCGGAGCACGAGTCCGGCCGGTTCAACAACGTCGACCTGGTCTCCGGGTTCCGGCTGGCCGGCCGCGGCACCGACCTCGCCGTGGTCACCGACCGGGGCCGGGACCAGCTCCGCTTCTACCGGATCGACCCGGGTACCCGGCTGCTGACCGACGTCACCGCAGCGGACGTGCCGTTCGCCTTCAGCGCCGACCAGACCGAGGTCGACGAGCAGCGCACCGCGTACGGGCTGGGCACCTTCACCGACGTCGACGGCAGCGCGTACGCGGTCGTCAGCCGGCGCAGCACCCCGGAGGTGGGGCTGTTCCGGCTGGTCGCCAGGGGTGACACGGTCAGCTACCGGCGGGTGGACCGGCTGACGCTGCCGTCGACGTTCACCCTGCCGAACGGCGCGCGCTGGTCGCCGTGCACCGACCCGGGCGACGGGCCCCAGGTGGAGGGCACGGTCGTCGACCCGGCGACCGGCGTGGTGCACCTGGCCCAGGAGAAGGTCGGGCTGTGGCGGACCCGACTGGTGGGCGGCCGGTTCGCCGGCGGCCTGACGCCGGTCGAGCGGGTCCGCGAGTACGGCGTCCCGGCGGCCTTCGACGTCGAGGAGGACGACTGCGTGACCGATCACGCGGCCGACCCGGGCTTCGGTGGCCGGATCGCCCAGGACGTGGAGGGGCTGACCATCCACCGGACCGGCCGGTTCACCGGCACCCTCGTCGTCTCCAGCCAGGGCGACGACACCTTCTACACCTACGACCGGCGCACCGACCGCCCGACGGGCCGGTTCGCGGTGGTCGACGGCGGGGTGGACGGGGCCCAGGAGTGCGACGGCGCGGCGGTGACCGCCACCCCGCTGCCGGGCTTCCCCGGCGGCCTGCTGGTGGTGCACGACGGCAACAACACCCCGGAGACCATTGGCGCGGACGGCGAGGCCCGCCCGGACACGGACTTCAAGTTCGTCGACGCCGGTTTCCTGCGCGCCCTGGGCTGAGGCTCGGGACCGGGTCGCCGCCGCCGTCGGGGCGTGCGGCCCGGTCCGCCGCCGGGTCCGTACCGGACGGACCGGACATCCGGGAGCCGGGCCGGCGGGGCGGCACTGTAACCGCGGCGCGTGGTCCGCGCCGCCCGGAAACCGCCCGCCCACCGGCCGGTGAAGGTTTTCACACACTCTTGTTAGGGCTCCGTAACCCCAGCGCATACTTGCGGTCGACCGGTACCCCCTTCGAGGACTGGATCGTTGCCATGAGCGCACCGCTGCGCCCGCGTCCGGCCGCCCCGCGTGAGGCCGCCGTTCCTGCGGGCGGCGCCCCTGCCGGCGCCCCGCTCGTCTTCCCCCGCACCCTGACCGTCGGCATCATCGGCGCCGGCCGGGTCGGTGCGGTGCTGGGCGCGGCGCTCGCCGCCGCCGGCCACCGGGTGGTCGCCGCCGCTGGCGTCTCCGGGGCCGCGAAGGCCCGGATCGCGCTGCTGCTGCCCGGCACCCGCAACCGCTCCGCCACCTCGGTCGCCCGCGCCGCCACCGACCTGCTGCTGATCGCCGTCCCGGACGACGCGCTGGCCGGCGTGGTCGCCGGGCTGGCCGAGACCGGGGCGCTGCGCCCCGGCCAGGTGGTCGCCCACACCTCCGGCGCGCACGGCCTGGCCGTGCTGGCCCCGGCCGCCGCGGTCGGCGCGCGCCCGCTGGCGCTGCACCCGGCGATGACCTTCACCGGTACGCCCGACGACCTCGGCCGGCTGGCCGGCATCTCGTACGGGGTGACCGCCCCGGCGGAGCTGCGCCCGCTCGCCGCCCGGCTCGTCGCTGACCTGGGCGGGGTGCCGGAGTGGGTCGGCGAGGCGGACCGCGCGCTCTACCACGCGGCGCTGGCGCACGGCGCGAACCATCTGGTGACCCTGGTCAACGAGGCGGCCGACCGGCTGCGCGACGCCGGGGTGGCCCAGCCCGAGAAGGTGCTGGCCCCGCTGCTGCGGGCGGCCCTGGAGAACGCGCTGCGGCTCGGCGACGACGCGCTGACCGGCCCGGTGTCCCGGGGCGACGCGGGCACCGTGCGGCGGCACCTGGACCGGCTGGCGGAGACCGCCCCGGAATCGGTGGCCCCCTACCTGGCGTTGGCACGACGGAGCGCGGATCGGGCGATCGCGGCCGGTCGGCTGCGGCCGGTGGACGCCGAGTCGCTGCTCGACGTGCTGGCCGGGATCCATCGGGAGGTGGCGGCATGACGGAGCTGGTGCACAGCCGGGCCGAGCTGGCGAAGGCGCGGGACGGACTCAAGGGCACCGTCGGCGTGGTGATGACCATGGGTGCCCTGCACTCGGGGCACGAGACGCTGCTGCGGGCGGCCCGGGAGCGGGCGGACCACGTGCTCGTCACGATCTTCGTCAACCCGCTGCAGTTCGGGCCGAACGAGGACTTCGACCGCTACCCGCGCACCCTCGACGCCGACCTGGAGATTTGCCGCCGGGCCGGGGCCGACGTGGTGTTCGCCCCCGCCGTGTCGGACATGTACCCGGACGGGCAGCCGGTGGTCCGGGTGAACCCGGGGCAGCTCGGCGAGGACCTGGAGGGGCAGAGCCGACCCGGCTTCTTCCACGGGGTGCTGACCGTGGTCATGAAGCTGCTCCAGCTCACCCGCCCCGATCTCGCCTTCTTCGGCGAGAAGGACTACCAGCAGCTCACCCTGGTCCGCCGGATGGCCCGCGACCTGGACGTCCCGGTGGAGGTGGTCGGCGTGCCGACCGTCCGCGAACCGGACGGGCTGGCCCTGTCCAGCCGTAACCGCTACCTCTCGCCCGAGCAGCGGCAGACCGCGCTGAGCCTGTCGGCCGCGCTGCGGGCCGGGGCGACCGCCGCCGAGCAGGGCCGGGACGCCGGGGAGGTGCTGGCCGCCGCGCACCGGACGTTCGCCGCGGTGGGCGCCGACGCCCGGCTGGACTACCTGGTGCTCACCGACCCGGACCTGGAACCGGGTCCGGTGGCCGGGCCGGCCCGGCTGCTGGTCGCGGCCTGGGTGGGCGACACCCGCCTGATCGACAACCTGGCGATCCGACTCGCCCCGCCGTTCCTGACCACCTGACCACCACACCCGCTGAGAGGCGACCGATGTTCCGGACCATGCTCAAGTCGAAGATCCACCGGGCGACGGTGACCCAGGCCGACCTGCACTACGTCGGCTCGGTGACCGTGGACCAGGATCTGCTCGACGCCGCCGACCTGCTCCCCGGCGAGCAGGTGGCGATCGTGGACGTGACCAACGGGGCCCGGCTGGAGACGTACGTCATCCCCGGTGAGCGGGGCAGCGGGGTGATCGGCATCAACGGCGCGGCCGCGCACCTGGTGCACCCCGGCGATCTGGTCATCCTCATCTCGTACGGTCAGATGGACGACGCCGAGGCGCGCTCGTACCGGCCCCGGGTGGTGCACGTCGACGCCGACAACAAGGTCGTCGACCTGGGCGCCGACCCGGCCGCCGTGGCTCCCGGCACCGCCGGCGCCCCCACCCCCAGCCCGCTGGCCGTGGTGGGCTGAGCGCACTTCCGGTCTGTCACCGGAAGGTCATTGTTGGTTACCCTGGGCGGACCGTCGGGTTTGACGGTCGTCGGCGGGGGAGGCCGCGATGCGCCGTGCGATGACGAGACCGGTCGCCGCGTTGATCGCCGGGGCCCTGCTGACCGGGTGCGCCGCCACCGCCGGGGTCGACGGGGACCTCACCGACGACTGGGCCGCCCCGGCGGCCGCCGGGCCGTTCACCCCCGAGGCCGGCGTCTGCCAGGTCGGCGACTTCACCGACACGGTCGCGCTGGACGCGTACGCGCCGGTGGACTGCGCCGCGGCGCACCGGGTGGAGACGGTGCACGTGGGGGCCTTCCCGGCCGGCCGGGCGGACCCGCCCGCCACCGGCTCGCCCGACCTGCGTGGCGCCTTCGCCGAGTGCGACGCGCGTGCCACCGGGTACGTCGGCGACGACTGGCGCGCCGGCCGGCTGCGGCTGGCCGTGGCGCTGCCCACCCGTCCCGGCTGGGCGGCCGGCTCCCGCTGGTACCGCTGCGACCTCAGCGAGTTGACCACCGTCGAGGCGGCGGCCGCCGTGGTGACCCGTACCGGCAGCCTGCGGGACGCCCTGAAGGGCCCGTCGGCGCTGCGCCTGGGCTGCCAGCGCACCCGCACCGGCACCGGCCGGGGCGTGCAGGTGCTGCTCCCGGCGGAGTGCGCCACCGCCCACGACGCCGAGTTCGTCGGCGTGTGGAAGGCACCCGACCGGCCGTACCCGACCCGGGACGCCGACTGGCTCCCGCTCTACGCCGGCTGCCGGAGCGTCCTCGCCCGGTACGTCGGCGTGCCGGACGACGCCGACCTGCGCTTCCGCAGCGGCGTGGTGGTCCGCCCGCCCGGGGCCGGCCGCTGGCGGGCGGGTGACCGGGGTGTGCGCTGCCACCTGTGGCTCAGCGACCGGACGGTGACCGCCTCGCTCAAGGGCGCCGGCCCGGCCGGGCTGCCCGTCCGGACGAAGTAGCGGACGCCGTAGTCCAAACCACTCGTCGTGCCCCCGCCGCCCGGGATGAGGGGCGTTCGGGTTGACTGTGCTCATGGACCTTCCGACCGTCGAGCTGCCGGCCCTGCCCAGACTGCTGGCCGCGCCCGCGCCCGGCTGGGTGGAGACCACCGACGTGATCGTGGTCGGTTCCGGGGTCGCCGGGCTCACCGCCGCGCTGCACCTGCGCGAGGCCGGGCTGCACGTCACGGTGGTCACCAAGGTCAACATCGACGAGGGCTCCACCCGGTGGGCGCAGGGCGGCATCGCGGCGGTGCTCGACCCGACGGACACCCCGGGCGCGCACGCCCACGACACCGAGATCGCCGGCGTCGGGCTCTGCGACCCGGCGGCCGTGCGGGTGCTGGTGGAGGAGGGGCCGACCCGGCTCCGCGAGCTGATGCGCATCGGCGCGGAGTTCGACCGCAACCCGGACGGGTCGCTGATGCTCACCCGGGAGGGCGGGCACCGGGCGGACCGGATCGTGCACGCCGGCGGCGACGCCACCGGCGCCGAGGTGCAGCGCGCGCTGCACGCGGCGGTCCGCCGCGACCCGTGGATCCGTCTGGTCGAGCACGCCCTGGTGCTGGACCTGCTGCGCGCCCCCGGCGACGGCCCGGACGGCCTCGGCCCGGCCTGCGGCATCACCCTGCACGTGCTCGGCGAGGGCAGCGAGGACGGCGTCGGCGCGCTGCTGGCCCGGGCGGTGGTGCTGGCCACCGGCGGGATGGGACAGGTCTTCGCGGCGACCACCAACCCGGCCGTCTCCACCGGCGACGGGGTGGCCCTGGCCATGCGGGCCGGCGCGGCGGTCACCGACGTGGAGTTCGTCCAGTTCCACCCGACCGCGCTGATCGTGCCGCAGGCGGCCCGGGTGCCCGGTGCCGGCCTCGCCCAGCAGCCGTTGGTCTCCGAGGCGCTGCGCGGTGAGGGCGCCCACCTGGTCGACGGTGACGGCAAGCGGTTCATGGTCGGCCAGCACGAGCTGGCCGAACTGGCCCCCCGGGACGTGGTGGCCAAGGGCATCCACCGGGTGCTGCTGGCCACCGGCGCGGACCACGTCTGGCTGGACGCCCGGCACCTGGGCGGCGACTTCCTGGCCGGGCGGTTCCCCACCATCGTCGCCTCCTGCCTGGCCATCGGCGTGGACCCGGCCACCGACCTGATCCCGGTAGCCCCGGCCGCCCACTACGCCTCCGGCGGCGTCCGTACCGACCTGCACGGCCGCACCTCCATCCCCGGCCTGTACGCCTGCGGCGAGGTCGCCTGCACCGGCGTGCACGGCGCCAACCGGCTGGCCAGCAACTCGCTGCTGGAAGGGCTGGTCTTCTCCCGCCGGATCGCCGAGGACATCGCCGCCGGGCTGCCCGAGCAGGCCCGGCCGGCGGAGACGGGCGCGTGGGTGGGCGGCGAGGGCTGGGTGGTGCCGGCCGAGGGCACGTCGGCGCTCCAGCGGGCGATGACCCGGGGTGCCGGGGTGCTGCGGTCGGCCGCCACGCTGACCGGGACCGCCGCCGTTCTGGGCGAGCTGGGCCTGGGCCGGGGCACTCCGCGTACCGCCGACTGGGAGGCGACGAACCTGCTCACCGTGGCGTCGACCCTGGTCGCCGCCGCGTACGCCCGGCAGGAGACCCGGGGGTGCCACTGGCGGGAGGACTTCCCGGCCGCCGACGAGCGGTGGCGGGGCCATCTGCTCGGTGCGGTCGGTGCGCAGGGTCGGTTGACGTCCCGGTGGGAGGAGTTGGCATGAGCGCGAGGAGTGAGGTGGCCGCGTGAGGGAGTCGACGCAGCAGGCGTTGCGGGCCGGTGGCCTGGACCCGGCGCAGGTGCGGGCGGTCGTCGTGGGGGCGCTCGCCGAGGACCTGGGGCCGGAGTTCCTCGACGTGACCAGCGTGGCCACCATCCCCGACACGCAGACCGACACCGCCGACGTGGTCGCCCGCGCCGACGGGGTGGTGGCCGGGCTGGCCGTGGCCGCCGCAGCCTTCGAGCTGGTCGGCGAGGTGACCGGCGCGGGCCGTACCGTCGAGGTGTCGCTGGTGGCCCGGGACGGGCAGCGGGTGGCGCGCGGCGACGTGCTGGCCACGGTGACCGGCCCGACCCGGCTGCTGCTCACCGCCGAGCGCACGGCGCTCAACCTGCTCAGCCGGATGTCCGGGGTGGCCACCCACACCCGGGCCTGGGCCGACGCCCTGGCCGGTACGAAGGCGATGGTGCTGGACACCCGCAAGACCACCCCGGGCCTGCGCGCCCTGGAGAAGTACGCGGTGCGTGCCGGCGGCGGCACGAACAAGCGGATGGGTCTGCACGACGTCGCCATGATCAAGGACAACCACAAGTTCGCCGCGGGCGGTATCGCGCCCGCCTTCCGCCGGGTGCGGGAGGCGTTCCCCGACGTGCCGGTGCAGGTGGAGGTCGACACCGTCGCCGAGGCGGTGGAGGCGGTCGAGGCCGGCGCGGACTTCCTGCTGCTGGACAACATGACCCCGGAGACGCTGCGGGAGGTGGTCGCCCGGGTGGGCGACCGGGCGGAGCTGGAGGCGACCGGCGGGCTCACCCTCGCGGTGGCGGCCGAGTACGCGGCCACCGGTGTGGACTTCCTGTCGGTGGGCGCGCTGACCCACTCCTCGCCGATCCTGGACATCGCGCTGGACCTGCGGACGCGGTGAGCCCGGGCGCGGTGGGTCCGGCGCGGCGGGCCGGGCCGGCCGGCCGGCGGCTCGGCGGGTTCGACCCGCCGGGCGGCGTCTAGGCTGCGCGTGTGCTGCTCTGCATCGACATCGGAAACACCAACACCGTGCTGGCGACCTTCGACGGCGACAAGCTGGTGCACTCCTGGCGGATCAAGACCGACGCCCGGTCCACGGCGGACGAGCTGGGTCTGATGTTCCGCGGGCTGCTCGCCGGTGACGCGGTGGAGATCACCGGGGTGGCGGCCTGCTCCACGGTTCCGGCGGCGCTGCGCTCGCTGCGGTCCATGCTGGCCCGCTACTACGCCGACCTGCCCAGCGTGATCGTCGAGCCGGGGGTGCGCACCGGCGTCCAGCTCGCGATCGACAACCCCAAGGAGGTCGGCTCGGACCGGGTGGTCAACACCCTCGCCGCGTACACCCTCTACGGCGGTCCGTCGATCGTGGTCGACTTCGGCACCACCACGAACTTCGACGTGATCAGCGGCCGGGGGGAGTTCCTCGGCGGCGCCTTCGCCCCGGGCATCGAGATCTCGTTCGACGCCCTGGCCGCCCGGGCCGCCCAGCTGCGCAAGGTGGAGGCGACCAAGCCCCGGTCGGTGATCGGCAAGAACACCGTCGAATGCCTCCAGTCCGGCCTCTACTTCGGCTTCGCCGGGCAGGTCGACCGGATCGTCGAGCGGATGACCGAGGAGCTGGGCGAGGTGAAGGCGGTGATCGCCACCGGCGGGCTGGCCTCGGTGGTGATCGGCGAGTGCCGCACCATCACCCACCACGAGCCGATGATCACCCTGATCGGCCTGCGGATGGTCTACGAGCGCAACACCTGACCCCGGCCGCCGGGGTCAGGCGCCGCCCGGGGCTCAGCGCCGCCGGGCCCGGAAGACGAGCGTCCGGTACGGCAGCTCGACCGTCTCCCGCCCGGCCAGGTCGGGGTGGGTGGCGAACAGCTCCCGCAGCTCCGAGTCGACCCGCTGCCGTTGCCGCGGCGTGGCGGTCAGCCAGTGCGAGCGGGTACGCAGCATGCCGACCACCTCGTCCGGGGTCAGCGTGGCCCGGTGGGCGAACTCGCCCAGCTCGACCGGGCCGAAGGCCGGGCCGAAATCGGTGATCTTCTCGGTCAGGTCGCCGGCGTCGTCGTGGGTCTCGGCGATCCGGTCCAGCTCGGCCACCCAGCCGACGCTCCCGTCCCGGGTGTTCCAGATCGGGGCGAACGTCCCGCCGGCCCGGAGCACCCGGGCGATCTCGGTGTGCGCCCGCTCCTTGTCGAACCAGTGGTAGGCCTGCCCCACCAGGACCGCGTCGGCCGTCCCGTCCGGCAGCGGCACCGCCTCGGCGCTGCCGGCCAGGGCGGTGCTGCCCGGCGTGGCGGCGGCCAACTGGGCCCGCATCCCCGGATCGGGCTCCACCGGCAGCACCTCGTGGCCCAGGTCGAGGATCGCGCGGCTGAGGATGCCGGTGCCGGCGCCGAGGTCGACCACCCGGGCCGGCGCCTCGACGCTCGCCAGGGCCCAGCGGACGGCGGCCTGCGGATAGCGGGGCCGGAACCGGTCGTAGTCGGTGGCGGCCGCCCCGAAGGACAGCGCGGGAGTGGGGTCGGTCATGGGCGGCAGGTTATCCCGTAACGGCGACCTGGGCGCTTGAGTACGCTCGGGGGCTGACCCCGCCGATATCTCCTTTCTGAGGACAGTGCCGTGACCGAGCAGAACGCCGTGCCAGTGGATCCCGCCGACGACCTTCCCGAGCAGATGAAGGTCCGCCGGGAGAAGCGGGACCGGATGCTCGCCGAGGGCATCGAGCCGTACCCGGTCGGTTTCCCCCGGACCAGCACGCTGGCCGAGGTCCGCGCGAAGTACGCCGAGCTGCCCACCGACACCGCGACCGGCGACCAGGTCTCGGTCACCGGCCGGGTGATCTTCGTACGGAACACCGGCAAGCTCTGCTTCGCGACGCTGCGCGACGGCGACGGCACCGAGCTCCAGGCCATGTTCTCCCTGGACCGGGTGGGCGCCGAGCGGCTGGAGGACTGGAAGCGCCTGGTCGACCTCGGCGACCACGTCGGGGTGACCGGTGAGGTGATCACCAGCCGCCGGGGCGAGCTGTCCGTGCTGGCCCAGGAGTGGGCGGTCACCGCCAAGGCGCTGCGCCCGCTGCCGGTGGCGCACAAGCCGCTGAGCGAGGAGGCCCGGGTCCGCCAGCGCTACGTCGACCTGGTCGTCCGCCCGCAGGCGCGGCAGATGGTGCGTACCCGGGCGGCGGCGGTGCGCAGCCTGCGCGATTCGCTGCACGGGCAGGGATTCATCGAGGTCGAGACCCCGATGCTGCAGTTGCTGCACGGCGGGGCGGCGGCCCGCCCATTCGTGACCCACAGCAATGCGTTGAGCACCGATCTGTATCTGCGAATCGCGCCGGAACTGTTTCTCAAGCGGGCCGTGGTCGGCGGCGTCGACCGGGTCTTCGAGATCAACCGCAACTTCCGTAATGAGGGCGTCGACTCTTCGCACTCGCCGGAGTTCGCGATGCTGGAGACCTACCAGGCGTACGGCGACTACGACACGATGGCCGAGCTGACCCGCAATCTGGTGCAGCAGGCGGCGATCGCGGTCAGCGGCTCGACCGTGGTGACCCACGCCGACGGCCGCGAGTTCGACCTGGGTGGCGAGTGGCGCTCGGTGACGCTGTTCGGCGTGCTTTCCGAGGCGCTCGGCGAGGAGGTCACGGTTCGCACCGAACGGTCCCGCCTGGTCGACTACGCCGACAAGGTGGGGCTCGCCGTGGACCCGAAGTGGGGCCCGGGCAAGCTGGCCGAGGAACTGTTCGAGGAGCTGGTCGTGCCGGGCCTGCAGGCCCCCACCTTCGTGCGCGACTACCCGGAGGAGACCAGCCCGCTGACCCGGGCGCACCGCAGCGAGCCGGGGCTGGCCGAGAAGTGGGACCTCTACGTCCTCGGCTTCGAGCTGGGCACCGCGTACTCCGAGCTGGTGGACCCGGTGGTGCAGCGGGAGCGGCTGGTCGCCCAGGCGCAGTTGGCCGCCCGCGGCGACGACGAGGCCATGCGGCTGGACGAGGACTTTCTGCGCGCGATGGAGTACGGAATGCCGCCGGCCGGCGGTATGGGAATGGGAATCGACCGGCTTCTGATGGCGCTGACCGGTCTCGGAATTCGGGAGACCATCCTCTTCCCGTTGGTCCGCCCGGAGTGAGTCGGAAGCTTCTCCGGCTCGTTACCGCATCCTATTGACGCGTCGAGCGCCACGCGGGTTATTGTGCTCCTATTGCAGGAGCACCCTGCTCGAAAGGAATGTGGGACGTGGCCAAGCAGATCATTCACAAGCTGGTCGATGACCTGGACGGCGGGGACGCGGACGAGACCGTCAAGTTCGCCCTCGACGGCGTTCAGTACGAGATCGACCTGTCGAACTCCAACGCCGAGAAATTGCGCGACGTATTCGCGCCGTACGTGGCGGCGGGCACCCGGGTCGGTCGGGGCGGCGTGGTCGTGGGTGGCCGGGCGGCGCGGGGCCGGGGCGGCGCCACGGCCGACCGCGAGCAGAACAAGGCGATCCGGGCCTGGGCCAAGAAGGCCGGCAAGGAGATCTCCGACCGGGGTCGCATCCCGCAGGAGATCGTCGACGAGTACCACTCCAAGGCGGGTCACTGACGCCAGCGCCAGGGGCGACACGACGCCGGGCCGGAGCACCACTCCGGGCCGGCGTCGCCGTTTTCCCGGCCCTTGGTGCGGTGGGGCCGGTGTGCTCGCTGTGACTGCCGTGGGGTCAGTGTGCTCGCTGTGACGAACGGGGCTCGGCGGTCCGGAGTTGCTCGTGCGGCGCCGGGCGGCGGCGCCGGGGCCGGCGGGAAGATTCCCGCCGGGGGCGGCGTTGTCCACAGGCGGTGGAAGATCTGTCCACAACCTGTGGACGAGCCACCGGTCCGCCGGGGAGCTTTCCGCACCCGGGGCGAATTTCGCTCTGCGCGTACAGGTCGGGGTCCCGGAACACCTCCTGAGCGCGGATGGTTGGTCAAAACGACGTCAGAACGGCTCATCGCGGGGACACACGACCTCAGCGGAGTCGGTCGGCGGCGATAGAGTAAGGAGGCACGGACGCCCGTCCCGGACGTCCGCGCACCGGCCCCGCCAAGATCTTGAACATCAAGGCGCACGGCACGTGAGGAGCACGAGGGCATGTTCGAGCGGTTCACCGACCGAGCGCGACGGGTTGTCGTCCTGGCCCAAGAAGAGGCCCGGATGCTCAACCACAACTACATCGGTACGGAACACATCCTGCTGGGCCTCATCCACGAGGGTGAAGGCGTCGCGGCAAAGGCCCTGGAGAGCCTCGGCATCTCCCTCGAGGGCGTCCGCCAGCAGGTCGAGGAGATCATCGGCCAGGGCCAGCAGGCGCCGAGCGGGCACATCCCGTTCACGCCGCGGGCCAAGAAGGTGCTGGAGCTGTCGCTGCGCGAGGCGCTGCAGCTCGGCCACAACTACATCGGCACGGAGCACATCCTGCTCGGTCTGATCCGCGAGGGTGAGGGCGTCGCCGCCCAGGTGCTGGTCAAGCTCGGCGCGGACCTCAACCGGGTCCGCCAGCAGGTGATCCAGCTGCTCTCTGGCTACCAGGGCAAGGAGCCGGCCGCGGCGGGCGCCGCGCCGGGTGAGGCCGCGCCGTCGACCAGCCTCGTGCTGGACCAGTTCGGCCGCAACCTGACCCAGGCCGCCCGCGAGGGCAAGCTCGACCCGGTGATCGGGCGCGAGAAGGAAATCGAGCGGGTCATGCAGGTGCTCTCCCGCCGTACCAAGAACAACCCGGTCCTGATCGGTGAGCCCGGCGTCGGCAAGACCGCCGTGGTGGAGGGGCTGTCCCAGAAGATCATCAAGGGCGAGGTGCCCGAGACGCTCAAGGACAAGCAGCTCTACACGCTGGACCTCGGCGCCCTGGTCGCCGGTTCCCGCTACCGCGGTGACTTCGAGGAGCGCCTCAAGAAGGTGCTCAAGGAGATCCGCACCCGCGGCGACATCATCCTGTTCATCGACGAGATCCACACCCTGGTGGGTGCGGGTGCCGCCGAGGGCGCGATCGACGCGGCGAGCATCCTCAAGCCGATGCTGGCCCGTGGCGAGCTGCAGACCATCGGCGCGACCACTCTCGACGAGTACCGCAAGCACCTGGAGAAGGATGCCGCTCTCGAGCGCCGCTTCCAGCCGATCCAGGTGGGTGAGCCGTCGCTGGCCCACACCATCGAGATCCTCAAGGGGCTGCGCGACCGGTACGAGGCGCACCACCGGGTGAGCATCACCGACGCCGCCCTGGTGGCCGCCGCGACCCTGGCCGATAGGTACATCTCGGACCGCTTCCTGCCGGACAAGGCGATCGACCTGATCGACGAGGCCGGTGCCCGGATGCGGATCCGTCGGATGACCGCGCCGCCAGACCTGCGCGACTTCGACGAGCGCATCGCCCAGGTGCGCCGCGACAAGGAGTCCGCGATCGACGCGCAGGACTTCGAGCGCGCCGCCCAGCTGCGTGACAAGGAGAAGCAGCTCCTCGGTCAGAAGGCGCAGCGGGAGAAGGAGTGGAAGGCCGGTGACCTGGACGTCGTCAGCGAGGTGGACGACGAGCAGATCGCCGAGGTGCTCGGCAACTGGACCGGTATCCCGGTCTACAAGCTGACCGAGGAGGAGACCTCGCGCCTGCTGCGCATGGAGGACGAGCTGCACAAGCGCGTCATCGGCCAGGAGGACGCGGTCAAGGCGGTCTCGAAGGCGATCCGGCGTACCCGGGCCGGCCTGAAGGACCCGAAGCGTCCGTCCGGTTCGTTCATCTTCGCCGGCCCGTCCGGCGTGGGTAAGACCGAGCTCTCCAAGGCGCTGGCCGAGTTCCTGTTCGGCAGCGAGGACGCCCTCATCCAGCTGGACATGTCCGAGTTCCACGACCGCTACACGGTCTCCCGGCTGGTGGGTGCCCCTCCCGGCTACGTCGGGTACGACGAGGGTGGTCAGCTGACCGAGAAGGTGCGGCGTCGGCCGTTCTCGGTGGTCCTCTTCGACGAGATCGAGAAGGCCCACCCGGACGTGTTCAACACGCTGCTCCAGATCCTGGAGGACGGTCGGCTCACCGACGGTCAGGGTCGGATCGTGGACTTCAAGAACACGGTCATCATCCTGACCACCAACCTCGGTACCCGTGACGTCGCCAAGGCGGTGTCGCTGGGCTTCCAGGCCTCTGAGGACTCCGAGTCGAACTACGACCGGATGAAGCAGAAGGTCAACGACGAGCTCAAGCAGCACTTCCGGCCTGAGTTCCTGAACCGGATCGACGACACCATCGTCTTCCACCAGCTGCGCCAGAGCGAGATCCTCTCGATCGTGGACATCATGATCGCCCGGATCGAGACGCAGCTGCGCAACAAGGACATGGGTCTGGAGCTGACCGACAACGCCAAGAAGTACCTGGCGAAGAAGGGCTTCGACCCGGTGCTGGGCGCCCGTCCGCTGCGTCGCACGATCCAGCGCGACATCGAGGACAACCTCTCGGAGCGGATCCTCTTCAACGAGCTGACCCCGGGTCAGATCGTGGTGGTGGACTGCGAGGGCGACCCGGAGAACATCGACAAGTCCAAGCTGGTCTTCCGCGGCTCGGACCGGCCGGCCGAGGTGCCGGACGCCGTTCCGGCCGACCTCGGTGGCGCGGCCACCGCGGGGGCGGACGAGTAAGGACGACAGCACGAGGGCGGCGGCCCCGGACGGCGAGAGCCATCCGGGGCCGCCGCCTTTTGCCATGCCCGAACCCTGCGTGCCCGGCCGCGTGCCCGACCCCGCTCTGCGGCGTGTCGGGCTGTCCTCGGCACCCGACATCCCGACGCGCCGCGAACGGGGTCGAGGCCGTGCCAGGCGGCGCGGGCGGGGGCGGCCCGGGGGACCGATCGTCACGACTTGCGGCGTGTCGGGGTGTCCTCGGCACCCGACACGCCGACACGCCGCAAACGGGGGGTCGGGCACCCGGCCCGGGCCCGGCACCCAGGTCCGGTCAGGGGAGGGGGAGTGGGGTGGCGGGGCCGTCGCCGACCAGGCGGAAGGCGGCCTCGCCGACCGGTTCCACCAGTCCGTCGGTGACCAGCCCGGCCAGCGCCCGCGCTCGCTGTACGTCGTCGCTCCACACCTGGTCGAGGCGCTGGTGCGGGACCGGGCCGGTGGCCTCCCGGAGCACTCCGAGCAGCAGCCCGCGCACCTGCCGGTCGGTGCCGGCGTACCGCTGGGGGCGTCGGGTCGGGCCGGCGGGCGCCTCCTGGCCGGAGGCCCGCCACGCGCAGACCGACTCGACCGGGCAGGCCGGGCAGCGCGGCGAGCGGGCGGTGCACACCACCGCGCCGAGTTCCATGAACGCCGCACTGGCCAGCGCGGCGGCGGCCGGTTCGCGCGGCAGCAGCTCCTCGCAGGCGACCAGGTCGGCCGGTCGGGTGGCCGGTCCGGCGTCGGGCTCGCCGGCCACCGCCCGGGACACCACCCGCCGGACGTTGGTGTCAACTACCGGGTGCCGCTGCCCGTACGCGAAGGCGGCCACCGCCCGCGCCGTGTACGTGCCGACGCCGGGCAGGGCCAGCAGCTGGTCCAGCTTGTCGGGCACCGCGCCGCCGTGCCGTTCCACGATCGCCACCGCGCAGTCGCGCAGTCGTACCGCCCGACGGGGGTAGCCGAGCCGGCCCCACATCCGGATCGCCTCGGCCGGCGTGTCGGCGGCCAGCGCGGCCGGGTCGGGCCAGCGGTCGAGCCAGGCCCGCCAGGCGGGCAGCACCCGGACCACCGGGGTCTGCTGGAGCATCACCTCGCTGACCAGGATCGCCCAGGCGCCGACCCCGGGCTCGCGCCAGGGCAGGTCGCGGGCGTTCTCCTCGTACCACCGGCTGACCAGGGTGGCGAAAGTCGGTTCAGTCATCGCGTCGCCGATGATGTCACGCGGGACGGTCCCGCTGGATGGGCGACCCGGGCGGGGCGACGCGGCCCGCCGGCGCGGATCGTGCAGAATGCCCGGATGAACGAGCTCGCGATCACCGTCATCGGCCGGGACCGGCCGGGCATCGTGGCCGACGTCGCCGAGGTGCTCGCCCGGCTCGGCGCGAACCTCACCGACTCCACCATGACCCGGCTGCGCGGTCACTTCGCGATGACCCTGATCTGCGTCGGCCCGGCCGCCGCCGAGGTGGAGGCCGCCCTGGCCCCGCTCGCCGCCGACGGCCAGCTGCTGGCCACGGTACGCGCGGTCACGCCCGACGGGGTGGCGGCGCGGGCCGGGGAGCCGTACGTGATGGCGGTGCACGGCGCGGACCGGATGGGCATCGTGGCGGCGATGACCCGGGTGCTCGCCGACGCCGGCGGCAACGTGACCGACCTCAGCACCCGGCTCGCCGGTTCGCTCTACGTGGTGGTGGCCGAGGTGGACCTGCCGCCGGGCAGCGCGGACGAGCTGGCCGGACGCCTCGCGGCCGCCGCCGCCGAGCTGGGCGTCGAGGTGTCCCTGCGGCCGGCCGACCCGGACCTGCTGTGAGCGAGGAGGAGTACGCCGGCCTCGGCGACTGGACTCCGGAGACGCTGGCCGTGCCCGGCGAGGTACGTCAGGTGGTCGCCGCCCCGCACCCGGTGCTGAGCCGGCCCGGTGGCGCGGTCGACCCCACCGCGGTGGAGACCGTCCAGCTGGCCGCCGACCTGGTCGCCACCATGCGGGTCTCGCCGGGCTGCGTGGGACTGGCCGCCCCACAGGTGGGCGTGGGCGCGCAGGTGTTCGCCGTGGACGTGACGGGTCACCCGAAGGCGGTCACCGTGCACGGCACCTTCGTGCTCTGCAACGCGCGGGTGGTCGAGGCGACCCGGTGGAAGCCGGGGCGGGAGGGTTGCATGTCGGTGCCGGACCTGACCGGGGACGTGAAGCGGGCCAGCCGGCTGGTGGTGGAGGGCGACCTGCCCGGTACCGGGAAGCCGGTGCGGCTGGTCACCGACGGCTTCGAGGCGCGCGCGCTGCAACACGAGATCGACCACTGCTCGGGGCTGCTCTTCCTCGATCGGGTCGCCGGCGCGCACGCCGTCTACCAGCGCAAGGTCTACCTGTGACCGGCGGCCGCCGGCTGTCGTGAGTGGAGGGTGGAGGGGTGATCGGGGCGGTTTCCGGCGCGTCGCGACGGGCCGGAGCGCGGTGCGCCGCTACGGTGGGGGCATCATGCGTCTGACGGTCGGTCCCCTGCCATCCGCCGTGTACTGGCGGCGTCGCGCCGTCGTGCTCGGAGCGGGGCTTCTCTTCCTGATTGTCCTGCTCTATTCCTGCAACCAGTCGGGGGACACCGCCACGACACCGCAGGCCAGGTCCACTCCGACGTCGCCGGCCGTCGATCCGGCACCGACCGGTTCGGCGTCCGAGTCCGCCGCGCCGTCGGCCACGCCGGAAGCGCCGGACTCCGGGGGCGGGCCGGCCGGGGATCCGGGTACGACCACCGCGCCGCCGGCCGCGCCGCCCGTCGTGCCCGCCGGGCCGACCGTGGTCGACGACGGCACCTGCACGGACGCCGAGCTCAGCGTGACGTCGCAGGCGCTCCCGTCCGAGGTGCGCCGGGGCGCCCTGGTCGACCTGACGCTGCGGGTCAAGAACACCGCCCAGCGGACCTGCAGCCGGGACGTCGGGGCCGACCTCCAGGAGCTCTACGTCAAGCGGGGCGCGGAGAAGGTCTGGTCGTCGGACACCTGCGGCACCGGCAAGGGCTCGGACGTGCAGTCGTTCACCCCGGGCTTCGAGCGCTCCTACCAGCTGACCTGGAACGGCAAGGACGTCAGCCGGTGCGCCGGCGGGGTGGCCGCCGGGCCGACCCCGCCGGCCGGGACGTACCAGGTCTTCGCCCGGGTCGGCACCAAGCTCAGCGAGCCCGTGAAGCTGGTCATCACCGGCTGACCGGACCGGTCAGACGTACCGCTCCAGGATGGACGCCTCGGCGAGCCGGGACAGGCCCTCCCGTACGCCCCGGGCCCGGGCGTCGCCGACCCCGTCGACGGCCTGGAGGTCCTCCACCGTGGCGCCGAGCAGCCGCTGAAGGCTGCCGAAGTGCACGACCAGCCGGTCGACGATCGCCACCGGCAGTCGGGGCACCTTGGCCAGCAGGCGGAAGCCGCGCGGGCTGACCGCCGCGTCGAGGGCGTCGGAGGCGGCCGGGTAGCCGATCGCCTTGGCCACCGAGACCAGGTCGATCAGCTCGGTGGCGCCGAGCAGGTCCAGCTCGACCAGCGCCTCGTCGAGGGTGCGCGACTTGCGGCCGGTGGGCAGGTAGTCGCGGATGACCAGGGTGCGGTCGGCGTCCACGCCGGCCATCAGCTCGTCGAGCTGGAGGGCGAGCAGTCGGCCGTCGGTGCCCAGCTCCACCACGTACCCGGCGATCTCGTCGGCGATCCGGCGGACCATCTCCAGCCGCTGCACCACCGCGACCGCGTCGCGGACGGTGACCAGGTCCTCGATCTCCAGCGCGGAGAGGGTGCCGGAGACCTCGTCCAGCCGGAGCTTGTAGCGCTCCAGGGTGGCCAGCGCCTGGTTGGCCCGGGACAGGATGGCCGCCGAGTCGTCCAGGACGTGCCGCTGGCCGTTGACGTAGAGGCTGATGATCCGCATCGACTGGCTGACCGAGATGACCGGATAGCCGGTCTGCCGGGCGACCCGCTCCGCGGTGCGGTGCCGGGTGCCGGACTCCTCGGTCGGGATGGACGGGTCGGGCATCAGGTGCACGCCCGCCTGGACGATCCGGGTGCCGTCGCTGGAGAGCACCACCGCACCGTCCATCTTGCACAGCTCGCGGACCCGGGTGGCCGAGAACTCGACGTCCATCGGGAATCCGCCGGTGCAGATCTGGTCGACGACCTTGTCGTAGCCGAGCACGATCAGGGCGCCGGTGCGGCCCCGCAGGATCCGCTCGAGGCCGTCGCGCAGCGCGGTGCCGGGCGCCATCAGGGCGAGGTTCGCCCGCAGCGGATCGCCGGCGCTCCCGGCGCCCCCGGTCACGCTCACGCTGATCGGGCGGGCGGGCGAGCCCACGGCACCGGTGCGGGCGTGGGGCGTCGCGCCGGCAGGCTTGGTGGTATCGCGGTCGATCGGCACGCGCACAGTCTACGGACTGCCGTGCGGTGGGTGCTGTCGTGGTTACTGTGATGTGTCACGGCGTCGGATCCCTGAAGTGCCGGCGGCTGTGCCGGGCCTGTCCGGTATGGCCCGCGCGGTCCGGCCCGGCGGCCACCGTCGGTCATTCGGCGGATGCGCGGGCGACACACTGCAGCGCCGAGCGCACGTCCGTGACCTCCATCACCCGCATGTTCTCCGGGCCCGCCCCGGTGCTGCCGGGTCCGCAGCCCTGCGGCACCAGCGCCACCCGGAAGCCGAGCCGGGCCGCTTCCGCCAGCCGGCGGGGAACCGCACCCACCCGGCGCACCTCGCCGGTCAGGCCGACCTCGCCGATCGCCACCAGGTTGGGCGCGATGGCCAGGTTGAGCCCGCCGGACGCGACGGCCAGGGCGACGGCCAGGTCGGCCGCCGGCTCCACCACCCGGATGCCGCCGACGGTGGCGGCGAACACCTCCCGGTCGTGCAGCGTCAGCCGCTCGGTGCGGCGCTGGAGGACGGCCAGCACCATGGCCAGCCGGGCCCCGTCCAGCCCGGAGACCGTCCGCCTGGGCGAGCCGGCGACCGTCGCGCCGATCAGCGCCTGCACCTCGGTGACCAGGGCCCGCCGCCCCTCCATCGCGACCGTCACGCAGGTGCCGGGCACCGGCTCCGAGTAGCGGGTCAGGAAGAGCCCGGACGGGTCGGCGAGGCTGCTGATGCCCCCCTCGTGCATCTCGAAGCAGCCGACCTCGTCGGCGGCGCCGAACCGGTTCTTGACGCCCCGGACCATCCGCAGCGACGAGTGCTTGTCGCCCTCGAAGTGCAGCACCACGTCGACCAGGTGCTCCAGCACCCGGGGACCGGCGACCTGGCCGTCCTTGGTGACGTGGCCGACCAGCACGGTGGCGATGCCGCGCTCCTTGGCGACGGCGACCAGGGCGGCGGTGACCGCCCGGACCTGGGTGACCCCGCCCGGCACCCCCTCGGTGCCGGTGGTGGAGATGGTCTGCACCGAGTCGAGCACCAGCAGCCCCGGCTTCACCGCGTCGAGGTGGCCGAGCACGGCGCTCAGGTCGCTCTCGGCGGCCAGGTAGAGCTGGTCGTGCAGGGTGCCCATCCGCTCGGCGCGCAGCCGGACCTGGCTGACCGACTCCTCGCCGCTGACCACCAGGGAGGGGCTGCCCGCGCCGGCGGCCCACTGCT
The DNA here is from genome assembly GCF_007829925.1 of Micromonospora palomenae. Taxonomy (NCBI): domain Bacteria; kingdom Bacillati; phylum Actinomycetota; class Actinomycetes; order Micromonosporales; family Micromonosporaceae; genus Micromonospora; species Micromonospora palomenae. The sequence continues at coordinate 1,593,485 of NZ_VIXA01000002.1, forward strand.
GGGCCACGTCGAGCAGCAGCGTCGACTTGCCGACCCCGGGCTCGCCGGCTAGCAGCACCACCGCGCCGGGCACGAGGCCGCCGCCGAGGACGCGGTCGAGTTCGCTGACCCCGGTGGGCCGGGCCCGGGCGGGAGCGGCGCTGATCGTGGCGATCGGCCGGGCCGGCTCGGCCGGCAGCCGGGAACTGACCACCCGGCCGGAGACCATCGGCCCGGTCACCGTGCATTCGACCACCGAGCCCCACTCGCCGCACTCGGGGCAGCGCCCCACCCACTTGGGCGGCTGGTGCCCGCAGGCGTCGCACTCGTAGGCCGGGCGGGGCTCGCGGGCGGCCCGGCCGCGGGAGGCGCCGGAGGCCGCGCCACCCCGTGCCGGGGTCGATCGGGAGGTGGTCACCACAGGACGCTAACCCCCTGGTACGACGAAAACACCGTCGGCGTGGTGGTCACCACGCCGACGGTGTCGACAGTTCCGTGCGGGGATCAGCCGCCGTGGCCGGAGCCGCCCTCCTCGCCACCGCCCTCGTGGCCGCCCTCGCGCTCGATGATCGGGGAGACCGGGGCGGCCGGGGTCAGCGGCACGCCGATCGGAGCGCCGGTCTGGATCGTCCTGCCGTTGCCGAAGTCGAAGGTCAGTTCGACCTGCTGGCCGACGCGCAGCGCCTCGGTCAGCCCGACGAGCTGGAGGAAACGGCCACCCTGCACGTTCAGCTGCACGTAGCTCTGCGCCGGGATCTCGAAGCGGGCCGGCTTGCCGGCCGGGGCCGAGGGGCTGGCCGGCGCGCTCTCCGACGGGCTGGCCGAGGCCGAGCCCGACGGCGACGCGCTCTCGGACGGCGACGGGCTCTCGGCGTGGGAGCCGCTCTCCGACGGCGACGCGCTCTCCGACGGCTCGGTGCCCTCCGGCGGGGGCGTCGAGCCCGGCTTGCCGGTGATCACGACCTCGCGCGCGCTGTCCGTGGTGACGGTCACGGTCACCGGGTCCCGCGTGTCGTTGTAGATCACGGTGTTGAGCGCGGCGTTCGCGCCGGTGCGCAGGCCCTCGGTGCCGGGGTACTCCACGTAGAGGCCGCGCACCTTGTAGGCGTTGTCCGGAGTCTGGACGTTGATGCCCTGGATCGACGGCTCCTTGTTGGCGGTCTCGGCCACCTGGCCGGCCCCGCATCCCGTCGCCAGCAGGGCGGTCGCCGCCGCCATGCCGGACAGCAGCAGGGCCGCCCGCCGGGAACCCCTGATCGAGCGCGTCACGTCGGTCCTCCTCGTCACGATCCCCACCCGGCCGTACCCCGGGCGCGGGGTGGTCATACCCGCGCAGACCGCGCTCCAGGGTAGTTGGGGCTGATCGACGGTCGCACGGCGACCCGGTATTGCCACCTGGCCGGGTGCCGGTCAGATCACCCGACCGCTCGCGACCAGCAGCACCACATCGATCAGGGCCACCACCATCACCGCCCGGAAGGCCGTCACCGGCCGTCCGCCGGCCCCGCTCGCGGCGCGCCGCCCGCCGTACCAGCCGAGCGGTGGCACCACGGCGGCGGCCGCCACGGCCGACAGGCCCAGCCACGACGGCGGCCCGGGCGGCCCGACCACCAGGACGACCGTCGCGGCCAGCAGCAGCCCGGCGGCGGCGACCCGGCTGCCCGCCGACCCCAGCCGGTGCGGCAGCCCGCGCACCCCCGTGCGCGCGTCGTCGGCCAGGTCCGGCAGCACGTTGGCGAAGTGCGCCCCCGCGCCGAGGCAGGCCCCGGCGGCGACCAGCCACGCCGGTGGCGCGGGCGCGCCGGGCAGGGCCAGCACCACGAAGGCGGGCAGCGCCCCGAAGGAGACCGCGTACGGCAGCACGGAGACCGGGCTGGACTTCAGCGGCCAGTCGTAGAGCAGCGCGGAGACCAGGGCGATCGAGACCCAGAGCGCGGCGGTCGGGTTGGTGGTCAGCGCCAGCAGCGGGGTCGCCAGGGCCGCGAGCACCGCGCCCACCGCCACCGTGCGCCGGCTCACCGCGCCCGCGGCGACCGGCTTGTCGGTACGCCCCACCGCGGCGTCCCGCCCGGCGTCCAGCGCGTCGTTGGTCCAGCCGACGGCGAGTTGGCTGGCCAGCACCGTCGCGGTGACCGCGGCGACGCCGGTCGGGGTGTGCCCGGCCCCCCACGCGAGCAGACCGGAGACCGCGGTGACCGCTGCGGACGGCTCCGGATGGCTCGCCCTGACCAGCCCTAACACCGTCGACGACATAAGGGAAGTCTGGTCGTTACCGGGGAGTCGTGCCACGCTCGGTCCATGCGGAACGGTCCCGTGTCGACTCCGCCGCGCGTCCTGCCTCCCAACGACCCCCGCCAGTACGACGACCTGGCCGGCGAATGGTGGCGACCAGACGGCGCGTTCGCCATGCTGCACTGGCTGGCCCGGTCCCGCGCCGCCCTGGTGCCGCCCGCCACCCGGCCCGACGCCCTGCTGGTCGACCTGGGCTGCGGCGCCGGGCTGCTCGCCCCGCACCTGGCCGGCAAGGGCTACCGGCACGTCGGGGTCGACCTGACCCGGTCCGCGCTGGTGCAGGCCGCCGCGCACGGGGTGACGGTGGTCAACGGCGACGCCACGGCGGTGCCGCTGGTCGACGGCTGTGCCGACGTGGTGGCCGCCGGCGAGCTGCTGGAGCACGTACCGGACTGGCGGCGCGTGGTGGCCGAGGCGTGCCGCCTGCTGCGCCCCGGCGGCCTGCTGGTGCTGGACACCCTCAACGACACCGCGCTGGCCCGGCTGGTGGCGGTACGCATCGGGGAGCGGCTGCCGACGGTGCCCCGGGGCATCCACGATCCACGGTTGTTCGTGGACGCTCGGGAGCTGGTGGCCGAGTGCGCGCGGCACGGCGTCCACCTGCGGATCCGGGGCATCCGGCCGAGTCTGCGCGGGACGCTGGCCTGGCTCGTCCGGCGGGCCCGCGGCCGTCCTTCCGGGACGGTCGACGGGCGGCAGCCCCGGATCAAGCCGACCCGGTCGGTCGCCGTGCTCTACCAGGGACACGGGGTGCGGCACGGGTAACCGGACCGCGCGGGGGGTACAGGGACGCAGGAGGGGGCGACATGACGGTGATCGCGTGGCGGCGTCCGTGCTGGAGGCGGCCGGCACGTCGGCGACCCGACGGGGCCACCCGCTGGAGCGGCTCTACCGGGACGCCCGCTGCGGGTCGCTGCACCCCGCGACCTCGGACGTCTGCGCGGACTGGCTCGGCATCGCGGCGTTGGGCGGGGACCCGGATCGCGACGGATCGACCCCTCGTTGGTGAGGGCGAGGAGTTCGCCGGGTTTGCGGGCCCCGCAGCCCGAGCGGAGGACGGCACGGTGAGGGCGAGGAGTTCGCCGGGTTTGCGAGCCCCGCAGCCCGAGCGGAGGACGGCACGGTGAGGGCGAGGAGTTCGCCGGGTCTGCGAGCCCCGCAGCCCGGGCGGAGAGCGGCACGGTGAAGGCGGTGGGGGTGGTCGTTCCTGGGGCGGGGGCGGTCGCCGGGCGTGCAGTCGTGGACGAGAGGTGGGGGACATGGCCGTGCCAGTGATCGCGGGACTCGGTACGGCACAGCCGCCGGGCGCCGCACAGGACGAGCTCTGGGAGGGCTTCTTCTCCCGGCACTTCTCCGGCACCACCCGGGCGCTGGCCGAGCGGATCTTCGCCAACTCCGGGGTGACCCGACGGCAGGCGGCGGTCAACCCGCTGCTGGAGGACGTCTCCGAGTGGCCGACCGAGCGCCGGATGCGTCGCTACCAGGTCGAGGCGCTGCCGCTGGGCAAGGAGGCGGTGGGCCGGGCGTTGACCTCGGCCGGTCTCGCCGCCGGCGACATCGGGCTCTTCGTGGTCTGCTCCTGCACCGGGTACGCCACGCCGGGGCTGGACATCCTGCTCGCCCGGGACCTGGGCATGGCCCCCGACACGCAGCGGATGTTCGTCGGGCACATGGGCTGCTACGCCGCGCTGCCCGGGCTCGGCGCGGCGGCCGACTTCGTCACCGCGCGGGGGCGCCCGGCGCTGCTGCTCTGCGCCGAGCTGACCAGCCTGCACATCCAGCCGGCCAGCGCGCGGATGGACACCCAGCAGATCGTCTCGCACGCGCTCTTCTCCGACGCCGCGGTCGCCGCGGTGGTGGTCCCCGGCGCGGCCGGCCCCGGATCGCCCGTCGGGTACGCGCTGCGCGAGGTCACCTCGGTCACCGACACCTCCACCGCCGACCACATGACCTGGGACGTCACCGACACCGGTTTCCGGATGGGCCTGTCGCCGAAGGTCCCGCAGGTGCTCTCCACGCACGTTCGCGGGCTGGTGGACGACCTGCTGGCCCGGCACGGCACGGGCATCGCCGAGGTGGACGGCTGGGCGGTGCACCCGGGCGGCCCGCGCATCCTCAACGTGGTGGAGCGCGAGCTGGCCCTGCCGCCGGAGGCCCTCGGGGCCTCCCGGGCGACGCTGGACGAGCACGGCAACTGTTCGTCCCCGACGGTGCTGCTGATCCTGGACCGGCTGGTGCGGGCCGCCGTGCCGCCGCGGCGGATCGTGATGCTGGCCTTCGGGCCGGGCCTCACCCTCTACGCCGCCCTGCTGGAACGTCGCGGTTAGGCTCGCCGGGTGGACGACCGGGCCGACGACCGGCTGCGTGGCGGGCTGCTGGCGGCGGCCGCCCTGCTCGCCGTGGCGGCGGGCGGAGCCTGGTGGTGGGCGAACTCGCCGACCACCGGCCCGCACGGGGTGTCGGTCGGCGCGAGCCCGGCACCGCGCGGCGTCATCCCGTCCCGCTCGCCGGAGACCCTCGACGAGGTGCTGGCCGCGCACCCCGGCACGGCCGTCCGGGTCCACATCGACGGTGAGACCGGCCGCGTCATCGAGGCGACCGAGTTGCCGGGCGAGGCGAGCGACCTGGCACTGCCCCGGTTCACCGACACCCTCTGGCGGGAGCACCTGACGCTGACCCCGGGTCAGGAACCGGTACGCCGGGAGTCGCTGCCCGACGGGGCGCGGCACCTGCTGCAGTACCGCTGCACCGGCCCGGGCGAGCTGCTGATCTCGATCGTCCATGGTCCTGACACGGACACCGCCTGGACGACCTGCGACGGCGAGCGGGGTGAGCTCGAGCTGCCTCACCCGATGGAGCCGGGGCCCGCCCTGCCCGCGCAGTCGGCGCCGACCCGGATCGAGCTCTCCGCGGTCGGCCCCCGGCCGGTCCAGGTGCAGGCGCAGCTCGTAGCCGTCCCCTGAGCCGAGCATCCCGGTCGCGTCGCGTGATCGGCCGCGCCGGGCCGCGGCGGGCCCGCGACGCAGGCTCCGAGCAGGGGTCAGCGGACCAGGCGGGCGAGGTCGGCGCGGTAGTCGCCGGCGATGGCCAGGTCGGGGATCACCCGCTGGACCGTGCCGGAGCGGTCGACCAGCAGCGCGGTGGCGATGCCGGGGCGGGGGTCGAGGTGCAGCGCCGCCCGTACGCCGCCGGCGGGGTCGGCGAGGGCGCGTACCGGGCCGCCGGGAACGGGGTCGGGGCCGACCGTACGGCCGCCGGCGACGGTGACCACCGAGACGCCCGCGGGTGCGGCGGCCTCCGCCGCGGCGACCTGTTCGGCACAGGCGCAGGCGTCCACCAGGATGATCATCGCGGGCAGCAGCCGCCGCAGCGGCACCGGTGACTGGCCGGCGTCGACCAGGTCTAGCGCCGGCAGCGGCCGGCCGGTCAACGTGCCGGGCGAGGCGGACGAGGGATACGGCAGGACGGTCGGCCGCTCGGTGCCCCGGGGCGAGCGGGGCCAGGTGACGGCGAGCAGGCCGCCGATGGTGGTGAGCAGGGCCACCACCAGGATCAGCACGGGCACGGCGAGGGGTGGCCGGCCGTCGGCGCGCGGGGTCAGGCCCAACCGCCGGCGCCAGCGCGCGCCGGAGCTGCGGCGCCGCAGCTCGCGACGGAGCTGCTCGGCCTCCTCGGCCAGCGCCGACGCGTCGTCCGGTACGACCACCCGACCCCACTCCGGTGGCAGGTCGGGCAGCCCGTCGGACGGGCCGTGGCCCTCTGCGTCAGGCATGCCCATCGGACCCCCGGGGAAGTGGCTCGTGAGCGGACGGCGGTACCCCTCCAGCGTCCCGCACCGCCCCTCCTGCCGCCAGACCTGGGCGGGCCGGGCGCTGCCGGGCTACCATGGGAAAAGCGCGTAGCCCGAGAAATCCACGCTCCGATCACCCGTACCGGGTTGTCATCCGTTCGTCACGGAGCGTGCTTGAACCATCGGTTTGACTGCCTGTCAAGCTGAAGAAATACCTCTCACATGGCCCCTGAGCTGCGCCAACGGTCAGGACAGCGGTGGGACATCGGTGCCTGAGCGTGTTACCCTAGACACAGCGAAAGGGGTTTCGAACCTATGGTTTTCAGTGTCGGCGAGACCGTTGTTTACCCCCACCACGGGGCCGCACTCATCGAGGCAATCGAGACTCGGGTCATCAAGGGCGAGCCCAAGCAGTACCTCGTCCTGAGGGTCGCGCAGGGTGACCTGACGGTCCGGGTGCCCGCTGAGAACGCCGAGATCGTGGGCGTGCGCGAGGTGGTCGGCGAAGAGGGCCTCGGCAAGGTCTTCGACGTGCTCCGTGCACCGCACACCGAGGAGCCGACCAACTGGTCGCGGCGTTACAAGGCGAATCTGGAGAAGCTGGCCTCCGGCAACCCGCTGAAGGTCGCCGAGGTCGTCCGCGACCTGTGGCGCCGGGAGCGGGAGCGGGGCCTGTCCGCGGGCGAGAAGCGCATGCTCGCCAAGGCCCGCGACATTCTCGTCGGCGAGGTCGCGCTGGCCGAGAAGAGCACCAAGGACGAGGCGGAGACGCTGCTCGACAAGGTCCTGACCGAGGCCTGATCCCACCGGATCGTCGTACCCGTCCCGTAGCAAAGAAACCACCAGGACCGCGACGTGACCGCGCAGCTGAATCCGCGCGGTGACGTCGCGGTCCTCGTGCCTGCGGCCGGTGCCGGGGTACGCCTCGGCCCGGGCGCCCCGAAGGCGCTGCGCCTGCTCGGCGGCGAGCCGCTGCTGGTGCACGCGGTACGCCGGATCGCGGCCGCGCCGTCGGTGCACACCATCGTGGTGGCCGCCCCGGCGGCCGAGCTGGATGCGGTCCGGCGGTTGCTGGCACCCGTGGCGCCGGTGCTGGTCGTACCCGGCGGCGCGGAGCGGCAGGCGTCCGTGGCGGCCGCCCTGGCCGCCGTGCCACCGGGGCCCGACATCGTGCTCGTGCACGACGCCGCCCGCGCGCTCACCCCACCGGAGCTGGTCGAGTCGGTGGCCGGGGCGGTCCGCGCCGGGCACCACGCGGTGATCCCGGTGCTCCCGGTGGTCGACACGATCAAGGAGGTCGGCGCGGGCGAGGTGGTCCTCGGCACCGTCGACCGGTCCGCGCTGCGCGCGGTGCAGACCCCGCAGGGCTTCCGCCGGAGCGTGCTGACCGCCGCGCACGCTGCGGCGGGTGATCCGCTCACCGACGACGCCGGGCTGGTCGAGAAGCAGGGTGTACCGGTGTTCTGCGTGCCCGGCTCGGAGTACGCGCTGAAGGTCACCCGCCCGTTCGACCTCGCGCTCGCCGAGCACCTGCTGGCCGCCGGGCACTGACGCGTACCCTCGGCTCATGATCGTTCCTCGGGTGGCCGTCGGCACCGACATCCACGCCTTCGCGCCCGGCCGGCCCTGCTGGCTGGCCGGACTGCACTGGCCGGGCCAGGACGGCCTGGCCGGTCACTCCGACGCCGACGTGGTCGCGCACGCCGCCTGCAACGCGCTGCTCTCCGCCGCCGGCCTCGGCGACCTCGGCGCGAACTTCGGCGTCGACCAGCCCGAGTGGGCCGGCGCCTCCGGGGTGACGCTGCTGACCGAGTCGGCCCGGCGGGTCCGCGCGGCCGGCTTCGAGATCGGCAACGTCTCGGTCCAGGTGGTCGGCAACCGTCCGAAGATCGGGCCGCGCCGCGAGGAGGCGCAGCGGGTGCTCTCCGCGGCGGTCGGCGCGCCGGTCAGCGTCTCCGCCGCCACCAGCGACGGGCTCGGCTTCACCGGACGCGGCGAGGGATTGGCCGGGATTGCGGTGGCCCTGGTGTACGAGTCGCCGGCCGGCTGACCGGTATTCCCGCTCGGCGCGGTGAGGCTCGATACGTGTGGGTGGGGGCGCGGCGAGGGTAGGAGTACGAGGGGCGAAAACTGTGCCCCTGGCCGGTGCGGCCGCCTCCGGCGGCCCCGGCGAGAAGGAACCCCGTCTCCAGGAAGCGGAGAATCGTGCTCACCGTCAAGGCCTACGCGGCGACGTCCGCGACCGAACCCCTCGCGCCGACCACCATCGAGCGGCGCGACCTCGGCCCGCACGACGTGCTCATCGACATCAGGTACTCCGGCATCTGCCACTCCGACATCCACACCGCGCGCAGCGAGTGGGGCCCGACGACGTACCCGATCGTGGTCGGCCACGAGATCGCCGGCGTCGTCCGGGAGGTCGGCCCCGAGGTCTCGAAGTTCTCCGTCGGCGACCGGGTCGGCGTCGGCTGCATGGTCGACTCCTGCCGCGAGTGCGACAACTGCCGCAAGGGCCTGGAGCAGTACTGCCTCAACGGCAACATCGGCACGTACGGCGCGGTCGACCGGGACGGTCGACCCACCCAGGGCGGGTACGCGCAGGCCATCGTGGTCACCGAGGACTTCGTGCTGCGCATCCCCGACGGCATCGAGCTGGACGCGGCGGCGCCGCTGCTCTGCGCCGGCATCACCACGTACTCGCCGCTGCGGCACTGGAACGCGGGGCCCGGCACCCGGGTGGCGGTGATCGGGATGGGCGGCCTCGGCCACATGGCGGTCAAGCTGGCCCACGCCATGGGGGCGGAGGTGACCGTGCTGTCGCAGTCGCTCAAGAAGCGGGAGGACGGGCTGCGGCTCGGCGCCGACCACTACCACGCCACCAGTGACGAGGAGACGTTCACGAAGCTGGCCGGCTCGTTCGACCTGATCATTAACACGGTCAGCGCGAAGATCGACCTGGACGCGTACCTGCGGCTGCTCGCCGTCGACGGCACCCTGGTCAACGTCGGCGCGCCGGAGGATCCGCTGTCGGTGCACGCGTTCTCGCTGATCCCGGCCCGGCGGTCGTTCGCCGGTTCGATGATCGGGGGCATCGCCGAGACGCAGGAGATGCTCGACTTCTGCGCCGAGCGCGGCATCGGCGCCGAGATCGAGGTCATCCCCGCCGAGAAGATCAACGACGCGTACGAGCGGGTGCTCGCCTCCGACGTGCGCTACCGCTTCGTCATCGACGCCTCGACGTTCTGAGCCGTCGGCGGAGGGGGCCGGGTCCCGGGCGGGGCCCGGCCCCCTCCGCGCGTCAGCCCCGACGCGCCCAGGTCCAGGCGTACCCCTCGTCCTCGCACTCGCCGGCCGCGTCGCAGAGGTCGAGCGGGCGGAAGGTGTCCACCATGACGGCCAGTTCGTCGAAGAAGTCGACCCCGATGGAGCGCTCCGCCGCACCCGGCTGCGGCCCGTGGGTGAAGCCCGACGGGTGCAGCGAGATGGAGCCCTGCTCGATGCCGGAACCGCGCCGGGCCTCGTAGTTGCCGCCGGTGTAGAAGAGCATCTCGTCGGAGTCGACGTTGTGGTGGTTGTACGGCACCGGGATGGCGTCCGGGTGGTAGTCGACCTTGCGTGGGACGAACGAGCAGATGACGAAGTTCGGGCCCTGGAAGGTCTGGTGCACCGGCGGCGGCTGGTGGATCCGGCCGGTGATCGGCTCGAAGTCGTGGATGGAGAATGCCCACGGGTACATGTGCCCGTCCCAGCCGACCACGTCGAACGGGTGGTTCGCGTAGACGTGCTTCGTCCACCCGCGCCGGTGGCGTACCAGCACCTCGACGTCGGTGCCGTCGACCAGCAGCGGCGCGTCCGGTCCCCGGACGTCCCGCTCGCAGTACGGCGAGTGCTCCAGGAACTGGCCGCGCACCGACAGGTAGCGCTTGGGTGGGCCGATGTGGCCGCTGGCCTCGACGGCGAGCAGCCGGGCGGGGGCGTCGCCGGTCGGCACCAGCCGGTGCACGGTGGAGGTGGGGATGATCACGTAGTCGCCGGCGACCGCGTCGAGCACGCCGAAGGTCGACTCCACCCGCAGCGTGCCGGCCTCCACGTAGAGGCACTCGTCGCCGGTGGCGTTGCGGTAGAGCGGGGACGGCCGGTCGGCCAGCACGTACGCGATCCGGACATCGTCGTTGGCCAGCAGGTAGCGCCGGCCGAGGACCGGGTCGGCACCGGTGCCGTCGAGCTTGTGGGTGCGCAGGTGGCGCGGCTTGAGCGGGAGGTTCGGCACCCGGGTGTACGTCGGCGGGGTGAACTCCTCGGCGGCGACGATCGCCGTGGGCGGGTACCGGTGGTAGAGCAGGGACGAGTCGGAGGAGAAGCCCTCCTGGCCCATCAGTTCCTCGGCATAGAGGCTGCCGTCGGGCTGGCGGAACTGGGTGTGCCGCTTGCGGGGCACCTCGCCGACGCTGCGGTAGTACGGCATGTCGCCTCCCGTTATGTCCCGTTCTCCGGCCAATGACGTCCGATAATCGGACGCTGTTGTCCGTTCCTTGTAGCGTCCCGTAGATTCTTGTCTCGTGTCAACGCAGGTGCCCCGCCTCTTCGCCGGCCTCGTCGACGACGCCGCCGTCTTCCCGCCCGGCAGCGCGTCCCTGCCGGACGCCGTCGCCGCGCACCGCGAGCACCGCGACGCCTGGTACGCCGACCTGGTCGGCCCGCTGCTGCTGCCCGCCTCGACGCTGCCGGCCCTGGCCGACCTGCTCGGCCCCGGCGAGCGGATCGCCGTCGGCGTCATCGGTGACCTGCCGATCGGGCAGCTCGACGCGGCGCTCGCCGGGACCGATCCCCGGATCACCGTCCGCCAGGTCGAGGCGGCGGTCGCCAAGCGCGGCGAGGACCCGCAGCCCGGCCTGGCCGAGCTGCTGAAGCTCGCCGAGCGGCTGACCGGTGTCGACGTCTACGCCGAGGTCCCGCTGACCTTCGGGCTCACCGGCGCGCTGGACACCCTGGCCGCGGCGCGGGCCGGCGGGCCGCCGGTCGCGGCGAAGTTCCGCACCGGCGGACTGGCCGCCGAACTCTTCCCCACCCCGGTCGAGCTGGCTGCGGTGATCTGCGCCTGCCGCGACCGGGGCCTGCCGTTCAAGCTGACCGCCGGGCTGCACCACGCGCTGCGCCACATCGACCCGGAGACCGGCTTCACCCACCACGGCTTCGGCAACGTGCTGGCCGCGACGCTCGCCGCCGCCGAGGGCGCCGAGGTGGACGCCGTCGCCGCCCTGCTCGCCGCGACCGACCCGCTGCCGCTGGTCGAGCAGGCCCGGGCGCGGCGTGACGAGGAGCGCCCGCTCTGGGTCGGCTTCGGCTCGTGCAGCATCCTGGAACCACTGACCGATCTGATCCGGCTGGGGCTGGTGAACGTGGGAGACGACCGATGAGCTGGGTGACGGGCGCGGACGGTTCGCCGTACGGGGTGACCAACCTGCCGTACGGGGTGTTCCGGGCCGGCGGCCGCGGGCCGCGGATCGGCGTACGCGTCGCCGACTTCGTGCTCGACCTGGCCGGCGCCGAGGCGGCCGGCCTGGTGCTCGCCGCCGGGGCGCTGGGTCGCCCCACCCTCAACGACTTCATGGCCCTCGGCCGTCCGCAGTGGACGTCGGTGCGACAGCGGATCGTCGAGCTGCTCACCGACACCGCGCACCGGGCGGCGGTGGAGCCGCTGCTGGTCCCGCTCGACGAGGCGGAGCTGCTGCTGCCGTTCGAGGTGGCGGACTACGTCGACTTCTACTCCTCCGAGCACCACGCCTCGAACGTCGGCCAGATCTTCCGCCCCGGCCAGCCGCCGCTGCTGCCGAACTGGAAGCACCTGCCGATCGGCTACCACGGCCGGGCCGGCACGGTCGTCGTCTCCGGCACCCCGGTGGTCCGCCCCACCGGGCAGCGCGCCACCGCGCAGGGCCCGACCGCCGGCCCCTCCGTACGCCTCGACATCGAGGCCGAGGTGGGTTTCGTGGTCGGCGTGCCGAGCGCCCTCGGCGACCGGGTCGCCGCCGCCGACTTCACCGACCACGTCTTCGGTGTGGTGCTGGTCAACGACTGGTCCGCCCGGGACATCCAGGCCTGGGAGTACCAGCCGCTCGGCCCGTTCCTGGGCAAGTCCTTCGCCACCTCGATCTCGGCCTGGGTGACCCCGCTGGACGCGCTCGCCGACGCGTTCGTGCCGGCGCCGGAGCAGGACCCGCCGGTGCAGGACTACCTGCGCGACACCCCGCACCTGGGGTTGGACCTGCGCCTCGCGGTGGAGTGGAACGGCGAGCGGGTGGCCGAGCCGCCGTTCGCGACCATGTACTGGACGCCCGCCCAGCAGCTCGCCCACCTCACCGTCAACGGGGCCTCGCTGCGTACCGGCGACCTCTACGCCTCCGGTACCGTGTCCGGCCCGGACCGCGGCCAGGTCGGCTCGTTCCTGGAGCTGACCTGGGGCGGCGCCGAGCCGGTCAAGGTCGGCGGCGGCGAGACCCGCACCTTCCTGGAGGACGGCGACACCGTCACCATCCGGGCCACCGCCCCCGGCCCGGACGGCACCACCGTCGCCCTGGGCGAGGTCACCGGGCGGATCCTGCCGGCCCGCTGACGTCGCATATCCGCCGGTCGCACCGGCTGTGCGACCGGCCGGCCCTCCTGCCGCGTTTGATCGACCGGATTCGGTCACCACCCCACGCCGTCCCGTCCCGGGGCGGCGTGGGTCGTGACCGGCCTGGCACATCCCAGCGGACAGGAGGTACGAGCATGGACGATCTCGTGGGCGCGGTCTGGCGCACCAGTAGTCGGTCGAACGATCAAGGGCTCTGCGTGGAGGTGGCGGACAACCTCGCGCGCGACCGAGGTGTGGTCGGGATACGTGATTCCAAGGACCCGGACGGGCCGGTGCTCGTCGTCGGCCCGCCGGGCTGGGCGGCGTTCGTCGGGGCGATCCGCCACGGCGGTTTCCGCCCCTGACCCGCGCCTGATCCGGGCCTGATCCGCGCCGCGGGACCGCACCGGTGCCCCGATCCGGGGCACCGGTGACGGAAATTCCGCCGCAGGACCCCCCGTGTCGCCCTCACCCGCCGTACCGTGGACGCCACGGGAGGTGTCATGTCGACGGTCACGGTCACCGAGTTCATCGAGGCGCGGGCCGACGACGTGTGGGCGCTCCTGGTCGACCTGCCGGTCCGGGCCGACTGGCTCTGCACCGTCGGCGGCGTGGAGCTGCTGACCCAGGGCCGGCTGGGGCCGGGCACCGCCTGGCGGGAGACCCGCACCAGGCCGGACGGCGGTGACCAGGCGGAGGAGTTCGTGGTGCTGGAGGCCCGGCCGCCGCACCGACTCGTGCTCAGCTCTCCCGGCATCGGGGTGGACTACCGGATCACCTGGACCCTGCGCACCGTGCGGCGTCGGGGCCGCGGCTGCACCGCGGTCACCGTGGAGCACCAGGCGGTGCCGATCGCCCCGTACGGGCGGGTGGTCGCGCTGCTCTTCGGCGGGCTGGCCGCGCGGGCGGTGGAGGGAGCCATCCGGCGCGACCTCGCCGACCTCGCCGCCGCCGCCCGGCGTGCCAGCGGCGCCGAGGCCGCCTGAACCGCCGTACCCCGTCGCCGCGACCTGCGCGGGGCGGCGGCGGGCTGCCTCGGTAGGGTGCCGGGCGGAGGTGCGCATGGGTGTCCCGAAGGGCCGGCGACGGATCACCGTCGCGGTCGCGGCGCTGCTCGCCCTCGGGGTCGTCGGCGTCATCGGCTACCGGGTGCTGGCCCCCGCCGAGGTCGTCACGCCCGCCCAGGGCGACCTGCCGCCTCTGGACACTCCGGCGACCGGGGTGGTGGGTCGACTGCCCGCCGCACCGCTGATCGTCGACGGTCGGCTCCGGGTGTACGCGGCGCAGCGCCAGGTCTACGCGGACCGGCCGGCCGACAGCAAGCACCGGGTCACCCCGTTCTGGTCGTACCGGCGGTGGCCGGCTCAGCTCAACGGGGTGCTGGTGGCGGGTACCACCGTGGTGAGCCGCTGGTCCGACGGGAAGATCGTTGCGCTGGACGGCCGTACCGGGAAGGTGGCCTGGCGGGCCGACGGCCCGGCGCCGGGGAAGGGCTTCCCGGCCCGGCGCACCGGCGCGGCCATCGTCTGGGACCCGCGGGGGATCTTCCTCGCGTCGGGTCCGGGCGGCCGGACGACGCTGGTGGCGTCCGGCGCGGGCGACCTGCGCGGGTACGCGCTGGCCGACGGCCGGGAGCTGTGGCGGGCCGCCGGTGATGCCGACTGCCGGACCGATATCGGGACCACGGCCGCCGGCCAGGTGCTGTCGGTGGACGCCTGTGCCGGCCCGGCGGCCGTGGAGTTCCGCGACGCGACGACCGGCGCGGTGGGCACCCGCTGGCGTCCTCCCGGCGCCGGCCCGGAGTTGGCCGTCACGGCGCTGGGCTGCCTGACCCCGCGCTCGCAGTGCCGGGGCCTGCGCACCTCGGGCGGCCAGGGCTGGCTGGTCGGCCCGGGTGAGCCGCGTCCCGCGCCGGCCCTGGGTGCCGACGACGTCACCCTCTCCGGCGAGTTCGCCATCGGGGTCACCGAGGGCGTGCTGACCGGCTGGGACGCGCGCACCGGAGAGAAGCGGTGGCGGCGTGGCGACCTGGGCGAGGTGCGGGTCATCGCGGTCGAGCCCGGTCGGGTGCACGTGCTGAGCCGGCAGCGGGACCTGATCACCCTGGACCCGAGGACCGGGGCGCAGCGGTCCCGCTTCCCGCTCACCCTCGGGCAGGACGGGATCGGCTGGGTGCCGGGGCTGGCGTACGCGGCCGACGGCTACGTGGCCGTGGAACGGTTGCGCGAGCGGGCCCGCCCGGACGACGACGACCAGGGGTATTTCCTGATGGCCGAGCCGGTCCTGCTCGCGGTGACCTGACCGAATGACCGACAAATAGGACCAAATCCGGCAAAAGCTGCATAACATGCCGGTGTCGGTCCGCCTCCGATCGGGGTTGGCGGAGGCGGACCGGTCCCGGGCTCAGGCCAGCGCGGCCTCCGCCGCGGCCAGGAAGGCGTCGTTCTCGGTCGGGGTGCCGATGGTGACCCGGACCCCGTCGCCGGCGAACGGCCGGACGATCACGCCGCGCGCCTCGCACGCCTTGCCGAAGTCCACCGCCCGGTCGCCCAGCGGCAGCCAGACGAAGTTGGCCTGGCTGGACGGCACGTCCGGGACCAGCTTGCGCAGCGCCTCGGTGACCCGGTCCCGCTCGGCGACGACCAGCGCGCAGCGCCGCTCGACCTCGTCCGCCTGCGCCAGCGCGGCCAGCGCGCCGGCCTGGGCGGCCATGCTGGTGGAGAAGGGGGTGACCACCTTGCGCACGGCCGCGGCCACCTCCGGGGCGGCGACCAGGAAGCCGATCCGCAGCCCGGCCAGCCCCCAGGCCTTGGAGAGCGTGCGCAGCACCACCACGTTCGGCCGGTCGAGGTAGGTCAGGCCGTCCGGCACCTCCGGGTCGGTGACGAACTCGCGGTACGCCTCGTCGATGACGACCAGCACGTCCTCGCCGACGGAGTCGAGGAACCGGTCCAGCTCCGCCTTGCGCACGGCCGTACCGGTGGGGTTGTTCGGGTTGCAGACCAGCACCATCCGGGTCCGGTCGGTCACCGCCGCGGCCATCGCCGCCAGGTCGTGGCCGTGGCCGGCGTCGTTGGGCACCCGCACGCTGGTCGCGCCGCTGGTCGCCGCGATGATCGGGTACGCCTCGAACGACCGCCACGAGTAGAGCAGCTCGTCGCCGGGCAGGCAGGTGGCCCGGACCAGGTGCTCGGCCAGCGCCACCGACCCGCAGCCGGTGGCGATCCGGTCGGCGTCCACCCCGTACCGCTCGGCCAGCGCCTGGCGCAGCGCCACCACGCCCATGTCCGGGTAGCGGTGCGAGCCGGTGACCGCCTCGGTGACCGCCTCGACCACGCCGGGCAGCGGCCCGTACGGCACCTCGTTGCTGGCCAGCTTGATCGCCTCCGGCAGGCCCAGCTCCCGGGCCAGGTCGGCGGGGCTGCGACCCGGCACGTAGTTCGGCAGCGCGTCCAGGTCGGCGCGGGTCAGCCGCAGCGCGGGCTGGTGACGTCCGGTGTCGGTCATGGGGTGTCTCCCGGGGAGTCGGCACGGTCGTGCGGGGTGGCGGGGGTGGCGGGGCCGCCGGGTTGCGGCAGCCGCACCACGACGGTCTGGGCGCGCTTGTCGTGCAGCGCCTGGCGCAGCGGGTGGTCGAAGAGGACCGAGACCGCGTCGACGAGCTGGAGGAGCAGGCCGAAACCGCAGCAGTACCAGAGCAGGGTGGGCATGCCCAGCGTGCTCCACCGGCGGGTCGCCCGGCCGAAGCCGAGCGGTTGGTCCGCCTCGACGGGCACCGCCCGGATGCGCATCACCCGCTTGCCGAAGGTCTGCCCGCTGGCGGCCATCGCCGGCACCTCGTACGCGAACCAGAGCGCGGTGGCGATCACCAGGATGGCGATCAGCAGGCCGGCGGCCTGCTCACCGGGGGCCGGCAGTGGCGCGTTGGTGGTGTCGCCCGTGGTGGCCCGGCGCCACGCCTCGTCGAGGGCGGGGGAGAGCTCGCGGACGTACCGGTAGACGAACCAGCCGTTGACCAGCACGTTGAGCAGGAAGACCAGACCGAGGTCGATCAGTCGGGCGACCAGTCGGGAGCCGTAGCCGGCCAGCGGCAGGCCGTGCGGGCGCGGCTCCGGCGGGCGCCCCGGCCAGGTGGGGTACGGCCAGCCCGGCGGCGGGCCCTGGGGATGACCGACGCCCGGGCCGGGCGGCAGCCCGACGCCGGGCGGGACGCCCTGGCCGTGCGGTGCGCCGACAGCCCCCGGGCCGGGGCCGGGCGGCACCGGGAACCCGGTGGCCGGCGCGGCCGGTGGGGCGGGCGGCTCGGGGGCGGGCGGCGGCTCCGGCGGCGGTGGGCCCTCGGGCGGGGTGACATCGACCGGGACGGGCGCGCCGACCCAACCCTCGCCGTCCCACCAACGCCTGGTGGTGGGCTCGGCGGGGTCGACGTACCAGCCTGGTTCAACGCTCACCCGGACACCTTAACGACGACGGTGCGGGCGAACTTGTCGTGGAGGCACTGCTGCCAGGGCTTGTCCCAGAGCTGCCAGAGGCCGTCGACGTAGCTGAAGCCCGGGATGATGGATCCGCCGACCTGCTGGGCGGCCCACCGCTTGGCCGCCATCCTCCGGTCCAGCGCGGTGGTGGGGTCGAGCGGCACGATGCGCAGCTTCATCACCCGCTTGCCCACGGTCTGCCCGGTCTTGAGCATCAGCTCGACCTGGTAGACGTACGACATCGCGAAGATGAGCAGGAGCAACCCGGCCTCCAGGGCGAGCAGGGGCAGCAGGATGTCGGAGATCGGGTCCGGCTCGGTGTAGGTGCCGTCCGGCGTGGTGGCGGTCAGGTCGGGCGTCACCACCGCGAACATGAGGATCATTGCGGGCACCATGACGACCAGGCTGGCCGCGCCGAGCACCAGCCCGTCGATCAGCACCGCCAGCAACCGGTCGCCGAAGCTGGCCAGCGGCTGGCCGTTCGGGGCGAACGGCACCCCGGGCAGGCCGGGCCGGAACGGGGTGCCGGGCGGCCCCGCCGGATAGCTCGGCAGGCCGGAGTACGGGCCGGGCTGCGGCGGCACGGCGTACCCCTGGGGGGTGGGACCGGAGGGCGGCGCGAAGCCGCCGGCGGCGGGCGAGGGCCCACCGGCCGGCGGCGTCGGGTACGTCGGAGGCTGCGTCACGCTCGACAGTGTTACAGGTTGCCGCGCGCTTCCTGCTCCCGCTCGATCGCCTCGAAGAGCGCCTTGAAGTTGCCCTTGCCGAAGCCGAGCGAGCCGTGCCGCTCGATCAGCTCGAAGAAGACGGTCGGGCGGTCCTGCACCGGCTTGGTGAAGATCTGGAGCAGGTAGCCGTCCTCGTCCCGGTCGACCAGGATCTTGCGGGACTTCAGCTCCTCGATCGGCACCCGGACCTCGCCGATCCGGGCGCGCAGCTCCGGGTCGTCGTAGTACGAGTCCGGGGTGTCCAGGAACTCGACGCCGGCGGCCCGCATCGCGTCGACGCTGGCCAGGATGTCGTTGGTGGCCACGGCGATGTGCTGGGCGCCCGGGCCCTGGTAGAACTCCAGGTACTCGTCGATCTGCGACTTCTTGCGGGCGATCGCCGGCTCGTTGAGCGGGAACTTCACCTTGCGGGTGCCGTTGGCGACGACCTTGCTCATCAGCGCCGAGTAGTCGGTGGCGATGTCGTCGCCGATGAACTCGGCCATGTTCGAGAAGCCCATGACCCGCTTGTAGAACTCGACCCACTCGTCCATCCGGCCGAGCTCGACGTTGCCGACCACGTGGTCGACCGCCTGGAAGAAGCGCTTCGGCTGGATGCCGGCGTCGATCATCGGCTGGCGGTCCACGATCGGGCCGCGGGCGACGAAGCCGGGCAGGAACGGGCCGGTGTAGCGGGACCGGTCGACCAGGGTGTGCCGGGTGTCGCCGTAGGCGGCGATGGCGGCCATCCGCACGGTGCCGTGCTCGTCGGTCACGTCGTGCGGCTCGACCAGGCCGGTCGCGCCCTGCGCGGTGGCGTGCGCGTACGCGGCGTCGACGTCCGGCACCTCCAGCGCGATGTCGGAGACGCCGTCGCTGTGCTTGGCGACGTGGTCGGCGCCGGCGGCGTCGGGGCGGACCGCGCCGGTCAGCACGAACCGGGCCGAGCCGCTGGTCAGCACGTACTGGGCGTGGTCCCGGTAGCCCTGCTCCGGCCCCCGGTACGCCACACAGGTCATGCCGAAGGCGGTGGAGTAGTAGTGCGCGGCCTGCTTGGCGTTGCCGACCAGGAAGTGCACGTGGTCGAGGCCCTTGACCGGGAACGGGTCCCGGGTGATGTCGTGGTCGACGGCGCCGACGAGGGCGTCGACGTCGACCTCCTCGGTCGACTGGGGTCGGTCGATCGCCTGGGTCATGGTGTCCTCCCTTGCGTACCGGCCGGCCTCGTGGGCCGCCGCGGTGGTTCCGATGCTCTTGCCAGGAGGATCGCCGTGATCCGGCGCACTGGGCAACCGTCGTCGTTTCCGCTGGTCATCCTGCACATTCGGTAGAGTGTTGAAACATGAACGCTGGGCAGGATGTACAGCTCGACGAGCTGGACGCCAGGTTGATCCAGTTGCTCGCCGACGAGCCGCGGATCGGGGTGCTGGAGTGTTCCCGCCGGCTCGGGGTGGCCCGGGGCACCGTCCAGGCCCGGCTGGACAAGCTGGTCGAGCGGCGGGTGATCGGCGGCTTCGGGCCGGACGTCTCGCCGGCCGCGATCGGCTTCGGGGTGACCAGCTTCGTCACCCTGGAGATCAGCCAGCGGCACGGCCACGACGCGGTCACCGCCCACCTGGCGGCCATCCCCGAGGTGCTGGAGGCGCACACCATCACCGGCTCCAGCGACCTGCTCTGCCGGATCGTCGCCCGGTCCAACACCGACCTCCAGCGGGTGATCGACCAGATCGTCTCCTACGAGGGCATCCGCCGGGCCTCCACGATCATCGCGCTGGCCGAGCAGATCCCGTACCGCGTCCTGCCCCTGGTCCGCTCCGCCGCCGCACCCCGCTGACGCCCCGCGCTCCCGCGCGGGCGGCCCCGGCGCCCGGAGCCGGCGCGCAGAAAGGGCGGCGACACTCCGGCGCGGGGTCGGGGGAGTTCGGTGATCGTCGCTACCGTGTGCGGTGTGAAGGGCCTTGGCGTACGCGGCTGGTTGCTGCTGGGGCTCGTCACCGTGGTCGTGCTCGCCGCCACCGGGGTCTGGAACCCGTTCCCCGCGATCTGGGACTGGGTCGACCGCCGACAGCCGATCTCCGACCCGGACGTGGTCTGGCAGCAGCGCATCGGCGGCACCCCGAAGAGCGTGACCATCGCCGGGGACACCGTCGTGATCGAGCAGCGGACCCGGGTCGAGGCGCGCAGCCTGGCCACCGGCACCCAGCTCTGGGAGCGCAAGGCGGACTGGGCGGCGGTGGCCGGCGGGACCCGGGACCCGGTCGTCGCGGTGGGCAAGTTGCTGGTCAAGGGGTACGAACTGCTCGACCCGACGACCGGGGTGGTGCGCCGGCGCGACGACGACGCGGTGGCCGTCTGGACGTACCGGAACATGCTGCTCGACGCGCACTGCGTCGAGCCGACCGACTGCACCCTGACCGCCTGGGACCCGCGCGGCACCCGGCCACTCTGGACGGCGTTCCTGCCCGGGGTCAGCACCGGCCTGTTCGCCGACAACCCCAACCTGCTCGGCACCCGCCGGCTCACCGCGCCCCGGATCGACGGCGGCGTGGCCGGCCCCGAGTCGGTGCCGCCGCTGCTCGGCTTCCCGGTCGACGGCCGGGTGCACGTGGTGGACACCGCCACCGGGCGGGTGGTGCAGAACGTCGAGCCCGGGCGGGACGAACGGCTCGCCGTGATCGGCGGCCGGATGCTGCGGATCAACGCGGTCTCCCGGGACGGCACCTGCCAGTACGTCATCTCCGCCCGCGACCCGGCCACCGGCCAGGAGGCGTGGCGCAAGGCCGGGGTCAACCTGCGCACCGCCGACAGCGCCGGCTGCGTGCAGCGGGAGGACCCGCAGGGCGCGCGGAACGTGCTGATCGGCGTGGCGCCGGACGGCCGGGAGGCGGTCATCGACGGGTACGACGGGCGGCTGCTGCTCGTCGACGCGGAGGGCGAGAAGCTGCTCGCCGTCGACGACCGGTACGCGCTGGTGCGCACCGCCGACAAGAACACCGTCGTCGGCCGGGAACTGGGCGTCGACCGGGTCCGCTGGAACCGTCCCGCCGGCGACCGGCCGGGCGCGGCGCTCACCCCGTACGCGGCGATCGTCACCCAGGAGAAACCGAACCGGCTGGCCGCGCTCGACCCGCGGACCGGTCGGGAACTGGTGGTGCTGCGGACCAGCGCCAACGCGCTCGCGGTCGGGCCGAACGGCATGATCATCGGGGAGGGGCGGGAGATCGGGTACGTCCGGTTCGGCGGTGGTGGCGCCGAGCCGCCGCCGGACGATGGCGGGGTGCCCGACCCCGACCCCGACACCGGGGGTTCCCCCGGCCCTGCCACCGGGGGCGGCCCCGGGGACCAGCCGGACTGCGGGCCGAAGCGGGAACTCTGCCCCGACCCGGGTGACGACGACGGCTGAGCGCGTCGGTCCCGCCCCGGGTGAGAGCGGCATCCCACGACGCACCCGGCGGGTGCCACCGATCGACGGGTCTGCCCTAGGCTTTCCCGTCATGAGCAGTGCCGCCGCGTTCTCGTACGCCCCCTTGCTGCCGACCGGTCCGGACCAGACGGAGTACCGCCTGGTCACCGACGAGGGCGTCGATGTCGTCAACGGTCCGGGTGGCCGTCGGTTCCTCACCGTGGAGCCCGCCGCGCTGACCGCGCTGACCGCCGAGGCGATGCACGACATCGCCCACTTCCTGCGCCCCGCCCACCTGGCCCAGCTCCGGTCGATCATCGACGACCCGGCCGCCTCGCCGAACGACCGGTTCGTCGCGCTCGACCTGCTGCGCAACGCCAACATCGCCGCCGGCGGCGTGCTGCCGATGTGCCAGGACACCGGCACCGCGATCGTGATGGGCAAGCGCGGCCGGCACGTGCTCACCGACGGCGCCGACGCCGAGGCGATCTCGCGCGGTGTCTACCAGGCGTACACCCGGCTCAACCTGCGCTACTCGCAGCTCGCCCCGCTGACCATGTGGGACGAGCGGAACACCGGCAGCAACCTGCCGGCCCAGGTGGAGCTCTACGCCGAGGACCCGGACGGGCACCCGGACGCGTACAAGTTCCTCTTCATGGCCAAGGGCGGCGGCTCGGCCAACAAGTCCTACCTCTACCAGGAGACCAAGGCGCTGTTGAATCCGACGCGGATGATGCAGTTCCTGGAGGAGAAGCTGCGGCTCATCGGCACCGCGGCCTGCCCGCCGTACCACCTGGCCATCGTCATCGGCGGCACCTCCGCCGAGTACGCCCTGAAGACCGCCAAGTACGCCTCCGCCAAGTACCTCGACGCGCTGCCCACCTCGGGCTCGATGACCGCGCACGGCTTCCGGGACCTGGAGCTGGAGGCGGAGGTGCTGGAGCTGACCCGCAACTTCGGCATCGGCGCGCAGTTCGGCGGCCGGTACTTCTGCCACGACGTCCGGGTGGTCCGGCTGCCCCGGCACGGCGCCTCCTGCCCGGTGGCGATCGCCGTCTCCTGCTCCGCCGACCGGCAGGCCGTCGCCAAGATCACCCCGTCCGGCGTCTGGCTGGAGCGGCTGGAGACCGACCCGGCCCGGTTCCTGCCCGACGTCACCGACGAGACGCTGGACGCCGAGATGGTCGTCAAGGTCGACCTCAACCGGCCGATGGACGAGATCCGCGCCGAGCTGTCGAAGTACCCGGTGAAGACCCGGCTGTCGCTGACCGGCCCACTGGTCGTCGCCCGGGACATCGCCCACGCGAAGATCGCCGAGCGGCTGGACGCCGGCGAGCCGATGCCGCAGTACCTGCGCGACCACGCCGTCTACTACGCCGGCCCGGCCAAGACCCCGGAGGGCTACGCCTCCGGCTCGTTCGGCCCGACCACCGCCGGCCGGATGGACGCCTACGTGGAGAAGTTCCAGGCCGCCGGCGGCTCCCAGGTGATGCTCGCCAAGGGCAACCGCTCTGGCCAGGTCACCCGCTCCTGCCAGCAGCACGGCGGCTTCTACCTCGGCTCGATCGGCGGCCCCGCGGCCCGGCTCGCCCAGGACTGCATCAAGCACGTCGAGGTGCTCGAATACCCGGAGCTGGGCATGGAGGCGGTCTGGAAGATCCAGGTCGAGGACTTCCCGGCGTTCATCGTGGTCGACGACAAGGGCAACGACTTCTTCGCCGAGGTCACCAAGCCGGTGCTGACCGTCGGGCGGCGCTGACCCCGCACGTACGCGAAAGGGGCGCCGGGCGGAGTTCCGCCCGGCGCCCCTTTCGCGTGGCCCGTTAGTTCGGGTTGGCCACGGTGAAGTAGTAGACACCCTCACCGGATGTGATGCCCGAGTCGGTACGGCTGGAGACGTACAGGTAGTTGCCACCGACCTCGGTCGGGGTGAGGGTGATGGTGGCGGTGCCGTCCGGACCGGCCGACACGGTCTTCTCCTCGGTGCCGTGTCGGTAGACGAACTCGGTGGAGCCCGGCACATGGGCGGTCAGCGTGAAGCTGCCCGCGATCCCCGGGCCCCCCACCTCGCCGCTCGGCGGGTAGTCCTGGCTGGTCACCGTCGGTGCCAGCTTGCCGAGGTAGAAGCCGTACTCGGTCTCGTCGGAGACGATGTCGCCGATCTTCTCGCGCACCTTCAGCCGCACCAGACCCTGCGTGTCCACCCGGTACGACTGCGGGGTCCAATCGATGGTGGCGGTACCGTCGGCCGCCGCCGTCACCGTCTTCGGGCCGTCGCCGAAGTCGTAGACGTAGCCGGTGACGCCGTCGCGGGCCGGGCGGAAGGTGAACTGGCCGGCCACGCCCGGTCCGCCACTCTCCCCGTAGGCGGGATAGTCCGACGAGGTGACCTCGGGGGCGTGCGAGAAGATCACGAAGTACCCTGAGGCCGTCTCCGACTCGTCTCCGTCGGCGGTCCGGCTGAACACCTCGATCCACTGGAAGCCGGCCTCCGTCGGTGTGTACGAAACCGTGGCGGTGCCGTCCTCCTTCGCCGCTACCGTGTGCTGCGCACCGCCGCCGACCGACCAGACGTACTCGGTCACGCCGGGCATGCCAGGGGCGAAGATGAACGTGCCGGGCGTGCCGGCGAGCGGGCCGTCACTGCCGTCCAGCGGGAAGTCCGGCGAGGAGATGGTCGGCGTGCTGGCCAGGTAGAAGTAGTACTCGCCGGTGCCGCTGGGCAGGTCGTCCGAGGTTCGGCTGGTGACCGTGACCATGTTGGCGCCGCCCCGGCGGGGCGTGACGGTCACCTTCGCGGTGCCGTCAGCGTCGGCCCGCACGGTGGTCGGCTCGCCGTCGTTGAGCTGCCAGCTGTACTCGACCACGTTCTCCATGCCGGGCCTGAGGGTCAGCTCGCGGGGCTCGCCGAATCCGCCGGTCGGGTTCCCGTCGGTGATCCGCGGGGCGGTCTGCCGGACGTAGAACTCGTACAGGGTGGTCTGGGAGTGGTTGCCGGTCCGGTCGATGCTGGACACCTCGAGCCGGTGGTAACCGGGGTTCTTCGGGGTGTAGGTAACGGTTGCCGTGCCGCCGGGACCGTCGGCGGGCACCGTACCGAAGCCGCTGTCCCAGCTCGTGTACTCGTACTTCACCACGTCGTCCGAGCCGTTCGGCGAGAAGGTGAAGGTACCGGGGATGCCCGGCCCGAAGGCCGTCGGCTCATACGGCGCCGCTGGATAGTCGGTGGAGGTGACCACCGGCCGGGCCGGGATCCGGGTGTCGACGGTGAACCGGCACTCCGGCGCCCAGTCCGAGGTGTCGCCGTACTGGTCCGTGGCACGGACGGTGAAAGCGTACGTGCCGCCGTGGGTCATGACCCCGTCGGGAATCGTGTACTGGAACCGGGACCCGGAGGGCAGCGTGTAGGGGAACTCCAACTCGGTCCGCTCGGCAGGCCGGTCGGTCGGCCACCAGGCGAAGGTCGCCTTGAGCTGGTCAACGCCGCCGGTCTCGTTGACGTCCGGGTCGGTCACCTCGGCCCGGAACTCCGGCCGGGTGGTGCCGATGAACAGGTCGTCCCGGCAGGCGAGGCCACCGGCGCTGAGCTTGCCGGGGGCGTTCGGCGCGTGGTTGTGCTCCAGCGAGACGCCGAGCGTGTTCACCCGCCGACCCCACTGGAGGCCGTCCTCGTGCTCGCCGATGCGGAGCATGAACGTGATCCTGCTCTGCCTCGCCGCGATCGCCGCGCGCACCTCGTTGGTGACCAGAGTGGTCAGGTAGGTCGACGGGCACGGCGCACCGGGGACGTCGAGGTCGGCGAGCTTCTTGACGGCAGCGGGCGCAGACTTCCAGGTGGGTGCGGTGGTTGGGTTCTCGGTCCGCCAGAGCTGGAGCTCGCGCGGCTTGTCGCAGTCGTTGACCGACCGCTCGCCGGCCACCGCTCGGGCGCTGATGATCCGCTGCCCCAGGTAGGGGCTGAGGTCGAAGGTGAAGTACGCCCGGGAGGTGTGCTTGTCCCCAGTGGCGCTCTGCCAGCTGCCGACCGGAAGGGCGGCGTCCTCGGCTTGGAAGGACCGGGTGGGCCGGGCGTTGTCGGTCCAGGTCACCTCGACCGGCTGGACGTAGTTCTGCAGGGCCGACGCCGGCTGGCCGGTGACCGCCAAGGCGCCCGTGGTGGTGAGCAGGGCCGCGAGGCCTGCCGTGAGGAACCGGCGCGGTACGCGTCGGCGGCGTGCGGTGGGCACGCCGATGGAACCGCCGTTTTCGGGCAAGGTGCAAGCCTCCGGTGGGAGTGAGAGGATCGTGATGATCTTAAGTGGGTGAATAGGCTAGCGGGCTCGACTTTCGGCCGGACGCCGGCGCTTCACGGACCCCGGGGAGGTGGACGGCGGGACGCCGAGCGTCCCTGCTCGCCTGCCGTATATCGACATCGGTGCGCCCGCCCGGAAATCCCACCCGGACGGGCGCACCGCCCCCGTCGGATGCCGTCACCGACAACCCGGACCAGTGTCGGTCCCGATGCTGTCGTTCCGCTATCGGATCGCTATCGCCTGGACGGGGCGAGCCGGCACCCGCGGGCTACGCTGCGGAAGATGCACCACGGCGCGCGGGGGGAGCGGATGCGGTTCGGGATCCTGGGACCTCTGCGGGTCGGCGGCGGCGAGGCCACCGTCACCGCGGGCCGGGACCGGGTCGTGCTCGCCATGCTGCTGCTGCGCGCCGGTCGGGTCGTACCGGTGGAGGAACTGGTCGACGCGGTCTGGGAGGAACGCCCGCCGGCCACCGCCAAGGCCCAGCTGCACAGTTGCGTCTCGCGGCTGCGCCAGCGGCTCGCCGCGCTCGGCCTGCCGGCCGACGTGATCGTCACCGACCCGGTCGGCTACGGCATCCGCGTCGAACCGGCCGACCTGGACTTCGACGTCTTCGCCCGTACGGTCGAGGCCGCCCGCGCCGCGGTCGCGGCCGGGCAGCCGGCCGAGGCGCGCCGGCACTACCGGCAGGCGCTCGGGTTGTGGCGCGGGCCGGCGTTGAGCGGCATCCGGAGCCGGGCCGTGCGCCGGCGGGCGCAGACCCTCGACGAGCAGCGGCTCGCCGCCCTGGAGGAGTGCGTCGACGTCGAGCTGCGGTTGCGGCAGGCCGCCGACCTGGTCGACGAGCTGGCCGAGAGCGTCGACCGGCACCCGCTGCGGGAACGGCTGCGCGGCCAGCTCATGCTAGCCCTCTCCGCGATGGGCCGGCAGGCCGACGCCCTCGCCGTCTACCGGGAGGGCCGGCGGATCTACGCCGAGGAACTGGGCATCGAACCTGGCGCGGCGTTGCAGGAGCTGCACCAGCGGGTGCTCGCCGGTGACCTGGCGCTGGGCGGGCCGGAGAACCGGGCGGTCGCCCCCGTCCGGTCGTTGCCCCGGGCGATCAGCGACTTCACCGGCCGGCAGCAGACGATGGCCCGCCTGGTGAAGGAGATCGAGGAGGAGGGCGCCCGGATCCAGCTGATCGACGGGATGGCCGGCAGCGGCAAGACCACCCTGGCGGTGCACGTCGCGGCCGCCCTGGCGGACCGCTACCCGGACGCGCACCTCTTCGTGGACCTGCACGGGCACAGCGAACGGACCCCGTTGACGCCCGCCGCGGCGGTGGCCACGCTGCTGCGCCAGCTCGGGGTGCCGGCGGAACGGGTCCCGCTGGACCTGGACGACCGGCTCGCGGTGTGGCGCAGCGAGCTGGCCGGCCGGCGGGCCCTGGTGGTGCTGGACAACGCCGCCGGTGCCGACCAGGTGGCGCCGCTGCTGCCCACCGGCCCGGACTGCCTCGTGCTGATCACCAGCCGCCGTCGGCTGGTCGGCCTGGACGAGGGGCGGCCCTCGTCCCTGCCGGTCCTCGACCCGGACGAGGGAATCGAACTGCTCGGCCGGGTGGCCGGCCAGGAGCGGGTGGCGGCCGAACCGCAGGCGGCGGCCGAGGTGGTGCGCCGCTGCGGGTACCTGCCGCTGGCGATCCGGCTGGCCGGCGCGCGGTTGGCGCACCGGCCCCGCTGGCGGGTCGCCGATCTGGCCGAGCGGCTGGTCACCGGGGGCGGCCCGCTGGCCGAGCTGGCCGCCGGGCAGCGCTCGGTGGGGCAGGCGTTCGCCCTGTCGTACGCCCAGGTGTCGCCGGCGGCCCAGCGGTTGTTCCGGCTGCTCGGCCTGCACCCCGGCGTACGGTTCGACAACCGGGTCGCCGCCGCCCTCGCCGAGCTGCCGCTGCCCGAGACGCAGGACCTGCTCGACGAGCTGGTCGACTCGCACCTGGCCGAGGAGGTCGAGCCGGGCCGGTACCGGCTGCACGACCTGATCCGGGAGTACGCCCGGCTGCTGCTCGCCGAGGCGGACCGGGCCGCCGAGCGCCGGGACGCCTTGGCCCGCCTGCTCGATCACCACCTGCACGTGGCCGTGGCGATCGCGTGGACGGTGGAGGCGGCCGGCAGCCGCCCCACCCTCCCGGCCGTCACGCCGACCCGGCCCGATCTGGTGGCCGCCTGTGCCGCAGGGGGGCGGGCCTGGTTCGAGGAGAACCTGGCCGCGCTCACCGCCCTGGTCCGGCTGGCCGAGGAGGAGGGCTTCCCGGCGCGGTGCTGGCAGCTGGCCCGGGCCTGCTGGCGGCCCAACTTTGACGGCGGGCACCTCGACGAGCTGATCGAGACCCACACGATCGGCCTCCGGGTCGCCGAGGAGCTCGGCGACGAGGTGGCCATCGCAATGATGTTGAACTACCTCTCCTCGGCGTACTACCGCCTGGCCCGCTTCCCCGAGGCGATCCGGTTGATGGAGGTGGCGCTGGACCTGCGCCGCCGGCTCGGGCTGCGGGGCGAGGTGCTCAGCACGCTGTGGAACCTCGGCGCCTCGTACGCGGGCAACGGCGAGTACCGGCAGGGCAAGGCGAAGTTCGACGAGGCACTCGCCCTGATCACCGGCCTGAACGACGCGGCCGAGCTGACGAACCTGCAGAACAACCTCTGCCTGGCACTGCTCGGCTGGGGCCGGTACGAGGAAGCCCTGCACACCGCCCGGCTGCACCTCCTGCTGGCCCGCCAGACGCAGGACATCCGGCAGACCTCGCACGCCGTCGGGCACCTCGGCATGATCCGGCACCGGATGGGCGACCTGGCACCCGCCCGCCGACTTCTGCGGGTCGCGCTGCACCTCAAGCGTCAGACGGGCAACCGGTACGGCGAGGGGGAGGTGCGCAACGAGATCGGCGTGATGGAGCGGGAGGACGGGCGGCCCGAGCGGGCCGCGGCCCTGCACCGGGAGGCGCTGGTGGCGATGATGGAGGTGGGCGACCGGATCGGCCAGTGCGCGTCGCGCAACCTGCTGGCCCGGGCGATCCTCGACCAGGGTGACGTCTCCAGCGCGCTGGACCTGCACCGCCGGGTGCTCACCGACGCCACCCGGCTGGGTGCCCGCTACGAGCAGGCGAGGGCGCTCGACGGCATCGCCCGCTGCCTGCGGACCAGCGACCCGGCCGCCGCCCGCTCGCACTGGATGCGGGCGCTGGCGCTGTTCCGCCAGGTCGAGTCGCCGGACCAGCACGAGGTCGTCCGGCTGCTGGCGGAGCTGGACTGAGCGATCATCTGCGAGTCCGCGGTGGGCGCGGCAGGATGGTACGCGTGACGACTCCAGAGGCAGCGGGTTACCGGATCGAACGCGACTCGATGGGCGAGGTGGAGGTGCCCACCGAGGCGCTGTGGCGGGCGCAGACCCAGCGTGCGGTGCAGAACTTCCCGATCTCGGGGCGCGGCATCGAGCCGGCCCAGATCAAGGCCCTGGCCCAGATCAAGGGTGCCGCCGCACAGGTCAACGGGGAGCTGGGCGTGATCGGCGCGGACGTTGCCGCCGCGATCGCCGCCGCCGCCGCGCACGTGGCCGACGGCGGGTACGACGACCAGTTCCCGATCGACGTGTTCCAGACCGGCTCGGGCACGTCGTCCAACATGAACACCAACGAGGTGATCGCCACCCTCGCCAGCCGCGAGCTGGGTCGGGACGTGCACCCGAACGACGACGTCAACGCCTCGCAGTCCAGCAACGACGTCTTCCCGTCCTCCATCCACCTGGCCGCCACCCAGGCCGTGGTCGAGGACCTGCTGCCCGCGTTGAAGCACCTGGCCGGCGCGCTGGAGGAGAAGGCGACGGAGTTCGAGACGGTGGTCAAGGCCGGCCGTACCCACCTGATGGACGCCACGCCGGTCACCCTCGGGCAGGAGTTCGGCGGGTACGCCGCGCAGGTCCGCTACGGCGTGGAACGGCTGGAGGGGGCGCTGCCCCGGCTGGCCGAGCTGCCGCTCGGCGGCACCGCCGTGGGCACCGGCATCAACACCCCGCTCGGCTTCGCCGGGAAGGTGATCGAGAAGCTGCGCGCCTCCACCGGACTGCCGCTGACCGAGGCGCGCAACCACTTCGAGGCGCAGGGCGCGCGGGACGCGCTGGTGGAGACCTCCGGGCAGCTGCGTACCGTCGCCGTCGGGCTCTACAAGATGGCCAACGACATCCGCTGGATGGGCTCCGGCCCCCGCGCCGGCCTGCGCGAGTTGCGCATCCCCGACCTCCAGCCCGGCTCGTCGATCATGCCGGGCAAGGTGAACCCGGTGGTCGCCGAGGCGATGCGGCAGGTCTGCGCGCAGGTGATCGGCAACGACGCGACGGTCGCCTTCGCCGGCTCCCAGGGCGACTTCGAGCTGAACGTGATGCTCCCGGTGATGGGCCGCAACCTGCTGGAGTCGATCCGGCTGCTGGCCGCGTCGAGCCGGCTCTTCGCCGACCGCCTGGTGGTCGGCCTGGTCGCGGACGCCGAGGTCTGCCTGGCGTACGCGGAGGGGTCGCCGTCGATCGTCACCCCGCTCAACCGCCACCTCGGGTACGACGAGGCCGCCTCGATCGCCAAGGAGGCGCTGGCCAAGCAGATCTCGATCCGCGAGGTGGTGATCGCCCGGGGCCACGTGGACTCCGGCAAGCTCAGCGAGACCCAGCTCGACGAGGCCCTCGACCTCCTCCGCATGACCCACCCCTGACCCCCGGACCGACCGGCACCTGATCCACTCCGTTGCGCCGATCTGGCGGTGTCCGGAGCAGGGTGATACCGCCACGTCGCCGAAGTGGAGCCGGATCTGGGGCTGACGACGCGGCGGTGCGGGATATCGGTCGACCGGCGCGCGTGGGACGCGGCATCATCCCGGCATGACCGCTGACGTGCTGCTGGAGACCGAGCGGCTGCGGCTGCGCCGGTTCACCCCCGACGACGTGGACCACCTCGTCGAGCTGGACAGCGACCCGGAGGTCATGCGCTTCCTGACCGGTGGCCGGCCGACCCCGCGCGCCACGGTGCGCGACGAGCAGTTGCCCCGCCTGCTGAGCCAGTACGACGAGCACCCCGGCCTGGGGCGTTGGGCGGCGGAGGACCGGGAGAGCGACGACTTCCTGGGCTGGTTCGCGCTCGACCCGTCCGACGACGGCAAGGAGGCGGAGCTGGGCTACCGGCTGCGTCGTGGCGCGTGGGGGCGCGGCCTGGCCACCGAGGGTTCCCGGGCGCTGATCCGGTACGCCTTCACCGAGCTGGCCGTTCGGCGCATCTGGGCCGAGACGATGGCGGTGAACACCCGCTCCCGGCAGGTGATGGCGAAGTCCGGCCTGCGGTACGTGCGCACCTTCCACCTGCACTTCGACGACCCGGTCCCGGGGACCGAGCACGGCGAGGTGGAGTACGAGCTGCTCAGGAGCGAGTGGCCGCTTTCCGCGCCCGGTACGCGCTGACCGCGGCCCGGTTGCCGCAGCCCGCCTCGCAGAACCGGCGGGACCGGTTCTTCGACAGGTCGACCAGCACGTTCTCGCAGTCCGGGTGGGCGCAGATCCGCAGCCGGCCCAGCTCGCCGGCGCGGACCAGGTCGGCCAGGGCCATCGCCGCCTCGACCGCCATCCGGGTGGCCAGCGGCGCGTCCCGGGGCACCGCGTGCAGGTGGTACGGCTCGTCGTCGTGCCGGATGAGCTGCGGCAGCGCGTGGGACTCGCGGAGCAGCTCGTTGACGACGGCGACGATCTCGTCGACGTCGGCGTGCCAGATCCGGCGCAGCCGGGGGCGCAGCTCGCGTACCGCCCGCAGCTCGGCCTCGGTGTGTTCGTGCCGACCGGTCCAGCCGTAGGTGACGACGAACCGGTCCAGCGCCGCGACGTCGGGCAGCCCTTCGTCCGCCGGGTCGTCGGTGTTCACCAGGGCGGTCGCGGCGATCAACCCACATTCGGTGTCATGGGCAAAAAGCAACTTGACTCCTGTCAGAGCCGGCCGTTAGCGTCACCAGCATAGGCGTTGTTCAGTCATGACAACTACCGGCGAGGAGAGCCCGATGCACGAACGATCCGCCGGCGCGGGCCTGGGGCTGGCCCTGCTGTCAGCCGTCACCTTCGCCACCTCGGGCACCTTCGCCCGCTCCCTGATCGAGGCCGGCTGGTCGGCCGAGGCCGTCGTCGTCGCCCGGGTCGGGATCGCCGCCCTGGTGCTCGCGGTGCCGGCCGTGCTCTCACTGCGCGGCAAGGGCGCCGTGCTGCGCCGCACCCTCGGCCCGGTGAGCGTCTTCGGCCTGCTCGGCGTCGCCACCGCCCAGGCGTGCTTCTTCAACGCCGTCCGCTACCTGCCGGTCGGCGTGGCCCTGCTGCTGGAGTACCTCGGCATCATCCTGGTGGTGGCCTGGATGTGGCTGGTGCACGGGCAGCGCCCCCGACGACTCACCGTGGTCGGCTCGGTCGCCGCGCTGGCCGGCCTGGCCTTCGTGCTCGACCTGACCGGCGCCGGCCGCCTCGACCCGGTGGGTGTGCTCTGGGGGCTCGGGGCCGGGGTGGGGCTGGCCGGCTACTTCGTGCTCGCCGCCCGGGTCGATCCCGCGCTGCCGTCGGTCGCCATGGCCAGCGGCGGCATGGCGATCGGCGCCGCGGTCCTCGCCCTGCTCGGGCTGGTCGGGGTGCTGCCGCTGCGGGCCACCTTCGGCGACGTCGAGTTCGCCGGGCAGCACACCAGCTGGCTGGTCCCGATCGTCGGGCTGTCGCTGGTCGCCGCGGTGATCGCGTACCAGGCCGGTATCGCGGCGACGCGGATCCTCGGCGCCCGGCTCTCGTCCTTCGTCGGGCTGACCGAGGTGATGTTCGCGGTGCTCATCGCCTGGCTGGTGCTGGGCGAACTGCCCACCGTGGTGCAGCTGCTCGGCGGCGCGCTGATCGTCGCCGGGGTGGCCCTGGTCCGCCTCGACGAGCTGCGCGGCGACCGCGTGGAACGGTCGGACACCCCGGCCGAGGAACCCGCCCTGACGTGAGATGGTCGGTGCCGTGCTGACCGTGCTGGTGTTCGACGCCGACGAGACCCTGCTCGACCTGCGCCCGGCGGTCACCGGCGGCCTGGTGGCCGTACTCGAAGAAATGCGGCGGCTGACCCCGGCGGCGGCCGGAGTGTCGCTCGCGGACCTGGAGTCGGACTGGGGCGCGGTCTTCGGCGCGATGAGCGCGGCGCCGGTGCAGGAGATCCGGCGGGCCGCGCTGGCCCGCTCGCTGGCGCGGGCCGGCCTGGCGGAGCGCCTCGACGAGCTGGCGGCGCTCTTCTTCGCCCGGCGGTTCGCGCTGACCCGGCCCTACGCCGACGTGCTTCCCGCGCTGGCCACGCTGCGCGGCCGGTTCCGGCTGGGCTACGCCACCAACGGCAACAGCCGCGCCGAACGCTGCGGGCTCGCCGGCGAGTTCGCCTTCGAGCGGTACGCGCACGACGACGGCCTGCCGAAGAAGCCCGACCCCGGGTTCTACGCGGCGGTGATCGAGGCCGCGGGCGTGCCGGCGGAGCAGATCGCGTACGTCGGGGACTCGCCCGCCCACGACGTGGTCGGCCCGCAGCGCGCCGGCCTGCGCGGGATCTGGCTCAACCGGCTCGGCCTGCCCTGCCCGCCGGGGGTACGACCCGACGCCGAGATCACCGGCTTGGGCGCGCTCCCGGCCGCGCTGGCCGCCCTCCAGCCGGTCAAAGCCGGATAAGCGTCCATTCCGGACGCCCGTCTGGCGCAACCCGCATCGGTGTTG
Organism: Micromonospora palomenae; assembly: GCF_007829925.1. Classification (NCBI taxonomy): domain Bacteria; kingdom Bacillati; phylum Actinomycetota; class Actinomycetes; order Micromonosporales; family Micromonosporaceae; genus Micromonospora; species Micromonospora palomenae. The sequence continues at coordinate 1,626,809 of NZ_VIXA01000002.1, forward strand.
TGTGATGGCTGCCACGTCCCTCAACGAGAGGATCTGATGTGGTGAGCAAGCGCTTCACCGCCGGGGCCGTCGCGACCGCGGCGACCCTGGCACTCACGGTGACCGGACTGGTGGCCCCGGCCAACGCCGAGCCGACCAGCACCCGGACCTTCACCGTGGTCGCCGAGGACGGCGTCTCGGCGGACGCGGCCATCGCCGCCATCCGGTCGGCGGGCGGGACCGTGGTGTCCCGTACCGACGACGTCGGCCTGTTCCAGGTGACCAGCGACCGGGCCGACTTCGCCAGCCGGGCGACCGCCGCCGGCGAGCTGATCGGCGCCGCCGAGCAGAAGGCCATCGGCCGCAAGCCCAAGCTGGACCGGGTCGAGCAGGAACACCTGCTCACCCAGGCCAAGGGGGTCGCCAAGGGGCACGGCAAGAAGCTCGACCCGCTGGACGACAAGCTCTGGGGTCTCGACATGATCCGGGCCGACCAGGCCCGGAAGATCGAGCCGGGTGACCGGCGGGTGACCGTCGGCATCCTGGACACCGGCGTCGACGCCAGCCAGCCGGACCTCGCGCCGAACTTCAACTGGTCGCTGTCGCGCAACTTCGCGCCGGACAAGACGGACGTCGACGGCGCCTGCGAGGTGGCGAGCTGCCTCGACCCGGTCGGCACCGACGACGGCGGGCACGGCACCCACGTCGCCGGGACGATCGGCGCCGCCGCGAACGGCTTCGGCCTCTCCGGTGTCGCCCCGAAGGTCTCGCTGGTCGAGCTCAAGGGCGGCCAGGACTCCGGCTACTTCTTCCTCGACCCGGTGGTCAACGCCCTGGTGTACGCCGGCAAGGCCGGCATCGACGTGGTGAACATGTCCTTCTACGTCGACCCGTGGCTCTACAACTGCACCGCCAACCCGGCCGACTCGCCGGAGGCGCAGGCCGAGCAGCGGGCGATCATCAAGGCCATGACCCGGGCCCTGAACTACGCCCACCGCAAGGGTGTGACCCTGGTCGGCTCGCTCGGCAACAACCACGAAGACCTCGGTGCGCCCCGGACCGACGTCTCCAGCCCGGACTACGGCTCCACTCCGTACCCGCGGCCGATCGACAACAACAGCTGCTGGGACCTCCCGGTCGAGGGGCCGAACGTGATCGGCGTGTCCGCCCTCGGCCCGTCCGGCAAGAAGGCCGACTACTCCAACTACGGCACCGAGCAGATCTCCGTCTCCGCGCCGGGTGGCTGGTTCCGCGACGGCTTCGGCACCGACACCTACCGCACCGACGCCAACATGATCCTCTCCACGTACCCGAAGAAGGTGCTCCAGGAGGAGGGGTCGGTCGACGAGGACGGCAACATCGTCGCCGGCTTCGAGAACTCGGTCTTCAAGCAGTGCACGACCGACGGTGAGTGCGGGTACTACACCTACCTGCAGGGCACCTCGATGGCGTCGCCGCACGTCAGCGGCGTCGCCGGCCTGATCGTCAGCAAGTTCGGCAAGAAGCAGGGCCGCAACGGCTTCGGCCTGGCGCCGGACCTGGTGGAGCAGCACCTCTACCGGACCGCCGCCGAGCACGCCTGCCCCGAGCCGCGCCTGCAGACCTACACCAACGAGGGCCGTCCGGCCGAGTTCGACGCGTACTGCGCCGGCTCGCTGAACTTCAACGGCTTCTACGGGTACGGCGTCGTCGACGCGTACGCCGCGGTGAAGAGCCCGCTCAAGCCGCACGTCCAGCCGTAACGCATCTTCAGGAAGGGCCCGGGCGACGTCGTCGCCCGGGCCCTCCGCCGTCCGCCCCCGTTTGCGGCGTGTCGGGGTGTCCTGGTGAGCGGAGGGCGCGACACGCCGCAAACGGCACCCGTCACCGCCGCCAGCCCCGCGCGGCGAGAGTGGTTCGGATCTCGCGGAGGACTGCCGGGAAGTCGTCCCGCAGGCGGCGGCTGGTCACGTGCAGCACGATCCAGTCGGCGGCCACAAACTGGTTGAGGCGTCGTCGGTCGCGGTGCAGTTGGTCCGGGTCGGCGTGCCACTGGCCGTCGTACTCCATCGCCACCCGGAACTCCGGCCAGGACAGGTCGGGGTGCAGCACGAGGCCGGAGGGCAGCCGGACCGGGTGCTGGGTGGCCGGCCGGGGTAGACCGGCAAGGACCAGGCGTACCCGCAGGTGGGACTCCGGCGGGGACTGCGCTCCTGCGTCGGCCAGGTCGAAGACCCGGCGGGCCCGTCGACCACCGGGCCGGTCGGCGAAGCGCCCAGCGACCTCGGCGAGGGCGTCGGGGTCGGTCAGACCGCTGGCGAGCATCGAGTCGACGATGCCCACCGCCCGCACCGGATCCAGCCAGGCGCCTGTCTCCCAGGCGGCGACGGCCGGCTGCGACCAGGGCGACATGTCGGTCGCGTGAAAGGACGGTGCGTCGCCCGGCGGAAGCCCGTCGGGCGACAGGGGCAGGCCGTCGACCACCGCACCCGGCATGAGTCGTCGGCCGAGCCGGCCCGCCGCGACGGCGTCGCCCGCCCGTCGTGGCGACAGGGTCGTGTGCACCCGCAGGCCTCGTTGAGTGCGGATGCTCGTCGCCCACGGTGCGAGGACATGGACGTCGTCGGCGAACCCCGCCGCGTGTTCGACGCCGTGCAGACAGGCCGCCGACGGACCGGCGAGCACCGTTCCCGGGGGCACCCGCAGGGAGACCGCGCGGCAGACCAACCGGTGGTCCCGTTCGAGGCGAGCGTCGGCGTAGACGTCGTGACGCAGTCGCACCCACGCGGAGCTGCGCAACTGGTCAGGGCTCAGCACCCCGTGCCGGACCGCGTCGGAGCCACGGAAGACCTGCCAGGCCAGCAGGCGCGGCCGGTGTGCGAGAGGAGGCATGCCGACCAGCGTGGGTACCGGGACCGGCTTCCCGACACCCCTGTGGACAACGCGCCGCCCCTCTGGCTGCCCTGTGGAAAGTGCCCACCGACAAGCCGGCTCTGCTATGGGTGCCGCGCTTGATCCACTCGATATGCGGCGTGTCGGGGTGTCGACGCCCCTGGGACACCCCGACACGCCGCAAACGCGAGGGGGCCGAGGGTCGGTGGGTCAGGAGAGTGCGGCGGCGATCGACTGGGCGGCGGCGAGCACCTGCGCGCCGACGGTGTCGGCGTCCAGCGGGGCCAGGGCCACCACTCCGACGCTCGCCTCCAGACCCGGCACCCCCAGCACCGGCGCCGCCACCCCGTACGCCCCGGGTTGCAGTTCCCCGACGGTGCTGACCGGGTCGGCCACTCCCGACCGGCCGGCGAGGATGGCCAGGCCGGCCGCCCCGCGCTCCAGCGGGTGCCGGGCACCCGTCCGGTACGCCACGTGGAACGACGTCCAGCTCGGCTCGACCACCGCCAGCGCCACCCCCTCGCCGCCCTCGACCACGGTCAGGTGCGCGGTCGCGCCGGCCTGCTCGGCCAGCCGGCGCAGCGCCGGCAGCGCTCCCTCGGCGAGCAGCGGCTGGGCCCGACGGGCCAGGTGCAGCACGCCGGCGCCGAGGCGCAGCCGGCCGTCGCCGTCCCGACGCAGCATCCCGTGCCCGGTCAGCGCCCCGACCAGCCGGTAGACGGCCGCCCGGCCGATGCCCAGCCGGTTCGCCGCCTCGGTCACGGTCAGCCCGGCGGAAGCGTCGGCCACCAGGTGCAGCAGCCGCAGGCCCCGGTCCAGGGTCTGCGCGGTCTCGCCGGGCCGGCCCGCCGTCTCGCCGCCCGCCGTCCGGTCCCGTTCCGTCGCCCCGGCGTCGACCCGTTCCGTCGCACCGGCGCCGACCCGGGCCGTCGTACCGGCTCCGGGCCGGACCGCCGCGTCCCCGGGCTCGCCGGACCTCGCCGTCGTCTCCACAGCACGCAGCGTACGACCCGGCTCCGGGCGGCCCCGGAATGCGTGGACGGCTACCCTTGTACGGTGACGCTACGCCTGTATGACACCGCCACCCGATCGGTGCGGGACTTCGTCCCGCGGGAAGCCGGCAAGGTGGGGGTCTACCTGTGTGGTCTCACCCTCCAGGCCCCGCCGCACATCGGCCATCTTCGCTCCGGCGTCAACTACGACGTGCTGCGCCGCTGGCTGCTCACCGCCGGCTACGAGGTCACCTTCATCCGCAACCTGACCGACATCGACGACAAGATCCTGGTCAAGGCGATGGAGCACGGCCGCCCGTTCTGGTCCATCGCGTACGCCAACGAGCAGATCCTGGCCGAGTCGTACCGGGCGCTGAACGTGCTGCCGCCGACGTACGAGCCGCGCGCCACCGGGCACGTCCCGGAGATGCACCAGCTGATCGCCGAGCTGATCGAGACCGGGCACGCGTACCCGGCCACCGACGGATCCGGCGACGTCTACTTCGACGTGGCCTCCTGGCCGGCGTACGGGTCGCTGTCCGGGCAGTCGCCCGACGACATGCAGTCCGCCGGGGACGCCCCTGAGCGCGGCAAGCGCGACCCGCGCGACTTCGCGCTCTGGAAGGGTGCCAAGCCGGACGAGCCGGCCGACGCCTACTGGCCGTCGCCGTGGGGCCGGGGTCGCCCCGGCTGGCACATCGAGTGCTCGGCGATGTGCTGGCGCTACCTGGGTGCCGAGTTCGACATCCACGGCGGCGGGCTGGACCTGACGTTCCCGCACCACGAGAACGAGATCGCCCAGTCCCAGGCCGCCGGGCTGCCCTTCGCCCGGTACTGGGTGCACCACGGCCTGCTCAGCATCGGCGGCGCCAAGATGGGCAAGTCGCTCGGCAACGCCCTCGACCTGACGTACGTCGACTCGCTCGGGGTGCGCCCGGTGGAGCTGCGCTACTACTACGCCGCCGCGCACTACCGCTCCCGGATCGACTACTCCGAGGACGCGCTGCGCGAGGCCGCGGTGGCGTACCGGCGGATCGAGGGCTTCGTCCAGCGGGCCGCCGAGCGGGTCGGCGGCGGGCAGCTCGGCGAGCTGCCGACCGGGTTCGTCGCGGCGATGGACGACGACCTGAACACCTCCGCCGCCCTCGCGGTGCTGCACGAGGTGGTCCGGGACGGCAACACCGCGCTGACCGCCGGCGACGATGTGACCGTCCGCACGACCCTGGCCTCCACGCGCGCCATGCTGGATATCCTGGGGGTTGACCCTCTGGACCCGGCCTGGACCGGCGGCGACCGCGCCGACGACCTGCGCGGCGTGGTCGACTCCCTGGTCGCGCTGGCCCTGGAGCAGCGTGCCCAGGCCCGCGGCCGCAAGGACTGGGCCGCCGCTGACGCCGTACGCGACCAGCTCAAGCAGGCCGGCGTGGTGGTCGAGGACACCCCCCAGGGCCCCCGTTGGACTATTGGAGAGCAGGACTGATGGCCGGCAACTCGCAGCGCCGTGGCCGGCGACTGACGCCGAAGGCAGGTGCCCCCAAGGGCTCCGGTGGCAAGAACAAGGACTCCCTCGCGGGTCGGGGCAGGACCCTGCCCGCCGACGAGCGGCCCTGGCACAAGGCGTACTCGGGCACCGAGAAGCTGCCGCAGCGCACCGCCTGGAAGCAGGACAAGGAGCGCCGGGCGGCGGCCGAGGAGGGGCGCGCCCCCAAGATCGGCCAGCCGGGCAGCAAGGACACCACCTGGGGTCGCGGCGGTGGCCGGGGTGCTCCGGCGGCCCGTGGCACGGGCGGCCGGGGTGGTAAGCCCACCGGTCGCTCCGGCCCCCGGGTCGCGCCGGGCCGCAAGTCCAACCCGTCGAAGGACACCCCGGAGCTGCTGGTCGGCCGCAACCCGGTGCTGGAGTCGCTGCGCGCGCAGGTGCCGGCGACCGCGCTCTACACCGCGCAGGGCATCGACGTCGACGACCGGGTCAACGAGATCATCCGGACCGCCGCCGACCGGGGCATCGCCATCCTGGAGATCAGCCGCGCCGAGCTGGACCGGATGACCGGCGGGGTGCTGCACCAGGGCGTCGGCCTCCAGGTGCCGCCGTTCGCCTACCAGCCGTTCGAGGACATGATCGCCGCGTCGGTGGAGCACACCGCCCCGCTGCTGGTGGCGCTGGACGGGGTCACCGACCCGCGCAACCTGGGTGCGGTGATCCGGTCCGCCGCCGCGTTCGGCGCGCAGGGTGTCTTCGTACCCGAGCGGCGGGCCGCCGGGATCACCGCGACCGCCTGGCGGACCAGCGCCGGCGCGGCCGCGCGGGTGCCGGTTGCCCAGGTCACCAACCTGACCCGGGCGCTGAAGGCCTGCCAGGACGCCGGCTTCATGGTGGTCGGCCTGGACGCCGACGGCGAAACCGACCTGTACGACCTGGAAGCCGCCGTCGGCCCGCTGGTCGTGGTGGTCGGCTCGGAGGGGCGCGGGCTGTCCCGGCTGGTCGGCGAGACCTGCGACCTGACCGTCAGCATCCCGATGATCTCCGACGTGGAGTCGCTCAACGCCAGCGTCGCCGCCGCGGTCACCCTCGCCGAGGTGGCCCGCCGCCGCGCCGCCGAGGTCTGACCGACCCGCGCCCACGCAGACGAGAAGGGGCGGCCCGCCGACAGCGGACCGCCCCTTTCGCGTACGTCAGTGCAGCCGGTACGTCAGATCCGCTTGCCGGTGACGGCGTGGAAGACGTGGCTGCGGCCGGCGCGCGGCTTGACGAACACGGTGTCACCCATGTTCGGCATGGTGCGCCGGTCGGTGCGGACCACGAACCGCTCGTTCGCGCCCTCGAGCGCGGCGTGTCCGTAGACGTTGGCGTCCGAGCCGAGGTCCTCGACCAGCTCGACCACGACCGGCATGCCGCCCTCGGTCGGGCTGACCAGGTCGCAGTCCTCCGGGCGGAAGCCGACGGTCACCTTGCCGTTGCCACCCTCCTCCTTGGCTGCGGCGATCTGCTCCCGGGTGAGCGGGATGTGCAGGTCGGCGAAGGCGGCGCCCTGCTCGTTCAGCGGCACGGTCTTGATGTTCATGGCGGGGGAGCCCATGAAGCCGGCGACGAAGACGTTGGCCGGGGTGTCGTAGAGCGCGCGGGGGGTGTCCACCTGCTGGAGCACGCCGTCGAGCATGACCGCCACCCGGTGGCCCATCGTCATCGCCTCGACCTGGTCGTGGGTGACGTAGACCGTGGTGATGCCGAGCTTGGCCTGCAGCGAGGCGATCTGGGTACGGGTCTGCACCCGGAGCTTGGCGTCGAGGTTCGACAGCGGCTCGTCCATAAGGAAGACCTGCGGCTCGCGGACGATCGCGCGGCCCATGGCGACCCGCTGGCGCTGGCCACCGGAGAGCGCCTTCGGCTTGCGGTTGAGGTACTCCTCCAGCTGGAGCAGCCCGGCCGCCTCCTTGACCCGCCGGTCGATCTCGTCCTTGGAGGTCTTGCGCAGCTTGAGCGCGAACGCCATGTTCTCGTACACCGACATGTGCGGGTAGAGGGCGTAGTTCTGGAAGACCATCGCGATGTCGCGGGCCTTCGGCGGCAGGTGGGTGACGTCCCGGTCGTCGATGTAGATCGCGCCGTCGTCGACGTCCTCGAGGCCGGCGAGCATCCGCAGGCTGGTGGACTTACCGCAACCCGACGGGCCGACCAGGACGAGGAACTCCCCGTCGCCGATCTGGAGGTCGAGCTGGTTGACCGCGGGGCGTTCGGTGCCCGGGTAGATCCGGGACGCCTTCGCGTACGTGACCGTAGCCATGGTGGAGCGCTTCCTTTCACCGGCAGGAACGTGCCGGACGATCCGAGTGAAGGAGCCACCGGCACCCTCGGTGCCGGTCCTCGGGCGACGTCCCCGGGCGGCCGGAGCCGATCGGGGGTGTCGTCCGTGTCACTGCACGGTAAACGGCTTTGCCCACCCTGCCAAGACAGGGGACGGCGGGTGGGATGGACCGCATACGCATTCCGGTCAGTCGGGCACGGCCGGGCATCAATCGGCACCGGCACCCGCGCGGGCCACGGCGATGCGTCGGCCCCAGGGGTCGGGAAATTGACGTTTTCCGTGCTCGGGACACCTGCCGAGCGGGATTTTCGGGCACCAGTCGCTATGCTGACGTCGGCACACGCGCCCCTGTAGCTCAGCTGGCCAGAGCACTCGCCTTGTAAGCGAGATGTCGCCGGTTCGATCCCGGCCGGGGGCTCTAGATCTTCACCAGCCAAATCCCACCTGGCGTGCCCGTCAAGGGCTGGCGGGCGGGTGGCTGACATCCATGTCTGACATCAGTCGACCGGGCCGACGCCTCGCCGAGCTTGCGCAGGGCCTCCGTCTGCTCCGCCATCCCGGTATGAGCAGGAGCGTCAGACAGGTGTGCCGCGGATCGTGGAAGCGGACGTCTGGGAGCCCCGCCTTCCGTCAGGCGGCCTGGTGCAGAAGCCCAGGTCAATGACCTGGGCTTCGCCGTTTCTCCAGGTCGATCACACCGCTGGCGAAGTCCTTCGTCCACCGGTTCGCTGCCGTGCCCGGCCTGGCAGTCGACCTGCTGATGCTGAGCCTGGTGACCGCCTTGCTGCCGGGTCACGGCGCGATCTTCAGCGTGTACGTGTAAGACGCCGCGGGCGAGAAGTTTCCGGCCGCGTCGTAGCCGGCGACGGTGAACGTGAAGGGCGTGCGCCGCCCGGTGTAGTAGGACTCCAGGTCGTAGTTACCAAAGGTATGGGCCCACGTCCCGTCGGCCCCGATGGACTCGGTGGCTGCCTGGCCCGACTCGGGCTGGATCCGCACCTCGGTCGACGGCTCGCCGGTACCGCTGATCGTAAACGTCTTCGTCGTGATGATCTTCTTCGTCGACGGCGAGCTGACGACGGGCGTCGGCGGCGCGGTGCCGTCGACGGTGAACGTGACGCTGGCCGTCGCCGTCCTGCCGTAGATGTCCGTGGCCTCGAAGACCGTCGTGTACGTCCCGTCGATGATGTAGCCGCCGCCGTAGACGAAGGAACCCGAGACGCCGCTCAGCAGGGTCGGCCCACTGCCGTTGACGTAGACCTTCATGTTGGACTCGTAGTTGACGTAGCCGGTGATCTTCACGGTCGGGTCAACGATGGCACCGTCGTAGGGCCAGTTGATGTACAACTCAAGCGGCGGCGGCAGCACCCGGTAGGCCGAACAGTAGCTGGCATAGGTGACGTTGAGGTCGAGGTTGCGGATCTGCGCGCACAAGGTGTTCCAGCCGTAGTCGAACTGCTGGTACACCATTTCCCAGGTGTCGTCAGCGCGCAGGGTGCCGTAGCGGTCCTCGCCGTTAACGACCAGGATGAGGCGGTAGGCGCTCGGATCGGCGTTGGAGGTACCAGTGACGCTGATGTCGCTGGGCCCGGTGCTCCCGTTGGCCGGCGACGTGATCGTCACCGACAGGTCTTCCGCCTGGGCGGGCGCGGCCCCAACCAACGCACCGACCAGCGTGGACAGCAAGACGGCGATCCCGATACGCAGCCTCATCGCTGCCCCCTTCGCGTGGTAACCAGGATCGTGCCCCGCAGCAGCAGACGCGGGCAATCAATTGCTATAGGTCAAGTTCGGCAAATGGCGCGACCGCACGCCGGGTCACCCGCAGCGCCTGCCCCTGAGCCGACGCGAAAGCGATAACCCGCCGCGGCCCCGCCCAGCGATCCGTGGTGGACGGCGTCGATCGGTAGCCCCCCCGGCCGTTCGCCGAGCAGCGTCGCCTGCCGGCGGCCTCGCTCGGAGAGTCCGGTGTGGGGCGACTTCACCTCCGCGTTCTCCTGTTCGCCGTGGCGGGCCAGGTAGAGCAGGCGAGACATCCATCAGACACTCCAGCCTGGATCGGGCGCGGGCCGACGCCCGTAACCCTCTGCATGCCATCGACGCCTCATGGATGTCGGCAAGATCCTGCCGACCGTAGTCCACGACGTTAGGAAGACATGAAATCGATCCGTACCCGTCGTCGCCTTGCCTTCGCGGCGGCCTCGACCCTCGGCCTGGGCGCCGTCCTGACCGGCCACGTCACCCCGGCCACCGCCGCGCCCAAACGCGCGGACCTGAGCGTCACCGTCAGTGCCGTCCAGCCCGGCGTCCCCACCCAGGGCAGCTGGCGTGACTTCACCATCGACCTGCGTAACGTCGGCACCGCCACGGCTGACGGCGTCGCCGTCAGCATCTCCCGGCCGGCCGGCACCGTGTGGGGCGGCTGGGGCGAGAGCACCAGCCCGCCCGGCTGGGACTGCGCCGTGGGGGATGCCGACTGGATCTGCCGGCGTGGACCATTGGCCGCGGGCGCGGTCGCTGACGAGCTGCCACTGTGGCTCTCCCTCCCAGCCGGCGAGGCCGGCAGCACGGCGGTGGTCGGTGCGGTGGCGACCACCACCAGTGCGGAGCCGGTGCTCGACAACAACAGCGACGAGGTCGCCCTGCCGTACGTCGAACCCGACCTGGCGGTCGCCCTGACCCCGGACCGGGCCGGCGCGGCCGTCGGGGAGCAGGTCACCTACCAGGTCGGCGCCGTCAACAACGGCCCCGACGCGGAGTACATGAAGGTGAACATCTACGTCCCGACCGGCATGACGCCCGTCGACGTCTTCTACTGGCAGGACTGGGACTGCAACCTCGGCCGGGACTTGCAGCTCAACCAGGACGTCTGGTCGTGCTACACGGGCCTGATGCCGGCCGGGGCCAGCGCGTCCGAACTCGCCCTGACCATGCGGGTGGACCAGGCCGTTCCCGGTGACGTCCTCACCGCCATCGCCAGGATCGAGGGCCGCAACGGGCTGGACATGGTCACGGAGAACAACAGCGCCGCCGCGCCTGTCACCGTGGTCGAGGCACCCGCCGTCGGCTGAACGTCACCGGGGCCCGGCGGAGATCCGCCGGGCCCCGGTCCGCCCGGCTCAGGCCTGCGGGAGCATCTGGCCCATGCGGATCCGGTTGCCGAACGGGTCGTTCGAGCAGGGTGAGCTGACCGGCAACCCGCTGCACGGTCTTCAGCGGCGCAGGTGGAGCGGCAACCGCGGCAGCAGTTGTTCCAGGTCGTCGGGTGTCGCCTGCCGGACGTTGTCCACTGCGACCCGCAGCGTCTCCCGGTCCACGTCGCGGGTGGCGCGCACGTGCACCACCCGGTCACCCCGGCTTGCCAGGTATTCATGCAGATCCGGCGGTATCGCCTGGTACGACCGCTCCGGCGCCTCCCGCACGCAGTGAAGGGGGTACCCATCGGGATATCCGCCCGGCGGCTCCGGCAGGCAGTCCGGCATCCCACCACGGGTTGCCCACACGATGATCCGGCCACCCGACCCGTCCACCGGCGAGTACGTGACGGCGAATTTGTTCGTCGGCGTCACCGCGCGTTGCCCGGCTTCGCTGTAGCCGGGCAACGCGGTGACGAACACCAGGTCGGCCTCAACGCCGGCGTGGTCGAGACGCTGTGCGAGTTCGTCGGCCCGTCGGTCCACCGTTGCCAGGGCCATCCCGCTGACGAGAAGCACGATCAACGCGACGGCCGGCAGCCGGACCACGCGGGGCCGGGTGAGTGCCGCCGAGACCAGCGCCAGCCCCAACGCGGGCAGCAGAAACATGGACATGGAGCCGCCGAGGCCGGGCAGGAGGTCGGGCAGCCGCGCCAGGCAGTAGCCGCCAAGCGCGATACCGCCTGTGGCGACCAGCAGCGTCCAGCCGACCCGGCGCCCGAGCGTGGCGGTGAGCGCGGACCCTTGACGCATGGCCGTCCCGAGGCCAAAGAGTTCGACGAGCAGCACCGCCGCGCCGAGTAGCAGAGCCTGAGGGTAGGACGGCACGAGCAGCCAGAAGAAGAGCACCATTGGAAGGGCGGCCAGCCCGACCGCACCGACGACGACCGCCTGCCCCAGGGCGGGACCGACCTGCGAAGCGGGCCGAGCTCCGTTCGCCCCGGCCGGCCCGCCGATTCGTTCGTCGCCGCTCACGTCGCCCCCCCGGTGCCCGCCGGCTCCACCGGCCCGTCGGCCCGTGCAGCGACTCGTGTCCGCGCAGCCTTACACGACCCACGTCAGCGGAGGATCCCGTGTTCGGATCCCCTCCGGATGGCGGTTTGGCGGAGATCAGCGGACGACGTCCGGTGGTCCACGCTGTCATCGTCCAGATCCACCACATGGCCAGACCCGACCAGCTCGCCGCGGACGCGGTAAGGGCCGCCGGCTCTTGCCGGCGGCCTTTACCCTCAGCTCCCCGAGTGGTGCTGTGCTGTGTTGATGCTCAGCCGAGCAGGGACAGGATCGGACGCGGTGGGTGCGACGGCTGGAGCTTGCTGCGTCACCGGGGCGGCTTGAGCACTCCGGCTCCGCCGAGGATGAGACCCGCTCCCGCCGCGAGCGCAGCGACAGTGATGCCGAGGCGTGCCAAGCGCATGAGCTGTTTCGTTCCTGTCGGTTGCCTTGCATCTGGTTCCTACCCGCAGCTAGCAGGGCAAACCTTTGGAAGAGACTTCACATTGGAGTGGACGCGGCCCGTGGTCGGCGTCGCTCAGGCCGTGGCATCGGTTGCGGACGTTGATCGTTGCGACCGCCGACACCGACGGCCGGTGGGCGAACGCCGCGGCCGGGCTGGGGCAGCGCGCCGAGGCGTTACTGCCCGTCGCCCGTCCTCAGGTGGGACGCCATGTAGCGGATGGTGGGCCCGTCGGGATCGCGGTAGTCGAGGATGATGTGGGGTTCACCGCTCTCCTCCGAAGGGGCGCCGCCAGTCTCCTGGTAGCCGGCGTTCCCGCCGGGTGCCTTGGTGGTAGGGGCAGTCACGCTGATGTTGATGCGCTGCGCGAAGCGGTCGGTCTCGGTGGCCAACCCGCTCGTGATCACGACGATGGTCGAACCGTGCTCTTGCCGATCCCGCGGCGAACCACCTGCGTCGTCGGGGCTCGGCTCGTTGGGTTGACAGTGGCAGGCCCGGCCGCGGGCGTGTAGCGCCTGCGCCAGGTAGTCGACAAGGGCTAGGTGCGTATTCGGGCAGTCCAAGGCCACCCGCAGGCCGCGGCCGACGGACGCTGCCACGATCGCGTCGGCAATGGTCGTCAGCGCTGCCCGCTCGCGCGCGATCGCGGAAACATCAGGCACAGTCGTGCCCTTCACCCAGGCGTGACTTCACCTCGCTACAGGCGCGGCTGATCAGGTCCTTGTTACATCCCGCCCTCAGCGCCGATGCCACCCTGGCGGTGGCTTCAGCGTCCCGATGCGCACCGGTGCCCGCTCGTCCCGGGGCGGGCACCGGATGCGCAGCGGGTTCAGACCGTCCTGCGGAGGACGGCGAGCTGCAGAGCGGTGAAGCCGGCGACCACCACCGCCTGTGCGATCACAAGTGCGGTACCGAGGCCGGTCAGCGGGAACCACCCGGCGATGAGCAGCTCCACGCTCGCGACCACCCATGCGGTGTTGACAGCGATCACGACACTCACGGCGGGCCTGCTCACCGTCGGCTTCGACGCGAGGAAGAGCAGCGCGGCCGCGAAAGCGACCAGAAACGCGCCGATCGGGTAGAGGAACGCGGCGGGAAGGCCGAACATCTCGCCGAAGATCGCCGCAGCGGCGAGGTAGACGACCCCGTTGGCGCCCGAGCCGATCGCGTCCTGCTTGAGGGCGAAGCGGAGCAGCTTGGCGTCGTCGGCGGTCTGGACGGTGCTGGCGGCGGTAACCATCTCGAAGGTCCCTTCGTGGTGCTGACGTGCGTCTCATCACGAAGCTACGAAGGTCGGCGCGATCGGCGAATCAGTCGTCGTGACGGTAGGTTGCCAGGCGTGCTGCACGGGCGGGCCAGGGAACAGGCGCAGATCGAACGGCTGTTGGAAGGCGCCCGGAACGGTCACAGCGGCACGCTGGTGGTGCGCGGTCCGGCGGGGATCGGCAAGTCGGCGCTCCTCGAGTACGCCGCCGGGCGGGCAGCCGGCATGCGGGTGTTGCGCGGCGTCGGTGTCGAGTCCGAGGCGGCCCTGCCGTTCGCCGCACTCCACCTGCTCCTGCGCACCGGGCTCGACCGGATCGACGCGTTGCCCCACCCGCAGGCCGCCGCGCTCCGCGGTGCACTGGGGTTGGGCGACGCCCCGCCGGAAAGCCGGTTCCTGGTCGGACTGGCCACGCTGAGCCTGCTGTCCGAGCTGGCCGGCGACGGCGCGCTGCTCTGTCTCATCGACGACGCGCAGTGGTTCGACCAGGCGTCCACCGACGCCCTCGTCTTCGCCGCGCGCCGGCTCGAGGCGGACGGCATCGCCATGATCTTCGCCGCTCGCCCGGGTTTCCCTGCCCCGGGGCTTGACGAGCTGCGGCTGGGCGGCCTGGACAGCACCGCAGCCGCCGCCCTGCTCCCGGCCGACCTTCCGCCTCAGGTGCGGGAGCGCCTCATCCACGAGTCGGACGGCAGCCCGCTGGCGCTCATCGAGTTGCCCGCCGCGCTCAGCCCCGAACAGCGGGCGGGACGACTGTCGCCGGTGGGCGCGATGCCGGTGGCCGATCGCGTCCAAGCGGCGTTCCACGCGCAGATGGCGGAGCTTCCCGAGCACGCGCGCACCGCGCTGCTGATCGCGGCGGCGGGCGGCTCCGGTGAGCTTGCGACGCTGGTCGCTGCCGGCGCGTCCCTCCCCGGTCTCGAAGCGGCCGAGCGGAGCCGGCTGATCGAGATCAGAGGGTCGATCGTCGGTTTCCGTCATCCCCTGATCAGGGCTGCCGCCTATCACGGTGCCCCCGTCAGCCGACGCCTCGCCGCACATCGCGCCCTTGCCGACGCGCTGACCAGTTCGACCGCGCCGGATGCCGCTGACCGGCGGACCTGGCACCTGGCCGCCGCCGCGCTCGGTCCCGACGAGGACGTCGCGGAACAGTTGGAGGAGGCGGCAGGGCGAGCCCGTACCCGTGGTGGGCACGCCGCGATGGCGGCCGCCTACGAACGGGCCGCCGAGCTCACCGCCGATCCGGTACGCCGATCCGCGCGGCTGGCCGCCGCCGCACTGGCCGCGAGCGACGCCGGCCTGATGCGCCGTGCCGCCGCCCTCGCCGACCGCGCCACCCCCGACGTGGACGACCCCACGATGATCCTGGCGTTGACCCAGGTACGCGCCCATCGGGAATTCGAGTTGGGCACCCCGCTGGCGGCGGGCCGAATCATCATGGACACCGTTCCGCGCGTAGCGGCCCACGCCACCGAGCAGGCGCACTGGCTGCTGGTGGAGGCCGTGCGCTGCGCCTGGTTCGCCGGTGACCCGCGGCTGGCGGAGCAGGCAGCCGCGAAGCTTGATGCGCTTCCCGGTTCGCCGCTGGTCAGCCAGGCGATCGGGCTGACCCGGCTGCTGCGCGGCGACATCCCCGGCGGGATCAGGCTCATCAGCGAGGTGCTCGACGTACCTGCGCTCGCCGGGCTGGGCGTGCCCGGCCTGACCTTCACCGCCGGTGTCTGCCTCCCCGCGGGCCGTGCCGCCCTGTGCGCAGAGATCACCGGACGGGTGGTGGCGGAATGCCAGCAGAGCGGCATGATCGGCTGGCTGTCGTTCGCGCTGCAGGACCATGGGTTCGCACAGGGGCTGCTCTGCTCGTACGGCGAGGCGCTGGCGACGCTCGACGCGGGGCTGCGGCTGGCGACGGAGCTGGGTCACGAGCACCGGGTCACCCACCTCACCTGCTGCATCGCCTGGGTGCTCGCCCATCAGGCGGATGTGCCGGGGTGCCGCGAGAAGGCCGAGGAAGGGGTCCGGCGAGCCGACGACCAGGGGCTGGTTCTCGCCGCGAGCATCGGGCGCTGGGCGCTCGGCCGGCTCGAACTCGGCCTGGGACACCCGGAGGCCGCCCTGCGGCACTTGGCAGCGATCCCGCCGACGGGAATCGGAGTCCTCTGCGCCGCCGACCAGATCGAGGCAGCCGTCCGCAGTGACCAGCCGGAACGGGCCGAGGAGCCGCTGGAGCGCTACCTGACCTGGGCGCGGCACGTCGGTCAACCGGCGTCGGACGCGATCGCCCTCCGCTGCCGGGCCCTCGTCGAGCAGGACGAGGCGCACTTCGTGGAGGCCGTTCGTGTCCACGAGAGCGGCGATCAACCATTTGAACAGGCGAGGACACGGCTCGCCTACGGCGAGTGGCTGCGACGGTCCCGAAGGCGGGCGGACGCCCGGGCACAGCTACGCGGCGCACTGGAGACCTTCGATCGGCTCGGTGCGGAGCTGTGGGCCGGGCGGGCCCGTGCCGAGCTGCGTGCGACCGGGGACGTGCCGGCCGCGCCCCGCAGGGCCGGCGACCCGCTCAGTGTCCTGACTCCCCAGGAACGGGAAGTCGTACGGCTGGCGGCCGGTGGCGCCGCCAACCGCGACATCGGCGCCCAGCTCTTCCTCAGCCCGCGGACGGTCGGCTACCACCTGTACAAGGCGTTCCCCAAGCTGGGCATCACCTCCCGGTCCCAGCTGGCGGCCATCGTCCGGTCCTCCTCGATCGAGTGCTGACGCCCGCGCCGCCGGTGCCGGGCGGCCGCGCGTGGGAACCGCGTCACTCGCCGCCGTTCGACTCCTCGTGGAAGTAGACGGTGAGCGAGTACCAGTCACCGTGTTCGTTGATCTCGTTCTCGAAGGTCACGTCCTGGATCCACACCGGCCCGAGCTCCTCGATGGTGTCCGCGACCCGCCGGAGCAGCGCCGGCACGTCGTCCTGGCCGGGCCCGACGGGGTTCGCCGTGGCGAAGTACCGGACGGTGGGGAATTCGGAAACCTCGTTCACAATAAAAGATTGTTGCATCGATGGATACCGTTGCGTTGCCCCTCGGTGCCGGCTGCGGGCCCGAGTGGTTCCCGCCGGCCGGCGGCCGGTCGACCAGGTCACTTCGCCACCGGCGGTCGGTCCCGTCGCCAGCCGACGGCGATAGCCTGGCGCTGACGGCGGGGACGACGGGTGGGGGCCGATGAGTCGTGCGGTGGAGGAGTCGAACCGGGCCATGCTGCGCGCCCGGGACGCCATGGACCGGGCGTACGCCGAGCCGCTGGACATTCCGGCGCTGGCCCGGATAGCGCTCGTCTCCGAGGCGCACTTCATCCGGACCTTCCGCGCCACCTTCGGCGAGACCCCGCACCGCTACCTGCAACGGCGGCGGGTGGAACGCGCGATGTCGCTGCTCATCGAGAGCGAGCGGGACGTCACCGACATCTGCTTCGCGGTCGGCTTCAGCAGCCTCGGGACGTTCAGCCGGACGTTCCGGCAGATCGTCGGCGAGTCGCCGAGCGACTTCCGCAGGCGCCGCTCGGCCGCCGCCGCGCGCGTGCCGAGCTGCTTCACGAAGGCCTGGACCAGACCGAGCAGTTTTGGATAAGCGGCAGGTCAGGCCCACCCTCTAGCGTGATGGGCATGACGATGAACGCGATCAGCCGCTCCCAGATCTACGTCCTCGACCAGGACGAGGCCCTCGACTTCTACGTCGGCAAGCTCGGCATGGAGGTCAACACCGACCAGGACCTCGGCTTCATGCGCTGGCTCACGGTCAACCTGCCCGGCGACCCGGAGCGCGAGGTCCTGCTGGAGAAGCCCGGCCCGCCGGCGCTCGACCCGGCCACGGCCGAGCAGGTCCGGGAGCTGCTCACCAAGGGGGCGCTGCCCGGCTCCCTCTTCATGACCACCGACGACGCCCGCAAGACGCACGAGGACCTGGTCGCCAAGGGCGTCGAGATCACCGACGAGCCGATGGAGCGCCCGTACGGAATCGACTTCGGCATCCGGGACCCGTTCGGCAACAGGATCCGTATCGGCCAGATGTTCCCGCGGGCCTGAGGGGAGCGGGGCCGTGACCGACGCGATCACCCTGCCCGCCGCCGGACCGGCCGCCCTCGGCCGGGACCGGGCCCTGCTGGCCGGCGGCGTCCTCGCCGGCCCGGTCTTCGCCGTGTCCGCGCTGGCCCAGGGCGTCACCCGGGACGGCTTCGACTTCCGGCGGCACCCGGTCAGCATGTTGAGCACGGGCGACCTGGGTTGGCTCCAGATCGCCACCTTCCTGGCCACCGGGGCGCTCTGCGTCGGTGCCGCCGCCGCGGTGCGCCGCCGGCCGGTGACCGGCTCGACCTGGCTGCCCCGGCTGCTCGCCCTCTGGGGGTTCGGCCTGATGGCGGCCGGGGTCTTCAGCGCCGACCCGGCCGACGGCTTCCCGGCCGGCACGCCGCGCGGGCCCGGGCAGATCAGCTGGCACGGCGGGCTGCACTTCCTCGCGGCGGCGGTCGCCTTCGGGTCGTTGATCGTGGCGACGGTCGTCGCCGGCCGCCGGGCCGCCCGCGACGGCGACCGGGTGTCGGCCGTCACCAGCATCGCGACCGGCGTGTTCTTCGCGCTCGCCTGGGGCGCGCTGATGGTCCGGCCCGGCCCGGTGGCCATGGTCGCCTTCGGTCTGGCGGTGACCGCCGGCTGGGCCTGGGTGACCGCGACGTTCGCGGCGGCGCTGCGACGGTCGCCTCGCTGAGCGTGATCGGGGCGGCGACGGCCGGGAGGCGCGGGTTAGCATCGCGCCTCCCGGCCGCACGAGGAGGCGACGATGGCCACCCGGCTGCTCTACCTGGCCCGGCACGGCGAGCAGGACCGCCCGGAGATCGAGTCGCCGGAGGTGGGGCTCTCCGAGCGGGGCCGCCGGCAGGCCGCGCTGCTCGGTCAGCGACTGCGGGCCGTGCCGTTGCGCGCCGTCCACCACAGCCCGCTGCGCCGGGCCGTCGAGACCGCCGAGCTGGTCGCCGGGTCACTGCCCACGGTCCCGGTGTACGCGACCGAGCTGGCCGGCGATCACCTGCCGCACGACACCGACCCGGCCGGGCTGCCGGTGGCGTACGCGAGTTTCCTGGCCGGCTTCTCGGCGCGCGAGCGGGCCGACGGGCCGCGACTGGCGCGGGAGGCCGTCGCCCGGTTCGCCACCGCCCCGATCGACGGTGACGTCCGCGAGCTGGTGATCACGCACAACTTCCTGATCGCCTGGCTGGTCCGGCACGCCCTGGACGCCCCGGAGCGGCGCTGGCTGGGCCTCAACCACCACAACGCCGGGCTGACCGTGATCCGCTACAGCTCGACCGGGCCGCCCAGCCTGATCGCCTTCAACGACGTGACCCACCTGCCGCCCGAGCTGCGCGGCACCGGACTGCCCAGCGATTATCGGGTGTGACCGGGCGCGCTGGCGGCTACGGTCGCCGGATGACGACGCCGCCGCCCGACCTGCCGAAGACCGAGTTCGCCTTCCCGGGGCCGCTGCGGGACCAGCTCGTCGCGGCCGTCCTCTCCGGCGCGAAGACCTCCACCACCGGTCTGTTCCAGGACCACGAGCGCGACGGCGAGCCGCTGCCGGTGGTCGGCGCCCGCTCGGTGGTGGTCGACTCCGCCGACCGCCCGGTCGCGGTCATCGAGCTGACCGAGGTGCGCGTCCTCCGGCTCGGCGACGTCGACCTGGACCACGCCCGGGACGAGGGCGAGGGGTACGACTCCGTCGCCGCCTGGCGCGCCGGGCACGAGGCGTACTGGCACGGCCCCGACTACCGGGGCTGGCTCGGCGACCCCGACTTCACCGTGACCGACGACACCCTCGCGGTCGCCGAACGCTTCCGCCTCCTGCAGCGCCTCTGACAGCCGCGGAAGAGTGGCCGTTCCACCGGGAACGGCCACTCCTCCGGGCGTCCGCACCCGCCGAGGGGGGTCAGCGGGAGGCGACGGTCCTGACGACGGCTTCGGCCATGGCCCGGGCGGACTGCGGGTTCTGGCCCGTGACCAGGCGGCCGTCGACGACGACGTGCTCGGTGAAGTTCGGCGCCGGTACGTGGACGGCACCGGCCTCGGTGAGCTTGTCGGCCAGCAGGAAGGGGACCTCGTCGCTGAGGCCGACGGCGTTCTCCTCGTCGTTGGTGAAGCCGGCCACCCGCTTGCCCGCCACCAGGTGGGAGCCGTCGGAGAGCTTCAGGTTCACCAGCGCGGACGGGCCGTGGCAGACCGCCGAGACGACTCCGCCCCGCTCGTAGACGGTCGCGGCGATGCGCGCCAGGTCCGGGTCGTTCGGGAAGTCCCACATCGTGCCGTGACCGCCGGCGAAGACGATCACGTCGTACCCGGTCGGGTCGACGTCGGCGGCCTTCGCGGTGTGCTCCACGCCGGCGGTGGCCAGGAAGTCGTTCTGGGTCCGGTCGTTCTCGTCCCGGCCGTCCAGCGGCGGCTGACCGCCCGCCACCGAGACCAGGTCGACGTCCCAGCCGGCGGCCCGGAACACCTCCCACGGCTCTGCGGCCTCGCCGACGTAGAAGCCGGTCTCGCGGCCGGTGGTGCCGAGCTGGCGGTGGCTGGTCAGAGCGATGAGTGCACGTGTCATGTCGACCATGCTGGCGCGCGAATCCATAGCCGACCAATAGGCGAACGACACAGCGGCGATAGGTTTGCTGATGTGAAGGTGTCGCTCGACCTGCTCCGCAGCTTCCTGGCCGTGCACCGGGCCGGTTCGATCACCGCGGCCGCGGAGCTGCTCGGGCTGGCCCAGCCGACGGTCACCGCCCAGATCCGCGCGCTGGAGGAGGCGGTGGGTCGGCCGCTCTTCGACCGCCTGCCGAGGGGCGTGCTGCCCACCCCGGCCGGCGACGAGCTGGCCCGCCGGGTGGCCGATCCGCTGGACCGCCTCGACGTCGTACTCGCCGACGACACGGCCACGCCGTACCCGCGGACGGTCTTCCTCGGCGGGCCGGCCGAGTTCCTCGCGGAGCTGGCGCTGCCGGCGGTGGCCGGTCTGGTCGCCGAGGGCCTGGAGCTGCGGGTCTCCGCGGGACTGCCCGAGCAGCTCCTGGACGACGTCGCCGCCGGCCGGCTCGACCTGGTGGTGAGCAGTGTGCGCCCCCGGCGGCGGGGGCTGGCCGTCGAGCCGCTCTACGACGAGGAGTTCGCCCTGGTCGCCGCGCCCGCCTGGGGCGAGCGGCTGCCCGACCCGGTGACCCCGCAGGCCCTGCGGGACGTGCCGCTGGTCGCCTACGCGGAGGAGGCGCCGATCCTGCGCCGCTGGTGGCGGACGGTCTTCGACACCCGACTCACCCGTACGCCGAACCTGGTGGTGGCCGACCTGCGCGCGGTGCTGGCGGCCGTGGTGGCCGGCGCCGGGGCGAGCGTGCTGCCGACGTACCTGTGCCGGGGTGAGCTGGCCTCCGGCGCGCTGCGTCCGCTGTCGAGCCCGGCGGTGCCCCCGCTGAACACGCTCTTCCTGGCCGCCCGGCCCGCGGTGGCGGGGCGGCGCGAGGTGCAGGCGGTACGGCGGGCGCTGCTCACGGCGGCGGCCGGCTGGTAGCCCGGCGTCAGCGCAGGGCGCCGGCCCGGAGCAGGAGGTCGGCCAGGGCGGAGGCGGCGGCCGGCGGCTGGGGGCCACTCGGGCAGTCGGCCCACTCGACCGTGTTCGCGTCGATGGTCAGCCGGTAGGTGTAGGTGTCCGCGCAGCGCACGTCGGGGCGGCCGGGGCCGCCGCCGCTGGGGGCGCTGCCCGCCAGCGCGCGCAGCCGGTCGAGATCGGCCGGGGAGAGCTGACCCGTCCGGGCCGTTCCGGTGCGACCGGTCGCCGTCCATCGCCCGTCCGGTTCCACGGTCACCGTCTCCGCGCCGCCCGCGATGCCGCCGCTGCGGGTCAGCGTCACCCGGGAGGCGGTCGCGGCGGGGGCGGCGGTGGCCGTGCCGCCCGGTGTGGCGGTGCCTGGCGTGGCCGTGGCGGTCCCACCGGTAGGGGTGTCCGACGCCGGGGCAGGTGAGCCGGAACCGGTTGCTGAGCAGCCGGTCAGGAGTCCGGCCACAGTTACGATCTTGACAATGGCCAGGACGGATGATCTCATGCCGTTCGGACGTGCATCGACGCCGCCGGGTTCCCTCACCAGGGCTCATCCTCCGTTCGGCCAGTGTCGCGGGATGGAAGCGCTTCCCCTCTTCTCTTTTCTTTGATGTATCTGCATATTTACATGCGTGACTACCCCCGTCACATCTTTCCTTGTCAGGAGGGCACGTGAAGAGAACCCTCGCCGCCGTCAGCGCAGCGCTGCTTACCAGCGGCATGCTGACCTGCGTCGCCACCGCAGCGCAGGCGGCCCCTAGCGCCCCCGCCCCGGACACCTCACCCGCAGCTCGTGCCGAAAGCCTGCTCCGCAACAACCCCGGCGCCGTCCAGGGCGTCAGCGGAGAGTCGTACCAGGCGGTTCGCACGAAGGTGGACGCGAACGGCGCGGCGCACACCCGCTACACCCGGACCTACCAGGGCCTGCGCGTCTACGGTGGCGACTTCGTCATCCACACGACGCCCACCGGTGGCTACGCCGGCTCCTCGGTCGGCCTCGCCGCGCCGCTCACCCTCGGCACCGCGCCGAAGGTGACGCCGGCCAGGGCCAAGGCGACGGCCAGGAAGGCGTTCTCCGGCAAGCTGGAGAGCGTCGGCGCCCCGGAGCTCTTCGTCGACGCCAGCTCCGGCACCGGCCGCCTCGCCTACGAGACGGTGCTCTCCGGCTGGCACACCGACGGCCAGACCCCGTCGCGGTTCCACGTCATCAGCGACGCGATCAGCGGCAAGGTGATCGGCTCGTACGACGAGATCGAGATGGTGGCCGGCACGGGCCAGAGCGTCTACTCCGGCACGGTCGCCATCGACACCACGCTCTCCGGCAGCACGTACCAGATGATCGACCCGTCGCACGGCAACGGCAGCACCTGCGACATGAACAACGGGACGTCGACCTGCACGACGTTCACCAACAACGACAACAGCTGGGGTGACACGAACACCCGCCAGCGCGCCGCCGTCGACGCGCACTTCGGTGCGGCCAAGACCTTCGACTACTTCAAGAACGTGCACGGCCGCAACGGCATCTTCGGCGACGGTCGCGGCGTGCCCAGCCGGGTGCACTACGGCAACAACTACGTCAACGCCTTCTGGGACGGCTCCCGGATGACCTACGGCGACGGCTCCGGCAACGCCCGGCCGCTGGTCTCGCTCGACGTGGCCGCGCACGAGATGAGCCACGGCGTCACCGAGAACGTGGTCCCCGGCGGCCTGACCTACTCCGGCGAGTCCGGCGGCCTCAACGAGGCCACCAGCGACATCTTCGGCAACATGGTCGAGTTCTACGCCAACACCACCGCCGACCCGGGTGACTACCAGGTCGGCGAGAAGATCAACATCAACGGCAACGGTACGCCGCTGCGCTACATGTACGACCCGAAGCTGGACGGCTCGTCCGACACCTGCTGGACGACCGGCACCAAGAACAAGGACGTGCACTACTCGTCCGGCGTGGCCAACCACTTCTTCTTCAACCTGGCCGAGGGCACCGGGGCCACCCCGTACGGCACCTCGCCGGTCTGTGGCTCCGCCCCCGCCGTGACCGGCATCGGTCGCGCCAAGGCGGAGAAGATCTGGTTCCGCGCCCTGGACGTGTACTTCACCTCCAACACCTCGTACGTCAACACCACCACGCCGTCGAACACCGCCCGGGCCTACAGCCTCCGCGCGGCGACCGACCTGTACGGCAACTGCTCCACCGAGTACAAGGCCGTCCAGGCGGCGTGGACCGCGGTGGCCGTCTCCGGCAACGACGCGCCCTGCTCGTCGACCGGTAACGACTTCTCCGTCTCGCTCTCCCCGACCTCCGGCTCGGTGACCGCGGGCGGCTCGGTCTCGACCACCGTCGCCACCGCCACCACCGGTGGCACCGCGCAGACCGTGACGTTCTCCGCGTCCGGCCTGCCGACCGGCGCCACCGCCACGTTCAACCCGACCTCGGTCACCTCGGGCGGCTCGTCGACCCTCACCATCGCCACCTCGGCCAGCACCCCGGCCGGCACCTACACGGTGACCGTCACCGGCGCCGGCTCGGTGAACCGGACGGCGACCTACACGCTGACCGTCAACGGCACCGGTGGCGGCTGCACCGGCGCCGGCCAGAAGCTCGGCAACCCCGGCTTCGAGTCCGGCACCACCCCGTGGGCGTCGACCTCGGGCGTCATCGGCTCGTTCACCGGCCAGCCCGCCCGTACCGGCACCCGCAACGCCTGGCTGAACGGCTACGGCAGCACCCACACCGACACGCTCTCGCAGGCGGTGACCCTGCCGGCCGGGTGCACGTCGTACAACTTCACCTTCTGGCTGCACATCGACTCGGCGGAGACCACCACCGGCACCGCGTACGACACGTTCAAGGTGCAGGTGCTCAACTCCTCCGGGACCGTGCTGGCGACCCTGGCGACCTACTCGAACCTGAACAAGGCCACCGGGTACTCGCAGAAGTCGTTCTCGCTGGCCTCGTACGCCGGCCAGACCGTCACCCTGAAGTTCACCGGCACCGAGGACTCCTCGCTCCAGACGTCCTTCGTGGTCGACGACACCGCGGTCAACGTCTCCTGACCTGACCTCACCGTCGGCGGGCCCGGCGGCCACCCCTCGCGGGTGGTCGTCGGGCCCGCGCCGTTATGGTCGCCGGACCGGGTCGGCGCGCGCCGGCCGGCGGAAGGGGTGGTGTCGGTGTCGGACGCGGAACTGACCGTCGAGGTGACCGGCGCGGTGGCGACGGTGACGATCCGGAACCCGGCCCGGCGCAACGCGATGACCCCGGACATGTGGCGGCGGCTGCCGGTGCTGCTCGACGCCCTGGAGGCCGACCCGGCGGTACGCGCCCTGGTGCTCACCGGCGCGGGCGGCACCTTCTGCGCCGGCGCCGACCTGGGCGACCTGGACGAGTTGCTGGACGCCGGCGACCACAGCATCGCGGTCGTCGCCGAGGAACGGCTGGCCGCCTTCGCCAAGCCGACGGTCGCCGCCGTGCAGGGGCCCTGCGTCGGCGGTGGTTGCCAGCTCGCCGTGGCCTGCGACCTGCGGGTCGCCGCCCCGGACGCCCGCTTCGGCGTGCCGCCGGCCCGGCTCGGGCTGGTCTACCCGGCCCCGACCACCCGCCGGCTGACCCGGCTGGTCGGTCCGGCGACGGCGAAGTTTCTGCTCTTCACCGCCGAGCTGATCGACGCCGAGCGGGCGCTGCGGGTCGGCCTGGTGGACGAGGTGGTCGACGACCTGGCCGGCCGGGTGGCCGCGATCACCACCGCCATCGCGCAGCGCTCGCAGCTCAGCGTCGCCGCCGCCAAGGAGATCGTCGACGACCGGGCCGGGCCGGCCCGGATCGCCTGGTGGCACCGGAAGGTGCGGGACAGCGGCGAGGCCCGCGAAGGGGTCGCCGCCCACCGCGAGCGACGCGCGCCGAACTTCGCCTGGTCACCGTCCGACCGCCCCTGACCGCCGCTGATCGTGGTCCCGTCGGTTCGAGGGTCCGGCCCGGCACCCTCAGACACCTCCCGGACGCTACGGACCTGATGACGTAGACGGATCGCCATGTCGACGTCGAGCCGGGAATGCGCCTGCCATGCGTACCCCGGACGCCTTACTGTCCCTGCGTGCCGCACCTTCGCCCGCCTGCCGACGAGCTCGACGTGACGATCCGATGCCAAGCGGATCCGGGGGTGTCCGTCCGCCTGCACAGTCGCCACTTCCCGGACCAGTACGGCGTCGGCTTCTCGGTCGAGGCCCGGGCCGACGGCCTGCGTGCCGAGCTTCCCGCAGTGGAGGTCTGGGTCTGGGACGACGCGTGGCTGCCTGATTTCATCGGTCAGCTGGCCGCTGACTATCAGGGCTGGACCGAGGATCGTCGTTGGCAGACGAACCACCTGGCTGTCCGTGCCGTCTTCCATTCCCGAGGCCACGTCGCACTGACCTGGGACCTCCAACCCTGGGCGTCGCGTGCGGACACGTGGCGGGCGTCGATCACGACCTGGCTCGAAGCCGGCGAGCAGATGAGCCGACTTGCCGCGGACCTCCGCGAGTTCCTGCCCAAGCCGTGAGTCGTCCACGACATCAGGTCTGTAGCGTCGGCAACCCCTCTCCGGCGCCGGCCCGTCAGGGGCGGCAGTGAGCTCCGGCGATGTGGACGTGTGGGGGGGGTCCGTCAGCCGTCGGCCCGGGGAGCCGGCGGAGGCGACGTGACGAGCCTCAGCAGCTCGTCGACCGACCACTGGTCGTAGACGTGCTCGCCGTGCCTGCTCGCCAGGACCGAGCCGTCCGGCGCGATCAGGAAGTCGGCGGGAAGCCCGAACCGCCCGCCGTGCGGGACGGCCGCCGGTGGGCGCTCCCGGCCCCGCAGGACGGCCCACGAGCTGCGCAGCACCGCACGCAGGATCGGCAGCCAGGCGCGCGGGCTGAGCAGCGCGCGCACGGCCGGCTCGACGCCGAACTCGCGGTAGAGCCGCTTGTCGGGGTCGGCGATGACGGCGAAGGGCAGGTCGTCGGTGTGCTCCCGCAGCTCGTCGGCGGGGGAGTGGAAGACCACGACCTCGCGAACCCCGGCCGCCTCGATCTCGGCGTGCCGGCGGACGATCGAGCGCAGGTGCAGGTTGCAGACCGGGCAGCCGGCGAACCGACGGAACTGGAGGTGGACCAGGCGTTCGGCGTCGGGGACGGCCACCGGCGGCCCGGAAACCGGGGTGAGCCGACGGCGGGACACGGTCGAACCAGGGGCAGACGGGCGAGTCACGGTTGCCTCCCTGTCGTAGGCGTACGACGTACTCCTACAGGGTTAGGCTTACGTTGTACGCTGTCAAGGCCATGCCTCGCCCCCGCTCACTCACCCCGGCCCAACTCGCCTCGGCCGCGCTGGCCGTCATCGACCGCGACGGGCTTTCCGCGCTCACCATGCGGGCGGTCGCCCAGGAGCTGGGCACCAGCCCGATGGCCCTCTACCGCTACGTCGCCGACCGGGACGAGCTGGAGGCGCTGGTCGTGGAGGAGGTGCTGTCCACCGTCGACACCGCCGCTCCGCCGGACGAAAGTTGGCAGGACCGGGTGGGCGTGCTGGTCCAGCGGATGCGGGTCGCGATCGGTGGGCATCCCGCCGTGGTGCCGCTGCTCCCCGTGCACCGGCACCGGTCGCCGACCGTGCTGCGCTGGACGGAAACCGTGCTCGGCGTCCTCGCCGAGGCGGGCTTCGCCGGCACCCGCCGGGTGGTCGCGCTGCGCGCCCTGCTCGCGTACGCCGTCGGCGCGATCCAGCTCGAACACCTGGGCCCACTCTCGGGGAGCGGCACCGACGCGATGGCGGGACTGTCCCCGGCGGAGTTCCCGCATCTGTCGGCCACCGCCGCCGACGCCCGCCGGGTGAGACCGGACGCGGAGTTCGACGGTGGACTCGACCTTCTGCTGCGCGGCCTGGCCGTCTCCTCCGACTGACCGGGGCGGAGGGACCGGCGGGCGCCGCGCCGGAGGCGTACCCCTCCGACGCGGCCCCCTGTGCCCGCCGGCCGGCGGGTCACCGCCCGGCGAACGCGGCCCAGCTCGGCGTCACCGGCTCGCGCCGCAGCGGCATGCCCGCCTCGGCCGGCGTCCGGTCGCCCTTGCGCTGGTTGCAGGCGTAGCAGGCGGCGGTCGTGTTCTTCCAGGTGTTCCGGCCGCCGCGCGAGCGGGGCAGGATGTGGTCGATGGTGCTGGCCGGGCCGCCGCAGTACGCGCAGCACCGGTCGTCGCGGCGCAGCACGGCGGCGCGGGACCAGGCCGGCCCGGCGTGGAACCGCCAGCGGGTGACCACGTACCGGACGAGGCGGACCACCCGGGGAACCGGGAAGACCCCGATCACCTGGTCCGGCTCGGCCTCGTGGATCTCCGCGACCCGGCGACACAGCATCCGGATCGCGTGCTGGACGGTGACCCGGTGCAGCGGGCCGAGGTCGGCGTTGATGACGAGGACGGCGTCCACCGGGCTCTCCCTTCACGATCGGCGGCGGACCGGGCCGGACAGCGAAAAGCCGCCCGGTCCGGCTGGGGACGGGCGGCTGGAGCGCGTGCGGGCACGCGTCAGTCGGGCCACCCGTCCCGGGGACCTTCAGCTCGGCAACCATCGAGCGGCAGCGTCGACCACGCGCACCTGACGTGCGACAACGACATGACTGACTCCCGGCGGGCTGGTTGACCTTGCGCGATCACGGTAGGGCGGGCCCGGGCGGGCCGGCAACGCATTTCGATGCCCGCCCGGGGCCGGCTCAGCCGGAGACCGACCAGACCCGCACCTCCACCGAGGGCGGCGTGGCCCGGAATCGGTTGTGCAGGATCTGGAGGTAGTTGACGACGGTGGGGTCGCCCGGGTCGGGCTGGCAGCAGGTGACCGGCGTCTTCCGGACCAGGTTCAGGTTGATGCTGTCCGGCCGGGACGCCCGGGGATTGCGGCACCCGGCGTAGCTGAGGTCCTTCGGGTCGTCGGTCCAGTGGTACCAGGCGAGCTGTTCCAGCCGGGCCTGGAAGATCAGCGTCCCGGCGCCGGTGCCCCGGTCCAGGGGACGCTGTCCGGTTCCCGACCGTCGGCGGACCCGGCCGGGGGAGCCGACGGGTCCGACCGCTCAGCGTCGGGCCAGCAGTCCACGCGGCCGGACGGAGCGGACCGGCTCGGCCGCCGCGCCCTCGGCCCGCAGGATGTGGTTGGCGGCGATGATGCCGGTCGCCGCCGCGCGCTCCATCAGCGCGCTCGGGAACTCCGTCCGGATGCCGTCGCCGGCCAGGTAGAGGCCGTTCGCGTCGGTGCGTACCCCCGGTCGGTCGGCGTGGCTGCCCGGGGTGAAGGCCGGAGCCTGGGCCTCCACCCGGGCCCGCAGCTCGCGGACCCGCAGCCCGGCCGCCTCCGGCCAGAGCATGGTCAGCTCGACCCGCATCCGCTCGGCCAGCTCCTCGGCGGGCACGCCCTCGTCGCAGGCGTACGCGTGCAACTCCAGCACCGAGCCGTCGGTCCGCTCGGCCCACCGGCGGGAGGAGTTCTCCAGCCGGTGGTAGAGGGTCACCGAGTCCAGGGTGGGCTGCCGGGACACCCCGCTGAACACCGCCCGGTCGGCGCGGACGTCCCCGTCCATCCAGTACCGCGCCACCGCGTACGGCGGGCCGGGCCGGCCGAACGCGGGCATCCGCGCCACCAGCCGGGGCGCCGCCCCGGGCAGGCCGGGGGAGGCCGCGACCAGGGCGGCCAGCGCGGGCGGGTCGACGGCGAGCACCACGTGCGCGGCGCGGTACGCCGAGCCGTCCGCGGTCCGCACCCGCCAGCCACCGGGCTCCCGGTCCAGCCGGGTGACGGCGGCCTCGGTGACCACCCGGCCGCCGTGCTTCTCGACGTGCCGGGTCAGCGGCTGCCAGATCGCCGTCGCGTAGTCCTCGTCCGGGCAGTCGAAGGCCAGCCCCTCCGGGTTGCCGAGCAGGTAGAAGTGGAACTGGGCGATCATCTCGGCGGCCGACATCTCCGCCTCGCGGTTGAAGAACGAGTGCGAGAAGACCTCGAAGAGCATCGCCCGGGCCCGGTCCGGCAGCTTCAGCGAGGTCAGCAGCTGGTCGGCGGTGGCGGTGTCGAACTCGGCGTAGGTGCGTTCCGGGTGGTAGCTGAGCAGCGGCAGCGCGGCGTCGGAGTCCATCCGGCGCAGGTCGGCCAGGCGCAGGCTGGGGCTGCGCAGCAGGAGGGCGAGCAGGTTCAGCGGCGGGGCCGGCGGCAGCCGGCCGAACTCCTCCGTCGGCCACTGCCCGCTCAGGATCGGGTACCCGGGGATCGGCTTGAGGAAGCCCAGGCCCGGATCGACCCGGCGCAGGATCGCCCGCCAGTTGTAGTACTGCCGGAAGAACGCGTGGAACCCGTGCTCGATGAGCTGGGTGCCGTCGGTCAGGGCCTCCGGCCAGGCGCCGAGCCGGCCGCCGAGCGTCGGCGCGGCCTCCAGCACGGTCACCGCCACGCCCCGCTCGGCGAGCACCACCGCCGCGGACATGCCGGCGATCCCGCCGCCGACCACCACGGCCTCGACCGGGCGCGGCACGCGGGCGGCGCCACCGCCGCCGGGGTCGACCACCCGCTGCCGTACGCCGATGAGCCGGCCCAGCATCTGTGACAGCGCCATGTGCACCTTCCCGGCCGAGGAAATCTCAGTCTGCCCGGTCAGCCCTCGGACGGCAGCAGACAGCGCCGTTCCCGGTCCGAGGCGGGCCAGACGTACTCCAGGTCGGGCGGGATGTCGCCGAACTGCGGCCGGTAGTGCTCCGGGTCCTTGCGCAGCAGCGACGAGCGGTGGCTCAGGTGCAGGTCCTCCCGGCCCAGCCAGGGTGGCAGCTCGCCGGCCCCGGCCAGCTCGGCCTGGGTCCGGATCCGCTCGATCCCGCAGGCGGCGGCCAGGTCGGTGGTCATGGTGCCGGCGCAGGTGTCCGCCCGGCCCGGCTCGCACCAGACGGCGCACATGTCCAGCCCGTACCGGGTCAGCGCCTCCTCGTAGCCGGCCCACATCTTCACCGCCGGATGGTTGCGCCAGCCGTAGGTGGGCCGGGTCAGCCCGCGCAGCACCTGGATGGTCTCCACCCGCTGCTTGCCCAGCCGCTTCTGGTCCAGCGTCCGGGCGCTCGCCAGGAAGTCCGGGTACGGGAGGAACGTCTGCATGCCGCTGCACTACCCGCCGTACGCCCCGACATGCGCTCATGATCAGCGGGGCTGCGCCCGGTGCGACCGGCTGACTACGATCCGGTCATGGCGGAACCCCTGCGCGACCGCGCGCGCCGCGCGACCGGCTGGCGGTTACGGGCCAACGGCGAGACGCGGCCGCACTACGTCGTCTGCGGCAACGACCCGCTCGCCTACTGGGTGGTCAAGGCGCTGCTCGCCACCGAGCTGGCGCAGGGCCGGGTCCGCATCACACTCGTCGTGCCCGAGCGCCGTCGCTCCGAGGGGCCGGACGGCCGCGACGTCGACGGCATCCAGGTGGTCCGCGCCGACCGGCTCGACGAGGCCGCCTTCCGCCGGGCCGGCCTGGCCGGCGCGGACGGGTTGGCCCTGCTGCACCAGGACGACGTGGGCAACATGCACGCGGCGCTCTGCGCCCAGGAGGTCGAGCCCCGGCTGCGCCTGGTGGTGCGCATGTTCAACACCAGCCTGGCCAACGGCCTGCGCGAGCTCTTCCCCGACTCGGCGGTGCTCTCCGACGCCTCGATCGCCGCCCCCGCGTTCGTGGCCGCCGCCCTCGGCGAGGTCGCCCCCACCCACTTCCGGCACGCCGGGCGCACCCTCTACGTGGCCCGCCGCGAGGACGTACGCGCCGGCGACGTCGTCTGCGGCCTGGCCGTCACCACGGATCCGGCCCTGGTCCGCGTGCTGCCGGCCGACGAGCCGGCGGCCGACGTGGTGCTCGCCGAGGCGACCGGCCAGCCGGCCGGCACCGAGCTGGCGGCCCGCCGGCTGGTCCGGGCCCGCCGCCGCCGGCAGCCGGTCGCGGTGCTGCTCCGGGCGGTCCGCAGCTTCGCCACCCGCAAGATCGGCATCGCGGTGATGGTGCTGCTCGCGGTGATCGCGGTGCTCGGCTGGCTCAACTCCCGCGCGGTGGACGTGAGCTGGACCGAGGCGCTCTATCTGACCCTGGTCACCACGCTCAGCGGCCAGGACCCGGACGTCAGCAAGCCGGCCGCCGCGCAGATCATGCAGGTGGTGCTCAACCTCGCCGGGCTGGCGCTGATCCCGCTGATCACCGCCGTGGTGGTCGACGGCATCGTCAACGCCCGGCTCGCCCTGCACGCCGGCCGGATCCAGCCGCAGCGCACCGGGCACGTCGTGGTGGTGGGGCTGGGCAACATCGGCACCCGGGTGATGGCCCAGCTGCGCGACTTCGGCGTCGAGGTGGTGGCGATCGACCGGACCGCCGAGGCGCGCGGCGCGG
Organism: Micromonospora palomenae; assembly: GCF_007829925.1. Lineage (NCBI taxonomy): Bacteria > Bacillati > Actinomycetota > Actinomycetes > Micromonosporales > Micromonosporaceae > Micromonospora > Micromonospora palomenae. The sequence continues at coordinate 1,658,381 of NZ_VIXA01000002.1, forward strand.
CGCTGGCCCGTCGGCTGGGCGTACCGCTGATCGTCGGGGACGCGGCCCGGGAGGAGACCCTGCGCTCCGCCTCGGTGGAGACCTGCCAGGCGCTGGTGGTCGTCTCCACCGATGACGGGGTCAACCTGCGCGCCGCGCTCAACGCCCGGGCGCTCAACGCCGAACTGCGGGTGGTGCTGCGGCTCTTCGACGGCGACTTCGCCGAGCGGATCCAGCAGGCGTTCGGGATCGGCATCTCGCGCAGCGTGTCGTACCTGGCCGCGCCCGCGTTCGCGGCGGCGCTGCTGGACCGGGCGGTGATCGCCACCATCCCGGTCGACCGGCACGCGCTGCTGGTGGTGGAGGTGCCGGTGGTGGCCGGCGCGCCGCTGGACGGCCGGCCGCTGGCCGCCGTGGCCCGCCCCGGCGAGGTGCGCCTGCTCGCGCACACCCGGGCCGGGCAGCGGACGGACTGGTCCGCCGACCCGCGCATGGTGATCAACTCGGGGGACCGGCTGACCGTGGTCGCCCGGCGGGCCGGGCTGAGCGCTTTGCTGCGCGAGACCACCCCGCTGCCCACCGCGCCGGCCGGCCCGCCCGCCCCCCGCGAACCGGAGGAATGACCTGGCGGTCGGTCGGGCCGCGTCGGTCTGTTGATCGACTCCGTTTGCGGCGGGTCGGGGTGTCCCGCGACCCGGACATCCCGACACGCCGCAAAGCGCGTGGGCCCGGCCCCGGGCGCCGCGCGGGGACGGGCGTGGGGTCAGGGTCTGGGTCGGAGGGCGTACCAGGTGGCGCCGAGGGCGAGCACGCCGAAGCCGGCGAGCACGCTGGCCGGCGGCAGGTTGACCGCGAGCAGCAGGCAGCCGACCAGCCCCGCGACGGCCAGCGCCCGTACCGGCAGCTTCCGGGTCGGGTCCGGGCCGAGCGTCAGCGCCGACGCGTTGGTGATCGCGTAGTAGACCAGCACGGTGCAGCTGGAGAAGCCGATCGCGCCGCGTACGTCGCCGAGCGCGACCACCAGGATCACCACGGCGGCCACCGCCAGCTCCGCCCGGTGCGGCACCCGGTGGACCGGGTGCACCGCGGCCAGCGCGCCGGGCAGGTCGTGCCGGCGAGCCATCGCCAGCAGGGTCCGGCCGACGCCGGCGAGCAGGGAGAGCAGCACCCCGGTCACCGCGACGGTCGCCCCGGCCCGGACCAGCCAGGCCAGGTCGGGCAGCCCGGCGGCGGTCACCACGTCGACCAGGGGCGCGGCGGAGGCGGCCAGCCGGTCGGCCCCGAGCACGCCGACCGCGACCACGGCGAGGAGCAGGTAGACCGCCAGCACCACGCCGAGAGCCAGCGGCACCGCCCGGGGGATGGTCCGCTCCGGGTCGCGTACCTCCTCGCCGAGGGTGGCGATCCGGGCGTACCCGGCGAAGGCGAAGAAGAGCAGCCCGGCCGCGGTGAGCACGCCCCGGACCGAGCCGCCGGCTTCGGTGAGCCGGTCGAGCCGGACGTCGCCGGCCGCCACCCCGGCCACCGCGACCAGGGCCAGCACCGCCAGCACCACGACCACCAGGACCTTCGTCGCGGCGGCGGTCTTGCCGATGCCGCGCAGGTTCACCGCGGTCACCGCGACCACGGCGGCGACGGCGACCAGCCGGGCCTGCCCGGGCCAGAGGTACGCCCCGATGGTCAGCGCCATCGCCGCGCAGCTCGCCGTCTTGCCGACCACGAACCCCCAGCCGGCCAGGAAGCCGGCGAACGGGTTCAGCCGCTCCCGCCCGTAGACGTACGTGCCGCCCGACTCGGGGTAGCGCGCGGCCAGTCGGGCCGAGCTGGTCGCGTTGCAGAAGGCGATGAAGCCGGCCAGCGCCAGGGCGACCAGCAGCCCGGCGCCGCCGGCCGCGGCGGCGGCCGGGGCGAAGACCACGAAGACGCCCGCGCCGAGCATCGACCCCAGCCCGATCACCACCGCGTCGGGTACGCCCAGCCGGCGCCTCAGTCGCTCCACGGGCTGCAGGCTAGGTGATCGAGGTGAACGGACGGTCCCAGGCGCATAACCGGCCGGGGAGGGGCAGGCGGTCCCAGGGCACCCGGTGCAGCAGCCGGTCCAGCAGCAGCCCGAGCAGCAGCCCGGCCACCGAGTCGGTCAGCCAGTGCCAGCCCAGGTAGGTGGTGGTGGTCAGCACCACCAGCGGCGGCACCACCCGGACGACCGTGACCAGCCAGGTCGGCAGTTGCCGGCCGAAGCTGCGCAGCAGCGGCGCGACCAGCAGCGCCAGCATGCCGTACCAGACGATCGCGTTGGCGACGTGGCCCGACGGGTAGGACTGCGCGTAGCTGACCGGCAGGTCGTGCTGGAACAGCGGCAGGGTCTGCTCGGGCGGCAGGAAGGGCTCCTTGATGCTCGCGCTGGGGGCGGGGCGGGCGGTCCACACCTTGAGTGGCCCGATCGTCAGGTAGGTCAGCGCGAAGGCGGCCACCGGGGGCAGCACCGGGCGGACCGAACGCAGCCGGACCGCCAGCAGAACGCCCAACCCGGCGGCGAGGAGCGTCAACGGGGTGCCCTGGCCGAGGAAGTTGAACACCCGGGCCACCCAGTACGCCGCCGCCGGCCGGTGCTCCCCGGCCCAGTCGGCCACCGCCCGGTCGATGCCGAAGAAGTGGTCGGTGGCGAGCGCCACGGTCAGCCCGACCAGCCCGGCCAGCAGCAGGGCGTCCCACCACCAGCCGGCGGGGCGTACCCGCGGTGGTCGGGACGCGCCGCGTACCGTCGTGGTCTCCCGCACGCGATCACGCTACCGGCCGCGGGCGGCGGCCGGCCGGCGCGGGCCGTGGCGGCTGTGTGCCGAGCCACGAAGGGAAGCGTTGGGCGGGGGGCACCCTTCACACTTGTCCCCGTGCGGATCACCTCGGCCCTCGTCGACCCGGCGCTGCTCGACCTTCCCTGGTCGACGCCGCTGGAGCAGTGGCCTGCCAAGCACCTGGTGGCGCTGCCCCAGGGCATCTCCCGGCACATCGTCCGGTTCGTCCGGCTCGGCGACTACGTGTACGCGTTCAAGGAGACTCGCGAGCGGATCGCCGAACGGGAGTATGACCTGCTCCGGGCCCTGGAGCGGATCGACTTCCCGTCGGTCGAGGCGGTGGCGATCGTCGCCGACCGGCAGACCGAGGACGGGGAACCCCTCGAGTCGGTGCTGATCACCCGGCACCTGCAGTTCTCGCTGCCCTACCGGGCGCTCTTCTCGCACACCCTGCGCCCGGAGACGATGAGCCGGCTGCTCGACGCGCTCGCCGCCCTGATCGTCCGGATGCACCTGACCGGCTTCTTCTGGGGCGACTGCTCGCTGTCGAACACGCTGTTCCGCCGGGACGCCGGGGCGTTCGCCGCCTACCTGGTCGACGCCGAGACCGGCGCCCTGCACAGCTCCCTCTCCAACGGCCAGCGCGGCGAGGACCTGGAGATCGCCCGGGTCAACATCTTCGGCGAGGCGTTGGACCTCCAGGCTGCCGGGCTGCTGCACGAGTCGATCGACCCGGAAGTGGTCTGCGAGGAGGTCGTGCAGCGCTACGAGCGACTCTGGCACGAGATCACCTACGAGCAGCAGGTCGAGCGGGAGGCCCGGCACGACATCGAGGGGCGGATCCGCCGCCTCAACGAGTTGGGCTTCGACGTGGCCGAGGTGGCCATGTCCACCGCCGACAACGGCCGGTACCTGGTCCGCCCGAAGGTGGTCGACGCCGGCTACCACACCCGGCGGCTGCTCCGGCTGACCGGCCTGGACGCCGAGGAGAACCAGGCCCGGCGGCTGCTCAACGACCTGGACGCCTACCGGATGGAGAGCGACCTGACCGACGAGCAGCAGGCGGCGCACCGCTGGCTGACCGAGGTCTTCGAGCCGGTGGTCCGGGCGGTGCCGGCGCACCTGCGCCGCAAGCTGGAGCCGCAGGAGCTGTTCGCGCAGATCATCGAGCACAAGTGGCTGCTCTCCGAGCAGGCCGGGCGGGACGTGGGCATGGGCCCGGCGGTGCAGTCGTACCTGGCCGACGTGCTGGTGCACCGTCCGGACGAGCAGGCGGTGCTGGGCGTCGAGGTCCCCACCGCGGGCTGACGCCCACGGCCCATGCCCGCCCGGTTCGATTCGCGCCCGGCGGCCGTTCCGTGGCTGCTCCGTGGCGTCGGCTCGACCCGGGCGGCGTGTGTGGTGCCGCGTCCTTTGGAGCTGATGTCGTAAACGATTCGCGCCGGCGGCCCGGCCGCATCTGTCCACTGCGTCTCGCCGGTGTGGCGGTGTCCGGGGCCGGGGGGATGGCGCCACCTCGGCGAAACGGAGTGAATCACGGACCGATGACCGGTGATTCGTCTACGACATCAGCTCCAGAGGGAGTCGACGGGGTGTGCCGCTCCCACGGAGGGGCTCACTCCAGCCAGGAGCCGCCGCGCATCACCCGGACCACGTTCAGCTCGTCGTCGAGCACCACGAGGTCGGCGCGGAGTCCGACCTGGAGCGCGCCGAGCCGGTCGCCGAGGCCGATCGCGCGGGCCGGCGTGGTGGCCACCATGCGGACCGCGTCGGCGATCGGGATGCCGGCGTCCACGGCGTGCCGCAGCGCGGCGTCCATGGTCAGGGTGCTGCCGGCGATCGCGCCGTCGCGGGCGAGCCGGGCCACCCCGTCGGCCACGGTGACCGCCTGGCCGCCCAGCTCGTACTCGCCGTCGGGCATCCCGGCCGCGGCCATCGCGTCGGTGATCAGCGCGGCCCGCTCCGCGCCGGCGGTCGCGGTGGCGAAGGTGAGGATCCCGTCGTGCAGGTGCACGCCGTCGGCGACCAGCTCGCAGACCACGTTCGGGGCGTCCAGCAGGGCGACGATCGGGCCGGGCTCGCGGTGGTGCAGCGGCCGCATGCCGTTGAACAGGTGGGTGGCGACGCTCGCGCCCGCCGCCACGGCGGCCCGGGTCTCGTCGTACGTGGCGTCGGTGTGGCCCACCGCGGCGACCACGGCGTGCGAGGTGAGCAGCTTGACCGCGTCCAGCGCGCCGGCCCGCTCCGGGGCCAGCGTCACCATCCGCACCGCGCCGGCGCCCAGCTCGATCAGCTCGGCCAGCTCGTCGGTGGAGGGGTCGCGCAGGTACTCCGGGTTCTGCGCGCCGCACCGGGTCGCCGACAGGTACGGCCCCTCGAAGTGGACGCCGGCGAGCACCCCCTCGCTAACCAGCGGGGCGAACGCGGCGGTCGCGTCCCGCATCAGCTCGAACGGGGAGCTGACCAGGCTGGCCAGCAGGGTGGTGGTGCCGTGCCGCAGGTGGAAGGCGGCCGCCGCGCGGGCGGCGTCGGCGTCGCCGGTGGTGAAGGTGTGCCCGCCGCCGCCGTGGGTGTGCATGTCCACGAACCCGGGCACGATCCAGTGCCCGTCGCGCTTCGCCGGGTACTCGGCGACCGCGGTGATCCGGTCGCCGTTGATCTCCACACACCCCTGCCGGATCACACCGGTCGGGGTCACCACCTTGCCGTTCACCCGCAGGGCCATCACTACTCCAGTCTGTCGAGGGCGAGCAGGGCGGCGCCGAGGCAGCCGGCCTCGTCGCCGAGGGCCGCCGCGACCAGGCGCGGCTCCCGGTGGAAGGTCATCCGTTCCCGCAGCGCCGCCCGCAGCGGGTCGAACAGCCGCGCGCCGGCCCGGGCCAGCCCGCCGCCGATCACCATGGTCTCCACGTCGTAGAGCGCCTGGGCGGTGGCGAGCCCGTCGGCGAGCGCTTCGACGGCCTCCCGCCAGACCTGCCCGGCCAGCTCGTCACCGGCCGCCGCGCGGTCGGCCACCTCGGCGGCGGTCAGCGGGGTGCCGGCCAGCTCGGTGTACCGGCGGCCGACGGCCGAGGCCGAGGCGATCGCCTCCAGGCAGCCGGGCCGCCCGCAGCCGCAGCGCGGTCCGTCGGGGCGTACCTGGATGTGGCCCAGCTCGCCGGCGGCGCCGTGCGCCCCGGCGGCGGCCGAACCGCCGACCACGTGGGCGGCCGCGATGCCGGTGCCGACGGCGACGAAGAGGACGTGGCCGACGCCCCGGCCGGCGCCGAGCCGGCTCTCGGCGAGGCCACCGACGCGCACGTCGTGGCCGAGCGCCGTGGGCAGTCCGAGCCGCGTGGCGGCCAGCTCCCGCAGGGGTACGTCCCGGAAGCCGATGTTGGACGACCAGACCGCCACCCCGGCGGCCTCGTCCACCAGCCCCGGCACCCCGATGCCGCAGGCGATCGGGGTGAGGCCGTCGGCGCGGGCCTTGCCGGCCAGCCCTTCCGCCACCTCCAGGATGGTGTCGACCACGGCGGCGGGGCCGCGCTCGGCGCCGGTGGGGTGCCGTTCGGCGTGCACCACGGCGCCGTCCGGGCGGACCAGCGCGCACTTCATCCCGGTGCCGCCGACGTCCAGTGCGACGACGACCGGGACACCGTCGGGGGCGTCGGTCACGCGAGGACCACGGAGCGGCTCAGGTGCCGGGGCGCGTCCGGGTCGAGGCCGCGGCTGGTGGCCAGGGCGACCGCGAAGCGCTGGGCCAGGATCAGGTCGGCCATCGGGTCGACCGGGGTACGCCCCGCCGCCCAGCTGCCCAGCACGGTGCGGCAGCCGTGGTGGCGGCTGTGCACGAACGCCGCGCCGGTGGCCGCCACGTCCTCGGGCAGCCCCTCGGGCAGCTCGCCGAACGCCCAGACCAGCCGGCCGGGTGCGGCGATCGAGATCGGGCCGTGCCGGTAGTCCATCGCCGGGTACGCCTCGGCCCAGAAGGTGGCCGCCTCCCGGCACTTCAGCGCGGCCTCCTGGGCCAGCCCGACCGTCCAGCCACGGCCGAGGAAGGTGGCCTGCTCGATGCGGGCCGGGTCGATCGGCAGCGGGGCCCGGACGGTCACCTCGGCGTCGGCGGCGAGCGCCTCGACGTTGTCGCCGAGGTGGGCGCGGAGCAGCGCCAGGGCGGTGGTTGCGAAGCGGGTCTGCACCACCGACCGCTCGTCGGCGAAGGGCATGGTCACCGCCGCGTCGGCCAGCCCGGTGGCGGGCGAGGCGGGGTCTCCGACGAGGACCGTGGTGGGGGTCTGCCCGCGCAGCGCGGCGAGCAGGTCGAGCACCTCGGTGGTGGTGCCGGAGCGGGTGATCGCGATCAGCCGGTCGTAGCGGCGGCCGGTGGGGAACTCGCTGGCCTGGAAGGCGTCGGTCTCGCCGTGGCCGGCGCGCTCGCGCAGCCCGGCGTACGCCGACGCCATGAACCAGGAGGTGCCGCACCCGACGACGGCGACCCGCTCGCCGGGGCGCGGCAGGTCGGCGGCGACGGTGCCGGCGAGCTGTGCCGCCTCCCGCCAGCAGTCGGGCTGGCTCGCGATCTCCGCGTCGACGTACGCCATGAGAACTCCTCGCACAGGGCGGCGGTGCGCAATACGGCTCATTACAGCCGTCTTTCGCGCGTCATTCTGCGCGAACCCGGGTGGCCGTGGCAACCAGCTCCCAGATCGCGCAGGTGGTGGTTTTGCGCCCTCGTAGTTTCGCGCACTACTGTGCACGCAATCAATCACCGTTCGTGCAGAGTCAACGGAGGCCCCCGCGGTGGACCGGTACGCCAGATGGAACGCTCTGCTCGAAATGCTGACCGACAGTGGTCGGGTCAGCGTCGAGGAGGCGGCCGAGCGGCTGGACGTCTCGCAGGCCACCATCCGCCGTGACTTCGACCAGCTCGCCCAGCAGCAGATGATCACCCGGACCCGGGGCGGCGCGGTCGCCAACGGCGTCTCGTACGACCTGCCGCTGCGCTACAAGACCGCGAAGCACTCCGCCGAGAAGCAGCGGATCGGGGCGGCCGCCGCCGCCCTGGTCTCCCCGGGCACCGTGGTCGGCCTCAACGGCGGCACCACCAGCACCGAGGTCGCCCGCGCCCTGGCCGTCCGCCCCGACCTGAACACCAGCGCCGAGGGCGCCCAGCTGACCGTGGTGACCAACGCTCTGAACATCGCCAACGAGCTGCTGGTCCGCTCCCGGATGAAGGTCGTGGTCGCCGGCGGGGTGGTGCGCCCGAAGTCGTTCGAGCTGGTCGGCCCGCTGGGCGGCGCGCTGCTGCGCGAGGTCACCCTGGACGTCGCCCTGCTCGGCGTGGACGCCGTCGACCCGCAGCTCGGCGCCGCCGCCCACCACGAGGGCGAGGCGGCGATGAACAACCTGATGGTGGCCCGGGCCAAGCGCGTCGTGATCATCGCGGACTCGTCCAAGCTCGGCGGGCACGCCTTCGCCCGCATCTGCCCGGTGGACCGGGTGGAGACGCTGGTGACCGACTCGGGTGCGTCGGTCGACGTGGTGGAGGCGTTCCGCGCCGCCGGGGTCAACGTCATCTGCGCCTGAGTGGCTCGTTGATACACGGTCGGTAGCGACTCGACGCCCCGATGCATACCGGGTATTGCCCTCCGGAGCATACCGAGTATGGTGACCGCTGTCATAAGCCAACCATCGGGGGAGGCGCAGCTTGTCGGCTGTCCTGGAGATCGAAGGTCTACGTAAGACGTACAAGAGCCGCCGGCGGGGCACCCGCAACGCGCTGGACGGCTTCGACATGCGGGTCGAGGCGGGCCAGGTGCACGGCTTCCTCGGCCCCAACGGGTCGGGCAAGACCACCACCCTGCGGACCCTGCTCGGCCTCATCCGGCCCGACGGCGGCCGGATGACCATCCTCGGGCACGAGGTGCCCGCGGCGCTGCCCACCGTGGCCGGTCAGGTCGGCGCGATCGTCGAGAGCCCGCAGTTCTTCCCGCACTTCACCGCGCGCGACACCCTGTCGCTGCTCGCCGGTGCAGGCGAGGTGCCGGTCAACCGGGTCGACGAGGTGCTGGAGCTGGTCGGCCTGCGCGACCGGGCCGGTGAGCGGGTCAGGACGTACTCGCTCGGCATGAAGCAGCGGCTCGCGGTCGCCTCGGCCCTGCTCAAGAACCCGAAGCTGCTGATCCTCGACGAGCCGGCCAACGGCCTCGACCCCGGCGGCATCCGGGAGATGCGCACCCTGATGCGCACCCTCGCCGAATCCGGGATGACCGTGGTGCTCTCCAGCCACATCCTCGGCGAGATCCAGCTCATCTGCGACTCCGTCACCATCATCTCGCTGGGCCGGCGGGTCGCCTTCGGCCCGGTCGACCAGGTGCTCGCCGCGCACTCCCACGGCGGGGTCCGGGTCCGGCTGGAGGCGGCCGAGGACCTCGCCGCCGCCGCCGACCTGCTGGACCGCTCCGGCGTGTCGGTGACCCGGCACCCCGACCACCTGATGCTGGCCGGCGTGGACAAGCCCGCCTCGGTCAGCCGGCTCCTCGCCGAGCAGCACCTGTACGTCAGCGAACTGGCCCCGGTCGCGGTGGACCTGGAGAGCGTCTTCCTGGAGCTGACCGCGACCGCGCCGGTGCCCGGTCAGCACCGCCAAGTCGACCAGTCCACGAAGGTCGGTGGGTCGGAGCAGGCCGGCGCCACCGGAGGAGGTTGGGGAGCATGAGTCTCTACCGTACGGAGCTGCGCCGGCTGACCAAGCGGCGCTTCACCCGCTGGATGACCCTCGCCGGGGTGCTGGTGCTGCTGGCGGTGCTCGCCGGCGTCTTCCTGACCAACCACAAGATCGGTCCCGCCGAGCGGGCCCGCGCCGAGCGCCAGGCCGAGCAGCAGTACCAGGAGCAGGTCCGCTGGGCCGAGCAGGAGAAGGCGGCCTGCGTGCAGGCCCAGGCGGCGGGCACGCCCAACAAGGAGGGTCGGTTCCCGCCGGACTGCGAGATGATCAGCCCGCCACCGCGGGACGCGTTCCAGGCGCAGTGGTTCCTGCCGTCCACCTTCGACTTCCGCAAGACCTTCGACGAGACGCTGGTGCCCTTCACCGCGATCCTGGCGCTGGTCGGGTTCGTCGTCGGCGCCTCCTTCGTCGGGGCCGAGTGGAGCACCGGCGGGATGATGAACCTGCTGCTGTGGCGGCCGAAGCGGCTCACCGTACTGCTCACCAAGCTGGCGGCGCTGCTGACCGGCCTGCTCACCCTGGCCCTGACCTCGGCGGTGGTCTGGACCGTCGGGTTCTGGCTGGTCGGCACCTTCCGCGGCACCACCGCGAAGACGACGTCCGGGGCGTGGCAGTCCTTCGCGCTCACCGGGCTGCGGGGGCTGCTGCTGGTGCTGACCGCCGCGACGATCGGCTTCGCGCTGGCGTCGCTGGGTCGGCACACCGCGATGGCGCTCGGCGGCGCGATCGCGCTCGCCGTGGTGGGCCAGTTCGGCGTCGGGATCCTGCTCAGCATGGCCAACGTGACGTTCGTGGAGGCGTGGCTGCTGCCCACCTACGCGCTGGCCTGGATGCAGAAGAAGGTGACCCTGGAGAACTGGGACTCCTGCAACAACGTCTCGTACTCGGGGGAGTGCAAGCCGGAGACCCTCGACATCACCTGGCAGCACTCGTCCACCCTGCTGATCGGCGGGTTGGTCGTGCTGCTCGGCGCGGCCCTCTGGGCGATGCGGCGGCGCGACATCTCCTGACCCGCCGGCCGGGTCCCGCGCCACCGCGCGGGGCCCGGCGCGCGTCGGGTGCGTCGGACAGCGGCCCTGGTTACGCTGGGGTCCCCCCGGTCGGCGTTCGGAGTCGCCGGCCGTCCGCGCTGTGTGAGGAGCGATCATGCCCGCCGACGCGTCCGCGGCCGCCAGCGACCGGCCGGAGCCGTCCGGGCAGGCCGTCACCGACCAGCGGCCCGGGGCCGTCGTCCCCCCGCCGCGCAGCGCGCCGCCGGTTGAGGACGCCCCGGAGCCCGTCGACGCCGCTGCCGTCCTCGCCGCCATGGCGGACGACGCGCCGGAGGTCGAGGGGCCGTCGGCCGAACCGGTGCCCGCGCAGCGCGGACCGGGCACGGCGGACACCCTCACCGAGCGGGAGCAGCGGATTCTCGCCTTCGAACAGCAGTGGTGGAAGCACGCCGGGGCCAAGGAACAGGCCATCCGGGACACTTTCGGCCTCTCCGCCACCCGCTACTACCAACTGCTCAACGCCCTGCTGGACCGGCCCGCCGCGCTCGCCGCCGAGCCGGTGCTGGTCGGGCGGCTGCGCCGGCTGCGCTCCTCGCGGGCCCGCAACCGCCGGCGCTGACCACTTCCGTCCGTGTGCAGGCCGTTGCAGGTGGGGCCGGGTAGCTCGGTGCCCATCCGGTGTGCTGTTGCCCCGGCAGCGCTGCGCGGGGTGCTGACGCTACGGTGCGTGACCGGCGCGTACCGGCGGGTTCGTCCGAATGCCGGCGGCGCCGGGGGCGGGCATGGCGTGGGCCGGGCCGGGTAGCCGGGCTCGGACGACGGCGAGGGGAGCGGGCTGATGGTGGGACCGGAGGCGCGGCACCCGGCGGGGCACACGGTGCGGACCGTCGGCGAGGCGTACGCGATGCGGGTGCGGTCCGCCTCGGTGGCGGCGCCCGGCCGCCCGGAGAACGAGGACGTGGTGTTCCGGTTCGGTCCGCTGGTGGGCGTCCTCGACGGGGCGACCGTGCCGGAGGGCTTCGACACCGGCTGCATGCACGGGCCCGCGTGGTTCGTCCGCCACCTGGCCGCCCGGATCGGGCTGGCCGTCGCCGCCCGGCCGGCGGCGACCCTGGTGAGCAGCCTCGCCGCGGCACTGCTGGCGGTGCGCGCCGACCACGGGGACGCCTGCGACCTGGACCATCCGGGCACCCCGTCGGCGACGGTCTGCCTGCTCCGGGAGGGCGGCGACGAGATCGACTACCTGGTGCTCTGCGACAGCCCACTGGTCCTCGACGTCGGCGGCCGGGTCGAGGTGATCTCCGACGACCGGCTGGACGACGCGCTGGCCGACCTGCGCCGGATCGCGGCAGGACTGCCGGCCGGGGAGGTCGACGCGGAAACCCGGTTCCGGCAGGCGGTGCAGGTGCAGCGGGAGCGGATGAACCGCACCCACGGCTACTGGGTGGCCGCGACGGACCCGGACGCCGCGTACCACGCGGTCACCGGAACCCTGCCGCTGCGCGGGTCGGACGCGGTCCGCCGGGCGGTGCTGCTCTCCGACGGCGCCTCCAGTGCCGTGGAGCAGTTCGGCCTGTTCGACTGGGCCGGACTGCTCGACCTGGTGACCGCGCAGGGGCCCGGCGCGCTCATCGACCAGGTACGCGCCGCGGAGCGCGACCATCCCGATCGGCTGCGCCGGCACAAGCGCGCCGACGACGCCTCGGCGGTGCTCTGCGAGTTCCCGTCCCGAGCCTGAGCCCGCGACCCGGCCGGTGCCGGCTCTCGCCGCCGACAGCGGAGCGTGACGCGGAACACCCCGATGGGACGACCGGCCGGTACCTGCGACCAGAGGGCCATTCGCGGCCCAAAGGGCTGGACGACCGGCGGCGGTGCCGGCAGACTGCGGCACTGTGACGGGTGCGGTACGACTGGAGCCACTGGACGAGCGGAACCTGGAGCCGTTGCTCTCCGTAGCGGTGGCCGAGGCGGAGCCGGGTGACGTGATGCCCCCGGTCGAGGCGCCCGCCGGCTGGTCGCTGGCCCGTCGGGAGGCGTTCCGGGAGTTCCACCGGGCCAACTTCGCCGGGCTCGACGGTCCCACCCGCACCCGCATGTACGCGATCCTCGCCGGTGGCGAGGTGGTCGGCATGGTGCGGATGAGCCGCTGCGAGGAGCCCGGCGTGGTGGAGACCGGGATGTGGCTGGGGCGTTCGGCGCGCGGCCAGGGCCTCGGCGTCGGCGCCCTGCGCGAGTTGCTCAACGAGGCCGCCGCGGCCGGCATGCACGCCGTGGTCGCGGACACCACCCGGGACAACATGGGGGCCGTCCAGGTGCTGAAGAAATGCGGCGCAAAACTGATCGAAAATGGCGACAAGGTCCACGCCGAAATCTGCCTCGACGCCACCCCGCCGGCATTCTGACAATTCTTCGCGAGGTTTGATCCATCTCGCGTCCTTCCTGGTTGACGCGCTCTGACTGCCCGGTTTGCGGCCTTGGTCGCCGCCTGGACGACTCCTTCCCGCTCCTCCCTGTAATGCGAGCGGGAATTGCCGAAAATGTTTTGCGTAGGGGCGGGCGGGTACTGCCGGCCGGGTCCGTAACAACGGGACGTCCCGACGCAGGACCGCCGTGCGCAATTCCCCGGTGCTGGTTTCCGGCCCTCGGTGGAATCGGGTCGTCCCGACCACCGGGGAGTGAAGGAGAACCGATGAAGAGCGGAATGCGGGTCGGCCTCGCGGTCGGCCTCGGATACGTCCTCGGCCGGCGGAAGAAGCTGCGTACCGCCCTCACCCTGGCCGCCGCCGTCGCCGCGGGGCGGGCCAGCCGTGATCCCCACCTGCTCAAGCGCGGCACTGACCTGTTGACCTCGTCCCCCCACCTGTCGGGCCTCGGCAAGCTGGGCAGCCCGCTCGCCTCGGCCGGCAAGGCCGCCGCGGGCGCGGCCGCCGGCAGTGGCATCGACGCCATCAGCGGCAAGCTGCGCGGTAGCGCGGACGCCCTGCGCCGCAGGTCCGGCGGAGGCGGGGGCGACGACGGGCAGCGGTCCGCGCCCGACGAGGAGCAGGAGCTGGGCGACCAGCCGCAGCCGGGTGAGGGCGGCGCCGACCCGGCGACGCCGAAGCGGGGGCGGTGACCATGGCGGCCAACGATCCCGGCGCCCTGGCCAACCGGGCGAAGGAGCAGCTCGGCGCCGACCTGCGGGACCTGGCGTCCGCGATCGGCGAGCGGGCCGTCTCGGTGGTCACCGAGCGGATCACCGGCGCCACCGGCCGACTCAGCGAGTACGCGAAGCAGGGCGGTGGCCCCGGCCTGATCGCCGCCGCCACCGGCGCGCAGCAGCTCGCCGAGGGCAAATCCCCCATGAAGGCCATGTTCCGGGCCGGCCTGGCCGGCGGTAAGGAGAAGGTGATGTCGGCGTTCGGTCGTGGCGGCGGCAAGGGTGGCAAGGGCGGCAAGAAGCTCAAGGTCACCAACATCGTCGAGACGATCGAGGTCGGCGTGCCGGTCCGGGTCGCGTACAACCAGTGGACCCAGTTCGGCGACTTCCCCAGCTTCATGAAGAAGGTCGAGCAGGCGGAGAACGACTCCGACGAGAAGATGACCTGGAAGGCGCAGGTCTTCTGGTCGCACCGGAGCTGGGAGTCGACCATCGTCCGGCAGATCCCGGACCGGCTCATCCACTGGCGGTCCAAGGGTGAGAAGGGTTCGGTGGACGGCACCGTCAGCTTCCACGAGCTGACCCCCGACCTGACCCGCATCCTGGTGGTCCTGGAGTACCACCCGCAGGGGCTCTTCGAGCACACCGGCAATCTCTGGCGCGCCCAGGGCCGACGGGTCCGGCTGGAGCTGAAGCACTTCGTCCGGCACGTGATGACCAACACCGTGCTCGACCCGGACTCCGTCCAGGGCTGGCGGGGCGAGATCGAGGACTCCCAGGTGGTCAAGGACCACGAGACCGCGCTGCGCGAGGAGCAGGAAGCCCGCGAGGAGCAGGAGCAGCGGGGCCGGGCCGAGGAGGCCGAGGAGCAGCCGGAGGAGCCCGAGGAGGAGCGCGAGGAGCGCCGGCCCGCCGAGCGCGGCCGCCGTCGACCGCCGGAGCGCCGCCGGCCCCCGGCGGACGAGTACGACGAGTACGACGAGGGCGAGGACTACGACGAGGGGTACGACGAGGCGGAACTCGAGGAGGAGCCGCCGCCCCCGCCGCCGCGCCGGCGACCCGAACGGGCCCGCCGACCCCAGCCTCCGCGCGAGGAGCCGGAGCGCCCGCGCCCGGCGGCCCGACGTGCCCCGGAGGCCCCGCGTCGCCCGGTGGTCCGCCGCCGGCGTGAGGAGCGTGGCGAATGACGATCGCGACGACGACCGGCGCCCAGGGCGGTAGCGCCCTGGAACGCGGCGGAGGCGGTGGTGCCGGGGGCACCCTCGCCGACGTGGTGGAGACGGTGCTGGACAAGGGCGTGGTGATCGACGCCCAGGTCTCGGTCGCCGTGGTCGGCATCCAGTTGTTGGAGATCAACGCCCGGATCGTGATCGCCAGCGTGGAGACGTACCTGCGGTTCGCCGAGGCGGTCGACCGGCTGAGCATCACCCCCAAGAACCAGAAGGGGCTGCCCGACCTGGTGGGGGACGCCGCCGGGGCGGCGACCAAGGGCAAGGCCATCTCCGGCCTGGGCAAGGCGGCCCAGGAGATCAGCGGCGCGGTGGCGGACTCGCTGAGCGACCGCGGCCGGGACCGGGAGCGGGAGCGGCCACGCCGACGCCGGGACGAGGAGCGGTGAGATGACTGACGAGCAGGCTCAGCCGGGCGGCGAGCTCGGGCTGTTCATCTACGGCATCGTGCCGTCCGACGTGGAGCCGACCCCGGACGCGGAAGGGGTCGGCAACCCGCCGGGCGAGGTGACCGCGGTCCGGCACGGCGAGCTGGCCGCGCTGGTCAGCGAGGTGGGGTTGGAGGAGCCGATGGGCCGTCCGGCCGACCTGACCGCGTACCAGACGCTGCTGGACGGGACGGCGGCCGTCGCGCCGGTGCTGCCGGTCCGGTTCGGCACGGTGGTGACCGGGGCGGACGCGGTCGAGGACCTGCTGGAGGCCCACCACGACCGGTTCGCCGCCGCCCTCGACGAGTTCGAGGACCGGGTGCAGTACACCGTGCACGGTCGCTTCGACGAGGAGGAGATGATCAGCGACTTCCTCGCCGAGAACAGCTCCGCCGCTGCGCTCGCCGATCAGGTGCGCGGCCGGCCGGAGGTGGAGAGCCGGGAACAGCGGATCCGGCTGGGCGAGATGATCAGCCAGGGGGTGGAGCTGCGCCGGGAGGCGGAGAACCGGGCGTTGATCGACACGCTCACCCCGTACGCGGTGGCGCACGCGCCGCGCCCGCCGAGCAGCGAGCTGGACGCGATGAACGTCGCCTTCCTGGTCGACGTCGACGAGGAGGAGGAGTTCGTCCGGGTGCTGGAGGAGTTCGCCGAGCAGCGTCGGGGCCTGATCCGGATGCGGCTGCTCGGGCCGCTCGCCCCGTACGACTTCGTCAGCGCCCACCAGTTGGTGGAGTGACCGGTGGACATCCTCTGGACGCTGCTGACCCTGCCGTACGCCCCGGTGCGGGGGCTCACCTCGGTGGTCAAGGTGATCGCCCGGGAGGCGGAGTCGCGGCAGTACGACCCGGCCAACATCCGGCGCGAGCTGGAGGAGCTGGACCGGGCGGCGGAGGCCGGCGACATCACCCCGGAAGAACGGGACCGGGGGCAGCAGCGGGTCCTGGACCGGTTGACCGGCGCGGGCGGCGGTGGGGCGGACACCGCCGCCGCGCCGGCCCGCCCGCCCCGGCGGCCGGCCGCCCGCCGCCAGGCGGCGGGTCAGGCACGGCGGGTGGACCGGCGGGACGACCCCGAACGACGGCGAGGGAGGTGAGCGGGATGGCCCCAGGACGCGTCCGGGGAGACGGCGACCGCGAGCGCCGGCAGGAGCCGGTGCCGCAGGACGACCGGTACGACGACGAGGACTACGAGCCGGTCTCGGCCGCCGAGGCGGCCCGCGAGGGGCTGCGCCAGGTCGTCGGCCTGACCGGTAAGGACCCGCTCGGCGTCACCTCGATCCAGCCCACCGACGACGGCTGGCGGGTCGGGGTGGAGGTGGTGGAGGACCACCGCATCCCGGCCTCCACCGACCTGCTCGGCCTCTACGAGGTCGAACTCGACATGGCGGGTGGCCTGCTGGGCTACCGGCGGACGCGCCGCTATCAGCGGGGCAAGGGCGACGGGGGTTGAGATGACCAGTCCGCGGCCAGCGGTGGTGCAGAACACCGGCCAGGTGATGGGCGCCGGGCACGAGCCGGCGAACCTCGGCGACATCCTCGAACGGGTGCTCGACCGGGGCATCGTGATCGCCGGCGACATCCGGGTCAGCCTGCTCGACATCGAGCTGCTGACGTTGAAGCTGCGGCTGGTCATCGCCTCGGTGGACACCGCCCGGCAGATCGGCATCGACTGGTGGGAGCACGATCCGTGGCTCAGCTCGAAGGCCCGCCCGCCGGTCGAGCCGGGGCCGCGCGATCCGGAGCAGGTGGAGGCGGAACGCCGGCCCCGGGTGGCCCGGCGGGCGGCCGCACGGGAGGGGTGGAATGAGTACGGCACTTGATCCGGCGGTCACCGTCGGCGCCTGGCTGCACGGTGTGGTCCGCGACCCGGACCCGGCCGCCCTGGCCGCGGTCCCCGGCATGGACGGTGGGCCGGTGCGGGCCGTCCGGGCCGCCGGCTTGGCGGCGGTGGTCAGCGCCGCGCCGCTGACCGAGTACGGCGAGGAGGCGCTGCGCCGCAACCTGGAGGACCTGGCCTGGCTGGAGCGCGCGGCGCGGGCGCACCACGCCGTGGTGGACGCGCTCAGCCGGGCCGGCGCGGTGGTGCCCGCCCGGCTGGCCACCGTGCACCACGACGACACCCGGGTCGCCGCCATGCTCGCCGAGCGGCAGGCCGAACTGGCCGGGACGCTGCACCGGCTGACCGGCCGCGGCGAGTGGGGCGTCAAGGGGTACGTGGTGCCGGGCGCCCTGCCCCGCACCGAGGCGGCCGACGGCGGGGGCGGGGCGGGCGCGGCGTACCTGCGGCGGCGCCGGGCCGAGCTGACCGCCCGGGACGAGGGGCAGCGGATCGCCGGCGAGGCGGCCGCGGCGGTGCACGCCGCCCTCGCCGGGTACGCCGCCGCCGCGCGCCGGCACGCCCCCCAGGACCGGCGGCTCTCCGGCGCCCCGACCGCCATGGTGCTCAACGGCGCGTACCTGGTGGAGACCGCCGGGGTGGAGGGCTTCGCCGCGCTGGTCCGGGAACTCGCCGACCGGCACCCGGAGATCCGACTGGAGCTGACCGGCCCGTGGCCGCCGTACTCCTTTGTGGCCGACGGGCCGGCGGAGCCCGCGCACCCGGTGCGGGAGCCGGCGTGGTGACCACCTCGCTCGCCCCGAGCAGTGCCGACGACCCGTTGGCCTACCGCCCGGTGGCGCTGGTCGACCTGCTCGACCGGGTGCTCGCCACCGGCGTGGTGATCTCCGGCGACATCACCCTGGCCATCGCCGACATCGACCTGGTCCGCATCTCGCTGCGCGCACTGGTCGCGTCGGTCGGCGCGCTCACCCCACCCGAGCTGCCCGATCCGCTCGGGTCGCCCGGTGTCGGGGTGCTGCCCGGGGAGGTCGGGTGACCGGGCCGGGTCCGCGCCGGGACGAGGCCGCCGACCTGGCCGCGGCCCTCGGCGAGACGGCCGCCTGGCGGGCGCCCCGGGTGACGCCGCTGGACCGTCGGCTCGCCGTCGACCAGGACTCCGTCGAGCGGGGGCTGGCCAGTCTCGTGCTCACCGTGATCGAGCTGCTGCGCCAGCTGATGGAACGGCAGGCGCTGCGCCGGGTCGACCTCGGCGACCTCACCGAGGAGCAGATCGAACGGGTGGGCACCACGCTGATGGCGCTGGAGGAGCAGATGACCGAGCTGCGCCAGTACTTCGGCCTCGCCCCCGAGGACCTCAACCTCGACCTCGGCCCGCTGGGCCCGCTGCTGCCCACCGACTGAGGGCCCCGGCCGCCCCCGACAGGTGTCGGTCAGCGTGCCGCCCGCTTCTCCGCGTACGCGGCCAGCCAGGCCACCTGCGCGGGGTCGAGTGAGGGGCGCACCCGCCGCCGGGCGGTTGCCACGTGGGCGGCGGTGACCGTGGACGCGGCCAGCGACTCGCGCATCGCGGCCAGCGCGGCCTCCCGGACCAGCGCGGCGCAGTCCGCCGCCGAGAAGCCGTCCAGCTCCCCGCCGAGCGCGGCGAGGTCCACGTCCGGCGCGAGCGGCACGGTCCGGGACGCGGCGCGCAGGATCTCCGCCCGGGCGGGACCGTCCGGCGGCGGCACGTAGACCAGCCGTTCCAGCCGGCCGGGGCGCAGCAGTGCGGGGTCGACCAGGTCCGGCCGGTTGGTCGCGGCGACCACCACCACGTTGCGCAGCGCCTCCACCCCGTCCAGCTCGGTGAGGAGCGCGGCGACCACCCGGTCGGTCGTACCCCCGTCGCTGGCCTGGCCACGCACCGGGGCCAGCGCGTCCACCTCGTCGAGGAAGACCAGCGTGGGGGCCGCCTCGCGGGCCCGGCGGAACAGCTCGCGGACGGCGCGTTCGCTCTCGCCGACCCACTTGGAGAGCAGCTCCGCGCCCTTCACCGACAGCACGTTCGCCCGGCCCGTCCCGGCCAGCGCGGTCACCAGGTAGGTCTTGCCGCACCCGGGCGGCCCGTAGAGCAGCACGCCCCGGGGCGGCTGCACGCCCAGCCGGGCGAAGGTGTCCGGATAGGTCAACGGCCACAGCACCGACTCGGTGAGGGTCTGCTTCACCTCGACCAGGTCGCCGACGTCGTCCAGGGTGACCGAGGTCAGCTCCAGGGTGGACGCGGCCATGGTGGTCGGCCGGACCACCTCCAGCGCCGCCGTGAAATCGGCCATCGCCACCGTCGGCCGCTCGACGGCCTTCTGTCGCAGGGCCGCGCGGACCCCGGCCTCGCGCACCAGCGCGGCCAGGTCGGCGGCGACGAACCCGGGGGTACGACCGGCGACCTCGTCCAGCCGGACGTCCTCGGCCAGTGGCACCTGCCGGGTCAGCACGGTGAGCTGCTCGCGGCGCAGCGCGGGATCGGGCAGCGGCACGGTGATCCGCAGGGAGAGCAGGTCCGGGGCGCGCAGCGCCGGGTCGACCGCCTCGGGGCGGGAGGTGGTGCAGACCACCGCCGCCCCGGCGCGGACGGTCTCGGCGATCGCCTGGCGGAACACGGTGGCCAGTGGACCGGGCTCCTCGGCCGGGGCCAGCGCCTCCACGTCGGTGACCAGGAGCACGGCCGGTCCGCCGGCGCGTACCTCGGTGGCGGCCTCGCGGAGCCGGCGGGCCGCCGCGTCGTTGCTCAGCGCGGCCAGCTCGGGCGCCCAGAGCGGGCGCACCCGTGCGCCGACGGCGGCGGCGACCGCCCGGACCAGCGCCGACTTGCCCGAGCCGGCCGGGCCGCTGAGCAGCACGCCGAGCGAGACGGTGGTGCCGAGCCGGCCCAGCACCTCGCGGTGGTGGAAGCCGAGGTCGAGCAGCTCGGTCAGCTCCTCGGCCTGGGTACGCAGCCCGGGCAGCTCGTCCACGTGCGGCGCCTCGTCCGCCACGACCGTCCCGGGGCCGTCCAGCCCGGTGCTGTCGAGCCCGGCGCCGTCGAGGCCGGTACCGCTCCGGTACCGGAGCGTCCCGGTCGGGTCCTGGGCCGTGCCGTTCCGGCCGGTCCCGGCGGCGGGGTGGCCGCCGGGCGCGAGGCGGGTGGTGGTGGGGCGGGCCGGTCCCGGTGAGCCGTGGGTGGCCGGGCCGTGCTCCCAGCCGACCACGGTGTCCATGGTGACCAGGGCGCCCGCGTCCGGCTCGGCTTCCACGACGGTGAGCAGGGTGCTGGTCCAGGCGTACCCGACGGTGTTGGCGAGGCTGCGTCGCGCGGCCTCGACCAGGCTGCGCACCGAGGCGTCCGGGAGCACGTCCTGCGGCAGCAGCGAGACGTCGTCGCCGGGGGTGACCATCTTGCCCAGCAGCGCGAGCCGCAGCATCTCCGGTGACACCGCGGCCACCACCGCCACCGGGCCGCTCAGCGTCACCCGGCGGGCGGGGACCACCGGCGCCGGGCCGATCGTCACCCGGCCACCGTCGCGCAGCCCGAGGTTGCCCAGCACCAGGTCGTCGGCGTAGAGCAGGGCGGCGCTCGCGGTCGGCTCGGCGGGCGCCACGATGCCGGCGGTCACCCGCCGGCCGACCAGCCGCACCGGGTCGCCGGGGCGCAGCGCCAGCGCGGTCAGCACCTCCGGGTGCAGCCGCACGATGCCCCGCCGGGCGTCCAGCGCGGCAGGCCGCAGGCTCGCGGTGAGGGTCAGGTCCGGTTCGGCCATCGCCCGACAGTAGCGGCCCCCGACACGGCCCGCCCGGCCGTCACGGTCGCCGGTCGTCGGCGAGCAGCGCCGGGTCCCGGCGGATCATCTCGGCCAGCCGGGCCGCCGGGTCGGCGCCCGTTCCGTCCCGTCCCGCCGACCACACCGGCCCGGTGTTGACCGGCCTCGGCCAGGGCGGCGGGGGCGTGGTCGTGTTCTCCGCGGCGACCGTCACCGCCGTGTCCGCCCAGTCGATCCGCAGCGGGTACGTCCGGCCCTCGTGCTCCACCCGCACGACGACCGACAACCCCGGGTGCTCGGCCACCACCAGGCGGACCGCCTCGGCGACCTCCTCCACCGGGTCGCGCTCATCGGCGGCCGACCGTCCCACCCCGGTCCGCGTCGCCGCCGACCGGCCGGTTCGGTCCCACCCCGGGCTGTCCGACCGTCCGGGGTGGCCGGTCGTCTCGAAGGCGACGGTCGACGCCCCGGCCTCCTCGCCCGGCTCGCCCGCCCGGCGCCGCAGCGCCTCCTCCCGGCGGGCCAGCCGGGCCAGCGTCTCGTCCAGACCACCTCTCATCACGTCCCCCTTTTCCTGATGAACGGGTCGTACCGGCGAACGGTTCACGTCCCCCTCTCCCGGGTGGCCCGGTCCAGCGCGCGGTCCAGGACGACCAGCAGCGCGTCCCGCACCGAGAGCCGGTCCCGGGCGTCGAACCGCACCAGCGGCACGTGGTCGCCGATCGCCAGCGCCCACCGGATCGCCCCCAGGTCGTGCGCCAGCCGTCCGTCGAAGGCGTTCACCCCGACGACGAACGGCAGCCCGGCCCGCTCGAAGAAGTCGATGGCCGGGTAGCAGTCGTCCAGCCGCGCGCTGTCCACCACCACCAGCGCGCCGAGCGCGCCCCGGGCCAGGTCCTCCCACATGAACCCGAACCGGGCCTGCCCGGGGGTGCCGAACAGGTAGAGCTTGAGGCTGCGGTCGATGGTGACGCAGCCGAAGTCCATCGCCACCGTGGTGGTGGTCTTCGCGCTCCGTACGCCCGGATCGTCCACGCCGATGCCCGCGCTGGTCATCGACGCCTCCGTGGTCAGCGGGGCGATCTCGGAGATCGCGCCGACCGTGGTGGTCTTGCCGACGCCGAAGCCCCCGGCGATCAGGATCTTCACCGGGATCGGCGGCCGGCCGCCCGGCGCCGTCCGGGCCGCCCCGCCCGCGGCGGCCGGCGGGCGGTACGGCGGCGGCGGGGCCGCGGCCGGCGGGGGCGGTACGACCTGCCCACCGCCCGCCGGGCTGCCGTAGCGGGTGGCGGCGCTGTTCGAGGAGACCCCGCCCAGCGGGGCGACCGGCCATTCAGGAGATCGCACGGAGTCCCTCAATCACTCGCAGGATGATGTCGGGGTCGAGGGCATCGTCGACGTCCCCGACGTGCACGTCGAGGTGGCCGGCGGCCCGCAGGTCGCCGACCAGGACGCACGCCACGCCGAAGTGCATCCGCATCCGGGCGGAGATCTCGGCGACCGAGATCGGTTCACCGCAGAGCGCGATGATCGCCTGCAGCTCCGGGGCGAGCCGGGCCGCCGGGGTGGCCGTCCACGGGCCGCCCCCCGGTCGCGCGGTCACCTGGGTCTCCAGACCGATCGCCGGGTCGGTGCCGGTGACCCGCCCGGCGGTGAGCACGAACGGTCGCGGGCCGGCCGGCTGCTCGGCCTGCGGGTCGGGCCCGGGCGCCGGCCTCGTCGCCGGTACGCCCCCGCCGGTCGGTGCCGGCGTCCGCAGGTAGGGCCGGATCCGGACCATCGGGTCCGGGTCCGGTTCCTCGCCGGCGGCCTGCGGGGTCATTGCTGAACGGCGTTCTTCAGCTCGGCGATGAGGGTCGGGCTGAGGGCGCCGCCGGCCCGCCCGGCGAAGAGGGTCATCTCGTACGCCACGGTGCCCAGGTTGGCCGACCGGTCGGCGACGACGCCGAGCACCGAGCCGCTGCTGATCGCGCTGATCAGCAGGTAGCCGTCGGCCATGTCCACGATCACCCGGTTCAGGCCGCCGAGGGCGTACCAGCTCGCCGCGCCGCCGGCCAGGCTCGTCATGCCGGAGACGACGGCGGCGAGCCGCTCGGCGTTGGACCGGTCCTTGATGGCCGACATGGCCATCAGCAGCCCGTCCGAGGACACGGCGATCGCCTCCAGGACGCCGGCGGTGCTCGACGTGAACGAGTCCAGCAGCCAGTTGAAGGTGCGCGCCTCCGGGCTGAGGTCGGGCCCGGCGTGGGTCGGGTGGTCGACGTTGTCGTGCAGGAAGGGGCTGGTCACCGTGATGATTCCTCTTCGTCGTGGCGGTGGTCGGTGTTGACTTCACGCAGAGCCCGGGCGACGCCCGCCTCGAACTCCGTGATCAGCTCCCGGACCTCGGTCGGGTCCTGCGGCGGCTGGCTCACCGGGGCCTGCTGCGGCGGGGTGACCGCCAGGTTGGCCCCGGGCACCCGTCGGCTCAGCCGTGGCCGGCCGGGGGTGGCGCCGAGGTCGGCCCAGCCGGACTGCTCGGCCCGGCGTACCCCGGACTGGAACTGCTCGACCAGTGTCCGGGCGGCGTCCGGGTCCGCGCCGCTGGCGTCCACCGGGCCGACCGCCGGCTCGGCCGGTGGCAGGGTCGCCCCCGGCACCCGCTGCCGGACCGTCGGCGTCGCGGCCCCGCCGGGCGGTGGCCAGGCCGGCGGGCCGGCCGGCGCGAAGAGCGACGGCGCGGGTGCCGCCGGGGCGGGCGGCGCCTCCGCCCACGGTGGGTCGGCCGCCGGCGGGAAGAGCGACGGCGCGAGCGACATCTCCACCGACTGCGGCGCGGGGGCCGGCGGCCGGCCGGCGACCGGCACGTCCGCACCGGTCGGCGTGGGCCGGTCGGCGACCTCGTCGGGCCGGCGCCGTCGCGGCAGCCCGCCGGGGGTGGTCAAGTCCTCCGCGGCGTCCGCGTCGGGCTGCCGGATCTCCAGGAACGCGGTGCCCCCGGTCGGTGCCGCCCCGGCGCCGAAGGCGTCCCAGGATTCGCCGGCCGCCATCGTGCGGGTGGCCCGGCTCAGCAGCGCGGGATCGAAGGTGGCGGCCGGGCTGTCGGCCGGCGCCGCGGTGAGTGCGCGGCCGGACCGGGTCGGGTCGATCGCGGCGGCCGGCGACCGCCGGTCCCGAGCCGGTACGGCGGCCCGCGCCACGGTCGAGCCGGCCGGGTCGGCCGGCCGTACCACCAGCAGTGGGTGCGGCACGTCCAGCCGGGCGGTGACCCCGCCGCCGGCGGTCGGGGCGAGGCGCACCGTCCAGCCGTGCCGGCGGGCCAGCCGGCCCACCACGAAGAGGCCGAGCACCTCGGTGGGGGCCAGGTCCAGCCGCTCCCGGCGGTTCAGCCGGGCGTTCTCCTCGGCCAGCCGGTCCTCGGTCATGCCGATGCCCCGGTCCACCACGCAGATCCGGGCGCCGATCTCGGTCAGCTCGCCGGAGACCACCACCCGGGTGTGCGGCGGGGAGAAGACGGTGGCGTTCTCCATCAGCTCGGCCAGCGCCAGCACCAGGTCGCCGGCGATGGCGGGCGCGGCGGAGACCTCGGCCGGCACCCGCACGTCGACCCGGGTGTAGTCCTCGATCTCGCCCAGCGCCAGCCGTACCACGTCGGCCAGCGGCACCGGGGCGACGTGCCCGTCGCTGCCGGTCGCGCCGGAGAGCACCACCAGGCTGCCCGCGTTGCGGCGCAGCCGGCTGGAGATGTGGTCCAGCCGGTACAGGTGCGCCAGCCGGCCCGGGTCGGTCTCCTGCCGTTCCAGCCGGTCGATCAGCGCGATCTGCCGGCCGACCAGGTTCTGGGTACGCCGTCCCACGTGGCCGAACATCTGCGCCACGTTGCGCCGGCCGGCCACCTGGCGCTCGACCAGCCGGGCGGCGGTGCTCTGCACCCGCTCGAAGGCGCGGGCCAGGTCGCCGATCTCGTCCCGGGCCCGGA
The DNA here is from genome assembly GCF_007829925.1 of Micromonospora palomenae. Taxonomy (NCBI): domain Bacteria; kingdom Bacillati; phylum Actinomycetota; class Actinomycetes; order Micromonosporales; family Micromonosporaceae; genus Micromonospora; species Micromonospora palomenae. The sequence continues at coordinate 1,683,219 of NZ_VIXA01000002.1, forward strand.
CGTCGACCGGGTCGAGGCGTACCGGGGGGCCGGTGTCGGACTCGTCGTCGGCGACCCGCACCAGCTCGGCCTCGGCGACCCGGGCCACCCGGTCGGCGGAGCGGGTGAGTCGGGTCAGCGGCCGGGCGACCGTACGGGCCACCGCGACGCTGAGCAGCATCACGGTCAGCAGGACCAGGCCGGCCGCCCCGGCCACCAGCCAGGCCGTGGTGAGGGCCCAACGCTTGTCGGCGGTGGTCTGGGCGATGACGTCGGCGACGACCTTCTTCTCCACGAACTGCCCGAGGGTGATCATCGAGCGGACCGACGGGAAGAGCGCGTCCAGCGGGACGTCCCGGATCGCCGCGATCGGGTCCTGGACGCTGTCGACGAGGAAGGTCGGGCTGGTCCGGGCGGCCACCGCCGCGTCGTCCAGCAGCGCGAGCTTCAACTGCTCCGGCGTGATCAGGCTGCGGAACCGCAGGTTGTCCACCTGGAGCGCGGCCATGCAGGCGATGTAGGAGGCGGACACCCGCGGGTTGCTGGTCGCCTTGACCAGCACGATCAGGGTGGCGCAGGCGCCCAGCCCCTCGTCGGCCCGCAGCAGCGCGTCCAGCGCCAGCACCTGCCGCCCGGCGGGGACGGTGGTGTCCACCTTCGACGGCAGCTGCAACGAGTCGATCAGGGCCATGTCGATCGGCCCGTACGCCTCCATCACCTGGGTCGGGGTGGCGGCCCGGCTGAGCACCAGGGTGCGCAGCTCGGCGAGTTCGTGCACCCCGTCCAGGGCGGCCGTGGTCTCGGCGGAGAGCCGGCCGGCGTAGTCGGCGCGCAGGTCGGCGACCCGGTCGTCCACCGTGGCCGCCTTCTGGATCAGCTCGCTGCGCTGCACCCGGCCGAGCAGCAGCCCCACCGACATGACGCGTTCCTGCTGGAGGTCCTGGACCAGGCTGCCGATCCGGCTGGCGAGCCGTACGGTGTCGGCGGTCTCGCCGGCCCGCTGGGCGGCGGCGACCCGGTCGAGCACCACCGGTACAGCCAGCCCGACCGTGCTGAGCAGCGGGATGAAGACCAGCAGGGCGAGCTTTCCCCGGATCCGGAGCCTAGCGAGCAGCATCGAAGGGCCCCCAGCGTTCGGATCCGCCGTCGCGGCCCGAGCCGGCCGGCTGGAGCAGCCGGTGGTCCTCCGGACGGATGCCCCGCTCCGCCGTCGGCGGCGCCCAGCGCTGCGGGTCGGGCACCGTGTCGGTGTCGCCGTCGCCCGCGCGCCGGGCCTCGGCGGCGTGCCGCCGCGCCCGCCGGTACGCGGCGATCAGCACGCCGGTGAGGAGCAGCACGAGCAGCACCGCCGTGGCGGCGGCCCCGGCGGCCAGCCGGCGGTCCCGGTCGTACGAGTCGATCCGCTCCTTCAGCAGCGCGTCGAGCTGGTCGAGGATGACCGGCTGGAGCTGCCGGGCGGCGGACTGCGCGTTGAGCCGGGCGGCGGCGACCTGGCCGGGGTCGGCGAGCCCGGTCTTCGACCCGGCGCTCGGCCCGGAGAAGGCGGCGAGCGCCTCGACGGCACGCTGGTAGGTGTCCAGCGGGGTGAGCACGTTGGCACCGAGGTCGGTGCTCTCCGAGCTGTCCACCGCCTCGCGCAGGTCGGCGACCAGGTCGGTGGCGGAGGCGAGCGCGCCGACCCGCAGCTCGGCCAGTTCGCCCTGGGTGCGGGCGCGCTCGGCGGCCGGCCGGGCGGCGCCGAGCGCGCTCAGGTCGGCGAGCCGGCCGGCGGCGACCATCGCGGTCGGCAGGTCCAGGCCGATGCTGTCCTGGAGGAAGAAGGAGTCCTGCCGGGGGTCGCGGACCAGGCCGGAGCTCTCCCGCACCTTGCGGTGCAGGGCCAGCAGCAGGTCGGTGACCTCCCCGTACGCGACGAAGGCGGCCTCCGGGTCGGTGAGCGGCCGCTCCGGCAACGCCTCCAGCTTGGCGCGCAGGCCGGCCCACCGCTCGTGGCTGCGCAGCTCGTCGCCGATGCGCGCGTCGACCCCGGCGGCGTCCCGGACGGCCCGGTCCAGCGCGTCGCGGCCGGCGGGGCGGCCGGCCACCGCGGCGGACTGGGCGTCCACCAGCGCCTCGGTCACCGGGCCGAGCGCGCGCAGGTACTCGACGCCGAGTCGTTCCCGGACCGCCAGGTCCCGGTCGTCGCCGGTGAGCCGGTGGTGCTGCGCGAAGAGGAAGGCCACCGGCGCCAGCATCGCCACGACGAGCAGCAGCGGCAGCACGCGGCCGGAGGGCCGTCGACGGACCCGCTGCGCGGGGACGGTCATGGGTCTGTCTCCTCCGGCGACGGCGGGGGATCGGTCCGGGTGTCGGGGGTCGCCGATGGAGTCCCGTACACCGGACCGGAAAACTAACCGACCCGGCCCTGGCACATGCCGTGGTTGTTCAGTCAGTTTCGCGTCACTACGAGCGATGTCACATGCCGTTCACCGATCACCACGGAAAGTGCCGTCGGGGTAGCCGTCATGGTCTGATCCGAGTCGATTTCGGATTGAAGATCGGAATTCACGTGATCCGAAGTCGTCCCGCCGGTAATGGTCTGGACGGCGCGCGGTCGATCAACCCCGCTCGTCGATCGGACGAACCGGACGGACGTACGGAGGATCCCAGCCAACGCTCAGGAACCGGGCCGTACCGTGAGCCACATGAGATCACCGCTGTCGGCCGCGTGGCTGCGGCGCGTCCTGGCCAGCCGTCGCCGGGTCGCCGTCGCGTCGGTGGTAGTCGTGCTGCTGGCCGCCGCCGCCGTCTGGGCGGCCCGACCGGACCGGCCCGGCTTCCGCACCGAGTCCGCCCTGGTCACCGTCCGATCCGGACCGGCCGGCGACCAGCCGGTCGAACTGGACACCACGCTCTGGCTGCCCGACGACGCCTCGGCCGACCGCAGGGTGCCGGCGGTGCTGCTGGCGCACGGCTTCGGCGGTACGAAGGACTCGGTCCGGTCCGACGCGGAGGACCTGGTCACCCGCGGCTACGCCGTGCTGACCTGGACCGCGCGTGGCTTCGGCCGCAGCGGCGGTGAGATCCACCTGGACCACCCCGACTACGAGATCCGGGACGCCCAGCGGCTGCTGGACCGGCTCGCGGAGCGGCCGGAGATCCGCACCGACGCCGCCGGCGACCCCCGGGTGGGCGTGGTCGGCGGCTCGTACGGTGGCGGCCTGGCCCTGCTGCTGGCCGCCCAGGACCAGCGGGTCGACGCGATCGTCCCGATGATCACCTGGAACGACCTCGCCCGGGCCTTCCTCCCGGAGAGCACCGGCCGGCCGGCGACCGACGGCGTGTTCAAGCGGGGCTGGGCCGGGATCTTCTTCGGCGGCGGCGGCAACGCGGGCTCCGGGCCGGCCGGGCTCTCCGGCACCTCGGCCGCCCAGCCGGAGGGCGCTCCCGCCTCCGCCGGACCGGCCAGCCCGGCGCCGGGCGCGGGACCGGGCACCGGTCCGGGGCCCGGCCCCGCACCGGCCGCCGACCCGTCCTGCGGCCGGTTCGCCGCCGACGTCTGCGCCGCGTACCTGCGGATCGCCACCACCGGGCGGGCCGACCAGGCGGCGGTGGACCTGCTGCGCCGCTCCTCCCCGGCCGGCGTCCTCGACCGGATCAAGGCGCCGACCCTGCTGGTGCAGGGCGAGGCGGACAGCCTCTTCCCGCTGACCGAGGCGGACGCCAACGCGCGCGGCATCGCCGCCGCCGGCACCCCGGTGCGGGTCGCCTGGTTCACCGGCGGCCACGACGGTGGCACCGGGCCGACCAGCGACTCCGACCGGGTGAAGTTCCTGACCGCGCAGTGGCTCGACCACTACGTCAAGGGCGAGGGGGCGGCTCCCGGCGACGGCTTCACCTTCTCCCGGATCGCCGGCTTCGACGCCCTCGACCGGGGGCTGGTGGCCACCGGCTACCGCACCGCCGACTACCCGGGCGTCGCCGGGGACGCCCGGCGCGAAATCGCCGTCACCGGCCCGGCCCAGCCGATCGCCAACCCGCCGAACGGCAACCCGGCGGCGATCTCCTCGGTGCCCTTCGCCGGCGCGCTCGGCTCGCTGCTCGGCGGGGTGGCCGGCGACGTTCCCGGCCAGCACGCCCGGTTCGAGTCGGCCCCGCTGGCCGACCCGCTGGACGTCGCCGGGTCGCCCACCTTCGCGCTCCGGGCGGCCTCGCCGACCGGTGAGGCGGTGCTCTTCGTCAAGCTCTACGACGTCGACCCGAACGGCGCCGCGACGCTCCCCGACGGACTGGTCGCCCCGGTGCGGCTGACCGGCCTGCCGAAGAGCCTTGACGGCGCGCGGCCGGTCACCGTCACGCTGCCGGCGATCGTCCGCCGGATCGAGGCCGGGCACCGGCTGCGGGTCGTGGTCGCCACCTCCGACCAGGCGTACACCACGCCCGCCGAGCCGACCGTCTACACGGTGGCGGCGGGCGACGCCCCGGTCAGCCTGCCGACGGTCGACGCCGAACCGATCCCCACCACCGCCACCGTCTGGCGCTGGGTGCTGGTCGGGCTGCTCGCCGCCATCGCGGTCGGGCTCGCCGTGGTCGTCGCCGTCGCCCGCCGCCGGCACCGCCGCCAGGACAGCTCGGTCCACCCGGAGTACGCGGGTGTCCCGCTCGCCGTCCGCCAGCTCCGCAAGGAGTACGCCGACGGCTTCGTCGCCGTCTCCAACGTGGACTTCGAGGTGCACCCCGGCCAGGTGGTCGGCCTGCTCGGCCCGAACGGCGCCGGCAAGACCACCACCCTGCGGGTGCTGATGGGGCTGACCCAGCCCACCGCCGGTGAGATCTACGTCTTCGGGCACCGGCTGGTGCCGGGCTCGCCGGTGCTGTCCCGGATCGGCGCGCTGGTCGAGGGGCCCGGCTTCCTGCCGCACCTGTCCGGGCTGGAGAACCTGAAGGCGTACTGGCGGGCCACCGGGCGGCCGGCTGCCGACGCGCACTTCGACGAGGCGCTGGAGATCGCCGGGCTGGGCGACTCGGTGCACCGGCGGATCAGGAACTACAGCCACGGCATGAAGCAGCGGCTGGCCATCGCGCAGGCCATGCTCGGCCTGCCGGAGCTGCTGGTGCTGGACGAGCCGACCGACGGGCTCGACCCGCCGCAGATCGCCGAGATGCGCAGGGTGCTCCAGCGGTACGCCACCGACGGCCGGGCGGTGCTGGTCTCCAGCCACCTGCTCGCCGAGGTGGAGCAGACCTGCACCCACGCGGTGGTGGTCAACAAGGGCCGGATCGTCGCCTCGGGGCCGGTGGAGGAGATCGTCGGCGATTCGCCGAGCGTGCTCTTCGACGTGACCGACCCGGCCGCCGCGCGGGTCGTGCTGGACCGCCTGGCGGGGGTCCGGGTGCTGCCCGACGGTGACGGCGGCCTGGTGGTCGACACCAACGGCACCGCGCGCAGCGAGGTGGTGGCGGAGCTGGTCCGGGCCGGGATCGGGGTGGACCGGGTGGTGCCGCGGCGCCGCCTGGAGGACGCGTTCCTCGCCCTGGTGGGCGAGAACTCTCGGGGAAGCGGGGACCGGTGATGGCGGGCTCATCCATCGACACGGCGGGTCCGGCCGACGCCGGCCGGGTCGGCCCGGGCGGGGCGGCCGTCGGCTACCGGCCGTCGGCGACCCTGCCGTTCGCGGCCGAGTTCCGCCGGCAGGCGTCGCGGCGGCGTACCCAGCTCGCGCTGGGGTTCATGGTGCTGCTGCCGCTGATCATCCTGACCGCCTTCCAGTTCGAGTCGGGCGGCGACGACGACAACGGGCGCAACGAGTTCGGCAGCCTGGTCGAGCTGGCCACCTCGGGTGGGCTCAACTTCGCCCTGTTCTCGATCTTCGTCTCGGCGTCGTTCCTGCTGGTCGTGGTGGTGGCCCTGTTCTGCGGGGACACCGTGGCCAGCGAGGCGAGCTGGGGCAGCCTGCGCTACCTGCTGGCGGTGCCGGTGCCCCGGTCCCGGCTGCTCGCGGTGAAGCTGCTGGTCGCGCTCGCGTACTCGGCGCTGGCCCTGCTGCTGCTGGCCGGCACCGCCCTGCTCGCCGGCACCCTGCGGTACGGCTGGGAGCCGCTGCGCAGCCAGGTCGCCGCGGAACTGGCGCCGACCGACGGGCTGCTGCGGCTGCTGGCGGTGCTCGGCTACCTGGCGGTCGTCCTGCTGGTGGTGGCCGGGTTGGCCTTCCTGCTGTCGGTGACCACGGACGCCGCGCTCGGCGCGGTCGGCGGCGCGGTGCTGCTCTGGATCCTCTCCAGCATCCTGGACCAGATCACCGCCCTCGGCGGGCTGCGCAACTTCCTGCCGACGCACTACAGCACCGCCTGGCTCGGCCTGCTCTCCACTCCGGTGCAGACCGACGACGTGGTGCGGGGTGCGATCTCGGCGGTGAGCTACGCGACGCTCTTCTGGGGGCTGGCCTTCTGGCGGTTCACCCGAAAGGATGTCACGAGCTGACGACTTGAGCGTTAACTCCCCCGGACGACCCGTTCGTTAACAGAAAGTTTATAAGGTCCGATATTTCCTGGCTGATCCTGGGTGCACCCGTTCCACTCACCCGGAGGTAGCGAGATGAATCTCGACCGGTTCAACGGACCCGCCCTGTCCCTCTTCCGTATGGTCATCGGCCTGCTGTTCCTCTGCCACGGCCTGTCGTCGCTCTTCGGCGTGCTCGGTGGCGCCCGCGGCACAGGCGAGTCGCTGCCCGTGGGGCAGTGGCCGGGTTGGTGGGCGGCGCTGATCCAGGCGGTGTGCGGCACGCTGGTGCTGGTCGGGCTCCTCACCCGGCCCGCCGCGCTGCTCGCCTCCGGCTCGATGGCGTACGCCTACTTCGTCGTGCATCAGCCGGACGGCCTGTTGCCGATACACAACAACGGCGAGCTCGCCGCCCTGTTCTGCTGGGCGTTCGCCCTGGTGGTCGTGCTCGGGCCGGGCAGTTGGGCGCTCGACCGCCTGATCGGTCGACGCCGCACCGGCGTGGCCACCCCGGCGCCGGCGGGCCGGAACTCCGTACCCGCCTGACCCGCCGGCCGTCCGCCGCCGGAGCCGTTCCGTACGGCTCCGGCGGCGCTGCGGTCAGGGCGTGTACGGCGCGTCGGTATGTCCCACCTCAACCAAGGTCGTGCCCGAGAGCTGGTACGTCGACGTGCGCCTGATGTCCAGCTCGGCCATGCTCCTGCCGTCGCTGCGGGTCAGCCAGACGACGGTGGCCCGCTGCCCGGCCACCTTGACCGACAGGACCGGGGTGCGGTCGCCGAGATCGGCCAGCGCCCGGAAGGCCGGCTTGCCGCCGCTGTTTCGCCAGACGAGCACGGTGAAGAAGGTGCCGCTGCCCCCGCCGTTCAACGCGACCACGCCGACCGCGTCGGCCGCCCCGTCCCCGTCGAGGTCGCCGATCCCGCACGGCTTCTGCAGCAGCACGGTCGCGCCGTCCTCGCCGGACCACTGCCCCTCGGTCAGCGGCAGGTGGTCCGGGTAGCCGTTGTAGGGCACCTTGGCGCTGCCGACGTGCGCACCGGCGAGCTGCTTGCAGGTCAGCGCGGGGGCGGCGGGCGGCTTCGGCTTCGCCGTCAGGGTCTCCGCCGCAGCGGGCGCGGCCGGCGCCGCCGTGGTCGGCGTGGCGCTGGGGGCGATGGCGGCCGGAGCCGCGGCGGTGGACGCGTCCGCGGACGGGGTGACGGTGGTGGACGCGGTGTCGGTCGTCCCGGTGTCACCTCCGCACGCGGTGAGCAGGCAGACCAGCGTGACGGCCGCGAAGCTCGGCAGGGTCCGGCGCATGGGCGGAGGGTTCCTCTCTCGACGGGATCGCCCGCACCGTACTGACCCCCCGCCACCCACGGCCTCAGCTCACAGCGTGGGAACCGGGGTCGGGTTCGGGCCGCCGAACTCCTAGACTCGGTGGCACAACTGCATACCTCATCCAGAGGGGCTGAGGGATACGGCCCGACGACGCCCCGGCAACCACCCGCACGCTCGATGACGAGCGGACGCGGGCAGGTGCCAATTCCGTCCCCGCCGCAGGGTGCGATGCGGGGAAAGATGAGAGGACTCTCGACATGACGTCGACGCTTCCCGCCGCCCCCGGCATCGACACCACCGCCAGCCCGGCCCGCGCCCTGGTCTGCCGCGCCTGTTCCGCGCGCTACCCGCTCGCCGCCCAGCACGCCTGCTACGAGTGTTTCGGGCCGCTGGAGGTCGACTACGACACCGCCGCCCTGGCCGCCGTCACCCGGGAGCGGATCGAGGCCGGCCCGCAGAACATCTGGCGGTACGCCGCCCTGCTCCCCGCCGGCCAGGACCCGGCCACCCGGGTGACGCTCGACCCGGGGCTGACCCCGCTGGTCGCCGCCCCGCACCTGGCCGCCGAGCTGGGCATCACCGCGCCGCTCTGGGTCAAGGACGACAGCGCCAACCCGACCCACTCGTTCAAGGACCGGGTGGTCTCGGTGGCGCTGACCGCCGCCCGGGCGCTCGGCTTCACCCGGTTCGCCTGCGCCTCCACCGGCAACCTGGCCAACTCGGTGGCCGCCCACGCGGCCCGGGCCGGCGTGCCCTCGGTGGTCTTCATCCCCGGCGACCTGGAGCAGGGCAAGGTGATCACCACCGCCGTCTACGGCGGCGAGCTGGTCGCCATCGACGGGTCGTACGACGACGTGAACCGGCTCTGCGGCGAGCTGGTGGAGACCGACGAGTTCGAGGACACCGCGTTCGTCAACGTCAACGTCCGCCCGTACTACGCCGAGGGTTCCAAGACCCTCGGCTACGAGGTGGCCGAGCAGCTCGGCTGGCGGATCCCGGCCCAGGTGGTCATCCCGATGGCCAGCGGCGAGCTGCTCACCAAGATCGACAAGGCGTTCTCCGAGCTGGTCGAGATCGGCCTGGTCGAGGCGCCGGCCGGTGGCTGGAAGGTCTTCGGCGCCCAGTCCGCCGGCTGCAACCCGATCGCGGTGGCGCTGCACGGCGACAGCGACACCATCGTCCCGGTGAAGCCGACCGGCATCGCCAAGTCGCTCAACATCGGCGACCCGGCCGCCGGCCTCTACGCGCTGGAGGCCGTGCGCCGCACCGGCGGCTGGATGGAGTACGTGGACGACGAGGAGATCCGGGCCGGCATCCGGCTGCTCGCCCGGACCGCCGGGGTGTTCGCCGAGACGGCCGGCGGGGTGACCGTGGCGGTGCTGCGCAAGCTGGTCGAGTCCGGCCGGCTCGACCCGACCGCCGAGACCGTCGTCTTCAACACCGGCGAAGGCCTGAAGACCATCGACGCGGTCGCCGGCCAGGTCGGCCCGACCCACCGGATCAAGCCCTCGCTGCGCGCCGCCCGCGACGCCGGCCTCCTCGCCTGACGCCCCCGCCCGTAGGTCGGCCCGCTTGATCGACCCCCGTTCGCGGCGTGTCGGGGTCTTCCGCCGCCCGGACACCCCGACACGCCGCGAACGGGGAGCGGCGGACAGCGCGGCGCCTCCGGCGACGGTCGGCCGCGCGGGGGATGGGCGGATCGCCCGGACGGGGGATCGGGTCGATCCGCCGGGTAACTGGCTTTTCGCTGTGAGTGTGGAAAACCCGCCGACAAGGACTTGACGGCAGGAACCGGACGGCGCAAGATGCTCCGTGCGGGAGGGCGATCCGCCGGAGACTTTGAGTTCTTACGACCCAACGCCGGAGGCGTTGTGTGGACGTCCCTCCCGACCAACGTCCGAACGGGCCAGCGAAGAAATTCGCTGGCCCGTTCGCTTTCCGGTGCCGCAGGCTCACCGGCATGGGCATCTCCATCACGGCGCTGGAGCCGAACGATCAGACCGCCGTCGACGCGGCGTACCTGATCGGGGCGGCGGTCACCGACGCGGACGCGCCGGACCTCCCGCCGTACTGCCGGCGGCGCTTCGAGGCGCTGGTCCGGCACCCGATGCCGGGCCTCGTCGTGCACTGGGCGGTGGCCCGGCTGGACGGGGTGCCGGCCGGCTGGCTCCGCCTCGAGCTGCCGCAACTGGACAACACCGACAACGCCGTCGCCGAGCTGGTGGTGCATCCGGCGTACCGGCGGCGGGGCGTCGGCCGGGCGCTGCACGAGCACGGGGTGCGGCTGCTGCGCGACGCGGGGCGCAAGCGGGTGGTGGGGGAGGTCGTCTCGGCCCTGCCCGGCGGCCCGGCGCGCGACCCCGCCGGAGCGGCCTTCGCTGCCGTGGTCGGCGCCCGTCCCGCGCTGGCGGCGGTACGCCGCCGGCTGGACACCACCACGCTCGACCGGGCCGCGTTGGACACCCTGCTGGCCGGCGCCCGGAGCGCGGCCGCCGGCTACCGCGCGGTCCGCTGGCAGCAGTCCACCCCTGAGGAGTACGTCGACGACGTCGCCTACCTGGAGGGCCGGCTGATGACCGACGCGCCCCTGGGCGACCTGGAGTGGGAGCAGGAGCGGGTCGACGCGGACCGGATCCGGGGCATCGAAAGGGCGCTCGACCTCCGGGGCAGCCGCCGCTACCACGTCGCGGCGGTCGACGAGGGCTCCGGCCGGCTGGTCGCCTGGAGCATGCTCAGCCTCGGCGCCAGCGCGGCCTGGCACGCCTGGCAGCAGATCACCATCGTCGACCCGGCCCACCGCGGCCACCGGCTCGGTCTGCTCACCAAGATCGAGAACCTGGGGCACGCCCTCGCGTACGAGCCGGCGCTGCGCGCGATCGACACCTTCAACGCGGCGGAGAACGAACACATGATCCGGATCAACGAGCAGCTCGGCTTCCGGCCGGTCGACGCCTCGACGGAGTGGCAGCTGGCGCTCTGACGGGTGACGATCTCACTTGTGACACTGCTCTACTGATCTGGGACCAACCTGTTGCATGATGGCGGGCATGACGGAGACCCCGCACCCCCTGTACGACAGGCACGCCGACACCCTGAACCGTGCGCTGACCGCCATCACGGAGCGGGGATACTGGTCCGCCTATCCCGAGTCACCCAGCCCCCGCGTGTACGGCGAGACCGCCGCCGCCGACGGCAAGGCCGCCTTCGAGGCGTACCTGAACGGCGACTTCCCCCTCGACCAGCCCGGCTCGGGCGACCGGGTCGCCACCGAGACCAGCCCCTTCGGGCTGGAGCTGAACGTGCGCTACCCGCACGCCGGCGCCGACGAGCTGGTCGCCGCCGCCTCGGCCGCCCTGCCGGCCTGGCGCGACGCCGGCCCGCAGGCCCGGGTGGGCGTCTGCCTGGAGATCCTCGACCGGCTGCACAAGCACATCTTCGAGCTCGCCAACGCGGTGCAGTTCACCAGCGGCCAGGCGTTCGTGATGGCGTTCCAGGCCGGCGGCGCGCACGCGCTGGACCGCGCGCTGGAGGCGCTCGCCTACGCGTACGCCGAGATGACCCGGCACCCGGGGACGGCCGGCTGGGAGAAGGCGGCCGGCAAGGGCGACCCGCTGCGGATGACCAAGACGTTCCACGTGGTGCCCCGGGGCGTGGCGCTGGTGATCGGCTGCAACACCTTCCCCACCTGGAACTCGTACCCGGGGCTCTTCGCCTCGCTGGTCACCGGCAACCCGGTGGTCGTCAAGCCGCACCCGCGCGCGGTGCTGCCGCTGGCCATCACCGTCCGGTACGCCCGTGAGGTGCTGGCCGATGCCGGCTTCGACCCCAACCTGGTGCTGCTCGCCCCCGAGGGGCCGGGCGAGAAGCTCGCCTCCACCCTGGCGCTGCACCCCGCCGTGAAGATCGTCGACTTCACCGGCTCCACCGAGTACGGCGACTGGCTGGAGGCGAACGCCCGACAGGCGGCCGTCTACACCGAGAAGGCCGGCCTGAACACGGTGGTGGTCGACTCCACCGACGACTTCGCCGGCATGTGCCGCAACCTCGGCTTCACGCTCACCCTGTACAGCGGCCAGATGTGCACCACCTCGCAGAACATCCTCATCCCGGCCGGCGGCATCGAGACCGACCAGGGGCACAAGAGCTTCGACGAGGTGGCCGCCGGCATTGCCGGCGCGGTCGGCAAGCTCACCGCCGACCCGGCGCGCGGGGTCGAGCTGACCGGCGCCATCGTCAACGACGGGGTGCTGGAGCGGCTCGACGAGGTGACCAAGGTCGGCGAGCCGGTGCTGGAGTCCCGTACCGTCGAGCACCCGGCGCTGCCCGGCGCGGTGGTGCGGACGCCGACCATCGTGAAGCTGGCCGCCGACGATACCGCGACCTACGGCCGGGAGTGGTTCGGGCCGATCTCCTTCGTCATCGCCACCGACTCCACCGCGCACAGCCTGGAGATCATGCGCGCGACGGTGGGGGAGAAGGGCGCGCTGACCGCCGGGGTCTACTCCACCGACGAGGCCGTGCTCGACGCGACCGAGGCCGCCGCGGTCGACGTCGGCGTGCACCTGTCCTGCAACCTGACCGGCGGGGTCTTCGTGAACCAGTCGGCCGCGTTCTCGGACTTCCACGGCAGCGGCGCCAACCCGGCCGCGAACGCCGCGCTGACCGATGGGGCGTACGTGGCTAACCGGTTCCGGATCGTGCAGAGTCGGCGGCACGTCTAGGTTTCGCCTTTGGTCCAGGTCGGGGTTTCCGGGGGGAGCCCACCCGCTCCAGGCGGTCAGGCTTGATCCTTCCGCGGGCGGGCTCCCCCCGGAAACCCGTGCGGTGGGCGCTTCGGGCGTCGCTGCCGGGACCGGGGGTGTGGCTCATCCGGGTGCTGCCCTGCGTGAGGTCCCCTGGTTGGGGTCAGGCGGGGCGGCGCATTTGGAGTTCGCGCAGGGCGGGGACGGTGGGGTGCGGCACGCGTACGCCGGTGTCGGTGAAGCCCAGCCGCTGGTAGGCGCGGTAGGCGCGGTCGTTGCCGACCACCACCTCCAGCAGCAGTTCCGGGCGGCCGGCGGCGCGGGACCAGGCGGCCACCCCGTCGATCAGGTCGGCGAGCAGGCCGCTGCCCCGCCAGGTGGGGGTCACGTAGACGGCGTAGACGACGGTCAGGCCCGGCTCCTCGGGAGAGGCGGTGCCGCCGGCGTGGCCGACCAGCCGGCCACCGGGGTCGGCGACGAACTGCGCGGTGTGGTCGCCCCGGGAGACCGCCGCGATCCGGGCCGCGTAGTCGGCGTGCGGGCGGGCGGCGGCCTGGGCGACGGTCTCCAGGAACGCCAGCGGCGCGTCCGCGAGCATCTCCAGCCGCAGCGCCCGCATCCGGGCGGCGTCCTCGGGGCGTACCCGGCGGACGGTGGCTCTCCGGGCTTCCGGCGGGGCCGGGGCAGGTGTCATGTCCGCATGCATACCGCAGCGACTACCGCCGATGGACGGACGGTCGGCGGAGCACCGGAATATGCCCGATTTGTGGTCGTGCGCCGCCGTCACGCCTCGTGTAGCGTGCGATTTCGGTCACCGATTCAGCGGCCCTCACCGATCGCCGAAGCGGTGGTCCTCCGGTGCCGCTCCGCCGGCCCCGGGGTCGTGGAACGCCGCGCAGAGTGAGGAAGTGCACCGTGGCACAGGGCACCGTGAAGTGGTTCAACGCCGAGAAGGGCTACGGCTTCATCGCCGTCGACGGCGGCCAGGACGTCTTCGTCCACTTCTCCGCCATCGAGATGGACGGCTACAAGGCGCTGGACGACGGGCAGCGGGTGGAGTTCGACATCGCCCAGGGCCAGAAGGGCCCGCAGGCCGAGCGGGTGCGCGTCATCGCCTGAGTCGCGTCCGGTTCCGCTCGTCGGCCGGGCCCCTCGGGGCAGCGGCGCGGGCGGGCACCAGGGAAGATCGTGGGCCGATCCAGCCGTCGCTGAGGAGCGCTCATGTCCGACCAGTCCCCGTCGGGTCCGCCCGGACCCGATCCCGTGGACCCGCCCGCGCCGGTCGGCCCGGTCGGGCCCGCCGGCCCGTACCAGGGTTGGGTCTTCCCACCCACCGGCGGCTACCCGCCCGGGGCGGACCCGTACGCCGGCTTCCCGCCGGGCTACCCGCCGTACGCCGGCCACCTCCCGTACGGCTGGCCGGCCGCCGGCGGCTGGGACCCGGCCGACCCGCTGGTGAACCCGCCGCACGCCGGCGTCGACGGCTGGGTCACCCGGTGCGCCGGCGCGCTGCGTCGGGGCTGGCGCACGCTGCTGCCGATCATGCTGCTCACCCAGGCGCTTCCCGCCGCCGTGGTCTCGATCATCACCCTCGGGTTGGAGCCGTCCTCGCGGGTGCCGGCCGACGGCTCGCTGCCCCCGGGCTACCTGGGTGACTTCCTGACGTTCGGGGGCGCGACGCTGGTCGCCGTCCTGCTGCTCTACCTGCTGCAGAGCGTGGGCTGGGCGGCCGGGACCTGGGTGGTCACCCGGCAGGCGGCCGGCGAGCCGGCCGACCTCGGCGGCGCGCTGCGCTACGGCCTGCGCCGGGCGCCGGGGCTGTACGCCTGGACCCTGCTGGTCGGTCTGCTCGTCACGGTCGGTTTCTGCTTCTGCGTGATTCCCGGCGTCTACCTCGCCTTCGCGCTCGCCCTGGCCGGCCCGGTCTACCTCTTCGAGCGGCAGAACCCGATCGGGCGTTCCTTCCGCCTCTTCCGCAGCCGTTTCGGCATGGTGGCGGCCCGGGTCGCGCTGGTGGCGGCGGCGGTCGTCGCCGGGACCGTGGTCGGCGCGGTGCTGGAGGCCGTCGGCACGGCGCCGCTGGGCACCGACCCGTTCGCGGCGCCGGGCACCGCGGTGGGCGCCGTCGCGGTGGTCACGCTGGCCGCGGTGCTGGTCGTCCCGGTCTACCTGGTCCAGCTGGTCGGGCTGATCGTGACGTACGCCGAGCAGCGGGTCCACGAGGGGCCGGTGAACGCCGCGCGACTGGCGGCGGAACTCGGCTGACCGGCCCGATCGTGCTTGCACTCGGCAGGGGAGAGTGCTAAACAAGTCATTGGCACTCGCATACCGTGAGTGCCAGTGGTCGGGACGGTGGGGCCAAGGTTCCAGCGGCGTTGGAGACGCCGATGGGGCACACGGCCGGTCGTCGCGGGCTATCCGGCCCGGCCGAAGGACGTCGTCGTCGCCAGGTGGCGACGTCCCAAGGTGCGTACACCAGGCGGCCCATCCGGGGCACAAACACTCGGGTGGCCCGTGAGTGTCCAGGAGGACAACGCCGTATGGCCAAGATGATCGCGTTCGACGAAGAGGCGCGCCGCGGCCTCGAGCGGGGCATGAACCAGCTCGCCGACGCCGTGAAGGTGACGCTCGGCCCCAAGGGCCGCAACGTCGTGCTCGAGAAGAAGTGGGGCGCTCCCACCATCACTAACGATGGTGTGAGCATCGCCAAGGAGATCGAGCTCGAGGACCCCTACGAGAAGATCGGCGCCGAGCTGGTCAAGGAGGTCGCCAAGAAGACCGACGACGTCGCCGGTGACGGCACGACGACGGCGACCGTCCTGGCCCAGGCCCTGGTTCGCGAGGGCCTGCGCAACGTGGCCGCCGGCGCCAACCCGATGGCCCTGAAGCGGGGCATCGAGGCCGCCGTGGCCAGCGTCTCGGAGGAGCTGTCGAAGCTCGCCAAGGACGTCGAGACCAAGGAGCAGATCGCCTCCACCGCCTCCATCTCCGCCGGTGACAGCACCGTCGGCGAGATCATCGCCGAGGCGATGGACAAGGTCGGCAAGGAAGGCGTCATCACCGTCGAGGAGAGCAACACCTTCGGCCTGGAGCTCGAGCTCACCGAGGGTATGCGCTTCGACAAGGGCTACATCTCCGCGTACTTCATGACCGACCCGGAGCGCATGGAGGCCGTCTTCGACGACCCCTACCTCCTGATCGTCAACAGCAAGATCTCGTCGGTGAAGGACCTGCTCCCGATCCTGGAGAAGGTCATGCAGTCGGGCAAGCCGCTGCTGATCATCTCCGAGGACATCGAGGGCGAGGCCCTGGCGACCCTGGTCGTCAACAAGGTCCGGGGCACCTTCAAGTCGGTCGCCGTCAAGGCGCCGGGCTTCGGTGACCGCCGCAAGGCCATGCTGGCCGACATCGCCATCCTCACCGGTGGCCAGGTCATCAGCGAGGAGGTCGGCCTCAAGCTGGACGCCGTCGGCCTCGACATGCTGGGCCGCGCCCGCAAGGTCGTGGTGACCAAGGACGAGACCACCATCGTCGACGGTGCCGGCGACGCCGAGCAGATCCAGGGCCGGGTCAACCAGATCCGGGCCGAGATCGAGAAGAGCGACTCCGACTACGACCGCGAGAAGCTGCAGGAGCGCCTGGCCAAGCTGGCCGGCGGTGTTGCGGTGATCAAGGTCGGCGCGGCCACCGAGGTCGAGCTGAAGGAGCGCAAGCACCGCATCGAGGACGCCGTCCGCAACGCGAAGGCCGCCGTCGAGGAGGGCATCGTCCCGGGTGGTGGCGTCGCGCTGGTGCAGGCCGGCAAGACCGCCTTCGACAAGCTGGACCTGACCGGCGACGAGGCGACCGGCGCGCAGATCGTCAAGATCGCGCTGGACGCCCCGCTGCGGCAGATCGCCGTCAACGCCGGCCTCGAGGGTGGCGTCGTCGTCGAGCACGTCCGCAACCTCGAGCCGGGTCACGGCCTCAACGCCGCCAACGGCGAGTACGTCGACCTGCTGGCCGCGGGCATCATCGACCCGGCCAAGGTGACCCGCTCGGCGCTGCAGAACGCCTCGTCGATCGCGGCGCTCTTCCTCACCACCGAGGCCGTCGTGGCGGACAAGCCGGAGAAGACCCCGGCCGCCCCGGCTGGTCCGGGTGGCGGGGACATGGACTTCTGAGTCCAGCTCCACCAACGCCGAAAGGGGCGGGCCGCGCGAGCGGTCCGCCCCTTTCCGTCTCCTCAGGGCAGGCTGCGCTGGTTACGCCGCTTCTGCGCCCGGTCGTACGGCGGTCGGATGGCGACCGGCTCGTCCACCACGGTCACCAGGTCCTCGGCCTCCGGCTCGTCGACGCCGGTCATCTCGGCGAGCTGCTCCGCGTCGCCGTAGTCCCGCCGGTCGAACGGCACCGCGATGGGCGGGTCGCCGACCGGCACCCAGGTGCGGGGCAACGGCTCGTCGGTCTGTTCGTCGTCCGTGGTCATGGGTCGCCTCCTCTACCGAAACGGTAGGGGGCGGCCATCACCCATGCGGGCGAATGGCATTATCAGGGTCTATATCCCATTCGCCCGTTTATCGATACGTCGCGGTCTTTACCGGGGCCGCGCGCCGCGTCCGGCCGGCCGGCGGGTCCGTCAGAGCGTGCGGCGGTACAGGAAGAAGACCCGCTCGATCCGGGCGCCCGCGCTGCCGGAGTAGAACGGCACCGGGCCCACCCAGCCGATCTGCGCCGCACTGATCCCGGCCTCGTGCTGGTCGCGCAGGCAGCGGCGCAGCAGCACCCCGCCGATGCCCGAGCCCTCCGCGGCCGGCGCGGTGCCCATCGGCCCGAACCAGCTCGGCCGCGACGATCCCCAGGCCGCGAAGCCGAGGATCTCGCCGTCCCGCTCCGCGAGGTGACAGCCCGCGTCGGCGCGGCCGACCGAGCCGGCCAGCTCACCGTCCCAGGCGCCGCCGAAGGTGGCGCGGGCGAACGCGGCCAGCGCCGGCAGGTCCGCCGGCTCCGCCCGGCGTACCGTCACGCCCTGGCCGGCCAGCCGCGTCTCCGCCGGTTCCGTCGTGCGCAGCGCCGGCGACCCGTCGTACGACAGGTCGGCCGTCATGTTCCACGCCGTACGGTCCTGCCGGTAGCCCAGCGCGAGCGCCAGGCAGACCGCCGGGGTGTACCGCACGTCGATGCCCGGCCAGGCGTAGTACGGCGGGTTCCCGGCCAGCAGCAGCTCGGCGGCGCCGAGGCCGGCGAGCCGCCGTTCCGCCTCGGCCACCAGCGCCCGGCCGACCCCCCGGCGCCGCCGCTGCGGCGCGACGGCCAGCAGGTCCACGTGCCCGAGGCGCGGGTCCGCCGCCGAGACCGATCCGATCAGCACCCCGACCAGTTCGTCCCCCGCGTACGCCCCGACCGCCAGCACCGTCCGGTCCGCCGAGGCCCGGGGCCAGAGGGCGGTGACGACGGACTCCGCCTCGGCGGCGTCCTCGGGCAGGTCGAGCGCGCGTCCGCAGAGCGCGACGACGGCGGGGACCCGGTCGGCGGGCAGGTCGGCGAGGGTGAACTCCATGGTGGCCGACCCTAGATCAACCACCACGGGTGGGCGCAAGACCCGATCAGCCGGCTCGGGCCGTCCGCACCGCCGCGTACGCGTCGACGAGGCCCGCGCCGGTGATGTTCGCGTCGCCGCCGCAGGCGTCCTGCGGCGTGCGGGAGCGGTAGCTCGGCTGCGCCGGCTGCGCCGTCTCCCGCAGGATCCGGCGGGTGCGCTCCAGGTCGCCGACGAGCGCCGGGTTCGCCGACCACATCAGCGCCACCACGCCCGCCACCTGCGGCGTCGCCATCGAGGTGCCGTCCAGGGTGGCGTAGCCGCCGCCCGGCATCGCGGAGAGCACGCCCGCGCCCGGGGCGAGCACGTCCGGCTTGGCCGCGCCGCCCGGGGCCGGTCCGCGACTGGAGAAGAGGGTCACCCGGCGGTTCCGGTCCACCGCGCCGACGGTCAACACGTCCGGGTACGGCGCGGGCGGGTCGGCGATCGAGCCGCAGTACGGGCCGGTGTTGCCGGCTGCGGCGACCACCAGGATGCCGGCGGCGGCCAGCGCGTCGGTGGCCGGCCGGAGCGCCCGCGGGTCGCAGCCCTCGATCGGCGGGCAGCCCCAGGAGTTGGTCAGCACGTCCGGCGCGCGTGCCGGGCGGCCGTCGGTGAACGGGTCCCCGCCGGACGGGAAGGGGGCCAGCATGAACTGGAGGCAGTCCAGGTAGTGCGCGGGGCTGCCGAGGTTGCGGTCGAGGTTGACGCAGCCCACCCAGCGCGCGCCCGGGGCCACCCCGATGCCGTCCCGACCCACCGCGCTGCCCACCGTGTGGGTGCCGTGCCCGCCCGCGTCGTTCGGGGAGCGGGTGCGGTCCCACGGGTCGTACCAGGAGTCGTCGCCGCCCCGGAAGCCGTCGGCCAGCGCCGGGTGGCGGCCGTCCACGCCCGAGTCGGAACTGCCGACCACCACGCCCGAACCGGTCACCCCCAGCTCCGACCAGACCCGGTCGGCCCCGAGCAGCCGGATGTTCCAGGCCGGGCCGGCCGGCGCCGGTGCGTCGCCGGGGCTGGTCGGGGCGGGGGCGGGCAGCGGCCGTACCCGCTGGCTGACCAGCACGCGGGAGACCTCGGAACGGCCCGACAGCCAGGCCCGCACCACCGGCCCGCCGTCGATCTCGATCGCGTTGACCAGGTAGTACGGCCTCGGGCGCAGGCCCAGCCGGGACAGCTCCCGGCGCAGGTCGCCCTGGGTCCGCTCGGCGGTGGCGACCAGCCGGCGGTACACCTCGGCGGCGCGCGCGTCCCGACCGGCCCGGCCCGGCGTACCAGCCGGGATGCCGGTCAGGTCGGCCTGCTCGCGCAGCACCACCAGCAGCCGCTCGCCGTGCAGCCCGGGCTGCCCGGGGACCACGTCGACCACCCCGACCGCGATCAGCAGCACTCCGGCGACCAGCACGGCCACCCGCCGGCTGGGCGTGACCGCCCGGGGCCGGGCGAGCAGGACGCCGTACCCGACGGCGAGCAGGACCGCGACGGCGAGCCCGGCGACCGCGGCGGCGGCCACCCAGAACGGCACGTCGCGGGTGGTGGCCAGGAGGACCGAGACCTCCTCCGGGTCGGCCAGGGCGAGCGGGCCGAAAAGTGCCAGGCCGACCAGCCAGCGGACCGGTGTCGCGGCCCGGGTGCCGGCCCGGCGGGTGGCCGCGTACAGGGCGGCCAGCGTGAAGGCGATCGGCGGCACGGCGAGCAGGGCGGGCAGTTGGGCCCCGGACTGCCCGGTGCCGGCGGCCAGCAGCAGCAGGGTGACCCCGCCGACCAGCCCGCCGAGGAACACCAGCCGGGCGGGCCGGGGTGGCTCGCCACCCCCGAGCCGGCACCAGAACCGCCCGTCGAGCAGCACCCCGGCCAGCGCGCCGAGCGCCGCCGCGGCGAGCGCGGCGAGCACGGTCTCCAGCAGGCCGCCCAGCGCGCCGAGCCAGGCCCACGGGAGCAGCAGGGCCAGCCCGGCGGCCACCGCGAGCAGGGTGATCGGATCGGGCCGGCGACGGTCTGCCCCGCCGGCGGCGCTCGCCCGCCGCGCGGTGCGACCCGCGCCGTCCGGTTCATCGGTGGTCATCGCCGGTCCCGGCTCGCCGTCCTCGGCGGCGGTCGCCGGCCCGGGCTCGCCCCCCGGTGCATCGGGTGTGGCGGCAGGCCCGGGCTCGCCACCCAATCCCTCGGGCAGGGCGCGACGTCGGGCCGGCAGCCGGGCGGCGACCAGGGCCAGCCCGGCGGCGGTGGCGGCCAGCGCCGCCAGGTAGAGCTCGTGGTGCACCGGCGGGAGGGCGCGTAGCGCGCCGAGCGCGCCGAGCGCCAGCGCTCCGGCCAGCCAGGCCCGGCCGGTGGCCCTCAGCGCCCGGGACCGGGGGAGCAGCGCCAGCAGCAGGGCCGGCAGGCCGACCAGCAGGACGCCGGCCAGGGAGACCACCGGCCAGAGCCACGGCCACCGGTCCAGCCCGCTGACGAGTCGTACCTGGTCGACGGACCAGCCGGCGACCTGGAGCAGCACGGTGGTCGCCACCGTCCAGCCGCCCGCCAGCACGGCCGCCACCACCGCCCAGGGGTTGGCGGACCCGGCGGTCCCGTCGCTTCCGGTGGGAGGTGGCTCGGGCCGCATCCGGAAACAGTACGACGCCCGACCCGCCCCCGGACGTCCGTGCCGTCCCGGCGTGCCCGGATCGCGCGATCCCGCTCGCGCGGTGGGTGATCAATGCCTCTCCCTGCCCCTGCCGGGGGACAGGGCCTGCTCCCAGGGGCCCCGGGCGGTTACGGTGGATCTGTGCGCGACCCCAACGTGACCCGATCCGCCGCCGGCCAGCTCTCCCCGGAGCGCCGCGCCGCGGACCTGCGCCGCCTCCGGTCCGAACGGTTCGACGTGTTGGTCATCGGTGGTGGGGTGACCGGGGCGGGCGCCGCGCTGGACGCCGCCTCCCGGGGGCTGAAGGTGGCCCTGGTGGAGGCGCGCGACTACGCCGCCGGCACCTCCAGCCGGTCCAGCAAGTTGATCCACGGCGGCCTGCGCTACCTGGAGCAGTTGGAGTTCCACCTGGTCCACGAGGCGCTCACCGAGCGCGGCCTGCTCGCTACCCGGCTCGCTCCGCACCTGGTCCGGCCGGTGCCGTTCCTGGTGCCGCTGCCCGCCGGCCGTGGCCTGCGGGACCTGCCGGCCCGGGCGTTCCGCCGCTCCTACTACGGCGCCGGCGTGGCCGCGTACGACGTCTTCGCCGGGGTCTTCGGCGGTGGGCGGGGGATGCCGCTGCACCGGCACCTGACCCGCGAGGGCGCCCGCCGGATCTTCCCCAGCCTGCGGGGCGACTCGCTGGCCGGCGCCATCCGCTACTACGACGGCCAGGTCGACGACGCCCGGCTGGTGGTGACCCTGGCCCGCACCGCGGCCAGCCTCGGCGCCACCGTGGTGAGCAGCGCCCGCGCGGTCGGGCTGATCCGGCAGGCCCGCGAGGTGACCGGGGTCCGGGTCCGCGACCTGGAGGCGCCCGCCGGTTCGCCGGACGCCGAGTTCGAGGTACGCGCGCGCACCGTCATCGGGGCCACCGGCGTGTGGAGCGACGACATGTCGCGGATGCTCAACGACGTCGGACTGCGCCCCGGCATCCGGGTGCGGGCCTCCAAGGGCGTGCACCTGGTCGTCCCCCGCTCGGCGATCACCGGCGAGACCGGGCTGATCCTGCGGACGGCCACCAGCGTGCTCTTCGTCATCCCCTGGGGCGGGCACTGGATCATCGGCACCACGGACACCGACTGGCGGCTGGACCGGTCCCACCCGTCCGCCTCCGCCCGTGACATCCAGTACCTGCTCGACCAGGTCAACACGGTGCTCGACCGGCCGCTGTCCACGGCGGACATCGAGGGCGTCTACGCCGGGCTGCGCCCGCTGCTCGCCGGCGAGGCGGACTCCACCTCCAAGCTCTCCCGCGAGCACGCCGTCTTCGAGCCGATGCTGGGGCTGCTCCTGGTCGCCGGCGGCAAGTACACGACGTACCGGGTGATGGCCTCCGACGTGGTGGACCGGGCGGTCCGCCGGCTCGGCGGCGGTCGCCCCTCGCGTACCGCCGACCTGCCGCTGCTCGGCGCCGACGGCTATCAGGCCATGTGGCGGGACCGGGCCGACCTGGCCCGCCGGCACGGGGTGCCGGTCGGCGTGGTCGAGCACCTGCTGGAGCGGTACGGCACGCTGACCCGGGAGCTGCTGGCCCTGGTGGACGCCGACCCGCTGCTCGCCTCGCCGCTGGCCGGCGCACCGGAGTACCTGGCCGCCGAGGTGACGTACGCGGCCCGCGCCGAGGGGGCGCTGCACCTGGAGGACGTGCTGACCCGGCGTACCCGGATCTCCTTCGAGACCACCCACCGCGGCCTGGAGTCGGCCGGGCACACCGCGGAGCTGATGGGCGCGGTGCTCGGCTGGGACGCGGCCACCCGCGAGCGCGAGATCACCCACTACCGGGCCCGGGTCGAGGCGGAGCGGGAGTCCCAGCTGATGCCGGACGACGCCACCGCCGACGCGGCCCGGCTCGGCGCGCCGGACGTGCGGGGATTCGCCGCCGACCGGGGCGTCGACGGGGACAGCGCCGGGCTGCCCACCTCGTCCCGCTGACCGACCGTTACATCCATCGATGCCCGTCCGGTCGGCGGGTACCGGTCGCTACCTACGGTGGGGTAAGTTCCGGCGCGTGATTCCCAACCAGTGGTCACGCATGCTCATGGTCTGCGCCGGTGCCGTCCTGACGATCGCCCTCACCGCCTGCTCGGTGTTCGACCGGGGCCCGGATTCCACACCGGACAAGGCCGCGGCGGCGACGGCCTCCCCCGGCGCCGGGGCGGCCAACCGGGTCAGCCTGGTGCAGAAGCTCGGTCAGGACGGTCCGCTCCGGTCGCTCAACGTCGAGCCGGACGGCCACTGGGAGTGTGACGACTGCGCCGGCGACGGGGTGACCTCGACGGGCAGCCTCGACCCCGAACAGGTGAAGCGGCTGCACGACCTGCTCGCCGACCCGCGCCTGCGTCAGGAGACCGACGAGGCCCGCCGCTACCGGGTCAGCTGCATCGACGCGCTGACCTCCAGCCTGCTCACCTCGGCCGGCCTGATCACCTCGCAGGACTGCCCGGGCGAGGATCGGCCGCCGGTGGCCAACGAGATCCTGCTGCTGCTCACCCAGGCCACCCCCGCCGAGCCCACCGCCTGACCCGCGCCCCGGCCGCGGCCGGGCCGCGCCTCAGAGCACCTTGCCCGGGTTGAGCAGCCCGGCCGGGTCGAGCGCCGCCTTGATCGCCTGGTGCACCCGTACCCCGACCGGACCGATCTCCCGGGCCAGCCAGTCCCGCTTGAGCAGCCCGACGCCGTGCTCGCCGGTGCAGGTGCCGCCGAGGTCCAGGCCCAGCCGCATGATCTCGTCGAAGGCACGCCGGCCCCGCTCCAGGCTGGCCGGGTCGGCCCGGTCCACCACGATGTTCGGGTGCATGTTGCCGTCCCCGGCGTGCCCGACGACGCCGATCGGCACGTCGCACTCCTCGGCGATCCGCGCCACCCCGTCGAGCAACGCCGCCAGCGAGCCGCGCGGCACCGCCACGTCGTCGATCACCAGACCGCCGTTGCCGTCGGGGAAGGCGTCCGCGGCGAACTTCTCCATTGCCGGGTGCGCCAGCCGGCGGGCCTGGAGCAGCGCCGCCGCCTCGACCGCGTCGGTGGCCGCGTACACCTCCTCGGCGCCGGCGGCCTCGCAGACCTCGGCCAGTCGGGCCAGGTCGTCCGCCGCCCGGGCGCCGGTGTCCGCGGCGGCCAGCAGCAGCGCCTGCGCGTCGGTCCGCAACCCCATCGGCCGGTACGCCTCGATGGCCCGCAGGTGGGTCTGGTCGAGCAGCTCCAGCAGGCTGGGGGTGAGCCCCCGGGCGGCGATCTGGGCCACCGCCGTGCCCGCCTCGGCGGTCGAGCCGAAGACCGCCACCATGGTCAGCGACTCCTCCGGCGCCGGGCGCAGCGACACGGTGATCTCGGTGAGCACCCCGAGGGTGCCCTCCGAGCCGACGAAGAGCCGGGTCAGGTCGTACCCGGCGACCCCCTTGGCGGTGCGCCGGCCGGTGCGCAGCACCTCGCCGGAGGCGAGCACCACCTCCAGGCCGAGGACATACTCGGTGGTCACGCCGTACTTGACGCAGCACATGCCGCCGGCGTTGGTGGAGACGTTGCCGCCGATGGTGGAGGACTCCCAGGAGCCCGGGTCCGGCGGGTAGTAGAGGCCCTGCTTCGCCACCGCCGCGGCCAGCGTCGCGTTGACCACGCCGGGCTGCACCACAGCGATCCGGCTCACCGGGTCGATCTCCAGGATGGCGTCCATCGCCACCGTGCTGAGCACCACCGCGCCGTCGACCGCGTTCGCGGCGCCGGCCAGGCCGGTCCGGGCACCCTGCGGCACCACCGGTACGCCGTGCCGGGCGGCGGCCCGGACCACGGCGACCACCTGGGCGGTGTCGCGCGGCCGGGTCACCACCAGCGGGGTACCGGCAGGGCAGAGGTCCGCCTCGTCGCGCTGGTGCATCCGGAGCAGATCGGGGTCGGTGAGGACGGCGTCGTCGCCGAGCGCCGCACGCAGGTCGTCGAGGAGGGGGGATCCGGCCATGCGGGAGAGGCTAACCGGCGGCTAGATTGGCCGCCATGCTGTACCTGGACCGGCCCGCCTGGCCGTCGCGGGGACGGCTCTGGTCCCACCTGATCAGCGACGTCTCCCTCGCGGAGCTGCACGCCTTCGCCGAGGCGCTGGGCGCACCCCGGCGCGGCTTCGACCGCGACCACTACGACATCCCCGCCGAGCGCTTCGCCATGGCCGTCTGGCTCGGGGCCCGGGTGGTCCCCAGCCGGGAGCTGGTCCGCCTGCTCCGCGACGCGGGCCTGCGCCGCCCCAAACACCTGACCCGCCCCGCCCGCTGACCCCCTCGCCCCTGCCCGGCGCCGTCGCGGTTTGCGGCGTGTCGCGGTGTCCGGCCGCGCGGAGACCGCGACATGCCGCAAACGGGGAGTGGATCACGCCGCCGGGTGGCCGGGTCGGAGGGTCAGGTCGGGGTGGCGAGTTCGCGGGTGAGGTTGGCGCGGGCGGGGTCGGTCCAGCGGGCCGCGAGCGGGGGGAGCCGGTAGAGGGCGGGGAGCGCGAGCAGGGCGGTCAGCACGCGGGCCCGACCGGCCCGGAAGTCGGGCTCCGGCACGTGCGCGTACTCCGCGCGGATCGCGGCGGCGTACGCGTCGTACTCCTGCCGGGGCGCGGCGAGGATCGCCAGGTCGGCGTCGCAGAGCAGGGCGCCGTCCCGATCGTCGGCGGTGGTGGCGTGCCCGGCGGTGAGCAGCACCAGCCGGCGCACCTCGGCCACCGCGGGGGCCGGCAGCCCCAACGCGGTCAGCAGCGTGCCGGCGAGCGCGGCGCTGTCCCGCTCGTTGGCCTCGCCGGCCGCGTGGGGGTCGTAGACCGCGTCGTGGCACCAGGCGGCCAGCCGGACCAGGTCCGGCCGGTCGGCCAGCTCCGCGTACGCGTCGACCACGTCGAGCACGGCGGTCAGGTGCCGCACGGTGTGGTAGCGCCGCTGCGGCTCCCGCCACCGGGCCAGCAACTCCTCCCCGGCCCGGGCCAGCGCCGGCCCGTCCGGGGCGCCGGCGTCCCGCGCGGCCGTCCGCCAGCGGTCGATCAGCTCCGTCACCTCGCCGAGTCTGCCCGAGCGGGCGGGGATGAATCGCGGCGGTACGGGTAGTCCCGGCCATGGCCGTGGCCCGGGACCGACGACTACCGCTGTGGCGTCGGCTCGGCCGGCGCGACGGTGAGTCCGACGTCGACTCGATCCGCATCGCCGACGCGATGGAGGAGCTGCGGCACCGCAGCCGCGCGACCCTGCACGACCGGTTGCACCGGGTCCGGATGGCCGTGGGCCTCGCTCTCCAGGCCGGGGTCGCCGCGGCGCTGGCCTGGGTCGTCTCTCACGAGTTCCTGAACAATCCGCAGCCGGTCTTCGCGCCGATCTCGGCGGTCGGCACCCTGGCCGCCTCGGTCGGCCAGCGGCTGCGCCGCACGGTGGAGCTGATCATCGGGGTCGCGGTGGGGGTCTTCCTCGGCGACGTCCTGATCTACTTCCTCGGTACCGGGGGATGGCAGCTCGGCCTGGTGGTGACCTCGGCGATCCTGCTGACCATCTTCTTCGGCGCCAGCGTCGCCATCGTCATCCAGGCCGCGGCGACCGCGGTGCTGATCGTCACGCTCAGCCCCTCCACCCAGGACCTGGAGATACCCCGCTTCATCGACGCGTTCATCGGCGGTGGCATCGCGCTGCTGGTGACGGCGATCCTGCTGCCGCTGAACCCGCTACGCGTGATCAACCGGGCCGCCCGGCCGGCGCTGGACCTGCTCGCCGCCCAGCTCGACATCACCGCCGAGGCGCTGCGCAACCGGGACCGCGGCAGTGCCCAGCGGGCGCTGGAACGGCTCCGCGAGAACAAGGAGGAGCTGGCCAACTTCACCGAGGCGATCGAGGGCGCGAAGGAGACCAGCACCCTCTCGCCGGCCCGCTGGCACCGGCGCAGCGAGCTGACCCACTACGCGGAGGCCGCCGACCCGATCGACCGGGCCATGCGCAACAGCGGCACCCTGATCCGGCGCGCCGTCACGATGATCGAGGACGAGGAGCCGGTGCCGGATCCGCTGCCGGACGCGACGGCCCACCTCGCCGAGGCGGTGCGCCTGCTCCGGCACGAGTTCGCCGTCGGTGAGGAACCGGAGAAGGCCCGGGAACGCTCGTTGCGCGCGGTCAGCGAGGCCGGCCGGGCCTACGCGGAGGGCGTCGGCTTCTCCGGCAGCGTGGTGGTCGCCCAGGTCCGTACCACCGCCAGCGACCTCCTGGTCGCCTCCGGCATCGACCAGGAGGAGGCGAACCGGCTGGTCCGGAGGTCCTTCGGCGACCAGGAGAAGCCGGCCGGCGAGCCGGCGGAGCGGCAGGGCGCCCCGAAGCCCCCCACCGCCCCGCCGATCGGCTGAATCCCGCCCGCACCGGCCCCGCCTGAGCGCCGGCAGGCCCGCGCGCTCGGGCTCAGTCCAGGGCGGCCAGCGCGGCCAGCAGCCGGTCCACGTCCGCCACGGTGCTGCCCAGCCCGAGGCTGGCCCGCAGCGCGGTCGGCGGCAGGTCGTCCCGCCCGACGCGCGCCGCCGCCTCGGCGAGCAGCCGCCGGGCCAGCGGGTGCGCGCAGAACAGGCCGTCGCGCACCCCGATGTCGTGCTCGCGGGCCAGGTACGCGGCCACCTCGGCGGAGTCCCGGCCGGCCAGCACGAACGACACGATGCCCACCCGGGGCGCGTCGGGGGAGAAGGTGCGCAGCTCGACGGCGTCCGGCAGCGCGGCGAGCCCGTCGCGCAGGCGGTCCACCAGCCGCTGCTCGTGGGCGTGCAGCGCCGCCCGGTCCGCCCCGGCCAGCGCCGCGCAGACGGCGGCCAGGGCGACCGCGCCGAGCAGGTTGGGCGTACCGCCCTCGTGCCGGGCCGGGCCGGTCGTCCAGCGCACCTCGTGGGTGGCCGCGCCGACGTGGCTGGTGGCGCCGCCCCCGGCCAGGTACGGCGGGGCGGCGTCCAGCCAGTCCGCCCGGCCGAGCAGGATCCCCGCGCCGAACGGGGCGTACAGCTTGTGCCCGGAGACGGCCAGGTAGTCGACGTCCAGCGCGGCGACGTCCACCGGCGCGTGCGGGGCGAGCTGGGCGGCGTCCACCACGATCCGGGCGGCGTGCCGGCGGGCCACCCGGGCCAGCTCGGCCACCGGCCAGCGTTCGCCGGTCACGTTGCTCGCCCCGGTCACCGCGACCAGCACCGGCAGCCCGGACGTGGCGCCCCGGCGCAGCTCGGCCAGGGCGGCGTCCAGCGCCCGGACCGCCCCGGCGGGACTCTCCGGCACCGGCAGGCGGACCGAGCCGCGCGGCCACGGCAGCAGGTTGGCGTGGTGCTCCCCGGCGAAGGTGACCACCGTGGTGCCCGGGGGCAGCGCCCTGGCCAGCAGGTTGAGCGCGTCGGTGGTGTTGCGGGTGAACACCACGTGGTCGTCGGGCCGGGCGCCGAAGAAGTCGCCGACCGTCTGCCGGGCCCGCTCGTAGGCCAGGGTGCAGCGCCGCGACAGCGCCCCGGCGCCGCGGTGCACGCTGGCGTACCAGGGCAGCATCTCGGCCACCGCGTCGGCCGCGGCCCGCGCGCAGGGTGCGCTGGCGGCGTGGTCCAGGTTGACCTGCCCGGGTACGCCGAGCACGCCGAGCGGATCCGGCCCGGTCGACGTCGGCGCGACGGTGGCCGGGGCGGCGGGCGGTACGAGGGTGAGGGTCATGTGGGCCTCCGGGGTCCAGGGACCCCGCGTGTGGGCACACCGGGACGGGGTCCGCGCTTGCCCAGCACGTGGATCGGGCTGGGCCCGGTCATCACCCGGGGCACCCCACCGCGAACCTCGACGAGGGTTGCCGGCCAGCAAGCCGGGGCTTGACGCTGGCGCTCGTGACCTGACCGCAGCATAACCACCACCGATGCGCCCGGACCAGTGGGCCGGGGATGACTACGCTGACCGCATGGCCGACACCCCGCCCGGCTCGCCCGCGCCGCCGCCGCTCGCGCCCGCCCTCCCGCCGTCGGGTGGAGCCCTGCCCCGGATGCCGCTGCGCCGGCTCGGCTGGCGACGGGTCCTGGCGCTGGCCGGGGTGGTGCTGCTGATCGCGGCCTGCGCGGTCTACATGCTCTTCGTGCTCGGCTCCAACCTCGGGCTGGAGGCACTGCTCATCGGCCTGGTGGCGGCGATCCTGCCGGTGCCGGTGCTGGTCGCCTGCTTCCTCTGGCTCGACCGGTACGAGCCGGAGCCGCTGAAGTATCTGATCTTCTGCTTCGCCTGGGGCGCGTTCGTCTCCACCGCCGCCTCGCTGACGGTCAACGAGACCGCGGCCGGGCTGTTCAAGGACTGGGGGCTGCCGCAGGCGCTCACCGGTGTGCTGGTGGCGCCGTTCATCGAGGAGCTGACCAAGGCGCTCGGCCCGATCCTGCTGCTGGTCTTCCGGCGGCGGGAGTGGTCCGGCATCACCGACGGCTTGGTCTACTGCGGGCTCTCGGCGGTCGGCTTCGCCATGGTGGAGAACATCCTCTACCTGGGCGGCTACGGCTACGCCACGGGCGCCGACCAGTGGGGCCCGGCCACCGGCTTCCGGCAGGTGTTCGCCATCTTCATCACCCGGATCCTGCTCTTCGGCTTCGCCCACCCGCTGTTCACCTCGATGACCGGGGTCGGGCTGGGCATCGCCGCCCGGACGGCGGACCGCCGGGTGCGGTTCCTCGCGCCGGCCGCCGGCCTGCTGCTGGCGATGATGCTGCACGGCACCTGGAACCTGATCCCGACGCTGGTGCAGGCCACCGGCGAGCTGGTGATCTTCATGTACGGCATGGTCGCGCTGATGGTGCCGATCTTCTTCGGCATGGTCGGCTTCGCGGTCTGGCTGCGGGCCTGGGAGGGGCGGCTCACCGAGCGGACGCTGCCGGACTACGTGCGGGCCGGTTGGCTCAGCCCGCCCGAGGTGGCCGCCCTGGGCAGCCTCGGCCGGCGGCACGCCGCCCGGGTCTGGGCCCGCCGGGTCGGTGGCGACGCCGGACTGCGGGCGATGCGCGGCTACCAGTTCGCAGCCACCCGGCTGGCGCTGCTGCGCGACGGGATGCGCCGGGGGCTGGACCGCAAGGCGGCCGACCGGGAGCGCACCGTCCGGGAGGAGCGGGAACTGCTGGAGGCGATCGCCGCGTACCGGGGGTACTTCGTCGGGCGCGACCCGCAGGCGCCGGTCGGGGTCTGGGACGGGCAGCGCTACCACCTGCGCTTCCCGGACGGGTCGCGGCGGGCGGTGGACGCCCCGGACTCTCCGGTGGTGCCGATCCCGGTGGTGCTGGCCCCGCCGCCGCTCTCGGCCGGTCACCCCCCACCCGGCTGGTACGGCCCGCCCCCGGCCGTGCCCTGGGGGCCGGGCCGGGCGTGACCCGGCGGCGGCGGCCGGACTCCGGCGGCGGCGCGGTCAGGTCATCAGGCTGGTGAGGAAGTCGCCGAGCCCCTGGGCGATCGCCATCAGCGCCGCCCCGATTCCCTTGAACATCTGCGCGGCGCCGTCCGGCCGGAACGCCATGAAGTAGATCAGGAAGGCGACGAAGCCCCAGAGCAGCAGCTTCTTCACGAATACCGGCATCGTCCCTCCCCAGGGCGCTGGACGTGCCTGGCTTCCCGCCGGGAAGCCCCACAAACGGCGGCACTCCCCCCGCGCGGGCGCGGCCGGTGCGCGGCCCGCTACAGGTAGAGGCCGGTTTTGCCGGTGGACTCGATCTCCACCCGCTCGGCGGCGACGGCGTGCACGTCGCGCTCGCGCAGCAGGACGTACCCCCGGCCGTGCAGCTCGACCTCGGAGCGGTCGTCGGGGTCGAAGAGCACCCGGTCGCCGGAGACGATCGCGCGGACGTTGGGCCCGACCCCCACCGCGGTCGCCCAGGCCAGCCGCTTGCCCACGGCGGCGGTCGCCGGGATCACGATGCCGGCGGTGGAGCGGCGCTCACCCTCGCTGCCCTCGACCCGCACCAGCACGCGGTCGTGCAGCAGGCGGATCGGCAGGCCGGAGTCGAGGTTCTGATCGGCGGTCACGCGAAGACGCTACCGCGTGCCCGGGGGCGGTCGTCGCCGTGGTTGAGCGGTGCTGGGCGGGGGCAATGTGTGGCGGAACTGCCCTACGGTGTCGCTGTCGGACGTACCCTGTCCGGACCGTCGTCCTGGGCGGCCCGGTTTCATCCTGAGGAGGTGCGCTTGAGCCGCTTCGAGCGGGTACGCGGTCGACTCCGCCGCGCGTACGAGTCCGGGCGGGAGTCGGTGCGCTCCGGTCGTTCCGCCCCCGCCGACGTACCCGAGGAGGCCCGGGTCGCCTCGCCGGCGTCCCCGGGGCCGGCCGCGCCGAGGTCGGCGACGGTGGTCGGCGCGGAGCCGCCCGCCGCGATGCACACCTCCACCAGCAGCCGCGACGACGAGGACGTGCCGCACGCGCTGCGGATCGCCGCCGCCTGGTCGTGGCGGCTGATCGTGATCGGCGTGGTCACCTGGGCGGTGCTGAAGATCGTCGGCACGATCAGCATCGTGATCATCCCGCTGGCGGTGGCGCTGCTGCTCTCGGCGCTGCTCGCGCCGGCCGTCGGCTGGCTGCTCAGGGCGCGCTTCCCCCGGTCGCTGGCGACGGCCGTGGTGCTGGTCGGCGGCCTGGCGGCGGTGGTCGGCACGCTGACCCTGGTGGTGAACGAGTTCATCCAGGGCGTGCCGGAGTTGAGCGACAAGTCGTCGCAGGGCGTACGGCAGATCCAGAACTGGCTCAAGACCGGCCCGCTGCACCTCTCCGACGGACAGTTGGAGCGCTACATCGACGAGGCGCAGGCCTGGGTGAACGGCAACACCGAGAAGTTCACCAGCGGCGCCCTCGCCACCGCGAGCACGCTGGCCGAGGTGCTCACCGGCACCGTCCTGGTGCTCTTCGCCACCTTCTTCTTCCTGCGTGACGGCAACAACATCTGGCGCTTCCTGGTCCGGCTGCTGCCGGTGGCCGCCCGCTGGAAGGTCGACGACGCCGGCCGGGCCTCCTGGGCCACGCTCGGCGCGTACGTGCGGGCCACGGTGCTGGTCGCCTTCATCGACGCGGTCGGCATCGGCATCTTCCTGGTCATCTTCGACGTGCCGTTCGCGTTCCCGCTGGCCGCGCTGGTCTTCCTGGGCGCGTTCATCCCGATCGTCGGCGCCGCGCTCTCCGGTGTGGTGGCGGTGCTGGTGGCGCTGGTCGACAGCGGCCCGGTGACCGCGTTGATCATTCTGGGTGCGGTGATCGGGGTGCAGCAGGTCGAGGGGCACATCCTCCAGCCGCTGATCATGGGCCGGGCGGTGGCCATCCACCCGCTCGCGGTGATCATCGGGATCGCGGCCGGCGTGGTGCTGGCCGGCATCACCGGCGCGCTGGTGGCGGTGCCGCTGATCGCGGTGCTCAACACCGCCGTCCGCCGGCTGGCCGCGCGTACCGTCCCGGACACCCCGCCGGACGCGGTGGTGGTCGCCTCCCACGCGCCCTGACCGCGCAGACCCGCAAAAACGGGCCCGTCCCTTCCCGGGGCGGGCCTGTTTCGTCGCAGGCCGTGCCGCGCCTTCTCGACGCCCCGCCGTTCGCGGCGGTTGCCGGCTTGCCGCAGAAGCGGGCGTGCCGGACGGCGCCGGCAGAGGGCTCAGGCCTTGGCGAGGCGTTCGAGGGCGCCGCGGGCCACCTCGGGGCGGGTGGTGTACCAGAACGGGGGGAGCGAGCGGCGCAGGAACGGCCCGTAGCCGCGCGCCGTCTCCAGCCGCGAGTCGAGCACCGCGACCACACCCCGGTCGCCGGTGGCCCGGATCAGTCGGCCGACCCCCTGGGCCAGCCGGACGGCCGCGATCGGCACGCTGACCGCCGCGAAACCGGAGCCGCCGCCGGCGTCCACCGCCGCCGCCCGGGCGGCGGCCAGCGGCTCGTCCGGGCGTGGGAAGGGCAGCCGGTCGATCACCACGAGCTGGCAGGCGTCGCCGGGGACGTCCACCCCCTGCCAGAGCGACATCACTCCGAACAGGCAGCTCGACCGCTCCTCCCGGAACCGGCGGACCAGCAGCGGCAGCGCCTCCTCGCCCTGGAGCAGCACCGGCAGGTCGGTCCGCGCGCGCAGCAGCTCCGCGGCCTGCTGCGCCGCCCGCCGGGAGGAGAAGAGCCCGAGGGTACGGCCACCGAGCGCGCCGACCAGCCCCAGCAGCTCCTCGCCCGCCGCCTCGGGCAGCCCCGACACGCTCGGGCGGGGCAGGTGCGCGGCGACGTAGAGGATGCCCTGCCGGGCGTAGTCGAACGGGGAGCCGACGTCCAGCGACCGCCAGCCCGGGCCCTCGGTGGCGGGCACGGTGCCGGTCGCGGCCCGACTGCCCGCGGCGACCGCCACCCCGCCGGCCTCCGGTCCGGCGCCCGGCGTGACGCCCGGCCGGCCGGCGGCGGCGGTCACGGCCATCGCGGCGGCGGCCGGCGACGGCGGGGCGGGCGGCGGAGCGTCCAGCCCCAACGCCCGGGCCACCGTGTCGAAGCGCCCGCCCAGCGCCAGCGTGGCCGAGGTGGCGACCACGGTGCGCTCGTCGTACAGGTGGGTGGCGAGGGTGCCGGCGACCGACAGCGGCGCGACCACCAGCGCCCGGCGGCTGCCGTTCTCCGGCTTCTCCACCCAGGCCACGTCGTGGTCGGCCTCCTCCAGCAGCCGCTGGGCGGTGGTGGAGAGCTCGTCGAGCACCGCCTTGGCCTGCTGCTTGCGCACCGGGTCCGGGTCGTCGGCCTTGATGTCGCCGATCGCGTCCAGCGCGGCCCGGGTCGCCGCGTCGAGCAGCGTGCACGCCTCGCGCAGCGGAGCCGGCAGCCCGGCGGTGATCCGCCCGGCCGGCGCCTCCGCCAGCCCGACGGCGAGCGCGTCGCCGGCCTCGGTCAGCCGCTCGGCGACGTCCGGTCGCAGCAGCGGCCGGGCCCGCCGGGCGGACCGGTCGACCAGCTCCGGGACCAGCTCGGCCTGGGCGGCCGAGGAGACCCGGTCGGCCAGCTCGTGCGCCTCGTCGACGATGAGCAGCTTGTGCGGCGGCACGATGTGCCGGCCGGCGATCATGTCGACGGCGAGCAGGCTGTGGTTGGTGACGACGATGTCGGCCTCCCGCGCCCGGGCCCGGGACGCCTCGGCGAAGCACTCCTGGCCGAACGGGCAGCGGGACGCGCCGACGCACTCCCGCGCCGGCATGGAGACCAGCCGCCAGGCCTGGTCGTCGACGCCCGGGTCCAGCTCGTCCCGGTCACCGGTGGCCGTCTCGTCGGCCCAGTCGCGCAGCCGCTGGACCTGCTTGCCCAACCGCCCGGCCTCGCCGAGCCACTTGGTGCCGCCCCCGGGCCGCGCCGCCGGGGCGTCGAAGAGGGTGTCCTCCGGCTCCTCCTCGGTGGAGTTGTCCAGCCGGGCCAGGCAGAGGTAGTGGTGCCGTCCCTTGAGCACCGCGAAGGTGGGCCGCCGGCCGAGCAGCGGCTCCACCGCGTCGGCCAGCCGGGGCAGGTCGTGGTCGACCAGCTGGGACTGCAACGCCAGGGTGGCGGTGGAGACCACCACCGGGCCGTCCACGGTCAGCGCGGGGGCGAGGTAGGCCAGGGACTTGCCGGTGCCGGTGCCCGCCTGCACCAGCAGGTGCTCCCCGGAGCCGATGCTGCGCTCGATCGCCTCGGTCATCTGCTGCTGGCCGGGGCGGGCCGCGCCACCGGGCACCGCGCCGACCGCGGCGGCCAGCAGCTCGCCGCCGCTGGGCCGGGCGCCCCGACGCCGGCCGCGGGCCGACGGGGTGGCGGAACCGGTGGCGGTGCGCGGCGGAGTCACCGTGCGACGG
The DNA here is from genome assembly GCF_007829925.1 of Micromonospora palomenae. Taxonomy (NCBI): domain Bacteria; kingdom Bacillati; phylum Actinomycetota; class Actinomycetes; order Micromonosporales; family Micromonosporaceae; genus Micromonospora; species Micromonospora palomenae. The sequence goes on from NZ_VIXA01000002.1 coordinate 1,717,750, forward strand.
TACCCGCCGATGCCGACACCGGGCGCGCCACCCGGCCGCGTGGGATACCCGATCGTGACCGGTTACTTCCGCGCAGCGACCGTTGGGCGGAATCGGTTAGGGTGCGACTCATGCCGAGCGACGTGGTCCGTGTGATCTACCGCAAGTACGACGGCAGCGCCCACCGCGACTACCCGGCCCGCCGGCTCGCCGAGGACGACCTGGGGATCTGGCTGGGTGTGCCGGCCGGCACCGAGTCGGTCTACCACGGCCGGCCCTCGGTGGAGCAGATCCCCTTCGTGCTCCTGGTGCCGCACCACGCCTGGTGGACGGGCATGTTCAACCCGCCGCCGCGGACCAGCGAGGTCTACTGCGACATCACCACCCCGGCCCGCTGGGAGGGCGACGACACCGTGCACCTGTTCGACCTGGACCTGGACGTGGTGCGCCGGCGCGCCACCGGGACGGTCGAGCTGCGCGACGAGGACGAGTTCGCCGAGCACCGGGAGCGGTTCGGCTACCCCGACGACCTGGTGGCCGCGGCGGAGGCGGCGTCGCGCTGGCTGCTCGGCGCGCTGGGCGACGGCACCGAGCCGTTCGCCACGTCGTACCGGAAGTGGCTGGCGCTGGTGCTCTGAGCCGGGCTCACCAGCGCTGCGGCCAGTCGTCCCCGGCGCCGATCTCCGCCACCCGGGTCAGCTTGTCCGGGTTGAGCTGGTTGAAGATGCCGGTGATCCGCCCGCCGTCCACGGCGAACGCGGTGACCAGCCGCTGCATCCGCCCGTCGGGCCGGCTGGTCTCGATCTGCAACCCGAGCGCCCCGTCCACCAGCACGGGCCGGGCGCGCACCCGGTGGCCGAAGCGGCCGGCCTGGCTGAAGAGGCCGAGGGTGAACCGGGCGACCTTGTCGGCCCCGGCGATCGGGTTGCGGGCGGCCGGGGCGTGCCCGCCGCCGTCGCCGATCAGGACCACGTCCGGCGCCAGCACCTGCATCAGCCCCGCCAGGTCGCCGGATTCGGTGGCGGCCACGAAGGCGGACACCACCCGCCGCTGCTCGGCCGGGTCGGCGGTGTGCCGGGGCGCGTCCGGGGCGTTGACCGCGCGGCGGGCCCGGGAGGCGAGCTGCCGGGCCGCCTCCGGGCTGGTGCCGAGCGCCTCGGCGATCTGGCCGAACGGCACCGCGAAGACGTCGTGCAGCACGAAGGCCACCCGCTGCTCGGGGGTGAGCCGTTCCAGCACCACCAGCAGGGCGGTGCCGAGCTGGTCGCGGCGCACGGCCCGCTCGGCCGGGTCGGGGGCGAAGCCGTCCGGCTCCGGGGCCGCGCCCAGCGGGGTCACCAGCGGCTCGGGCAGCCACTGCCCCGGGTACGTCTCCCGGCGTACCCGGGCGGAGCGGAGCAGGTCGAGGCAGATCCGGGCGCAGGTGGTGGTGAGCCAGCCGCCCAGGTGCCGCACCTCGGCGCGGGCGGCCGGGTCGCGGAGGGCAGTGGCGTAGCGCAGCCAGGTCTCCTGCACGGCGTCCTCGGCCTCGCTCCGGCTGCCCAGCATCCGGTAGGCCACCGCCATCAGCCGCCCGCGCTCGGCCTCGAACTCGCTCACCGCGTCCACCGTCACAGTCGCACCCTCCCACCCGACGGCATTCTCCCCGCCCACCGGACGCCCCACCGCCCCAAAACGTGACACCCACTCCCGCGACCCCCGTCCACCAACGCGCACTTTCCGAGAAAGCGGGGCCTCGCAGCGCCGCGAGGCCACTCCTTCTCCGAAAGTGTGCGGATCTCGGGCGGGTCGGGAGGGGAGGGGTGGTTGCTCGGGAGGCGGAGGGGGGCGAGGTGGGCGATGATCGCGGGATGAGCGCAGTCGATGGACCGGACATCGTGGCACCCGACGGCGGAAAGATGCGGGACCTGCTCCGGGTCTCACCGGGCGCGGTCGACCCGCGTACGGTCGATCCCCGCTCGACCCCGGGGCTGCCGGCGGCGGCCGGAGGCTCCCGGGCCCGCAAGGCCTGGGCCCGGGAGCAGGTCGAACTGCTCGGCGCGGAGCTGGGCGAACAGCAGGAGATGCTCTTCGCCACCGCGAAGGCCGCCGGCGAGCCGGACGCGCCCGCGTCGGCGCCCACCACCGGCGGCGCGGAGCTGGCCCCGGGCCGGCCGGGCCGGGTGCTGCTGGTGCTCCAGGCGATGGACTGCGGCGGCAAGGACGGCACGGTCAAGCGGGTGGCGGGCGCGATGAACCCGCTGGGCCTGCACATCCGCTCCTTCGGCCCGCCCACCGAGGAGGAGCTGCGGCACGACTTCCTCTGGCGGATCCGGCGGGCGCTGCCCCCGCCCGGGTACGTGGGCGTGTTCAACCGTTCACACTACGAGGACGTGCTGGTGGCCCGGGTGGCGGAGCTGGTCCCCGAGGCCACCTGGCGGGCCCGGTACGACGAGATCAACGCCTTCGAGCACGAGCTGGTCGACGCCGGGGTGACCCTGGTCAAGGTGATGCTGCACATCTCCCGCGAGGAGCAGGGCGAGCGGCTGCTGGAGCGGCTCACCGACCCGCGTAAGCACTGGAAGTACAACCCGTCGGACCTCGATTCCCGGGCCCGCTGGGACGACTACCAGGCCGCGTACGCCGAGGCGCTCCAGCGGTGCGGCACGGAGTCCGCGCCCTGGTTCGTGGTGCCGGCGGACCGCAAGTGGTACCGGGACTGGGCCGTGGCCCACCTGCTGCGGGAGACGTTCGCCGGTCTGCATCTGGGGTATCCGGCTGCCGGTTTCGACGTCGAGCGCGAGCGCGACCGGTTGCGGGCCGACGATGAAGGGGTGAAGGTGAACGGCGGGTGAACGAGCGGTGAATCGGGCCTGACCGGGGGTGGGCCGGGGAATGCCCGGTTTTCCCGTGTCCTTAGCATGCCCAGAGCAGACGCCCCGGCGGCGTCGGCCACCCTTCCACCGACACGACGAGGTCCGTGCTGTGAAGTTTTCCTTCCGTCCTACCGAGGGCGCCTTCTACGAGCTCTTCACCAGGGCCGCGCAGAACCTGGTGAAGGGCACCGAGCTGCTGAACGAGCTGGCCCTGCCCGGGGTCGAGGTGCAGTCGGTGAGCGAGCGGCTGACCGAGGTCGAGCACGACAGCGACCAGATCACCCACGAGCTGTACAAGAAGATCAACTCCACCTTCATCACTCCGTTCGACCGGGAGGACATCTACCGCCTGGGCTCGCTGCTCGACGACGTGATGGACCACCTCGAGGCCGTCGGCAACCTGCTCTACCTGTACGGCCTCACCAAGCTCCCCTCGCTGCCCCGCGAGATGCACGAGATGGTCAACGTCCTCGACCAGCAGGCCAAGCTGACCGCCGAGGCGATGCCCCGGCTGAAGTCGATGAAGGATCTCGAGGACTACTGGATCGAGTGCAACCGGCTCGAGAACACCGGTGACCAGGTGTACCGGATGCTGCTGGTCCGGCTCTTCTCCGGTGAGTACGACGCGCTGACCGTGCTGAAGATGAAGGAGGTGGCCGACGAGCTGGAGGCCGCCTGCGACGCCTTCGAGCACGTGGCCAACACCGTCGAGACCATCGCGGTCAAGGAGTCCTGATCCTGTGAGTCCCGAACTCATCGCCGTGCTGGCGGTGATCGCGGTGGCCCTGGTGTTCGACTACACCAACGGCTTCCACGACGCCGCCAACGCGATCGCGACCAGCGTCTCCACCCGGGCGCTGACACCCCGGATCGCCCTGCTCCTGGCCGCGGTCGGCAACTTCGTCGGCGCGCACTTCGGCGCCGGGGTGGCCAAGACCGTCGGCGACGGCCTGGTCACCCTGCCCACGGGCGTGGCCAGCCTGGGGGTGGTCTTCGCCGGGGTGCTCGGCGCCATCGCGTGGAACCTGATCACCTGGTACTTCGGCCTGCCGTCGTCCTCCTCGCACGCCCTCTTCGGCGGCCTGGTCGGGGCGACCCTGCTCGCCACCGGCGGCGTGGTGCAGTGGGTGAACATCGGTCAGAAGGTCATCGTCCCGATGATCCTGTCGCCGATCGTCGGTCTCACCCTGGGCTACCTGCTGATGCTGGCCATCCTCTGGCTGTTCCGGAAGGGGCAGCCGGGCAAGCTCAACCGGGGCTTCCGCTGGGCGCAGACCGCCTCGGCGGCGGCCATGTCGATCGGCCACGGCATGCAGGACGCCGCGAAGACCATGGGCATCGTGGTGCTGGCCCTCTACACCGGCGGCTTCCAGGACGACAAGACGCACATCCCCGGCTGGGTGTTCTGGACCTCGGCGACCATGCTGGCGCTGGGCACCTACGCGGGCGGTTGGCGGATCATCCGCACCCTCGGCCGCAAGATCATCGACCTGGGTCCGCCGGAGGGCTTCGCCGCCGAGACGGTGGCCAGCGCGGTGCTCTACTTCAACGCCCTGGTGCTCAAGGCCCCGATCTCCACCACCCACACGATCACCTCGGCGATCATGGGCGTGGGTGCCACCAAGCGGCTCTCCGCGGTCCGCTGGAACGTCGCCGGCAACATCGTGCTCGCCTGGATCGTCACCTTCCCGGCCGCCGCGCTGATCGCCTGCCTGACCTACCTGGTGGTCCGGCCGTTGTTCTGATCCCGGCCGTACCGCCCGTCGAGGGGCTCCCCGCCAACGGCAGGGGGCCCCTCACGCGTAGTGCACGCCGATCCGCTCCCGGATGCCGTCCAGCAGCCCCATCACCTCACACGTGGCGGAGTGCGGCACCAGCGGGCTCTCGGTCAGCCCCGCCGCCAGGCAGCGCTGCACCTCGGCGGCCTCGTGCTGGTAGCCGCCACCGGTGAGGTCGGCGGGGATGATCTCCGGCTCGGCGCCGGCCCGGTGCAGCACCGCAGACCCCGGCCGGTAGAACGGCTCGGGCAGGTCGATCCGGCCGGTGGTGCCGGTGATCGAGGCGGTGATCGCGGTCGCGCCGACCATGCCGCAGCCGAGCGTGGCGACCGCGCCCGAGTCGTACCCGAGGACGATGCCGGTGTTCTCGTCCACGCCCTCCGGGCCGAGCTTCGCCCAGGCGTGCACGTGCTGCGGCACGCCGAGCAGCAGGTGGGCCAGGCTCACCGGGTAGACGCCGAGGTCGAGCAGGGCGCCGCCGCCGAGGGTGCGGGCCCGCATCCGGTGCTCGGGCGGGAACGGCCCGGCCGCGCCGAAGTCGGCCCGGACGCTGGTCACCTCGCCGATCGCCCCGTCGGCGATCAGCTCGACCACCCGCAGGACGAGCGGGTTCGTCCGCATCCACATGGCCTCCATCAGGAAGATCCCACGGGCGCGGGCGGACTCGACCAGCTCGGTGCTGCTCGGCAGGTCGAGGGTGAACGGCTTCTCCACCAGCACCGCCCGGCCGGCGTCCAGGCAGACCCGGGTCGCCTCGTGGTGGGCGGCGTGCGGGGTGGCCACGTAGATCACGTCGAGGTCCGGGTCGGCGGCCAGCTCGGCCCACGAGGCGTACGCCCGGGGAATGCCGTGCCGGGCGGCGAACCGCTCGGCGCTCTCGGCGGTCCGCGAGCCGACCGCGACCAGTTCGGCCCCCGGCACCAGGCGCAGGTCCTCGGCGAAGCGGCCGGCGATGTACCCGGTGGCCAGGATTCCCCAACGTGTCATGCCGGCAGGCTAACGAAGATCGCCGACCGGCCGGTCGGCGATCCACAGCTCGGGAACTAGGCTCGCGGGATGACGATCGACAGTGACGGCTTCGCCGCCCCGGCCGCCCTGGTCGAGCACGCCCGCCGGTTCCGCGCCGAGGGTGGCACCCCGGCGGTGCCGCGGGTCGCGGCCACCGTGCTGCTGCTGCGCCCGGCCGGTGACGACTTCGAGGTGTACGTCATCCGCCGGGTCGCCGCGATGGCCTTCGGCGGGATGTACGCCTTCCCCGGCGGCGGCGTGGACCGCTCCGACTCCCAGGCGCACCTGGACTGGGCCGGCCCGGAGCCGACGGAGTGGGCCGGCCGGCTGGGCGTGGCCCCGGCGGCCGCCCAGGCGGTGGTCTGCGCCGCCGCGCGGGAGGTCTTCGAGGAGGCCGGCGTGCTGCTGGCGGGCCCGGACGCCGCGACCGTGGTCGGCGACGTCAGCGGCGACGAGTGGGAGGCCGCCCGGCAGGACCTGGAGGCCCGCCGGGTGGGCTTCGCCGACCTGCTCGCCGGGCGGCGGCTGACCCTCCGGTCGGACCTGCTGCTGCCGTGGAGCCGGTGGATCACCCCGGAGTTCGAGCCGCGCCGCTTCGACACGTACTTCTTCGTGGCGCTGCTGCCCGAGGGGCAGCGGACCCGGGACGTCTCCGGCGAGGCCGACCACACCATGTGGATCCGCCCGGCGGACGCCCTGGCCCGGGCCGAGGCCGGCGAGCTGACCATGCTGCCGCCGACGCTGGTCACCCTGGCCCAGGTGGTCGCCGCCGGCGACCTGGCCGGCGTGGCGCGGGCGGCGGCCGACCGGGACGCCGCCACCCCGGTCACCCCGCGCCTGGACCTCCCCGACGACGGCGAGCCCCGCTTCGTGCTGGGCTGACCCCGCGCGCCGGCCGCCGTTTGCGGCGGGTCGGGGTATCCGGCGACCGGGACACCCCGACCCGCCGCAAAGCGCGCCGGTCACCCGCCCGAGGCGCGCCGGTCCCCGGAGACGCCGAGGGGCGCCGGTCAGTGCGACCGACGCCCCTCGCGGACCGGGAACCAGCGGCTCAGCCGAAGCGGCCGGTGATGTAGTCCTCGGTCTTCTTCACGCTCGGGTTGCTGAAGATCTTCTGCGTGTTGTCGTACTCGATCAGCCGGCCCGGGTCGCCGGTCTTCTCGATCGAGAAGAAGGCGGTCCGGTCCGACACCCGGGCGGCCTGCTGCATGTTGTGCGTGACGATGATGATGGTGAACTTGTCCTTGAGCTGGAACATCAGGTCCTCGATGGCCAGCGTGGAGATCGGGTCCAGCGCCGAGCAGGGCTCGTCCATCAGCACCACCTGCGGCTCGACCGCGATCGTGCGGGCGATGCAGAGCCGCTGCTGCTGACCGCCGGAGAGGCCGGCGCCCGGCTTGCCCAGCCGGTCCTTCACCTCGTCCCAGAGGTTGGCCGAGCGCAGCGCCTTCTCGGCGGCCTCGTCCAGGATCGACTTGCGGCGGACGCCGTTGAGGCGCAGCCCGGCCACCACGTTCTCGAAGATGCTCATGGTCGGGAACGGGTTCGGCCGCTGGAAGACCATGCCGATCATGCGGCGCACCGCGGTGACGTCCACGTCCCGGTCGTAGATGTCCTGACCGTCGATGGTCAGGCTGCCCTCGACCCGGGCGCCCGGGAGCACCTCGTGCATCCGGTTGATCGAGCGCAGGAAGGTGGACTTGCCGCAGCCGGACGGGCCGATCAGGGCGGTCACCGTCTTGGGCTCGACGGTCAGGTTGATGTTCTCGATCGCCTTGAAGCCGCCGTAGTAGGCGGTGACGTTGGTGGCGTCGATGCGCTTGGCCATGGTGGCGGTACCTCCGGGGATCATCGGGCGAGCCGGTTGCGACGGGCCAGCAACTTCGCCGCGATGGTGAGGACGAGTACGAGGACGACCAGGGTCAACGCCGCGGTCCACGCCCGCGCCGGCGAGTACTTCGAGGCCTCGCCGGCCTGCTGGTAGACGAAGAGGGCCAGCGACGACTGGTTGTTCTCGAACGGGTTGAAGTTGATCGCCGCGCCGCCACCGGCGACGAGCAGCACCGGGGCGGTCTCGCCGGCGGCCCGCGCGATGGCGAGCATGATGCCGGTGACGATGCCCGGCAGCGCCGTCGGCACCACGACCCGCAGGATGGTCTTCCACTTCGGTACGCCGAGGGCGTACGCACCCTCGCGCAGCGGCGCCGGGACGAGGCGCAGCATCTCCTCGGTGGAGCGGACCACGGTCGGCAGCATCAGCACGCTGAGCGCCAGCGCGGCGGCGAAACCGGAGAAGCCGGGCCGGCCGTCGTTGAACCACGGCGAGACGATCAGCACCCAGAACGCCAGCACGAAGAGGCCGGTGACGATCGACGGGATGCCGGTCATCACGTCGACGAAGAACCGGATCGCGAAGGCGAACCGGCCCCGCCCGTACTCGACCACGTAGATCGCGCAGAGCACCCCGAGCGGGACGGTGATCAGGGTGGCGATGCCGACCTGCTCCAGCGTGCCGATGATGGCGTGGTAGGCGCCGCCATTGGCGTCCCGGGCCCCGATGTTGTTCATCGAGGTGCCGAAGAAGTTGCCGTCGAGGCGTTCCGTGCCCTTGCTGAACAGCGTCCAGACCACCGAGGCCAGGGGCAGTACGGCCAGCACGAAGGCGGAGTGGATCAGCGCGCTCCAGGTGCGGTTGCGGGCCGACCGGCGGCCCTCGACCGCGTTGGCGGCGGCGAAGAGGCCGGCCAGGTAGAGCAGCGCGCCGACGACGACGACCAGGACCGGGCCGCCGAGGTCGGCGCCGTAGACGATCCCGGCGGCGAGCAGCAGGGCCGCCACCGCGATCGCGGGGGCGGCGTACGCGGGCAGGCGCCGGGCCCGCAGGGTCACCGGCTGCGCCGGCGGGCGGGGACGGTGTGAGGTGAGAGTGGTGGTCATGCGGCCGACTCCGTGAACTCGCGGCGGCGGTAGATGATCGCCCGGGCGGTGATGTTGACGATCAGGGTGATGGCGAAGAGGACCAGACCGGAGGCGATCAGCGCGCCCCGGCCGGTGTCGTTCGCCTCGGCGAACCGGTTGGCGATGTTCGCCGCGATGGTGTTGCCGCCGCTCTCCAGGATGTTGAACGAGATGGCGTAGGTGGAGCCGAGGGTCAGCGCCAGCGCGATGGTCTCGCCGAGCGCCCGGCCGAGGCCGAGCATGACGGCGGCGATGATGCCGGGCCGCCCGTACGGCAGCACCGCGGTGCGCAGCATCTCCCAGCGGGTGGCGCCCAGCGCGAGGGCGGCCTCCTCGTTGGCGGTCGGGGTCTGGAGGAAGACCTCCCGGGAGAGCGAGGTGATGATCGGCAGCACCATGATCGCCAACACCACCGACCCGAGCAGGATCGAGTTCCCGAACGGTCCGTCGCCGCCGAAGATCGGGATCCAGCTGAAGTACTTGTTCAGCCACGCCGACAGGTCCGAGATGGGCCCGACGAAGTAGTCCCGGCCCCAGAGCCCGAAGACCACGCTCGGCACGGCGGCCAGCAGGTCGATCAGGAACCCGAGACCGTTGCCCAGCCGGCGCGGGGCGTAGTGGGAGAGGTAGAGGGCGATGCCCAGCGCCACCGGCACCGCCATGAGCAGTGCCAGCAGCGCGGAGAGCACGGTGCCGAAGGCGAGCGCGCCGATGCCGAACGTGGGCGGGTTCTCGTTGGGGAACCAGCCCTCGAAGGTCCAGAAGTTCTCGGTGTTGGCCTGCAACGCGGGAACGGCCTTGGCGATCAGGAAGACCGCGATGGCCGCGATGATGACCAGCACGGTGGTTCCGGCGGCCAGGGTCAGGCCGCGGAACGCCCGTTCGGCACCGAAGGCCCGGGCCCGGGGCAGCGCGCCGCCGCCGCCCAGCCCGTCGCCGCCCGGAATCCGGCCGCCACTGACGGAGGTCTCGGTCACACGCGCCGAGGCACCGGCGAGCCGGTCGTGACCTGAGGTCACGCTCGTCCCGCCGGTGCCGGCGTGTGCCGAGCGGTGAGGGGTTTCACCCATCTGCTCGCTCGCTTCGAATTGAGAGGTGGTGTCGCTCGGGGTAGGTCAGCCGAGGTTCTTGACCGCGGCCTCGACCTTGGTGCGGACCGAGTCGGGCAGCGGGGCGTAGCCCAGCTCGACCAGGTCGGCCTGGCCCTCCGCGCTGGCGGCGTGGCCGAGCAGGCCCTTGACCAGCGGGAGCTTGTCGGCCGCGAGGCCCTTGCTGCAGACGATCTCGTAGGTCACCAGGACGATCGGGTAGGCCCCGGCCTCCTTGGTGCTGTAGTCGATCGACATCTTGAGGTCGTCGCCCTGACCCTCGATCTTGGCCCCGGCGATGGTCTTGCCGGCCGAGTCGGCGGTCAGCTCGGTGAACTCGCCGGCGCCGTTCTGGATCTTGGCCTTCTTGAGGCTGGAGTTCTCGGCGTAGGACCACTCGACGTAGCTGATCGTGCCGCCGGTGCTCTTGACCTTGCTGGCCACGCCGTCCGACTTCGCGGCGCCGACGCCACCCGGGGCCTTCCACGCCTTGTTGTTGCCGAAGGTCCAGTCCGCGGTGGCGGTCTTGGAGAGGTACTTGGTGAAGTTGTCCGTGGTGCCCGACTCGTCGGAGCGGTGCACCGTCTGGATCGCGGTGGCCGGCAGCTTCGCGGTCGGGTTGTCGGCCTTGATGGCCGCGTCGTCCCACTTGGTGACCTTGCCGGCGAAGATCTTCGCGAGCGTGGTCGGGGTGAGCTGGAGGTTGTCCACGCCGTCGACGTTGTAGACGACCGCGACCGGGCCGATCACCATCGGGAGGTTGAGCGCCTGGCCGCCCGCGCACTTGGCGTCGGCCTGCGGCTTCTCCTCCTCCTTCAGGGCGGAGTCGGAGCCGGCGAAGTCGGCGGTGCCGGCGAGGAAGGCCTGGATGCCGGCGCCCGAGCCGGTCGGCTCGTAGTTGATCGTCGTACCGGCGCACTTCTGCTGGTACGCCTTGATCCACTCGGCCATGGCGTTCTTCTGCGCGGAGGAGCCCTGCGCGTTCAGCGTGCCCTTGGCGCAGTCCGCCGCACTGGCGGAACCCGAGGCGGACGTGCCGGTCGGCTCGTTGTTGTCCGAGCCGCATGCACTGAGACCGAGCACCGCGGTAAGAGCGAGGCAGGCGATGGTGCCGTGCCGCTGGAGCTTCACCTGAGGGGTTTCCCTTCACGTCTTTGGTCAGGTCGCCCGGAAGGGCCCGGGCGCCGGCGCTGACCGGCTGACACGAAAGCTAGGAGTGCCAGGTAGACGGTTCGCCGGTCAGAAGTGAACGGAAGATGAACAAGCGCGGCCGACGGGGTGGCCATGGCCTGAGGACCGGTTGTCCGATAGGTGAACTGCCGGCCTGCTATCGCCATTTATCCCGACTTGCCGGGACGGCCGTTATCCCGCCGACGCGTCGCCGTTACCGCGCGGTGATCGCCCGGACGGCCCTCAGCCGAGGCCGTCGACCGCCGCCCGCACCCGGATCCGCAGCTCCTCCGGCAGCGCCCCGTAGCCCTGCCGGGCGATCGACCGCTGCCCGTCCTCGCTGGCGGCGTAGCCGAGGAACCCCTTCATCAGTGCCGTCTTGTCGGCGGACCGCCCCCGGTCGCAGACGACCTCCGAGGTGATCAGCACGATCGGGTACGCGGCCGGGTCCGTCGGAGTGGGGTCCACCCGCACCGCCAGGCCGCTGGACGGCACCTGGACGCTGCGGACCGCCGCCTCGCCGGAGGGTACGACGAACCGGTCCGCGCCGGTGCGTACCGCGGCGACCGCCAACCCCCGCGGCCGGGCGTACGAGAGTTCCAGGTAGCCGATCGCCCCTTCGGTGTGGTGGACCGCGCTCGCCACCCGCTCCGAGCCGGCCGCGCCGGTGCCGTCCGGCGCCCGCCAGTCGCGCCCGGAGCCGAAGGGCCAGTCCGGCCCGGCTCTCGCGGTGAGGAAGCTGGTGAAGGTCTCCGTGGTGCCGGAGGAGTCCTGCCGGTGCACGGCGCGGACCCGGGTGGGCGGCAGCGCGACACCCGGGTTGTCCGCCCGGATCGCCGGATCGTCCCAGCGCCGGATGGCGCCACCGAAGACCTTCGCCAGGGTGGCCGGGCTCAGCCGCAGCTCGGCCACGCCGCCCAGGCGGTACGCCACCGCGACCGGCCCGACGACCATCGGCAGGCTCACCGCCTTGCCACCCGAGCAGCGCGCGTCCGCCTGGGCCTGCTCCATCGCCTTCAACGGGGAGTCCGTCCCCACCAGGTCGATCGTGCCGGCGAGGAAGGCCCGGATGCCCGTCCCCGAGCCGGACGGGTCGTAGTTGACCGTGGCGCCGGGGCAGGAGCGCTGGTAGTCGGCGCGCCACAGGTCCATCGCGTTGCGCTGGGCCGACGAGCCCTGGGCGTCGAGCGTGCCGGGTACGCACAGCCGGGCGGGCACCGGCCCGCCGTCGGACCGGGCCTGGTTGCCGCAACCGGCGACCAGGAGCAGCGCGCCGAGGCCAGCTGCCACCCGACCGCCGCGCACGCCGGCTCAGCCCAGCTGGTAGTTGACGTGCCCGCACCAGCGGGCGAAACCGATCCGCTCATAGAGCGCCACCGCGCTGGTGTTCGACTCGTCGACGTAGAGCATCACCCGGTCCAGTCCGCGCGCGTCCCGCAGGTGGGCCAGGCCGGCGGTGGTCAACGCCCGGCCGAGCCCGCCGCCGTGCGCCGCCGGGTCCACCCCGAGCACGTAGACCTCGCCGATCCGGGCCGAGCCGGGACGTTCGTGCACCTTGGTCCAGTGGAAGCCGAGCAGTCGGCCGCTGGCCTCCTCGACGGCGAGCAGGAAACCGGCCGGGTCGAACCACGGTTCGGCCAGCCGGGCGCGCAGGTCGGCAGGGGCCCACCGGCCCTGCTCCGGGTGCGCGGCGAAGGCGCGGGTGTTCAGCGCGAGCCAGGCCTCGTCGTCCGCGCCGGGGCGGAAGGCGCGCAGCACGACGCCGTCCGGCAGCCGGGGCGCGGGCAGCGCGGCGGCCAGCGAGCGGCGCAGCTGCCAGAGCACCCGGGCGCGGGTGAAGCCCAGGTCGACGGCGAGCGCCGCGGCGGAGGGGTGGTCCCCGTGCGCCCAGGCCCGCACCGGCCCGGACGCCGCCGCCAGCACGCCCCGGGCCAGCGCCCGGCCGGTGCCCCGCCGCCGGTACGCCGGATGGACCGCCAGCTCCGCGCCGACGCCGGCCGCCGGGTCGGAGGTGTCCACGTGGGCGTACCCGGTCAGGGTGCCGTCGGTGGCGCGGGCGGTCAGATGCACGGCCGGCGCCTCCGGGTCCCGCAGCCGCAGCAGCGTGTGCTCGTCGAACGGGTCCGCGCCGTCGGCGTCGCCGGCGAGGCGGGCCAGCGCCAGGGCCTCGGCCACCTCGGCCGGGGCGAGTCGGTCGGCCCGGGCCACCCGGTCGGTCGTCGGTTCCGCGCTGCTCACCCAGTCACCGTAGCCCCATCGGCGCGGGGGCTCAGGTGGTGCCGTCGACCGGCAGTGCCTCCAGGCGGAAGCGGCTGGTCAGGTCGGGCAGGATGTGACGCAGCGCGTCGACCGTCCCCTGCCGGTCCCCGCCGGCGTCGTGCAACAGCACGATCGCGCCGGGCCCGACGCCCTGGGTGACCTGGGTGGCGATCCGGGCGGCGCCGGGCGCCTCCCAGTCCACCGGGTCCACGTTCCAGTGCAGCGACGTCATCCCCAGCTCTTTGGCGACCGACACCACCGGGTACGTCCAGGCGCCGCCGGGCTGCCGGTACCAGGCGATGGGGGCGTCGGGCACGGCCTCGTGGATCGCCTGGTTGGTCCGCAGCAGGTCGGCGCGGATCGTGGCGGGGGAGCGCTGCCCCAGCTGCACGTCGTGCTGCCAGGAGTGATTGCACAGGGTGTGCCCGTCGGCCACGATCGCCCGGATCAGGTCCGGGTGGGCCTGCGCGTTCTCGCCGACCACGCAGAAGGTGGCCCGGACGTGGAACTGACGGAGGATCTCGAGCACCTGCGGGGTGTACTGCGGGTCCGGCCCGTCGTCGAAGGTGAGCGCCACCTCGGGGGAGCCGGTGGTCACCCGGGTGCCGAACAGGCCGTCGTCCGGGTTCTCGGTCGCGCGAGGGGCGTCGGGCTCCTGGCCGGCCTCGGCGCGGCCCGACGGCGCGTCCCCGGGGATGCCGGACCCGGGCGACTGGTCGGCGTACTCGGTGTCGTGGACGCTGGCCGTGACGCCGGTCCGGGATCGGGGCTGGTCGGGGAGCAGGCTCCGACCGAGCACGTACGCGGTGCCGAGCAGGGCCGCCAGCACGAGGACGACGACGCCCACGGCGCGGCCGGTGCTCCGGGGGCCCATCAGTGCCACCGCCGGTGTGGACCGTGGGCCGGTCCCCTCGTCGCCCCTGTGGTCAGTGCCCGCACCGTCGCCCCTCTCGCCGCCAACTCGCCCTGAGAATAGGACCGACAAGAAGGGCAAAAGGGGCGGATCGGAAACAGTGCTCCGGACGGGTGGAACCGCGACGGTCGCGGCTCAAACCGGCGATGCGGCCCGATCGTGCAGACCGGTGATCAGGCGTGCTCCGCCCGGACCGGCCGCGGGCTGTGCTCCGCCTCCGGCAGCGACCGCGACGGCGGAACCACGAACTTGTAGCCCACCTGGCGGACCGTGCCGATCATCGACTCGTACTCCGAGCCGAGCTTGGCCCGCAGTCGCCGGACGTGCACGTCCACCGTCCGGGTGCCGCCGAAGTAGTCGTACCCCCAGACCTCGCGGAGCAGCTGGTCCCGGGTGAAGACCCGGCCCGGGTGCTGGGCCAGGAACTTCAGCAGCTCGAACTCCTTGTAGGTGAGGTCGAGCGGCCGGCCCTTGAGCTTGGCCGCGTAGGTGTCCGGGTCGATGGTCAGCTCGCCGGCCCGGATCGAGCCGCCGGCGCCGGCGGTGGCGTTGCTGAGCCGGCCGACCGCGAGGCGCAACCGGGCCTCCACCTCGGCCGGGCCGGCGCTGGCCAGGATGACGTCGTCGACGCCCCAGTCGGCGTTCAACGCGATCAGCCCCGCCTCGGTCACCACCGCCACCAGCGGCACGCCGAGGCCGGTGGCGTGCAGCATCCGGCAGGTCGCCCGCGCCTCGCTCAGCTCGGACCGCGAGTCCACCAGCACCGCGTCCGGGCTCGGACCGGCGACCAGGGTGCGGACGTCACGGGGTGCGGTGCGGACCGAATGCGGCAGCAGGTCGAGCGCCGGCAGCACTGCCGATGGTTCACCTGCGCGCGCGGTCACCAGCAACAGGATCTCCACACGATCACCTCCGTCCGGCGGCGGCGAAGCCGCGCGCGACCAGCGGCAGCCCGGAGGGCGTGGCGCTGCGAACTGCGTGGGTCCCGGCGTCGCTGACGGGCGGGTAACGGCTTGAGCGTAACCGATGGCCCAGGTGAGTCCCGCTCGTCCTTTCCTGTTTGTCGGATGTGCCCATGATCGCGCCGCAGGTTTTAACGTTGCCGAAACCGTGACCTCCGCCGGAGCCACCTGGTCTGGCACGATCGGGGCGTGTTTCCCTCCACCTCGCCCGAGACCGGCCGTGACCCGTGGCCCGACGACGCCCGTTCGGGGCCGGCCGGCCCTGCCCGTGGCCTCCCGCCCGGCCCGCGTACCGGGCCGACCGACGACGGCGAGCCGCGGCGGGAGCGTGGGCCGCGCCGGGCCCGCAAGGGCGGCGCGCCCCGCCGGCCCGACGACGAGCCGGCGGAGCCGGAGGCGGAGGTCGTCGAGCCGGTCGACGTGCGCAAGCCGCTCTCGCTGACCGTCGCAGGCTTCGCCGCGCTGCTCGGGGTCGGCCTGGTGCTCGGCGCCCAGACCGCCGGACCGGGGCACCGGCTGCCCTTCGCCTTCATCGTCTTCGGCGTGCAGCTGCTCTTCGTCCTCGCCTGGACGATGGCCATGCGCCCGCCCGCCCTGCTGCTGGTCGCGGTGGTCAGCGCCGCCGTCGCCGGCGCGGCGGACGTCGCCGCGGTGCAGTCGGACATCGCCGCCCTCGCGCCGCTCGGATACGTCGCGGCCGGCGGATTCCTGCTCGGCGTGCTGGGTCAGCTCGTCCGCCGGGTGGACCGGATCCGGGTCACCGACTCGCTCGGCACCACCCTGCTCATCGTGGTCGGGGTGGTCGCGTTCGCCACCCTGATCACGCTCAGCCGGATCCCGGCCGGCACCCAGGCGATCACCGTCTGCCTGGCCGCCACCGGCGTCGCGCTCACCGTCGCCCGGCTCACCGACGCCGTGCTGCCCTGGCCCCGGCTCGCCCCGCAGGTGCCGCGCGGCGCGGCCGGCGTGGTGGCCGGGGCGATGATCGGCACCCTGACCAGCGCGGTGCTCGGCAGCTACCTGGTCGGCTTCACCCCGACCAGCGCCGCGCTGATCGGCCTGGTCACCGCCGCCACCGCCGTGCTGGCCGACCTCGCCGTCGGGTACGCCGAGGCGGGCCGCCTGATGGCCGGCGAGCCGCCGACGCTGTGGATCGCCCGGCACATGCAGGGTCCGCTCGGCGGGTTCGCGCTCGCCGCGCCGGCCGCGTACGCCATGTGCGTGCTGTTCCTCTGACCTACGGTTGAGCGTCACACCGCTCGGGTACCAACGGTGCGCCCGCGCCGGTGGCGCGGTGGACACGGACGTCGCGGGACAGCGACGGCGACGGACGAGGAGGCGGCGTGGCAGAGGCGTACCCCGCGTACGAGGAGCGTCCCCGGCGGCGGGGGCGCAAGGTGCTGGTCACGCTGGTCGTCCTCCTGCTGTTGCTGGTCGGGCTGCTGGTCGTGGCCGATCGGGTGGCGGCCGGGGTGGCCGAGCGCGCCATCGCCGACCAGGTGAAGCAGGAGGTCGCCAAGCAGGACGCCCAGTCCGCCCCGCCCAAGGTCGACGTCGGCGGCTTCCCGTTCCTGACCCAGGTGCTCGACGGCCGCTACGAGCGGATCTCCATCGTGCTGACCGACGTGCGGGGTTCGGTCGAGGGCAACGCGGTGAGCGTGCCCCGGTTGGACGTGGACGCCCGGAACGTGCGGGCCTCGCTGGACACCCTCCGCTCGGGCAGCGGCGACGTGGTCGCCGAGAAGGTCGACGGCACCGGCACCGTCACCTACGACAGCCTGGCCGCCCTGCTGGACCGCCCCGGTCTGAAGCTCGGCGAGCAGAACGGCAAGCTCGCCGTGACCGCCCCGGTGGACATCCTCGGGCAGAAGCTCACCGTCACCGGCACCGCCGACGTGACCGTGGCCGAGGGCAACAAGGTCGCGCTGCGCTTCAACGACCTGACCGCCGAAGGGCTGCCGGCGGTGCCGCTGGCCCGGACGCTGCTGAGCAACTACGCCAAGGGCATCTCGATCGACGTGCCCCTGCCCGAGCTGCCGTTCCAGCTCAACGTCCGCAAGGTCGAGCCCAGGCCGGAGGGCCTGATGGTGACCGCCGACGCGGCGAACGTACCGATCAACTCGGCCCGCTGACCGGGCATCCGCACGACGGCCCGGCCGCCCGGCCGGGCCGTCGTCGTGTCCCGCGTCGTGTCCCGCATGCTGGTCGGACCGGTGGCGCTCTCCGGGACGGCTGCTAGGCTCCCTGCTCATGGGGACGCACCTCACCAAACGGCGCGCGGTCGACCTGTGCCGCGTGGCCACCTGCCTGTGTCGCTCCGTCATCTGACGGCGGGGCTGTCTCCGGCCGCCTAGCGGCCAACCGGCTTCAGGGTCTCTCCACCCTCCGGTGCTCTTCCCACCGCACGCCCGGCAGCGGCGCCGTCGCACGAACCCGTGATCCGTTCCTCTATGGGTCCCGCGCGTGGTGCGACAATCACCGATTTCGATCCCGCGCAGGCTCACCATCCATCCTCACCAGGGAGTGATTCGATGAGTCGCGACACCGCACTCGTCTCGGCCGAGTGGGCCGAGAAGAACATCGACGCCCCGGGCGTCGTCTTCGTCGAGGTCGACGAGGACACCTCGGCGTACGACACCGGCCACATCGCCGGCGCGATCAAGCTGGACTGGCGGACCGACCTGCAGGACCCGGTCCGTCGGGACTTCGTCAACAAGACCCAGTTCGAGGCGCTGCTCTCCGAGCGGGGCATCGCCAACGACGACACCGTGATCCTCTACGGCGGCAACAACAACTGGTTCGCCGCGTACGCCTACTGGTACTTCAAGCTCTACGGCCACCGCGACGTCAAGCTGCTCGACGGCGGCCGCAAGAAGTGGGAGCTGGACGCCCGTCCGCTGGTCGCCGACCCGGTGACCCGCCCCCGGACCGAGTACGTCGCGCAGGAGCCGGACGCCTCGATCCGCGCCTTCCGCGACGAGGTGGTCGACGCCATCGGCACCAAGAACCTGGTCGACGTGCGCAGCCCCGACGAGTACGCCGGCCGGCTGCTCGCCCCCGCCCACCTGCCGCAGGAGCAGGCGCAGCGGGCCGGCCACGTGCCCACCGCGATCAGCGTGCCGTGGTCGAAGGCGGCCAACGAGGACGGCACCTTCAAGTCCGACGACGAGCTGCGCCGGATCTACGCCGACGCCGGGCTGGACGACGGCAAGGAGACCATCGCCTACTGCCGGATCGGTGAGCGCTCCTCGCACACCTGGTTCGTGCTCCAGGAGCTGCTCGGCCACCGCAACGTGAAGAACTACGACGGATCCTGGACCGAGTACGGCTCGCTGGTCGGTGTGCCGGTGGCGCTCGGCGACGAGCCTGGGGAGGCCTGAGATGACTGCACCCACCGCCGCTGGTTGCGCCGCTCCCGACCAGGCCGCGCCGCTGCCGGCCAGCCTGGACCTGGAGAAGGAAACCGTCATCACCGGTGTGGTCCGCTCCGACGCGGGCGAGACCGTGCCGGGCGCGTACGTCCGGCTGCTCGACTCGACCGGTGAGTTCACCGCCGAGGTGGTCACCTCCCCGGCCGGGCAGTTCCGGTTCTTCGCCGCGCCGGGCAGCTGGACGCTGCGGGCGCTGTCCCGGCACGGCAACGGCGACACCGCCGTGACCGCCGGACGGGGCATCAACGAGGTCTCCGTGACCGTCGCCTGACCCACGCTCTGATCGGCCCGGGGCCGGTCACCCCACCCGGGGTGACCGGCCCCGGTCGTCCGCCCGGTCTCCGCCGCAGGGGGCGGCCGGCCCGACGGCGGGCGCGTGACACGATGGGCGGGTGAGCGGTGCTGTCCAGGCGGGGTGGGCCCCGCCGAGTGGTCCTTCCGAGCCGGCGCCCACCCGAGGGTGGCCGCGCTGGTTGCTGGTGGCGACCGTGCTCTGGGCGGTGCTGCTGGGCGCGCTGACCTGGTGGTCCGTGCGGCACGACCCGCCGACCGTGCGCGAGCAGCGCACCCTCGCCGAGGCTGTACCGGTGGTCGACCGGGCGGTCGGCCGTCTCGTCGCCGCCACCGGTGACGGGGCCTGGCAGTTGGCCGCGCCGCGGTTCGACCGGGGCTGTCGGGTCACCCCGATGGACGACGGCGCGTCGCTGGCCCGGGACCTGGACGTGGTGGTGGCCGAGGGCGGGGAACGGGCGCTGCTGGAGGCGGTCGCCAAACGGCTCCCCGCGGACTGGCGCGCCGGGGTCCACCTCGGCTCCGACGGTCCCCGGCTGCGGGCCGACGCCGGTGAGTTCGTCGCGGTGCACGGCCGGGTGGTCACTCCCGGCCGGGTCCGGCTGACGGTGGACACCGGCTGCCGCCCGGACGACGTGGCATCCGCGACACTCCTTCCCGGCTACGCCGGCGAGCCGGCCCTGGACGAGGCGCTGCGCGCGCTCGGCCGCCCGGCGGGCACCCCGGAACAGGTCGTCGCGCCCTGCCCCGGCGGCGGGGTCGCCCGGACCGCCTGGGTCGCCGCCGGGGCCGCGCCGGCGCCGCTGGCGGGGCTGAAGCCGCTGGCCGCCGGCGGCGCGGTGGTGGACACCCCCGAGGTGTACGCCTACCGGCGCGGCACGGCCGTCGTCCTGGCCGACGCGACCGGCGAGCAGGTCCGGGTCTCCGCCTCCACCGGCTGCTGATCCCGCTCGGCGCCGGCGCGGTCGGCGCTGCTGATCCCCGTGACGCCCGCGCGGTCAGCGCTGGCTCATCCCCTCGGCGTCGGCGCACGTCAGCGGTCGTGCCGGGGGTCGTGCGGGGTGCGGCTGCGGCCGAGGGCGTCCACCAGGCCCCACCGGCCGGGGATGTCCAGCAGTTCCACCCGGCCCATGCCCTCCGGCACCGCCGGGTCGATGATCAGGTGCTCGCCCTGGGGTTCCAGCCCGAGCATCACCCGCAGCAGCAGCAGGGGCGTCCCCGCCGACCAGGCCTGCGGACTGCACGCCGTGGGGTACTGCACCGGGTACTCGGTGAGGTGGCGGTCGTAGCCGGCGAACGCCTCCGGGAGCCGTCCGTTGAAGTACCGGGAGGCGCTGAGCATGCTCTCGCAGATGCGTCCGGCCTCCTCGCGGAAGCCGTACCGGGCGAGGCCCCAGGCGATGAAGGCGTTGTCGAACGGCCAGACCGTCCCGACGTGGTAGCCGACCGGGTTGTACCGCCCCTGGTCGGCGGCGAGCGTGCGTACCCCCCAGCCGGAGAAGAGCAGGGGATCGAGCAGGAGGCGGGCGATCCGCTCGGCCCGGGACTCGTCCACGATGCCGCTCCACAGCAGGTGCCCGATGTTGGAGGAGAGGGCGTCCACGTGCCGCCCCTCCGGGTCGAGGGCGAGCGCGAAGTACTCGCGCTCGGGGATCCAGAAGTCCCGGTTGAAGCGCTCCTTGAGGGCGGCGGCCTCGCGTTCCAGCCGCTCGGCGTAGGCGGGGTCGTTCCAGAACTGCCGGGCCATCCGGGCGCCGCGCAGCTTCGCGTCGTACGCGTACCCCTGGAGTTCGCAGGTGGCCCTGGGGAAGTCCGGCAGCCGGCCGTCGGAGTAGGAGATCGCGTCCCACGAGTCCTTCCAGCACTGGTTCTGCAGGCCGGTGTCCGGGTTGCGGGTGCGGTACCAGAGGTAGCCCGTGCCGAGCAGGTCGCCGTAGCTGTCGATCCAGGCCAGCGCCGCCCGGGCCGGGAACTCCAGCTTCCGCACCAGGTCGGCGTCGCCGGTCCACCGCTCGTACTCGTCGAGCAGGATCAGGAAGAGCGGGGTGGAGTCGGCGGAGCCGTAGTAGGGCGAGTGCGGCTGCTCCTCGAAGCCGGCCGTCTCGCCGTAGCGCAGCTCGTGCAGGATCTTGCCCGGCTCCTCGTCGCGGAAGTCGTCCAGGCGGTGTCCCTGCAACCCGGCCAGCATCATGATGGTCGGCGGGATCAGCTCGGGCAGGAACGGCAGCACCTGGAGCGAGGTGAGGATGCTGTCCCGGCCGAAGATGGTCATGAACCAGGGCAGGCCCGCCGCGAGCAGGCGTACGCGGAGGGTGATCGACTCGTAGCGCAGCGCGGCGAGGTCGGTGAGGCTCTGCCGGTATGCCGTGGCCAGCGGCTCGCAGTCGCAGCCCAGTTTGGGCGCGCTGTCGACCAGCTCCTGCTGCTCCGCCAGGATGGCGGCGGGGCTGCGGCTGCCGCTCAGCGGGGTGGTCGCGCGGAAGTCCTCCCCGCGGGCGCCGTAGATCAACGCCGAAACGTGCAGCCGGGTACTCCACTCGGCGTGCGGGCCGACGAGGATCGTCCAGGTCATCCCGCCCGGGTCCACCTCGGCGGGGGTGGTGCTGGTGATCACGGTCTCCCGGTGGAACGCCTCCCGCCGGTAGGTCAACCGCAGTTCGTTCTCGGCGACGGTGGCGGTGGTCCGGCCCACCTTGCGCCGCTTGTGTTTGATCTCGAAGAGGTCGGCGAAGTCGGAACCCATCTCCAGCCGGAGGTTGAAGCGCATCTCCCGCTCGGAGTGGTTGAGCACGGTGAGTTCCTCGCCGAGGCTGCCGCCGATGGCCCGCCTGCGGATCACCGACGCCTTGGCGTCGAGGTAGTGCGTCGGCTCGCCGGGGACCAGGAAGTACCGGGTCCGGTAGGACTGCGAGTCGTCGATCGACAGGGCGTGCAGCCGCTCCCCGTCGAGGGTGAGCAGCCAGGTGGAGAGGAAGCGGGTGTCGAACGAGAAGAGCCCGGTGGGGAAGTCGAACGACGGCTCGATGTCGCCGCGGCGGTCGCAGACGACGAAGGTGTTGCCGTCGAGGATGCTGACCGGCTGCCTCACCCCGACCGTCCGACCTGCTCGCGGGCGCTTTCCCGGGGATCCCGGGCACCGGGCGGGTCGGGGAGGAACCGGCGGAAGGCGAGAAAGAGCGCGGAGTTGCCCCCGAAGGTGCACTCATTGCGCAGGACCGCGGATACGGCCTCGGCCCGACCGGTGACCAGCCGCTCGAAGAGGTCCGCGCTGCTGGTCCAGATGGCGTCCGCGGGGCCGCGGGCCCGGGTGACGATGACCTCGCCGGGGCTCATCTGGACCAGCCAGTGGTCGGTGCGGTTGTCGGTGGTGAGGTTGATCTGGATGGTCCCGGCGAACGGGGTGCGCAGCACCGCCGGGGCGCGCGCCGGCAGCGATGCGAAGAACTCCTCTATCGCCTCGTTCACAACCGAATGGTAGGCAGCGGACTGACAAGTCGGGACAGTATCGGCAGTCCGCGCAGATCGGACATAAGCGTCCGGGGGTGGGTCAGTAGACCAGCGCCTGGGCCCCCTCGGCCATCGCCTCCTCGACGAAGACGGCCGCACCCGCGATGCGTACCCCCGGCAGCACGTCGCCGGGGCCGATGTCCCGGCGGGCGGCGCACTGGGTGCAGGCGGTGACCCGACCGGTGGTGAGGATGACGTGCAGCAGCTCCGCCAGCGGCGCGGAGTGCGGCAGCTCGAACTGCTCCGCCCGACCGGGCAGGGCGAACCAGGTCGACTCGCCGGTCAGCCAGAGCGACACCTCCACCCCGGCTGCGGCGGCGGTGGCGGCGACCGTGAAGGCCTGGGCGCACCGCTCCGGCGCGTCCGCCCCGGCGGTGGCCTTGACGACGAGAGTGCGGGCCATGACGCCCAGCATAGGATGACCATGATGGTTACCGAGATCGGGTTCGTCAGCCTGCTGGTCGCGGGCCTCGGCGCGCTCGCCGGTGGCCTGGTCTACCTTGCCGTACGCATTTCGAGAGGACGTTGGTGAGCGCGAGGAGTGAGCCGGGTTTGCGAGCCCCGCAGTCGCGAACGAAGGAAAGCCGAGGTAACCGGTGAGCGCGAACCCGTCGGACGAGAACCCGCTGCAGCCGCCGTGGCTGAACGCGCCGCCGGTCGAGGAGTACCCGTACGAGGAGAGCCACGACCTGCGGGTCGGCCCGAAGCTGCACCCGGCGCTCGACGGCCTGCTGCCGTACGTCGGGGTGTGGCGGGGCCGCGGCCGGGGTGGCTTCCCCACCATCGAGGACTTCGACTTCGCCCAGGAGATCCGGATCAGCCACGACGGCCGGCCATTCCTGCTCTACGAGTCGCGGGCGTGGATCCTCGACGAGCAGAGCCGCCCGGTGCGGCCCGCCGGGCGTGAGGTCGGCTGGTGGCGTCCGGTGCTCAGCGGCGACCGGGCCACCGACGAGCTGGAGGCGCTGATGATGAGCCCCACCGGGATCATGGAGCTCTACATCGGCAAGCGCACCGGCACCCAGATCGAGTTCGCCACCGACGCGGTCGTGCGGACCTCCACCGCCAAGGAGGTCACGGCCGGCGCCCGGCTCTTCGGCATCGTCGAGGGCGCGCTGCTCTACGCCCAGGAGATGGCCGGCATGGGCCAACCCCTCTCGCCGCACCTCTCCGCCCGCCTCATCCGCGTGGCCGGCTGACCCACCGTCCGGCACGCCCACCCCGGACCGCGGTGGTCGACAGCTCCGCGTCCCCGGACCCGGTTGGGGTCAGGGGACGGGGTGGGCCAGGAGGGCCTGGAGGGCCGGGGTGTGCGGGGAGCGGGGGAGGCGCGTGGCGTCGAGGCTGCGGAACTCCGCCAGGCCGCGCACCGACGAGGTGAACCAGACGCCGTCGGCCTCGACCAGCCGCTGCGGCGTGGCCATCCGCTCGGCGGCGGCGAAGCCCAGCTCCCCGACGTGGGCGAGCAGCCAGGCGCAGGTGGCGCCGGGGAGGATGCCCGTCGCGGCGGCCGGGACGGTGCAGAGCGTCCCGCCCTCCAGCCACACCACGTTCGCGCTCGGCCCCTCCAGCACGTACCCGTCGGTGGAGGTCCAGAGCACGTCGTCCACGCCGGTGCGGGCGGCCCAGCGTCGGGCGGCGCTGCTCACCCCGTACGAGGTGGACTTGACGCCGGTGGGGAGCCAGCCGAGCTCCGGCCGGGCCGTCGCGGCCACGCCGAGGGGCAGGGTGGCCACGCCGACACCGTCGAGTCGGGCCCGTCGGGCGGACGGCGGGACCTCGCCCAGGGTGGCGTAGACCGTCGGCGGGCCGCCGCCCTCCGGGCCCCGGGTGCAGACCAGCCGGAGCGCGCCCTCCACCTCCGCCGGCCAGCCGGCGGCCACGCTCTCCAGCAGCTCGACCAGGGCGTCCTCGGCGGGCAGCGCCAGCTCCACGGCGGCGGCGCCGGCCCGCATCCGGGCCAGGTGCGCCGCGCGCAGCCAGGGCCGCCCGCCCCGCAGGTGCATGGTCTCGAAGAGGCCGTCGCCGTGCAGCACGCCGAGGTCGTCGCCGCGCAGCACCGGCTCCCCACCGGGTACGACGCCCCGGCCGAGCACGGCGACCCTGGTTGCCTCCATGACCGTCGAGCCTAGACAGTGGCCGGGGCGCCGGGTCGCGGCCGGCTGCCCGGGTCAACCCCGCGCGGCGGCCAGTTCGGCGTTGGCCCGCTCGGTGACCAGGGTCAGCACGCGGGCGGTGACGGCCAGGTCGGCGGCGGGGATGTCCGCGTACACCCGGCCGGCGATGCCGGCGCTGATCTCGGCGATTCGCCGCTGCCGGGCCCGGCCGGCGTCGGTCAGGTCCACCCGGACTTCGTCGGCGGGCAGCACCCGCACCAGGCCGGCTGCGGCCAACTCGGCGATCGTCGCCAGCACCGCCGCCGCGTCGACCTTCAAGGTGCTCGTCATCCGGTCGACCAGCCGGGAGCGGTCGAGCGTCCCGTCGGCGTTGGCGACGGCGTTGAGGGCCAGCGCCTGCGGGAAGGACGTGCCGGTCGGGGCCAGCTCGCGTTCGAGGACCGCGCGGGTGGCGTAGTGGGCCAGGCCGACGACCTGGCCGTTGAGGGTGGGAGTGGTCGACATGGGTCGCTCCTTCGTTCGCTCCACCGTTTCGATACTCAGAGCATATTGAGACGCAGTCTCATTTGGCAACTGGTTTCTAAGGGTGGCAGGTCTCATCCCGGGCGGGATGCGGCTAGATTGCGGCCATGACCGCCGACTCCTCGACGTCCGACCGGTCCCTGCCGCTGCGGGAGCGCAAGAAGCTGCGGACCCGGCGCGCGCTCGCCGACGCCGCGCTGCGCATGTTCACCGAGCGGGGCTTCGAGGCCACCACGGTGGAGGAGCTGGTCGACGCGGTGGAGGTGTCCCGGAGCAGCTTCTTCCGGATCTTCCCGGCCAAGGAGGCCGCCGCCATCGAGGCGGAGGCGGAGCTCTGGTCGGCCTACCTGGCCGCCCTGGAGCGGCGCGCCCTGTCCGGCCTCGTGCTCACCGAGCTGAGCGACCTGCTGGGCGAGGTGGTCACCGGGCTCGGGGCCGACTGGGCGGACCGCTACGTCGCCACCCGGCGGCTCGTGCTGACCTCGCCCGCCCTGCTGGCGTACGCCGCCCACTACCGCGCCGAGGTCGAGCAGCGGATCGCCGACCGGCTGGCCGGCAAGCTCGCGCTGCCGGCCGGGGACCTCCGGCCCCAGGTCCTCGCCGAGGTCACCACCACCGCCTGGCGCCTGGCCGCCCGGGCCTGGGTGCACGGCGGCGGCCAGGGCGGGCTGCCGACCCTCGTCGAGCGGGTCGCGCGCGCCTTCAGGGCCATCCCGGCGAGCCTGGAGCTTTCCGCGCCGGAACGACCCGCCGGCGCCGAACTATGATCGGACGGTGTCCGAATCCTCCCTCGCGGAAATGCTCCGCTCCCGTGGGCTGCGGCTGACGGCGCAGCGGCAGCTGGTGCTCCAGGCCGTGCTGGACCTGGGGCACGCCACGCCGGAGCAGGTGCACACGGCGGTCCGGGAGGTCGCCGCGGGCGTCAACATCACCACCATCTACCGGACCCTGGAGCTGCTGGAGCGGCTCGGGCTGGTGACCCACACCCACCTGTCACACGGGTCGCCGACCTACCACGCGGCGGGTGAGCACCAGCACGTCCACCTGGTCTGTCGCGAGTGCGGGGCGATCGACGAGATGGATCCCGAGCTGCTCCGTCCCCTCGCCGACCAGCTCGTGGCCGAGCGCGGGTTCCGGGTCGACATCGGGCACGTGGCGCTCTTCGGCGTCTGCGGCCACTGCGAGGACGGGGAACCGAAATGATCGACATCGCGGGAGCGGTGGCCGTCGAGGCCATCGACGAGGCCAGTCGCGACCAGCCGGAGCCGGCGCACCGCGCCGCCGGGGTCCGGGGCGTCGCCGCGCACTACGGGGACCCGATGCGCGAACAGCGCACCCTGGCCACCGGGGTCGGCCTGGTCGACCGGTCGCACCGCGGGGTGGTCGCGGTGCCCGGCGAGGAGCGGATCGGCTGGCTGCACACGCTGACCAGCCAGCACCTCAACGCGTTGAAGCCCTGGCAGGGCACCGAGCTGCTGGTGCTCAGCCCGCACGGGCACGTGGAGCAGCACGCGATGGTCGCCGAGGACGGCGAGACCACCTGGCTCGACACCGAGCCGGGCGCCACCGAGGGGCTGCTGTCGTACCTGGAGAAGATGCGGTTCTTCAGCCGGGTCGAACCGCGCGACGCCACCGCCGACCACGCGCTGCTCTCGCTGGTCGGTCCGGAGGCGGTCGCGGCCGTCGCGGCGCTCGGCGTCACCGGGCTGGCCGACCCCGACGTGGTCGCGGTGCCGGGTCCGAAGTTCCGCTCCGACGAGCTGCCGTCGCGGCCCACCGTCGTGTACGACGTGCGGCCGCTGCCCGTCGGCGGCTGGGCCCGCCGGGGCCCGCTCGGCGTGGACCTGCTGGTGCCCCGGCCCGCCATGGACCAGGTCGTCGCCGAGCTGCGCGGCAACGGGGTGCCGGTGGCCGGGCTGTGGGCGTACGAGGCGGTGCGGGCGGCCGCCCGGCTGCCCCGGGTGGGCGTGGACACCGACCACCGGACCATCCCCGCCGAGGTGGGTCTGATCGCCCCGGCGGTGCACCTGAACAAGGGCTGCTACCGGGGGCAGGAGACGGTGGCCCGGGTGCACAACCTGGGCAAGCCGCCGCGCCGGCTCGTACTGCTGCATCTGGACGGGGTGACCACCGACCAGCCGCCGGCCGCCGGCACGCCGGTGATTCTGGACGGCCGGGCGGTCGGCTTCGTCGGCACCGCCGTGCACCACTACGAGCTGGGGCAGGTCGCCCTCGCCGTGGTCAAGCGCAACGTCGGCGACGACGCCCGCCTGCTGGTGGGGGAGACCGCCGCGGCGATCGACCGGGAGTAAGGGTGCCGGGCCCGCGCTCACATTGCAGGAAGTCTTCCTTCCCGCCGGGCGCGGTCCCGCCATTCTTCCGTCGATCCCGGCTCCGGCCGTCGACCGGAGCCGGCCGGGGCGGCTAGGATCCCGGCATGAGCACAGGGACGTTGATCACGGTTGCCCCCACCGGCGCGGAGTCGGCCAAGGCGGAGGTGCCGGCGCTGCCGGTGACCCTCGACGAGCTGCTGCTGACCGCCAAGGAGTGCGAGGCGCTCGGCGCCGCCGTGATCCACGTCCACATCCGTGACGACGAGGCGCGGCCGACGCTGGACCAGGGCCGGCTGCGGGACACCGTGGCGGCGCTGCGGGAGAACACCGACCTGATCGTGCAGCTCTCCTCCGGCGGCGCGGTGACCGACCCGGAGTCCGCCCGGCTCGCCGTGCTCGACGCCGGGCCGGACATGGCCTCCTGCACCATGGGCACGCTCAACTTCGGCGACGACGTCTTCCTCAACCGGTGGGAGTTCATCGTCGACCTGCACACCCGGATGCAGGAGCGCGGCATCGTCCCCGAGTACGAGATCTTCGACCTGGGCCACCTCACCGCCCTGCAGCGGCTGCTCGGCAAGTACGGGCTGCCGCACGGCGGCCACGTGCACGTCGACTTCGTGATGGGCGTGCCGGGCGGCATGCCGGGCACCACCCAGGCGCTGGTCGCCGCCCACCAGGCGCTGCGTGACCTGCCGGAGGGCACCACCTTCTCGGCCACCGGCATCGGGCGCAGCACGATCCCGGTGCTGCTGGCCTCGCTCTCGGCCGGCGGCCACCTGCGGGTCGGCATGGAGGACACGGTCACCTACGCCAAGGGCCAGCCGGTCGAGTCCAACATGCAGCTGGTCGCCCGGGCGGTCGGGTTCGCCCAGCTCGCCCAGCGTCCGCCGCTGACCACCGCCGAGGCCCGTACGCTGCTCGGCCTGTAAGGCCGGCCCCGCCACCCACCCCTGTACGGCCACCGCCGACGTCCCTGGTCACCCGGCTGCCGAGCCCTGCCGGGGCGTCGGTACCGTCCACTTCGTGGGAAAGACGTACGAGGGCGGCGTGCCGCTCGTCGAGGTGGTCCGGTCCGGCTTCGTGGAGGGCGTGCACCGCGGCTCGGTGGTGGTGCTCGACGCCGGTGGCGCACCGGTGGCCGGGGCGGGGGACGTCACCTCGCCGATCTTCCCGCGCTCGGCGAGCAAGCCGATGCAGGCGATCGGGATGCTGCGCGCCGGCCTGCCGCTGACCGACCCGGCCGACGTGGCGCTGGTCTCCGCCAGCCACGCCGGCGAGGAGTTCCACCTGGCCCGGGTGGCGGCGCTGCTGGCCCGGGCCGGGCTGGACGGCTCGGCCCTGCACTGCCCGCCCGACCTGCCCGTGGGCGAGGCCGCCCGGGAGGCGGTGCTGCGCGCCGGCGGCGGGCCCACCCGGGTGCAGATGAACTGCTCCGGCAAGCACAGCGGGATGCTGCTGACCTGCGTGGCGGCCGGCTGGCCGCTGGACGGCTACTGGCGGCCGGAGCACCCCCTGCAGCAGCGGCTGACCGCCACGATCGAGGAGTTCACCGGCGAGGAGGTGGCGGCCGTGGGAGTGGACGGCTGTGGCGCGCCGGTGCTCGCCGTCTCGCTGACCGGGCTGGCCGGGGCGTACCTGCGGCTGGTCTCCGCCGAGCCGGGGTCGGTGGAGCGGACCGTGGCCGACGCGATGCGGGCGTACCCGGAGCTGGTCGGTGGGACCGGGGCCGAGGACACCCGGCTGATGCGGGGCGTACCCGGGGCGTTGGCCAAGGTGGGCGCGGAGGGCGTGATCGCCGCGGCCGTGCCCGGCGTGGGCGCGGTCGCTCTCAAGATCGACGACGGCGCCGCGCGGGCCCGGATGCCGGTGCTGGTCTCCGCGCTGCGCCGGCTCGGCGTCGACGCCCCGGTGCTGACCGAGTACGCCGAACTGCCGCTGCTCGGCGGCGGCCTGCCGGTCGGGGTCGTGCGGGCCGCCTGGTGACGCCCGGCCCGCGCCCGGCCGCCTGACGCGCGGGGCGCGTGTCGCGGCCGGCGCGGCCAGGACCTTTGACCGCTGCGGCGTTCGCACGGCGGTGGGTGGCTACGGACCGTGACGTCGGTCCGACGGCGCACCCGGATGAGCTTCAATCCTGTCAGGCATGAATATGCCTGACAGGAACACCGCTTACCGACCCCATGTCCCGGCGACCGCGACATGCCCGCAATCGCGGTCCCGCCGCCGGGACAGCCCGCAGGCGACACCCGCGGCCGTCGGGCCGATCAGCCCAGGAAGTCGCGCAGGGCGGCGTCGACCGCCTCCGGGCGCTCCAGCGGCAGCAGGTGGGCGGCGTCCGGCATGTCGGGCAGGCGCACCGCGCCGGGCACCTCGGCCGCGATCCGATCGGCGAGCCGGGAGATGTCCGGTACGTCGGCCGCGCCCGCGGTGACCAGCACCGGCAGCCGCAGCTCACCGAGGCGCTCGATCGCCGGCGGGTCGAGGTCGTCGACCTCCACCGCGCTGAGCGCCTGCTCGGCCGCGAGCGCCCGCTGGTCCATCTCCTCGGCGAAGGCGACCAGGCCCGGGTCGACGTCCTCCGGGCGGCGGCCGGGGCCGACCACCCAGAACCGCACCTCGCCGGCCGCGCTCGCCGCGAAGTCCTCCGGGTCCACCTCGCCGACCAGCGTCTCCCAGAGCTGCTCGGCCTCCTCGGACCACTGGTTGCCGGCGACGGCCGAGCCGAAGAGCGCGAGGGCCGAGACCCGTTTCGGGTGCGTCAGCGCGGTGTCGATCGCCACCGCCCCGCCGAACGAGCAGCCGACCAGGGCGGCCCGGTCGATGCCCAGCGCGTCCAGCACCGCGACCACGTCGTCGTGGTGGGCGAAGGACGCCGGCGGCAGTTCGGAGTCGCCGTAGCCGCGCAGGTCGAGCGCGATCACCCGGTGCCGTTCGGCGAGAGCGGGCGCCAGGTGCCGCCACATCCGCCGGTCCGCGATGCCGGCGTGGAGCAGGAGCACGGGGCTGCCGCTGCCCAGGTCGTCGTAGGCGAGCCGGGCACCGTTGATGTCGATCATCGTCACGCGTGCAAGCTACCAGCGGACATCGGGTCCGCAACCGCCTATTGTTACCTTGCTAACTCTGGCTAGCGCTTTGCTTGCTGTAGTTAGCACCGCGGACTACTGTTGGGCCCATGGCCGCACCCAAGGATCTACCCGACGTCGGCGGATTCATCCGTGACCTGCGCCGGAATGCCAAGATCTCGCTGCGCCAGCTCGCCGAGCAGGCCGGGGTGAGCAACCCGTACCTGAGTCAGATCGAGCGCGGGCTGCGCAAGCCGAGCGCCGAGGTGCTCCAGCAGCTCGCCAGCGCGCTGCGGGTCTCCACCCCGGCGATGTACCTGCGCGCCGGGCTGCTCGACGACAAGGAGGGTCAGGGGGTGCTCGCGGCGATCGCCGTCGACCCCGACCTGACGATGGCGCAGAAGCAGTCGCTGACCCAGATCTACGAGACCTTCCGCCGGGAGAACGTCCGGCTCGCCGAGGCGACCGCCGCGGCCGGCCCGGAGACCACTCCGGCGGCGGAACCCAGCGCACCGGCCCAGCCGACCGGGGCGGCCGCCACCGTCACGCCGGCCGCGACCGGCCCCACCACCCCCGACGGCACCCCGACCGAGGCCGTCCTGGAATCGGTCGCCGTCACCGAGGCGGGCTCCGCGCCCGCCCCCGTCACCCCCGACAGCAAGGCCGCGGGAGCGGCCGAGGAGGAGAAGTCATGACCCAGCCGAAGACCAACCGCATCCCGGCCCCGCTCTACGCCGCCGCCGGCGCCGGCGAGCTGGCGTACCAGCAGCTCCGCAAGCTCCCGACCGTGGTGAGCGAGCTGGGCACCAAGGTCGTCGCCGACGGCACCAAGGCGGTCACCGAGATCGGCGGCAAGGCCGTCGTCACCGGCTTCGAGCTGCGCCAGAAGGCCACCGAGACCTTCAAGACCGCCAACCTGACGGCGACCGGCCTGCGCGAGAAGGCCGTCCCGGCCGACCTCGACCTGGACAAGCTGCGCGAGGCCGCCACCCGCAACGCCGCCGCGCTGCTGGTCGGTGCGCAGGCCGCCCAGGAGCGCGCGCTGGCCGCGTACGGCGCGCTGATCGCCCGCGGCGAGCGCGTCGTCGGTGCCGGCGTGCTGGAGGCCGCCGACACCGTCAACGCCGACATCGAGGCGACCGACGCCACCCTCCCGGCCGAGGTGAAGAACGAGGTCGCGACGACCGCCACCGCCGCACCGGCCGAGGCGGAGATCCCCACCCCGGCCGAGGTGGCCGAGGTCGTCGAGGCCAAGCCGGCCACCGCGAAGACCCCCCGGGCGCGGGCCGCCAAGCCGGCCGCCACCCCGTCGGCGAAGCTGCCGAAGGCCACCAAGCGGACCCGTCCGGCCGCCGAGTAACCGTCGCAAACCGGTACGACCCCGGAAGCGTCCTGTGGGACGTTTCCGGGGTCGTCGGCATATGCTGGCCGGCATGGCCATCGCCGCGCCGATCTTCGTCTTCGATGTCGTCTTCGTGATCGACCGGATCCTGCTCGTGTTCGCGCTGATCGTGCAGGGTGTCGCCCTGGTGCACGCGATCACCCAGCGGTCCGACGCGTTTCCGGCGATCGGCACCCTGCCCAAGGGCGGCTGGATCGCCATCCTGGCGGTCTGTCTGGTGCTCACCCTGCTCGGCTTCGGCGCGCTCAGCATCTTCGGGCTGATCGGCATCGCGGCGGGCCTGATCTACCTGCTCGACGTCCGGGTCGGGCTGCGCGACCTGCACGACGGCAAAGGATTCTGGTGAGAGGTTTCCGCTGGCCCCCGCCGCCCGACGGCGGACCCCGCACCTGGGGGCCCGGTCCGGGAGCGCCGCGTACCGGCCGACCGGCCCTGCCCGAGCCGGAGACCGAGCTGGTCACCACGCCGCACGGCGTACGGCTGGAGCGGCTGGTCACCGGCGCCGGTGACCCGGCCACCGTCTTCGCGCACGGGCTCGGCAACGGCATCGCCACCACCCGCCCGTTCGGCAGCGCCGTCACCGGCCGCAAGATCTTCTTCCAGTTCCGCGGGCACGGGCGTTCCGACGCGCCGCCGGGCCCGTGGAGCTACCTGGACCTCGCCCGCGACCTGCGGGCCGTCGCCGACCTCGGTGGCGCCACCCGGGCGTTCGGAGCCAGCCTCGGGGCCGGAGCGCTCTGCCGGCTGCTGCTGGAGAGTCCCGACCGCTTCGAGAAGCTGGTCTTCTTCCTGCCCGCGGTGCTCGACAAACCGCGCGGCCCGGTCGCCCGGCAACGGCTGACCGACCTGCTGGACGCGGTGGCCGACGGTGACGCCTCGGCCGTCGCCGACGTGGTCTCGCTGGAGGTGCCGGCGGCGGTGCGCAACACCCCGGCCGGCTGGGCGTACCTGCGGCAGCGGCTCGACCAGCTGCTCCGCGACGGGCTCGCCCCCGGGCTGGCCGACCTGCCGGAGCAGGCCCCACTGCGGGACGTCTCCGCGCTCGCCGCGGTGACCGCCCCGGCGCTGGTGATCGGCTGTGCCGGCGACGACCTGCACCCGGCGCACGTCGCCGAGGAGCTGGCCGCCGCGCTGCCGCACGCCACCCTGCACCTCTACGACCGCCCGGGTTTCGCCTGGACCGACCG
Organism: Micromonospora palomenae; assembly: GCF_007829925.1. Lineage (NCBI taxonomy): Bacteria > Bacillati > Actinomycetota > Actinomycetes > Micromonosporales > Micromonosporaceae > Micromonospora > Micromonospora palomenae. The sequence goes on from NZ_VIXA01000002.1 coordinate 1,750,572, forward strand.
CGCCGACCTGCGGGAGCGGATCTCGGGGTTCCTCAACGGGTAGCGTCTGCTGTCATGGGCGTCACACACCACGGCCGTACCCACCGTCTCGACCTCGCCGACCCCACCCTGCGGGAGTGGGAGTGCACGGTGCTCGCCGCCGACGAGCAGGGCCTCGTGCTGGACCGGTCGGCGTTCTACCCGGGCGGCGGCGGCCAGCCGCCGGACCACGGCGTGCTGCTCTGGCAGGGCGTGCAGACCCGGATCGTCGGCACCCGCAAGGGCGACGACCTCTACCTGATCCCGGCCGAGGGAGATCCGGTGCCGCCGGTCGGCACCACGGTCACCGGCGCGGTGGAGGACGAGCGGCGGAGCCGCCTGATGCGCACCCACTCCGGCCTGCACGTGCTCTGCGGCGTCGTGTTCCGCGACTTCGGCGCGCTGGTCACCGGCGGCAACATGGAGCCGGGAGAGGCCAGGATGGACTTCAACCTGCCCGAGGTGCCGCCGGACTTCAAGACCCGGATCGAGGAGCTGGTCAACGCCGAGGTGGCCGCCGACCGGTCGGTCGCCGTGCGGGTGCTGCCCCGGGCCGAGGCGCTGGCCCTGCCGGACATCATCCGTACCCAGTCCAACCTGATCCCGCCGGACGAGCAGGAGGTCCGGATCGTCGACATCGTCGGGCTGGACGTGCAGGCCGACGGCGGCACCCACGTCGCCTCGACCGCCCAGATCGGCAAGGTGCAGGTGGTCAAGGTGGAGAGCAAGGGCCGCGCCAACCGCCGGGTCCGGGTCAGGTTGGCGGACTGAGCGGATGGTGTGTCCCCGGCACCGGTGGACCGGTGCCGGGGACGCCGGGTCAGACGAGGTCCACGCGTTCCCGCTCGATCGGGTAGCCCGCCCGGGCGAAGACGGCGGCCATCGGGTGGTTGGTCTGATCCGTGGCGGCCACGATCTCCGTCACGCCGCCCTCGACCAGCAGGTGCGTCCCCTCGACCAGCAGGTCGTACGCGTATCCGTGGCCGCGCTGCTCGGGGACCACGCCGACGAAGCCGATGATCGGATCGGTGTGGTTGCGGGCCGGCACGATGATGCCGACCAGCTCGCCGCTCGCGGTCCAGGCCAGTCGCCACCAGTCACGCGGGCTCGGCAGCCAGAGCAGTAAATCCAGTTCCTCCCGGGCCGCCGCGTCCGGCCCCGAGGTGGCGGCGGTGTGCCGGGTGTGGGCGTCCAGGCTGCCCTCGCCGACGCGGCGGAGGACATCGAGGATCACGGCGTCGTCCGGTTCGGGGCGGAACGTGAGCCGACCCGGCCGGTCGGGCAGTCCACACCCGGTGGTCCAGCGGTACCGGTACCGCTCGACCAGCACCGACATGCCGGCGGCCGTGGCGGCGTCGATCCGCGCCTGCGCCTGTGCCCGGACGGCGGGATCGTCGCGCCAGCCGGGTGGCAGCGAGAGCGAGTACTCCGCCCGCAGCGGTGCGGTCCGGAGCAGCTCCACCGCGGCGTCGGTGTCGGTGAAGTCGAACCAGTCGAGAGCCAGTGGCTGGTCGTCGTCCGGCCCACCCCACCAGGCGGCGCGGGCCACGACGACGTCGTCGCGCAGGGCGACCCAGGTCCATTCGGGGCGGTACTGGCCGGCTGCGGCCATGTCGAGGTAGCGCTCGCCGAACGCGGCGCGGCCGACGAGGGCGGGGTCGGGCAGGGAGTCGAAGAGTTTTTCCTCGCCCGCGGTGATCGGGCGGATGACCAGGTCGGTCATGGGATCCTTCCGGGTGGTGACGTGCTCCCGGTTCAGGACCTCGGCGTCCTCGCCGTCGGGTGGGAGCACATGACAGTCGTGGTCGACATCGCGCTCACCTCCCTTTCGCTGATCGAGGACGCGGGCCGAAGCCTAGCGCGGGGCCGGCGCCCGGCCGAGCGGTTTTCGGCCGGGCAGCGGAGGGACAGTGACCGCTCAGCCGGCCGGCGGCAGGTGGGCGGCGCGCACGTCGAGCAGCCAACCCTCCACCGTCGCCTCGTCCGGGCGCTCCGGCAGCGGCGTACGGATGGTGTCGAAGTCCCGCTGCGCCGCGGCGACCAGCGCCTCCGCCTCGTCCAACGCGCCGCCGGCCACCCGCTCGCCGAAGGCCCGGAACCACTCCGGATCGGCCAGCCGGATCTCCAGCACGCCGGTCGCGTAGAGCACCCGGCCCTGGTGCAGCAGCCGGGCCAGGTGCCGGGCGTGCTTGGCGGAGCGCCGCCGTCCGCCGACTGACGAGTCGCGGGTGGTGAGCTTGCGGAACTGCTGGGTGGCGTACCCGAGGTAGGCGTCGCGGACCCGGGGCGCGCTGAGGAAGGCCGACCGGATCGCGATCAGCCGCTCGCCGAACTCCGTCCGGGTCTCGTAGCAGTCCTCCGGCAGCCACATCAGCTCGGTGGCGGTCGGGTTGCCGCTCAGCGCCAGCTTCGCGTACTTGCCGGCCTCGTGCAGGGTGACGTCCGGGTCGGTGGTGACCACCGACTCCCGGGGCGGGTGCAGCCCGTGGAAGGCCACCGTGGGCGCGGCGAAGACCCCGATCCGGTCGGTGTCCGAGCCGGGCCCGGCCAGCCCGTACGCGACCGAGCCGACGATCCCGGAGAGCAGCAGGTGCATGCCGGTGAGCATGACCGACGCCACCCCGTCCGCAAAACCGGACTTCGGCTGTCAGGTATCGGTGCCAGGCTCGACTCATGACGACGACACCGCTGACAGGGAAGGTCGCGCTGGTCGCCGGGGCGACCCGGGGCGCCGGCCGGCAGATCGCCATCCAGCTCGGCGCGGCCGGGGCGACCGTCTACGCCACCGGCCGCAGCAGCCGCGCCGGCCGCTCGGAGATGGACCGGCCGGAGACCATCGAGGAGACCGCCGAGCTGGTCACCGCCGCCGGCGGCACCGGCATCGCGGTACGGGTCGACCACCTGGTGCCCGAGCAGGTCCGCGAGCTGGTCGCCCGGATCGACGCGGAGCAGGGCCGGCTGGACGTGCTGGTCAACGACATCTGGGGCGGCGACCCGCTGATCACCTGGGAGAAGCCGGTCTGGGAACAGCCCCTGGACGCGGGCTTCCGTACGCTGCGGCTGGCGATCGACACGCACATCATCACCAGCCACTTCGCGCTGCCGCTGCTGATCCGCCGTCCAGGCGGGCTGGTGGTGGAGATCGGCGACGGCACCAAGGCGTACAACGACGCCAACTACCGGCTCTCGGTCTTCTACGACCTGGCCAAGGTGTCGGTGAACCGGCTCGCGTTCAGCTGGGGGCACGAGCTGAAGCCGCACGGGGGCACGGCCGTCGCGCTGACTCCCGGCTGGATCCGGTCCGAGGCCATGCTGGAGCACTACGAGGTCACCGAGGAAAACTGGCGCGACGGCGCAGCGAAGGACCCGCACTTCCTCATCTCGGAGACCCCGGCCTTCGTCGGACGCGCGGTCGCGGCGCTCGCCGCCGACGAGGGGAAGGCCCGTTGGAACCAGGCCTCCGTCTCGGCCGGCGAGCTGTCCCAGGTGTACGGGTTCACCGACGTCGACGGCAGCCGGCCGGACGCCTTCCGCTACATCGCCGAGGTGGTCGACGCCGGCAAGCCCGCCGACGTCACGGGCTACCGCTGACCGGTGGGGAGGTAGAGGGCGGCGGACCGCCTCGCGGCGTCCGCCAGCCGTTCCCTCAGCTCCGGCGGGTCCAGAACCTCCACCTCCGGGCCCAGCCCCAGCAGTTGGGAGTACGCCACCTCGACGGACTCGACGGGCAGCCGGGTCACCACCCACCCCAGCCCGTCGGGTTCGCCGGCGGCAGCGAGCGCCTCGGCGTACACGAAGGGGGCGTCGGCGAGGTGCCGGAGCCGGCGCAGGCCGGCGGGGCTCAGGCGGATCGTCACCTCGGCCCGGAGCATGCTCCGCAGGAACGCCTCGGCCTGCTCCCGCCAGTACGCGGCCAGGTCGAAGTTGTCGTCCCGGTCGAAGCTCTCCCCGCCCACCTCGACGCCCGTCACCCGGTCCACCCGGTACGTCCGGTACCGGTCGCCGACGCAGCCGACCAGGTACCAGATCCCGCTCTTGAGGACCAGCCCGTAGGGGCACAGCTCCCGCGTGACCTCCCGGTCGCCGCGCCGGTAGCGCAGCTCGACCACCCGGTCCCGCCAGACCGCCCGGGCCAGCTCGGCCAGCCACGGTGGCGGCGCGGACTCCCGGAACCAGCCCGGCACGTCCAGGTGGAACCGCTGCCCGGCGCGGGCGGGGGCGTCCCGCAGGCTCGGCGGCAGCGCGGCGAGCACCTTCAGCTCGGCGGCCGCCACCGCGTCCGCCAGCCCCATCTCACCGGCCGGCCCGGGCAGGCCGGAGAGGAAGAGCGCCTCCGCCTCGTCCCGGGTCAGGCCGGTCAGCCGGGTCCGGTAGCCGCCGAGGAGGCGGTACCCGCCGGCCCGGCCCCGGTCGGCGTAGACCGGCACCCCGGCGGCGGAGAGCGCCAGCACGTCCCGGTAGACCGTCCGCTCGGACACCTCGAGTTCGCGGGCCAGTTCGGCGGCGGTCATCGTCTCGCGGGACTGCAACAGCAGCACCAGGGAGATCAGTCGGGACGCGCGCACCCGACCATCCTGCCCGGACGCGGGGCGTGCCGGTGAGCACTAGGCTCTCCGCTCGTGAACGCACCCAGCATCGCCGCGCCGGTCACCGGCGCCGTCGGTCGGTTCCTCTCCGGCGTCGGGCTGCTCCTGCGCGGCCTCGGCCTCTACGTCCGCAGCCCGGGGCTGATGCTGCTCGGCATCGTGCCGGCGCTGATCTCCGGTGCGGTCTTCCTGTCCGCCTTCGCCGCCCTGGTGTACTTCGTGGACGACCTGGCCGCGCTGGTCACCCCGTTCGCCGACGACTGGTCGACCACCGCGCGCAGCCTGGTCCGGGTGATCGCCGGGTTGGCCTTCCTCGGGCTGGGCGGGCTGCTGGCGGTGGTCAGCTTCACCGCGGTCACCCTGGTCATCGGTGACCCGTTCTACGAGAAGATCTCCGAGCGGGTGGAGGAGCGCCTCGGTGGCACCCCGGGCGGGGTGGAGGTGCCGTTCTGGGCCTCGCTGCGGCGCAGCGTCGTCGACTCGCTGCGGCTGGTCGGGCTGTCCGTGCTGTTCGGCATCCCGCTCTTCGCCGCCGGGTTCATCCCGGTGGTCGGCCAGACGGTGGTGCCGGTGATCGGGGCGGCGGTGGGTGGCTGGCTGCTCGCCGTCGAGCTGGTGGGGGCGCCGTTCTCCCGGCGCGGGCTGCGGCTGCCCGACCGCCGGTCGATCCTGAAGGCGGACCGGCCCACCACGCTCGGCTTCGGCGTGGCGGTCTTCCTCTGCTTCCTGATCCCGCTCGGCGCGGTGCTGGTCATGCCGGCCGCCGTCGCCGGGGCCACCCTGCTCACCCGCCGGTCGCTCGGTCAATCGGTCCAGGAGAGCTGACATGGAGATCACCCTCGTCGAGGGCGACATCACCGCGCAGCGGGTCGACGTGGTGGTCAACGCCGCCAACTCGTCCCTGCTCGGCGGCGGGGGAGTGGACGGCGCGATCCACCGGCGGGGCGGCCCGGCGATCCTGGCGGAGTGCCGCGCCCTGCGCGCCTCCCGGTACGGCCGGGGCCTGCCCACCGGGCAGGCGGTCGCCACCACCGCCGGGAACCTGCCCGCCCGCTGGGTGGTGCACACCGTCGGGCCGGTCTTCTCGGCCACCGAGGACCGCTCGGCGCTGCTGCGCGACTGCTACGCCAACAGCCTGCGGACCGCCGACGAGCTGGGTGCCGCCACGGTGGCGTTCCCGCTGATCTCGGCCGGCGTCTACGGCTGGCCGGTCGACGACGCCGTACGCCAGGCGCTGACCGTGCTGCGCGCGGCAACCCCGGCGCACGTCACCGAGGCCCGGCTGGTGCTCTTCGGCGCCGCCACCCACGCGACCGCGCAGCGGGTCCTCGCCGAGGACTGACCGGTTCGGCTCAGCTGACCTAGGCGCGGCCAACAGGCTGGGTCAGGCGGACTCGCGCACCACCAGCTCGGTCGGCAGGATCACCGACTCCTCGATCGCCTCGCCCGCGGCGAGCCGCAGCAACTGCCGGGTCATCTCCCGGCCCAGCTCCACGATCTCCCAGCGCACCGTGGTCAGCGGCGGCTCGGTGTAGGCCGCCGTCTCGATGTCGTCGAAGCCGATCACCGCGACGTCGTCCGGCACCCGCCGCCCCGCCTCGCGCAGGGTCCGCAGGGCGGCGTGCGCCATCAGGTCGCTGGCGGCGAAGACCGCGTCCAGGTCGGGGTGCGCGGTGAGCAGCTGGTGCATGGCCGCCGCCCCGGACTCCCGGGTGAAGTCGCCGTACGCGACCAGCTCCGGCAGCCCGGCGGCGGTGACCGTCTCCCGGTAGCCGGTGAGCCGCTCGATGCCGGCGATCATGTCCTGTGGGCCGGCGATGCTGGTGATCCGGCGGCGACCGTTCTCGATCAGGTGCCGCACCGCCCGGGTCACCCCGCCGACGTTGTCGACGTCGACGTACGGCACCCGCGCGCCGTCGAGCGGGCGGCCGGCGCAGACCACCGGGATGCCGAGCCGGGCCAGGGTGCCGGGCAGCGGGTCCGCCCCGTGCAGCGAGGCGAAGAGCACCCCGTCGACGTGCCGGCCGGTGGTGTACCGCTCGACCCGTTCGTGACCGGCCGCCGACCCGGCGAGCATCAGCACCAGCTGCTTGTCGGCCGCCTCCAGCTCCTGGGCCGCCCCCCGGATGATCCCCGGGAACACCTGGTCGTCGGAGAAGACCCGGGTGGCCTCCTCGGGCATGACCAGGGCGACCGAGTCGGTCCGCTGGGTGACCAGGCTGCGGGCGGCCAGGTTCGGCACGTACCCCAGCTCGGCCACGGCCCGGCGGACCGCCTCCTGGATCGGCTCGGCCACCGTGGTGGAGCCGTTGACCACCCGGGACACGGTCGCCCGGGACACCCCGGCCCGGCGGGCGACCGCCTCCAGGGTCGGTCGCTGCGCGGTCGTCATCCCCGTCACCACCACCTCGTCACAGCCCGTTCCGGGAGATCACCTCCTGGTACCACCGGGCGCTGGATTTCGGTGTGCGCCGCTGGGTCAGGTAGTCGACGTGGACGATCCCGAACCGCTTCCGATAGCCCTCGGCCCACTCGAAGTTGTCCAGCAACGACCATACGAGATAGCCGCGCAGGTCCACCCCCCGGGCGATGGCCTGGTGCGCCGCCCGCAGGTGCCCGTCGAGGTAGGCGATCCGGTCGGTGTCCATCACCTGGCCGAGACCGTCCGGGCCGTCGGCGCCGGGCTTGTCCGGGAAGGCGCCGCCGTTCTCGGTGATCAGCATCGGCAGTCCCGGGTAGTCCCGGGCGATCCGCTCCAGCAGCCGGGTCAGCCCGGTCGCCTCGATCATCCAGCCCATGTCGGTCAGCGGGCCGGTGGGCGGCAGGAACTCCACCACGCCCTCGGTGCCCGGGTACGCCCCGCCGCCCCCGGCGGCGTCCGGCCGGCCGGCGACGTAGGTCGGGGCGTAGTAGTTCACTCCGAGCAGGTCGATCGGCGCGGCGATGAGCTTCTCGTCGCCGTCCCGGATGAACGTCGGCTCCACCAGCCGGCCGAGGTGCGCCAGCACGTCGTCCGGGTAGCCGGCGCCGGTCAGCGGGTCGAGGAAGATCCGGTTGTGCAGGCCGTCGACCAGCCGGGCGGCGGCGACGTCGGCGGCGCTGGCCGGGTCGGCGGGCTGCACGTCGGCCGGGTTGAGGGTGATCCCGAGGGTCGGCGCGCCGGCCGCGCGCAGCGCGCGGGCCGCCAGGCCGTGCCCCAGCAGGAGATGGTGTACGGCGGCGAAGGCCGCCCCCGCCTCCCGCTCGCCCGGCGCGTGCACCCCGTTGCCGTACCCGAGATAGGCCGAGCACCAGGGCTCGTTGAGCGTGGTCCAGGTGCGGACCCGGTCGCCGAGCCGGCGGTGCACGGCGACGGCGTAGTCGGCGAGGTGCTCGGCGGTGTCCCGGTTGGTCCAGCCGCCCCGGTCCTGCAGCGCCTGCGGCAGGTCCCAGTGGTAGAGCGTGACGATCGGGTCGACGCCCTGGTCGAGCAGCGCGTCGGTGAGCCGGTCGTAGAAGTCCAGCCCACGGGGGTTGATCGGGCCGGTGCCGTCCGGCTGGATCCGAGGCCAGGCCACCGAGAAGCGGTACGCCCCCAGCCCCAGCTCCGCCATCAGCGCCACGTCGTCGGCGTACCGGTGGTAGTGGTCGCAGGCGACGTCGCCGGTGTGCCCCTGGAAGACCTTCCCCGGCGTACGGCTGAAGGTGTCCCAGATCGACGGGCCGCGACCGTCGTCGTGGACCGCGCCCTCGATCTGGTACGCCGCGGTGGCGGCGCCCCAGACGAAGCCCTCGGGGAAACGCAGCTCGCTCGTCGCGCTCACGCCTTGACCGCACCTTCCATGATGCCGCCGATGATCTGGCGGCCGAACACGATGAACACCAGCAGCAGGGGCAGGGTCGCGATGGCCGTACCGGTGAACACCTGCGACATGTCCTGGTAGTACCCGTCCGACAGGGCCCGCAGCGACAGCTGCACAGTCGGGTTCTCCGGGTCGTTGAGCACCGCGTACGGCCAGAGGAAGTCGTTCCAGGTGGTCATGAAGGTGAGCAGGCCGAGGACGGCGGCGGCGGGACGCAGCGCGGGCAGCACCACGTTCCAGTAGATCCGCGCGGTGCTGCACCCGTCGATCCGGGCGGCCTCGATCAGCTCGGTGCTGACCGCCTGGCCGGCGTACTGGCGCATCATGAACACCCCGAAGCCGGTCACCAGCGCCGGCACGATCACGGCCGGCAGCCGGTCGTTCCAGTTCAGCTTCGTCATCAGCATGTACAGCGGGATGACGCCGAGCTGGGTGGGCACCATCATCGTCGCGATGATGACCATCAGCAGCGCGTTGCGCCCACGGAACCGCAGCTTGGCGAAGGCGAAGCCGGCCAGGGTGGAGAAGAAGACCACCGACACGGTGACCGACACCGCCACGATCGTGGAGTTCACCAGGCCGGTCAAAAAGTACGCGTCGGTGTTGGCGAAGAGCCGGGCGATGTTCGCGCCCAGGTTGCCGCCGGGGGTGACCGGGGGTGGCACCTCGCCCATCGCGTCGCTGGTGCGGCTGGCGACCACGAACATCCAGTAGATCGGGAAGATCGACAGGAGGGCGGTGAGGGTCAGTGCCGCGTAGGTGAGCCGGCCGGCCGACCAGAGTCGGGTCATCGGGATTCCTCCTTGCGCCCGCCGCCGCCGAGCCGGCGCAGGACCAGCACGTTGATGGCCGCGACCACCGCGATCAGCGCGAAGAGCAGCCAGGCGATGGCGGAGCCGTAGCCGAAGTTGTAGTGCGGCGCGAAGGCGTTCTCGAACATGTACATGGTCACCGTCTGCGACTCGCGCAGCGGCCCGCCCCGGATCGCGTTGGTGCCGGAGTTGAAGAGGCGGGGCTCGGTGAAGAGCTGGAGCCCGCCGATGGTGGAGATGATGACCGCGAAGATGATCGTCGGCTTGAGCAGCGGCACGGTGATCGACCAGAACTGCCGGGCCCGGCCGGCACCGTCGATCGAGGCGGACTCGTACAGGTCGCGCGGGATGGCCTGCATCGCGGCCAGGAAGATCAGCGCGTTGTAGCCCGTCCACCGCCAGTCGACCATGGTCGAGATGGCCACCCAGGAGGCGAACCGGTTGGACTTCCAGTCGATGGCGTCGATCCCGACCAGGTCGAGCAGCCAGTTGATCATGCCGAACTCGCGACCGAAGAGCACGCCGAAGACGATCGCCACCGCGGCGGTGGAGGTGACGTTGGGGATCAGCACCGCCATCCGCCAGCCCGTCCGCGCCCGCAGGTGCCGGTTCAGCAGGTTGGCCAGCCAGAGCGCGAGGAGCAACTGCGGGACGGTCGAGATGACGAAGATGCCGAGGGTGTTGACCACCGAGTGCCAGAAGTCGGGGTCGGCCATCAGCTGGGTGTAGTTCTGCGCCCCGATGAACGTGGGGTCGACCCCGAGCAGGTCCCAGTCGTGCAGCGAGACCCAGAAGGTGTAGACCAGCGGGTAGATCCCGAAGACCGCGAAGAGCAGGAAGAACGGGGCGATGTAGAGGTAGGGCGAGTACCGGGTGTCGAACCGGGCGAGCCGGTTGCCCCGGTTCGAGCGGGCGTGGCGCGGCGCCGGTACGACCGGGGGGCGCGCGTCGAGCTGGACGGCCATGCCGTGGACTCCTTCTCCGCCGGGCGGGCGGGACCGGCGACGCCGAATCCCGCCCGCCCGCCTGGCTCGGGCTACTTGGCGGCGGCCTTCTTCGCGTTGTTGACGGCGTCGTTCCAGCCCTGCTCGGGGGTGCGCTGGCCCAGCTCGACGGTGCGCACCGCGTTCTCCACCTCGGTGCGGACGGCCTGGTTCTTCGGGCCCATGTAGACCGGCTTCAGGCTCTTGGCGCCAGTGCCGAAGATCTTGCCGACCGGGGCGGCGGAGAAGTACGCGTTCGTCGAGTCGGCGATCGCCGGGTCGTCGAGCGCCTGCGGCGACGAGGGCAGCGGGCCCTTGGCCTTGAACGCGCCGATCTGGCCCTTGGCGCTGGTCAGGAACTTGGCCAGCTCGATCGCCTCGGCCTGGTGCTTGCTCTGCTTCGGCACGGCGAGGAAGGAGCCACCCCAGTTGCCGCCGTTGCCGGGGACCTGGGCGATGTCCCACTTGCCCTTGGCGGCCGGGCCGGCGTTGCCCTCGATGACGCCGGTCATCCAGGCGGGGCAGGCGATGGTGGCGAACTTCGACTGCTTGAAGGCGGAGACCCACTCCTCCGACCAGGAGCCGTACTTGCCGGAGAGGCCGGAGTCGATGATGTCGACGGTGGTGTCGAAGGCCTGCTTCACGGCCGGGTTGCTGTCGACCACCAGGTTGTCGCTGGTGTCGTAGTAGCTGTAGCCGGAGGTGTTGCCGGCGGTCTGGAGCAGGATCGTGTTGAACGTGTTGGTCGCCGCGTCGAGGAAGGACGCCCCGGTGTTGGCGGCCTTGAACTTCTCGCCGGTGGCGATGTAGTCCTGCCAGGTCGGCCAGAGCTTGGAGACCTGGTCCCGCTCGGTCGGCAGGCCGGCCTTGGCGAAGAGGTCCTTGCGGTAGCACATCGCGATGCCGCCGACGTCGGTGCCGAGGCCGATCAGCTGCTTGCCGTCGGCGGTGAGCCCCTGGTTCCACTTCCAGTCGAGGAAGTTGCCCTTGAGGTCGGCGGCCCCGTGGTCGAGCAGGTTGACGAAGTTCTGCGGGTTGGCCTTGTACTCGACCAGCAGCCCCTCCTCGATGGCCACCACGTCGCCCGCGCCCTTGCCGGCGGCGAGCCACTGGGTGAGCTTCGGCGAGTACTCGTCCAGGTTGCTGCCGGTGCCCCGCTCGACGATCTTCACGTCGGGGTGGCTGGCCATGTACTCCTTGTAGAGCTCCTCGTAGCCGAACTGGCCGAAGACGTCGACGGTCAGCGTGATCGGCCCGTCCTTGGCGGTGTCGTCCTCGCCGGCGCAGGCGGCGGTGCCGAGCAGCGCGGTGGTGGCCACCAGGGCCACCGCCGCCAGACGGCGGCGCGAAAAGGTACCCATCTTCCTCGGATTCCTCTCAGGTCAATCGATGGTGGAGCGGGTGGACCTGCTGGTGAGCGAGTCGCAGCCCGGGTCCTGAGGCGATCGTGAGGGGCTGAGAGAGCGCTCTCACGACAGCGTTGCGGCTCCCTTGGCCGGTGTCAAGAGAGCGCTCTCTCGTCACGTCCGAGCCGTGACCTGACGACCCCCGGATACGCGAAGAGTGGCCATTCGCGGGGAATGGCCACTCTTCGCGGATAGCGCGGACCGGGAGGTCCGGTGAGGTCAGCCGGTGCGCAGGCCGTCCAGGAGGGTGCGGTCGCCGGTGACGCCCAGGGCGTCGTACCCGATCCGGCCCCAGAGGGCGAGCAGCAGGTCGCTGGCGGTGCCGGTGACCTGGACCCGGGCGTGGTGGTCCTCGTGGCCGAAGACCGTGGCGGTGTCGAGCAGGGCCACCCCCTCGCCGCGCAGCCGCAGGTACCAGTCCTGCGCGGCGTCGGTCGCGGTGAGCTGCACCACCCCGTGCCACTGGCCCGGCACCGCCCGGCGCCCGGCGGGCAGCCAGGTGTCCAGCACCTCGCTGATCCCGTCCGCCGCGAGCTTGGCCTCGATCGGCTCACCGGCGGCGATGGCGAGCTGGGCGTCCCAGCGGTGCACCGCGGTCTCGTGCGCCATCCGGCGCGGCCAGAAGCCGGCCTTCTTCGGCTGCGGCGCCCAGTTCCACGCCGGCGCCTCCGGGTCGAGGGTGTCGAAGAGGGTCATCAGCTGGTCGTACCCGTGCTGCCACAGCTGGAGCGGGGACACCCCGCTGGGCAGCTCCGCGCGGTCCCGGCGGGCCGGCTGGGCGGTCTCGCCGGAGCCGACGAACGAGTGCACCCAGTGGTAGATGCCGGCGAGGTGCAGGGTGAGGTCGGCGACCGTCCAGCCCGGACAGGACAGCACCGGTGTCTCGGGCGGCGCCTCGGCCACCGCAGCGGCGAACGCCGGGCCGTCCACCCGGAGCGCCCCGATCCAGAAGTCCTTCGTGCCGTGCAACCTGCTCATCGCAATCCTCCCGGGGGTGACCGGGCCACCAGTGGGTGCCGCGGCTACCCCTCAGCCTAGGGTGAGAGGCGTGTCAGACGTCTACGCCCAGCCGACAACCGGAGCCGACCCCGCCGACCCGGCCACCCTGGCGAGATACACCACGCTGCGCCTCGGCGGCCCTGCCGGCCGGCTGGAGACCGCCACCAGCGCCGAGGAAATCGTACGAACCGTACGCCAGGCGCGGGAGCGGGACGAGCCCGTCCTCATCCTCGCGGGCGGCAGCAACGTCGTCGTGGGCGACGAGGGCTTCCCCGGCACGGTCGTGCTGGTCCGGTCGCGGGGGCTGCGGGTGGTCGCCGAGGACGCCGACACCGTCACCGTACGGGTCGAGGCCGGCGAGCCCTGGGACGACCTGGTCGCCGCCACCGTGGACAACGGCTGGTCGGGGCTGGAGTGCCTCTCCGGCATCCCCGGCTCGGCCGGCGCCACCCCGATCCAGAACGTCGGCGCGTACGGCCAGGAGGTCGCCGAGAGCATCACCGGCGTCCAGGTGTACGACCGCGCCGGCGACAGCCTCGGCCGGGTCGAGGCGGCGGACTGCGGCTTCGCCTACCGGTCCAGCATCTTCAAGTACAACGACCGCTGGGTGGTGCTCTCGGTCGACTTCCGGCTGCGCCGCTCGACGCTCTCCGGCCCGGTGCGCTACGCCGAGCTGGCCCGGGCGCTCGGCGTCGAGGTCGGCGACCGGGTGCCGCTGGCCGACGCCCGCGCGACGGTGCTGAAGCTGCGCGCCGGCAAGGGCATGGTGCTCGACGCCACCGACCCGGACACCTGGTCGGTGGGCTCGTTCTTCACCAACCCGGTGCTCGACCGGGAGGCGTACGAGCTGCTGCGCGAACGCGCCACCGACCTGGGCGAGCCGCCCTCCTGGCCCTGCCCGGGTGACATGGTGAAGGTCAGCGCCGCCTGGCTGATCGACAAGGCCGGCTTCGCCAAGGGCCACCCCGGCCCCGAGGGCACCGCGATCTCCAGCAAGCACACCCTGGCCCTGACCAACCACACCGGCACGGCCAGCACCGCGGCCCTGATCGCCCTCGCCCGCGACATCCGCGACACGGTCCACACCCGCTTCGCCGTCACCCTCCACCCCGAACCCGTCCTGATCAACTGCACCATCTGACCCACCCCCGGCCCCCGCCCCTCCGGGCCCAGGCCGTGTTGATCAAGAAGTTTGCGTCACCCCAGGCCGGATTCCTGACCAAAACTTCTTGATCACCCGGGTGCGGGCCCGGGCGCGGGCGCGGGCGGGGTGGTCGGGCGGCGGGCGGGTCAGCGGGGGGCGACGGCGGGCCAGGGGAGGGTGAGTTCGCCCTGGCGCCAGCGGTGCGGGCGGTCGAGGACCGGCCAGCCGGCCTGCTTGAGGGCGCCGACCGCGCGGAGCCAGCGCTGGCGGGGGCCGAACGGGGCGTAGCCGGCGGCGGCCTGCCAGGCGTCGTCGAGGGCGCGGATCAGGTCGTGCACCCGCTCGCCGGGGACGTTGCGGTGGATCAGCGCCTTGGGCAGGCGTTCGGCAAGCTGGGCCGGGGTCTCCAGGGTCGCCAGGCGGGCCGCCAGGGTCAGCGTGCGCGGGCCGGCCGCGTCGACCAGTACCCAGCTGCCCAGCCGGCCCAGCTCGTCGCAGGTCCCCTCGACCAGCGCCCCGCCCGGGGCGAGCCGGTCGGTGACCGTACGCCAGGCGGCGGCGACCTCGCTCTCGTCGTACTGGCGCAGGACGTTGAACGCGCGCACCAGGACCGGACGCAGGCCGGCCAGCTCGAAGCCGCCCCGGGCGAAGGTCAACCCGGGCGGGTCGGCGGCGGGCGCGGCGGCGGCCACGCGTACCGGATCGATCTCCAGCCCGACCACCCGCACGTCGGCGCGGACCCCGGTGGCCAGCCGGGCGCGCAGCTCCACGGCGGTGACCGGGGTGGCGCCGTAGCCGAGGTCCACCACCAGCGGGTCGGCGGCGGCGCGGAGCCGGTCGCCGCAGGTGGCCACGATCCAGTTGTCCACCCGCCGCAGCCGGTTGGGGTTCGTCGTCCCCCGGGTCACCACGCCCTGGGGCCGCACCGGCCCGGTCCTCACCCGCGACCGGCCCGGCTCACTGCCCGACCCGGTGCACCTTGTGCTGGGCGGCCTGGGCCAGCGGGCGGACCACCAGCCGGTCCACGTTGACGTGGTGCGGGCGGGTGGCGCACCAGGCGATGCAGTCGGCCACGTCCTCGGCGACCAGCGGCTCGGGCACCCCCGCGTACGTGGCGGCGGCCTTGTCGGCGTCCCCGCCGAAGCGGACCAGCCCGAACTCGTCGGTCCGCACCATGCCCGGGTCGATCTCGATCACCCGGACCGGTCGCCCGCACAGCTCCAGCCGCAGCGTCCCGGCGATCGCGGTCTGCGCGTGCTTGGCCGCGGCGTAGCCGCCGCCGCCCTCGTACACGGTGAAGCCGGCGGTGGAGGAGACGATCACGATGGTGCCGGCGCCGGACGCCTCCAGCGCGGGCAGCAGCGCCTGGGTGACCCGGAGCGTGCCGAGCACGTTGACGTCGTACATCCACTGCCAGTCGCCGATCGCGCCGGACTCCACCGGGTCCAGCCCGCGCGCTCCGCCGGCATTGTTCACCAGCAGGGTGACCGGTCCGGGTGCCGCCTGCGCCGCGGCGGCCAACCCGGCCACCGACTCGTCGGAGGTGACGTCGCAGGCCACCGCCGTGGCCGCGCCGCCGGCCGCCTCGATCTCCTTGATGAGCTCGGCCAGCCGGTCGGTACGCCGGGCGGCGGCCAGCACGTGGAAGCCCTCGGCGGCCAGCCGGCGGGCCGTCGCCGCGCCGATCCCGCTGGACGCCCCGGTGACGATCGCGACAGAGGTCATCCGGACATTGTCCCCTCCGCCGCGGACCGGCCGGGGCGGGGGCCGTCGATGAACTGGATCACGCCGGGGGAGAGTGCGGGCGCATTTCCGTAGCCCGATGGGGAAGATGACACCCGGCGCGTGAGTTGACCGAGAAGCGCCGGTCGTGCGGGACGGCATAAACCGTGACAGAAGGAGCGGAAGTGGCGGAAATGCACACCGGCGTCGGTCGTCAGCGAGGTGCCCGACCGTGGCCGCGCCCCCGGCGGATCGCCACCCTGTCGGTGCACACCTCCCCGTTGCACCAGCCCGGCACCGGTGACGCCGGTGGGATGAACGTCTACATCCTGGAGGTCGCCCGGCGGCTCGCCGAGGCCGACGTCGAGGTGGAGATCTTCACCCGGGCCACCTCCGGTGACCTGCCCCCGGTGGTCGAGATGGCGCCCGGCGTGCACGTCCGGCACGTCACCTCCGGGCCGTTGGAGGGGCTGACCAAGGAGGAGCTGCCCGGGCAGCTCTGCGCCTTCACCGCCGGCGTGCTGCGCGCCGAGGCGGCCCGCCCGCCCGGCCACTACGACCTGATCCACTCGCACTACTGGCTCTCCGGCCAGGTCGGCTGGCTGGCCAAGGAACGCTGGGGAGTGCCGCTGGTGCACACCGCGCACACCCTGGCGAAGGTCAAGAACGCCCAGCTCGCCGCCGGTGACCGCCCCGAGCCCAAGGCCCGGGTGATCGGCGAGGAGCAGGTGGTCGCCGAGGCCGACCGACTGGTGGCCAACACCCGGGTGGAGGCGGCCGACCTGATCGGCCGCTACGACGCCGAACCGGCCCGGGTCGCCGTGGTCGAGCCCGGCGTCGACCTCGACCGCTTCCGTCCCGCCCCCGGCGACCGGGTCGCGGCCACCCGCGCCGCCCGCCGCCGGCTGGGCCTGCCCACCGACGGGTACGTGGTGGCCTTCGTCGGCCGGATCCAGCCGCTCAAGGCGCCCGACGTGCTGGTCCGCGCGGTCGCCGCACTGCGCGAGTGCGCCCCGGCCCTCGCCGAGGAGTTGACCGTGGTGATCTGCGGCGGCCCGAGCGGGAGCGGGCTCGACCGGCCCACCTCGCTGATGGAGCTGGCCGGATCGCTCGGTGTCGCCGACCGGGTGCGCTTCCTGCCCCCGCAGACCGGCGAGGACCTGCCCTCCCTCTACCGGGCCGCCGACCTGGTCGCGGTGCCCTCGTACAACGAGTCGTTCGGCCTGGTCGCCCTGGAGGCCCAGGCCTGCGGTACGCCCGTCGTGGCGGCCGCCGTCGGTGGTCTGGTCACCGCCGTGCGGAACGGGGTCAGCGGGGTGCTCGTCGACGGCCACGACCCGGCCGACTGGGCCGCTACGCTCGCCCGCCTGCTGCCCGACCGGGCGCTGCGGGCCGACCTCGCGGCGGGTGCGGCCCGGCACGCCCGTAACTTCTCCTGGCAGCGCACCGTTTCCGGCCTGCTCGCCGTCTACGGGGAGGCGATCGCCCAGCACCGGGGACGGCTGGCCGCCCAGCTCGCGGGAGACCCGGCGCTGTCCTGTTCCTGGTGACTCCGGCCACTCCCGCGCGTCCGGTGCGTTCCGGCGGGCGCCCGTAGAGTGGGTGCGATGAGCGCGAAGAGCGACCTGGCCGCCCTGATCGAGTCCGTCTGCACCGACCGTGAGCTGGACTGGGAGTCGACCGGCGAGGGTTCCTACGCGGTCACCCTGCCCGGCACGCACAAGCTCAAGACGGTCTGCAACCTGATCGTCGGTGAGCACGCGCTGCGGGTCGAGGCGTTCGTGATGCGCCAGCCCGACGAGCGGCGCGAGGAGCTGTGGGCCTGGCTGCTGCAGCGCAACGCCCGAATGTACGGCGTCTCGTTCTCCATCGACGCGGTGGGCGACGTCTACCTCACCGGGCGGGTCAACCCGGCCGGGATCGACGCCGACGAGCTGGACCGGCTGCTCGGCGCGGTGCTCACCTACGCGGACGAGTCGTTCGACACGATGCTGGAGATCGGCTTCGGCAGCTCGATCCGCCGGGAGTGGGAGTGGCGGGTCAAGCGGGGCGAGTCCACCGCCAACCTCGCCGCCTTCGCCCACCTTTTCGAGCCGTCCGCCGGAGGTTCGGACCGGTCCTGACGGGTATGCCGCACCGCTGCGGTGCGGCGAAACGGGACCCGCCGCAGGCCGAGACGGACTGTCGAGGAGCGTGCGATGGCTCAGCGGAACAGCTCAGGTCGCGGCGGAACTGCGACCAGGACGAAACAGCAGGCGGGCAACCAGACGCCGAACACCCCGGGGATCTCGGAGTCGGAGATCTCGCGGATGCGGGTCGACGACATCCGGGGCCAGTTGCGGCGTCGCGGTGTCTCCGGCATCTCCGCTCTGCGCAAGCCCGAGTTGGTCAAGACGCTCGCGCGGACCCTGCGGTCCGAGGGTCGCCCCGGCGCCGCAGCCCGCCGCGCCACCGGCCCGGCGGGCCGGGCGCCCGCCAAGAAGGCCGGCGCGACGAAGGCCGCCGCGAAGAAGACGACCGCTCGGAAGACCACGACCGCCCGGGCGAAGGCCGCGCCGGCCCCCGCCCGCAAGGTGGCGCCGGCCCGCAAGGCCGCCCCGGCGGCCCGCAAGGCGACGACCGCCCGGGCGAAGGCGGCACCGGCCAAGGCGGCCCGAGCCAAGGCCGCGCCCGCGAAGGCGGGCGCTCGCGCCAAGGCCGCGCCGGCGAAGAAGACCGCAGCCGCGAAGGCGGGCGCTCGCGCGAAGGCCGCGCCGGCGAAGAAGACCGCACCGGCGAAGGCCGGCGCTCGCGCCAAGACGGCCCCGGCAAAGGCCGGCGCCCGGGCCAAGGCGGCCCCGGCGAAGAAGGCCGCGCCGGCCAAGGCGGGCGTCCGGGCGAAGGCCGCGCCGGCCAAGGCGGGCGCACGCGCGAAGGCCGCGCCCGCGAAGAAGACCGCACCGGCGAGGAAGGCCGCGCCGGCGAAGGCCGGGGCTCGGGCGAAGGCCACGCCGGCGAAGGCCGGGGCCGCGCCCGCCCAGCGGGTCATTGCCCCGCCGGCCGCCGTCGGCGCGGCCGCCACGGCCCGGACCACCGGCGTACGGACCGGCCGGTCCAGTTCCCGGTCGGTACGGTCGTCGCAGGTGATCTCCTCCCCGGCGGACCGCCCCGAGCGCCCCGGCCGCAGCCTGGTCACCAGCAACCACGAGGTGATCCAGAACTGGGCGCGGGCCCGTGGCGCCCAACCGGCGACCATCGCCGGCACCGAGCGCGAGGGCCGGCCGGGGGTGCTGACCTTCGAGATCCCGGGCTACCGGGAGAGCAGTCGGGTCCAGGTGATCAGCTGGGACGACTGGTTCCGGACCTTCGACACCCGCCGGCTGAACCTCATCTACCAGGAGGAGCTGCGCGACGGTCGGCAGAGCAATTTCTTCCGGACGGAGTCACCCGATCGGGAGGACGCCTGAGGTGTTTACGGGAATGGTCGCCGGGTATGCCGTGTTGACCGTTGCGAGGCCCGGAGCAGGGGCGTCGGACGCCAGGCCGGCGCTGTGACCGGCGAGACAGCGATCCGGGTTGAATCCGGAATCCGGGCGAACTAACTTTATTGCACCGCGCCACGCTCGGAACCGTTCGGGGGAGCGGCGGATCGATCAGATCCGAGCACTGAGTGAGGCGCAAGAAACGGGTGGAGCACATCGTTGGGGGACGGTGCCACCCGTGGAACCGGCGGCGCGAGCGGGCGACGCTTACGGGGGTGAGTGTCGCCCGCCGCCGCCGGGCAAGCGGTGCGGATGCCCATCACGACCACGGTCGTGGTGGGCCTTCTGCCGTTGCGGCCAAGGTGCCGGCGCCGACGGCTCCAGTGCTCCGGCCTGGAGCCGTCAGCCCACCGGCTGCGAGGCGCGCGCCGGTGCGGCCACCCGCCGCGCCGCCACCCGGCGCTCCCGGCTCGGCCCGGCCAGCAGGTGCCCGCCCGCGGCGAGCAGACCCAGGGCCGCCACCACCAGCCAGTGCCGCTCCCCGAGGTACTGCAGGCTCACCCCGCCCAGCGTCGGCGCGACGAAGGACGCGGCCGGGAAGGTCAGGTAGAACACCGACTGGTAGCGCGCCCGCAGCTCGGGCGGGGCCAGGTCGGCGTTGATCTGCGCGTTCGGCGGCGCGGCGAGCATCGAGCCGACCGTCCAGACCACCGCGGCGGCCAGGTAGACCCAGAGCTGGTCGGCGACGGCCAGCGCACCGAACCCCACCGCAAGCAGGCCGGTGGAGAGGGCCAGCACCCGGTGCGCCCGACGCCGGTCGATCAGCCCGGGTACGAAGAGCTGCCCCACCACGATCAGCGCGCCGCCCAACGCCACCACCGTCCCGTACGCCGACGGGCTCAGGCCGTCCGCGCGCATGGCCAGCGGCATGATCGTCGAGGTCTGCATGGTGAGCACGGCCAGCACGAAGGTGAGCCCGACGAAGACCAGGAAGGTCCGGTCGGTCAGCGCGGTGTGCAGCCCCGGCGGCCGGGACCGCCCGGCGCCAGCAGCCACCGGCTCGCCGACAGTCGGGGCGTCTGTGGCTACCGGCTCCCCGGCAGCCCGTCCGGTCCCGGCCTGGTGCGGGCGGCTCCCCGCCGGTCCGCTGCGGCGGCGGGGCAGGGTCTCCGGGACCTTCCAGGCGATCAGCGCGGCGGCGGCCAGGGTGGCGGCGGCGTCAACCAGGAAGAGCGCGAGGAAGCTCGCCTCGGCCAGCAGTCCGGCCAGCAGCGAGGCCACCGCCATGCCGAGGTTGAACGCCCAGAACTGGAGGTTGAACGCGCGGGAGCGGCGGTGCTCGGGGACCACGTCCACGATCGCCGCGACGAAGGCCGGGCTCGGCATCGAGTGCGCGATCCCGACCAGCGCGGCCAGCGCCGCGATCACCGCGAGGTGCCGGCTGAACGCCAGCCCCACCATCAGCCCCGCCGCCGCCAGGTGCGCGGCGAGCAGGGTGGCCCGCCGGCCCCAGCGGTCCGCCAGCACCCCGCCGAGCAGCACCCCGACCGCCCCGCCCGCTCCGTACGCACCGACCACCGCGCCGGCCAGCGACTCGCTGGCTCCGCGCGCCGCGGTGAGGTAGAGCGACAGGAAGAGCACCGCGAAGGCGCCGGCCCGGTTGACCAGCAGCCCCGCCCAGAGGTACCAGAAGGTGGCGGGCAGACCGCCGGCAGTTCCGTCCCACCAGCGCCGCAACCCGCGCACCCGTCCTCCAGAAACCTTGTTAACCATTTACGTTCCCGACCGTATGCAGCCTCGCCCGACCGCGCCACCGTGTCGGTGATCACCAGCGCGGCCCGCCGGCGGTGTCCCGCGTTACCGCACGGTGGGTTCGGGCGGGCCGGAGGCGGGACGGTGGTCGGAGTCCTGTCGAGCTGATGTCGTCAACGATTCAGGCTCCGGGTCCGATGGGCTTGATTCGTTCACGTCATCAGCTCGACAGGGCCCGCAGGGCGCCCTGCCTCGTCCGAGCCCGGCAGGCCGCCGGGCGGGCGGTAGCGGCCGCGGCCGGTCCGCGCGTCCGGTCGTGCCGGCGGTCGGCAGGGCGGCCCTGGCTGGTCCGGGCGTCCGGTCGTGCCGGCGGTCGGCAGGGCGGCCCTGGCTGGTCCGCGCGTCCTGTCGGGTGGGGCGGTCGGCAGGGCGGCCCTGGCCGGTCCGCGCGTTCCTGTCGGGTGCGGCGGCGGCCCTGGCTGGTCCGCGCGTCCTGTCGGGTGCGGCGGTCGGTAGGGCGGCAGCGGCCTGGCGGTCCGCGTGCCCAATCGGGGTGCCGGCGGTCGGCGTACTCAGGAAGGGGTGTGGGCCGCGACCGGCTCGGCCGGGGCGGTGGCGGCGGCCTCGGCCGCCTGTGGGGCCGGCTGCCGGATGGCGGTGACCGGCGTGACCGGCTGTGTGGCCGGCCGGAGCTTGGCGGCCCGCCGCTCCCGGGCCGGCCCGGAGACCAGGTGGGCCACCGCCATCAGCGCGCCGATGGCGGCGCAGCCGAGCCAGAGTTCGGTGTTGCCGGCCCGTTCCCGGACCAGGCCGCCGAGGATCGGCGCGACCGCACCGGCGATCTGCCAGGACAGCGAGAAGACGCCCTGGTAGCGGCCGCGCAGCCGGTCGGGGGAGAGCTCGGCGATGAGGGTGGCGTTGGACGGCGAGTTGAGCATCTCGCCGAGGGTCCAGATGAGCACGGTGAGGCCGTAGAACCAGGCGGCGTCGGCGAACGCGGTCAGGCCGAAGCCGACGCCCATCACCAGCGAGGCCAGGGCGAGCACGTGCGACCGGCTGCGCCCCCTGATCAGCCGGGGCACGAAGAGCTGCCCGACGACGATCAGCACACCGTTGAGCGCGATCACCGAGCCGTACGTGGCGGCGCTCAGGCCCGAGTCGCCCATCGCGATCGGCAGCATCGAGATGTGCTGGAGGAAGACCAGCGCGCCGAAGAGGTTCAGCACCACGAAGCCCAGGAAGACCCGGTCGGTCGCGATGGTGCGCAGCGCACCGGCCGGGGCGACCGCACCGGGGCGGGCGGGTGCGGCCGAGGCCCGGCGGGTCTCCTTCACCCGAGTGAAGATGATCAGCGCGGTGACCACGGTGGTGGCCGCGTCGACCATGAAGAGCAGCAGGTAGCCGGCCTGGGCGGCGAACCCGGCGAGCACCGCGGCGCAGGCGAAGCCGAGGTTGATCGCCCAGTAGTTCAGCGAGAAGGCGCGCAACCGGTCCTTCTCCGGCACCACGTCGATCATCATGGCGCCGAACGCCGGCCGGGCCGCCTCGGCGAACATGCCGAGCAGCAGCGCGCCCGTGGCCACCGCCCAGAGCGGCCGGGCGAAGCCGAGCGCGAGCATCATGGTGGCAGCGCCGAGGTGCGCGGTGAGCAGCGTGGGCCGCCGTCCCCAGCGGTCGGTGAGCGTGCCGCCGACGGTGGTGCCGACCGCGCCGCCGACGCCCCACAGGCCCAGCACCAGGCCGGCCTGGGTGGGGGAGAAGCCGCGTTCCTGGGTGAGGTAGATGGCGAGGAAGACCAGGACGAACGAGCCGAGCCGGTTGATCAGGGTGCCGGTCCAGAGGTACCAGAAGGTCCTCGGCAGCCCTCCGGTGGTGTCCCGGAACCAACTTCGCACCGTCCGCACGCCCGCGCCCCCGCTTCGGTAATGACCGCCATGTTCTAAGCGCCTTACAACCTAGTGCTGGCGCGGAACGCGGGTCATCGGTTTTTCCACGTGGTGGTCGTCACGGCCACCACCCGCGTGTCCACCGGCGGGGTGCGGCAGGATGATCGGCATGACTGCGAGCGAGGGGCCCACCGTCGGGACGCTGGTCCTGCTGCGGCACGGCGAGAGTGACTGGAACGCCAAGAACCTCTTCACCGGCTGGGTGGACGTCGACCTGACCGAGAAGGGCGAGAACGAGGCGCGGCGCGGCGGCGAGCTGCTGCGCGAGCACGGCCTGCTGCCCGACGTGGTGCACACCAGCGTGATGCGCCGCGCGATCCGCACCGCCGAGCTGGCGCTCAACGCCGCCGACCGGCACTGGATCGCGGTGCGTCGGTCGTGGCGGCTCAACGAGCGGCACTACGGCGCCCTCCAGGGCAAGAACAAGAAGCAGACCCTGGAGGAGTACGGCGAGGAGCAGTTCATGCTCTGGCGCCGGTCGTACGACACGCCGCCGCCGCCGATCGCCGACGACGACGAGTTCTCGCAGGTCGGCGACGCGCGCTACGCGCTGCTGCCGTCCGAGCTGATGCCGCGCACCGAGTGCCTCAAGGACGTCGTCGAGCGGATGCTGCCGTACTGGTACGACTCGATCGTGCCGGACATCCTGGCCGGCCGTACGGTGCTGGTGGCCGCACACGGCAACTCGCTGCGCGCCCTGGTCAAGCACCTCGACCAGATCAGCGACGAGGCGATCGCCAAGCTGAACATTCCCACCGGCATCCCGCTGCGCTACGACCTCGACGCCCAGTTGCGCCCGCACACCCTGGGCGGCACCTACCTCGACCCGACCGCCGCCAAGGAGGCCGCCGCGGCGGTGGCCAACCAGGGCCGCTGACGCCACGACGAAGGCCCCCGGTCCGCCGGGGGCCTTCGTCGTGCCCGGTCAGTTCGGCGCGGACGTGGACTCGCCGGTGATCAGGTAGACCACGTGCTCGCCGGCGTTCACCGCATGGTCGGCGAAGCGCTCGTAGAAGCGGCCGAGCAGGGTGGCGTCGATCGCCGTCTCCACCCCGTACGGCCAGTCGTCGCCGAGCAGCACGCCGAACAGGCTCTTGTGCAGGTCGTCCATGGCGTCGTCGTCGCGGTCCAGCTCGGCGGCGAGGTCGGCGTCGGGCTTGGCCAGCACCGTGCCGATCTTCTCCGCCATCCGGTCGGCGATGGCGGCCATGTCGGTGAAGACCGGCCGCAGCTCGGCCGGCACCGCCGGCGACGGGTGCCGGCGCAGCGCCGTCTTGGCCACGTGGTCGGCCAGGTCGCCCATCCGCTCCAGGTCCGCCGCGACGTGCAGTGCGGTGATCATGGCCCGCAGGTCGGAGGCGACCGGCGCCTGCCGGGCGAGCAGGTCGCAGACCCGCTCCTCGACGTGCCGGTAGAGGTCGTCGATCTCGGCGTCCCGCGCGATCACGGCCTCGGACGCCTCGCGGTCGGCGGTCAGCAGGCCGCGGGTGGCCTGGCGCATCGCGGCGCGGACCCCTTCCGCCATGTCCACCAGCAGCTGGCTGACAATCTGCAGGTCGGCCCGGAACTCGTCGCGCATCGTCACTTCCTGGGGTCGGTGCCGCCGGCCCCGCGCAGGGGCGTCCGGCATTCGGGTCGAGCGGGTGCGCGCCAACCGTAGGCGGGGGGAGCGGACCTTAGGTGAACTCCGGTGAACGACGCGGGACCCGGGAGTGAACTTCTGCGGAAGTGAGGATGATTCGTCCCGTTATGGGCGATAGCCAGGTTAACAATGACCCTACGATCGCCGGGTGGAATGGGTGGTGGCGGTCGTGGTGGCCGTGGCGCTGGCGACCGGCCTGGTCGCCGGTCTGCTGCTGTCCGGGCCCGTCCGCGAGCGGCGGCGCCGGGCGGCGTCGTCGGGGAGCGGTGGCTCCCGCTGGAGCTCAGGGAGGCTCGGGATTCCCGACGATCAGCAGGGCGGCCTCACCGGGCTCGGCCGCAAGACGATCGACTCACTGCGCGCCGGCGTGGTCGTGCTCGACCCGGACGACGTGCCGGTGCTGGTCAACCCGGCCGCCCGGGCGATGGGCCTGCTCCGCACCGGCCCCACGCCCGGCTCCATCGCCGCTCACCCGTTGATCCGTACCCTCGCCGGGCAGGTGCGCCGCACCGGCGTGCGGCGCGAGATCGAGCTGGACCTGCCGCGCGGCCGCGACAACCCCGGCGTGAACCCGCTCGGGGTGCACCTGCGGGCGATGGGGCTCGGCGCCGGCTACATCTCGATCGAGGCCGCCGACGTCACCGAGTCGCACCGGCTGGCCCGGGTCCGCCGGGACTTCGTCGCCAACGTCAGCCACGAGCTGAAGACCCCCATCGGGGCGCTGCAACTGCTCGCCGAGGCGCTGCTCGACGCCACCGAACCCGCCGGGGCGGCCGCGCCGGACCTCTCCGAGGACCTGGTCGCCGCCCGCCGCTTCGCCGAACGGATCCAGCACGAGTCGACCCGGCTGGGCCGGCTGGTGCAGGAGTTGCTGGAGCTGACCCGGCTGCAGGGAGCGGAGCCGCAACCGGCGCCGGAGCCGGTCGCGGTCGACTGGGTGGTCGCCGAGGTGCTCGACCGGACCCGGACCACGGCCGCCGCCCGGCAGATCCAGGTGGTGACCGAGGGCCAGAAGGGGCTGACCGTGTACGGCAGCGACGCCCAGATCGCCACCGCCGTGGCCAACCTGGTGGAGAACGCGATCAACTACTCGGGCGAGGGCACCACCGTCCGGGTCGCCACCCGGGCCGACGAGGAACACGTCGAGATCGCCGTCACCGACCAGGGCATCGGCATCGCCCCCAACGAGGTGGACCGGATCTTCGAACGGTTCTACCGGGCCGACCAGGCCCGCTCCCGCTCCACCGGTGGCACCGGCCTCGGCCTGGCCATCGTCAAACACATCGCCAGCAACCATGGCGGCCGGGTGGAGGTGGCGAGCACTCTTGGAGGGGGCTCGACGTTCACTCTCCGGTTACCGGCCAGCCCCCCGGCCGACCTGGAGACGATACTGCCGTCGGCTGGGATCGAGGCCGGCCCGGCCGAGCTCCGCCAGGTCTGACCGCACGAGAGGAAGCACCGTTGAGCCGCGTTCTGGTGGTCGAGGACGAGGAGTCGTTCTCCGACGCCCTGTCGTACATGCTCCGCAAGGAGGGTTTCGAGGTGTCCGTCGCCGCGACGGGTCCCTCCGCCCTCACCGAGTTCGACCGGACCGGCGCGGACATCGTCCTGCTCGACCTGATGCTCCCCGAGATGTCCGGGACGGAGGTCTGCCGGCAACTGCGGCAGCGCTCGCACGTACCGATCATCATGGTCACCGCCCGGGACAGTGAGATCGACAAGGTGGTCGGCCTGGAGATCGGGGCCGACGACTACGTCACCAAGCCGTACTCGCCGCGGGAGCTGGTGGCCCGGATCCGGGCGGTGCTGCGCCGGCAGAGCCCCGAGGTGACCGAGTCGGGCGCGCCGACGCTGGCCGCCGGCCCGGTCCGGATGGACATCGAGCGGCACGTGGTGACCGTCGACGGCGCCGCGGTCCAGCTGCCGCTGAAGGAGTTCGAGCTGCTGGAGCTGCTGCTGCGCAACGCCGGCCGGGTGCTCACCCGGGGGCAGCTCATCGACCGGGTCTGGGGCGCCGACTACGTCGGCGACACCAAGACGCTGGACGTGCACGTCAAGCGGCTGCGCTCGAAGGTCGAGCCGGAGCCGTCCGCGCCGCGGTTCATCGTCACCGTGCGCGGCCTCGGCTACAAGTTCGAGCCGTAGGCCGTCAGGAGACCCAGCCGTAGCGACGCTCCGGACGGCCGGCGGAGCCGTACCGGAGGTTGACCTCGGCCCGCCCGGTGTCGGCGAAGTGCTCCAGGTAACGCCGGGCGCTGACCCGGGAGATGCCCACCGCGTTGGCGCACTCGGCGGCGGAGAACGTCCCCGAGTGTCCCCGCAGGGTACGTTCGACCAGCTCGGCGGTCTCCGCGCTGAGGCCCCGGGGCAGCTTCGAGGTGGCGATGTGCGCGCCGCTGCGGGACAGCACCCGGTCGACGTCGGCCTGGTCGCTCACCACCGTGGCGCGCAGCGCGTTGCGCCGGGCGGCGTACTGCTCCAGCCGGGTCCGCAGCTCGTCGAAGCCGAACGGCTTGAGCAGGTAGTTGACCGCGCCGTAGCGGACCGCCCGACGGACCGCCTCGGCCTCCCGGGCCGCGCTGATCACCAGCACGTCGCAGTCGTGCCGAGCGGCCCGCAGCCGGGTCACCACGTCCAGGCCGAACATGTCCGGCAGGTAGAGGTCGAGCAGCACCAGGTCGGGGCGGAGCTCGTCGACGGCGGCGATCGCCTGTTCGCCGGTGCTGGCCGTGCCCACCACCCGGAAGCCGTCGATCCGCTCGACGAAGCCCCGGTGGATCCGGGCCACCATGAAGTCGTCGTCGACCACCAGTACGTCGATCACCGGACCCCCTCCAGAGTGCCGGTCACCGACATCCGGGCCGTGAACATCGCACCCTCCTCGGTGTTCGCCACCGCCACCTCGCCGCCGCGACGGTGACAGACCAGCCGGGTGAGTGCCAACCCGATGCCCCGCTCGCCGCCCCGGGCCGCCTTCGTGGTGAAGCCGTGGGTGAAGACCTCCTGGGCCAGCTGCGGGGCGATCCCCGGGCCGGAGTCGCGGACCACGATCTCCACCGAGGAGGCGTCCCGACGCAGCTCGACCTCCACCCAGGCCGGCCGGTCCGGGTCAGGCTCGCCGGCCGCAGCGCCGTCGCGACCACCGGTAGTCGCGCCGAGCGGTGCGTCCCGGCCGCCGGCGACCGCCTCCACCGCGTTGTCGACCAGGTTGCCCAGCACCGTCGCCACGTCCGCCGCGACCTCCGGCTCCAGCCGGTCCAGGCCGGTCCGCTCGGAGATCCGCAGCTCCACCCGGCGCTCCGCGGCCAGCGCCGACTTCGCCATCAGCAGCGCCGCCACCGCCGTGTCGTGGATCCGGCTGGTGACGGTGAGGTCGAGCGAGGCCCGGTGCCGGCTGAGCGCGTCGACGTACCGGACCACCTCGTCGTGCTCACCGATCTGGATCAGCCCCGAGATGGTGTGCAACTGGTTGGCGAACTCGTGGGTCTGCGCCCGGAGCAGCTCGGTGGTGCTGCGGAACGAGCCGATCTCCTGCTCCAGCCGGGCCAGCTCGGTGCGGTCGCGCAGGGTGGTCACCGAGCCGAGCCGGCGGCCGTCCTTGGCGACCGTCATCCGGTTCATCACCAGCACCCGGCCGCCCCGGACCACCACCTCGTCGCGGGCCTCCGGGCCGCCGTCGGCGCCGGCCAGCACGTCCCGCAGCCGCCCGGAGATCCCCAGGTCGGCGAGGCTGCGGCCGAGGCAGTGCTCGGGCAGGTCGAGCAGCCGGCGGCCGACCGCGTTGACCAGGGTGACCCGCTGCTGCGGGTCCAGCGCGATCACCCCCTCGGCGATGCCGTGCAGCAGCGCCTCCCGGTGCTCGGCCAGGCCGGCGATCTCCCGTGGCTCCAGGCCCAGGGTCTGCCGCTTGATCCGCCGGGCCAGCAGCCACGACCCGGCCACCCCGAGCAGGCTGGCGATGCCGAGATAGGTGAAGAGGTACGACGAGGCGCCGACCAGCCGCTGTGACCAGGTTGGCGACGCCTCACCGACCACCACCACGCCCAGGTGCTTTCCCAGGTTCTTCTTCGGGTCGCTGCCGATCACCGGAACCTGGGCCACCAGCTCGCGCGACCCGTCGATCTCCAGCTCGCCGGACCAACTGCGACCCTGCGCCACCCGGGGGTCGCCGAGCACCAGGGGGCTGCCCACCAGCGTCGGGTCGGTGGAGCTGACCACCCGGCCCCGGGCGTCCGCCACGGTCACCGAGGTCACCCCGAACTGGGTCGGTGTGTTCTGCACCAACGGGGCGACGAGTTCCCCCGGCGCGGGTTGGGTGAGCCCGTCGCGCAGCAGCGGGTTGACGGCGAGCTGCTCGCCGAGGTCGGCGACCCGGCGCCCCTCGACCCGGTTGAAGGTGGCCGCTGACTGGGCGAGCGACACGGCGGCGACGGCCACCAGCACCACGACGATGATCGCGAGCTGGAGCACGAGCAACTGCCCGGCCAAGGTACGGCGGGGCGTGACCGCGACCACAAAGACCTCAATTTCCGCTGGTGACACAAGGCAGACGCGGGATCTGCCCGGGGGTCATCATCTTGCCGCCGGACTCCTTCGAAACGGAAGAGAAACAAGATGGCAACTCGGAGAAACCTGCTGGTCATGGGCGTCGCCGCCGCCACGGCGCTGGCGCTGGGCGCCTGCGGGGCCACCGCGGACAAGAACGAGGGCGGGTCCGGCGGCGACGGCAAACCGGCCACCGGACTTCGGATCATGGTGCCGAACACCCCCGGCGGCGGGTACGACACCACCGCCCGCACTGCGGCCAAGGTGATGGAGGACGCCAAGATCGCCACGGGCGTGCAGGTCTTCAACCTGCCCGGCGCGGGCGGCACCGTCGGCCTGCAACGCACGGTGAACGAGAAGGGCAACGGCAAGCTCGCCATGCAGATGGGGCTGGGCGTGGTCGGTGCCTCGTACACCTCGAAGTCGTCGGCGACGCTCACCCAGACCACCCCGCTGGCGAAGCTGATCGAGGAGGCCGGCGCCATCGTGGTGCCGAAGGACTCGCCGTACAAGACGATCGGCGACCTCGTCGCGGCCTGGAAGGCCAACCCCAAGGGCATCGCGGTCGGCGGCGGCTCGTCCCCCGGTGGCCCGGACCACCTGCTGCCGATGCAGCTCGCCAAGACCGTCGGGATCGACCCGCGCCAGGTCAACTTCGTCTCGTACGACGGCGGCGGCGAACTGCTGCCGGCGGTGCTCGGTGGCAAGGTGGCCTTCGGCGCCAGCGGCTTCGGCGAGTTCCTCGACCAGGTCGAGGCCGGCCAGATCCGGGTCCTCGCGGTGACCAGCGAGGCGCCGATCGACGCGCTCAAGGACGTGCCGACGCTGAAGTCCGCCGGCATCGACCTGGTCTTCACCAACTGGCGGGGCATCGTCGCGCCGCCCGGCATCAGCGACGCCGACAAGAAGGTCTGGATCGACGCGCTGACCAAGATGCACGAGTCCGACGAGTGGAAGGCCGAGCTGGCCAAGCGGGGCTGGACCGACGCCTTCGTCACCGGAGACCAGTTCGCCACCTTCCTCACCGAGCAGGACAAGTCCGTGGCCGACCTGCTCAAGCAGCTCGGGTTGGCATGAGCGGCATGACGACACCGGACCGGGGTGGCGACCCGCCGCCCCGCCCGGCGGCGCGCGGGGAGACCGTCCCCGCCGTACCGCCGATCCCGGCGCAGCCGACCGCGGGGGCCGCCGATCCGGCGACCCCCGCGGCGGGGGCCGAGGCGGTCCCGCCGGCCGCGGAGCGTACGCCGGACCTGCCGGCCGTGGTGCGGCCCGCCGCGGCCGACGACGCGCCCGCGGCCGCGAACCCGGCCGACGGTGCGGCCCGGACCGGGCAGCCGGACCGGGCGCAGTACGCCGTCTGCGCGTTCCTGGCGCTGGTCGGCGGGCTGGTCATCGTCGACGCGGCCCGCACCGGGCACGCGATCAGCACCGCCGACCCGATCGGCCCGAAGCCGGTGCCGATCCTGCTCGGTGTGCTGCTGCTGATCGTCGCCGCGATCTACGCGGTGGACGTGGCCCGCGGCGGCAGCGGTGAGCCGGAGGCCGGCGAGGACGTCGACCTGACCACCCCGATCGACTGGCGGACGGTACTGCTGCTGATCGGCGCGTTCCTGGTCAACGCGGTGCTCATCGACCGGCTCGGCTGGGTGATCAGCGGGACGCTGCTCTTCTGGGGCTCGGCCTTCGCGCTGGGCAACCGGCACCACGTGCGCAACCTGCTGATCGCCGTCGCGCTGTCGTTGATCACCTTCTACACGTTCGCCATCGGGCTCGGCGTGAACCTGCCCGCGGGCGTGCTGCAAGGGATCCTGTGATGGACAACCTCGGAAACCTGCTCGACGGGTTCGCCAACGTGGTGACCCCGATGAACCTGCTGATCGCGCTGCTCGGGGTCACCATCGGCACCGCCGTGGGCGTGCTGCCCGGCATCGGCCCGGCGATGACGGTGGCACTGCTGCTGCCGGTCACCTACGGGATGGAGCCCACCCAGGCGTTCATCATGTTCGCCGGCATCTTCTACGGCGGCATGTACGGCGGCTCGACCACCTCGATCCTGCTGAACACCCCCGGCGAGTCGTCCTCGGTGGTGACTGCGATCGAGGGCAACAAGATGGCGAAGGCGGGACGCGCGGCGCAGGCGCTGGCCACCGCCGCGATCGGCTCGTTCGTCGCCGGCACCATCGCCACCCTGCTGCTGGTGGTGGTGACCCCGCCGGTGGTGCAGTTCGCGATCAGCCTCGGCGCGCCGGACTACTTCGCGCTGATGCTGCTGTCGTTCGTGGCCGTCACCGCGGTGCTCGGGGCGTCCCGGGTCCGCGGCTTCGCCTCGCTGCTGATCGGCCTGGTCATCGGCACCATCGGGATCGACGCGGTGAGCGGCCAGCAGCGGCTCACCCTGGGCATCCCGCAACTCGCCGACGGCATCGACGTGGTGGTCGTGGCGGTCGGCATCTTCGCCGTCGGCGAGGCGCTCTGGATCGCCGCGCACCTGCGCCGCCGCGCCGCCGAGGTGATCCCGGTCGGCCGCCCCTGGATGGGGCGGCAGGACTGGAAGCGGTCCTGGAAGCCGTGGCTGCGCGGCACCGCGTACGGGTTCCCGTTCGGGGCGCTGCCGGCGGGCGGCGCGGAGATCCCGACGTTCCTCTCGTACGCCACCGAGAAGAAGCTGACGAAGCACCCGGAGGAGTTCGGCCGGGGCGCGATCGAGGGCGTCGCCGGCCCGGAGGCGGCCAACAACGCCTCCGCCGCCGGCACGCTGGTGCCGATGCTGGCCATCGGCCTGCCCACCAACGCCACCGCCGCGGTGATGCTGGCCGCCTTCCAGCAGTACGGCATCCAGCCCGGCCCGCTGCTCTTCGAGCGGGAGTCCGGTCTGGTCTGGACGCTGATCGCCAGCCTCTTCGTGGGCAACCTGCTGCTGCTGGTGCTGAACCTGCCGCTCGCGCCCGCCTGGGCGCGGCTGCTGCGGATCCCCCGCCCGTACCTCTACGCCGGGATCCTCTTCTTCGCCTCGATGGGCGCGTACGCGGTCAACGCCCAGCCGTTCGACCTGTTCCTGCTGCTCACCCTCGGCCTGCTCGGATTCGGCATGCGGCGGTTCGGGCTGCCGATCCTGCCGCTGATCGTCGGGGTGATCCTCGGCCCGCGCGCCGAACTCCAGGGCCGGCGGGCGTTGCAGCTCTCCGGCGGCGAGCTGCACGGCCTGCTCGGCGGCTGGGTGTCCTGGACGATCTACGCCGTCGTCCTGGTGGTGCTGCTCTGGCCGGTGCTCGGCCGCTTCGTCGTCCGAGGAGTTCGGGAAAGGCTGGTGACCCGATGACCGTGCTGGTGGGGTACGTCCCCTCGGCCCTGGGTGAGGCGGCCCTGCGGGCCGCCGTGGAGCAGGCCCGGTTCCGCGACGAGCCGGTGCTCGTGGTGAACACCTCGCGTGGCGACGCCTACGTCGACCCGCGCTTCGCCCAGGAGGGCGACCTGGCCCGGGTGGTCCGCGAGCTGACCGCCGACGGGGTGCCGCACACCGTGCGGCAGCTCATGCGGGGCCGGGACGCGGCCGAGGAGATCGCCGAGATCGCCGAGGCGGAGGAGATCTCGCTGGTGGTGATCGGCATCCGGCACCGCACCCCGGTGGGCAAGCTGATCATGGGATCGACCGCGCAGGAGATCCTGCTCCGGGTGCCCTGCCCGGTGCTCGCCGTGAAGGCCGACTGAGTGGGATGTCGCGCGTCGCGCACGGGGATCCCGGGCTGACCGGGGTCCCCGTGCGTACCCAGACGGGCCTGCTGCTCGCGCACACCGTCGTGGTGCAGGCGGGCCACCTTTTCGCCGCGCGACCGGACTGCACCCGGGTCCACCCCCGATCCGACACCCCGTCCAGAGAGGGAAGAACCATGCTGACTCCGACCGCCGACCTCTACGACCGGTACGGCGACGTGCTCGGCTCGTGCGACACCCAGCTACGCCAGTTCGGTGCCGCCCGCGCCTTCGCCGGGCCGGCCGTGACGGTGCGCTGCTTCGAGGACAACGCCCTGCTCAAGTCGATCGTCGCCGAGCCTGGGGAGGGCCGGGTGCTGGTGGTGGACGGTGGCGGGTCGGTGCACACCGCCCTGATGGGCGACCTGATCGCCGGCACCGCGGCGGCGAACGGCTGGGCGGGGGTGGTGATCAACGGCGCGGTCCGGGACGTCACCGCGCTGGCCGCCCTGCCGATCGGCATCAAGGCGCTCGGCGCCAACCCGCGCAAGAGCGCGAAGGCGGGAGCCGGCGAGCGGGACGTGCCGGTGTCGTTCGGCAACTGCGTCTTCACGCCGGGAGCCGAGGTGCACAGCGACGACGACGGGGTGGTCGTCCTGCCGGCCGACGCGCGGGAGTAGCGGCCGCGGTCAGCCCTCGCTGGCCGGGTGCGGGGCGACCTGGCCCTGGCGCAGCCGCGCCCCGCACAGCTCCGCCAGCTTGGCGTACGCGGGTGCGCCGATCAGCGCGGTCAGCTCCGGGCCGTACGAGACGTACATCGGCTCGGTGCCGACGTGCGCGTCGGTGGACGAGGTGCACCACCAGTCCAGGTCGTGCCCGCCCGCGCCCCAGCCCCGCCGGTCGAACTCGGTCAGCGTAGAGACCAGCACCTTGGTGTTGTCGGGTCGCTTGGTCCAGTCCTGCTCGCGGCGGATCGGCAGCTGCCAGCAGACGTCCGGCTTGTATTCCAGCGGGTGAACCCCGTCGCGCAGCGCCTGACCGTGCAGGGCGCAGCCGCCACCGCCGGGGAAGTCCGCGTCGTTGAGGAACACGCACGGCGCGTCCACGTCCCGGGTGGCGGTGCGCCGGGCCGGGTTCTTGCCGTCGATCGTGTCGTCCGCGGTCCAGTTCTTGACGCCCCGGCGGAAGTGCTGCCAGGTCTGCGGAGTGAGTCGCTTGACCGCCGCCCGGACCCGCTTCTCGTCGTCGCCGTCGGTGAAGAACGCGCCGTGCGAGCAGCAGCCGTCGCTGGCCCGGCCGGCGATGATGCCGTGGCAGCCCTTGCCGAAGATGCAGGTCCAGCGGGACAGCAGCCAGGTCAGGTCGGCGCGGACGAGGTGTCGCTCGTCGGCCGGGTCGACGAACTCGATCCACTCGCGGGGGAAGTCCAGCTCCACCTCACGGCTGCGCGGGTCGCCCGGGTCGTCCACCAGTACGTGCAGTTCCACCTGGCTCGTCACCCGGACCAGCGTACGCGGGGTGACCGGGGCCGGCCGGCGAGCCGCGGAAACGTGTTGGCCCTAGGGTCGACAGCATGCGACTGGGTGTCCTCGACGTCGGTTCCAACACGGTGCACCTGCTGGTGGTCGACGCCCACCACGGGGCGCACCCCTGGCCGGCGCACTCGGAAAAGGTGGTGCTCCGGCTGGCCGAGCAGATCGGCCCGGACGGGGCGTTGACCGAGGAGGGCGCCGACGGGCTGGTCAAGGCGGTCGGCATGGCGCGTACCGCCGCCGCCGGGCTGGCCGCCGACGACCTGCTCGCCTTCGCCACCTCCGCGGTGCGCGACGCCACCAACGCCGCCGAGGTGCTGGCCCGGGTCCGCGACGAGACCGGCGTACGGCTGGAGGTGCTCTCCGGCGCCGACGAGGCGCGGATGACCTTCCTGGCGGTGCGACGGTGGTTCGGCTGGTCCGCGGGGCGGCTGCTGGTGATGGACATCGGCGGCGGCTCGCTGGAGCTGGCGGCCGGCATCGACGAGGACCCGGACGTCGCGGTCTCCCTGCCGTTGGGGGCCGGGCGGTTGAGCCGGGAGCGGCTGCGGGTGGACCCGGCCGGGCAGGTGCCGCCCTCCGCCGAGGCCGTGGAGGAGCTGCGGGAGTACGTCGACGGGCTGCTCGACCCGGTGGTGGAGAAGCTCGCCGGGGTGGGCTGGGAGCGCCCCGTCGCCACCTCCAAGACCTTCCGGATGCTGGCCCGGCTGGCCGGCGCGGCGCCGTCCGCGGCCGGGCTCTGGGCCCGGCGCAGTCTCACCCGCACCGGGCTGCAGCAGGTGCTCGGCTTCATCCGGCACATCCCGCCGGCCCAGCTGGCCGAGCTGGAGGGGGTCAGCACGGGTCGGGCGCACCAGCTGCTCGGCGGGGCGGTGGTGGCCGAGGCGGTGATGCGTCGCCTGGACGTCCCGGCGCTGGACATCTGCCCGTGGGCGCTGCGTGAGGGCGTCATCCTCCGTCGGTTGGATCAGCTCGAGCCGATGTGATCCGCGTCGGTCGTTCTGCGTCATTTGAGGCCGCTCGTCCTGAAGCGTGGCGACCGGTCGGGCTACCCTGAGGGGTGTGACTTCCCGCGTCCCCGTGCTCCTGTCCAGTTCCTCGGTCTTCCCTGAGCGGACCGCAGCGGCGTTCCAGCTCGCCGCGGCGCTCGGCTACGACGGCGTCGAGGTGATGGTCTGGACCGACGCCGTGAGCCAGGACGCCGGCGCGCTGCGCGGCCTCTCCGAGCACTACGGCGTGCCGGTCCTGTCGGTGCACGCGCCGTGCCTGCTGGTGACCCAGCGGGTGTGGAGCCCCGACCCCTGGGAGCGGCTGCGCCGCTCGGCCGAGCTGGCCACCACCCTGGGCGCGCCGGTCGTGGTGGTGCACCCGCCGTTCACCTGGCAGCGGGACTACGCCCGCAACTTCGCCGAGGGGCTCGACGCGATCGCCGGCGAGTACCCGGACCTGCGTTTCCCGGTGGAGAACATGTACCCGGTGCGGATGGCCGGCCGGCAGTTCGTGCCGTACGTGCCGGGCTGGGACCCGACCGAGGCTGGGTACGCCTCGTACACCCTCGACCTGTCGCACTGCGCCGCCTCGCACACCGACTCGCTGGCGATGGCCGACCGGATGGGCGACCGGCTGGCGCACGTGCACCTCGGCGACGGCACCGGCGAGGGGCGCGACGAGCACCTGGTGCCCGGGCGCGGCAGCCAGCCCTGCGCGGAGCTGCTGCGCTCACTGGCCGGCCGGGGCTTCACCGGCTCGGTGGCCGTCGAGGTCACCACCCGGGGCGCGAAGAGCCGCGCCGACCGCGAGGCCGACCTCCGCGAGGCCCTCGCCTTCGCCCGCGCCCACCTCACCGCCCCCTCCCCGGTAGACGCCTGACCCGCTCCCGGCCCCCGCCGCGACCGCGCGGTCGGGTGGGTCAGGGGACGGGGGTGAGGGAGTCGGCCTGGGCGGGGACGGGGAGCTGCTGCTCGCCGACCGCGGCGCGCTTGCGGGCGCGGTGGGCGGCCACGTGGGAGCGGGTGGCGCAGCGCTCCGAGCAGAACCGGCGGCAGCAGTTGGACGAGGTGTCCAGGTAGACGTTGCCGCAGCGCTCGTCCGCGCAGACCCCGAACCGGGCGCTGCCGTACTCGCAGAGCCAGACCGACAGGCCCCAGACCGCGCCGGCCAGGTATTCCGCGCTGACCGACGCGCCCCGGCTGGTCACGTGCATGTGCCAGTCGCTGGAGTCGTGGCCGGAGATCCGCGGTTGCACGGGGAATGCCTCCAGCAGGGCGTTCAGCTCGGCCACCGCCTGGACGTCCCGCCCGGAGGTGCCGAACTCGAACACGTCGCGCAGGCGCTTCTGCGCCCGCCGGAAGATCACCAGGTCCCGTTCGGCGACCTCGTCGCGCATCCACGCGTTGTCGTCCGGGAAGATGGCCCGCAGGTCGTCGAGGTCGTCCAGGCGGGCGTTGACGAGATCAACGCCGGTCCGGGCGTACGCGTCGAAGTTCACGACACCAACGGTAGACGACTCACGGGGCGCGCGGCGCGTCGATGTAGTGCGGCAGGAACCGCGCGTAACCGTCAGTGATGAGACTCTCGCTCTCCCGCAGGCCGACGCCGGCCGACTCGCCGTCGACGATCCAG
The DNA here is from genome assembly GCF_007829925.1 of Micromonospora palomenae. Classification (NCBI taxonomy): domain Bacteria; kingdom Bacillati; phylum Actinomycetota; class Actinomycetes; order Micromonosporales; family Micromonosporaceae; genus Micromonospora; species Micromonospora palomenae. The sequence goes on from NZ_VIXA01000002.1 coordinate 1,787,277, forward strand.
CTCCCCAGCACCGTACGGTTGCCGGCGAAGTCCGGCAGCGCCCGGAACTCCTGGTAGCAGAAGCCCTCGGCGCCGTAGTCGCCCGGATTGGTGATCTCGGTGTCGCCGGTGACGATCCGCACCGCGGCGCCCTCCCGGCCGAGCAGCGGCTTCGCCACGTACTCCGGCATCCCGCGCGGCGAGTCCAGGTACGCCGGCAGCAGGTACTCGTGCCCCGGGTACAGCTCCCAGAGCACGGCGAGCAGCGCCTTGTTGGACAGCAACAGCTTCCAGGCCGGCTCGATCCAGGTGGTCGGGGTGCCCGGCTCCAGCGCCGCCGGCCCGTACGGCTCGGCCAGCATCCACTCCCAGGGGTAGAGCTTGAAGCAGGTGGTCAGCGGTCGGTCGTCGGCGTCGACGAAGCGCCGGCCGTCCCAGCCGACGTGCTGGATCGGCAGCAGCGTGACGTCCAGCCCGGCCTGGCGGGCGGTCTCGGCCAGGTACCCGGCGGTGATCTGGTCCTCGCCCGACTCCTCCTCGTTCGACCAGGTCACGTGCACCCGCCGGTCGTGCAGGTCGGCGCCGATCTTGGCCCAGGCGCCCACCAGTCGCTCGTGCAGGCTGTTCCACTGGTCGGCGTCCGGGTGGGTCTGCTCCAGCCAGTACCACTGGATGATGCTCGCCTCGACCAGCGCGGTCGGGGTGTCGGCGTTGTACTCCAGCAGCTTCGGCGGCCAGCTGCCGTCGTAGGCGAGGTCGAAGCGGCCGTAGAGGGTCGGCGGCCGCTCGCGCAGCGACCGGGCCACCGCCTCGGCGGCCCAGGCCGGGATGCCGAACTCGGCGTACCGGCCGCGGGCGACGACGTGCTCGGCCGCGGCCACCGACATCCGGTGCAGCTCCTCGGTGGCCTCCTCCAGCCGCAGCACCTCGGCCAGGTCGAAGGCGTACGCCGCCGTCTCGTCCCAGTACGACATGGTCCCGCCGTCGGGCAGCTCGGTGTCGACGTACACCAGGCCCTGCTCGCGGATGGCGGCGTCCCAGCCCGGGCGGGGGGTGGCCGCCTCGCGCCGCACCTCAGCCCCCGCAGGAGGCGAGGTGGGTGCCGAAGCCGCCCCGCTCGGGCAGGGCCGCGGCGACCGGCCGGGGCTCGGCGCCGGTGGTGCCGGTGGTGACCGCCGGTACCCGCATCGCCAGCGCGACCGTGTCCCCGCCGCCGGCCGGACCCAGGGCGCAGTCGTCATCATCGTCGTCGTCGGAGGTCATGTTGCAGCCGGAGAGCGCGAGCGCCAGGGCGGTGAGCGCGCCCAGCTGCACGGAGGCCGACCGGAGCCGGCGGCGGGGGTGTCCATCCACGGCATCGTTGTAGCTGATCGACGCCACTTCCGTCGCCCCCCGGGCGGTGCTCGTGATGCCATTGGGACGCCTGTCACGAGTCGTCGCGGCGGCTCGGCCGCCCCCCGACGGAGCGCGGTGCACGGGCGTTACGCTCGGCTCATGCTCCGTTCCGTCATCCTCGCCGCCTCCCGGTCAACCCAGGTCGAGCGGCTCATCGCGACGGCCCCGTTCACCCGGGACGTCGTCCGCCGGTTCGTCGCCGGCGCCGGCACCGACGACGCGTTGCGCGCCACCCGCGAACTCGTCGCCGACGGCCTCGCGGTCACCATCGACAACCTCGGCGAGGACACCGTCACCCCCGAGCAGGCCAACGCCACCCGCGACGAGTACCTCAGGCTGCTGAAGCTGCTCTCCGCCGCCGGGCTCACCCCGCCCGCCGAGGTCAGCGTGAAGCTCTCCGCCCTCGGCCAGAAGTTCGACGAGCAGCTGGCGTACGACAACGCGCGGGCGATCTGCCTGGCGGCCGACGAGGCGGGCACCACGGTCACCCTCGACATGGAGGACCACACCACCACCGACTCGACGTTGAGCATGCTGGCCAACCTGCGCAAGGACTTCCCGTCGACCGGTGCGGTGCTCCAGGCGTACCTGCGGCGGACCGAGTCGGACTGCCGCGAGCTGGCCGGCGCCGGGTCCCGGGTACGGCTCTGCAAGGGCGCGTACAAGGAGCCGGAGTCGGTGGCGTACCAGTCGGCCCGCGAGGTGGACAAGTCCTACGTCCGCTGCCTGAACGTGCTCATGTCCGGGGACGGCTACCCGATGCTGGCCACCCACGACCCGCGCCTGATCGCCATCGGCGAGGACCGGGCCCGCTGGTTCGACCGCGGCCCGGACCGCTTCGAGTTCCAGATGCTGTACGGCATCCGGCCGGAGGAGCAGGCCCGGCTGGTCGGCGAGGGCTACACCGTGCGGACCTACCTGCCCTACGGCGAGGACTGGTACGGCTACCTGATGCGCCGGCTCGCCGAGCGCCCCGCGAACCTGATGTTCTTCGGCCGGGCCCTGATCTCCAAGAAGTGACTCAGGCGTTCGACCAGCCCCGGGTGCTCAGCACCAACCGGTAGCCGTCCGGATCGGCCACCGTCACCCCCCAGCGGTCCCAGTACGGGCCGGCGGAGACTCTCGTCCCGCCGGCCCGTTCCAGTCTCGTGACCAGGTCCGCCTCGACCGGCCCGTCCAGGTAGAGCACGAACAGGTCCTCCTCCGTCGGCCGGGGCGCGACCGTCAGGTGCTCCCCGCCGACCAGCTCGAGGTGCCAGGCCGCCTCCGGCCAGCCCAGCATGACCAGGTCGTGCTCACCGGGCCCGGCGGCCTCGCCCCGGTACAGCACGCTCAGGCCGAGCCCGTCGACCCAGAAGCGCTCGGCCGCACCGAGGTCGCGGCTCGGCCGGGCGATGCGAAGGTGTGGGCTTGCCGTCGACGTCATGCGGTGATCATCGGACCTGTACCGGACTTCAGGTCAAGCCCGCCGTTGACAGGTTAGGCTAATGCCCTTAGCTTTACGGCTATGAGTATTAGCCAGGTGGAGCGGGACGGCGGCACCATCGCGTACGAGGTGCACGGCGAGGGGCCGCTGGTGGTCCTCGCGCACGGCATGGGGGAGAACCGGCGATCCTTCCGCCACCTGATCCCGCTGCTGGTCGCGGCCGGCTACCGGGTGGCCTCGGTGGACGTCCGGGGGCACGGCGACTCCAGCGCCCACTGGCCGTCGTACGCCCCGGCCGAGGTCGGCTCGGACCTGCTGGCCGTGGTGCGTACCCTCGGCGGCCCGGCCACCCTGGTCGGCAGCTCGTCCAGCGCGGCGGCCGTCGTCTTCGCCGCCGGGGACGCGCCCGAGCTGGTCAACGGCATCGTGCAGATCGGCGCGTTCGTCGCCCAGCCCAGGCCCAACCCGGCGATGCGGCTCGCCCAGGCGGCGGTGCTGCGCAGTCCCCGGCTGTTCGGCATGTTCCACCGGACGCTCTTTCCCGGTGGCCGGCCCGCCGACGACGCCGCGTACCGCAAGGAGCTGGTCGCCAGCCTGCGCGGCCGGATGGCGGCGGTCCGCGGTGTGGTCGCGCCGGTCGCCCCGCACTGGACGGCCCGGGCGGCCGACGTGCGGCAGCCGGTGCTGGTGCTGATGGGTGCGAAGGACCCCGACTTCGCCGACCCGGGGGGCGAGGCGCGCGCCGCCCGCCGCCTCTTCGTCACCGCCGAAGCCCGCATGATCGCCGACTCCGGCCACTACCCGCACGCCGACCAGCCGGCGGCCACCGCTGCGCAGCTGGTCGAGTTCCTGGCGGTGACCACGCGTGCCTAGGGCCGGGCTCACCCCGTCGACGGTGGTCCGCGAGGCGGCCCGCCTCGCCGACGAGGTCGGTTATGAGCGGCTGACCCTGGCCGCGCTCGCCGGCCGCCTCGGCGTCGCGCTGCCCAGCCTCTACAAACACGTCAAGGGTGCCGACGCGTTGAGCCAGAAGCTGGCCGCGCTGGCCGTCGACGAACTCGCCGACGCGATGACCTCGGCCGCCGCCGGGCGCGCCGGGGTGGACGGGCTGCGGGCGGTCGCCACCGCCTGGCGCGACTACGCCCGCCGGCACCCCGGCCGCTACCCGGCGGCGCAGCGGGTGCCCGACCCGGCCGACCCCGAGCACGTCGCGGCCGGCCGGCGGGCCCTCGACACCATCTACGCGATCCTGCGCGGGTACGGCCTGACCGGTGACGCGGCGGTCGACGCCGCACGCCTGTTCCGCAGCGCCGTGCACGGCTTCATCACCCTGGAGGCGGCCGGTGGCTTCGGCCTGCCCCGCGGCATCGACCGGTCCTTCGACCAGCTGGTGGCCGCGTTGGACACCGCGTACCGGGACTGGAGGGCCTGATGAGGGCCATGCTGCTGACGATCGCCTTCCTGGTGGAGGTGGCGATGCTCGTCGCCGCCGGCTGGTGGGGCTTCACCCTCGATGCGGGCCTGGCCGTCCGGCTGCTCGCCGGGCTCGGCGCGCCGCTGCTGATCGCCGTGGTCTGGGGCATCTTCTGCTCGCCCCGGGCCCGGGTCCGGCTCGCCCCGCCCGCCAAGTACGCCGTCCAGGCGGCCTGCTTCCTCGCCGCCGGTGTGCTGCTCGCCCTCGCCGGGCACCCGTTGCTCGCGGTGGGTCTGGTCGCCCTCTGGGCCGTGGACCGGGCGCTGCTCAGCCACGGCGGCCACCCGGCCTGACCGCCCCCGATCACCTGCTCGGGCCGCCGGGCAACTCGTGGCCCTCCCTCCCGGTGGTGTCTGCTGGCGGGTCGGACCTCGGCGCCTGCCGGTGGCTGATGGTCCCGCTTCCTGTGGGTTTGCTGGCCGGGCCGATCCCGGCGCCTGCTTGTGACTGATGGCCCCGCCTCCTGTGGTGGCTGCTGGCGTGCCCGATCCCGGCGCCTGCTCGGGTGACCGGCCGACAGCGACCGCTGGTGGTGGCTTGCGTGCGCGGTGCGTCCACGGCACCCCACCTGCGGTGGTCGCGCCCTTTCGATCTGATGTCGTGAACGATTCGGGCCACCTCGTCGCGCGCGTGGCTGTCGTCCGGCGGCCGGTGACGCCGCTCTCTGTCGGACGGCAGAGACGACGTCTGTCGCCACCGCCTCCGGGTCGGCCTTCCGTGAGTCGTTCACGTCATCAGCTCGATAGGCGAGTAGCCACCCCTTCCGACGCCGCGCCGGTCACCGTCCGTGCAGGCCACCGTCATGCGGCAGGAGGCTCGTACCGCGTGTGCAGGCGCCGCCGGCATGCTGCCGACGCGCGGGCGCCTCTGGCCGGATCGCCCCGATTGGTCGTACCCTTCGCCGGTGACCGACGGGCATGACGAGCCGCGCCTCACCGACAGGGCGGACGAGTCGCGCCTTACTGACGGCAACGAATCGCGCCTCACCGACGGCGACGAGCCGCGCCCGGTCGACGGCGACGAGCCGCGTCCGGTCGACGGCGACGAGCCGCGTCCGGTCGACGGCGACGAGCCGCGTCCGGTCGACGGCGATGAGTCGCGTCCGACTGGCCGGGTTGACCAGCCGCACCCAACGGACCGGGTCGACGAGTCGCGCCCGGCCGACGAGGTGGACGAGCCGGACCCACGCCGCCGCTGGCCGCTCTGGGCCGCCGTCGCGGTGGTGCTGGCGATGGTGGGCTGCGGGGTGCCGGCGGCGCTGCTGGCCGGCCTGGTCGACCGCACCGCCGACCGCGCCACGGTCGACCGCCCCGCCGCCCGCACGCCCGATCCGGCCACGGCGGCTGCCCGCCGGATGGGCGACCAGCTCTCCGCGCAGCTCGCCCGGCAGGCCGACGCCCTGCTCGGTGGGGATCGGCGCGGCTTCCTCGCCGTCGCGGACCCCTCCGCCCGCGCCGACCTGGGCCGCCGCTTCGCCGCACTGCGCGCGCTCCGGGTGACAGTGTGGCGGGCCGAGCCGTCCGGGCTGCCCACCCCGGTCGCCGGGCAGGCGGGGCAGTGGCGGCAACTGGTGACCTTCCGGTACTGCTTCCTCGTGCCGGACTGCGCTCCCAGCCCGGTCCTGATCGGCACCCGCTGGCGGGAGACCGGCGGCGCACCGCTGCTGGTCGCCGTCGAGGAGTCCCGCTCCGCGCAGGCCGGGGTCCGACCCTGGGAGGTCAGCGACCTGGTCGTCGCCGTCGGCCCGCGCACCATGGTGGCCACCACCCCGGCGCTGCGCGGGAAGCTGCCCGGCCTGCTCGCCGAGGCCGAGTCCGCGGCGACGGTCGCCGACCGGTACGCGGTCGCCGGCCCACCGCCGGACCGCTACCGGATCTTCTACGCCGGCGGCCCGGAGTGGCGACGCTGGTACGGCGGCGGCCGCCCGAAGTGGACCGCCGGGTACGCGGTCACCGTCGGCGGCGGCCACCACGAGGTGGTGCTCAACGCCGACGGGCTGACCGCCACCGCCACCGGGGAGCTGCTGCGGCACGAGCTGACCCACGCCGCCTCGCTGCCCGCCCGGGGCTACCCGGGCAAGCAGACCTGGTGGCTGGTGGAGGGGCTGGCCGAGTACGCCGGCGCCGACGGGGCACCGGTGAGCCGCTACGAGGGGCTGGACGAGGCCGGGCAGCTCGTCGCCGGCGGGTGGAACGGCCGGCTGGACGCCCTGACCCCGGCCGACGCCGCCCCGGCCGACCGGGTCGGCGGCAGCTACGGCGTCGGCTACCTGGCCGTCCGCCACCTCGTCGACCGGTACGGCGAGCAGCAGGTGCTCGACTTCTTCCGGGCCGTGGTGCACGACCGGCGGTCGCTGGACGACGCGTCCGAGCAGGTCCTCGGCGACCCGTGGACCGCCCTGCACGACGAGTGCGTCGCCTACGTCCGGGCAACCGTCCGATGACAGCGGACGGACCCGTCGCCGGGTGGACGCGATCCGCCCGGTAGGCCGATCGCGCCGCTCGGCGTCGTATCGACGCCGGGCTAAGGTTGGCCCGTGCGCCGCCCCGATTCGCCGCGGCCCCCCGTAGCCACGCGGCCCCGCCTGCTCACCGCCCTGCTCGCCGTCGTCGTCCTCACCGGCACCACCGCCGCCTCCTGCGGGGACGACGAGTCCGCCGTCGCGCTGGCCCCGGCCAGCCGGGCCGCCGTCGCCGAGGTGATCGACGCTCCGGCCACCGTGACCGCCCGTGCCGCGGCCACCCTCACCGCACCCGCCGACGGCACCGTCAGCAGCCTGCGGGTCCAGCCCGGCCAGCGGGTCAGGCGCGGTCAGGTGCTCGCCGTGATCAGCTCCCCGTCCGCTCAGGAGCGCCTCCGCCAGGCCCGCGACGCCCTCCGGGCCGCCGAACGGGCCGGCCGGGGCGTCGGCGTGGGCGACCTGGGCACCCGCCGTCGCGGCACCGACAAGGCCGCCGACGAGGCGTTCGACGCCGCCCGGGACGCCGCCGGAAAAATCGCCGACCAGAAGGTACGGGACGCGCTGCTCGCCCAGGTGACCTCCGCCCAGCAGCAGTACGCCGCCGCGGCGCGCACCGCCGATCAGGCCGTCCGCTCGGTGCAGCGGGGAATCGCCGGTCTCAACTCGGCGGTCGGCGCGCTGTCGGCCGCGCAACGGCTCCAGGCACGGCAGGCGTACGACCTGGCGAAGGCGACCGTCAACGCGCTGACCCTGCGCGCCCCGATCGGGGGAGTCGTGCAGCCCGGCGGCACCCCCGCCGGTGGCGGCACCGACCTGTCTGCCCTGCTCGGCGGCGGGCAGGTGCCCGCCGGGATCGACCCGTCGGCGCTCACCCCGTCCCGCGCCGGGCCGCCGCCGGGCGTGGACGACGCGGTGGTCGCCGGCGGCCGGGTCACCGCCGGCACGCCCGTGCTGACCATCGTGGACACCGGCGCGCTCGGTCTGCTCGCCGAGGTCGACGAGACCGACGTGCTGCTGGTCCGCCCCGGCCTGGTCGCCGACGTCGAACTGGACGCGGTCACCGGCGCCAGCTACGACGCCACGGTTCGCTCGGTCGACGTGCTGCCCACCAGCTCCGCCCGGGGCGGGGTCACCTACCGGGTGCGGCTCTCGCTCGGCGCGGGCCGGTTCGGCGAGGACGAGGCCGCACCGGCGCCCCGCCCCGGCATGAACGCCGTGGTGCACCTTCGGGTACGCGAGGCCGCCCACGCAGTCACCGTCCCCGCCTCGGCGGTCTTCTCCGCCGACGGCCGGGACGCCGTCTGGCTGGTCCGCGACGGCCGGGCGGACCGGGCGCCGGTGACGGTGGGCGTCCAGGGGCAGGACCTGGTGCAGATCCTCGACGGGGTGCAGGCCGGCGACCGCGTCGTGGTGCGCGGCACCGACCAGGTCCAGGACGGCCAGGAAGTCCGGTGAGCGCGAGGAGTGAGCCGGTTCTGCGAGCCCCGCAGTCGCGAACGAAGGTGACCCGGTGAGCCCGAGAACCATGCCAACGGGGGAATGGCCGTGAGCGGTCCGGCGGCGATCGAGGCGGTGGACGTCTCCCGGACGTACCAGCTCGACGGTGTCTCCGTGCCGGCGCTGCGTGGCGTCTCGCTGACCGTGGCGCCGGGGGACTACGTGGCCGTGGTCGGGCCGTCCGGCTCCGGCAAGTCGACCCTGATGCACCTGCTCGGCGGGCTGGACCAGCCCACCGGCGGTCGGCTGGTGATCGGCGGCCGGGACGTCGGCGCCCTCTCCGCGCCGGAGCTGGCGACGCTGCGCAACGAGACCATCGGCTTCGTTTTCCAGGCGTTCCACCTGCTGCCGCGGACGTCGGCGGTGGACAACGTGGCGCTGCCGCTGGTCTACCGCGGCGTCGGGGCGCGGCAGCGGCGCGAGCGGGCGGCCGCGATGCTCGGCCGGGTCGGCCTGGGGCACCGGCTGGACCACCGCCCCAACCAGCTCTCCGGTGGCGAGCAGCAGCGGGTGGCGATCGCCCGGGCGTTGGTCACCGACCCGACGGTGCTGCTCGCCGACGAGCCAACCGGCAACCTGGACACGGTGACCGGCCAGGCGGTGCTGGCCCTGCTGGAGCAGCTCAACGTCGAGTCCGGAGTGGCGCTGGTGATGGTGACCCACGACAACGAGGTGGCGGCCCGGGCCCGGCGGCGGATCGTCATGCGCGACGGGGTGGTGGTGTCGGACAGCGCCTCGACCGTTCATGATCGACCGGCATCCGGGCCCGTGGCGGCACCTGACACACTGGGGGCCGCTCCCAGCGCGGAGCCCCGGTCCGCGTCCGGAAGCGGCCCGGGGCACCCGTCCGGTGGCTCCGGTGGCGCCACCGGAGCCACCGGACGCCTTCCGCGCGATCCGGAGGCCGACCGGCGTACCCCCGAGGTGGCCGGACCGGGATCCGGGGTGGACGCCGCCGACCGACCACGACCGGACGCGGACCCCGCGGCCGGACCAGGATCCGGCGCGGACGCCGCGACCCGGGGCGCCTCCCGAGTGGACGCGGCCGGGGCGGACCGGGTGGGCGGCGAGCGGGCCGGCGGGGCGTCGTGAGGCTCGCCGAGGCGTGGCGGGTGGCGCTGGACGCGCTGCGGGCCAACCGGATGCGCAGCGCGCTGACCATGCTCGGCGTGATCATCGGGGTGGCGTCCGTGGTGCTGCTGGTCGCCATCGGCACCGGTACGAAGCAGAAGGTCGAACAGCAGGTCGAGGGGCTCGGCTCCAACCTGCTGCTGGTGGTACCCGGCCGGATCGACGTGGGCACCGCGCCGGTGGTCTCCCCGCTGACCCTCGCCGACGTCGACGCGGTCTCCCGGGTGGTCGGCGACCCCAGCCGGGTCGCGGTCACCATCGCCTCCGGCGCGACGGCCCGCGCCGGCAACCGTTCCGACTTCACCACAGTGCAGGGGGTGCTGGAGACCACCCCGACGGTCTTCACCCGCTCGCTCGCCCGGGGTCGCTACCTCACCGGCGCCGACGTGGACACCAGCCGCCGGGTGGCGGTGCTCGGCGACTCGGTGGCCCGCGCGCTCTTTCCCGACCGGGATCCGCTCGGCCAGCAGGTCGCGCTCGCCGGCGTCCGGTTCCGGGTGATCGGGGTGTTCGCGCCGCTCGGGCAGAGCCTCGGCGTCGACCGGGACGACGAGGTGCACGTGCCGGTCACCGCGGCCCAGCGACTCTGGGGTACCCAGCGGGTGGACGGCATCGCGGTCAAGGCCCCGGACCGGGAGCGGATCGGCGAGCTGGGCGACCGGATCGTCGCCGAGCTGTCCCGCCGGCACCCGGACACCGAGTTCAGCGCGGTCACCCAGCAGCAGATCCTCGGCGTGCTCGGCGACATCCTCGGGGTGCTCACCGGCGTGCTCGCCGCCATCGCCGGCATCTCGCTGCTCGTCGGCGGGGTGGGCGTCTCCAACATCATGCTGGTCTCGGTGCGCGAACGGACCCGGGAGATCGGCCTGCGCAAGGCCGTCGGCGCGCGCCCCCGCGACATCGGGGTGCAGTTCCTGCTGGAGGCGGTGCTGCTCACCGCGATCGGCGGGCTGACCGGGATGGCGCTCGGCGTCGGCACCGCGCTGCTGGTGGACGCCTTGTCGCCGATCCCGGCCGCGATCACCTGGTGGTCACTGGCGCTGGCGTTCGGGGTGTCGGCGGCGGTGGGCATCGTCTTCGGGGTGGTGCCGGCGCAGCGGGCCGGCCGGCTCGACCCGGTGGTCGCGCTGCGCGCCGAGTGAGCCGCCCGCGTCCGCCGGCGCGGGCCTCGCGGGGACCGGTGCCCGCCACCGGTCCCGGGAACGGGACGCTGGGCGCAGGCGGGGGCGAAACGGCAGGTCACGGTCGGGTGAACGGCGGTCGACGCATGATCAGTTGTACGAAGGGATCGCGCCGGTCACAGCGGCCCCGCTACCGTACTGGTAACACGCGCGTTGCCGGCCCGGACGGAAGCTCCGGTCGCTCGGTACGCGCCGGGCATGGGATGGGTCGGGTGAGCCATGGCCGGGTCACAGTCCGACGGTCGGCTGTCGGATGTCAAGTTCCTCACCGTCGCCGAGGTGGCGTCGGTCATGCGGGTGTCCAAGATGACGGTCTACCGCCTGGTGCACAGCGGTGAACTCACCGCGGTCCGGGTCGGCCGGTCGTTCCGGGTGCCGGAGCACGCGGTGCACGACTATCTCCGGGGCGCGTTTCAGGAAACCGCCTGAGCCGTCGCCGGGCGGTGCGCCGACTGCGACGTAACGGGCATCGACGGGGCCGCGTTGGTCCTGCTGACGCACTCCGGCTACCCTGGAGCCGATCGTGACCCTCGCCGGTGAGCCCCGACGCCACCAGGCTGGTCCGGTCCGTTGTCCGCAAGCGGTCACCGGCGCCACCGACGTGGCGCCACTCGTCCGCCCCGCACGTTTGCATTGAAAGGCTGTCGTATGGGCTCGGTGGTCAAGAAGCGCCGCAAGCGCATGGCTAAGAAGAAGCACCGCAAGCTGCTGCGCAAGACCCGCGTCCAGCGTCGCCGTCTCGGCAAGTGACCGGGGCCGGGCCACGGCCCGGCTTCCGGCACCACTTGCCAACTGTCGACCCTCGGAGGCTCAGGTGATCAGGCCGCGGACGTCCCGGCTCGGTCCCGTCTGCCGGTCAGGGCGTACGAGATGACCCCCGGTGGCACCTCAGGTGCTCCGGGGGTCGTCGTCGTGACCGGGGTCGGCCGCTATCTCGGCGCGCACGTCGCCGCCCGGCTCGCCGCCGACCCGCGCATCGAGCGGGTGATCGGCGTCGACCCGGCCACCCCCGGCCCCGAGTTCACCGACCTGCTCGACCGGGTCGAGCGGGTCCGGCTCGACCTCGGCTCGCTCGGCGGGCTCCTCGTCGACCTGGACGTCGACGCCGTGGTGCACCTCGCCCTGGTCAGCTCGCCCGACCCCCAGCACGGCGGCCGGGCGGCGATGAAGGAACAGAACGTCATCGGCACCATGCAGCTGCTCGCCGCCTGCCAGCGGGCGCCGCGACTGCGCAAGCTGGTGGTCCGCTCCTCCACGGCCGCGTACGGCGCGTCCTTCCGCGACCCGGCGGTCTTCACCGAGGAGACCGAGCCGCGCGAGGTGCCACGCGGCGGTTTCGGCCGCGACATCCTCGACATCGAGGGGTACGTCCGCGGCTTCCGCCGCCGCCGTCCCGACGTGACCGCGACCGTGCTGCGCTTCGCGCCGTTCATCGGCTCCACCGCCGACACCACGCTCACCCGCTATTTCTCCCAGCCGGTGGTGCCCACCGTCTTCGGGCGCGACCCGCGGTTGCAGTTCGTGCACTTCGACGACGCCCTGGAGGTGCTGCACCGGTCCATCGCCGAGGAGCACCCGGGCACCTACAACGTCGCCGGGCCGGGGGTGCTCTCGCTCTCCCAGGCGATCCGCCGGGCCGGTCGGGTCGCCGTGCCGGTGCTGGAGCCGGGCCTGTCCGGGGCCGCCGCGCTCGCCCGCAACCTCGGCTTCGGCCGTTACGGCCTCGACCAGGTCGACCTCTTCGTGCACGGCCGGGTGGTCGACACCAGCCGGCTGGAGCAGGAGTACGGCTTCACCCCGCGCTCCACCGCCGCCGCGTTCGAGGACTTCATCCGGGCGCACCACGGCGGCGTGGTGCTCACCCGGGACAGCCTGGCCACCGCCGAGCAACTGGTGCTGGAGAGCATCCGCCAGGTCCGGTCGGCCGTCCGGGAGCGCTCGTGAGCCGGTCCGAGGAGCGGCCCGACGGCCGGTACGACGTACCGCTGACCGTGGCCGGGCCGGACGTCCAGCCGGCGCGAAGCAACGGGCACCGGCGCGCCACGGCCGCCGCCGCCCCGGAGCCGGCGGCCCCGGCCGAGCCGGACACCTCCGCCACCGACGAGCCGGTCCCGTCCGCCCGGGCCGGCACGACCCCGTCCACCAACGACGAGCCGGACGCCGGGACCGACGAGCCCGGCACCGGAACCGACGAGCTGAACAGCGGGGCCGACGAGCCGGCGACCGGGGCGCGGGACCGGTCCACCCAGGGCGACGAGGCCGGGCGGATGACGGCGGACCCGCCGGCCGGGGCGGCGGTGCCGGACCGGCCGGGGGACCACTGGGACCGCAAGGTCGCCGCCGGCCTGGCCTTCCTGCGCCGACGGCTCTCCGGCGAGTACGAGGTCGACGAGTTCGGCTTCGACCCGGACCTGACCGACTCGGTCTTCCACCCGCTGCTGCGCCTGCTCTACCGGGACTGGTTCCGCACCGAGGTCACCGGCCTGGAGAACGTGCCGGCCGACGGGGCGGGCCTGGTCGTCGGCAACCACTCCGGCACGGTGGCCCTGGACGCGCTGATCCTCGCCACCGCCCTGCACGACCAGCATCCGGCGCGCCGCTACCTGCGGCTGCTCGGTGCCGACCTGGTGTTCCGGATGCCGGTGGTCTCCGAGATCGCCCGCAAGACCGGCGGTACGGTCGCCTGCAACCCGGACGCGGAGCGGCTGCTCGGCAACGGTGAACTGGTCGGCGTCTTCCCCGAGGGCTTCAAGGGCATCGGCAAGCTCTACTCCGACCGTTACAAGCTGCAACGCTTCGGTCGGGGCGGTTTCGTCTCGGCGGCGCTGCGTACCGGCACCCCGATCGTGCCGGTCGCCATCGTCGGCGGCGAGGAGATCTACCCGATGCTCGCCGACATCAAGCCGCTCGCCCGGCTGTTGAAGCTCCCGTACTTCCCGGTCACGCCGACGTTCCCGTGGCTCGGGCCGCTCGGCATGGTGCCGCTGCCGAGCAAGTGGCTGATCGAGTTCTGCCCGCCGATCCCGACGGCGCACCTCACCGACTCCGCCGACGACCCGCTGGTCGTGTTCAACCTCGCCGACCAGGTCCGCGAAACGATCCAGCACACCCTGCACAAACTCCTGGAACGCCGCCCCGACCCCTTCGGCCCCTGACCCACCCCCCCCCGGGGGGCCGTCGCCCCTCCTACCGAGGCGCACTTACAGAGAATGCGGGGCTATTCCTCAGCGAATAGCCACGCTTTGTCGGTAAGAGTGGGCGCTTCGTGGTGGGGGTCAGGGGGTGCGGCGGCGGCGGTGCAGGGCCAGGCCGGCGCTGACCGCGCCGGCGAGCAGCCCGGCCGCGGCGGTCGACGGTACGGCGATCTTGACCGCCCGTCGCCCGGTGCGGAAGTCCCGCACCTCCCAGCCCCGCTCGCGGGCCTGCCGCATCAGCGTCCCGTCCGGGTTGATCGCGACCGCCCGCCCGACGGCGGTGAGCATCGGCAGGTCGTTGGCCGAGTCGCTGTAGGCGGCGCAGCGCGTCAGGTCCAGCCCCTCGACCGCGGCGAGCTGGGCGACCGCCTCCGCCTTGGCCGGCCCGTGCATCAGGTCGCCGACCAGCCGCCCGGTGTACGCGCCGTCGACCACCTCGGCCACCGTGCCGACCGCACCGGTCAGGCCGAGCCGGGTGGCGATCACCCGGCCGATCTCCACCGGGGCGGCACTGACCAGCCACACCCGCTCGCCGGCGTCGAGGTGCCGCTGCGCGAGCCGGCGGGTACCGGCCCAGATGCGCGGGGCCATCAGCTCGTCGAAGATCTCCTCGGCGAGGCGCTCGATCTCGTCCACCCGCCAGCCCTCGATGAAGGCCAGGGCGGCCTCCTTGGCCTGCGACATGTCGACGGCGTTCTCGGTGGCCAGCAGCCGGAACCGGGCCTGCTGCCAGGCGAACCGGGCCAGGTCGCCGGTGGTGAAGTACTTGCGGGCGGCCAGCCCACGGGCGAACCAGTAGATCGAGGCGCCCTGCATCATCGTGTTGTCCACGTCGAAGAAGGCCGCGGCGGTGGGGTCCGGCTCGGCGGGGACGGGCCGGTCGAGCTCGGCGTCGGCCCAGCCGGCGGTGTGCCCGTGGACGTCGGTGCTGACCGTGACCTTGCGGGTGCGGGCCATCCGACCTCCCTCCGTACGACGACCGCTGCACCCCTGAGGGTAGTCGGGGGTCGGTTACGGGCGGGCGTCCGAAGGTGGAAGTGTGGCGTGAACGGCTCTGCCGCTCAGCGGTCGTTCGGGCAGGTCGCCGGGGCCGGGCCGAGCGCGTCGCTGCCGACCGGCGCGGGCAGGCCGCAGGCGATGGCGGCGCGCAGCGCGTCGGAGCGCTTCCGGATCGCGTCCAGCAGGGCCAGTGAACGGCGGGTCCGGTCCCGCTCGGCGCGGCTGGCCCCGTCGAGCAGGCCACCGACCGCCTTGCGCTGCCCGGACACGAAGGTGTTCACCACGTCCAGCCCGGCCGGGTCGGAGCGCTGGGCGGCGGCGGTGGTGAGCAGCCGTACGCCCTGGCGGGTGTCGGCGTCCATGTCGTCCAGCACCGCGCTGAACCCGGCCAGATCGCCGCGGAGCATGCCGGCCTCGTCCAGCCGGGTACGGGCGAAGTCGAGGAAGAGCTGGCCCCGGCTGAGGTCGGAGCTGGTCAGGGCGAGTTGGGCGCGTTCGGTGGAGCGCTTCATGCCGTACAGCGCGTCGCCGGGTACCGCGTCCTCGCTGGCGGCGGAGATGCCCGACACGGCGACGGCGCCGGCGGCGATGCCGACCAGGATGGCGCCCCGGGCGCGGATCTGGCGGGCGGTCACCGCGCCCAGCAGCGAGCCACGCGAAGCCGCCTCGGTCGTGCGGGCGGGTGTGGTCGCGGTCGCCGCGGCCATGCCCTCCCGCTCCGCGGTCGCCACCAGCATGGCCCGGAGCCCGGTGCGGAACTCCGCGTCCACCTCGACGTCCGGCCGCTCGGCGACGAGTCGCTGACCGACCGCCACCAGGGCGGTGAGCCGGTCGTCGGCGCGGGACCGGACATGGTGACGCCGGCCGCCGTTCGCCTCGTCGAGAAGCTGGGCGAAACGTGCGGCCCGACGACGGGAGAAGAGGTCACTGTCCACCGCAGGCACCCCCTCTCGCTGGTCACGGCCGGTCGGCCGCGGTGGTTCCCAGCGACCGGCGGCGGCGTACGCCGACGGACGAAGGTGTTGGCCGGCCGCGCTGCTCCGGACCGGGTGGTCCGGGGGCGCCGGGGCAACCACCGGTCGCACCCGGAGAAACGGTCCGCGACGGGCACGGGTTACGGGCCGGCCGCTGCCGAAATCACGAAGAGTGATCGTCGTCGCAGGGGCTCAGGGCTGGAAACCGTCCGGGAGCAGGCGGGCCAGGGCGCGGACGGCGCGATATTGCAGTGCCTTGATCGCGCCCTCGTTCTTGCCCATCGCGCGGGCCGTCTCGGCAACTGAGAAACCCTGGAGGAAGCGGAGCACGATGCACTCCTGCTGCTCCGGGTTGAGCTGCTTGACGGCGGTGAGCAGCGCGACGTTGGTGATGTGCTCGACCACCGCCGCCTCGGGGCTGCCCTCGGGGCCCCGGTCCTCCCGGTCGGCGTCGAGCACGTCGCCGGTGGTGACCTCCAGCCGGTAGCGGCCGGACTTGAAGTGGTCCGCCACCAGGTTGCGGGCGATGGTGACCAGCCAGGCGCCGAGGTCGCGGCCCTGCCAGGTGAAGCTGCCGATCCGCTTGAGGGCCCGCAGGAAGGTGTCCGAGGTGAGGTCCTCGGCCAACTGGCGGTTGCCGACCCGGAAGTAGACGAAGCGGAAGACGGTGTCGACGTACCGGTCGTAGATCAGGCCGAACGCCTCGGCCTCGCCGGCCTGCGCGCGCTCCACCAGCGCCCAGACCTCGGTCGCCGGGTCGGACGGGTCGGGCCGGCTCGGGAAGCCGGTCGCCGGCGTCGTGGTCGCCGGCACGGCGGGCAGCACGGCGGTGTCGGCGGCGGGCACGGCCGGCAGCACGGCGGTCTCGGCGCCGGACGGGTCGGTCACCGCCGGCGGCTCGCCGACCCGCCGGCTCTGCGCCGGCATGGTCGGGCGGGCCGGGGACGCGACCCGGCCACCGGCCGGTTTCGCGTTCCCACCGGGTACGGCGGGCCGGGCCGGGGCCTCGTTGTGCCGGTTGCGCCGATCGGAGCCGTGCCCCGGGTCCAACCGCTCGTTGGGCGACGTCCGGGGTGTCGGGCCGGTCAGGCCGGCGGGCCGCTCCGCGTAGCCGAAGGTGGTCACCGCGCCTCCCCGGTCCGCGCGCCGGCCGGCCGGGCGGTGCGGCGACGGGTCGCCACGGCGTCCGGTCCGCCTCGGGCGGGCAGGGTCGCACAGGGGTGTGCCGACGGGCGGCAGATCCCCCTGAGGTGCTGGTCCAATGCGCTCACAGGCACGGGGGCCTCCTCGGGCTGAGGGGTGTCGACTCACGGCAAATGGGGTGAGCCGACCCGAGTGATGATAGGGCCAACGTCACCCGCGCGTGGCAAGTCCGTTACACAGGGCCAAAGTATTTCCCGCCCCGTCGCACAGATGGCGGACCGGTTGTCCGTCGTGTGCGGTTGACTTTCACGTCGCGCCTTGATCCCGAGTGGAAAGTCCAGGTCGGAGCGGAAGTGAACCGCCTTCGGCGTGTCGGCGTGTCGCCGGACGGGCGGCGTGCCCCCGGCGCAAGCATGGTCCCTCGGGGGCTGCTGTGCCAGACTCAGCGACCGTGCAGGACGCCACCGACAGCTCCGCGCCCGACCTCGCCGACCGGCTCCGCCGGGCGGCCGCCGACCACGGCGACCGACCCGCGCTGCACTGGCGCGAGCAGACCCTGACCTGGTCCGAACTGGACGCCCGGGTGAGCGCCGTGGCCCGGGCCCTGGTCGCCGCCGGGCCGGCCGCGCCGACCGACCCGCCGGCGCGGGTGGCGATCGCGTTGCCGAACACGCCGGACTTCGTGGTCGCCTACCTCGCCACGCTGCGCGCCGGGCTGGTCGCGGTGCCGGTCAACCCCGGCCTCACCGCCCGCGAGCTGCGGCACGTGCTCGCCGACTCCGGCGCGACGCTGCTCTGCGGCACCGAGGCCGTCCGGGACCGGGTGGCCGGTCTCGAGCTGCCGGCGCTCACCGCCGTGCACACCACCCTGCCCGAGGAGGCGGGGGAGCCGCCGGCGCGACCGGGCGGCGACCTCGCGGTGCTGCTCTACACCTCCGGCACCGAGGGGCAGCCCAAGGGCGCGATGCTGCCGCACCGGGCGCTGGCCGCCAACCAGGACCAGGTGGGCCGGATCTCCCCGCCGGTGGTCGGGCCCGAGGACACCGTGCTGCTCGCGCTGCCGCTGTTCCACGCGTACGGGTTGAACACGGGGCTGGGCGCGGTGATCCACCACGGCGCGACCGGGGTGCTGGTCGACGAGCTCGGCCCCGGCTGCGCGCTCGACGAGATCGCCCGGCACCGGGTCAGCGTGCTGGTCGGCGTACCGTCGATGTTCCTGGCCTGGTCCACGGCGGACGCCGACGCGGTCGTCGCGGCGATGGCGTCGGTGCGGGTCGCGGTCTGCGGCGCGGCGCCGCTGGACCCGGCCGCTGCGGCGCGCTTCACCGAGGTCACCGGGCATCCGGTGCACGTCGGGTACGGCCTGACCGAGACCGCGCCGGTGCTCACCACCACCCTGGTCGGCGGCGAGCCGAAACCCGGCTCGATCGGCCGGCCGCTGCCCGGCGTCGAGCTGCGCCTGGTCGGTGCCGACGGGACCGACCTGTGGCGCGACGGCGTCGCCGAGCCGGACGACGACCCCGACGACGACCCGTGGCTCGCCGACTCCTCGCCCGGCACCGACCCCGGCCAGATCGTGGTCCGCGGGGCGAATCTGTTCGCCGGCTACTGGCCGGACGGCCGGGGCGGCCCGGACGCGGACGGCTGGTGGGCCACCGGCGACGTCGCCTACGCCGACGACGACTCCGACCTGTTCCTGGTCGACCGGTTGGGCGAGCTGATCCTGGTCAACGGCTTCAACGTCTACCCGCGCGAGGTCGAGCTGGTGCTCGAGGCGCACCCGGGGGTGGTCGGCTCGGCCGTCCTGGGTGTGCCGCACCCGCGTACGGGTGAGACTGTGCGGGCGTACGTGGTGCCGGCGCCGGGGCGTCCGGTCACCGGCGAGGAGCTGCTCGCCCACTGCGCGCGTAACCTGGCCCGGTTCAAGTGCCCGACCGCCGTCGAGTTCGTCGACGAACTGCCGTACTCGGTGATCGGGAAGGTACGCAAGACCCAGCTGCGGTCGGCGCCGTCCCCGGCGACGCCGCCCCGGCCCCGACGCACGGAGGTCCCCGATGTCCAGTGACGCCCGGCTCACCCTGATCACCCGGCCCGGCTGCCACCTCTGCGAGGACGCCAAGGCCGCGCTGGACCGGGTGGTGGCGGTCACCGGCGACAAGTGGGTGGAGAAGGACGTCACCGGCGACGTCGAGGCGGAGCGGGACTACGGGGACCGGCTGCCGGTGGTGCTGCTCGACGGCAAGGAGCACGGCTACTGGCGGGTCGAGGAGGATCGGCTGCTGCGGGACCTGACCACGCCGCAGCTCTGAGGGGGCCCTTAGGCTGCTGCGATGACCCCTGCGCGCGACCACCTGGTGTGGGACTGGAACGGCACCCTGCTCAACGACCTCAGCCTGGTGGTGCAGGCCACCAACGTGGCCTTCGCCAGCGCCGGCGGCCCGTCGGTGACCGTCGACGAGCACCGGGTGCGGTTCCGCCGGCCGATCGTCGACTACTACGCCGAGATGCTGGGGCGGGCGATCGACGCGGAGGCGTTCGGCGCGCTCGACCGGATCTTCCACGACGCGTACCGGGCCGGGCTGACCAGCTGCGCGCTGGCCGACGACGCGCTGGCGGCGATCGCCGCCTGGCCGGGCAGCCAGTCGCTGCTGTCGATGTGGTTCCACGACGAGCTGGTGCCGACCGTGCACACCTACGGCCTGACCCCGCACTTCGCCCGGGTGGACGGGCTGCGCGCCACGGTCGGCGGCGGCCACAAGGCGGAGTGGCTGGAGAAGCACCTGGCCGAGCTGGGCCTGGCCGGCGAGTCGGTGGTGCTGATCGGCGACTCGGTCGACGACGCGCACGCCGCCGAGAGCGTCGGCGCCCGCTGCGTCCTCTACACCGGCGGCCTCTCCGACCCCGCCGCCCTGCGCGCCACCCCCCACCCCACGGCCGACACCCTCACCGAAGCGGTGACCCTGGCCACCCGTCTCCCCTGATTCCTGGCCCCCGCCGCCGCGGGGTCAGGCGCGGAGGTGGGCGAGGACGGCCAGGACCCGGCGGTGGTGGTCGGTGTCCGGGGGCAGGTGGAGCTTGGTGAAGATGTTGCGGACGTGCTTCTCCACCGCGCCGTCCGTGACCACCAGGGATTTCGCGATGGCGGCGTTGGAACGGCCCTCGGCCATCAGCGCCAGCACCTCCCGCTCGCGCGGGGTCAGCTCGCCCAGCGGGTCGTCCCGGCGGCGTCGGACCAGCAGCTGGCCGACCACCTCCGGGTCGAGCACGGTGCCGCCGGCGGCCACCCGGGCCAGCGCGTCGAGGAACTCGTCGATCGCGGCCACCCGCTCCTTGAGCAGGTAGCCGATCCCGCCGCCGCCCCCGCCCGCGGTGGACAGCAGGTCGTCGGCGTACGACACCTCGACGTACTGGGAGAGCACCAGGATCGGCGTACGGGGGACCAGCTCGCGGGCCCGGACGGCCGCGCGCAGCCCCTCGTCGGTGTGGGTGGGCGGCATCCGCACGTCGACGATCGAGACGTCCGGCCGGTGCGCCACCACCGCCTCCACCAAGGCCTCACCGTCCCCGACGGCGGCCACCACTTCGTGTCCCTGCTCGGTGAGCAGCCGGACCAGGCCCTCGCGGAGCAGTACGGCGTCGTCGGCGATCAGTACTCGCATGTCGCGGTGTCTACCACGTCCGGGCGGGTGCCGGGGTCACAGCGGCAGCACGGCCCGCACGACGGTCGGGCCGCCGACCGGGCTGTCCACCCGGAGCACGCCGCCGGCGGCGCGTACCCGGTCGGCGATGCCGGCGAGTCCGTGCCCCTTCGCCACGTGCGCACCACCGGCCCCGTCGTCACTGACGGTGACGTCGAGCTGGTCGTCGTGGCGCTGCACGGTCACCGCGCAGCCGGTCGCGCCGCTGTGCTTGGCCACGTTGGTCAGCGCCTCGGCGACCACGAAGTAGGCGGTGCTCTCCACCAGCGGGTCGAGCCGGCCCTTCGGGTTGCCCAGCCGGTCGTCGAGGGTCAGGTCGACCGGCACCAGGCTGCGACCGGCCAGGGCGGCCACCGCGCTGGGCAGGCCCCGGTCGACCAGCACCGGCGGCGCGATGCCCCGGGAGAGCGCGCGCAGCTCGGCCAGGGTGTCCCGGGTTTGGGCGATCGCCTCGTCCAGGGTCCGGGCGGCGGCCTGCGGGTCGGTGGCGAGCTGCTGCCGGGCCCGGCTCAGGTCCATCGCCAGCCGGACCAGTCGCTGCTGGGGGCCGTCGTGGATGTCCCGTTCCAGCCGGCGCAGGGCCGCCGCCTCGGCCGACACCGCCGCCCGCTTCTGCTCCTCCAGCACGGTGATCCGGTCGCGCATCTCGGCCACGCCGGTGAGCAGGCCGCGCGCGAAGCCGGCCTGGAGCAGCGCGCAGCCGCGGACCACGATCGGCAGGGTGAGCAGGAAGATCAGGCCGATCGCGGTGTTCAGGCCGATCCGGGCCACCGGTCCGTCGCCGAGGCCGAGCAGGTCGGCCAGGCTGCGGTCGCCCGGGCCGTAGGGGAGGGCCCAGTCGTACGCGGGGTAGAGGGTGCCGGCGAGCGCGACGACCCACCAGGCGACGGTGATGGCGAACGTGACGACCGCCACCACCGACCGGGCGATGCCGTGCGCCAGGTCGAGCCAGGACTGCCCGTCCCGGATCGGGGTGAAGATCCGTCGCCAGGGGCCGGCCGCCGGTGGCGGGGTCAGGTAGCGGGGGCGGATCCGGGGCATCCGGAGCACCGTGGGCAGCCGCAGCCGCTCCACGTCGGCCAGGCCGCGCGCGGTGTAGAGCGTGCCGGTCATGATCGGCACGCCCACCACCAGCACCGCCAGCCCGACGCCGAGCGCGAGGCCGGCCGTCAGCACCACCAGGCCGAACAGCGCCAGGGGGAGGCCGAGCAGGACGTACCCGGTGTCGCGCATCAGCTGGCGGCTCACGCTCGGTACCTGCGTGACCGCGGTGGCGGTGGTCATGCTCCGAGGCTAGGGACGCCGGGCCCGGAATGCCCATCCGGCGGGCTGCCCCGTTCGGGGTCGGGTTGGCCCTACCCCGGTCGGCACCGCACGCCGGGCCCGGCCGGCGCGCCGGGTGAAACCGGCTCCGGCGCTGGTGAGGGGTACGCCACGGGCCCGCCGCGCCTTGTGTGATTGGTCAGAGAAGTCGGGATTGAGCAATAATCGCCGAGCGGCGCCGGCCAAGGCCGCCGGATCGATCTTGCGGAATGGAGGGCCTGGTGGAGGGGCGTCGCGAGTCAGCAAGATCGCGATTTGTGCACGTCTTCACAAGCGCCTACTCTGTAGTTCCGACGCGCCCCGCTAGCACGGCCGGCACTCTCGGCCGCGAGCGGGGGTCCCGAAACGGCCGGGCACCGGAGCTGGCCGAGGATCGCACCGCACGGAGTCTCATGAGTCAGCACCGTCACCCTGGCGCGCCCGGCCGCGCCGGTGCCGTACCGGCGCTCCCGGATCTTCCGGAGGCGACCGTCGCGCGGCTCCCCGAGTACCTCCGCGCGCTGCACAACCTCGCCGACAGCGGTCACGAGACCGTCTCCAGCGAGGGGCTGGCCAGCGCCGCCGGGGTCAACTCGGCCAAGCTCCGCAAGGACCTCTCCCACCTCGGCTCGTACGGCACCCGGGGCGTGGGCTACGACGTCACGCTGCTGATCGAGCAGATCGAGTACGTGCTCGGGCTCACCCAGTGCCGGGCCGTCGCCCTGGTCGGAGTGGGTAATCTCGGTCACGCTCTGGCCGGCTACGACGGCTTCGCCAGCCGGGGCTTCCGGATCGCCGCGCTCTTCGACGCGGACCCGTCCCGGGTCGGCGAGGTGATCAACGGCCTGGTCGTGCAGCACGTCGACGACCTCGCCCGGGTGGCCGCCGAGGAGTTGATCTCGATCGGCGTGATCGCCACCCCGGCCTCGGCCGCCCAGCCGGTCGCCGACCAGCTCGTCGCCGTCGGCGTGACGAGCATCCTGAACTTCGCGCCGTGCGTACTCTCGGTGCCGGAGGGGGTCGACGTGCGCAAGGTCGACCTCGCCATCGAGCTGCAGATCCTGTCCTTCCACGAGCACCGCAAGGCGTCGCTGACCGCGCTCCCCGCCACCGGCGGGTCCGCCCTCACCGCTCTGCCCGGCGGGCTCGCGGCCACCGATACCCAGGAGGCGATCGGCACGTGAAACTGCTCGTCGTCGGCGCGTCCTACCGCACCGCCCCCGTCGCCACCCTGGAACAGCTGGCGGTCGCCCCCGCCGACCTCACCCGCACGCTGGACCGCCTGATCGCCCAGCCGTACGTCGCCGAGGCGGTGCTGGTCTCCACCTGCAACCGGGTGGAGGTCTACGCCGCCGTGTCCGGTTTCCACGGCGGTCTCGGCGACATCTGCGCCGTCCTCGCCGACCAGGCCGGCGCCCCGCCGGCGGCGCTGGCCAGCCACCTCTACGTGCACTACGACGCCGCCGCGGTCGACCACGTCTTCCGGGTCGCCGCCGGGCTGGACTCGATGGTGGTCGGCGAGGCGCAGATCCTCGGCCAGCTGCGCGACGCGTACCACTGGGCCACCGGGGCCGACTCGGCCGGGCGGCTGCTGCACGAGCTGATGCAGCAGGCGCTGCGGGTGGGCAAGCGGGCGCACGCCGAGACGAACATCGACCGCGCCGGGCAGAGCGTGGTCACCGCCGCGCTGGACCTGGCCGCCGATCACCTCGACGGCGAGCTCTCCGGCCGCCCCGCCATGGTGGTCGGCGCGGGCGCGATGGGCGCGCTGGGCGTGGCGACGCTGTCCCGGCTGGGCGCCGGGCCGCTCACCGTCACCAACCGGGGGGCCGACCGGGCGGTACGCCTGGCCGAGTCGTACGGGGCGAACGCCGTGCCGATGGCCGAGCTCGTCGACGCGCTCTCCACAGTGGACATCGTAGTGGCCGCCACCGCGGCCACCGAACCGGTCCTCACCCTCGACCGGGTCACCCGGGCGCTGGCCGGCCGCGACGCGGAGCGGGGCCCGCTGGTCCTGCTCGACCTGGCCGTGCCGCGCGACGTCGAGCCCGGGGTGGCCGACCTGCCCGGCGTCGAGGTGATCGACATCGACCGGATGGCCGCGCTCCTCGCCGACGGGCCCGCCGCCGCCGACGCCGCCGAGGTCGCCCGGATCGTCGCGGGCGAGGTCGAGTCGTTCCTGAGCTGGCTGCGCGGGGCCGACGTGGCGCCCACCGTGGCCGCGCTGCGGGGCCGCGCCGACGACGTGGTCACCGCCGAGCTGCGCCGGCTCGCCCAGCGCCGCCCCGACCTCGACGACGACCAGCGCGCCGAGGTCGCCCGGACGGTGCACCGGGTGGTGCAGCGGCTGCTGCACCAGCCCACCGTGCGGGTCCGCCAGCTCGCCGCCGAGCCCGGCGGCGACCAGTACGCCGCCCTGCTGCGGGAGCTGTTCGACCTCCAGGTGCCGCAGACCTCGCCGGTCGACACCGTTCCCGACGTCGTCGAGAACGCCGACGGCCGGCCTTCCTTCGACGTCGTCGACGTCCCGCCCACCGGAGGTGAGCGATGAGCACGCCCCTGCGCCTCGGTACCCGGGGCAGCGCCCTGGCGATGGCCCAGTCCGGCCACGTCGCCGAGGCCCTGACCGCGGCCACCGGCCGCGAGGTCGAGCTGGTCGAGGTGGTCACCGCCGGTGACCGCTCGTCGGCCCCGGTGCACCGGCTCGGCGTCGGCGTCTTCGTCTCCGCGCTGCGCGACGCGCTGACCGCCGGCACCATCGACCTCGCGGTGCACTCGTACAAGGACCTACCCACCGCCGCGGCGGCCGGGCTGCACATCGCGGCGGTGCCGCCCCGGCAGGACCCGCGCGACGCGCTGGTCGCCACGGGCGGTCGTACCCTCGCCGAGCTGCCGCCGGGCGCCGTGGTCGGCACCGGCGCGCTGCGCCGGATCGCCCAGCTGCACGCCCTCGGGTTGCAGCTGGAGGTCACCCCGATGCGGGGCAACGTGGACAGCCGCCTGCGGCGGGTGCTCGGCCCGGAGGCCGACCTCGACGCCGTCGTCCTGGCCCGGGCCGGCCTGGCCCGGCTGGGCCGGACCGACGTGATCACCGAAACGCTCGACCCGATGCTGATGCTGCCCGCGCCCGCCCAAGGCGCGCTGGCGGTGGAGTGCCGGGCCGACGACCACGACCTGGTCGAGCTGCTCGCGGTGCTCGACCACGCACCGTCCCGGGCCGCGGTCACCGCGGAACGGGCGTTGCTGGCCACCCTGGAGGCCGGATGCTCCGCTCCGGTCGCCGCCTACGCCGAACTCGCCGAGGGCGACGCCGGTGATGAGATCTACCTGCGCGGGGCGGTGATCAGCCCGGACGGTACCCGAGACCTCCGGCTGTCCCGCACCGGTACGCCCGCCGACGCGGCGGAGATCGGCAAGGCACTCGCCGCCGAACTCCTCGAACTCGGCGCCGACTCGATCCTCGGCCACGAAGGACACACCGGCCCGGGGACCCAGCAATTTGGGAGCACAGAATGACCCGCACCCGTAAGCCCGTAGGCCGGATCGCGTTCGTCGGGGCCGGCCCCGGCGACCCGGGCCTGCTGACCCGCCGGGCGCACGACGCCCTGGTCGACGCCGACCAGGTGGTGTACGACCGGGGGGTCCCCGAGTCGCTGCTCGACGCCGTCCGCGCCCAGGCCAGGTCCGACGCCCAGTTCACGCCCGCCGAGGGTGCGCCGGGCGACGTGGCCAAGGTGCTCATCTCCGCCGCCCGGTCCGGGCTGAACGCGGTGCACCTGGTCGCCGGTGACCCGTTCGGCCACGACTCGGTGGTCAAGGAGGTGCAGGCGGTGGCGCGTACCGCCGCGCACTTCGAGGTGGTCCCGGGGGTCGGCCAGGCCGAGGGTGTCGCCACGTACGCCGGTGTTCCGCTGCCGGGCGTGCGCACCGCCGCCGACGTCGAGGACGTCAGCACGCTGGACTTCGACGCGCTGGCCGCGGCCGTCGGCCGGGGCTCGCTGGCCCTCGCGGTCGACGCGGGCGACCTCGCCGCCATCCGGGACGGCCTGCTGGCCGCCGGGGTGGACGGCACCACCGGCGTCGGGGTGACCGGCGACGGCACCGGCGAGACGCAGTACACCACCACGTCGACCGTCGACTCCTTCGTCGCGGCGGCGCTCGGCTTCACCGGCCGGGTCGTGCTCACCGTCGGTGAGGGCGTCGCCCAGCGCGACAAGCTGAGCTGGTGGGAGAACCGCCCGCTGTACGGCTGGAAGGTGCTGGTGCCCCGCACCAAGGAGCAGGCCGGTGCGATGAGCGCCCGGCTGCGCGCGTACGGGGCGATCCCGTGCGAGGTGCCGACCATCGCGGTCGAGCCGCCGCGCACCCCCGCCCAGATGGAGCGGGCGGTCAAGGGCCTGGTCGACGGCCGGTACGCCTGGGTGATCTTCACCTCGGTCAACGCCGTCCGGGCGGTCTGGGAGAAGTTCGCCGAGCACGGCCTGGACGCCCGCCACTTCGGCGGCGTCAAGATCGCCTGCATCGGCGAGGCGACCGCCGACGCGGTGCGCGCCTTCGGCATCCAGCCGGAGCTGATCCCGTCCGGGGAGCAGTCCTCCGAGGGGCTGCTGGCCGAGTTCTCGCCGCACGACGAGATCCTCGACCCGGTGGGCCGGGTGCTGCTGCCGCGCGCCGACATCGCCACCGAGACGCTCGCCGCCGGGCTCACCGAGCGCGGCTGGGAGGTCGACGACGTGACCGCGTACCGGACCGTCCGGGCCGCCCCGCCGCCCGCCGAGATCCGGGACGCGATCAAGTCCGGCGGGTTCGACGCGGTGCTCTTCACCTCGTCCTCCACCGTCCGGAACCTGGTCGGTATCGCCGGGAAGCCGCACGCGCGTACCGTTGTTGCAGTCATCGGGCCCAAGACGGCGGAGACGGCGACGGAGTTCGGCCTGCGGGTCGACGTGCAGCCTGCGCACGCCTCGGTGCCCGACCTGGTGGAGGCGCTCGCCGCCTACGCCGTCGAGTTGCGCGAGAAGCTGGCCGCCATGCCGGCCAAGCAGCGCCGCGGCTCGAAGGTGCAGGGGCCGACCGCTCTGAGGTTCCGCTGACAGGAGGCTGTCGTGCCGTACCCCGAGATCCGGCCCCGCCGGCTGCGCCGTAACGCGGCCGTGCGGCGGCTGGTCTCCGAGACCCGCGTCGACCCGGCCGAACTGGTCGTGCCGATGTTCGTCAAGGAGGGGCTGACCGAGCCACGGGCCATCGCGTCGCTCCCGGGAGTGCTCCAGCACTCCCGGGACTCGCTGCGCAAGGCCGCCGTCGAGGCGGTCCAGGCCGGGGTGGGCGGGATCATGCTCTTCGGGGTGCCGGCGTCGCGGGACGCGACCGGCTCCGGCGGCATCGACCCGGACGGCATCCTCAACGTCGCCATCCGGGACATCGTCTCCGAGGTGGGCGACGCCACCGTGGTGATGAGCGACCTCTGCCTGGACGAGTTCACCTCGCACGGGCACTGCGGGCTGCTCACCCCGGACGGCGGCGTCGACAACGACGCCACCCTGGCTGCGTACGCCGAGATGGCGGTGGCCCAGGCCGCCGCCGGGGTCGGCGTGGTCGGGCCGTCCGGAATGATGGACGGCCAGGTCGGCGTGGTCCGCCGGGCCCTCGACGCCGCCGGTCACCAGGACGTCGCGGTGCTGGCGTACGCGGTGAAGTACGCCTCGGCCTTCTACGGTCCGTTCCGCGACGCCGTCGAGTCGGCGCTGGAGGGCGACCGCCGCACCTACCAGCAGGACCCGGCCAACCTGCGGGAGTCGCTGCGCGAGGTCGAGCTGGACGTCGCCGAGGGCGCCGACATGGTGATGGTCAAGCCGGCGCTGCCCTACCTCGACGTGGTCGCGGCGGTCCGGGCCGCGGTGGACGTCCCGGTCGCCGCCTACCAGGTCTCCGGCGAGTACGCGATGGTCGAGGCGGCCGCCGCGAACGGCTGGATCGACCGGGAGCGGGTGATCCTGGAGACACTCACCTCGATCCGCCGGGCCGGCGCGCAGATCATCCTCACCTACTGGGCGGTCGAGGCCGCCCAGCTGCTCCGCCAGCGCTACTGAGCGCCGGCGCGGGCGCCGAGCCCGCGACGGTGAACCCGGCCAACCGGTAGCCCCGCCGGCGGCTGCCGCCGGCCGCTGTCCTGTCGCGTAAGTGGTGGTGTGCCTACCTGTGGCGTCGGCGGCCCCTCGCCTGCGGCGGTAGTCAGCGCCCCTGCCTGTGGCGTAGTCGGCCCCTGCCCGTGGCGCACGCCCTGTACTCGGCCGCTGCCGCCACCTCCCTGTCCCGCACGCTTTGCTCTGCTGCCGCCCCCGCAACGGTGGAGCGCTTCCAGTGTTGCCGTCGGGGCAGCAGAGCAAAGCGTCCGAGGGGGGTGGTCGGTGGATCCGGGCGGCCGGCCAGTGCGTCAGCCTCCACCACAGCGGCACGGGTTTTCCACAGCCCCGTCCACAGGGATTGCTGCCGGTGGAGGGCGGCCGGCAGGGTGCCGGCATGGCTTCCGCGCTCGACCCGCCGCCCACCGGCCCCACCGTCGGCCAGTTTCCGATCGCCGGGCTGGTCCGCAAGGCCAGACGCATCGCCGGCCTGGGGCAGCGCCAGATGGCCCGGTTCGCGAGGGTCGCCCCGTCGACGGTGGGCCGAGTGGAGACGGGGGAGATGACTCCCAGTCTCGCGGTGCTGGAACGGCTGCTCGGCGCGGCGGGCCTCTACCTCGCCGTGGTCGACCCTGACGGCCGGGTCATCCAGCCGATGGCGGACTGGGACGACACCCGCGACGGCGCGGGGCGTCGATACCCCTCCCACCTGGACACCATCCTCGACCCCGAGCCGGGGGAGTGGTGGGGCGACATCTACGGCCTGGCCCGGCCGCCGGAGACCTTCCACCGCTGCCCGATCGACCGGGAGGCCCGCCGGCGCCGCAGCCAATGGGAGGTGCGAGTGGCGCAACACCGCCACCTGCCGCCGCCGAAGGACATGCGGGAGCGGTACTGAGACGGCCCGCCGTCCCGGGAAGAACCCGGGTCGGCGGGCCGTCGCCCGTACGTCGAACGTTGTCAGTCGTCGTTCGTGATGGTGCCGACCGCCAGCGGGTCGGCGAACCGCAGGTTGAGCGGGCCGGCGACCGCGAACGCGATCTTCTCGTCCGCCTCGACCTTCCGGTCACCGCGCACGGTCACCGGGAAGGCCAGCGAGGTCTGCCCGGCGGGCAGGACCTTGCAGCCGACGTACGGGTCGAAGTCCGACCCGGCCGTGGCGGTCAGGCCGACGGCGGCGGCACAGATCGTCGTCGGCACCGACAGCGGCCGCGACACGGTCGCGGTGAACGTCAGCGTGCTGTCGCCCTTGTCGCCCTCGACCACCGAGGCGTCGCCGACCCGCAGCGACGGCTGGGCGCGGAACCGCGCGACCGACGGGTCGTGGTCGCTCGCGCCACGCGACCCGTCGCCGCTGACGTCGGACGGCCAGTCGGCGTTGACGTGCGCCGTCCGCACCTGCACCAGGTCGGCGTGGAGCGCGTCGTTGACGAAGATGCTGTCCAGCGTCTGCGCCTGCCCGCTGAAGGTGTACGAG
This sequence comes from Micromonospora palomenae, assembly GCF_007829925.1. Taxonomy (NCBI): domain Bacteria; kingdom Bacillati; phylum Actinomycetota; class Actinomycetes; order Micromonosporales; family Micromonosporaceae; genus Micromonospora; species Micromonospora palomenae. The sequence goes on from NZ_VIXA01000002.1 coordinate 1,816,730, forward strand.
TACGCCGCCGCCGGCACGTCCGCGACCAGGTCGTCCCAGAGGTTGTGCAGGCCGACCTCGTAGAGCGGGGCGAGCTGGTCCGACGGGGTCGGGTTCGCCGCGGTGGCGATCGGGTCGTCCGGGCGGGGGAAGACGTTCATGTCGCCGCCGTAGACCACCCGGGCGTGCGGGTCCGACTCCTCGATCGCGGTGACGATCGCGGCACCGTACGTCGCCTGCTCGGTCCGCTGTCCGACCCTGGTGTCCGGGCCGGACGAGTAGTGGTTGCTCAGCGCGTACAGCAGGTAGGACTCCGAGCCGTCCGGCGTCGCCCGCACCACGAACTTGCCCAGCTGGGGGGCGCGGGTGAAGACGTTGTCGCCGTCCTTGCCCGTCGAGGTGTCCGTGTCGGCGGGCAGCTGCGCGTTGAGCGCCTTCGGGTTCTGCACGTCCGCGTTGGACGGCAGCCCCGCCGACCGGTACTCCACCGTCGGCGTGGCGCCGAGCAGCGGGTCGGTGGCGGTCGCCTCGGCCAGCGAGAGCCGGTCGGTGCGGTAGAGGAACGCGGAGGTGATGCCCCGGGCGTCCGCGCCGGTCCGGTCGTACGCGGCGGCGTAGGCCGGGCCACCGGCGGCCGCGATCGTCAGCGCCAGGTCCTGGAGGGTGTCCGGAGCGCCGTCGGCGTCGTTGCTGTCACCGCAGGCCAGCTCGGTGCCGGAGACCGTGCAGATGTCCTGGTCCTCGGCCTCCTGCACCAGGATCAGGTCCGGGGAGTGCAGGTCGGTGCGGATCTGGTCGGCGAGCGCGGCCAGGTGCTCCCGGTAGTCGGCCTCGTCGGCCGGCACGTAGTCGAACGGCGGCCGGACCCCGGTGCAGCCGGGGTTGCCGGTGAAGTCGCAGCCGTCGAACGGGTCGTCCCGGAAGTCGTACAGGTTCTCCACGTTGTAGGTCGAGACGGCGACCTCACGGTTGCGGTCGGCCGGCTGCGGCGGGTTGTTCGCCGACGGGTCGGCGCCCGCGGTGAGGGAGAGCGTCTCCGGCTGCACGGTGAACTTGCTGAAGCCGTAGGAGACCGCGCCGAACGCGTCCGTGGCGAGGGTGTCGAAGGTGCGGGCCGGCGGCAGCAGTGCGGCCGAGTCGCCGGCCGTGGCCTTGACCCCGCCCGCGCCCAGCAGGACGCGCTGGTTGTTGCCGTTGTCGAAGAGGGTGCCTGGGATGTCGTCCAGCGGGTGGGCGTCCCGGAACACCCGCCGGGCGTACGGGTCGGTCCGCTTCATGATCGGGTCCTCGCGGTCCACCACATAGATCTCGGAGTCGGCGGTGGAGGCGAAGATGTGGCGCGGGGCGGACACCCCGCTGCCCGATCGGACCCGCATCCGGGTGCCCTCGTGTCGCTCCCAGAACCGATTCGCGTCGGCCGCCTCGGCCGGCGGGACCGCGTCGTCCACCGCGACGGCGGTGTTCACGTCCAGGCCGGAGTCCAGCTTGCGCACCAGCGAGGCGCCCGAGAGCTGGGTCTGGTTGAAGAACTCCGACACCCGGCCGCGCAGCACCACCTCGTCGCCGACGGTCGGCGCGTAGCCGCCGATCAGCGTGGTGAACGAGCCCGTGAAGACGAAGAGGCCGTCCGAGGTGAGCGGGTCGCCGTCCTCGGCGCCCGTACGACTCTGCAGGTAGAAGCCGTACTGGTCGGCGCCGGCCGAGGTGCGGGTGAGCGACTTCTGCGTGATCACGCCGCGCACGTCGTACAGCGTGGAGCTGGTGCCGTTGCCGCTGGCCGGGGCGAGCGGGGAGCGGTCCGTGTGGCCGTTCTCGTCGTCCCGGGTCGGGCCCTGCACCTCGCCGACCGAGAGCACGGTGGTGACCTGGACGGTCAGCGTGCAGGTGGCGGTGCCGCCCTCGGCGTCATTGGCGGTCAGCGTCACCGCGTACGCCCCGGCGGGCAGGCCGGTCGCGGTGACCGTGGCGGTGGCGGTCCCGCCGGCGGCGGTGGCCGGGGTGAAGGCCGTCCGGCTGATCGAGCCGGTGGCCGGCGTCGGGTTGACCGAGGTGACGGCGAGGTCGGTGATCGTGTCGTCCGGGTCGGTGGCGGTGACCTGGCGGGTGGCGGTCGCGCCGGCCTCCAGGGTCAGCGCGCCGCCGCAGTTGAGCGTGGCCGGCTGGTCGACCGGGCCGCCGCCGTCCACGGTGTGCGCGCCCAGACCGTCGAAGGTGTCGCTCGGCAGGCCCGTCCACTGGGCGGCCGGGTCGAACGCGTCGGACGGGTCGGTGTCCCCGATGGAGACCGACGGCAGCCGCCGCAGCGTGTTGTCGGCGGTGCTGGTCAGCCCGCTGCCCCACTCGGTACCGGGGTCGACGCCGACCTGGCCGATCGAGTCGAGCACCGCGCCGGCCTTGCGCAGCACGATCGCGTCGTCCCCGTTGAACAGCGACGCGCCGGTGGTCTGGTCGGCCTGGGCGAGGACCGCCGGGGCGGCCGAGGAGGCGGCGAAGACGAAGGCGTCGCCGGCGGCGACGGTGCCGCTGAGCGCGACGTTCGTCGGCGTGGTCGAGCCGTTGAAGTAGAGCTGGAGCTGGTAGCCGCCGGTGGCGAGGTCGACCGGGGAGCCGGTGCCGTTGAACAGCTCGATCGCCTTGTTGTTCGACGAGCCTTCGACGTACTCGGAGATGAACAGGTCGGTGGGCGCGGCGATGGCCGCGGTGGGTGCGACGCCGATGACCGGAAGGGTGACGGCGGCGGCGGTTGCGAGCGCGGCGTATCTGCGGCGCGGGCGCATAAGGCCTCCACGATGGGTGGACGGGGACTAACGCACGTTAAGTGTCGTTGCTGGCCGCCGTCCATCCCCCGCCGGGGGCGGTGTGGTGAACTCGCGGTCAGCGGGCGGCGTCGAGTCGGTGCACCAGCTCGGCGACGTCCACGCTGTATTCGCACCACTCCCGGTCGGGGCGGTAGCCCAGCTCGGCGTTCACCTTGAGCATCGCCTCGTTGGCCTGGGCGTTCCAGGTCTGCACCTCGGCCAGCGTGGGCTCGGCCGAGCGCAGCTCCAGCAGCATCCGGGCCTTGATCGCCCGGTCGATGCCGTAGCCGCGGTGGTCCTGCACCACGATCGTGTCGTACTGGTCGGCCCGGGTGGGGTGCTGCGCCGGCACCACCACCTCGGTCAGCCCGGCGACCTCGCCGCTGTGCTCGTGCAGGGCCAGCACGATGTACGGCTTCATGCCCCGCCGGTGCAGCGTGTCCAGGCTGTCCCGCAGCCGCTGCGGGTCGTACGAGCTGGGGCGCAGCTCGCCGTCATCGACGTCGCGCACCTCGGCCTTGGCCCGCGCGTACGCCTCGATCAGGTCGTCCGGCGGGCCGCCCGGGCAGAACTCCAGGTGGTAGCCGGCGCCGATGCCGGTGGCCATCTCGGCCAGCGCCGGCCAGTCCACCGCGCCGAGGTCGAGCACGCTGCGGGTCTCGACGTACTCCCGGGTGAAGCCGAGCGACTCGTAGAAGGCGACGGCCGGCGTGTCACCGACCACCTCGACGCCGATCGACTGGAAGCCCTCCTGGTAGACCCGGCGGGCGGCGAGCAGGACCAGCTCACGGCCCAGCCCGGAACGCCGGACGTCGGGGTGCACCAGCACCTCCAGCACGCCGATGTCGCCGAGCAGCAGCACGTGCACGTGGCCGAGGATCGGGCCGGGCTCGCCGTCCGACCCGGGCTCCGCCTGGGCGACCCAGGAGATCCGCCGCTCACCCGGCATCACCTCGGAGAGGTATTCCCGCAGGGAACTCTCCCGCCAGGGCGGGTCCTGCGGGAGATCCGCCGCCAGGACCGCGTTCAGCGTGTCCAGCACGGACGCGACCTCGTCGGACGACGCGGTCCGGGGATCCCACTCGCGCACCATCACCCGTCTAGCTTGCCGTCATCGGCTGCCGGGGGGAAGTGTCCGGTCCGGCAATGTATGCGAACGATCACGTCACGTACGGCTGGCCACCCCGTACTGGTTGGCCTTGTCGAAGACATCCTGGGCGTACCGGCGCACATCGTTGTAGGACAGGATCGCGCCCCACCAGTCGCCGGGGATGGTCATGTTCCGCCCGCCCTTGCAGAGGTACCGGGCGGCGGCGAGCGCCGCGTCGTCCAGGTCGTGCGGGTCCTTGCGGCCGTCGTTGTCGGCGTCGACGCCGATCTCCTGCCAGGTGGTGGGGATGAACTGCATCGGCCCGATCGCCCGGTCGTAGACGGTGTCCCGGTCGAAGAGCCCCCGGTCGGTGTCGGTGATCCGGGACCGGCCGCCCTGCCCGTCGAGCGGGTCGCCGATGATCTCCGGTTCGGCCCGGCCGGTCGACTGGAGGCTGGCGCCGTTGGCCTGCCCGTGCCGCGACTCGACGTACCCGATCGCGGCGAGCGTGGTCCAGCTCAGCTGGCAGCTGCGGTTGGTCTCGGCGAGTACCAGCTCGGCGTAGCCGTACGCCTGCATGGCCACCGGCGAGATGTCGACCCGCGCGCCGGTGGTCTGGGCCCAGGCGGCCAGGGCGTCCGCCGGGCGGCCGGTGACGGGCGGGGCGACCGGCCCGGTCGGCGGCACGCCGCCGGGCAGCGCGGTCGCGGGCGGCAGCCCGGGGAGCGCGGTCCCGCCGGGCAGCACCGGCACGGCGGTCGCGCCGGGCAGCGCACCCGGCGCGGGTACGACCACGGCGCCGTCGGTCGCGTCCACGGCCACCGGCTTCGGCGACCGGACGGCCGACGGCACCACCACGGCGCCCACCACCGCGGTGGCGGCGACCAGCGCGACGAGGAACACCCCGGGCAGGGTCAGCCGGCCGCTCGGGCGTCGGGACCAGGCCCGGGTGGCCCGGGCCGCGCCGACGACCGCCTGCCGGGGCGGGGGGAACCGCACGGCGTGCGCGAACGGCACTCGGCGACGCCGTCCCGGCTCGCCGCCGGCCTTGGCATCGTCCTTCGCCGGCTCCGCGCCGTCCTTGGCCGCGTTCGCGCCGTCCTTGGCTAGGTCCTTCTCCGAGCCGTCTGTGGGGGTGGCCGCGGCTTCGGCGCCGGTCTTGTCCGCGCCGGCCTTGCTCGTCTCGGCGGTCTTGTCCGCGCCGGTGCTCGTCTCGGCGGTCTTGTCCGCGCCGGCCTTGCTCGCGCCGGCGTCCTCCCGGCCGGCCGCCGCCACATCGGTCGTTCCGGCGCCCGCCTTCGCCGTGCCGTGCGCTCCCGGCCCGGCCTGCGCCGCGCCACCGTCGGTCGACTCCACGGTGGTCGGCGCGCTGCCGGCGGCGGTCGCGGTCGACGCTTCGGCGGCGGACGGGTCGAGGAAGGGGCGGCGGGGACGGGGAACCGGGGTCGGGTCCGGCGCGGCGCCGGAGCTGCCGAGCGGCCCGTCGGGCGGCGTCGCCGGTCGCAGGGGTCGCACCGTCGATGGTTCCTCGCCGCTCGCCACCCGTCGAGTATCACCCATCCGGGTGCGACCGTCAGGCCCGGCCGTACGCTGGGAGCATGCCCCGGTACGAGTTCCGCTGCCGCGCCTGCGGCGACACCTTCGAGGTCAACCGCCCGATGGCCCGGGCCGGTGATCCGGCGTCCTGCCCACAGGGACACGCCGACACGGTCAAGCTGCTCTCCACCGTCGCGGTGACCGGCCGGGGCGGTGGTGGACCGGTGGGCGGCGCCCCGCCGGCGCCGGCCGGTGGCTGCTGCGGCGGTGGCGGCTGCTGCTGAGCGGCCACGACCGGCCCGTTCGGCGGCGCAGACCTTGCCGCTGACCGGCGGCAATGGCACCTTGGGGCGGACGCCGCCCGGCCGTTCTCACGATGCGTGACGGCCCGACCATAGGGCAGCATGAAGCCGACGTCAGGGGCGGAGGTTCCACGCATGTCGCCACGGATCCACCTCCCGAGCGGGTGGGTGACCTTCGTGTTCACCGACATCGAGGGTTCGACCCGGCTGGCCCAGCTGCTCGGGTCGGGCTACCGCCCCGTGCTGTGGGAGCATCGCCGGCTGCTCCGGGACACCCTCGCCGGCACCGACGGCGCGGAGCTGCTGACCGAGGGCGACTCGTTCTTCCTCGCCTTTCCCGACGCGGCGGCGGCGCTGACCGCCTGCCTGACCGCCCAACGCGCGCTGTCCACCCACGACTGGCCCACCCCGGAGGCCACCCCCAAGGTGCGGATGGGGCTGCACACCGGCTACGCGGAGCCGCGCGACGGCGAGTACGCCAGCCCCGAGGTGCACCGGGCCGCCCGGGTGGCCGCCGCCGCCCACGGCGGGCAGGTGCTCTGCTCGGCGGCGACCGCCCGGCACGCCGAACCGCTGCCGTCCGGCGCGTCCCTGCTCGACCTCGGCCTGCACCGGCTGCGCGGGTTCGACGACCGGGAGCGGCTCTTCCAGCTCGTCGCGCCCGGCCTGGAACGGCAGTTCCCCCGGCCGCGCACCGCCGACGCGGTGCCGCACAACCTGCCCACCCAGGTCACCTCCTTCATCGGCCGGGAGACCGAGCGCGCGGAGCTCGACCTGCTGGTACGCCGGCACCGGCTGGTCACCGTGCTCGGGGCCGGCGGCGCCGGCAAGACCCGGATGGCCGTCGAGTTGGCCGGCGGGATGGTCGAGGCGTACCCGGACGGCGTCTGGTTCGTCGACATCGCCACGGTCACCGACCCGGGGCTGGTGGCGTTCGCGGTCGCCGCGGTGCTCGGGCTGCGGCCCGAGCCGGGCCGCCCGATGCTGGACACCCTGGTCGAGTACGCCGCCGCCCGGCAGATGCTGGTGGTGCTGGACACCTGCGACGCCCAGCCCGCGGCCTGCGCCGAGGTGATCTCCCGGCTGCTCGCCGGCGGGAGCGGGGTGCGGGTGCTGGCCACCAGCCGGGAATCCTTCGGCCTGCCGGGCGAGGTGGTCTGGCGCATCCCGCCGCTGTCGGTGGACCCGCAGCCGGGGCGTACCGAGAGCGACGCGGTGGCGCTGCTGCTGGACCGGACGGCGGCGGCCCGGGGCGGCCGGCCGCCGGACTGGGCGGAGGCCGGTGACCTGCGCCGGGTGGTGCGGCGGCTGGACGGCCTCCCGTTGGCGATCGAGCTGGCCGCCGCCCGGCTCCGGGTGCTCTCCGCCGGGCAGCTCGCCGCCCGCCTCGACGACGTGCTCGGCACCCTGGACGCCGGGCGGGTCGTGCCGGAGCCGCCGGCGGACCGGGGCTGGATGGGCAACCAGCAGGACACCGTGGACCTGGTCGCCGCGGCGGCCGGGGCCGTGCCCCCGTCGGCCGCGCACCGGGCGGTGCAGCGTTCCGCCACCGAGCGGCACCTCACCATGCAGGCGACGGTCACCTGGTCGTACCGGACGTTGGGGCCGCGCGCGTCGCGGCTGCTGCGCTGGTTGGCGGTCTTCGCCGGTCCGGTGGAGCTGTCCACGGTGGAGTGGCTGCTCGACGACGACCCGCTCGACCCGCTGTCGGTGCTGGTGGACAAGTCGATGCTGCTGGCCGAGCCGCACGCGTCGGGCAGCACCTACCGGATGCTCGACCCGATCCGGGCGTACGCGGCCCGCCGGCTGGTGGAGGCCGGCGAGGAGCAGGCCGCGCGGGACCGGCACGTCGCCTGGTCGGCGCACGCGCTGGAGCGCGCCCACCTGGGCCCGGACGGCCGACCGGTGACCCTCTCGCTGTACGCGCTCGACCCGCTGGCCAGTGAGCTGCGGGCCGCCCTGCGGTGGTGCGCCACCGGGGGCAGCGCCCGGGCCGGGTTGCGGCTGGCCGGCGGGCTGGACCAGTGGTGGCGGGAGCGGGGGCTGCCCCGGGAGGCGCGGCTCTGGCTGTTCCGGCTCTACGGGCGGATCGCCGAGACCGGCGAGGCGATCCCGGAGGCGGAGCTGGCGGCGGCGTACCACCTGCACTCGCTGCACGCCGGTGCGGACGGGGAGTTCGCCGAGGAGCTGCGCTACTCGCAGCGGGCGGAGGCGGCGGCCCGGCAGGCCGGTGACGCCGGGCTGCTCGCCCGGGTGCTGGCCGGGCGGGCGGCGCCGCTGATCGACATGGGGCAGTTCGCCGAGGCGGAGCGGGTCTGTCGCGAGGTGATCGACTGGGCGCACGAGCAGCAGGTGACCGGCGACGCGCTCTTCGCGATCTACAACCTGGCCGAGCTGCTGTGGCGGCGGGGCGCGCTGAACGAGGCGGCGGAGCTGCTCGGCGCGGCCCGCCCGGTGGAGGCGGCGCGACCGGTCGAGCGGGGCCGGCGGTCGGTGGACATGCTGCTCGGCATGGTCGCCCTGGCCCGGGGCGACCTGGTCGCCGCGCACGAGCACCTGCTGGTGGCGCTCCGGTCCCGGATGAGCCACGGCTACCACGGCCGGGCCTGCGACACGGTCAACGCGGTGGCGGTCCGCTGCGCCGCCGGCGGTGAGCTGAGCACCGCCGCCCGGCTCTTCGGCGCGGCGCAGGCGACCCGGGCGCAACTGCGGGCCACGCCGGGCATCTACGGCAGCTACTGGCTGGAGCGCCAGGCCGAGCTGCGCCGGGTGCTCGGCGACGCCGCCTTCGACGCCGCGTACGGCGAGGGGGGCGAGCTGGGCCTGGAGGAGGCGGCGGCGCTGGCGTTGGCGGTGGAGCACCCCGACCTGGGGGCGGACTCGATCCGGTTCCGCACCGCCGGGGCGGCCGCGCCCCGGCAGGGTGGCCCGGGCCGGCAGGAGCTGGACCGCCGGGAGCGGGCCTGACACCGCCGGGCGCCCCGGTCTGGGACGCCCGGCGGAGTCGACGGCGGCGGGGTCAGCCGCGCAGGGCGGCGCGGCGCTCCGCGTCGGCCTTCATCCGGGCGGCCCGGTCGATGTCGGACTGCTGGACGGCGGCGACGGAACCGAAGACGCTGACCGCCTCGTAGTACGTCCAGGCCAGGCTGTAGCAGGCCGGCCGGACCACGATGTTGTACGTGGCGCAGACCCGCTTCAGGTCCGCGTAGAAGGCGCTGTCGAGGCGGGACTTGTTGGCCGAGAACTGGCCCATCGCCTTGTAGTTGCGGTAGCCGAAGTCGTGCCGGTAGCAGGAGAGGCTGAAGTTGAACCCGAGCGGGTTGTCCGGGCTGGACGAGCAGTAGTCGGTGGACCAGTCGAAGGCGTAGTCGGCCCAGGCGGCCTTGTTCAGCCGGGCGGAGTTCCAGGCGTTGTAGCTGGTGGCGCTGGTCTGGGTCCAGCTGGAGAGCACCGAGAGCTTCTGCTCAGGGGTCACCGCGAACGCGGGCGAGCTCACGCCGAGCATGGCGAGCAGTGCGAACGCGCCGGCGGCGAAGAGGGTGGCAAGTCGTCTGGGCATTCGGGTACCTCCGCGGGGGTGGCCTACGACCGGTGACCGGTGGGTCACCGTGGGTCGGACCAGTTTCGAGCAATTCCCATAACTCGATGTGTTACCGGCGGGTACTATTGATGACAGACGATGAAACAGACGAATGCCCCGGGCGGCGACCGCCCGGGGCATTCGCGGCTGGGTCAGCGCACCACCCGCGCCGGGCTGGGCAGGCTCTCGTTCCAGAGTCGGTCCAGCGCGGTCACGTGGTACGTGTACGTCCGCCCCGGCTCCGCCGTGGCGTCCACGAAGGACTGCACCGCGGTGGCGTCGTCGGCGCGCAGGGTGCCGACCAGGTGGGACGCGTCGGCGAAGCCGCAGGCGTCCACCCGCTCGCCCGAGTCGAAGCGGTAGACCGCGTACGAGGTGGCGTCGCCGAACGGGCCCCGGCCGTCGGCCGGCTGCCGCCAGCTCAGCCGCACCCCGTCGTCGGACCGCTCCGCCCCGGTGACCACCGGGGGCAGCAGCGGCTTGGCGGGCAGGTGCGGCATCGCCGGCACCAGCGCCGGCCGGGAGTAGTGCTCGGCGGCGTAGATGTCGGTGGCGCCGAGTCGGTTGGCCCGTACCTGCACGGCCGAGAAGTGCACGTTGCCGAGCACCTCCGGGTACGACCGGTTGAGCGTCAGATGGTCGGACAGCTCGCGCGGGTTCTGCCAGAACGGCCCGTACACCGGGTCACCGCTCTTGTAGTCGGCCTGGCCGATGTAGAGCTGCACGCGGGTGCCGCGTACCGTCTCGGCCCACCACGGCACCAGTCGGGCGTAGTCGGCGGCCGGGTACTGGCCGATGTACCAGTAGAGCTGCGGCACCACGTAGTCGATCCACTCCTGCTTGATCCACTTGCGGGTGTCGGCGGAGATGATGTCGTACGACTGGCTGCCGGTGGTGTCCGAGCCCAGCGGGTCGGCGGACTTGTTACGCCAGATGCCGAACGGGCTGACCCCGAACCTGACCCACGGCTTGACCGCCTTGATCTTGGCGTTCATCTCCTGGATCAGCAGGTTGATGTTGTCCCGCCGCCAGTCCGCCTTGTCGGTGAAGCCCCGGTTGTGGGCGGCGAAGGTGGCGTCGTCCGGCACCTGGTGGGTGCCGCTCGGGTACGGGTAGAAGTAGTCGTCGAAGTGCACGCCGTCGACGTCGTACCGGTTGACCGCGTCCATCATCGCGGTCTGGACGAACTCGCGGACCTCGGGGATGCCGGGGTTGTAGTAGAGCCGGCTGCCGGCCACGCCGGCCGGCGGGTAGGCGAAGGTCCACTCCGGGTGCTGCCGCGCCGGGTGGTTCGGCGCGAGCTTGGTGAGGTCCGCGCCGGCGCCACCCGGTGCCGGCATGGAGACCCGGTACGGGTTGAACCAGGCGTGGAACTCCAGGTTCCGCTTGTGCGACTCGGTGACGAGGAACTTCAGCGGGTCCCAGCCCGGGTCCTGGCCGCGCACCCCGGTGAGGTACTCCGACCACGGCTCGTACGGCGACGGCCAGAACGCGTCCGCGGTCGGCCGGACCTGGACGACGACGGCGTTGTGGTTGAGCTTCTGCGCCAGGTCGAGCCAGGCCAGGTACTCGGCCTGCTGCTTGGCGACCTGGTCAGGGGCGGTCTGCGAGGCCTTGCTGGGCCAGTCGATGTTGGTGACCGACGCGATCCACATGGCCCGGAACTGGCGCTTCGGGGTGGCCGGGTCGGTGATGCAGTCGGTGGTGGCGGGTTCGGTGGCCGCCGTGTCCGGTGCGGCGCTCGCGGGCGAGCCGGCGACCAGCGCGCCGAGCAGTGCCACGGCCAGCCCGGCGGCTCGGAGCCGAGTTGCCTTCATGCGGTGTGTCCCTTCGTCGGGCTCCCGGTTGTCGCGGCGTCCGTGGCAAGATTCGCCAGCGGCTATCTACCGCTGGTAGGAAATTTTCACACCTGATGGGCTTCGCGCAAGGGTCCGACCTGGATGTCCGGATACCGGCAAACTCGCCCGGGGTGGCCGAGCCGGCCACGGTGCGATCCGTGACGGTCCCCACACGCCCGGTCGGCGCCCGATCGGCCCGTGAAGTGGTGATTGGCGAGGGTCTGTGCTGGGTAGCATCGCCGGTCACCGGCCGCCACGGGGCGGTCAAGGAAGGGGTGAACGCCGGTGTCCGTGCTGCGCACCAAACCGATCAAGGACGTGCTGGCCCAGGGCGAGGCCGACGGGGGCGACGGCAAGCCCGGGCTGAAGCGCCACCTCGGCGCGCGCGACCTCACCGGCTTCGGCATCGGCATCGTGATCGGCACCGGCATCTTCACGCTGACCGGCATCGAGGCCCGGGACAGCGCCGGGCCCGGCGTGGTGATCTCGTTCGCCATCGCCGGGGTGGTCGCGCTGCTCGCCGCGCTCTGCTACGCCGAGCTGGCCTCCAGCGTGCCGACCGCCGGCAGCGCCTACACCTACGCGTACGCGACGATGGGCGAGATCGTCGCCTGGATCATCGGCTGGGACCTGCTGCTGGAGTTCGCCCTCGGCGCGGCGGTGGTGGCCCGGGGCTGGTCCGGCTACCTCGCGGAACTCTTCGGCCTGCCCACCGCCTGGTTCGGCGAGGAGGGCAGCGTGGTCAACCTCGGCGCGATCGGCATCGTGCTGCTGCTCGGCGTGGTCGCCATCGTCGGCATCCGGGAGTCCGCCCGGGTCACCAACCTGCTGGTGCTGGTCAAGGTCGCCATCTGCGTCTTCATCGTGGCCGCCGGGCTGTTCTTCGTGAAAGCCGCCAACCTCACCCCGTTCATCCCGCCCGCGGAGCCCGCCGGCGCCGCCGACGACGGCATCAAGCAGCCCGTCACCCAGGCGCTGTTCGGGCTGGAGCCCTCGGTCTTCGGCTTCGTCGGGGTGCTCAGCGCCGCCGCGGTGGTCTTCTTCGCGTACACCGGCTTCGAGGCGGTGGCGAACCTCGGCGAGGAGACCCGCCGTCCCAAGCGTGACCTCACCCTGGGCCTGCTCGGCACGCTGCTGATCTCCACCGTGCTGTACATCGGCGTCTCGCTGGTCGTGGTCGGCATGGTGCCGTACACCGAGATCGACCGGGGCGCCCCGATCGCCTCGGCCTTCAAGGCGGCCGGCGCGGGCTGGGCCGGCGTGCTGGTCTCCATCGCGGCCATCGCCGGCCTGACCAGCGTGATCCTGGTCGACCTGGTGGCCATGGGCCGGATCGGCTTCGCCATCTCCCGGGACGGCCTGATCCCGCCGTCGATCGCCAAGGTGCACCCCCGCTGGGGCACCCCGTACCGGATCTCCGCGGTGATGACGGTGGCGGTCGCGCTGCTCGCCGGCTTCCTGCCGCTGTCGGCCCTGGCCGACCTGGTCAGCATCGGCGCGCTCTGCGCGTTCGTGCTGGTCTCGGTCGCGGTGCCGATCCTGCGCCGCAAGCGCCCCGACCTGGACCGGCCGTTCAAGGTGCCGTTCTCCCCGGTGCTGCCGATCGTCTCGGCGCTCGCCTGCCTCTACCTGATGCTCAACCTGTCGGTGGAGACCTGGATCCGGTTCCTGATCTGGATGCTGCTCGGCGCGCTCATCTACTTCGGCTACGGCTACCGCCGCAACCGCCTCGCCACCGCCAACCCCGCCCCCACCCCCCGCACTCCCACCCCCACCAGCTGACCCACCCCCCTCGACGGGCGGGGGTGTGGGGTGTCAGGGGCGGGGTTGGGGGGTGGCGGTGGGGCCCTTCACGACGGGTTTGCCGTTCTCCCAGGTGACCTCGTCGAGCCAGACCTGGCGGCCGGGGTCCGTGCTGCCCTCCTGGCCGGGCGGCCAGGCGTGGTAGACCAGCCAGGTCCGGCCGTCCTTGACGACCATCGAGGCGTGGCCGGGGCCGGAGGCGACCTCGTTGGTCTTCAGGATCGGGTTCTCGGCGGCCTTCACGCAGGGGCCGGTCGGGCTCTCGCAGACGGCGTAGCCCTCGGCGTACGTGGCCCGGTCGTACGCGTTGGCGGCGAAGAAGAGATACAACCGCCCGTCGTGGCGGTGGAAGAACGGGCCCTCGATCAGGGTGCCCTCCCACGGCTCGGTCTGCTTCAGCAGCTTCGTCGGCTCGCCGATGAGCTTCAGCCCGTCGTCGGAGAGGCGCTGCGACCAGAGCCAGGTGTCGACCCCGATCGCGTTGCCGTCGTTCTTCCAGAGCAGCCAGAGGCTGCCGTCGGTGTCCCGGAACGGGCTGGCGTCGATCGCCCCGCCCAGCTCGGCCTGGCAGATGAACGGCTCGGTCGAGTCGTCCCGGTACGGCCCCTGCGGACTGCCGGCCACCGCCCGCCCCACGCACTGCCGGCCGGAATCCCGCCCGGCGACGGTGTAGTAGAGCAGGTACCGGTCCGGGGCGAGTTGAATTGCCTCCGGCGCCCAGGTCTTCCCCGGGTCCGCCCAGTCGGGCAGCTCCGGCAGGGCGTCCTCGGCCTCGCTCCAGGCGACCAGGTCGGCCGAGCGCCGCACCGGCACGTTGCGGCCGCCGCTGTTGGTGTGGAACAGCCACCAGGCGTCGCCGGCCCGCATCACCTGCGGGTCGGGGGCGTCGGCGCGTACCACGGGGTTGGTGAACATGCTCGGGTCGCTCCGCGTACTCGTTGGGTCGTCCGCACCGTTCTCGCCGCAGCCGGCGACGAGCAGTGCGGCGGCGAGAACCGCCGCCGCACCGCGTAGCCGGGTGTGCCCGGCGTTCATCCCTTCAGGCCGCTGCGCGAGACGCCCTGGATGATGTGCCGCTGGGCCGCCACGAAGAGGATCAGCACCGGCACGCTGGCCAGCACCGCCCCGGCCATGATCACCGGGTAGTCGCTGACGTAGGCGCCCTGGAGCAGGCCCAGGCCCGCCGGCAGGGTCAGCCGCTCCGGGCTGAACAGCACGTAGATCGGCCAGAGGAAGTCGTTCCAGTTGGTCAGGAACGACAGCACCGCCAGCGTGGCCAGGGCCGGCTTGGAGAGCGGCAGCAGCACCTGCGTGAAGATCTGCCAGTGGTTGGCGCCGTCCAGCACCGCCGCCTCCTCCAACTCGGCGGGGATGCTGAGGAAGAACTGCCGCAGGAAGAACACCCCGAACGCGCTGGCCGCGCCGGGCACGATCACCACGGTCAGGGTGTCCAGCCAGCCGAGCCGGTCGGCGATCACGAAGTTCGGGATGATCAGCGAGGTGGGCGGGATGAACAGGGTCCCGACGATCAGCGCGAAGCTGACCGCCCGGCCGCGGAACCGGAGCCGGGCCAGCGCGTACGCGGCCATCGAGGCGGTGACCAGCACCAGCAGCGCGTGCAGGGTGGCCGCCAGCATGCTGTTGACGAACCAGCGCAGCACCGGGTTCGAGGTGTTGCCGAGGATCTGCTCGTAGCCGTAGGTGGAGAACGGCTGGGGCACGAAGCTCGGCGGGATCTTCTGGGCGTCGCCGTAGGTCTTCACCGAGGTGATCGCCATCCAGAGCAACGGGGTCAGGAAGACCAGGGCCAGGAGTACCAGGACCGCGTAGCGCGTGAAGCGGCGGAGAGTCGTCATGTCGGCCCCTCAGTCTTCCCGGTACCGGAAGAACCGGAAGTTGACGATGCTGATCACCGTGAGCGCCAGCGCGAAGACGATGCTCATCGCCGCGGCCCGGCCCGCGTCGTTGTCCCGCAGCCCCTCGTCGACGATCCGCCAGACCACGGTACGGGTCTGCTGGCCCGGCGCGCCCTGGGTGATCAGGAACGACTGCCCGAAGACGTTCGCCGAGGCGAGGATCGTGGTGGTCAGCACGAAGAGCATGACCGGGCGCAGCCCGGGCAGGGTGACGTTGCGGAACCGGTCCCAGGCGTTCGCCCCGTCCATCCTCGCCGCCTCGTAGAGCTCCGGCGAGATGTCCTGCAGGCCGGCCAGGTAGATCACCGCGTTGAACCCGGAGGTCCACCAGACGGTCACCCCGACCAGCGACACCCAGGCCCACGGCACGTCGGTCACCCACGGGGTGTCCGACGGCAGGCCGACCGCGCCGAGCAGCCGGTTGACCAGGCCCAGGTTGGCGTCGAGCAGGAAGCGCCAGAGCAGGCCGATCACCGCCACCCCGAGCACGTACGGCGCGAAGTAGAGCGCCCGGAAGAACGTCCGCCCCGGGAACGACCGGTTGAGCAGCAGCGCCAGCCCCAGCGGTACGACCACCAGCAGCGGCACCGAGAAGACCGTGAAGATCGCGGTGGCCCGGACGCTGGACCACCAGTCGCCGTAGATGGCCGACTCGCTGTCGAAGAGGTCACGGTAGTTGTCCAGCCCGACGAAGGGCCGGTTGGGCAGTTGGAGATCCCACTGGTGGACGCTCAGCCAGACGCCGAAGAGGATCGGCAGCAGCCCGAACGCCAGGAAGAGCAGCAGGTACGGCGCGAGGAAGAGGTACGGGGTCGCGCGGCTGCCCCGCTCCGTCGCGCCCCGGCGGTTCTTCCCGCCCGCCGGGGGCGGCGCGTCCTTGCGCGCCGCCCCGACCTCGATCACGTCCGCCACGGGAAATCAGCTCCCGTACTTCTTGCGGTTGTCCTCCAGCTGCTTGGTCGCCTTGGCCGCGCCGTCGTCGAGGGCCTGCTTGGGCGACTTCTTGCCCAGCACGGCCTCGTTGAAGGAGGTGTAGAAGGTGGTGACCACCTCGCCCAGCCCGGGAACGGCCGGCGGGAAGGCCGCGTAGTCCAGCTCCGGGGCGAGGGTGGCGACGTTCGGGATGGCCTTGAACTCGGCACCCTCCCGGACCTCCTTGCGGGCCGGAACCTGACCGCCCTTCGCCCAGTCCAGCGAGTGCTCGCTGAGCCAGTTGATGAACACCTTCGCGCCGGAGATCTTGTTGTTGTCGGCGCTGCGCTGCTTGACGATGGTGAAGTTGTGCGAGTTCGCCCAGGCGGCCTTCTGGCTGCCGATCTGCGGCAGCTCGGCGACGCCGATCTGCGCGCTCGGGTCCTTGGCGATGTCGTTGATCTGCCAGATGCCGTTGAAGTTGAAGGCGTTCTTGCCGCTCTTGAGGGCGAGGTAGTCGCCGTCCTGGCCGACGTTCGACGGCGAGTGCCCCTGCTTGATCAGGTCGACCAGCCAGGTGCACGCCTCGACCGCCGGGTCGGAGTTGAAGGTGGCCTTGGTGACCTCGGCGTCGAAGAGGGTGCCGCCCCACTGGTGCAGCAGCGAGTAGAACGTCATGCCGCCGGTGAACTGGAACGGGCTGATCCAGAAGCCCTGCACGCCGGACTTCTTCAGCTCGGTCAGCGCGGCGGTGAACTCGTCCCGGGTGGTCGGCGGCTTGTTCGGGTCCAGGCCGGCCTTCTGCATCACGGCCTTGTTGTAGTAGAAGCCGAGCGGGTGCATGTCCAGCGGGATGCCGTACCGCTTGTTGTTGTAGAGCCCGCCCTTCCAGACGGTCGGCGCGAAGTCGCTCTCGCTGAGCTCCAGGGCCTTGGCCACGTCGTCCAGCTCGGTGATCACACCGCGGGCGGCGAAGGTGGCCAGCTGGTCCATGTGCATGACCGCGATGTCCGGGCCCGAGCCGCTGGAGACCGCACCGGGGAGCTTGCTGTAGTAGTCGTCCCACCGGTAGGTGTTCACCGCGATCGCAATGTTCTGGTGCTCGGCGTTGAACTGCTCGACCAGCTTCTTGAAGATGTCGCCGTCGCCGCCGGTGAAGCCGTTCCACAGGTTCAGCGAGACCTTGGGGCCGGTGTACTCCTTGCCACCGTTGCCGGTCGCGGTCGACTTGCTGGCGCTGCCGCCGCCGCAACCGGCCAGGGTCAGCGAAGCGGCCGCGCCGAGGCCCACGCCGAGCCCGAGCAGGCGCCGGCGGCTCATTTCGTTGTGCATCATGCGGTTCTCTCCTTGGGGGACGGGATAAAGTATTCCCTGGTCAGAGCCGAGACGCGAAGCGCAGCACGTTCCAGGAGACCGCGGGCAGGCGCACGGAGCACCGACCGCCGTCGAGGGTGGGGGTGGGTAGTGCGCGAGGCGTCACCCGGTCGGGCTCGGCCTCGGTGTTGATCGCCTCCGGGTCGTCCCCGGCGGCGAGACTCAGGTGCTCGACCGCGCGCAGGCCGGGCAGGCCGCGCAGGTCGAGGTCGAGCGGGAGATCGTCGGAGCCCCGGTTGACCGCGAAGACGGTCAGCTCGCCGGACTCCTCGTCGTGCACCGCCACGGTGTCCAGCACCGGCACCGCGCCGAACCGCTTCGTCTCGTAGTCCGGCGTGACCGGCTCGGTGCGCAGCACCGTGCCCCGGGCGTACCGGGCGGTGAGGGCGAACGGGTGGAAGATGCTCTGCCGCCAGGCCGGCCCGCCGGTGCGGGTGCGGATCGGGGCGATCACGTTGGCCAGCTGTGCCTGGCAGGCGACGCCGACCCGGTCGGCGTGCCGGAGCAGGGTGATCAGCAGGTCACCGACGACCACCGCGTCGACCGCGGTGAAGTCGTCCTCGATCAGTGCGGGCGCCTCGACCCAGCCGCGCCGGTCCAGGTCGGCCTTGAGCCGGGACTCGTACCAGACGTTCCACTCGTCGAAGGAGACCTTGAGCTTGCGCCGGTGCCGCTGCTTGGCGGCCACGTGGTCGGCGGTGGCGACCACCTCGCGGATGAAGTTGTCCATGTCCACCGCCGAGGCCAGGATGCTGGCCCGGTCGCCGTCGGACGGGTCGTAGTAGGTGTGCGCGGAGATGTAGTCGACGTGCTCGTAGGTGTGCTCCAGCACCGTCGCCTCCCAGGAGGCGTAGGTGGGCATCCGCCGGTTGGAGCTGCCGCAGGCGACCAGGCTGATCGAGGGGTCGATCATCTTCATCGCCCGGGCGGTCTCGGCGGCGAGCCGGCCGTACTCGTCGGCGGTCTTGTGGCCGACCTGCCACGGGCCGTCCAGCTCGTTGCCGAGGCACCAGAGCCGCACCCCGTACGGCTCCTCGGCGCCGTGCTTGCGGCGCAGGTCCGACAGCTGGGTGCCGCCCGGGTGGTTGGCGTACTCCAGCAGGTCGCAGGCCTCCTGCACGCCCCGGGTGCCCAGGTTGACCGCCATCATCGGCTCGACGTCGGCCTCGGCGGCCCAGGTCATGAACTCGTCCAGCCCGAAGGCGTTGGTCTCGATGGTCTTCCAGGCCAGGTCGAGCCGGCGCGGGCGGTCGCCGACCGGGCCGACGCCGTCCTCCCAGCGGTACCCGGAGACGAAGTTGCCGCCGGGGTAGCGGACCACGGAGACGCCCAGCTCACGGGTGAGCGCGAGCACGTCGCCGCGCAGGCCGCGCGAGTCGGCGGTGGGGTGGCCGGGCTCGTAGACCCCGCCGTAGACGCAGCGCCCCATGTGCTCGACGAAGGAGCCGAAGAGCCGCCGGTCAGCGGGGCCGATCGCGAAGGCCGGATCGATCGTCAGCCGGGCGTTGCGCAAGGGGTGCCACCTTTCCTGGTCGTACCCGGGGTGACTGCGGTCACCCCGTACCACAGGTTTCTACAACGTTGTAAGCAACGTTGTAAAGAGGGCGGCGCGCGATAGAGTCCGGGGACGACGACCCCGGGGAGGGATGAGATCGTGCGACACAGGCTCAAGGACGTGGCCGAGCGGGCCGGCGTGTCGGTCAAGACGGTCTCGAACGTGGTCAACGGCTACCTGCACGTCCGGCCGGACACCCGGGCCCGGGTCGAGGAGGCGATCGCCGAGCTGAACTACCGGCCCAACCTCTCCGCCCGCAACCTGCGCAAGGGGCGTACCGGCGTCATCGCGCTGGCCGTGCCGGAGCTGGACATCCCGTACTTCGCGGAACTGGCCCGGCACGTGGTCACCGCCGCCGCCGAACGCGGGTGGACCGTGCTGATCGACCAGACCGGCGGTGGGGCCGAGCGGGAGCGGGTCGCCGCCGCCGGCATCGGCGACCACATGATCGACGGCCTGATCCTCAGCCCGCTGGCGCTCACCGCCGAGGACCTCGCCGGCCTGGACGGCACGCCGATGGTGCTGCTGGGTGAGCGGGTGGACCACGGCCCGGCCGACCACGTCGGCATCGACAACGTGGCCGCCGCGCGGGAGATCACCGCCCACCTCGTCGGCCTCGGCCGCCGCCGGATCGCCGCCGTCGGGTCGCAGCGCACCCCCGAGGGCGCCAGCGCCCGGCTGCGCCTGGCCGGCTACGCCGCCGCGCTCGCCGACGCCGGCATCGCCTACGACGAGGCCCTGGTGGCGCCCGCGCCGGCCTGGCACCGCGCGGACGGCGCCGCCGCCGTCCGCCACCTGCTCGCCGCCGGGGTACGCCCCGACGCCGTCTTCTGCTTCAACGACACCCTCGCCCTCGGCGCCCTACGCGCCCTGCACGAGGCCGGCCTGCGGGTGCCCGAGGACGTCGCGGTGGCCGGCTTCGACGACATCGAGGACGGCCGGTTCAGCGTGCCCACGCTGACCACCATTGCCCCCGACAAGGAGCGCATCGGCCGGCTCGCGGTCGAGATGCTGGCCGCCCGCGTCGACGGCGACCGCGAGACCCCACCCCGCGACCTCACCGCCCCCTACCGCCTCACCCCCCGCGAGAGCACCCACCCCCACTGACCCCGTTCTCCTTGGCGGGGGTCAGGCGAAGAAGCGGGCCAGGTGGGAGGGGGAGGGTGGGGGCTCGCTGGGAGGCAGGGGGGTGAGGTCGGCGAAGATGGAGGCGCCGTCGCAGCCGGCGTGCAGGGGGTACCAGCGCGGGGTGCCCGGCGGGCGCTGCCCGCAGATCCCCTTGATCGTCTGCACGTCGAGCAGGCGTACGTGGGTCGGGTCGGCCACCGCGTTGACGTGCCCCCACCAGGGGCTCATCACGTGCAGCACGCCGCCCGGGCGCAGTACCCGGTGGCACTCGTCCACCAGCGGCAGGAAATCGATCAGGTGCTCCAGGATGTGCACCGCGAAGAAGACGTCGACCGAGTCGTCGGCCAGCGGCAGCGAGCCGGACAGGTCCGCCACGGCGTCCACCCCGGGCGCCGGGAAGATGTCCAGCCCCAGGTTGGTCGGGTACTGCTTCTGGCCGCCGCAGCCCAGGTCCACCACCACCGGCTCCCGGCCGCCCACGCCGACCCGGCACCACACGCCGTAGACCCCGGCCAGCCGGCCCACCAGGTCGCGGACCATCCGCAGCTCGGCCGGCTCGGCCACCGCACCGGTCAGGTGGGCGACCCCCCGGTCGAACCGCACGTCCACGGCGAGCCCCCGCAGCCGTTCGTCGTGGCGGACCTGGTCCGCCCAGGCCTCGGCGAGGAATCCGTCGATCGCCCGCAGCCGGTCGGCCGAGGGCGGCGGTTGAGCCAGCGCGACCATGGCCACCTCCCGCCGGCCGTTACCCGCATCGCCGCCCGGTATGCGTGGCGCGCCCGATTCAGCCGGAAATGGTGCGCCGGGCGGACCGGCCGCCGCCCCGCATCCGCTGGCGTGGCGCCGCGCTCGCCTTCGGCCGCTTGAGGTGGTAGCGGTGCAGCTCGTTGTTGCCGGGCAGCGACGGGTCCTCGCTCATCGCCACCAGCTCCCAGCCCTGGTCGCCGGCCCGGTTCAGGTGGGCCAGCGCGGTGTCGCCGTACGGCGTGACGTCGACCATCGAGCCGTCCGGGCCGTACCAGACGAAGACGACCTCCCAGCCGATGTCGTTGGTGGCCGCCTGACGTCGCCGCACCAGCAGCGCGTACTCCCACTTGAGCATGGGCTCATTCTCACCCGCCGCGCGCCGGTCGGCACGGATCAATCCTCGGCGATCCGTCCGGCGTCCACCCGCAGCCGCCGGTTGACGCTCACCGCGTCCAGCATCCGCCGGTCGTGGGTCACCAGCAGCAGCGTGCCCGGGTAGTTGGCCAGCGCCGACTCCAGCTGCTCGATCGCCGGCAGGTCCAGGTGGTTGGTCGGCTCGTCCAGCACCAGCAGGTTGACCCCGCGCCCCTGCAACAGCGCCAGCGCCGCCCGGGTCCGCTCGCCGGGGGAGAGGGTCGCCGCCGGCCGCAGCACGTGCTCCGCGCGCAGGCCGAACTTGGCCAGCAGCGTCCGCACGTCCGCCGGGGTCAGCTCGGGTACGGCAGCGCCGAACGCGTCCAGCAGGGGTTGGTCGCCGAGGAAGAGCCCCCGGGCCTGGTCGACCTCGCCGACCACCACGCCCGGGCC
This sequence comes from Micromonospora palomenae, assembly GCF_007829925.1. Classification (NCBI taxonomy): domain Bacteria; kingdom Bacillati; phylum Actinomycetota; class Actinomycetes; order Micromonosporales; family Micromonosporaceae; genus Micromonospora; species Micromonospora palomenae. Next base: position 1,838,095 of record NZ_VIXA01000002.1, read on the forward strand.
GAGCGCGGCGTGCCCGGTGTCCAGCGGCAGCCGGCCCAGCAGCGCGGCGAGCAGGGTGCTCTTGCCGGAGCCGTTCGCCCCGGTGATCGCCACCCGGTCCGCCCAGTCGATCTGGAGGTCCACCGGGCCGAGCGTGAAGCCGCCCCGGCGGACGACGGCGCCGCGCAGCGAGGCCACCACCGCGCCGGCGCGGGGCGCGGCGGCGATCTCCATCCGCAGCTCCCACTCCTTGCGCGGCTCCTCGACCGCGTCCAGCCGCTCGATCAGCCGCTCGGTCTGCTTCGCCTTCGCCGCCTGCTTCTCGGTCGCCTCGGCCCGGAACTTGCGGCCGATCTTGTCGTTGTCGGTGGCCTTGCGCCGGGCGTTCTTCACGCCCTTCTCCATCCAGGCGCGCTGGGTGCGGGCCCGGGCCTCCAGCGCCGCGCGGGTGTCGGCGTACTCCTCGTAGTCCGCGCGGGCGTGCCGGCGGGCGACCTCCCGCTCCTCCAGGTACGCCGCGTATCCGCCGCCGTAGTGCCGGACCTGCTGCTGGATGAGATCCAGCTCCAGCACCCGGGTCACCGTCCGGGTCAGGAACTCGCGGTCGTGGCTGACCAGCACCGTGCCGGCGCGCAGCCCGGTGACGAACCGCTCCAGCCGTTCCAGACCGGCCAGGTCCAGGTCGTTGGTGGGCTCGTCGAGCAGGAAGACGTCGTACCGGCTGAGCAGCAGCGACGCCAGCCCGGCCCGGGCCGCCTGACCGCCGGAGAGGGCGGTCATCGGGTGGTCCAGGTCGACGGTCAGCCCCAGCTCCGCGGCGACCTGCTCCGCCCGCTCCTCCAGGTCCGCGCCGCCGAGACCGAGCCAGCGCTCCAGCGCGTCCGCGTACGCGTCGTCCGCGCCGGGTCCGCCCGCGGTCAGCGCCTCGGTGGCCGCGTCCAGCGCGGCCTGCGCCGCGGTGACCCCGGTCCGCCGGGCCAGGAAGTCGCGGACGGCCTCGCCCGGCCGGCGCTCGGGCTCCTGCGGCAGGTAGCCGACGGTGGCGGTGGGCGGGTTCAGCGACACGCTGCCCAGCTCCACCGGCAGCAGCCCGGCCAGGGTGCGCAGCAGGGTGGACTTGCCGGCCCCGTTGACCCCGACCAGCCCGACCACGTCGCCGGGGGCGACCACCAGCTCCAGGTCGGAGAAGAGCAGCCGGTCACCGTGGCCGGCGGCGAGGTCCTTGACGATCAGCGTGGCGCTCATGAGGAGCCGAGCGTACCGTCGCCGCCGCGCCCGCCCGGATCGGGCGACCCGCGGTACGCGGCCCCGGGACGCGAGGCAGACTCACTCCCGTGGTGACCACACTGGCGATCGACTGCGGCGGTGGCGGGATCAAGGCGAGCGTGCTGGATGCCGCCGGCACGATGCGCGCCCGGCCGCTGCGGGTGCCCACGCCGTACCCCCTGCCGCCGGCGCTCTTCGTCAAGACGCTGGTGGAACTCGGCGCCCGGCTGCCCGCGGCGGACCGGGTGACCGTCGGGATGCCCGGCATGATCCGGCACGGCGTGGTGGTGGCCACCCCGCATTACGTGACCCGGTCCGGGCCGCGCAGCCGGGTCGACCCGGACCTGGTCACCGAGTGGTCCGGGTACGACGTCCGCAGCGCGCTCGGCGACGCCTTCGGGGTGCCGGCGCTGGTGCTCAACGACGCCGAGGTGCACGGGGCCGGGGTGGTCGCCGGGACCGGCTGCGAGCTGGTGCTGACCCTCGGCACCGGGCTGGGCAGCGCGCTGTTCGACGGCGGGCGGCTCGCCCCGCACCTGGAGCTGTCGCACGCACCGGTGCGCTGGGGCACCACCTACGACACGTACGTCGGGGAGCCGGAGCGGCGCCGGCTCGGCGACGCGTTCTGGTCCCGCCGGATCCGGCAGGTGGTGGAAGGGCTGCGCCCGGTGTTCCGCTGGGACCGGCTCTACCTGGGCGGGGGCAACTCCCGGCTGATCCGGCCGGAGCAACTGGCCCGAATGGGCGAGGATGTCGTGGTCGTCCCGAACACGGCCGGGATCGTGGGCGGTGTCCGGGCGTGGGAGCTGATCGACGGCCGGTACGACCCGGCCCCCTGAGCGCGATTCCGGCCCCGGAACACTCGCGGAGCGGCCGGTGTTGTGCCAGCGTCGGACGAGAGGCGGCTCGACAGGAGGAGGTGGGTCGGATGGATCTTCTGGCGGAGTACCGGCGGGCGACCATGTTCTTCGAAGCGGGTGACCCGACCGGAGCGGCCCGGCTGCTCGAGCCGATCGTGGAGGCCGAGCCCGGCAACTCCTCGGTACGCCAGCTGCTGGCCCGCGCGTACTTCCAGTCGGCCCAGCTCAACCGGGCCGAGGAACAGCTGCGCGAGCTGGTCGAGCGGGACCCGAGCGACCACTACGCGCACCACGTGCTGGGCCGCACGCTGGAGCGGCTGAACCGGCACGCCGACGCGCTGCGGCACCTGCGGATCGCCGCGGCGATGCACTCGACCAACGACGACTACACGACCGCGCTGCGCCGGGTGGAGACCCGGATCGGGCTCGGTCGCTGACGCACGATCCTCGGGGCGGCCCTGCGGGGGCGGGGGCCGCCCCGACGCGTGTCCGCAGGCCGCCCGCCGGCCCGCCTACGATTGTGCGCATGGGAGCTGACCTGGCGGTGGGCGCGGCATGAAGCTGAAGCTGGACCTGCACGAGATCTTCAACAAGGGCCACGACATCGACCGGGCGCTGCGCGGAATCATGGACGAGGCGGTGGCGAAGAAGGCCACCCTCGTCGAGATCATCCCCGGTAAGGGTTCCGGGCAGCTCAAGAAGCGGGTGCTGCGGTTCCTCGACCAGAAGGACGTCAAGCAGCTCTACCACCGGGTCGAGAAGGACTCGAAGAACTTCGGCCGGCTCTTCGTGCACTTCCGCTGGAAGTAGGAGTCCCGGCTCGCCGGCCCCCCACACCACCCCCGGCATCTTCCGCCGTTGCCCGCGCTCGGGTGTGCCGTCCTGCGGAGCTCGCAGGCCGGGCACGACGGAATTTGCCCAGGTGAGCGGGCACTTGGTCCCGAGGTGCCGGGGATGGAAGATAGGTGAATGCGTGTGCGGAACCGCAACAACGTGAGGGTGGTCGGTCGCGAGGACGGTCCCACCGTCGTGCTCGCGCACGGCTTCGGCTGCGACCAGCACATGTGGCGCCACGTGACGGCCGAAATCGGACAATGGGCCCGGGTGGTGCTGTTCGATCACGTCGGATCAGGCAAGGCTGACCCGGCGGCCTGGGACGCCGATCGGTACGCCTCCCTGGACGGCTACGCCGATGATGTGCTGAGCATCTGCCAGGACCTGGACCTTCAGCAGCCGATCTTCGTCGGACACTCGGTCAGTTCGAGCATCGGCGTCCTCGCGGCGAACCGCGAACCGGACCGCTTCTCCGCACTCGTCCTGGTCACCCCGTCGCCGTGCTACATCGATGACGCGAACTACCGAGGCGGTTTCACCCGCGACGACATCGACGAGTTGCTCGAGTCGCTCGACAGCAACTACCTCGGCTGGTCGTCGAGCATGGCTCCCCTGATCATGGGCAATCCGGAGCGGCCGGAGCTCAGTGAAGAGCTGACGGCGAGTTTCTGCCGGACGGATCCCGCGATGGCGCAGGTGTTCGCCCGCGCCACGTTCCTGTCCGACAACCGTGCCGACCTCGCCGCCGTGAAGGTTCCCACCCTGATCCTGCAGTGCGCCCAGGACGCCATCGCGCCGCCTGAGGTCGGCGCGTTCGTGCACGCGCAGATCGCCGGAAGTCGGCTGGTCACCCTGGACGCGACCGGGCACTGCCCGCAGTTGAGCGCTCCGGAGGCCACGACCGCAGCGATCACGTCATTCGTCAGGGCCGCTTACCGGTGACCCCCTCTGCCGGGCGTGATCCCTACGGCCAAGGTCCGAGCGATGACGGGAGCGCCCGGCCGAGCGAGGCGGGGTTCCCTTCGTTGCTCGAGGACAACCTCGAAGACCTGTACGAGAACGCGCCCTGCGGGAACCTGTCCACCCTGCTGGACGGCACGATTGCGAAGATCAACAGTACCCTGCTGGCCTGGCTCGGCTACTCCCGCGAGGAACTCGTCGGCCGGCGCCGCTTCAGCGACCTGCTCACCGGCGGGGGCCGCATCTATCACGAAACCCACTTCGCACCCATGCTGGCCATGCAGGGCGAGATCCGCGGTATCGCCCTGGAGCTTCGCACCAGGGACGGCTCCCGCATGCCGGTCCTCGTCACCTCCGTCGTCAAGGCCGGCAGCGACGGCCAACCCCAACTCATCCGCACGGCCATCTTCGATGCCACCGAACGCCGCAGCTACGAACGAGAACTCCTCGACGCCCGCAGAGCCGCGGAACGCGAGGACGAACGGCTGCGGCAACTCGTCAGCAAACTGCAACGAAGCCTGCTCCCCGCCGTGCTGCAGACCCCGCCCGGACTGGAAAGCGCCGCGTACTACCGGATGGCCTCCACCGACGAAGTCGGCGGCGACTTCTACGACCTGTTCCCCCTTGACGACGGCCGCTGGGGATTCTTTCTCGGCGACGTCAGCGGCAAAGGCGTCGAAGCGGCCGCCGTCACCGCCCTGGCCCGCTACACGTTGCGTGCCGCAGCCGTCTACAACCCCGACCCCGCCATCGCGCTGCACAACCTCAACACCGTGCTCTGGCAGGAATACCGCGAGGACGCGCGCTACTGCACGGTCGTCTTCGGCATCCTCACACCCACGCCGGCCGTCGGCGGGTTCACCGCGGTCATCGCCAGCGGCGGACACCCCGAACCACTGCTGCTACGGGCCGACGGCTCCGCCGACTACCAGTGCACGAAGGGCCGCATCGTCGGGGCCTTTCCGAACTCCGAGTACACCAACACCACCGTCGTGGCGAACCCCGGCGACACGTTGCTCCTCTACAGCGACGGACTCACCGAGGCCCGTACCGGCAGCAGCGAGACCCCCGACGGCCGGTACGGAACCGCGGCCCTCGCCCGATTCGGCGCCAATCTCGCACCCACCAACGCCGCCAACGCCGTCGCCGCCGTCACCGATCTGCTCGGCACCTTCGGCGCCGGGCTCACCGACGACACCGCCGTCATGGCCATCAGCGCCCCACCCACTCGGCGCGCTGCCTGAGTCGTTCATGACATCAGCTCCACAGGGCCCGACCGGAAGGCCGGGCCCCCACCGGTCCGGCTACAACGGATACGTCCGAGCCACCGCCAGCATCTCGGAGCTGTGCGAGCCGGCCACGCCGACACCCGCGGGCCGGGGGCGGAAGCCGGGCAGGCCGTCCAGTTCGTCGCTGACGTCCATCACCCGGATCCGGACCCGCTCGCCCTTGCGCAGCAGCTTCAGGGTGACCTCGATCCCCTCCGGCGGGGGCGCGTGGAAGGTCAACCCCGCGGTCCACGGTGGGTTGGGCGGTGGCCCGGAGAGCTCGTTCATCCGACCTTCCGCCTCGGCGTTCAGCACCTCGGCGCTCTCCCCGTCCACGTGCATGGTGAGCAGGCGGACCTGCCGCTGGGGGGTCACCCGCAGTCGCAGCAGGCGCACGTCACCGTCGGCGGTGTCGCTCAACACCTCCAGCTTCGGAGCGGGCAGGTCGGCCGGCTGCGCGGGCCCCGAGCGCAGTTCCGCGTCGTCGAGGCCGGGGAACTCGCCACCGACCCTGGCCACCCCGCCGACGTACTGCGCGGTCCACGGCTGCGGGTCCTCCTCGTGACTGAGCCAGCGCGCCTGCCGGGTGTCGGCGTCCATGGCGTACATCAGATGGGTCGGCGCCGGGTGCGCGGCGTCGAAGCGGTCGACGGACAGCCCCACCCCGGCGAAGACCGCCGCCGCGAGCGCGGCGGCGCCGACCGGCAACGCGCCCAGCCTCCGGGCGCGGAGCGCGCGCATCCCCCGCTCCCCACCGGCCTGCGGGTGCAGCAGGTCGACCACCGGGAGCGCGGCCAGGCCGAGCAGCACCGCGAAGAGGGCGGCGACCCCGCCCATCGCCATGCCCAGCGCGGGGAAGAGCAGCACCACGGTGGGCAGCAGGATGACCACCCCCACCGCTGCGGCCGCGGTCACCGCGACCACCGGCCACGGCCCCTCGATCCGGGCGTTCAGCGCGACGAAGCCGGCGACGACGCCGGCCACGGCGGGCAGGACGACCAGGTACGACCCGCCCGGTGCGAACACGGAGAGAGGCACCCCGAGCAGGGCCAGCCAGGCCAGCCCGCCGATCGCCAACGCGATCGGCCCGGCCCAGCGCCGGACCAGCGCGTACCAGCCGAGGAGCACCGTCGCGGCGAGCGCCACCACGGCCAGCCGGTACCAGGTCGGCCGGTACGGGTCGAGCAGCTCGGCATGGCCGGGGCGGATCGCGGTGACCGCCGCCCAGAACAGCTGGGCGGTCAGCGGGGCGAGGACGATCGGGACCAGCGCCAGGCCGAAGCCGGCGATCAGGCGCTTCCCGGTGGTCCGGCCCCGCGACCGGGCGAGCCGGCCCAGCGCGAGGACGCCGATCACCGCGGCCAGCGCCAGCGGCCAGGTCAGCCAGCCCGGATAGCGGACCAGCCCACCCGGAACCGGGAAGTAGGTGGCGTCGTCTCCGGACCAGAGCGTCGGCAGGTCGGAGCGGCCGAGCGCCCGGGCCAGGCCGAGCGCGTTGTCGCCGTGCTGCTGGAGGCTGCCCCGGTCCATCGCCTCCGGGGTGTCCAGGGACGTGTGGTAGATCGCGCCGCCGTCGATGTAGGCCGAGTTCAACCCGATGAAGCGCGGGCGGTCGTCGAGGTCGTACTGGTCGCGGAAGGGGGTGAAGTCGGTGTCGTTCGGCAGCAGTCGGTAGATCTCCACCGCGAACGAGGTGCCCACCGGATGGGGCGCCGCCCGGCCGAACAGGTTCACCAGGTCTGCGTTGTTCCGCGAGGTCTCGAACATGATCACCGGCCCGGTCGAGCCGCGCGCCTCGAGGTTGAGCACCACTCCGCCGTCCTTGGCCAGCGGATGGCTGGAGACGAAGGCCGACGCGCCGCACAGGCACGCCTCCTCGGCGTCGGTGAGCACGAAGACGATGTCATTACGGGGGCGGGGCCCGGTGGTCAGCGCGCGGGCCACCTCCAGGATGGTGGAGGTGCCGGCGCCGTCGTCGTTGCCGCCCGGCCCGGACTGCACCGAGTCGTAGTGCGCGACCAGGAAGATCCTGCCGGTCGGGTCCGTGCCGGGAAGTCGGGCGACCACGTTGCGGACCCGGCCCATCGAGTAGTTGCCGTTGCCCCGCTGGAGCTGGCCGGCCTCCGGGGCGACGGTGTCCTGCACCTCGGTCTCCAGCCCGAGGCCGCGCAGCGCGCCGACCAGGTGCTCGCGTACCTGATCGTTTGCCGGGCTGCCGGCGACGTGCGGGCGTGCCGCGACGGTCTGCACCGTCCGGTACGCCCGGGCGGCGCTGAACTCGCCGGCCGGCGCGTCCGCCGGACGCGGCTCCGGGGTGCGCAGGTCCACCAGGACGGCGGCACCGACCGCGAGCAGCGCGACCAGCGCGGCGACGGCGGCGAGCGCTCGACGGCGCGGCCGGGCGAGCGCCCGGTCGACGGCGCGGACCACGGGGGTGCGCCCGGCGGACTCCTCGGCGGCGGGAACTACGGGTGCGCCCACGGCGGGCTCCTCGGTGGGTGGGGCGAAGGGTGAGGATCATCCTGCACCCCGCCGGGGGTGAGCCGCGACACCCCGGGGCCTCCCGTAACGCTCCTTCCCGCCCGACCGCTGTCCGTGTGACGGCCTTGCCCGGGTACGCCCGTGCCGCCACGGCCGTGTTGTGTGCGACCGTTGTCTAATACAGGATCAGCGGGGCACTCGGAAGGAGCCCGACATCACCAGCGAACTCCCGCGTCTCGCGGCGGTGACCCGGCCGCACCGGGGGCCCGGCATGGCCGGTCCCTCCGTGGCGCCGTACCCGCAGGGGGGCCTCGGGCCGAACCCCAACCTGCCGCCCGGCGAGCGGCTGCGGGTTCTGCTGGTCGAGGACGACGAGGGCGACGCCTTCCTGGTGAGTGAGCTGCTCGCCGAGACCAACTCGATGATCGACCTGCTGGTCGCCACCAGCCTCAGCGAGGCCCGGCAGCGGGTCGCCGGCGTCGACTGCGTGCTGCTCGACCTCGGGCTGCCCGACGCCCAGGGCCTGGACGGCCTGCGCAAGGTGCTGGAGATGTCCAGCGGCGCGGCGGTCTGCGTCCTGACCGGCCGCTCCGACGAGCACCTGGGCATCGTCGCGGTCGCCGAGGGCGCCCAGGACTACCTGGTCAAGGGGCAGGTCGACGGCGTCCTGCTGACCCGCGCGCTGCGCTACGCGGTGGAACGCAAGCGGGCCGACGAGAACGCCCGGCGGCTGCGCGAGGTGGAGCTGCGCCAGGCCGAGTCCGCCCGCCTGGAGCGCGGCCTGCTGCCCCAGCCGCTGATGAGCACCGACGAGGTGTCGGTGCACACCTTCTACCGTCCCGGCCGGCACGCCGCCCTGATCGGCGGGGACTTCTTCGACGTCGTGCAGACCCGGCCCGACCGGGTCGACCTGATCGTCGGCGACGTCTGCGGGCACGGTGTGGACGAGGCCGCGCTCGGCGTCGAGCTGCGGGTCGCCTGGCGGGCGCTGATCCTGGCCGGGGTCGCCGACGACGACGTGCTGCCCGCCCTGGAACAGGTGCTGATGAGCGAGCGCCGGCTCCAGGAGATCTTCGCCACCGTCGCCACGGTCCGGCTGCACCTGGACGGCAACCGGGCCACCGTCCGGCTGGCCGGGCACCCGCCGCCGCTGCTGCTCTCCGGGGGCAAGGTCGCGCCGGTCCCGGCGCGCGGTGGCCTGCTCCTCGGGGTACGACCTCGCCGACCCGTAGCGTTCGACCTGGAGTTCGACACCGATGACTGGTCCCTGTTGATGTACACCGATGGCCTGATCGAGGGACGGGTGGGCGACGGCGACGACCGGTTGGACGTGCCGGGGCTGACCGGCCTGCTGGAGGAGCCGGCCAACCAGGCGGTGCCGCTGGCCGAGCTGCCGGCCTGGCTGGTCGGCCGGGCCGAGCAGATCAACGGCGGTCCGCTCGCCGACGACGTCGCCATGCTGCTGGTCACCCGCGGCGGTGGCCGGTGAACTCGTACCGCCCCGGTTGGACGCTGCGCCGGCGGGTGAGCGTGCTGCTCACCGTGGTCGTGGTGCTGCTGCTCGGGCTCGCCGCGGCCGAGGCCGCGCTGGCCGCCAAGACCCGGCAGAACATGGACGCGGTGCTGGTGAAGACCGGCCCGCTGCGGGTGCAGGGCCAGGAACTGCTCAACGCTTTGCTCGACCAGGAGACCGCCGTCCGGGGGTACGCGGTCAGCGGCGACCGCGCCGACCTCGCCCCGTACGACAGCGGCCTCCAGCAGGAGCGCGAGACCGTCAGCAAGATGAACGCGCTGATCGGTGACTATCCGGACATCCAGCGGGCGTTGGCCGTGGTGGAGCAGCAGGCGGCCGACTGGCGCAGCTCCATCGCCCAGCCGGTGATCACCACCACCGAGCGGGACGGCACGGCGGCCGGCCAGGCACTCATCACCGACCAGGCGCGGCAGCAGTTCGACGGGATCCGGGCCTCGGCCGGCGTGCTCCAGGCCGAGATCCTCGACGAGCGGCAGCGCACGGCGGACAAGGTCTACCAGAGCAGCAACATCCTGGTGGTCCTGCTGATCGTCGCGGCGGTGGTGGTGGCGGTGGCCGGTTCGGTGCTGCTGCTGTCGCTGGACCGGATGGTGATCAAGCCGCTGACCGGGCTGGCCGAGCAGATTCGGGAGGTCGCCGAGGGCGACTACCAGCACCGCATCGCCGGGTCCGGCCCACCGGAGTTCCAACAGCTCGCCGGCGACGTGGACGCGATGCGGCAGAAGATCGCCCGGGAACTCGCCGAGGTGCGCGAGGCGCGCGAGAGCATCGAGTGGGTCAACAGCCAGCTCCAGAAGCAGGCCGAGGAGCTGACCCGCTCCAACCGCGACCTGGAGCAGTTCGCGTACGTGGCCTCGCACGACCTCCAGGAGCCGCTGCGCAAGGTGGCGAGCTTCTGCCAGCTGCTCCAGCGCCGCTACGCCGGCCAGCTCGACGAGCGGGCCGACCAGTACATCGCCTTCGCGGTCGACGGCGCGCAGCGGATGCAGCGCCTGATCAACGACCTGCTGGCCTTCTCCCGGATCGGCCGGCTCACCACCGGCTTCACCGAGGTCGACCTCAACAAGGTGATGGGCGACGTGGCCGGGCAGACCGAGGCCGCCCGCCAGTACGCCGACGCCGAGCTGACCTGGGACGAGATGCCGGTGATCCGCGGCGAGGAACCGCTGCTGACCAACCTGCTGGCCAACCTCGTCAGCAACTCGATCAAGTTCCGCCGCCCGGACGTCACGCCGAAGGTGCACGTCTCCGCCCGACTCGTCGACGACGAGTGGGAGATCACCTGCCAGGACAACGGCATCGGGATCGAGCCGGAGTTCGCCGACAAGATCTTCGTGATCTTCCAGCGGCTGCACGCCAAGGACGCGTACCCGGGTACCGGCATCGGCCTGGCGATCGTCAAGAAGATCGTGGAGTACCACGGTGGCCGGGTCTGGGTGGACACCGACACCGACGAGGGCACCGCGATCCGCTTCACCCTGCCGGCGCTGCCCGAGGACGTCGAGGCGGCCCGCGCGGCGGCGGAGGCCGAGGCGGTCACCGGCGAGGAGCCGGCGGGTGACGACCTGGCCGCGATGGGCGAGGTTGACGCCGACGGTGAGCCGGAGACCTCCGCGCCGACCGTGGGCCGGCAGCCGGACGGCCCGGCGGGCGCAGACACGCGTGAGGCGGCACCGGAGCACGGTACAACGGGTGGCATGAAGGAGACGGTGAGATGACCGCGCCAGCGGACGGCAAGAGCCCGATCGAGGTCCTGCTGGTCGAGGACGACCCGGGTGACGTGTTGATGACCCAGGAGGCGTTCGAGGAGCACAAGCTGCGCAACCGGCTCACCGTCGTCTCCGACGGCGCCGAGGCGCTGGCCTACCTGCGCCGTGAGGGCCCGTACGGCGACGCGGTGACGCCGGACCTGATCCTGCTCGACCTGAACCTGCCCCGCCGGGACGGCCGCGAGGTGCTGGAGGAGATCAAGGAGGACGAGCAGCTCCGCCGCATCCCGGTCGTGGTGCTCACCACCTCCCAGGCCGACGAGGACATCCTGCGCAGCTACCAGCTGCACGCCAACGCCTACGTGACCAAGCCGGTCGACTTCGAGCGCTTCATCTCGGTGGTCCGGCAGATCGACGAGTTCTTCGTCAGCGTGGTCAAGCTCCCGCCGCGTGGCTGACCGGCTGCGGGACGACGTCGGCGAGCTGCTGCGGGAAACCGCGGCCGAGGTCGTGCTGCCCCTGTTCCGCCGGCTGGACGACGCCGACGTCGCCGAGAAGGCCCCCGGCGACCTGGTCACGGTGGCCGACCGGCGGGCGGAGGAAAAGATCTCCGCCGCGCTGCGCCGGCTGCGACCGGGTTCGGTCGTCGTCGGCGAGGAGGCGGTCGCCGACGATCCGTCCCTGCTGCGCCACCTGCGCGGCGACGGCGACGTCTGGGTGGTCGACCCGGTCGACGGCACCGGCAACTTCGCCGCCGGCCGACGCCCGTTCGCGTTGATGGTCGCGCTGCTCACCGACGGCGAGCTGGCCGCCGCCTGGGTGCTCGACCCGCTGGCGGAGACGCTGGCGGTGGCCGTCGCCGGGGAGGGCACCCTGCTCGACGGCCGGCCGGTGCGTACCGCCGACGGCGTACCGCCGCTCGGCGCGTTGCGCGGCACCGCGATGACCCGGTTCCTGCCGCCGGAGACCCGGCGGACCGCCGAGGCGGGTGGGGAGCGGATCGGCGAACTGCTGGCCGGGCAGCACTGCGCCGGGCGGGAGTACCTCGACCTGCTCACCGGCGACCAGCAGTTCGTGCTCTTCTGGCGGACCCTGCCCTGGGACCACGCCCCGGGGGTGCTGCTGGTGCGAGAGGCCGGCGGGGTGGCCCGCCGGTTCGACGGCGCCGAGTACCACCCGGCCGACGACGACAAGGGGCTGCTGGTCGCGGCCGACGAGCGGACCTGGCACGAGGTCCGTGACGCCCTCCTCGGCGGCTGACCCGACCCCTCCGGCGCGCGCTGTGCGGCGTGTCGGGGTGTCGGGGCGGCCGGATGCCGCGACACACCGCAATCGGAGTGGATCACGCCGGTGCGGACGAGGCCGGCCGGCTGTCGCGGCGCTGCGCGACGATGTCGGGACGCTGCGTCGACGATCTATGCCCTCGGCGGTCGCGGGCCTGGTCAACCGGCCTGGGTCCGGTATCGTGTCCGGCGGTCGCCGCCAGCAGGCCCGTCCTTTCGGAGCCCGGCGGGGCCGCCGCCGCGCCGCCGTCCCCCTGGCGGCCGAGGAAGGACACTGTCGTGCCGAGGACCAGCCTCACCAGGCCGGCTGCCCGCCGGCCGCTGATCGTGCTGCTTGCCGTCGTGGCGCTGCTGCTCGGCGCCGGCGTCGCGCCGGCCGCCGCCGAGCCGAACGAGGGTGGCACCAAGAAGCTCCGTGAGGCGTTGGAGGCCGCCGCCAAGGGCCACATCGAGGCCAAGGCGAAGCTGGACAACTCCAAGCGTCGCCAGGCCGCCCTGACCGGCGAGCTGAAGACGGTCGAGGGGCGGCTGGTCGGGCTGAACGCCCAGGTCGGCGAGGTCGCCGCGCAGTCGTACCGGCTGGGTCGGCTGAGCACCGCCTCGGCGCTGCTGAACAGCGCCAGCCCGCAGGCGCTGCTGCAACGCGCCGCCGAGCTGGACGTGATGGGCCAGCGGGACGCCAAGCGACTGCGCGAGCTGACCGACGCCAAGCAGGCCGCCGCGCAGGCCAAGGCGGCCATCGACAACGAGGTGCGCGAGCAGCAGAAGCAGCTCGCCGCGCTGGCCAAGCGGAAGCGGGACGCCGAGCGGGCGCTCGCCACGGTCAGCTCCGGCACGAGTTCCGGCTTCAGCGGCGGCTCGCGTTCGGCGAGCCCGGCGCCGCGCAACTCGGACGGGTCCTGGCCGTCGGAGTCCTGCTCGGTCAACGACCCGACCACCGACGGCTGCATCACCCCGCGCACCCTGCACGCCCTCCGGCAGGCCCAGGCCGCCGGCTACAAGCGGTACGTCTCCTGCTTCCGCAGTGGCGGCGACGGTGAGCACCCGAAGGGGCGGGCCTGCGACTTCGCCGCCGCCACCGGCGGGTTCGAGGACCGCACGGCCACCGGCGGGGACAAGGCGTACGGCGACAGCCTGGCCAACTACCTCAAGAACAACGCCAGCCGGCTCGGCGTGCTCTACGTGATCTGGTACCGGCAGATCTGGATGCCGAACACGGGCTGGCGGTCGTACAGCGGCTCCGGCAGCCCGGCCGCCGACCACACAAACCATGTTCATCTTTCGATGTACTGACCCGGAGCGCCAGGAACGCTGCGTACCATCGCGACGGTGAGCAGCTCATCGTCCGACGTCGTGGTCAGCCCGGCTTCCGCCGGCCCGGCCACCGCCCGCGCGCTGCCCAACGGGCTCGCCGCGTTCCTGGTCTTCCTCTCCAGCGGGGCCGTGCTGGTGCTGGAGACGGTCTCGCTCCGCCTGGTCGGCCCATACGTCGGGGTGACCCTCCAGGTCACCAGCTCGGTGATCGGCATCGCGCTGGCCGCCATCGCGTACGGGGCGTGGACGGGCGGTTGGCTGGCCGACCGGCGGGACCCGCGCGGCCTGCTGGCCCCGGCGCTGGTGCTGGCCGGCATCGCCACGGCGGTCACCCTGCCGGTGGTCCGGTACGCCGGTGAGGTGCTGCGCGGCGGCGCCGCCAGCGCCATCCTGCTGCTCACCGCGCTCGCCGTCTTCGTCCCGGCGGCCCTGCTCGCGGCGGTCACCCCGCTGGTGGTGAAGCTCCAACTGGCCGACCTGCGCCGCACCGGGCAGGTGGTCGGGCGGCTCTCCGGCATCGGCACGCTGGGCGGCATCACCGCCACCCTGGTCACCGGCTTCGTGCTGGTGGCAGCGCTGCCCAGCACGGTCATCCTGATCGCGCTGGCGGTGCTGCTCGGGGTCACCGGCCTCGCGCTCGGGTTCCACCTGCGCCGGCAGGAGGGCGCCGGGCTGCCCGGCGCGACCCGGACCAAGGCCACCCTCGCGGTGCTCGGACTGCTCGGGGCGGGACTCAGCGCGGTCGCCCCGAACCCGTGCGACGTGGAGACGGCGTACCACTGCGCGCGGGTGGCCGACGACCCGTCCCGCGCCAGCGGGCGGGTGCTCTACCTCAACTCCGGCGAGCACTCGTACGTGGACCTGGCCGACCCCACCCACCTGGAGTACGCGTACACGCGGTGGATCGGCGCGGCGGCGGACGTGGTCGCGCCGGCGGGGCGGCGGCTGGACGCGCTGCACCTGGGCGGGGGCGGCTTCACCATGCCGCGCTACCTGAGCGCCACCCGCCCCGGCACCGACAACGTGGTCTTCGAGATCGACGGTGAGCTGGTCGAGCTGGACCGGCGGCTGCTGGGCGTACGGCCGGGGCCGGGGCTGCGCGCGGTGGTGGGTGACGCCCGGATGCTGGTCGGCGGCGAGCCCACCGACAGCCGCGACTTCGTGGTCGGGGACGCCTTCGGCCACCTGGTGGTGCCCTGGCACCTGGCGACCCGGGAGATGGCCGCCGAGGTCCGCCGGGTGCTCCGGCCCGGCGGGATGTACGTGCAGAACGTCATCGACTATCCGCCGGGCCGCTTCATCCGCAGCGAGCTGGCCACGGTCGCCGCCGAGTTCCGCCACGTCGCGCTGGTCGCCCCGGCCGCCGCGATCGCCGGTCAGCAGGGTTCCAACTTCCTCATCGTCGCCTCGGACGCGCCGCTGCCGGTGGACGCGCTCACCCAGCGGCTGGGCCGCCTCGACACGGTGCCGGACCTGCTGGCCGGTGGGGAGCTGGCCGCCTTCGTCGACGACGCGCTGGTCCTGACCGACGACTACGCGCCGGTGGACCAACTGCTCGCGACAGCCTGATCGGGTGAATCCGCTGACCGATTACGACCAGCGAGGTGTAGCGGGGTCCTTCCCGGGCAACACGTCCGACCATGGGTGGTGGAATCCGGAACGGCGCGCAGCTGCTGGGTGAGCGGTACCGGCTGATCGAGCAGCTCGGTGCCGGCGGCATGTCCGTGGTGTGGCGTGGCTACGACGAGGTGCTGGGTCGGCAGGTCGCGGTGAAGGTGCTCGCTTCCCGGCTGGCCAGCGACAAGGCCTTCCGGCACCGGATCCGGGTCGAGGCCCAGGCCGCCGCGCGGCTCTGCCACCCCAACATCACCAACGTGTACGACTACGGCGAGTCCGAGCAGATCGGCCTGACCGTGCCCTACGTCGTGATGGAGCTGGTCGACGGCGCCCCGCTGACCGTGCGGCTCGGCCGGGACGGGAAGCTGGCCTGGCGCGAGGCGGTCACCATCGCCGCCGAGGTCACCTCGGCGCTGGCCACCGCGCACGCCCGGGGCGTGGTCCACCGGGACGTCACCCCCGGCAACGTCATGCTGACCCCGAACGGGGTGAAGGTCGTCGACTTCGGCATCTCCGCGCTGGTGGGGGAGAGCGAGAAGGGGCCGGACGGCACCCTGCTGGGCACCCCCGCCTACCTGGCGCCGGAGCGGCTGGACAACGGCCAGGTCTCGCCGGCCACCGACGTGTACGCCGTCGGGCTGCTGCTCTACCGGATGCTGACCGGCCGGCTGCCGTGGGAGGCCAGCACCACCACCGAGATGCTCCGGGCGCACATGTACAACGACCCGGAGCCGATGCCGGAGGTGCCGGGGCTGCCCGCCGAGGTGGCCGAGCTGGCGCACCGCTGCCTGGCCAAGCAGCCGGAGGACCGGCCGACCACCGCCGAGCTGGCCCGTACCCTGGCCGAGGCGGCCGGGATGATCGCGGCCGTGCCGGTCTCCCCGGCGCCCGGCACGCTCGACCCGGCGCTGCTGGCCAGCGCCGGCACCACGATCCTGCCCTGGTCGACCGACACCGACGCACTGCCCTTCTCCGGTCGGACCCGCAGCCGCCGGGCGGCGACCCGGCGGCGTCGGGTGGAGGCCGGGGTGGCCGCCGCCGGCCTGGTCGCGGTCACCGCGGCGATGTGGGGGATGACCTCGAAGACCCCGGCCAGCGGTGGCGTCGACCAGCCCACCGAGGCGCGGATGGGCCTGGAGCAGCCGACCCCCTGCGAGGTCGAGTACGCGCTGCGCAGCGACTCCGGCAAGGACTTCGCCGCCCAGCTCACCCTCACCAACACCGGTACCCGCGAGCTGCGGGACTGGACGATGAGCTTCGCCTTCCCCGGCCAGCAGACGCTCACCGCCCCCGGCCCGACGGTGCGGCAGGAGGGCCGGACGGTCCGGGTGGACCCGGCCGCCGGCCGGGAGTCGTTGGCGCCCGGGGCCTCCGAGAAGATCGCCCTGTCCGGCCGGTACGCCGGCGGCAACCCGCTGCCGCTGGAATTCAAGATCGGCGAGAGCACCTGCGGCGTACGGGTCTCCGGGGTGGCCGGGGCGATGCCGACCACCGCGCCGACCCCGAAGGCGCCGCCGAAGGCACCCCCGAAGGCGACGACGAAGAAGCCGCCGGCGAAGACCACGGTCAAGTCCTCGGGCAGCGGTGGGTCCGGCACGTCGAAGGCGAAATCCGGCACCTCCGGCAAGGGCAAGGGGTCGGGTGACAGCAAGGGAAAAGGCGGCCGGTAGCGACGACGAAGGGGGGCAGGAGCAAGGGGAAGTGACCGGTCAGCCGAGGTTGGCGAACTGCTGCACCTGAGCGATCGTCCCCTCGACGATCAGCACGGTGTCCTTGCTGATCCGGGTGTCCGCGGTGGCGTACCGGAAGCGTTCCCCGGGGAGCTTCGCGCCGACCACCAGCACGCCGTAGCGCTCGGGGCCCAGGTCGCGCAGCGACCGGCCGACCAGGGACGGCGGCACCGGCACCTTGGCGATGGCGAAGTCGTCGCCGAACTCGATGAAGTCGAGCATCCGGCTGACGATCAGGTGCGCCACCCGTTCCCCGGTCTCCGCCTCCGGGAAGATCACGTGGTGGGCGCCGACCGAGGCGAGGATCCTCGCGTGCTTGTCCGAGGTGGCCCGGGCCCAGATCTGCGGCACGCCGACCTCGGTCAGCGCCACGACGGTGAGCACGCTCGCCTCCAGTGACACGCCCATCGCGACCACCACCCGCCGGAAGTCGGTCAGGCCCAGCTGGCGCAGCGCGTGCTCCTCGGTCGCGTCCGCCTGCACCACCCGTTCCAGGTGCGGCGCCCAGCGCTGGACCTGTTCGGGGTTCCGGTCGACGGCGAGCACCTCGTGGCCCAGCCGGGTCAGCGCGCCGGCCAGGTGGCAGCCGAACCGGCCCAGCCCGATCACGGCGATGTCGCCGTCGCTCGTTCCTCTAGCCGACAATGGGTTGCTCCTTCGGGTAGCGGTACAGCCGGCGCCGGGTGTTCAAGGCGATCGCCGAGCCGAGGGCGAGTGGCCCGACCCGGCCGATGTACATCAGGACGGTCAGCACGTACTGGCCCAGCTCGGGCAGTTTCGGGGTGAGCCCCACCGACAGGCCGGTGGTGCTGAAGGCCGAGGTCACCTCGAAGAGCGACTCGTTGAACCGGACCCCTTCGGTGATCAGGATCAGCCCGACCGTGCCGATGACCACCAGCGCGACGCTGAGCAGCGCGACGGTGATCGCCTGCCGCTGGCTCGACCCGACCACCCGCCGCCGGCCCACCACGACGTCGGGCTCGCCGCGCACCTCCGCCCAGATCACGAAGGCGAGCAGGAAGAACGTGGAAACCTTGATGCCGCCGGCGGTGCTGGCGCTGCCACCGCCGATGAACATCAGGGCGATGAGCAGGGGGTAGCTCTCCTCGCTCAGCCACTCGATGTTGATCACGTCGAAGCCGCCGGTGCGGCTGAGGGCGATCTGCGTGAACGCGGCGAGCACCTTGCCGGGCGCGTCGTACGTGCCGATGGTGCGGGGGTTGCCCCACTCGGCGAGCAGCAGGGCGAGGAAGCCGCCCGCCACCAGCACCACACTGCCCCAGATGGTCAGCTTGGTGGCGATCGCCCAGCGGCCCGGACGGCGCCAGTGCCGGGCCGCCTCGAACAGGGCGGGGAAGCCGAGGCCACCGATGATCGCGCCAATTCCCAGCGGCAGCGCCACCCAGGGGTCCCGGGAGAAGGCGAGCAGCCCGTCGGAGTAGAGCGTGAACCCGCCGTTGTTGAAGGCCTGGATCGAATGGAAGGTGCCGGACCAGAGCGCCCGGCCGGGCGGGTAGCCGTAGGCCAGCCAGAGCCGCCCACTGACGATCAGGGTCATCAGCGCCTCGGTGACCACCACCGTCATCGCGATGCGCGCCAGCAGCCAGCCGACGTCGCCGACGCCGTACTCGGCCGTCTCGGCCTGGACCAGCAGCCGGTTGCGCAGCCCGAGCTGCCGGGACACCGCGAGGCTGATCAGGGCCGCGCCGGTGAGGATGCCCAGGCCGCCGACCTGGGTGAGCACGGTGATCATCGCCAGCCCGAACCCGTTCCAGTAGTTCGGGGTGTCGTTGACGGCCATACCGGTGACCGACACGGCGGAGGTCGCGGTGAACAGCGCGGTGACCAGCGGGGTGTAGCGCTGCTCGCTGGTCGCCCAGGGCAGCATCAGCAGGCCGGTGCCGATCGCGATCGCCACCAGGAAGCCGAGCGGCACCAGCCGGACGGGGTGACGAAGGAACCGGCGCACCAGACAATCTTCCGGTTCCGGGCATCTTGGGGTCGGTGAATGGCGTATCCCGCAGGGTTCACCGGCTGGTCAGTCGCCGACCAACTGGCGGTCAGCCCGGACCGGTCTGCTGGGCGGCGACCATTCGACGACAGGAGACGGCGTTGCGACGTACCCTTTCCGCCCTCGGCCTGGCCGCCGCCCTGCTCGCGGTGGCCGTCGCCGTTCCCGGCTCGGCGTCGGCCCGCGAGGACGACGCCGACCGCGCGGACCAGGCCGGCCGGGACCGGGCCAGCCATCGGCCCATCGTGATCGGCCACCGTGGCGCGAGCGGCTACCGCCCGGAGCACACCCTGGAGGCCTACCGGCTGGCGATCCGGATGGGCGCCGACTACATCGAGCCGGACCTGGTCTCGACGAAGGACGGCGTGCTGGTCGCCCGGCACGAGAACGAGATCTCGGGTACGACCGACGTGTCGACCCGGCCGGAGTTCGCCGGCCGCAAGGCCACCCGGACCATCGACGGGGTCGCCGTCACCGGCTGGTTCACCGAGGACTTCACCCTCGCCGAGCTGAAGACGCTGCGCGCCAAGGAGCGGCTGCCGCAGGTCCGGGTGGCGAACACCGCCTTCGACGGCCGGTTCGAGGTGCCGACGTTCCAGGAGGTCATCGACCTGGCCCGCGCCGAGAGCCGGCAGCGGGGCCGCACCGTGGGCGTCTACCCGGAGACCAAGCACCCCAGCTACTTCGCCGCCATCGGGCTGCCGCTGGAGGAGCCGCTGGTCACGGTCCTGCGTAGGAACGGGCTGACCCACCGGAACGACCCGGTCTTCGTGCAGTCCTTCGAGACCGCCAACCTGCGCAAGCTGGACGCGCTGATCGACGTGCCGCTGGTGCAGCTCCTGGACGCCGCCGGTCGCCCGTACGACTTCACCGCCGCCGGCGACGCCCGCACCTACGCCGACCTGGCTACCCCGGCCGGGCTGGCGTGGATCGCCGACTACGCCGACGGTGTCGGCCTGAACAAGAACCTGATCGTGCCCCGCGACGCCACCGGCAAGCTGCGGACGCCGACCACGGTGGTCCGGGACGCGCACCGGGAGCGCCTGGTGGTGCACGCCTGGACCTTCCGCGCCGAAAACCAGTTCCTCCCGGCCGACTTCCGGATCGGCGCCGACCCGAACGCCCGCGGCGACATCACCGCCGAGTACGAGCTCTTCTACGGCCTCGGCCTGGACGGCGTCTTCGCCGACCAGCCCGACACCGCGGTCGCCGCCCGCGCCGGCCTCGCCGGGCGCTGACCGCCGCGCCACCGCGAGCCGCGCCCACCGGGACGGCTCGCGGTGGCGAACGGTCCCCATCGGGTACGCGAAAAGGGGGTGTCCGGTCCAGCCGGGCGCCCCCTTTTCGGCGGAACGGAGCCGAGCGGGGCCGGGCTATCCGAGCGGCGCCTGATGGCCTGGGCCGAGCAGCAGTCGCTGCGGGGAGTGGGGTGGTGTCATGCGGCCCTGTGGAGCTGATGACGTGAACGAATCAGCCCTGTCGGGGTGGGTGCCGCGACGGGCGGAGAGTGCGCTCCATTCCGGAAGTGGTGGTGTCGCTCGGCCTCAGCGGGCCACTACCAGGCCGATGAGCATGATCCTGCGGGATGGCGCACGGCATCGAATCGGCTGAGTCGTTTACGACATCAGCTCGACAGGCTCAGAACCCCTACTGTGCCGAGCGGGTGGCGGCGAACGTGGCGAGCGACAGCGGAGGGCGGGCGGAATGAGAAACGGCCGCAGCTGTCGGGGGGCGATGGCGGGACGCGACACAGGGGCGGGCCGGGTGGTGGCGGCACAAGCCACCACGAAGCGGGAGGTAACCTTCACCCGCCCGGTGATTGTTACGGACGGCCACCCCGTCCGTATCACTTGTGTGCCGGGGCCACATAGCTCGTGGGTGACGTCACTTCTAGCGTGAGCCGACACATGCTTCCTGTCCTCACCTGGAGTCGCGATGACGGTCCGGCACACGCGGCGGGCGTTCCTCTCCGCCGCCACGATGATGGCCGCGGCGCTCGCCGCCACGGCCTGCGGCAGCCCGCAGGACACCGCCTCGGGTGGCGGTGACTCCGCCGCCCCGGTCAAGGTCGGCCTGGTGTACTCCCAGTCGGGTGCGCTGGCCAGCTACGGCAAGCAGTACATCGAGGGGTTCAAGGCCGGCCTCGACCACGCCACCAAGGGCACCGGCAAGGTCGGTGACCGCAAGATCGAGCTCACCGAGGTCGACGACGCCGGCGACCCGGCCAAGGCGGTCTCCGCCGCCAAGGACCTGATCGGCAAGGGTGCGAAGATCATTGCCGGTTCGACCGCGTCCGGCGTCGCGCTCCAGGTGGCCCCGATCGCCGCCCAGAACAAGGTGCTGTTCATCTCCGGTCCGGCGGCCACCGACGCGATCACCGGCGCGAACAAGTACACGTTCCGCTCGGGCCGGCAGTCGTACCAGGACGTGGTGACGGCCAAGTCGTTCATCGGCGACCCGGCCGGCAAGAAGGTCGTCGTCTTCGCGCAGGACGGCGCCTTCGGCGACGCCAACGAGGCCGCCGTGAAGGCCGTGATCGGCGGCGCCGGGGCCAGCGTCAGCAGCGTCCGCGCCCCCGCCAGCGCCACCGAGTTCACCCCGTTCGCCAGCCAGATCAAGGCCGCCAAGCCGGACCTGCTCTTCGTCGCCTGGGCCGGCACCACCGCCCCGGCCATGTGGCAGACCCTCGACCAGCAGGGCGTGCTGAGCTCGACCACGGTCGTCACCGGTCTGGACATCCGCGCCTCCTGGCCGACCTTCGGCGCCGCCGGCAGCAAGATCTCCTTCCTGTCGCACTACTTCGACGGGGCCAGCGACACCGAGGCCGCGAAGGCCGCCAAGGCGAAGATCCCCGGCGGGACCATCGACCTGTTCCACCCGGACGGCTTCGCCGCCGCGCAGATGGTCGTCCGCGCCGTGCAGGAGGGGGGCGACGACGTCGAGAAGATGGTCAAGGCCCTCGAAGGCTGGACGTTCGACGGCGTGAAGGGGTCGATGACCATCCGGGCCGGTGACCACGCGCTGCTCCAGCCGATGTACCAGGCCAAGCTCTCCGGCAGCGGCACCGCGTTCACCGCCGCCGCCCAGAAGAGCCTGACCGGTGACGAGACCGCGCCGCCGGTCACCCAGATGAAGGGCTGAACCGTGCTCGCCACCCGCGGTCTGACCTGGCGGATCGGAGAGGTCGCCATCGTCGACAGCGTCTACCTCGACCTGGCGCCCGGGGAGTTCCTGGGCGTGATCGGGCCGAACGGCGCCGGCAAGACCTCCCTGTTCAACCTGATCACCGGCCTGCGCCGGCCCACCGAGGGTCGGATCCTGCTGGACGGGGAGGACGTCACCGCTCTCCCCCCGCACCGGCGGGCCCGCCTCGGGCTGGGACGCACCTTCCAGGCGTCCTCGGTCTTCGGCTCGCTCACCGTCCGGGAGAACGTCCGGCTCGCGGTGCAGGCGTACCGCGGGGGCTCGATGAAGCTGTGGCGGCGGGCGGCGGCCGACCGGGAGGTGGCCGCCGCCGCCGACGCGGCGCTCGACCGCGTCGGCCTGCAGCACCGGGGCGCGGCGCTGGCCGGCACCCTCGCCCACGGCGAGAAGCGCAAGCTGGAGATCGCCCTGCTGCTCGCCGGGGAGCCCCGGGTGATGCTGCTGGACGAGCCGATGGCCGGCGTCAGCGCCGAGGACGTGCCCGAGCTGGTCGCGGTGATCAAGTCGCTGACCGGCGACAGCGGCCGGGCGGTGCTGATGGTCGAACACCACATGGACGTGATCCTGGAACTCGCCGACCGGATCGCCGTGATGCACCACGGCGCGCTGCTGGCCTGCGACACCCCGGACACGGTGATGGCCAACGCCACCGTCCAGGAGGCGTACCTGGGGGAATCGCTATGAGTGAACCGGTTCTCAGTGTGGAGGACCTGTCCGTGCGGATTGCCGGGCTGCACATCCTCCAGGGCGTGTCGTTCACGGTCGCGCCGACCGGCGTCACCGTGCTGCTCGGGCGCAACGGCGTCGGCAAGACCACCACGCTGCGCGCGATCGTCGGCCTGACGCCGCGCAACGGCGAGGTCCGGGGCGCCATCCGGATGGGCGCGCAGAGCCTGCTCGCCCGCCCCACCCACCGGCTGGTCCGCGGCGGGCTCGGCTACGTGCCGGAGGACCGCTGCGTCTTCACCGGCCTCACCGTCGCGGAGAACCTGCGGCTCGCCGAGCGGCGGGGCACCACCCCCGCGTACGACAAGGTCTTCGCGCTCTTCCCGGAGCTGGACCGGCGCGGACGGCAACGGGCCGGCTCGCTCTCCGGCGGGCAGCAGCAGATGCTCGCCATCGGCCGGGTGCTGCTCAACGACAACCGGCTGCTGCTGGTCGACGAGCCGACCAAGGGGTTGGCGCCGAAGGTGGTGACCGAGGTGGCCGAGGTGCTGGAACGGGTGGCCGAGTCCGTGCCGGTGCTGCTGGTCGAGCAGAACCTGGCCGTGGTCCGGCGGCTCGCCCGCGACGCGGTGGTGCTCGCCGCCGGCAAGGTGGCCTGGGCCGGCGACGCCCAGGAACTGCTGTTGGAGACCGGTCTGACCAAGTCGCTGCTCGGGGTCGGCTCGGCGGAGGTGCACTCGTGACCACGGTGATCCTGCTGGCGCTGACCGGGCTCGGTCTGGCGGCGCTCTACTTCCTGGTCGCCTCCGGCCTCTCCCTGGTCTTCGGCCTGGCCGACGTGCTCAACTTCGCGCACGGGCTCTTCCTCGGGGTCGGCGCGTACGCGACCTGGTGGGCCGCGGGCAACCTGCCCGGCGCCGGCTCCGACGGGTTCGGCTTCGTGGTGGCCGTCGCCTTCGGGGTGCTCGCCGGTGCCCTCGTCGCGGTGCTGGTGGAGCTGGTGCTGATCCGGCCGCTCTACTCGCGGACCATCGAGCAGGTGCTGGTCACCGTCGGCCTGTCACTGGCCGGGGTGGCGCTGCTCCAGGCGACCTGGGGCGCCGACGCGCGCCCGTTCCCGCGCCCCGAGTGGACCCGTCAGGTGACCTCGATCCTCGGCGCGAACGTGCCCAACGGCGGGCTGCTGCTGATCGTCGCCGCGGTGCTGGTGCTCGGCGCGCTGCTCGCCTTCCTCCGCTGGACCCGCTACGGCCTGGTGATCCGGGCCGGGGTGGAGAACCGGGAGATGGTGACCGCGCTCGGCATCGACGTCCGCAAGGCGTTCACCCTGGTCTTCGCGATCGGCGGGGCCGCCGCCGCGCTGGCCGGCGCGCTCGGCAGCGTCTACTTCGGCACCGTC
The DNA here is from genome assembly GCF_007829925.1 of Micromonospora palomenae. NCBI lineage: Bacteria > Bacillati > Actinomycetota > Actinomycetes > Micromonosporales > Micromonosporaceae > Micromonospora > Micromonospora palomenae. The sequence goes on from NZ_VIXA01000002.1 coordinate 1,862,210, forward strand.
TCGCCCGGTCAGGGCGGCTCGCTGCTGATCTTCGCGTTCATCGTGGTGGTGATCGGCGGGATGGGCTCGGTGGTCGGGTCCGCGTACGCCGCGGTCGCGGTGGGGCTGCTGCAACAGTTCGTCAACTACTACGGCGAGTCCGGACTGGGCGACATCTGCGTGGTCGGGCTGCTCGCCGTGGTGCTGCTGCTGCGTCCGCAGGGCTTCGCCGGAAAGGTGGCAACGGCATGACCGAGGTCAAGAGTCCCGAGGTCCCGGCCCCGCCCGCGGCGGTGCCCGACGAGCTGACGCCGGGACGCCGCCGCTGGCACGGCGTACGGCCGTGGCTGCCGCTGGCGGCGCTGGCGGTGGCGGCGATCCTGCCGTACTCGACGGTCAGCCTGCCGGGGATCTTCGAAGGGCCGCTGAACTCGCCGGGCACCCTGCAACTGCTCGCCGTCTGCCTGGTCTTCGGCGGGCTGGCGGCCGGCTACGACCTGCTGTTCGGCCGTACCGGGATGCTCTCGTTCGGGCACGCGCTCTACTTCGCCGCCGGCGTGTACGGCACGGACATCCTGGTCACCCGGGCCGGCCTGCCGCTGTGGCAGGCGGCGCTGCTCGCCGTCACCGGGGCGACGACCCTGGCCGCGCTGCTCGGCGCGGTCGCGCTACGCACCGTCGGGATCGCCTTCGCCATGGTGACGCTCGCCTTCGCCCAGGTCGGCGCGATCCTGGTGGCCCGGGACTTCGGCGGGTGGACCGGTGGTGAGGAGGGGCTGCCGCTGGACGTGTCCGGGCTGCCGCCGGCCCTGGTCGGGGTGACCAACACGGTCAACCTGTACTGGCTGGCGCTGGCGTACCTGGCGGTGGTGGTCCTGGTGGTGCACCGGGTCTCCGGCTCGCCCACCGGGCGGGTGCTGGCCGGGCTGCGCGACGACGAGCGGCGGATCGGGGTGCTCGGGCTCGACCCATACCGGTTCAAGCTGGTGGCGTTCACCCTGGCCGGCGGCCTCGCCGCGAGCGGCGGGGTGGTCTACTGCCTGATCGTCGGCGGCGCCTCGCCGCACATCACCTCGTCGGAGCTGACGCTGTCGCTGCTGGTGATGGTGGTGCTCGGCGGCCCCGGCACCCGCTGGGGTCCGGTGCTCGGCGGCATCCTCTACATGTACCTGGACCACCGCCTCACCGCCTTCGGCACCAGCGACGCCGTGGAGAGCCTCCCGGCCGTCCTCAGCCGCCCGCTGAGCCAGCCGCTGTTCGTCCTCGGCACCGTCTTCATCCTGGCCGTCTACTTCTTCCCCGGCGGCCTGGCCAGCCTCACCTCCCGCCTCACCCCCCTCACCCGCGCTCTCCGCCCCACCCCTCGCGCGTAGGGGACAACGCAGCAGGGGGCGGCGGTCCCCCGTGTGACCGCCGCCCCCTGCCTCCCGGGCTCAGCTGTTCAACATCTCGTACGCCATCGCGGGCGCCTTCGTCGTCGCGCCACCGGTCGGCGCGGTGATCTTCGGAGTGCTGCCGTAGTCCGCGTACATGACCACGTACTCGTACGCCTTGCGCTTGCCGGCGGCGGGGATCTTCAGCGTCAGTGAGGTCAGGTGCCCGTCCGGCCCGACCGCCGCGGTGAACGGCACCTGCTTTGCCGCCTCGCCGAGCGCCGCCGCCTCACCGTCCTCCAACACCTTCGCCGCGTTTCCGCTGCTCACGTCGATGAGCCCGACGTACCGGCCGGGACCCTGCTCCTCGACGGAGGTGGCCGCGTCGATGAGCGGACCCGCGTTGCCCTGATCCGCGCCGTCGTAGGCCGGGACGGCGTCGCCGGTCAGCTTCGCGCGGTCCAGCTTCATCCACTTGTCCGGGAACTTCGGCAGGCCCGGGTGCCCGGTGAACTTCGCCTTCATCCAGATGTCGTCGCCGATCAGCAGGAAAGACGTTTTCGTGGTGATGCCGTCCTCGTCCGGCGGCATGGCGGCGTTGATCTCGAAGGCCTTCGACTCCGGGTCGACTCGGCCGGTGACGGCGCTCGACGAGTCCTTTCCGCTGAACCGGAACGGGCCCTCCGTCCCGTCCGGGACGGCGTCGAGGAGGGCCTCCTTCGGGCTGGTGCGGGGCTCGGCGGCCGGTTCGCTCTTCGGCCCGCAACCCCCGAGCAGGGTGGTCGCGGCCAGCGCGGCGGCGACCGTGCCGACCGCCCGTCGGATCGTGCCGGCGCTGCCAGGTGCCTGTGTCATCGCACGTCTCTTTCTCGCTGCGTGGCTTCTGCCGAGGACGATGTTGCGGGCCGCCACGGCGGTTCGGCTGCCGCTATGCTGCCGTCCGGCTGCCGTGCACTGCCGTCCGGCAGCCATGGGGGTGTCAGGAGCGGAAACTCGCATGTCAGGAACGCTGCGATTCGAGATCCTCGGGCCTCAGCGGGCCTGGTACGCCGACCGGCAGCTCAACCTGGGCCCCGGCAAGCAGCGCGCCGTGCTGGCCGTACTGCTGCTCTCCGCCGGTCGTCCGGTGTCCACCGGGCAAATTGTGGAGGCCGTCTGGCCGGAGGAGCCGCCCGCGAACGGCCCCAACGTGGTGCAGAAGTACGTCGCCGGGCTGCGCCGGGTGCTGGAGCCGGACCGTTCCCCCCGTACCCCCGGGCAGGTGCTGAGCCTGACCGACGCCGGGTACCTGCTGCGGGTGGATCCGGAGGCCGTGGACGCGGTCCGCTTCGAGCGGGGCGTTCGGCGGGCCGAGCGGCACCGGGCAGCGGGACGTACCGCCGATGCGGCGGCGGAGCTCCGCGCGGCGCTGGAGCTGTGGCACGGTGAGCCGTTCGGCGGCCTCAGCGGGCCGGTGCTGGAGGCGGCCCGGCAGCGCCTGGTGGAGACTCGGGCCACCGCGCTGGAGACCTGGGCCGAGCTCGAGTTGGAGCAGGGCCGGCACCGGGAGTTGATCGGCGGCCTGGTTGAGCTGGTGGCCGAGTTCCCGGTCCGGGAGCGGCTGCGCCACCAGTACATGCTGGCGCTGTACCGCAGTGGACGGCAGGCCGAGGCGCTCGCCGCGTACCGGGAGATCGACGACCTGCTCCGCGAGGAGTACGGCATCGAGCCGGGCGAGGCGCTCCAGGGACTGCACCGACGGATCCTCCGCGCCGACCCGACCCTCGCCCCCACCGTCCCGTCCCCGCGCCCGGGGCCGCCGGCCACTACCGCCGCCGCCTCGGACCGCCCCGCCGGACCGCCTCCGGACACCGCCGAGCCGGCCCCGGGGTTGCCCGCGTCGACCACCACCATGCGTACCGCCGACGGTGCGGCGTCCCCGGTGCCGGCGCCGCCCGCCGGTCCGGCTGCCCGGCATCCGGCTGCTCCGGAACCGGCCGCCGCCCCACCCCCGATCGAACAGCCGCCCCCGCCGCTTCCGGTCCCACCGCCGGCCCCGCCGGCCCCGCCGGCCCCGCAGCCCGCTCCGGCTCTGCCGTACGCGGCTTTCGCCCCGCCGCGGTACCCCGGACCGGGCGGCTTCCCCGCCGGCGTGCCCCCGATCCTGCCCGAACGGCCGCGGCGGGAACGCCACCCGCTACCGAGGTGGGTGAGCGCCATGGCCACGATCGCCGGCACCGTCCTGGTGTTGCTGTCGTTCGGGTTCGTGACCTGGCTGGTGATCCTCGGCTACGCGGTGCGGCGGCGCAGTTGGCGGCTCGGCCAGATGGCCGTCGGCTACCTCGCCGCCGCGTCGCTGGTGGTGTACCTGATCGCCACCGACGATCCGACAACGGAGGTGCCGGTCGCGGAGGCGTTCTTCGGGCTCGGCCTGGTCACCCTGTGCTGGCTGGTGGGCGCCGCGCAGGTGGTTCTGCTGAACCGGTGGGTCTGGGGGAAGGTCACCGGCAGGCCCCTGGCGGTCCGGGCCCGCGACGAGGAGCAACGGCTGCGCCGGGAGCAGGCGCGTTATCTGGTGCATCGCTACCCCACGGCCCGCCAGGAGTTCGCCATCGGTCGCCCGGACCTGCCCCGCGCCTTCGACGACGGCGGGCTGGTCGACGTCAACGCCGTACCCGACTCCGTGCTCGCCACGCTGCCGGGGCTCACCGACGAGCAACGCCGGCAGGTGGCGATGGAGCGGTGGCTGCGCGGGCCGTACGGATCGATGGAGGAACTGGCGGCGCGGTGCCCGCTGCCGCTCGCGGTGACCGACCGGCTCCGCGACATCCTGCTCTTTCTCCCGCCCCCGGGCGACGTCGGATCGGGGGAGGCCGCGCCGGCCGGACCCCGATGACCGGCGGGGGTGTCAGCCGGGGCTGGTAGAAATGCCGGATGAGCCAGGATCGGGCGGCGGTACGGGAGCGGGCCGAGGCGGTGCTGCGCCGGCTGGCCGGCGAGCACGCCCGGCTCCGTGAGGACCAGTGGCGGGCGATCGAGGCGCTGGTGGTGGACCGGCGTCGGGTGCTGTGCGTCCAGCGCACCGGTTGGGGCAAGTCGGCGGTCTACTTCGTGGCCACGGCCCTGCTGCGGGAGCACGGCGAGCACGGGCCGACCGTGATCGTCTCGCCGCTGCTGGCGCTGATGCGCAACCAGGTGGAGTCGGCGGCCCGGGCGGGCATCCGGGCCCGCACCATCAACTCCGCCAACCTGGACGAGTGGGACGAGATCACCGCCGAGATCCACGCCGGTGCGGTGGACGTGCTGCTGATCAGCCCGGAACGGCTCAACAACCCGGACTTCCGGGACACCGTGCTGCCGAAGCTGGCCGCCACCACCGGGCTGCTCGTGGTGGACGAGGCGCACTGCGTCTCCGACTGGGGGCACGACTTCCGGCCCGACTACCGCCGGCTGCGTACCTTCCTCGGCAACCTGCCCGAGCGCACCCCGGTGCTCGCCACCACCGCGACGGCCAACGAGCGGGTCACCGCCGACGTCGCCGAGCAGTTGGGCGACGCCCTGGTGCTGCGCGGCACCCTCGACCGCGAGTCGTTGCGGCTGGGCGTCCTGGACCTGCCCAGCCCGGCGCACCGACTGGCCTGGCTCGCCGACCACCTGGACGGGCTCCCCGGCTCCGGGATCATCTACACCCTGACCGTGGCGGCGGCGGGGGAGACGGCCGAGTTCCTCCGCTCCCGGGGCTGGTCGGTGGCCTCCTACACCGGGCAGGCCGAGGACGCCGACCGGCGGGCCGCCGAGCAGGACCTGCTCGACAACAAGATCAAGGCGCTGGTCGCCACCTCCGCGCTGGGCATGGGCTTCGACAAGCCGGACCTCGGGTTCGTGGTGCACCTCGGCGCGCCGCCCTCGCCGATCGCCTACTACCAGCAGGTCGGCCGGGCCGGCCGGGCCGTGGAGCACGCCGAGGTGCTGCTGCTGCCCGGCGTCGAGGACGCGGCCATCTGGCGGTACTTCGCCTCGCTCGCCTTCCCGCCGGAGGAGCAGGTCCGGGCGGTGCTCGGCGCGCTGCACACCGACCGGCCGCTCTCCACCCAGGCCCTCGAACCGATGGTCGACCTGCGCCGGGCCCGGCTGGAGCTGATGCTCAAGGTGCTCGACGTGGACGGCGCGGTCCGCCGGGTCCGCGGCGGCTGGCTCGCCACCGGCGAGCCCTGGGTCTACGACGAGGCCCGGTTGCGCCGCGTCGCCCAGGCGCGCACCGCCGAGCAGCAGGCCATGCGGGAGTACGCGACCACCTCCGGCTGCCGGATGCGCTACCTGCGGGAGTGCCTGGACGACGCCGGCGCGGGCGACTGCGGGCGGTGCGACCGCTGCGCCGCGCCGCTCTTCACCCCGGAGGTCTCCGACGCCGCGTTGACCGCCGCGCAGACCTTCCTGGGCCGCCCCGGCGTGGAGATCCCGCCGAAGAAGCTCTGGCCGACCGGGCTGGACGCGGTCGGCGTACCCCTCAAGGGGCGGATTCCCCCCGGCGAGCAGGCGCTGCCCGGGCGGGCCGTGGGACGCCTGTCGGACCTGGGCTGGGGTGGGCGGCTGCGCGGTCTGGTCGGCCCGGACGCGGCCGACGGCCCGGTCCCCGACGACGTGGCGGCGGCCGTGGTGGAGGTGCTGAAGGCGTGGGCGCACGGCGACGACCCGTGGCCGCGCCGCCCGGCCGGCGTGGTCGCCGTCGGGTCCCGCACGCACCCGGCGCTGGTCGGCTCGCTGGCCGAGCGGATCGCCGCGGTGGGCCGGCTGCCGCTGCTCGGCCAGGTGGTCCCGACCGGCGCCGCCGGGGCCGGCGGGCCGCGCGGTAACAGCGCCCAGCGGGTACGCGCGCTGCACGGCGCGTTCGACGTGCCGGACGAGCTCGCCGCCGCGCTGGCCGGACTGGGCGGGCCGGTGCTGCTCGTCGACGACCTGGTCGACTCCGGCTGGACGCTGACCATGGTGGCCGGGCTGCTGCGCCGGGCCGGCGCCCCGGACGTGCTCCCCCTCGCCCTCGCCTTGGCCGGCTGAACGGCACCCCTTCCGAGGAACCCGCGGCTCCCCGCGGTCGCACCGTTCCCGCTGGTCGTCGGCGGGTGCGGGCGAAAAGTTCCCGGCGCGGGTGGATTGCGACCGTCGCCACGCTGGGCGTCGGGACGGCGGACGGCGGCCGGGTCGGCGGTACCGTGGGCGCATGGCCGAGGGAACCGTCACGCACACCTACGCCGTCACCGGGATGACCTGCGAGCACTGCGTGCGCGCGGTCACCGAGGAGCTGTCCGCGCTGCCCGGCGTCGACGAGGTGCGGGTCGACCTGGCCGCCGGCACCGCGACGGTGACCAGCACCGCGCCGCTCTCCGAGGCGTCGGTCCGGGCCGCCGTGGACGAGGCGGGGTACGAACTGGCCGTCGGCGGTGCCTGAGCACCCGCCCACCCCGCCGGTCCCTCCCGGGTCCGCCGGCGGCGAGCGCTCCGGGGCGACCGACGCCCCACCGGCGGCCGACCCGCGCCCGCCGGTGATCGACGGGCCCCCGGTCGAGGGCGGGCGGTCCGGCCCGGCCGACGCGCACCCGGTGGGCGACGCGGGTCCACCGGTGTTCGGGGTGCGTCCGGCCGACGACGAGCGGGCTGAGCTGATCGACGCACTCCCGACCGGTGCAGTCGGCGGGCAGCCGGTGGGGGCGGACCGGAGCACGCTGCGGCTGGCGCTGACCGTCGGCGGGCTGGTGCTCGCGGTGCTGCTCGGCTTCGGCCTCGGCCGGGCCAACCCCGGCCCGGGCACGCCCTCGGCGACGAGCGCCGCCGCGGCCACCGCCGACCACACCCACGCCCCCGGCACCGGCGCGCACGACCACGGCGCCGGCACCGACCAGGCCGCCGACAGCGGCGCGGGCGGTCTCTCGGTCAGCTCCGGCGGCTACACGCTCACCCCGTCGGCGGTGGAGTTCGGCGCCGGCCGGGCCGGCGAGTTCCGCTTCCAGGTACGCGACGAGCGGCGCCGGCCGGTCACCCGGTTCGCCGTCGTGCACGACAAGCCGATGCACCTGGTCGTGGTGCGCCGGGACCTCAGCGGCTACCAGCACCTGCACCCGACGATGGCGCCCGACGGCACCTGGTCCGTACCGCTGACCCTCGGGCAGCCGGGCGTCTGGCGGGCGTACGCCGACTTCACCGCGGTCGCCGATGACGGCCGGCAGACGGCGGCGACCCTCGGGGTGGACCTGGTCGCGCCCGGCGGCTACGCCCCTCGGCCGTTGCCCGCCCCGGCCCCCACCACGACCGTCGACGGCTTCACCGTCGGGTACGACGGCACCCCGGAGGTCGGTAGGGCCCTCCCGCTGCGCTTCACCGTCAGCGCCGGTGGCGCGCCCGCCGCGCTGGAACGCTACCTCGGCGCGTACGGCCACCTGGTCGCCCTCCGCGAGGGCGACCTGGGCTACCTGCACGTGCACCCGGTGGCGACGCCGGCGGGCGACACGGTCACCTTCTGGGTGACCGCCCCCGGGCCGGGCCGCTACCGGATGTACCTGGACTTCCAGGTGGCGGGCGTGGTGCGCACCGCCGAGTTCACCGTCACCGTGCCCTGACGACGGCGCACGGGCGGCCGGGGGACCGGTCGCTCAGCCGGCTCGGCGGACCGGCCGGCGGGCCAGGTAGCGGAGCAGGTCGCGGATGTGGTGCTTCTCCTCGGCCGGCACGGTCGGGTCGGCCAGCCGCTCCAGGATGACCCGCACGTCCGCCTCGACCGGGGAGTCGTCGACCCGGCGGCGCGGCGCGGGACCGGCGTCGGGCAGCCCGAGCGCCCGGAACGCCGCCGCGACGGGCAGGTCGAGGGCCGCGCAGAACCCGCGTACCTTGGCCAGCTCGGGATAGTCCTGCCAGTCGCCGGCGAGCCAGCGGAAGACGGTGGAGCGGCCGACCCCGGTGTGCGCCGCCAGGTCGCTCACCGTCCAACCCCGCTCGTCGCGGGCGTCGTCGATGGCACGTCGCACGAAACGTGCGAAGGCCATCTGCGGTGATACCTCTGCGGAACCCATTCCTGCGGGGTCTTCCCTTTCCGGCCGGAGCCCAGATTCGGTGCGCCCCTCCCAGGGTAGTACGACAAGGCGTCGGAGCCGTCGACCGATCGACCCGAAGGTCCCGCCGACAGGACTTCGGCGTCGGTGGGCGCCGCATCCCGGCATTTGTGCCGGTCCGGTGTCCAGCGTCGATAGTCAGATATCAACTAAGCTCGACGCGCCGGCGCCACCAGCGACGTGGCGCTGACGAGTCCCGGCGCACCGATGAGGAGCAGCATGGCCGACCCCGTCCTTCCGGTGCCGCACCGCCCGGGTGCGGTCAGTATGTTCTTCGTGGCCAAGGCCGGCGTGTTCGCCCTCGGCTTCTGGATCTGGCTGCTGGTGCTGGTGCTGACCGGCGACGACGCCACCGGGGCGCACGTGCTGGCCGCCACCGGCGCGATCACCACCACCCTGGTCGGCGTGGTGCTCGGCATCCGGCTGGCGTTGCAGCACAGCGCCGCCGTCCGGCACGCCGAGTTGAAGCGGCTGCTGGTCGACATCTCCTGGAACGCCTTCGCCGCCGCCGGCAACGCCGAGACGTCGGGCAAGGTCGTCCCGTTCCCCACCGCGCCGAGCGAGGACGAGCGATCGTCGCGGGACCGGATCTCCGTGTTCGACCGGGCCCCGGGTGGCGAGCGGTCGGGACGGGACCGGGGCGGCGACCGCCGTCGCTGACCCGCGCCGCCGACCTCAGGCGCCCGGACGGGTGCCGGGGCGGCGGGTCTCAGGCTGTCGGGCCGGCCTCGGCCAGCAGCGTCTCCAGGCGTGGGGTGATCCGCCACTGGTCGACCAGGTCCCGGTACTCGGCCCGCTGCGCCTGCGTCGGCGCGGTGCCGGTACGGCGGGCCCGGATCAGCAGGTTGCGCGGGGTGTGCCGGGAGTCGACGAACTCCACCACCTCGGCCCGGTAGCCGTGCAGCCGGAGCAGGCCGGCGCGCAGCGAGTCGGTGAGCACGTCGGCGAAGCGTTCCCGCAGGATGCCCTGCCGGGTCAGCAGCTCGTACGGCGCCGGAGCCGGGTGCGCGCGTAGCTGCGCGGCGATGTCGTGGTGGCAACACGGGGCGGCGAGCACCCAGCGGGCGTCCCAGCGCACCGCGCGGGCCAGCGCCTCGTCGGTGGCGGTGTCGCAGGCGTGCAGCGCCAGCACCAGGTCGGGGGCCGGCTCGACCACCGCGTCGGCGATGGTGCCGGCCACGAAGGAGACGCGGTCGGCCCAGCCGAGCCGCTCGGCCAGCTCGGTGTTGCGCCGCCGCTGGTCCTCGCGGACGTCCACGCCGACCAGCTCGACGTCGAGGCCCCGCTGGGTCAGGTAGCGGTGCGCGGCGAAGGTCAGGTACGCGTTGCCGCAGCCCAGGTCCACCACCCGCAGCGGGCCGGTCAGCTCGTCGGGGAGCGTGGCGGCGAGCGCGCGCAGGAACGCGTCGACCTGGCGGCGCTTGGCGGCCGAGCCGCCGATCTCGGCGAAGATCGGGTCACCCGGGTCGAGCAGGTACTCCTTGGCGCGGTCGTGGCCACCCGGCTCGGCGTCCGGGCGGCTCGCCGCGGCCCGGTGCACCTGCGCCTCGCCGGACTTGGTCACCCGGAGCTGGAGCGTGGCGTCCGCGGTCTCCACGTGCCAGTTGCCGAACGGCTCGGCCAGCAGCGCGTCGACCGCCGCGCCGGCCTCCGCCCCCGGAGCCACGTTGCGGGTGTACGGCCGGGCGCCGTCGGAGGTGGAGATCTGCAACCGGGGGCCGGCCTTGAGCGCGACCGGGCGCAGCTCGGCGCGGACCACCGAGGGGCGCTGCCCACGGCGGCGACCGGCGGCGATCGCGCGGGTCAGCGCGGGGTCGAGCAGCAGGGCCCGGACCTCGGTCAGGGCGGCGTCCAACGGTTCCGGCATTCCACCATCTTCCTTCCTGGTCCGGGCGGCCCGTCGGCAGGCCACCGCATGGTGCCGTGCGTCGCTCGTCCGCCGCGCCGACACCGGTCCCCGGCGCGTCGGCCGACACCGGAGCACCCGGAGCGGACGCTTTGCTCTGCTGCCTCGACGGCAACACCTCGCTGTCGGCCGGGTGGGCACGTCGACTGCTCGGTCGACGTCGGGAGCCCGCCGGAGAACCGTCGAGAGCCCGCACCGGAAAAGGGGACGTCCCCCGGACCGGTGAACGGTGCGGGGGACGTCGGGTGTGACAGCGGTCAGTCGGCGATCGCCTCGGCCGGGGTACCGGCACCGGAGCCGCCACGGCGGCGCCGGCGACGGCGCGGCTTCGACGACTCGCCCTCGGCGGCGGCCACGGCCGGCTCCGGGGAGCCGGCGTCGGTGGCGACCACCGCGGTCGACTCGCCCGCGACCGCCTCGCCGGCCCGGCGGCGACGCCGGCGGCGGGGGGTGCGGGTGCCTTCCTCGGCGGCGGCGTCGGCCGGCGCGTCGGCGTCCGGCGTGCCGGCGTCGGAGTGACCGCCGCGTCGGCGCTCGCCCCGGCCCCGGCCCTCGCCTCGGCTCTCGCCACGGCTGTCGCCGCGCCGGGAGCCCCGGCCGCTCTCGCCGCGCCGCGGCCGGCCGCCCAGGTCCTCCTCGACCTCGGCGGAGAGCCCGGCCCGGGTCCGCTCGGCGGTCGGCAGGGTGCCGGTGATCTCGGTGGAGATGCCGAGGTCGGTGTAGAGGTGCGGAGAGGTGTGGTACGTCTCCGGCGGCTCCGGCATGTCCAGGCCGAGCGTCTTGTCGATGATCCGCCAGCGGGGCATGTCGTCCCAGTCGACGAAGGTCACCGCGACGCCCGTGGCCCCGGCCCGGCCGGTACGACCGATCCGGTGGGTGTAGGTGTCCTGATCCTCGGGGCAGTCGTAGTTGATGACGTGGGTGACGCCACTGACGTCGATGCCCCGGGCCGCCACGTCGGTGGCGACCAGAGTGTCGATCTTTCCGGCGCGGAACGCCCGCAGCGCCCGCTCCCGGGCGCCCTGGCCGAGGTCGCCGTGGACGGCGGCCACGGCGAAGCCGCGGAAGTCGAGGTCCTCGGCCACCCGGTCGGCGGCCCGCTTGGTACGGGTGAAGATCATGGTCAGCCCGCGACCCTCGGCCTGGAGGATCCGGGCCACGATCTCGACCTTGTTCATCGAGTGGGTGCGGTAGGCCAGCTGCTGGGTCTGCGGCGACGGGCCGGTCTCGGCGGTGTGCCCGGCGTGGATCGTCATCGGACGGCGCAGGAAGCGCCGGGAGAGCGTGACGATCGGGTCCGGCATGGTGGCCGAGAAGAGCATGGTCTGCCGGTCCTCCGGCAGCATCGCCAGGATCTTCTCGACGTCGTCGAGGAAGCCCAGGTCCAGCATCCGGTCGGCCTCGTCGAGAACCAGCGCGCGCACCCGGTCGAGCCGCAGGTGCTTCTGCTTCTGCAGGTCCATCAGCCGGCCGGGCGTGCCGACCAGGATCTCCACGCCCTTGCGCAGCGCGTCGATCTGCGGCTCGTACGCCACGCCGCCGTAGATCGGCAGCACCCGGATGCCCCGGGTCCGGCCCGCGGCGGCGAGGTCCTTGGCGACCTGGATGCCCAGCTCGCGGGTGGGGACGACGACCAGTGCCTGCGGCACGCCGTCGCTGCCCTCGCCCGGCGCGAAGACCCGCTCCAGCAGCGGTACGCCGAAGCCGAGGGTCTTGCCGGTGCCGGTCGGCGCCTGGCCGATCATGTCGGTGCCGCGCAGCGCGATCGGGATCGCGTACTCCTGGATCGCGAAGGCGCGGGTGATGCCCGCCGCGGCCAGGGCCTCGACGGTCTCGGGCCGCGCACCGAGCGCGGCGAAGGTGGGAGCCTCCGGACGGACCGGGGCGGTGGGGGCCAGTTCGTGGCCACCCAGCTCTTCGAGAATCTGTTCGCTCATCTGGATCTGGGGGTGCCCTCTCGTGGTGCGCCCCGTCTTGTCCTCAGGGCGCGTTCGGTATGGCGCGGGCCACGCGGTCGGCGGCGGATTCGCCGAGCCGGACCGGGCCGCACGCGCGCCGCAGGCAGGACTTCGATCAGATCGGCGCCCGCGGCAACTGCTCCATACTACCCGAGCGGCCCTGCGCGCGTCCCGGAGCGCGGTGACCGGGTCTCCTCCGGGGGTGCCAATTGTGACCTGCGCCACTGTTTCGGGGTCTCGGTGTGCCCGTTTGGGCGGTACCCTGCGCTCGTGTCCGCCCCGACAACACCCGAGGCCGTGGTCGACCTGCTCGGCCTGGTCGCCTACGGCGAGCTGCTCGCCTTCGACCGAATGGCCGCCGACGCCCGACTCGCCCCCGACCTGCGCCGCCGGGCCGCGCTGAGCGAGATGGCCGCCGCCGAGATCGGCAACTACCGGCGCCTTTCGGACTGGCTCACCGCCCTCGGGGCGACGCCTGACGACGTGATGGCCCCGTACGTGGAGCCCTTGCAGGCGTACCACGACTCGACCGAGCCGAAGGACTGGCTGGAGGCGGTGACGAAGGCGTACGTCGGGGACGCCATCACCGACGACTTCCTCGGCGAGATCGCCGACCGGCTGGACGAGCCGTACCGGCGGCTGGTGCGCGACGTGCTGCACGAATCCCGGTACGCCGACTTCGCCGCCGCCGAGATCCGGGCCGCGATCGAGACCGACCCCAGGGTGGCGAACCGGCTGTCGATGTGGGCGCGCCGGCTCGTCGGCGAGGCGCTGTCCCAGGCGGGCCGGGTCGCGGCGGCGGACCGGGGCGCGCTGACCGCGCTGATCGCGCGGGACGGCACGGACGTGCAGGCGACGTTCCGCCGGCTCACCGCCAAGCACACCGCCCGGATGGCCGCCGTCGGGCTGAACAACTGACCCGCCCGGTCGGGCCCGGCCCGCGGCGGGCGGACCCGCCGCGGTGGCCGGACCGGATCAGCGGACGGTGAACCCGACCGCCCGCGGGGACGCCTCGGCGATCTCGACGTAGGCGACCTTGTTGACCGGCACGATGACCCGCCGGCCCTTCTCGTCGGTCAGGGACAGCGTCCCCTCGTCCTTGCCGAAGGCGTCGGTCACGATCTGCTCGATCTCGGCCGGCGACTGCGCGCTCTCCAGAACCAGCTCGCGCGGCGCGTACTGCACGCCGATCTTGACCTCCACTGTGCCTCCTCAGGTGGGCGAAAGAGCCGCCGTTGGGAAGGCTATCCGATCTCGGGGCCGGATGTTCAGGCTGACTCACCTTGCAGCGGGAAGCTCGCGATCCCACGCCAGGACAGCGCCGCGACCAGCGCCTCCGCCTCCGCCTTGGGCACCTGGCGACCGCCGGCCAGCCAGAACTGGGCGGCGGTCTCGGCCGCACCGACCAGGCCGGAGGCGAGCAGCTCGGCGTGCGCCCGGCTGACGCCGGTGTCCGAGATGATGGTGTCGGTGATCGCCGCGATGGCGCCCTGCTCGACCCGCTCGACGCGCTGCCGCACCGCCGGGTCGTTGCGCAGGTCCGACTCGAAGACGAGACGGAACGCCTCGCTCTCGTGGTCGACGAAGTCGAAGTACGCCCGGACCGAGGCCCCGACCCGCTCCTTGTTGTCATTGGTACCGCGCATCGCGTCGTGCACCTTGGCGACTATCGCGTCACAGTGCGTGTCGAGCAGGGCCAGGTAGAGCTCCATCTTGCCGGGAAAGTGCTGGTAGAGCACCGGCTTGGAGACCCCCGCCCGCTCGGCGATGTCATCCATCGCGGCGGCGTGGTAACCCTGCGCGACGAACACCTCCTGCGCCGCCGCGAGCAGCTGCTTACGTCGCGCCGAGCGGGGCAGCCTGGTGGGCCGGCCGGCGGTCTGCGCACCGTTCCCCACAGCGGTCATGGGAACCTCCGAGTTTCTTCGTACGAGCCGGCACTTTTACCCCGTACCGGTCTGGGGCATGTTCCCCGGTCCCGGAATTGGCCCGCCGCTGTAACTTATCGCCACTGTCACCACACGGTAGCCTCAGCGAGGGCGACCAAGGAGCGCGCGGTGAGTGAAACAGGGCAACCCGGTGCCGCCACCCCGGGAGAGCACGGTGACGGGACGGGTCAGCAGGACGACCTGGCCCGCTCCGTCAGCGGGTGGGCACCCCCGGCGACCGGGTGGTCCGGCGGGGCCGACGCCCCCGCGTACCGGGACACCGTCGCCCCCTGGCACCGGCCCGACCCGGCAACCGGCTGGGACGCCTCCTCCCCGCGCCACGGCGACCTGCCGGCGCCGCTGACCGACCCCGAGCCCGACTCCGCACCGCGCAACGGGCGCGCCCATCTCAACGGCGTCGGCCACCCCGGCGAGGAGCCGCGCGGCCGACCGTCCCCGGTGAGTGCCCCGCCCGCCGACGCCCCCCGCTTCGGCGCCGACCTGCGGCGGGACGCCGACGGCGACCGACTGGTCGTACCGGCGCAGCGGCCGGCGCCCTCGCCCGAGCAGCAGTCCGGATCGGCCGACCCGGACGCCGCCGCGCGGCACTCCTCGGAGGAGCCGCCGCGGCTCAGTCGCTGGGCGGACGGGGGCCTGCCCACGTCCGCGCCACCGGCCGTGCAGGTCCCGCCGGTCGGCACCGCCGCCTCCGGCTTCGAGGTCCCGCCGGGCTTCCACGCGCCCCGGCCGGACCGCAGCCAGGCCGACCGGGCCGAGGCCGACGAGTTCCCGCCCGACGTGTCCCGCGCCCGGGCCGACCGTCCCCACCCCGGCTCACCGGACGAGTCGACCGGGGCCCGCGGCGGCGACGAGGCGGCCGCCGGGCGCGGTGAGCCGGACCCGCACGCCGAGCAGCCCTACGCCGGCCACCGGCCCGCCGACGAACCGGACTGGTCCGGCCCGAGCTGGAACCGGCCGAGCTGGGGCGGCGGCTGGGCGCCGCCGTGGGCCCGCGAGGACGAGCCGCCGACGAGCCGCCGGTCCCGGTCCGACCGGACCCCGGAGTGGTCGGCCGAGCCCGCCCGGCCGTACGAGCCGGTGCGTGCCGAGCCGGCGCGGCCGTACGAGCCGGTCCGGGCCGAACCCGCCCGCCCCTACGAGCCGGTGCGGTCCGAGGAACCCCGGCCGTACGAGCCGACCCGCGCCGAGCGGGAGACCCGGGGCGAACGGGAACAGTCGATCGACCGGCCGGCCCCGGACCGGTCCGCCGTGGACGGAGCCGCCGGGTGGGCCGGTACCCGGTCCGCCGCCGCGTCGCCCTCCGCCGCCCCCCGCAGCGCCCCGCCGGCCGCGCCCGCCAGCGCGCCCCCCGTCGTCGCCCCCGCCAGCGCCCCGCCCGCCGCCGCGCCCGCCAGTGCCCCGCCCGCCGCCGCGCCGCACGGTGAACCCCCGGCGGGTACGGCCTACGGCGCGTCACCGACCAGCGGTTCCTACGGTTCGACGCCGTCAGCCGGGTCGTACGGTTCGGCACCGACCGCCGAGTCCTCCGGCTCGGCACCGACCGCCGGGTCCTACGGATCGGCGCCGGCCATGGGGTGGTACGGCCGGGCGGAGGCCGGCGGCTCCTACCGCGCCGCACCGAGCACCGGGTCCTACGGCTCGACGCCCACCGCCGCCCCGCAGGTCGAGGCGCCGGCCGCCGCGCCGCGGAGCGCTCCTCCGGCCGCCCCCTACAGCGCGCCGCCCGCCGCGCCCCGGAGTGCTCCTCCGGCCGCCCCCTACAGCGCGCCGCCCGCCCAGGCGCCGGCCGCCGACAGCAGTCCGACCACCGACCGGGCCGACCGGCCGTTCCGGCTCCGGTCCGTGCCGGCGGAGACCGCCAGCGCCCCGGCGGAGCTTCCCGGCCACCAGTCGACCCCCACCGGTCCCGGCGCCGCGCCGGACCCCGCCACGAGCGGGCCGCGCCGCCTGGACCGCACCTCCTCCGCGCCCGCTCCGACGAGCGCACCCCCTTACGCGGCCCGCCGCTCCGCACCCGATCCGGCGCCTCCGGCCGAGCCGGCCGTGGAGGACGGGACGCCGGAGCCCGGCGCGGTGGTGCTGCCGCAGCGCGTCCCCGCCGAGCCGGACGTGCCCGTTGTGCCGGAGCCGCCAGCCGTGGAGCCACCCGCCGAGACCCCGGAACTCGCCCGCATCGCCACCCACCTGCGCCGCGACGACGAGCCCGCCCCGCTGCGGGAGCGGCCGGAGGGCTTCGACGTCAACGCCATCCTGGACGCCGTGCGGGAGGTGGCCGGCGTGCGCGACGCCGCGTTGCGCCGTACCCCGGCCGGCGCGCACAGCCTCCGGCTGGACCTCGCCGACGGGGCCGACCCGGCCGAGGTGAGCCGGATGGTGGCCCGACTGCTCCAGGAGCGGATGGGGCTGGCCGCGGCCCCGCAGAACCTGCCCGGCACGACCCCCGCCCCGGCGCCGTTGCGCCGCCGCTCCACCGAGACCCGCGCGCCCGAGACCCGGGCGCCCGAGCCGCGGGGTGCCGAGCCGCGCCCCGGCGAGGTGCCGGCCCGGCCGCGCGACGCGGAGTCCCGCCCCGGCGAGCTGCGCCGGCAGGAGCCCGGGGCCGGCCCGTCGAGGCGGTCCCGTTCGGCCGATCCGTCGGGTGAGGGTCGCGCACCCGCCGGCACCGGGCGCGGCGTCGCCGACCAGCCGCCCGGGGCCCGCCCGCCGGCCGAGGCGGCCACCGCCGCCCCCGCGCCCGGCCGGGTCGAGGACTACCCGGGCACGGTCGAGGGGGTGCCGCGCCGGCGCCGGCAGGTCTCCGCGCACCGGGGGCGGGCCAGTGTGGACGAGGCGAGCGGGGCCCCCGCGCCGCCGGCCACCGGCAGCCCGGCCACGCTCGGCACGTCGTACTCCGGCGGGCAGATGACCACGACGGAGAGCGCGCCCTCCCGACCGCTGGACACCGGCGGCGCGCCGGGGCCGCGGGTGGTGATCGACCACGTCCAGGTGAGCACCTTCGGTCTCGACGCCACCGTCGAGGTACGCCTGCTCGCCGGCGGCGAGACGGCGGCCGGGCACTCCACCGGGCCGGCCGTGGACGGGTACGTCCTGCGGCTCTGCGCGGTCGCCGCCGCAGCGGCGGTGGACCAGCTGCTGCGGGGCGCCGACGGCACGGCTGAGCGCGGGCGGTGCTTCGTCGAGCACGCCGCGGTGGTGCCGTTCGGCAACTGCGAGGTGGCCACGGTGGTGGTGCTGCTGGTCTGCGACGGCTGGGTCGAGCAGCTCGCCGGCTCCGCGCTGGTCGCCGGTGACCCGCGGCAGGCGGTGGTCCGCGCGACGCTGGCCGCCGTCAACCGGCGCCTGGAGGCGTTGCTGGCCTGAGCGGCTCGGGGTTCGCCGGCAGGTCGTGCTGGGCACACTGGAAGGCATGAAGCGAGCCGCACTCTGGCCCGAGCATCTGCTGCCCCCGCACCACGTTCCGCCGCCCTGGCCGGGCCGGGAGGTACGCCTCGACGGCACCGTCACCTACGTCCGGGACACCCCGGCCACGAGTGCGGACGCGGAGCCGGCCCTGTACGTGCACGGGCTGGGCGGCTCGTCGCAGAACTGGACGGACCTGGCCGGCCTGCTCGCCCACCGGCTCGACGGGCAGGCCATCGACCTGCCGGGGTTCGGCCGCAGCGAGCCGGGGCGGCGCTACACGATCCCGGCCTTCGCTGAGCGGGTGGTCCGCTGGATCGAGCACTCCGACCGGGGGCCGGTGCACCTGTTCGGCAACTCCCTCGGTGGGGCGGTCGCGGTGCACGTGGCGGGGCTGCGACCGGAGCTGGTGCGTACCCTCACGCTGGTCTCCCCGGCGCTGCCGTTCCTGGACTTCCGCCGCTCGTTGCAGGGGCGGATGCTGCCGCTGCTGGCCATCCCGCGCGGGGAGCGGCTGGCGGCCTGGCGGTTGGCCCAGCTCGCCCCCGAGGTGATGGTCCAGCAGGTGCTGGAGGCGTGCTTCGCCGACCTGACCCGGATCAGCGAGCAGCGCCGGCAGGAGGCGCTGGAGGAGATCCGGGTGCGCTACGAGGCCGCGCACTACACCGCCGCGTACGTCCGGACGTTCCGCGGCCTGGTCTCCAGCTTCCTGCGCTCGTACCTGCCGGGGGCGGGGTCGATGTGGCGGATCGCCGCGGCGGTGCAGGCCCCGACGCTGGTGGTGGGTGGCCTGCAGGACAAGCTGGTGGACGTGCGGGTGGCGCCGCAGGCGGCCCGGGCGATCCCGGACAGCCGGCTGATGATGCTCGAAGGGGTCGGCCACGTCGCGCAGGTGGAGGTGCCGCGCACGGTGGCGCGGGCGGTGCTGCACCTGCTCGCCGAAACGGAGGAGGCCGGGAGGCGCTCCGACATGGCAGGCTGACCCGGATGCCCGAGTTCCTCCCCCACGGTCACCGGCGCGTGCGTGCGACCCCCCGTGGCCGCCGTGCGCCCGTCGGAGGCCGTCGCTGGACGGTCCTGCTGCTGGCGATGCTCGCGGTGGTGGTCGGTGCGGGCGGGGCGCTCTCCGCCGGCCGTCCCGGGGCCGTGGCCGAGACGCTCGCCGCCGGGACGCCCGCCCCTCGACCGACCGCCGCGCCGCTCACCCCGTCGCCGTTGCCGGTGGTCACCCCGAGCCCGTCCGCGACCAGCCCGGCCCCGCCGCTGCTCCAGCTCGCGGGCCCGGTGCCGTCCGCCGGGCGGGGCAGTTTCGGGTACGACGACCGGGCCGGTCCGGTGCTGGGGCGGGGTGGCCCGGTGCAGCGGTACCGGGTGGCGGTGGAGAACGGCTCCGGTGAGGACGTGCACGCCTTCTCCGACGAGGCGCAGGCGGCGCTGGCCGGGCCGGGGAGCTGGGTGGACAGCGGGCGGCTGCGGCTGCGCCGGGTGCCGGCGGGCGAGGCGTACGACTTCACGATCTACCTGGCCACGGCGAACACGGCGGGGCGGATGTGCCGGGCCGGGGGAGTGGACATCCGGGTGGGCGGCCGGCCGTACACGTCGTGCCGGGCGTCGGGGAAGGTGATCATCAACCTGGACCGGTGGCGGACCTCGGTGCCGCACTTCGTGCGGGCCGGTGTGCCGCTGTCGCTGTACCGCACCTACGTGGTCAACCACGAGGTGGGCCACCAGTTGGGGCACCACCACGAGCGCTGCCCGGGGCCGGGCCGGCCGGCGCCGGTGATGCAGCAGCAGTCGCTCTTCCTGGACGGCTGCACCGCCAACCCGTGGCCGTACGTCGACGGGCGGCGGTACACCGGCCGTCCGGTCTGAGCCCCGTCGCGCGATCTGAAACATACTCACGTAACCGACCGGATAAGCGCTGATATGCCCGATTAGTCTGTCATGCTGATCGGGTGACTCCGTTCTCCCCGCTCGCCGACGGTGGCGAACCGGAACCGGCCGACCCGGCCGACCCCGCCCGACCCGCTGGCGACACCCGACGCGGGCTGGTCCGGATGCGCCGCCGCCGGCGGCGTGCCGCCCTGCTCGGCCTGGTGGCGCTCGGCGCGACCGTCGCCGGCGTCGCCCTCGTCCGGGCCGACGACGGGCCGTCCGTGCCCGCCTCCGCCGGGCTGTCACGGCCACACGAAGTCGACGCCAGCGAGGACGCCGCGCCCGCCGCGTACCCGACCAGCGGCTCCGGTCGCTTCGCCGCCGCCGATGGCCGCTCGCCGGTGCGCGGGTACGACGGCCCGCTGCGCCGCTACCGGGTGGCGGTCGAGGAGGACACCGGGCAGGACGTCGACCTCTTCGCCGACACCGTGGACGAGGCGCTCGCCGACCGGCGCAGCTGGATCGCCTCGGGCGAACTGCGGGTGCAGCGGGTGCCCGAGGCCGCCGCCGCCGACTTCACCGTCTACCTGGCCACCCCGGCCACCTCCGAGCGGATGTGCGCCGAGGGCGGGTTGATGACCGAGGGGTACACCTCCTGCCGGCTGCCCGGTCAGGTGATCATCAACCTGGCCCGCTGGATGGACTCGGTGCCCGACTACGGTGCCCCGCTGGCCGTCTACCGGACGTACGTGGTCAACCACGAGGTCGGCCACGAGTTGGGCGAGGAGCACCAGGCCTGCCCCGGCCCCGGCGCGCCGGCCCCGGTCATGCAGCAGCAGACGTACGGCCTGGACGGCTGCGTCGCCAACGCCTGGCCGTACGTCGACGGGGTGCGCCATGAGGGCGCGCTCGTCCCCGGTGCCTGAGTTATTCCCGCTCCCGCATGTCGGGCTACGTGTCACTGCTCATGGCCGACCGGACCCCCGGCGAGCGACAATGACGCGGTTCGCCACCAGCCGATCCCGGGGAGTCCACCGTGTCGCTGCCCCCGCTCGTCGAGCCCGCCGCCGAGCTGACCGTTGACGAGATCCGCCGCTACTCGCGCCACCTGATCATCCCGGACGTCGGGGTCGCGGGGCAGAAGCGGCTGAAGAACGCCCGGGTGCTCTGTGTCGGCGCCGGCGGTCTCGGCTCACCCGCCCTGCTCTACCTCGCCGCGGCCGGCGTCGGCACGCTCGGCATCATCGACTTCGACACCGTCGACGAGTCCAACCTCCAGCGGCAGGTCATCCACGGCGTCTCCGACGTCGGCCGCCCGAAGGCGGAGTCCGCCGCGGCCTCGATCCGCGAGATCAACCCGCTGGTGAACGTGCGGATCCACAACACCGCGCTGGACCGGGAGAACGTCCGCGAGATCTTCGCCGAGTACGACCTGATCGTCGACGGCACCGACAACTTCGCCACCCGCTACATGGTCAACGACGCGGCGGTGCTGCTCGGCAAGCCGTACGTCTGGGGTTCGATCTACCGCTTCGACGGCCAGGCGTCGGTGTTCTGGGCCGAGCACGGCCCCTGCTACCGCTGCCTCTACCCGGAGCCCCCGCCGCCCGGCATGGTCCCCTCCTGCGCCGAGGGCGGCGTGCTCGGCGTGCTCTGCGCCTCGATCGGCTCGATCCAGGTCAACGAGGCGATCAAGCTGCTCACCGGCATCGGCGAGCCGCTGGTCGGCCGGCTGATGGTCTACGACGCCCTGGAGATGTCGTACCGCAAGATCAAGGTTCGCAAGGACCCGAACTGCGTGCTCTGCGGCGAGAACCCGACGGTCACCGACCTGCTGGAGGACTACGAGGACTTCTGCGGCGCGGTCTCCGAGGAGGCGCAGGAGGCGGTGATCGACGCCACCATCACCGCGCTGGAGCTCAAGGAGTGGCAGGACGCCGGCAAGGACATCTTCCTGGTCGACGTCCGCGAGCCCGCCGAGTACGAGATCGTCCGCATCCCCGGCGCCACGCTGATCCCCAAGGGCGACATCATCTCCGGCGAGGCGCTGGCGACGCTGCCGCAGGACCGGCAGATCGTGCTGCACTGCAAGTCCGGCGTCCGCTCCGCCGAGGCGCTCGCCGCGCTCAAGGCGGCCGGGTTCCGCGACGCGGTGCACGTCCAGGGTGGTGTGCTCTCCTGGATCAAGCAGATCGATCCCTCGCTGCCCGCGTACTGAGCGACGGCCGGGGCCGGCGGCGGGCCACTCACCCGCCCCGGCCTCGGCCGATTCCCCGAGGCGCGATCACCTTTACGCAGGTAGCGTGACCGCCGTGGTGGACATGGACGCCGCTATCGGCTTCGTCGTGGCGCACGGGGACGCGGTGGACCGCGCGCGTCTCTCCCGGCTGCGCACCGGCGCGCCGGTGCCGGTCGAGCTGCTCGACGCCGCCGAGGCCGGGCAGACGCCCGACGGCGGCTGGCCGGCCGTCCTGGACGGTGCCGTCGGCTCCGTCGACGCGACCTGCTTCCGCCTGGCCGAGCTGGACGACCTCGGCGCCCTCGGCCGCCCGGCGGCCCGGCACGCGCTGGACTGGCTCGCCGCCCGCCAACTGCCCGACGGCGGCTGGGACGAGGACCCGTCGCTGGCCGGCCTCGCGCCGGAGTGGGCCCGGCCGGGCGATCCGGAGGCCCGGTTCTACCTCACCGCCAATGCCGGGTTCTGGCTGACCGTGGCCGGCCTGGACGCCCGCGCCGCCGGCCCGCTCGACCACCGCGTCGGCGGCGCGTACGCCGGGGTGGTGCAGGCGGCGGCGCACGCGGTCGCCGCGCAGCTCGCCCCCGACGGCGGCTGGCCGTCCTTCCTGCCCGCCGGCTGGCTGAGCGCGGCCGTGCTGCACCGGCAGGAGATGTACTACGAGTCGGCGCGGATCCAGGCGGTGCTGGCCGAGCGGATCCCGAAGATGTCCCCGGCCGACGTGGCCTGGCTGGCCGCGACGCTGCGTCGGGTCGAGGTGGGCGAGGAGCAGTGGCTGCTGGTCTCGGCCCGCCGCCGGCTCGCCGAGACGCAGCGCAGCGACGGCGGCTGGGACAGCGACGACGGTCACCAGTTCGACGTGCACACCACGCTGCGGGCGATCCGGGCCTGCCGGACGGTCACTTCAACTGGCTGATCACCAGCGGCCACCAGCCGTCCGGGGCGAACGCGGCCGGGTCGATGCTCTCCAGCACCATCCGCAGCGTCTCGGCCCGCTCGGCCCGGCCCGCCTTGCCCTCGTCCGCCTCGACGAAGAGCGCGAACTGGTAGAGGAACTCGACGAAGGTGCGGAAGCTGCTGTTGACGCCCTGGATGTCCTGCTGGTCCAGGTCGAACTGGAGGATCTCGCCGTTGCGCGGGTCCAGCACGTAGAGCAGGTCGGGGTTGTCGGCGACCGCGCCCACCACGATCAGCCGGACGTCCAGCGAACCGTCCTCGGTGGTCAGCTGGATGGTGTCGTACAGCTCGATGTCGCCCTCGAGAAAGGCGGTGAAGACCACCGCCACGTCGAGCGGGATCTCGTCGCCGGCGGGGAGCAGGTCGGGGCTGAACCCACCCTCCAGCCACGCCTCGCGCGGGTACGGGATGAGCTCGTCCTCGCTCCACAACGCGGTGAACCGCGGATCAGCTGCCATGACCGTCCTTAAGCAGGGTCGACGGGTGGGTCAGGAGGACAGACCGGCGGCGATCAGCAGTCGCCGCCAGTTGTCGGCGTACTCGCCGGCGTGCCGGCCCTTGCGCAGCCGTTGCTCTCCAGCGGCGGGGCCGAAGACCACGGCCGTCAGCTCCGGGTAGCGGGGGCCGAGCACGTGTTCGTCGAAGAAGGTGGCGACATCGGGGGCGATGACGGTGAACTCGACGTCCTCGTCGGGGTGCTCGTACTGGTAGACGTAGGCGCTGGACTCCATGTAGTACACGTCCAGATCTTCCAGGTCGAGGTAGATCGGATCGCCGCCGCGGATCTCGGCGCGTAGACCGGGGGGGACGCTGTCCATCTCGTAGCCGACGATCAGCGGGCTGCCCATCGGGTCGTTCGGGTCGACCTCGTACGCCGCCCAGGCCTGCGGGGTGAGGATCTCCTTCGGCGCGTGGAACCGGAAGTTGTCGCCCTCCAGGCGCTGGAACAGGCTATAGACCTCGGCTACGCCGGGCAGGTCGGCGATCGGCGCCAGCGGTGCCGGTCCGTCGATGCGGACACCGAAGCCGTGCTCGGACTCGACCCGGGTGAGCAGCTCCAGCTTCTCGGCGATCCGGGCGAGGACGGCGGGGTCCGGCCCGGTCATGGCAGGACCTTCACGATGATCGGGGTGCCTGCGGGCACGTCGCGCAACGCCACGGAGATGTCGCTGCCGATCTGGCGGTTGGTCCAGGCGTCCATCAGCCTGAGGTTAGCGTATTCGTCCTTTCCGTCGAGTTGTAGCTCGTGGACGTGGTCCGGGTCGAGCCCCTGGCCCCGCGCGGTGATCGGCCCCCGACCGTCGTAGAGGCGGTCGACGAGACTCTTGTTGGCCAGGTACTGGTTGGTCTCCGGGGTGCCGTGCTGCTGGGTCAGCCGCTTGTTCCTGGTCAGCCGACGGGTCACCCGGTCCCGGAAGACGTTGGTGCGGGTCCGGGTGCCCGGCTTGGTCCCTCGGCCTCCCCGGTGGTAGACGTTGTTGGCCGTCCGGTCCGACTTCGCCTTGCTCAGCCGGCCCTCCTGGCCGAGCCGGACCAGGTCCCGGGCCTTGCGGTCGAAGTCCCGCTTGTCGAAATCCGGCCGGTTGCGCAGCACCAGGACCGCCGGGCCGTTGGGCGTGGTCCCGGCCGTCTTGGCGGTGCGGAACACGTCGGCATTCTCCAGGTACGCCGAGACGATCTTGGCGCCCTTGGCCTGGGCCTGCCGGGGCGGCGCGGTCCGCTTCTTAGCCATTGAGCACCGTGTCCACCGCCAGCCCGATCAGCTGGTCGACGATCAGCCCGGTGATCATCTTGAAGATCGGGATCTCCAGCAGGGACGCGCCGAAGGTCGCCACCGCCGTGGCGATCGCCTGCGCGATCTGGATGGCCAGCAGGATCAGCTGGATGATCACCTGGATCTTCAGGGCCAGCACCACCCCCGCCGCGGCCATCAGCCCGATGGCGATCACGTTCGTCGGGTTGGTGGCGTCGGCGATGTTGCGGGCGGCCGACTCCTTGTCGTTCCACTCGCTGGCGAAGGCGGTGATGCTCTCGCCCCGGTTGGTCTCCAGCACCGTCCGTGCCGCCGACTCCAACCGGGCGACCGAGCCGTTGATCCGGTCGGCCATGCCGGTCCACTCGCCGGCGAGCTGGAAGATCGCGGTCTCGTCGGACTCCGGCCAGTCGTACCCGATCATCGAGAGCAGGGACGCGAGCTCACCCGGAAGCGTCAGGCCCACGGCGACTCCTTTCGTACGTGCGGAGGGCTCAGCCGCCCAGCGAGCCGAGGATCGAGCGGAACGAGGCGGTGACGTCCTCCTCGATGGCCCGGTAGTTCTCGGCCATCCCGTGCAGGCCGTCGGCGTAGCTCTCCAGCTCGGCGACGTTGGTGCTGAGGCACTCGGTCAGGGCGTCCACACAGGCCTGGTGGGCGACGCCGACCAGCATGCCGATCTCGTCGCCGCCGAAGGCCTGCGCGTAGCTGCCCAGCGCGGCCTGGAACGTCTCGAAGGCCTGCCGGACCTCCTCCTTGGCCTGGGTCAGCTCGTCCGCGCCGCGGCGCAGGGCGTCGATGTCGACCTCGAGGTTCTCCATCGTCAGCTCCGCTGCTGGATCTTGCGCATGGTCTCGCTGATGGCCTGGCTGATCTCGCGCATCTGGCGCAGGCCCTGGTCCTGGAGGTGCTCGACGGTGGCGGTCATCGCGGCGAGATCGGGCATCGGCTCGGCCGCGGCCGGGTCGTCCTGCCCGTCGAGCGCCGCGTTCACCGCCCGGCGCAACTCCTCGGCGAGGTGTTCCGCCCCCTCGCGCAGCACCCGGGGGTCGAGGTCGACGGCAGTGACCCGCCCGTCGGTGCCGAGGGTGACCCGGATCCGTCCGTCGGCGGCCTCGCCCACCGACTCGACCCGTTCCCGGGGCGTGACGGTGCGGCTGACCTCCCGCAGCGCGGCGCGCGCCTGCGCCAACTGCTCTTCCAGGGCGCTCTCGCCCAGCATGCCGCCTCCCCAGACAAGCCGTGCCGAACCGGCCTCAGACTAGCGGCCCCGCGCACCCCCGCGTACGCCCGTCCAACCCGGACAGTCAGCCGCGCAGGTGCCCGTCCCCGGTGACCACGTACTTCGTCGAGGTCAGCTCGGGCAGACCCATCGGACCGCGGGCGTGCAGCTTCTGGGTGGAGATGCCGATCTCGGCGCCGAAGCCGAACTCGCCGCCGTCGGTGAACCGGGTCGACGCGTTCACCATCACCGCCGCCGCGTCCACCCGGGCCACGAACTCCCGGGCCGCCGCGGCGGAGTCGGTGAGGATCGCCTCGGTGTGTCCGGTGCCGTAGCGGCGGATGTGCGCGACCGCCGCGTCGAGCGAGTCGACCACGGCCACCGAGATGTCCGCCGAGAGGTACTCGGTGGCGAAGTCCTCGTCGGTGGCCGGCACCACCGCGGCGGAGAACGCGGCCACCCGGTCGTCGCCGTGCACGGTCACCCCGGCCTGGGCGAAGGCGGCCAGCGCCGGCGGCAGGAAGGCGTCCGCGACGGCCGCGTGCACCAGCAGCGACTCGGCGGTGTTGCAGGTGGACAGCCGCTGGGTCTTCGCGTTGAGGGTGACCGCCACCGCCTTCGCCACGTCCGCCGCGGCGTCGACGTAGACGTGGCAGTTGCCCACCCCGGTCTCGATCACCGGCACCGTCGACTCCTCGACCACGGTGCGGATCAGCGACGCGCCGCCGCGCGGGATCAGCACGTCGACCAGCCCGCGCGCCCGCATCAGCTCCTTGACCGAGTCGCGCGAGGTGGCGTCGAGCAGCTGCACCGCGTCCGCCGGCAGGCCGGCCCCGGCGACCGCGTCCCGCAGCACGGCGACCAGCGCCGCGTTCGAGTGCGCCGCCGACGAGGACCCGCGCAGCAGCGCGGCGTTGCCGGACTTCAGGCAGATCCCGGCGGCGTCCACGGTCACGTTCGGCCG
Source organism: Micromonospora palomenae (assembly GCF_007829925.1). Classification (NCBI taxonomy): domain Bacteria; kingdom Bacillati; phylum Actinomycetota; class Actinomycetes; order Micromonosporales; family Micromonosporaceae; genus Micromonospora; species Micromonospora palomenae. The sequence goes on from NZ_VIXA01000002.1 coordinate 1,888,860, forward strand.
GGCTTCGTAGATGATGCCGACCACCCCGAACGGCACCCGGATCTGGCGCAGCTCCAGCCCGTTGGGCAGGGTCGAGCCGCGGACCACCTCGCCCACCGGGTCGGGCAGCGCGGCCATCTGGCGCAGCGCGTCCGCGATGCCCGCCACCCGGCCGGCGTCGAGCGCCAGCCGGTCCAGCACGGCCGCGCTCAGCCCGGCCTCGCGCCCGGCCGCCAGGTCCGCCTCGTTCGCGGTCAGAATCTCCGGGGTACGCGCCACCAGCGCGTCGGCCATCGCGTGCAGCGCGGCGTCCTTGGCGGTACGCGTGGCGACCGCCAGCTCGCCCGCCGCGTCCCGGGCCCGGCGGGCCTGCTCGCTGACGCTCATGCCGGCACTCCGCTGCGTCATCGGCAACTCCTCACAGCAGCACGAGGTCGTCACGGTGGACGACCTCCCGTTCGTACGCCGGGCCGAGCGCCGCGGCGAGTTCGGAGGTGGAGCGGCCGAGCAGCCCCGGCAGCTCCACCGCGTCGTAGTTGACCAGCCCTCGGGCCACCGGCGCGCCCTCGGCGTCCACCAGGTCGACCGGGTCGCCGGCGGTGAACGCGCCGTCCACGGCGGTGATCCCGGCCGGCAGCAGCGACTTGCGCCGCCCCACCACCGCCTGGACCGCCCCCGGGTCGAGGTGCAGCCGCCCCCGGGGCGCGGTGGCGTGCGCGAGCCAGAACAGCCGGGCCGCGGGCCGCCGCCGGCTGGCGTGGAAGAAGGTGCCGACCGGCTCGCCGGCCAGCGCCTCGGCGGCCAGCGGCGCGGCGGTCAGCACCACCGGAATGCCGAAGCCGGTGGCGATCCGGGCCGCCTCGACCTTGGTGACCATGCCGCCGGTGCCGACGCCGGAACGGCCCGCGCCGCCGATGTCGATGCCGGCCAGGTCGGCCTCGCCGCGCACCTCGGTGATCCGGGCGCTGCCCGGCTGGGTCGGGTCCCCGGTCCAGAGCGCGTCCACGTCGGAGAGGAGCACCAGCAGGTCGGCGTCGACCAGGGCGGCGACCAGCGCGGCCAGCCGGTCGTTGTCGCCGAAGCGGATCTCCTCGGTGGCGACCGTGTCGTTCTCGTTGACGATCGGCACGGCGCGCAGGTCGAGCAGCTTGCGCAGGGTCCGGTACGCGTTGCGGTAGTGCGCCCGCCGGGTCACGTCGTCGACGGTGAGCAGCACCTGGCCGACGGTGAGCCGGTGCCGGGCGAAGCCGGTCGCGTACCGGCCGATGAGCAGGCCCTGCCCGACGCTCGCGGCGGCCTGCTGGGTGGCCAGGTCGCGGGGACGCCGGGCCAGCCCGAGCGGGGCCAGGCCGGCGGCGATCGCGCCGGAGGAGACCAGCACCACCTCGTGCCCCTGGGCGGCGAGCGCGCCGAGGGTGTCCACCAGGGCGTCGACCCGGGCGTCGTCCAGCCCGCCGCCGCCGGTGGTCAGCGAGGACGAACCGATCTTGACGACGATCCGCCGGGCCTGGGTGACTGCTTCGCGCACCCGCCCATTCTGCGCGGTCGGTCCCGCGCGGCCCGGCAGGCTTCCCATATCCTGGCCGGTCGTGACGCCTGAGGAGTACGTCGAGACGGTGCTCGCGCTGGTCGAGCGGATCCCGCCGGGCCGGGTGATGTCGTACGGGGCGGTCGCCGACGCCCTCGCCGAGCGCTCGGGTCGGGCCTCCGCGCGGCTGGTCGGCTCGATCATGGCCCGGCACGGCGGCGGGGTGCCCTGGCACCGGGTGGTGACCTCCGCCGGCCGGCTGCCGCCCGGTCACGAGGTCGAGGCGCGGGCCCGGTTGCGGGCCGAGGGCTGCCCGTTGCGGGCCACCGGGGTGGACATGTCGGCGGCGAGCTGGTGGCCGGAAGAGGGAATGTGACCCCGGCCATAACGTGAGTAACATTCGGCCCCATGGACGCGCCGCCGGCTGAAGCCGACCCCTCGGTCGCCGGCCCGACCGGGGCGCGGCGACCGGACCCGCTGCCGCGCCGGGTGCACGCCGGCTACGCCCTCGGCTCGCTGGCCACCGGCGCGTTCGGCACCGTGCCGGGGCTGCTGCTGCTGCCGTACCTCACCGACACCCTGGGCGTGGCCGCCGGGGTGGCCGCCCTGCTGGTGCTGCTGCCCAAGGCGTGGGACGTGCTGGTGAACCCGGTGGCCGGGCGCCTCTCCGACCGCACCCGTTCCCGCTGGGGGCCGCGCCGGCCGTGGCTGCTCGGCGCCGGGCTCGCCCTCGCGGTGCTCTTCGGCGCCATCTTCGCCGCGCCCTTCGGCGCCGGTCCCGCCGCCGGGGCGTACGTGGCGGTCGCCTTCCTCGCCACCGCCACCGCGTTCGCCTTCTTCCAGGTGCCGTACGTGGCGATGCCGGCCGAGCTGACCGGCGACCGCGCGGAGCGTACCCGGCTGATGACCTGGCGGATCGCGGTGCTGGCGCTGGCCATCCTGGTCTCCGGCGCGGTGGCCCCGATGGTGGTGACCGCGACCGGCGACGGCCTCGCCGGGCACCGGTGGATGGGCCTCTTCGTCGCCGCGCTGATCGCCCTCGGCGCGGTCGGCGCCTTCCTCGGCACCCGCGCGGCCGCGACCGGCGCGGTGACCGAGACCGAGCCGACGCTGCGCGCCCAGCTCGCGGTGGCCGCCGGCAACCGGCCGTTCCGGGCGCTGCTGCTCTGCTTCGTGATCCAGTCGGCCGGGGTGGCGACCATCCTGGCCGGGGTCAGCTACTTCGCCGACCAGATCCTGCGCGACCCGGACAATGGCCCGACCCTGCTCTTCGCCTGCTTCGTCGGGCCGGCGCTGCTGGTGATGCCGCTGTGGTCCCGGCTCGGCGCCCGGCTCGGCAAGCGGACCGCCCTGGTCGCCGCCTCGCTGCTGCTCGCCGCCGGGGCGCTCGCCCTGGTCGCCGCGCCCGCACTGCCCGCCGCCGCCGTCTACGCGGTGGTCGCGCTGCTCGGCGTCGGGTACGCCGGCCAGCAGGTCTTCGCCCTGGCCCTGCTGCCGGACTGCGTCGCCCACGAGACCGCGCGGACCGGTCGCCGGCAGGCGGGCGTCTTCACCGGCCTGTGGACGGCGGGGGAGACCTTCGGCCTGGCGCTGGGCCCCGGCCTCTACGGCCTGGTGCTCCAGGTCTCCGGCTACGTCTCCTCCGACACCGGCACCGCGGCGGCCCAGTCCGACCAGGCCCGGCTCGGCGTGCTGCTCGGCTTCACCGTGCTGCCCGCCCTGCTGGTCGGGCTCGCCGTGCTGCTGCTGCGCGGCTGGACCCTGGACCCCGACCCGAAGGGCGACCGATGATCGACGAGGACGGCGTACCCGCCGAGCGGGTGCTGGCGGAGATCCGCGAGCTGCGGGCCCTCGACCGGCCGACGCACGGCGGGCGGCTGTTCGCCTACGTCTACGACCCGGCGGTGCCCGGCCTGGACGAGCTGGCCGCGGCCGCGCACGCCGGCAGCGCGCACGTCAACGGGCTCGACCCGACCGCCTTCCCGTCCCTGCTGGCGATGGAGAACGCGCTGGTCGGGGCGGCCGCCCGGCTGCTCGGCGGCGGCCCCGGCACGACCGCGCCGGAGGTGGTCGGCAGCGTCACCAGCGGTGGCACCGAGTCGCTGATCCTCGCCGTCAAGGCCGCCCGGGACGCCCGCCCCGAGCTGACCGCGCCCCGGATCGTGGTGCCGGCCAGCGGGCACGCCGCCTTCGCCAAGGCCGCCCACCTGCTCGGGGTCACCCTCGACACGGTGCCCGTCGACCCGAAGACGCTGCGCCCGGCGGCCGCCGACGTGGCCGCCGCGATCCGCCCGGAGACGGTCCTGGTGGCCTGCTCCGCCCCCTCGTACGCGCACGGCGTCATCGACCCGGTGGCGGAGATCGCCGCGGCGGCCGCGGCGGCCGGGGTGCGCTGCCACGTGGACGCCTGCTTCGGCGGCTGGACGCTGCCCTACCTGCGCCGCCTCGGTGCGCCGGTGCCGCCGTTCGACTTCGCCGTCGACGGGGTCACCTCGATCTCGGTGGACCTGCACAAGTACGCGTACGCCCCGAAGGGCGTGTCGGTGCTGCTGCACCGCGACCCGGCGCTGCGCGCCCCGCAGTACTTCGCGTACGCGGACTGGCCCGGGTACACGATGGTCAACCCGGTGCTCGCCTCGACCCGCTCCGGCGGGCCGATCGCCGCCGCGTACGCCACCCTGCGGCACCTCGGCGACGCCGGCTACCTGCGGCTGGCCGCCGCGACCCGGGACGCGGTCACCGCGCTGGCCGACGCCGTGCGCGGTGTCGACGGGCTGCGGCTGATGGCCGAGCCGGAGTCGACGGTGGTCTGCTTCACCGCCACCGACCCGGAACTCGACCTCTTCGTGCTGGTCGACGAGCTGACCGCCCGGGACTGGCACACCCAGCCCCAGCTCCGGTACGCGGACCTGCCGCCGAGCGTGCACCTGACCGTGACCGCCTCGGTCGCGCCCCGGGTCGCCGAGTTCGGCCCGGACCTGGCCGCCGCGGTGGCCGCGGCCCGGGCGGCCGGTCCGGTCCGGCTCCCCGCCGAGCTGCGGGCGTTGGCGACCGCGCTGACCCCGCAGGCGCTCACCCCGGAGCTGGTCGCCGGCCTGGCCGCCGGGCTCGGCCTCGACGGGGACCGGGGCGTGCCGGAGCGGATGGCCGTGGTGAACACCCTGCTGGACGCCGCCCCGCCGGCGCTGCGCGAGCGGCTGCTGGTCGAGTTCGTCAGCCTGCTGCAACGCCCTCGCTGGTGACACCGGGGACGCGGCCCGGCACGGCAGGTGGGCGCCGGGCCGCGACCGGTCACCGGTAGTCGATCCGGACGAGATTGTCGACGCCGTAGACCTCCTCGACGACCGTGGACCGGGCGTCCATCGGGCGGGCCTCCACGTCGGCCGTTCCCCGGCCCACGGTCACCCCCGCCGCGGCCCGCAGGCCCAGGGTGAGCCGGAGTTCCGCACCGGCGTCGAGCCTGCCGAGCTCGCAGCTGACCGGCTGGCTGGTCGTCGCCGGGGTGTTGCGGCAGGGGGCCCAGCCGTCGCCGTCCGGGCGCAGCGCCGACGGCAGGTCCAGCCGGAGCGCCACGTAGGCGGCCGGGCCGGTGCCCGCGTTGCGGATCCGCACTGTCACCGTGCCCGGGTGTGAGCCGTCCGGAGCAGTGGCGAGCACCAGATCGGTGGCGGTGAGGACGAGGTTCACCCCATGCCGGTTCGGGCCGAAGGCGGTCGGCCCGGAGACCTGACCGAACGAGCGGCCGTCCCAGCGGTAACCGCGCCACTGCCGCTGCGACCAGTCACCGGGCCAGCCGCCGCCGGGTGCGATGTCGCCGACCTGCACGCGGACCACACCGTCGTCGCGGGCATCGAGCGCGATCAGCCACTGCGGTCGCTCCAACCGGGTCCTCGTCACCTGGCCGACGGTGACGATCCGGCCGGACCGGTCGCGGTCGAAGGCCACCACCTGCTGCGGGCCGCCGGTGCCCCGCACGCACTGCACCAGCGCCACGGTTTCGGCCGCCCCGTCGCCGTCGATGTCACCGGTGTCGAGCGCGAGCAGGGTGTTCGTCTCCCACCCGGCTTCGCCGGTCAACCGGACCCGGCCGTTCGGGCAACCGGCGTCGACGTGCCAGGTGGGCAGCGTGACCGGGCCGGCCAGGAGCTGGGCCCGGCTGATCCGGCCGTCCGGTGCCCCGGTCGGGCTGGTGCTGGTGGTCGCCGACGACGGGCTCGGGCTGCCGGAGCCGCTCGGCGTCGGTGACGGGCTCGCGGTGGCACTCGGTGTCGGCTCGACCGGGGTCGGGCCGGGGGCCGGGCGGTCCAGCGCCGCGTACCCGACGACCGGCCCGGCCAGCAGGGTCAGGGCGGCCGTCGCCCCCGCGGCGAGGTGGCTGCGCCGCCGCCGGCGTACGGCCCGCCGCACGGCGGCCGGTCCCGGCACCTCGATCTCGGTCATCACCGCCTGTCGGTAGCGGGCGAACTCCGCGGCGAGAACCTCCTGCTCAGGCATCCCGCACCTCCTCGGTGGTCTCGCGCAGGTGGGTGGCGAGCGTCGTCCGGCCCCGGTGCAGCCAGGACTTGACCGTGCCCTCGGCGACCTGCTCCTGAGCGGCGATCTCGGCAACCGTCAGGTCGGCGAGGTAGTGCAGCACCACGGCGCGGCGCTGCTTGGGCGGCAACTGCGCCAGGGCCTGGTCGAGCGCCACCCGGTCCGGCGTCGGCCCGGCCACGTGCGTCTCCCGCTGCCGGCGCAGGAACCGTTCGGCGGTACGCAGCCGCCGCCAGCGGTGGTGGCCCAGGTTCCAGGCGACCTTGCGTACCCAGGCCAGCGGGTCCTCGTAGCCGGCCACCCGGTCCCAGCGCACGTACGCCCGGCAGAAGGCCTCCTGGACCAGGTCCTGTGCCTGGCCGAGGTCACCGGTGTACGCGGTGAGCTGGACGACCAGCCCCCGGAAGTGCGCGTGGTAGAAGTCGTCGAAGATCAGCTCGGGCGGCTGGGGAGCCGGTCCCGGCGGTGGCCCGGCGACCCGCACGTCTCTCGTCACAGTCACTCGTCCTCCCCGTGGCGGCCGTGGGTCCGTACCCGCCGGCACCGGTCACTCCGGTGCCGGCACCGGCCGGTTGTCGTCGTTCGACGGGGGAGGGCGGTCGGGACCGGGACGACCGGATCCGGACGGGCACCGCCGGCCGAGACCCCCGTGCCCGGCCGGCGGTGGCTCATGGACGTCAGCCGTGGTCGGCGGCGTCGAGCGTGACCAGCCGGCCCGCCGAGACGGCGGCCGGTCGGTCGGTCGTCGTGGTGACGGCGCCCGGTGCCGCGGCCAGGACGGCCGGCGCCGACCCGAGCAGCGCGCCGGCGACCCGTTTTCCGGTTCCTACGTTCATGCCTTCTCCCCGTGATCGTCGGGCGCGGCGTCGGCCGCGCCCGTTGGTGCCGCGCGGGTGGGTTCCGTCCGCCTCGTCACACCCGTAGAAGCCCGCGACGGCCGTTCCGGTTGCAGCCCGGGCGCTGTGGTTGACTGTCCGGTGGGAGACAGGAAGGGGGCGATCGTGCAGCTGCCGGCAGTGCTCGGCGAGCCGATCCGGTTCGTGCTGAACTGGGGCCGCCGCTACTCGCTCTGGGTCTTCAACTTCGGTCTGGCCTGCTGCGCGATCGAGTTCATCGCCACCAGCATGGGTCGGCACGACTTCATCCGGCTGGGCGTGATCCCGTTCGCCCACGGCCCCCGGCAGGCCGACCTGATGGTGGTCTCCGGCACGGTCACCGACAAGATGGCCCCGGCGATCAAGCGCCTCTACGACCAGATGCCCGAGCCGAAGTACGTGATCTCGTTCGGCGCCTGCTCCAACTGCGGCGGCCCGTACTGGGACTCGTACTCGGTGACCAAGGGCGTCGACCAGCTCATCCCGGTCGACGTCTACGTGCCCGGCTGCCCGCCGCGGCCGGAGGCGCTGCTGCACGGCATCCTCCGCCTCCAGGAGAAGATCGCCGCCGAGCAGTCCGGGATCGGCGGGGTGGCCCGCCCCGACGCGCTCGCCTCGCCGGCGGACGCCGCGCCCCGCCCGGACTCCCCACCCCGCTCGGTCAGCTCCCTCACCTCCCCGCCGGTGCGCCCGCCGACGTCCTGAACCGCCACCGGGCCCGACCGGCGGCGCCTTCCGGACCGACCGGATGATCTTCGATGTAGTCCGGCGTCGTTATCTTGCTGACATGAGATCCATGCGGGCAACGGGGGCCGCCCTCCTGGCGGCGCTCGCCATAGTTCCTCTCACCGCTGCTCCGGCAGCCGCCGACACCGTCGGCTACACCGGCGTCGTCCGCGATTCCGACGGCACGCCCGTCGCGAACGCCTGCTTCGCCCTGCACACCTCGCCCACCGCCGTCGCGGCCGAGTACTGCTCGAACGCCGAGGGCCGGTACACCATCCCCAGCCCGGCGGACACGTCGAGCTACAAGGTCCGGATGCACGCCGAGGGCTTCCGCACCGAGTGGTGGTACAACGCGCCCGACCACCTGAACGCCGACGCCGTCTGGTTCCCTCGCGACGAACTCGTCGAGCGGGACGTGACCCTCAGCCGCGGGTCGGCCGGCATCAGCGGCCGGATCACCGACGAGTACGGCGCGGCGACCGACGCCACCATCACGATCTACGGCGAGGACTTCTACTACGAAGCCATCGCGTACACCTGGGACCTGGGCGCCGGGCGCTACGCCCTGAACAACCTGCCGCCCGGCCGCTACCGCATCTCCATCTCCGACAACGTGCGCGGCTACCAGTGGGTGCCGCAGAAGGAGACCCGGGACGAGGCCACCGTCTTCACCCTCGCCGACGGCGACGCCCTCGTGGTGAACGAGAGCTTCCTGCCGATGGGCACGGTCGAAGCGCGGGTGACCGACGCGGTGACCGGCATGCCGGTGCGCCGGCCCTGCCTCTACGTCCTCGCCACCGGCGGCAACGACGCGCAGGCCTGCGGCACGAACGGACTGGTCCGGATTCCCAAGGTCCGACCGGGCAGCTGGCAGCTCTCCGTCAGCGCCGGCCCTTCGTACTTCGCCATCGAGGAGACGCAGGAGTACTACCCGGTCACCCGGGGGCAGGTCACCCGGGTCTCGTTCCAGCTCAAGCCTGCCGGCGCGATCACGACGACCGTGCTGGACTCGGCCACCGGCGGGCCGGCCACCGACATCTGCGTCCGGGTGGTACGCCCGAAGGGCGGCGGCCAGTCGGCCCGGATGGGCAGCTACTGCGCCTGGGACGACGGACTGCTGGAGATGGGCCCGTTCAGCGAGGCGGGCACGTACCAGCTCTACGCGTACCAGGCGACCAACCCGTACGAGCCGCCGGCCAAGCGCTACGGCGACCAGTGGGTCACCGCGAACGGGGGCAGCGGTGACCAGCGGGAGGCGCTGCTGGTGACGGTGAAGCCCCAGCAGACCGTCACCATCCCGACGATCAGGATGGACCCGCCCGGCACCATCACCGGCACCGTCCGCAACCCCGCCGGCGCGGTCGTCCCGGGCGTCTGCGCCTACCCGTTCGCCTTCCACCCCAACCAGGGCGCGATCTTCGGCGCGAACTGCACCAACTCCGAGGGTCGCTACACCATCGACGACCTCGGTCCGTACCGCTGGCCGGTCGAGTTCACGCCGAACGCCAGCACCGGGTACGCCTGGCAGTGGTCCGGCGACGTCGCCGACCGGTTCGCGGCCACCCTGACCAAGGTGAACCCGGGCGCCGCCGCGACCGTGGACGCCAAGCTGGTCGCCGGCGGCGTGCTCGCCGGCAAGGTCACCGACGGGTCCGGCGTCGTGGACGGCGGCTACGTCTGGACGTACAACGCCCGGACGCTGGACATCGCCAGCCCGTCGTTCACCAACATCGCCCGCGACGGCACCTTCAGCCTGCGCGGGCACCGCACCCAGGACGTGTACGTCGAGTACTGGGTCGGCAAGCAGTGCTGGTACGGCGTGCGGTCCGCCACCACCGTGGCGATGAAGGCCGGCGCCACCACCACCATCGCCGCGGACAAGACCCGCACCTGCGCTCGCGCGCCGGTGACCGGCGCGCAGACCCGCACCACCGCCCCGAGCTGACTCGACCGTCCGGCCGGCCGGGCGGCCGGTCCGGTGGGTGCCCACCCGCCGGACCGGTCCGCCCGGCTCGCTCGCTCGGCCGAGCGCCTCGGCTGGCGGCCGGGGGTTAGCCTGCGGTCCATGACCCAGTCCGCGGAGCAGCGTTCCGCCTTCATCGTCGACGTGCTCACCGAGGAGTTCGGTGCGTCGATGGCACTCGACCCGGCGGCCTTCCGCCGCAAGTTCCGCAAGATGGCCGCCTCCCCGTTCGCCTTCTACCGGGGCAGCGCGTCCCTGTTCTACGCCGACCAGCGCGGCGACTTCGCCGACGAGGCGTTCCTCGACGAGCGGACCAGCCGGGTGTGGATCCACGGCGACCTGCACGCGGAGAACTTCGGCACCTACATGAACGGCTCCGGGCAGCTGGTGTTCAACGTCAACGACTTCGACGAGGCGTACGTCGGGCCGTTTTCCTGGGATTTGAAGCGCCTGGCGGCCAGCGTCGCCCTGCTCTGCTACGCCAAGGCCCTGTCGGACCAGGTGATCAGTGAGCTGGTCGCCCGGTTCGCCCGGTCGTACCTGACCGAGCTGCGGGCCATCGCGGCCGGCGGGGACGACGCGATCGGCTCGATCACCCTGGACAACGCCGACGGCGTGCTGCGCCGGGTGCTCCAGCAGGCCCGGCTCAACACCCGGGTGGACCTGCTCGCCACGCAGACCACCATCGACAACTACGAGCGCCGCTTCTCCCTCGGCGACGGGGTGTTCGAGATCGACGCGGCCACCCGGAAGAAGGTCTGCGCGGCCTTCGAGCACTACCTGACCACGCTGCCCGCGACCACCGCGCGGCTGCGTCCGGTCGCGGCCCACATCAAGGACGTGGTGCTGCGCAAGGGCGTGGGCATCGGCTCGGCCGGGCTGCCGTCGTACAACCTGCTGCTGGAGGGGCACACCCAGGCGCTGGAGAACGACGTCGTGATCTACATGAAGCAGGCGCAGGTGCCCGCGGTGGCCCGGCACATCGAGGACGAGCGGGTCCGCGGCTACTTCCGGCACCAGGGCCACCGGACGGCCGAGTCGCAGCGGGCACTGCAGGCGCACGCCGACCCGTGGCTGGGCTTCACCGAGCTGGACGGGACCGGCCAGCTCGTCGCCGAGGTCTCCCCGTACGCCGCCGACCTGGACTGGGCGGACGTCAACGAGCCGGACGAGCTGGCCGGGGTGCTGAGCGACCTGGGCCGGGCGGTGGCCCGGATGCACTCGGTCGCCGACGACGAGTCCAGCCACGACCTGGTGGACTACTCCACCGAGGAGTCGATCGTGGCGGCGGTCGACGCCGACGAGGCGGGTTTCGTCGCCCACCTCGTCGACTTCGCGCACGCGTACGGCGTCCGGACCCGGGAGGACCACCAGCTCTTCGTGGACCTGTTCCGCAACGGCCGCCTGCCCGGCATCTGAGGCGGCCGCCGGCTCAGGCGGTGAACTCGAGCACCGTCTTGATGTCTCCGCCGGTGTGGGTGTACGCCTCGGCGTACGCCGACACCGGCACCCGGCGGGTGACCAGCGAGTTCAGCCAGGAATGGTCGGCCCGGGCGAGCGACTGAGCGGCCAGGTCCCAGTGCCGGCGGTTGGCGTTGACCGACCCGAAGACCACGTTGTTCTCCAGCACCAGATCCCGGTTGAGCGCGCCCGCGTCGAAGTCCATGTGCCGGCCGCCGCTGGAGACGCCGGTCAGGCAGACGATGCCGATCGGCCCGGCCTTGCACATCGCGTCCAGCAGCACCGGCGGCGCGCCGGTGCACTCGATCACCACGTCCGGTTCGAAGTCCAGCTCGGCCACCGGCACGGTGTGGTACGTCGCGCCGAGCGCCCGGGCCAGGTCCGGCTTCGGGCCGGTGGTGTTCCGGTCGAGGACGTGCACCGCCAGGCCGCGCTGGGTGGCCAGCAGCGCGGCCAGCAGGCCGATCGGCCCGGCGCCGGTGATCAGCGCGGTCTGCGGCTTCCACTCGGCGCGGGCGCCGATCCGCTCGATGTGGTCCCAGGCCTTCGCCACCACGCTGGTCGGTTCCAGCAGCATCCCGACCGGGGCGAGGGCCGGGTCCAGGCCGACGGCGAACTTCGGTTGGATCCGCCACCGGTCCCGGGCGAAGCCGGGCAGGCCCTTGATGCCGTGCTCGGTGTACTGCCCGTTGCGGCACATGTCCCACTCGTCGACCGCGCAGTTGGGGCAGGGCACCGGGTCGGGGCGTCGGACCACGCCCGCCACCAGGTCGCCGGGTTGCAGGGTGCCGGTCGGGTCCTCCAGCACCCGGCCCAGCGACTCGTGCCCGAGCACCAGCCGCTCCTGGCCGGGCGGGGCCTCGCCGTACTCGCCCGCGACGATCTCCAGATCGGTGCCGCAGATGCCGACCGCCATCGCCTCGACCAGGATCGCGCCCTCCTCGGGCGGCGGCTCGGGCCAGTCGTCCACCAGCCGCAGCGAGTCGGGCACCCCGGGAGTCACAGTGACAGCACGCACGGTGACCATCTTTCCCCCTCCGGCGTCCACCCGCCGGGTAAAGCGGCCAGATGCCGCCCGGGCGGCCCGACACGGCCGCGAGCCGGCGGCCCTAGGATCAGCGGCATGACTCCGGAAGAGGTCGGCCAGCGGGTGGTCGCGCTGCTCGCGCCGGTCGAGGCCACCGCGTCGGTCTCCGGCGGTCAGTCCCACGCCCGCGCCACCGTCGACGTACCCCTCGCGAGCTGGACCGACGCGCTGCGCGCGGCGCGCGACGACGCCGAGCTGGCCTGCGACTTCTTCGACTGGCTCTCGGCGGTCGACGAGCTGGCCGACGGGTTCGACGTGGTGGTCCACCTCTGGTCCACCACCCACCGGCACGGGGTGCTGCTGCGCACCCGGGTGCCCCGCGAGTCGCCGACGGTGGCCTCGGTGGTCGACCTCTGGCCGGGCGCCGCCTGGCACGAGCGGGAGACCCACGAGATGTTCGGCATCGACTTCGCCGGTCACCCCGGGCTGGCCCCGCTGCTGCTGCCGCCGGAGTTCGAGGGGCATCCGCTGCGCAAGGAGTTCGTGCTCGCCTCCCGGGTGGCCAAGCCCTGGCCGGGGGCGAAGGAGCCGGGCGAGTCGGAGGCCGGCGGCGGTCGTCGGCCGATCCGGCCGCCGGGCGTACCCGCGCCGGGGGAGTGGGGCACCACGCCGACGCCCGCCGGGGCGGCCGGGGTGGGCGAGGGGCCGCGCGGCGGTACTCCGGCCCGCCCGGTCCGGGAGCGGCCCGCCCGGCCGGCTCCGGGCGCGCGTGCGGCGCGTACCCCGGGGGCCGGGGCGACCGGCGACGGCCCGGCGGCGGCCGGAGAGCCCGCGACCGGCGACCGCCCGGCGCCGCGCGACGAGGAAGGTACGGCCTGATGCCCACCTGGTTGGAGCTGGTGATCCGGGTCGGTGGCGTGCTGGTCGCCTTCCTCACCCTGCCGCTGGTGGTCGGCCAGGCCGAACACAAGGTGATGGCGCACATGCAGGGCCGGCTCGGCCCGATGTACGCGGGCGGCTTCCACGGCTGGGCGCAGCTGGTCGCCGACGGGGTGAAGTTCGTGCAGAAGGAGGACGTCACCCCGCGCGAGGCGGACCGGGCGGTGTTCCGGCTCGCCCCGGTGGTGGCCCTCGTGCCCTACCTGCTGGTTCTGCTGGTCATCCCGCTCGGCCCGGACGACCTGGTCGGGCAGCCGCTGGACATCGGCCTCTTCTTCGTCCTCGCCGTGGTCGGCGTGGGCGTGGTCGCGGTGCTGATGTCGGCCTGGGCCTCGGCCAACAAGTACAGCCTGCTCGGCGGCCTGCGCGGGGCGGCCCAGCTGCTCGGCTACGAGCTGCCGCTGGTGCTCTCCGCCGCCTCGGTGGCGATGGCGGCGGGCACGCTCAGCCTCTCCGGCATCGTCGAGGCGTGGCAGCCCTGGTGGCTGCTCTGGCAGGCGCCCGCGATGTTCGTCTTCTTCGTCGCCGGGCTGGCCGAGATCCGGCGGCCCCCGTTCGACATGCCGATCGCCGACTCCGAGCTGGTCTTCGGCTACATGACCGAGTACACCGGCCTGCGCTTCGCCTTCTTCCTGCTCGCCGAGTACGTCGGCATCGTGGTGATCGCCGCGCTGACCACCGTGCTCTTCCTCGGCGGCTGGCAGGGCCCGTTCGCCGACGGTCAGCTCGGCTGGCTGTGGACGCTGCTGAAGGTCTTCGCGGTCTCCTTCGTGATCATCTGGCTCCGGGTCTCGTACCCGCGGCTGCGGGAGGACCAGCTGCAACGCCTCTGCTGGCTGGTGCTGGTGCCGCTCTCCCTGGCCCAGCTGGTCCTCACCGCCGCCGTGCGCGTCGCGCTCTAGCGGCCCGCGCTCAGCGCAGCGGGGTGTGGGCGGGGTCGACCCGCTCGCCGGCCGGCGGGGGCGGCGGCGGGGTGCCGTCGCCGAAGGGCCGTCCGCCGAGTTCCTCCCGGCCGTGCGGGGTGAGCCAGTTGGCCAGGTCGGGGCCGAGCGGTACCACGCCCGTCGGGTTGATGTCCCGGTGCACCTCGTAGTAGTGCCGCTTGATGTGGTCGAAGTCGACCGTGTCGCCGAAGCCGGGGGTCTGGAACAGGTCCCGCGCGTACGCCCACAGCACCGGCATCTCGGTCAGCTTGCTGCGGTTGCACTTGAAGTGGCCGTGGTAGACCGGGTCGAAGCGGGCCAGGGTGGTGAACAGCCGCACGTCCGCCTCGGTGATGGTGTCGCCGACCAGGTAGCGCTGGCCCGCCAGCCGCTCGGTCAACCAGTCCAGCCGGTCGAAGAGCTGGTGGTACGCCTTCTCGTACGCCTCCTGGCTGCCGGCGAAGCCGCACCGGTAGACGCCGTTGTTGACGTCCCGGAACAGCACCGCGCTCACCTCGTCGATCTCGTCGCGCAGCCGTTCCGGGTAGAGCTGCGGCGCGCCCTCGCGGTGGTACGCCGTCCACTCGGTGGACAGGTCCAGGCTCATCTGCCCGAAGTTGTTGGTGACCACCTGCCCGGTCGGCACGTCCACGATCGCCGGCACGGTGATGCCCCGCTCGTAGCCGGGGAAACGGGCGAAGTACGCCTCCTGGAGCCGCTCGATGCCGAGCACCGGGTCGCGCCCGCCCGGGTCCAGGTCGAACGTCCAGCTCCGGGCGTCGTGGGTCGGCCCGGCCACCGCCATCGAGATGGCGTCCTCCAGTCCGAGCAGCCGCCGCACGATGATCAGGCGGTTCGCCCAGGGGCAGGCGCGGCTGACCGCGAGCCGGTACCGCCCCGGCTCGACCGGGTAGCCGTCGCGCCCGTCGGCGGTGATCCGGGTGGCGATGTAGCGCTGGTCGCGGGTGAACTCACCGCCCGGCTCGACGTACTTGCCGCCGGTCGTCCCGCCTGCCGCCTCGCCCACGTCGCCCCCTGGAGTCCGTTCGTCGTGTCCCCCTCCCATCTTTGCCGATCTCCCGTCCCCTGGCCCGGGGACCGTCCGTCTCCGCGGTCGCACGGCCGCATTTCGCCCCGGCCCGGCCCGGCTAGGCTGCCCGGATGATCGATCTGGAGGCGCTGGCGCGGCGGTTCGTCGCCGACGTGTGGAACGGCGGGCGCGAGGAGTCCGCGTACGAGCTGATCGGGGCGGAGTGCCCGGGGCTCGGCGGGGCCGGGCCGGAGGCGACGCTGGCCTGGCACCGGGACCGCCGGGCGGCCTTCCCCGACCTGCGCTACAAGATCGTGGACGTGGTGGCCGCCGGCGACCGGGTGGCGGTGCGTTGGCGGGCGGCCGGCACCCAGGCCGGGCAGTTCGGCCCGGTGCCGCCGACCGGCCAGGTGGTCAGCTACTCGGGGGCGACGTTCCTGCGCTTCGACGCCCAGGGGCGGATCGTCGACGTGTGGAGCGTCAACGAGCTGTTCCAGCTCCTCCAGCAGCTCGGCGTGGAGATGCTGCCGCCGACCTGACCGGCGCCCCTCCGGGCCGCAGTCCGGGGTCCACTGCGGCGGGAACGACCGCGGCCCGCGCCGGCGCCCTTCGCGGGGGACGCCGGCACGGGCCGCGGACGCGCCGGGGCTCAGCCCGGCTTCGACGGGCCTTCCCGGGTCGCGACCGGGACGGCCAGGCAGGTGCTGCCCGGCACCAGGCGGACGCTGTCGATGACCTGCCGCGCGGCGAGGGTCACCACGGTCGGTCGGGGAGTGCTCCCGGCACCCCCGGTCGCGCCGCCGGCCACGTACCAGCACGGCTTGCCGCTGCCCGGGACGTAGCGCAGCAGCAGCGGACCGGCCGGCAGGCCGACCATCGCCTCGTCGTACGCCCGGCGGTAGACCGCCACCAGGTCTCCGGTGCTCGGGTGGTACGCCTCGACCGACCAGTACGTGCCCGCGCCGGCGCCCACGTCGAACTGCCGGATGCTGCCGTCGTAGCGCAGGGTGACCGGCGGGGCGGTCACGGTCGCGTCCGCCTTCACCTGCACCGGGGTGGCGAGGTACCGGTTGGTGGCGTTGCCGGACCAGGCCAGTGCGAAGGGCTTGTCGTCGCCGATCCACTGCCCGGTGTACTGCAACGGCCACCGGTACGGGCCGAGCCCGCTGATGGTGAACCGACCCTCGTACGGGTTGGTGAACACCGTGCACCCCTTGGCCGCGCCGCCGGGCAGGTCGGGCTGGTCGGCGCCGGCCTGCACGCAGCCCTCGACGAACTTGCCGTCCGCTCCGTTGACGGTTCCGGTGATCGAGCCGGCCCGGTCGAGGCGGATCGGTGCGGTGCTGGTCACCGTGCCGGCGACGAGGTTCAGGGTGGTGGCGGTGCGCCGGTCGCCGGTGCCGCCGGTGGTGGCGTACCACTGGGCGCCCCACGGCTTGGTCGACTGCACGAAGAGCTGCGTCGGGCCGGCGGGCAGCGGGCCGAGGGTCACCGCGCCCGAGGCGTCCGAGCAGTACCGACGGTTCTCGTTCTCCTGGCGGAGCGGAATGGTCGGGACCGAGTGGCCGGAGACCGGCTTGACGCAGACCCCGGCGACCTTGTTGCCCGCGCCGTCGACCACGCTGGTCTTCACCGTGGCCGCGGGCTCCATCTCCAGGGTGAGCCGGGTGGCCTTGCCCGACGTCACCTGGATGTTGCCGACCGAGCGCTGCCAGTACCCCGGGCCCGGCGTCACCCGCGCGGTCTCCGCCCGCTGGGTGGTGGCCCAGACCACCGGGAAGGTGACCCGGTTGGAGCCGCTCGGGGTGCAGGCCTTCTCGACCGACTCGACCAGTTCGACGCAGCCGCTGACCGGGCGGCGGGTGCTCTTGTCCACCAGGTCGATCTCGACCGAGCCGGCGGGCACGAGCCGCTCGTCGACGACGGTGGTCCCGCCCTCGGCGACGTGGACGATGGCCGCCTCCTCCGCGGTGGCCACGCCCGGGTGGAACTGGCGGGTCCGGCCGGCGGCGTAGAAGTAGACCCGGTAGTCACCGGCCGGCACCCGATCGAGCTGGTACTCGCCGTCGACGGCCATCACGCCGCCCCGCCACGAGTCGTCGACCGCCCTGGCCACCACGGACAGCGACCAGGGCATGGTGCCGCCCTCCTCCGGCGTGACCCGGCCGCGGATCGTGCCGCCACCGACCCGCAGCGCCACGTCGACCGTGGTGACCTCCTCCCCGGAGACCGGGTAGAGGGCCGCGTTGTCGAAGTCGTTGGCGTCCTCGGCCCACTGCTCCGGGAAGCCCGTCGCCTGGACCCGCAGCCGGTAGCGGTACTGGTACCAGAGGCGCTCGATCCGGTAACGGCCGGTTGCGTCGGTGCACGACCGGCCGACCTCGCCGCCGAGGTCCGCGTTGACGGCGGTCACGCAGGCGCCGGCGACCGGCTCCCCGGTGGCCCGGGCGGTGACCAGACCGGCGATCGTGCCGTTGCCGATGCTCGTCGGCGGCGCGACGGAGACGTACCGCTCGTCGACCGTGGTGGTGCTGCCGGCGGTGACCGTGAAGACGGTCCCGTCGCCCTGGCTCGCCTTGCCCGGCACCCACTGCTGCGGGACCCAGCCCTCGGGCCCCACGCCCAGCCGGTACGCGCCGACCGGCAGGTTGACCAGCCGGTACCGGCCCTCGTTGTCGGTCAGGGCGCGGGCCCGCCAGTCGCCGTCGACGGCCACCGCGGTCACCGCACTGGCGTACGCGGGGCTGCCGTCCGGGTGGGTGATCCGGCCCTGGAAGCCGCCCACCTCGGTGACCATGCTGAAGTCGGCCCGGCCGGTCGTACCCGGCTCCACGTGCAGCGGCTCGCCGTTGAAGTAGTCCGGGGCGCTCGGCCACCAGACGTCGGGCCGGCCGGTCGCCCGGGCCCGGATGTGCACGCCCCAGAAGGACTGCCCGGTGACCCCGGTGAAGGTGTAGGTGCCGGTGCTGTCGGTGCAGCGCGTCGCCAGCGCCAGTTCCGCCGTCGACATCAGCGAGACGCAGGCGCCGGCGAGGGGCGCTCCGGTCGTCCGGTCGGTCACCGTTCCGGTGATCGTGGCGCCGGGCTCGGCCTGGGCGGCCGTCGCTCCGAACAGCACCATGGCGAGGACGGCCAGCGCCGCCGTCACCCTGGTCGTGGTCTTCTTCATCCGGCCGTGGCCCCCTCGTACGTCGGCCGGAGCAGCATAGATGATCAACAACGTCGGCGGCGTCCCACGCGGGAGCGCCCGGATGAGGTCAGGCGCGGCGGGGGGTGATCCGCGCCAGCGGCACGTCGATCTCCCACGGCTCGGGCAGCAGGATGCCGTCGGTCATCCGGGCCTGCTCCACGTAGATCCGCTTCACCGGGTCCAGCTTGTAGGCGTGCACGACGATCCCGTCGGCGGTCTCGATCCGCCAGAAGTAGGGGATGTCCGCCTCGGCGTACAGGGCGGGCTTCAGGACCCGGTCCACGCTCCGGGAGCCCTCGGAAACGATCTCCACCACCAGCAGCACCTCGTGCGGGCGGTAGTGCGACGGGTTCCGCTCGGCGGCGTCGAGGTGGGTGACGAGCAGGTCGGGGATGAACGCGCGGGTCCGGGAGAGCCGTACCTCGACGGCCTGGGTCACGTCGAGGTCGGCGGGGCAGCTCTCTTGCAGGGCTGCCCCGAGCATCAGCGCGATGGACTGGTGGAGTCGCGTAGGGGAGGGCGACATGAGCAGGGTTCCGTCCAGGAGCTCGTGGCGGCGGCCGTCGTCCGGCAGGGCGTCGAGGTCGTCGGTGGTCCACTCGCCCGGCGGCGGGTAGTCGTCGTGCAGCGCGGCGGTCATCGACGGGTCCTTCCCGGTGCGTCGTTCTCCCCACCGTCACGGTACCGCCGCCGACAGACGGGTGGTGGTCGCGCGCGCCGGGGGCACAGGGCAGGATGAGCGTCATGAGCGAGCGCAGCGGCATTCCCGGCGAAGGGCTGGTGAAGGGGCTGGCGGTCACGCTGAAGACGATGACCAGCCGGTCGACCACCCAGCAGTACCCGGACGTCGCCCCCGAGCTGCCACCCCGCTCCCGGGGCGTGATCGCGCTGCTGGCGGAGAACTGCACGGTCTGCATGCTCTGCGCCCGGGAGTGCCCCGACTGGTGCATCTACATCGACTCCCACAAGGAGGAGGTGGTGGTGGCCGGGGCCGCCCGTCCCCGCCAGCGCAACGTGCTCGACAAGTTCGACATCGACTTCTCGCTCTGCATGTACTGCGGGATCTGTGTCGAGGTCTGCCCGTTCGACGCGCTCTACTGGTCGCCGGAGTTCGAGTACGCCGAGTACGACATCAAGGACCTGCTGCACGACAAGGACCACCTCGGCCAGTGGATGGGGACGGTCCCGCCGCCGCCCGCGCACGACCACAACGGCGAGCCGGCCAAGGAGGAGGCCACCGCCGCGCGCAAGGCCGCGGCCCCGACCAGCTCCGCCGCCCACCCCACCGTGGTACGCCCCGAGTCCGGCCCCGCCGCCGACGGGGGTACGCCCTGATGACCGGTGCGGACGTGCTGCTGCTCGCCCTCGGCGCGGTGGCGGTCGGGTCGGGCGTGCTGGTGGTGGGCACGAAGCACCTGGTGCGGGCCGGCCTCTACCTGGTGGTCTGCCTCGGCGCGCTGGCCGGTGACTACCTGGTGCTCACCGCCGAGCTGGTGGCCTGGGTGCAGGTGCTGATCTACGTGGGCGCGGTGGTGGTGCTGCTGCTGTTCGCGGTGATGCTGACCCGCGCCCCGATCGGCGCCTCCGACGACCTGGACCGTCCCGGCTGGCCGGCCGCGCTGATCGGTGCGGGCAGCGGGCTGGGACTGGCCGTGCTGCTGGTCGACGCGTTCCGCTGGACCCGGGTCGAGCTGCCGGCGGCGGGCACCGCCGAGCGCCTGGGTGAGCAGGTCTTCCGCTCCTGGGTGCTGCCGTTCGAGGTGCTCTCGGTGCTGCTGCTCGCCGCCCTGGTCGGCGCGATCGTCCTTTCCCGCCCCGACATCGGCCGCCGCCCCGACACGACCGCCGGACCGCTCGACCGCCCGACGGCCGCCCCCGACGAGGAGGGCGTCCGCCGGTGAGACCCGTCATCCCGTACGTCACCGCCGCGCTGCTGTTCGGCCTCGGCGTCTACGGCGTGCTGCGCCGCCGCAACGCGGTGCTGGTGCTGATGGCGGTCGAGCTGATGCTCAACGCCGTCAACCTGATCCTGGTCACCGCCGACACCACGGCGAAGGCAGCCCTGCCGCACGGCGGGCAGGTCTTCGCGCTCTTCGTGATCGTGCTGGCCGCCGCCGAGATCGGCGTGGGCCTGGCCATCGTGCTCCAGCTCTACCGGCTGCGGGCCAGCGTCGCCGTGGACGAGGTGCCGCTGACCGAGGCTCCGGCGCTCGTACCGGCCGAGCCGCTCGCCGCGGCAGCCGGGGTCGAGCGGCCGTCGGGCGGGCCCGCCGACCGGCCGGAGGGGGACCGGTGACCGGGCTGCTCGGGGCCGCGCTGCCGGCCGTACCCCTGGTGGCCGGCCTGATCGGGCTGCTGCTGCCACCGTCGCCGCGCGGCGCGACCACCGGGGAGGACCGGGCCCGGCGGGTCGCGATCGGCCTCGGGGTGGCCGGCGCGGCCGGGGCGCTGCTGATCGCGCTGGTCCTGCTGGCCCGGGTCGGCGACCCGGTCGAGACCTCCACCACCTGGATCGACCTGGGCGGGCTGCGGGTCACCCTCGGGGTGCGGCTGGACGGCACCGCCGCCCTGGTCGCGGTGGCCGTCACGGCGGTCGCGCTGGCCGTGCAGGTCTACTCCACCGCCTACCTGAAGCGGGGCCCGCACGACGACGTCGAGGTCGACCACCGCTACCCGCCGTACGCGGCCCAGATCAGCCTCTTCACCGCCGCGATGCTGCTGGTG
Organism: Micromonospora palomenae; assembly: GCF_007829925.1. Lineage (NCBI taxonomy): Bacteria > Bacillati > Actinomycetota > Actinomycetes > Micromonosporales > Micromonosporaceae > Micromonospora > Micromonospora palomenae. The sequence continues at coordinate 1,909,758 of NZ_VIXA01000002.1, forward strand.
GTGGTCGCCGGCGACCTGGTCATGCTGCTGGTCGGCTGGGAGGTGATGGGCCTCTGCTCCTACCTGCTGATCGCCCACGACCGGCGGCTGCCCGAGGCGCCGGCCGCCGCGATGAAGGCGTTCCTGGTCACCCGGGTGGGCGACGTCGGCTTCCTGCTCGGCATCGCGCTGCTCGGCGTCTCGGCGGGCAGTTTCCGGATCGCCGACGTGCTCGCCCACGACCACGCCACCGGCACCCTCACCGCCGCCTGCCTGCTGCTGCTGGCCGGGGTGGCCGGCAAGAGCGCGCAGTTCCCGCTGCACACCTGGCTGCCGGACGCGATGGCCGGCCCGACCCCGATCTCCGCGCTGATCCACGCGGCCACCATGGTCGCCGCCGGCGTGTACGCGGTGGCCCGGCTCTACCCCCTGTTCGAGGCCACCCCGACCGCGCTGGCCGTGCTCGGGGTGATGGCCTCGATCACCCTGCTGCTCGGTGCCCTCGCGGCGACCGCGCAGGACGACCTCAAGCGGGTGCTCGCCTGGTCGACGGTCTCCCAGATCGGCTACATGACCGGGGCGCTCGCCGTCGGCGCGCCGGCCGCCGCGCTGTTCCACCTGCTCACCCACGCCGCCTTCAAGGCGCTGCTCTTCCTCGCCGCCGGTGCGGTGATCCACGCCGTGGGCAGCACGCTGATGTCCCGGATGGGCGGCCTGCGCCGGGACATGCCGGTGACCTTCTGGTGCACGCTGATCGGGCTCGGCGCACTGGCCGGGGTGCCGCCGCTGTCCGGGTTCTGGAGCAAGGACGGCGTGCTCGCCGTCGCCGAGGCCGCCGCCCTGGACGGCACCGGCCCCGCGCCGGCCTGGGTCGGCTGGCTGGTCTGGCTGGCCGGGCTGCTCGGCGTCGTGGTCACCGCCTGGTACGCCACCCGGCTGCTGCTGCGCACGTTCCTCGGCGAGCCCCGGATGCCGCTGCTGCGTCCGCACGACCCGCCGGCCGCGATGCGCTGGCCGGTGCTGCTGCTGGCGGTCCCGGCCGCGCTGCTCGGGCTGGTCGGCTTCGTCCAGCCGTTCGCGGACCGGCTGCTCGTCCCGACCGTGCCGACGCTGGCGCCGGGCGAGGCGCTGCTCGTCCACGTCGGGCCGGCGCTGCTGCTGCCGACCGCGCTGCTGCTGCTCGGGGCCGGGCTGGCCTGGGCCGGCTGGCACCGGGACCCGGCCGCCGACCCGGCCCGCGCGCTGGGCCCGCTGCGGCCGGTCTTCGCCCGGGCGTTCCGGCTCGACGACGTCCAGCACGCCCTCGTCGTACGCCCGGCGAGGGCGCTCGCCCGCCTCGCGCGTACCGGTGACGAGGTGGGGGTGGACGGCCTGGTCGAGGGGAGCGGCCGGGGCGCGTCCGGCCTCGGCGGTGGCCTGGCCGCGCTGCACCGGGCGGCGCTGCCCCGCGCGGCGGCGGCGGTGCTGGCCGGCGCGCTGCTGATCGGCGTGGCCACCGTCCTGATCGGAGGGCTGCCGTGAGCGCGCAGTCGCGAACTGAGGTGGCACCGTGAGCGCGAGGAGTGAGCCGGTGTTGCGAGCCCCGCAGTCGCGAACTGAGGTGGCACCGTGAGCGCGAGGAGTGAGCCGGTGTTGCGAGCCCCGCAGTCGCGAACTGAGGTGGCACCGTGAGCGCGAGGAGTGAGCCGGTGTTGCGAGCCCCGCAGTCGCGAACCGAGGTGGGGCCGTGAGTCTGGGAGAGTTCCTGCTGGTCGCGGTGCTGGCCCTGCCGGCGGTCGGGGCGGTCCTCGTCGCGGTGACGCCCCGGGAGCGGGCGGCCCGGCTGGTCGGCACGGCGGTGGCCGCGTTGACCCTGGTCGGCGCGGTGCTGCTGGTGTTCGGCGACCACGGCTGGTTCGGCTACGGCCCGGCGCCGGCGGTGCAGCCGTGGCACCAGCTCGACCTGCCCTGGGTGCCCGGCCTGGACCTGCGCTTCCACCTCGGGGTGGACGGGATCTCCTGGCCGCTGGTGGTGCTCACCGCGCTGCTCACCCTGCTCTGCTGCGGCTACACCCTCTGGCGGGTGCCGGCCGGCGGGAGCGGGCGGGCGCTGGTGGCGCTGCTGCTGGTGGTCGAGGTGGGCATCCTCGGCACCTTCCTCGCCCTCGACCTGGTGCTCTTCTTCGCGTTCTTCGAGGTCGTCCTGCTCCCGATGTACGCGATCATCGCCGGCTGGGGCGGCGCGGACCGGCGCCGGGCGGCGCGGAAGTTCGCGCTCTACACGCTTCTCGGCTCGGTGCTGCTGCTGGTCGGCGTCTACGTGGTGGTGGCCGCCGCCGGCACCGCCGACATCGTCGCGCTCACCGGTGGGGCCGGGCTGTCCCGGGGCACCCAGTTGGCGGCGTTCACCCTGCTGGGGCTCGCCTTCGCGGTGAAGGCCCCGCTCTGGCCGCTGCACTCCTGGCTGCCCGACGCGCACACCCAGGCGCCCACCGTCGGCAGCGTGATCCTCGCCGGGGTGCTGCTCAAGATGGGTACGTACGGCCTGATCCGGGTCGCGGTCGGGGTCGCCCCCGAGGGGGCCCGCTGGGCCGCCCCGGTGCTCGGCGTGCTGGCCGTCGCGGCGATCCTGATCGGGGCGCTGGTCTGCCTCGCGCAGGACGAGCTGAAGCGGCTGATCGCGTACTCCAGCGTCGGTCACATGGGGTTCGTGCTGCTCGGGGTGGCCACGCTGACCACCACCGGCATCCAGGCGGCCCTGATCGGCAACATCGCGCACGGGGTGATCACCGGCCTGCTCTTCTTCCTCGCCGGGGCGGTCAAGGACCGCGCCCACACCGGCGCGCTCGCCGAGCTCTCCGGGCTGCGGGAGACCGCGCCCCGGCTCGCCGGGCTGCTCGGCTTCGCCGCGGTGGCCTCGCTCGGCCTGCCCGGGCTGGCCGGCTTCTGGGGTGAGGCGTTCGCCGTCTTCGCCGCCGTCCGGCGGGGCGGGCCGCTCTGGACCACGCTGGCCGTGCTGGCCGCGGTCGGCGGGGCGCTCACCGCCGCGTACTTCCTGCGGCTGCTGCGGCAGGTCACCCACGGCCGGCCCAGCCCGGCGGTGGGCCGGCTCGCGCCCGGGCTGGCCGGGGCCGAGCTGACCGCCTGGGCGCCCCTGGTGCTGCTCGCGCTCGCGGTCGGCCTGGCGCCCACGCTCGTGCTCGGCCTCGCCACCGGCCCGGTCGACGCCCTGGTGGGAGTGCTCCGGTGAGCGCCCGGACCCCGGTCGGCGGCGGCGCGGTGGGTGCGGACGGGACGGCGGGACCGCGCGGTCGGGGACGGAAGTGGACCGTCGCGCGTCGGACGTGCGGCGTGAGGGTCGCGGGCGGAGGCGGCCGGGTGGCCGGGCGGCGGGAGTGGGCGGCATGAGTCTCGTGCAGAGCGTGGACAACGTGGCGCTGCTGCCGGCGTACCTGGCCGCCGGCACCGCCGTACTCGTGCTCCTGGCCGACCTGCTGGTGGCCCGGCGCGCCTCGACGGTGGCCGTGGCCGCCGCGGGCGCCGTCGCCACCGCCGTCGGCGCGGCGCTGGTCGGCGCGGGGGAGACCCGGCGGACCTTCTGCGTCGGCGCCGACTGCTCCTGGATCCTGGACGGCCGGGCGGCCCTGGTCGCCGCCGTCTTCGCCCTGCTCACCCTCGGGGTCCTCGGGCTCTCCGGGCCGCTGCTGCGGGGCGGGCCGACGCCGCCGGGGGAGTTCTGCTTCCTGCTCGCCTGCTCGATGACCGGTGGCGTGGTGCTCGGCGCCGCCGGTGACCTGATCACCCTGATCGTCGCGTTGGAGACGCTCACCCTGCCGCTGTACGTGCTGGTCGGCCTGCGCCGGGGCAGCCTGGCCAGCGCCGAGGCGGCCGTCACCTTCTTCGTGGTCAGCGTGGTCGCGACCACCCTGACCCTGCTCGGCGCGGCGCTGCTCTACGCGGTCACCGGTGGGCTGCACCTGGACCGGCTGGGCGCGATCCTCGGCGACCGCCCGGAACTGCTCGACCTGCCGCTGGCCACGGCCGCCGTCGCGCTGGTGGTGCTCGGGCTGGCGTTCAAGGTGGCGGCGGTGCCGTTCCACGCCTGGGCGCCGGCCACCTACGACGGCGCGCCGCTGCCGGTGGCCGCGTACCTCTCCACCGCCTCCAAGCTGGGCGGGGTGGTGGCCCTGCTCGCCGTGGTGCAGCGCGCGCTGCCTGCCGACGTCACCGGCCCGGTGCTCGCCCTGCTCGCCGTGCTGACCATGACGGTCGGGAACCTGGTGGCGCTGCGCCAGCGCCGTACGGTCCGGCTGCTCGCCTGGTCGTCGGTGGCCCAGGCCGGGTACATCCTGGCCCCGCTGGGCGCGTTGGCGCTGGCCGCCGGGCGCACCGACGAGGCCCGGGCGGAGGCGTACGCCGCCGCCGTCGCGTACGCGGTCTTCTTCGTACTGCTGGAGTTGGCGGCGTTCGCGGCGCTGGTGGCGTTGCGCCCGGCCGGCGCGGACGGCGGCACGGTCGACGACCTGCGCGGGTCGGCCCGCCGGCAGCCGTGGGTGGCGGCGGCCCTCGCGCTGGCGCTGATCGGCCTGGCCGGCCTGCCGCCGGGGCTGGCCGGTCTCTTCGCCAAGGTCACCGTGGTCCGGTCGCTGCTGACCGGCGGTGCCGGCTGGCTGGCCCTGGTGGTGGCGGTCAACGCGGTGATCGGGCTCGCCTACTACCTGCGCCTCGCCGCCATCCTGTACGCCGGCGACGCCCGGCCCGGTGAGGAAGGCGGGGTGCCGGCTGCCGGCGGCCGGGTGGCCTGGACGGTCACCACCGCGCTGGCCCTGGCCACCGCGCTGGCCGTGGTGGTCGGTCTCGCCCCGCAGCTCGTCCTCGACCTCGCCGCTCACTGACCCCTTCTCCTGCCTACCGCCCCCTTCGCCCCCGCCACACCCGTCGCGACCTCGCCGGCACCTTTCGCCGCCGCCCGCACAGTTTCGACCTGCTCGCGCCCTCGCCACCCTTGTCGAGCGGTTTGCGGCGAGGCGTGCTGTCCCCGCCGAGGGGTGCCGCGACACGCCGCAGAGCGCGCGCGGTGGCGCTCGCAGCGCGCCCACAGCGACCTCCAGCCAACTCACAGTCATGAGCAGGATGGTTGACGGGTACCGGTGACGTTGGACCGGTCAGCGGGTCCCGCGTGGCCCGCGCACCGAAGGAGCGATCGTGCATCACAACCGTCTGAAGACCGCAGCGCTGCTCGGCCTGTTGACCTCGCTGATCCTCGCGGTCGGCTACTGGTTCGGCGGCAGCGGCGGCCTCGTCATCGCCGTCGTCGTCTCGTTGCTGATGAACGGTGTGTCCTACTTCTTCTCGGACAAGCTGGCGCTGCGCTCGATGCGGGCGCAACCGGTCAGCGAGGCCGAATTCCCCGAGCTGTACCGGATGGTCCGTGAGCTGGCCACCGAGGCGCGGCAGCCGATGCCCCGCCTGTACGTCAGCCCGACCTCGCAGCCCAACGCGTTCGCGACCGGGCGTAACCCGGCCCACGCGGCGGTCTGCGTCACGCAGGGGATCACCGAGATCCTGGACTACCGGGAGCTGCGCGGGGTGATCGGCCACGAGCTGTCGCACGTCTACAACCGGGACATCCTCATCTCCAGCGTGGCGGCCGGCCTGGCCGGCATCATCACCGCGCTGGCCAACATCGCCTGGTTCATCCCGCTGGGCGGTGGCGACGACGAGGACGCCCCGAACCCGGTCGTGCTGCTGCTCACCCTGATCCTCGGCCCGATCGCGGCCACCGTGATCCAGCTGGCGATCAGCCGGAGCCGGGAGTTCCAGGCGGACGCCTCCGGCGCCCAGCTCACCCGGGACCCGCTGGCCCTGGCCAGCGCCCTGAAGAAGATCCACATGGGTACCCAGACGCGTCCGCTGCCCGCGCAGGGCCAGCTGACCAGCACCGCCCACCTGATGATCGACAACCCGTTCAAGCGGGGCGGCGGCATTGCCGCGCTCTTCTCCACCCACCCTCGGATGGAGGAGCGGGTCGCCCGGCTGGAGCAGCTGGCCGCCAACAGCGGCCCGGTGCAGTTCCAGCGCTGACCCACCCCGACACCTCCGCCCGCGTCCGGTCCGGACGCGGGCGGAGTCGTGTGTCCGGGCACAAATCGGTTCCCTCCGGTCCTGCTCGCCGTTAGGGTCGAAACGTCTCTCACCCATTACATCCTCGGAGGTCGACCGTGGCCGCACTGCGCCAGTACCTGGGCGTCTGGCGGATCCCCGGCGCGCCGATGCTGCTGGTCTTCGGCATCATCGGCCGGCTCGGGATCGGCATGACCCCGCTGGCGCTGCTGCTGGTGGTGGAGCAGGTGACCGGGCGGTACTCGCTCGCCGCGGTCGCCGGAGGCGTCTACGCCCTCTCCGGCGCCGCGCTCAGCCCCGTCGCCGGCCGGGTCGCCGACCGGATCGGTCCCACCCGGGTGCTGCTGGCCACCGCCGTCGCCCACCCGCTGGCGCTCTTCGGCCTGCTCTGGGCGAGCCGCGCGGAGGCCGGCGGCCTCGGCCTGATCTACCTGGCCGCGGGGATCGCCGGTGCGACCTACCCGCCGCTGACCGCCGCGATCCGGGGTGCCTGGAACGACCTCACCGGCGCGAACTCCGGGCGGTACCACCTGCGCAACACCGCGCTGGCCGCCGAGACCTCGCTCTTCGAGGTCGTCTTCGTGCTCGGCCCGCTGCTGGTGGCCGGTTTCGTGCTCGTCGCCGACGCCGCTGCCGCGCTGGTCGGCGCCGCCCTGGTCACCCTGGTCGGCACGGCCGCCGTGGCGCTGGGGCGGGTGATGCGCGGCTGGCAGCCGCACCCGCGCGAGCACCACGCCAGGGGCCTGGGCCCGCTGCGGGTGGGCGGCTTCCCCGCGCTGCTGGTCTGCGTCGCCAGCCTCGGCATCGCTTTCGGCGCGGCCGGGGTGATCGTGCCGGCCTTCGCCGGCGACCAGCCCACCGCCGACCCGGAGAGCCTCGCCGGCATCCTGCTCGCCGTCTGGGGTGTCGGCAGCGCGGCCGGTGGTTTCTGGTTCGGCGTACGCAAGCCGTCGGCGAACATGACCCGCCAGTTCGCCTGGCTCCTCGGCGCGGTGGCCGCCAGCTTCGCCGTCTTCGCGGTGATGCCCGGCCCGGCGGCGCTGGGTGTCGCGCTGGTGGTCGGCGGCGCCACCATCGCGCCGGCGCTCACCCTGGAGAACACCCTGGTCGGGCGGATCGCCCCGCCCGGCATGCTGAACGAGGCGTACACCTGGGTGGTGACCATGTCGGTCGCGGCGAGCGCCGCCGGCGGCGCGGTGGCCGGGCTGATCGTCGACCACGCCGGCGGCGTGCCGTGGGCGTTCCTCTTCGCCGGGGCCGCGGTGGCCGTCGGGGCCGCGGTGGCCGCGATGCCCGCCGGGCCGATCGCCCGGGCCGAGGCGACAGCGGTACGCGCCGAGCAACCGAGCCTGGTCTGACCGGCCCCTTGCCGGAAGCGGCGTCGCGGCCGTTCCCCCTGAGAAACGGCCGCGACGGTCTGCCGTCCCCTCATCGGGGTACAGCGTCGGAATGTTTCTCTTCTTCTCGAACCGGGTGGGATGCCTCGGCTCCCTGTTGATCAGCGCGATCCTGACCGTGGTGCTGTTGTTGATCTTCTCGCGCTGAACAACCCGGCGTTGAGGTGTCAGCCAGGTGGTGACGGTGGCTCGGGTGGGCGTCCTCTCGCCCGGGCCGCGTCGGTGATGGCGATCCCTGCCAGGACTGCGGTCGCGGCGAGGGCGGCCAGCAGCGGCGGCGCGAACAGCATCGCCGGTGCCAGGGCGGCCAGCACGAGCACACCGATCGGCCGATTCCGGGACACGCGGCCGAATACCGTGTATTCGAAGCCGGCACGCCCGGCCAGGAACAGCGCGGGTCCGCCGAGGATGACGGCGATCCAGGCCGGTTGCGTGTGCCCGAGTGGATGGGCGATGACGAGTTCGACGCCGACGGCGGTGACGACGATGCCGGCCACCATGAACGGGTTGGAGTATGTCGCCCAGAAGGCGACGCGGGTCGGGTCCGGGGCCGCTGCGGCAGCCTCGGCCAGCAGTTCCCCGGCGCGGTAGATGTAGATCCGCCAGAACAGCACCGTGGTGGCGAACGACACCACGAACGCCGCGCTCCGATCAGCCGCGAAGCCGCTGCCATAAAGGGTCAGACCGGAAACCAGGATCAACTCGCCGAGCACGATGATGAAGAACTGCCGGAATCGATCGGCCAGGTGCTCGCCCAGGGTGCCCAGATCCGACTTGGGTGAGCGACCCAGCCCCGGCGTGGGCCAGCGGAGCACGACCGCCGCGTAGTCCACAGCCACCGCCAGCGTCCACATCGCCCCACGGGCCGCATCGTGCGCGAGCGCCCCAGCGATCCACGGCACCGCGGACATACCGAACCAGAACAGCACCCGGATACTTCTGCTCTGCAACTCGTGGCCACGCAGGGCGAGGACGAGGAAGAGTTGGCGGCCGACATGGATGGCGACGTACGTGCCGGCGAAGACCAGACCCCGCTCGCCGAACGCGTCGGGCACCGCGACCACCATCACCAGGCTGCCGAGCATGGTCACGGTGACCAGCAGCTGTATCGCCGCCCGTTGTGCGTCATACAAGTCGGTTGTCGACGCTGTCATGACCCAGACCCACCACAGGGCCAACAGCAGTACCAGCGTCTGGAAGGCGTCGCTCCACCTGAGATCCTGGATCAGCCCGTGCGAGAGCTGGGCGAGCGCGACGACGAACACCAGGTCGAAGAACAGCTCCAGAAAGTTTGTCCGCGGCTCCTCGGGTCCTCGCAGCAGCTTGGCACCGCTCGTCATCTTCCCGCCCGTTCTGCCGGCTTTGTCGCAGGCTCGGGGCATTCGTACCACGGGGCAGCGCTGGCGAACTCGGATGTGCGGTCATGGCCTGGAAACGGGCGCTCGCGTTACCTGGGCGGGCGTCGAGGCCGGTGAGTCGTCGTCAAGGCGGCCCTTGGCGGGCCGCACGCGCCGCCGCCTGGGCGCGCGCCGGCCGCTGCCGCTGTCGCTCTGCGGCCGTCACGCATGACGCCCGGCGGCTGGCGCGGTGAGCGGGGGCGCGGCGTGGGGGAGCGGACGTCGGCTTGCCCGGTCATCGCCGTGGACGACCCGAACTCAGCCTTCAGATCGAGCTCATGGATGCATCCTGCCGGGCGAGTCGAGAACGGCTTCTGCCAGGTCCGCCGGGAACATTCGCTTGATGCTCGCGGCGTACTCGCTCCCGTCCAAGGGTCGGCTCACCTGGTCACCATCTACCCGCACCGGCAAGGAGACACCCGAGGTAACCCCCGCCTCCGGTGCACTTTCGCACAGCGCCCAGGCGAACGACGAGGAACCGTCCCGTCCAAGCAGTCGAACGGTGCAGGTACCCGGACCGCTGAGCAACTTGCCGGGCAAGAGCGAGGCGAGCCGCTCTTCCTCAACCTGGACAGCAGCGGTGCCGCGGTCGGGCAATACGTACTCCGGCTCAGAACAGCCAGCGAGTAGCACGACCGCCATGGCGAGCCAAGCGGCGAACCGGCGAGTCACCCACCGATCGTCGCACGTTCCATGGCTGGGCAGGTTCCCTGAAACTGCGCCGAGGACCTGCGGTCGGGTTCGAATGGAGCGCCAGTGCCTACCCTTGGCCGCCTGGCGACAGGTGGGACGCACATGTAGCGGATCAGGCCTCCGTGTGGATCGCGATAGTCCTTGGTGGCTGACGTCGCCACTGTCCCCCGTGGGGATGCCGGCCGTCACGCTGATGTTCACGTGCCGCACGACACGGTCTGTCTCCGTAGCGAGTCCGCTCACGATGACGACAACGCCAACCTCTTCCTGCCGCTCCGGCAGCAGGCCGCTGCCGTCATCCAGATCCGGTTCCCGGGCAGGCGGCGGCAGAGCTGGTTCCGCACGCCGTCGACGCGGCTCACGTCTAGGCGGTAGTCAGGCCGTACGGTGGGAATCTAGTCGTCGTCTTTTTCCTCGTTTTTCTTTTCCTCGTCCTTCTTTTCCTCGTCCTTCTTCTCGTCGTCCTTACCCTCACCTGGGGGCGAAACGGGCCGGACGGTCTGGCCGGCGACGGAGAAATTCGACCGGCAGACGGTCTCGTTGATCGTGAAGGTGGTGGGAAGGGAGTTCACCCCTTGGTAGGTCCCGTCCAAGCGAGCGGTGAAGGACTTCTTCGCAGCCAGTGCATCGCCTCGCACCTCCACCGAACGGCCCTTCTGTTTCCATGCACCTGGAGAGCCGCGCAGAAGCCGCTGCTCGCCTGGAAGGTCGAAGGTCAGCCGCCAGGTGTTGACGGCAGTGGCTCCGGTGTTGGAGATGCTGACAGTGCTGGAGAAACGGCCGTTGACGGCCCGCCGGACGGTGTACTGGACATTGCACGCTGGTTTACGCTCGCCCATTCCGACGACGGCACTGGGCGTGCCGGCCAGGGCCTCATCCTCTCCCTGACCTGCTGTGTGATTCAGCCAAGCGGTAGCGAATACGCCCGGGACCAGCAGGGCAGCAGCGCCAGTGGCCGCGACCCGGCGACGTCTGCTCGGCAACAGTTGTCGCCAGCGGGCGGCAAGCTGCTCGTACGGGCCTGGTGTCAGCAGCCCAACCGCGATCTTGGTCAGGTTGCCGGCACCGCCGGTCGTCCGGCCCGATACAGCGACCTTCGTCGGACCTGCCTTGGCCGTGGCCTCCTGTTGGGGCAGCACGAGCGTGGTGGCCGAGAGCCCAGCAACGTCGCCGAGGACCATGGCGACCTCGGCCGCGTCTGGCCGCTGGGCAGGCTCCTTACCGAGGCACTGCCGACACAACTCCGTCACCTCGGGCGGGAGTTCCTCGATGGGCGGCAAGGCGGCCGGCTCCTGATACCGGTGCGCGACCAGCATCTGGGTCGTGCTGGAGGCGTGCCACGGCAGCGTCCCCGCCAGTGCCCGATACAGCAACAGACCCAGCGCATACACGTCCGTCGCCGGCTGCACCAACCCCATCTGCAGCCGTTCGGGAGCCAGGTAGGCCGGTGTACCGAGCAGCGGCCCGGCCGAACCATCCGCGTCGCCGGAAGCGGCCGAGAGCCCGAAGTCCACCAACTTGGCCCCTGCCGCGGTCACCATCACGTTGCCGGGTTTGACATCACGATGAACGACGCCGCGGTCATGGGCCGCCGCCAGCGCGGCGGCGACCTGGGCGCAGATCAGCACGGCCAGTCGCCACGGCAGCGCGCCGCCGGTCAGCAGCTGTGCCAGCGAGCGGCCTTCAACGACCTCCATGACGACATAGGGCAGCCGATGCCCGGCGCCGTCGGCCGCCTCGCCGTAGTCGTAGACCTCCACGATGTTCGGGTGGCGCAACCGCGCCGCCGAACGAGCTTCCAGCCGGACACGCTGCAGTAGTTGCGGGTCGGCGGCCAGCTCCGGCGAGAGCATCTTGACCGCGACGTCCCGTCCGAGCACCTCGTCGTGGGCCCGCCAGACGACCGACATGCCGCCCGCGCCCAGGCGGTCCACCAGCCGGTACCGGCCGTTGAGCAGATGCCCGCTCTCCATGACGGTAGCGGTGCCCAGGCGGGCGCCGGACGAAACAGTGACCCGACGTGTCCGTGCGGCGCCGGCTCGACCAGCAGGAGGGATCAGCGGCTGGGCAGGACTGGCACGAGTTGTGCCAGCCCAGCGGCGAGAGTCTGGTAGCCGGCCTCGGAGATCTTGTCTTGCTCCCGCAGGCTGGCGACCTTTTCGCCGGACTCAGCTAGCTCTTCCCGGGCCTTGTCGCCCTCCCCGGCAGCCTGCTTCTCGGCGGCTTCCCGCAGTCGCTTTGTCAGCTCCTCAGCGGCCTTCGGAGTCAACTGCGCGCTCCTCCACCGCGCCGCGCCTGCACCGCCCTTCCCATCGGCGTGGGAGACGGGACGGGCGTTACACCTGAGTCGTTGCCTCTGCACCTGATTGAAGGCGCTCGTAGTGGCGCAGCGTCTGCAAGTTGACGCCGGCCGCGTCGGCCAGCTGGCCGTTGCGTAGCCCCGATCCGGTCATTTCTGGCCCCGGACAGACGTCGGACGAAGGCCAACCAATGATGACCATCGGCGACGACGGTTTGCGCAGGTAGCGCAACGTGGCCCCAGACGGTGACCCGCGGTGCAGAGAGCGCCTTACCGGTAGTTGGTGAACTGCAGGGCCACGCCGAAGTCCTCGCCCTTGAGCAGTGCGATGACGGCCTGGAGGTCGTCCTTCTTCTTGCCGGTGACCCGGAGCTGGTCGCCCTGGATCTGGGCCTGGACGCCCTTCGGGCCCTCGTCGCGGATCTTCTTGCTGATCGCCTTGGCCTTGTCCGTGTCGATGCCCTGGATGACCTTGGCGTCGATCTTGAAGACCTTGCCCGAGGCGCGGGGGTCGCCGGCGTCCAGCGACTTCAGCGAGATGTTCCGCTTGATCAGCTTCTCCTTGAAGACGTCCAGCGCGGCGCTGACCCGTTCCTCGGTCTCCGCCTGCAGGCTGATCGCCTCCTCGCCGGACCAGGAGATCTCCGCGCCGGTGCCGCGGAAGTCGAACCGCTGCGCGAGCTCCTTCTCCGCCTGACGGAGGGCGTTGTCGACCTCCTGGCGATCGACCTTGCTCACGATGTCGAACGACGGGTTCGCTGCCATGCTCATGCTCCTGCTGTCCGGCGGTCTGTCACGTACCGTCGCCCACTGACCAGCGGCACGACCCCCTGACCGTACCCGGTTGCGACGGCCCCGGGGGCAACCGCTATCCTTGGCGTCGCTGCCGCGCGCGAGTGCGGTGGTATGCCCTGGCGGGTTGCCCGAGCGGCCAATGGGAGCGGACTGTAAATCCGTCGCGAAAGCTACAGAGGTTCGAATCCTCTACCCGCCACCAGGGATCGGCAAGGCCTCTGACCTGCGGAAACGCCGGTTGGGGGCCTTCGTCGTCTCCTGTTGCTGTTGACCGCCGTTGGCCCTGACCAGCCAGCCGATCGGGCACGCAACGGGCACGGTGACCAGTCCAGCCGAGCAACGGTGGCACTGGGCGCCGCGACAGCCGTTCGGCAACGTCCGCCTCGCCCTGGTCCCCGCGCTCACGGCAACTGAATCGGTCCGGGCTGGTCCGGCTTCGTTCGCCCCGGTTGCTCCCGGCCGTGGCTCCCTGATTGTCAGGTTGGGTGCTGAGGCGACTGCCGCAGGAACACCTACAGTGCAGGACCGTGGATCTCACTGACTGCTTGGAGCGGGTGCTCGAACTGAGGAACGCACCGCTACCGCGCGCCGACGCCGCTGTGTCGACGCAGGGCGGGCCCGGCTACCTGGTCCTGTACCTCAGCACGAGTGAGGCTTTCTGGGAGGACCGGTCGCAGGCCAACGAGGTCTGGGACCAGTTTTCACAAGACTGCGTGGGGCTCACGGAGGCACTTGGCGGAGTGTGGGGGCCGGCGGAAAGTGTTGATCTGAGTCCGGTCCTTGATCGCGCGATGCAGGGAGAGGCCGTCCCGGCGCTTGCCGGCCTCCTCTCGAACTTCGTGCCGTCCGTGTCTGCCTGGCGCTTTGAGGACCGCAGTGTCTGTGTCGGCGTCGGTCAGTGGGATACGGAACTGCCAGTCGTGCTGGTGGCCGCAGCAGGTGAACTGTAGTCAGCGTGCCTGTTGGTAGGGATCTCCTCGTCGGGCAGTTGCAGACCGTCCAGCCTCCCCGGACGAGGACAAGGTGGAGCGCCTCACCAGCCGAACGACCTTGGCCCCGTCCGGGGAGGCTGGTAGCCCTTGTGGTGCCCGGCGAGGTGATCCCGGTCCGGGCCGAACCCGAGCGCGAAATCGCGTTCCGGTCCGCCGGTCGCCGGGCCGGTGCGAAGCTGGGCGCGTGCCAGCTCCGCCGGCGCCCCGGCGCCGGTCGACCCGATCCCGGCAGGTGGAGAACATGTCCAACGACAACGAAATCCGCCCCTTCCGGCTCGACACGCCGGAAGAAGCTGTCGCCGACATGCGTCGCCGGATCGCGGCCACCCGCTGGCCCACCCGAGAGCTGGTCGCCGATCGCTCCCAGGGCGTGCAGCTGGCGACGGTCCAGGAGCTGGCCCGCTACTGGACGAATGAGTACGACTGGCGTAGGTGCGAGACGAGACTGAACGCGCTGCCCCAGTTCACGACCGAGATCGACGGGGTCGAGATCCACTTCATCCACGTCAGGTCGCGACATGAGAGTGCCCTGCCGCTGATCATGACCCATGGCTGGCCCGGCTCGGTCATCGAGCTGCTGGAGACCGTCGGCCCGCTGACCGACCCGACCGCTCACGGCGGCACCCCCGACGACGCGTTCCACCTCGTGCTGCCGTCCCTGCCCGGCTACGGCTTCTCGGGCGAGCCGACCGAGCTCGGCTGGGACTCCGGCCGCATCGCACGCGCCTGGGCGGAGCTGATGGACCGCCTCGGCTATCCGCGCTACGTCGCCCAAGGGGGCGACGTGGGCGCCAGCGTCACGGACGCGATGGGCCGCCAAGCACCCGAGGGGCTGCTCGGCATCCACGTCAACCTGCTCGCCGGGGCACTCGGTATCAAGGACAAACTGCCGGCGGAGTCCGCGCAGGAACGCGCGGCGCTCGACGCGCTCAACACGTTCACGACGGACGGCTTCGGCTACTTCCTGGAGCAGTCCACCCGGCCGCAGACGATCGGCTACTCCCTGCTGGATTCACCCGTCGGGCTGGCGGCCTGGATGCTCGACCACGACACGGACAGCTACTACAAGATGTCCCGCGCGTTCGTTGACGGCGAGCCCGCGGGCAATCTCACCCGGGACAACATCGTCGACAACATCACGCTGTACTGGCTGACGGGCACCGGCGCCTCGGCCGCCCGGTGGTACTGGGAATTCGGACGGACCGTGGCCGCAGCCGGTGCGGCCGGCCAGGCTCCTCCGCCGGTCGCGGTTCCGGTCGGCTTCACGACGTTCCCCGGCGAGATCTGGGCTGCCCCGCGCAGCTGGGTCGAGACGGTGTACCCCGGCCTCGCGTACTTCAACGAGGTCGGCAACGGCGGCCACTTCCCCGCCTGGGAGGAGCCGGAGCTCTTCTCCGCCGAGGTGCGGGCCGCGTTCCGGCCACTGCGGAAATCCTGAGCCCGCCCCGGATCGCGTGACCCTCCTGGTCAGTGAACCGCCGGCCCCCCACTCCGCCGGGCGCGCTCCTATCCTGGCCCGATGGAGCTGGAGTTCAGCGGCGAGGTGTGGTTCTGGAAGGGCCCGGCGCCCTGGCACTTCGTCACCGTTCCGGACGAGGAATGCCTGGAGTTGAACGCGACCGCCGCGTCCGTGAGCTACGGCTGGGGCATGGTGCCGGTCACGGCCCGGATCGGGCGGACCCGGTGGACGACGTCGCTGTTCCCCAAGGACGGGCGGTACGTGGTGCCGGTGAAGGCGGGCGTCCGAGCGGCCGAACGGCTCAAGGTCGGAGACCTGGTGACGGTCCAGCTCGTGGTCGGCGGGTGAGCAGCCGGCGCCCCGCTTTCCGGGTGCCGGCCCTGCATCGCCCGCCCCGGCACCCAGCGGAGTGATTGGCCCGAGGCGGCTGGCCTGCAGCGGGCCCGAGGGGCCTGACCTGCGGAGAAGCGGGTTGGTGGCCCTCGTCCGGTCCGCCGCCGCCGACGGGTGAGCGTATTCACGTCGCTTACTGTCGGCTAAGGGCTGGCGCTTCTGCGTCGGGTAGAGCATTCTGACGGTCGTGGATGTGTCGGCGGTCGGCGGAGCGCCGGTCGACCGATTCCTCGCCCGGCTCCACCCGCCGGGCTGCGGCGGCCGGAGGCCGCGACCTCCCAGGGAGGGCTGAGGCCGGTCCGGGCAGTACCGCCGCCTCCGTCGCTTCTGACCGGATCTTCTGACTGGCCGGCTCTCGGGGCAAAGGTCCCACTCGCCGGGGGACGATGGGAATCGCGGCTAAAGACGGAAGACGCGTCATCTGTGCGCTGCTCACGCCCGCAGGTCGCCCCGTCTGGTGACTTGTCGTCGACCGTCCGAACCGGCCGGTACGGCCCACTCCGATGGGCCGTCCGTCCGCTTTGCGGGTCGACCCGCTTGTGGCACGATCGTGGAATCTTCACCTCCGACAACCCTGCCGACAGGAGCACGCGAATGTCTGGTCGAAGGCTGGCCCGGCGGGTCGGCGTGATGCTCATGCTCGTCGCCCTCGCCGCTGGTGTCGGCGCTGGGCTGATCGGCAACGGGCCGGTTCAGATCCGGACCTTTGACTATGTCTGGACGGCCCCGCCGGCTCCGTAGTTCCGTCGGCGCCCGCCCAGGTCTGGGCACAGGCTTGTCGATGGCGACCTGACGCCCATCAGTCCACGGTCCTCGGCACGATGACCGATGAGGAGAGTTATGGCCGACCGTCGGTCGTCATCGGCGGGGGCATCGTCCCCTCGGCGGCCCGCCGAACACGCCTGGTTGGTCACCGGACCGCTGGCCATCGTGGCCATCGTCTTCTCCACCGCGATCGGCCTGGTCACGTCGCCGCCGCTCGGGTCATGGAGCATTGCCGCGGTTCTGCTCACCGTCATGGTGGTGGCGGGCCTGCCGATGCTCAACTTCGTGATCGGCAGGCAGTCCTTCGGGGTGCGGCTCACCGAGATCCCGCTGGTCCTGGCCTTCTATTTCCTGCCGCCACTGATGGTGGTGCTGGCGTACACGCTGGCCACCCTGCTCACCCATCTCCGTTACCGGTTCGGGGTCGCCAAGCTCGCGTTCAACGTGGCCAACGCCTCCGCTGCGGCGTCCTTCGCCGCGCTGGTGCTGCTGGCTCTCCCGCCGATCCGTGGGGTGGGGCCGGGCACCTGGGGCATCCTTTTCGCCTCGGTCAGCACGTTCACGCTGGCCACCCTGTTCGGCGTGGCAGGGGTCATCACGGTCATGCACGGCTGGCAGGCCGGTGCCAAGGTGCTACGGAACGCGCCGTCGACGCTGCCGACCTCCGCGGTCAACGTGGTGGTCGGTCTGGTCGTACTCATCGTGCTGGACACCACCTGGTGGTCGGCGGTCCTCATCGCCGCGCTGGCGGCCGCCGTCGCCCTGGTCTACCGCTCGTACGCCCAGTTCTTCCGGCAGCACCGGACGCTCGGCGGGATGTACGACCTGACCAAGGCGATGACCGCGGAGGGGCAGAGCGGCAACCTGGTGGACGTCCTGCTCGGCCGGATCCGGGCGCTGATGCAGGCCGAGTACGCGACCCTCTGGCTGCCCGCCCAGGGGCGGCATCCGGAGGTCATGTTGACCGCCCGGGTGGACGACTCGGGTCTGCTCGACGTGGCGCCCACTCCCGAGGTGATCCGGGAGGAGACCCGACGGCAGCAGCGGAGCCTGGCGCTCGGCGTACGACTGGGCGGGGACGAGGAGCTGCGGGCGTCGCTGCGCACCACCGGCGTCAAGGACGTCATCGCCGTACCACTGCGTTCCGGGCAGGCCGTCATCGGCACCCTGGAAGTGGCCAACCGGCTCAGCGACGTCGGCCACTTCACCGACAGTGACATCCCCATCTTCGAGACCGTCGCGGCGCACGCCGCGGTCGCCCTGGAGAACTCCCGCCTGGTCGACCGGCTGCGCCACGACGCGTACCACGACGCGCTCACCAAGCTGCCCAACCGCCGCCGGATCACCGGCGCGCTCGACGAGGCGGTCAAGATCCGCGCACCTGGCGAAGTGGTGGCGGTGCTGCTCTTCGATGTGGACGGACTGCGCCAGGTCAACGAGTCCCTCGGTCACGCCGCGGGCGACAAGGTCCTGGTCGAGGTGGCCGAGCGGCTGCGCGCCTGCGCGCCCTCCTCGGCCCTGGTGGGCCGCGCCGGCGGCGACGAGTTCCTGGTCACCCTCCGGCTGGAGAACGCCGAGGCGGCGCTGGAGCTGGCCGCCCAGCTGCGCGAGCAGATCCGCGACGAGATGGTCTTCGACGCCCTCACCCTCGACGTCGACACGGCGGTCGGGGTGGCCGTACACCCGGACCATGGCAGCGACGCCGCGTCGCTGCTGCAACGGGTGGACCTGGCCGCGACGGCGGCCAAGTCGGTCCCGGGCAGCGTGCAGCTCTTCAACCCGGCGTTGGAGTCGCGGTCGCTGCGCCGGCTCGGCCTCGCCGGCGATCTGCGCCGGGCGCTGGACGAGGGCGCGCTGGAGGTCTACTTCCAGCCGAAGGTGACGCTGCGTGACCGACGGTTGGTCGGGGTCGAGTGCCTGGCCCGGTGGGAGCACCCGACGCACGGCACGGTCAGTCCGGAGGACTTCGTCGCGGTGGCCGAGCACACCGGCCAGCTGGGCCGGCTCACCGAGGTGGTGCTGCGGGAGGGGCTGCGGCGCAGCCGGGACTGGAGCCACACCGGCCAGCCGCTCGCCGTCGCGGTCAACCTCGCCGCGCGTACGCTCACCGACCAGCACTTCCCCGACCGGGTGGGCGAGCTGCTGACCGAGTACGGCGTCCCGCCGCAGCGGCTCACTCTCGAGATCCGCGAGTCCGGGGTGCTGGACGGCACCGACCGGCCGATTCCGACCCTGCGTCGGCTGCGGGACCTGGGCGTGCGGCTCTCGGTGGACGACTTCGGCACCGGTGACTCGTCGCTGGCCCACCTGCGCCGGCTGCCGGTGCACGAGGTCAAGGTCGACCGCTCGTTCGTGCAGGGCATGGCGACGGATCCGGGCGACCTGGCGATCGTCAACGCCGTGGTCACGCTCTCCCAGCAGTTCGGTCTCGCCGTGGTGGCCGAGGGCGTGGAGAGCGAGCTGACCTTGGAGCTGCTCCAGGACATCGGCTGCGAGATCGGCCAGGGCTTCCTGTTCAGCCGCCCGCTGCCGTACGAGCGCCTGGAGGCCTGGTTCGGCGCCCAGGTGGACCCGGAGACGATCTCCGCGGGTGAGTCGCCGAGGCTGCGGGTTGTGCCCTGATCTGTGGAAACGCGGGGGAGGGGGATCCGATTTCACCTCGGCGGCGGGGTCATGTACTGTTACCCCTGCGCGACGCCCTCCGGGGTGATCGGGCAGGCCCCCTTAGCTCAGTCGGCAGAGCGTCTCCATGGTAAGGAGAAGGTCTACGGTTCGATTCCGTAAGGGGGCTCAGAGGGTCCGGCTGGACCCGCCTGCGGCGGTGTAGCTCAGATGGCAGAGCAAGCGGCTCATAATCGCTGTGTCGCCGGTTCAAGTCCGGCCACCGCTACTCTCGTCCTCCGGGCTTGGTTCCCGGCGGCCGGTGGGACGGGCGCCACAGGGCGCCCACTTTGCATGTCCGCGCATCGACCGCGTAGGCTGATGCGTCGTAGTTGATACCCCAGCGAGGAAGGCACTCCGCCGTGGCGAAGGCGACCGATGTCCGGCCGAAGATCACTTTGGCGTGTGTGGAGTGCAAGGAGCGCAACTACATCACGCGCAAGAACCGTCGTAACGACCCGGACCGCATCGAGCTGAAGAAGTTCTGCCCCCGGGACGGCAAGCACACGGTCCACCGCGAGACCCGCTGACCTGCGGCCGGCATCGCCGGCCCGGTCCCTGAGCAGTTCCCGGACGCCGATCCGCACGGATGGCGCGGCATTTTCGCCGCCCCTCCCGTACGGATCGGCGTTCGTGCTTTGCGTGTAGGTTCGGCGGCATGTCCCTGGACCCGTCCTTCGTCGGCCGGACGTATCCGCCGACCGCCCCCTATCAGGTGGGCCGAGAAAAGATCCGCGAGTTCGCCGCCGCCATCGGCGCCACCGACCCGGCCCACCACGATCCCGAGGCGGCCCGGGCGCTGGGCCACCCGGACGTGGTCGCCCCGCCGACCTTCCCCTTCGTGATCACCATGGCCGCGAACCGCCAGATCGTCGAGGACCCGGCGCTGGGCGTCGACTACAGCCGGGTGGTGCACGGCGACCAGCGCTTCGCGTACACCCGTCCGGTGGTGGCCGGGGACGAGCTGGTCTGCGTGAACGTCATCGAGGAGGTCACCAACCGGGGCGGGCACGGCTTCCTGACCACCCGCACCGACGTGAGCACCGTCGCCGGCGAGCCGGTGGTCGCGGTCTGGTCCAAGCTCGTCGTACGCGGGGAGGCCTGAGATGGAGCTGCCGACTCAGACGTTCCGGATCACCCGGGCGGACCTGGTCCGTTACGCGGGCGCCTCCGGCGACTTCAACCCGATCCACTGGAGCGACCGGACCGCCACCAAGGTGGGCCTGCCCGGGGTGATCGCGCACGGCATGTTCACCATGGCGCTGGTCGGTCGGGCCGTCACCACCTGGGCGGGGGCACCCGACGCGGTGGTCGACTTCGGCGTCCGGTTCACCCGGCCGGTGGTGGTCCCGGATGACGACCAGGGCACCGAGATCGAGGTCAACGCGGTGGTGAAGGAGGTCACCGAGGAGGGCCTGACCAGGCTCGACGTGACCGCCACCTGCCTGGGGGAGAAGGTCCTCTCGCAGGCCCGGGCGCTCGTCCGGACCACCCGCTGACCGGGGCTGGACAGGTGATGGGCGGTACCGGTTGGGAAAGTCGGGGCACTACCCGTACACTGGTCCGCCGTGGGGCAAGTGACCCCTGCCCGGCCCTCGTGGTCGAGCGGGGCGAGCATCGCCGCACAGGGGTGTAGCTCAATTGGCAGAGCAGCGGTCTCCAAAACCGCAGGCTGCAGGTTCAAGTCCTGTCACCCCTGCGCCTCAGGCCTGACCGTTCCCGTGGGTCGCGCCGCCGACTGGCGGCGTCCGGCCCGTGGTGGTGGCATCGGCGGGGTGGTTCCGAGGCATCGGGCCCCTTCGTCCGGTCCGCCGGCCGCGGCCCGTCGCGGGACGGCTGGTCCGGCCGGCGTGACCAAACGCCGCGTACGCCCATGAGGCGTACGACCGACATCCCGCGACGGAGGGCGAAGTGGCCGAGAGCAAGCGGCGCGGCGAGGACGCCGGCGACGAGGGTCTGCGCGACGAGCGCGACGAGCTCGTCGACGACGTGGCCGCCGACGACGACGCCGCCGGCGCGGACGAGCCGGTCTCCCGGGGCGGCACCGCGACCCGTTCGCGGGCCCGTGCCGGTTCGGCCGACAGCAAGCCGAAGACCCGCACCGACACCGACCGGATCGGGCTGTTCGCCCGCATCGCGCGTTTCTTCCGCGAGGTGGTCGCCGAACTGCGTAAGGTCATCTGGCCGACCCGCAAGGAGCTGCTGACCTACACGGCCGTGGTGGTGACGTTCGTCGCGGTGGTGCTGACGATCGTCGGCCTTCTCGACTACGCCTTCGCGAAGGGCGTGCTGTGGGTCTTCGGCAACCCCAGCTGACCGGCCGACTGAGCCGATAGTGACGGAAGTGAGCGAGCGTGCCTGAGTACGACGAGACCGCCGAGACCACGGACGACCAGTCCGCGGTGGCGACGGCGGCGAGTGACGAGTCGGTCGAGGCCGCCAGCGAGCCGGAATTCCCGACCACCGAGCCGGCCCCGGACGAGGAGTACGACCCGGTCGCCGAGCTGCGCCAGAAGCTGCGGTACGCCCCGGGCGACTGGTACGTGGTGCACTCGTACGCCGGCTACGAGAACAAGGTCAAGACCAACCTCGAGACCCGGATCACCTCCCTCGACATGGAGGACTTCATCTACCAGGTCGAGGTGCCGACCCGGGAAGAGGTCGAGGTCAAGAACGGGAAGCGGTCGCAGGTCCAGGCCAAGGTCTTCCCGGGCTACATCCTGGTCCGGATGGAGCTGACCGCCGAGTCGTACTCCTGCGTGCGCAACACGCCGGGGGTCACCGGCTTCGTCGGTGCCACCGACCGGGCCGACCGGCCGGCGCCGCTGAGCCTCGACGAGGTGCTGAAGTGGCTGGCGCCGGCGGTCGAGACCGAGCAGAAGAAGGCCAAGCCCGAGGTCAAGGTCCTCGACTTCGAGGTCGGCGACTCGGTCACCGTCACCGACGGCGCGTTCGCCTCGCTGCCGGCGACGATCAGTGAGATCAACGCCGACCAGCAGAAGCTCAAGGTGCTGGTGTCGATCTTCGGCCGGGAGACTCCGGTCGAGCTGAACTTCAACCAGGTCGCCAAGATCTGACGTCCGGGTCGCCGGCGGTGGGCACTCGCCCGCCGTCGGCGTACCCGTTTCCGCCCCTCCGTTGGACCTCGACGGACCTCGACGGACGGGGCGGTGCAACGCTGCGCTACCCTAGAACGTCGTCGCTGTCGCATCGCGCTGACCGTGCGCGCCCGCGGCCCGGCACCTTTCCCAGTTCCAAGCCCCAGGAAGTGACATGCCTCCGAAGAAGAAGCTCGTCAAGACGTTCACGCTTCAGCTGAAGGCGGGCCAGGCCACGCCGGCGCCGCCGGTGGGCCCCGCGCTCGGTCAGCACGGCGTGAACATCATGGAGTTCTGCAAGTCCTACAACGCGCAGACCGAGTCCCAGCGGGGCGACATCGTCCCCGCCGAGATCAGCGTGTACGAGGACCGGTCCTTCACCTTCGTCCTGAAGACCCCGCCCGCCGCCCGGCTGCTGCTCAAGGCCGCCGGCGTGGAGAAGGGCTCCGGCGTCCCGCAGAAGGACAAGGTCGGCTCCGTGTCGCAGGCCCAGGTGCGTGAGATCGCCGAGAAGAAGATGGTCGACCTCAACGCCAACGACATCGACCAGGCTGCGAAGATCATCGCCGGCACCGCCCGGTCGATGGGCATCATCGTCAGCGACTGACGTCGCCTGAGCACTCACCCGATCAGTTCGTGGGAGGGCGCGCGATGACCGCGGCCCGCCAGAGACCACAGGAGTAACCAGAAATGCAGCGCAGCAAGAGCTACCGCAAGGCCGCCGACGTCATCGACCGGTCGAAGCTCTACACCCCCGCCGAGGCCGTGAAGCTGGCCAAGGAGACCACCAACGTCAAGTTCGACGCCACGGTCGAGGTCGCCATGCGCCTCGGCGTCGACCCCCGCAAGGCGGACCAGATGGTCCGCGGCACGGTCAACCTGCCGCACGGCACCGGTAAGACCGCCCGCGTGATCGTGTTCGCTGCCGGCGCGAAGGCCGAGGAGGCCGCCGCCGCCGGTGCCGACGAGGTGGGCACGGACGAGCTCGTCGCCCGGATCCAGGGCGGCTGGCTGGACTTCGACGCCGCGATCGCCACCCCCGACCAGATGGCCAAGATCGGCCGGATCGCGCGGATCCTGGGCCCGCGCGGCCTGATGCCGAACCCGAAGACGGGCACGGTGACCATGGACGTCACCAAGGCCGTTCAGGACATCAAGGGCGGCAAGATCACCTTCCGGGTGGACAAGCACTCCAACCTGCACCTGATCATCGGCAAGGCCTCGTTCTCCGAGACCCAGCTGGTGGACAACTACGCCGCCGTCCTCGACGAGGTGCTCCGCGCCAAGCCGTCGGCGGCCAAGGGCACGTACCTCAAGAAGGTCGTCCTCACCACCACCATGGGCCCGGGCGTTCCGGTCGACCCGAAGCTGGTGAAGAACCTGCACGAGGCCCCGGCCGAGGGCTGAGCACGACTCCCGCGCAGGGGCCCCGCCACGACTCGTGGCGGGGCCCCTGCCGTTCGTCCGGCTGTGGCAGGCTCGCGGCATGCTGCTGGAGGACGTCTGGCTCCGGTACCACCGGCGCGGCCCGTGGGTGCTGCGGGCGGCGCAGGCCCGGATCGAGCCCGGTGAGGTGGCGGTCGTGCTCGGCCGCAACGGGGTGGGCAAGTCCACCCTGCTCCAGCTCGCGGCCGGGGTGCTCCGGCCGGGCCGGGGCCGGGTCGTCGACCGGCCCCGCCACGTGGGCTGGGTGCCGGAGCGGTTCCCCGCCGACCAGCCCTTCACCGTGGCGGCCTACCTCACCGCGATGGGTCGGGTCGCCGGGCTGTCCCGGTCCGGGGCGGCGCGGGAGGCCGACCGGTGGACCGAGCGGCTGGGCCTGACCCGGTTCCGGGGCGTGAAGCTGCCCGAGCTGTCCAAGGGCACCGCGCAGAAGGTCGGACTGGCCCAGGCGATGCTCCGCCGGCCCGGCCTGCTGGTGCTCGACGAGCCCTGGGAGGGCCTGGACTCCGCCGCCCGCGAGCTGGTCCCCGCCCTGGTCGACGAGGTGCTGGCGGCCGGCGGGTCGGTGCTGGTCAGCGACCACCGGGGGGAGACCGTCCGGCTGCCGGGCACCCGCCGCTGGACCGTCGCGGACGGCGTGGTGACCGAGGAGACGTCCGCCGGGGCGGAGCCGATGGCCGTGGTCGAGGTCGCCGTGCCGGCCGCGCGGGTGGCCGGCGCCGTCGCCCGGTTGCGCGCCGAGGGCCACCACGTCCTGCGGGTACGCCCCGACGCCGCCCCGCCGGACGCCGGGTCACCCGAGCCGGCGGCGGGAGAGGGCGTCGGAGCGGACGGTTCGGCGCGGGAGGTGTCCCGGTGAGCGCGCTGGTGCGGCTGCGGCTCGCCGGCTTCCTGCGTACCGGGCGGGCGCTGGCGCCGCTGCTGGCCGGCCTGCTCGCCCTCGGCGTCCTGTACGGCGGCGGCCGGGCCCAGCCGGCGGAGGCGTACGGCGTCTCCGCGGTGGTGCTCTTCCCGGTGCTGGCCTGGCAGACCAGGATCCTGCTGGACGTGGAGCCGGACGTGCAGCGCCGGTTGGCCCTGGTCGTGGTCGGCCCGGCCCGGGAGCGCGCGGCCGGCCTGCTGGCGGCGACGGTGGCCGCGCTCGGCACCGTGGCCGTTGCGATGATCTTCCCGTGGCTGGTCGGCGGGGTGACCGGCCCGGTGGGGCCGGGGGACCGGTCGTTGCCGGTGGGTCTCACCCTCGGGCTCTGGGCCCACCTGCTGGCCCTGCCGGCGGCGGTGGCACTCGGCGCCCTGGCCAGCCGGGCGGTCACCGGCAGCGCGGGCTACGGAGTGGCGGTGCTGGCCCTGGGCGCGGTCGGCGCCCTGGTCCTCGGCCTGAGCAGCTCGGTGGCGCCCTGGCT
Organism: Micromonospora palomenae; assembly: GCF_007829925.1. NCBI lineage: Bacteria > Bacillati > Actinomycetota > Actinomycetes > Micromonosporales > Micromonosporaceae > Micromonospora > Micromonospora palomenae. Next base: position 1,934,634 of record NZ_VIXA01000002.1, read on the forward strand.
GGCGCCGCCGGTGATGGCGACCGCCCGGGCGGTGACCGGCCCGCTGGCCGGCTCGACGGCGCTGCTGCTCACCGCCGGCGCGCTGGCCTGGGCGGCGGTGGCCCTGGCCGGCTACGTCTGGCGGCGCCGGGTCCGCCCCTGAGCGGGCCGGCCCGCTGGCGGAAGGTGCCGCGCCGGAGTGACCGGGCGCACGTGGGGGGCGATTTGGTGCGCACCGTCGCGTGCCGTAACCTGGTGACGAAGTTCCACCCAGAGACCGCTGGTCACCGTGCTCCGGCACGGTCGAAGGTCCCGCGATGACGGGCGACCCGCGCAGGGCGGCAAGCGAAACTCGGCTCTTCCCGTGGTCCGCCGACCATGGTGATCGTGCCGGCCCTCGCCCCGTGCGCCCTGCGCCGGGGCTTTTCTCGTTGTCGTGATCCTCCGCCGCCGTCCCAGGCCTCCCGGCCTGCCGACGGCGACCAGCCTCGAGCAACGAGAGAGGAGGGACATGGCGGACAAGCCGATCCGGGCCGACAAGGCCACGGCCGTCGCTGAGCTGACCGAGAGCTTCCGTAACGCGGGCGCTGCGGTGCTGACCGAGTACCGTGGTCTGACGGTTTCCCAGCTCACCCAGCTGCGGCGCTCGCTCGGCAAGGAGACCACCTACACGGTCGCGAAGAACACGCTGGCCAAGCGTGCCGCGACCGAGGCGGGCATCTCCGGCCTCGACGAGCTGTTCACCGGTCCTACCGCGCTGACTTTCGTTTCGGGCGACGTCGTCGAGGCGGCGAAGGGGCTTCGCGACTTCGCGAAGGCCAACCCGAAGCTCGTCATCAAGGGCGGTGTCTTCGAGGGCAAGGCCATTTCCGCGGCCGAGGTCACGAAGCTCGCCGACCTGGAGTCCCGTGAGGTGCTGCTGGCCAAGCTGGCCGGCGCGATGAAGGGCAACCTGAGCAAGGCCGCGGCCCTGTTCCAGGCTCCGCTCTCCAAGACCGCCCGTCTGGCGGCCGCCCTGCAGGACAAGCGCGAGAAGGAGGGCGCCGAGGCGGCCTGAGGCCTCCCGGCGCACCCAGTTCTTACCTAACAGATTCAGGAAAGGACGCCAGACATGGCGAAGCTCAGCACCGACGAGCTGCTCGACGCGTTCAAGGAGATGACGCTGATCGAGCTCTCCGAGTTCGTGAAGCAGTTCGAGGAGACCTTCGAGGTCACCGCCGCCGCTCCGGTCGCGGTCGCCGCTGCCGGTGGCGCTGCCGCCCCGGCCGAGGCCGAGCCGGAGAAGGACGAGTTCGACGTCGTCCTCGAGAGCGACGGTGGCAAGAAGATCCAGGTCATCAAGGTCGTGCGTGAGCTGACCGGCCTGGGCCTCAAGGAGGCCAAGGACGTGGTCGAGGCCGCGCCGAAGGCCATCCTTGAGAAGGTCAACAAGGAGACCGCCGAGAAGGCCAAGACCAAGCTCGAGGGCGAGGGCGCCAAGGTCACCCTCAAGTAATTGAGGTACGACCAGGCGCGCGTCCGGCTCACGTGAGCCGGGGCACACCGCATCGCGGCGGGCGGTGATCCGGGAACGGATCACCGCCCGCTGTGGTTGGTGACCACCGGTGGCAGCGGTGTGAGCAGGACGTCCGGCACCCGGCGTACGGGACCACGGCGGTGCCCGGCGGTGGTCCCGGAACGGAAAGAGGGCGGCGACCCGACACCGGCCCTTGACGCGGCACCGGACTGCCAGGCACGCTGACACCAGCAAGACCTTCCGCGCTTGCGACGGCCACCACTTGGGTAATGGCAACGGCAGCACCACCCGCCGCGACACCCGAGCGGCCCGCAGGAACGCCGCGTTCCGAGCGGCCCGGCAGACCCGGTTTTCCGGGGTCCCGAGGCACGTTCCGCGACGACCTGCGGGGTGGGCTGGACAGCGGTTAGCCTCTCGGCTACACTGCTAGTTTGCGCTGCCTTCCGACTTGACCCCTGCTCGGAAATGTCCGTTTACGGATATTTCTGGTGGGGTCATTGGAGTGCACGCGTACCAGCCGTTCTGCAGCACCGGTCCTCGGAAGGACGCATCTTGGCAGCTTCCCGCCCTGCGAAGACCAGTCGTACGTCGAGCGCTTTCGCTCCCCGCCGAGTTTCTTTCGGCAGGATCACCGAACACCTCGAGGTCCCCAACCTCCTCGCCATTCAGAACGAGTCCTTCGACTGGCTCGTCGGCAACGAGGCTTGGCAGGGCCGGTCGGCGGACGACCCGCACGCACGATCGGGTCTCGCGGAGATCCTCGAAGAGATCAGTCCCATTGAGGACTTCTCCGGCACCATGTCGCTCTCCTTCTCGGCTCCGCGCTTCGACGAGGTCAAGGCCTCGATCGAGGAGTGCAAGGAGAAGGACCTGACCTACTGCGCGCCGCTGTTCGTGACCGCGGAGTTCACCAACAACACCACTGGCGAGATCAAGAGCCAGACGGTGTTCATGGGTGACTTCCCGATGATGACGCCGAAGGGCACCTTCATCATCAACGGCACCGAGCGCGTCGTGGTCAGCCAGCTCGTCCGGTCCCCGGGCGTCTACTTCGACAAGCAGCCGGACAAGACCTCCGACCGCGACCTCTCCAGCGTCAAGGTCATCCCGAGCCGGGGTGCCTGGCTGGAGTTCGACATCGACAAGCGCGACACGGTCGGCGTCCGCATCGACCGCAAGCGTCGGCAGGCCGTCACGGTCCTGCTCAAGGCCATCGGATGGTCGGCCGAGCAGATCCGTGAGCGGTTCGGCTGGTCCGAGCTGATGATGACCACGCTCGAGAAGGACCACATCGCCGGCCAGGACGAGGCGCTGCTCGACATCTACCGGAAGCTCCGCCCTGGCGAGCCGCCGACCCGTGAGAACGCCCAGACCCTGCTCGACAACCTCTTCTTCAACCCGAAGCGGTACGACGTCGCCAAGGTCGGTCGTTACAAGTTCAACAAGAAGCTCGAGCTGGACGTCCCGATCACCACGGGCACGCTCACCGAGGACGACATCGTCGCCACCGTGGAGTACCTCTGCCGGCTGCACGCCGGTGAGGACGGCTACGAGGCCGACGACATCGACCACTTCGGCAACCGGCGCCTGCGCACGGTCGGCGAGCTGATCCAGAACCAGGTCCGGGTCGGCCTGTCCCGGATGGAGCGGGTCGTCCGCGAGCGGATGACCACGCAGGACGTCGAGGCGATCACGCCGCAGACCCTGATCAACATCCGCCCGGTGGTGGCGGCGATCAAGGAGTTCTTCGGTACGTCGCAGCTGTCCCAGTTCATGGACCAGACCAACCCGCTGGCGGGCCTGACCCACCGGCGCCGGCTGAGCGCGCTCGGCCCGGGTGGTCTGTCCCGGGAGCGGGCCGGCTTCGAGGTCCGTGACGTGCACCCGTCGCACTACGGCCGGATGTGCCCGATCGAGACGCCGGAAGGCCCGAACATCGGCCTGATCGGCGCGCTCTCCACCTTCGCCCGGGTCAACCCGTTCGGCTTCATCGAGACGCCGTACCGGAAGGTCGTCGAGGGTCGGGTCACCGACCAGATCGACTACCTGACCGCGGACGAGGAGGACCGGTACGTCAAGGCGCAGGCCAACGCGCCGCTCAAGGCCGACGGCACCTTCGCCGAGGACCGGGTCCTGTGCCGCCGTAAGGGCGGCGAGACCGAGGACGTGGTTCCCAGCGCCGTCGACTACATGGACGTCTCGCCGCGGCAGATGACCTCGGTCGCGACCGCGATGATCCCGTTCCTCGAGCACGACGACGCCAACCGGGCCCTGATGGGCGCGAACATGCAGCGCCAGGCGGTGCCGCTGGTCAAGGCCGAGGCGCCGCTGGTCGGCACGGGCATGGAGTACCGGGCCGCCGTCGACGCCGGTGACGTCGTCGTCGCCGAGGTCGGTGGTGTGATCGAGGACCTCTGCGCCGACTACATCACCATCCACCAGGACGACGGCCACCGCCGGACGTACCTGCTGCACAAGTTCCGCCGCTCCAACGCCGGCTCCTGCGTCAACCAGAAGCCGGTCGTCTTCGAGGGCGACCGCGTCGAGGCCGGCCAGGTCATCGCCGACGGTCCGTGCACCGACGAGGGCGAGATGGCGCTCGGGCGCAACCTGCTGGTGGCGTTCATGTGCTGGGAGGGCCACAACTACGAGGACGCGATCATCCTGTCGCAGCGCCTCGTGCAGCAGGACGTGCTCACCTCGATCCACATCGAGGAGCACGAGGTCGACGCCCGGGACACCAAGCTCGGCCCGGAGGAGATCACCCGCGACATCCCGAACGTCAGCGAGGAAATGCTCGCGGACCTCGACGAGCGCGGCATCATCCGGATCGGCGCCGAGGTCGTCCCCGGCGACATCCTGGTCGGCAAGGTCACGCCCAAGGGCGAGACCGAGCTGACCCCGGAGGAGCGGCTGCTCCGCGCGATCTTCGGTGAGAAGGCGCGCGAGGTCCGGGACACCTCGCTGAAGGTGCCGCACGGCGAGACCGGCACGGTCATCGGCGTGCGTACCTTCTCCCGCGAGGACGGCGACGAGCTGCCGCCGGGTGTCAACGAGCTGGTCCGGGTCTACGTCGCCCAGAAGCGCAAGATCCAGGACGGCGACAAGCTCGCCGGCCGGCACGGCAACAAGGGCGTCATCTCCAAGATCCTGCCGGTCGAGGACATGCCGTTCCTGGAGGACGGCACCCCGGTCGACATCGTGCTCAACCCGCTGGGTGTGCCGAGCCGGATGAACATCGGTCAGGTGCTGGAGACCCACCTCGGCTGGGTGGCCAAAACCGGTTGGAAGGTCGAGGGCGACGACGCCGATTGGAAGCGCCAGCTCCGCTCGATCGAGGCGCACGAGTCCGAGGGGGACACCAACGTGGCCACCCCGGTCTTCGACGGTGCCCGTGAGGAGGAGATCTCCGGTCTGCTCGCGTCGACCCTGCCCAACCGGGACGGCAAGCAGCTGATCGGGTCCTCCGGCAAGGCGCAGCTGTTCGACGGTCGATCCGGCGAGCCGCTGCCGGACCCGATCGCGGTCGGCTACATCTACATCCTGAAGCTCAACCACCTGGTCGACGACAAGATCCACGCCCGGTCGACCGGCCCGTACTCGATGATCACGCAGCAGCCGCTGGGTGGTAAGGCGCAGTTCGGTGGCCAGCGCTTCGGTGAGATGGAGTGCTGGGCCATGCAGGCGTACGGCGCCGCCTACGCCCTGCAGGAGCTGCTGACCATCAAGTCCGACGACGTTCTGGGCCGGGTCAAGGTCTACGAGGCGATCGTCAAGGGCGAGAACATCCCCGAGCCGGGCATCCCGGAGTCGTTCAAGGTGCTGCTCAAGGAGCTGCAGTCGCTGTGCCTCAACGTCGAGGTGCTCTCCAGCGACGGCGTGGCCCTGGAGATGCGCGAGACCGACGACGAGGTGTTCCGGGCCGCGGAGGAGCTGGGCATCGACCTGTCCCGGCGCGAGCCGAGCTCGGTCGAAGAGGTCTGAGGTGAGCGGTCGGGAGCCGGCTCGCCGGCTCCCGACCCCACCCACTAGCTAGCAGTACAGACGACGACATAGGGGACATAGTGCTCGACGTCAACTTCTTCGACGAGCTGCGCATCGGCCTCGCCACCGCCGACGACATCCGTCAGTGGTCGCACGGTGAGGTCAAGAAGCCTGAGACGATCAACTACCGCACCCTGAAGCCGGAAAAGGACGGGCTCTTCTGCGAGAAGATCTTCGGTCCGCAGCGGGACTGGGAGTGCTACTGCGGTAAGTACAAGCGGGTCCGCTTCAAGGGCATCATCTGCGAGCGCTGCGGCGTCGAGGTGACCCGTTCCAAGGTCCGTCGTGAGCGGATGGGGCACATCGAGCTCGCCGCTCCGGTGACCCACATCTGGTACTTCAAGGGCGTGCCGAGCCGGCTGGGCTACCTGCTGGACCTCGCCCCCAAGGACCTCGAGAAGATCATCTACTTCGCCTCGTACGTCGTGACGAGCGTGGACGCCGAGTCGCGTCACCGTGACCTCTCGACCATCGAGAACGAGATCCTGGCCGAGAAGCGGCAGTCCGAGAACAGCCGCGACTCGGAGATCGAGAAGCGGGCCGCCAAGCTCGAGGCCGACCTGGCCGAGCTGGAGGCCGAGGGTGCCAAGGCGGACGTCCGGCGCAAGGTCAAGGAGGGCGGAGAGCGCGAGATGCGCCAGATCCGCGACCGGGCCCAGCGCGAGATCGACCGCCTCGACGAGGTGCTGGACACCTTCCGCAAGCTGGAGCCGAAGCAGCTGGTCACCGACGAGCTGCTCTACCGCGAGCTGCGCGACCGGTTCGGCGAGTACTTCACCGGCGGCATGGGTGCCGAGGCCATCAAGGCGCTGGTCCAGAACATGGACCTCGACGCCGAGGCCGAGAGCCTGCGCGAGACCATCCGCTCCGGCAAGGGCCAGCGGAAGATCCGGGCGCTCAAGCGGCTCAAGGTCGTCGCGGCGTTCCTGAACACCCGCAACTCGCCGCTCGGCATGGTGCTGGACTGCGTCCCGGTCATCCCGCCGGACCTGCGCCCGATGGTGCAGCTCGACGGTGGCCGCTTCGCGACCTCCGACCTGAACGACCTGTACCGCCGCGTGATCAACCGGAACAACCGCCTCAAGCGGCTGATCGACCTCGGCGCGCCCGAGATCATCGTCAACAACGAGAAGCGGATGCTCCAGGAGGCCGTCGACGCGCTGTTCGACAACGGCCGTCGCGGCCGGCCGGTCACCGGTCCGGGTAACCGCCCGCTCAAGTCGCTGTCGGACATGCTCAAGGGCAAGCAGGGCCGGTTCCGCCAGAACCTGCTCGGCAAGCGCGTCGACTACTCCGGCCGTTCGGTCATCGTGGTCGGCCCGAAGCTGAAGCTGCACCAGTGCGGCCTGCCCAAGCAGATGGCGCTGGAGCTGTTCAAGCCGTTCGTGATGAAGCGGCTGGTGGACCTCAACCACGCGCAGAACATCAAGTCCGCCAAGCGGATGGTCGAGCGGCAGCGGCCGGTCGTGTGGGACGTGCTGGAAGAGGTCATCGGCGAGCACCCGGTGCTGCTGAACCGCGCGCCGACCCTGCACCGCCTGGGCATCCAGGCCTTCGAGCCGCAGCTGGTCGAGGGCAAGGCCATCCAGATCCACCCGCTCGTCTGCACCGCGTTCAACGCGGACTTCGACGGTGACCAGATGGCGGTGCACGTGCCGCTGTCCGCCGAGGCCCAGGCCGAGGCGCGGATCCTGATGCTGTCGTCGAACAACATCCTCAAGCCGGCCGACGGCAAGCCGGTCACCATGCCCACCCAGGACATGGTCATCGGTCTCTACCACCTCACCCACCTCACCCCGGGTGGCAAGGGCGAGGGCCGGGCGTTCAGCTCGGACGCCGAGGCGCGGATGGCGTTCGACAACGGCGAGCTGCACCTGCAGACCCCGGTCAAGATCCGGCTGCGCGGCGTGGTCGGTGTCGACAACGGCGCCGGCGCCGAGCCGTGGGTCGCGCCCGAGGGCTGGGCCGAGGGCGAGCCGCTGACCGTGGAGACCACGCTGGGCCGGGTCCTGTTCAACGAGACGCTGCCGCAGGGCTACCGCTTCGTGAACTACGAGATCCGCAAGGGCCAGCTCTCCGCGATCGTCAACGACCTCGCCGAGCGCTTCCCGAAGGTGGCTCTCGCGGCCACCCTGGACGGGCTCAAGGAGGCCGGTTTCCACTGGGCCACCTGGTCCGGCGTCACCATCGGCATGGAGGACGTCATCGCGCCGCCGCGCAAGCGGGAGATCCTGGCGCGGTACGAGAAGGACGCCGACCAGATCGACAAGCAGTACCAGCGTGGTCTGATGACCGCCGAGGAGCGTCGCGGCGAGCTCATCGAGATCTGGACCAAGGCGACCAACGAGGTCGCCAAGGAGATGGACACCGCGCTGCCGCAGGAGAACCCGCTGTGGAAGATGATCAACTCGGGTGCCCGCGGTAACCTGCTCCAGCTCCGGCAGATCGCGGCGATCCGTGGTCTGGTGGCCAACCCGAAGGGCGAGATCATCCCGCGGCCGATCAAGGCCAGCTACCGGGAGGGTCTGTCCGTGCTGGAGTACTTCATCTCCACGCACGGTGCCCGTAAGGGTCTCGCCGACACCGCCCTGCGGACCGCCGACTCGGGTTACCTGACCCGTCGTCTGGTGGACGTCTCGCAGGACGTGATCATCCGCGAGGAGGACTGCGGCACCGACCGGGCGATCCCGATGCAGATCGGCGAGCGGCTGGACAGCAAGCTGGTCGTGCACACGCACGCCGAGACCAGCGTGCACGCCCGGACCCTGGCCGACGACATCAAGGGGCCGGACGGCACCGTGGTGGCGCAGCGCGGTCAGGACCTCAACTCGATCCTGGTCGACAAGATCGTCGGCGCCGGGGTGGAGACGGTCCGGGTGCGCAGCGTGCTCACCTGCGAGTCGAAGCTGGGCGTCTGCGCGGCCTGCTACGGCCGTTCGCTGCCGACCGGCAAGTCGGTCGACATCGGCGAGGCGGTCGGCATCATCGCCGCCCAGTCGATCGGTGAGCCGGGTACGCAGCTGACGATGCGTACCTTCCACACCGGTGGTGTCGCGGGTGAGGACATCACCCAGGGTCTGCCCCGTGTCCAGGAGATCTTCGAGGCTCGGATCCCGAAGGGCAAGGCGCCCATCGCCGACACCCCGGGCCGGGTCCGGATCGAGGACGGCGAGCGGTCCCGGAAGATCATCGTGGTGCCGGACGACGGCAGCGACGAGATCGTCTACGACAAGATCTCCAAGCGGGTCAAGCTGCGGACCCACGACGGGGACCACGTCGAGGTCGGCGAGAAGCTCACCGAGGGCACCATCGACCCGCACGAGCTGCTCCGCATCCTCGGCCCGCGCGCGGTCCAGGTCCACCTGACCCAGGAGGTCCAGGAGGTCTACCGCTCGCAGGGTGTGCTCATCCACGACAAGCACATCGAGATCATCATCCGCCAGATGCTCAAGCGGGTGACGGTCATCGACTCCGGCTCGACCGAGTTCCTGCCGGGCGTGCTGGTCGACCGGGCGCTGTTCGAGTCGGAGAACCGCCGGCTCGTCGGCGAGGGTGGCGAGCCCGCCGCCGGTCGCCCGGTGCTGATGGGTATCACCAAGGCCTCGCTGGCCACCGACTCCTGGCTCTCGGCGGCCTCCTTCCAGGAGACCACCCGGGTGCTGACCGACGCGGCGATCAACTCGCGCAGCGACTCGCTCGTCGGCCTCAAGGAGAACGTGATCATCGGTAAGCTCATCCCGGCCGGTACGGGCATCAGCAAGTACCGCAACGTCCGGGTCGAGCCGACCGAGGAGGCGAAGGCCAAGGTCTACTCGATGACCGGCTACCCGGAGACCGACTACGGTTTCGGGCCGGCCAGCGGGCAGGCTGTGCCGCTGGACGACTTCGACTTCGGGTCGTACCGCTAAGCAGTGACCGACGAGGCCCCCGGCGTGAGCGCCGGGGGCCTCGTCGTGTTCCGGGGTGGGCCGGCCTTCGGGGCCGAGGTGGCCGGTCTCGGCGTGCGCCGGCGGGCATGATGGGGCTATGACGACCGCTCCCGGGCAGCTGCCCGTGGCGCACCAGCCGCCACGCCACCCGCTTGACCCCGACCCGGCGCCCGCGACGAAGGCCCGCGCCGTCTTCGCGCTGGGCTTGATCGGGGCGCTGACCGGGCTGTTCGTCGGCGGGGTGGTGCCCGCGACGGTGGCGCTCCAGCTCGCCCGGCAGGCCCGGCGGGAGGCGTACGCCTCCGGCGGGTACCTCACCGGCGCGGCCTGGCTGCGGCAGGGGGAGCGGCTGGCCTGGGCGGGTCTGGTGCTGGTCGCGGTGGCCGTGGTGACGCTGGTGGTGATCGGCGTGGTCCGGCTGGCCGACGCTCCGTTCGGGCAGGACTACGCCCCGAACGTGGACTGAGCGCCGGTGCTCGTACGGGCCCTGCGGGGCGGTGCGCGCCGACGGTAGCCTGGCCGGTGTCCGTCGCGCGGCGAGGGATCTGGCTTGTCGACAGGAGGACCACGTGACGGAACCGGCGCCGCCGTCGGGAGCCGACCCGGGCGGCCAGCCCGCCGGGCCCCCGGAGACGGGCGCGCCCGGTTCCGCCGGTGCGGCCCCGCCCGCGACCGCCGTGCCCGAGGTGTCGCCCTGGTCGGCGCAGGGGGCCGCCACGGGCGACCCGTCGACCCCGGGCACCGGCACGCCGCCGGAGGCCACCCCCATCGGGTACGCGTCGCCGCCGGCGCCGACGTACCCCGGGCAGTTGTCGCCGGGTCAGCCCTTCGGCGGTCACCCGGGGCAGTTCTCGCCGGCGCAGCCGGGCCAGGTGTCCGGCGGTCACCCGGGGCAGCTGTCGCCGGGGCAGCCGGGCCAGCCGTACCCGGGGCCGTCTCCGGCGGGGGCGTACCTCGGTGGAGCGCCGGGCGGCGGGTGGCCGCCGCCCGGTCCGGGGTGGTTGCCCCCGCCGCCGCGGGAGGCGCCCAAACCGCCCAAGCGGGTCGATCCGGTACCGGGTACCCCTTTCGGGGTGGTCCACCTCGACGTGCCGGCGGTGACCTCCGGTCCGGCGGTGGGCTCGCTGGTGGCCGGGGTGGTGTCGATCCTGGTGTCGGTGCTGGTGGTCTGCTTCGGTGTCGTGGCGGCGCGGTACGGCGGGGCCTGGGCGGCCGGCGCGTTCACCGTGCCGGGCGTGCTGGCCGGGGCGGCCGCGATCGTGGCCGGTCTGCTGGCCCGGCGGCAGATCGGGCGGGCGGCGGCGCCGCCGGCGGTCCGGTTCACCGGGCGGGGGCTGGCCACGGCGGGGATCAGCTGCGGGGCGACGGGTCTGCTGCTCTGCCTGGCCGGCCTGGGGCTGGCGTTGCTGCTGCAGTTCGGGTGACGGCGGTCGCGGCGGGGCCGACGGGCCGCTTCCGCGGGCAGCCGGTACACTTGGAGCTGTAGGTGCCCAGCACGGGCGAGCAGGCGCCACGGGGCGGGCGACCGGCGGGGTTTGAGATCCGCCGGACCATTCCGTTTTGACCTGCGAGGCTGTGGTAGGTACTCTTTCCCCTTGTGCCCGGGCCCGCCCGGGCAACTCGTGCGTGCGCGGGTCCCGGTTCATCCGGTGATCGAGCGGCCGCACGACACAGTCCAAGACCCGGCGCACGGTCCACCGCGTGCCGGCGAACAGAACCCGGTGCGGAGCGCGAGCGACGGCACCGGGACCGTGATCTGGGCGACACGCCCGACCGCGGGTGCCGGGACCTCCGCGAGGTGGCCCTGGTCGGAATGTAGGAGAGCCGTCCATCAGGTCGGCTAACGAGCAGACGGCGCGGCCGCGTGAGCGGCCGAAGGGAGCGGAGAAACCCGGTGCCCACCATCCAGCAGCTGGTCCGAAAGGGCCGCCAGGCCAAGACGACCAAGACCAAGACCCCGGCGCTGAAGGGCAGCCCTCAGCGGCGCGGTGTGTGCACCCGCGTGTACACCACCACCCCCAAGAAGCCGAACTCGGCGCTCCGCAAGGTCGCTCGTGTCAAGCTCAGCAGCCAGATCGAGGTGACCGCCTACATTCCGGGCGTCGGTCACAACCTGCAGGAGCACTCGATCGTGCTCGTCCGCGGCGGCCGGGTGAAGGACCTCCCCGGCGTGCGTTACAAGATCGTCCGCGGTTCGCTGGACACCCAGGGTGTCCGCAACCGCAAGCAGGCGCGCAGCCGGTACGGCGCGAAGAAGGAGAAGAGCTGACATGCCGCGTAAGGGACCCGCTCCGCGGAAGCCGCTGGTCGCTGACCCGGTGTACAACTCGCCGTTGGTCACCCAGCTGGTGAACAAGATTCTGCTGCGCGGCAAGCGTCAGCTCGCCGAGCGCATCGTGTACGCCGCCCTGGAGGGCTGCCGCGAGAAGAGCGGCACCGACCCGGTCGTCACGCTCAAGCGCGCGATGGACAACGTCAAGCCGACCCTCGAGGTCCGCAGCCGCCGTGTCGGTGGCGCGACCTACCAGGTGCCGGTCGAGGTCCGTCCGGCCCGCGCGACCACCCTCGGTCTGCGCTGGCTGGTGACCTACTCCAAGGCCCGTCGTGAGAAGACCATGGTCGAGCGGCTGATGAACGAGCTGCTGGACGCGAGCAACGGTCTGGGTGCCGCCGTCAAGCGGCGCGAGGACACGCACAAGATGGCCGAGTCCAACAAGGCCTTCGCGCACTACCGCTGGTAACACCCTGGTTCCGGCGCCGGACCGGCGCCGGAACCGCCACCAGTTGAATCGAGACGACGATAAGTAGGGATTGAAGTGGCCGCCGCAGACGCGCTCGCCAACGTACGCAACATCGGCATCATGGCGCACATCGATGCCGGTAAGACCACGACCACCGAGCGGATCCTGTTCTACACCGGTATCACGTACAAGATCGGTGAGGTCCACGAGGGCGCTGCCGTCATGGACTGGATGGAGCAGGAGCAGGAGCGTGGTATCACCATCACCTCCGCTGCCACCAAGTGTGAGTGGAAGGGCCACACGATCCAGATCATCGACACGCCCGGTCACGTCGACTTCACGGTCGAGGTCGAGCGGTCGCTGCGGGTGCTGGACGGTGCGGTCGCGGTCTACGACGGTGTCGCCGGCGTGGAGCCGCAGACGGAGAACGTCTGGCGTCAGGCCGACAAGTACCACGTCCCCCGGATGTGCTTCGTCAACAAGCTCGACCGGACCGGTGCCGACTTCTTCCGCTGCGTGCAGATGATGATCGACCGGCTCAACGCCACCCCGCTGGTGCTCCAGATCCCGATCGGCCTCGAGGGCGACCACATCGGCGTCGTCGACCTGATCGGCATGCGCGCCCTCACCTGGCGCGGGGAGACCCAGAAGGGTGAGGACTACGCCATCGAGGAGATCCCGGCCGAGCTGGCCGACTCCGCGGCGGAGTGGCGCGACAAGCTGATGGAGACCCTGGCCGACGTCGACGACTCGGTGATGGAGAAGTACCTGGAGGGCGAGGAGATCTCCGTCGAGGAGATCAAGGCCGCCATCCGTCGGGCCACCATCGCCAGCAAGGCCAACCCGGTGCTCTGCGGCTCGGCGTTCAAGAACAAGGGCGTGCAGCCCATGCTCGACGCCGTCGTCGACTTCCTGCCGTCGCCGCTGGACGTTCCGGCGATCGAGGGTACGGCCACCGACGGCGAGACCCCGATGCAGCGGAAGCCGTCCAAGTCGGAGCCCTTCTCCGGCCTGGCCTTCAAGATCCAGACCGACAAGCACCTCGGCAAGCTCACCTACGTCCGGGTCTACTCCGGCGTGGTCGAGACCGGTACCCAGGTGGTCAACTCCACCAAGGACCGCAAGGAGCGGATCGGCAAGATCTACCAGATGCACGCCAACAAGCGGGAAGAGCGCAGCTCGGCCCAGGCTGGCGACATCATCGCGGTGCAGGGTCTCAAGCAGACCACCACCGGTGACACCCTCTGCGACCCGGCGAACCCGGTCATCCTGGAGTCGATGACCTTCCCGGAGCCGGTCATCGAGGTCGCGATCGAGCCGAAGACCAAGGCCGACCAGGAGAAGCTCAGCACCGCCATCCAGCGGCTGGCCGAGGAGGACCCGACCTTCCGCGTCAAGCTGGACGAGGAGACCGGTCAGACGGTCATCTCCGGCATGGGCGAGCTGCACCTGGACATCCTGGTGGACCGGATGCGCCGCGAGTTCAACGTCGAGGCGAACATCGGTAAGCCGCAGGTGGCGTACCGCGAGACGATCCGCCGCAAGGTGGAGAAGATCGAGTACACCCACAAGAAGCAGACCGGTGGTTCCGGCCAGTACGCCCGCGTGATCGTGAGCGTCGAGCCGCTGCCGCTGGACAACGACTCGCCGACCTACGAGTTCGCCAACGCCGTCACCGGTGGCCGCATCCCCCGGGAGTTCATCCCGTCGGTGGACGCGGGTGCCCAGGACGCGATGCAGTACGGCATTCTCGCCGGCTTCCCGCTGGTGGGTGTCAAGCTGACGCTGCTGGACGGTCAGTACCACGAGGTCGACTCGTCGGAAATGGCATTCAAGATCGCCGGCTCGATGGTGATGAAGGAGGCGGCCCGCAAGGCCGACCCCGCGCTCCTCGAGCCGATGATGGCCGTTGAAGTCACCACTCCTGAGGAGAACATGGGTGACGTCATCGGCGACCTCAACTCCCGGCGCGGCATCATCCAGGCGATGGAGGAGCGCAGCGGCGCCCGTATCGTCCGGGCCCTGGTGCCGCTGTCGGAGATGTTCGGCTACGTCGGCGACCTGCGGTCGAAGACCCAGGGCCGGGCTAGCTACAGCATGCAGTTCGACTCCTACGCCGAGGTTCCGCAGAGCGTGGCGAAGGAGATCATCGCCAAGGCGACTGGTGAGTGACGCTCACCTGAGTTGATCCGATGGTTCGAGGCTGGTCGCGGGAGGGCACTCCCCGCCCGCGGCCACCTCGATCGGGTTGTGTGAGACCGGGCCTGTAGGCTTCATCGCCGCAGAACCCACCAAAGCTCTCCGGCCGCCAGGCCGGAAAGGCTGTCGACAGAGTCCTAAGCGCCAATCGGCGCGCCGGGGCGAACGAACCAAGAAGTCCACAGGAGGACACCAGTGGCGAAGGCGAAGTTCGAGCGGACTAAGCCGCACGTCAACATCGGCACCATTGGTCACATCGACCACGGTAAGACGACGCTGACGGCGGCCATCACCAAGGTCCTGCACGACCAGTTCCCGGACCTGAACCCGTACACGCCGTTCGACGAGATCGACAAGGCGCCGGAGGAGAAGGCCCGCGGCATCACGATCTCCATCGCGCACGTCGAGTACCAGACCGAGGCGCGGCACTACGCGCACGTCGACTGCCCCGGTCACGCCGACTACATCAAGAACATGATCACCGGTGCCGCGCAGATGGACGGCGCGATCCTGGTGGTGGCGGCGACCGACGGCCCGATGCCGCAGACCCGCGAGCACGTGCTGCTGGCCCGTCAGGTCGGTGTGCCGTACATCGTCGTGGCGCTCAACAAGAGCGACATGGTCGACGACGAGGAGCTCCTGGAGCTCGTCGAGCTCGAGGTCCGTGAGCTGCTCTCCTCGCAGGAGTACCCGGGTGACGACCTGCCGGTCGTCCGGGTCTCGGCGCTGAAGGCCCTCGAGGGCGACCCGGAGTGGACCGGTCGCCTGATGGACCTGATGAACGCCGTCGACACCGCGATCCCGCAGCCGGAGCGCGAGACCGAGAAGCCGTTCCTCATGCCGATCGAGGACGTCTTCACGATCACCGGTCGTGGCACCGTCGTCACCGGTCGCGCCGAGCGCGGCATCCTCAAGCCGAACGAGGAGGTGGAGATCGTCGGCATCCGCGAGAAGTCGATGAAGACCACCTGCACCGGCATCGAGATGTTCCGCAAGCTGCTCGACGAGGCCCGCGCGGGTGAGAACGTCGGTCTGCTGCTGCGCGGCATCAAGCGCGAGGACGTCGAGCGCGGCATGGTCGTCATCAAGCCGGGCACCACGACCCCGCACACGGAGTTCGAGGCGACGGTCTACATCCTCTCCAAGGAGGAGGGCGGCCGGCACACCCCGTTCTTCCAGAACTACCGTCCGCAGTTCTACTTCCGGACCACGGACGTCACCGGCGTCGTCACGCTGCCCGAGGGCACCGAGATGGTCATGCCGGGCGACAACACCACCATGACCGTGAAGCTGATCCAGCCGATCGCCATGGAGGAGAACCTCAAGTTCGCGATCCGCGAGGGTGGTCGTACGGTCGGCGCTGGTCGCGTCACCAACATCCTCAAGTGAGCTGGGTAACCCCGATTAGCGTGGCCGCCGGTCGTGCGGCATACTAGTCAGGTTGCGTAACGACGGTTAGTCACCTGCGTCCGGTGAAAGCTGGACCTCCGGGAGACCAACAGTCGCGCGTAGGGTGGTTGATCGCCCCTGGCGGTCAACCACCCTCGCACGGCGTCCAGATCGCTGTGATGCGATCGGCGCCTTGACCCACCGCGTGGTCTGAGAATCGCTCCGGAGTCCCGGGGCGGAGCCTGGCCCGAGGGCGCGACACGCCCGACCGCGGGGGTCGGCGAAGTGGGCCTGTGCCAGCCGGTACAGGCGCCCGCAACACAGCGGCATCGAGAGAAGGAACAGAAGCCACCATGGCGGGACAGAAGATCCGCATCCGGCTCAAGGCCTATGACCACGAGGTCGTCGACTCCTCGGCTCGGAAGATCGTCGAGACGGTGACGCGTACCGGGGCGCAGGTCGCAGGCCCGGTGCCGCTGCCCACGGAGATCAACCGTTTCTGCGTTATCCGCTCGCCGCACAAGTACAAGGACTCGCGCGAGCACTTCGAGATGCGCACGCACAAGCGGCTGATCGACATCATCGACCCGACCCCGAAGACGGTCGACTCGCTCATGCGCCTCGACCTGCCGGCTGGCGTCGACATCGAGATCAAGCTGTAGGGACCGGACAAATGGACAGGCAAGTCAAGGGGATCCTGGGCGCAAAGCTCGGCATGACCCAGGTCTGGGACAACAACCGCGTTGTCCCGGTGACCGTGGTTCAGGCCGGCCCGTGCGTCGTCAGCCAGGTTCGTAGCGCCGAGAAGGACGGTTACTCCGCGGTCCAGCTCGCCTACGGCACGATCGACCCGCGCAAGGTCAAGAAGCCGCTGGGCGGGCACTACGCGAAGGCGGACGTGGCGCCGCGCCGGCACATCGTCGAGCTGCGCACCTCGGACGCCGAGGACTACTCGCTGGGCCAGGAGGTCACGGTCGAGCAGTTCCCGGCCGGCGTCGCCATCGACGTCACCGGCAAGACCAAGGGCAAGGGCTACGCCGGCCCGATGAAGCGGCACGGCTTCCACGGTCTGCGCGCCAGCCACGGTGTGGAGCGCAAGCACCGCTCGCCGGGCTCCATCGGCGCCTGCGCCACCCCGGGTCGCGTCTTCAAGGGCACCCGGATGGCGGGCCGGATGGGTGGCGTGCGCTACACCGTCCAGAACCTGACCGTCCAGGCGGTCGACACCGAGAACAACCTCCTGCTCGTCCGTGGTGCCATCCCCGGCCCCAAGGGCGCGCTGGTCCTGGTCCGTACCGCGGCCAAGACCAAGGTGAAGAAGGGCGGTGCGGCCAAGTGACCACCGTTGACGTCCGCAACGTCGAGGGCGCCAAGAGCGGCTCCGTCGAGCTGCCGGCCGACATCTTCGACGTCCAGGCCAACCTCGCGCTGATGCACCAGGTCGTGGTGGCTCAGCTCGCGGCGGCCCGGCAGGGCACGCACAAGGTCAAGACCCGCGGCGAGGTCGCCGGTGGCGGCAAGAAGCCGTACAAGCAGAAGGGCACCGGTCGTGCCCGGCAGGGCTCGATCCGCGCGCCGCAGTTCGCCGGCGGTGGCGTGGTGCACGGCCCGGTCCCGCGCGACTACAGCCAGCGCACCCCGAAGAAGATGAAGGCCGCCGCCCTGCGTGGCGCCCTCTCCGACCGGGCGCGCGCCGGCCAGGTGCACGTCGTCGAGGCCTTCGTCTCGGGCGAGAAGCCGTCGACCAAGGCCGCTCTGGCCACGCTGGCGAAGCTGACTGAGGCCCGTCGGGTCCTGGTCGTGCTGAGCAGCGCCGACGAGCTGAACTGGGTGTCGCTGCGCAACGAGCCGCGGGTGCACCTGATCGAGGCCGGCCAGCTCAACACGTACGACGTGCTGGTGGCCGACGACGTGGTCTTCACCAAGGAGGCCCTGGACGAGTTCCTGGGCGTTCCCGCCGAGACCACCGAGGAGGGTGGCAAGTGAGCACGATCGCCGATCCGCGCGACATCATCGTCGCGCCGGTCGTCTCGGAGAAGAGCTACAGCGAGCTGAACCGGAACTGGTACACCTTCCTGGTGCACCCGGACGCCAACAAGACCGAGATCAAGATCGCTATCCAGCAGATCTTCAACGTCCGCGTCCTGACGGTCAACACGCTCAACCGCGAGGGCAAGCGCAAGCGCACCAAGACCGGCTTCGGTCAGCGCAAGGCGACCAAGCGGGCGATCGTGAAGCTGGCTGACGGTGACCGCATCGAGGCCTTCGGCGGCCCGGTCAGCTGAGGGGTGTAGACAATGGCTATCCGTAAGTACAAGCCGACGACGCCGGGCCGGCGTGGCTCCAGCGTCGCCGACTTCGCCGAGATCACCCGGTCGACGCCTGAGAAGTCGCTGCTGGCTCCGCTGCCGAAGAAGGGCGGACGCAACGCCCACGGTCGGATCACCACCCGGCACCACGGTGGCGGCCACAAGCGGCAGTACCGCCTGATCGACTTCAAGCGGGTCGACAAGGACGGCGTGCCGGCGAAGGTCGCGCACATCGAGTACGACCCGAACCGCACCGCGCGCATCGCGCTGCTGCACTACGCCGACGGCGAGAAGCGGTACATCATCGCGCCGAAGGACATGAAGCAGGGCGACCGCGTCGAGTCCGGTCCGGGTGCCGACATCAAGCCGGGCAACAACCTGCCGCTGCGCAACATCCCGGTCGGTACGACGATCCACAACGTGGAGCTTCGTCCGGGCGGCGGCGCCAAGCTGGCCCGTTCGGCCGGCGTCGGCATCCAGCTGCTCGGCCGTGAGGGTGTGTACGCGACCCTCCGCATGCCGTCCGGTGAGATCCGGCGGGTGGACGTGCGCTGCCGCGCCAGCATCGGCGAGATCGGCAACGCCGACCAGTCGAACATCAACTGGGGCAAGGCCGGCCGCATGCGGTGGAAGGGCAAGCGCCCGACCGTCCGTGGTGTCGCGATGAACCCGGTCGACCACCCGCACGGTGGTGGTGAGGGTAAGACCTCCGGCGGTCGCCACCCGGTCAACCCGCAGGGTAAGCCCGAGGGCCGCACCCGTCGTAAGGGCCAGCCGAGTGACCGGCTGATCGTCCGCCGCCGCTACGCCACGCGTAAGCGCGGCTGAGGGAGATAAGACATGCCTCGCAGCCTGAAGAAGGGCCCGTTCGTCGACGACCACCTGCTCAAGAAGGTGGAGACGCAGAACGACAAGGGCTCGAAGAACGTCATCAAGACCTGGTCGCGGCGCTCGACGATCATCCCGGAGATGCTGGGTCACACGATCGCCGTGCACGACGGACGCAAGCACGTCCCGGTGTTCGTGACCGAGGCGATGGTCGGGCACAAGCTCGGCGAGTTCGCGCTGACCCGCACGTTCAAGGGTCACGAGAAGGACGACCGGAAGAGCCGTCGGCGCTGACGCCGCGGGCATACGGATAGAGGAACAAGGGGTTACAGCGATGCCAGGAAAGGGCGACGCTCCGGTGCTTCCGGGCGCGCGGGCGGTTGCGCGGCACGTGCGCATCTCGCCGATGAAGGCGCGCCGGGTGGTCAACCTCGTCCGCGGCCTGCCCGCGAAGGAGGCGCTCACGGTGCTGCAGTTCGCGCCGCAGGCTGCGAGCGAGCAGGTGTACAAGGTGCTCGCGAGCGCGATCGCCAACGCGGAGAACAACGAGCGGCTGGACCCCGACGCGCTGCTCGTCAGCGAGGCGTTCGTCGACGAGGGCCCGACCATGAAGCGGTTCCGGCCGCGGGCGCAGGGCCGGGCGTACCGGATCCGCAAGCGCACCTGCCACATCACCGTGGCGGTCGAGGCGGTCGCGCCGGCTGCGCCGAAGAAGGCCGCCGCGAAGAAGGCCGCCCCGGCGAAGCAGGCCGAGGCCGCTGAGACGGAGAGCAAGACGGAGGGCGCCGAGTAATGGGTCAGAAGGTTCACCCCACTGGGTTCCGGCTCGGCATCTCGACCGACTGGAAGTCCCGCTGGTTCGCGGACAAGCTCTACAAGGACTACATCGGCGAGGATGTCAAGATCCGCCGGATGATGTCCAAGGGCCTCGAGCGTGCCGGCATTTCCAAGGTCGACATCGAGCGCACCCGTGACCGGGTCCGCGTGGACATCCACACCGCCCGGCCGGGCATCGTCATCGGCCGGAAGGGTGCGGAGGCCGACCGGATCCGCGGCGAGCTGGAGAAGCTCACCGGCAAGCAGGTGCAGCTGAACATCATCGAGGTGAAGAACCCCGAGTCGGACGCGCAGCTGGTCGCCCAGGGCGTCGCCGAGCAGCTCTCCAGCCGGGTCAGCTTCCGTCGGGCGATGCGCAAGGCGATGCAGTCGGCGATGAAGAACCCGGTCTGCAAGGGCATCCGGGTCCAGGTGTCGGGTCGTCTCGGCGGTGCCGAGATGAGCCGGACCGAGTTCTACCGCGAGGGTCGCGTCCCGCTGCACACGCTGCGGGCCAACATCGAGTACGGCTTCTTCGAGGCCCGTACCACCTTCGGCCGGATCGGCGTGAAGGTCTGGATCTACAAGGGCGACGCCGTCCCGGGCCGGGAGGCTCCGGCCGAGGCCGGTCCGTCCCGCCCGCGCCGTGACCGCGGCGACCGCCCCGAGCGGCCGCGCCGTGGCCGGTCGGGTTCGTCCGGCACGACCGCCGGCGGCACCGAGGCCGGCCGGGCTGCTGCGACCACCATCGCTCAGCAGGCCGAGACGCCGAGTGGCGAGCCGATCGACAGTGCTGCTGTCGCCTCGGCCGCGGCTGCTCCGGCAGAAACGCAGCAGGAGGGCTGACAGATGCTGATGCCGCGCAAGCCCCCGAAGGGCTTCCGCAAGCCGCACCACCCGGACCGCCACGGCGCGTCCAAGGGTGGTAACCGGGTGGTGTTCGGCGAGTTCGGGATCCAGGCTCTCGAGCCGGCGTACGTGACCAACCGCCAGATCGAGTCGGCCCGTATCGCGATGACCCGCCACATCAAGCGTGGTGGCAAGGTCTGGATCACGATCTTCCCGGACCAGGCCCTCACCAAGAAGCCGGCGGAAACCCGCATGGGTTCCGGTAAGGGCTCGCCCGAGTGGTGGGTCGCCAACGTCAAGCCGGGGCGGGTTCTCTTCGAGATGTCCTTCCCCAACGAGCAGATCGCGCGAGAGGCGATGCGTCGCGCGATCCACAAGCTCCCGATGAAGTGCCGCATTGTTACGCGCGAAGTGGGTGAATCCTGATGGCAGCGGGCGTCAAGCCTTCCGAGCTGCGTGAGCTCTCCGAGGAGGAGCTGGTCACGAAGCTGCGTGAGGCCAAGGCGGAGCTGTTCAACCTCCGCGTGCAGGCCGCAACCGGGCAGCTGGACAACAACCGGCGGCTGCAGGTCATCCGTCGGGAGATCGCCCGGATCTACACGATCATGCGTGAGCGCGAGCTGGGTCTCTCGGCCGCGCCGACTGAGGTGACTGCATCATGAGCGAGAACACCACCGCCGCCGCGCGGGCCCGCCGTAAGGTGCGTGAGGGCCTCGTGGTCAGCGACAAGATGGACAAGACCCTCGTGGTCGAGGTCGAGGACCGGGTCAAGCACGCGCTGTACGGCAAGATCATGCGCCGGACCAGCAAGCTGAAGGTGCACGACGAGCAGAACTCGGCCGGTATCGGCGACCGGGTCCTGATCATGGAGACCCGGCCGCTCTCCGCCACCAAGCGGTGGCGGCTCGTGGAGATCCTCGAGAAGGCCAAGTAGCGAAGGCTCGAGCTCGGCCGGTATCGGTCGGGCGCAGGTTCCGCCAGGCTCCGGCCGCCTCCGGGCGGCCGGAGAACCGGCAGACATAGGAGATAGACGTGATTCAGCAGGAGTCGCGACTGCGCGTCGCCGACAACACGGGTGCCCGGGAGATCCTGTGCATCCGGGTTCTCGGTGGCTCCGGTCGGCGCTACGCGAGCATCGGCGACGTCATCGTGGCCACCGTCAAGGACGCGATCCCGGGTGCTGGTGTGAAGAAGGGCGACGTCGTCAAGGCCGTCGTCGTCCGCACCGCCAAGGAGAAGCGGCGGCCGGACGGTTCGTACATCCGCTTCGACGAGAACGCCGCCGTCATCATCAAGGACGGCGGGGACCCGCGCGGTACCCGTATCTTCGGCCCGGTGGGTCGGGAGCTGCGGGACAAGCGGTTCATGAAGATCATCTCTCTCGCGCCGGAGGTGTTGTGACCGTGAAGGTCAAGAAGGGCGACACGGTCGTCGTCATCGCCGGCAAGGACAAGGGTGCCAAGGGCAAGGTCATCGCGGCCTACCCGCGGCAGGACAAGGTCCTGGTCGAGGGCGTGAACCGGGTCAAGAAGCACACCCGCATCAGCACCACCCAGCGTGGCGCCAAGACCGGTGGCATCGTCACCCAGGAGGCCCCGATCCACGTCTCCAACGTGCAGGTCCTGGACTCCGACGGGAACCCGACCCGCGTCGGGTACCGGATCGACGACAACGGCCAGAAGGTCCGCATCGCGCGTAGCACCGGTAAGGACCTGTGATGACCACGGCTACCGAAACCAAGACCATGCCGCGCCTCAAGGAGCGGTACCGTAACGAGATCGTGGCGCAGCTGCAGGAGCAGCACAGCTACGCGAACCCCATGCAGGTTCCGCGGCTGGTCAAGATCGTCGTCAACATGGGTGTCGGCGAGGCTGCTCGCGACGCCAAGCTGATCGACGGCGCGGTCCGCGACCTCGCCACGATCACCGGCCAGAAGCCGCAGGTGCGGCGGGCGACCAAGTCCATCGCGCAGTTCAAGCTGCGTGAGGGCATGCCGATCGGCGCGAAGGTGACCCTGCGCGGCGACCGGATGTGGGAGTTCCTGGACCGGCTGCTGTCGATCGCGCTGCCGCGTATCCGTGACTTCCGCGGTCTCGACGGTCGCAAGCTCGACGGGCACGGCAACTACACGTTCGGTCTGACCGAGCAGTCGGTGTTCCACGAGATCGACCAGGACAAGATCGATCGCCAGCGGGGCATGGACATCACGGTGGTCACGACCGCCACGACCGACGACGAGGGCCGGGCGCTGCTCAAGCTCCTGGGCTTCCCGTTCAAGGAGAACTGAGATGGCCAAGAAGGCGCTGATCATCAAGGCGGCCGCGAAGCCGAAGTTCTCGGTTCGCGCGTACACCCGCTGCCAGCGGTGTGGTCGTCCGAAGGCGGTCTACCGCAAGTTCGGTCTCTGCCGGGTGTGCATCCGGGAGATGGCCCACCGCGGTGAGCTGCCCGGCGTGTCCAAGGCTTCCTGGTAATAGCTATTGCTCTTCGCCGTAGGCCCGGGGCGGAACGCCCCGGGAACCCCGGCGAGAAAGGCTGACGAATTCCATGACGATGACCGACCCGATCGCAGACATGCTCACGCGTCTGCGTAACGCCAACCAGGCGTACCACGACCGGGTGACGATGCCCTACTCGAAGATCAAGGCGAACATCGCCGAGGTCCTCAAGGCCGAGGGTTACATCGCCACCTGGTCGGTCGAGGAGCCCGAGGAGGGTGCCGTCGGCAAGCGACTGGTCGTCGAGCTGAAGTACGGCCAGAACCGCGAGCGGAGCCTGGCCGGCATCAAGCGCGTGTCCAAGCCCGGTCTCCGGGTTTACGCCAAGTCGGACGGGCTCCCGCGGGTGCTCGGCGGGCTGGGCGTGGCGATCATTTCGACGTCCCAGGGGCTGCTCACCGACCGGCAGGCCCGCAAGCGGAGCGTTGGCGGGGAAGTCCTCGCCTTCGTCTGGTAACGGGAGACAGGTAGAAATGTCGCGTATTGGACGTAAGTCGATCCCGGTACCGGCCGGCGTCGACATCACGATCGACGGCCAGACCGTGAAGGTCAAGGGCCCCAAGGGCGAGCTGTCGCACACGCTCGCCGAGCCGATCACGGCGGAGCGTGGCGAGGACGGCCAGGTGCACGTCAACCGGCCGAACGACGAGCGCAAGGCCAAGGAACTGCACGGCCTCAGCCGTACCCTGGTCGCCAACATGATCGTCGGTGTGACCGAGGGCTACCGCAAGAGCCTGGAGATCGCCGGTACCGGTTACCGCGTCACCGCCAAGGGCAAGGACCTGGAGTTCGCTCTCGGGTTCTCGCACCCGGTGCTGGTGCCGGCCCCGGACGGCATCACCTTCACGGTGGAGAAGCCGACGCTGTTCCACGTGGCCGGCATCGACAAGCAGCAGGTCGGTGAGGTCGCCGCCAACATCCGGAAGATCCGCCCGCCGGAGCCCTACAAGGGCAAGGGCGTGAAGTACCAGGGCGAGGTCATCCGCCGTAAGGCTGGAAAGGCAGGTAAGAAGTGAGCGCCACGCTGCTCAAGCGCCGCCGCGGCGTCGCCGCCAAGCGTGCCGTCGGGCGTGCGCGCCGGCACTTCCGGGTCCGCAAGAACGTCAGCGGCACCGCCGAGCGTCCCCGCCTGGTGGTCACCCGCTCCCTGCGGCACATCGTCGCCCAGATCGTGGACGACACCAAGGGTCACACCCTGGCGTCGGCCTCGACCCTGGACGCGTCGCTGCGTGGTGCGGAGGGCGACAAGAGCGCCCTGGCCGGCAAGGTCGGCGCCCTGCTCGCCGAGCGCGCCAAGGCCGCCGGCGTCTCCAAGGTCGTCTTCGACCGCGGTGGCAACCGGTACGCGGGGCGGGTCGCCGCGCTTGCCGACGCCGCCCGCGAAGCCGGGCTCGAGTTCTAGAAACCCCGTCACGAGAGATAAGGAAGGCTGCTGATGCCAGGTCAACAGCGCCGTGGCGGCGGGTCCGGTGGCAACGAGGGTGGTCGCCGCGACAACCGCCGTGAGGGCGGCCGCGGAAACGCGCCCGTCGAGAAGACCCCGCACCTCGAGCGGGTCGTCGCGATCAACCGCGTCGCCAAGGTCGTGAAGGGTGGTCGTCGCTTCAGCTTCACCGCCCTGGTGATCGTGGGCGACGGCGACGGCACGGTCGGCGTGGGCTACGGAAAGGCCAAGGAGGTGCCCGCGGCGATCGCCAAGGGTGTCGAGGAGGCCAAGAAGCACTTCTTCAAGGTGCCGCGGATCGGCCAGTCGATCCCGCACCCGGTGCAGGGCGAAGCCGCTGCCGGCGTCGTGCTGCTCAAGCCGGCGTCCGCCGGTACCGGTGTCATCGCCGGTGGCCCGGTGCGTGCCGTGCTGGAGTGCGCGGGCATCCACGACGTGCTCTCCAAGAGCCTCGGCTCGTCGAACCCGATCAACATCGTGCACGCCACGGTGGCGGCGCTGAAGGGGCTCGAGTCCCCCGAGGCCGTCGCGACCCGTCGTGGTCTGCCGGTGGAGGACGTCGCGCCGGCCGCCATGCTGGCGTCGCGGGCGGGGGTGGCGTCCTGATGGCACGCCTGAAGGTCACCCAGGTCCGGTCCGGCATCGGCACCAAGCAGAACCAGCGTGATTCGCTGCGTTCGCTCGGTCTGAAGCGGATCAACGACGTGGTGGTCAAGGAGGACCGGCCCGAGATTCGCGGCATGATCTTCACGGTCAACCACCTCGTGAAGGTCGAGGAGGTCGAGTAATGACGATCAAGGTTCACCACCTGCGCCCGGCCCCGGGTGCCAAGACCGCGAAGACCCGTGTGGGTCGCGGTGAGGGCTCCAAGGGCAAGACCGCCGGTCGCGGTACCAAGGGTTCCAAGGCCCGCAAGAACATCTCGGCGGCGTTCGAGGGTGGGCAGATGCCCATCCACATGCGCCTGCCGAAGATGAAGGGCTTCAAGAACAAGTTCAAGGTCGTCTTCCAGGTGGTCAACCTGGACCGGCTCGCCGAGCTCTTCCCGAACGGCGGCCAGGTCGGCCCGCAGGAGCTGGTCGAGGTCGGTGCGGTCCGCAAGGGCCAGCCGGTCAAGGTCCTCGGCACCGGCGACCTCGGCGGTGTGGCCCTCCAGGTGTCGGCGCACGGTTTCAGTGCGTCGGCCAAGGAGAAGATCACCGCTGCCGGTGGCTCCGTCACCGAGCTGTAAGGCACGACCCATGGCGCCCGCTCAGTTGTCCCCAACTGGGCGGGCGCCGTGGTCTACCAGGCATGTGTGCGCCGAGTAACATCGGATTCGGTTTATGTAGCCGGGCACATCTGCCCGGACCGGGACCGGGCTGTTAGAGTCCCTTCCCAGCTATGGATATCGGGCACTCGCCCGGCACCCACCCCGCCCCCGCCAGGGATCACCGGCGGCCCGCCTCGCGCAGGAGGAAGAAGTTGCTGTCCGCCTTTCTCAGTGCGTTCCGTACGCCTGACCTGCGCAAGAAGCTGCTGTTCACAGTAGGCATCATCGCGGTCTACCGGCTCGGCGCCACTCTGCCCAGCCCCGGCGTCTCGTACGGCAACGTGCAGAAGTGCCTCGACACCCTCCAGGGTCAGAGCACCGGAGTGCTGAACCTGCTGGACCTCTTCTCCGGCGGCGCACTGCTGCAGCTCTCGGTCTTCGCGCTGGGCATCATGCCCTACATCACCGCGTCGATCATCCTGCAGCTGCTCACCGTGGTCATCCCGCGGCTGGAGCACCTCCGCAAGGAGGGCCAGGCCGGCCAGGCGAAGATCACCCAGTACACCCGCTACCTGACCCTCGGGCTGGGCATCCTCCAGTCGTCGGCCTTCGTGGCGTTGGCCCGCTCCGGGCAGCTCTTCCAGAACCGCTGCGACCAGTTCCCGATCGTGCCTGAGGGCACCGGCATCCCGAACTGGCTGACGCTGAGCATCCTGGTCATGACGATGACCGCCGGCACCGGCATGGTGATGTGGCTCGGTGAGCTGATCACCGAGCGCGGCGTCGGCAACGGCATGTCCGTCCTCATCTTCACCTCGATCGCGGCCCGCCTCCCCAGCGAGGGCTGGAAGATCAAGACCAACGAGGGCTGGGCCAAGTTCGCCCTCGTCCTCGCCCTGGTCCTGCTGGTCATCACCGCGGTCTGCTTCATCGAGCAGGCGCAGCGCCGCATCCCGGTGCAGTACGCCAAGCGGATGATCGGCCGGCGGATGTACGGCGGCACCTCGACCTACATCCCGCTGAAGGTCAACCAGGCGGGTGTCATCCCGGTCATCTTCGGCTCGTCGCTGCTCTACCTGCCGCAGCTCGGGCTCCAGTTCTTCGACCAGACCGACCCGGGCAAGACCCAGGCCTGGATCCAGAACAACCTGGTCAACCCGAGCAGCCCGATCTACATCGCGCTCTACTTCCTGCTGATCATCTTCTTCACGTACTTCTACGTGTCGATCACGTTCAACCCGACCGAGGTCGCGGACAACATGAAGAAGTACGGCGGCTTCGTGCCGGGCATCCGCCCCGGCAAGCCGACCGCCGAGTACCTCGACTTCATCCTCAGCCGGATCACCCTGCCGGGCGCGCTCTACCTGGGCATCGTCGCGATCCTGCCGAACTTCTTCTTCATCTGGCTGAACAGCCAGCAGTTCCAGAACTTCCCGTTCGGCGGCACCGCTGTGCTCATCATGGTCGGCGTCGGTCTCGAGACCGTGAAGCAGATCGAGAGCCAACTCATGCAGCGGAACTACGAAGGGTTCCTGCGGTAGATGCGACTCGTTCTGGTTGGCCCGCCGGGCGCGGGCAAGGGCACGCAGGCGGAATTCATCGCCGCACACCTCTCGGTGCCGAAGATCTCGACCGGTGACATCTTCCGGGCGAACGTCTCGCAGGGCACGCCGTTGGGTGTCGAGGCCAAGCGGTACATGGACGCCGGCAAGCTGGTCCCGGACGAGGTCACCATCAACATGGTCCGGGACCGGCTCGCCGAGCCGGACGCCAGCGAGGGCTTCCTGCTCGACGGCTTCCCGCGTACGACGCCGCAGGCCGCCGCGCTGGACAAGCTCCTCGCGGACCTCGGCACCGCGCTGGACCTGGTGCTGGAGCTGGTCGTCGACGACGACGAGGTGATCCGGCGGCTCTCCGGCCGGCGCACCTGCCGCGGCTGCGGCAAGATCTGGCACGTCGAGTTCGACGCCACCACCCGCGAGGGCATCTGCGACCGCTGCGGTGCCGAGCTGTTCCAGCGGGACGACGACAAGCCGGAGACGATCGCGGCCCGCCTGCGGGAGTACGCCGAGAAGACGGCGCCGCTGGTCGACTACTACGGCGCCCAGAACAAGCTGGTCGGGATCGACGCCACCGGGCCGGTGGAGGACGTCACGGTCCGCGCCATCGACGCGCTGCGGTCGTACGGCGGCTGAGGTCCTGCCGGGCTTCCGGCGGATAGAGTGCGAACAGCGGGGTACGTGCGACGTGCCCCGCTGATCGCTGTCCGGCAACGAAAGGTATCCGCTCCATGCGCCGTCCCCAGCTGGACATCCAGCTGAAGACCCCCGACCAGATCGAGAAGATGCGGGCCGCCGGCCTGGTGGTCGCCGAGGCCCTGCGTCGGATGCGGGAGGCCGTCGCCCCCGGGGTCAGCACCGCCGACCTGGACGCGATCGCCGAGTCGACGATCCGCGAGGCCGGGGCCGTTCCCTCGTTCAAGGGCTACCACGGCTTCCCCGCCTCGATCTGCTCGTCGGTCAACGAGCAGGTAGTGCACGCCATCCCGTCGGCGCAGCAGGTGCTCCGCGACGGCGACGTGATCTCCATCGACTGCGGCGCGGTGCTGAACGGCTGGCACGGCGACGCCGCGATCACCGTGGGCGTGGGCGAGGTCGACCCGGCGCTGCTGAAGATGGCCGAGGTGGCGGAGGACGCCATGTGGGCCGGGATCGCCGCCGCCGCGCGGGGCGCCGCCAGCGGCAAGGGCCGGCTGACCGACATCTCGCACGCGGTGGAGAACGCGGTCCGCAAGGGTGGCCGGTACGGCATCGTCGACGGCTACGGCGGGCACGGCATCGGCACCGAGATGCACCAGGACCCGCACGTGCTCAACCACGGGCGGCCGGGCAAGGGTCCGCGCCTGGTGCCGGGCCTGGCGCTGGCCATCGAGCCGATGATCACGATGGGGTCGCCGCGGACCGTCGAACTGGCCGACGGCTGGACGGTCGTCACCCGGGACCGGTCGATGGCGGTGCACGTGGAGCACTCGATGGCGCTGCTGCCCGACGGGGTCTGGGTGCTGACCGCCTTCGACGGCGGGCGGGCCCGACTGGGCGACCTGGTCACCGCCCGGCAGCCGGCCGAGTCCGCCGCGTCCTGATCCGGCTCCGCGCCGTCGACCCGGACAACGGGCTCACGCGGCGCGTCAGGGCCGATCGGGGACCCGGCTGATCCGGCGGGTCTTCGGGCTGCCGGCCGGAGCCGGCGGCGCCGGGGGAGATGTCGCCTCGCGTCCGTTTTCCGTCGTGCGGGTGACGGGCGGGGTGGCCGGTTTGGCGACGGCCCGCACTCGGGCGTACACTTTCAGATCGGCGCACAGCGTCCACTCCGGCATGCCCACTACGCGCTTCGGTGGGAGTCGGAGCCGCGGCTGGCGCGGGCCCTCCGATCTCGGTCGGATGCCCGTGTAAGACGTTGTGGGCCGTCCGGAGTAACCGACGTCAGGACAGCGGAGGACATGCCGAAAAAAGACGGAGCCATCGAGATCGAGGGTCGGGTCATCGAGCCCCTGCCGAACGCAATGTTCCGGGTGGAGCTCGCGAACGGCCACAAGGTGCTGGCTCACATCAGCGGCAAGATGCGGCAGCACTACATCCGTATCCTGCCGGAGGACCGGGTCGTCGTCGAACTCTCGCCGTACGACCTGACCCGCGGGCGCATCGTCTACCGCTACAAGTAATCCTGACGACGGCCGGGACGTCCCCGTGTCCGTCTTCGACGTCCGGCGTCGCGCGTGGTCGCGCCACCGGGCCAGATGGGAAGTAAGGCAACCGTGAAGGTCAAGCCGAGCGTCAAGAGGATCTGCAACAAGTGCCGGGTGATCCGCCGGCACGGCCGGGTCATGGTCATCTGCACCGACCCGCGCCACAAGCAGCGCCAGGGCTGAACCAGTCCCACCGGTCGTGACACGGCCGGTCGGATCGGTCCGGGCCGCAGATCCAGACAGCACATCATCAGCTCGTCCCAGCCGCGAGCGGTACGCAGCGCGTACTCAATCGTGGTTGACCCCCGGTCGGAGGCCGGGGCCCGCTCGGGCACGACCGATCCCGGTCGCCGGCGCTGACAGCGTCGGAAGGACGGGACGGCCGGTAGCGGGGTGGGACGGGTCCAGACCTCCGCCACACATCACGAGGAGTACGCCCGCACATGGCACGTCTAGTCGGCGTCGACCTCCCCCGCGAGAAGCGGATGGAGATCGCGCTCACCTACATCTTCGGGGTCGGTCGTACCCGCGCCCTGGAGACGCTCGCCGCTACCGGCATCTCGCCGGACAAGCGCGTTCGGGACCTCACGGATGAGGAGCTGGTCCAGCTCCGCAACCACATCGAGGGCAACTACAAGGTTGAAGGCGACCTGCGCCGCGAGGTCGCCGCTGACATCCGCCGCAAGGTCGAGATCGGCTGCTACGCCGGCATCCGGCACCGCCGGGGCCTGCCCGTGCGTGGCCAGCGGACCAAGACCAACGCGCGGACCCGCAAGGGCCCGAAGCGGACCGTCGCCGGCAAGAAGAAGCCCGGCAAGAAGTAACTAGGAGCGCACAGACTTATGCCACCGAAGGCTCGTGCCGGAGCCGCTGTCAAGAAGGTCCGGCGCAAGGAACGCAAGAACGTCGCCCACGGGCAGGCGCACATCAAGAGCACCTTCAACAACACCATCGTGTCCATCACGGACCCGACCGGTGCGGTCATCTCCTGGGCCTCGTCCGGCCAGGTGGGCTTCAAGGGCTCCCGCAAGTCGACCCCGTTCGCCGCGCAGCTCGCCGCCGAGGCCGCCGCGCGTCGGGCGATGGAGCACGGCATGCGCAAGGTCGACGTGTTCGTCAAGGGCCCCGGCTCCGGCCGGGAGACCGCCATCCGTTCGCTGCAGGCCGTGGGCCTCGAGGTCGGGCAGATCTCCGACGTCACCCCGCAGCCGCACAACGGATGCCGTCCGCCGAAGCGTCGCCGGGTCTGAGAGGTTAGAGAGAGATGGCTCGTTACACCGGTGCTGACTGCCGCCGTTGCCGGCGGGAGAAGATGAAGCTGTTCCTCAAGGGCAGCAAGTGCGATGGTCCGAAGTGCCCGTTCGAGTCCCGGCCGTTCCCGCCCGGGCAGCACGGCCGCGGCCGCACGAAGGAGACGGAGTACCTGCTCCAGCTCCGTGAGAAGCAGAAGGCCCGTCGTGTCTACGGCGTGCTGGAGAAGCAGTTCCGCGGCTACTACGAAGAGGCCGTGAGCAAGAAGGCCAAGACCGGTGAGGTTCTCCTGCAGATCCTCGAGTCGCGGCTGGACAACGTGGTCTACCGGGCCGGCTACGCCAGCTCGCGTGACCAGGCCCGCCAGCTGGTCAAGCACGGCCACTTCACGGTGAACGGCAAGAAGGTCGACATCCCGTCGTACCGCGTCAAGGAGCACGACATCATCGAGGTCCGGGGCAAGAGCAAGGAGCTCACCCCGTTCCTGGTGGCGCAGGCTCAGGCCGGTTCGCGGTCGGTTCCGGCGTGGCTGGAGGCCATTCCGAGCCAGATGAAGATCCTCGTGCACTCGCTCCCGGCCCGCCAGGTGATCGACACCCAGGTCCAGGAGCAGCTGATCGTCGAGCTCTACTCCAAGTAAGGGCTCGTTGCGGTGGCCCGCCCTCCGGGGCGGGCCACCGGAACAGTTTGTGTCGTGGGCGTCATATAGCGGGCGTCCCGGAAGAGAAGAGAAAAGATGCTCATCAGCCAGCGACCCTCGCTCTCCGAGGAGTCGATCAACGAGACCCGGTCCCGGTTCACCATCGAGCCGCTGGAGCCCGGATTCGGCTACACCCTGGGTAACTCGCTGCGGCGCACGCTGCTGTCGTCCATCCCGGGTGCGGCGGTCACCTCGATCAAGATCGACGGTGTGCTGCACGAGTTCACCACGATCCCCGGGGTCAAGGAGGACGTGGTCGAGCTCGTCATGAACATCAAGGAGCTCAACGTCAGCTCCGAGCACGACGAGCCGGTCAGCATGTACCTGCGCAAGCAGGGCCCGGGCGACGTGACGGCGGGCGACATCCAGCCGCCGGCCGGCGTCTCGGTGCACAACCCGGACCTGAAGCTCGCCACCCTCAACGGCAAGGGCCGGCTCGACATGGAGCTGACCGTCGAGCGGGGTCGTGGCTACGTCACGGCGGCGCAGAACAAGCAGGCCGGCGCCGAGATCGGCCGGATCCCGGTCGACTCGATCTACTCGCCGGTGCTCAAGGTGACGTACCGCGTCGAGGCGACCCGCGTCGAGCAGCGGACCGACTTCGACCGGCTGATCATCGACGTCGAGACCAAGCCGTCGATGGGCCCGCGTACCGCGCTGGCCTCCGCCGGCTCGACGCTGGTGGAGCTCTTCGGCCTGGCCCGGGAGCTGGACGAGACCGCCGAGGGCATCGACATCGGGCCGTCCCCGCAGGACGCCCAGCTCGCGGCGGACCTGGCCCTGCCGATCGAGGAGCTGGACCTCACCGTCCGCTCCTACAACTGCCTCAAGCGCGAGGGCATCAACTCCGTTGGTGAGCTCATCGGGCGTACCGAGGCCGACCTCCTCGACATCCGGAATTTCGGTCAGAAGTCGATCGACGAGGTCAAGATGAAGCTCGCCGGGATGGGTCTCGGGCTGAAGGACTCGGCCCCGAACTTCGACCCGGCGCACGTCGTGGACGCCTTCGGCGAGGCCGACTACGACACCGACGACTACCGCGAGACCGAGCAGCTCTAGTCCGCGCTGCCGCCACACCTGAGGAGCACCAAGCATGCCCACGCCCACCAAGGGCCCCCGCCTCGGCGGCAGCCCCGCGCACGAGCGGCTGATGCTGGCCAACCTGGCCACCGCGCTGTTCCAGCACGGCAAGATCCAGACCACCGAGACGAAGGCCCGGCGGCTGCGTCCGCTGGCCGAGCAGCTCATCACCAAGGCCAAGCGGGGCGACCTCGCCGCGCGCCGGCGGGTGCTGGGCGTCGTCAAGGACAAGGACGTGGTCTACGCCCTGTTCGACCAGATCGCGCCCCGGTACGCCAACCGCAACGGTGGCTACACCCGGATCGTGAAGACCGGTCCGCGCAAGGGTGACGCCGCTCCGATGGCGATCATCGAGCTGGTCGAGGAGCTTCAGGTCGCCGAGCCCAAGGCGAACAAGAAGACCGCCGCCCGCAAGGCCGCCCAGCAGGACAAGGTCGAGGCCCTGGCCCCGGCCGAGGAGACCCCCCAGTCGACCCCGGTCGACCAGGACTCCGAGGCGCCGGTGTCGGCGTCCGGTGACACCGTCGCCGCCCGTGAGGACAGCGACGAGGCCGGCGAGACCGACAACAAGGCCTGAGCAGAGGCACCATCGTCGGGCCCGGCACCCCTTCCTGGGGTGCCGGGCCCGACGGCGTGAACGGGAGGTACGAGGTGGACGAGCGGACCCGGCTGCGGCTGGACGTCTCGTACGACGGCACGGACTTCTCCGGCTGGGCCGCCCAGCCGACCCGGCGGACGGTCGCCGGGGTGTTGACCCAGACGCTGGACCTGGTCCTCGGCGCGGGCACGGCGACCGGGCTGACCGTCGCCGGCCGCACCGACGCCGGGGTGCACGCCACCGGCCAGGTCTGCCACCTCGACCTGCCCACCGCCGTGTGGCGGGAGCACGACGGGCGGCTGCTGCGCCGGTTGGCCCGGCTGCTCCCGACCGACGTGCGGGTCCGCGCCATGAGCGAGGTGCCCGCCGACTTCGACGCCCGTTTCTCGGCGACCTTCCGCCGCTACGAGTACCGGGTGACCGACGCCCCGTGGGGCGCCGAGCCGCTGCGCCGGCTCGACACCCTCGCCTGGCCGAAGCCGCTGGAGCTGGCGGCGCTGAACGCCGCCGCGGCCGGGCTGGTGGGGGAGCACGACTTCGCCGCGTACTGCCGGCGCAAGGAGAACGCCACCACGCTGCGCGAGGTGACCCGGCTGGACTGGCGGCGCGACCCGGACGGCATCCTCGTGGCCACCGTGCAGGCCGACGCGTTCTGCCAGGCGATGGTGCGCAGCCTGGTCGGGGCGATGCTGGTCGCCGGGGACGGCCGGCGGCCGGTCGAGTGGCCGGCGAGCCTGCTGAGCCGCCGGGAACGCTCCAGCGAGGTGACCGTCGCGGCGGCGCACGGGTTGACCCTGGTCGCGGTCGGCTACCCCGACGACCCGGCCGAGTACGCCCGCCGCGCCGACCTCACCCGCCGCCTCCGCGTCCCCACCGAGGCCTGACCCCCGGTTCGGTGCGAGACCCCGGTGCAGCCAAGGGCACCCGGTGGGCGCGCCCGTGCGGGCGGCGTGACGCGTGACCGGGCCGTGCCCAGGCGGGCCTGAACACGTGGCGAGGCCCGGTCCGCAGGACTCGGACCGGGCCTCGCGTCGCGTCGCCGTCGACCGGCGGCTCAGTCGCCGGGCAGCTCGTCGGGATTGGCGGTCCCGCCCTGGGTGCCGGCGCCGTCGGTTGCCTTCGCGGTGGGCTGGACGGCGCTGCCGCCGGCGGCCCGGCGTTCGAGCACGCCCTTGTCGAGGTGCAGCTCGATCAGGTCGTAGATGATGTCGCGGACCGCGGTGTCGCCGGCCGGCACGGCGCCGCCGTCGGCGCGGACGACCAGGCAGTAGGCGAGGTAGTGGCCGCGTACCTGCCAGCCGACCCGGGCGGCGGCGGTGGTGAGCGCCTCGGTGCCGTCACCGGCGGCCAGGCCGCGGAAGCGGCCCTGCCGCTCGTCGAGCAGCTGCCGGATCCGGTCCCGGACGCGTTGCGCGCTGGCCTTGTCGGTCAGGTTGAACAGGCCGGCGGTGGCCAGGTGCTCGCCGTCGGCGGAGCGCAGCGTGCCCCGTACCACCTGGCTGCACCCGAGCCGGACCAGCAGGTCGGCGATCTCGCCGGTGGCGGCGACCGCGCAACTGCCGCCGGAGTGTGTCTTCAGCACGTCGTAGGCGGGTCGTCCGTCGGCCACCACCAGCTTCTTGCCGGCGAAGACCTCGCGGGCGGTCAGCGGCTGCTGGTCGGTGTCGCGGGAGTCGAGGTCGTCGGCGGTCGACCCGTCGACCGGGGCGGCCGTGGTGGGCTGGGGTGCCGCCGCGGTCGGGTTGTCGCTCGGCGTGCGGTCGACGAGCAGGGCCGCCGCGCCGAGCCCGCAGAGCGCGAGCAGGACCAGCACCGCCGCACCGCCGACGAGCACCTGCCACAGCCGACCGCCGCCGCGCCGGGAGCCGGACCGGTCGGACGCGGGCGGCCCCGGCGGCTCGGTCGGCTCGGTCGGGGCGTACTCGCGGGGGAGGGTGGGTGGCGGCGGGATCTGGACGGAGGGGCGGACCGGAACCGGTTCGGTGGCCGGGAGGGCCGGCCGGGTGGTCCGCGGCAGTGACGGGGTGGGGAAGCGGGACGGAGACGGCCCGGCCGGCGCGGGCGGGCCGGGCGGGAACTCCGGCAGGTCCGACTCGGACCGCGGGTACTCCACGAAGGCGTCCTCATCGGACTCGTACCGATACACCATGTCGCCCAGAGTAGGAGTCATTGCCCCTTTAGGGGGTAATAATGGGAAATTCCGGCGCGGGCGCGTCGGGGTCCTCCCGGCCGAGGCGACCGCGAGCCGCCTCCGGGCCGGTGGGAGAATGCCGGACGTGACCGGCGACCACTACTTCTCCACCAAACCCACCGCTGCGGCGCGCCCGCGGGAGGTCGAGTTCTCCGTCGCCGGGCGCGACTACACCCTGGCCTCCGCCAGCGGCGTCTTCTCCGCCGACCGGCTCGACCCCGGCACCGCCGTCCTGCTGCGCAAGGCCGAGCTGCCGGCGGCCACCGTCGGCGGTGACCTGCTCGACATCGGCTCGGGCTTCGGGCCGATCAGCTGCGTGCTGGCCACCAGCGCACCGGCCGCCACCGTCTGGGCGGTCGACGTCAACGAGCGGGCCCGCGCCCTCACCAGCGAGAACGCCCGCCGGGTCGGCGCCGCCGACCGGCTACGGGCGGTCGCCCCGGACGAGGTACCGGCCGACGTCACCTTCGCCCAGATCTGGTCCAACCCGCCGATCCACATCGGCAAGGCCGAACTGCACGAGCTGCTGCGCCGCTGGCTGCCCCGGCTCGCCCCGGACGGCGTCGCCTGGCTGGTGATCGCCCGCCACCTCGGCGGCGACTCGCTGCACCGCTGGCTGGTCGACGGCGGCTGGCAGGTCGAGCGGCACGCCAGCCAGAAGGGCTACCGGGTGCTGCGGGTCACCCGGTAATCGGGTGTCGCCCGCGCCGCCCGCTCCGGCAGGATGCCGGCGTGGGATACGTGGACGTGGCAGGGGTCGGGCACATCCTCCCGGACGGCCGGGAACTCTTCGCCGACGTGTCGTTCCGGGTCGGTGAGGGTGCCAAGGTCGCCCTGGTCGGCCCGAACGGCGCCGGCAAGACGACGCTGTTGCGGATGGTCGCCGGCGACCTGCCGGTGAAGACCGGCGCCGTCGCCCGGGCCGGCGGCCTCGGCGTGATGCGGCAGTTCATCGGCATGATCGGGGACGACACCACGCTCGCCGACCTGGCGCTCTCGCTCGCCCCACCGGCGCTGCGCGACGCCGGTCGCCGGCTCGCCGAGACCGAGGCGGCCATGCGGTCGGCCGAGCTGCGCGGCAAGTACAGCACCGCCGCCGGCAAGGCCCAGCTGGCGTACGCGGACGCGCTGGCCGCCTGGGGCGAGACCGGCGGGTACGACGCCGAGCTGCTCTTCGACACGGTCGCCACCATCGTGCTGGACCTGCCCTGGGACGCCGCCCGGGACCGCCCGGTGCGCACCCTCTCCGGCGGTCAGCAGAAGCGCTTCGCCCTGGAACTGCTGCTGCGCGGCACCGACGAGGTACTGCTCCTCGACGAGCCGGACAACTTCCTCGACGTGCCCGGCAAGCGCTGGCTGGAGGCGCGGCTGCGCGAGTCCGGCAAGTCGGTGCTCTACGTCTCGCACGACCGGGAACTGCTGGCGCAGACCGCCGACCGGGTGGTCGCCGTCGAGGGCGGCAGCGCCTGGGTGCACCCGGCGGGCTTCGCCAGCTGGTACGACGCCCGGGTGGCCCGGCACGCCCGCCTCGACGAGCTGCGCAGACGCTGGGACGAGGAACACCAGAAGCTGCGCGAGCTGATGCTGATGTACAAGCAGAAGGCCGCGTACAACGACGGGATGGCGTCGCGCTACCAGGCGGCGCAGACCCGGCTGCGCAAGTTCGAGGAGGCCGGGCCGCCGCCCGTACCCCCGAAGGACCAGGACATCCGGATGCGCCTGGCCGGCGGGCGGACCGGCAAGCGCGCGGTCATCTGCGACCAGCTGGAGCTCGACGGCCTGACCTACCCCTTCGACCTGGAACTCTGGTACGGCGACCGGGTCGCCGTGCTCGGCGCCAACGGGACGGGGAAGTCCCACTTCCTCCGACTGCTGGCCCGGGGCGGCACCGACCCGGACCCGGCCAACGGCCCGGTCGACGGCGCGGCCGCCCTGGCCCCGGTCGCCCACGACGGCACGGTCCGGCTCGGCGCGCGGGTCCGGCCCGGCCACTTCTCCCAGACCCACGACCGGCCCGAGCTGGTGGCGAAGACCCTGGTCGAGATCCTCTGGCGGGGCGACGATCACCGGGCCGGGATGGACCGGCACGCCGCGATGGCTGCGCTCAGCCGGTACGAGCTGGCCGCGCAGGGCGACCAGCGCTTCGGCACCCTCTCCGGCGGGCAGCAGGCGCGTTTCCTGGTGCTGCTGCTGGAACTGTCCGGGGCGACCCTGCTGCTGCTCGACGAGCCCACCGACAACCTCGACCTCGCCTCCGCCGAGGCGCTGGAGGCCGGGCTGGCCGCGTTCTCCGGAACGGTGGTCGCGGTCACCCACGACCGCTGGTTCACCCGGTCCTTCGACCGGTTCGTGCTGTTCGGCGGCGACGGCGAGGTGGTGGAGACGTCGGAGCCGGTCTGGGACGTGCGCTGACGGACGGCGGCCCGCGCCGGGCCGGCGGCTTCCGCGGGGCGGGCGGTCGCGCGGCTGGCGGCTCCGCGGCGGGCATAGGGTGGATCTCGTGACTGAGATGACCTACCGCCGGTTGGGCGACTCCGGGCTCGTGGTGTCCGTGGTCGGCATCGGCTGCAACAACTTCGGCCGCAAGCTCGACCTCGACGGCACCCGGGCGGTGGTCGACGCCGCCCTCGACGTCGGGATCAACTTCTTCGACACCGCCGACATCTACGGCGAACCGCAGGGCGGCTCCGAGGAACTGCTCGGGCAGGCGCTCAAGGGGCGCCGGGACGACGTGGTGGTGGCCACCAAGTTCGGCATGGACATGCACGGCATGAACGGCCCCGACCACGGCGCCCGGGGCGCGCGCCGCTACATCGCCCGGGCCGTGGAGGCGTCGCTGCGCCGGCTCGGCACCGACCACATCGACCTGTACCAGATGCACGAGCCCGACCCGGGCACCCCGATCGACGAGACGCTCGCCGCCCTGGACGACCTCGTCCGCGCCGGCAAGGTGCGCTACCTCGGCAACTCCAACTTCGCCGGCTGGCAGATCGCCGACGCCGACTGGGTCGCCTCGTCCAACGGGCGGGCCCGGTTCATCAGCGCGCAGAACCACTACTCGCTGCTGGAACGCTCCGTCGAAACCGAGGTCGTGCCCGCCTGCGAGCGGTTCGGCCTGGGCATGCTGCCGTTCTTCCCGCTCGCCAACGGCCTGCTCACCGGCAAGTACAAGCGCAACGAGGCGCCGCCCGCCGGCAGCCGGCTCTCCGGCGGTGGCCGGTACGCCCAGCGCCTCGCCGCCGCGGACTGGGACACCATCGAGGCCATCGAGGCGTACGCCGGCGAGCGCGGCCTGTCGATGCTCCAGGTGGCGATCGGCGGGCTGGCCGCCCGTCCGGCGGTCACCTCGGTGATCGCCGGCGCCACCACGCCGGAGCAGGTGCGGGCGAACGCCGAAGCCGGCACCTGGCAGCCCACCGACGAGGACCTGGACGCCCTCGACGCCATCCTCTGACCCACCTCCGCGCCCATGCGGCAGCCGCCCTGCCGCAGGCAGGGCGACGGTGGTGAGTGGAACGCCATGGGTGTCAACGTGGGTTGGTGACACCCATGGCGTTCCGCTGGGCCTGGCGTTCGCGCAGCGCCTGGGTGGTCAGGGCGATGGTGCGGGTGGGGTGGCGCAGGACGTCGTCGGCGGTGAAGCGGAGGACGATCCAGCCCGCCGCCCGTAGCGCGTTCAGGCGGGCGACGTCCTGGCGGAAGTGCGCGCGCTCGCGGTGGTGGTCGCCGTCGTACTCGACCGCGACACGGAGTGCCGGCCAGGCCAGATCGACCCGGCCGACGAATCGGCCGCGTCCGTCGTGCACGTCGTGCTGGGCGGTGACCGGGCCGAGTCCGGCATCGAGCAGGAGCAGGCGGAGCCTCGTCTCCATCGGCGACTCCGTCAACGGCTCCGCCAGCGCCAGGACCTCCCGCAGCAGCGGCATCCCCGGCCAGCCGGCATGCGCACCGGCGTACGCCCGGAGGGCGGGCAGCTTGACCACCCGACGGTGCAGCAACGCGTCGACGGCGACCAGCGCGTCGGTGCGGCTGCCCTGGCGTCCGAGGTCGAAGGCGGTGCGCAACTCGGTGGTGACCGGCAGCCCCGCGAACCGTGTCCGGTCGGTCTCCGGCACGGCAGACCGGCTGATACGGATGCGGGGATGTCCCCGCATCCGCGCCGTCCGGGGGAGCAGCACGGTGACCGGCGCGTCCCGGGCGAGGAGATCGGCCCCCCACAGGTAGGCGGCGCTGAGTCCGGCGATGGCCGCATCCGGTGGCAGCAACAGCGCGACAGCGTCGCACCACATTCGATGGTCGTCCACGCGGTAACCGTCGCGGTGCACGTAGACGTCGGGCAGCAGCCGGTGCCAGGCCGGGCCCCGCAGCCGGGTCCAGCTGAGCAGACCCTCCGCGACGGCGCGGCTGCCCCGGAAGGGCAGGAACGCGAGGCGGCGCGGAACCCGAGGCGGAGAGGGCATCCGGACAGCATGGCGTGAGCGGTCCGTCACGCGCTGCCTGCACCGTCGAGATGAGACGGTCCGTGGGAAAAGCGCACCCCCGCCCTTGGCGGATCGGCGCATCCGTCGTACGGTATGCCGCAAGTGACCCACGGGAGCCCGGTGCACCGGGCTGAGAGGGGGGCTGAAGCCCCCGACCGTCGAACCTGATCCGGGTAATGCCGGCGCAGGGAGGAGCGTTGCCGTGCCGTCCCTGGGACGACTGCATCTGATCACCGACACCCGGCCGGGGCGCGACCCGCTCGCCGTGCTGCGCGCCGCCCTGCCGGTGGCCCGCGCCGAGCTGGTCGTACAGGTCCGGGTGGACGACGACGCCACCGACCGGCAGGCGTACGAGCTGGCCCGCCGGGTGCTCGCGCTCTGCGCGCCGTACGGGGTGCCGTGCCTGGTCAACGACCGGCTGCACGTGGCGCTCGCGGTCGGCGCCGCCGGGGGCCACGTCGGCGCGGACGATCTGCCGGTCGGGGCGGCCCGCCGGGTGCTCGGCGCCGCCGCCGTGCTCGGCGCCACCGCCCGGGAACCGGTCGCCGCCACCAAGGCGGTCGCCGCCGGGGCCAGCTACCTGGGCGTAGGCCCCTGCCACGCCACCACCACGAAGGCCGGCCTGCCGGCCCCGATCGGCCCGGACGGGGTACGCGCCGTCGCCGAGGCCGTCGCCGTGCCGGTGATCGCCATCGGCGGGGTGACCGCCGCGTCGGTGCCGGCACTGCGGGCCGCCGGGGCGTACGGGGTGGCGGTGGTGGGGGCGCTGTCGGGAGCCGCCGATCCGGCCCGGGCGACCGCGGAACTGCTCGGGGCGCTGACGTGCTGACCCGACCGGACGTCGCCGTGGTGGGGGCGGGACCGGTCGGGCTGGGGATCGCCTGGCGCTGCGCCGCGCGCGGGCTGCGCGTCGTCGTGCACGATCCCGCCCCCGGCTCCGGCGCGTCCCACGTGGCCGCCGGGATGCTCTCGCCGGTCGCCGAGGCGTACTTCGGGGAGCACGAGCTGACCGGCCTGCTCACCGAGTCGGCCGCCCGCTGGCCGGGCTT
The DNA here is from genome assembly GCF_007829925.1 of Micromonospora palomenae. Taxonomy (NCBI): domain Bacteria; kingdom Bacillati; phylum Actinomycetota; class Actinomycetes; order Micromonosporales; family Micromonosporaceae; genus Micromonospora; species Micromonospora palomenae. Next base: position 1,975,522 of record NZ_VIXA01000002.1, read on the forward strand.
CGCCGCCGAGCTGGCCGAGGCCGCCGGCACCGACTTCGGCCACCGCACCGAGGGCACCCTCGTCGTCGGGCTCACCGGTGACGACCTGGCCGAGGCGCGGCGGCTCTGGTCGTACCAGCAGGGGTTGGGGCTGCCGATCACGCCGCTGCGCCCCTCGGAGCTGCGGGACCGCGAGCCGGCGCTGGCGCCGCGGGTGCGCGGCGGCGCGGTCGCGCCCGGCGACCACCAGGTCGACCCGCGGCGGCTGGTGGCCGCGCTGCGGGCGGCGGCCGAGCGGGCCGGGGCCACGCTGGTGCCCGGCGCGGTCGCGCGCCTCACCGACGTGGACGCCCGGGTCACCGTGGTCGCCGCCGGCTGCGGCGCCGCCGCGCTCACCGGCCTGCCGGTCCGGCCGGTGAAGGGGCAGGTGCTCCGGCTGCGCGCGCCCGGTCGCGGCACGCCGGACTTCCGGCACGTGATCCGGGGGTACGCCGACGGCGAGTCGGTGTACCTGGTGCCGCGCGCCCACGGTGAGGTGGTCCTCGGCGCGACCGTGGAGGAGCGCGCCGACACCGAGGTGACCGCCGGGGCGGTGCTGCGACTGCTCCGCGCCGCCGTTGACCTGGTGCCCGACCTGGCCGAGTACGACCTAGTCGAGGCCGCCGCCGGACTGCGCCCCGGTACGCCGGACAACGCGCCGATTCTCGGGCCGCTGCCCGGCCGGCCCGGTGTGCTGGTCGCCACCGGCCACCACCGGCACGGCATCCTGCTCACCCCGGTCACCGCCGACCTGATCGCCGAGCTGGTGGTCACCGGCACGGCGGACCCGCTGCTCGCCCCCTTCGCGCCGGACCGGTTCACCGCCGGCGCCGCCGCCCGAGCCGCCGGCCGGGACCGGATCGCACCCACCCCCGAGGAGGAGACGTGCAACTGATCGTCAACGGTGCCGGCCGGGACCTGCCCGGCGGGTCGACCGTGGCGGACCTGGTCCGCGCGGTCACCGAGCAGCGGCGCGGCCTCGCGGTGGCGGTGAACGGCGAGGTGGTGCCCCGCACCGGCTGGCCGGCGACCGTGCTGCGCGACGGCGACCGGGTCGAGGTGCTCAGCGCCGCCCAGGGCGGGTGAGCGGCGTGACGCTCACCATCGGCACCGTCACCCTCGGGTCGCGGCTCATCCTCGGCACCGGCGGCGCGGCCAACCTGCACGTGCTGGAGCGGGCCGTCCGGGCCTCCGGCACCGAGCTGGTCACCGTGGCCCTGCGCCGGGTGGACACCACCCCCGCTGCGGCCGGCGGGCTGCTCGACGTGCTGGACCGGTGCGGGGTGCGGCTGCTGCCGAACACCGCCGGCTGCTACACCGCCGGCGAGGCGGTGAAGGTGGCCCACCTGGCCCGGGAGGCGTTCGACACCGACTGGGTGAAGCTGGAGGTGATCGGCGACGAGCGCACGCTGCTGCCCGACGGGGTGGAGCTGCTGCGCGCCGCCGAGGAACTGGTCGCCGACGGGTTCACCGTGCTGCCGTACACCTCCGACGACCCGATCCTGGCCCGCCGGCTGGCCGACGTGGGCTGCGCCGCGGTGATGCCGGCCGGCGCGCCGATCGGCTCCGGGCTGGGCGTGACCAACCCGCACCACATCCGGCTGATCCGGCAGAGCGTGGCCGTGCCGGTGATCCTCGACGCCGGCATCGGCACCGCCTCCGACGCGGCGCTCGCCATGGAGCTGGGCTGCGACGCGGTGCTGCTGGCCAGCGCGGTCACCCGGGCCGCCGACCCGGTGGCGATGGCCACCGCCATGCGGTACGCGGTGGAGGCGGGCCGACTCGCGTACGGCGCCGGCCGGATCGCCCGCCGCTTCCACGCCCTCGCCTCCACCCCCGAAGAGGGAAGGCCCGACCTGTGACGGCGACGCGGCAGGTCGTCGACGGGCCGCCCGAGGCGGGCGCAGTGCGCGGTCCACTCCCCGCCGGGACGCGCCCGGACCCGCGTCGAGCCGACTCGGGGCGGCTCGCCGCGCCCGGACCCGCACCGGCCGGCCCGCCCGCGGGTGTGGGTGCGCCGGCCGATCCGGCGGGGGGCGCGGATCGGCCGGCCGGCCCGGTGCGGTGGGCGCGTGGACCCGCGTCGGGCGCCGTGACCGGGGCCGCCCGTCCGGTGGTGCCCTCCGGGCTGGTGCTCCTCACCGACCGGTGGCAGGCCCGGCGGCCGCTGCCGGAGGTGGTCGCGGCGGCGGTGGCAGGGGGAGTGCGCTGGGTGGTGCTGCGCGAGAAGGACCTGCCCCGAGCCGAACGCGCCGCCCTCGCCGCCGCGCTGCGTCCGCTCCTCGCCGAGGCCGGCGGCACCCTGATCGTCGCCGGCCCCGACCCGCTGGACGGCGACGCCGTCCACCTGCCGTCGGCCGGCCCCTACCCGCCACCGACCCTCGACCTGGTCGGCCGCTCCTGCCACGACCGCGCCGAACTGGCCCGACTCACCACAGAGGACTACGCCACCCTCTCACCCGTCTTCCCCAGCAGGACCAAACCCGGCTACGGCCCACCCCTGCACCCGGACGGGCTCGCCGAGCTGATCCAGGCCAGCCCCGTGCCGATCCTCGCCCTCGGCGGCATCGACACCCCCGACCAGGTGCACGCCTGCGTCGCGGCGGGAGCCGTCGGCGTGGCCGTGCTCGGCGCCATCATGCGAGCCGAAGACCCCACCCAGGCCGCCACCACCCTGACCGAGGCCTTCCGAGCAGCCAGCCCCGCCACCACATCGGCAGGCTCGGCGCTCGCGCTCACCCCGGTGCCGCGAAGCCGGCACGCCCGCGCGGAGGTCTCCGGCACGGGGCTGCGGCCGACCGTGCCCACGCAGGGATCAAGCCTGACCGCCCGGAGTGGGCACGGTCGGCCGCAGCCCCCCACGTCGACACCGACGAACCCGCACGGTCGGCCGCAGCCCCTAACAGCGACCACGGGAGACACGCAGTGACGCCCACGACCGTCCTCACCATCGCCGGCTCGGACTCCGGCGGCGGCGCCGGCATCCAGGCCGACCTCAAGGTCTTCGCCGCCCTCGGCGCGTACGGCACCAGCGTGATCACGGCCGTCACCGCGCAGAACACCCGGGGCGTCGACGCCGTGCTGCCGTTGCCCCCGCGCACGGTCACCGAGCAGCTCGACAGCGTGCTCGGCGACTTCCGGGTCCGGGCGGTGAAGACCGGGATGCTCGGCACCCCGGCGGTCGCCGACGCCGTGGCCGAGGCGGCGAAGGCGGGCCGGCTGCCGTACCTGGTCGTCGACCCGGTGCTGGTCGCCACCAGTGGACACCCGCTCGGCGTGGTGGAGGCGGTCGAGCGGCTGCTGCCGTACGCGGAGGTGGCGACGCCGAACTGCGCGGAGGCCGCCGCCCTCACCGGACGCCCGGTGACCACGGTCGAGGAGATGGCGGTCGCCGCCGAGGCGATCGCCGCCGGCGGCCCGGCGCACGTGGTGGTGACCGGCGGTGACGTGGACGCCGGCGGCGAGTCGGTCGACGTGCTGTGCGGCGGCGGGACGACCATCCTGCTGCGCGCGCCCCGGGTGCGCACCCGGCACAGCCACGGCACCGGCTGCTCGTTCTCGGCGGCGATCGCCGTCCGGCTGGCGGCGGGCGACCCGGTGCCGGTCGCGGTCGCCGCCGCCAAGGAGTACGTCACCCGCGCGCTGACCGGCGCGCGGGACTGGGAACTGGGCGCGGGACGCGGCCCGCTGGACCACTTCGGCTGGTCCTGTTGACCATCAGGGAGGCTGTCATGCAGGCACGTCGCAAGGTCTACGTCGAGGGGTCTCGGCCGGACGTCCGGGTGCCGTTCGCCGAGGTGGAGCTGACCGGGGACAACCCGCCGCTGCGCCTCTACGACACCTCCGGCCCGGGCTCCGATCCGGAGGTGGGGTTGCCGCCGCTGCGCGGGGATTGGATCGCCGAGCGCGGTGACGTGGCCCCGGTGCGCGGTGCCGGCACGCCGTTGGCCGGGGCGGACGGGAAGCGGCCCACCCAGCTCGCGTACGCCCGCGCCGGGGTGGTCACGCCGGAGATGGAGTTCGTGGCGATCCGGGAGGGGTCGGCCCCGGAGTTCGTCCGGGACGAGATCGCCGCCGGCCGAGCGGTGCTGCCGCTCAACGTCAACCACCCGGAGTGCGAGCCGGCAATCATCGGCAAGGCGTTCCTGGTGAAGGTGAACGCCAACATCGGCACCTCCGCGGTCACCTCGTCGGTCGCGGAGGAGGTGGAGAAGCTGACCTGGGCGACCCGGTGGGGCGCCGACACCGTGATGGACCTGTCCACCGGCAAGCGGATCCACGAGACCCGCGAGGCCATCGTGCGCAACTCGCCGGTGCCGATCGGGACCGTGCCGATCTACCAGGCGCTGGAGAAGGTCGGCGGCGACCCGGTCAAGCTGAGCTGGGAGGTGTTCCGGGAGACCGTCGTCGAGCAGGCCGAGCAGGGCGTCGACTACATGACCGTGCACGCCGGGGTGCTGCTGCCGTACGTGCCGCTGGCCGTGGACCGGGTCACCGGGATCGTCTCCCGGGGCGGATCGATCATGGCGGCCTGGTGCCTGGCGCACCACGAGGAGAACTTCCTCTACACCAACTTCCGGGAGCTGTGCGAGATCCTGGCCCGCTACGACGTCACGTTCTCCCTCGGCGACGGGCTGCGGCCCGGGTCGATCGCGGACGCCAACGACGACGCCCAGTTCGCCGAGCTGCGGACCCTCGGCGAGCTGACGAAGATCGCCTGGGAGTACGACGTGCAGGTGATGATCGAGGGTCCGGGCCACGTCCCGATGCACAAGATCAAGGAGAACGTGGACCTCCAGCAGGAGTGGTGCCACGAGGCGCCGTTCTACACGCTCGGCCCGCTGACCACGGACATCGCCCCCGCGTACGACCACATCACCTCGGCCATCGGCGCGGCGATGATCGGCATGTTCGGCACCGCGATGCTCTGCTACGTCACCCCGAAGGAGCACCTCGGGCTGCCCGACCGGGACGACGTGAAGGCGGGCGTGATCGCGTACAAGATCGCGGCGCACGCGGCCGACCTGGCCAAGGGCCACCCCGGCGCCCAGGCCTGGGACGACGCGCTGTCCAAGGCCCGGTTCGAGTTCCGCTGGGAGGATCAGTTCAACCTCTCGCTGGACCCGGAGACCGCCCGGTCGTACCACGACGCGACGCTGCCGGCCGAGCCGGCGAAGACCGCGCACTTCTGCTCGATGTGCGGGCCGAAGTTCTGCTCGATGAAGATCACCCAGGAGCTGAAGGAGTACGCCGCGCGCGGCATGCAGGACAAGTCGGCGGAGTTCCTCTCCTCCGGCGGCCGGGTGTACCTGCCGATGGCCTGACCCCTGAATTGCAGCGGTCCGGCGACGGCGGGTGCCGTCGCCGGACCGCTGTGCTTCCTCAGTCCCGGTGGTGCCGGCCGCTGGACCGCAGCGAGCGGCGGCCGCTCTCCGTCTCCGGCTCGTTGTCGGCCAGCGGGCGGCTCAGGCCGGCGACCCAGTCGACGTACTCCTCGTCCTGCGCGGCGAGCGGCTCCGCCTCCGGGCTCTCGGCCGGCGGTTCGGCGCCGCGCGCCTTGTTGCGGCGGAACAGGCTCCGCTTCGGCCGGGACCGGTCGGCCGCCGGCTCCGTCTCGACCTCCGACGACGGCTCGGCCCCGCGAGGCTCGGCACCGGGCACCTCGGCGGCGGGCAGGTCGGTCGCCCGGCTCGCCGTACCGGGGGTGCCGGGCCGGGAGTCGTCCGCGTCCCAGCGGAAGGTGACCGGCTTCGGTTCCTCCTCCGGACCGTGGTCCGGGAAGGGCAGGCCGGCGCGGGGCGGCGCCGGCGCGGGGCGGGGGGCGGTGAAGGCGTTCCAGCTCGCCGCGCTGTTCAGGTCGGGCAGCTGGTGCCGGGGGCGGGGCGCCGGCTCGGCGGTCGCGGGAGTGGCACCGGCGGTGGGCGGGGTGTGGCGCGTCGGGACGCGGTCCGCGCCCGACGGCCGCATACCGGGCCGGGGAATCGGCGCGTCGCGGACGTCGTCCCTGGCGGACCCGGCCGAGGGGTACTCGGAGCGGGCCGGTTCGGACGCTGCCAGGTCGAACCGCGCCGAGTCGGCCGCTGTCGGGCCGAACCGTGCCGGGTCGAGCGTGGCCGGGTCGGGCGTGGCCGGGTCGAGTGGCGCGGGGTCGAGCCTGGCCGGGTTGAGCCTGGCGGTGTCGAGTTCGTTGGTGTCATGGCTGGCTTCGCCGAGCCGAGCTGTGTCGAGTTCCGGCCGGTCGAGGCGGTTCCGGTCGAGCGCCCGATCGAGTCCGGGCCGGTCGAGCCGGGGCCGGTCGAGCGCTCGCTCGGTGTCGGCCGTCGGCGGGGTGTCCGCACCGGAACGGGCGGCGGGCGCCGAGGCGGGGGAGTCGGCCGGCTCGGGGGCGGCCGTCGGGTCCGTCGCGGCGCTGGCCGCCCGCTTCGCCGAGCCCCGCCGGCCGGTGCCCGCAGCGGCGGTGCCGGGGGCGGCAGCGGCAGGAGCGGCGGTGCCGGTGGCGGCGGCAGGAGCGGCGGTGCTGGTGGCGGCGGCTGAAGCGGCAGAACCGGTGTGGGTGGCGGCGGGAGCGGCGTCGGTGGTCGACGTGGCGTCGCTGGTGGTGGCGGGGGTGGCGGCCGCCGGCTCGTCCGACCCGGCGGAGCGGGACTTGCGGGTCCGCTTCGGCCGGGGCCGGGGGGTGACGGTGGTGGCCTCGGCCGGATCGGCCGTCGCGGTGCGGTCGGCGGTGAGGGCCGCTTCCTCGGTGCCGTGCGGCTGCTCCGCCGTCGCCGTGCGCTCTGTGGTGGCTGCCGTCTCCTCGGTGTAGTTCGGCTGCTCGGCCCGGTCGGCCACCCGTGATGCCGCCGCCGACCCGACGGCGACCTGCGGCGTGACCTGGCCGACCGCTGCCGGCGCGTCGGACGGGTCGGCGGCCGGTGCAACCTGGGCCTTGTCGGCCGCGCGCGACCCGTCGGCCGGGACAGCAGCCGATGGAACCTGGGCCCGGCCGGCAGCCGATGCAACCTGGACCGGGTCGGAAGCCAGTGGAACCTGGACCGGTTCGGCAGTGGGCGGAACCTGGACCGGGTCGGCGGTCGGTGGAACCTGGACCGGTTCGGCCGTGCGCGACCCGTTCGACGGGACGGCCGGCGGCGCGGCGGGGAACCTGCCCACCACCGGCTCTCCGGTGGGCACGGCCGGCGTGACCCGGCCGGCCGTGCCGTCCCGGTCGACTCCGTCCCTGGTGTCGACCCCGGTGGCCGGCCCTGCCGGCGCGTCCCGGTCCGCCGGGGCGTCCCACTCCGTCGGCTCCACCCGGGGGCCGGCGAGGGACGCCGGTTTCGGCTCGTCAATCGGCGCGGCCGGGTCAGCCGTCCAGCGGGACCCCGGCGTACCGCGACGGTCCCGCGGCTGCGGGGCACCCGCCGCGCCGGCGACGTCGGCCTCCGGCGCAAGGCTCGGGCCCGTCGGCAGGTCGCCGTACGACGGCTCGTCCGGCGTCCGGCCGGACGGCTCCGGCCAGGTCGCCGACGCGGGTGCGCCGGCCGGGGCGTCGAGGGCGAAACCACTGTCCGGGGCGTCGAGGCCGAAACCGCTGTCGGGGCGCGGACCGGACGGCGTCGGGGTGCCGGGGGTGACCGGCCAGTCCCAGTGTGCCGGGGTCGGCCCGGCCGCCCGGGTCGCGGCCCGGTCAGCGGCCCGGTCCGTGCCGGTCGGCGTGCCGGACCCCGGCAGGGTGCCCGCGCCGGCGGCGTCGGCCAGGTCCACGGTCGCCGTACCGTCGCCGGCGGCGCTGCTCACGGCCGGGCTGTCGGGCAGCGGGCGCAGGATGTCGGTCGGCTCGATGGCGTCGTCGGCTCCGGCGGCGTTCCCGGCGTCGCTCGCCGGGAAGAGCGGCCAGCGCAGCAGCGTGGCGGCGGCCGAGCCCAGGGCGCCGGCCGCGACGGCGATCAGGGCGCCGTAGTACGGGGCGAGCTGGTAGCGGTCGGCGGGGTCGCCCGGGCCGGCGGTCAGGTAGGCGAAGGCGAGCAGCACCGGGCCGGCCACCCCGGCCGCCCCGCTGACCAGCGGGACGTGCCCGCGCCAGCGGGCCAGCGCGCCGGTCGCCGCGCCGGCCAGCAGCGCCACCGCGGGGAGAATCAGCATGGCCAGCCGCTGCGCCGCGCCCGCGTCCAACCAGGACGGCTCCAGCACGCCGAGGCGTACGGAGCGCAGCACCCCGGTGGACAGCAGCCCCGGCGCGACGGAAACCAGCGCGATCAGCCAGACCGCGCCGGTCAGCAGGGCGACGTTCCAGCCCAGCGGCGGCCGGAGCAGCACGGCCGAGGCGGCGCCCGCGCCGACCACCGCGCCGACGACCGCGCAGATCCCGACCGCCCAGACCGGGTCGACGGTGCTCAGCTCCGCGGCCCGGGCGGGTTGCATGCAGAGCGGCGCGACCACGGTCGCGCCGAGTGCGGCCGCGCCGGAGACGGCGAGTTGCGCGCCGGTGCCGTCCGACAGCCCGACGCGGCGGGCGAGCCGGACGGTGACCACGGCGCCGACCACGGCGGCGGTCACGGCGAACCAGCCGACCCAGGCGAGCTGGGCCGGCCACCGGTTCACATCTGTGAACGCGCCGTTGAGTCGTACGATCCCGAACCCGTACGCGATGCCGAGCTGACCGGCTCCGGCCAGCACGCTCACCCCGAATGCGGTGAACAGCAGCTTGCCCCACGTCCGAAAGGCCATGTCGCGCACGTTACGGCCCGGTGCGCCCGATCGCCACTGTGGCGCGGCGGGGCGACTGCCTGGGGTTACTTCAACTCGACGAGACGGGCCAGATACGTCGTGTCGCCGACGTTGGTGAGCATGTGGACCGCGCCCGGGTCCCGGTAGACCACCCCGCCGGTGGGTTCGTCGGCGTCGATCCGCGTGCCGTCGATCGTCTGCACCACGTTCTTCGCCCCCTGGACGGCCACCACCAGGTACGGGTGGTCGTGCCGGTGCAGCGGCTGCCGCTCACCCGGCTCGAGGCGGATGTGCCACACCCGTACCCGCTCGTTCTCGAAGACGATCTCCTGGCCCACCGGGCCGAGTTCCGTACCGTCGACCACGTCGGTCATCGCGTTCCGTTCAGTTGGGGGAGCACCTCGCCGGCGATGAGCTCCAGGTGGTCGAGGTCGTCGAGTTCGATCAGGCGCAGGTGCACCCGGGTGGCGCCGATCGCGGCGAACTCACCGAGCCGGTCGATGAGTTGCGCGGGGGAGCCGACCACCGGGTCCTCCGGCGGCAGGGCGCTCTTGACGTGCAGCGGCGCCGCCCGGCGGCGGGCCTCGGCGTCGGTCCGCCCGATCGCCACCACCACCCCGGCGGAGAGCACCAGCGGGGCCCGCCCCGACTCGGCACGCCCGGTCCGGTCGCACGCCTCGCGGACCCGCTCGTACGCCGCGGCGGTCTCCTCGACCGACTTGAAGGGCATGTTGAACTCGTCGGCGTACCGGGCGGCCAGTTCGGGGGTGCGCTTCGGGCCGCGCCCGCCGACGATCACCGGCGGGCCGGGCCGTTGCACGGGCTTGGGCAGCGCGGGCGCGTCCACCAGCCGGTAGTGGTCGCCGAGGTGGGTGTAGGTGTCGCCGACCGGGGTCCGCCACAGCCCGGTGACGATCTCCAGCTGTTCGGCCAGCCGGTCGAATCGCTCACCCACGGCGGGGAACGGGATGCCGTACGAGGTGTGCTCGCGCTCGTACCAGCCGGCGCCGATGCCCAGCTCGACCCGGCCGCCGCTCATCTGGTCCACCTGGGCCACCATCACGGCCAGCGGCCCGGGCAGCCGGAAGGTGGCCGAGGTGACCAGCGTGCCGAGCCGGATCCGGGTGGTCTCCCGGGCCAGCGCGGCGAGGGTCAGCCAGGCGTCGGTCGGGCCGGGCAGCCCGGGCTCGTCGCCCATCGCCTGGTAGTGGTCGGCCCGCAGGAACCCGTCGAAGCCGCCCGCCTCCACCAGTCGGGCGAACCGGAGCTGGTCGTCGTAGCTGGCACCGCGGTGCGGCTCGACGAAGACGGCCACCCGCATGCTCATCGTCTCTCCGCCACGGCCGGCGTCTCGCGCTCCATCAGCAGTTCGTGCAGTTCGGCGCTGACCCGGGCGACGTCGGCCAGGTGGGCGTTGCGGCCGAGGGTGCGCGGTCGGGGGATGGTCACCTCGACGATCTTGCGGATCCGCCCCGGACGCGGGCTGAGCACGACCACCCGGTCGGCCAGCAGCACCGCCTCGTCGATGGAGTGGGTGACGAAGACGACGGTCGCTCCGGTCTCCATGTGCACGCGTTGCAGTTCGCCGGAGAGTTCCTCGCGGGTGAGCGCGTCCAGGGCGGAGAAGGGCTCGTCCATCAGCATCACCCGGGGCTCGCCGATCAGCGACCGGCAGAGCGACACCCGCTGCTGCATGCCGCCGGAGAGCTCGTGCGGCAGCCGCTTCTCGAACCCGCCGAGGCCGGCCATCTCCAGCAGTTGGCGGGCCCGGTCGCGGTGCCCGGCCCGGCTCCAGCCGAAGATCTCCACCGGCAGCAGGACGTTGTCCAGCACGGTGCGCCAGGGGAGCAGGGCGGGGCGCTGGAAGAGCATCGCGATGTCCTGGCGGGGCCGGGTGACCGCCGTGCCGCCCACGGTGATCTCGCCGCTGGTCACCGGCAGCAGCCCGGCGACCATGCGCAGCAGGGTGGACTTTCCGCAGCCGGAGCGGCCCAGCACCGCGACGAACTCGCCCTCGGCGACCGCCAGGTCGATGCCGCGCAGCGCCTCGACCCGGCCGGAGCGGCCGTCGAAGGTACGCGACACGTCGGCGAGTCGGATCATGTCCGGCGGGCCTCCCCTGAGTGGGCGGTCAGGAATCCGACAAAGGCTATCCGGCGTGTGGCACTTGCCAACAGTCCGGGGTGGACGCTCAGTTGTTTCCGTTCCGCAACCCGGTGCGACTGGTGTCGTGACGGTGGGTCTCTCGTACGCTGTGCCCGCGAAGAGTCCCTTCACGACGGTGGCGTCGGCTCCCCCCATCACGCCGGCACCGCCGGACCGACAACCCCTCCGGGTGGCATGACCCGGTCGGAAAGGACATGGTGCACTGATGAGAAGGCTGACCCGTACGGTCGCCGCGGCCGCCCTGGCCACCGCCCTCGCCCTGGTCTCCGCGTGCAGCAGCGGCTCGGACGACTCCGACGCCAAGGGCGGTGACGGCAAGGCGTTGGAGAAGGTGACCTACCTGACCTCCTTCGGCAACTTCGGCCGTGACTCGTACGCCTGGGTGGCGAAGGAGAAGGGCTTCTTCAAGGAGGCCGGCTTCGAGGTGGAGATCAAGCCGGGCCAGGGCACCGGCTCGGTCATCCAGACCGTCGTCGGCGGCCAGGCCGACTTCGGCCCGATCGACCTGACCGGTGGCCTGCTCCAGCTCGGCAACGGCGCCGCCAAGGACTTCGTGGTGGTGGCGGCGATCCAGCAGCGCACCATGGCCGCCGTGGTCAGCGTCGAGGGCAAGAACATCGCCACGCCGAAGGACCTGGAGGGCAAGAAGCTCGCCGACACCCCCACCTCCGTGGTCCGCCAGCTCTTCCCGACGTACGCCCGGCTCGCCGGTGTCGACGCCAGCAAGGTGACCTGGGTCAACGGTGAGGCGCAGACCCTGATGGGCACCCTGGCCTCCGGCACGGTCGACGGCATCGGCCAGTTCGTGGTCGGCCAGCCCACCGTCCAGGCGGTGACCAAGAAGAAGCCGGTCGTCCTGCCGTACAGCGAGGTCATGCAGGACCTCTACGGCAACGCCCTGATCACCTCGGCCAAGCTCGCCAAGGAGAAGCCGGAGATGGTCAAGCGCTTCACCGCGGCGCTGCTCAAGGGCCTGGAGTACGCCCTGGCCAACCCGCAGGAGGCCGCCGACCTGCTGAAGAAGAACGTCCCCGCCACCGTCCCGGCCGCGGCCGCCGCCGAGCTCCAGCTGATGGCCGGGTACGTCCGGTCCAGCAACTCCGGCACCGCCATCGGCACCCTGGACAGCGAGCGGGTCGCCAAGAGCATCGCGCTGCTGCAGGGCGCCGGCGCGCTCAAGCAGAACATCACCCCGGACCAGATCATCGACTTCAGCCTGGCGCCGAAGGCCTGATCGACACCGACCGTGCCACGGGGGTGCGGGCACCGGGACAGCGACCGGTGGCCGCGCCCCCGTGGCCGTGCCGGCCCTCGGCCGGCAGGAGAGGATGGGACACGTGACGCCGATCCGTACCCGCTCCGGAGCGGGGGAGGCGGAGCGCGACGTCCCCACGGGCGCCGCGGCCGACGCGCCCGGGGTGCCGACCACGCCACCGGCCGCCGCACCGTCGCGGCGCCCGGGGGTACGCCCGGCGACGGTCGGCCTGCCGCTGCTCGGCCTGGTGATCGCGGTGACCGTCTGGTGGCTGGTCACCTCGGGGTTGAAGCTGGTCCATCCGGCGTCCCTGCCGCCGCCGCAGGACGTCTGGGCGGCGCTGACCGCGGCGGCCGACGTGCTGCTGCCGGCGCTGGGGATCACCACGCTGATGACGCTGCTGGGCTTCGTGCTCTCCGCCGCCGCCGGGGTGCTGATCGGGATGGCGCTGGCCGCCTCCCGGCGGGCCGAGCGGATGTTCGCGCCGCTGCTGGTGGCGATCAACGCGGTGCCGAAGATCGCCCTCGGGCCGCTGCTGGTGGTCTCGGTCGGCTGGGGCGAGAAACCCATCCTGACCATGGTCTTCCTGCTCTGCTTCTTCCCGATCGTGCTGTCCACCGCGACCGGGCTCACCACCACCCCGGCGGACCTGGCCGAGCTGGCCCGGTCGCTGAACGCCTCGTGGTGGCAGGCGTTCCGCAAGGTGCGCTTCCCGGCCGCGCTGCCGCAGATCTTCGTCGGGCTGAAGGTGGCGATGCCGCTGGCCGCCATCGGCGCGGTGATCGGCGAGTTCTACTCCGACAAGCCGGGCCTCGGCTACCAGATCCTGCAGTACAACGGCATCGGGGACACCGCCACCGCCTGGGCGGCGATCGTGCTCATCGCGGCGATGAGCATCGTGCTCTACGCCGCCCTCTCCCTGGTCGAGCGCCTCGCCCTGCCCTGGGTACGCGCCACCACCAGCGCCCGCTGACCGGGACGACGGGCTTCTCCACGCGACTGGCCGGCCCCCATCCGGGGAGCCGGCCAGTGCCGTTCGAGGTGTAGCCCGCTGAACTCAGCCGGCCAGCCGCCAGCGCCCACCCCGGGCGACCAGCGTCGTCAGCGCCTGGGGCATCAGCCCGGAGTGGTTGTCCGGCGTCATCCGGATCGGCCCGGACAGCCCGTCCATCTGGGACGTCTCCAGCACGTCCCGGATGCCGTCCCGGTTGACCTGGTCGGCCGGGCCGCCGGCCCGCAGCGCGGCGTCGGCGATCAGCTGGACGGCGTCGGCGGCGAAGGAGGAGAAGCCGTTGTAGCCGCCGAACCGGGCGGTGTAGTCCTGGAACCACTGCCGCCGGGCCGCCTTGGCCGGGGTGGTGGCGATGACGTCGTCGATCACCATGGTCTGGGTGAAGATCAGGGTGGCCCGCTCGGTGGACCGGGCGGCGTTGCCGAGGAAGAGGTCGCCGGCGGCGGCCGCGTCGAGGAAGAGCGACCCGGAGAAGCCCGCCTCCTGCGCGCTGGTCGCGGCGAGGGACGCCTGCTCCGGCGGGGTCCAGAGCAGCAGCGCCTGCGCCTCGCCGGAGGCGAGCAGGCGGACCGGCTGGCTGACGTCGGTGTCGGTGGTGCGCACCGCCTCGTTGCGGACCAGCCGGATCTTGGCCTTGTCGAACTCGCCGCGCAGCGCGGTCAGGCCCTCCCGGCCGTAGTCGTCGTCGCTGTGCAGCACGGCGACCTTACGGATGCCCTTTCGGCGCAGTTCCGTGGTGAGCGCCGCGGCGCTGTCGGCGGCGTTGGGGGCCAGTTTGAAGACGTACCGCCGATCGGCGACCGGGTTGGAGATCGCGCTGGACGGGGCGAGCGCGATGGTGGGGATCTTCTTCTCGTTGATGGTGAGTACGGCGCCGACGGCGCATTCGTTGCAACCGCCCATGATGATCGCGCTGACCTTGGAATCGCCGCTGAAGTCGGTGATGTTCCGCAGTGACTCACTGGCGTCGGAACGGTTGTCCTTCACCTCGAGCCGGATCTTTCGGCTGCCCAGGGCGCCGGACGTGTTCAGCTGCTCGACCCTCAGTTCCAGCGCGCGCTGGTACGCCTTGCCGACCGGGGCCGCCGCGCCGGAGAGTTCGAGGTCCGCGGCGATGACGATGGGGCTGGTGTCCTCCTGCCCCGCCCCGAACGAACAGCCGGTGAGCGTGGTGGCCAGCACGGCCGATGCGAGCGCCACGATGGTCGCGGAGCGGATGGGGCTCAACTCAGTCCTCCAGGTGCGGCGCGGGCGCTGCCCGGTCACCGCCGCTAGTCCGTCCTCAGTGGAGATACGGGATTGTCTGCCGTACGGTGTGCGCGAAGCCTGCAAAACCTTGCCAATGCCGGGCCCCGCGGTCAAGCGCGGAAGCCCGCAGTGGTTTCGGGACGGCTTTCCCACATGTTGGGGTCATCAGATATTTACCGACGCTCACTGCGGCGAGGCGATCGGCCACTCTGGAGTGAGAATGCCTGTTCAGAGCGTGGGCGACAATGAGGCCGAAAGGTGACGAGGCCGCCGGCTGACCGTTTCCTGCCTCACTGCGGCTTCCCAAACGCGATCTTCTCTGATGAAATCGCGGCCGTGCCGCGCGTGGCGCTCTCCGCTGCACCAGGCACGGGTCGGCGGGTCACGCGTGGAAGATACGACGGAGGCGATGTCGTGAGCACCGGACCGACGACCCTGCCCGAAATCGGCGACGCCGCCCAGCGCGACCGGGGGCGGCGGCTGCCTCGACTGCGGGACGCGCGGATCCGCTCCAAACTCGCCCTCATTCTGGTGGTGCCGGTCGCCGCGGTCATCGCTCTGGCAACTATCCGACTCATCTCCACCGGTGAGGGCGCGTACGACGCCACCCGGATCCGGTCGCTGACCGCGCTCTCCGTCGACGTCTCCGCGCTCACCCAGGACCTGCACAAGGAGCGGATGGCGGCGGCCGGCTACCTGGCCACGCCGCAGCAGAAGGCCGACGACTACAACCTGCGGGTCCGCGCCACCGACCAGCGGATCGCGGAGTACCGCGCCGAGCGCGGCCGGATCGGCGAGGTCCCGTCGGCCGTCCGCGACCGGCTCAAGGTCATCGACGATCACCTGGAGACGCTCAACGGCACCCGCCAGGAGGTGCTCGACCGTCGGCAGATGCCGGTGGCCGAGGCCACCCTGCGCTACGGCATCGTCCTGACCGACCTGGTCTCGTACGGCGACGCCCTGGCGCAGCTCCCCGGGCAGGAGAGCCTCGCCGACGCCCGCCGCGCGGTGGCCGCGTTCAGCCGCGCCAAGGCGGCCGTCGCCGAGGAGGAGGCGGTCGCCTACACCGCGCTCAGCGCCGGCCGGATCGACGAGGAGCAGTTCTCCGCCTTCGTCACCACGCTGACCGGCCAGCAGGAGGCGCTGGTCGCCTTCTCCCTGGCCGCCGACCCGGACCAGCGGGCCCTGGTCGAGGGCACCGTCTCCGGCGACGCGGTCGGCCTCGCCGACCGGGTGGCCGCCGACATCACCCGCTCGGTGGGGCAGCAGCCACTGGTCGGCGCGGCCGACGCGAGCGCCTCGATCGGCGCGGTCACCGACCTGATGCGGTGGGCCGAGATCCAGCTCCAGGACCGCCTGCTCGACCGGGCCGAGCAGGCCCGCAGCGACGTGATCCGGCAGGCCGTGATCGAGTCGGCGCTGGTGCTGCTCACCCTGATCATCGCCGTCTCGCTCGCCGTGGTGCTGGCCCGCTCGCTCAACCACTCGCTGCGGCGACTGCGCGAGGGCGCCCTGTCGGTGGCCAACCACGACCTGCCGGACGCGGTGCGGCGGCTGCAGAACATGGGCAGCGTCGGCGAGGGCGGCGTGGACGAGATCGTGCGCCAGGTCCGCGACCCGATCCGGCTGCGCAACCGCGACGAGGTCGGCCAGGTGGCGCTGGCCTTCAACGTCGTGCACCGCGAGGCGGTCCGGGTCGCCGCCGAACAGGCTGCCCTGCGCACCAGCGTCTCGGCAATGTTCCTCAACCTGGCCCGGCGCAGTCAGACGCTGGTCGACCGGATGATCGGCGAGCTGGACGCGATCGAGCGCAGCGAGGAGGACCCGAAGCGCCTCGCCCAGCTCTTCGAGCTCGACCACCTGGCCACCCGGATGCGCCGCAACGACGAGAACCTGCTCGTCCTGGCCGGCGCCGACTCGGCGGTGCCCCGCCGCGACGACGCGCTGCTGGTCGACGTCCTGCGGGCCGCCCAGTCCGAGGTCGAGCTCTACAACCGCATCGAGTTCGGCACCGTCGACACCGACATCTCGGTCTCCGCCCACGCCGTCAACGACGTGGTCCGCCTGGTCGCCGAACTGCTCGACAACGCCACCCGCTTCTCGCCGCCGACCACCACGGTGGTCGCCGACGGCCGCCGGATCCGCGACTATGTGCTGATCCAGATCGAGGACCGGGGCCTGGGCCTCACCGACGAGCAGCTCGACTCGCTCAACCGCCGGCTGGCCGCGCCGCCGAGCGTGGACGTGGCCGCGTTCCGGCTGATGGGTCTGGCCGTGGTGAGCCGGCTCGCCTCCCGGTACGGCATCCGGGTGGAGCTGCGGCGCAACGTCGAGGGCGGCACGGTCGCCCAGGTGACGCTGCCCACCTCGACCGTGGTGCTGCCCGCCCACCGGGGCCGGGACCAGTCGCTGCCCCGGTCGCGCCAGCCGCTGGCGGTCGAGCAGCCGCCGCTCACCCCGGCCGGCCTCGGCGATTCGCTGACCAGCGGGCGTACCGGCGCGGCGACGCTGACCGACCAGTGGCGGGCCGCCCCGCCGGCTCCGGCGCCCTGGCAGCCTCCGGTCGACGCGCGGGACACCGCCCCGGCGGTGACGCTCGGCGGCCAGGTCCCGTCCGCGCCCACCTCCGCCGTGCCCGCCTCGGCCGTGCCGACGTCGGCTGCGCCCACCTCCGCGCTGCCGTACTCGGCCGCCCCGGCGGAGCCGGCGTACGGAGCCGGCTACCCGACGGGGGCCCAGCCCCTGGTCGACCCGCGGCCGAGGCTGCCGAAGCGGACCCCGGCCGCCGACGCCGCCCCGGCGCTGCCCCTCGGGCCGGTCGCCGGCGTGCCGTCGGCACCGGCCGAACCGTTCACCCCGGCGCCCCCACCGTTCACCCCGTTCGGGGCGGCACCGGCGGCGACCCCGGCCGCGGCGGAGACCCCGGCGGTGCCGTACACCCCGCCCGCCCCGGCGCCGGCCGTCCCGGTGGTGGCCCGCCCGACCCGGCCGGCCGACTCGCCGATATTCCGCGAGATGGAGGCGGTCTGGTTCCGGTCCCACGGGGACGACGCCACCGCCATCTTCACCCGGCCCAACTTCGACGAGCCGCGGGCCGACGCCTCCGTCGCGAAGCCCGGCCGGCCGCCGCTGCCGACCCGGGGGCCGAGTGCCTCGAACGCGGCCGGCACCCCGTCCGTGGGATCGCCCGCCGCCGGCACCGCGTCCGTCGGGTCGGCCGCCGGGCAGCCGCCGGTCGCGTCGCCGCCCCCCTCGTACGTTCCGCAGGCGGCGCCGTCCGCGCCGCCGGCGACCCCCACCGCCCCGCCGCCCACGGAGCCCGCCACCCCGCCACCCGCGGAGTCGGACGCCTGGCGGACGGCGGCCGACGAAGGCTGGTCCCGGGCCATCCGGGCCGCCGAGCCGGCCACCGGCGGCACCACCCGCTCCGGCCTGCCGAAGCGGGTGCCCCAGGCCCAGCTCGTCCCCGGCGGCATCGAGCCGAAGGACGGACGGGACCGTAGCCGCCGTACCCCCGACGAGGTCCGCGGCCTGCTCTCCGCCTACCACCGCGGGGTGCAGCGCGGCCGTTCGGCCGGTACGGACCAGAACAGCACCTCGACCAAGGAGACGCGCCGATGAACAGGCCAGCTGCCATGCAGGACATGGTTTGGCTGCTCACCAACTTCGCCGACAGCGTGGCGGGTATCGCCCACGTGGTGGCGGTGTCCGCGGACGGGCTGCTGCTCGCCTCGTCGCGGGACCTGCCGGGGGACCGGGCGGACCAACTCGCCGCCATCACCTCCGGCGTGGTGAGCCTGACCGAGGGGGCCGCCCGGATGTTCAGCGCGGGCGGTGTGCTCCAGACGGTGATCGAGATGGACAGCGGCTACCTGTTCCTGATGTCGATCAGTGACGGGTCGTCGATGGCCGTGCTCGCGGCGCGCAGCTGCGACGTCGGGCAGGTCGGCTACGAGATGGCGCTGCTCGTCGAGCGGGTGGGCGCCGCGCTGGTGCGGCTGCCCCGCGACGCCGTGCGCTCGTAGGCGGGCGGTACGACGCCGGGCGCGCTCGCGCCCGGCGAGGGACAGGCGATCCGGTGCCGGTGGGCTCCGGGCGGAGGAGGTGATGGCGGATGGAACCCCGGCGGGACCCACGCGGGGCGTTGGTGCGGCCGTACGCGGTCACCCGGGGCCGTACCGAGCCGAGCCGGGACATCGCCCTGGAGGCGGTGCTGTCGGCCAGCCTCACCCAGAGTGCGGAAGCGCGCTTCGCCGGGCACGACAAGTACCGCATCGCCACGGTCTGCGAGGGCCGGGCACAGTCGCTGGCGGAAATCGCCGCGTACACCCGGATGCCGCTGGGCGTCACCCGGGTGCTGGTCGCCGACATGGTGGCCGAGGGCCTGCTGACGCTACACACTGCCGCTCCGGCCGAGGGCTACGAGGAGCGGATGAACCTGCTGGGAAGGGTGCTAAGTGGACTTCGCGAACTATGACCCCGCCGGGGCGCGCCGCAGCCGGGAGATCATCTCCGCGAAGATCGTGGTCGCGGGTGGCTTCGGCGTGGGCAAGACGACAATGGTCGGCGCCATCTCCGAGATCACGCCGCTGACCACCGAGGCGCTGATGACGGCGGCCGGGGTCGGCATCGACGACCCGTCGAAGGTGCCCGGCAAGGAGACCACCACGGTCGCCATGGACTTCGGCCGGATCACCATGGCGCAGGACCTGATCCTGTACCTGTTCGGCACTCCGGGGCAGACCCGGTTCTGGTTCATGTGGGACGAGATCATCCGGGGGGCGGTGGGTGCCGCCGTGCTGGTGGACACCCGCCGGATCACGGACGCCTTCGCGCCGCTGGACTACTTCGAGAACCGCAACCTGCCGTACGTGGTGGCGCTGAACCGGTTCGACGACGCGCCGCAGTACGAGCCGGAGGAGGTCCGCGAGGCGCTGGCCATCTCGCCGGACGTGCCGCTGGTGATGTGCGACGCCCGGCGGCGGGACTCGGTGAAGCAGGTGCTGGTGACCGTGGTCGAGCACGCCATGCTGCGGCTGGAGTCCGAGCACGGCCGGGGCTACGCCCCGGTGGGCTGAACCGCCTCCGGGTCAGTCGACCCGGAGGCGGTAGCCCCGCTTGACCACGGTCTGCACCACGCGGGGGGCCTGCAGCCCGACCCGCAGCCGGGCCACCGCCATCTCCACCGCGTGCTCGTCCGCGCCCCGGGGCAGGGTCCGCAGCAGCGAGGTGCGGGACAGCACCCGGCCGGGCGACGCGGCGAGCGCCCGCAGCACCGCCATCGGGGCGGGCGCGAGCGGCCGCAGCTCCCCGTCGACCACGGCCGCGTGCCCGCGCAGGGTCAGCAGATGCCCGGCGGCCTTGACGGTCACCGTACGGCGGGGCAGCTCGTCGACGATCTGCCGGACCAGCGCCCCGAGGCGGGCCCGGGCGGGCGCGCTGACCGGCACGCCCCGGCGGACCAGCGGCTCCGCGGTGACCGCGCCCACGCAGCTGGCCAGCACGTCCCCGCGCATCGCCTCCAGCACCGTCTCGGCCCGGTCGCCGGCCGCCCGCAGCAGCGCCTCCGCCGCCGGCGCGGAGGTGAAGGTGACGGCGTCGACCAGCCGGCCGGCGACCAGGTCGATCAGCCGGTGCAGCGGGGCCGGGTCGGTGGGCGGCGCCCAGCGGTAGACCGGCACCTCGATCACGGTGGCCCCGGCCGCCTCCAGCGCCTCGGTGCACTCCGGCTGCCGGTCGCCGTGCAGCTGCATGGCGATGACCTGGCCGGCCACCCCACGCGCACGCAGGTGGTCGATTACCTCGTCGCAGCTCTCCGACTCCGGCGACCACTGGTCGTGCAGCCCGGCGGCCCGGATCGCGCCGCGCGCCTTGGGTCCCCGGGCCACCACGTACGACTGGGAGAGCACCGAGCGCAGCGGCTCGGCGAGCCCCCAGCCCTCGGCCGCCTCCAGCCAGCCGCGCATCCCGATGCCGGTGTTCGCCATCAGGATGTCCGGCGGCCGGTCCAGGCAGGCGCGGGTGGCCTCGCGCAGGTCGGTGTCGTCGGCCAGCGGCACGATCCGCAGGGCCGGGGCGAGCACCACCCGGGCGCCGCGGCGTTGCAGCAGCGCGGCCAGCTCGTCGCGCCGCCGGTCGGCGGTGACCCCGATGGTGAAGCCGGCCAGTTCCTCCCGCATCACTCCTCCTGTCGCAGCCGCACCTCGACCAGCCCGTCCCGGCAGCGGACCCGGTGCACGGGCAGCGTCACGCCGGGCAGGTCCAGACAGCGCCCGGTACGCAGGTCGTAGACCTGCTTGTGCAGCGGGGAGGCGAGGGTCGGCACCCCGCCGCGGCTGCCCACGATGCCCCGGGACATCACGTACGCGCCGCCGACCGGGTCGAGGTTGTCGACCGCGAACAGCTCCCCGCCGGTCGAGAAGAGCGCCACCTGTACGCCGTCGACCAGCGCGGCGACGCCCCGGTCGGGATCCAGCCGGTCGAGGGGGCAGACGGCCGTCCAGTCCAGGGTGCTCGTCAGGCTCATCGCCCTGTCTCCGTCCACGGTGCTCGTCGGGCTCATCGCCGTACCTCCGGAAGGCCGAGGGCGACCGGCTGGCGGCGGCGGTCGGCCGCCGGGGTGGCTGGTGCGCCGCGCGCGGGCACCGGCTGCCCGCGCTCGACGGCGAAGCTGATCGACGGGTCGGGCACGTCCGGGGCGTTGACGAAGGAGGTGAAGCGGCGCAGCCGCTCCGGGTCGTCGAGGACGTCGCGCCACTCGTCGGAGTAGGCCGCCACGTGCCGGGCCATCGCCGCGTCGAGTTCGGCGCAGAGCCCGAGCGAGTCGTCCACGATCACCGAGCGCAGGTGGTCGAGGCCGCCGTCCATCGCCTCGATCCAGGCGGCGGTGCGTTGCAGCCGGTCGGCGGTGCGGATGTAGTACATCAGGAATCTGTCGATCAGCTGAATCAGCGCTTCTGTGGACAGATCGGTGGCGAAGAGGTCGGCGTGCCGGGGCCGGAAGCCACCGTTGCCGCCGACGTAGAGGTTCCAGCCGGTGTCGGTGGCGATGATGCCGAAGTCCTTGCTGCGGGCCTCGGCGCACTCCCGGGCGCAGCCGGACACCGCCGACTTGATCTTGTGGGGGGCGCGCAGGCCCCGGTAGCGCAGCTCCAGCGCGATGGCCAGGCCGACCGAGTCCTGCACCCCGTACCGGCACCAGGTCTCGCCGACGCAGGACTTCACCGTCCGCAGCGCCTTGCCGTACGCGTGGCCGGACTCGAAGCCCGCGTCGACCAGCCGGCGCCAGATCTGCGGCAGTTGCTCGACCCGGGCCCCGAACAGGTCGATCCGCTGCCCGCCCGTGATCTTGGTGTAGAGCCGGAAGTCACGCGCCACCTCGCCGATCACGATCAGCTTCTCCGGGGTGATCTCCCCGCCGGGGATCCGGGGCACCACCGAGTAGCTGCCGTCGCGTTGCAGGTTGGCCAGGAAGTGGTCGTTGGTGTCCTGCAACGAGGCCTGCTCGCCGTCGAGCACGTGCCCGGTGCCGAGCGAGGCCAGGATCGAGGCCACCACCGGCTTGCAGATGTCGCAGCCTCGCCCCCGCCCGTGCTCGGCGATGAGCCCGGAGAAGGTGCGGATGCCGCGCACCCGGACGATGTCGAAGAGTTCCTGTCGGCTGGCGTCGAAGTGCTCGCAGAGCGCCGTGGACTGCTTCACCCCGGCCGCGTCGAGCAACTGCTTGAGCATCGGCACGCACGATCCGCAGCTGGTGCCGGCCCGGGTGCACGCCTTCAGCGCCGGCACGTCCGTCGCGCCGCCGGCGATCGCGGTGTCGATGTCGTCGCGGGTCACCGCGTTGCAGGAGCAGACCTGCGCCGCGCCGGGCAGCGCCCCGGCCCCGGCGCCCGCCCCGCCGGCCGGGGCCAGCAGCGCCAGCGGGGGAGCGGGCAGCGGCCCGCCCACGCTGGCCCGCAGGGTGGGGTAGGCGCTCGCGTCGCCGACCAGCACGCCGCCGAGCAGCGTCTGCGCGTCGTCGGAGAGGACCAGCTTCGCGTACGACCGGGTGGCCGGGTCGGTGAAGGTCACGTCCAGGCAGCCCGCCGTCGTGCCGTGCGCGTCGCCGAACGAGGCCACGTCCACGCCGAGCAGCTTGAGCTTGGTGGCGGTGTCCGCCCCGGGGAAGGTCGCCGACCCGCCGAGCAGCCGGTCGGCGACGACCTCGGCCATCGCGTACCCGGGGGCGACCAGGCCGTGGCAGGTGCCGTCGACCGCCGCGCACTCGCCCACCGCCCAGATCCGCTCGTCGTCGCTGCGGCAGGTCGCGTCGACCAGCACCCCGCCGCGCGGGCCCAGCGGCAGCCCGGCGGCCCGGGCCAGCTCGTCGCGGGGGCGGATGCCGGCGGCGACGACGACCAGTTCGGCGTCGACCGTGCTGCCGTCGGAGAGCTCCAGCCCGGCGACGACGCCGTCCGGGCCGGGGCGCAGCGCGGTGGTGGCCACCCCGAGGTGGGTGGCGACCCCCAGCTCCTCGACGTAGCGGCGCAGCATCGCGCCACCCGCCTCGTCGACCTGCACCGGCATCAGCCGGGGCGCGAACTCGACCACGTGGGTGGCCAGGCCGAGCAGGCGCAGGGCGTTGGCCGCCTCCAGGCCGAGCAGGCCGCCGCCGATCACCGCGCCGGTACGCCGACCCCGGGCGTGCGCCCGGATCGCCTCCAGGTCGTCCAGGGTGCGGTAGACGAAGACCCCGGGCAGCGTCGCGCCGTCCACCGGTGGCACGAACGGGTACGACCCGGTGGCCAGCACCAGCGCGTCGTACGGGTGCTCGCCGGCCGCGGTGGTCACCACCCGCCGTTCCCGGTCGACGCCGGTGACGGCCTCGCCGAGGCGCAGGTCGACCCCGTCGTCGGGGGTGTGCAGGTTCAGCTCGTCGGCACCCACCCCGTCGAAGAACGCCGAGAGCCGCACCCGGTCGTACGCCGCCCGGTGTTCCTCGGCGAGCACCGTCACCCGCCACCGCCGGTCGTGGTCGCGGGCGCGCAGCGCCTCGACGAACCGTTGTCCGACCATGCCGTTGCCGACGACGACCAATCGTCCGCCGGTCATCGCGTCACCTCCTCGCGGTCCGTCGCGTCAGTTCCGTCGATCGCTTCTCGTCCGGTCACCGGGTCGCCCCCACCGAGTCCGCCTCGGACAGCCAGTCGACGATGCCGGCGACCGCTTCCCGGCAGCCGCCGCAGCCGGTGGCGGCCCGGGTCGTCGCCACCACCTCGTCCACCGTCCGGGCCCCGGCCCGCCAGCAGGCGACCAGCGCGCCCTTGCGCACGTCGTTGCACTGGCAGACGGTGGCCGCGTCCGGCATCAGCGCCGGGGACTCCGCCGGCGCGGCGGCGGTGCCGCCCAGCGCGCGGCCCAGCAGCAGCGCCCGCCGGTCGGCCGGCACCGGCGCGCCCCGGTCGAAGAGCTGCACCACCTGACCGACCGACGGGTTGTCCCCGAGCAGGATCGCGGCGGTCAGCCGCTCCTCGTGGATGCGCAGCCGGGCGTAGGTGCCCCGGGCCGGGTCCGCGAAGGTCAGCTCCTCGCCCGGGCCGTCGGCGGGGTCGCCCATGGCGGCGAGGTCGATGCCGGCCGCCTTGAGCCGGGTCACCACCGGCCGGGGCCGGTACCGGGCGGCCGGGTCCTCGCCGGTGAGCGCCTGGGCCAGCACCCGGGCCTGCGCCCAGGCCGGCGCGACCAGCCCGGTCAGCGTGCCGTCGTGCTGGGCGCAGTCGCCGATCGCCGAGATCCGGGGGTCGCCGGTGCGGAGCTGGTCGTCGACCACCACGCCCCGCTCCACGGCCAGCCCGGCCGCGGCGGCCAGCGCGGTGTCGGGGCGTACCCCGCAGGAGATCACCAGCAGGTCGGCGGAGAGCGACCGGCCGTCGGCCAGGTCGAGGCGGACCCCGTCGGCGTCCGCCGCCACCCGGGTGGCCGCGACGGCCAGGTGGGTGGTCACCCCGAGGCCGGCCAGGGTGCCGGCCAGCACGGCCGCGCCGGTCGGGTCGAGTTGGCGTTCCATCAGGTACGGCACCGGGTGCACCACGCCGACGTCGAGCCCCCGGGCGGCGAGCCCGCGCGCCGCCTCCAGCCCGAGCAGCCCGCCGCCGAGCACCAGGGCGCTGCGGGCGCCCTCGGCGGCGGCGAGGATCCGCCGGCAGTCGTCCAGCGTGCGGAACGGAACCACCCGCTCGGGCAGGTCGGCCGGGTCCAGGCCGGGCAGCGGCGGCACGATGGCCCGGCTGCCGGTGGCGAGCACCAGGTGGTCGTAGGGGATCCGGTCGCCGTCGTCGGTGTGGACCACGCGGGCGTCCCGGTCGATCGTGGTCACCTGCACGCCGGTGCGCACGTCGACGCCCTGCCCGGCCACCTCGGCCAGCTCCACGTCCGGCTCGGCGACCTTCCCCGCCAGCAGGGTGGAGAGCATGATCCGGTTGTACGCCCGGTGCGGCTCCGCCCCGAGCACGACGACCTTCAGGTCCCCGTCCCGGGCGTGCAGTTCGGCGGCGAGCCGGGACCCGGCCATGCCGTATCCCACGATGACCACGTTCATGCCTTCTCCACCCGTACGGCGCAGATCTTGAATTCGGGCATCCCGGAGACCGGGTCCGTCGCGTCACTGGTCACGGAGTTGGCCCGGGCCGCGCCGCCCCAGTGGAACGGCGCGAAGACGGTGTCCGGCCGGATCGTCGGGGTGAGCCGGGCCGGGGCCCGTAGCTCGCCCCGGCGGGAGGCGACCCGCACCTGGTCGCCCTCGGCCACCCCGAGCCGGGCGGCCAGGTCCGGGTGCAGCTCGACGAAGCCGCCGGGGGCGGCCCGACGCAGCGCGGCGACCCGCCGGGTCTGGGTGCCGGACTGGTACTGGGCGAGCACCCGACCGGTGGTGAAGTGCAGCGGATAGTCGGTGCAGACCGGCTCGGCGGCGGGCCGGTGGGTCACCGGCTGGAACCGGGCCCGGCCGTCCGGGGTGGCGAACGAGTCGGCGAAGAGGCGGGGCGTGTCCGGCCCGGCCGGGTCGGGGCAGGGCCAGAAGACGCCCTCGTCGGCCTCGATCCGCTCCCAGCTCACCCCGGCGTAGTCGGCGACGCCGCCGGCCGAGGCCCGGCGCAGCTCGGTGAAGACTTCGGCCGGGTCGGTCGGGAAGGACGCCGGGGCGTCCAGCCGGTCGGCCAGCTCGGCGAGGACCGCAAGGTCGCTCCGGACCCCGGGCGGCGGCTCGCGCAGCGCCCGGCGGCGCAGCACCCGACCCTCCAGGTTGGTCATCGTGCCGTCCTCCTCGGCCCACTGCGCGACGGGCAGCACCACGTCGGCGAGGGCGGCCGTCTCGGAGAGCAGGAAGTCGGCCACCACCAGCAGGTCGAGCCCGCGCAGCCGGGACTCGATCCGGGCCGCCCGGGGCGCGGAGACCACCGGGTTGGAGCCGAAGACCAGCATCGCCCGGGGACCGCCCGGGGTGCCGAGCGACTCCAGCAGCTGGTACGCCGGCACGCCCGGCCCGGGCAGGTCGTCCGGGTCGACGCCCCAGACGCCCGCCACGTGCTCCCGGGCCGCCGGGTCGTCGATCTTGCGATAGCCGGGGAGCTGGTCGGCCTTCTGCCCGTGTTCCCGGCCGCCCTGGCCGTTGCCCTGGCCGGTCAGGCAGCCGTAGCCGGAGCCGGGGCGGCCGGGCAGGCCGAGGGCGAGCGCCAGGTTGACGAAGGCGCTGACGGTGTCGACGCCCTTGGCGTGCTGTTCCGCGCCCCGGGCGGTGAGGATGATCGCGCTGCCGGCGGTGCCGAGCGCGCGGGCGGTCGCCTCCAGGTCGGCCACCGGCACTCCGGAGAGCCGTTCCACCTCCGCCGGCCAGTAGCCGGCCACGGTGCGGCGTACCTCGTCGAAGCCGGTGGTCCGGGCGGCCACGTAGTCGCGGTCGATGAGGCCCTCGGTGAGCGCGACGTGCAGCAGCGCGTTGGCCACCGCGAGGTCGGTGCCGGGCAGCGGTTGCAGGTGCAGGTCGGCCTGCCGGGCGGTGGCGGTGACCCGGGGGTCGACCACGATCAGGCGTCCGCCGCGTTCCCGCTGGTCGGCCAGGTGGCGCATCAGCGGCGGCATGGTCTCCGCCGGGTTGGCGCCGACCAGCAGCAGGGTCTCCGCGCGGCCGAGGTCGGCCAGCGGGAAGGGCAGCCCCCGGTCGACGCCGAAGGCGCGGATCCCGGCCGCGGCGGCCGAGGACATGCACCACCGGCCGTTGTAGTCGATGTGCCGGGTACGCAGCGCCACCCGGGCGAACTTGCCGAGCGCGTACGCCTTCTCGTTGGTGAGCCCGCCGCCGCCGAAGACCGCGACCGCGTCCCGGCCGTATCCCGTCTGGACGGCGCGGATGCCGGCGGCGATCCGGTCGAGCGCGGCCGCCCAGGTCGCCGGGCGCAGCTCGCCGGTGGCCGGGTCGCGCACCAGCGGGGTGGTCAGCCGGTCCGGGTGGTCCAGCAGTTCGGCGGCGGTCCAGCCCTTCTGGCACAGCCCGCCCCGGTTGGTGGGGAACTGGCGGGGAAGCACCTCCACCCGGTCGCCGGTCTCGCGCAGGACCATCCCGCACTGCAGGGCGCAGTACGGGCAGTGCGTCTCCGCCTGCCGGGGGTCGCCCCCCGATCGGGTCGCGGAGCGGGCACGGTCTGTCATGCCAGTGAAGCGTGCCGGGGGGCGGTTTCCGGTCCGGGTCCCGTCTGTTTCGGTCCTGTCAAGAGCGCCTCACACCGCACCGGAGCAGCCGGCCGGTCGGTGGGTCTATGATGTGGGACGATCGTCCTGAAATATGGGAGGTGATGATGAGCGTGACAGCGGCGTTCGATGCGGTGGCCGGCAGCTACGACCAGGCCAGACGGCGCCTGGTGCCACGCTTCGACGACTTCTACGGCACGGCGGTGGAGGTGGCGGCCGTGCCGCTGCGGGCCGCGCTGGCCGCGGGGCGTACCCCCGAGGTGCTGGACCTGGGCGCGGGCACCGGGCTGCTCTCGCTGCTGCTCACCGCGGCGCTGCCCGGGGTCCGGGTGACCCTGCTCGACGGCGCCCCGCGGATGCTGGCGGTGGCCGCCGACGCGCTGGCCGCCCGGGGCGTGCCGCACCGGACGGTGGTCGCCGACCTGGCCGATCCGCTCCCCGCCGGCCGGTACGACGCGGTGGTCTCCGCCCTGGCCGTCCACCACCTCGACGACGACGGCAAGCGCGCCCTCTACCGGCGCGCCGCCGCGGCGCTGACGCCCGGCGGGGTGTTCGTCAACGCCGAACAGGTCGCCGGCCCGACCCCCGCGCTGGACCGCCGCTACGACGAGGTCTGGGTGGCCCAGGCCACCGCGCTCGGGTCCGACGACGCGGAGCTGGCCGCCGCCCGGGAGCGGATGCGGCACGACCGGCCGGCGCCGGTGGACGCGCAGTGCCGGTGGCTCGCCGAGGCCGGGCTGGTCGACGTGGACTGCTTCTTCAAGGCGTGGCGGTTCGCCGTCTTCGGCGGCACCCGCCCGCCCGCCTGACCCCAAACCCCCTGGAGGCCCGCGCACTTTCAGAGAAAGCGTGGCTATTCCGCCTCGGATGGCCACTCTTTCTCTGAAAGTGCGCTCAGGGGGCGGGGGAGTGCGGGGAGGCGCGGCGGGGGCGTTTTGAGCGGTTGGCTGATCGGCGCGAAGCGGGATGACTGCTGGTCATACCAGCGGGTAGTCTCAGCGGCATGACTGCCAAGGTGACGCTGTCGTTCTCCGACGAGACGATCGAGGAGGCACGCCGGTTCGCCAAGCGCGAGGGGCTGTCGCTCTCCGCGTGGATGGACCAGGCGGCCCGGGAGAAGGCGCTGCGCGAGGTCTTCACCGCGCACGCCGCCGCGGTCGGCCGGGCGGGGCTCGACCTGGAGACCGCCGCGCTCGCCGACGCCCGGGAGGTCGGCATGGTCGACGACGCGCTCTTCGGCGGACGTCCGCGTGCTGCGTAGGGGCGAGATCTGGCGGATCGAGGGCGCCCGGGAACGGCTCGGGCTGGTGATCAGCACCGACGTCTACAACTCCACCGACGTGCCGATCGTGATGGTGGCCGAGGTGGTCGAGACGGCGCTGCTGCGGGACTCCCCGCTCGCCGTGCCAATGGGCGGGTACGTGGTGATGCCCGACCGGCTCTCCTCGCCGATGAAGAAGTGGTTCACCGAGTGCGTCGACGTCGCCGACACCGAGACCATGCAGCGGGTGGGGCGGGCGTTGCGCATCCTGCAGCAGCTCTGACCGCCTCACCACCGCCCGGCGGCCGACGTGCGATCTCCGTTTCCGGAACGACCCGCGACAGGCACCGTCGGGTAACCGGCCGTTCCTAACCTCCTGAACGTCACATCGACCAGGAGGAGCCGCCGTGAGCACGCTCGCCCCCACGACAACAGCCCCCGCCGACCCCACGGCCGCCGCCGGGCGCCGGCACCGGATCGACGACTGGCGCCCCGAGGAGCCGACGTTCTGGCGTACGACCGGGGCGCCGATCGCCCGCCGCAACCTCTGGGTGTCGATCTTCGCCGAGCACGTCGGGTTCTCCGTGTGGAGCCTCTGGTCGGTCACCGTGCTCTTCCTCGGTCCCGCGTACGGCATCGACCCGGCGGGCAAGTTCCTGCTCACCGCCGTGCCGGCCGCGCTGGGCGCGGTGCTGCGGCTGCCCTACACGCTGGCGGTGGCCCGCTTCGGCGGCCGGAACTGGACCATCGTCAGCGCCCTGTTGCTGCTGGTGCCGGCGGTGCCGATGACGGTGCTGCTGGAGCCGGGAGTGTCGTACACCACGCTGATGGTGCTGGCCTGCCTCACCGGGGTCGGCGGGGGCAACTTCGCCTCCTCGATGGCGAACATCAACCTCTTCTTCCCGGACCGGCTCAAGGGCCGCGCGCTGGGGCTCAACGCCGGCGGGGGCAACCTCGGCGTACCGGCGGTGCAGCTGGTCGGGCTCGCCGTGCTGGCCACCGCGGGGGCGGCGTACCCCCGGCTGGTGCCGGCGGTCTACCTGCCGCTGATCGTGCTGGCGGCGCTGGCCTCGGCGCGCTGGCTGGACAACCTCCCCGGGGCGCGCAACGAGCCGGGCGCGCTGCGCGAGGCGGCCCGCGAACCGCACACCTGGGTGATGTCGCTGCTCTACATCGGCACCTTCGGTTCCTTCATCGGCTTCGGCTTCGCCTTCGGGCAGGTGCTCCAGCTCCAGTTCGCCGAGCGCTTCCCGACGCCGGTCGACGCCGCCTGGCTGACCTTCCTCGGCCCGCTGGTCGGGTCGCTGATCCGGCCGCTCGGCGGGCAGCTGGCCGACCGGCTCGGCGGGGCCCGGGTCACCTTCTGGAACTTCGTGGCCATGGCCGTCGGCGCCGGGCTGGTGCTGTACGCGGCCCGGGAGCGGTCGTTCCCGCTCTACCTGACCGGGTTCCTGGCGCTCTTCGTCTTCTCCGGGATCGGCAACGGGTCGACGTACAAGATGATCCCGGCGATCTTCCGGGCCCGGGCGGTGGCGGAGGGGGAGCTGACCGGTGACCCCGAGGCGGCCGAGCGGCGGGCCCGCCGGCTCTCCGGGGCACTGATCGGCATCGCCGGGGCGGTCGGCGCGTCCGGCGGGGTGCTGGTCAACATCGCCTTCCGGCAGTCGTTCCTGACCTCCGGCAACGCCGACGCGGCGTACCTGGCCTTCATCGGCTGGTACGCGCTCTGCTTCGCCCTGACCTGGGCGGTGTACCTGCGCCCGGGCCCGCGCCGGCTGGCCGGCGTGTGACCTGTACCATCGTCACGTCGCAAGCCACGCTGGGTGACCCCCCGTTTTGACCTGCCGACGGGGCGCCGGGTATCGTTGCCTGCTGTTGTACGACATCCAGAGGCGTGCCGCATCAGGTACGCTTGGTCGTTCGTGCGCGCCTGGTCACCTCGGCGCGCGACCCCAGACCGACGACGAGACAAGGTAGACCTGTGCGTACGTACAGCCCGAAGCCGGGTGAGATCGAGCGTCAGTGGCACGTTATCGACGCCTCTGATGTCGTGCTGGGCCGCCTGGCCACCCACGCCGCCACGCTGCTGCGCGGCAAGCACAAGCCGACTTTCGCGCCGCACGTCGACACGGGCGACTTCGTCGTCATCGTGAACGCGGGCAAGGTTGCGCTGACCGGCAACAAGCGTCAGACCAAGATTGCCTACCGCCACTCCGGTTACCCGGGTGGTCTGAAGCAGGTCGGCTACGACGAGCTGCTGACCAAGCGTCCCGAGCGGGCCATCGAGCTGGCCGTGAAGGGCATGCTCCCGCACAACAAGCTCGGCCGTCAGCTCATCAAGAAGCTGAAGGTCTACGCCGGTGCCGAGCACCCGCACGGCGCGCAGCAGCCGGTGCCGTTCGAGATCAAGCAGATCGCGCAGTGAGCGCGGGCGAAGGAAGCAGCATGACCGACATCACCGAGACCGAGGTCGCCCCCGAGGCCACCGAGGCGCCGGCGCCCGTCGCCCGCGCGCCTCGTGGTGACCGCCCGATCCAGACCGTGGGTCGGCGCAAGGAGGCCATCGTCCGGGTGCGCATCGTCCCCGGCAGCGGCAAGATCACCTGCAACGGCCGGGACCTCGAGGCCTACTTCCCGAGCAAGGTGCACCAGCAGCTCATCAAGGACCCGCTGGTCACCGCCGAGAAGCCCGAGGCGTTCGACGTCATCGCCAACCTGCGTGGCGGCGGCACCACCGGCCAGGCCGGTGCGCTGCGGCTGGCCATCGCCCGGGCGCTGA
Organism: Micromonospora palomenae; assembly: GCF_007829925.1. Taxonomy (NCBI): domain Bacteria; kingdom Bacillati; phylum Actinomycetota; class Actinomycetes; order Micromonosporales; family Micromonosporaceae; genus Micromonospora; species Micromonospora palomenae. Next base: position 2,006,690 of record NZ_VIXA01000002.1, read on the forward strand.
TCGTCAACGAGCCGGACGACCGCCCGGCCCTGAAGAAGGCCGGCTTCCTGACCCGGGACGCCCGGGTCAAGGAGAGCAAGAAGTACGGCCTCAAGAAGGCCCGTAAGGCTCCTCAGTACTCGAAGCGCTGATCATCAGCGACACGTTGTACTTCTGACGGACGGCCGGGATCGCCTCCCCACACGGGAGGTGGCCCGGCCGTCCGCCGTTTCCCCTGGGACCCTTTCATCGGAGGTTGGCGGGTATGGGCCGGTTGTTCGGCACGGACGGCGTACGCGGGCGGGCGAACGCGGATCTCACCCCCGAGTTGGCGCTGGCGGTGGCGGTGGCCGCCGCGCACACGCTGGCCGAGTCGGACAAGACGCATCCCCCGCTCGCCGTGGTCGGCCGGGACACCCGGGCCAGCGGCGAGATGCTGGAGGCGGCCGTGGTCGCCGGGCTCACCAGCGCCGGCGCCAACGTGGTCCGGGTCGGTGTGCTGCCGACCCCGGCGGTCGCCTTCCTCACCGCGGAGGCCAAGGCCGACCTCGGCGTGATGCTCTCCGCCTCGCACAACCCGATGCCGGACAACGGGATCAAGCTCTTCGCCGCCGGCGGGCACAAGCTGCCGGACGAGATCGAGATGCGGATCGAGGCGGCCGTCGAGGCGAACGCCACCACCGCCTGGGACCGGCCGATCGGCGCCGGTGTCGGCCGGGTGCACGACCTGCTCGACGGCGCCGACCACTACGTGCAGCACCTGGTCGGCACGGTGCCGCACCGGCTGGACGGGATCAAGGTGGTGGTGGACTGCGCCAACGGCGCCGCCGCCGAGGTGGCCCCGGTGGCGTACCGGGAGGCGGGCGCCGAGGTGATCGCCATCCACGCCGAGCCGGACGGGCTCAACATCAACGACGACTGCGGTTCCAACCACATCGACGGGCTGCGCGCCGCCGTCGTCGAGCACGGGGCCCACCTGGGCATCGCGCACGACGGCGACGCCGACCGGTGCGTCGCGGTGACCGCCGACGGCGACGAGGTCGACGGCGACCAGGTGATGGCGATCCTCGCCCTCGCCATGCGGGAGGCCGGCACGCTCGCCCAGGACACCCTGGTCGCGACCGTGATGAGCAACCTCGGCCTGCGCCTGGCGATGTCCGCGGAGGGCATCCGGCTGATCGAGACCAAGGTCGGCGACCGGTACGTCCTGGAGGAGCTGCGCGCCTCCGGCCTCGCCCTCGGCGGCGAGCAGAGCGGTCACATCGTCATGCCGGCGTACGCCACCACCGGCGACGGCGTGCTCACCGGGCTGCACCTGATGTCGCGGCTCGCCGCCACCGGCAAGTCGCTGGCCGAGCTGGCCTCGGTCGTGACGAAGCTGCCGCAGGTCCTGATCAACGTGCCGGTCGGTGACCGTACCGTCGGCGCCGGCGCCCCCGAGGTACGGGCCGAGGTGGAGCGCGCTGAGGCCGAGCTGGGCGAGACCGGCCGGGTGCTGCTGCGCCCGTCCGGCACCGAGCCGCTGGTGCGGGTGATGGTGGAGGCCGCCACCGAGGCGACCGCCCGCAGCGTCGCCGAGCGGATCGCCGAGCACGTACGCGCCGCCAGCCCGACCGCCTGACGGCTCGGCCCGGCCGCGCGCTCAGGGCTCGCGGCCGGGCACCCCGGCGTTCAGAGGCGCGGCCGGGCACCCCGGTCGATACGGAGCGACGGTTGCCGCCCCGATGATGTGGGGCGGCAACCGTCGTCGAATTGCGTCGCGGAATGTGTGCCGGCTCAGTACCTGGTGCCCACGGGCTCGGGGAGGGCGTCGAGTGCCGAACGCGCGTCCCCGGTCAGCGTGATCGAATCCGCGGCCATGTTGTCTTCCAAATGACTGAGCGTCTTCGTGCCCGGAATGGGAACCACGTTGTCGGCGAGCGCCAGTAGCCAGGCGAGCGCCACCTGCGCAGGTGTCGAACCCATCTCGGAACTGACACGAACAATTCGCCGGGCGATTTCTTGATTTGCGGAAATTGTATCCGGTTGGAAACGTGGCAGGTTGCGCCGGCCGTCCCGGACGGGCAGGTCGGCGGTGCCGGCGAAACGACCGGTGAGGAAACCGCGGCCGAGCGGCGCGAACGGCAAAAATGTGATCTGTTGCTCTGTGCAGTACGGCAGGACCGAATCCAGCGGCTCACGCGTCCACAGGGACAGCTCCGACTGGACGCTCGCGACCGGGTGGATCTCCTCGGCCCGCCGGATCTCGTCGACCGACACCTCGGACAACCCGATCATCCGGGCCTTGCCCTCGGTCACCAGCTCGGACAGCGTCCCCCAGCTCTCCTCGATCGGAACGGCCGGGTCGACGCGGTGCAGCTGGTAGAGGTCGACATGGTCCACCCCCAGCCTGAGCAGGCTCGCCTCGCACGCCGCCCGCAGGTGTTCGGGGCGTCCGTTGCGGTGCACCGCCCGGCTGTCGTCGGCCAGCAGGCCGCCCTTGGTCGCCAGCACGACCTGGTCACGGCGCCCGCGCAGCGCCCGGCCGACGAGGCGTTCGTTGGTGAACGGGCCGTACAGGTCCGCCGTGTCGAGGAGGTTGCAGCCCAGCTCGATCGCCCGGTGGATGACCGCGACGGAATGGTCGTCGTCGCGCCCGTCCTCGTCGTATCCCCAGGACATCCCCATGCAGCCGAGGCCGATGGCTCGTATTTGCGGACCGTCGCCGCCGAGCCGTGTGTAGCGCATCTTTTCCCCTATGCCGAATTGGTTGCAATCGGGCTCGGGTCAGCCTATCACTCGCCGTCATTGGATTCGGGTGTGAACATGTGACAGGGTATTGAAATCAGCCATTCGTAACGGGGTATGGTCATTTGTGGCCGGGGGAATTCCCACACGCAGTGGATCTGCGCTGGTGAGTGGCGCGATTGTCGGGTCGGCCGATGTTGTCCGTCGATCGATGCGCCGGGGTTGCCGCGGTGGACCGCGCCACACACCTCGGCAGGGCCAGCCGGAAATGAACAACGGGGAAAAATGGACGGAGCCGAGATTCAGGTGCTGGGGCCGCTCGCGCTGGCCGGCGCGCGGCGGTTGGCGCTCGCCGTGCCGACGAGACCGCGGGCGCGGCCGGCGCCGGTGAGGCGCCGGCCGGCGCCGGCCGTCAGGCGGTGCGGACCCGGCGCAGGAACCGCCCGCCCAGCTCGACCACCTGGTCGGCGTCCAGCTCGGTCGCCGGCCCGGCCACCGTGACCTCGGCCATCGCCAGCCCCGGCACCTCGGTGTCCTGCCAGCCGCCGACGAACCACGCCTTCTCCTCCTCGGCGAGGGCGAGGTTGGCGTCGTTCAGCGCGCCCGCCGGATGCGGCAGCCACAGCCGGAACTGGTGGGTGTGCGGCGGCGCCGGGTACACCCGCGCGCCGGGCAGGCCGGCCAGGGCCGCGGCCACCACCTTCGCGTGCCCGACGTAGCCGGCCAGCCGCGGCAGCTCCCGGTCCAGGCCGGCGAGGGCGGCCAGCGCCGCCGGCCACTGCTGGAAGACGGTGCCGCCGTACCGGTGCCGCCAGGCCCGCGCGTAGCGGACCAGGTCGGCCGGGCCGGCCAGCACGGCGCCGGCGTGGCCGCCGAGGGACTTGTAGAACGAGACGTAGACGGTGTCGGCGAGGGCCGCGATCTCGGCCAGGGACCGACCGAGGTGGACGGTGGACTCCCAGATCCGGGCACCGTCGAGGTGCACCCGGGCGCCCCGGTTCCGGGCCGCCCCGACCACCGCCACCAGCTCGTCCCAGGTCGGCAGCACGAAACCGGCGTCGCGCAGCGGCAGTTCGAGCAGCAGGGTGCCGACCGGCTCGTCGAGCGCGGCGACCTCCTCGGCGGTCGGATTGCGCGGGGCCGCCGTGGTGAGCACCGCCCGCAGCCCGCCGAGCACCGCGTACGCGTCGCGTTCGTGCACCAGCGGGTGGCTCAGCGGGTGCAGGCCGACCGCGCTGCGCCCGGTCACCTCGGCGCCGTAGCGCATGGCGACCTGCTGGGCCATCGTGCCGCTGGGGAAGAAGGCGGCCGCCTCGGTGCCGAGCAGGTCCGCCACCCGGCGCTCCACCGCCTCGACCGCGCCGCCCTCGCCGTAGAAGTCCGGCAGCAGCTCGTCGGAGGCGGCGGCGCGGATGGTGTCGAGCTGCTCGACGACCGAGGGCGGCCGGGCCCCGGAGAGCACGGTGTCGCAGCCGCGCAGCGCGCTGAGCCGGCGGACCCGTTCGGCGTACCCGTCGGTCATCGGGCCTCCTTCAGCCGGCGCAGGCGGGTGACCGCCTCGGTGAGCACGTCAGGGCGCTTGCAGAAGGCGAACCGGACCAGCCGCCGGCCCGCCTCGGGGTCGTCGTAGAAGACCTGGGTGGGCACCGCGACCACGCCGCACCGCTCGGGCAGCGACCGGCAGAACTCCACCCCGTCCCGCCCGCCCAGCGCGGTCACGTCGGCGGTGACGAAGTACGTCCCCTCCGGCGTCAGCGCGTCGAAGCCCGCGTCGGTCAGCCCGGAGACGAGCTGGTCCCGGCGCCGGCGCATGCCCTCCTGGAAGTCGGTGAAGTAGGCGTCCGGCAGGGCCAGCGCCACGGCGACCGCCGGTTGCAGCGGCGCCGCGTTGACGAAGGTCAGGAACTGCTTGACCCGCAGCACCGCCGAGACCAGGGGGGCCGGGCCGCTCGCCCAGCCGACCTTCCAGCCCGTGCAGGAGAAGGTCTTGCCCGCCGACGAGATGCGCAGCGTCCGCTCCCGCATCCCGGGCAGGGTGGCCAGGGGCACGTGCGGCGCGGCGGCGTCGGGGAAGACCAGGTGCTCGTACACCTCGTCGGTGACCGCGTACGCGTCGTGCTCCTGACACAGCTCGGCGACCAGGGCCAGCTCGTCGGGGGTGAAGACCTTCCCGGTCGGGTTGTGCGGGGAGTTCAGCAGCACCAGCCGGGTCCGCGGGCCGAACGCGGCGCGCAGCGCCGCCGGGTCGAAGGCGTACCGGCCGTCGTCGCCGGGACGCAGCGTCACCGGCCGCCGGACCGCGCCGGCCAGTGCGATGGAGGCCGCGTACGAGTCGTAGTACGGCTCGAAGCAGACCACCTCGTCGCCGGGCTCGCAGAGAGCGAGGATGCTGGCGGCGATCGCCTCGGTGGCGCCGGCGGTGACCACGATCTCGCCGTCCGGGTCGTACTCCAGTCCGTGGAAACGGCGCTGGTGGTCGGCGACGGCCCGGCGCAGCGCGGGGATCCCCGGACCCGGCGGGTACTGGTTCTGCCCGCCGCGCAGCGCCTCGGCCGCCGCGGCCAGCATCTCCGGCGGGCCGTCGCTGTCCGGGAAGCCCTGCCCGAGGTTGACCGCGCCGGTGCGGACGGCCAGCGCGGACATCTCGGCGAAGATCGTGGTGCCGAACGGACGCATCCGGGCCACGAGCGGGTCGACATCTGGCGTCGTCACGCCGGCCAGCCTACGGGCGCGCCGCCGGCATCACCTGCTCCCGCAGGTCACCTGGTATCCCGGTGCCGCCGCGTCGGTCACCGGCGCACGGTCGCCGACCCTGGTCGAGCAGGCGACGCTCCCCTCGTCGTCGGTGCTGCTGGCCATCACCAGCACCCGGTTCGGGTCGTCGGTGCGGATCTTCTGACGCCAGGGCAGCGACACGGCCTCGAGGCGGATGAACTCGCCGTTGGCGTCGTAGTACTGGATGTCGCCGCGCCCCTTCCCGGTCACCTCGTAGGACACCACGATCCGGCCGCGACCGGTCGAGGGCGTGGCGGCTGCCGTCGCGGGCTCGCTGGGGGTGGGCGGCGTCCAGGTGGGGAACGGACTCTCCTCGTCGTAGTCGCCGTCGTAGTACGGGTCCGGGTCGTCGTAGTACGGATCGTCGGCGGCCGGCCCCGGCGCGTACGAGCCGACCAGCATGGTGCCCACGCCCAGGCATCCGCACACGCCGAGGACGAGCACCGCGACGACGGCGATGACGATGCCCACCACCCGGCGTCCCTGAGCCGGGGCGGGTGGCGGCCGGTACCCGGGGTAGGCGTAGGGCGGCGGATAGCCGGACGGCGGGTAGGGCGACGGGAACCCGGCCGGTGGCCAGCCGGCGGGCGGCGTACCCGGTCCGACCGGACCGCCGGGCGCGCCGGCGGAAGCGCCGCCGGGAGCGGCGAAGGGCCCGGCGGGTGCGGCGTGCGGCCCGGCGGGGGGCGTCGCGGGCCGGGGTGCGGCCGGCGGAGCCGGCGGCCGGCCGCCCACGCCCCAGGTGGCGGAGCCGTCGGGCGCTGACGCGCCCTGAGATGTGGCCGGGTCGGCGGGGAGAGCCGGCGGCGTCGCGGGAGCGGTCGACGGGGCCGCCCACGGGTCCGGCGCCGTCCAGGGCTGCGGCGCGGCCAGCGGGTCCGGCGGCGTCCAGGTGGACGGGGAGGGAGGCGGTGGGGCGGTCGGGTCCGCCGGGGCGGGGCCGGCCGTCGGGGTCGACGGCTCGACCGGGGCGGCGGGCGACGGCTCGGAGGCCTGCGGTGCGGGCGGCGACGGCTCGGGCGAGGACGGGTCGGACATGGCTGCTCCGGAACGCGAGGGGGAACGGGACGAACGGGCCGCCCGAGGGACGTGCCGGATCCGCCGAGAGACTGTCGTACCGGGGGCGGGCCCGCAACCCCGTCGGCCCCCGTGGCCCGGGCGAACGGCGGGCAGGGTTGTCCGGCGGACGCCCGTTACCGGCCGATCGCTCAATTTCAGTGATTGTTTACCCGACTTCCGCGCACGCGCGATGAGCGAAACTGGGTTAGGCTGCGGACCATGTGTGGAATCGTGGGTTACGCCGGCTCGCGCCCGGCGCTCGGCATCGTGCTCGACGGACTGCGGCGGCTGGAGTATCGCGGCTACGACTCGGCCGGCGTGGCGATCGTCTGCGATGACGAACTGCTGACCGAGAAGAAGGCCGGCAAGCTGGCCAACCTGGAGAAGGTGCTCTCCGAGCGCGCCGCCAGCAACCCCGACGACTGCGCCGCCAGCCCGATCGGCATCGGGGACGGCACCACCGGCATCGGGCACACCCGCTGGGCCACCCACGGCGGGCCGACCGACCGCAACGCCCACCCGCACCTGGCCCCCGACGGCCGGGTCGCCGTGATCCACAACGGCATCATCGAGAACTTCGCCAAGCTCCGGGCCGAGCTGGAGGCCGACGGCGTCCAGTTCACCAGCGACACGGACACCGAGTGCGCCGCCCACCTGCTGTCGGCGGCGCTGGCCGACCTGCGCGGGGCCGGCGAGGCCGACAGCCCGCAGCTACTGGCCTCGGCCATGCGGGTCGTCTGCCAGCGGCTGGAGGGCGCCTTCACCCTGCTGGCCGTCGACGCCGGCATCCCCGGCGCGGTGGTCGGCGCGCGGCGCAACTCGCCGCTGGTCGTGGGTCGCGGCGACGGGGAGAACTACCTGGCCAGCGACGTGGCCGCGTTCATCGAGCACACCCGCGAGGCGGTAGAGCTGGGCCAGGACCAGATCGTCCTGATCACTGGCGACAGCATCGAGATCACCGACTTCGCCGGTCAGCCCGCCACCGGCAAGGACTTCCACATCGACTGGGACTCCTCGGCCGCCGAGAAGGGTGGCTACGACTGGTTCATGCTCAAGGAGATCGAGGAGCAGCCGCAGGCGATCGCCGACACGCTGCTGGGCCGGCTCACCGAGACCGGTGAGATCGCCCTCGACGAGGTCCGCCTCAGCGACCAGGACCTGCGCGACGTCGACAAGATCTTCATCGTGGCCTGCGGCACGGCGTACCACTCCGGTCTGGTCGCCAAGTACGCCATCGAGCACTGGACCCGGATCCCGTGCGAGGTCGAACTGGCCAGCGAGTTCCGCTACCGCGACCCGGTCCTCGACCGGTCCACGCTGATCGTGGTGATCTCGCAGTCCGGCGAGACGATGGACACCCTGATGGCGCTGCGCCACGCCAAGGAGCAGAAGGCCCGGGTGCTGGCCATCTGCAACACCAACGGCTCGACCATCCCCCGCGAGTCGGACGCCGTGCTCTACACCCACGGCGGGCCGGAGATCGCCGTCGCCTCCACCAAGGCGTTCCTCACCCAGCTCGTCGCCTGCTACCTGATCGGCCTGCACCTGGCCCAGGTGCGCGGGATCAAGTTCGCCGACGAGGTGGGCGCGGTGGTGGCCCAGCTCCAGGAGATGCCGGGCAAGCTGCGCGAGCTGCTGGACCGGATCGAGCCGGTGCGCGAGCTGGCCCGGGAGCTGAAGTCCGAGCCGACCGTGCTCTTCATCGGCCGGCACGTCGGCTACCCGGTGGCCCTTGAGGGCGCGCTCAAGCTCAAGGAGCTGGCGTACATGCACGCCGAGGGCTTCGCCGCCGGCGAGCTCAAGCACGGCCCGATCGCGCTGATCGACAAGGGCACCCCGGTGATCTGCGTGGTGCCGTCGCCGGTCGGCCGGGGCATGCTGCACGACAAGGTCGTCTCCAACATCCAGGAGGTCCGCGCCCGGGGTGCCCGGACCATCGTGATCGCGGAGGAGGGCGACGAGGCGGTCGTCCGCTACGCCGACCACCTGATCTACGTGCCGCGTACGCCGACCCTGCTGGCCCCGCTGGTCACCACCGTTCCGCTGCAGGTGCTCGCCGCCGAGATCGCCGCGGCCCGGGGGCACGACGTGGACCAGCCGCGCAACCTGGCGAAGTCGGTCACCGTGGAGTGACCTGACGCGAGCGTCCACCGGACCCCGCCCGCCGTGACCACGGCCGGCGGGGTCCGCCCGCCCGCCCGGCCGTGGCCCGGCCGACCCGGACGACCGGGGCCGGCCGCCCGCCCGCCCGGCCGTGGCCCGGCCGACCCGGACGACCGGGGCCGGCCGCCCGGCGGGACCGACCGACGACACGGGTGGGGCCGGTCACCGGCCGAGCACGATCCGGGCCATCCCGTCCAGCGCCGGGTTGCCGGCCTCCCAGTAACCGGTGTGGCCGTACCGGCCGCTGGGGAAGGTGCGCCCGCCGAAGCCCGGGTCGCTGGGGTCGTGGCCGAACCACAGCTCGTGGTCGTCGGGGCGGAGCAGCGACACCGCCGTGGCCAGCGGCGACGCCGCCAGCACCGCCCGGCCGGTGAGCTGCCCGGGCGGCTCGACCAGCCGGATCACGTCGTCCGGCGCGGTGCTCGCCCAGATCCGCTCCGGTGGCAGGCGCAGCGCCTCGGCCCGGTCCACCCCGACCCCGGGCGAGCCCACGAAGACCAGGGCGTCCGCGTCGAGACCGTGGTCCCGGGCGGCGGCGCCCACCACCAGCGACCCGTAGCTGTGCCCCAGCACCGTCTGCCGGGCCGGCGGGCCCTCGTGGGTCTCACGCAGCCCCTCCTGGAAGCGGTGCAGCGCCGGCCCGGCGTCCCCGGCCTGGCTGGACCGGGCCGCCTCGGGCAGGAAGTCCGGCGCGTCGTAGTCCAGCCAGAGCACCGCCGCCGTCTCCCGCCCCGGCGCGAGGCCGGCGCAGCGGGACAGCACCCGACCGGCCCGGCCCAGCTCGGCCGGGGCGTCGGCGAGGTCGGCGGTCATCCCCGGCACGTAGGTCAGCACCCGGTCGGCGCGGTCCGGGTTGCCGAGCGCCACGATCGCCCGCCCGTCCCCGGTCGGATCCAGCCCCAGCAGGTACGACCGGGGCGGCTCCGCCGTCGCCAGCCGCCCGGCGAGCCCGTCGAGGCCGCCCAGCCCCGCGTCGAGGCGGCGCAGCCCGGCCCGCTCCGCCGGGCCGGGGGCCGGCCGGCCCAGCAACTCCCGCCGCGCGGCGAGCAGCGCCTCCCGCCGGTCGTCGAGCAGCAGCCGGTTGGCCTGGTCCCGGGCGGCGACCGGCACCCCGTCGAGCCGCCCGACCCGGCCGGGCTCGTGCCGCACCAGCCAGCGGCGCTGGGCCGGGGTGAGCCCTGCCCACCAGGCCCGGACGGTCGCCGGGTCGGCGTCGGCCGGTGGACGGCCCGGTGGCGGCGGCTCGGCCCAGCCGGCGCGGGCCGCCGCGCTCAGCTCGTCCAGTCGGGTGGCCGCCTCCCGGTCCGCCGCGTCGGCCAGCGCCAGCGCGTCCCGCAGCGCGGCGGCCACCTGGTCCAGCGCCGCCGGTCCGGCCCGCCCGCCCGGTCCGGCTGCCGCGCCGGCGTCCGCACCCGGCGTCGCGGCCGGGCCCGACCCGGTCCCCCCGCCGGGCAGGGACCGGCCGACCGGCGGTGCGCCCGAGCGGAGCCCGGCGCCGGGCAGCACACCGGCCTCCGGGCCGGCCCAGGTCGGCGCGCTGGGCGGAGCCGCGCTGACCCCGCCGTGGCGGTCGACGAGCACCCCGGTGCGGTCGGCGAGCGCCACCGCCTCCGCCAGCCGGGCCTTCGCCACCCGCAGCCGGCCGGCGAACTCCGCCAGCACCTGGTCGGCCTCGATCAGGGCGGGCAGCAGCGTGGTCAGCTCGCCCCGGAGCGCGCCGAGCCGCCCGTCGGCCGCCCCGGCGGCCCCACCCGACCAGCCCGCGCGCAGGGTCGTCGCGCGCTCGGCCAGCGCCGCCCGGCGGCGCCGCACCGGGTCGGCCAGCCCGCGCCAGGCCGCCCCGGCCGCACCCCACCTGCCGGGCGCGGCGCGCCAGAGCTGCGCGTACCCGGTCATCGGGGCAGCCCGGCGAGCCGGCCGGCCGCCCGGTCGTCGGCGGCGTCGTACCCGTCGGCCGCCGCGCGCAGCGCGCAGCCGGCCTCCGCCACCCGGGCGGCGAGCGCCCCGTGCCGGTCGTGCACCGCGGACTCCAGCCGGGTCAGCGCGGCCGCCGCCCGCCACTCGGCCGCCGCCACCACCAGCCCCGGCACGCCGACCAGCCCGTGCGCCAGCGCGTACGCCTCGTCGGCGAGCCCGCCCGCCACCTCGCGCAGCACCGCGGCCCGCACCTGCACCGGCTCCCCGTCCACCCGCGCCCCCTCCGTCAGCACCACGTCGACGCTAGGCAGCGGCACAGGTCACCGGGAGGGCCTGTGGACGGCGGACGGTGGTCGTACCCGAGGGTTCTCCACAGGCGTTGCCCACAGCCGAGCAGGCAGCTAATCTGCCGCCCTTCCCGCCGGTAGGGTGAGCGTCGTGATCGTCGCGGTCGGCATCGACGTCGTGCTGGTGGACCGGTTCGCCCGGGCGCTGGCCCGCACGCCGCTGCTCGCCGACCGGCTCTTCACCGAGGCGGAGCGGTACACCCGCTCCGGCAACCCGCGCTCCCCGGAGTCGATGGCCGCCCGGTTCGCCGCCAAGGAGGCGGTCGCCAAGGCGCTGGGCGCCCCGGCCGGCCTGAGCTGGCACGACTGCGAGATCGTGCCGGACCCGGACGGCCGGCCCTGGCTCACCGTCTCCGGCACGGTGGCCGCCGCCGCCGTGGAGCGCGGGATCAACCGCTGGCATCTCTCGCTGTCGCACGACGGCGGGATCGCCTCGGCCATGGTGGTCGCGGAACGCTGATCGGCCGGGCGGGCCCGCGGGCCGGCCCGCGAGGTGACAGACGGGACGGTGTGGCATGAAACCGGTGTGGCGGGTCGCGGACGTACGCGCGGCGGAGGCCGGCCTGATGGCCACCCTCCCGCCCGGGACGCTGATGAAGCGGGCCGCGGCCGGGCTGGCCCGGCGCTGCGCGCTGCTCCTCGCCGACCGGGGCGGGGTGTACGGCGCGCGGGTCCTGCTGCTGGTCGGCACCGGCGACAACGGCGGCGACGCGCTCTACGCGGGGGCGCTGCTGGCCCGGCGCGGGGTCGCTGTGTCGGCGCTGCTGCTGACCCCCGGCCGGGCGCACGCCGAGGGGTTGGCGGCGCTGCGCGCCGCCGGCGGGCGGCTGGTCGACCGGCCCCCGGCCAGGGTCGACCTGGTGCTCGACGGCATCGTCGGGATCGGCGGTACCGGCGGGCTGCGGGAGACCGCCGAGCAACTCGCGGCCAGCCTGGTCCGGTACTGCGGGCGCGACGGCGCGCGGGCGACCGTGGTCGCGGTGGACGTGCCGAGCGGGGTGGCGGTGGACACCGGCCACGTGCCGCTGACCGCCTCCGGCCGGCACAGCGCGGTGCGGGCCGACGTGACGGTGGCCTTCGGGGCGCTCAAGCCCGCCCTGGTGGTGGGGCCGGCCGCCGCCCTCGCCGGGCAGGTGGAGCTGGTCGACATCGGGCTGGAGCCGTGGCTGCGCGGGTCACCGGCGCTGCGGGTGACCGAGTGGTCGGACATCGTCGAGTGGTGGCCCCGGCTCGGCCCGGCCTCGGAGAAGTACAGCCGGGGCGTGGTCGGGGTGGCGACCGGGTCGGCGACGTATCCGGGCGCGGCGGTGCTCTCGGTGGGTGGCGCCCTGGCCGGGCCGACCGGCATGGTCCGCTACGCCGGCGGGGCCCGCGCGGAGGTGCTGCACCAGCACCCGTCGGTGATCGCCACCGGGCGGGTGGCCGACGCCGGCCGGGTCCAGGCCTGGGTCTGCGGCTCCGGGCTGGGCACCGGCGAGGACGCCGCCGGCGAGCTGCGCGCGGTGCTCGCCGCGCCGGTGCCGGTGGTGCTCGACGCGGACGCGCTCACCCTGCTGGTGGACGGCTCCCTCGCCGACCGGCTGCGCAACCGGGACGCCCCGATCGTGGTCACCCCGCACGACCGCGAGTTCACCCGGCTCTGCGGGGAGGAGCCGGGGGCCGACCGGGTCTCCGCCGCGCTCCGGCTGGCCGCCTGGATGAACGCGACGGTCCTGCTCAAGGGGGACCGCACGGTGATCGGCACGCCGGACGGCCGGGCGTACGTCAACCCGACCGGCACCTCCGCGTTGGCCACCGGGGGCACCGGGGACGTGCTGGCCGGGCTGCTCGGCTCGCTGCTCGCCGCCGGGCTGGCCCCGGAGCGGGCGGCGGTGACGGCCGCGTACCTGCACGGGCTGGCCGGCCGGGAGGCGGCCCGGGGTGGGCCGGTGACCGCGTCCGACGTGGCGGCCGCCCTGCGCCCGGTGCTGGCCCCGCTGGTGGACTGAGCCGCGGTCGCGCTCCCCGGCGTGGCGCGGGTCGCCGACGCGGGCGGGAGCGCGGTCGTGTGATCACCGGCGCAAGTAGGCTGGGCGTATGTGGCAGGCCGAGGTACGCGTCGATCTCGATGCGATCCGTGACAACGTGGCCCGGCTCCGGTCGGGTACGAGCGCCGAGCTGATGGCGGTGGTGAAGGGCGACGGGTACGGCCACGGCATGGTCCCGTCGGCCCGGGCCGCGCTCGACGCCGGGGCGGACTGGCTCGGGGTCTGCACGCTGGACGAGGCGCTGACCCTGCGCCGGGCGGGGATCACCGCGCCGGTGCTGGCCTGGCTGCTCGCCCCCGGGCTGCCGCTGCACGAGGGCGTCGCGGCCGGGGTCGACCTGGGCGCCGCCAGCCTGCCGCAGCTGGACGAGATGATCGAGGCGAGTCGCCGGGCGGACCGCCCGGCCCGGCTGCACCTGAAGATCGACACCGGGCTGTCCCGGGGCGGGGCCACCGTCGCCGACTGGCCGACCCTGCTGGAGGCCGCCGCGAAGGCCCAGGCCGACGGCCTGGTCGAGGTGGTCGGCGTGTGGAGCCACTTCGTGTACGCGGACATGCCCGGCCACCCCACCACGGATCGCCAGCTCGCGGTCTTCCACGAAGGGCTGGCCATGGTCGAGCGGGCCGGGCTGCGCCCGCGCTACCGGCACCTGGCCAACTCGGCGGCCACGCTGACCCGCCCGGACACCCACTTCGACCTGGTCCGCCCGGGGATCGCCGTCTACGGGCTCTCGCCGGTGGCGGGGGAGCGCTTCGGGCTGCGTCCGGCGATGACCGGCCGGGCCCGGGTGATGCTGACCAAGCGGGTGCCCGAGGGCACCGGCGTCTCCTACGGTCACACCTACACCACCGGGCGGGAGGCGAACCTGGCCGTGGTGCCGCTCGGCTACGCCGACGGGGTGCCCCGGCACGCCTCGAACGTCGGGCCGGTGCAGCTCGGCGGGAAGCGGCGCACCATCTCCGGTCGGGTCTGCATGGACCAGTTCGTGATCGACTGCGGCGAGGACGCGGTGGCCGCCGGGGACGTGGCGACCCTCTTCGGCAGCGGCGCGGACGGCGAGCCCACCGCCGACGACTGGGCCGAGGCGGTCGGCACCATCAACTACGAGATCGTCACCCGCTTCGGCAGCAGCCGGGTGCCGCGGGTCTACGACGGCGAGCGGCCGTGAGCGCGAGGAGGGAGCCGATCTTGCGAGGCCCGCAGCCGCGAACCGAGGTGGCACCGTGAGCGCGCAGCGCTTCCGCATCCCTCGGCCGCGGACCGCAGCCGGCAAGGTTGCCGGCGTGGTGGGGGCCGCGGTCGGCGTCGCCGCCGCGGGGCTCGCCGCGGGCATGGTGAGCGAGCGCGCCCTGGTCCGCCGGCTCAAGGCCGACCCCACCGACCGGTACGCGCACGAGGTCTTCGGCGAGCAGCGGTACGACGACGCGTTCCGGCTGGAGCTGCCGGACGGCACCGACATCCACGTCGAGGTGGTCGAGCCGACCCGTCCGGCGCCGGGGCGGCCGACCGTGGTGCTGGTGCACGGCTTCTGCCTGGATATGGGGACGTTCCACTTCCAGCGCAAGCTGCTCGCCGAGCGGGGCGAGCACCGGATCGTCGCGTACGACCAGCCCGGACACGGCCGCTCCGGGCGGCTGGAGAGCGGCGAGTACGACCTCGCCGCGCTGGGCCGCACCCTGCGCCGGGTGATCGACCGGACCGCCCCGGAGGGGCCACTGGTGCTGGTCGGCCACTCGATGGGCGGAATGACCATCATGGCCTTCGCCGAGCTGTACCCGGAGATGTTCGGCGACCGGGTGGTCGGCACGGTGCTGATGGCCACCTCGGGCGGCCTGCTCGCGGAGACCAAGCTGGTGGCCCCGGCGCTGATCGGCCGGGTCGGCGCGCCGGTGCTCTACATGATGAGCAACGCCACCCGGTACGGCGGCACGGTCATCGACCGGGCGCGGAAGTCCACCTCCAACGTCGCCTGGCTGCTGACCCGCAAGTACGGCTTCGGCACCCGCAAGCCCAGCCCGGCCCTGGTCTCCTATGTGGAGGAGATGAACTCGCGGACCTCCGCCGACACGGTCACCCGCTATCTGCGTACCCTCGCCACGCACTCGCGCTTCCCGGCGCTGGCCGCGCTCAGCGGCACGCCGGTGCTGGTCGTGGTCGGTGACAAGGACATGATCACGCCGGTGACCCACTCGGAGGAGATCGTGCGCCGGCTGCCGCACGCCCGGTACATCAAGGTCAACGACAGCGGGCACGTGGTGATGCTGGAACACGCCGACGAGGTCAACAAGGCGCTCTGGGACTTCCTGGAGGGGCTGTGACGCTGACCGTCACGCTGCCGACGGTCGAGGACACCCACGCGTTCGGCCGCCGGCTGGCCGGGGTGCTGCGCGCCGGTGACCTGCTGCTGCTCACCGGCCCGCTGGGCGCCGGCAAGACCGCGCTGACCCAGGGCATCGGCGCCGGGCTGGGGGTGCTCGGCGCCATCACCTCACCGACCTTCGTGATTGCCCGGGTGCACCGGCCGGACCCGGCCCGGGGCGGCACGGTGGCCCTGGTGCACGCCGACGCGTACCGGCTGGGCGATGCGGCCGACCCGCGGGCCGAGATCGACGACCTGGACCTGGACGCCTCGGTGGACGACTCGGTGACCGTGGTCGAGTGGGGCGAGGGGCTGGTCGAGCAGCTGGTCGACGCCCACCTGCGGGTACGCCTCGACCGGCGGGAGGACGACACCCGGCTGGTCGAGCTGGAGCCGGTGGGGGGCGACTGGGCGCGGCGCCTGGAAGCCCTGCGCTGAGGGCTGTCGTACCAGCTGCCTAGAGTGCCGGCACAGACTGCGAAAGGTTGCCGATGCCCGACGAGACCCCCGCCCTCGACCTGCTGGCGCTGCTGCCGGAGGAGTGGCGTGCCGTGCTCACCACGCACCTCGACCCGGCCCGCACCGCGGCGCTGGCCGAGTTCGTCGCCCGTGAGTACGCCACCCAGACCGTCTTCCCGCCGGTGGAGGACCTCTTCTCCGCCTACCGGCTGTGCGCGCCGCGCGAGACCCGGGTGCTGATCCTCGGGCAGGACCCCTACCACCGGGCCGGGCAGGCGCACGGGCTCAGCTTCAGCGTCCGCGACGGGGTGGCGGTGCCGCCGTCCCTGCGCAACGTCTTCAAGGAGCTGGGCGAGGACCTGGGCGTGCCCAAGCCGCGCAGCGGCAACCTCAGCGGCTGGGCGGCGCAGGGCGTGCTGCTGCTCAACGCGGTGCTGACCGTCCGCCAGGCCACCCCCGGCTCGCACGGCAACAAGGGGTGGGAGGAGTTCACCGACGCGACCATCCGGGCGCTCGACGCGATGGAGCAGCGGGTGGTCTTCCTGCTCTGGGGCGGCTACGCCCGCAAGAAGGCGGCCCTGGTCACCAACCCGCAGCACGTGGTGCTGGAGGCCGGGCACCCCAGCCCGATGAACCCACGCGGCTTCCTCGGCAGCCGCCCGTTCAGCGCCGCGAACAAGGCGCTCGCCGACGCCGGTCTCCCCACCGTCGACTGGGAGCGCTCAGCGGGCTGACCCGCCGCTCGGCTGACCCGGCTAGGGGCTGCCGGGCGACTGCGAATCCGGCCGGGCGGCGGCCTGCCGCTGGCGGTGGCGACGCAGCAGTTCGGCGGCGCGGGGGTCGGTGAGCTCCACCGCGACCAGCGGCACCACCCGGTAGCTCCGCTCCCCGTGCCGCACCTCGATCGCCTCCGGCAGTTCTTCGCACATCTGCGCGCGGAGCTGGCCGTACCGGGTCTGCCAGCGGTGCTCGCCGGGCTCCTCCGGTTCCAGGCGGAGCCCGCCGAACTCGCTCCACCGGGCGTTCCACCGTTGTCCGTAGGCCGCGTCCAGCCAGGCGGTGAAGCGGGCCGAGTCACGCCAGCGAACGGCGATCTCGACCGCGTCGGTCGGCACCGGGGCGCCCTGGAGCAGCGCTGCGGTACTGCCGGTCAGCAGATGGGGCAGGTCGCTCAGCCGGTCCAGGATCCGGTCCAGTCCCAGGTCGTCGACCCGCTGGGCGAGTGGCCGGGCGGCCAGGGCGTCCATCCGGGCGTCGAGGTGGCAGTCCAGTGGCTCGACGGCGACGGCCAGCTGGAGATCGAACGCGGCGAGGAGTCGCTCGATCAGCGGGACGCTGGGTACCCGCTCACCCCGTTCGACGCGCGCCACCGCCCCCTGGCTCACCCCGGCCAGGTCAGCCAGCTCCTGCTGCGTCAGCGACCGTGCGCCCCGCTCCCGACGCAGGATGGCGGCGATCTGGGTGGCGAGGCGACTACTCTCAGGCATCCATGGATGATGGCCCAACGGCAGTGAGCGATATGCCCGTCAGTCATATTTATGCCTGACAGGCATATCGCTCACTGCGGTGTGTGGGGGGCTGACGTTACCGTCGGTAACGGCGGCTGTTCCGATGGTCAACCGGTTCACCAGGCGGCACTGGTAGCGGCCGTGGGGCGGCTGGCCGGTCGCCCACGCCCGGAGGACCGCCCACGGCGCCCGGCCGACGGGGTGTGACCGGGGATGACCGGTCGGGCGACTAGGCTGGCATACCGTGCTCGTACTGGTGGTGGACTCCTCGACCCCCGCGGTGACCGCGGCGCTGGTGGAGGTCTCGGCGGACGGGGTCGTGCCGCGGGCGCACCGCTGCACGGTCGACGCGCGGGCCCACGGCGAACTGCTCGCGCCGCAGGTGGACGCGGTGCTCGCCGACGCGGAGGCGCGGCCGCGCGACCTGGGCGCGATCGTCGCCGGGCTCGGTCCCGGCCCGTTCACCGGGCTGCGGGTCGGCCTGGTCACCGCCGCCACGATGGGCCAGGTGCTCGGCGTCCCCACGTACGGCGTCTGCTCGCTGGACGCCATCGGCTATCCGGCGGCGCTCGGCGAACCGGTCCTGGCGGCCAGCGACGCCCGCCGCCGGGAGGTCTACTGGGCCGTCTACGACGGCGCCGGCCAGCGGATCGCCGGGCCGAACGTCGACACCCCCGCGGTCGCCGCCGAACGGGCCCGCGGCCTGGCTGTCACCGCCGCGGTGGGCGACGGCGCCCATCGGTACGCCGACGTGCTCGACCTGCCGCTGCGGGTCGAGCCGCGCTACCCCGACGCCACCGCGCTGGCCGCGCTGGCCGCCGAGCGGATCCGGGCCGGCGCGCCGACGGAGGCGCTCACCCCGCTCTACCTGCGTCGGCCGGACGCCGTGGCGGCGACCGCCCGCAAGTCGGTCCTGCCGTGAGCGCGCCGGTACGACTGACCCGGTTCCGCTGGTGGCACGTCGACGAGGTGTTGCCGATCGAGGCCGACCTCTTCGGCGCCGAACAGTGGTCCCCGGCGATGTTCTGGAACGAGCTGGCCAGCGGCCACTGGTACCGGGTCGCCACCGACGTCGACGGCACGGTGCTCGGGTACGCGGGGCTGACCGTCCAGCCCGACGAGGCCTGGGTGCAGAACATCGCCGTCCGGCGGGACGCCCAGCGGCGCGGCGTCGGCCGGATGCTGCTGGAGGAACTGCTCGCCGAGGTGGCCCGGCGCGACGTCCGCACCGTCCTGCTGGAGGTGGCGGCGGACAACGCGCCCGCCCAGAAGCTCTACGCCACGTACGGCTTCGAGCCGATCGGCGTCCGCCGCGGCTACTACCAACCGAGCAACACCGACGCGCTGGTCATGCGGCGCGTCGCGGCCCCGACCGAGGACGGGACGGACGACTGATGGCTGACGAGCCCCTGGTCCTGGGGATCGAGACCTCCTGCGACGAGACCGGTGTCGGCATCGTGCGCGGGCACACCCTGCTCGCCGACGCGATCGCCTCCAGCGTCGAGCAGCACGCCCGGTTCGGCGGCGTGGTGCCCGAGGTGGCCAGCCGCGCGCACCTGGAGGCGATCGTGCCCACCATGGACCGGGCGCTGAAGGAGGCGGGCGTGACGCTCGCCGACATCGACGCGATCGCGGTGACGTCCGGCCCGGGGCTGGCCGGCGCGCTGCTGGTCGGCGTGGCCGCCGCCAAGGGCTACGCGCTGGCCGCCGAGAAGCCGGTGTACGGGGTGAACCACCTCGCCGCGCACGTCGCCGTGGACACCCTGGAACACGGTCCGCTACCCGAGCCGGCGGTCGCCATGCTGGTCTCCGGCGGGCACTCCTCCCTGCTGCTCGTCGACGACCTCGCCCGTGGCGTCACCCCGCTCGGCGCGACCATCGACGACGCGGCGGGGGAGGCCTTCGACAAGGTGGCCCGCCTGCTCGGACTGCCCTTCCCCGGCGGCCCGTACATCGACCGGGAGGCCCGGGCCGGCGACCCGGCGGCGATCGGGTTCCCGCGCGGTCTCACCGCCGCCAAGGACCTCGCCGCCCACCGGTACGACTTCTCCTTCTCCGGCCTGAAGACCGCCGTCGCCCGCTGGGTCGAGGCACGCCAGCGCGCCGGTGAGCCGGTGCCGGTGGCCGACGTGGCGGCCTCCTTCCAGGAGGCGGTCTGCGACGTGCTGACCGCCAAGGCGCTCGACGCCTGCCGGGCCAACGGGATCGAGACGCTGGTGATCGGCGGGGGAGTGGCCGCCAACTCGCGACTGCGGGCCATGGCCGAGCACCGCGCGGCGAAGCACGGCATCCGGGTCCGCGTACCCCGGCCGAAGCTCTGCACCGACAACGGCGCCATGGTCGCGGCGCTCGGTTCGCACCTGGTCGCGGCGGGGGTGACGCCGAGCCGGCTGGACCTGCCGGCCGACTCGGCCCTGCCGCTGACCACGGTCAGCGTGTGATGGCACGGAAGGGGAGCGCCGACGTGATCGTGCGGATGTGGGAGGCGCGCGCGGAGCCGTACGGCTTCGCCGACCTGATCACCTGGGTCTGCGACACCGCCCTGCCGGAGCTGGAACACGACCCGCTGCACCTGTCCAGCGAGGTCTTCTCCTCCACCGACCACCGGGTGGTGGTCGTCTCCAAGTGGCGGAGCAACCCACAACCGCTGCCCGAGCCGCCGGCCATGCTGGTCGCCCGGCCCCCGCACTCCTGGGACTTCACCCAGGTCGACCGCTGAGGAACGCGTCGGCGGCCGGGTTCCGACGGAACCCGGCCGCCGACGGCGGTCCGCTGGTCAGCTGCGGCGCAGGATGCGCCAGGTGGAGACGCCGCCGACGCCGAGGGCGGCCAGGAAGACCGCCCAGACGATGGTGGTGCTGACCCCGGCCGCCGGGGCGGGGGCGCCGGCCTTGGCGGCGGCGATCAGCGAGTCGCTCTGGGCGGGCGGCAGCGCGGCCGGCGGCAGCTGCTGCCAGCGGACCAGCCCGGTGCTCTCCAGCATCGTCATGTGGTCGGTGACGAACTTGTTGGTCTGGTCGGCGAGCTTGCGGACGGTGGCGTCCCGGGTGCTGGCCCGGACCGCCCCAATCACCGGGAAGATCTTGCCGTGCGCCACCCGGAGCCGGGTGACGAAGATCTGGTCGAACTGGGCGCCGTTCGCCTCCTGCATCTCGGTCAGCCACCCCTTCTGCTCGGCGGTGGGGTCCGTCGGCAGGGTGGTGCCCAGCTTGTTGGCGGCGTCGACGACCAGTTGGTCGAGCACACCGTGCTGGCGGGCGATCTCGGCACCGATCTCCCGCACCCGGGGCGACTGCCCCTTCTCGGCGGCCATCTGCCCGGCCGGCATCTCCCAGAGCCCGGCCAGTCGTACCCCGTTGAGCAGCGTCATGTCGGCGGCGTTGATCTGGTTGCCCGGCGCGGCCACGGCCACGCCGGGCAGGACGCCCAGCCCCGCTACCAACGCGATGAGCAGCACCGCCACCCGTGGGGTCCGGTGCCCTGGCCGACGACGTGCGGATTCCAGCGGTGCCATCCTGCGGTGCCTCCTCGGTCCGGGCCGTACGTGTCACGCCGGGCAGCGCCCCCGGCTGCCCGTCCGTCCACTGGTACGGACCACCGACCCGATAAGTTCACCGATGCTGAGCGACAAGTCAGCCCGGGATGCCGGTCAGCGGGACAGCGCCATGAAGATCCCGAGCAGCAGCAGGGTGGCCGCGGCGACCGCGAAGAGCACCAGCAGTTCCCGCCGGCCGTGCCCGGTGCCGTCGCCCGCCCCGGCCGGCGCGGGTGGCGTGGGCAGGTCGCGGGTCAGGTCGGCCAGCTCGCCGAGGGTGCGCGCCGTCCAGACCGCGGCGACGCGATCGGAGAACTCGTCCAGGGTGAGCCGCCCCGCGCCGGTGTGCCGTTGCAGCTCGGCAACCACCCGGTGCCGGTCGTCGTCGGAGGCGCGCAGCTGGACGTCCACGTGCGACAGGGTACGCAGGCCGGGGCGTCGGCGGGAGCCGCCGGTCAGCCGGCGTCGAGCGGGTCGGCGAGGAGCCGTTCGAAGGCCAGCTCCGCCGCACCGATCAGCGCCGCGTCCGCGCCGAGCTTGGGGGTGCGCAGCCGGACGTGCTCCAGGCAGGCGGGCAGCCCCATCGAGTTGAGCCGGCTGCGGACCTGGGCGGCGGCCGCCAGGTAGAGGTCGCGCATGGTGCCGCCGAAGATGACCATCTCCGGGTTGAAGATGTTGACCAGGTTCGCCACCCCGAAGCCGAGCCAGTCGCCGGCCCGGCGTACCGCCGTCTGGGCCCGGGCGTCGCCCCGGTCGGCGGCGTCGAAGACGGCCAGCAGCGCGTCGCGGCCGCGGGCGTCCGAACGGCCGGCGGCGCGGAGCAGCCCGTGCTCGCCGATCTCGGTCTCCCAGCAGCCCCGGGAGCCGCACTCGCAGGGGGCCCCGTCGCGGACCACCACCATGTGTCCGACCTCGCCGCCGTACCCGCCGTGGCCGGTGAGTCGCCGCCCGCCGGCGATGATGCCGGCGCCGACGCCGACGTCGCCGTACAGGTAGATGACGTTGTCGCAGCCGGCGGCGACGCCCCGGGCGTGCTCGGCGAAGGCGGCCATGTCCGCCACGTTGCCCACCGTGACCGGTACGTCGATGCCCAGCTCGGTGGCGAGCACCGTGCCGATCGGCTCGTCCACCCAGCCGGTGGCCGGGCCGAGCCGGACCAGCCCGTCGTCGCGGCGGACCATCCCGCACACCGCGACCCCGGCGCCGACGCAGAGCGAGCCGGGCGCGACGTGCTGGTGCATCTCCTTGAGCGCGCCGGCCAGCAGCGGCGCGGTCTCCCCGGCGTCCAGGCCGCGCGGCCGGTCCAGGTCCCGGCGGTCGAGCACCTCACCGCCGAGACCGACCCGCGCGGCCCGCAGCCGGTCCACCTCGATGCTGTACGCGTACGCGTAGACCCGGGCCGATTCGGGCCGGACGACCAGCGACGGCCGACCGGCGCGACCGGTCTCCTTCGGTGTCCCCTCGCTGACCAGCCCGGCGCCGGCCAGGTCGGCGGTGAGCGCACCGATGGTGCTGCGGTTGAGCCCGAGGGTGGTGGTCAGTTCCGCGCGGGAGGTCGCGCCGTGGACGTGCACGTGCCGCAGCAGAGCCCCGAGGTTCTGCCGCCGGATCTCGTCCTGGCTCGGTCCTACCCGCATCGTTCCTGGTACTCCGTGGTCAGCGCGTGCCGGTGGCGACGGAACGGCGCCGCGACAGCGCGTCGACGCCCGCGGCCAGCAGCAGCACCAGTCCGGTCGAGGTGTACTTGAGGCCGGAGCTGAGGTCCAGCAGGCCCATTCCATTGATGATGACAGCCACCACCGCGCCGCCGAGTACCGCGTGGATCATCCGCCCCTTGCCGCCGAAGAGGCTGGTGCCGCCGATGACCGCCGCGCCGACCGCGTAGAGCAGGACGTTGCTGCCGCCGGTGTTGGGGTCGACCGAGCGGTCCTTGCTGGCGGCGATGATGCCGCCGACGGCCGCCATGCTGGAGCAGATGACGAAGGCGGAGATCTTCAGGCGGTCCACGTTGATCCCGGCCCGCCGGGCGGCCTCCGGGTTGCCGCCGACCGCGTACAGGTGCCGGCCGTACGCGGTGCGGTTGAGTACGAAGGTCCAGAAGACCAGCAGGGCCCCGATCAGCGGTACGACCACGGGCATCCCCCTGGTGGAGCTGATCGCCGTGTTGATGCTGCGTTCCTGGTTGAGGACGTGGACGGCGCAGCCGAGCAGCAGGGCCAGCCCGGCGACCCGGGCGGCCACCACGGCGACCGGCTCGGTGACCAGGCCCCGGGTGGCCCGGTTGCGGTGGCGCAGGAACTGCACGGCGCCGTACCCGGCGACGGCGACGCCGGCCAGCAGCCACCCGATCGCCGGCGGGACGTAGTTGTTCTCGATCGCGATGATCACCTGGTTGTCGATCGAGATGTTGGTGCCCTCCTTCATCAGGAGCAGCACGATGCCCTGGAAGGCGAGGAATCCGGCCAGGCTGACCAGGAAGGACGGGATGCCGACCTTGGCCACCAGGAAGCCGATGGTCAGGCCGATGAGGACACCGGTGCCGATGGCCGCGAGGACCGCGACGTACCAGGGGTAGCCGAGCACGCTGAGCACGTTGGCCAGCACGGTGGCGCAGACACCGCTGGCGAAGCCGGCGGAGAGGTCGATCTCGCCGAGCAGCAGCACGAAGATCAGGCCCATCGCGATCACGGTGACCGCGGCGCCCTGGGTGAACAGGTTGGCGAAGTTGGCCGCCGAGAAGAAGACCGGCCGGACCGTCGCGAAGGCCAGGCAGAGCACGGTGAGGCCGATGACGGCCGGCAGCGAGCCGAGGTCGCCACCGCGTACCCGGGCGAGGTAGTCGCGGACGTGGTCGCCGACGGTCGGGGCCGGGGTGCCGGCCCCGAGCCCGTCCCGCCGCAGGAGGGTGGTGGTCATCGGACTGCTCCCGGGGTCAGGTGGGCCGGCTCGCTGCCGTCGCGCGTGCCGCCGGCGTCCGGCTCGGCGCCCAGGCCGAGGTGGCGGGAACGGCCGGTGGTGATCAGCTCGACGACCTGCGAGTGGGTGATGTCGGTGGTCTTCACCTGGGCGACCATCTGGCCGAGGTAGAGCGCGGCGATCCGGTCGGAGATGGCGAAGACGTCGTTCATGTTGTGCGAGATGAGCACCACGGCCAGGCCGTTGTCCGCGAGCCGGCGGACTATCTCCAGGACCTGCGCGGTCTGCGCGAGGCCGAGCGCGGCGGTCGGCTCGTCGAGGATGACCAGTCGGCTGTTCCAGAGCACGGCCTTGGCGATGGCGACGGTCTGTCGCTGGCCGCCGGAGAGGCTGGAGATGTGCTGGCGCAGCGACTTGACGTTCCGCACGCCCAGCCCGGCGAGCGTCTCGGCGGCCATCTGCTCCATGGTGGGTTCGTCGAGCACGATCCCGCGGCGCTTCTCCCGCCCGAGGAACATGTTCTGCACGATGTCGAGGTTGTCGCAGAGCGCGAGGTCCTGGTAGACGACGTCGATGCCCAGCGCGGCGGCGTCACGGGGGCTGCTCACGGTGACCGGGCGGCCCTCGAAGAGGAACTCGCCGGAGTCGGTCGGGTGGATACCGCTGATGCACTTGACCAGGGTGGACTTTCCGGCGCCGTTGTCGCCGACCAGCGCGGTCACCTCGCCCGGGTGAACGGAGAGAGCGACATCACGCAGGACCTGCACGGGACCGAAGCTCTTGTCGATCCCGCGCAGTTCCAGCAGGGGGGTCGCGGACACGGGGTTCTCCTTTGCGCGTCGGCAGGGTGCCGTCAGTTGACGCCGGCGGTGGCGCAGAGCTTGGCGTACTCCCCGGAGCAGACCTCGTCCTTGGTGACGAAGCCGTCGGCGATCACATCGGCGACGTCGTCGGCGTAGATGGCCTTGGGGGTGAGCAGGATGGCGTCGACGGCGCGGCCGCTCTCCGGATCCCGGACCGTCTGGCCGGTCTCCTTCCGCTGCCCGTTGGCCAGCGCGATGGCCAGGTCGGCGGCGGCCTTCGCCTCGTCCTTGATCGCCTTGTAGACGGTCATGCACTGGTCGCCGGCGAGGATGTTGCGCAGCCCCTGGGCGGTGGCGTCCTGGCCGGTCACCGGGATCCTGCCGTTGAGCTTGTTCTTCTTCAGCACCGAGATGGCCGCGTTGCCCAGGCCGTCGTTGGCCGCGAGGACGCCGTCGATCCGGCCCTCGGTCTGGGTGAGCATCTGCTCGAAGATGACGCCGGCCTGGGCGTTGTTCCAGTCGGGCACCCACTGGTCCGGGCCCTTGCGGAACTCCTCGGCGTCGAACTTCGGCTTGAGGATCGAGTCGTAGCCGCTCTTGAACAGGGTGGCGTTGTTGTCAGTCGGTGAACCGTTGAGGAAGGCGACGACCGGCTTCCGCGCGCCCTTCTCGGTCAGGCACCTGGCCAGGCCCTGGCCCTGGAGCTTGCCCACCGCCTCGTTGTCGAAGCTGACGTAGTACTGCGCCGAGCCGCCGAGGGTGAGCCGGTCGTAGTCGATGGTGGCGATGCCCTGCGACCGCGCCTTCTCCAGCACCGCCTTGCCGGTGCCGGAATCGAGATTGACGATCATCAGGACCGTCGCCCCATTGGTGATCATTTGCTCCGCGATGTTGGAGAACTGACTCTTGTCACCCTGCGCG
This sequence comes from Micromonospora palomenae, assembly GCF_007829925.1. Classification (NCBI taxonomy): domain Bacteria; kingdom Bacillati; phylum Actinomycetota; class Actinomycetes; order Micromonosporales; family Micromonosporaceae; genus Micromonospora; species Micromonospora palomenae. The sequence continues at coordinate 2,032,185 of NZ_VIXA01000002.1, forward strand.
TTCTGGATGTCGGAGTCGATTCCGGCGGCGTCGAACGCCTCCTCGAGGAACCTGCGGTCCGCGCCCTCCCACCGGGCGGAGGACTTGCTGTCGGGCAGGATCACGCCGATCTTCGGTTTCCGGGCGCCATCGGCTGCGCTGCCGCTGGTGAGCTGGTCGCCGCAACCGGCCACGCCGTTGGCGGCCAGCAGGCCGACGACGGTGAGTGCGAGGAGGCCCTTGCGCATCTGCACGGGTCCTTTCGGGGTGGGTGGTGGCAGGCTGGTTTGTTGTGAGCGGCAACGTATTGCCACCCGTGTCGGCGGCGCAAGACTGCCGAGCTCACGAGTTTGGCGGACCGCCGTAACGATCCCGTAACGCGGGAAAAGGCGCGATCTCCGCAGGTCCGATCCGCTCTGCCGCGCGACGAGTTTCGGCGTGGGAAATCGTTTCTACACCGGTGCCGTTTCTTTTTCCGGCGGCCGGAACTGATCAGTGGGCGGCGAGGGCGGCGGTGGTGGCGTCGGTCAGCGCGACCAGATCGGCCGGGGCCAGTTGGAGCTGGAGCCCGCGGCGGCCGGCCGAGACGTAGATGGTGTCGTACGCCAGCGCCGAGGAGTCCAGCACCGTGGGCAGCCGCTTTCGCTGGCCGAGCGGGCTGATCCCGCCCCGGACGTAACCGGTGGCCCGCTCGGCGGCCGCCCGGTCGGCCATCGTCGCCCGCTTGCCGCCGACGGCCGCGGCCAGCGCCTTGAGGTCCAGTTCGCCGGTGACCGGGACGACGGCCACCGTCAGCGCCCCGTCCACCTCGGTGACCAGCGACTTGAACACCCGCTCCGGCGGCACCCCGAGCGCCTCGGCGACCAGCGCGCCGTAGTTCGGCGCGTCGGGGGAGACGTCGTACGGGTGGGTGCTGTGCCGGATCTTCCGCTTCGCCAGCAGCGCCGTCGCCGGAGTGCCCTGTCCCGCCATGCCGGTCACGCTAACCGGACGCCGGACGTCAGCTCGCGACGGGCCGGCAGACCAGCACGGTCGGCGCCCCCGCGACCCGGGTGAGCACCAGGCTCGCCGGCGCGTCGCCGGCCAGCCTCAGGTCGCGGCGCAGCTTCTCCGGCTCCAGCGCCGAGCCGCGCTTGAGGATCTCCACCCGGCCCACCCGGCGCTCCCGCAGCAGCGCGCGCAGCCGCTTGAGCGAGAACGGCAGCACGTCGGTGACCTCCAGGCAGCGGGCGAACGGGGTCGCGGTCGGGGTGTCCGCGTACAGGTAGGCGATGCTCGGGTCGGCGATCGTCGCGTCGAGGGTGTCGGCCAGCTCGGCGACCAGGTGCGCGCGGACCACGGCCGGGTCCGGGTCGTACAGGAAGCGGCGGGTGGGGCCGACGGCCGCCTCCGCCGCCCCCGAGCCGGTGAGCCGGTGCGCGACGTCGCCGCGCAGCACGGTGGCCCGGCGGGGCACCTCGGCCAGCCGGCCGCACCAGAGCGCCGCCTCGACCAGGTCGCCGTCCGCGCTCACCCACTCCGCCTCGGCGCCCGCCGGGATCAGCGCGTGGTCGATGCCGGGGGCCACCTTCACCACCGTGTACGGCACCCGCTCGGCCAGCCGGACGACGAAGTCCCAGGGTGGGGAGTAGGCGTTCGGGTCGAAGATCCGCCGGCCGGTGCCCGCCCGGCGTCGTGCCGGGTCGCAGAACACCCCGTCCACCCGGGTCACGTCGAACGCCGTCGCGTCGCCGCACTCCACGGTGAACTCCTCGGCCAGCCCGGCCGCCTCGGCGTTCGCGGCGGCCATCGCGGCGGTGACCGGGTCGGCCTCCACCCCGTACACCCGGATGCCGGCGCGGGCGGCGGCGAGCGCGTCGGCGCCGAGGCCGCACCCGAGGTCGGCGAGGGTGCGCACGCCGGCGGCGCGCAGCCGCGCGGCGCGCCGGTCCGCGACCGGCCGGCGGGTCGCCTGCTCCAGCCCGGCCCGGGTGAAGAACATCCCGGCGGCCTCGGGACCGAACTTGGCCACCGCCCGGCGACGCAGCTCAGCCTGGGTCAGCGCGGCGGCGGCCAGCGCGGCCGGCACCCCGGCGGCGCGCAGCGCGGCGGCCGAGGCCAGCGGGTCGCCGCCGGCCAGCTCGGCCGCCGCGGCGAGCGCGGCCGACCCCTCGGGGGTACGCAGCGCGGCGAGCTGGTCGATGTCCACCCGCCCATTCTCCCGGCCCGCCCCGCGCCGTCCGACCGGCCCCTGCCGCGTCGATCGCGGCCGTTCGGGCGCGACGCGCTGGCACTCTCCTTGACGGAGTGCTAGCCGAGGAATAACCTGCGATTAGCACTCTCACCTCGAGGGTGCCAGCTCCCGGGCCATCCGGCGCGGGCGCTGAACGCCAGGCGGACCGGCACCCGCGACGACGGCCCCGCCCGGTGGCATGTGGCAGATTGACGCTGGTCGGCCCCGGTCGACCGGCAACGAAACCAGTACCCCAGGAGGGTATGCCCGTGACTACCGCGACCAAGGTTGCGATCAAGCCGCTCGAGGACCGGATCCTGGTCCAGGCGAACGAGGCTGAGACCACCACGGCGTCGGGCATCGTGATCCCCGACACCGCCAAGGAGAAGCCGCAGGAGGGCACCGTCCTCGCTGTCGGCCCGGGTCGCATCGACGACAAGGGCAACCGGATCCCGGTTGACGTGAACGTCGGCGACACCGTCATCTACTCGAAGTACGGCGGCACCGAGGTCAAGTACGCCGGCGAGGAGTACCTGGTGCTCTCCGCCCGCGACGTCCTCGCGGTCATCGAGAAGTAAGCAACCGATCAGTGTCGTTGCCCCGGTCCGGCTCGCCGGGCCGGGGCAACGGCGCTTCGAAGGGACATTCATGGCGAAGATCCTGAGCTTCTCGGACGACGCCCGGCACCTGCTCGAGCACGGTGTCAACGCCCTCGCGGACACGGTCAAGGTCACCCTCGGCCCGCGCGGGCGCAACGTCGTCCTGGACAAGAAATTCGGTGCGCCCACGATCACCAACGACGGCGTGACCATCGCCAAGGAGATCGAGCTCACCAACCCCTACGAGAACCTCGGCGCGCAGCTGGTCAAGGAGGTGGCGACCAAGACCAACGACGTCGCCGGCGACGGGACCACCACCGCGACCGTGCTGGCCCAGGCCATGGTCCGCGAGGGCCTGCGCAACGTGACCGCCGGGGCCAACCCGTCCGGTCTCAAGCGGGGCATCGACGCGGCGGCCGCCAAGGTCTCCGAGGCGCTGCTCGACCGGGCCGTCGAGGTTGCCAGCAAGGAGGCGGTCGCGAACGTCGCGACCATCTCCGCGCAGGACGCCACCATCGGCGAGCTGATCGCCGAGGCGATGGAGAAGGTCGGCCGCGACGGTGTCATCACCGTCGAGGAGGGCTCCGCGCTCACCACCGAGCTGGAGGTGACCGAGGGTCTGCAGTTCGACAAGGGCTTCATCTCGCCGAACTTCGTCACCGACGTGGAGTCGCAGGAGTCGGTCCTGGAGGACCCGTACATCCTCATCACCACGCAGAAGATCTCGGCGATCGAGGAGCTGCTGCCGCTGCTGGAGAAGGTTCTCCAGAACAGCAAGCCGCTGCTGATCATCGCCGAGGACGTCGAGGGCCAGGCGCTGTCGACCCTGGTGGTCAACTCGATCCGCAAGACCCTCAAGGTCTGCGCGGTGAAGGCCCCCGGCTTCGGCGACCGCCGCAAGGCGATGCTCCAGGACATGGCGATCCTGACCGGCGCCGAGCTGGTCGCCCCGGAGCTGGGCTACAAGCTCGACCAGGTCGGCCTGGAGGTGCTCGGCACCGCCCGGCGCGTCGTGGTCGACAAGGAGAACACCACCGTCGTCGACGGTGGCGGCCAGTCCTCCGAGGTCGCCGACCGGGTCGCGCAGATCCGCAAGGAGATCGAGGCCTCGGACTCCGAGTGGGACCGGGAGAAGCTGGCCGAGCGGCTGGCGAAGCTCTCCGGCGGCATCGCGGTCATCAAGGTGGGCGCGGCGACCGAGGTCGAGATGAAGGAGCGCAAGCACCGCATCGAGGACGCCATCGCCGCGACCAAGGCCGCCGTCGAGGAGGGCACGGTGCCCGGTGGTGGTGCCGCCCTGGCGCAGATCCTGCCGGTGCTCGCCGACGACCTGGGCCTGACCGGTGACGAGAAGACCGGCGTCTCGATCGTCCGCAAGGCGCTGGTCGAGCCGCTGCGTTGGATCGCCCAGAACGCCGGCCACGACGGCTACGTGGTGGTGCAGAAGGTCGCCGGCAAGGAGTGGGGCAACGGCCTCGACGCCGCCACCGGCCAGTACGTCGACCTGGTGAAGTCCGGCATCATCGACCCGGTGAAGGTGACCCGCAACGCGGTCACCAACGCCGCCTCGATCGCCGGCCTGCTGCTCACCACCGAGAGCCTCGTGGTGGAGAAGCCGGAGAAGGCCGAGCCGGCCGCCGCCGGTGGGCACGGCCACGGCCACGGTCACGGCCACCAGCACGGCCCGGGTTTCTGACCCACGGCCTACGCCGCTCAGGGCGCACCGTCTTCGACGGTGCGCCCTGACGCGTCTGCGGCGGGCATTACGGAACGCTGACGTGGTTGGCGGTCGGTCCGGTTGATCGACAACACTGGTCCGATGAGCACCACGCCCCGCGGCCTCGCCGCGCTCGCCGGGATCACGGCCGCCGCCGTGGCCATCGGCGTCGCCGAGCCGGTCGCGGTCCTCACCGGCCCCCGGTCCGCCCCGCTGATCGCGGTCGGCGGGCTGGTCGTGGACGTCGTACCCGAGCCGTTGAAGCAGTTCGCCATCACCCTGTTCGGCACGTACGACAAGATCGCCCTGCTGGTCGGGACGGCGCTGCTGCTCGCCGCGTTCGCCGCGCTGCTCGGGCTGCTGGCGGTCCGCCGGCTGTGGATCGGCCTGGCCGGCATCGCGGCCTTCGCCGCCCTCGGCGTGGCCGCCGCCCTCACCCGGGCCGGCGCCGACGCCGCCGACGCGCTGCCCTCGCTGGTCGGGGCGGGACTGGGCGGGTTGGTGCTCTGGGCCTTCCTCGCCGGCCCGCTGGAGGTCGACCCGTGGCCCTGGACCCCACCGACACCCCCGCCCGGCCCGTCGACGCCGCCGCCCGCGCCCGGCCCGGAGACCCCCGACCTGGAGACCGCCGGCTCTGCGCCGGCCGATCCGCACGCCGGCAGCTCTGGGTCGGTCGATGCGGACCCGGCCGGTCCTGTGCCGATCGACGCGGGCGCGGTGGGCGGCCCGGCTTCGGTGACTGGTCCGCCGGCCGGGTGGGAGCCGTTGGAGAGCACCGACCCGGAGTCGCGGCGCCGGTTCCTGCGCGGGGTGGGTGCGCTGGCCGGCGCGGCCGCCGTGGCCGGGCTGGGCGGGCACTGGCTCGCCGGTCGCCGGGGCGTGTCGGCGGCTCGAGAGGCGGTCACGCTGCCCGCCCCGTCGGCGGCGGCGCCCGCGGTACCGGCCGGTGCGGACCTGTCCCTGGCGCAGCTCGCCCCCTACGTCACCCCGACCAGCGGGTTCTATCGGATCGACACCGCCCTGGTGGTGCCGCAGGTCGACCCGGAGACCTGGCGGCTGCGCATCCACGGGCGGGTGCGCAACCCGATCGAGCTGAGCTTCGCCGACCTGCTCGCCCGGCCGATGGTGGAGCGGTACGTGACCCTGGCCTGCGTCTCCAACGAGGTGGGCGGGGACCTGATCGGCAACGCCCGGTGGCTGGGCGTACCCCTCAAGGAACTGCTGGACGAGGCGGACCCGGAGGAGGGCGCGGACCAGGTGGTGGGGCGCTCGGTCGACGGCTGGACCTGTGGCACCCCGACGGCGGTGCTGCGGGACGGGCGGGACGCCCTGCTGGCGGTCGGGATGAACGGCGAGCCGCTGCCGGTCGAGCACGGCTTCCCGGCCCGGATGGTGGTGCCCGGCCTGTACGGCTACGTCTCGGCGTGCAAGTGGGTGACCGAGCTGGAGCTGACCAGCTTCGCCGACTTCGACGCGTACTGGGTGCCGCGGGGCTGGTCGGCGCAGGGACCGGTCAAGACGCAGTCCCGGATCGACACGCCCCGCCCGCGCAACCGGCTCACCACCGGCCCGGTGATGGTGGCCGGGGTGGCCTGGGCCCAGCACCGGGGGGTCAGCCGGGTGGAGGTACGCGTCGACGGCGGCCCGTGGCGGGAGGCGACGCTCGCCCCGACGGTGTCAGTGGACACCTGGGTGCAGTGGTCCTGGCGCTGGGACGCCACCCCGGGCGAGCACATTCTCCAGGTGCGGGCGACCGATGCCACCGGCGAGCCGCAGACCGGCCGGGAACAGCCGGTCGAGCCGGACGGCGCCACCGGTTGGCACACGGTCAAGGTCACCGTCCGCTGACGCGCCCGAACGGGGAACGCGCCGACGCCGCGCTCCGGTTCGCGGAGCGCGGCGTCGGTCGGGGTCTCTGGGCCGGGGTCAGGCGACCTTGCGCTGGTCCGGCACGGCGGACTTGTGGGGGCGGCCCAGGCGGGCCTCCAGCCGGGCGATGTCGACCCGGGTCTGCCGACGGTCGGCCAGGTCCTCCCAGCCCAGCGCGAGCAGCCGCAGCCGCTCGGACTCGCTGAAGCCGCCCCAGACGCCGTACGGCTCGCGGACGGACAGCGCGTGGGCGGCGCACTCGGCCCGGACCGGGCAGGCCCGGCAGACGGCCTTGGCGCCGGACTCGCGGCGCAGCCGTGAGGAGCCGCGCTCGCCGTCGGGGTGGAAGAACTGCGCGCTGTCGCGGCCCCGGCAGGCACCGAGCCGCTGCCAGTCCCACAGGTCGACGATGGGTCCGGGCAGTCTACGTACGTTCGACATCAGCACCCCTCCTCCCGCGCGGCACCGCGGAGGTCTCGTTCGCATCCGGTGTCCGGGCGGCGGTCCGCGCAGGCGCACCGTTTCCGGCCTGGCGTCTCGGTACCCGACCTTTCCCCGACTCACACTTCTGTGATCGAAAACCTCGGACAAGTCGCGGCATATGCCCTGGATGTCGGAAAAGTTCGGAGGATTGCCGGGAACCTCCACCCCGGCCCAGCCGGCCATGGTCTGCTCTCTGCGGAGAGGAGACCACCGTGCGTACCGTTCTCGTCTGCGTCCGGACACCGCTCGCCGCGCAGCAGTTGACCTCGGCCGCCGCCCGGCTCGGCCTGGCCGCGGTCGTGCGGACCGCCGTCTCCGACCCCGAGGTGATGCTGCGGCTGGCCGAGCGCCCCGCCGACGTCGTGCTCGCCGACACCGCCCTCACCCGACCCGACAGTGCCGGCTTCGTCCGCCGGGTGCTCGCCCGCGCGCCGCAGGCCGCCGTGCTGCTGCTCGGCGCCGAGGAGTCCGAGGCCGCCGCGGCGACGATCAACGCCGGGGCCCGGGGACTGATCCAGGGCACCGACCACGACCTGACCAGCGCGGTGGCCAAGGCGCTGCTGCTCCTCTCCGCGCCCGGCCGGACGGCCCGGAACCGGGTCACCGACCCGGCCCGGGACACCGCCGCGGTCGGCGCGCCGCCCCGGCCCTCGGCCGGGCGTACCCCGGGCAAGTCGGGCCCCGGCTGGCCCGCCGGACCGGCCGAGGTGCCCGGGGGGCCGTCGGTGGTGCCGGTGCAGCGCGGCGACGACGAGGCCGAGCCGGAGGCCGCCGCCGAGCCGGAGGTGCCCGCGCCCACCGGCCGCCGGGGCGCGCCCGGCGCGCGCAGCGGGCGCGGCGCCGTCGGACTGACCGAGCGGGAGCTCCAGGTGCTGCTCGGGATGGCCGAGGGGAAGAGCAACGCCGAGATCGGGCGGGAGCTGTTCGTCTCGGAGGACACCGTCAAGACGCACGCCCGACGGCTGTTCCGCAAGCTCGGCGCCCGGGACCGCGCGCACGCGGTGGCCGCCGGTTTCCGCGCCGGCCTGGTCGCCTGAGCCGGCCGTCCAGAGTCGGGCCGGCTCAGTCGTCGGAGGGGGACTCCTCCTCGGCCGCCTCGGTCAGCGTGTCGTGCACCCCGTCGGCGTAGCCGCGGGCGTAGTCCCAGGTGACGTAGTGGTCGGGGTCGGGGTCGTAGGCCGGCTCGTGCACCCGCGGCCGCCCGGAGCTGAGCAGGTGGCGCAGGTTGCCCCGGAGCAGGTCCCAGTCGAAGTAGTGCGGCTCGCGGCAGTCCTCGCACTCGATCACCAGCCCGCGCACCCCGATCGGCGACAGCAGGGCCTGGTAGATCTCCAGGTCGGCCAGGTCCTCCAGGACGTCCTGGCGCTCGACCTCGGTCAGCGGGTCGAGCGGGTCGTCCTCACGCGGATCGTGCAGGCCAGCAGCCGGATCGGCCGGGTCGCCGTTGAACGGGTCGATGGGCTCGTCGTGCACCCCCTCACCGTAGTCCCAACGCTCGCCGGACGCGTCCCCCCGGCCACCCCTGTGGCCTCGCCGACCCGCGCCGGCACCGCCGGGGCCGGCCCAGCTCAATGGGTACGATGAAACGACGCGCCGTCACCTCGGCGTGCGCCGGTGCCCGCGCGCGCCACCTCGCTGAAGCCCGTCCAAGCAGCTCAGGAGAGCAATCGTGGAGAATTCGCCCAGCACTGATCTTCCCGGCGGCGTCGGCAGCGGCGAGCCGGGTGGTCACCTGCCGGAGCTGCCGGCCGGCTCGGCGCGGGTGGTGCCGCTCGGTCTGACCTTCGACGACGTGCTGCTCCAGCCGGGCGAGTCGGACGTGGTGCCCAGCCGGGTCAACACCCGCACCCGGCTCACCCGCAACATCGAGCTGACCGTGCCGCTGCTGTCCAGCGCGATGGACACGGTCACCGAGGCGCGGATGGCGATCGCGATGGCCCGCCAGGGCGGCATCGGGGTGCTGCACCGCAACCTCTCGCTGGAGGACCAGGCGCTCCAGGTCGACCTGGTCAAGCGCTCCGAGTCCGGCATGATCACCAACCCGGTGACCGCCAGCCCGGACGACACCCTCCGCGAGGTCGACGAGCTCTGCGGCCGCTACCGCATCTCCGGCGTGCCGGTGGTCGACGGCGACGGGCAGCTGGTCGGCATCGTCACCAATCGGGACATGCGGTTCGTCTCCGCGCCGGAGACCCCGGTCCACGAGATCATGACCCGCACCCCGCTGATCACCGCCCCGGTCGGGGTGAGCAAGGACGAGGCCCTCGACCTGCTCCGCCGGCACAAGGTGGAGAAGCTGCCGATCGTGGACGACTCGGGCCGGCTGCGCGGGCTGATCACCGTCAAGGACTTCACCAAGAGCGAGCAGTACCCCAACGCCACCAAGGACGAGGCGGGCCGGCTGCGGGTCGCCGCGGCGGTCGGCGTGGGCGACGACGCGTACAAGCGGGCCCGGACGCTGGTGGACGCCGGCGTCGACGTGATCATCGTGGACACCGCGCACGGCCACCAGCGGGCGGTGCTGGACATGGTCCGCCAGCTCAAGAAGGACGTCGGCATCGACATCGTCGGCGGCAACATCGCCACGTACGCCGGGGCGAAGGCGCTGGTCGACGCGGGCGCCGACGGTGTCAAGGTGGGGGTCGGCCCGGGCGCGATCTGCACCACCCGGATCGTCGCCGGGGTGGGCGTACCGCAGATCACCGCGATCATGGAGGCCGCGCGGGCCGCCCGCCCGGCCGGTGTGCCGGTGATCGGCGACGGCGGCATCCAGTACTCCGGGGACATCGCCAAGGCGCTGGTCGCCGGCGCCGACACGGTGATGCTCGGCAGCCTGCTGGCCGGCTGCGAGGAGAGCCCCGGCGAGCTGATCTTCATCAACGGCAAGCAGTACAAGGCGTACCGGGGGATGGGCTCGCTCGGCGCGATGCAGTCCCGCGGCCAGGGCAAGTCCTACTCCAAGGACCGCTACTTCCAGCAGGACGTGCTCGCCGAGGACAAGCTCGTCCCCGAGGGCGTCGAGGGCCAGGTGCCCTACCGGGGGCCGCTCTCCGCGGTCGCCCACCAGCTCATCGGTGGGCTGCGCGCCGCGATGGGGTACGTCGGCGCGGAGAGCATCCCCGAGCTGCACCGCCGCGGCCAGCTCATCCGGATCACGGCGGCCGGGCTCAAGGAGAGCCACCCGCACGACATCCAGATGACCGTCGAGGCGCCCAACTACCACTCCCGCTGACCATCACCCCCAACCACCTGGAGTCCCCATGCGTGACGTGGTCGAGATCGGGCTGGGCAAGACCGCGCAGCGCGGCTACCACCTGGACGACATCGCCATCGTGCCGAGCCGCCGGACCCGGGACGTCGACGACGTCTCCACCGGCTGGCAGCTCGACGCGTACCAGTTCGGCATTCCCTGCGTCGGGCACCCGTCGGACGCCACGATGAGCCCGGCCACCGCCGTCCGGCTCGGCCAGCTCGGCGGGCTCGGCGTGCTCAACGTCGAGGGCCTGTGGACCCGGTACGAGAACCCGGCCAAGGTCCTGGAGGAGCTGGCCGGTCTCGGCGAGGACGCCCGGGCGACCAAGCGGCTCCAGGAGGTCTACTCCGAGCCGATCCGCCCCGACCTGATCGCCGAGCGGGTGCGCGAGCTGCGCGCCGGCGGCGGCACGGTGGCCGTCCGGGTCTCCCCGCAGCACACCCTGGCGCTGGCCCCGGTGATCCTCGACGCCGGCGTCGACATCCTGGTCATCCAGGGCACCATCGTCTCGGCCGAGCACGTCTCGACCACCGACGAGCCGCTGAACCTCAAGGAGTTCATCGCCGACCTCGACCTGCCGGTCGTGGTGGGCGGCTGCACCGACTACAAGACGGCGCTGCACCTGATGCGGACGGGCGCGGCCGGCGTGATCGTCGGTATCGGCGGCGACGACTGGTCGACCACCGAGTCGGTGCTGGGCATCCGGGTGCCGATGGCGACCGCGATCGCCGACGCCGCCGCGGCCCGCCGCGACTACCTGGACGAGACCGGCGGCCGGTACGTGCACCTGATCGCCGACGGCGACATCCAGACCTCCGGCGACATCGCCAAGGCGCTGGGCTGCGGCGCGGACGCGGTGATGCTCGGCGAGGCGCTGTCGCTCTGCGCGGAGGCGCCGGCCGGTGGCGCCTGGTGGCACTCCGCCGCCAGCCACCCGTCGCTGCCGCGCGGCGCGTTCGAGATCGCCGGCGAGCCGCTGGGCTCGATGGAGCAGCTGCTCTTCGGCCCGGCCGACGAGCCGGACGGCCAGCTCAACCTCTTCGGTGGGCTGCGCCGCGCGATGGCCAAGTGCGGCTACCGCGACCTCAAGGAGTTCCAGAAGGTCGGCCTGGTCCTGGACCGCTGACCCGGACAAAACCACCCCGATGCACCGGTCGCGCCGATTAGGCTCGGCCGGTGCGTCGTATCCGGTCCAGGTTGCTGCTCGCCGCCGTCGTGGCGGCGACGACCGTGGCGACCGCCGGTTGTACGTCCGACCGCGAGGACCGCAGCGAGTTCCGGCCCGGCGCCGCCGACGCCGGTGACCCGTACGTCCCGGGTCGGGGCAACGGCGGCTACGACGTCTCCGGCTACCGGCTGCGGGTGCGGTACGACCCGGCGACCGACCGGTTGACCGGCCGGACCACCGTCACCGCGACCGCCACCGCCGCCCTCTCCCGGTTCAACCTGGACCTGATCGGGCTGGACGTCTCGCGGGTGACGGTCTCCGGGGCGGCGGCCCGGCACCGCCGCGACGGCAGCGAGCTGGTGATCACGCCGCCGCGGGGGCTGCCCCGCGGCACCGCGTTCACCGTCGAGGTCGACTACGCCGGGGTGCCGACCGCCGTGCCCGACGGCGAGCTGGGCAGCGGCGGGTTCCTGCACACCGCCGACGGGGCGATCGTGCTGGGCCAGCCCGAGTCGGCGGCCACCTGGTTCCCGGTCAACGACCACCCGTCCGACAAGGCCACCTACGACGTCGAGGTGACGGTTCCCGACGGGCTGGCCGCGCTGAGCAACGGGGTGCCGGGGGAGCGGAGCAGCACCGGCGGCTGGACCACCTGGCGGTGGGCCGAGCGCGCACCGATGGCCAGCTACCTGACCACCCTGGTGATCGGCGACTACCGGGTCGAGACCGGCACGCACGCCGGCCGACCGATGGTCACGGCGGTGCCGGCCGGCCTGCCGGCGACCGGCCCCGAGGCGGCCTCGCTGGCCCGCACCGGCGAGATAGCCGACTTCCTCGCCAGCCGGTTCGGGCCGTACCCGTTCGACTCCTACGGCGGCATCGTGGTGACCGACAGCCGGATCGGGTACGCGTTGGAGACCCAGTCCCGCCCGGTCTACGGGCCGGGCTTCTTCTCGGGCGGCCGGCCCAACCCGTCGGTGGTGGTCCACGAGCTGGCCCACCAGTGGTTCGGCAACAGCGTCTCGCTGGCGAGCTGGCAGGACATCTGGCTCAACGAGGGCTTCGCCACGTATGCGGAATGGCTGTGGACGGAGCACGACGGCGGCCGGACCGCGCAGCGTGCCTTCGAGCTGCGGCACGCCGCCACCGACTGGTCCCAGCCGGCGGTCGATCCCGGCCGGGCGGCGATGTTCGGTGACGGGGTCTACCAGCGGGGTGCGCTCGCGGTGCACGCGCTGCGCCGGACCGTCGGCGACGAGACGTTCTTCCGCCTGCTGAGCGGCTGGACCGAGGAGCGGCGCGGCGGCGTCGCCAGCACCGCCGACTTCGCCGGGTACGCCGAGCGGGTCGCCGGCCGCCCGCTGCGCCCCCTGCTGGACGCCTGGCTGGCCGGCGGCGTCGCGCCCGCCCTTCCGTGACCCGCGGGTGACCGCCGGTCGGTAGGCTGCCGCCGACGACACGGGGAGGTGCCGGGTGGCCATGGCGCGGATGCGGCGGGGCGTCGGTCTGGTGACGGTGGCGGCCCTCGGGCTCGCCGGGTGCGGGTCCGATCCGGAGCCGCGGCCGGCGCCGGCCACGGCACCGGCTCCGACGGCCGGGCGCCAGTTCGCGCCGGGCGCGGCCGGCGTCGGCGACGACTACTTCCCGAGCTACGGCAACGGCGGGTACGACGTCGGGCGGTACACCGTCAAGGTCCGCTACGACCCGGCGACCGACCGGCTCACCGGCACCGCCACCGTGCAGGCCACCGCCACCGCCGACCTGTCCGCCTTCCACCTGGACCTGGCCGGGCTGACCGTGCGGAAGGTGACCGTGGACGGCGCGCCGGCCCGGCACGCCCGCGAGGCCGACGAGCTGGTGGTCACCCCGGCCGCCGGGCTCACCGCCGGCAACGGCTTCACCGCCGAGATCAGCTACGAGGGGAAGCCGGAGCCGCTGGCCAACGAGGTGCTCGGCGAGGGCGGCTGGCTGCACACCACCGACGGCGCGATCGCGCTCGGCCAGCCGGAGTCGGCGAGCACCTGGTTCCCGGTCAACGACCACCCCTCGGACAAGGCGACCTACGACGTCGAGATCACCGTTCCGAAGGGGCTGACGGCGGTCAGCAACGGGGTGCCGAAGGGGCGCTCGGACGCCGACGGCTGGACCACCTGGAAGTGGTCCGAGGCCGCCCCGATGGCCAGCTACCTGAGCACCGTGGTGATCGGGGACTACCGGGTGGAGACCGGCGAGCACAAGGGACGGCCGGTGTTCAGCGCGGTCAGCACCAAGCTCGGCAAGGGGGCCGCCGACGCGTCGATGGCCCGCACCACCGAGGTCGCCGACTACCTGGAGAGCGTCTTCGGGCCGTACCCGTTCGCCGCGTACGGCGGGGTGGTCGTCGCCGACGAGCGGATCCGGTACGCGCTGGAGACGCAGAGCCGCCCGGTCTACGGCGCGGGCTTCTTCCGGGGCGGCGAGAACACCGGCGTGGTCGCCCACGAGCTGGCCCACCAGTGGTTCGGCAACAGCGTCTCGCTGGCGAAGTGGCAGGACATCTGGCTCAACGAGGGGCTGGCCACCTACGCCGAGTGGCTCTGGGCCGAGCACCGGGGCACCGGCACCGCCCAGGCGGCCTTCGACCGGCGGTACGCCGGTTCGTCCAGCCGCCTCTGGCAGACGCCGCCGGCCGAGCCCGGTCGGCAGAACCTGTTCAGCGAGTCGGTCTACCAGCGCGGCGGGATGACCGTGCACGCGCTGCGGGTGGCGGTCGGCGACCCGGTGTTCTTCAAGATCCTCAAGACCTGGGCGGCGGAGAAGCGCAACGGCAACGCCACCACCGACGAGTTCGTCGCGGTCGCCGAGCGGGTCTCCGGCAAGCAACTGGACAAGCTCTTCGCCGCCTGGCTGCACGGCACCGAACGCCCGCCGGCCCCGAAGCGCCTCTAGTTCTTCACCCGCAGCTCGGGGTGGGCGGCGAGGAACTTCTCGGCGTTGCCGGCCTTGAGCGCGGTGAGGAACTGCCGGCCGACCGGCTTGAGCTCCTCACCCCGGTATGCCCTGCCCTTGCCCACCCCGCTGCCGGGGAGCGCGACCGGGGTGAACCGGTCGACGCTCAGCCCGCCGAGGGCGTACGCGAGGTCGACGATGCGGGGACCGCCGGCGTAGATCAAAGTGTCGCCGAGCGCGTCGACCACCTGCTGGACCCGGTCCGGCTGGCGGGCCAGGTTCTCGTCGAGGATCTTGGCGGTCAGCGCCCGGAGGAGCTGCTGCTGGTGGCGCTGCCGGGCGTAGTCGCCGCCGGCGATGTAGCGCTGGCGGGCGTAGTCCAGCGCCTGCCAGCCGTTGAGGTGTCGCTGGCCCTTCTCGTAGACCATCTGCGGCCCGACGTAGCCGCCGCCCGAGGGCGCCGGGTCGCGGTGCTTGCCGTCCGGCCGGCGGTGCAGCGAGACCACCCGCTCGTCGACGTAGATGTCCACCCCGCCCAGGGTGTCCACCAGCTTGTCGAAGCCGTTGAAGGTGATCACCGCTCCGGCGTCGATCCGCAGCCCGGTGTATCCGCTGACCGTGCTGCGCAGCAACTCGTACCCCTGGGCGACGCGGTGCTCCTTGGGCTTGCCCGGCACCCGGCTGCCGTAGCTCATCGCGTGGGTGAGCTTGGTCTTCCCGCCCTTGTAGCCCGCCTTGGGGAAGGCCGGGATGTCCACCAGCAGGTCGCGGGGGAGCGAGAAGAGGTACGCCCGGTCCAGCCCGGCCGGCACGTGCAGCACCAGCACCGCGTCGCTGTGCGGCTCCCACCCGGGGACGCTGACCCGGGTGTCCACCCCCACCAGCAGCAGGTTGAGCGGCCCGGTGATGCCGGCCCCGGGCGGGGCGGTCGGGCTGGGCTCCGCGGCGGCGCTCGGTGTGGCGGTCGCGGTGGCGGTGGCGGCGACCGCGCCCGGCCGGCGCTGCGGCCCGTCGTCGCTGACCAGCCGGTTCACCACCAGGGCGCCGCCGGCGACCAGGACGACCGCGGCGAGGGCGGCCAGCAGCAGCACCCGGCGCGGTCGTCGCGCCCCTGTCTCGTGAGCCATGCTCGGCACCCCCGTTGAAACAACGCTCCGACGGGGGCCCCGAGTTGCGGGCGTTGCCTGACGGATCGGTGGACGGGAGCATGATCGCGCGAAAACTGCCGCTGGCGCGATGGCTACTCAGCGGTAATGATGCGTTCATGCGGTACGACGTGGTCGTCATCGGGTCCGGTTTCGGCGGCAGCGTCACCGCGCTCCGGCTGGCCGAGAAGGGTTACACCGTCGGCGTCCTGGAGGCCGGCCGGCGGTTCGCCGACGACGAGTTCCCGCAGACCTCCTGGCGGGCCCGGCGCTTCCTCTGGGCGCCGAAGCTCGGCTGCTACGGCCTGCAACGGATCACGCTGCTCCGCTCCGCCGACCGCAAGGCCGGCGGCGGGGTCATGGTGCTCTC
This sequence comes from Micromonospora palomenae, assembly GCF_007829925.1. Taxonomy (NCBI): domain Bacteria; kingdom Bacillati; phylum Actinomycetota; class Actinomycetes; order Micromonosporales; family Micromonosporaceae; genus Micromonospora; species Micromonospora palomenae. The sequence goes on from NZ_VIXA01000002.1 coordinate 2,047,908, forward strand.
CGGGGCGGGGGTGGGCGGCGGGTCGCTGGTCTACGCCAACACCCTCTACGAGCCGCTGGACGCCTTCTACGACGACCCGCAGTGGCGCGGCATCACCGACTGGCGCGACGAGCTGGCCCGCCACTACGACCAGGCGAAGCGGATGCTCGGCGTCACCACGTACCCGGTCGACACCGGCGCGGACCGGGCGATGCGCGCGGTCGCCGAGCGGATGGGGGTCGGCCGGACCTTCCACGCCACCCCGGTGGGCGTGCACATCGGCCGCCCCGGCCAGCGGGTGCCCGACCCGTACTTCGGCGGCGTCGGCCCGGAGCGCACCGGCTGCACGCACTGCGGCTCCTGCATGACCGGCTGTCGCCACGGCGCGAAGAACACCCTGGTCAAGAACTACCTCTGGCTGGCCGAGCGGCTCGGCGTCCAGGTCCACCCGCTGACCACGGTGACCGCCGTCCGGCCGGCTCCCGACGGCGGGTACGAGGTGCACACCGAGCGGACGGGCGCCTGGCTGCGGCGGCGCCGGCAGGTCATCCACGCCGACCAGGTGGTCCTCGCCGCCGGGGCGCTGGGCACCCAGCGGCTGCTGCACGAGATGAAGGCGACCGGGGCGCTGCCCGGCCTCTCCGACCGGCTCGGCGAGCTGACCCGGACCAACTCGGAGGCGATCCTCGGCGCCTCGGTGCCCCGCCAGCGGGCCCGCGCCGAGGGGGTGGACTTCACCGAGGGGGTGGCGATCACCAGCTCCTTCCACCCCGACCCGCAGACCCACATCGAGCCGGTGCGCTACGGCCGCGGCTCGAACGCGATGGGGCTGCTCCAGTCGCTGCTGGTCGACGGCGGCCCGCACCGGGTCCGACGCTGGCTGGGCAGCATCGTCCGGCAACCCGGGCTGGCGGCCCGGATGCTGTCGGTGCGCGGCTGGTCGGAGCGGACGGTGATCGCCCTGGTGATGCAGTCGGTGGACAACTCGCTGACCACCCGGTTCCGGCGCGGCCCCTTCGGCCGGCGGCTGGTCTCCGGCCCGGGTCACGGCGCGCCCAACCCGACCTGGATCCCGGCCGGCAACCAGGCGGTCCGGCTGCTCGCCGAGGAGATCGGCGGTACGCCGGGCGGCGCGCTCACCGAGCCGTTCAACATCCCGATGACCGCGCACATCCTCGGCGGGGCGGTGATCGGGGCGTCCCCGGCCGACGGCGTCATCGACCCGTGGCACCGGGTCTACGGCCACCCGGGGCTGCACGTGGTGGACGGGGCGGCGGTCTCGGCGAACCTCGGCGTGAACCCGTCGCTGACGATCACCGCCCAGGCGGAGCGGGCGATGTCCTTCTGGCCGAACAAGGGCGAGGACGATCCCCGTCCGCCGCTCGGCGAGGCGTACCGGCGGGTGGCGCCCGTACCCCCGCGGCGCCCGGCGGTGCCGGCGGACGCCCCGGCCGCGCTGCGCGGCTGATCAACCCGGCCGGGCCGCGGACGCCGGGCGGGCGGCCGCCGGTGGCGCGCCGGTCGGCCGGTTGACCGGCGGGGACGTGACGCGGCACGCCCGGAGCCCGGCCCGTGCCCGGGCCTGGGGTGACTGTCGGTAGGCTTTCTGCACATGAGCACGCCTCGCCCCGTCCTGGTGGTGGACTTCGGAGCCCAGTACGCCCAGCTCATCGCGCGCCGGGTGCGCGAGGCGAAGGTCTACTCGGAGATCGTCCCGCATTCGATGCCGGTCGCCGAGATGCTGGCGAAGGACCCGGCCGCGATCATCCTGTCCGGCGGCCCGTCCAGCGTCTACGCGCCCGACGCCCCGCAGATCGACGCCGGGATGTTCGACTCCGGCGTGCCGGTCTTCGGCATCTGCTACGGCTTCCAGGCGATGGCCCAGGCCCTCGGCGGCACGGTCGCGAAGACCGGCAACCGCGAGTACGGCGGCACCCCGCTGCGCCCCCGCCTCCTCGACCCCGGCGTGCTGCTCCGCGACCTGCCGGCCGACCTGCCGGTCTGGATGAGCCACGGCGACTGCGTGACCGAGGCCCCCGAGGGCTTCACGGTGACCGCCGAGTCGGCCGGCGCCCCGGTCGCCGCCTTCGAGGACCTGGCCGGCCGTAGGGCCGGCGTGCAGTTCCACCCGGAGGTCGGGCACACCGCGCACGGCCAGGAGATGCTGACCCGCTTCCTGTACGACATCGCCGGCATCGAGCCGACCTGGACGCCCGAGAACATCATCGACGAGCAGGTCGCCCGGATCCGCGAGCAGGTCGGCGACAAGGAGGTCATCTGCGGCCTGAGCGGCGGCGTGGACTCCGCGGTCGCCGCGGCGCTGGTGCACAGGGCGGTCGGTGACCAGCTCACCTGCGTCTTCGTCGACCACGGCCTGCTGCGCGCCGGCGAGGCCGAGCAGGTGGAGAAGGACTACGTCGCGGCGACCGGCATCAAGCTGAAGGTGGTCGACGCGCAGGAGCGGTTCCTCGGCGCGCTGGCCGGGGTGACCGACCCGGAGCAGAAGCGCAAGATCATCGGCCGGGAGTTCATCCGGGTCTTCGAGGCCGCCGCCCGCGAGATCGCCTCGCACGGCGACGTCGAGTTCCTGGTGCAGGGCACCCTCTACCCCGACGTGGTGGAGTCCGGCGGCGGCACCGGCACCGCCAACATCAAGAGCCACCACAACGTCGGCGGCCTGCCGGAGGACCTGAAGTTCGCCCTGGTCGAGCCGCTGCGCACGCTGTTCAAGGACGAGGTCCGGGCGCTCGGCCTCCAGCTCGGCCTGCCCGAGGCGATGGTCTGGCGGCACCCGTTCCCGGGCCCGGGCCTGGCCATCCGGATCATCGGCGCGGTCGACCAGGAGCGGCTGGACCTGCTCCGCCAGGCGGACCTGATCGCCCGCGAGGAACTCTCCGCCGCCGGCCTGGACCGGGGTGTCTGGCAGTTCCCGGTGGTCCTCCTGGCCGACGTGCGCAGCGTCGGCGTGCAGGGTGACGGGCGCAGCTACGGGCATCCCGTGGTGCTGCGCCCGGTCTCCAGCGAGGACGCGATGACCGCCGACTGGTCCCGGCTGCCCTACGAGGTGGTCGCCCGGATCTCCACCCGGATCACCAACGAGGTCGCCGAGGTCAACCGGGTGGTCCTGGACGTGACCAGCAAGCCGCCGGGCACCATCGAGTGGGAGTGAGCCGGCCGGCTCACGCCGTCGGCGGCTGCTGCGGCGGGTAGGTCGGCTGCGCGACCGTCGGCGGCTCGGGCCGCGTGGTCGGGGCCGGCGGGACGTACCCCGGGGTGGGCGGCGTGCCGTGCGGCGCGGCGCCCGTCGGGTGCGGCCAGGCGGGCGCGCCCGCCGGCTCCTCCGGCATCAGGAACCACATGATCGGGTACGCCAGCGCGGCGAACCCGCCGGTGAGCAGGGTCGCCACCGCGAAGACCACCCGGACCAGGGTGGGGTCGACGGCGAAGTAGCGGCCGAGGCCGCTGGCGACGCCGGCCACCATCCGGTCGGTGGTGGGTCGGCGGAGCTGCTTGTACGGGGCGTGGGGGGTGCTCGTCGAGGTCATGTCTCCACGTTCCGCGCGGGGCGGCCGGGCGACCTCGGTGACCGCCCGGATCCCTACCCTGACCGATCCCTGACCTGCCAGCCTTCAGTCAGGAATCTGACTCTTTTCGATCCAGGTAACCGTGGGCGGGGAGAATTTGGCTCCGTGACCACCTTGCTGGAGCCGCTCCGCAGGATCGCGGCATACGCAGTCTGTGCTGATTCAGTCGGCCGAGTGTTGCTGGTCCGCGCATCGGAGCGCTCCGGCACCCCCGGCGTGTGGTCCCTGCCCGGCGGGGCGGTCGACCACGGTGAGGACCCGAAGCACACCGTCGTCCGGGAGACCGCCGCCGAGACCGGGCTCTCGGTCGCCGTCTCCGGGCTGGAGGACGTCCTCGCCGACATGCGGGCCCTGCCGGAGCGGGGCATCACCATCCACACCGACCGCCTGCTCTACCGGGTCTCGGTGCGCGGTGGCACCCTCACCGACCGGGTGGAACGCCCCACCGACCTGGCCCGCTGGTACACTCTCGACGAGGCCCGCGCGCTGCCGCTGCGCTCGTTCACCGCACGCGCCCTGGGCCTGCCCGCCTCCTCCGCCGACGTCGTCCCGGACGAGCCGCCGGAGTTTCCCTCCTTCTACGCCGTCCCCGGCCCGGACGGCCTGCACCGGGCGCAGCGCTTCGCCGCGTACGCGGTGGTGACCGACCCCGACGACCGGGTGCTGCTGACCCGGGTCTCCGATGGGTACCCGGGGGCCGGCTGCTGGCACCTGCCCGGCGGCGGCACCGACTACGGCGAGCAGCCCGGCGCGGCGCTGATCCGGGAGCTGGTGGAGGAGACCGGCCAGACCGGCCGCCTGGTCGAGCTGCTCGGCGTGGCCAGCCACCGGGACGCCGCCTCGCTCGGCCCCGAGGGCTACCCGATCGACTGGCACGGGGTGCGCGCCTTCTACCGGGTGGTGGTCGACCAGCCCGCCCCGCCCACCGTCGCCGACGTCGGCGGCTCCACCTGCGAGGCCCGCTGGTTCGCCCGTGAGGAGCTGGGCGCCCTCCCCACCGACCGGCTCACCGAGGTGACCGCCGAAGCCGTCCAGGCCGCCCGCCTCACCTGACCCTCGCTCCGCCGTCGGTCCCGGGCGTCGACCGCCTGATACCGCTCCCCGCCTGCCGCTAACCTCATGATCGACGGCCGGGTGGCCGGGCGGCGGGGGAGCGTGGTGGGCGTGGAGCAGCGGCGCAGGGTCGGGGCGTACGGGGTGCTGCGGGACGCCTCGGGGCGGGTGCTGCTGGCCCGAGGATCCGCCTGCTGTCCGTTTCCGGGGGTGTGGCAGGTGCCGGGGGGCGGCGTCGAGCACGCGGAGCACCCGGCGCGGGCGGTGGTCCGCGAGTTCGCCGAGGAGACCGGGCTGACCGTCGAGGTGACCGGGGTGCGGGCCGCCCTGGCCGACGTCACCACGTTCCGCGCCGAGGGCGTCGCCGTGCACACCGACCGGCTGGTCTTCGACGTCGGGCAGCACGGCGGCGAGCTGCGCCCGGAGCCGGCCGGCGGCAGCGACGAGCTGGCCTGGTGCACGCCGGACGAGGCCGCCGCGCTGCCGCTGATGCCGTTCACCGCCGAGCTGCTCGGCCTGCCCGTCACGCCCCTGCCGGCCGGCCTGCCCGGCGCGCTGCCGGCCGGGCCGGCCGCCCCGCCCGCCGACCGGCGCCAGCGGTTCGCCGCGTACGGGCTGGTCACCGACCCCGCGGGCCGGATCCTGCTGACCCGGATCGCACCGGGCTACCCGGGTGCCGGCCGGTGGCACCTGCCCGGCGGTGGCACGGATCACGGCGAGCAACCGGCCGCCGGGCTGCTGCGCGAGCTGGTGGAGGAGTCCGGGCAGCTCGGGACGGTTGTCGACCTGTTGACCGTCGACAATCTGCACAACCCCGCGGCGCTCGGGCCGGAGGGGCGCCCGTTGGACTGGCACGCCGTCCGGGTGGTCTACCGGGTGCTGGTCTCCGCGCCCACCGAGCCGGCGGTGACCGAGCTGGCCGGCGGGTCGACCGTGGAGGCGGGCTGGTTCACGTCCGCGCAGGTGGCGAGGCTGTCGCTGACCGAGGTCGCCGCCCAGGCAACCGGACGTCGGGGGCGATAGCCCTCGCTCGCCGGGCCGGTGCGGGGGTGCTCCGGTACAGTCGTAAGTGAGGTTGGCGGAGAAAACGGGCGATGAAGCCCGAGATGGGAATAAGGCAGCGGTTCGCGCGGTTTAACGGAGATATAAGTACCGCCGGCAGCTATCGCCAACCGCCACTTCCCTGTGCAATGGTGTACACCGCTTGAACGGGCTGCCGGGCCAAGAGCGGTCCGGCACGAGACAGCCGGACACCCGCCCCCCGTGGGCGGCCAGTCGATCCGGTGATGGAGGAAACGTGCCGAGAGCCCTATGGCGCCGGCGTCGTACGACTGACAGTCCGCGCCCCGCCGGGCGTCGCTGGGCGGGCCGGTTGCGCCGCAGCAGCACGTTCGCCCGGCAGGTGCTGCTGGTCCGGGTGGGCCGCCGTGACGGCGACCCGCGTATCGGCGCCGAGCTGGTGGTCCCCGAGCACCTCGTCGACCGGCCCCGCCGGTACGGCTTCGACCGCGCCCGCCGCGCGGAGATCGAGGCGGTCATGCCGGTCAGCCCGGCCCTCGCCCCCGCTCCGTCGGTGGACGACGACTCGTCGGCGATGTCGATCCCGCTGCTCCCCGGCGAGCGCACCGCCTCGCGCCGGATGAAGTTCGCGCTGGTCAACGCCTGCACCCTGGCCAGCCTGATGCTCGGCATCAACGCGATCTTCGTGGCGATGGCCGGGGAGGCCCGGGTGGCCGCGATCCTGCTGATCGCCTGCGTCGCCTTCGACGGCCTCGACGGCGCGCTCGCCCGCAAGCTCGGCGTGGCCAGCCCGTTCGGCGCCCAGATGGACTCGCTGGCCGACATGTGCTCGTTCGGCCTGGCCGCCCCCGTGGTGGTCTACGCCTCGCTGGCCGGGTCGGCCCCCACGGCGGCCGCCGCGGTGGCCGCGGCCCTCGTCGCGGCCTGCGCCGCGATCCGGCTGGCCCGGTTCAACGTCTCGCCGAAGGACGGCCGGTTCTTCTGCGGGGTGCCGACGACCATGGCGGCGGCGGTGCTCGCCCTCACGGTCGCGATCGGCCTACCGCTGCCTGCCGTGGTGCAGATCGCCGGGGTGGCGCTGCTGGCCTTCGCGATGGTCTCCAGCTTCCCGTACGCGAAGCTCGCCCGGCTGCTCAAGCTGCCGCCGTGGCTGTGGCTGGCCCCGGTGATCGGCGCGCTGGTCGACATCCGGCTCACCTTCGCCCTGGTGGTGGTGGGCTACCTGGTCAGCGGCCCGCTGCTCTGGCTGCACCAGCGCCGCACCGCCTGATCCACCCGCACGTACGCAGAAGGGGCGCCGCGACCGCGGCGCCCCTTCTCGCGTTCCGTCAGCGCCAGCGGGCGATGACCGTGGACCCGCCGACCACCTTGTCGCCCGGCCCGACCAGCGGCTCCGCCGCATCGGCCGGCAGGTAGACGTCGGTGCGCGAGCCGAACCGGATCAGGCCGAAGCGCTCGCCCCGGGCCAGCAGCGCGCCGACCGGCGCCCGCTGCACGATCCGCCGGGCGATCAGCCCGGTGCGCTGCGCCACCACCACCGTGCCGTGGTCGGTGTCCAGCACCGTGTACGCGGCCACGTTGTGCTCGGCGTCCGGCTTCATCGCGTTGACGAAGCCGCCGTCGGCGACGAAGTAGTCCACCACCTTGCCGGGCACCGGCGCGCGGTTGACGTGCACGTCCAGCACCGACAGGAAGACGGCGATCCGCAGCCACTCGCCGTCGCCGAACCGCTCGTCGTGCAGCCGCTGCACGGAGAGGACCTGACCGTCGGCGGCCGCGACCACGGCCGACGGGTCCTCCGGGACGTCCCGCTCCGGGTCCCGGAAGAAGGCGGCCACCGGGCCCGCGGCCAGCGCCGGCAGCAGCCAGAGCTTGGACTTCGGGCGTACCACGCGGGCCACGGCGGCCAGCCCGAGGGCGATGCCGGCCGCGGCGACGCCGTTGGAGTCGATGTGCATGCCGCGGGTCAGCGGCACGCTGGAGGGCCGGTGGGCGGGGGCCAGCCGGGCGGCGAGCGCGGGGCTGGCCGGGGTGAAGCGCAGGTGGTGCACCCGTACCGGCGGGGAGTTGCGCAGCACCAGGTCGGTGCCGACCCCGTGCAGCACGCCCTGCCGGTCCAGCTCGGCGGCGGCGCCCTCGGTACGGAACACCGGCGCGGCCACGCTGAGCACCGAGCCCTCGCTGAGGTACTTGACCAGCCCGTCGACGGTCGTCCGGGCCTGCTCGGCGGTGCCGGTCAGCGGCTCGGCGGCGATGACCACCTCGGCGGCGTCCGCCTCGGCGAGCGAGTCGACGACGCGTACCCGGTCGGCGACCCAGCGACCCTGGGCCGTCACGTGCTGGCGCAGCGCGCCGGCGCCGGCCGGCTCGGCCGGGACGACGGTGAGCGTGTCGCCGGGCAGCAGCGCGTCGATCGCCGCGGCGAGCACCGCGGACTGCGGGGATGCGTCGACCAGGAGGGCGGCCTTCGGGTCGTTACGCCGGGCCAGCTCGGTGACGAGGGTACGGGCGGCGCGCTCGCCGATGCGGACCGGACCGGACCGGCCGGGGGTGCGCTCGGCGGGGGACTGGGTCATGTCGGACGGGCTCCTGACGAGGTAGAGACGGGCTGTCGCGGCGGGACCGCCACGGGCGACCTGGTCCGCTCGGCCCCGGACGGGACCGGTGACCGGACCGCTCGGCCGCGGACGAGGTCCGCCGGCGCGGCCGGCCGGCGGAGGCGGGATCTCCACCGGCCAGCATACGAGTCCGTCGACGGCGACCGCACCGCCGCGGTTGGGCCTGTGTCAAAGTCCTCGGTCGCGTCTGGGCCCGCCGCAGGCCGGCCAAGGGGCTTTGACACAGGCCCTAGTCCGGCGCGCGGCGTTCCCCGGCCGGCGGGCCGCTGACCGGCTCGGCGGGCGACCAGCGGGGCTGGTCGTCGGGCGCGTCGGCCGCCCGGTCCTCGACCGCCTCGGCGGGCCGGTCGCTGATCGCCGCCGTGGGCCACTCGTCCGCCTCGCCGGCCGACCCGATCGCCCGGGTCGGCGGCTCGGTGAAGCGGTCACCGGTCCCGTCCGGTCCCCACACCGGGGCGGTGGCGTCGTCCGGACCGGCGAACAGGACCTCGGCGGTCTGCTCTCCGGCCGTTCCGAGCGCCGCCGTCTCCTGTCGGGTCACCTGCGGGCGGGTGGGCGCGTCCTCGTCCGTTCCCGCGTCGGTGTAGTGGATCTCGGCCGTCTCCCGCTCGGCGCCCGGGGTCTCGGTGGTCTCCCAGCGGGTGGGGGCCGCCTCGTCGTCCTGCGGGAACCGGAGGTCGGCCGGCTCGACGGAAACCGGCGCCGGCTCCCGGTCCGTGACCGTGGTGTCGGCCGGCCCGGGGAACCCGTCGGCGGTGTCCCGCGGCCCGGCGGGCGGGGCCGGCCAGCCGGCGGCGGAGGGGTCGGGCTCGGTCGGCTCCGGCCCGGCGGCCGGCGGAGCCTCCCGGTCGTGCCGGCCCGACCGCAGCGCGCCGACCAGGCCGAGCAGCCCGATCACCACCAGCGCGCCGGCCAGGAACCAACCCACCGGGGGCAGGGCGAGGCCGAGGATCTGGGCGAGCAGCCACCAGACGGAGAGCCCGAGGAAGAGCAGCCCGAAGGCGAGCGAGACGAGGTCCGTGCGGTGCACCCTCACCGGGTCACCTCCAGGTTGCCGGCGTTGACGTGGACGTTGAGGCGCAGCGTGCCGCCGCCGGCCCCGTCCGGGCCGAGGTCGGTGCTCTCCCGGGACCGGCCGTCCAGCCCGCCCGAGCGCCGGCCGAAGACCGTGGCGTCCCCGGCGTTGACGTCGGTCACGGTGGTGACGTCGACGTTCGGCGGCACCACGATCGTCGCCTCACCGAAGTTGACCACGACGGTGATCTCGGTGGTCCGCTTGTCGAAGTTGATCCCCCGCAGGTCCAGCGTGGCGTCGCCGAAGCTGTTCTCGTAGCGGATGGCCAGGTCGCGGACGTCTGTGGGGGCCCAGGTGACGTTGCCGTCCACGCCGCGGATCCGGTCGTAGGACTCGGCCACCGTGGCGACCCCCAGCGCGGCCGCGGTCACCAGCCCCAGCGCGATCAGCCAGCGGGCCCGGCCGAACCAGGTGCCCACCAGCAGCCCGAGGCCGATGGTGGCCAGCGCCGCCGCGAAGTAGGCCGCGGCGCCGACCGGGAAGACGCCCAGCAGGTCCAGGATGGCCACCACGCCCAGGGCGAGGAAGATCAGCGAGAAGGTCACCGCGCCGAGCGCCGACCGCTCGCGCGGCCGCTTCGGCGGCTTCACCCGGGGCGGCGGGGGCGGGGGCGGCGAAGGCGGCCCGGCGTACGGCCCGCGCGGCGCGAACGGCGGGCGGTAGCCACCGGCGGGTACCGCCGCGCCCACCGGTGGCACCGGGACGGTCGGCTCGGCGACCGGCGGCCAGGTGGCCGGGGCGGGCTCGGCCGTTCCCGGCGTGGCCGGCCAGGCGGCGGTCCGGGCGTCCGGCCGGGCGCCGGGCGGTGCGGTCGGCGGCGCGGGTGACCAGGCGGCCTGCTCGGCGGTGCGCTCCGCCGGCACGGTGACCGGCAGCGGTGCGGTCGGGGGGAGCGGACCGGTCGGGGCCGGCGGCGCCGGGGTGAAGAGCCCGGGCGCGGGGTAGCTGACCGGTGGCACCGGGCCGGGTGGGGCGCTGGCCGGGGCCGGTGGTTCGGTGGGGACGGCGGCGGGCGGGGTGCGGCCGTCCCGGTTGAGCAGCAGCGCGCCACCGATGAGGATCGCCGCGCCGAGCAGGACCGCCCGGAACGCGTCCGTGACGATGAAGCCGAAGCTCACCGCGACCAGGATGCTCAGCACGATGACGGTGACCGGTGACATGCTGGACCGGCCCCGGCCGAGCATCGACTCCACCGGGGAGGCGCTGTCGCCCTCGCCGGGGATGACCAGCAGGGCCGCGACGTAGAGCAGGATGCCGACGCCGCCGAAGAAGCCGAGCACGGCGAGGATCACCCGCCAGAGCACCGGGTCGGTGTTGGTGGCTCGGCCGATCGCCGCGCACACCCCGGCCAGGTAGCGGCCCTCCCGCGGCCGGACCAGCCCGTACCGCGAGGTGAAGCCGGCGCCGCCGAACGGCGGCGGAGCGTACCCCCCGGGGGGTGGCGTCTGGCCGCCGTGGGCGGACGCCCACGGGCCCGGCGCGCCGGTGGTGGTGGGCGGCGGGCTCTCCGGCTCGGTCGCCCACGGGCGGGGCGGCGGGGCAGCTTCCTCGGTCATGCTCCGATCCTGCTGCGCCGGACGCCCGAGCGTCCTCAGGACCCGACCCTGACCCCACCCTGAGATCCCGGGGGCGGGAATGTCCGGGGCGTCCCCGTGGTCGCCGGGCGTCGCCCCGTGTGACGATCGGACCGGAGCCGGACAACCCGGCACCTGCGCCGCACCGGCCCTGAACAGGGGAGCCTCCGATCAGCACCGTGACGACCCCACCGCCCCGCCTCTACCGGGCACCCGAGCACCGGATGGCCGCCGGCGTCGCCGCCGGCATCGCCGACCACCTCGGCATCCCGGTGCTGCGGGTACGGGTCGCCTTCATGGTCCTGCTCGGCCTCAGCGGCCTGGGGCTGCTGCTCTACGCCGCGTTCTGGGCGGTGGTCCCGCTGCGTCCCGGCGACACCGCCGCGCCGCCCCGCCGGGACCTGTCGCAGCTGCTGCCGTTCGTGCTGATCGGGCTGGGCGTGCTGCTGATGCAGGTGCTGGTCTTCGACTCGGTGGGCGCGACCGGCACCGCCGGTTGGCTGGTTGCGATCATCGCGGTGGGCGCCGGCGTGATCTGGCACCAGTCCGCGCCGGAGCGCCGCCGGCAGTGGGGCGACTCGATGCCGGTGCCGTGGCTCGGCGCGGTGGTCGAGGAGAGCGACCGGCGGGCGTTCGTGCTCCGCTTCGTCGGCGGCGGGGTGCTGGTGGCGGTCGGCATCATCGGCGTGGCGGCGGTCTACTCCCCGGTGCAGAACTTCGACGCGGTGGTCAACGGCGTGATCTTCGCGCTGGTCGGGCTGGCCGGCGTCGGTGTGGTGGCGGCGCCGGTGCTGTGGCGGACGTACAACCAGCTCCGCTCGGAGCGGGAGGGGCGTATCCGCGAGCAGGAACGCGCCGAGCTGGCCGCCATGGTCCACGACCAGGTGCTGCACACCCTGGCCCTGATCCAGCGCAACGCCACCGACGTCAAGACGGTGCAGCGGCTGGCCCGGGGCCAGGAGCGCTCGCTGCGCAACTGGCTCTACAAGCCCACCGGCTCGCCCACCGAACGCTTCGCCGCCGCGCTGGAGCAGGCCGCCGCCGAGGTGGAGGACACCTTCGCGATCACCGTCGAGGCGGTGGTGGTGGGCGACCGGGAGACCGACGAGCGGGTCGGCGCGCTGGTGGCGGCGGCCCGGGAGGCGCTGGTCAACGCGGCCCGGCACGCCGGGGTGCAGACCGTGTCGCTCTACGCCGAGGTCGAGCCGGAGCAGGTGAGCGTCTTCGTGCGGGACCGGGGCAAGGGCTTCGACCCGGATACGGTGGAGGATCACCGGCACGGCGTACGAGGATCGATCGTCGGGCGGATGAAGCGGCACGGCGGCCGGGCGGAGATCCGGTCCGGGCCGGGAGAGGGAACCGAGGTCCGGTTGATCCTGCCGATCACCGGCAACGGCTCCACGGCGGAGAGGGACAAATGATCATGGCGGAGCAGTCGATGGAACCGGTCGAGGGCGCGGACGCCCGGGTGGAGCGGCTGCGGGTCTTCCTCGTCGACGACCACGCCATGTTCCGGGCGGGCGTACGGGCCGAGCTGGGCGGGCACGTCGAGGTGGTGGGGGAGGCGAGCACGGTGGCCGAGGCGCTCACCCGGATCGCCGCGACCCAGCCCGACGTGGTGCTGCTCGACGTGCACATGCCCGACGGCGGCGGCCGGGCGGTGCTGGACGCGATGCGGCGTACCCATCCGCAGGTCAAGTTCCTGGCGCTGAGCGTGTCCGACGCCGCCGAGGACGTGATCGGGTTGATCCGGGCGGGTGCCCGGGGCTACGTCACCAAGACCATCTCGCCGGACGAGCTGACCGCCGCGATCCGTCGGGTGGCCGACGGTGACGCCGTGTTCAGCCCTCGGCTGGCCGGGTTCGTGCTGGACGCCTTCGCGGCCCGCCCGGACGCGCCGGTCGCCGACCCGGAGCTGGACCAGCTCACCAACCGGGAGCGGGAGGTGCTGCGCCTGCTGGCCCGGGGGTACGCGTACAAGGAGATCGCCAAGGAGCTGTTCATCTCGATAAAGACGGTCGAGACGCACGTGTCCAACGTGCTGCGCAAGCTCCAGATGTCCAACCGGTACGAGCTGTCCCGCTGGGCGGCGGACCGCCGGCTGGTGTGACGGTAGGGCGGAATCGGAACAATCGGACCGAACGACCCCAGGGGCTGACAAGAGATCCACTCATGTCGCATAATGCCCCGTCGCGTTTTTCTCGCGTGCGGGTGGTGCGAAACCCCGCGAGAACGGCGACCTGTGCAGGCCCGCCGGATGCGGGCCCACCCCTGGGGAGAGGTGTACGACTTTGATGTTCGGACAACTGGGACGACGCTGGGCCGGAATCGCCACGGCGCTCGTCGCCGGCGGCGCGATGGTGCTCGGCTCGGCCGCTCCGGCCGCCGCCGAGGCGACGGCGACCGGCGTGGCGCGCGCGGTGAAGGACACCGGCGTGGTGCTGAAGCTCGACAAGAAGAAGTTGTCGACCTCGGCGCTCGCGCTGGAGCTCAAGGACGGCACGGTGCCGGTCTTCTGCATCGACTTCCACACTCCGGTGGCCCGCGACGGTGAGTACACCGAGGGCACCTGGGGCCAGTCGGAGGTCGCGAATCTCGGCAAGGTGCAGTGGGTGCTCACCCATGGCTACCCGAACGCCGAGGTGCCGGCGCTGCTCAAGGCGGCCGGCGCGGAGCTGCCGGCCGGGCTGGGCGACAAGCGGCGGGACACCCTGCTCTACTTCGGCACCCAGACCGCCGTCTGGCACTTCAGCGACGGCGTCAAGCTGGGCGACTGGGAGCAGGGCCTGACCGACGCCGCCGAGTACAACGTGATCAAGAAGATCTACGACTACCTGGTGGCGAACGCGACCGACCAGCCGGAGCCGAAGGCCGAGCTGACCATCGACCCGGCGAAGGCCACCGCCACCGTCGGTGGCAAGGCCGGCCCGTTCACCGTCAAGGGCCCGGCCGGCGAGATCGCGCTGAAGGTCTCCGGCGGCACCGCCGTCGACGCCGAGGGCAAGCCGGTCACCACGACCACCAACGGTGGGGCCTTCTGGCTGACCGCGACCGATCCCGGTTCGGTCACCGTGACCGTTTCCGCCCAGGACTCGGTCTCCTTCGGCCGGGTCTTCCTCTTCTCCGGCGGCAAGGACGAGAAGCAGAAGCTGATCCTCGGCGGCAGCGCCGGCGCCACCGTGACCGCCGACGCCGCGGCGAGCTTCACCGCCGCCCCCGCCAGCCCGTCGGCCTCCCCGACCACCCCGTCGGCGTCGCCCTCGCCGTCGACCCCGGCCGAGTCGCCCTCGCCGTCGACCCCGGGGGAGAGCCCGGCGCCCTCCACCTCGCCGGCCGGCAACGGCGGCGACCTGCCGCTGACCGGTTCGCCGATCGCGGCCGCGGCCGCCGCCGGCGTGCTGCTGCTGGCCGTGGGTGCGGTCGCCCTGCTGGTGGTCCGCCGCCGCAAGGTGCGCTTCACCGCCTGACGAACCACCCCCTCCGGCCCCGGCACCCTGTGGTGCCGGGGCCGGAGTCCGTTCCGGCGGCCGGAGGCTCGCGGGCGGTGGCGTCGAAGCCGCCGCCGTCGCAACGGGTGACGATCAGGTGCGACCACCGCTACGCCGTCCTCCACCCAGCCTGCTATGGTGCCCGCACAGCCGAAGTCGACATCATCCGGATGGGCAAAAACGGCCAGCGCTCGGTGGACCTCGGAGAGCGCCGGAGCGCAGGCGGGGAAGCTCACAAGCCCCGAGCCCACGGGTGGTGCGGAGATGCGGTGCCTTGCTGTCTTACCTGCTCAGAGCGGTACGACCAGGGCACTTCATGATCTTTTCTCAAGTATCGGCAACGTGGCGGGCAACTAACGTCTTGATAACGGCACCTTCACGTAATGGGCCGGTGGGTGTCACAGTGGCAGCACCTCACCCCTGGCGTGAGGCACCCCGTACGTCCCGCCGACCACGGCACCGCCCATCAGCGCGGTTCGTGGCCGTCGAGCCTGCGCGGTGTCGAGCTCCAGTGGTGCGGTGGCCCGGCGGATCGGTCCCCCTGGGGTGTCCCGATTTCTCTGCGGTAGTACCGGTGACCTGCGACACGGGGTCACCGGCGGCGTCACCCCCCATGCGTGCGTGAAACCCACGACGGAACCAGGTAACGAAAGAGGAGGCCCCTCGGAATGAGAGTCTCGAAGCGGGCGAGCGGCGCCATCGCCGTGGGCGCGGCATTCGCGCTCATCGCGTCCGGCTGCTCCACCAACGACGACGGCGGCGAGACCGCTGCCAAGAGCTCTGACGGCAGCATCGTCGTCGACGGTACGGAGCCGGAGAACCCCCTGGTTCCGTCCAACACCACCGAGACCGGTGGCGGCAAGATCATCGACTGGCTGTTCACCGGCCTGGTCGAGTACCCGAACAACGGTGGCGCGCCGCAGAACGCGCTGGCCGAGTCGATCGAGACGACCGACTCCAAGGTCTACAAGATCAAGATCAAGCAGAACACGAAGTTCCACGACGGCACCGTCGTCAAGGCCAAGAACTTCGTGGACGCCTGGAACTGGGGCGCCTACTCGCCGAACGGCGCGCAGAACTCCAGCTTCTTCGCCGACATCGCGGGCTTCGCGGACGTCAACACCAGCGACCCGGACGAGGACGGCCCGAAGAAGGCCCCCGAGCCCAAGTCGAAGACCATGTCCGGCCTGAAGGTCGTCGACGACTGGAACTTCGAGGTCACGCTGGCCGCGCCGACCGCCGTGTTCCCGACCAAGCTCGGCTACAGCACCTTCATGCCGCTGCCGGACTCCTTCTTCGCCGGCAAGGCGGAGGACTTCGGCAAGAAGCCGGTCGGTAACGGCCCGGTCAAGTTCGTGTCCTGGGAGAACAACGTCGCGATCAAGCTGACGCGGTTCGACGACTACTCCCTGCGCGACAAGATGAAGATCAAGGACGTCACCGTCAAGATCTACCAGGACGACACGGCCGCCTACAGCGACCTGGTCTCGAACAACCTGGACTTCATGCAGCAGGTTCCGGTCTCCTCGCTCGCGGGTGACAACTGGAAGAACGACCTGGGCGACCGGGCGATCTCCTCCACCACCCCGGTGACCGGCATCATCGCCTTCCCGATCTACGACGCCCGCTTCAAGAACGCGGACCTGCGTAAGGCGATCTCGCTGTCGGTCAACCGCCAGGAGATCAGCGACAAGATCTTCTTCGGCAACCGCAAGCCGGCCGACAGCTGGGCCAACCCGCTGACCCCGGGCGCCAAGCCGGGCAACTGCACCGCTTGCAAGTTCGACCCGGAGCAGGCCAAGCAGCTGCTCGCCAAGGCTGGCGGCTTCAAGGGCCAGCTGAAGCTCTACTACAACGCGGACGCCAGCCACAAGGAGTGGATGGAGGCCGTCGCGCAGCAGATCAAGACCACCCTGCAGATCGACGCCGTCGCCGTCGGCGTGCCGACCTTCGCGGTGTTCCGCCAGAACATCAACGCCCACAAGATGGACGGCATGTACCGCGCCGGCTGGCAGCAGGACTACCCGGACGTCGAGAACTGGGTCAACCCGCTCTACGTGACCGGTGGTTCCTCGAACGACGGTCTGTACAGCAACCCGGAGGTCGACGCCCTGGCCAAGCAGGCCAGCGGTGCTCCGAGCCTGGAGGAGTCGCACAAGCTCTTCGCCCAGGCGGTCGAGAAGATCGACGCCGACGTGCCGACGGTCCCGGTCTACTTCGGTGGCCAGCAGTCCGGCCACTCGGAGAAGATCAAGAAGATGGAGCTGACCAACGTCGGCGAACTCGACATCACCTCGGTCGAGCTCTGATCCGAACGGTCTGACCCCGGGTCGGGCTCGCCTACCGGTGAGCCCGACCCGGGGCCGTTCCGCGAGGGGTGTTACAACATTCCCTCGCCACGTTGTCACCATCCGTGTCGGCCGTCCGACGCGCCCCCTGTCTGGAGGACCACCCCATGGGCCGTTATCTGTTGAGACGGCTGCTCCAACTCGTACCGGTGTTCATCGGGACGACGTTAATGATCTACGCGCTCGTCTGGGCGGTTCCCGGTGATCCGTTCGCCGGCAAGTGCGGTGATCGGGGCTGCCCGGATAACTACGTCGCCATGATGACCGAGAAGTACCAACTGGACGAGCCGTTTTTCGTGCAGTACGCCATCTACATGAAGAACCTCTTCCAGGGGGACTTCGGCTCGACATGGTCCGGGCGCTCGGTCAACGACATCATCGCGACGGCATATCCCAACACCCTCAAGCTCGCCGCGGTCGCCCTGCTCATCGAGGCGGTCATCGGCCTCACCGCAGGTGTGCTCACCGGCCTGCGGCGCAACGGCTTCCTGGACAACCTGGTCCTGGTCAGCACCCTGTTCCTCATCGCGCTGCCGGTCTTCGTCATCGGCTTCGTGCTCCAGTGGCTCTTCGGCGTGCAGTGGGAGATCGTCAAGCCGACGGTTTCCAGCGAGATGCGCTTTTCCGAACTGATCCTCCCGGGCTTCGTGCTCGGTAGCGCGTCCATGGCGTACGTCGCCCGGGTGGCGCGCACCAGCATCGCAGAGAACCGCCGCGCCGACTACGTGCGGACCGCGATCGCCAAGGGCCTGCCCATGCGCCGGGTGGTCGGCATCCACCTGCTGCGCAACTCGCTGATCCCGGTGGTGACCCTGCTCGGCACCGACCTCGGCGCCCTGATGGGCGGCGCGATCATCACCGAGGGCATTTTCAGCATCAACGGCATCGGCCGTGCGGTCCTCCGGGCGATCGTCACCAAGGAGAGCGCTACGGTTGTCTCCATCGTGGTGGTCCTGGTGCTCGTCTACCTGCTGATGAACCTGGTGGTGGACCTGCTCTACGCCACCCTGGACCCGAGGATTCGCTATGAGTGACCCTTCCACCGCCTCCATCGTCAGCACCCCCCGACCGGAGAACCCGACTGAGATGGTGCCGGCGACCCCGGGCCAGCCGGAGGGGACCCGCAAGGAGAAGCCTCGCGGACTGCTCGGCGACGCCTGGCGGGACCTGCGGCGCAAGCCGCTGTTCTGGATCTCCGCCACGTTCATCGTGATCTTCGTGCTGATGGCGCTCTTCCCGTCGCTGTTCACTGACAGTGACCCGTACAACGGCGCGCTGTCGCGCAGCCGGGTGGAGCCCTCGGGCGACGCCTGGTTCGGCTACGACGTGCAGGGCCGTGACGTCTTCGCCCGGGTGATCTACGGTGCCAACGCGTCGATCGTGGTGTCGCTGCTCTCCGTGCTCGGCGTCATGCTGATCGGCGGGACGATGGGCATCATCGCCGGTTACCAGGGTGGCTGGGTGGACGCCGTGCTCTCCCGGATCGCCGACATCTTCTTCGGCCTGCCGTTCGTGCTCGGCGCCATCGTCATCCTGACCACCTTCAACGGCGCCGGCAGTGACAACAGCGCGTGGGAGATCAAGGGCCTGGTCATCGCGTCGCTGGTCCTGCTGGGCTGGCCGGTGGTCATGCGGCTGATGCGCTCCTCGGTGCTCGCCAACAAGGAGGCCGACTACATCGTGGCGGCGCGGGCCATGGGCGCCAGCACTAGCCGGATCATCCTCAAGCACCTGCTGCCGAACTGCCTGGCGCCGCTGCTGGTGTACGGGACGATCATGGTCGGCTCGTTCATCGGCGCCGAGGCCACGCTCTCCTTCCTGGGCATCGGCCTGAAGAGCCCGGTGGTCTCCTGGGGAATCATGGTCAACGAAGCGCAGCAGTACCTGCGGCCGTCGCCGTACCTGCTCTTCTTCCCCTCCGCGTTCCTCGTCACTGCCGTGCTGAGCTTCGTCATGCTCGGTGAGGCTGTCCGCGAGGCCCTCGACCCGAAGCTCCGATAGGGGACTGAGTTGTCCGACATTCTCGTGTCCGAGCAGACCGCGCCGGGCGCCGACGGATCCGGCCGCCCTTCCGGCCGGCTGTTGGAGGTCGACGACCTGCGGGTGGAGTTCCGCACCCGGGACGGCGTCGCCAAGGTCATCAACGGAGTCACGTACCACGTCGACGCGGGGGAGACCCTCGCCGTGCTCGGCGAGTCCGGCTCCGGCAAGAGCGTCACCGCGCAGACCATCATGGGCATCCTCGACATGCCGCCGGGCTTCGTAACCGGCGGTCAGGTCCGCTTCCACGGCAAGGACATGCTCAAGATGTCCGCCGAGGAGCGCCGCCGCATCCGTGGCGAGGGCATCGCGATGATCTTCCAGGACTCGCTCTCCGCGCTGAACCCGGTCTTCACCGTCGGGTTCCAGATCGCCGAGCAGTTCCGGATCCGGCGCGGCATGAGCCGCGCGGACGCCAAGAAGCGCGCGATCGAGATGCTCGACCAGGTCAAGATCCCGAACGCCAAGGGCCGGTTCAGCAACTACCCGCACCAGTTCTCCGGCGGTATGCGGCAGCGCGCGATGATCGCGATGTCGCTGGCCCTCGACCCCGAGGTGCTGATCGCGGACGAGCCGACCACCGCGCTGGACGTGACCGTGCAGGCCCAGATCATGGACCTGCTCGGCGAGCTCCAGCGGGAGCGGCGGATGGGCATGATCCTGATCACCCACGACCTCGGCGTGGTCGCCGACGTCGCGGACCGGATCGCGGTCATGTACGCCGGCCGGATCGTCGAGGAAGCCGACGTCTACGACCTGTACGCCAAGCCGGCGCACCCGTACACCCTCGGCCTGCTCGAGTCGATCCCGCGCCTGGACGAGAAGGGCCAGCAGCTCCGCACCATCAAGGGCCTCCCGCCGAACCTGATGAACATCCCGCCGGGCTGCCCGTTCAACCCGCGCTGCGCCATGGCGCAGCCGGTGTGCCGCGAGAAGCTCCCCCCGTTGCTGCAGATCGGCGCCGGTCGGGCCAGCGCCTGCCACTTCGCCGAGGAGCTGGTGAACCGTGTCTGAGAACATCATCGAGGTACGCGACCTGGTCAAGCACTACCCCGTCACCCGCGGTGTGGTGTTCAAGAAGACCATCGGTCACGTCAAGGCCGTCGACGGCGTCTCCTTCGACCTGCGGGCCGGTGAGACCCTGGGCGTGGTCGGCGAGTCCGGCTGCGGCAAGTCGACGCTGAGCCGGGTGCTGATGAACCTGGAGAAGCCGACCGCCGGCAGCGTGTTCTTCAAGGGCCAGGACATCTCCAAGCTGTCCGGCGGCGCGCTGCGTCGGCTGCGCCGGCAGATCCAGCTGGTCATGCAGGACCCGTACACCTCGCTGAACCCGCGGATGACGGTCGGTGACCTGATCGGGGAGCCGTTCGAGATCCACTCGGAGGTGGCGCCGAAGGGCAGCCGCCGGGACAAGGTCAAGGAACTGCTCGACCTGGTGGGCCTCAACCCGGAGCACATCAACCGGTACCCGCACCAGTTCTCCGGCGGCCAGCGCCAGCGCATCGGCATCGCTCGGGCGCTCGCCCTGCGGCCCGAGGTGATCATCTGCGACGAGCCCGTCTCGGCCCTGGACGTCTCGATCCAGGCGCAGGTGATGAACCTGCTGGAGAAGCTCCAGAACGAGCTCGGCCTGTCGTACGTGTTCATCGCGCACGACCTGTCGGTGGTGCGCCACCTCTCCGACCGGGTCGCGGTGATGTACCTCGGCAAGATCGTGGAGATCGGCACCGAGGACGAGATCTACGAGGGGCCGACCCACCCGTACACCCAGGCGCTGCTGTCGGCGGTGCCGGTGCCGGACCCGACGCTGCGGGACAACAAGGCGATCATCCGGCTCACCGGTGACGTCCCGTCCCCGGTGTCGCCCCCCTCGGGCTGCCGGTTCCGCACCCGGTGCTGGAAGGCGCAGGACATCTGCGCCGAGCAGCCGCCGCTGCTGCAGATCCGGCAGGGCTCGGACCACCCGAGCGCCTGCCACTTCGCCGAGAAGCGGGAGATCGTCGCCACGCACGAGGCGTGAGATGGTCCGAACCGCCTGCCGGCGTCCGCGTGACGCCGGCAGGCGGTTCGTCGTATCCGGGCCCGACCGCCGCCCGGCCGGGCGCCGCGAACGGCTCGGGCCGGTCAGGGTCGCCAGGGGGTACGCCGCAGGACGGCGGGCCGGGCGTCCCGCCCGGCTCCCGGGCCGGCGGCACCCGTCACAGCGGTCCGCGGCCGGCGCGCAGCAGCAGCAGGGCCAGCTGGGTGCCGTCGGCGCCGAGCGCCTGCCGGAACCGCTCCAGGATCTCCCGCTCCCGGGACAGCACCAGCCGGGTGCCGCCGGAGGCCATCCGGGTGGCGCCGACCTGCTGGGAGAGCTCCGCCCGCTCCTGCCACAACCCGATCAGCGTCCGGTCGATCTCGTCGATGCGCTCCCGGATGGCCGCGATCCGGGCCGCCGCCGCGGGCTCGTCGGTGCCGAACCCGGGTGCCGCGTTCCGGCCGTCGCCCGCCCGGGAGCGTGCCGTGTTGCCGCTCTGTTCCGCCACGTCTGTCATCATCGGTCGTACCTCTCTGACGTCGTGCCCGGTGTCGGGAACCCGGAACGCGAAAAGCCCCGGACTCCAGGAGCCCGGGGCTTTTCGTAGGTCTGGTTGATCAGGCGCGACCCACGGCTGCCGGACTCCCGGTGCCGTAGTAAAAGTAGAAGCGCTGACCGAACACGGGATCGAGTATGCCGACCGCGGGTACGGCCGCGCAAGGATTCCGCCAACAGTTGGGAAGTCGCCCGGCCCCGACGTTGGGCCGGGCGACGTCCGCTCAGCCGAGCCGGATGATCCGGTCGGCCGGGCCCGGTCCCACCGGCGCGCCCGCGCCCAGGTAGGCCACCAGCGCGTCCACGTCGAAGCCGGGGGCGGTGGTGCGGCCGGTGCCCGCCGTCAGCTCGGTGAACCCGTCCCCGCCATTGGCGAGGAAGTCGTTGGTGGTGACCCGGTAGCTGGCCGCCGGATCGACCGGGACGCCGTTCAGCGCCAGCGCGCTGACCCGCGAGCCGGCCGGGGCGGTGCTGTCGTAGGAGTAGGTCACCCCGGCGGAGACCTGGAGGATCCGCTGGGTGGTCTGCCCCTGGTAGCCGACGAACTGCTGCTCCAGCACGCTCCTGAGCTGCGCGCCGGTCAGCGTCTGGGTGACCACCAGGTTGTTGAACGGCTGGACGGTGAACGCCTCGCCGTAGGTCACCTCGCCCGGCGCCTCGCCCCCGGCCGACGCCGCGTACGACAGGGAGGCCCGGACGCCGCCGGGGTTCATCAGCGCCAGCTGCGCCCCGTCGCCCCTGGTGTACGCGAGTTGCGCGTCGGCGATCACGTCACCGAGCGGGCTCTCGCCGTTGGGCCTGGCGTCCCGGACGATGTCCGCGCTGATCCTGCCCACCACCCGGTTGGCGATCGGGGCGACCGCGGCCCGGTACTTGTCGGCCAGCGCCTTGGCACCCCCGTCGATCAGCTCGGGGTTGCGGACGTAGACGCCGGGGGCGCTCTGCTGCCAGCTGCCGTCCGGGTTGCGGACGCCGTTCTCCACCACCACGTTGCGGGCGGAGATGCCGGTGAACCGGCCGGTGCGCCGGTCCAGCGAGTAGTCGATGTCGGTGATCAGCTGCCCGTTGCTGCCGGCGCTGGTGACCACGCTCTGCGCGCCCGAGGAGTTCGGCAGCGAGCAGGAGTAGAAGCGGTGGGTGTGCCCGGAGACCACCAGGCCGAACTCCGGCCGCAGGCCGCGGACGATGTCGACGATCGGGCCGGAGAAGTTGGCGCAGTCCGAGACGCCCGGGGTGGCCGGCGGCGGGGA
Organism: Micromonospora palomenae; assembly: GCF_007829925.1. Lineage (NCBI taxonomy): Bacteria > Bacillati > Actinomycetota > Actinomycetes > Micromonosporales > Micromonosporaceae > Micromonospora > Micromonospora palomenae. The sequence goes on from NZ_VIXA01000002.1 coordinate 2,070,512, forward strand.
CTGGGCGCCGCCCTCGTGCACCAGCAGCACCATCGCCCGGATGCCGAAGAGCTTGAGCAGCCCGCCCCACTTGTTGGCGGTCCGGACCTCGTCGGCGAACCGCACCGAGGCGATGCCGGCCGGGTTCACGATCCCCGGGGTGCCCTCCAGGGTCACGCCGACGAAGCCGACCGGCACGCCGTCGACGAACTTCACGTCCACCGGGGGCAGGATCGGCAGGCCGGTCTTCCGGTCGAGCGTGTTGGCGGCGAGGTAGGTGAACTTCGCGCCGGCGAAGCCGTCGGAGTCCTGGCAACCGTCGACCGGGTGGCAACCGCCCTTGTTGATCCGGATCAGCTCGGCGACGCCCTCGTCGAACTCGTGGTTGCCGACCGAGCTGATCTCCAGCCCGACCTCGTCCATCAGCTCGATGGTCGGCTCGTCGTGGAAGGCCGCGCTGACCAGCGGCGTGGCGCCGATCAGGTCGCCGGCGCCGACGGTGGTGGTGCGCCGGCCCTCGGCCGCGGCGTCGGCGCGCAGCTTCTTCAGCCAGGTCGCCAGGTATTCCACGCCGCCGGCGGGGGTGCCGTTGACCGCGGCCCCGCTGCCGCCGGGCGGGTCGATGGCGCCGTGGAAGTCGTTGTAGCTCAGGAAGTTGCCCTTGACCTCGCCGCCGGTGGGCGTGGCGTAGGAGACGGCGACCGGGGCCAGGCCGGCCGTCGGGTCGGTGGCGGCCGGTTGCGGTCCGGGCCGTCCGGTGGCGGGCAGGCTGGCCACGACGGCCAGCGCGAGGGCCGGTGCGGCGAGGTGACGCAGCAGGGCCCGACCGCGCGAGCGCGGTGGAGTCATGGTTGTTCTCCCAAGTCGGGTACGGGGGAGTAGTCGGGGTTTTCACCGTCATCGTTGCGCTTCGGGGACGAAGGCGCCAGAGGTGACGCCGTGACAGGTTCGTCTCACCGCACCGACCGGCCGGGCCCCCGTGACCGCGCCGTCGCGCCGGGGCGTGCGCGGGCGGGAAGTGTCCGGCCGGCGGCATAGACTCGCCCTGCGATGCATCCTCTCTTCGACATCCCCGCGTCCCCGCCCGCGCCCGAGCCTGCCCGCCCGCCGGCGCGCCGGCCCGGGTCCTCCGCCGCGCACCTCGATCCGCAGGCCCTGGTCGAGGGGCTCAACGGCCCCCAGCGGGACGCGGTGACCCACGCCGGCTCCCCGCTGCTGATCGTCGCCGGCGCCGGCTCCGGCAAGACCCGGGTGCTCACCCACCGGATCGCGTACCTGCTCGCCGCCCGGGACGTGCATCCCGGCGAGATCATCGCGATCACCTTCACCAACAAGGCCGCCGGCGAGATGAAGGAGCGGGTCTCCCACCTGGTCGGCCCGCGGGCCCGGCTGATGTGGGTGTCGACGTTCCACTCCGCCTGCGTGCGGATCCTGCGCGCCGAGCACGAGCACGCCGGGCTCAAGTCCACCTTCTCGATCTACGACGCCGACGACTCGCGCCGACTGATGCAGCTCGTCACCCGGGAGTTGGACCTCGACCCCAAGCGCTACCCGGCGCGCGGGCTGGCCGCCCAGGTCTCCAACCTGAAGAACGAGCTGGTCGATCCGGAGGCGTTCGCCGCCCGGGCCAAGGGCCCGAACGAGCGGGCGCTGGCCGAGGCGTACACGCTCTACCAGCGCCGGCTGCGCGAGGCCCACGCGCTGGACTTCGACGACCTGATCATGACGACGGTGCACCTGCTCCAGTCGCACCCGCACGTCGCCGAGAGCTACCGCCGCCGGTTCCGGCACGTCCTGGTCGACGAGTACCAGGACACCAACCACGCGCAGTACACGCTGATCAAGGAGCTGGTCTCCGGCACCGAGGGGATCGAGCCGGCCGAGCTCTGCGTGGTGGGCGACGCCGACCAGTCGATCTACGCGTTCCGGGGCGCGACCATCCGCAACATCCTGGAGTTCGAGCGGGACTTCACCGACGCCCGGACGATCCTGCTGGAGCAGAACTACCGCTCCACCCAGACCATCCTCAACGCCGCCAACGCGGTCATCGACCGGAACACCTCCCGCAAGCCCAAGCGGCTGTGGAGCGACGCCGGGGCCGGCGAGCAGATCGTCGGCTACGTCGCCGACACCGAGCACGCCGAGGCGGACTGGGTGGGCCGGGAGGTCGACCGGCTGGTCGACGCCGGCGACACCCGCCCCGGCGACGTCGCCGTCTTCTACCGCACCAACGCCCAGTCCCGGGTCTTCGAAGAGGTGTTCATCCGGGCCGGCCTGCCCTACAAGGTGGTCGGCGGGGTGCGCTTCTACGAGCGCAAGGAGGTCCGCGACGCGCTGGCCTACCTGCGCGCGGTGGTCAACGACGACGACACGGTCAGCCTGCGCCGGGTGCTCAACACCCCGCGCCGGGGCATCGGCGACCGCGCCGAGGCGTGCCTGGAGGCACTCTCCAGCCGCGACCGGATCTCGTTCGGGGCCGCGCTGCGACGGGCCCGGGAGGCGCCGGGCATCTCCACCCGCGCCGCCAACGGCATCGCCGACTTCGTCGCGCTGCTCGACGGCGCGCGGGAGCTGGCCGAGACCGGCACCCCGGAGGAGGTGCTGGAGGCGCTGCTGACCCGCTCGGGCTACCTGACCGAGCTGGAGGAGAGCCTCGACCCGCAGGACGCCGGCCGGGTGGACAACCTCCAGGAACTGGTCAGCGTCGCCCGGGAGTACACCGAGCGGATCGAGGCGCTGGGCGCCGAGGGCGAGCGGGCCACGGTGGCCGGGTTCCTGGAGCAGGTGGCGCTGGTCGCCGACGCCGACCAGATCCCCTCCGACGACCCGGACCACCAGGGCGTGGTCACCCTGATGACGCTGCACACGGCCAAGGGCCTGGAGTTCCCGGTGGTCTTCCTGACCGGCCTGGAGGACGGCGTCTTCCCGCACCTGCGCTCGCTGGGCGACAGCCGGGAGCTGGAGGAGGAGCGCCGGCTGGCGTACGTGGGCATCACCCGGGCCCGGCAGCGGCTCTACCTCTCCCGGGCGGTCACCCGCTCGGCCTGGGGGCAGCCGGCCTACAACCCGCCGTCGCGGTTCCTGGAGGAGCTGCCGCCGGAGCTGGTCCGCTGGGAGCGCACCGAGGGGTCGTACACCTCGTGGGCCGGCGGGGGCGGCGGCGTCGGTGGCCGCGCGGACCGCGCGCCCGGCGCGCGCGGCGGCTTCGCCGGGGGTACGTCGAAGGCGGCGGAGCTGGCCAAGCGGCTCGGGGTGGACGGCAGTCGGCTGGCCACCGCCAGCGAGCTGCCGCAGGGGCCCAAGGTGGCGGCGGGGGACCGGGTCAACCACCAGCGCTACGGCCTCGGTCGGGTGCTCGCGGTGGAGGGGCACGGCCCGGGCGCCCGGGCGCAGATCGACTTCGGGGACCAGACGATGTGGCTGGTGCTGCGGCACGCCCCGATCGACAAGCTCTGAACGACAGGGCCCGGCCCGGCGAACCGCCGGACCGGGCCCTCACGTGTGGTCGACGGGATCAGCAGGCCACGTCGATGCCCCGGGCGCGCAGGAACGGCGCCGGGTCGATCTGGTTCCACATCTGACCCTTGTGCACCTCGAAGTGCAGGTGCGGACCGGTCGAGTCACCGGTCGAGCCCTCGTAGCCGATCACCTCGCCGGCGCTGACCCTGTCCCCGACGCCGACCTTGAGGCTGCTCTGGTGGGCGTAGTGGGTCAGGTAGCCGTTGCCGTGGTCGACGAAGACCGAGATGCCGTACCCGTCGCCGGCGTCGCCGGCCTTGACCACGGTGCCCGCCGCGGCGGCGCGGATGGGGGTGCCGGCGGGCATCGCGAAGTCGATGCCGGCGTGCAGGGTGCCCCAGCGCTGCCCGTAGCAGGAGGTGATCTCCGCGCCGGCCATCGGGATGACCCAGGACGGCTTCGGCTTCGTCGTCCTCCGGACGGTCGGCTGCGGCTTCGGGGTCGCCTTCCTCGTCGGCGTGGCCGACGGGCTGGCGGTCGGGCCGGCGGTGGTCGGGCTGACCGACGGGGTGGCCGGGGTCGCGGACTCGCGGGCGGAACGGTCGGCGCGGGCGGCGTCCTCGGCGCGGGACGCGGCGTCCAGCGAGACGGCGGTGGGGGCGGGGGCGTCGTCGCGGTCGAACGCGATGGTGGAGGCGCCGGCGAGGCCGAGGCCGACCAGCGCGACCGCGCCGACGACGAGAGCGCGCCCGCCGCGCCGCTTCCGCAGCCGGTGCCGGGCCGGGGCGGCCACGGTCTTCTCGTTCTGGGTGGGGGTGTCTTCCTGCACGGCTGACCTTCACACTCAGGGGGCTGGGACCAACCCATCCTGGGTGTCGACCGGGTCCGCGGTGGGTACGGGTACCGCAGGGCCGCCGGAGGCCACCGGGGCAACTGTCCGCCATTGTGGCGGTATGACCGCCTCTGCCCCGATACCTGATCTTGGATGGCGGTGGCGTCGCTCACAGTCCTGACTGTGACCCAGCAGACTTCGGCGCACGAAAAACCGCCCGGATCGCGTGATCCGGGCGGTCATCGGGCGATACGGAGCGTCAGGAGGCCGCTACCTCGCTGTAGTACGCCTCGACTTGCAGCTTGATGTCCACTCCGCGCTCCTGGAGCCACGGCACCGGGTCCTTCGGCTCGCCCTTGACATGGATCTCCAGGTGCAGGTGGGAGCCGTACGAGTGGCCGGTGTTGCCGACCAGGCCGAGCTGGTCGCCCGCCTTGACCTGCTGCCCCTCCTTGACGTTCACGGAGGAGGAGTGGCCGTAGATGGCCTCGCTGCCGTCGGCGTGCTGGACGATCACGGCGTAGCCGTACCCGCCGAACCAGCCGGCCTTGGTGACGGTGCCGGAGTGGATGGCGACGTAGGGGGTGCCCTCGGCGGCGACCAGGTCGATGCCGGTGTGCAGCTTGCCCCAGCGCATCCCGTACGGGGAGTTGAAGTCGTAGCCCTGCAGGGGCAGCAGCCACGGGTCCTGGTCGCCGGCGTTGACCTCGGCGTCGCGGTTGGTGTCGCGGGAGGCGCGGTCGGCGGCGTCGGCGCGGGCCGCCGCGTCCTGGCTGGTGATCGAGGCCTGCTTGAGCTCGTCGAGGACCGACGGGCTCACGCTCTTGGCGTCGGGGAGCGCGTTCGCGCCCAGCGCGACGAGGCCGGCGCCGACGAACGCAGTGGTGACGACCGCCGCGTAGCGGCTGCGCGGGGGGGTGGGTACGCGACGGCGGCCGCGATATCGATCGGGCTCAGACGACAGGCGCTGGCGCACGCACACCCTCCGTTGTCGGGGATCCGATGCGATCTCCGGCCGTTCGGTGAAGCTCGGTCGAACGTCCGTTGGTCGCGTCGTCACCCGTCCGTGGACCTGATGACAACCGTGGACACGTTAGCCCTCCGCCGCGCCGGTCACAAGCGGAACCGCCGAATCGGTGAGTCTTTCTGTCCCTTTCCGTCCATCATTGTCATAGCTCGGTACGCCGGATGGCCGTCCCCGTTACTGCCCGTTCGTCGCGCAGAGTGACCGTTCGGCGGAGGCGTCCGGCTTTCTCGGGGGCCGGCCGGACGGTAGGGGTGCGGCCCGGATTTCCCGCCCCCGACCGGGCGGGTTACCGTTCGTTCAGGTGATAGCCGCGGAGCCCGTGAAAGGTGTGCGCTGATGAGCTCTCGTATCCGGGTCGTCGTCGCGAAGCCGGGCCTCGACGGCCACGACCGCGGCGCCAAGGTGGTCGCGCGTGCCCTGCGCGACGCCGGCATGGAGGTCATCTACACCGGCCTGCACCAGACGCCGGAGCAGATCGTGGAGACCGCCATCCAGGAGGACGCCGACGCGGTCGGCCTCTCCGTACTCTCCGGGGCGCACATGACGCTGTTCCGGCGGGTGCTGGAGCTGCTCGCCGAGCGGGACGCCCGGGACATCGTCGTCTTCGGCGGCGGCATCATCCCGGACGCCGACATCCCCGAGCTCCAGCAGCTCGGCGTGGCGAAGATCTTCACCCCGGGCGCGACGACCCAGTCGATCGTCGAGTGGGTCCGGGGGAACGTGGCCCAGTCCGTCGCCTGACGACTGCGCAATCGCCGGGCCCGCGCCCGGCACCTGGTCGACTCCATCTCGAACACGTGGCGGCATCCGGTGGATGCCGCCACGTCGCGTACCTGGAGTGGGTCGAGAGCTGCCGGCGGCGCTGGGGAGGGTCGGCCGGATCCGGGCACGGGGGAAGGGCCGGACGCACCCCTCACACGCCCGGCCCTTCTATGCACGATGCCCCGCCGCCACCCCTCGACCGACAGGGCATCGGCCGCTCCCGTCCTCGCGCTGAATCAGCGCTCCGACATCAGACTCAACGATGCCCCCACCAGGGGGTTACGCGTCGTCGGCGACATCCTTCGCGGCGGTTGCCGGCCGGGCCCGCGCACCGGCGAGTCGCGGGCGGCGCGCTGTGCATTACCGCACACCGCGCACCCGCTCGGTTGCCGCTGGTGCTCATCTCGCTAGGCTGCGGCCGATGGCCCGTTTCAACTGATGACGGGCGTCAACGGAGTTTCCACAACGCTGGTGGCGGCGCGACGGCGCGCCGCGGAGACGGGACGGGACGCGCAATCGTGGACCTGTACGAGTACCAGGGGCGGGACCTGTTCGAGCGGCACGGGTTGCCCGTGCTCGCCGGCGGCGTCGCCACTACCCCGGAGGAGGCCCGCGCGATCGCCGAACGCCTCGGCGGTCGGGTGGTCGTCAAGGCGCAGGTGAAGGTCGGCGGCCGAGGCAAGGCCGGCGGCGTCAAGCTGGCCGAGGGCGCGGAGGAGACGGTGGCTCGCGCCACCGACATCCTCGGCATGGACATCAAGGGTCACACCGTCCACAAGGTCATGATCACCGTGACCGCGGACGTGGCCGAGGAGTACTACTTCTCGTACCTGCTCGACCGGGCGAACCGCACCTTCCTCTGCATCGCCAGCGTCGCCGGCGGCATGGACATCGAGCAGGTCGCCGCGGACACCCCCGACAAGGTGGTCAAGGCCCCGATCGACGCCGTCAAGGGTGTGGACGAGGCGAAGGCCCGCGAGATCGTCGACGCCGCCGGCTTCCCGGCCGAGGTCGCCGACCAGGTCGTCGAGGTCGCGGTGGGCCTGTGGAAGGCCTTCGTCGCCGAGGACGCCACGCTGGTCGAGGTGAACCCGCTGGCCAAGACGGGCGACGGCAAGCTGCTGCTGCTCGACGCCAAGATCACCCTCGACGAGAACGCCGGGTTCCGGCACCCGGACCACGAGGCCCTGGTCGACCAGGCCGCGGTGGACCCGCTGGAGCAGGCCGCCAAGGAGAAGGACCTCAACTACGTCAAGCTCGACGGCGAGGTCGGCATCATCGGCAACGGCGCGGGCCTGGTCATGTCCACGCTCGACGTGGTCGCCTACGCGGGCGAGCGGCACGGCAACGTCAAGCCGGCGAACTTCCTCGACATCGGCGGTGGCGCGAGCGCCGAGGTGATGGCGAACGGCCTGGAGATCGTGCTCTCCGACCCGTCGGTGAAGAGCGTCTTCGTCAACGTCTTCGGCGGCATCACCGCCTGCGACGCGGTCGCCAACGGCATCGTGCAGGCGCTGGCGCTGCTCGAGCAGCGGGGCGAGAAGGCCACCAAGCCGCTCGTGGTCCGTCTCGACGGCAACAACGCCGAGGCCGGTCGGGCCATCCTCGACGGCGCGAACAACCCGCTGATCCAGCGGGTCGACACCATGGACGGCGCGGCCGAGCGGGCCGCCGAGCTGGCAGCTGCGGGGGTCTGATCATGGCTATCTGGCTGACCAAGGACTCGAAGGTCATCGTCCAGGGGATGACCGGTTCCGAGGGTTCCAAGCACACCCGGCGGATGCTCGCCGCGGGCACCAACGTGGTCGGCGGCGTCAACCCGCGCAAGGCGGGCCAGACGGTCGACTTCGACGGCACCGAGCTGCCGGTCTTCGCCTCCGTCGCGGACGCGATGAAGGAGACCGGGGCCGACGTCACGGTCATCTTCGTGCCGCCGCAGTTCACCAAGGGCGCCGTGGTCGAGGCGATCGACGCCGAGATCCCGCTGGCCGTGGTGATCACCGAGGGCGTCCCGGTGCACGACACCGCCGCCTTCTGGGCGTACAACGTGAGCAAGGGCGAGAAGACCCGGATCATCGGCCCGAACTGCCCGGGCATCGCCTCGCCGGGCGCCTCCAACGCCGGCATCATCCCGGCCGACATCACCGGCTCCGGCCGGATCGGCCTGGTCAGCAAGAGCGGCACGCTGACCTACCAGATGATGTACGAGCTGCGGGACATCGGCTTCTCGACCTGCGTCGGCATCGGCGGTGACCCGATCATCGGGACCACCCACATCGACGCCCTCGCCGCGTTCGAGGCCGACCCGGAGACCGACGCCATCGTGATGATCGGTGAGATCGGCGGCGACGCCGAGGAGCGGGCCGCCGAGTTCATCAAGGCCAACGTCACCAAGCCGGTGGTCGGCTACATCGCCGGCTTCACCGCGCCCCCCGGCAAGACCATGGGGCACGCCGGCGCGATCATCTCCGGTTCGGCGGGCACCGCCGAGGCGAAGCAGGCGGCCCTGGAGGCCGTCGGCGTCAAGGTCGGCAAGACGCCGACCGAGACCGCCAAGCTGATGCGGGAGCTCATGTCCGGCCGCTGAGCGGCCGGTGGCAGCACCGTCCGCCGCTGAGCGGACGGGTGAGACACCGAGGGGGTCGGCCGGCGACGGTCGGCCCCCTCAGTCGTCCCAGAGCGGGTACGTCCCGCTGGCCCGCCAGATCGCGGTACCGATGATGTTGAGCACGCCGAAGGCGATCGCCAGGTAGCCGAGCACCGGCGACTGGCCGTACCGCTTCGCGTCGCGGATCGACAGGTAACCGAAGACGATGCCGAGGATGCCGCAGCAGATCAGGCCCAGGACGATGCCGAGCACGCCCCACAGTGTGGTGCGGTCCTTGCCGGCCGCCGGCGGCGGTGGGGGCGGCGGGTACGGAGCGTTCACGGCTTCCTCCCAGCGCGTCGTGCCGCGACTGCAGTCGCGTCCTGCGCCGAGGCTAGACCGGATTCCGGTCCGGAAACCGGTGGATCACGGAACTCGCCGGGGCCAGGTGGGGCCGCCGGGCAGCCGCCGCCCGCGCGGCGTGCCAGAGTAGACCCGATGTCCTCGGTCACCCCTGATCAGCCTCGCCGTCCCGCCGCCGGCGTCCGCGCCGACGCCCGCCGGGACGATGCCCGCCCGGCCGGCGCCGGCCGGACCGACGACGCCCGCCGGACCGACGACGGCCGCCGGGAGGACGGCCGCCGGGAGCACGGCGCCCGGGAGCACGGCGCCCGGGAGGACGCCCGCCGGGACGACGCCCGTCGGGACGACGGTCGCCGGCAGCACGACCGGCCCGGAGGCCGGCGCGCGTCGGGGGGCCGGGTGCCCGCGCCCCGCCGGCCGGAGTCGGGCCGGGGGCGGGCACCGCTCGTCGTCGCCGCCGGGGTCGCCGCGGGCTGGGCGGCGCTCACGTCGTACCTGCCGGTCGCCCTGGTGCTGGCGCTGGCCCAGTTCAGCGAGGACGCCGGCTCCGTCGCCGGTGCGCTGCGCGCCGGGCTGTCCGGCTGGCTGCTCGGCCACGGGGTGCCGCTGCAGACCACCGCCGGCCCGCTCGGCCTGGTCCCGCTGCTGCTCTCCGGGCTCGCGTTCTGGCGGCTGACCCGGGCCGGCGTGCACACCAGCCGGGCCATGGGCGCGCGGGGCGGGCGCTCGCCCCGCCAGGCACTCACCGCCGCGGTCGCGGTCGGCCTCGGGTACGGGCTGCTCGGCGCCCTCGCCGCGGTGCTGGTGAGCACCGGCGACCTGCGGGTCTCCCCGGTCCGCGCCGGCGTCACCCACGCGGTCTTCGGCGCGCTCGCCGCGCTGGTCGGGGCACTGCGCACCACCGGCGTGGCCGGCCTGCTCGCCGAGCGCGCGCCGGCGGTGCTGCGCGACGGGGTGCGCACCGGGTTGGTCGCCGGGCTGCTGCTGCTCGGCGCGGGGGCCGGCGCGGCCGGGTTGGCGGTGGCGACCGGCGGGGGCGACGCCGCCGACATGATCGGCGCGTACCGGACCGGGGTGGCCGGGCAGGCCGGCATCACCCTGGTCAGCCTCGCCTACGCGCCGAACGCCACGGTCTGGTCGACCGCCTACCTGCTCGGGCCCGGCTTCGCCGTCGGCGCCGGCACGGCGGTACGCACCAGCGAGGTCTCGGTGGGCGCGCTGCCGGCCGTACCCCTGCTGGCCGGGCTGCCCAGCGGCCCGGTCGACGGGTTCGGGGCGGCGCTGCTCGCGGTACCGGTGCTGGCCGGGATGGCCGCGGGCTGGCTGCTCGCCCGGCGCCTGCTCCGCGACGCGGACGAGCGCGCGGTGCCGGCGTGGGCTGCGCTGCTCGGCCCGGCGGCGCTCGCCGGCCCGGTGGTCGGCCTGCTCGCCGGTCTCGCCGCCGCGGCCTCCGGCGGGCCGCTCGGCGGTGGCCGGCTGGCCGAGATCGGCCCGGTCCCCTGGCAGGTGGCCGCCGTCTCCACCGCGGTGGTCACGGCCGGCGCGCTGCTCGGGGCCGCCGCCGCCCGGGTGCTCGCCCGCCCGGCACCTCGCGCCTGACCCCGTCCGCCGCCCCGCGCCTCGGGGCCCGACCCGCCGGCCCCCCCGCGCCTGGAAGCCTGGCCCACCGGCCACCCTGCGCTCTCGATCGACTCCGTTTGCGGCGTGTCGCGCTGTCCCGGCCCGCCAACACCGCCACACGCCGCAAAGCGAGTGGATCGACGAAGGGGCGCCCCGGAGATCCGGGACGCCCCTTCCGGGTGTCGACTCGACTCAGGAGTTCGGCAGGGCGATGTTCGCGGCGAGCGCCACGATCTGCAGGATCCCCAGCACCAGACCGATCGCGCCGCAGATCAGACCCGCGAGGGCCTGACCGCCGTTGCTGGCCAGCCCCTGGGCCGCCTTCTGCCGGCCCAGCCATCCGGTGATCACCGCGGCGATGCCCAGCGGGATGCCGAGGTAGCAGCAGACCATCGGGATGGAGACGATGCCCAGGATCATCGATACCAGGCCCAGCGTGTTCTGCTGGCCCTGGGCCTGCGGGTAGCCCGCGTTCGGGTACGCCGGCATGCCGTAGGGCTGCTGGCCGTACGGATCCTGGTAGGGCTGCTGCCCGTACGGCTGGCCCGGCGCCCCGTAGGGCTGGCCCGAGGTGGGCTGGCCGTAGGGGTCACCGGACACCGGCTGCCCGTACGGCTGGCCCGAGGTGGGCTGCTGGCCGTACGGGGCCTGCGGCGGCGGGGCGTACGGATCGTGCGGCTGCTGCCCGTACGGCGCCTGCGGGGGCGATGCGTACGGGTCCTGCGGCTGCCCGTACGGCTGCCCATAGGGCTGCCCGGAGCCGGGCTGGCCGTACGGGTCGTGCGGGGGCTGCTGGCCGTACGGGTCCTGACCGGGGGGTCCGGGCTGCATGGCGGATGCTCCTCAGTCGGTGATCGTCAGTAGCTGCTGGTGCTGGTGTCGGAGCCCATGATCCCGGCCAGACCACCGGCGAGGCAGCACAGCAGGACGATCACGAGCCAGACGGCGCCGATGATGATGGCCCACTTCGACCACTTCTTCGACTCGTTCGCCGCGGCCTGGGCGCCCGCGTAGTCACCCTGCTGCAGCAGCGGGTTGACCTTGGAGGCGTTGATGATGGCCGGGATGGCAAGCGGCCAGAAGAAGAAGATGGCCACGATGGACATCGTCATGTTGTTGTTGATCGGCGGCTGCTGCGCGGGGTTGGGGTAACCGGGCTGCATGGTGCTCCTCGCTCCGTCGGCACTGTCCGTGCCTGATCTTGTGGTGAAGGGTGCGGCGGCGGGCCGGACGGCAGCCACCGAGCGACGGGCAGCGTATCGCGTACGTGCCACTCGCGTGATCACCCGAATCGCCGCTGCCCGATCGCTGGGAGTCCTGACCTGCCCGATAGGGTGGCCGCGTGACCGAGCCCGCGTCCGTCGCCCGCCTCGTCGTCCTCGTCTCCGGCTCTGGCAGCAACCTCCAGGCGCTGCTCGACGCCACCGCCGACCCCGCGTACGGGGCCCAGGTGGTGGCCGTCGGCGCGGACCGCGACGGGATCGCCGGCCTGGACCGGGCCGCCGCCGTCGGGGTGCCGACCTTCGTCGACCGGGTGAAGGACCACCCGTCCCGGGAGGACTGGGACCTCGCGCTCACCGCGCACGTCGCCGAGCACCGACCCGACCTGGTGATCTCGGCCGGCTTCCTGAAGCTGGTCGGGCCGCACTTCCTGGCCGCCTTCGGTGACCGCTACCTGAACACGCACAACACCCTGCTGCCGGCGTTCCCCGGCATCCACGGCCCCCGGGACGCGCTCGCCTACGGCGTCAAGGTCACCGGGGCCACGCTCTTCTTCGTCGACGCCGGGATGGACACCGGCCCGATCGTCGCGCAGGTCGCCGTGCCGGTACGCGACGACGACGACGTGGAGACGCTCACCGAGCGCATCAAGGAGGCCGAGCGGCGCCAGCTCGTCGAGCAGGTCGGTCGGCTGGTCCGCGAAGGTTGGACGATCACCGGAAGAAAGGTCACGGTCCCGTGAGTTCCACTCAGGACGAGCGTCGCCCGATCAGGCGGGCACTGGTCAGCGTCTACGACAAGAGCGGCCTGGTCGAGCTGGCCCGGGCCCTGCACGACGCCGGGGTGGAGATCGTCTCGACCGGCAGCACCGCGTCCACCATCTCGGGCGCGGGGGTGCCGGTGACCCCGGTCGAGCAGGTGACCGGCTTCCCGGAGATCCTCGACGGCCGGGTGAAGACCCTGCACCCGAAGATCCACGGGGGTCTCCTGGCCGACCTGCGCAAGGACACCCACGCCGCCCAGCTCGACGAGCACGGCATCGCCGGGATCGACCTGCTGGTCTCCAACCTCTACCCGTTCCAGGCCACGGTCGCCTCCGGCGCGAGCCAGGACGAGTGCGTGGAGCAGATCGACATCGGCGGGCCGGCGATGGTCCGGGCCGCCGCCAAGAACCACGCGTCGGTCGCGGTGGTGACCGACCCGGCGGCGTACCCGGCCCTGGTGGCCGCCCTCGCCGACGGCGGCTTCACGCTGGCGCAGCGTCGGGCGCTCGCCGCCCGCGCCTTCGCCGACATCGCCGAGTACGACGTCGCCGTGGCCGAGTGGTTCGCCACCACCCTGGCCCCGGCCGCCGACGGGTGGCCGCAGTTCGCCGGGCTGAGCCTGCGCCGCCGGGCGGTGCTGCGCTACGGGGAGAACCCGCACCAGGCGGCGGCCGTCTACGCCGACCCGTCCAGCCCCGCCGGCCTGGCCCAAGCCGAGCAGCTGCATGGCAAGGAGATGTCCTACAACAACTACGTCGACGCCGACGCGGCCTGGCGGGCCGCCAACGACTTCACCGACCAGCCGGCGGTGGCGATCATCAAGCACGCCAACCCGTGCGGCATCGCGGTCGGCGCGGACGTGGCCGAGGCGCACCGCCGGGCGCACGCCTGCGACCCGGTGTCGGCGTACGGCGGGGTGATCGCCGTCAACCGACCGGTCAGCGTCGAGATGGCCCGGCAGGTGGCCGAGATCTTCACCGAGGTCGTGGTCGCCCCCGGTTACGACGACGGCGCGGTGGAGATCCTGCAGGCCAAGAAGAACATCCGGCTGCTGCACGCCCCGGCCTTCGACCCGCTGCCGGCGGAGTGGCGGCAGGTCACCGGCGGTGTCCTGGTGCAGCTGCGGGACAAGGTCGACGCCGAGGGCGACGACCCGGCGAACTGGCGGCTGGCCACCGGCGACCCGGCCGACGAGGCCACCCTGCGGGACCTGGCCTTCGCCTGGCGGGCGGTCCGCGCGGTGAAGAGCAACGCGATCCTGCTGGCGAAGGACGGCGCCACCGTCGGGGTCGGCATGGGGCAGGTCAACCGGGTGGATTCGGCACGGCTGGCGGTCGACCGGGCCGGCGCCGAGCGGGCCCGCGGCGCGGTCTGCGCCTCGGACGCGTTCTTCCCGTTCGCCGACGGCCCGAAGATCCTCATCGACGCGGGGGTGCGCGCGATCGTGCAGCCCGGCGGCTCGATCCGCGACGAGGAGGTCATCGCCGCGTGCAAGGAGGCCGGCGTGACCATGTACCTCACCGGCACGCGGCACTTCTTCCACTGACCGACGGCACCGCCGGGGGCCACGCGGCCCCCGGCGGTCCGCCGCCCCAGACCTGTCGATCATGAAGTTGTTGTCCGGCACCGCGGCGTGTCGGGACGACAACTTCATGATCGACGGCGGGAACCGCGGGGGAGCGGTCAGAGGTTGGTGGGGCGGAGTTCGGCGAAGTGGCAGGCGGAGGGGTGGGGGTCGGCGGCGCGGGAGACCGTCAGGGGTTCCTCGCGGGCGCAGACCTCCTGGGCCTTCCAGCAGCGGGTGCGGAAGCGGCAGCCGGAGGGCGGATCGGCCGGGCTCGGCACGTCGCCGGTGAGCCGGATGATGGTCCGGTCGTTGCGGACGTCCGGGTCCGGCACCGGCACCGCCGAGAGCAGCGCCTGGGTGTACGGGTGGGTGGCCCGCTCGTAGATCTCGTCCTCGGTGCCGATCTCCACGATCTTGCCGAGGTACATCACCGCGACCCGGTCCGAGATGTGCCGGACCACCGAGAGGTCGTGCGCGATGAAGATGTACGACAGCCCGAACTCGTCCTGGAGCTGCTCCAGCAGGTTGATCACCTGCGCCTGGATGGAGACGTCCAGCGCGGAGACCGGCTCGTCGCACACGATCACCTCGGGCCGCAGGGCGAGCGCCCGGGCGATGCCGATGCGCTGCCGCTGGCCGCCGGAGAACTGGTGCGGGTAGCGGTTGACGTGCTCCGGGTTGAGCCCGACCACGTCCAGCAGCTCCTGCACCCGCCGCTGCTTGCTGCCCTTCGGCGCCGCCTCCGGGTGGATGTCGAACGGCTCGCCGATGATGTCGCCGACCGTCATCCGCGGGTTGAGCGAGGTGTACGGGTCCTGCATCACCATCTGCATGTTGCGCCGCAGCCGGCGCAGCTCGGCGCCGGAGGCCTTGAAGAGGTCCTTCCCCTCCAGGGTCGCCCCGCCGGAGGTGGGCGTCTCCAGCCGCATCAGCAGCCGGGCCAGCGTGGATTTGCCGCAGCCGGACTCGCCCACGATGCCCAGGGTCTCGCCCCGGCGCAGCTCGAAGCTCACCCCGTCGACGGCCCGGACCGCGCCGGTCTGCTTCTGGAACAGCACGCCCTGGGTGATCGGGAAGTGCTTGACCAGGTTGTCGACGGAGAGGATGGTCTCGCCGCGGACCTTGGTCGGGCTAGCGGGCGCTGTCATCTCGGACCTCCTGCGCGAAGTGGCACGCGCTGGTCCGGCCGTCGCCGAGGACCAGGTCGTGCGGCACCACGTCCACGCAGACCTGCTGCACGTACGGGCACCGGGGGTGGAATGGGCAGCCGGAGGGGATCCGCATCAGGTTCGGCGGCAGCCCCTTGATCGTCGACAACTCCTGGCCGCGCACGTCCATGCGCGGGATCGACTCCAGCAGACCCTTGGTGTACGGGTGGGCGGGCGACCGGTACAGCGAGCGGACGTCGGCGTGCTCGACGATCCGGCCGGCGTACATGACCGCGATCCGGTCGGCGACGCCGGCGACCACGCCGAGGTCGTGGGTGATCAGGATCATCGCCATGTTGAGGTCCCGGCGCAGGTCGGCCAGCAGGTCCATGATCTGGGCCTGCACGGTGACGTCCAGCGCGGTGGTGGGCTCGTCGGCGATCAGCACCTTCGGATTCATCGCCAGCGCCATCGCGATCATGACGCGCTGCCGCATGCCGCCGGAGAACTGGTGCGGGTAGTCGCCGAGCCGCTTCGCCGCGGCCGGGATCCGGACCAGGTCCATCAGCTCGACGGCGCGCCGGCGGGCGTCCGCCTTGGACATCCCCTCGCGCTGGCGCAGCGTCTCGCCGATCTGCCAGCCGACGGGGAAGACCGGGTTCAGCGCGGAGAGGGCGTCCTGGAAGATCATCGCGATCTCCTTGCCCCGCACCTGGCGGCGCTGCTCCTCCGACTGCTTCAGCAGGTCCCGACCCTGGTAGAGGATCTGACCGGAACGGATCACCGCCGGCGGCGTGTCGAGGATGCCCATGATCGCCTGGGCGGTGACCGACTTGCCGGAGCCGGACTCTCCGAGCACCGCGAGGGTCTCGCCGGCGTCCAGGTGGTACGAGACGCCGTTGATCACCTTGGCGACGCCCTCGCTCGTCCGGAACTCGACGTGCAGGTCCCGGATGTCGAGCAGGTGGCCGCCCTCGGGCGTGGGGGAGGCCGGCGTCGGGTGGACAGCGGACTGGGTCATCAGGTTCACCGGAGCTTCGGGTCGAAGGCGTCGCGGATGGCGTCGCCCAGCATGATGAAGGCGAGGACGGTCAGCGCGAGGAAGGCGGACGGGACGACCAGCGGCGTCGCCGACTCGCGCATGTGCACCCGGCCGGCGTCGATGTCGATGCCCCAGGAGATGGTCGGGGCCTTGAGACCGATGCCGAGGAAGCTCAGCGTCGCCTCGGCGGCGATGAACGAGCCGAGCGCGATGGTGAGCACCACGATCGCCGGGGCGAGCGCGTTCGGCAGGATGTGCCGCCACATGATCCGGCCGTTGCCGGCGCCGAGCATCCGGGCCGCCGCCACGTAGTCCTGCTCCTTGGCGGTGATCACCGAGGAGCGGACCACCCGGGCCGCGGTGGTCCAGCCGAGCACCGCCAGCACGAAGATCACCGCGAACAGCCGGACGTTGTCGCTGCTGGTGCTCACCCGCTTGAGCAGCACGATCGCGGCGAGCAGCAGCGGGATGCCGAGCACGATGTCGATCACGCGGGAGAGCACCGCGTCGACCCAGCGGCCGAAGTAGCCGGCCACCATGCCGACGACCAGCGCGATGATGCCGGTGAGCAGCGCGGAGAGCGCGCCGACCAGCAGCGAGGCGCGGGCGCCGTAGACCGCCCGGGCGTACGTGTCGCAGCCCTGGAAGTCGTACCCGAAGATGGCCCCGCCGGACGCCCCGTCGTGCTGCCGGGAGAGCAGGCAGTCGCGCGGGTCGTTGGCGGTGAAGAGCGAGGGTACGGCGGCCATCGCGGCGACCAGCACGACCAGGGTGAGGCTGATCCAGAAGATCGGATTGCGGCGCAGGTCGCGCCAGGCGTCACCGGCCAGGCTGCGGGCCTTCTGCGGTGCGCCGATCTGGTTGGGCGCTCCGGGCTCGCCGGACACGCCCCGCCGCGCGGCCTGGTTCTCCGTGGCCGCCACGGTCTCGAAGTCACTCATAGCGAATCCTCGGGTCGAGTACGGCGTACAGGACGTCCACCACCAGGTTGGACAGCAGGTAGACCACGACGAGCACGCTGACGATGCCCACCACCAGCGGGCCGTCCTCGGTGCGGATGCCCCGGAAGAGGTTGAAGCCGACGCCGGGGATGTTGAACACGCCCTCGGTGATGATCGCGCCGCTCATCAGGTTGCCCAGCTCGACGCCGAGGAAGGTGACCACCGGGATGAGCGAGTTGCGCAGCACGTGCACGCTGACGATCCGCCGCTTGACCAGGCCCTTCGAGCGAGCCGTCCGGACGTAGTCGGCGCGCAGGTTCTCCGCCACCGAGGTCCGGGTCAGCCGCAGCGCGGTGGCCAGCGAGAGCGAGCCGAGCACGATGCCGGGGAGCAGCAGCGCGTACAGGTCGGGCTCGGCGCCGGCGGTCGGGGGGAAGAGCTGCCACTTGACGCCGAGGAGGTACTGCGCCAGCGGGGCCAGCACGATGGTCGGGATGCCGAGCACCAGCAGGGTCAGCACCAGCGTCGAGTTGTCGAAGATGCTGGCCCGGCGGATGCCGGCGAGCACGCCCGCGGTGACGCCGAACAGGATCGTCACGGCCATCGCGATGAGCGCCAGCTTGACCGTCACCGGCCAGGCGGCGGCGAGGATGTCGCCGATCTGGCGGCCGGTCAGCGACTGCCCGAGATCACCCTGGAGCAGGTTCTTGATGTAGTCGAAGTAGCGGTAGAAGAAGCCGCCCACCCCGGTCTGGTCGAGGTGGAACTTCTCAGTCAGGTATGCCCGCTGGGCGGCGGTGACCGGGCGCTCGCCGGCGAGCGCCTGGATCGGGTCGCCCTGACCGGCGAACATCAGTGCGTAGACGATCAGCGTGGTCCCGAAGAAGGCGAGGACCATCTGGAGCAGTCGCCGCAGAATAAAGCGGAACATACTGTGAAGTCTCTCTGAAAAGGGGCGAAGGGCGTGGCGGGGTCGGGCCACCTCGCGGTGACCCGACCCGACCAGCGCTGTTACTTGACGGCCTCGATCTTCAGCAGGTCGACCCGGTCGAAGAGATCCATCTCCACGTTCTTGACCTTGGTCGAGTGCCCGAAGTTGTTCTGGCCGTACCGCAGCGGGATCACCGGCAGGTCCTCGGCCAGGAGGTCCCTCCGCCGCCTGGTACTTCTTGATCGCCTCTTCCTCGTTCGGCGCCTTGGCGCCCTCGGCCAGCAGCTTGTCGAACTCGGGGTTGCTGTAGCCGTAGTAGTTCGAGGAACCGTTGGTGCTGTACAGCGGGCCCAGGTAGTTCTCCATGGACGGGTAGTCCATGACCCAGCCCATCCGGAACAGGCCGACCGGCTGCTCGCTTGAGCTTGGTCAGCAGGTCCGCGAACTTGGGCCTCGGCGGTGCCGACGCACTCCACGCCCAGGTTGGCCTTGAGCTGGTTGCAGGTCGCGTCGATCCAGTCCTTGTGGCCGCCGTCACCGTTGTACGACAGCTCGATCTTGGACGGGCCACCCGCGGCCTGGTACATCGCCTTGGCCTTGGCCGGGTCGAACTCGCCCGCCGCGCCGATGGTGTTCTCCCGGTAGCCGGCCACGACCGGCGAGACGAAGGAACGGCCGGCTGCTGCGAGTCCTTGAAGATCGACTTGGTGATCTCGTCCCGGTCGATCGCCATGGAGATCGCCTTGCGGACCTCCGGCTTGCTGAATTCCTTCTGGAACGTCGGGAAGGCCAGCACCTGCAGCGACGAGGCCGGGCTCTGCTGGAACCGGTCACCGAGGTCGGTGGCGGCCGTCGACAGGCTCTCGGTCGGGATGGTCTTGATGACGTCCAGGTTGTCCGACAGCACGTCCGCGTAGGCCGCGGTCGGCTGCTGGTAGATCCGGAACTCGACGCCGGCCACCTTCGGCTGCTGGCCGGGGAAGGCGTCGTACTTCTCGACCTCGACCTTGGCGTCGTGCTGCCAGGTGCCCTTGATCTTGAACGGGCCCTGACCGATCGGCGCCTGCTCGTAGCCCTCGGCCAGCACGCCCGGGGCGGAGAAGGCCGCCTTCGGCAGCGGGTAGAAGGCCGTGTAGCCGAGCATCGTCTTGAACTCGCTGTACGGCTCGGCCAGCGTCACGGTGAAGGTGAGGTCGTCGACCTTCTTCAGCCCGGACAGCGTCTTCGCGGCCGGCTTCTCGCCCTGCAGGTCCGCGTAGCCGGCGACCTTCTCGAAGAAGTAGCTCGAGTTCTGGCCGTTGGGGGCGTACGCGCCGTAGTTCCAGGCGTCGATGTAGTTCTCGGCCGTGACCTTCTCGCCGTTGTGGAAGGTGTAGCCGTCCTTCAGCTTGATCGTCCAGACCTTGTTGTCCGACGACGTCACCGACTCGGCCGCCACCTCGTACGGCTTGTTGGCCTCGTCGTAGTCGACCAGGCGGGCTGAACAGGGCGGCGAGCACCTGCGAACCACTGGTCTCGTTGGTGTTGGTGGGCACCAGGTGCTGCGGCTCGGCGATCTCGATCCGCACGGCCGCGTTGGGGTCGCTCTGCCCTGATCCGCCGTCGCCGCCCGAGCCGCAGGCCACCAGGCCAAGCGTCACCGCGAGCGGGAGAGCGGTCCAGGCGGCAAGCCTACGAACTCGCATTGAGTCTCCTCATCTCCTCACGCTGCGCAGTCTGGCCGGCGCTGGGTAACGCTGCGCAACGTTGGGCAACGGTAGGTCGCAGCAGGCGGTTCGGCAACGAGAGCGTTGCGAACCAGTAACGGAACGCCCGCCCCGGTCTTGTCGCCCTTCCGCCCCTCTGCTATGAGCGATGCGGTGAAGCCGCTGCTCAATGTCGGTTTCGAGGCTCGCGTTCCGCGCCCGCGACGCGGTCCGGATCGCCGTGCGTGGTTGCCGGCCGGCTGTCCGCTCTGTGGCGGTTCATGAGCGGCTGTCCGCCCCAGGGTGTGGTCGACTCCACATGCGGTAACTCTGAGTGATTAAGCGCACCTCACGGAAAGTCACGGTTGGTCGTCGTCCCAACCTGCGGCTGTTGCCGTGAGACGATCTGGACGTGACGGCGACGATCCTGGACGGCAAGGCGACCGCGGCGGAGATCAAGGACGAGTTGCGGACGCGGGTCAAGGCGCTCGCGGAGCGCGGCATCACCCCGGGCCTCGGCACCGTCCTGGTCGGGGCGGACCCGGGCTCCCAGGCGTACGTCAACGGCAAGCACCGGGACTGCGCCGAGGTCGGGATCGCCTCCATCCGCCGCGAGCTGCCGGCCGACGCCACCCAGCAGCAGGTCGACGCGGTCCTCGCCGAGCTGAACGCCGACCCGGCCTGTCACGGCTACATCGTCCAGCTGCCGCTCCCGGCCCACTTGGACACCCAGCGCGTGCTGGAGATGATCGACCCGGACAAGGACGCCGACGGCCTGCACCCGGTCAACCTCGGCCGGCTGGTGCTCGGCTACGACGCCCCGCTGCCCTGCACCCCGCGCGGGATCGTCGAGCTGCTCCGCCGGCACGACGTGCCGCTGCGCGGCGCGACGGTCGCCGTGGTCGGCCGGGGCAACACCGTCGGCCGCCCGCTGGGCCTGCTGCTCACCCGGCGCAGCGAGAACGCCACGGTGACGCTGTGCCACACCGGCACCCTCGACCTCGCCTCGCACACCCGCGCCGCCGACATCGTGATCGTCGCGGCGGGCGTACCCGGGCTGCTCACCGCCGACCTGATCACCCCGGGCGCGACCGTGGTCGACGTCGGCATCACCCGGGTGATCGGCGCGGACGGCAAGGGCCGGTACACCGGAGACGTGGACCCGGAGGTGGCCGAGGCGGCCGGCAAGCTGGTCCCGATGCCCGGCGGTGTCGGGCCGATGACCCGCGCCATGCTGCTCACCAACGTGGTGGAACGGGCCGAGCGGGGCTGAGGACGCCCATCGTTGTCATAACCGTCCGCCCCTGCCCTGATCGGTGCCAGGATGGCTGATACGGTCCGGAAAACCGACTGGTATCAGGGGAGTGGGACGACCATGGGTAAGAAGGTCACTGTCGTCGGGGCCGGCTTCTACGGCTCCACCACCGCACAGCGCCTGGCCGAGTACGACGTCTTCGACACCGTCGTGATCACCGACATCGTGGAGGGCAAGCCGGCGGGTCTCGCGCTGGACCTCAACCAGTCCCGCGCGGTCGAGGGCTTCGAGACCAAGGTCGTCGGCGTCACCACCGGCCCGAACGGCGAGGGCTACGAGGCCATCGAGGGCTCGGACGTCGTCGTCATCACCGCCGGCCTCCCGCGCAAGCC